>NZ_JBXAJK010000001.1:0-2029443 GCF_058797175.1 Microbacterium sp. GW823-FHT02G05
GGCTTCGAAGTGTGGTGGGCTGTCCGCCAGCATGAGGGGGGTGAGGCCTTCCGGCCCTTCCGCTTCCCTGTGGGGCGAACAAGTAATAACTTACGCGCAACCCCACCAACCCACAAATCAACCCACCCCGCCGGGCGTGTCGCCACGGTCTTCCCTCGTCAGGGATTCACGAGCAGACGATCCACCGCATCCTGCAGCCGGGCGGCGACACCGATGTCGTCACGGATACCGTCCCTCTCCGTCAGCGCCACGTCGGGGTGATCCGTGATGATTCCGTCGACGTTGTCTCGCATGTACTCCCGCATGGCGGCAGCATCCTGCACCGTCCAGACGAACACACCCTGGCCTCGGTCCCAAAGCATGTCCCGCTTCTCCCTGTCGTACGCGCTCTGCTCGAGAACGAGGAAGTCGGCCGGCGACTCCGGGACTCCGGTGAACGAGAGAGCCAGGATGTATCCGATGGTGAGATCGGGGCGCAGCGTCGAGAACTCCTCGACCACATGGGAGACGAGCGAGTGGTAGATGTGCGTATCCGCATCGTCCACCTCGTCGATGAAGGCGATGAGCTCCGCGACATAGTCCGGCGTCTCCTTCCCGTGCGTCTTGATCTCGATGAGCAGCTGCTGGTCGAGCTCCTTCGCGCGACGGAGGTAGGCCTCCAGCGAGGGGATCGTGTCGACGTGCCCGGCAGCGTCGCGCACCTCGATCCGGGTGATCTCATCGAGCGTCAGATCGGATACGGCGACATCCTGACCCGCGAGACGCGACAACTTCGTGTCGTGCATGACGACCCAGCCGCCGTCCTTCGTCTGCAGCACGTCCATCTCGACGAGATCAGCGCCTGCACGGTTGGCCGCCTCCAGGGCACTCAGAGTGTTCTCGACACCTCCATCGCTGAAGCCGCGGTGACCGAGCACCTCCGTGCTGCCGTCTGCAACCTCCGAGAGCGGACCGATCGCGGCCACCGTCAACGCCACGACTGCGGCAAGGGCGCCCGCTGCGACGATGCGCGCGGCGGTGCGGGACGTCCGCACCGCCGAGGCATCCGATACGTCCGTTGCCTCGACGATCTCCGGGGCATCCGCCGTCAGCGCGCCACCGGCGCCCGCCGCGTGCACGAGTGCCTGCATCTGGACCATGACCGACACGCCCACGAGGAAGAAGACCAGCACCTGCAGCAGTGCCAGCCCGATGGCGGCGACCACGACTGAGCCTTCCGGCGCGACAGCATCGCTGAGCACCGTCGGCAGGACGGCGATGATCCCCAGCACGGTCAGCGCCAGGGTGAGCGGGACGGCAACGCCGAGCAGGAGACCCACAACGCGGATGCTGCGCCAGCGTGTGAGGCGCCAACTCGCCGCGAGAGCCGCGGGCGCGCTCCCCTCCCCCAAGAAGAGAAGCGGCAACGCGAACACGAACCGCAGGTTGAGCCACCAGACAATGAGGAGAAAGCCGACGTAGATCGCGGTCGTGCTCGGCGACTTCAGGAGCTCATCCGACACGAACGCGGGGATCGAGACCCAGCGGGTCAGGACGGAGCCGAAGCCGACGTGCCCCAGCGGCAGCAACAGGATCAGGTACGGGATGAGCACCAGCGTCGACGGGCGCCGCGCCAGCGCGATCAGGCGTTGACGCAGCTGCGCTGCGATCGTTCGCACGCCCGGTTCACCGCCGCTCTCTCGGTGTCGTGCGACGACCGCGAAGACCGCGAGCTGGGTGAGCGCCGCGGCGACAGTCAGCAGCAGCGAGACGACCACGATCGTCACGCCGAGCGGACTGCCGAACAGTGCGCCCGCTGTCGTGTCCGTCACCGCGATGAGTCCCGATGAGCGCGCGGCGAGTGTGAACATCCCGACGAGCAGGGGCGCCGCGATCAGGGCGACGGCACCCTGCACCACAGCGACGAGGACCAGCGTCGGCCGCAGGTGCGAGAGCGTCCGGCGATATCCGCTCGACAGGGACCCGAGAATCGGCAACGGCGCACGCGACATGAGGAGAGTCAACCATGCATACCCGTATTCCGACGCGCCCGGATGCGCCGCGCGTCCTCCGGCATAGGGTGTGACGCATGACCGGTTCTGTGCGTGATTCGACGCTGCGACGCTTCTGCGATGCGCTCGGGGACTCAGCGCGCAACCTCGACGTCACGGATGCCGATCCTGGCGCGGTGCCACTCTCTGCACGACTTGCGCTCGGAGACCTGGCGTGGGCAAGCGTGACCGCCGCCGCGATCACCGCCGCACGGCTGACGACGGATGTCGTTCACGTGCAGACCGATCCGGCGCGCGTGGCGGTCGCGTTCCAGAGCGACCGGCACCTGCGTATCAACGGCGTGACTCCCGACGTGTGGTCGCCCTTCTCGGGATTCTGGCGCACGGCCGACGGGTGGGTGCGCACGCACGGCAACTACCCGCACCATGCGGCCGCCCTGCGGCGCGGACTGGGTCTGACCGCAGATGCTGCGCCGGAAGACATCGCACGCAGGCTACGCGCCCTCACCTCCGTCGACGCGACGACCGCGGTCACTGCGGCAGATGGTCTCTGCGTCTCGGTCGCGCGCGAGAACCCCGAGACGGATGCCACCCTCGGCGCGCACCCCCCGATCACCGTCGCACGGGTGAGTGATGCGTCACCGGCCGTGCGCCGCCTCGACGATCCCGGCGCGCCGCTGCGCGGCATCCGCGTTCTCGACCTCACGCGTGTGATCGCCGGCCCCGTTGCCACCCGCACTCTCGCACTGCTCGGTGCAGAGGTGCTCCGCATCGATCCGCCGCGCATCCCGGAGCCGGAATGGCAGCACCTCGACACCGGTCATGGCAAGCGCAGTGCGCTGCTCGACATCACTGCCGACACGCTCCGCTGGCGTGAGCTGCTGCGCTCGGCGGATGTCGTCGTCCTCGGCTATCGCGCGGAAGGCCTCGCCCGTCTTGGTCTCACCCCCGAAGCACTGCACGCGCAGCATCCGCATCTGGTGATCGCCCGTCTCACCGCCTGGGGTTCTGACGTCCCCGAGCGGCGCGGCTTCGACAGCCTCGTCCAGGCGGCAAGCGGGATCTCGTGGGTCGAATCCCTCGACGGGGAGCGTCCGGGCGCACTGCCTGCGCAGGGCCTGGACCACAGTGCCGGCTACCTCCTGGCGGCCGGCATCTGCGCGGCGTTGCGTCGGCAGAGTGTCGAGGGCGGTGGGTGGCTCGTCGAGACCTCGCTGCGACGCATGGCCGCCGAACTGCTGCGGATGCCCCGGCAGACGGAGATGACACACGCCACAGCCAGCGACGTGACCGCCCACCTGCAGACGTTCACCGTCGACGGCGACGCCGTCACGACCGCAGCTCCGGCCGTCACCTACCTCGGCGGGCCGACCGGCTTCAGCGCGCCACGTCGGTGGGGCTCAGATACTGCGGAATGGACCGCATCGACCGACGAGCCAGCAGCGGCGCAACGAGGCACACCGCAAGAGTGAACACTCCCCATACCGCGCACGCGGGAGGCAGCACGCGGTAGGCGAGGTGCCGCACCGTGAACGATGCCGTCAGCGGGCCGAACGCGGCCAGACCCCAGATCCAGGCAGCCAGCAGGAACACCGGGAGCGACAGCCACCAGGTGATCTGCAGGGCACGCGGGGCGCACGGGGCTGCGCCGGCGACGGCGGGGCGGCGGACGAACCACACAAGGGCCGCGATCACCAGCACCACGAGGCCGAACGCCGTCGAGCCGTACTGCAACCACTTGTAGCCGTCCAACGGACCCCACGGATGCGACAGTGCCGGCCACAGCGCTGTGCCGACGCGACCTTCATGCGTGAACGCATCCCAGACGATGTGCGATGCAACTCCGATCAGGAGCGACACGACGAGCCAGATCACCCCGACGAGAGACGGAAACGTCTCGCGCACGGCAGCACGCGCTCCCGCATCCCATTCGCGCGGGAGCCGACGCGCGAGCCAACGCGGTGCCAGCGGACGCACCGCCGGACGGAGCAGGCACCGCCAGACCAGCAGAAGCACGAGCGCGATCGTGGCCGTCAACGCGATCGCTCGCAGATCGTGCGTCACCATGTAGTCCGGCACCAGCACACGGACGAAAAGCGGGAGGTCCGGAGTCATCGCACCGATCGCGATCGCCGCAGGAATCAGCGGCGTGCGAAGGAACGGCAACGCCACGATCGCATGACTGGGAGTGAAGGGCACTTCGCCTCCCGCGATCGTGGCGCTGTCGTCGGCCGAGAATCAGGCCTGGATGAAAATGCCGGCGAGGGTCTTCTTGCCGCGACGCAGCACCGAGACCCCACCGGGGAGAGAGCCGGTCACTGTCGCGGACTCATCGTCGACCTTCGCGCCGTCGAGCGAGACGCCGCCCTGGGCGATCGCGCGACGCGCCTCCGAGAGGCTCGACACGAGTCCTGTCTCGACGAGGGCTTCGACCACGGGAGTGCCCGATGCTGCCGTCGTGTGCGGAAGCTCTTCCAGAGCGGTACGCAGCGTCTCGGCATCCAGCGTCGTGAGATCGCCCTGACCGAACAGCGCCTCAGAGGCTGCGATCACGGCCCGGGTGGCCTCGACACCGTGCACCAGTGCGCACACCTCGAAAGCGAGACGCTTCTGCGCGGCACGACGGAACGGCTCTGCCTCGACGAGCGCCGCGTACTCATCGATCTCGGCACGCGTGAGGAACGTGAAGACCTTGAGACGCTCGACGACGTCAGCATCCGCCTGGCCGAGCCAGAACTGGTAGAACGCGTACGGGCTCGTGAGCTCGGCGTCGATCCAGATCGCGTTGCCCTCGCTCTTGCCGAACTTCGTGCCGTCGCTGTTCGTGATCAGCGGCGTGCCGATCGCGTGCACCGACGTGCCCTCGACGCGGTGTATCAGGTCGGTGCCACTCGTGAGGTTGCCCCACTGGTCGCTGCCGCCGGTCTGCAGCACGCAGTCGTACTGACGGTACAGTTCGAGGAAGTCGAGACCCTGAAGAATCTGGTAGCTGAATTCGGTGTAGCTGATGCCGGCGTCCGAGTTCAGACGGGCCGCGACCGCGTCTTTCTTCAGCATGGTGCCGACCCTGTAGTGCTTGCCGATCTCACGCAGGAAGTCGATCGCGCTGAGCGGGGCCGTCCAGTCGAGGTTGTTGACCATGCGCGCGGCATTGTCGCCCTCGAAGCTCAGGTACTTCTCGATCTGACCGCGCAGGCGGTCGACCCACTCGGCCACCGTCTCGCGGGTGTTGAGCGTGCGCTCCGCCGTGGGGCGGGGGTCGCCGATGAGGCCGGTCGATCCGCCGACGAGGCCGAGCGGCTTGTGACCGGCGAGCTGAAGACGGCGAAGAGTCAGCAGCTGCACCAGGTGGCCGAGGTGCAGGCTGGGCGCGGTCGGGTCGAATCCGCAGTAATACGTGACGGGCGGTCCTGCAAGAAGTGCGCGCAGTGCATCCTGATCCGTGGACACGTGGACGAGTCCGCGCCAGACAATCTCGTCCCACACGTTCTCGAACGTGGGGTCGATGGCCGGGGCGGCGGTCGTCAGAGTTGAATTCGACACGCCCACCAGGCTATCAGCGCAGCATTCCCGTCGATGCCGCCCACCACAGCAGGAACGCACCCCCGAGAGCTGTCACCCAGCTGACGAGACTCCCGACGAGGAAGTACTCCGCACCCGCGCCGGATTTGCGATCGCGGGAGATCTCGGGGAAGCGCACGATGCCCTTCGCCGCCAGCATCGCCGCCAGCAGCGGGTATGCCGCGACGAGGGTGAGCATGAGCACGAGGATGCGTTCGAGCGGTCCGATCAGGCGTCCGCCGCGGAAGCCGGAGGCGGGCGCCGTGGGTACCGGGGCCGGGGAGTCCGGTGCGTCGTCGCCTGTCATCGCGTCCTCAGAGAGGGCCTGGACGGTCGGGGGCTCTGTCGACGAGAGCTCCGCGGGAAGTTGCGCGTTCTCGCTGGCGAGGGCTGCCCGCACGATGACGTTGCCGGTCTCCAGGAGCACGACGACGATTCCGGCGGCCAGGAGCGCGAGCCCGAAAGGCACGGGGCCGGTCGGCGCGATGAGGACCCACGAGTCGCCGATCACTCCGAGCGCAGGGCTGCGCGGCGACCACACCACCGCCGCGATGGCGATGGCAGCCAGGATGCCCGCCGGCCAGAGCCCCAGACGCGGGCGACGGCGGAGCGGCATCGCGAAGACCCACCCGACAGCCACCACGATGCCCGCAAGAGCAGGGAGTGCAGATTCGGATGCAGCCCCGAGCAGAAGCAGCACGACGGCAGCCACGCCGAAGGCGATCGGCTGCACCGAACGCCGGACGTGGGTGCGCAGCAGGTCGGCAATGCCGACGGCCAGCAGGATGTTCGCGGCGAGAATCATGCGGCCGCTCGCTCTCTGAGGATCTCGAAGCCCGCGACGACCGCAACGGCCCCCGCATTCTGCAGCGCCTGCGACACCGCCGACTGCGAGATGCCCTCAGCCGCCGCGAGCGCGTTCTGCGTCTGGCCCAGGCAACGCCCATACGTGAGACGGCGCTCTCGCGCGGTCATTCCGGTAACCAGCTGGTCGCGCAGCAGGACGTACGCGTTGGCGGTGTCGATCGCGTCGCTCATCCGCCCATCATGGCCGTCACCGCCGACAATCCAGGTGCGGGTGCTCGGCATGGCGCGCTGTTGCCGGGCGTCCACGAGGTCGATCGCGTCGCGCGCGGCCCACCATCCGGGGCCGTCCTGCAGCGCCGCATCCGCACCGGTGACGGCTCTCACCTCGCCGACACCGACGCCGAAACGCAGGCCGAGCTCGTCGGGCAGGACGAGCTGAATCAACAGGAGAGCGGCGAGCGCCGCATCGAGCGTCGGATAGACCGCCTGGAACTCATCGCCGACGGTGGCGCGCAGGGGCTCGGCGGCGAGCGGCATCGCCTCTTCGACCTCGGCGAAGAGGCGCGCGAACTCGCGTTGCGCGGCCGACCGGTCAGGAAGGGCGCGGGAGCCGATGATGTCGGCGATCACTGCAACAGGCATGGCATAAGCATAGAGCTTATTTTTCCTGAATATAAGTGGATAGCTGATTTTCAAGAAGTATCAGGATGCGGTGGCGGATGCGCTTCGCTCCGGCGCAGCATCCACCCCCTCCTCGCCCTTCCCCCGAATGAGGAAGCCGAAGCCGAACGCGATGAAGAACATCAGCACGCCGTACACCGCCGCAGGCAGACTCAGCTCGACCGAGCCGAGCACCGTCTGCGCGATCACGATGGCCAGCGTCGCATTGTGAATCCCGATCTCGAATGACGACGCGATGGCCTGGCGGCGACCGACGCGCAGCAGCCGCGGCACCAGATAGCCCACCAGGAGACTGATCACGCAGAACGCGACGGTGATGAGCGCGAGACGCGTGAAGTTCTCCACCAGCAGCGACCAGTTCGAGGCCACCGCCCCGGCGATCACCACGATCAGAATGATCACGGAGGCGATCCGCACGGGCTTGTCCATGCCATCCGCGAACCGAGGCCAGAACCGACGCACGATCATGCCCAACGCCACAGGAAGCAGCACGATCGCGAAGACCTCCAGAGCCTTCGACCACTGCAGACCCAGCTGGTCGTCGAACGGCCGGAAGTACGCGATGGCGAGATTCGTGATGATGGGAAGAGTGATGACCGCGATCACCGAGTTCACCGCCGTGAGCGAGATGTTCAGCGCGATGTCCCCCCGGAAGAGGTGGCTGTAGAGGTTCGCGGTGGTGCCGCCCGGAGATGCGGCGAGCATCATCATTCCCACGGCGAGGACGGGCGGAAGCTGGAACAACAGCACAAGACCGAAGCAGATCGCCGGCAGCAGAAGCAGCTGGCACAGAAGCGCCACGATCACCGCTTTCGGCTGCTTGGCGACACGGGCGAAATCGCCCACGGTCAGGCTCAGCCCGAGGCCGAACATGATGATGCCGAGTGCGACGGGCAATCCGATGGTGGTCAACGCTGATCCCATGGCACTCAGTGTGGCCGAGACTGCGACCGCGTATCAAGAGCCGGGCCCGAACGGACCCGGCTCTTGACTCACCAGCCCAGTCGCAGCGCGACGACGTCCGCGGCGCGGGAAGGGAACTGCGCCCACCCGGGCTCAAGCACCTCGCGCGTGAAGAGATACAGCTCCCGGGCGGCTTCCTCCGGCGGACGCGAGAGCGCATCCGCGATCCGCGCACCCCAGACCGGGAAGTCCTGCTCGAAGCGCCGGAACGGATCGCACGGATCGCCGAAGCTCGCACCCAGCTCACCGGCACGCCCGCGCAGCGCGCGAAGCAGATGCTGCACGACCCACTGTCGGATGAACGCACCGCCCGCCAGCACCTCCCCGCGACGGACTCGGCCCACCCCGATCAGGAGCTTGACCAGCACGAGCCGCACATCATTCACCGGATCGAGCGCACCTGTCTGTTCAACCTGCTTCCGCCCACGAGTCACGAGGGCGGCGAGCGCACCATCCGCGTCGTCCTCGACGATCGTCGCATCCGTCACGAGCGCGCCCGAGAGCTCGTCCGCTTCGGCGAGTGCGAACTCACAGACGTGCGCATCGTCATACAGGGCGACGAATCCGACCTCTCCCTCGCGCGCCGTGAGGACGATCCGGTCCTGATCGGGCAGCCACCCCAGATCAGGGCGCACCGCAGGACCGCGACCCGGAGCGATGATGGCGAAGAAGTCGTGATCCGACCATTCATCCCGGCGGGCCGCGGCGTCCTCGGATGCGGAGCCGAGAAGCACAAGCCCACTCAGGTCGGGGTGTGCGCGGACTCCCGTGGTGATCCCTGCGCTGATTTCCTCGAACCGATTCATGGCTGCGCGACTCCCTGCAGCACCCAGGCTGCGAACACGGGTCCCATCGCGGAGAGGCGCGTCATGCCGTCGTCGTCGGTCACGAGCTGCGCATCCCCCACGAGCGCGACGGCACCCGCCGCTCCGGCAACCGCGCCACGCGCGAGGACGACGTCCACGTCGCGTAGCGATGCGACCACGAGGATGCTCTCCTCCTCGGACTCCCTGATGAAGACGATCGCGTCATCATCGACATGCACCCAGCGCATGCCACCCGTGCCGAGAACCGTATGCGCACGGCGCAGCCCGATGAGCGAGCGGTACAGCGCCAGCCGCGCGGCCACCGCCGGCTCTGCCTCCGTACCCCAGGGCATGGGCGTCCGGCTGGCCTCACCGTCCGTGCCGATGAGACCGAACTCGTCGCCGGCGAACACGACGGGAACACCGGGCAGCGTCATCGACAGCCCCACAGCGAGCGGGATCGCCCCCGGTGCGGCATTCGTGGCGAAGCGCGCGGTGTCATGCGTGTCGAGCGGCTGCATATTGCCCAGGCGCACACGCCACGGGATGCTCGCGGTGAAGCGGGTCACCGCGGCCACGAACTCCGATGCCGTGTAGCGCGGGATGCCGCCGATGGGCTGGCCGAAGAACCACGGCTCGGTGAGCTCCTCACCCTCGGCGTTCAGATACGGAGCACCCGTGGGCGCGCTGAGCCAGGCCCACAGCGGGCGAGTGAAGGAGGGGTACGTCATCGCCCCGTGCCATCCGTCGCCCTGCAGGTCGCTCGCCGCGTCGTTGGTCGACTCCCCCAGCAGGACCGTCTCGGGGTTCACCTCGTGCATGGTCCGCTGCAGCAGCTGCCGCACGTCCGCGTTGAGGTCGATGTCGCCGAGGCGCCCCGTCATATTCGCGACGTCGATGCGCCAGCCATCCGTGCTGTACGGCGGCTGCAGCCACTTCGCGACCACAGAGTCCGCGCCGTCGATGAAGCGACGCCGCAGCTCGTGCGACGCCCAGTTGAACTTCGGCAGCGTCGGGGTTCCGAGCCACGAGATGTACTCGGTGTTCGCGTCATCCGTGAAGTAGTAGAACTCCTCCTCCGGCGCACCCGGGTGACCGAGCGCCGCCTGGAACCACTCGTGGCGATCACCGGAGTGGTTGCTGGTGAGGTCGCCGATGATGCGGATGCCTCGGGCGCGCGCCGCCTCGATCAGGCGCAAGTATGCCTCATCACCGCCCAACAGCGGATCGACCGACAGGAAGCTCGAGGCGTCGTAGCGATGGTTGGACGCCGCCGGGAAGATGGGCGTCAGATACAGCAGGTTGACGCCCAGCTTGACGAGGTGGTCGAGGTGCGCCGTGATGCCGTCGAGGTCACCTCCGTAGAACTGCTGCGAGCGGCCGGGCAGCACCGGGTCCACCGGAGTGTCCCAGCTCGCGGCGATGGCCCAGTCCGGTGTGGGGTGGGCATCCGCCTGCGGCGAGCGCGCGAAACGGTCCGGGAACACCTGATACATCACCGCGTCGTGCTTCCAGGCCGGAGGAGGAGGCGAGGTGACCAGCGCGAAGTCCTCGGCATCGAGCGTCTCAAGTGTGTGCAGTCCGGACTGATTGAGCCAGTGCACTGTGCCGTCCTCGTGGACGAAGAGCCAGCGGTATCCATGCCGGGGATTGGCGGCGACGATCTCCGCCTCCCACCATTCCCAGCCATCGACGACGCCCTGACGAACGGCATCCGACCAGGCCGGTTCGTGGTCGGGGTTGGATCGCGTGCGCACGGCAGCGAGCGGCCCGTAGCCACTCGGGATGCGCACGCGCACGCGCACGGTGTCCCCGAGTGCGGGAGCGGAGTTCGACACGTACAGCGGTGAGCCGTCGTGGTGCGGGGTGAGGTGCGTCATGGTGGCACCGGATCCTTTCGTAGAGCGCACGAGTGCGCGGGATGCGACGCGGATGCACGGCAGGACGCCATGACAGAGCCTTCAGATTGTTGTTCAGTTATGAGTCTGGTCGGCGTGGCGTCGCTACGACACCCGTGATCCGAGATGGATCGCGGCGGCCTGCTGCGGAGCAAGGTCAAAGGCGGCAAGGCCATCCCGCACGCGGACGCGCGCGCCCTCCGGACAGGACGACCCCGGTCCGTTCGCCACGACGTCGCAGTACTCGCCGTCAGGCATGGAGGTGGGAACAGAGACGGAGGCATCCGCATCGTTCGGGTTGGCGGCGACGGCCCCGCGCCCTTCGCGCTCGAAACCGTAGGCGTCGTTCTCACTGACACCCGGCATCCGCGCTGCGCCGCCGACGACGGACCGCCAGTCGAGCATCCCGACGATCTCCGCCCAGCGCTGCACGCAGGTGCGGTCGCCGTCGGCATAGTCCGCGTCGGGAGCCGGATGCGGCGCGCAGGCGCCACCGTCGACGCTGCCATCGGCGTTCGTCGGCGCACCCGCATCGCGGTCGCTGAAGGCGTAGCCCGAGTACACCACGGGCGTGCCGTAGTCGTCGGCGAGCATGAGGACGTTGGCGAGGAGATAGTCCGCGCCGTCGCGGTAGGTCAGCGGTGCGTTGCCGCGCTCGGTGTCGTGGTTGTCGATGAACACGACTGCCGACGACGTCGGGACGTGCAACGGCCGCTCGCCCGAGAGATCCGGGTCGTACAGCATCCCCGACTCCAGCTGTGGACCGAGCTCTCGTGCGTACGAGAACTCGAACACCTCACCGAACGCCGTGTACTCCTCCGGCTGGATCGGCTCACGCGCACCGCGGATGACCTCGCTCATCACCCTGGTGCCCTCGGGCAGGGCGGCGACGATCGCCGCCACGTCTTCCGCGGCCATGTGCTTGGCCGCGTCGATGCGGAACCCTGCGACGCCGAGCGAGAGCAGATCATCCAGGTAGGCGCCGATCGTCTTTCGCACGGCGGGTGATCCGGTGTCCAGGTCGGCGAGGTTCACGAGTTCGCAGTTCTGCACCTGCTCGCGCGAGCCGTAGTCCTCGATGTCGTCCTGAGCGGTGAGGCCGCAATGGTGAAACTCCCCCGGCCCGTACAGGCCCGGATATCCCTGATGCGAGTAAGCCGATCCTGCCCAGCCCGTGCCGGGAGCATCCTGACCGCTCATGTGGTTGATGACGCCATCCGCGATGACATCGACACCGACCGCCGCGCACCGCGAGACCATGTCGGCGAACTCCGCCCGCGTCCCCAAGCGGGACTCGATCTGGTAGCTGACCGGCTGGTATGAGACCCACCACTGCTCCCCCACGACGTGCTCCTGCGGCGGAGAGGTGAGCACCCAGGCGAACCCCGCAGGGCCGAGCGTGCTCTCGCACTCCTCTGCGATGGAGGTCCAGGGCAGCTGGAAGAGCTGGACGCCGACGTCTGGGGCCGCACGCTCGACAGCAGCCGGCACCGAGCATCCGGACATCGCCACAGCGGATGCCACGAGGGCACCCCACACGACGACCGAACGCGCACCGCGCATCGCCTACTTGACGCTTCCCGCGGTCAGCCCGCCCACGATGAACCGCTGCAGCGCCAGGAACAACCCCATCGGGATGAGCGCGGCGAGCACCGCACCGGCCGCGAAGACCGACCAGTTGCGCGACGTCTCCTGCGAGATGAACTGGTAGAGGCCGACCGCGAGGGTCTGCTTCTCCGGATCGACGAGGATGACGCTCGCGATCACGAACTCGCTCATCGTGCCGAGGAACGACAGCAGACCGACCACGGCGAGGATCGGAGCGACCAGACGCAGGATGATCGTGAAGAAGATGCGCGCATGGCCCGCACCATCGATCTTCGCTGCCTCGTCGATCGACGCGGGAACAGTGTTGAAGAACCCGTACATCAGGTAGGTGTTCACACCCAGGGCACCGCCGAGATAGACCATGATCAGGCCGATCTGACTGTTCAAGCCGATCGCCGGGAAGATGTCGGCGATCGCGCTCATCAGAAGGAAGATCGCGACCATCGCCAGCAGCTGCGGGAACATCTGCACCAGCAGCAGCGTCATGAGCCCGAACCGGCGCCCTGTGAACCGCATGCGTGAGAAAGCGTAAGCCGCGAGGGCTCCCAGAAGCACGGTGCCTGCTGCGGAACTCAGGCCGATCACGAGCGTGTTGGCGAACCAGGCCGCGTACGGCTGCTGCGGACGGTTGAACAGCTCGACATAACTGCCCAGGTCGACGGTGGAGAACAGCGAGTTCGCTGTGACCAGCGTGCCACCGGGGTTGAGGGACGCCGAGAGCACGTACAGCAGCGGGAACGCCGCGAAGATCAGCATCGCGATGCCGATGATGTGGCGCCAGCCGGTTTCGCGGAACCACTTCGGGAAGGGCCGGCGCGGCAGCGGGATTGTTCCGTCGCTGCCTGTGCGGGCGACGATCGCGGCTCGGGTCGTGGGGTGAACGTCGGTGTTCGTCATGTCAGTTCAGCTCCTCGAGAGCCTTGGTCTGGCGGAAGGCGATGATCGAGATCGTCGCCACCAGGATGAAGATGATGATCGAGAAGGCACTCGCCAGACCGTAATCACGGTTGGCGCCGATGAAGGCGACCTTGTAGACCATCGAGATGAGGATGTCGGTGGCGCCGACGTTCACTCCTGCGGTGATGTCGCGCGGGCCACCCCCGGTCAGCATGTAGATCAGGTTGAAGTTGTTGAAGTTGAAGGCGAAGGACGAGATCAACAGCGGTGCGACAGAGACGAGCAGCAGCGGCAGCTTGATGAGGCGGAATGCCTGGAAGGTGCGCGCGCCGTCCATGTGCGCGGCCTCGGTCAGCTCGTCGGGGATCGACTGCAGCGCCCCGGTCGTGACGAGGAACATGTAGGGGAATCCGAGCCACAGGTTCACGAAGATGATGCTGAACTTCGCCAGCCACTCGTTCGTCAGCCAGGGGATCTCCGCGCCGCCGAACAGGACCGTATTGACGAAGCCGAACTCCTGATTCAGCATTCCCGCCCACACCAGCGCCGACAGGAACCCGGGGAACGCGTACGGCAGGATCATGATGACCCGGTAGAACTTCTTGCTCTTCATCCGCGGATCGTTGAACACGATGGCGAGGAAGAGACCCAGGATGAACGTCGTCGCCACCGAGAGGATCGCGAAGACGAACGTCCAGATCGTGACCGAGATGAGCGGCTCCCGAATGCTCGGTTCGGTGAAGGCGCGGATGAAGTTGTCGAAGCCGACGGTGATCTGCCATCCCGGCAGGATCTCGGTGCCGTCCGGTGCAGTGAACGCGCCCGTGCCGATGTTGGAGAAGACGACACCGCTCTCCGTGTCGGTCATCGTGTCGGCGACCTCGTCGTAGACATAGCGCGACGTGTAGAGGTAGGCCGTGGCGCCGTCGGCGGTGCTCAGCATCCCGTCGTTGACGTCGTCGCTGATCGGCACGCTGATCTGCGTGATCTCCTCGGAATTGGCGATGAGCCCGGCGAAGTCCAACGTCGTGTAGCCGGGGGCTCCGACCGCCTTGCCACCCTCGAACGTCGCATCGTCGACGCTCTCAAGGGGACGGTCCGTTCCGCCGATGAGTGCGTCACCGTCCGGGTCAGTGACCAGGAACAGGAGTTCGCCCGGCCCCTGCAGCACCGAGACCGGGTACGCGTCGGAATCCGGCACACGCTCCTGGTTCTGCAGCATGATGCCGCTGATCGCATCTTCCTTGGTGCTGTTGTGGCCAGTGCCGTAGTTCGTGAAAGCGATGTAGCCCGAGTACAGCACGACGAAGATCTGGAAGATCAGCAGGAAGATGAGTCCCGGGGTGAGGTACTTCGCGGGCAGGCCACCTTTGCGCAGGTAGATGATGTTGACGACGATCGTGCCGACCGCGATGATCGAGCCCACGACCCAGTTGCCCGCGCGGAAGAGCACGAGGCACGAGTACAGTGCCATCGCGTCGATCAGGCCGAGCGCCACGATCTTGAAGAGCACGACCTTCCAGCCGCCGCTCGCCGCTTCCGCCATGCGCGCGGCACGGGCGGAGAGCTTGTCTCTGCGGATCTCGGCGGAAGTCCGCTGGGGAGTCATCGTCATCGTCTGAGCCCTTTGTTGTGGGGATGCTACCGCTGACAGTTCCGGGGCGACACCCTGTGCGAGCGCCGCCCCGGAGACTGAGCGAATTACTTGATCGCGGCCGCGATGTCGCTGGTCATCTTCTGCCACAGCGTGACCGGGTCACCCTGTGCGTTGATGATCGCGACCTCGGTCACGCCCCAGAACTCCCAGACGGATCCCATCTGCGGGATGTTCGGCATCGGCACGGCGTCCGCGCCGACCGTGCCGAAGCCCTCGACGATCTCATCGGATGCGAGTGCTGCGTCGAACGAGGCGGTCAGTGCCGGTGCACGGCCGCCGACCTCGAAGAGCGCGGTCTGCACGTCTTCGCTGCCGATGTAGTTCGTGAGGAAGTTCGTCGCCGCGACGACGTTCTTGCTCTTCGCGCTGAGGAAGAAGCCCTGCACGCCGACGAACGGCTGCGCCGGCTGGCCACCGGCCGAGGGGATCGGGTCGATCGCGATGTCGAGCCCTGCGTCCTGCGCGGCCGGAACGTTCCACGGGCCGGTGAGGAAGAAGGGCGACTTGCCCGCGACGAAGCTCTCACGAGCGAGGTCACCCGAGATGTTCGTGTTCAGGATGCCCGCGGCGCCCTGTGCGGCCAGCCATCCGGCGAAGGCGTCGCCACCGGCGTTGCCGATCTGCAGGTCAGCGGCGTTGTAGGTGCCATCGGCGTTGGTGCCGAAGACCGGAGCTCCGAAGGACGTCTGGAACGGGTACAGGTGGTACGGGTCGCCCTGCTCGGGGTCGAGCCCGACGAGGAACTTGTACTCGGTTCCTGCCGCCGTGCCCGCAGCGATCATCTCGTCGTAGGTCGCGGGTGCCTCCGGCGCCAGCGCGGTGTTGCGCATGAGCGCGATGTTCTCGATCGAGTACGGCACACCGTAGGTCTTGCCCTCGTACGACATCGCGTCGATGGCGACCTTCTGGAAGTCACCCGCTGCGTCGCCGAGCTCGACCGGGGCGACGACTCCGTTGGTCACGAGAGTGCCGAGCCAGTCGTGCGCGCCGACCGCGATGTCCGGGCCCTTGCCGGTGGGGACCTGCGAGATGAACTGGTCGCGGATCTCACCGAAGTCCTTCTGAACGAGGGTAACCTTCACTCCCGTCTCATCCTGGAATGCCTTCGCGGCGTCCTTGAGCACGGTCGCACGGTCGGCGTCGACCCAGACCGTGAGCGATCCGCCGTCAGCGGGGGCCGTGGAGCCGGCGTCGCCGCCACCGCCGGCGCAGCCGGTGAGGATCAGGGCGCTTGTGGCGATCAGGGCGCTGATGCCGAGAACGCCCTTCTTGTTCACCTTCATTGGTGTACCTCTCTGTCGTGGTCCCGCGGAGTCTGGGATCGGCTCGCGCGTGGTCGTCGCTGTCCCGAGGGGATTGTGCAAGCGCTTACATTTATACCCGCGAGAAGGACGGGACGCAATGACCGATACCATCCCGTGATAGTTCGGCGACAGCGCAGGGCAGGAACGACGAAGGGCCCTGCTTACGCAGGGCCCTTCGTGTACTACTGGTGGCAAGTGAGGGATTCGAACCCCCGAAGCTTACGCGGCTGATTTACAGTCAGCTCCCTTTGGCCGCTCGGGCAACTTGCCAGTGCACGCCCGTCCCACTTTTCCAGCAGACCGGGGGCGCGAAGATCAATACTACCTGTCGAACGCGAGCGCGTGAAATCGCCCGATCAGCGCCCAGATTCGCCAGGATCTAGGTCGCGATGCGATCCATCGGCGAAGCGAGCAGCGACTCCGGCGTGCGCAGCAGCCCACCTTCCCCGCGGCACGTCGCCGCAGCGACCTCCATGATGCGGTCGAGGAGATCCCCCGCCGCCGCCTCCGTCTCGGGGACTCCGCTCACGAGCCCCGCGACGAGCGCGGCCAGTGTGGCATCGCCCGCACCTACCGTGTCGACGATCGCCCCGGGCAGGGTCGCGATGGGTCGGCTGATCTCCCAGCCCGGCGCGCGCAGTGCGGCACCCGCCGCGCCTGCTGTCATCAGGATGACCTCTGCGCCGTTGTCGCGCAGGCGCTCCCCCAACGCCGACAGGTCGCCGTCGGCGAGAATCTCTGCGTCATCCGACCCGATCTTGATCGCACGCGCGCCCGCGGCCACGCGCACGAAACCGTCGGCGAGATCCGCACGATCGCGCATCATCCCGGTTCGGGGATTCGGATCGACGATCAGGGGCCGATCTCCCACTGCGTCCAGAAGTGCCTCGACCTCTGCGGCGTTGTCGAAGGGAAAGCAGCTCACGACGACGGCGTCGGCCTGTGCAAGCGCTTCCTTTTCGGCGTCGGAATAGCGGATGCTTCGACCTTGCGCAGCCTCATTGAACCGGTAGCTCGGCTCACCATCCGTCCCCCGCGTGACGATGGCCCGCGACGAGCCGAGCGGCGCCTCACTGGCCAGCAGATCCACTCCGTGATCGTGCAGATAGGTGCGGATGTGGTCGCCCGCAGCATCCGCTCCGACCATCGCGATGAGGGTTGCGGGAACACCCAGTCGCGTGAGCCCGACCGCCACATTCAACGCAGCACCGCCGACGAGTTCACGCACGCCGCCGGCATCCCGAATCTCATCGATCAGGGCATCCCCGATCACGACCACCCGCGTCGGCACCGGCTCCGGCATCTTTGCTCCTCTGCACGATCGACTGCACGGCGCCGCATCCTGGCCACGCCCGCTCTCGTCCACTAGCGTATGCCCATGAGCGCACCGACCAGCCCCACGTCACGCCGGACACCTCTCCGCCACGGAATAGTGCTGCTGGCCGCGCTCAGCCTCGCCGGCGGTCTTGCCGCGTGCGCGCCTCTCGGAAGCGCTTCGGGCCCTGAAGCCTCCTCCAGCGCCCCGTGGACCCCGCGCCCAGCACGAGCGCCCCCTCGACCGCGAAACCGAGCCCTTCGCCCACGTCAACGACGAAGGCCGTGAAGATGCCCACGGACTGCCGAGAGATCCTCTCCGAGGACGTGCTGGCGCAACTCGGAGAGACCCCGCTCAACCCCGAGAACTTCGGCCCCACCGGTGCGCAGCCCGACGGCTCGCTCATCTGTCTCTGGCGCGACCCCCGAGCAGACACGACCTACATCATGACCACGATCTCGGAGATGAGCCGCGGACCCGCACTCGATCTCCTGAACGGACTCGCCGCGAAGGATGGCTTCACGTGCTTCACACCCGACAACGGCACACGCTGCGAGAAGGAATGGGCCAACGGGACCTACCCCGTCACCGACGGGCGCACGCTGTTCTGGCGTGACGACGTGCTCATCGACACCAAGTACTCCAACCTCGCACCCAGCGGCTACACCTCGAGCATCGTCGCGCACCTTTTCGAGTAGGGGACAGCCGCTCGACAGTGGCAACCGCGAACGCGAAAGGCCCCAGATTCCGAAGAACCTGGGGCCTTTGCGATGTGACCTAGATCACACGCGCCTCACTCAGTTGTAAGTGCCGGGCGTGATGTCGTCGGTCGAGAACGCGTCGAAGTCGACGTAACCGAAGTCACTGTCGGCGTACGCACCGTCGGATGCGAAGATCCGGTTCGGGTAGCGCTCGCTCTTCGCCTCTTCCGTGGCCTCGACCGTGATGTCGCGGTAGCGACGCAGACCGGTGCCGGCGGGGATGAGCTTACCGATGATGACGTTCTCCTTGAGACCGATCAGCGGGTCGCTCTTGCCCTCCATGGCGGCCTGCGTGAGCACGCGGGTCGTCTCCTGGAAGGAGGCGGCCGACAGCCACGACTCGGTCGCCAGCGACGCCTTGGTGATACCCATGAGCTCGGGACGACCCGATGCCGGGCGCTTGCCCGCAGCAACCGTCTCGCGGTTGATGTCCTGGTAGCGACGAGCGTCGATCATCTCACCGGGCAGCAGGGTCGTGTCGGCGTGGTCGACGACGGTGACCTTGCGGAGCATCTGGCGGACGATGACCTCGATGTGCTTGTCGTGGATCGGCACACCCTGTGAGCGGTACACGCCCTGGACGCCGTTCACGAGGTAGCGCTGCACCTCGCGGGCACCCATGACACGCATGACCTCCTTGGGGTCGAGCGTGCCGACCTGCAGGGGCTGGCCGACCGTGACGTGCTGGCCGTCTTCGACGAGCAGCGTGGCACGCTTCAGCACCGGGTAGACGACAGGCTCGTCGCCGTTGTCGGGCGTCAGGATGACCTTCTTGGCCTTGTCGGTCTCGTCGATCGTGATGCGGCCATCGGCCTCGGCGATCGGCGATGCACCCTTGGGGGTACGTGCCTCGAAGAGCTCCTGCACGCGGGGAAGACCCTGCGTGATGTCATCGGCCGATGCCGAACCACCGGTGTGGAACGTACGCATCGTCAGCTGCGTACCGGGCTCACCGATCGACTGTGCCGCGATGATGCCGACGGCCTCACCGATGTCGACCGTCTTGCCCGTGGCGAGCGAACGGCCGTAGCACTGGGCGCAGACACCGACAGCGGACTCACACGTGAGAACCGAGCGCACCTTGATGTTCTCGACACCCAGACCGACGAGCTTGTCGATGAGCACGTCACCCACGTCGTCGCCGGCGCTGGCGAGAACCTCGCCCGCCTCGTTGACGACGTCGGATGCCAGCGTACGAGCGAACACCGAGTTCTCGACGTTCGGGTCGCGCACGAGCTCGCCCTGCGAGTTCGGAGCGGCGATCGGGAGCTCGAGGCCCTTCGCAGTGCCACAGTCCTCCTCGCGGATGATGACGTCCTGCGAGACATCCACCAGACGACGGGTCAGGTAACCCGAGTCAGCGGTACGCAGAGCGGTGTCAGCCAGACCCTTACGGGTACCGTGCGTCGCGATGAAGTACTCGGCGACCGACAGCCCCTCGCGGTACGAGGAGATGATCGGGCGAGGGATGATCTCACCCTTCGGGTTGTTCACCAGGCCTCGCATACCCGCGATGTTACGGATCTGCAGCCAGTTACCACGAGCGCCCGAGGTCACCATGCGGTTGATGGTGTTGTCCTCCGGGAAGTGCGCCTTCATCGCAGCCTGGACCTCGTCGGTTGCCTCGGTCCAGATCTTGATGAGTTCCTGACGACGCTCCGTGTCGGTCGTGAGGCCCTTCTCGTACTGCGACTGGACCTTGGCGGCCTGCTTCTCGTAGCCCGCAACGATCTCCGCCTTGTTCGGCGGGGTCAGGATGTCACTCAGCGCCACCGTGACACCCGAACGGGTGGCCCAGTAGAAGCCGGCGTCCTTGATGCGGTCCAGCGTCGCCGCCGTCTCGACCTTGGGGTACTCCTCGGCGAGCTTGTTGACGATCTGCGACAGCTTGCCCTTGTCAGCCTGCTCGCGAACGAACGGGTAGCCCTTGGGCAGCGTGTCGTTGAACAGCGCCTGGCCGAGCGATGCGTCGACGAGACCGTGACGCTCGTAGCCCTCGGGAGCTTCGCCCTCAAGGAACGTCAGACCCGGGATGCGGATGCGGACCTTGGCCTGCAGGTCGAGGGTTCCCTCGTCCTTGGCCAGCGTCGCCTCAGCGACCGAACCGAACGCGCGACCCTCACCGAGGGCGCCCTCCTTGACCGTGGTCAGGTGGTGCAGACCGATGATCATGTCCTGCGAGGGCAGGGTCACCGGGCGGCCGTCCGACGGCTTCAGGATGTTGTTCGATGCGAGCATCAGCACGCGGGCCTCAGCCTGTGCCTCGACCGACAGCGGCAGGTGCACAGCCATCTGGTCACCATCGAAGTCGGCGTTGAACGCGGCACACACGAGCGGGTGCAGCTGGATCGCCTTACCCTCGACGAGCTGCGGCTCGAACGCCTGGATGCCCAGACGGTGCAGCGTAGGTGCACGGTTGAGCAGCACGGGGCGCTCGCGGATGATCTCTTCGAGAACATCCCACACCTCGGCGCGGGTGCGCTCGACGGCGCGCTTCGCGGCCTTGATGTTCTGCGAGTGACCGAGATCGATCAGGCGCTTGATGACGAATGGCTTGAAGAGCTCCAGAGCCATCTGCTTGGGCAGACCACACTGGTGCAGCTTCAGCTGCGGGCCGACGACGATGACCGAACGGCCCGAGTAGTCGACGCGCTTGCCGAGCAGGTTCTGACGGAAACGACCCTGCTTACCCTTCAGCATGTCGCTGAGGGACTTCAGAGCACGGTTGCCGGTACCGGTGACGGGGCGACCACGGCGGCCGTTGTCGAACAGTGCGTCGACGGCCTCCTGCAGCATCCGCTTCTCGTTGTTGACGATGATCTCGGGGGCACCGAGGTCGATCAGACGACGCAGACGGTTGTTGCGGTTGATCACGCGACGGTAAAGGTCGTTCAGGTCGGAGGTCGCGAAGCGGCCACCGTCGAGCTGAACCATCGGGCGCAGCTCCGGCGGGATCACCGGGACGACATCCAGAACCATCGATGCCGGGCTCATGCCGGTCTCGAGGAACGAGTTCACGACCTTGAGGCGCTTGATCGCGCGGATCTTGCGCTGACCCTTGCCCTCGGAGATCTGCAGGTGCAGGCTCTCCGACTCGGCCTTCAGATCGAACGATGCCAGACGGCGCTGGATCGACTCGGCACCCATGTAGGCCTCGAAGTACTGACCGAAGCGGTCCTGCAGTTCGTGGAAGACGTCATCCTCGGGGCGCAGCGCGCCGACCTCGAGCGTACGGAAGTCTTCCCACACGCGCTCGAGCTTGGCGATCGCCTCGTCGGCACCCTTGCGGATGAGCGACATCTCCTTCTCGGCGGCGTCCTTGACCTTCTTCTTCGCGTCGGCCTTGGCGCCCTCTTCCTCCAGAGCAGCGAGCTCCTCTTCGAGGCGGTTCAGACGGTCGGCGATCTTCGAGTCGCGGCGGTCGCCCAGCGTCTTGAGCTCAAGACGGATGTTGTTCTCCTGGGTCGCGAGGTCGCGGTGACGCGCATCCTCGTCGACCGAGATGACCATGTACGCGGCGAAGTAGATGACCTTCTCGAGGTCCTTCGGCGCCATATCCAGCAGGTAGCCCAGGCGCGACGGGACGCCCTTGAAGTACCAGATGTGGGTGACGGGAGCTGCGAGCTCGATGTGGCCCATGCGCTCACGACGGACGGAGCTCTTGGTGACCTCCACGCCGCATCGCTCGCAGACGATGCCCTTGAAGCGGACGCGCTTGTACTTGCCACATGCGCACTCCCAGTCACGGCTCGGTCCGAAGATCTGCTCTCCGAAGAGACCGTCCTTCTCGGGCTTGAGCGTGCGGTAGTTGATGGTTTCAGGCTTCTTGACCTCGCCGAAGGACCAACGACGGATGTCGTCGGCGGTGGCCAGACCGATGCGAAGCTGATCGAACGTTGTTGCGTCGAGCACTAGTTCTCCTGTGTCTCAAATAAAGCTTGTGATGAGCAGGTCAGGGACCTGTCGATCGGTTCTGGCTTAGATCTCGTCGATCGAGGCGGACTCGAAGCGGCTGGAGATGTTGATACCCAGCTCTTCTGCAGCCCGGAAGGCCTCGTCATCGGTGTCACGGAGGTTGACCGCCGTGCCGTCTGCCGAGAGGACCTCGACGTTCAGGCAGAGCGACTGCATCTCCTTCATGAGCACCTTGAACGACTCGGGGATGC
This sequence comes from Microbacterium sp. GW823-FHT02G05, assembly GCF_058797175.1. Classification (NCBI taxonomy): domain Bacteria; kingdom Bacillati; phylum Actinomycetota; class Actinomycetes; order Micrococcales; family Microbacteriaceae; genus Microbacterium; species Microbacterium sp. GW823-FHT02G05. The sequence continues at coordinate 22,416 of NZ_JBXAJK010000001.1, forward strand.
CGGGCTCCTGGATGTTCTCGCCCTTGACGATCGCCTCGTAGACCTTGACGCGGCCGAGGATGTCGTCGGACTTGATCGTGAGGAGCTCCTGCAGCGCGTACGCCGCACCGTAGGCCTCGAGGGCCCACACTTCCATCTCACCGAAGCGCTGGCCACCGAACTGCGCCTTACCACCGAGCGGCTGCTGGGTGATCATCGAGTAGGGGCCCGTCGAGCGTGCGTGGATCTTGTCGTCGACCAGGTGGTGGAGCTTCAGGATGTACATGTAGCCCACCGAGACGGGTGCCGGGTACGGCTCGCCCGAACGACCGTCGAAGAGGGTCGTCTTGCCGGACGAGTCGATCAGGCGCACGCCGTCACGCGTCGGCAGCGTCGAGTCGAGAAGACCGGAGATCTCCGCCTCGGACGCGCCATCGAACACAGGCGTCGCAACCTTCGTGCCGGGAGCGACGTCGAACGCCTCCTGCGGCAGCTGCGCTGCCCACTCCGGAGTGCCCTCGATCTTCCAGCCCTGCTTGGCGATCCACCCGAGGTGGGTCTCCAGCACCTGGCCGAAGTTCATTCGACCCGGGATGCCGAGCGGGTTGAGCAGGATGTCGACCGGCGTGCCGTCCTCGAGGAAGGGCATGTCTTCGATCGGGAGGATCTTCGCGATGACACCCTTGTTGCCGTGACGGCCAGCGAGCTTGTCGCCCTCGGTGATCTTGCGCTTCTGGGCGATGAAGACCACGACGCGGCGGTTGACGCCCGAGCCGAGCTCGTCGTCGCCGTCTTCGGCGTTGAACTCCTTGACCGCGATGACCGTGCCCTGCTCACCGTGAGGAACCTTGAGCGAGGTGTCGCGCACCTCACGGCTCTTCTCGTTGAAGATGGCGCGGAGCAGGCGCTCCTCGGCCGAGAGCTCGGTCTCACCCTTCGGCGTGACCTTGCCGACGAGGATGTCGCCGGGGCGAACCTCAGCACCGATGCGGATGATGCCGCGCTCGTCGAGGTCCTTCAGCAGCTCCGGGCTGACGTTGGGGAGGTCACGGGTGATCTCCTCCTTGCCGAGCTTGGTGTCGCGCGCGTCGACCTCGTACTCCTCGATGTGGATCGACGAAAGGGTGTCGTCCTTCACGAGGTCCTGGCTGAGGATGATCGCGTCCTCGAAGTTGTGGCCTTCCCAGGTCATGAAGGCGACGAGGAGGTTCTTTCCGAGTGCGAGCTCGCCGTTCTCGGTCGCGGGGCCATCGGCGATGACCTCGTTGACCTCGACGCGCTCACCGGCGGTCACGACGACGCGCTGGTTGTAGGAGGTGCCGTGGTTCGAGCGGTCGAACTTGCGCAGGTAGTACTCCTGCGTTCCGCCCTCATCGAGCATGACGACGACGCGGTCTGCGGAGACCTCGCTGACCACACCGGCCTTCTCTGCGGTGATCACGTCACCGGCGTCGATGGCTGCGTAGCCCTCCATACCGGTGCCGACGAGCGGCGACTCGGAACGGAGCAGCGGAACAGCCTGACGCTGCATGTTGGCGCCCATGAGCGCGCGCTGTGCGTCATCGTGCTCGAGGAACGGCACGAGCGAGGTCGCGACCGACACCATCTGGCGCGGCGAGACGTCCATGTAGCCGATCTCGGTGGGCTCGAACAGGTCGACCTCGCCACCCTTCTGACGGGCGAGGACGCGGTCTTCGCGGAAGTTGCCGTCAGCGAGCAGCGGAGCGTTGGCCTGGGCGACGATGAAGTCGTCCTCTTCGCTCGCGGTGAGGTAGTCGATCTGGTCGGTCACGACACCGTCGACGACCTTGCGGTACGGCGTCTCGATGAAACCGAAGGAGTTGATGCGCGCGAAGGTCGCGAGCGAGCCGATCAGACCGATGTTCGGGCCTTCAGGCGTCTCGATCGGGCACATGCGGCCGTAGTGCGACGGGTGAACGTCACGAACCTCGACACCGGCGCGGTCACGCGACAGACCACCCGGGCCGAGCGCCGAGAGGCGACGCTTGTGCGTCAGACCGGCGAGCGGGTTGTTCTGGTCCATGAACTGCGACAGCTGCGAGGTTCCGAAGAACTCCTTGATCGCGGCGACGACGGGGCGCACGTTGATCAGGGTCTGCGGCGTGATCGCCTCGATGTCCTGCGTGGTCATGCGCTCGCGGACGACGCGCTCCATGCGCGAGAGACCCGTGCGGACCTGGTTCTGGATGAGCTCGCCGACGGCGCGAATGCGACGGTTGCCGAAGTTGTCGATGTCGTCGGTCGCGAGACGGATCTCGGCCTTCTTGCCCGCACGGATGCCCGTGAAGGTCTCGACGTTGGCGTGCAGACGCACCAGGTACTTGATCGTGGCGACGATGTCGTCGACCGTGAGCACCGACTCCGTGAGCGCGGCATCGAGACCGAGCTTCTGGTTGATCTTGTAGCGGCCGACCTTGGCGAGGTCGTAGCGCTTCGGGTTGAAGTAGAAGTTGTCGAGGAGCGCACGTGCCGCCTCGGCAGCGACCTGCTCGCCCGGACGGAGCTTGCGGTAGATGTCGCGGAGCGCATCTTCCTTCGTGACGATGGTGTCCTTGGCCAGGGTCTCCTCGATGGAGGGGAAGCCGGCGAACTCGGCGAGGATCTGCTCGCTCGTGAGGCCGAGGGCCTTGAGGAAGACGGTGACGGACTGCTTGCGCTTGCGGTCGATGCGCACGCCGACCTGGTCGCGCTTGTCGATCTCGAACTCGAGCCATGCACCGCGGCTGGGGATGACGCGTGCCGAGACGATGTCCTTGTCACTGGTCTTGTCGGGCGTCTTGTCGAAGTAGACACCCGGCGAGCGCACGAGCTGCGAGACGACGACACGCTCGGTGCCGTTGATGATGAACGTGCCCTTTGCGGTCTGCAGCGGGAAGTCGCCCATGAAGACGGTCTGAGTCTTGATCTCACCCGTGAGGTGGTTCATGAACTCGGCCTCGACGTAGAGCGGGGCAGCGTACGTCTTGCCGCGCTCCTTGCACTCGTCGATCGAGTACTTCTCGGGCTCGAGGTACGGGTTCGTGAACGAGAGCTGCATGGTCTCGCCGAGGTCTTCGATCGGGGAGATCTCTTCAAAGATCTCTTCCAGACCGCTGACCGTCGCGACGTCCTTGCGGCCGGCCTTCTTGGCCTCGGCGACGCGCGCCTTCCAGGCCTCGTTGCCGACGAGCCAGTCGAACGACTCTGTCTGCAGTGCAAGCAGGTCGGGGACCGTCAGCGTGTCGGAGATCTTGGCGAACGAGAGGCGGGATGCGCCGCGTCCGTTCTTGTTGGTGGTGGGAGTGGATGCGTTGCGAGCAGCAGCCAAGGGAATAACCTCCGTGAGCCCCGCGGGGCTTCTCGATTCCTCTGTCGTCAGGTGGTTTTGCGCTCGATCTTTTTCCCGTGTCTGCGGGCACGCGCCGCTGGTGAGCGGGGCGCGCAGACAGTGCCGACCACCATATGAGGGCAGGGAGAATCGAGCGCAACTACCAACTATACGACCAATTTCACGACATGTCCAGCGCGATTCTTGACCTTCTTCCCCGGGTGGGGTATGTGCGCGCGGCGAGCGGGAGGTTCTGCCCCCAGATTCCTCAGCGGAGGGCGGAGCTGCGCGCCCCGAACCAGGCACGGCGCTTCGTCGGGGGCTGGCCCGCAGCGCGGATTGAGGCCACGAGCTTCTGCAGCTCCTCGCGATGACGTGCTTCTCGCTCCTCCTCGTCGCGCGCTGCGTACTGCGAGCGAAGCGAGCCCGCCACGAGCGTCATCGCCATCGCGAGGCCCGCGTTGAGCAGCAGGTACACGCCGATGAGACCGAACGCCTGGACCAGCTCCTGCCGTGCCATGGCACTGACGGTGAAGGCGATCACCGCTCCACTCGCGACCTGCCATTGGAGCACGGCGAGCACTCTGTCGAGCCACTGACGCACGCGTGCCGCAGGCCACGACAGCAGAATGAGGAAGACGACCGCAAGGATCGCCCCACCGCCGTAGACCGGCCGCGCGATCTCCACCCCGATTCCTGGGGAGCCGAAAACCGCGATCACGCCGAACGTCAGAGCGGTGAAGCCCGTCCAGGCGATCGCCACCCCGCGAAACCACCGCGCCGTCAACTCCGCTCGCGCGATCCTGTCTGTCGTCCCTCGCTCTGACGATGCCACTCGTGCCTCTCCCCTCGACGACTGGTCGTGCCGCCTTCCGCGAGCCTATGAGAAGCGCCGTCGGGTTACGAGGCGATGCCGAGCTCGTTTCCCGGGATCGAAGCCAGCAGCCGTCGCGTGTACGGGTCGCGGGGGTTCGTGAAGATCTCCTCGCTCGACGCCGCCTCCACGAGCGCCCCGTCCTTCATGACGCAGACGTAGTCGCTGATCAGCCGCACGACGGCGAGGTCGTGCGAGATGAAGAGGTAGCTGAGCCCGTACTCGCGCTGCAGGTCACCGAGCAGCCGAAGGATCTGGTCCTGCACGAGCACATCGAGTGCGGACACCGGCTCGTCGCAGACGATGAGCTCCGGCGAGAGCGCGAGCGCGCGGGCGATCGCGACACGCTGACGCTGACCTCCTGAGAGCTCTGACGGGTAGCGGCGCAGCATCGACTGCGGCAGCGCCACGTCGTCGAGCAGCTGCCGCACACGCCTGCGGCGGTCGGCCGAGCTGCCTCGCTTGTAGAAGTCGAGCGGCTCTGCGATCAGACGCTCGATCGTGAACATCGGGTTGAGGCTCGCGTACGGGTCCTGGAAGATCGGCTGCACCTTCTGTCGGAACTCCCGCGTCTGCACGCGGTTCATGCGAGCGATGTCGGTGCCCTCATAGGTGATGGTGCCCGACGTCGGCTCGATGAGCTTCAGCAGCATCCGCGCTGTCGTGGTCTTGCCCGATCCCGACTCCCCCACAATCGCCACCGTCTCCCCTCGCGGAATCGCGAGCGAGACGTCCTTGACGGCGACGAAGTCCTCCCCTCGTCCGCGCACCGGGTACACCTTGGTGAGGTTGGCGATCTCGACGATGTGGTCGGGTCGCATGGCAGCGTCTGCGGCGGCCTCTTCCTGTCGCTCCTTCGCGACGAAGGCATCGGGCTGCAGTCGCGCCACCGCGACGGAGGGCGCCGCGGCGACGAGCGCCTGCGTGTAGGGGTGCTGCGGGTTCTCGAGGATCTGACGCGCCGGCCCCTGCTCGACGACCCGTCCGCGGTGCATGACGATCACGCGCTCCGCGCGTTCTGCAGCGAGTCCGAGGTCGTGCGTGATGAGGAGCACGGCCGTGCCGAGCTCGCGCGTCATCTGACCCAGCTGGTCCAGGATCGTCTGCTGCACCGTGACATCCAGTGCGCTCGTCGGCTCATCCGCGATGAGCAGGCGCGGTTTGCAGGCGAGACCGATCGCGATGAGCGCCCGCTGCCGCATACCGCCGGAGAACTCATGCGGGTACTGCTTCGCACGCTGCGCCGGATCGGGCAGCCCCGCGGCCTGCAGCGCCTCGACGACCTTCGTGTCCACGTCGCGCCTGTTGGCGAGTCCGTGGGCCAGAAGCGTCTCGGCGACCTGCGTGCCGATCTTGGCGACGGGGTTCAGGTTCGACATCGGGTCCTGCGGCACGAGGCCGATGGAGCGTCCGCGGATCATCCGCATCTCGCTCTCGCTCGCGTGGGCGATCTCTCGCCCGTCGAGGCGGATGCTGCCTGCCGCCACGCGTCCGCCGGAGGCGAGGAGCCCGATGATGGCCATCGCGGTCGTCGACTTGCCCGAACCGGACTCGCCGACGATAGCGACGGTCTCCCCTGCGGAGATCTCCAGGTCGACACCCTCGACGGCGTGCACGACGCCGTCCATGGTCGTGAAGTCGACGGCGAGGCCCTGCACGGAGAGGAGCGGGGCGGATGCCTCGGTGAATGTCATGCTCTCGTTTTCTCTCGACATGGTCATCGTGCCCTCGTCCGTGGATCCATCGCCTCGCGCAGCGCCTCACCGAACAGGGTGAAGCCGAGCGCGGTGACCGCGATGCAGATACCCGGGAAGAACGCCAGCCAGGGGGCGATCGCGAGCTCGTTCTGGGCGTAGGTCAGCATCCGCCCCCATTCGGCGGTCTCGGGGCGCCCGCCGCCGAGACCGAGGAAGGAGAGCGCCGCCGCGTCGATCACGGCCGTCGCGAGCGTCAGCGTGCCCTGGACGATCACCGGTCCGATCGCATTCGGCAGCACGTGGGTCATCGTGATCGTGCCGCGACCGAGACCCAGCGTCTGCGCCGACAGCACGTAGTCCGCAGAGCGCTGCTGCAGCATCGACGCCCGGAGCAGGCGCGCGAAGATCGGCACCTGCGACGCACCGATGGCGATCATGACGGCGAACGGTGTCTGGCCGAGGATCGCAGCGATCGAGACAGCGAGCAGCAGGTTCGGTACCGAGAGGATGATGTCGACGACGCGCATGATGACGGTGTCGACCCACCCGCCGAAGGTTCCGGCGATGAGACCGAGGAGCATTCCGCCCGCAAGTCCGAGCGCCGTGGAGACCACACCGACCATCAGGGACGCCTGCGCACCCCAGATGAGTTTGGAGAGCACGTCACCGCCGAAGCGGTCCAGGCCCAGCGGGAACTCGGGCAGCTCGCCCGGTCCGGGAATGTGGGTCGGGGTGATGAACTTCGCCCCCGGCAACGCGGTCTCCGGGTAGGGCGCGAGCACCGGCGCGAGCGCCGCGATCAGCAGGAACAGCAGCACGATGGCCGCGCCGATCCACGCCGTCGGGTTGTGGCGCAGGCGGCGGAACACATCACGCCAGAAGCCGCCGGGGCCGTCTTTCAGATCGGCCTGAGCGATGGCGACCGTGTCGATCATGCCTCCGCCCTGGGCCGGGGGAAGTGCGACGCTCATGACGTCTCCTCCTCTCGTGCGGGCTGTCGATGCACTGTGTTTCGCATCACTGCACCCGCACTCTCGGGTCGATCAGGCTGTACGACACATCCACGGCGAGGTTGATGAGTGCGTAGGCGATCGCGATGAAGATGATGAATCCCTGCAATACCGGGAAGTCGCGGGTGAAGATCGCGCGGGCCAGGAAAGAGCCGATGCCCGGGAAGGCGAACACGGTCTCGGTGAGGACCGCCCCCGAGATCAGCAGCCCCGTCTGCAGACCGATCGTCGTGATGACCGGCAGCATGGCATTGCGAAGGATGAATCGATTGCGCAGCGTGGGACGCGCCACACCCTTCGCGCGCCCGGTGCGCACGTAGTCGGCGTTCTGCACCTCCAGCACACTGGCCCGGGTGATGCGCACGATGATCGCGAGCGGAATCGTGCCGAGCGCGAGCGCGGGCAGGATGAGATGAAGGAACGCATCCCAGGCGGCGTCGAACTCACCGGTGATGATGCCGTCCCAGACGTAGAAGCCAGTGGGATGGGTCGCATCTATTCGCGGGTTCTGGCGACCGTCCGACGGCAGCCATCCGAGTTGCACTGCGAAGACGTACTTCAGGATGAACGCCAGGAAGAACACCGGGATCGTGATGCCGACGAGGCTGAACACGACCGAGGCGTGGTCGCTGAACTTGCCGTGACGGCGCGCCGCCCAGTAGCCCAGCGGAACACCGACGCCGACGGCGAAGATGAGGGCCGCCACCGAGAGTTCGATCGTCGCAGGGAAGCGTCGGAAGAACTCCTCCAGCACCGGCCTGTTGGTCTGGATGGACGTTCCGAAGTCGCCCTGCAGGAGGCGTCCGACCCAGATGAAGTACTGCTCGATGAGCGGCTTGCTGAAGCCGTACAGCTCATTGATGCGAGCGACCGCTTCGGGAGTGGCCTTCTCACCGAGAAGGGCGACAGCGGGTCCGCCGGGAAGGGCACGGACCCAGGCGAAGAGCAGGATGCTCAAGCCGAAGAGAGTAGGGATGAGGAACAGCAGTCTCCTGCCGATGGTGCGCAGCACAGGATCTCCGTCGATCAGGTGCGGGTCGCCCCGCGCTCACGTCATGAGCGCGGGGCGACGCCGAACTCGGTCAGAACTACTCGGTCAGGACGATCTCAGAGAAGACCTCGTCATTGACCGGGCTGGCCGGGTAGCTCTTCACGCGCGGCGCGAACGCCAGCGTGGGAGCGGGGTGTGCGAGCGGAACACCGGGGATGAACTTCGCGACATCCTCGTTGATCTCCTGGTACAGCGCGCTCTGCTCCTCGAGATTCGCGATGCCGCGCGCCTCGCTGAGCTTGCGGAACAGGTCGGGGTTGTCGAAGCCCCACTCCGAGCTCTGCTGTCCGAAGAAGACGCCGACGAAGTTGTCGGTGTCGTTGTAGTCGCCGGTCCATCCGAGCAGGTGGATGCCGTGGTCCGACGTGCCGGTCGTGCGGTCGAGGTACTCGCCCCACTCCTCAGAGACCGGGTTCGTCTTCACGCCGGCCGCCGCAAGCTGCGTCGAGAGAACCGTGAAGATCTGCTCGGGGTCCGGCATGTACGGCCGCGAGACGTTGACCGGGTAGTTGAACGTGAGTGTCAGCGGGTTGGCCTCCGTGTAGCCCGCCTCGGCGAGCAGCGACTTGGCCTTCTCGACATCGAAGTCGTACGTCGTGACGTTCTCGTTGTAGCCGTTGACGACCGGCGGCATGAACTCGATCGCCTTCTGAGTGCCCTCCGGGAGCACCTGGCTGATCAGCGCATCCTTGTCGACGGCGTAGGAGAGCGCTTCACGCACCTTCGGGTCCTGCAACTCCGGCACCGCCTGGTTGAAGGCGAGGTACAGGATCGTGAACGGCGGGCGCGAGACCATCGTGAAGCCCTTGTCTTCAAGAGCCTTGGTGTCGGCGGGTCCGACGAGGTCGTAGCCGTCGATGGCTCCGGATTCGAGCGCCTGACGACGCGCGGTCGGGTCGTCGATCGTGCGGAAGATGATCTCGTCGATCTGGCCCGTGTCGCCCCAGTAGTCGCCGAATGCGTTCAGGGTGACCTGCTCCCCCGGCGCCCACTCGCTGAACTGGAAGGGACCGGTTCCGACAGGGTGCCCCATCGCATACTCGGACATCTGCGGCGCTTCCGCCGAACCGCCCACGGCATCCGCGTCGAACTCCTGCAGCGCCGTCGGGCTCTGCATCGAGAACGCCGGCAGCGACAGCGCCGGGATGAAGCCGGCGAACGGCTTGTTGAGCTCGATCGTCACCGAGAGCTCGCCGTCCGGCGTGCAGGACTTGTAGACAGCATCCGCTGCATTGCTCGCAAAGCCCTGGAAGAGCTTGTAGTAATAGTACCCGAACGCCTCAGAGGCGGCCAGGCCCGTCCAGTTGAACCAGCGGTCGAAGTTGAAGCACACGGCCTCCGCGTTGAAGTCGGAGCCATCGTGGAACTTCACGCCCTCTTTCAGGGCGAACGTGTGAGACATGCCGTCCTCGGATGATTCCCAGCTCTCCGCGAGCAGCGGGGCCGGGTCTGCCGTGCCGGGCTCGGTGCCGACGAGTCCCTCGAAGATCTGCCGCGAGACGCGGAAGCTCTCGCCATCCTGGGCGAACGCGGGGTCGAGGCTGACGGGATCAGAGGAGGCTGCGAACACGAATGTCCCGTCGACACCGCCTTCCCCCTCTTCGGCCGATCCGCCGCCACGTTCACTGGCGACGCATCCGGACAGCACGAGGGCGGCGATTGCGGCACCCGTCACTGCTGTGAGGCCCCGGCGATTCATGCGCGTGTGGTGCATGCTGTGAGTCCTTCCCTGATCTTGCGCATCTTTGCGCGATCGGAGCGCAACGTTGCGCTTCACACGGTGAGTGTTGTTCGACCGTATCTGCGTCGACGCAATTCGGAAACCCCCGACGTGTCTCGATCCGGTATCGTCACGAACGTGCCCGAACACACTCCGCTCGTCGCCTGCTTCGGCGAAGGCCTCATCGCGCTCGTTCCCACATCGACCGGCCCACTCGAGGAGGTGCGTACGTTCGAACGCTCTCTCGCGGGTGCCGAATGGAACGTGGCGATCGCCCTCGCATCCGCGCACACGCCCTCCGCGGTGATCTCGCGACTGGGTGACGACGGCTTCGGGCGCTTCCTGCTGTCCGCGCTCGATGAGCACGGCGTCGACACCTCAGCCATCGAGATCGACACGACCGCGCCGACGGGACTGTACGTGAAAGAGCTCGGCCCCGCGACGCAGGGCGTGCTGGCCAGCTCCATGCATTACTACCGTGCGATGTCCGCGGCCACACGGATCACCCCCGCTCTGCTGGAGAACCCGGCGGTGCAGCGTGTCCTCGCGAAGGCGCGCCTCGTGCACACGACCGGCATCACCCCCGCGATCTCGGACGGCGCCCGTGCCGCGCAGGATGCCCTGTTCGCCGATCGCGGTGACCGCCTCATCAGCTTCGACCTCAACTGGCGGCCGATGCTCTGGGAGGGCCGCGAGGACGAGGCGCGCGAAGTGCTCGGGGGGTACATGGCCCGCGCCGACATCGTGCAGTGCAGCTCCTCGGATGCGGCAGCTCTCTTCGGCACGAGTGACGCGGCCGCGCTGCGCGCCACCTTCCCCGCACCGCGCTACCTCGTCGTCACCCGCGAAGACGGCTCGGTCGCCTTCGACGGCACGGAGCGCGTGGATGCTCCCGCCCTCGACGCGACCGTCGTGGAGACGATCGGCGCCGGTGACGCATTCGCCGCAGGATTCCTTGCGGGAGTCCTCGCGGGGCTCTCCCTCGCCGGCTGCGTGGCACGCGCGCACCGACTGGCGACGCGAGTGCTCGGCACCACGCGCGACCACGTCGCCTGAACGGCGCTCAGCGCTCAGCCGCGCTTCGGCGCCACCGCGTCGCGGGTGAGTCTGAGCGGCTCTGCCGCGGCACCGCCGCGCATCTGCACGACGCGCACGAACAGCACGTCCAGCAGCGCCAGCTGCGCGATGCGGCTGGACATGGCGGCGATCCGAAGCGGCGATTCTCGCGCGCGCGTGTAGAGCACGACGTCCGCGAGGCGTGTGATCGACGACTCCGGCGCATTCGTCAGCGCGACCGTGGTGGCCCCCGTCGCGCGCGCGATCTCCAGACCTCGCAGTGTCTCGGCAGTCTCGCCGCTGTGTGAGATGCCGATCGCGACCGCGCCAGGGCTCAGCAGCGCGGCCGCGGCGAAGGCGACATGTGGGTCGGACGACTGTCCGGCGGAGCATCCGATTCGGGCGAGCTTGAAGCGGAAGTCCTGCGCCGTCAACGCAGAAGCCCCCTGTCCGAGCAGCTCCGTGTGCCGGGCAGCGGCGACCGCGGATGCGACACGGTCGATGCCGGCGAAATCGACCGCGAGCGCGGTCTGTTCGATCGCACTGACCTCCTGCGCAGCGATCTTCGCGACCACCGCCTCAGCGGTGTCCTCGAGATCGATCACCGCGTCGTCGAAGCCGAAGCGCTCCTGCTGCGCCTGTGCGCGCGTCACCGCACGGGCGCACTCGACGCGCAGTTCGCGATAGCCCGAGTATCCGAGACTCTGCGCGAAACGCGCGACCGTGGACAGGGATGTGCGGCACACGCGCGCGAGGTCGGTGATCGCGAGGTCGACGACGAGCGTCGGATCTCCGAGGATCACCTCGGCGACACGCGCCTCCGCCGCACTCAGCCGGGGAAGCGACGCACGCACGAGGGCGAGGGCGTCACCGTCCACGGCGAGCTCCCCCGCCCCCGACAGCGTTCACGACGCCCCGATCAGCCGTTCCCGCGCGACCGCGGCTCCGATGCGGCTTGCGGCACGCACATCCACCAACGGCAGCGGCAGGTCGGTCTGCGCCGAGGCGAGCCCGACGTTGACGACCACGGCGTCGGCGGCCGCCAGCGCGACCTGCGCGACGAGCTCACGCTGTGCCGCAGAGCTGTGCAGTCGGTCCACCAGGGCGATGACCTGCAGGCCGCGCTCGGATGCCACGCGGACGGCCTCTGCGATCGCCGCCGACCTCTCCTCCAGGGAGACATCCGTCGTGTCCACACGGACACGGAATCCGCCTTCGGCCAGCGTCTCCCCCACATAGGCGGCCGCGCTGTCGACGGCGAGCGTCGAGCGGGTGCGGGCGTCGATCACGGAGAGGGCGGACGCGGATGCTGCGGGCAGCGCACCCTGCACACCGAGGGCACGGGCGACGATCTCCGCCGCATCCAGCACCTCCGGCTGCGCGACCTCAGCGGCCGCGAGCTTCTCGCCGAGGCGCGCCACGCGGGCGACCGCCTCCTCCAGCCGCTCTCGCGACAGCGAGCCGTCACGGAGGGCCGCGAGGATCCCGTCACGCGCAGCATGGAAGTCGCGCTCATCCTGGTCGGGCAGCATGGCGGGACCAGGGTTAGTGGGGTTGCCGATGCAGATCAGATCAGCACCTGCGATCAGCGCCTGCGCGGCGCCACCGCCGATGCCGACAGACTCGCGGATCGCGGCCATGTCGAGAGCGTCGGTGATGATGACGCCCTCGAAGCCATCGCTGCGGAGCATCCCGAGCACGTCCGCGTTGAGCGTCGCGGGCTGCTCGCCCCACGCCGGAACAACGATGTGGGCCGTCATGATCGAGTCCACGCCCGCGGCGATCGCCGCCCGGAACGGCGGAAGGTGGTCACGCTCGATCTCTGCCGGTGTGAGGTCGATCGAGGGCAGCGCGTGGTGCGAGTCCAGGTGCGTGTCGCCGTGACCCGGGAAGTGCTTGACGCACGCGGCGATACCGCCGCCCTGGATCCCTTCGACCGCGGCCACGACGTGCGCCGAGACCTGTTCCGTGTCCGAGCCGAACGCACGCACCCCGATGACGGGGTTGCGCGGATCCGTGTTGACGTCGGCGACCGGTGCGAGCACGACGTTTGCGCCCGCGACCGCAACGCGGCGTGCGAGCTCCACTCCGGTCGCGCGCGTCGCCGCCAGATCGTTCAGGACGCCGAGCTGCGCGGCACCGGGAAGAGTGGAACCGCTACCGGCTTCCAGCCGGGTGACGCTCCCGCCCTCCTCATCGACGCCGATCAGCACTCGCGGATTGGCCGCGCGCAGTTCTGCGCTCAGCCCCGCGACATCCGGTCCCATGTTCTGGGCGAAGTACACGACGCCCGCGAGACCGTTCTGCAGTTCTTCCGTCAGCCACGACGGCGCCTGCGTGCCGAGGAACCCCGGCCACAGGACGCCGTTCGCGAGCCGGGTCAGCTCATCCGTCATCCCTTGACCGCTCCTGCGACGAGGCCACTCGAAAGGCGGCGCTGCACGATCACGAAGAAGATCATGACGGGGACCGTGATGATCGTCGACGCGGCCATGATGCTGCCCCAGTCGTTCGAGTGCAGACCGAAGAACGACTTCAGACCGATCGCGACGGTGTACTGATCGGTCGCGCCGCCCAGCATCGTCATCGCGAAGATGAACTCGTTCCAGGCGGTGATGAAGGCGAAGACGCTCGTGGCGACCAGACCCGGCATGACCAGCGGCAGCAGCACCGAGCGGAACATCCGCCACCAGCTCGCGCCGTCGATGTATGCCGCCTCTTCGAGCTCGACCGGAACTGCCTGCACGAAACCGCGCAGCATCCAGATGCCGAACGCGAGCGACAGCGCGACGTACACGACCATCAGACCGAGGATGCTGTTGAGCATGCCGAGGCTCTTGACCTGCAGGAAGAGCGGGATCACCAGCGCCTCGAGCGGAACCATCTGCACGATGAGGATCATCATCAGCACCATGGTGCGGAACTTGAACTTGAACCGAGCCACGGCGACGGCCGCGAGAAGGCAGACGAACCCGCTCACCAGCACGGTGACGAGCGCGACGATGAGCGAGTTGCGGAGGAAGACCCCGAAGCCGCCGTCGTTGAGCACGAAGATGAAGTTGTCGAAGGTGAACTCCTGTGGGAGGAGCGACTGCCCACCACTGGAGGCCTTCTTGTCGAATGCACTGGAGAGCATCCAGTACACCGGGAACAGCGTGAACAGCAGGACGGCCGTGATCGCTACACCGAGCCCGACCTTGGAGAGGATGCGCTTCGACGAATTCACAGCTCGTCCTCCTTCATGAGCGAGCGGATGTACACGATCGTGATGCCGATCAGCACGAGGGTCAGCAGCACGGCAAGGGCAGAACCGAAGCCGTAGCGGTTCTGACCGAAGGACTCCACGTACGACCAGACGCCGAGGTTCAGGACGGAACGGTTGCCGCCGTTACCACCTGGCATCAGATAGACCTGCGCGAAGACCTTGAAGTCCCAGATCGTGGAAAGGATGATGACGACGGAGAAGACCGGACGCAGCGTCGGGAAGACGATCTTCCAGAAGCGACGCCAGGCGCCCGCACCGTCGAGCGCGGCCGCCTCGAGCATCTCCTTGGAGACGCCGAGCAGGCCGGCGAGGATCGTCACGGCGACGAACGGGAAACCGTGGTGCACGACATTCAGCAGCACGATCGCGTAGAACGACCACTGGTTGGTGAACCAGTTGACCGGCTCGTCGATCAGGCCCCAGTCCAGGAGCATCCGGTTGAAGATTCCGCGATCGGCGTCGAAGATCCAGATCCAGACGTAGGTGCCGGTGACCGCGGGCATCGCCCAGGCGATCATGATGCAGCTGGAGACGATCGTGCGCCATACGGTGCCGAGGCGAGCGAGAAGCAGCGCGACGAGCGTGCCGACGGCGACCGTGACGAACACGGCGACGGCCGCGAATCCGACGGTGTTCGGGAGAACTGTCGTCCACAGCGTCGGCTTGGTGAGCGCCTCGATGTAGTTCTGGAGGCCGATGAAGTTGGTCTCACCGGTGTTGATCTCACGCAGACCGTAGTCCTGCAGCGAGAAGATGACGACCTGGATGAGGGGCCAGAGCATGAGACCCGCGAGAATCGCGAGCCCCGGCGCAAGCAGGAGCCACGGGCGTGCCTTCGCCCAGGTGAAGAGACGGCGGCCACGCGTGGGGCCGCCGGCCACGGACGCGGGGGTTTCCCGCGCGTCCGTGGCCGGCAGTGGTGCTTGCACCATTGACATATGTTGTCGTTCCTACTTGTTACTGGTTGAGCAGCTCGGTCATCTCAGCAGCGGCGTCCTTCGTCGCGGTCGCGACGTCCTTCTGTCCGCTGAGGATGGCCTGGATCATGGCGTTGGTGGTCTTCTTGGCCTGGACAGCACCGAAGTTCGGGGTCACCGGCACGGAAGCGCCACCCTCCACCATCTGCTTCGCGAACGGAGCGACGAGCGGGTCGGTCGAGGCGAGGGCCTCTTCCATCGCCGACTGCACGCCGGGGAAGTAGCCGGTCTCGGTGGCCCACTTCTCAGCGAACTCGCCGACGGTCATCATCTTGACGAACTCCCAGGCGAGCTCTGGGTTCTTCGTGGTGTTGAACACCGAGAGGTGCGAGCCACCGAGAACCGACGGGGAGATGGTGCCGGGCTTCTGGCCGGGGATCACGGCTGCGCCGATCTTGCCCTCAAGCTCCGGGTTCGCCTCGATGAGCGACTTGGGGGTCCACGATCCGGAGATCATCATGGCGACGTTGCCCTGCGTGAACGCGTCGCGCTGGTCCGTCTCCTTCCAGGTCGTCGCACCGGCCGACGAGAAACCGTGCTTCACGGCGAGGTCGGTGTAGAACTGGATGCCCTCCTGCGACTCCTTGCTGTCCAGCTCGCTGGTCCAGGTGTCGCCCTTCTGGGTTGCGACCTCGCCACCGGCACCCCAAACCCAGGGGTAGACCAGGAACTCGGCGTCACCGGGAACGGCGTAGGCGATCATCTCGGGGTGCGCGGCCTTGATGGCCTCGCCCGCGGCGACGATGTCGTCCCACGACTCGGGAGCCGAGAGGCCGAGCTCTTCGAAGATGTCGGCGCGGTACATGATCGAGCGCACGCCGGCGTACCAGGGCATGCCGTAGAGCTCTTCGCCGTAGGTGCCGGCGACCTCGAGACCCTCGACGAGGTCATCGCGCAGGCCCTTCTCAGCGTCGACGTACTCGTCGAGCGCAAGCAGTGCGCCAGCGTCGGCGAACTCGGCGGTCCAGGTGGTGCCGGTCTCTGCGATGTCGGGGGTCGTGCCACCGGCGATCGAGGTCACGAAACGGTCGTGCGCGTCAGCCCACTGCACCTCTTCGATCTTGACCTTGGCGCCGGTCTTCTCCTCGAACTCGGCCGAGACGGCGTCGTAGAAGGCGGTGGCGTCGGGGTTGGTGCCCTTCATGATCCAGACGCTGAGCGTCTGGCCCTTGCCGTCGACGGGGCCTTCGCTGGCCGCCGGCGTGCTGCCACCGGAGCAGGCTGCAAGTCCAAGGGTTGCTACCGCACCGAGTGCGATAACGGGAAGAATACGATTCTTCATTCGGCAATCTCCTCTTTGAAAACATCCGAGCGGCCGGGTGTCCACCGCTGGAAAAAGTATCCGGGATTGTTAGGCGTCCTGCAAGTTGCTTCCAATGTCGTTACCCGAACGACACGTAGGGTCGACGTATGGGACGAAATCGCGCCAAGGACACGGAGCATCCGAGCACGCGTCTGGACTCCGGATCGCGCGCGTGGATCGCGCCCTCCGAGTTCACCTCCGGCTTCGAACTCCTCGTCGACGACACCCCTCAGTCCCACGTCGATCTGGACGACCCGACGCACCTGCACTTCGAGTACATCGTCCGCATGGGCGCGGTGATCGACCAGCTCGCCGAGCCCGGAGCCGCACTCACCGCAGTGCACCTTGGCGCGGGGGCCATGACGATCCCCCGCTACATCGAGGCCACGCGGCCCGGTTCGCGCCAGCAGGTCGTCGAGCTGGAGGGCCCGCTCATCGAGCTCGTCCGCGAACACCTGCCGCTGCCGCGCGGCGCCGCCATCCGCGTGCGGATCGGAGACGCCCGGGAAGGCCTGCGCCGCCTGCCGCCGGCGATCGCGGGCAAGGTCGACCTCCTCGTATCCGATGTCTACTCCGGCGCGCAGACGCCGGCGCACCTCACCAGCATGGAGTTCTACCGCGAGATCGCCGAACTGCTCAGCCCCACCGGCGTGCTGCTCGTGAACGTGGCGGACGGGCCCGGTCTCGCCTTCGCGCGCCGTCAGGTCGCGACGATCATCGCTGCGCTCGGCGAGGTCGCGATCCTCGCCGACACCCAGATCCTGAAGGGCCGCCGCTTCGGAAACCTCGTGATCGCCGCATCCGCCACCGCCCTCCCCACCACCTGGCTGCCCCGCATCCTCGCGGCGGGACCGCACCCCGCGAAGATCGCACAGGGCGCAGAGGTCGCAGCGTTCGCGCAGGGCGCGCCGATCGTCACGGACGCGGATGCCACAGCATCGCCGCGCCCGGACTCTTCGCTGTTCCTGCGCTGAGCTCCCCGCCGCGGCGGGGATCTCACAACACAGCGAAGGGGGACCAGCCGAAGCCGATCCCCCTTCTGGGTGAGTGTGCGCTACGGGCAGCGCGTCACTTCACGACCCACGCCGAGCCTGCAGTGCCGGGCTTCTCGTTGCGGGTCCACCAGCGAGCCACGTACTCCTCGCCGTCGTGCGTCACCACTGCTCCCTTGAGATACACGTGATCCGCGTACCAGGGCTGCACGGCGGTCAGGTCAGCGCCACACTCGGCGATCGTCTGCCAGCCACCGGTCGTGGTCGTGTTCGGGTACTCGCCGCGGGTGTTCCACAGCGCCTCGTGCACAGCGCCGTCGAGAACGACGCGATTGCCGCGGGCGTACATCGTCGAGCCGTTCCACAGCGGGGCTTCCTCGCAGACCGTCTTCTCGGATCCGGCGAGCGGGCCGGGTGCCGCCGCCGAGAGAACTCCCAGGCTCGCGGCAGAGAGGTCGCCGGCGACATCGCCCGGAAGCTGCCAGAAGTCCACGCCGCCCAGACCGTTGGCGATCGCCCATTCGGTCTTGTGCTGCACGGCCACCGGGTCGTCCATCGAGAAGAACTCAGAGGTCGCCGGGTTGTAACCGTACGAGGCGTTGAACTTGCCGTCGGCCGTGTAGGCGTACTCGATCTCGATGCCGGCGGCCTTCAGCTCGTCCCAGGTCCGGGTGCTGCCGGCAACGCCACCACCGGACGGCTGCCCCGGCTCACGCACGGCGTCCTTCCAGCCCTGACCGTAGGCGGCGAGACCGAGGTTGAGCTTCGTCGCCGGGATGCCCGCGTTCTTGTACGTGGCGATGACCGTGTCGAGCCCCAGCCCGCCGTTGAACGCCGGGTCTCCGTAGATATTGCCCTGGTGACCGGTCTGGTTGCCCCACGGACCCCACAGGTCGTAGCCCTGGATGTTGCCGAAGTCGAGGTTCTCCCACAGCGCCGGGTCGTTCCAACCGCCGGCCCGGATGACCGTGGGGCTCGCCGGGGCGAAGGTTGTGATCTCGTACTCGGTGCCGTTCTCTGCTTCGCGCGCGTCGAGCTGCGCACGCAGCTCCTGCGCGAAGGCGAGGAAGTTCGCCTTGTCGTTCACGGGATCGATGACGTTGCCGACCTCCTGCGCCCAGTCGGGTGCGCCGGGCCACTCCCAGTCGAGGTCGAAGCCGTCGAAGATGCCAGCGGCAGCCCCGTCGCCGCCTCGTCCGTCGATCTCGGGCAGGTTGCCGTCGATGTAGAGGTCGATGCACGAGCTCACGAGCTTGGTGCGCGCCTCAGGTGTCGCGACAGCCGTCGAGAAGGACTTCGACCAGGACCAGCCGCCGAGCGACATGAGGACCTTGAGGTCGGGGTAGGCGCGCTTGAGCTGCACGAGCTGG
Organism: Microbacterium sp. GW823-FHT02G05; assembly: GCF_058797175.1. Classification (NCBI taxonomy): domain Bacteria; kingdom Bacillati; phylum Actinomycetota; class Actinomycetes; order Micrococcales; family Microbacteriaceae; genus Microbacterium; species Microbacterium sp. GW823-FHT02G05. The sequence goes on from NZ_JBXAJK010000001.1 coordinate 41,038, forward strand.
TTGAACGCGCCCGCGAGCTTCTGCTTCTTCGTGTCGGCGACACCCAGGATCGACTCCTCGGCGCTGAACGCGCGCACGAAGTCGATGTCGGCCTCGCCGGCCGCTCCCGTGTCACCGGGTGCAGAGGCGACGCCGTCGGAGATGAAGCAGGTGTACGGCTCGACGCCGTCGAGCCCCTTGACGCCGGCGTCGCGCGCCGCGTCGAGCGTGGCCTGGTCGCCGGCGATGTTGCCGAACGAGTAGTTCAGGTGGGTGATGGAGCGGCCGTGCGCCCCGTCGACGAACAGCGCCTTCAGGCTCTTGGCCGGGTCATCCGCCATCCACTGCCCGTAATAGCCGACGTTGCGATAGCCGTTGATCGTCGTCGTGGGCGTGCTGGTCGAGTCCGTGGCATCCGCTTCGACGGCCTGTGCCGTGGGCGCGATACCCAACGAGAGCGCAAGGGCAGCGCCGAGCGCCAGGGGGATCGCCTTGCCCAGAGGCGAACGACGGGTGGACTGAGCTGGTGTCACGAACGAACTCCTTTGTCGGAACGAGAGATCGCGTCCCAGGACCGGACAGGCCGGTCGGACGCACCGCCATGGTCGCAGAGGCGCTCTGCGGATGTCTCCGGTCAGAGCGACTCTGTGGAAACTACGTATGCCCCGCCGAGGCGCACCGGTATACCGTTGTGGCGGTGGGCGTCGCTGGGCGTGCCTCGACCCGATGCCGGAAGTCGCAGGCAGACTGGATGATGATCGCCAGCGGACAGGAGAGACACGTGGGTTTCATTCGAGGATTCGACGAAGACACCCTCCGCGAGGTCGTCGATACCGCCGAGTGCGACGCACGGCTCGCCGAGATCGAAGGGCAGCGTTCGCTGCCCGCACTGCTCGAGCGCGTCTGGCTGCTGAAGGTGCTCGGGCGCCTCGACGAAGCCCTCTCGCTGGGCGACGAGACGGTGCGGTTCGCGCGGATGGCGGGAACGCGTCAAGACCTGCTGCGCTCGCGTGTCCTGCGCGCCACCGTGCTGCAGTACCGCGGCGCATACGCCGCCGCCGACCTGGAGATGCACACCTGCGCCGCCGAGGCGGAAGGGCAGGGGTGGCCGTCGATCGCCGCGTTCGCTCACCAGCACCGCGGGCGTAATGCATACGAGGTGGGTGATTTCGCCCAGGCACGTGAGAGTTTCAAGCGCACGCTCTTCCTCCGTCGCGAGGCGGGAGCGGATGACGCCGCCTTGGAGAGCGCACTGCGAGCGATCGAGGCCGCAGACCGACGACGCGGACCGGCGCTCGTCCTCAGCTGACGATCCCCCACTGGGCGTTGTCCGCCGCATGGCCTACCCTGACCTCATGGCCGAGTTAGACCGTGTGCGCATCTGGGGTGAGGCGCTGATCCGGGTACACCTCGACGACTCCTGGTCGTTCGCGTTCGACAACGCCAAGCGCCGCGCAGGCCAGTGCAACTTTCGCGATCGCCGCATCACGGTGTCCCGGTATCTGGCCGCCCGGTTCGACGACGACGAGATCCACCAGGTGCTGCTGCATGAGGTGGCGCACGCCCTCGCGGGTTTCCACGCGGCGCACGACAAGACGTGGAAGCGGATCGCCCGCGACCTCGGGTATGTCGGGGGGACGACACACCACGGCGAGACGGCGACCGAGCTCGCCCCGTGGGTGGGCAGCTGTCCGGCCGGACACACGACGTACCGCCATCGTCGGCCGAGCCGGCCGACGTCCTGCGTCAAATGTTCACGTACCTTCGACCCCGCGTACCAGTTCGTCTGGGTGAGGCGCGAGATCACGACAGAGGTCCGGCGCGCAGCGCAGCTGCCGCGCTGATCGCGCCCCGGTTCCCTCCCGCTCCTAGGAGGTGTTGGATGGACGTATGAGGATCATGCTGAAGTTCGTGATCGACGTCGATGCGGATGCCGCATGGCACGCACTGCACTCGCCCGCGGTGCTGGGCGAGATCTACGGCCCCCTCATCACACTCGAGCACCTCTCTCCCGACGACAGCCCGGAAACCGCGCACCCGAGCTACGCCGTGCAGATGCGGCTGTTCGGTATGATCCCGCTCGGCCGGCAGCTGATCGCCCTGAGCGACAGCATCCGCGATGATCGCACAGGAGCCGTGCGCATCGTGCGCGACAGTGGGATCCCCCTCACCGGGCCGCTTTCCACCCTGGACGTCTGGGACCATCAGATGGCGGTGTCCCCGGTGTCCGGAGACCGACGACGCACCCTGTGGCGTGATCGCCTGGTGATCGCCGGCCCCCTCGCCCCTGTTCTCTGGCCGATGCTGTGGGTCGTGTGGCAGTGGCGGCAGCGCCGTATCCGCCGGATCGCCCCCTCCTGGACCGACGGCTGACGCGCGCTACTCCGCGGCGAGCGCCTCGACCGGCGTGACGCGCGTCGCAAGGCGCGTCGGAGTGGCGGCGGCCACCAGCGTCAGCGCCGCGGTCGCGAGGACGATGATCACGACCGGCAGCCACGGTACGTAGGGCGCCACGAAGCCGGCGGGCTCCATGTCGGGGAAAGTCGGCACCGACCCCAGAAGCGACTGCGCGCCGACCCATCCGTAGATGACGCCCAGCACCAGCCCCGTCAGCGTCGCGGCGATCGTGATGTGAGCGGCTTCGAAGAGCACCATGGCGCGCACCTGGCCACCGGTGAGACCGATCGCACGCAGCAGTCCCAGCTCCCGTCGGCGCATCACGACGCCGATCGTGAGCAGGTTGACGAGTCCCACAGCGGCGATCACCGCGCACACCGCCACCAGGACCATCATGATCGCGCCGAAGGCGTCGAAGGGTGCGAAGACCTCCGAGGGAACCTCCCCGTAGAGCTGTCGCATCATCATGTGCTTCGCCGATTCGAGGGCGACGGCGAACATCGTCACCAGCGTGACTCCCATGACGACGCCGATCGCCATCCGGCTCGAGCGCTCCGAGAAGCGCATCGCATTCTCCGCTGCGAGTCGAGCCGTTGCGCTCGAACCGAACAGGCGGCCGACCGCGCGAAGCACCGGCGGCATCACGAGCGACGACCCCAGCGTCAGCCCTGTGAACGAGAAGAGACCGCCGACGAATGCGACGACGACGCCGAGCGGCGACATCAGGCCGAGCACGACGCCGGCGGCGAGCAGCAGCGTGCCCAGGCCCAGCAGCACTCCCGCGACGACATGGCGGCCGCGGCCCGCCGAGACCTCCTCCCGGCTGAGCTCGACCGAGCCGCCCAGCGCCTGAAGCGGAGTGACCGTCAGCACACGCCGGGAGCCCACCCAGGACGCAAGCCAGGTCGTCAGGGCGACACCCACCACCGGGACGACGATGAGAGGCTGCGCGAGCGTGAACCCGACGGGCGGGTTCGCGATGAACGGACCACTGATCGCCACGCCCGCGGCCGACAGCCCCAGTCCGGCGAGCAGACCCGCCGCGGCACCGATCACACCCACGATGAGCCCCTGCTGTCCGACCTGCAGGCGCTGCGAGCGCGCCGTCGCGCCGATCAGTCGCAGGAGAGCGATCTGTCGTGTGCGGCCTGCGACGATCGTCGAGAACGTGTTCGCCGTCACGATCGCGGCGACGTACATCGCGACCGCCGTGAGCAGCACCGACAGGATCGCGACGACCACGGCCAGTGTGCCGCTGTCGCCGATCAGCGGATCCGCCTGCAGTACGGCGCCGATGAACACCGTGGTCTCGACGAGGGTCACACCGAATGCCGCAGACAGCGTCGCCACCAGCACACTCGCGCCCATGCCACGCTCGCGCAACCACGCAAGCCGGGACGCCGGAAGCGGCGTCTCCATCAGGGTGGCGCTCATGCCGCCACCTCCGCAGCGAGCATGTAGGCCGAGATCTGCTCGGCACTCTGGCGAGGGTGGTCCGCAACGAGGCGTCCGTCGCCGAGAAAGAGCACGCGGTCGGCGTGGCTGGCGGCAATCGGGTCGTGCGTCACCATCGCGATGGACTGCCCGTGCTCGCGGCAGGCCGCAGCGAGCAGCGCGAGGACTTCGCGTCCTGTCCGCGAGTCGAGGTTTCCGGTCGGCTCGTCGGCGAAGATCAGGTCGGGGGCACCCGCGAGGGCACGTGCGATCGCGACGCGCTGCTGCTGACCGCCGGAGAGCTCGTGCGGCCGGTGCCGCAGACGCGGACCGAGACCGAGCGACTCGACCAGCCCGTCGATGCGGGCACGCTCCATCGCCGAAGGGCGGCGTCCGTCGAGATCGAACGGCAGCAGGATGTTGCCGAGCACGTCGAGCGTCGGCACGAGGTTGAAGGCCTGGAAGATGAAGCCGACGCGGCGGCGGCGAAGAATCGTCAGGTCGAGGTCGCCGAGGCCCGTGATCTCCGTATCGCCGATCCATGCGCGACCGCCGGTGGGCTGATCGAGCCCGGCCATGATGTGCATCAGGGTCGACTTGCCGGAACCGGAGGGGCCCATGATGGCGGTGAACTGTCCGCGGCGGATCCCGACGCTGACGTCATCGAGGGCGCGCACCGCGTTCTCGCCGGTGCCGTAGGTCTTGGACAGGTGCTGGACGCGGGCGGCGAGGCCGAGGTCTGTGGTCGTGATCTCCATGTCTTCGACGCTACGAAGAGAGCCTGGAACGGCGCATCCGTCCGCCGATTCATCCGGCTACATCCCGGGGATGATCCCGCGTACGCCCTCGCCTGCTTGCGGTTCCGGAAGGACCCGCGAGAGGTCAGACGAGGCCGTGCTCGAACGCGAAGACGACGAGCTGCACCCGGTCGCGCAGCGCGAGCTTGGCGAGGATGCGGCTGATGTGCGTCTTCACCGTGGCCTCGGAAAGATACTCCCGCGCGGCGATCTCGGAGTTCGACAGGCCCCGGGCCGCGAGGGCGAAGATCTCCTTCTCGCGGTCGGTGAGAAGTTCGAACTCCTCGGGCACCGCCGTGGGCTGGGCATCCGCGAAATGCGCGAAGAGGTCACGGGTCGCCGCCGCCGCGAACACCGCCGATCCCTGATGAACGGTGCGGATCGCCGAGAGCAGCGATTCCGGTTCGGCATCCTTCAGGAGGAAACCGCTCGCGCCCTGACGGATGGCGCGCGCCGCGGCCTCATCGAGGTCGAAGGTGGTGAGCATGACGACCTTCGGAGGGTCGGGCTGCGCGAGGATCTCCGCGGTCGCCGCGATGCCGTCCATCACGGGCATCCGGATGTCCATCATGACGACGTCGGGAGCTGTCTCGCGCACGACCTCGACGGCTTCACGCCCGTCGCCGGCCTCCCCGACGACTTCGAGGTCGGGCTGTGAGGCGACGAGCATGCGCACCCCGGCGCGAAACAGGGACTGGTCGTCGACGAGTACGACACGGATCATGCGGCTCCTCCGATCGGGAGCCGCGCGCGCACGTGGAATTCTCCGTGCACCTGCTCCGTGGAAAGGCTACCGCCGACGAGCTGGGCACGCTCGCGCATGCCGATGAGGCCGTGTCCCCCGACCGCGGGCGTGGCAGATTCTGCCGCTGTCGAGTTTCGGACGTGGAGGTCGACGTGGTGGGGCATCCATGAGATCGTCACGTCGACGTCGCCGCTCCCATGTCGCATCGCGTTCGTGAGCGCCTCCTGCAGGATGCGGAAGACGGCGAGCTGGATACTCGCCGGCGGCTCCCCCGGTGGCACCGGATCGATCGTCACCCGGGGTTCCATGCCCGCGTTGCGCACCTGTGCGAGGAGCTGCTCGAGGTCGGCGAGCGTGGGCTGCGGACCCTCCCCCTGCTGGTGGCGCAACTGGGTCAGCAGCATCCGCACATCCGACAGTGCGGCGCGTGACGTCTGCGCGATCGTGGCGAGTGCGGTCGTCGCAGCCTCCGGATCGGCCGCTGCCGCATACCGGGCGCCATCAGCCTGAGCGATCACGACAGCCAGAGAATGCGCGACGACGTCATGCATGTCTCGTGCGATCCGCACGCGCTCCTGCTCTGCGATCGCCACGGCTTCCGCGCGGACCTGAGCCTCGCGGTTGCGACGTGACTGCAGCACCAGGCGCCAGAGCAGACCCGCACCCCAGCACAGCAGCAGTCCGAAGACCCCGGTGATCATGAAGATGCCGCCGACCGTGAACACCCGCACCGTGGTGAAGGCGTCCTGGATCATCGAGCCGCTCGACAGCACCCCGAAGTAGCCTCCGGCGATGATGCCGCCCAGCACCGCGGATGCGCCGCCGATCCACACCAGGCGTCTGCTTCCCCAGGCCGCGGTCGCGAACAGCACGGCGAAGATGGCGATGTTCGCGATGCTCGGCACCTGGGCCGTGCTCAGCTGCACGAATGCCGCCGCCCACGAGATGCTCAGCGCGATGCCCGGACGAAGGCGTGCGATCGCCGCCGCGAACCAGAGCGCGGCACCGACGAGGAGCTGAACGGTGAGCGACGCCCAGGTCGGCAGCACCGCCTCCGTCTGAGCGGACACCATGGCCAGCGAGAGCGGCACCGTGAGCACGAAGCCGATGGCAGCACCCAGGATCTCAAAGACGAACAGGATCGAGATCGGCGTGCGGGTCACGACTCCACGCTACGGGAGCGGACGCTGGGCGGCATCCGTCTGCAGATGTATCCCGCGGGGTGCGCAGCCCGGACGATGTTCAGGTCGTCGCGGCTCTCGCGAGGGCCGTGAGAGCCGCCCTGTCGGGTTTGCCGGATGCGAGGACGGGGATCTCGGCGACGGGGATCAGCACCGAGGGGCGGGCGGGGGCTCCGATCTGCTCCGCGACCGCGATGCGCGCGACGGCGAGCAGTTCGTCGACGACCGGTGCGGTCACGGGAGCGACGATGGCGGATGCTTCCCCCCAGCGCGCGTGCGCGATCGGAACGACCACTGCCTGTTGGAGTCCGGGAATGCCGCGCACCACGCGTTCGACGCGGTCGAGCGATACGTTCACGCCACCCGAGATGATGACGTTGTCGGCGCGACCCGTCACCCTGACGACACCGCTCTCGATCTCCCCGAGGTCGCCGGTGCGATACCAGCGCGTCCCGTCGTGGTCCTCGACGAATGTCCGTGCGGTCAGCACGTCGTCGTCGAGGTATCCGTCGGCGAGCATCGGCCCCGCGAGCTGCAGTTCGCCGTCGACCACGCGCACACGCACGCCGTCGAGGGGGACGCCGTCGTAGATGCAGCCTCCGCTCGTCTCGCTCGATCCGTACGTGCGCACAAGTCGGGCGCCGAGCTCGGCAGCACGGGCCCGCACGGCATCGGGCAGTGCTTGTCCGCCCACGAGCACCGCGTCGAACGCGGCGAGCGCCCGCGCCCCGTCGGGATCGTCGAGGAGCGTGGCGACCTGGGCAGGGACCAGCGAGGTGAGCAGCCGCTGGTTGCGCTCAGAACTTGCCGCCGTGGCCGCCACGAATGCCTGCGCGGTGAATGGCCCCGCCATCGTGACCGGCTCGGTGCCAGCAAGCGCCGAGCGCACGAGCACCTGCAACCCCGCCACGTAGTCGGTCGGCAGGGCCAGCACCCACTGGCCGACACCGATGCGCGCCGCGGTCGCCTCGGCACTCGCACGAAGAGCTGCCGCACTCAACACGACCCGCTTGGGAACTCCCGTTGAGCCTGACGTCTCGATCACGGCGCCCGATGCCAGCGCTGCGCGCCCCCGCTCCGCCCCACTCATGCGCGTCAGTAGTGGTACGGGAACGCCGACCAGTCGGGTGCCCGCTTCTCGAGGAACGAATCACGACCCTCCACGGCCTCGTCCGTACCGTAGGCGAGACGCGTGGCCTCACCGGCGAACACCTGCTGACCGACGATGCCGTCATCCACCGCGTTGAACGCGAACTTCAGCATCCGGATCGCCGTCGGCGACTTGGTGAGGATCGCCCTGGCCATCGCGATCGCCTCGCGTTCGAGGTCTTCGTGGGCGACGACGCGATTGACCGCGCCCATCTCATAGGCGCGCTGGGCCGAGTACTCCTCGGCGAGGAAGAACACCTCGCGGGCGAACTTCTGGCCGATCTGCTTCGCGAAGTACGCCGAGCCGTAGCCGGCGTCGAAGCTGCCCACGTCGGCATCCGTCTGCTTGAAGCGCCCGTGCTCGCGGCTCGCGATCGTCAGGTCGCAGACGACGTGCAGCGAGTGTCCGCCGCCGGCGGCCCACCCCGGAACGACGGCGATGACGACCTTCGGCATGAAGCGGATGAGGCGCTGCACCTCGAGGATGTGCAGGCGCCCGGCGCGCGCCGTGTCGTGCACGGCCGTCTCGTCATCCGAGTACTTGTACCCATCGCGTCCGCGGATGCGCTGGTCGCCTCCGGAGCAGAACGCCCAGCCGCCGTCCTTCGCGCTCGGCCCGTTGCCCGTGATCAGCACGACCCCGATCTTCGGGTCCTGCCGCGCGATGTCCAGCGCCCGGTAGAGCTCGTCGACCGTGTGCGGCCGGAAGGCGTTGCGCACCTCGGGCCGGTCGAACGCGATGCGGGCGATGCCACCATCACGCGAGACGTGGGCCGTGATGTCGGTGTAGGCCTCAGCACCGGGAGCGAGCTCCCACTCGGCGGGGTCGAACAGATCGGAGACGAAGTCGCTGGTCACGCCTCCTACCCTATTCCGGCGTGCGCCGACGGCCGCAGCCGTCCGGCGCACTCGCGTACGATCGGGGCGTGCGTCTGACTTCTTCTCTCCGCCTTCGTCGTTCCCTGCTCGCCCTGGCCGCCGTGTCGGCGCTCACCCTGGCAGGGTGCGCCGCGAGCCCCGCCGCCCCGGAGCCGCTCAGCCAGAGCAGCGAGGCCCCTACGCCGGCAGGAGCGTGCAGCTATCCCGAGGCCAAGGGACGCCCCGCAGCGAAGCCGGTCGACGCCCCGAACGCGGATCCGACGCACTCCGGCCCGGTCGCGGCGACCATCTCGACGAGCGTCGGCGATCTCACCGTCACACTCGATGCAGATGCGACGCCCTGCACCGTCAACAGCTTCCTGTCGCTCGCGGAGCAGGGCTACTTCGACGACACGAGCTGCCACCGCCTCACTGTCCGCGGAATCTACGTTCTGCAGTGCGGGGACCCCACGGCGTCCGGCACCGGCGGTCCCGGCTACTCGTTCCCGGATGAGCTCACCGGCAGCGAGACCTACGGCGCCGGGACACTCGCGATGGCCAACTCCGGCCGCGACACCAACGGATCGCAGTTCTTCGTCGTCTACGCGCCTACGGATCTCCCGCCGGACTACACCGTGTTCGGTCAGCTCGATGAGACCAGCACGCAGATCGTGGCGGAGGTCGCCGAGGCGGGAACCGAGACCGGCAGCCCCGATGGACCTCCCAAGACCCCGGTGACCATCACCGGCATCACACTGAAGTAGCGGCGCGGCGCGCCTTACGCCAACCGTCGATCGCGTCCCAGGTCGAGATTCCGACGATCATGAACCCCGTGAGCACCGCCAGGATGCGCAGCACCTCACCGTCGACCCGCCCTGTGAAGGCCAGCTCGATGAAGACCGGATTGATCAGGTCGCCCCGTACCAGCAGTGTGAGGCCCCAGCTGACGAACAGAACGGCGAGTGCGGTGTTCGCCACCGCGAACGCACGCGTCCATCGACGATTGCCGTAGACGGCGATCGCGAGCGCACCCTCGGCACCCATGAGCAGGAAGAGCGCCGTGATCCACCCCGGCCACAACGCGGGGTCGAGCACCGGTACCGCCACGCCATCGACGACCGCGAACCCGCGGAAGTGATCCCAGATCACCGCGCCCGCGCCGATCATGAGGAACACGAGCGAGGCGATCATCTCGGAGCGCCCCGTACCGTTCTCCTGCGGCTCGGGCAGCATGTCGACGTTCCAGCGCACTCCCGTGTCGGCGCCCGTGCGCTCCAAGAGGAAGAACACGAAAGTCACCCAGAACGCGACGTGCATCGCCACGGTGACGGCAGCGCCGATCGACGTGCCGATGATCTCTCCGATCGGCGCATTCGCGAGGGTCTGCCCGAGAGCCACGGCACCCAGAACGCTCACCGGAACGATGATCAACAGGAGCTTCAGCAGACGCCACCACACGAGGTAGTACCGCGGGCCGATCAGGTGCAGAGGGCGCTCCGCATATCCGGCGGCGAGCGCCGCAGGGTCGCCGAGTTCGGTGAGGACGCCACGCTCGGCCGCATCCGGGCCCTCGCCCTGTTCGAGGCGCGCCTCGACAGCGTCGGCGATGGATGCTTCGAGCTCGATGCGCACGTCTTCCTGCGCATTCGGGCCGAGAGAGCGGGTGACCGCGTCGATGTAGCGCGCGGTGAGGGTTGCAGCCATGATCAGTGCTCCTCTTCCGGGAGGTCGGTGCCGAGATCGGCGATGGAGGCGGTGAGGGCGGCCCACTCTGCGGTCAGCACATCCGCGAGCGCGGCGCCCGCCGCAGAGGTGCGGTAGAACTTTCGGGGCCGGGCCTCGTCGGTGTTCCACTCGCTCGTGAGGTACTCCTGCTTCTCGAGTCGACGCAGGAGCGGGTACAGCGTGTTCGCGTCGGTCGCGAAGCCGCGGCGCGCGAGTTCTTCGAGCAGACCGTAGCCGTAGCCGGGCGTGCGCAGCAGCTGCAGACACGCGAGGACGACCGTGCCGCGGCGCAGCTCCTGGAGATGCGTGTCAAGTACCTCATTCATGATCGAGACATTACTGTGTGGCACACACTAATGTCAACGGGTCACCTCAAAATGTGCTCGCGCTGGCCCTCGCACATCGCCGCGCCGATCCCGTACCGCGGAACCGTGGCGCGCGGAGCAGAATGGGCACATGCGTCCGACCTTCGCTGACATCGCCGCCACCGCCCGTGTCGTGTCCCTGCCGATGCACACCCGGTTCCGCGGCGTCGACACCCGAGAGGCACTGCTCTTCGAAGGCCCCGAAGGCTGGGCGGAGTTCTCCCCCTTCGTGGAGTACGACGACGCCGAGGCATCCGTCTGGCTGGCCGCCGCGATCGACTTCGCCTACGCGCCGCAGCCCGGCGCCCTGCGGGAACGAGTGCTCGTGAATGCGACCGTTCCCGCCGTCGCCGCAGAGCAGGTCGCCGCCGTCATTGCGCGATTCGACGGCACCCGCACCGCGAAGGTCAAGGTCGCCGAGCGCGGACAGACGCTCGCCGACGACATTGCGCGAGTACGCGCTGTGCGCGACATCATGGGACCAGAGGGGCGCATCCGCATCGACGCGAACGGCGGCTGGAACGTCGACGAGGCGGAACACGCGATCCGCGAGCTCGCGGCCTTCGACCTGGAATACGCCGAGCAGCCCTGCGCACGCGTGGAAGAGCTCGCCGAGGTGCGCACGCGCGTGAAGTACATGGGCGTTCCGATCGCCGCCGACGAGAGCGTCCGCAAAGCCGCCGACCCTCTTGCGGTGGCACGCGCGGGCGCCGCGGATCTGCTCGTCGTCAAAGCACAGCCGCTCGGCGGACTGCGCCGCGCGCTCGACATCATCGCGGCGGCAGGACTCCCCGTCGTCGTCTCCAGCGCGCTCGACACGGCCGTCGGGCTTTCGCAGGGCGCCGCCCTGGCAGCCGCGCTTCCGGAGTTGGAATTCGACTGCGGTCTCGGCACGGCGTCGCTGTTCGCCGATGACGTCGCCGACTTCCGCCCTCGGGGCGGAACGGTGCCCGCCGAACGGGTGATTCCGGACGCGGCCGCACTCAGCCGACTCGCGGCGCCCGACGAGCGTCGGGACTGGTGGATGCGGCGACTGGAGCGCTGCTACGGCGTACTCGACGCATCCGCCGACTGACCCGGGGCGAGCAGCAGCCCGACCATGTCGGCGAGAGCCGCGCCACCCGCGCGATGCAGCTTCTCGCCGTCGAAGCCGCTGATGGCGCAGCGCACCATCGTTCCCTCCCAGATCGAGGTGAGCAGATGCGCCGCCGTGGAGACGTCCACCCGCAGCGAGAAGGTGCCGGAGTCGACGATGCTGCGAATGATGCCCTCGATGCTCGCGCTCATCCTCTGCTCCTGCACGAGGTAGGCCTCAGCGAAGAGCGGGCTGCGCAGCGCATGGTTGCGAATCTCGCTCATCAGCATGACGTCGAGCCGGTCATCCATGCCGGTCTCCATGATCTGATGCACGAGTTCGAGGGCGTCGAGGTCGCTGCCGATCAGGCCGCGAGCGACGAAGGCCTCGATGCGCGCGCGGATGGTCTCGAGTCGGGCCGCGGCCACGACCGAGGTGAGCTCGAGGAACAGCGCATCCTTCGATTCGAAGTTGGAGTAGAACGCGCCACGCGTGAAACCCGCACGCTCGCAGATGTTCTCGACGCTAGCGCCCTCGAGGCCGACCTCCGCGAAGACCTGGGCGGCCGCGTCGAGCAGACGGGCGCGCGTGTTCTCACGACTCCGAGTCGTCGATGCGGTCATCAGTGCCTCCCAGGCTCTCCTCCATCATTCACACCCCGTACACAGAATGCGAGAGGCGGACCCCCTTACGATACAGGTGTGTATTGAATACACCTGTGTATCCGCACAATCACCCTCGTTCGGCTTCCCGGAGGAATCGCGTGTCCACTCTTCTGTCTTCCCTCGGCCGCTGGTCCTACCGGCACCCGTGGCGCGTCCTCGTGGCCTGGTTGCTGCTGCTCGGCATCGCCGGCGGCGGTGCGCTCGCGTTCGGCAAGAGCTTCGACAACTCCTTCAGCATCCCCGGAACCGAGTCGCAGGCCGGGCTCGAGCAGCTCGAGCGCACCTTCCCGCAGGTCAGCGGCACCAGCGCGCAGATCCTCGTCGTAGCCGCCGACGGCGATCGCGTGACGAATGCGGACTACCGCGACCCCATCGAGGCCGCGGTCGCGGACCTCGAGGACCTCGACGGCGTCCTCGCGGCGACCTCCCCGTTCAACGAGATGGTCACAGGAATGGTGAGCGACGAGGACACCGCCGCGATCCTGCGTCTGCAGTTCGATGGCCAGTCCACGGATGTCACGGAGGAGACGACCGACGCCCTCACCGCGATCGCCCGCGAACTCGCAGACGAGCTGCCCGAGGGCAGCTCCGCCGTACTCGGCGGCGACCTCTTCGCGATGTCGATCCCCGGCGTCACGCTCACCGAGGCCGTCGGCCTGCTCATCGCGTTGATCGTGCTGGTCGTGACGTTCCGCTCCTTCGTCGTCGCGGGTCTCCCCCTGCTCACGGCGATCCTCGGCGTCGGCATCTCGATGGCCGGCATCTTCGCCGCCACCGCCGTCAGCACGATCTCCTCGACGACGCCGCTTCTCGCCCTCATGCTGGGCCTCGCGGTGGGGATCGACTACGCCCTGTTCATCGTCTCGCGCCATCAGGATCAGGTGCGCGCCGGAGTCGATCCCGAAGAGTCGACGGCCCGCGCGACGGGCACCGCAGGATCAGCCGTCGTGTTCGCCGGAGTCACCGTGCTCATCGCGCTCATCGGCCTGGGCTTCGCCGGCATCCCGTTCCTGACGACCATGGGAATCGCGGCATCCGTCGCCGTCGCCGTCGCCGTCATCATCGCCGTCACCCTGACCCCCGCACTGCTCGGGTTCATGAAGGGTCGCGTCGCCGGCCGCCCCAAGAAGGAACGCCCGAAGAAGACCAAGAAGAGCGCGGAACCCCGCCCGAAGACATCCACCCGCTGGGTGACGCGGGTCACACGGCACCCGATCGTCTCGGCTCTCGCCGTCGTGGTCGGACTCGGCGTCGTCGCCATCCCTGCCCTCGACCTCAACCTCGCGTTGCCGAACGCCGGCGTGCTGCCGAAGGGCTCCGAGGCACGGCAGACCTACGACCTCACCGCCGAGCACTTCGGTCCCGGGTTCAACGGACCGCTGATCCTCACCGGAACGATCGTCACCTCCACCGATCCCCTCGGCCTCATGGAGGATCTCGCCGATGCCGTCGAGCAGATCCCCGGCGTCGCCGAGGTCGCGCTGTCGACGCCCAACGAGACGGCGGACACCGGGATCGTGCAGGTCATCCCGACGACGGCCCCCGATGACCCCGCGACGTCCGACCTCGTGCGGGAACTGCGGGCACACCACGACGAGTGGCTCGAAGAGTTCGGCGTCGACCTCACCGTCACCGGCTTCACCGCCGTCGCCATCGACATCTCGGATCAGCTCGGTGCCGCCCTCCTGCCCTTCGGGATCTTCGTCATCGGCCTGTCGCTCGTGCTGCTGACGATCGTGTTCCGCTCGATCTGGGTGCCGATCACCGCAGCCGCCGGATATCTGCTGTCGATCATCGCCGCCTTCGGAGTGGTCTCAGCGGTGTTCGAGTGGGGATGGTTCGCCGACTTCCTGCACGTGGCCCGCACCGGTCCGATCATCAGCTTCATGCCGATCGTCCTCATGGGCGTGCTCTTCGGTCTCGCCATGGACTATCAGGTGTTCCTGGTGTCGCGGATGCGCGAGGACTATGTGCACGACCCCGAGCTGCGCGGCGCGACGAGCAACAGCCCGGAGCACAGGGCGATTCGTCGCGCCGCAGCGATCCGCGCCGTGCGCACCGGCTTCTCCGGCTCGGCAAAGGTCGTCACCGCAGCAGCGATCATCATGTTCGCGGTGTTCGTCGCGTTCGTGCCCGAAGGCGACTCGTCGCTCAAGCCGATCGCGCTCGGCCTGGCCGCGGGCATCGCCATCGATGCCTTCCTCGTCCGGATGACGCTGATCCCCGCACTCATGGCGATTCTCGGCGATCGCGCCTGGCGCATCCCCGCCTGGTTGGAGCGAGTGCTGCCACACGTCGACATCGAGGGTGAGGCTGTCGAACGCGAGCGCGCCCTCGCGGCGTGGCCGGGAGACGACTCGGTCATCGCCGCCGAGGCACTGTCGGTGCAGGCGGATGCTCCGATCATCGAAGAGCTCGACCTGCGCGTGGCCCCGGGTTCCGCGGCGGTCGTCGTCGGACGTACGGCGGCGGTGCGCACGGCGCTCGCGCTTACGATCGCCGGCCGGATTCCCGCTGCCTGCGGACGCCTGCGCGTGGCAGGACACCTGCTCCCCGGCCGCGCCACCTGGGTTCGTGCGCACGTCGGATGCGTGCTCGTGGCAACCTCCGATGCTCCCCTCGAGGCCCTGCGCGACGCCCTCCGCGGGCGCAGCAGCCTCGTCGTGATCGACGGCATCGACCGACTCAGTGCCACCGAGCGCGACCAGGCATCCGCAATGCTGCGGGATGCGGCCGCACGACGCCCGCTCGCCGTCCTCGCCACGGCAGCCGACGCCGACAGCGCCGGCAGTCTCCTCGTCGATGCGGGCTGGTCACAGGCCGCTCTCGTCGACCTCGCCAGCACGGGCCGCCGGTCCGTCACCGCGCCCGCTCCATCCGCTTCCGACACCGCAGAGGTGAACGCATGACCACTCTGATCGAACGCGCGCGCTCGCGCCGCCCTGTGACCTGGCTCACGCTCCTGGGCGTGCTGCTGCTGCCTGCCGCGCTCGGTGGTGTGCTCGTGGCCGCGCTGCAGAACCCCACCGAGCGCCTGGAGCACATGACCGCGGCGATCGTGAACCTCGACGAGCCGGTCACGCTCGACGGGCAGATGGTTCCGCTCGGACGCCAGCTTGCCTCCGGGCTCGTCGATGGCGGTGACGCGGACTCGAACCTCACGTGGGTCATCTCCAACGAGAAGGATGCCGCCAAGGGGCTGACCGCCGGCACGTACCAGGCGGTCGTGACGATCCCCGAGGAGTTCTCCACCGCGGCGACCTCCGGCGGCCAGGCCGTCGGCGGCGCCCACGTCACCCCCGAGCAGGCGACCATCAAGGTCGCCACGGCCCCCGATGGGCGCGTGGCAGACGGGCTCATCACGAACCAGATCGCCTCCGTTGCGGCCGCCACGATGGGCACCACTCTCGCCGAGACGACGCTCGAGAACGTGCTCGTCGGCTTCACCGCGATCGGTGACCAGATCGGCACCGCCGCAGACGGCGCAGGTCAGCTCGCAAGCGGCGCACGGGACGCGGCGACGGGTGCCGCCGCCATCCCCGAGGGGGCCTCGAAGCTCGCCGACGGCGCGGGCCAGCTCGGTTCGGGCGCGGGAGCCCTCGCCTCCGGCCTCGACACGATCGCCAGCGGGACACGCGACGCGCAGAACGGCGCCGCGCAGCTCGGTGCCGGACTCATCGGCGGCGCGGACCAGCTGGTGGCGAACGGGATCGTGCCACAAGAGCTTCTCGGCGGCGCGGCTGTCAGCCAGCAGAATGCGGATCTCGTGGCTGCGTCTGCCCCGGGACTCGCGACAGAACTCGGCGCACTCGCGGCCGAGTGCGCCGCTGACCCCAACATCCCGGCTGCGTTCTGCGAACGTCTCGGCACAGCTGCGGCGACGGCAGGCGAGATGGTCCGCCCCGCACTGACCGCGCAGGGCGCGGCAGCGGGTACCGCCGCCGGGCTCAACCAGCTCGCCGCGGCCGCCCCCGCGCAGATCGCCGGCTCCATGCGCACGGCCGGCGACGCCGCGAACGCCCTCGCGGGTGGCCTCGGACAGCTGGCGGCCGGTGTCGATCAGTCGGCTGCCGGCGCTCGCGAGCTGTCCACCGGGGCGGGGGCACTCAGCAGCGGAGCGTCCGAGCTGAGCACCGGTGCGGCCACGCTCGCGACCGGCCTCGACACCCTCGCCACGGGAACGAGCGACCTTGCCGACGGTCTCGCCACGGCGAGCCGCGAACTTCCGTCGTACGCCGACGGGGAAGCGGCGAACCTCGCGTCCGTCATCGCGTCCCCGGTCGCGGCCGACTCCGACGATGCGGCGATGTTCGGTCCCACCGCGATTCCGTTGCTCGCCACCGTCGTGCTGTGGTTCGGCGGACTGGCCTCGTTCATCGCGATGCGCGCCGTCACCGGCAGCGCCCTCACCTCGCGCCGCCCCTCGGCCGCGCTCGCCTGGCGCGCCCTGCTGCCGGCCGCGGCAATCGGCGCGGGTCAGGGACTGCTCGTCGCGCTGATCGTGCAGATCGTCGCCGGCTACGACGCGACCGCATGGTGGACGTTCGCCGGCGTCGCGATGGTCGCGGGCGTGGCCTTCGCGGCCGTGAACCAGGCACTCGTCGCCGTGTGCGGTGGGGTCGGGCGCTGGATCTCCGCGCTCATCGGCGTCATCGCCGTCGCCACGGGCATCATCTCCACGGTGCCGGGCTGGCTTGCCGGCATCGCCGGGTTCCTGCCGACCGCGCCCGCATCGGTGGCGTTGATCGGCGAGACCGGCACCGGGTCCGCCGTCGTGGGCATGCTCGTCTGGGCGGTGCTGTCGTTCCTCGCGACGACGCTCGCCGTCGTCCGACGGCGCACGACCTCCGCCACTGCGGTTCTCGCCGCAGCATAGCCCGGCGTCCGCCGAAGCCCCCTGCCCTCGTGGCAGGGGGCCCTGTCTTTCGCCATCGGTCCCAAGAACTCCGCGACACAGCGTCGAAGCACCCGAGTTTCTGGGACCGCTCGCGCGTTCGTGGGCCGTACTCGGGCGAGAAGTTCTGGCAGGGTGGAGGTTTCACCACCGCGACAGGAGCCCGCATGCCGAAAGCCGTGACTCTCACCCGCTCGAACTCGCTCTCATCGGTCGCTGAATACGCCTACGCGGCGACAGCTCCGCCGGAAGCCCGATTGATCTTCCTCGCGGGATCCTGCCCCCTCAACGACGACGGGTCGACCGCGGCGGTCGGCGACTATGCGGCGCAGGCGGCGAAATGCCTGGAGAACATGCGCATCGCCCTCGCCGAAGCCGGAGCCGACATCGATGACGTCATCAGCACGCGCGTGCTCGTGGCATCGGCCCGCCAGACCGACCTCGTCGCCGCCTGGGAGGTCGTCCGCGACGCTTTCGGCGCGCACGACGTGCCCAGCACACTGCTGGGCGTCACTGTGCTCGGCTACGACGATCAGCTCGTCGAGATCGAAGCCGTTGCGGCCGTGATCGACTGATCACACACCGACGACAGAACCGCGCATACCCCGCAGGGCGTGCGCGGCTCTGCGCAAAGAGTCAGGCCTTGGCGAGCGCCGACTGCTTGAGCTTGTCGAACTCTTCTGCCGTGATCGCGCCCGAGTCGAGCAGCTGCTTCGCGTGGGCGATCTCCGCAGCGGGGGTGGCAGCGGTGCCCGACACGGAGCGGATGTACTCGTTCGCCGCCTCCTGCGCCTGGGCGGCCTGCTGCTGGGCACGCTCACCCATGCCGCGGCCACGCGCGATGAGGTAGACGAGTGCCGTGACAAAGGGCAGGAACACCAGGAACAGCATCCAGACGGCCTTGGCCCATCCGTTGAGCTTGTGGTCGCGGAACAGGTCGCTGATGATCGAGAACAGCGCCATGAGGTAGGCGACGAAGACGAAGATCGTCAGGAACCACCAGATGGCGTCCCAGATCGTGGTCCAGAAGGACATGATTTCTCCTTAGTGCGGTAGTTGACGGTGTTGCGAGAAGACGTCGATGTCGTCGTGGCTAGTCGACGGCTGAGAAGGCGCGTGCCGCCTCGACCAAGATGCGGGCCCCGAACCCCGTCGCGCCGCTGGTGCGCCAGGCGTCATCCTTCTCGGTCTGCATGGTGCCGGCGATGTCGAGATGCGTCCACGGAGTCTTGCCGACGAAGTGCTCCAAGAACAGCGCCGCCGTCGTCGCGCCGGCGAAGGGACCCCCGAGGTTAGAGATATCGGCGATGTCCGAATCCAATTGCTTGCGATACTTCTGCTGCAGCGGAAGCTGCCACACCGGCTCGTCGACCTCGTCCGCCGCCGCACGCACCCGATCGATCATGCGCTGATCATTCCCGAACACCGGCGCCGTGGCGGGTCCGAGCGCCACGAGCGCCGCACCGGTGAGCGTGGCGATGTCGACGATGGCATCGACGCCCTCTTCGTTCGCCAGCACCAGGGCATCGCTCATCACGAGTCGCCCCTCGGCGTCGGTGTTCTTGACCTCGATCGTCGTGCCGCCGCGTGCGGTCAGCACGTCGCCGAGCTTGTAGGCCGTGCCCGAGGGCATGTTGTCGGTGCACATGAGCCAACCGGTCACCGTCGCCGGCACGCCCGCGTCTCTGAGCGCCGTGAACGCACCCAGCACGGCTGCCGCTCCACCCATGTCCATCTTCATGAGCAGGTGCATCGGGTCGCTCGGCTTGAGGCTGATGCCGCCGGAGTCGTACATGATGCCTTTGCCCACGAGCCCGAGGTGCCCGCTCGACTCCCCCATCGGCGCGTAGGACAGCTTGACCATGCGGGGCTCTTCGACGGAACCCTGATTGACGCCGAGCAGGCCGCCGCACCCCAGCTCGATCAGCGCCTGCTTGTCGAAGAGCTCGACCCCGAAGCCGTAGCGTTCGCCCAACACGACTGCGATGTCTCCCATATCGGTCGCCGTCAGGTGGCCGGGAGGGGTGTTCGCGAGGTCACGGGCGACGATCGCTGCCCGCGCGCGGACGCGCGCCTCGACGATCGCGTCTGCCGCGTTCGCGACGTCTGGCACATCGAGCGTCAGCGCCTCCAGCACCACATGCTTCGAGGAGTTCGACAGCGCCGTGTAGCGGTAGCCCGCGAGCAAAGCGCCCTCGGCCAACGCGCGGATGCCCGTTTCGACGTCGACCGCGGCGAAGTCTGTGACCTGCAGAGCGAGACGCGACCGCCGCGCGGCGGCGCGAACGAGGCCCGCCGCCGCATCACGCAGAACAGCGCTCGTGAGCTCGGCACGCGCCCCGAGACCGATGGCGATCAGGTCAGGGCCTCCGGCCTGCGGCAGGACGAGTGTCGTCCCGGCGGCCGCCTCGAAGCCGGCATTCGCGAGTGCGTCCCGATCGAAGCCCAGCGCAGGCGGAGCATCCTCCTCAGCGAACACTCCGATGCCGATCGCCTCCACCTCAGCGGGCGCGCCGCCGAGGGCGACCTGTGTGGCGTCCAGCGCCTCCAAGCCCGGCACGGTGGTGAAGTCGACGGGGATCAGCTTGTTGGGACTGCGGGACATCACGGCACCTTCTTCTCAGATCGACGAACACCGGCCGGCGTGGGCTTCTCCGCCGCAGGATTGAGCGGCGTGGTCTCGTCGATCGTGTCCGGATCGTTCGGCTCGACCTGCTCGGGGAGCTCCCCATCGATGCGGCCGGGCATCCGGGTCGCCGGCACGATCGCGAGGAGCGCGAGACCCGCGAGCCCCAGCAACGACAGCTGCAGCGACCGGAGGCGAGCCTCGGCATTGATCTCCACGGCGGCGACGATCTCCTCGTCGATCGCAGATGTCGCACCGAGACGCTCGGCGAGCATGTCATTCGTGAGGAAGTCGACGTCGTTGAAGTTCACCTCGGCGACGAGCTCCGCCGAGATCTCCGGATGCTCGTCGGCGGAGGTCTGCAGCGTCGCTGCGAGAAGTCCCACGGCGAAGGCGCTGGCGACGGCGATACCAATCGAACCGCTCAGATTGTGCACGAGACCGCGCCACGCACCCACATCACCCGCGAGCTCCTTCGGCGCCGACGAGAGCAGTGTGTTGAAGACGAGCGCGACGATCGATCCCTGGCCGAGGCCGAGCAGGATGAGGCCGATCACGATGAACGCCTGCCCCCATTCGCCCCGCACCGTGAAGGCGAGGAGCGTGAGCGCTCCCGCCACCACGACGAAGCCCGCGGACGCCAGGACACGCGGAGGGAAGGCGTTGTAGAGGTAGGCGACGAACGTCGATGCGAGGAAGATCGACAGCGTGTAGGGAATGATCGAGAACGACGTCTGGATGCCCGTGAGGCCCTGCACCATCTGCATGTAGAGCGGGATCAGGAAGTTCGCCGCCGTTCCGACGAACAGCATCGTCGCCATGCACGCGGTCACCGCGAGCTCGCTGCTCGTGGCCAGAACGCGCAGGTCGAAGATGCGCGGCTTCTTCGCCTTCTGCCTCGACGACACCCAGGCGAAGAACGCCTGCCCGCCGATGAGGCCGAGGATGATCAGCACAGGTGCGGGAGAGACGCCGAGGATGTCGAACGGAGCCTGATCAGTCGCCTGCCAGAGCCCCCAGGTGTTGAGACCGGAGAAGCCGAAGCTGAGCAGGATGATCGTGATCGCCGCGATGATCGCGCCGGTCCAGTCGATGGACAGGTTCGGCTGCGCAGGAACCTTCTTGACGCCGAAGCTCAGGACGAGATTCAGTGCACCGAGGGCGACCATCAGCGCGAACGACCAGCGCCATCCGATCGTCTCCGCGAACCACCCGGCCAGAAGCAGCGCGAGCACGCCCGCGAGCGGGATGGCCGCCGCCAGGAAGCCAATCGCCTTCGCCTGTGTCGCGCCCTTGTAGTTCGTCGCGATGAACACCGTGAGGGCGGGGGCGATCAACGCGATGACCGCGCCGGAGGACGCCTGCGCGATGAAGAGCATCGCGGGGCTCATGCTGAACGCCACGCCCGCCATGGCTGCGGCATGGATCGCAACTGCTATCTGGAACACTCCTCGTGTGCCAAAGCGCGCGCCGATCTTCGCCCCGAGAAGGATGAAGGCGGCCATCGCGAAGGTTCCTGCGGTGATCGCAGTTCCCACAGAAGTCGCCGGCGTATCGAGGTCTGTCGTGATCCCGGCCATCGAGACCGTCAGGGCATTGACCGCGAACGACGCCTGGATCTGGGTCAGCACGACGACGATCAGGGGAAGCCAGGAGGTGCGGGGTGATGCGGACGTCTCGGTGACAGCCATGCGTTGCCTCTCATTTCCGACGGATTCCGCCGTCGGGCGCGTGGGCGCACGCGCACCTCTCTCTGATATAGCGGATGCGGAGGCCGAGGACAAGAGCGCGGGCCGTGAGAAATCGCCCACCTGCGCACCGCCCACGACGCCCTAATGTGTGTGGTTATGGACCCGATCGTGACCACGCTCGTGATTCTGGTGTGCGCGGTCATCGGATTCATGTCGAACCGAGTACCGCTCGCCGTCGTCGCGATCGGTGTCTCCGTCGCCCTCTACCTGACAGGCGTCCTCGATCTGAACTCCGCCATGGCGGGCTTCGGCGACCCTGTCGTGCTGTTCATCGCCGCGCTCTTCGTCGTGAGCGAAGCTCTCGAATCCACGGGCGTCGTGGCCTGGGCCGGGCAGCAGGTGATCGCTCGATCCGGCACGCGGCGCGTATCGCTGCTGATGACGATCGGCCTGCTGACGGCGATCATGACGGCCGTCATCAGCGTCAACGGCGCAGTGGCCGCGCTTCTCCCCCTCGTCGTGGTCGTCGCCGCGCGGGCGGGCATCGCCCCGTCGCAGATGCTTCTGCCCCTGGCGTTCTCGGCGCACGCCGGGTCGATGCTGGCTCTCACGGGCACCCCGGTCAACATCATCGTGTCCGAGATCGCCGCAGACTCCGGCGGTCGTGCGTTCGGATTCTTCGAGTTCGCGCTTGTCGGGCTTCCACTTCTTGCGGGAACACTCGCGGTCATCGCGCTCCTCGGTCGCCGGCTGCTCCCCCTGCGCGCCGCGCCTTCGGCCCCCGTCGATCTGGAGCGGCTGGCTTCCGCGCTGCGTCACGACTATGCGATCGCCGCGGAGACACCCCTGATGTCCTCAGAACGCGGCGTCGCCGAAGTCGTCGTTCCTCCGCGATCCCCTCTCATCGGGTTGCACGTCTGCGTCGGCATGACGACGCCCAGCGGTGATCTCCTCGTCCTCGGGATTCGACGCGGTGAGGAGCAGCTGACGGGCGCGGATGAGATCGTTCGCGCGGGCGACACTCTTCTGCTCGACGGCACTTGGGACGACCTCGAGCGCCACACCTCGCACCGCGCGGAGGTCCTCGTGGTGGACGAGCCTCAGGTGGTCCGCCGCGCCGTGCCCCTCGGTGCCGGCGCGAAGCGCACGCTCGTCATCCTCGCTCTCATGATCGTCCTGCTCGCGACCGGCATCGTGCCTGCCTCCATCGCCGCGCTCCTCGCCGCCGGAGCACTCATCCTGACGCGGGTGGTCTCGATCACGCGCGCGTACCGCTCGATCTCCTGGACGACGGTGCTCCTGGTCGCCGGCATGATCCCCCTCTCCACGGCATTCCAGGAGACCGGTACGGCCGACCTCATCGCCGCGGGGCTGCGTTCCCTGTTGGGGGCAGCGGGGCCCCACGCGGCGATCGCGGTGATCGTCTTCATCACGCTCATGCTCGGGCAGCTCATCAGCAACACCGCGACCGTGCTGATCATCGCCCCCGTCGCCGTCGCCCTGGCCGCATCGATGGAGGTGTCGGTGCTGCCCTTCATGATGGCGCTGACCGTCGCCGGGGCGGCGTCTTTCCTCACGCCCGTCGCGACACCGGCCAACCTCATGGTGATGGAGCCAGGCGGATACCGCTTCGGCGACTACTCGCGACTCGGGGCGCCACTCATGCTGCTGTACTTCGCGATCGCGGTCTTCTACGTGCCGCTGATCTGGCCCTTCTGACCAGCGGCGTCCGGGCTCAGAGACCCGAGTAGGCGTGCAGTCCCTTGAAGAACATGTTGACGATCGTGAAGTTGAAGATCACGGCGGCGAATCCGATGATCGACAGCCACGCCGATCGTGCACCGCGCCAGCCGCGCGTCGCACGCGCGTGGATGTAACCGGCGTAGACGACCCAGATGATGAACGTCCAGGTCTCCTTGACGTCGAAGCCCCAGTAACGGCCCCATGACTCCTGCGCCCAGATCGAGCCTGCGATGAGCGTGAAGGTCCACAGGATGAATCCGACCGTCACGAAGCGGTAGGCGAGGCTCTCGAGACGATCTGCGACCGGAAGCGTCGCGAGGAAGCCGGGGCCGGTCTTCGCTTCGCCCGCGGCGAGACGACGCTCACGGCGGCCCTGCATGAGCTGCAGCACGCTCAGCGCGAAGGCGAGCCCGAAGAAGGCGGTGCTGAGCGAGGCCACGAAGACGTGGATGATGAGCCACACGCTCTTCAGCGGGTCCATGAGCGGCACGATCTCGACGTAGAAGCTCGTCGCGGCGCCACCGAGAAGCACGACGATCAGGCCCAGGATGAACGTGCCCAGGTAGCGCAGGTCCATCCAGATGTTCACGGCGATGAAGACGGCGATGATCAGCAGCGTGCCCATCATCGCGAACTCGTACATGTTCGCCCACGGAACGCGCTCGGCGGCGATGCCGCGCAGGACCGTGCCGGTGAGGTGGAACAGGAAGCCGAGCACCGTGAGTGCCATGCCGATGCGCGCCATCACGAAACGGCGGCGTGGGGCGGCAGGCGCCGCAGGTGCCGGGACGACCGGAGCGGATGCGGCGCCACCGCCGCCCACCGCGGACCCGACGAGCGCGGGCTTCTGGGCCGCCGTCTGTGCGTCGCCCGCAGCCTGCGAGCGCGCGGCCAGATCGAAGGCGAAGGCCACGAAGGCGCCCGCGTAGATCGCGATGGCGGTCCAGATGAGCAGAATCGACAGCGAGTCGAGGTCCATTGCTTCAGTCTACTTTCGGGGTTGTCGCAGGTGCTTCGGTGTTTTCTGCGGCGTCGGACTCGTCGACCGGTGCCGGGGCATAGTGTCCGCTCTCGTCGAGCGTACGGCCGTGCTTCGCCGCGACGTCGTCGATGGCGAGCGCGAGCGTGGGGTCCTCGCCACGGGCCAGCGCCGCGTACTCGAACGACACCGTGTCGTCCGCGACGGTCGCCTTGACCCAGACGCGGCGGCGCGGCACGAACATCGCGAGCAGGAGTCCGGCGACCGCGAGCACGGCGAAGCCGAGCACCCAGATGGCGGATGCGTCGTGGTGGATCTGCAGCGATGCGAAGCGCTTGACGGACTGGCTGTAGTCGGCGGCGCCGGCCGGAGACTCGTCCTCGAAGGTCACCGAGCCGCGACCGCCCGGGAGCTCTGCCGTGTCACCCGGTGCGAGCTCGATCGAGTCGACGCCGGTCTCGCCGCCGGTGAGCTGCTCCATGCCGCTGGGGTCGAGGACGTACACCGAGCGCGGTGTGCCGTCGTCGATGCCGAGGTCGCCCTCGTAGACGTTGAGGGTCAGCATCGGGTTGATCAGATCGCCGAACGCGGAGGTGAAGGCGCCCGTGTTGAGTTCGACCTGCGTCGGGTAGAAGAACCCGACGAGCCCGATCTGCTCGGGCAGACCGTCGGGGATCTTCACGACGCCGAGCGAGGTCATCGCCGCGTCCTGCGGGAGGAACGGCACCGAGTCACGGAAGATGACGTCGCCGTCGGCGTTGCGCACCGTGATGGTCGGTGCGTAGCCGTTGCCGAGCAGGTAGATCTGGTCGCCCTCGATCGTGATCGGCGAGTTGACGACGACCTTGTCGGTGCGCTGTTCCTGACCGGGAACGTCGATCGTGACGTGGGCGGCGAAGTTTCCGGCCTGTCCTGCGGCGGTCGTGCCGATCGGCTCGTAGGTGACATCGAACTCGTCGAGGGTCATCCGGTACGGGGCCAGCGCCCCCTCGGCGACGAAGCGTCCGCGGTTCATCGACGAGTAGTCGAGCAGCGTGTTCACGAAACTCGTGCCCTCGACGACGACGCGCTGTCCCGTGTAGGCGAAGCTGCCTCCGACGGCGACGGTCACGAGGATGCCCACGAGGGCGAGGTGGAAGAGCAGGTTGCCTGTCTCGCGGGCGTAGCCGCGCTCCGCGGAGACGGAGTAGCCGCGCTTGTCGTCGTAGCGGACGACGCGGTAGCCCGAGGAGCGCAGCTGCGCCTCGGCACCGTCGATGGCGGCGGATGCTGCCGCCGAGGCATCCTGATCCGCGACGACCGTACGCGACGCAGCACGGAAGTCGTCCAGGCGGCTCAGCCGCACCGGCGTGCGCGGCGGCTTCGTGCGCAGCGCCTTGAAGTGGTGCTTGATGCGAGGCAGCACGCACCCGATCAGCGAGAGGAACAGCAGCAGATAGATGGCCGAGAACCACGCCGACAGGTAGACGTCGAACATCTGCATGGCGTCGAGAATCGGGAACAGATCAGGGTTCTCGCTCTGCCATTGCGTGACGCCGTTCGGGTCGGCCATCCGCTGCGGGAAGATCGAGCCGGGAATCGCGGCAATCGCGAGCACGAGCAGCAGCACGAGCGCCGTGCGCATCGACGTCAGCTGCCGCCAGCCCCAGCGCATCCACCCGACGACGCCGAGCGCCGGGGAGGTGATCGTGTCATTGTCGCTGTCGATGTGGTCAGAGGGACGCAGCGGATCGGCGGCCGCGCCGGTCGCCGCAGACTTCTTCGACGCCTTCTCAGAGGGGGAGGATGACACTGCTCATCACCGCCCCGAGTCGCGACATGATGTCGGTCCAGATTCCGCTGACCATGAGCACGCCGAGCAGCACCAGCAGCACACCTCCGATGATGTTGACCGTGCGCACGTGACGGCGCAGGAAGCCGAGCGAACGGGTCGCCCAGCCGAATCCCATCGCCACGAGCAGGAACGGGATGCCGAGTCCGAGCGAGTACGCGAGTCCCAGCAGGCCCGCACGCCACGGGTCACCGACGTTCCAGGCGACGGCAGTGATCGCCGTGAGGGTCGGGCCCATGCAGGGCGTCCAGCCGATGCCGAGCGCGAAGCCGAGAAGCGGGGCGCCGAGCAGGCCGGTGCGCCCGGAGATGTTCATGCGCATCGTGCGCTGGGCGAAGCCGAAGAGCCCGATGAAAACGAGTCCCATGAGGATGATCACGACGCCGAGGATGCGGGTGATCAGATCGCCCCACTCGATGAAGAACATCCCGGCCGTGCCGCCGACGATGGTCAGCGCGATGAAGACGACCGTGAAGCCGGCGATGAAGAGCAGCACCCCGGCGACCAGGCGTCCGCGCGATGGCTTCGTCCCTGCTGATCCGGAGGAGCCGCTGTCGACGCTGCCTCCGAGGAACCCGAGGTAGCCCGGGACGAGCGGCAGCACGCAGGGCGAGAGGAAGGAGATCAGCCCGGCGAGGATCGCGACCGGGACGGCGAGCCACAGCGCCCCGAACCCCACGAGGGAGTCGACGTTCACTGCTTCTCCGCGAGCGCGTCTTTGACGAGCGTCGAGAGCACGGATGCGCCCTCGAGCTGACCGATGATGCGCGCCGCGACGCGCCCCTGCTTGTCGAGGACGAGCGTCGTCGGAGTCGCCTGGATCGGCGTGACCTGCGCGAAGGCCAGCTTGGCCTCGCCGGTGTTGACGTCGATGAGGTTCGGATAGGTGATGCCGTACTCTTCCGCGAACGAGAGTGCAGTGTCGGCCTGGTCGTAGGTGTTCACCCCGATGAACGAGACGCCATCATCTTTGAACTCCTGCCAGACGGCCTCCAGGTCGGGGGCCTCGACGCGGCACGGGCCGCAGGCGGCATACCAGAAGTTCACGACGACCACGTCTCCGGCGACGTCGTCGCTGGAGAACTTCTCGCCGTTCTCGAGGACTCCCCCGTAGACGACGGGCTCGCCACGCTCGGCGATCTTCACCTCTTCGACGCGGAAGCCGTTCGCCGCGATGTAGCCCTTGTTCGACCCGTCGAGGTACTGCTGGGCGACAGGGTCAGGCGCGCACGCGGCGAGGCTGACGGCGAGAGCGGCGACGACCACCGAGGAACCGAGACGCACAGCTCGCGATCGTGCCGCGCTGCGATTCGGGCGCAGAGAGGTGAACACGGCCTTGATTCTACGGAGCATCCCTATGCGTCTCCGGGGAAGGCTCATACCCGTGTGGGGTACCTCACACGGCCCCGACATCGACGGCGCCGCCGGTCACCGCGGGGGCGGCGTAGGCGACCTCACGCCAGACGTCTCCCACGCGTTCGAACGAGGTAACGCTGGAGAGATCGCACCGGCGTGTGCGCGGGTCGTGTCGCAGCGGGAGACCCGCAACCCTCAGGTGCGTGATCCAGATGGGCGCCTGGTGCGAGACGAACACGACGTCACCGGATTCGGCACCGTGCCAGGCTTCATCCATCGCCTCCAGCATGCGCGCCGCGATCGACTCGTACGGCTCCCCCCAGCTCGGCAGCGACGGCTGGCGCAGGTGCCACCAGTTGCGCGGGTCCATGAGGGCGCGCTTCATCTGCCGCCCCTCGAACACGTTCGTCGGCTCGATGATGCGCTCGTCCAGCACCGGTTCGAGGTCGAAGCGCTCGGCGAACGGTGCAGCCGACTCCTGGGTCCGCTCCAGCGGAGAGCAGCGCAGCGCCGTGACCGGTCGCCCGAGGGTCGCGACGTACTCGGCGGCGGCACGGGCCATCTGATGCCCGGCCTCGCTCAGCCGATAGTCGGGGAGGCGCCCGTAGAGAACGCGGGCGGGGTTGTGGACCTCACCGTGGCGAACCAGGTGCAGACGTTCAGCGGGCATGGCTCCAGTCTAGGGAGAGCGGATGCCGCGGCATCCGCTCTCCTCTCGTTCAGACCTTGCGGTACTCGGCGCTGCCGAATCCGATGATCAGGTGCCCGATGTAGGGGAAGAGGAACAGCAGGAAGAACGAGAAGACCCCGCCCTTGCCGAAGTTTCGTCCTTCCTTGATCGCCACGACGATCGCGAAGATCACGTTGACGATGGGGATCAGGTAGAGCAGCGCCGCCCACCCGGTCATACCGGCGATCTTCACGAGGAAGATCCAGTTGACGATCGGGATCAGCGCGAGGATGCCCGGGTAGCCCGCCTTCGAGAACACGCGCCACATGGTGACGGCGTAGACGATGTAGAAGATCACACCCCAGACGACGGATGTGGTCGAGAGCAACTGCTCGCTGATGAGATTCGAATCCATGGTGGCTCCTGAAGAGGTAGTGCGGAGGACGAACGGAAACTTCGGCCAGAGTCTAGCGATCCGCACCCCCGACGCGCGCGAGGACATCGGCGACACTCGCCTGGAACCGTGGGCAAGTGGCGATGTCGTGTGCACGGCAGCCCAGCGCGTGCTCCGTCATCTCGCGCGAGAGGCGGATCTCCTCCGCACGACGGTCGAGCTCGTCCAGGTGCTGCTGCAGGACGGCGTGCCGCCCGGCGCTGCCGTCGTCGAGGAGCACCACGATCTGCTCGAGCGTCATTCCCGCCGCTTTGCTGCGCTGGATCACCGCGATGCGCACGACGTCGTTCTCGCCGTAACGGCGCCGCCCGGCCGAGTCACGCACTGGCCGTAGCAGCCCGACGCTCTCCCAGTGGCGGAGCACGTTCGTCGGCAGCCCGAAG
The DNA here is from genome assembly GCF_058797175.1 of Microbacterium sp. GW823-FHT02G05. Taxonomy (NCBI): domain Bacteria; kingdom Bacillati; phylum Actinomycetota; class Actinomycetes; order Micrococcales; family Microbacteriaceae; genus Microbacterium; species Microbacterium sp. GW823-FHT02G05. The sequence continues at coordinate 70,035 of NZ_JBXAJK010000001.1, forward strand.
CGCCCCGCGACCTCGCCGACCGACCACAGCTCCTGCGCATTTGACTTCATGTTGACATGAACTCACAGACTGACGGAGACCGCAAGAGGGCGCCTGGTGCGCAGACGAGAGGACGATGAGATGAACGACGTGATCGTGATCGGAGCAGGGCCCGCAGGACTGCAGGCGGCGCTGACGCTCGGCCGGATGCACCGCAGCGTCGTGCTGCTCGATTCCGGTGAGTACCGCAACGCCGGGGTGCGACATATGCACAACATGCTCGGCAATGACGGGCGAGACCCCGGAGACCTGCGCGCCGCGGCACGCCGCGAGCTCGCCGCCTACCCGACCGTGTCGATCCGTGACATCGCCGCGAGCGAGGTGACGGGGAGCGCGGGCGACTTCGCGGTGCGCCTCGCGGATGGCTCCGACCTCCACGCACGGCACGTGCTGCTCGCGACGGGCATCGCGGATGACCTGCCCTCGGTGCCGGGTCTTGCCGAGGCGTGGACCGTCTCAGCGTTCACCTGCCCGTTCTGCGACGGCCATGAGTTCGCGGGCCAGGACATCGCGATCCTCGGCGGCGGCCCGCGCGCTGCCCATCTGATCGGTCTGCTCGCACCGATCGTCGGAGGCATCACCGTGCTGCCCGTGGGCGCATCGCTGTCCGCCGACGATCACGCGGCCCTCGACGCGACCGGTGCGCGCCTCTCCGAGCTGCCGGCGACCGCGATCACGCGCACATCCGGCGGTGTGCGGATCACCACCGAGAACGACGACTTCACCGTCGCGGGCATCTTCGTCGCTGCGACCACCTCGCGGCAGCGCGCACCCTTCGCGGAGGAGCTCGGCCTCACGATCCACGCCTCCGGTGCGATCTCGACGGACGACTTCGGCCGCACATCCGCGCCCGGTGTCTGGGCGGCGGGCGACCTCGCGCATCGCGCGTCGCTGCCCGGGCCCATGGCATCCGTGCTCGCCGCGGCATCTGCGGGGCAGACCGCGGCAGCCATGATCGTCGCCGAACTCGCCGCGCAGCGCCCCGCATAGAATGGCCAGGTTCCCTATTTCCCCGATCAGGAGGAATCTTCCGTGCTTCGCACTCACACGATCGGCTCTCTGCGAGCCGAGCACACCGGCCAGACCGTCACCCTCACGGGTTGGGTCGATCGCCGTCGCGATCACGGAGGAGTCGCTTTCATCGATCTTCGCGATGCATCGGGCATCGCGCAGATCGTCATCCGCGACGAGGAGATCGCGCACCCGCTGCGCAGCGAGTTCGTCCTGAAGGTCACGGGCGAGGTCTCCCGCCGTCCCGCCGGAAACGAGAACCCGAACCTGCCCACGGGTGAGATCGAGGTCATCGCGGCCGAGGTCGAGGTGCTCAACGAGTCCGCTCCCCTGCCGTTCCAGGTGTCGACCGCTCTCGCAGACAGCGAGACGGTGGGTGAAGAGGCACGCCTCAAGCACCGCTACCTCGACCTGCGCCGCCCGACCACCGCGAACGCGATCCGTCTGCGCTCGCAGGTCTACAAGGCCATCCGCGACGTCCTGCACGAGGAGGACTTCGTCGAGGTCGAGACCCCGACGCTGACGCGCTCGACGCCGGAGGGCGCGCGCGACTTCCTGGTGCCCGCACGTCTGCACCCGGGCAGCTGGTACGCTCTGCCGCAGTCGCCGCAGCTGTTCAAGCAGCTGCTCATGGTGGGCGGCGTGGAGAAGTACTTCCAGATCGCTCGCTGCTACCGCGACGAGGACTTCCGCGCCGACCGCCAGCCCGAGTTCACGCAGCTCGACATCGAGATGAGCTTCGTCGAGCAGGAAGACGTCATCACGCTGATGGAGTCGCTCATCCAGGCGATGTGGAAGACGATCGGCGTCGATGTGGCGCTGCCGCTGCCGCGCATGACGTACGCCGAGGCGATGGCGAAGTACGGCTCCGACAAGCCCGACCTGCGCTTCGGTCTCGAGCTCGTCGAGGCGACCGAGTACTTCTCCGAGACGACCTTCCGCGTGTTCCAGGCCGAGTACGTGGGTGCCGTCGTCATGCCCGGTGGCGCGAGCCAGCCGCGCAAGGCGCTCGACGCCTGGCAGGAGTGGGCCAAGCAGCGCGGAGCCCGTGGCCTTGCCTACGTGCTCTTCAACGAGGACGGCACTCTCGGCGGCCCCGTCGCCAAGAACCTGTCTGAGACCGAGCAGGCAGGTCTCGCCGAGCTCGTCGGCGCCTCTGTCGGCGACTGCGTCTTCTTCGCAGCCGGAGCGACCAAGCCCAGCCGTGCACTGCTCGGTGCGGCGCGTGTCGAGATCGGCCGCCGCCTCGGCCTGCTCGACCCCGACACGTTCGCGTTCACCTGGGTCGTGGATGCACCGATGTTCGAGCCCGCCTCCGAAGCCGTCGCCTCGGGCGATGTGGCCGTGGGCGCGGGCGCCTGGACCGCCGTCCACCACGCCTTCACGGGCCCCAAGCCCGAGTTCGCCGATACCTTCGACACCGACCCCGGCTCGGCTCTCGCCTACGCGTACGACATCGTGTGCAACGGCTCGGAGCTGGGTGGCGGCTCGATCCGCATCCACCGGGAAGACGTGCAGAAGCGCGTGTTCAACGTGATGGGAATCACCGACGAGCAGGCCGACGAGAAGTTCGGCTTCCTGCTCGAGGCGTTCAAGTTCGGCGCTCCCCCGCACGGTGGAATCGCGCTCGGCATGGACCGCGTCATGCAGCACCTGACGAAGACCGAGTCGATCCGCGACGTCATCGCGTTCCCGAAGTCGGGCGGCGGCTTCGATCCGCTCACCGAGGCTCCCGGCGTCATCTCGCCCGAGCAGCGCGCCGAAGCGGGCGTCGACTTCGTTCCGGAGGACGCCGACGCCTGAGCGTCCGCTGTCTGAGACCCCCGTTGCGCATCTGCGCGGCGGGGGTCTCGCCGTTTAGAGCCCCGTGGCGAACAGCGGCGCGAGGTTCTCGTTCCACACGTCGAGGCCGAGCTTGGCGATGAGCAGCACGACGACCGAGAGGAACACCCAGCGGATGAATGTCGTGCCGCGTGAGATCGCCATGCGCGAGCCGAGATAGCTGCCGGCGATGTTCGCGACCGCGAGGATCCCGCCGAGGATCCAGAGCACGGCTCCGTGCGGGATGAACAGCAGCAGCGCCCCGGTGTTGGTGGCGAGGTTCACGATCTTCGCCTTCGCGCTCGCCTGCAGGAAGTCGTAGCCGAGCAGGCCGACGAGAGCGATGATGAGGAAGGTGCCTGTGCCCGGGCCGATGAGGCCGTCGTAGAAGCCGATGACGAGTCCCGATGCTCCGGCCGCGATGTGGTGCTTGTGCCCACGGAAGCGGAGCATCGTCGCCGCACCCATCTGCGGTTTCAGCGCCGTGAACAACGCGACGGCGAGGAGCGCCACGACGATGATGGGCTTGAATGCCGATGCCGGAAGTGCGGTGGCGAGACTCGCACCGCCGAAGGATCCGGCGAGCGCGATGAGCGCCATCGGTATCGCCGTGCGGATGTCGGGTTTCGCGCGCCGGTAGTAGGTCGCGCTGCTCGTCGCGGTGCCGAAGACGGAGGCCAGTTTGTTCGTCGCGAGGGCCTGCACGGGCGTGATCCCGGGGATCAGCAGCAGCGCGGGCAGCTGCAGCAGGCCGCCACCGCCCACGACGGCGTCGATCCATCCGGCGCCAAACGCGGCCACGACGATCAGCAGGAGCATGCCCCAGGTGAGCTGCTCGAGGCCGAGGAACGCGCCGATCTCCATTGCTCTCAGGATGCCAGACTGAGAGCATGCTCGATGCCCTGCCCCTGCCGTTTCCGTTCGAATCCCGCGCGGGTGCCGCAACGCTGCGCCGCGCGCAGCGCGACGACGCCGATGCTGTGATCGCGCTCCTCGCGGACGACCCGATCAGCGCGGCACGCGGTGATGTGGCATCCGATGCCGATCGCCCGCTCTACCTCGCCGCCTTCAGCGATGTGCTCGCGAGCCCGGGCAACGATCTGGTCGTGATCGAGCTCGACGGCGCCATCGTCGGCACGCTGCAGCTCACGCTGATTCCCGGGATGGCTCGCCGCGGGGCCCTGCGCCTGCTCGTCGAAGCCGTGCGGGTGAGCAGTGCCCTGCGCTCGTCCGGAATCGGCTCCGCGGCGATGCGCTGGGTGACAGGCGAGGCGGCGCCTGCGCTCGACGCAGCGATGGTGCAGCTGACATCGGATGCTGCGCGCACCGACGCGCACCGGTTCTACGAGAATCTCGGGTTCGCCGGCTCGCACCTCGGCTTCAAGTACGTCATTCCCTCGGAGAGCGCGGCACGATAGCGTCTGAGCAATACCCCACTCCGAGGGAGGAAAACCAATGGCAGGAAAGTTCGAACTCTACGAAGACAAGGCGGGCGACTACCGCTTTCGCCTGAAGGCGGGCAACGGCGAAGTCATCGCGACGGGCCAGGGCTACGCCTCGAAGGCCGGTGCCCTCAACGGCATCGATTCTGTGCGCCGCAATGCCGCGGACGCGGAAGTCATCGAGGTCGAGAGCTGACAACGTGAGAAGGCGTCCTTCCGCACTCGCGGGAGGACGCCTTCTGTGTCGGGTGCTACGGCGTGAGCGTCTTCGCCAGCGCCAGGTACTCCTGCGGTGAGACCTCTGGAAGGTAGGCCTTTCCGATGGCGAGACCGATCGTCGGCAGCTGCGCGGGGTCCGCATAAGCCATGTAGATCGTGTGGTACTCCGGGTTGAACTTGGCTTTGAACCGGAACAGCGACGTGAAGCCGTACGCGGGCTCCAGCACCTTCCCCAGCCAGCCGAGCAGCCGCGTCATGACAGTCGCCTCCGGCGCCTCTTCGCCCGGCACCAGCGGCTTCTCTGCGAGCGGCGCACCGGACAGGCTGATGACTTCGACGCCCTCTTCCTTCATACGGAATGCCGCCGAGGCGATGATGAACTCCATGATGCCGGGCATGGATCCATCTCCGCGGCGCATGAAATCGATCGTCCAGCCGACGACACGTCCGTCACGCCAGCTCGGCAGCCAGCTCGTGATCGCTTCAAGCCCGCCATCCTTGTTGAAGGCGAGGTAGAGCGCGACATCCGGATCCTTGAGCTCTGCCATCCCACCGAGCGTGAAGCCCATCTCGGGCAGTTCCTTCTCGGAGACCCACTGCTCGCTGAGCGCCGTGATCTTCGCGGCGATCGTGGCGGGCAGGTCATCCCAGGTCGACCAGAGGGTCGTGATGCCCTCACGTTCGCCCTTGTTGTACGCCTGCCGCACCTTCGCCCACGGCTTGCCGGTGAGCTCGAACGCCGCGAGCGGGATGACGGTCTCCTCTCCGACCGACAGGTACTGCCACCCGAAGTCCTGGAACGTCGCCAGGTGCTTCTCGTGGAAGCTGTAGAAGACCGGGCTCCATCCCTGCGCGTCGCAGAAGTCGACGAAGCCGCGGATGGTCGCAGCGGATCGCGTCTCGTCGCCCACGGGGTCGGACATCGTGAGGGCGATGCCGTTGATCACCCGGTAGGCGACAGCACCGGAGCCGTCGTCGGCGAACCAGTAGTCGTTGCCCGGCCAGGTGCCCATGAAACCGAGGGTTCCTCCGCCGCCGGTGCGCAGCAGCTGTCGGAAGCGCTTCTCCCCCGCCGCATCCCGATCGCTGGCGGTGGCCCGGTAGAGCACGAGCATGCCGATGATGACGATCACCCAGAACACCACACCGACCCACTGGTGCGCGAACAGCGCCAGACCCTCGGTGGGCGCGACAGCCGCGGGCACCCCCTGCAGGAAGCCCGCGGGCAGGAACCGGCGAAGCGCATCGACGAGCACATCGCCGACTCCGACCGGCACCGCGAACGACGACATCGCGGTGAGCGCGATCAGCACGTACGCCGTCGCCAGGAGCACGAAGGCCCCCAGCACGGTGAGCGCGAAGCGCGCGGATGCCGCCTTCGGCGCCCGCACGGCGAACCGGCGGCGGGTGATCAGGAGCATGACAACGACCGCGATGGGGACGAGCACCGCGGCGACCGCCCAGAGCGCGAACTCCTCGCCGACGATGTCGACGGTGGCGGTGTCAAGCAGCGCGAGCGTTCCGAGGCTCACCGCGGTCAGTACGGCGATCGCGACGTTCACGATCACAGCGAGAATCCACGCGGCACGACGTCCAACTCGCAGCCCCCATGCGGCGAGAAGGCTGAGGGCGAGCGGCAGCAGGCTGAGCAGGAAGGGCCCGGCGCCCGCGCTGAGCGCCAGCGAGACGTCCGCAACGCAGCGCTCGGAGAAGTCGTCGGCGCAGCGCTCCAGCACCTCGCGGGCGTCCACACCACGGAAACCTGCCACGGCGAGTGCGAGCGGACCGTTGCCGATCCCCGAGATGAGCACGATCAGCGGACCGAGGCCGGTGACGGCGACCATCGCGGCGACGAGCGTACGCGTCTCCCCGTATGAGCTGCGGTACAAGGCAGAGCCGGACGCACCTCGGGCGAGCAGCATCCCGACGACGAGACCGATCACGGCGGCCAGCAGCCGGTAGATGCTGTCGGCGTCGCCCGCATACAGGGCGAACATGAGAACCCCGGCGAGGCCGATGAGACGGATGCGCCGTCGGAACAGCGCGGGCGCGAGGGAGCTTCCCGCCATCACCACTCCGAAGACACCCACCGCGGGATCCAGAACCGTTTCCGCTTCAGCGGCGAGCGCCCACATCGCGCCGCCCTGGGCGGCAACCGCCTCGACGCCGATTCCCGCAAGCATGGCCGCCACACCGACTCCGAAGAAGAGCATCAGGGCGCGCAGCGAGCCGAGCAGCCGCTCGGCATAGGCCATCACGGTCAGCACGATCGCGAGGGTGAGCACGAGATCGATCGCCGAGTCGACCAGAAGCAGGGCGGTGATGGGCGTCCACCAGGCCCCGGCGGCGAACGTCGTCAGCGGACTCGCCGCGAGTTCGAGCGGATGGTTGCCCCACAGCGTGCCCCAGGCGAGCGCGGTCGCCACGAGGACGACGGAGAGCGCCACCGAGAAGGGATGCTGCCGCACATACCGGCCGATGTGCCGCGCCATCCGCGTCACGGCCGATTCGCGGCTATCCGTCTGCGTGGTCATGTTCGCCTTTCGGTTCAGTTCTCGGACAGGCCGATACGCGGGTAGAGGGCTTCGAACGCGCGCTGCAGCCCGCCGCGGACCGCCGATACCGTGTGATCGGCACCCGGCAGGATGAAGAGTTCCGTGTCGAAGCCGGCCGCCTCCGCCAGCACCGCGTTCGTCTCCGCGGCGGTCACGAAGTCGGGGTCGTTCTCGCCTGCCGTGAACACGGCGAAGTGCCCGTCGAATGCGCCCTTGTTCTTGCCGAGAATCGCGGCGGGCTTCGCCGCGTCGTAGGCCTTCGCGCTGCCGTCGAAGACCTCATCGCGCACGGTGTCGGGTTCTTCGCTTCCAGGGAAGGCCTCGCCCGAGATGCTGAGGACGTTGCCCCAGGTGCCGGGGTGCTGCGCCGCCCAGGTGATGGCGCACGCGCCACCATTCGAATAGCCGCCGATCGTCCAGTACCGCGGGTCCGCGGGCACATCGAGGTGCTCGCGGATGAACGTCGGAATGTCGCGGTTGAAGTACGAGGCCACGCCCCCGAAGGCGACGGAATCCGCGCACGCCGGGTTGACATTCGGATCTCCCAGCTGGTCGGCGACGATCGCGATCGGCGCGAGCCCCCGATGCTGCGCGGCAAGCGCGTCCAGCGCCTCCTGCACGAACTGGGGGTTCGGGTCGCCCGGCTTTCCCATCATGAACACGACGATCGGCAGCTCCGGCGGATCCTCGACGAGTGCTGCCGGGGGCAGGTAGATGGCGGCGTCCCGGGGAACGAAGCGATCCGTCGACGGAATGGAGAAGGCGCCGCTGAGCTGGAACACCTCGCCCTTCGCCGGCATGACGGCCGGGGGCGTCCACGTGCGGTAGAGAGGTTCGTCGGAGGTGGGATCCGGTGTCGGCTCGGGCAGCTCTGTCACCGGAGGGAGCGTGGAGATGCCGAGCACGTCTCCGACCGTGCGGTTGATGCCGAATGTGGCGTTCACGCCGACCGCAAGCGAGATCAGGACGGAGAAGATCGCGAAGATCGCCACGATCTTGCGCCAGAGCGTACGGTTCCAGAGACTCACCACGGCGAGACCGAGTCCTGCGAAGCATCCGACGGTCCACCACATCACGCCGACCGGCATCGTCGCGCCGAACGCCTCGGAGAACTCGATCACTGCCAGAGTCGCGACGCCGACCATGGCGCCGAGCAGCACGGCGACGACCGCAAGCAGCAGCCGCAGTGCCGTCCACCGACGGCACACCAGCACGATGAGCATGGCCGCGGTCGCTCCCCAGACGACGAACGGCACCGGCCCGTCGACGATGTCGACGTTCAACAACGACTCAACCACGCACGACTCCCCCTGAGCATTTCCCCACTCTCGCGCTCATGATAGCGAGCGCGAGGAATGCGGATGCACGACGCCTACGGCGTGGGCTCACAGCACGCGGGAGAGGAAGTCCTTCGTCCGCGGATGCTGCGGGTTGGCCAGCACCTCGCGCGGGTCGCCCTCCTCCACGATGTGGCCGCCGTCCATGAAGATCAGTCGCGAGCCGACCTCACGGGCGAAGCCCATCTCGTGCGTCACCACGAGCATCGTCATGCCCTCATCGGCCAGCGTGCGCATGACCTGCAGCACCTCGCCGACCAGTTCAGGGTCGAGAGCCGACGTCGGCTCGTCGAAGAGCATCATGTCGGGGTTCATGCACAGTGCGCGCGCGATCGCCACGCGCTGCTGCTGGCCGCCGGAGAGGTGGCCCGGATAGGCGTCCGCCTTCTCCGCCAGACCGACACGATCGAGCATCTCGCGCGCGATCTTCTGCGCCTCTGTCTTCGAGCGCTTCTTCACCCGCTGCTGCGCGATCGTGAGGTTTCCCATCACGCTCAGATGGGGGAACAGGTTGAAGCTCTGAAACACCATGCCGATGCGCGTGCGCACGCGGTCGATGTCGACATCCGGATCCGTGATGTCGATGCCCTCGATGAGGATCTTGCCGCCCGTGGGCTCCTCCAGCAGGTTCACCGAACGCAGGAGCGTCGACTTCCCGGATCCGGAGGGGCCGATCACGCAGACGACCTCGCCCGGACGCACGGTGAGATCGATGCCCTTGAGGACCTCGTTGTCGCCGTAGCTCTTCACGAGCCCCTGCACATCGATCGCGGGGGCGTGGACGTTGATCAGATCGGTGCTCATCGCTCTCTCGCCATTCGTCGCTCCAGCCACGCGGTGAAGCGCGTGAGCGGAATCGTCACGATCAGGTACAGGATCGCCGCCATGATCAGGGGCGTCGCGTTGGAGTTCTGGGTCGTCGCGTCCCGGGCGAACGTCGTGAGTTCCTTCGACCAGATGAAGGTGCCCGCGACGAACAGCAGCGAGGTGTCTTTCAGCAGCAGCACGAACTCATTCGTCAGTGGCGGGATGATGATGCGGAAACCCTGCGGGACGACAATCCAGAACATCGTCTTCATCGGCGACATACCGAGCGACCGTGCCGCCTCCGTCTGCCCCTTCGGCACCGCCTGGATGCCCGCACGGATCGTCTCTGCCATGTAGGCGGAGGCGACGAGCACGAGGCCGATGAGACCCAGCACCACGGGGCCGCCGAGATCCTTGCCCGGAATCCCCGATGCGATCGGGAGGATGAAGGCCACCGCGAAGATCGTGAGAATCGCGGGCAGTCCGCGGAACAACTCGATCCAGATCGTGGCGATCCAGCGGAACGGCCCGATCGCCGACAGCTTCATCAACGCCAGAATCACACCGAGCACGAGGCCGCCGGTGAAGGCCACCGCCGTGAACCACAGTGTGTTGACGAGCGCCGTCGTGACGATGCCGGGAAGCATCTTCAGTGCGACTTCGGGGTTGAAGAAGAGCGTGCCCATCTTCGCCCAGTCGGTGCTTACCGCCGCCCATACCGCGAGGGCGATCAGCACCAAGTACACCGCGTACCGGTAGAGCCGCTGTTTCTGAGTGCGCCTCAACGCCATCGTCAAGGTCCCTCCAGGATTCGTCTGTCGCCGATCACTTCACCGCGAGGTACTCGTCGTAGATCTTCTGGTACGTCCCGTTGTCGCGGAGGTCCTTCAGAGCGGCGTTGACGGCCTTGAGCAGTTCGGTGCGCTCGCCCTTCGCAAAGGCGAAGCCGTACGTCTCGTCGGTGTTGTAGGTCTCGACGATCTTGTAGGCCGGGTCATCCTGCTCGTGCACGTAGTTGACGGGCTGGTCCTGCAGGATCGCGTCGATCTGCCCCGCCTGCATGGCCGGCCACAGCTCGCCGTCCGAGGGGTACGAAACCAGCTCTGCGCCCTTGGCGTTCTCTCCCGCATAGGCTTCGCCCGTGGTGCCCTGCTGGACGCCGACGTTCTTGCCGGCCAGGTCGTCGATGCTCTTGATGCCCGAATCGGTGCGCACGAGCAGCGACTGCAGCGACTCCACGTAGGGGTCTGAGAAGTCGATGTTCGCCTTGCGCTCATCGGTGATCGTCATCGCGGACGCACCCACGTCGCAGGTGCCGGCCGCGAGAGTCGTCCCGGACTGCAGGGCGTCGAAGCCGACATCCTGCACGGAGATCTTGAGGTCGAGCTGCTCCGCGATCGCGGTGAGCAGATCGATGTCGAAGCCCGAGTAGCCGGACTCGGACGAGGGGTCTTCGACCTCGAACGGCGGGTACGGCACGTCGGAGCAGACCGTCAGGGTTCCGGCCTCGACGAGACCGTACTTGTTGTCTGCCGCCGCATCACCGTCGCCGCTGGAACCTGCGCCACTGGCGCAGCCGACGAGAGCGAGGGAGGCGACCGCCGTAAGGGCGATGCCGAGGGCGAGGGGGGTGCGTCGAGTCATATCAGGCTCCTGTGCCGGGTGACGGATGCTATCGCGAAAGATAGGCCTTCATCTTGGCACGCGATTCCACCTTCGCCTATTCGCAGTCCCACCCCGGCGATCACGATTTCGTTGCGGTGAACGCAACTCCGCTAGGCGAGAGTGAGCGGCGCCGTCGGCGGATTCGCACGCTCGTAGCGCTCCTCGAGCGGAGGCGCCGGGGGTCGGACCGCGAGCGCCTTCTTGATGCGCCAGGCTGCGAACACCGCGATCATGCTGATCACCAGGTGCATACCGAGGAAGACATCAGAGAGTCCGGCACCGAGCAGCAGTCCTGCGACGAGCGGGCCGGCGGCGGAGAAGGCCGTCTGCACCGCGCTGATCGTTCCGAGTGTCTGTCCGACCATGCCCCGGGGCGCGAGCTGGGCCGTGAGCGGATTGAGAACCGGGCTGTAGATCGTCTCGCCGACGGCGAAGATGCCGTATGTCATCACGAAGAGCGCCGAGGCGATGCCGGGGGCAAACTGCGCGAACGACAGCACCGTCCACGACACCACCCAGATCATGCCGACAGCCATGAGCAGCGTTGCGGCGTCGCGCTTCGCAGTGAGGCGCACCATCACGACCTGCAGAGCGACGATCACGATGCAGTTCACGGCCGCCGCGATGCCGATCACTGAGGCATCGATGTCGAGGACGGTCAGACCGTAGGCAGGAAGTCCCGCCTCGAACTGGGCGTAGAAGCCGAGCGCGAGAGTGATGGTCACGACGACGGTCCAGCGCAGCGCCGGGGTTGAGAGGATCGCACGCACCACGCCCGTGCCCTCAGCACGCGGAGCATTCGCGTCGAAGGCGATCTCTTCGTGCGCGGATGCGCCGCGTCCGGCGATCGCGATCAGCAGCGACGACACGACGAAGCCCGCGGCGGCGATCGCGAAGCCGATGTCGAGTCCGTTCGGAGCGGACAGGTCGACGATCTGCCCGGCGAAGAAGGCGCCGGCCGCCATGCCGAGCGATTCGCCGGTGAACTTGTAGGCGAAGACCTTGCGCCGGTCGTCGCCCGACGACCATCGCAGGACGAGGACCTGCTTCGCGGGCACGGCCGCCGCGAGTCCGAGGCCGAAGACGAACATGCCCGCGAGGAACGCGAACGGCTCGTCGATAACGATGAGGGATGCGACGCCGGCGGCTCCGAGCAGCTGCGCGACGACGGCGACCGTGACGGGGTTGACGCGGTCGGCCAGGCGCCCCGCGATGGGTGCGGCCACGAGCGCGCCGATGGAGAAGAGCGAGGAGGCCGCCGCGGCGAGGAGCGTGCCCCAGCCGCGGGTCTCTGCCGCGTAGGCGTACTGGTACGGAAGCACGGCTCCCCAGCCGAGCATTCCGATGGCGGAGGCGATGATGAGCAGGCGTGCGCGCACCCGTGTGTTCCCTTCTGCGCTGGCGACGACACCTCCGAGGTGCGTGAGCGGATCCCAAGTCATTCGAACTCGAATTATTCGACTTCGAAATATTAGCAACCGAAAGAGGCGTGCGAGAATTCCGACATGGCGAAACCCCGAGCGAGCACACCCGAGCTGTATCGGCGGGCGGTTGCGACGTACGTCCGCGCCGGCGGAGAGGAGTCCGTGCAGCGCGTGATCACCGCCGTGCAGAGCCTCACGAAGAAACTCGACCAGTGGTACGCGCGTCAGCTCGCCGACCTCGACGTCACCTCCGGCGACTGGGCCGTCGTGACCTCACTCGCGAAGGCCGGAGAGCCACTCACCCCCAGTCAGCTGGCCGACCTCACGATGGTCGCGCCGTCATCGATGACGCACCGACTCGACAAGCTCGCCGGCCGCGGACTCATCGAACGCACGCCGGACTCGGAGAACCGCACCCGCACCTACATCAGCCTCACGGCCGACGGCTGGGAGCTCTTCTCCCTCGCGATCCGCGGCTCATCCGTCGTCGAGACGGATGTTCTGCAGGACCTCAGCGACACCGAACGCGGCGAGCTCGCGCGGATGCTGGAGGTCGTCATCGCCCGCCTCGATGATGTCGAGGCGTAGCGAACGTGCGGGTCAGAGCGTGTAGTCGACCGCCGCGCGGGAACCTACGACAGAGCGGATGTAGGACGCGGCCTCTTCATGGGCCGGGTGGACCTGGTAGGCCTCGAGGGCCGCGATGTCGGCGAAGTCGGCGACGAGCGTGACGTCCCAGTTCACATCCGCGTACTCGGAGTTCGCGCCGACGGCAATCGACTCGATCTGCGGAACGACCCCCTCCAGGGCACGCAACCGTCGCGTGACCTCGGCGGCGTGAGCGGCCCGCTCCGACGCATCCGCAGCGGCCATCTTCCACAGAACCACGTGACGAAGGGTCATCGGGCAGCCTCTTCCAGTGCAGTGCGAAGGCGGTCGGGGGTGACGCGCCAGTGTCCGTGCAGGTCGCCGTTGATCAGGACGACGGGGATCTTCTCCCACCACTGCTCATAGAGCGCGGTGTCATCGAGGATGGACTGCTCCACGATCTCGATGTCTTCGGCCAGCGCGTCAGGCAGCTCGGCGACGACCGCATCGATCACATCGGAGGCGACCTCGCACAGATGGCAGTCCGGCTTCCCGATGACGGTCACCGTGATCATGCCTGCGGAACCTCGACAGCGAAACCCTCGGCGATCCATGCGTCCGTGCCGCCGTCGACGTTCGTCACGTCGTAGCCGCGCGCCTCCAGCGCCTGCCCGACACGCGCCGAACGTCCACCGGCAAGGCAGATCAGGTCGAACGCCTCCGTGGGAAGCTCTGCCATACGGTCGCCGATCTCCGACATCGGGATGTTCACGGCACCGGGCACGTGCCCTGTGGCGAACTCATGGCGCTCGCGCACATCGATGAGCGGAACCTCGGTGCGCGCAGCCAGTTCGGTGACGGTGATCGAGTTCATACACGCCTCCCGGGCGTCAAAAGGGAATACACAGGGCTGAGACACGAAGCGCCCGTCCGAGGACAGGCGCTTGGTGTATCGGCCGCTTACTTCTTGTTGCGGCGCTGGTGGCGAGTCTTGCGAAGCAGCTTGCGGTGCTTCTTCTTCGCCATGCGCTTGCGGCGCTTCTTGATGACAGAACCCACGGAAACCTCACTAAGTCAGGGGGCTGGGCGCCGACCGAAACGACACCCGGGATCGGGCATGGAAAAATGCCTCGGGACAGTCTAGCGCACAGGCAGGAGTGTCCTAGCCGATGTCAGCCACGGGGCGGTGCAGTGCGGCCGTGACCGCCGACTCCGGGACCCGATAGCTGCGCCCGAAGCGCACCGCCGGAAGCTCACCGGCGTGCACGAGGCGGTACACCGTCATCTTCGACACCCGCATGATCTCTGCGACCTCGGCGACGGTGAGAAAGCGCACATCTCCCAGCTCAGGCATCCCCATGCCCCTTTCATCTCTGACGAGACACTCTACGGTTGCGGCGGGACTGATGTAAATCCCTGTGACGGGTGTGACTCGATCACACACGCCCCGCGCGTTCTCAGCCCTTCGCTCGGGCCTTCGCGATCCGCTCGTTCGCCTCACGCAGAGTCTGGCGTTCGACTTTGCGCGCAGCCCGCAGTGCCTTCTCCGCAGCGCGCACCGCCTTCAGCGCGTCGAGGTAGCGCTTGTCTCCTGCACGCTCAGCCTCTTCGAGTGCGATCCACTCGTGATCGGGCACCTCCGGCGCCGCATCCGAACCCCGCGTGGCGATGTAGGCGTCGATGCCGTCGAGAACGCGTTCGAGCCCGAATCGGAACGGATCGAAGGTCGACGTGAAGACACCCGCATCGATCGCGCGACGCAGCTCAGGGAACTCGTCCGCGCCGATCACCGCGTCGAACAGAGCGCTCTCCTGCGCGGCCATCTGCGCGTCGTCGAGCCCGGATGTGCGCGCGCGCTCTCCGTATCCTGCCTGCACGGTGCCGCACCAGCGCGCCTGCCCCATGACGGTCAGCGACGCGGCGATGCGCTCGTCGTAGGTGAGGACGGTCTCGGCGAGCGCCTGGAGTGTCGCATCGAGCCATGCCGAGCTGTTGGGCGTGATCGGCGAGCCCGAGATCGGCAGCGCCAGCAGCCACGGGTGCCGCTGGTAGACCTCGACTGCACCGCGATAGATCTCTGCGAGCCGTGTCCGCCACCCGTTCACCTCGTCCAGACCCTCGGGGGGAAGCCCCAGCGCTTCCTCCTGCATGAGCAGCAGCAGGTCGTCTTTGGCGCTGACATAGCGGTACAGCGACATCGGCGTGAAGCCGAGCTTCGACGCGACCGCCGCCATGGAGACCGCTGCGAGACCGTCGGCATCCGCGAGCTCCACCGCCGCGTCGACGATGCGCTCGACGCTCATCTCCCGCTTCGGTCCGCGCTGCGGCGCTGCGGCGATGCCCCAGGCGAGCGCGATTCCGCGAGGGAGCTCCAGCGGCTCGGTGATCTCCGATTCGGTCATGCCCACATCGTACCGTTGTATATGACGTAAACAGCGTGTTACCCTCATACACAGTTTCTGGCATACACAGAAAGAGTGACCTCATGAACCCCACCATCGACGTGCGCGGACTGCGGAAGCAGTTCGGCGCCAACGTGGTCCTCGACGGACTCGACCTTCAGGTCTTCGCGGGCGAGATCTTCGCCCTCCTCGGCACGAACGGCGCAGGCAAGACGACAACGATCAACATCCTCACGACGCTGGTCCGCCCGGACGGCGGCACCGCGCACGTCGTCGGACACGACGTGGCACGATCGCCACTCGAGGTGAAGCGTCGCATCAGCCTCACCGGCCAGTCAGCGGCAGTCGACAACGGGCTCAGCGGCCTGGAGAACCTCACGATGTTCGCCCGGCTTGCAGGCCTCGGCGCGCGCGAATCGCGCGAACGCGCAGCCGAGCTCCTCACAGACTTCGGACTCAGCGACGCGGGGCGCCGACGCGTCGGGACCTATTCGGGCGGCATGCGCCGGCGGCTCGATCTCGCCCTGAGCTTCGTGGTTCAGCCCGAGGTGCTGTTCCTCGATGAGCCCACGACCGGGCTCGACGCGCGCAGCCGACGAGACCTCTGGGAAGTGATCCGTTCTCTCGCCGCAGGCGGCACAACGGTCTTCCTCACAACACAGTACCTCGAAGAGGCCGACCATCTCGCCGACCGCATCGCGGTGCTCGCGAACGGTCGGGTCGCAGCGCTCGGCACTCCCCCGGAGCTCAAAACCCTCGTCGGCACCGACAGTCTCGAGGTGCGCGACGCCGCAGGCGTCGTCGCGCAGTCGATCCCCGTCGACGGATCTCTTGCGAGCCTGCGCGATGCCCTCCGCCTCGTGGACGGTGACGACACCGCTGCGGTGTCGCTGCGCCACACCACCCTCGATGACGTCTTCCTCGCCCTGACCGCTGACACCGGCGGCTCCTCGCATGGCGCACTCGATCACTCACTCAAGGAGTCCGCATGAGCACCGCATCCACCCTCCAGGCCCGTGGCGACATCGCCCCTCCGCTGCGCCCACTGCTGCGAGGCATCCGCGCGGAGAGCATCTTCCTGAAACGCAGCCTCCTGCTCTCGATGCGTGACGGCGAATCGCTCCTGATGGCGATCATGCTGCCCGTGCTCCTCATGCTGCTGTTCACGTTCGTCTTCGGCGGCGCGATCGATCCGTCCGGCGGCTACGTCAACTACGTCGTTCCCGGAATCATCCTGCTGTGCGCCGGATTCGGAGCCTCATCCACGGCCGTCAACGTCGCGAACGACATGCGCAACGGCATCATCGACCGCTTCCGCACCATGCCGCTGCGGGCCGGTGCCGTGCTCACCGGTCACGTGATCGCGAGCCTCGCGCGCAATCTCGTCGCGACCGCGATCGTGATCGCAGGCGCCTTGCTCGTCGGATTCCGCCCCCAGGCGGATCTGTGGGGGTGGATCGGGGCCACTCTCATGATCGCGCTGTACATCCTCACGATCACATACCTGTTCGCCGCGATCGGGCTCGCTGCGTCCAGCGCAGAGGCGGCGAACGGATTCGGATTCATCATCCTGTTCGTGCCCTACCTGTCGAGCGCGTTCGTCCCTGTCGACACGATGCCCGAGTGGCTGCGCTGGATCGCCGAGAACCAGCCCGTCACGCCGATCATCGAGACCGTGCGCGCACTCCTGTTCGGGACACCGCTGGGCGACAGCGCGCTCTGGGCGGTCGGGTGGTGCCTCGCCATCCTCGCGTTCTCGATCGGGTGGGGAGCGCGGCTGTTCCGACGCAAAGCGGGGCGGCGCTGAACACGCCCCACTCCAGGCTCAGGCGCCGAGGCGCTTGAGGGCAGTCTGCACGACGTGCTTCGCGGATGCCGCGGCGCGACCGACCACCTCGGCCGCGTGCGCGGCGCTGTCGGGCAGCGGCGGCACGCTGAAATCGATGTCGGGCGCCGAATCTCCGTAGGCGTCGACGAGGAACGGCACGAGCCAGTCGTCGACGGCCTCGAGCGGCTCGACCGCAAGGCTGTAGAACCGGCGCTGTCCGTCTTCGCGGACGGTCACGAGCTCGCTGTCGCGCAGCACCTTGAGATGCTTGGACACCGTGGGCTGGCTGATGCCGAGTTCGCTCACGATCTGCGTCACGCTCGTGCCGCCATCGCCATCCGCCGCACGCCGGAGCAGGAGCTGAAGGATGTCTCGCCTGGTACCGTCGGCGATCACATCGAAGATGTCGGTCATGAGATCAGGTTAGTCGGGCTGCCGCCGGAGTACCATGACGGAGGCCAGCGCACGAAAGCTTCGGGAGGATCGCGCACGATGTCGGGCAGTACTACGGCGTTCCGCTCGCGGTTTACCGCACGCTCCGTGGCGCGCAGCATCAAGGAACTGACGACCTCTTCGCCGTCCCGCTTCGCGATCGTCATCTTCGCCGCGCTCATCCTGGTCTTCACGGCCCTCCTGTCGCTTCCGGCGGCATCCGCCGACGGCACCGTGACCCATCTCGCGGATGCCCTCTTCACCGCGGTCTCCACAATCTGCGTCACAGGTCTCGCCACCGTCGACATGGCCACCCACTGGTCTCCGTTCGGCATCGCCGTGATCTTCATCGGCGTGAACATCGGCGGCCTCGGCGTGCTGACCCTCGCCTCGCTCATGGGCATGGTCATCTCGAAGCGGCTCGGGCTGCGTGCAAAGCTCATCGCCGCGGGCGACACGAACCCGCTGCGCGCACACGGCGGCCCCGTCAACGAAGGACAGACCGTCCGACTCGGCGAAGTCGGCCAGCTGCTCACCACCGTCGCGATCTCAGCCCTCGTCATCGAAGTCGGGCTGATGGTGCTGCTGTACCCGGCACTGCTCATGGCCGGCGTCGATCCCCTCACGGCGCTCTGGGAAGCCCCGTTCTACGCGGCGATGTCCTTCACGAACACGGGCTTCACCCCGAATGCCGGAGGGCTCACGCCCTTCGCGGATGACTATTTCCTGCTCACCGTCCTGATGGCCGGCGTTTTCCTGGGAAGCATCGGCTTCCCCGTGATCTACGCGCTCTCGAAGCACGTCTGGCACGTGAAGCGCTGGTCGCTGCACGCGAAGCTCACGCTCATCACGACGGTGCTGCTGTTCATCCTCGGCGCAGCCGTGTTCCTGGTGCTCGAGTACAACAACCCGAAGACCTTCGGCTCGATGGACGCCGTCGACACGACATTCCAGGCGTTCTTCCTGTCCGCGATGACCAGATCCGGCGGCTTCTCGGTCATCGACATCGCTGATCTCAACGGCTCGTCGATGCTCGCCGCATCCATGCTCATGTTCGTCGGAGGCGGCTCCGCCTCGACCGCCGGCGGTATCAAGGTGACCACGCTCGCCGTGCTCGCACTGGCCGTGTGGTCCGAGGCCAAGGGACGCCAGTCGGTCGAGGTGTTCGGCCGCCGCATCCCGAGCGACGTGCAGCGCGTGGCTCTCAGCGTCGTCGCCTGGGGGGCCACGATCGTCGCCGTCTCCACCATCGCGATCGCGCAGATCACGAAGGAACCCGTCGTCGAGGTGCTCTTCGACGTGATCTCCGCCTTCGGCACCGTCGGACTGTCCACCGGGCTCACCGCAGAGCTGCCCGATTCGGCGTCGTACATCATGGCGGCCACGATCTTCATGGGCCGCGTTGGTACAGTGACTCTCGCCGCGGCCGTGGCCGCGACATCCCGTTCGCAGCTGTACTCGCTGCCTGTGGAAAGGCCCATCGTTGGTTGAAGCATTGCGCAACGACGCTCCGGTTCTCGTGATCGGACTCGGCCGCTTCGGCGCCGCATGCGCCGGGGAGCTGGACCGTCTCGATCGCGAAGTGCTCGCGATCGACGACAGCCTGGAACTCGTGCAGAAGTGGTCCGAGCGCGTCACGCACACCGTGCAGGCCGACGCCCGCAACATCGATGCGCTGCGTCAGATCGGCGCGCAGGACTTCCAGGTCGCCGTCGTCGCGGTCGGGTCGCTGATCGAGGCATCCGTCCTCATCACCGCCAACCTCGTCGACCTCAAGGTTCCGCAGATCTGGGCGAAGGCCGTCTCGCAGTCGCACGGAAAGATCCTCGCCCGTGTCGGCGCGAACCACGTCATCTACCCCGAGCGCGAGGCCGGGGAGCGCGTCGCGCACCTCGTGAGCGGGCGGATGCTGGACTTCATCCGCTTCGACGACGACTTCGTGCTCGCGAAGATGTACCCGCCGAAGTTCATCCGGGGCGTGGGCCTGAACCAGTCCGGGGTCCGCACCAAGTACAACGTGACCGTCGTCGGCGTGAAGAGCCCCGGCAAGCCGTTCCGCTACGCGGAGGCCGAGACGATCGTCACGAACCACGACCTCATCATCGTGTCGGGCACGAACAGCGACATCGAGCGCTTCGCGTCACTCGACCGCTGACGGCGAGCCTGCCCGCGCAGGTCACGCGCCCGCGGCGAGCTCCCGCGCGCGTGCGAGAGCCGCGTCCGTCGCCTCGGTGAACACACGGTCGAGGTGTGCGTCCTGCAGCACCGCGATCGCACGCTCGGTCGTCCCCTTCGGGCTCGTCACGCGACGACGCAGCTCCGCCGGATCCTCACCAGACGCAGCGAGAAGCGCTGTCGCGCCGATGAAGGTCTGCTCGGCCATGAGCCGCGCATCCGCCTCGCTGAACCCCTTGTCGATCGCAGCCCGCGTGAACTCCTCGATCAGCAGGAAGACGTAGGCGGGGCCGGATCCTGAGATCGTCGACAGCGCGTCGATCTGGTCCTCCGGCACCTCGATGACGGCGCCGACGAGTCCGAACAGTCGGCGCACGATCGCACGATCCTCCGCAGAGACGTGCGCTGCGGCCGCCAGGCCTGTGACCGCCTTGCCGACGGTCGCCGGAGTGTTCGGCATCGAGCGGATGACGTTCGCCTCCTCGCCCAGCACGCGCGCGAACGTCTGCAGCGTGACGCCCGCAGCCAGGCTCACGACGATCGCGTCCGCGCGCAGGTGCGGGGCGATCTCGGCGAGCAGGTCGGGAACCATGGCCGGCTTCACGCCGATCAGCACGACGCGCGCGGATGCCACGGCCTCGGCGTTGCCGCGCGGGTTGTCGTCCAACGCGATGGCGTGCACGCCATCGAGCCCAGCGAGCGCCTGCGTCTTCTCCTGCGAGCGGTTGGTCGCGACGATGCCTCCGTCGACCGGGATCCCCGAGGCGACAACGCCGTGCAGAATCGCCCCTCCCATGGATCCGGCACCGAGAAAGGCAAGAGAGGGAATCGCGTCGGTCATGTCCTCAGTCTAGAAGCGGAGGTGGTCCCGGCCGAGGGCGATCTCGGCATCCGAACACTCCGGCGCATGCACCCGACACGCGCACCCGCCTCACCCGTAGACTCTCGGCATGAGCGCTTCCGGTGGGCAAAAGGCGATCGTCGCGGCATTCCTCGCGAACATGGGCATCGCCCTGGCCAAGTTCATCGCCTGGTTCCTCTCCGGCTCCGCGTCGATGTTGGCCGAGGCGATCCACTCGGTCGCCGACTCGGGCAACCAGCTGCTTCTGATGCTCGGCGGGCGCAAGGCGCGGCGGACCGCCGATCGCTCCCACCCCTTCGGGTACGGCCGCGAGCGCTACGTCTACGCCTTCGTGGTGTCGATCATCCTGTTCTCGGTGGGTGGCCTGTTCGCGATCTACGAGGCCGTCGACAAGCTGACCCACCCGCACGAGCTCGACCCCGTGTGGTGGTGGCTCCCGCTCGTCGTGCTCGTGATCGCGATCGGACTGGAGTCGTTCTCGCTGCGCACCGCTGTGCGTGAGAGCAACCTGGTGCGCGAGCCTGGGCAGAGCTGGGTCTCTTTTGTCCGTCGTGCGAAGGCGCCGGAGCTGCCGGTCGTCCTGCTCGAAGACATCGGCGCACTCGTCGGCCTCACCTTCGCCCTGCTGGGCGTGGGGCTGACGGTCATCACCGGAAACCCGCTCTTCGACGCGCTCGGCACCCTCGCGATCGGCATCCTGCTCGTGCTCATCGCGATCATTCTGGGCGTCGAGACGAAGAGCCTGCTGGTCGGTGAGGGCGCGACCGAGGCCGACTACGACCGCATCGTCGACGCCATCCAGGCGGGGCACGAGGTCGAGAAGGTGATCCACCTGAAGACGCTCTACCTCGGCCCGGACGAGCTCATGGTGGCGGCGAAGGTCGCGCTCACCGCCGACAAGTCGGTGCGCGAGGCATCCGCCGACATCGACGAGATGGAAGCGCGCATCCGTGCCGCCGTTCCTGCAGCGCGCGTCATCTACATCGAGCCCGACATCTATCGTCCGTCGCTGGACCCTGCACCGTCGACGGATGCGTTCGTACTGAAGTCCTCCGACTGATCACCGTCGCGCGGTATGAACACGGACGACGCGTTCGCGCTGCTGGGTCAGCTGTCTGAGCAGCCGCGGATCTCGGATGCGGCGCGGACGCAACTGCAGGAGGTCGAACGCGTCCTGCGCACGGACTCCCAGGCGCGGCTGCGCAACGCCGTGATCCTCGACGGCGCGCCGTACGCGAGCGTCTCGTTCGGCGATGCGGACGCCGCGGATCTCGTCGTCTATCTGGTGCACGGCGTTGACACCGACCTGACCCGCTTCAGCGTCTGGGCATCCACCGCCCAGCGGCTGTGCGCGGATGTGATCCGTGCCCGCGCGCTGCAGGGTCGATCGACGCGCGTCGCGACGATCGCATGGTTCGGGTACGACTCCGGATCGCACGCGACCGCGCGCGCGACGGCACACGCCACACTGGGTGCCGCGCGGCTGGCCGTGGATCTCGATGCGCTCGTGGCGCGTAACCCCGCCGCGGAGGTCGCTGTCGTCGCGTTCTCCTATGGGGTGACGCTCCTCGGCGAACTCGCATTGCTGGGTGGCGCGGCGCGAATCGATGCGGCCTTCGCGATCGGCGGGGCTGGGATGACCCGGTTCGGTGCCGCGAGCGTAGAGGAGCTCATCGCCAAGGGTTCTCTGGACTTCGCTGCGACCGAAGCACGTGCCGACGTCATCGCGCGGCTCGGTCGTCTCGGCGCTCATCCAGTCGATGCTCGCGACCTCGACGGAGCGGCTGTCTACAGCGCCGACGGCGGTCGGGTGCCCGGCACCGACACGAATGGCGAGCCGACGCAGGGCCATGGAGCGCATACAGCGACCGACGAGTTCGGGGTCACACGGCGCGGGTACTTCGCCCTGGATGCGCAGGCCTACCTCTCGCTCGTCGCGCAGCTGGCCGCCCGCGACTGAGCGGACGGCTACCGACGTTCGGCGAAGAATCCCTGCAACTGGGCGATCGCCGCGTCGGCCTGCATCCCACCGACGACCTCAGCGCGGTACGGGAGCCGACGATCACGCAGCACGTCGTACATCGAGCCCGCTGCTCCCGCCTTGTCATCCCAGGCGCCGAAGACGACCCGGCTCAGGCGCGACTGCAGGATCGCCCCAGCGCACATGACGCAGGGCTCAAGAGTCACGACGAGGGTGCAGCCCTCCAGATTCCAGGAGCCGAGAGCCGCCGCCGCCGCGCGGATCGCGTTGACCTCGGCATGCCCGGTGGGATCGTGCGTCTCCTCACGGGTGTTGCGGCCCTCCCCGATCGTCGCGCCCGTGGCATCCAGCACCACAGCGCCCACGGGAATCTCGCTCGCTGCGGCGGCCTCGGCGGCGAGGGCCAGCGCGCGCTGCATGGCTTCTGCGTCGGGAGCGGTCATGATCTGAGCGTAGGCGACTTCCTGCACGGCGGCGGGTGCGGGGCGTTGTCAGATCTCAGGTCGTGCCGGAGGCATCGGGCGCATTAGCCTAGATGCATGCGCGTTCATGTTGCCGATCACCCGCTGATCACCCACAAGCTCTCGGTCCTGCGCGACGAGCGCACCCCGTCTCCGGTCTTCCGGCAGCTGACCGAAGAGCTCGTGACGCTTCTCGCCTACGAGGCGACGCGGAACGTCAAGGTGACGCCGATCGAGATCAAGACCCCGGTGACAACCACCATGGGCGTCAAGATCTCTGAGCCGCGCCCGATCGTCGTTCCGATCCTGCGCGCGGGACTCGGCATGCTGGAGGGGCTCGTCAAGCTTCTGCCCACCGCGGAAGTCGGATTCCTCGGCATGGTCCGTGACGAAGAGACCTATGAGCCGATGACCTACGCCGAGCGGCTTCCGAGCGACTTGAGCGACCGTCAGTGCTTCGCGATCGACCCGATGCTCGCCACCGGCGGCTCGCTCGCGGCCGCGATCCAGTTCCTCTTCGACCGCGGTGCGCAGGACGTGACGGCGATCTGCCTGCTGGGCACCCCGGAAGGGCTGGAGACGATCGAGAAGCTCGTGGGCGACCGCGACGTCACGATTGTCCTCGGTGCGCTCGATGAGGGACTCGACGAGAACCGCTACATCGTGCCCGGTCTCGGCGACGCCGGCGACCGTCTGTACGGAACGGTCTGATACCGGCTGCTGCGGTGAGTTCGGGCGCTCAGGGTCTATCGAGCCGATAGGCGCGATCCTCGCCGTAGCGGACGAACCCGCAACGCTCGAGGATGGGTGCGGATGTCGCGACGCGCCCCTTCACGATCGCGGTGCGCGCACCGTGTGCGGCGGCGTATCGCAACCGCTCCGCAAGGACAGCACGGTAGGTTCCCCGACCGCGAAACCCCTCCAGGGTCGCGGCACCCCAGAGACGCGCGAAGCCATCGACAAGGGTGACCCCGCCCGTGCTCACCGCCTGGCCGCCGACAGAGGCGAGCACTCGGGCGCCGGCGTTAGCCTCCAGCGCCTCGGTGATCTCGGACAGTTCGGTGTGCAGCCCCTGCGTATCGAGTGCGGTCTGCGCCCATACCGGGACGTTGATGGCGTCGACGGCGCGCACATGGTCGAGCGTGCGCACGATCTCAGCCGACACGTCTGCGGGGACGGGGATGTCGGACCCATCGATCGGGCGCGCGAAGATCGTCACCGTATCTTCATGCACGGCCCCGCGGGTGCGCAGCTCCTCCTCGACATCGGGGGCATCGGCGGGGCCGACCCAGATGGTCAGATGCGGGGCGCCCCACTCGCGAGTGCGCTGCACGGCGAACTCCACGACGTCGTGAGGATCGAGAGCCGAGTCGATGGCGCTCCCCCGCACTCCTCCCCCGAATCGCGGCGGATAGCACACCAGCGCAAGGTGGGCGCTGCTCTGTTCGGCCTCGCGCGGCACCCACACCCACGACGCCGCATTGCGGAGGATCTCCTCCGTCGAGTGCACGGCGCTCATGCAGGCACCTGACTCTGAGCTTCCACACCCACCAGGCGCGCGAAGGCACTGAGTCTCGCGACCCCCTCCGCGGCGAAGGGGAGATCGTCGAGGAGGCCCGGCGAGTACACGAGGTAGGCGACGCACTTGGCGCGGGAGACCGCGACGTTCAGCCGGTTCTGCAGCAGCAGGAACTCGGAGCCGCGCGGTGCGTCGCGCCCGCTGCTCGCGGCGAGGGATGTGATCGACACGACAGCCTCTTTGCCCTGGAAGTTGTCGACCGTTCCCACGGCGACGTCGGGGAAGCCTGCCGTTCGCAGCTCATCGATGATCAGCTGCTTCTGCGCGTTGTACGGGGCGACCACGATGATGTCGGAAGCGGCAAGAGGCCGGGCGACAGGTGCTTCTGCCTCGCTCATGTCGGTGAATGCCCGCCCCACCAGATCACGCACGATCGCGACGACCTGCGCAGCTTCTTCCGGCGACTGGGTCGCATTGCCGCGATGCCGCACGGGAACGGGGTGGAGCCCTGGGTCGATGCCCTCCACGCTGCGCTTCTCGGCACCGGGCGCGGAGGCGAGCTGGCCCGCATACGACAGCGTCGACACGGGTGCGGCGACGGCAGGGTGCATGCGCCACGAACGGGCGAGGAAGTATCCGTGCGACGGTCGGATGACCGGGTCGTCGTGCATGACCCAGCCGAGCGCCGAGGTGTCGACGGGTTCCGGGTGTGTGCCCTGGCTCACCTGGGGAAGCTGCTGGGGATCGCCGAGGAGCAGCACGCGACGGGCGCCCGCCGCGACGGCGATCGTCGAGGCGAGGGAGAACTGTCCGGCCTCGTCGATCACAAGCAGATCGAGCCCGCGGCGGTCGACACGGGTCGTGTTGCTGAAGTCCCACGCGGTGCCCCCGACGACGAATCCCTTGCCGGACTGCTCGGCGATGAACCCCGCCATGCCGTTCTTGCGGATCACGGTGAAGGCATGCTCGGTCGTGGCGTCTTTCGGGGCCTTGGCGACCTGCTGCGCCGGCACGCCCGCCTCGATGACACGATCCAGAACGGTCTCGACGATCGCGTGGGACTGCGCGACGACACCGACGCGGAAGCCGAAGTCATTGACGAGCCGGGCGATCACACGCGAACCGGTGTACGTCTTGCCCGTGCCCGGAGGCCCTTGCACGGCGAGGTAGCTGCTGTCGAGATCGCGAATGCCCCGCACGATCGCCTCGATCGTGTCGTCTCCGGCGGGCGGCAGCAGGTTGTCGGAGCGCGTACGCGGAGCGATGCCGCGCAGAATGTCGGTGGCGGCATCCGTCGGCAGCTCGGGAGCCATGCGCAACAGCCGATCGGCCCATTCTTCGATCGCGCCCTGCTGCGCCGCCGCTGGTGGCGGGGACGCAGGAGCGAGTGCGATCGGAAGAGCATCCCAGGTCTGCCCTCTGATCGCGAACTCGCGGACCAGAAAGCCTCCGTCGAGGATCTCGATGACCTCCACCTCGTGCGGAACGTGGATCACTCGCGACGGCGCGGCGCTGTCAAAGGGGGTCGGCGTCTCGTACAGGGCGAACGGGCGCGCTCCGATGCCGATGGTGCTGCCGGGGGCGAGCTCGCCGCGCAGTTCGACGACGCGGGTCGACGCGCGTCGCCCTTCTTCGACACCCCAGTGCTCGCGCACGACGCTCTCGCTCGGCGCGATACGCAGCACATCGCGGGTCTGATCCCACATCGAGAGCGGCTCGCGCAGACGCTGGTAGTGCGACACCCAGAAGGTCTTCGCCTCACGCGGGTAGTAGTCGAGCGCCGCCGCCGCGACGCGATACACCTGACCGTCACGCCCCTCGTGTGCCGCGTGCTGCGCGGCGGCGAGCAGCGCGAGCGAGAGCGGCGATGGTTCGTAGGGCTTCAGCTCCGCATCGTCCGGAGGAGCAGGCAGCACACCGCTCTCGCGTGCCAGACCGATCATCCAATCACGAAGACGACGCGTCGAAACGCAGTCGTAGCGGTTGTACTCGGCAAGGTCGTCAAGGATTGCCTGGCTGGCGGCGATCTCGCCGGCGCCGGCGAGCTCCCGCGCTTCGACGTACCGGATGATCGACTCATCACCCTTCTGCACGTCGGCTTCGCGCACCTCGGCTCCCATGTACAGGGGTTCGAGCTTCTTGATCGAGTACGACCGCGAACCGACCCGCACCGTGCGCAGCACGAGCGGGTACAGGTCGACGAAGACGCCCTCGCGCAGCAGCCGGTCGACGTCAGCCTCCCCGACCCCGTGCCGCGCCGCCATGGCCGCGAGATGCGCGGTCTCGTAGGGCGCGTAGTGATAGATGTGCATGTCGGGATGCGATGCTCGGCGCAGCTTCACGAATTCGAGGAAGTCGAGCAGCGCCTGCCGTTCTTCGGCGAACGTATGCGCCCACAGGGCCGTGTACTGCTCGGCGTTGTCGATCCATCCGAACAGATAGTCGATACCCCAGTGCTCTTCGTCTCCGGACTCGGTGTAGAGCGGGTCGCCCTCGAAGTCGAAGAAGATGTCGCCCATGCTGGGCCGGGGCATGAGGCTGATCGCCTGTGCGGAGATCAGCTCGAATGGCGGCGCGGTCTGCTCAGACGTCACCCCCGCCTGCAGGCGGGCCTGGTCACGCAGCGCTCGGAAGGTCTCGACGTGCATGCCCTCGGGCGCCGCATCTGCGACGGCCAACTGGTCGATCGTCTCGATGCCCGCCGCGCGCAGTCGCGCACGCTGAGCCGGACGCATCCGCGCGACGAGCAGCAGATCTCGGTGCTGCTCGACCTGCTCGTTGCACGTCGCGCAGCGACCGCACGCGCGGATCTGCAGATCCCCGCGATCATCGCCCCAGGCCAGGGGTTCGCCGTCTGCACCCTCGGCGACGCGACGATCGGCGATCATCGCGCGCAGGCGCGCACGGCGCACGTGGAAAAGCGGAAGCAGATCATCCACCCGATGCGTGCTGATCGTGCCGTCGCCGAGAATGAGGTCGACCTCATCGGAGCGTTCGATGCCGAGGCGATCGAGCTGATCGACATATGCCGCCAGCTGCATGAGAGCAGTCACTCGAGCCTTGCGTGCGAGCTTGGAGTCCTGCACCCGCCATCCTTGCTCGTCACGGAGCAGGAAGTCGGCGAAACCGACGAACTCGTCGGTCGAGAATGCGGCCTGGTAGATGACCGTGGCGTCGGACCGCAGCGCGGCTTCGGTCTCGGCCAGGACCTCGCGCATCGCCTCCGCATCGCCTGCGGACACCTTCGGCAGGGTGACGACGCCCGCACCGAAATCGGCCAGGTAGTCGTCGAGAACACGCAGTTCGTAAGCGTCGCCCATACGCGCAGCACGCTCGAGCGTGACATCTTCAGGCTCTTCGACCGCCGGTACCCGGCCGAGCTTCGCATCCAGCGCTCGCGCCCAGGCGAACTCGCACTCGGCCGCCTGCTTGAGATCGCTCGCGCTCCAGACGACGCTGCGAACACCGCCTTCCGGCTCGACGACGCGCATGCTTCTCCTTCTTTGCGACAGCGGAAGCCGTCGGCGAATGCTTCGACCCTAGCCGCGGCCACAGACACCGGCCGGCGCCCGCACGCCGCGCCGAGACGCAGAACCGCTCAGTCCCCGCGGGTGCGCCACCAGCTGTCGTCCGGGGTGACCGGAAGGTGCCGCTTGTGCGCCGAGCCCAGATACTTCGCCTCGATGAGCGCGGCGGCCTCGGCGTCGATCACGCCGCCCTCGAGGTACGTGTCGATCTGCTCGTACGTGAGTCCCAGCTCGTCCTCATCCGTCCGCTGCGGACGATCATCGAGCAGATCAGCCGTCGGCACCTTGAACGTCAGGAAGTCCGGGGCGCCCAGCGTCTGCAGCAGCATCCGCCCTTGCCGTTTCGTGAGTCCGGCGAGCGGCAGGATGTCCGCCGCGCCGTCTCCGAACTTCGTATAGAAACCGGTCACGGCCTCTGCCGCGTGGTCGGTGCCGATCACCAGCATCCCGTCATGGCCGGCGAGGGCGTACTGCGTGACCATCCGGATCCGGGCTTTGATGTTGCCCCGGTTGAAATCGGTGATGTCGCCGTCGAGTGCCGCCTCGATGTCATGTTCGACACCGTCGACGCCGTGCGCGATGTTGACTTCGACCGCCGTGTCTGCGGCGATGAACTCCAGAGCGGCCGCCGCATCCGCCGCATCCCGCTGCACCCGGTACGGAAGCCGCACGGCAAGGAAACGGGCGGTGAGCCCCTCGGACCGCGCCTGCTCCACCGCCAGCTGTGCGAGCCGCCCGGCGAGAGTGGAATCCTGGCCGCCGGAGATTCCGAGCACATATCCGCGTGCACCCGTGCGGCGCAGATAGTCGACGAGGAACTGCACACGACGCGCCACCTCGGCCTGGGGATCGATCTGGGGCTGCACGCCGAGTGCTTCGGCAATGTCACGCTGCAGTGTCACGATGGACTCCTCGGGTCGGGCTCTTCCCTTAAGTATCCGTGCGCAATCGCCCGGCGGCTCAGGCCGCGCCGACCTGGGACAATTGGACGGTGAAGCTTCTCGTCGCCGCCCTCGCCACTGAACTGTCTGCTTTTCCAGCGGAGATCCCGGGATTCGACCGCCTGGTGACCGGACCCGGCAAGCTGCAGGCGACGTACGCGCTGACACGTGCGCTGGATGCGGCCCGCTACGACGAGATCGTCGTCGTCGGCACCGCGGGAGCGATCGCCCACGACCTGGAGGCCACAGCACACGAGGTCGGCAGCGCCCTGCAGCACGACGTGACGGACTTCGACGGTGTGCTCGGCCAGCACATCTCGTTGCCGGCGCGCGTGCACACCGGACGCGACGGTCTCCTGATCGCGACGGGCGATCACTTCGTGAGCGACGCGGAGGTCACCGCGGTGATCCGCCCGACCGGTGCCGCTCTCGTCGACATGGAGACCTACGCGTACATCTGGGTCGCCGAGAAGTTCGGCCTGCCGATCCGAGTGTTCCGGGCGGTCTCCGACCGGGCAGAGGATGGCGCGCTGAACGACTTCACCGCGGCCCTCGCCCGCTGCAGCGCGCAGCTCTGGGCGCGCGTGCAGGACGAGTACGGCGTCTGAGCTCTCCGCCGTCACGCGGCATCGATCACGCTCGGTCCCTGGCTCGTCGCGCGCACGGTGATCTGTGCGGGGATCGCCTCTTGCATGGCTTCGACATGGCTGATCACCCCGACAGTGCGCCCGCCCTGCCGCAGCTCATCGAGTGTGCGCATGGCGACCTCAAGGGTGTCGGCGTCGAGGGAGCCGAAGCCTTCATCGATGAAGAGGGTGTCGAGCTGGATGCCTCCGGCCCGGGCGGTCACGACCTCCGCGAGCCCCAGTGCGAGGGCGAGAGAGCTGAGGAAGGTCTCGCCGCCGGAGAGCGACTGCGGCGGTCTGCTCTGCCCCGTGAAGGCGTCATAGACGGCGATGCGCAGGCCTGATGCGGCGTTGCGGGAGGCGCGTTCGTCGGAGTGCTGCAGCTGATAGCGCCCCGCGGACATGTCGTGCAGCCGTACGTTGGCGGCGGCGACGATCTCCTCGAGTTCGGCGGCGAGCACGAAGGTCTCGAGATCCATCTTGCGCTGGTTGCCGGTGCCCTTGATCGTGGCTGAGAGTGCGGAGAGCACCTCATGCTGCGCCGTCTGCGTCGCGCTGAGCGCATACTCCCGAGCGGCCGACTCGGTCGTCTCGTGCAGTTGGTCCACTCGCAGCGCGGCCTGCTGGGCGGCGGTGACCGCCTGCATCCAGGCCGTGCGGGCGTCTGCGGCGGCGGTCTCTTCCGCGGTGAGGTCGATCGGCTCTTCGGGGAGCATCCGGAGTTCAAGCTGCAGCAGGATCTCCCGCTCTTTTTCACGCTGCACGCTGTGCGCGGTGATGCGTCGCTCGTGCGCCGCCTGCGTCTCGCGAGGGAGCAGGGCCGCCTCGGCCTGCGTCGCATCGGCGAAGGCGCTGCCGGCGAGTGCGTCGCGCAGCGTCTCCTGCGCTTCCGTGTGGTTCTCGTCGCGGGTGCGATGCTCGTCGAGCGCATCGGCAAGGGCGAGGGCGGCGTCGATCTGAACGGAGACATGGGCCATACGCTCCGCCACGGAGTGGAAGTCGCCGCGGGTATCGGCGATCAGCGCACGCGCCTCAGCGGCGGCCTTCTCGGCGGTCGCGAGAGCTTCGCGCGCCGTCGCGAGAGCCGCGCTGGCTATGGTGTGCTCGGTCGCGATCGCCTCCGCGCGAGCACGGAGCTCATCCGCCCGGAGGTCAAGCGCGACGATCTTCTCCTGCGCATCAACGGCCCGCGCGAGTGCGTCTTCTGCCGCGAGGAGATCGGCGTCCGCCGTCGTCGGCGTGCGCCCCTCAGCGCGCGCCTCCGCAGCCGCGAGCTCAGCACGAACCGCCGACGCGGTCGCTGCCGCATCACGTTCGACAGCCGCTGCGGTGTCGCGCACCGCTTCGGCGTCAGCGACGTCGTCCGCGGTGACGGGATCGGCGTGCGCGGCAGGACGGGGATGCTCGGTCGAGCCGCACACGGCGCAGGGCTCGCCGTCGACGAGGGCCGTGGCCAGCTCTCCGGCGAATCCGTCGAGACGGCGCCGACGCAGCGTCGCGAGCGCGGTCTGTGCCGAGGCGAGCGCGGCGGATGCGTCAGCGACGGCGACCTCGCTCGTTTGCAGCGCCGCGCGATGTGCGTCTGCCTCGACCGCGGCGGTCCGTCGCGCCTTCGCAGCGTCACGCAGTCGCTCGCATTCCTCACGTCGATCGGCGTCGACACGGAGCTGCTCCCGTTCGGCCGCGAGATCCGCCTGCTGCGTGGGGAGAGCCGCGCGCTCCACGTCGATCGATTGCAGTGACTCCGTCGCCGCCTTGACGCGGGCCGCAGCCTCGTGCTGTGTGGCCTCCCGTTCGGCGCTGCGCTCCTCAAGGCCGGCGGCGTGCTGCCATCCGCCGCGCTCGGTCGACCGCTCGCGTGCCCATGTGCGCAGGCCGACGGCGGTGTCATCACCGCACTGACCGTCGGACGCGATCCAGCGCGCACGGGCATCTTCGACCTGCGCGTGCGCCTGCGCGCGCCGATGTTCGGCGGTTCGCGCCGCATCGATCGGTGCGCGCACGGCTTCGGCGGCACGAGCCCGATCGAGAAGATCTCGCACCTGCGAGATCTCGCCTGACTCCTCGTCGAGATCGCGCAGCGCGACTCGCGCGCGATCACGTTCGGTCTGCGCCTGCCGATCTTCACGCAGCACGGTCAGCGCCGCGTCAGCGGCCTGCTGGCGCAGCTCGGCGTCGTCACGTTCGGCAGCCCGGCGCTCGGCGCGGTACCGCAGTCGCGCCACCGCGTGTTGCAGTGCGTCTATGCGCTGCGCTGTGGTCTGCGCGGGGCCGGGTTCGCCCGTCGACGTCGCGCCCGTCGCGTCCGTCTCCGGCCCATCGGGGAACTCCGCCGCGACGACGCGCTCGCCCTCTTCGACGCGGGCGAGAACCGTTGCGTTGCGACCGCTCAGCGCCACCTCGGACGCCCGGCGTCGCTCATCGAGGCGGTTCTGGAAGTCTTCGAAACGCACCGTGCCGAAGAGCCGACGCAGTAGCCGCTGGCGGTCTTTGCTGTCGGCCAGGAGGAAGTCCGCGAAACGGTTCTGCGCGAGCAGGATGACCTGCAGGAACTGCTCCTGCGTGAGCTGAAGAATCGTGTCGAGCTCGTTCGCGACGTCGACCACACGGGATGCGATCCCCTGCCATTCGCCGTCGCAGAGCTGCTCCAGCTCAGCCGCTGCCTTCTCCGTCGTGAGTCCTCCGCCGCGCTTCGCGGGACGAAGGTGCTCGGGTGACCGTGTGACACGGAACCGCCCCGCGGTCGTGCTGAACTCGACGACGACCTGTGAGGGCTCCCCTGGCTCGCTGTGATCGCTGCGCAGGCGCTTCTCGGCTGTGCCGTAACGCGGCACCCCGCCGTACAGACCGAAGCAGACGGCATCGAGGATGCTCGACTTTCCAGCCCCCGTGCGCCCCGCGATGAGGAAGATGCCGTCGGCTGCGAAGGCGTCGAAATCGACGCGCTGACGTTCCCGGAACGGACCGAATCCTTCGACCTCCAGCCGATGCAGCCGCACTAGACGAGCGCCTCGGCGCGCACCCGGTCATCGAGCACCTCGCGGATCAGCGCGCTCTCTTCTGCGGTCGCCCCCTGACCGTCGCGCACGTGCACGAGGAAGGCCTCGATGCGCTCTTCGTCGGTCACGGCCGCGCGCAGCCGCTGCGCATAGCTGCGCTCATCGCTCGTCGCGGATCCCGCCGGCTCATGCTGCACGAGCGCGCAGTGCGGGAAACGCGCCCGCAGTCGCCGCATCGGCTCGGACTGCGGAAGGGCGTCGGTGTAGACCGCGCACACCCAGGCGTCATGGTGGGCCGCGACGTTGTCGTCGGACAGGATCTCATCGAGCGTGCCCGTCAGGGTCACGAGACGCCGTGGCACCGGAAGTTCAAGCCACTCGGCGCCAGAGAGACCCTCGGCGCCGAGCTCGATCAGCCAGGAGCCGCGTGGCTTGTGCTGCTCACCGAAGCTGTAGTGCAACGGCGCCCCTGCGTAGCGCACGGAATCGCTCAGCTGTTGACGGCCGTGGATATGCCCGAGCGCGACATAGTCGGGCCCGTCGAACACCGAGAGCGGCACGACGTCGAGCCCGCCCTGACGCACCTCTCGCTCAAGGCCTGCCGTGGCATCGACTCCCGCGGCGAAGCAATGCGCGATCGCGACGGATCGCCCCGGGTGCGACGCCCGTCCCTGATTCACGAGGGTCATCGCGTGTGCCATCGTCTGCGCCTGCGTGCGCAGAGTGGCCTCGGGCCAGTGATGGCGAACGATCGCCGGTTCGAGATAGGGGATGCCGAAGAAGTGCACCGGCCCGTGGACATCGCTGACCGTGATGGGCGTTGCGATCGCCTGCGGATCGGTGAGGACGTGGATGCCCTCACGCAGCAGCCGCGCCTGAAAGCCGAGCCGGGCCGCCGAATCGTGGTTGCCGCTCGTGACGATCACACGCGCGCCGGTGTCGTGCAGGGCGACGAGCGTGTCGGTGAGCAGCGTGTAGGCGGAAGCGGCCGGCGTCGCCGAATCGAAGACGTCGCCTGCGACCACCACGACATCGACCTCGTGCGCACGCACCTGCGCGACCAGCGCGGTGAGCACCTCGGTCAGCGCCTCGAGCGTCGAGTGCCCGTGGAAGCTGCGACCGATGTGCCAGTCAGACGTGTGCAGGATGCGCATGCTCACACGCTACGGACGGCCTCGGACATTCCGCCCGAGGCGTGCCGATGAGCGCTGGGGAGTGTTGCTGCCCCTCACGCGCTCACTTCTCCGCTCGAAAGTTGACCCCGACACGCTCGCCTTGCGAGAAGTAGTGCCGGAATGTGTAGTACATCGGCTTCCAGACATCCACGTCGACGTGTGAGGTTCCCGGCACGGCCAGCGTCTTGTGCACGTGTGTGCGGAGAACCTTCGCGTGGACCACTGTGGCGTTTCCCTCCTCATCCAGTGGTGTCATCTTCGCGACGCGAGCCTCCATCTGAACCGGGCACTCGGCGATCCGCGGGGGCATCACAATCCCGCTTGGGCGCGGAGTGAACCCGCCGAGCCGCCATTTGTCTGGCTCATACCTGTACTTCTCCTGCTTCTGCGGCGGGACTTCAGCAACCCCCGTCGTATCGGCGATCCTCTCGATCGATTGCCATAGCGTGGCGTCGGGCAGGTTGATGACCAGCTCACCGTTCTCGCGGAGATTGCGCATCGCCTGTCCTGCGTCGCTGAGTCCCAGGACGTAGGTGTCATCCAGAGCCCACGCCGAGGAGATGGGCGTGATGTTCGCCGTTTCGTCGCCGGGCTTCGCCGTGGTGAGCAGGGCCACGGGGGTGCCGAAATAGAACACGGATGGTTCGATCGCAACAGTCGAGTTCATGAGGTCCAGTGTGTGGTGCGAACGGTTCGGTCTGGACCGAACAATGCTGGCGATAAAGTTCTCGACATGGAGGGGACGAGCAGCCCGGAGCTGGCGGCAACGGCCGCCGTCTTCGCCAACGAGGCGCGCGCGTCGATGCTGTTGCTCCTGCTGGATGGAAGGGCATGGACGCTCACTGAGCTGTCCAGGGCCACATGCATCGCCCGATCGTCAGCGAGCGAGCATGCCGACAGACTGCTCGACGCCGGTCTCATCAAAGAAGTGCGGCAAGGACGACATCGCTACCTCCGGCTCGCCGGCACCCACGCCGCTGATCTGATCGAGTCGCTCGCAGCATTCTCCGGCCGCATCCGGCCTGCCACGCAATCGCTCGATGCCCAACATCGCGACCGCGCCATCAGGGAGGCTCGCACCTGCTACCGCCATCTCGCGGGCAAACTCGGCGTTGCACTCACCGACAGCATGCGTGCGAAGGGCTACATCGAGTCCGATTTCTCGCTCACCCCGCCGGGACGAGCCTGGTTGGCGTCGCTCGGGGTCGACCTGCCGAAGCATCCGAAGCGCGCTCTCACTCGTCCGTGCCTCGACTGGACGGAGCGACGTGAGCACATCGCCGGACTGGCCGCAGATCTGCTGCTCGCTACGTTCAGGGAGAAGGCGTGGATCGAACTCGTTCCATCCACCACCCGTGCCGTGCGTCTCACGACGGAGGGACGGGAAGGTCTCGCGAACCTGCTTCCCGCAGACCCCGTCTAGCGATACGACCTAGCCCAGCGCCCGTCCGATACGGTCGGCCGTCTGCTGCATGAGCGGAATGTGGCGTCGCAGCTGCTCGATGTTCTGCACCATGCGCACCGCCGTCACCGACAGCGCTCCGACGATTCCGGCACTGGCTCGGATCGGCACGGCGACACAGTTCACGAAGTCCTCGAACTCGCCGTCATCCACCGCCCACCCCTGCGCGCCCACACGCACGAGCTCATCGTCGAGAGCCTCTCGCGACGTGATCGTCGATTCGGTGTAGCGCACCCACTCGGTGTCCGCGAGGATGGCGTCGCGCTCAGGAACATCGAGATCCGCGAGGATCACTTTGCCGATACCGCTGCAGTAGGCCCGAACAGGCGCCCCCACACGCGAGTACATGCGCATGCCCTGGGCGTCGTCGACCTTGTCGACGTAGACGATCGTCGAATCCATGAGGGCCGCCATGTGCACGGTGTTGCCGACCGACTTGTGCAGCTGGCGCACATAGGACGATCCCGCTTCCCGCAGATCCAGCGTGTTCAGCGCCGTCTGGCCGAGTGCGATCAGGCGCACGCCGAGCGAATAGCGACCGTCTTTGCGGCGGCGCACGAACCCCACGCGCTCCAGCGCCTGCAGTTCGCGGAACATCGTCGAACGATGCAGGTCGAAGCTCACGGCGAGTTCGGGCACGGTCTGAGGGTCGACCGCGAGCACGTCGAGAATTCGCGCGGCGCGGGTCACGCTCTGCGACATGGCTGTACCTCCGAGTATCGGGTTGGTTGCATCTAGCGCAACGCACGTTGCACTCTCCGCCCCAGTATGGAGGAAGACCACTCTTCCTGACTAGGGCCATTCGGGCTCTCCTCAGAGCCCCGCAATCGCTGGTCCTCGGTGCGGCAAAACCGATCCGTGCCGTAACACGACGACACAGGGCGAAGAAGTGCGCTAGGCCGAGCGCTGGCGCAGCAGGTGCGCGCGATCCGGATGCTGCGCGAACCACTCCGCGACGTACCAGCAGACCGCGTCGATCACACGTCCACCCGATTCCGCGATGTCCGCAACGGCACCGCCGACAACCCGCGCGGCATGCCCGTGGCCGCGGAAACTCGGGATTGTAAAGGCTCTGGTGAGGGCGACGGTGTGACCGTCATCGCGGTAGTCGAGAACGCTCACGAGCTGTCCGCGGTGATGCAGCTCGTACCGCGAGGCATCCGCCTTCTTGGTCAGGGTGAACTCGAGATCTGCGTCCTCAACAGCCATCCGACCACGGTAATCGACCCTGACGCAGAGGGGCGCATTTTGACACGCGAGGTCATTCTCAGTCATAATCGCCGCATGACCACCAACGCACGCCCTTTGTCCGCCCAGGAGGCGAACAGGAGTGCCGGCATGATGATGGCCGGCAGCGTTGGCATGTGTTGCCGAATGTGTAGCTGAACGAACAGCCACCCCTTTTGGTTCTCACCGTCGTGATCTTCGACGCGAACCCTCGAGCCGCAACCCTTGTGCTCGCTTTCCCGGCTCGCCGGTCCTTTCGCAACGCATTCTGAGCCCTTCTCGGCTCCTCTCCTTCAAGGAACCCATCATCATGTCGAACTCTGCACTTCTCGAGCGTCCCTCCACCGTCCGCGTCGCTGGCGCCCCCGTCGCCACCGCCGATCTTCCCGCCACACGCTCGCCTCGTGGCTTCGCCCTGTACGTCGGTCTCGACGAGATCAAGGCCGCTGGCGCCGGCGTCAGCCTTCCTCTCCTCGTCGACGCGCTGCGCCGCACGCTCGCTGAACTCGCCCCCGAGGCCGAGACGCACGCCACCGTCGCCCTCGCACCCCTCGGTGCCGGAGGCCGTGACCTCGACGTCGTGCGGCTCGCTCTGCAGGAGCCGGGCGCCATCGCCCGCTCCAAGGCCACTGCCGAAGAGGAGGAGACGGAAGAGAGCGGCGTCGTCGTCGACATCTCCCGCAAGCGCGTCCTCATCGATGGCGACTCGGCCTCCTTCACCTACAAGGAGTTCGAGCTGCTGCAGTACCTCGTGCTGCGCGAGGGGCGCACGATCGAGCGCGCCGAACTCGTGAGCGCCCTGTGGCAGGCGCCCGACGACGAGACGCCCGGCGAGCGCACGATCGACGTGCACGTGCGTCGCCTGCGCGCCAAGCTCGGCCGCTACGAAGACATCGTGCGGACCGTCCGCGGCGTCGGCTACCGCTTCGACCGTCACGCCGACGTCGTCATCCGCTACGGCCACGGCACCCCCTCGCCCGACCGCTTCTGATCCCCGCCGCGGGCACTGTCGGATGCGGCACGTAGGCTGACGACATGTCGTCAGCCGTGCCCGCCGGACCGTCCCTCGGGGCGATGCGAGAGAGCACCTATCGGCCGCGGCATCAACTCGACCTGCTGCACACCGTCGGGATGCTGCGCCGCGGCCCCGGTGACCCCACCACCGTCATCGACGGCGGAGTGATCTGGCGGGCACTGCGCACTCCGCAGGGCGTCGCCACCCTCGCTCTTCGACAGATCGGCGGTGAGGTCCGGGCGAGCGCGTGGGGTGCTGGAGCGGAGTTCGCGCTGGACTCCGCGCCACGGCTGTGCGGCGCCGATGACGATCTCGCAGGGTTCGACGCGTCGTCGCATCCGCTGATCGCGGAGGCGCATCGGCGTAACCCCGGGCTGCGTCTGACGCGCACAGACGCCGTGTTCGACGCCCTCGCCTGCGCGGTGCTCGAGCAGAAGGTCACTGGCCTGCAGGCGTTTCGCGCATGGCGGGTGCTCGTGTCGTCGTTCGGCGCCCCCGCACCAGGACCGGCACCTCGTCCGATGTTCGCCGCCCCGACGCCCTCCGGCTGGCGCGCGATCCCGTCCTGGTCCTGGCATCGCGCCGGGGTGGAGCCGCCGCAGTCCCGCACGATCGTTCGCGTCGCCGAACGTGGCGATCGCATCGCCGCCGCCGCGCTCCGTGCCTCCGATGGCGAAGAGCGCGAGCGCGTCCTCACCAGCCTGCCCGGCATCGGCGCCTGGACGTCCGCGGAGACGCGCATCCGCGCATTGGGCGACCCCGATGCCGTGAGCGTCGGCGACTACCACCTCGCGCACGAGGTCGGCTACGCACTCACGGGTCACCGCACCGACGATGCCGGCATGCTCGAACTGCTCGCGCCCTGGGCAGGACACCGGCAGCGCGTTATCCGCCTCATCGGGCGCAGCAGGGTCAGCGAACCTCGCCGCGGACCGCGATTGGCGCCGGAGGATCACCGCGGACGCTGAGACACAGCGTCCCATGGCGGTGGGACCTAGGCTGAGGGCATGAAGCCTCGCTCACGCACCGGCATCCGTGTCGCCGGCACTGCCGGACTGCTCGTCGTCGCACTCGTCGTGGGATTCATCCTGCAGAACGTGTGGCTCGGTCTGCTGCTCGGCCTGCTCATCTGGCTCGGCTGGTTCTTCGGATTCGAGGCACGCCGAGACCACGCCTCCGGCGTCAACGACGACGATCACGGGATCGAGCTGTAACTCTCCATCGCCCTCGCGGGCGACCCCGGAAGCGGGACTCAGCGGTGGTAGGCCGCGAACTTGCCGTTCGGCCCCTCGATCACCGTGACGGGAGTGCGGAAGACCGCCGACAGGACGTCATCGCGGATGATCTCGTCCGGAGAGCCATGAACTGCGATCCGACCGTTCTCCATCGCAACGATGTAGTCGCTGTACGCGGCGGCGAAGTTGATGTCGTGCAGGACGATCACGATCGTGCGTCCGAGTTCATCCGCCGCCTTGCGCAGCTGCTGCATCATCTGCACGGAGTGCTGTGCGTCGAGGTTGTTGAGCGGCTCGTCGAGCAGCAGGTAATCGGTGTCCTGCGCGAGCACCATCGCGACGTAGGCGCGCTGCCGCTGCCCTCCAGAGAGCTCGTCGAGAAAGCGCTGCTCCAGATCGGTGAGGTTGAGGAAGTCGATCGCCTCAGAGATCTTGTCCTCGTCCAACTGCGTCAACCGGCCCCCGCTGTACGGGTATCGACCGAACCCGACGAGCTGGCGCACCGTGAGGCGGGTGACGAAGTGATTCTCTTGACGCAGGATCGAGACGGTCCTCGCGACCTGATTGCTGGGCGTCTTGTGCACGTCGAGACCGTTCACCTCGACGGTGCCCGCATCGGGGCTGAGGAGGCGCCCGATCATCGTCAGCAGCGTGGACTTGCCGGCGCCGTTCGGCCCGACGAGCGCAACGATCCCCCCAGCAGGGAGATCGAGCGTGACAGGCCCGATCTGCACATCGTTGCTGTAGCGCTTGACGACGTCGGACAGACGAATCACAGTCGGCCTCTCTTCAGAACCACGAACAGGAACACAAGACCGCCGACGAGTTCGACGATCACGGTCACGGTGTCGACCAGCGGCAGCACATGACGCAGAAGGAAGTACGCACCACCCAGAACCACGTACCCCAGAAGCCAGGCCACCGGCAGTACCCGGCGGTGGTCGTAGGTGTCGGTGATGGAGTACGCGATGGTCGCCACCAGGAAGCCCAGGAAGGTCATCGGGCCGACCAGCGACGTGCTCATGGCCATGAGCAGAGTCACGAGTGTCAGCACGAGCATGACCTGGCGCTTGTGGTTCATGCCGAGGTTCGTGCTGATGTCGCTGCCGAGCGCGATCACGTTCAGTCGACCGGCGAGCAGCCAGATGCCGAGTGAGACCAGCACGACGACCGGCACGACAAACCACAGATACTCGGTGTTGGCGTTGCCGACGTTGCCGAACATCCGGGCGCGGAGCACGTCGAACTCGTTCGGATCCAGCATCCGCTGCAGGAAGGTCGCGAGCGTGCCCAACCCGGTGCCGATGATGATGCCGACGAGAAGCATGATGTGAAGGTTGCCGAGGCGTCCGGAGAACAGCCAACTGTAGAGCATCACGGCGAACAGCACCATCGCGGCGACCTGCACGAGGAACTGGACGAAGCCGTTGATCTCGGCCAGGCCGCTCACGCCGAAGAAGAAGACCACGGAGGTCTGGATCAGCACGTACAGCGACTCGAACCCCATGATCGATGGGGTGAGGATGCGGTTGTTCGTAGCGGTCTGGAAGGCCACCGTCGCGAACGACTGGCAGAGCGTCACGACGGCGATCACGATGAGAGTGTCGGCGCGCATCCCCGACACTCGCCACCACTTCTCGCTGAAGGGGACTTGCGAGTTGCCCCAGCTGAGCATGAGCACGGTGAGTGCGAGCGCGCCCACGATGAGCGCGCCGAGGATCAGCAGGTAGCGTCTGCGATGCTGTGGCGAGGTGAAGGCGCCCAGCTGGCGCGAGGACGCTGACCTCACGGCGTTCGTCCGCGGGCTCATGAGGTCAACCGACATTGCTCCTCCTGAGTCGCAAGAGCAGCAGCACGAAGACGACCGAGCCGACGACGCCGAGAACGAGAGAGACCGGGATCTCGAAAGGCATGATGACGACGCGTCCGATGATGTCGCAGACCGTGACGACCCAGATTCCGGTGAGGAACACCCACGGGATGTTCGTGCGCAGGTTGTCGCCTCGGAACATCGAGACGATGTTCGGCACGATCAGTCCCAAGAAGGGAAGCGCCCCGATCACGACGGTCACGACGCCCGTGACGACGGAGACGAGTCCGACACCGAGCAGGACGACACGCTCGTAGTTGAGACCGATGTTCGTCGCGACGTCTTTTCCGAGGCCGGCCACGGTGAACCGGTCAGCGACGATCACGACGACGACCGCGACGACCGCGACGATCCACAACGGCTCGTACCGGCCCACTTCGATGCCGGTGAAGCGCCCAGCGAACCAGGCGCCGAGGGTCTGCAGCAGGTCGTACTGGATCGCGATGAAGGTGGAGATGGCGCTGATCACGGCGCCGAACATGATGCCGACGATCGGCACGATGAGCGAAGACCGCAGCGTCACGCGGCGCAGGAAGGCGAAGAAGATCATGGTGCCGATGAACGCGAAGACGATCGCGATGGCCATGCGCAGCATGATCGGCGGCGTCGGCAGCAGGAGGTAGGTGAGAAGGAGTCCGAGCCCCGCCCACTCGGTCGTACCCACCGTTGTCGGCTCGACGAAGCGGTTCTGGGTCATCAGTTGCATGATGAGCCCGGCCATCGCCATGCTCGCCCCTGCCAGCACGAGCGCGATCGTGCGGGGGATGCGGGTGATCCAGGTGAACTCGGCTCCGGCACCACCTGCGGTGATGTCGGCGACACCCACGAACACCGAAAGGGTGAGGAGCGCGAGGGTGAGGATGATGCCGATCGCAAGAGGGAGGCTGCGGCGCCACCAGGGCCGCGGGGTCGACGAAACCGGTCGACGAGTCGACAGTGCGTCGACATTCGTCACGCGCGGTCTCAGCGGGGCGGGCGAACCCATTGAGCGGAACCCTTCCGTTCAGCGGACAGGCGTGTCGCCACGATCTCGCAGGAGATCGTGGCGACACACGTCTCTGTCGATGTTACGACTGTGCCTTGAAGGACTTGGCCAGACCGTCGAGCACCGTCGTGTACGCGATGATGTCCTCGGTCAGGTAGAAGTCAGCGGGCATCACGTAGATGGCCTTGTTCTGCACGGCGGGGACATTCGCGAGAGCTGCGGAGCTGTTGATGAGCTCGAGCGCCGGGGACGACTCGCTGTCGGCGAAGGCCGCCTCGCGGTCGAGGACGAGGAAGAAGGCGGCGTTCGCCTCGGCGATGGCCTCGATCGAGATGTCGTCACCCTGGTGGTTGGCCGAGCCTTCCGTCTCCAGCGCGGGGGTCAGACCGACGAGCTCGAAGAAGATGCTCGAACCACGGCCGTCGACCGGGCTCGAGTAGCGGATCTCGTTGCCGCTCGTGACAAGGCCCATGACGGTGACCTTGGGGTCGTAGGCGTCCTTGGCGGCCTTGACTGCGGTGTGGAACTCGTCGATGACGGCCTCGGCCTCGGCCTCCTTGTTGAAGACCTCGCCCAGGAGGGTCACGCTCTCGACGAGGTACTCGTCGACGCTCAGCTCATCATTGGTCATGTCGACGAAGGCGGCGTCCGGTGCCGACTTCTGCATGTCCGCTGCGTGGCCCTGGTAGCGGTAGCCGTTCACGATGAGGTCGGGGTCAGCCTCGACGACCTTCTCGAAGTCGGGCTCGCTGTGGGTGCCGAGGTCGAGGATGCTCTCGTCCTCCTTGAGCGGGTTGTTCGCGCTCATGAGGGCACGGGGCGCGGCCGACAGCTCGACGCCCCAGTCGGAGACCAGCTGGAAGAGACGGTTGTCGGTGACGACGACGCTGTCTGCGCTCTCGATCGTGACTTCGTTGCCTGCCATGTCCGTCACGGTGACGGGGTAGTAGTCCGCGGCGGCGGTCGGCGCGACCTCGGCAGGAGCCGCAGTCTGAGCGCTGCAGCCTGCCAGCGCGAGGATGGCGACCGCTCCGACAGCAAGCGTCTTCGCGATTTTGGACGTAGTCATAGAGAGATTTCCGTTCTGCTGTGGGATGGTGCGCGAGTTGCGCGAAGGGAAGGCCCCAGCGCCGCGGCCTTCCGGAAGATAGGTTAGCCTAACTTTATGACTGACGTAACTCTCGGCTTCGCGATCGAACGCCAGGGCCTCGATCTCCGCTTCCGCTCCACGACGCTGACGTCGCGGGAATGGCTCGCCCCGAACTTCGTCCGCGTGCGTCTCTCCGGCGATGAGCTCGAAGGCTTCACCTCCCTCGGCGCCGACGACCACATGCGCCTGTTCTTCGCCGATCACGAGGTCGAGACCGTCGAAGAGATGCGTGGGTTCCCGAGCCGCGAGTACACCCCCCTCGCCTGGGGCGAGAACTGGCTCGACGTCGAGTTCGTGGTGCATGGCGACCTCGGCGTGGCGGGCCCCTGGGCCGCATCCGCTCCCCTCGGATCGATCGTGGGCGTCGGAGGCCCCCGAGGATCCGCCGTGATCACCGGCCAGCCCGGATCCTGGCTCCTGGTCGGTGACGAGACTGCGATCCCGGCGATCCGCCGTTTCGCCGCACAGATCCCCGCCGGCACCCCGGCACGCATCGTGATCGAGACCCGCACCGCTTCCGACGAGGTCGCCATCGATGCGCCTGTCGACGTCGAGTGGCTTCACCGCGGCGATGCCCTGGAGGGTTCGGCGCTGATCGCCTTCCTCGATGGCCTCGGCCCCGACGAGCGCGTCGGGGAAGATCCCTTCTGCTTCATCGCCGCCGAGCAGGCGATCGTGAAGCCGGGCCGCGCGCTGCTGGAGCGCTGGGGCGTCGACGTCAGCAAGGCGGTCGTCAAGGGCTACTGGAAGCGCGACGAAGCCGAGTACCACGCACCGCACTGATCCATGCGCCCCCTCTCGGATGCGGATCGGCACGATGCGATCCCCGCGCAGGCCACCGGAACAGCCGTGCTGCTTCTGGCTGGTTCGAGCGGACGCATCGAGCGCGAGCGCGCCGAGATGCTGGCGGATCGGGGCGCCCGTGTCGCCGCCATCCGCTGGTTCGGCGGAGACGGGCAACGCCCAGCCCCGCATGAGGTGCCGATCGAGCTGTTCATCGCTGAGCTCGACGGGCTGCGCGCGGATGCGGATCATCTCGCCATCGTCGGCACCTCCTTCGGCGGCGAGGCCGCGCTCGTCACCGCGACACTGACACCAGTCGATGCGGTCATCGCGATCGCACCGAGCAGCGTCGTCTGGGGCGGCCTGCACGATGAGGAGTGGTCCTCGCATTGGACGTTCCGTGGTGCCCCGCTTCCGTGGGTGGCCTTCGACCCGTCCTGGTCTCCGAGCACCGACCCGCCTTCCTTCCGAGGGCTGTACGAACAGAGCCTGCGCCTCGCGCCCTCCGCGACCGCTGCGGCACGGATCCGCGCCGAGGAGATCACCGGAGAGGTCCTCCTCATCGCCGGCGGCGACGATCACGTCTGGCCCAGCGAGCGATTCGCGTGGGAGATCGAACAGGCCCGCGCCGCCGCTGGTCACCGCACCACGGTGATCGCGCATCCGCACGCCGGGCACCGGCTGCTGCTTCCCGGAGAGGCACCCACCGAGGGCGGCATCCGCATGGCACGCGGTGGACGGGCGGACGCGGATGCCGAGCTCGGGCAGCGGGCGTGGCCCGAGCTTCTCCGCATTCTGCGACTGCGGGACGGTCTCCCGCCGTTCACCTCGGAGTGATACTCCTGCTGACATGACCCGTCTGCGCATCCTGCACCTCACCGACACCCATCTGTATGGCGACGCCCGCCGCCACTACGACGTGGTCGACACGCGCTCGCACCTCATCCGGGCCCTCGCGCACGTCGCGCATCTGCGCTTCGACCTCGTGGTGTGCTCCGGGGATGTCAGCGAGGACG
Source organism: Microbacterium sp. GW823-FHT02G05 (assembly GCF_058797175.1). Taxonomy (NCBI): domain Bacteria; kingdom Bacillati; phylum Actinomycetota; class Actinomycetes; order Micrococcales; family Microbacteriaceae; genus Microbacterium; species Microbacterium sp. GW823-FHT02G05. Next base: position 114,614 of record NZ_JBXAJK010000001.1, read on the forward strand.
GCAGCACCGCCTCCTACCGCTGGCTGCGCGAGACCCTTGAGCCCTGGGCGCACGAGCGCGGAGCACGCACCGTCTATGCGATGGGCAACCACGACCGTCGCGAGGCTTTCCGCGAGGTGCTCGGCGGTGGCCAGCCCGACGCCGACGAGGCAGTGCTGGCCGGCACCGACCCACAGCGCCCCGTCGCCTCCGCGGCGATCGTCGACGGCTGGCGGACGATCGTGCTCGACAGCTCGATCCCGATGCGCGGCTACGGATCGATCGAGCCCGAACAGCGCGAGTTCCTGCGCGGGTACCTGGCGACGCCCGCCCCGCTGGGCACGGTGCTCGTGATCCATCACCCTCCGATCGACGCACAGACCGAGCTACTGCAGGCGCTCGCGCTCGACGAGGCCGATGGTCTGGCGCTCATCGAGGACCTGCGCGGGTCCGACGTCCGGGTGATCCTCAGTGGGCACTATCACCTCCCGCTGATCGAGACGGTCGCGGGAATCCCTGTCGTCGTCGCCCCTGGCGTGGCCAACATCGCCCGCTCCTTCGACGATCCACGCGAGGAGTCGGCGATCGACGGATACGGCGGCGCGGTCATCGACATCCGCGGCGAGCGCGTGCGCGTCGCCCCATTCCTGGAGCGAATGAGCGATGACGTCGAGGTGTTCCGCTTTCCGGCCGAGATCGTCGCCCGGATCATCGATACGGCAGGTCAGCCCTCCACGCGCGTCGGCTCGGTGTCGTAGCGCAGGACGAACTTCGCCTCGTCCCCCCGGAGGCGGCGACGCACGTAGAACACGGGCCGCCCGGTGTCGTCGGCGGACACTCCGTCGCGCACGAGCAGCGCGGTCCCCGTCGGCACGCCGAGAGTCTCCGCGTCATCAAAGTCAGCCCCGATCGCACTGAACGCCCGCCACAGATAGCCGAGCTGCAGCCCGAACCCGTCGGCGAACGCCCGCACCACCAGCGCATGCTCGGCGACCAGCCCGTCCACATCCGCCCAGCGCGCATCGAACCAGTAGCTGTTGGCGATCCAGCGCCTTCCGTCGCGCACCATGACGGTATCGAGGCGGTGCAGGCGCTCGGCGGGCACGCCGAGATGCGCGGATGCCTCGTCGGCAAGCGGGCCCGTCGCCGCTCCGGATCCCAGGATGAGCTCGTCGACTGTGCGCACGGGCCGCGCGGAGCGATGCAGGGCATGCCCGTCGAAGGCATCCGCCGTCGCATCCGATTCCTGGCGCAGCGATGGAACGCTCGCGACGATCTCGACGAGATCAGGCGGCGACATCACGAAAGTGCCGACTCCGCGACGGATCTCCACGGCGCCGAGGCGCTGCAGCTCGATGACCGCCTGACGCAGTGTCAGCCGTGTCACGCCGAAGCGCGCGGCGAGCTCTGCCTCGTTGGGCAGCCGCTCCCCCGGTGCGAGCTCGCCGGACTGGATCTGCTCCCACAGTGCGGTCGCAATGCGCCGATACGCGGGCACACCCGTGCCCGTACGGACATGCGCACTTCGCCGATCGTTCACCTGACACTCCTCATTTCGACACTGTCGATCCGTAGACATATAGACGTCTCGATCACAGCCGCGGCGAATCTCACACGATCCCGCAACAGAAAGGTATGCCATGCGCAGAAAGATTGCGTCCACAGCCCTCATCCTCGGCGGACTGCTGCTCGCCGGCTGCGCCACGGCGCCCGGCGCCGGCACTTCCGAATCCGCGACTCCGCAGATCATCGACATTCGCGTGGGGCTGGAGCCGACGAGCCTCGACGTGACGACCACGTCCGGGGCGGGACTCGTGCAGGTCATGCGCGGCAATGTCTACGAGGGGCTCGTGGGACTCAGCGAGGACCTCGAGATCCTCCCCGCGCTCGCCTCTGACTGGGAGATCTCGGAGGACGGTCTGACCTACACCTTCACGGTGCGCGAAGGTGTGACGTTCCACGATGGCACGCCGATGACGATCGATGACGTCGTCGCGTCGCTGACGGCATCCAGTGCTGAGGGCTCCATGAACCCGGACGCCAAGCGCATGGGCTCGGTCGCCTCGGTCGAGGCCACCGACGAGACCACGCTCGTCATCACCCTCTCGCAGCGCGACATCAACTTCCTCGAGTCCTTGACGACCTCTGCGGGCTACGTCGTGCCCGCAGCGTCGTCGGTCGACCTGGCCTCCGCCACCAACGGCACGGGCCCGTACACCCTCGACCAGTGGAACCGCGGCTCCACTCTCGCGCTCGAACCGTTCGACGGCTACTGGGGCGAGGCGCCCCTGAACGACGGCGTCGTCTTCCACTACATCGCCGACGAGACCACCGCCGCCACCGCCCTGCAGAGCGGTGAGGTCGACATCCTCGCCGGCGTCACCGCGGAGACCGCCGAGTTGCTGCGCGGCGCCGACGAATTCCAGGTGGTCGAGGGCGACTCCACGAGCTGGATGACCCTCGGGTTCAACCACAGCTTCGCGCCCCTCGCCGACCAGCGTGTCCGTCAGGCGCTGCGCCAGGCCATCGACAAGGAAGAGCTCATCGAGGTCATCGGGGGCCAGGCACTCGAGGTCGGCACGATCACCGTCCCGACAGACGCCTGGCACGTCGACGCCACGGACTCCGCCCCCTACGACCCGGCCGCCGCGCGGAAGCTCCTCGCCGAGGCGGGGCAGGAGAACCTGAACCTCACGCTCACGGTCTCGAACACCTACGACACGATCATCACCGAGTTCATCGCCGCCGAACTCGCCGAGGTCGGCGTGACCGTCACGATCGACACCGTCGAGTTCGCCACCTGGCTCGAAGACGTCTACACCAACAAGGACTTCGAACTGACGATGGTGCTCCACGTCGACCCGGCGACGATCACCTACTACGGAAACCCCGGCTACTACTGGAGCTACGACAACACCGAGGCGCAGGCGCTCGTCACCGATGCACGCCAAGCGGCGACTCCCGAGGTGCGCGACGAGAAGTTGCGCGCGGTCGCCGAACTGGTCGCGAAGGACTCCGCGAGCGACTGGCTCTACTCGCCGCAGACCGTGGTGGTCGCAGGCAAGGACCTCACCGGATTCCCGGTCGACCGCATCTCGAACAACTTCCGGGTGAGCGGCATCACCGTCGCCGAGTGACATGACCACGACAGCACCCCTGCCGGTGCGGACGCCCGCCGGACACGGATCCTCCCGTGTCCGGCGGGTCGCCGCCGAACTCCTGAACGAAGCCGTCGTCCTGCTCACCTCCCTGCTCGCCGCGAGTGTGGTGATCTTCGCACTTCTGGCCGTGCTCCCCGGCGACCAGGCCGCAGTGATGGGCGGGATGGATGCCACACCCGAGCAGCTCGAGGCACTGCGGACGCAACTCGGCCTCGACCGCCCGCTCTGGCTGCGCTACCTCGACTGGATCGGCGGAGTCCTCGGAGGCGATCTCGGCACCTCGGCGCTCGATGGGCGCCCCGTCGCCGCCGAACTCGGCGAGAAGCTCCAGGTCACCATTCCCCTCGGCCTCCTCGCGTTGGTGCTGAGCGTTGTGATCGCCGTTCCCCTCGGCGTGATCGCCGCCGTGTACCGCGAGTCGGCCCTCGGCCGTTCCATCGCCGCGCTCAGCCAGCTCTCCGCCGCCGTGCCGACCTTCGTGCTCGGCCTGCTTCTCGTCGTGCTCGTCGCGCTTCCCACGCGCCTCTTTCCGGTACAAGGCTTCCCCGCTGACCGCTGGGCTGATCCCGGCGAGGCGCTGCGCGCGCTCATCCTGCCGGCGACCGCGATCGCGATCGGCCAGGCCGCGGTGCTCGTGCGCTTCGTACGCAGCGCCACGATCGACGTGCTGATGAAGGAGTGGGTGCGCACCGGGCTCGCCCAGGGATGGCCACTGCGCGCAGTGCTGTTGCGCCAGGGCCTACGCAATGCGGCCCTTCCCCTCCTCGGTGTGCTGGGACTGGAGATCGCCGGGATCCTGATGGGATCCGTGATCGTCGAGCAGCTGTTCGCGCTCCCCGGAGTCGGTGGAATGATCCTCGCCGATGTCGGCAACCGCGACATCGTGTCGATCCAGGGCACGCTGTTCGTGCTCACTGCACTGGTCATGATCTCGACCGTCACGCTCACCGCGCTCTCGCGCGTGCTCGATCCCCGTATCCGGAGGACCTCATGATCGCTCGCTTTCTCCGACACCCGCTCGGAGTCGCCGGGCTCGTGCTCGTCGGCATCCCGCTGCTGGCGGCTCTCGTCTCCCTCGTCTGGGCGCCCTACGATCCGACCGCCTTCGCGCCGGCCGACCGTTGGCTCGCTCCCTCGCCGGCCCATCTCCTCGGCACCGACGCCGGCGGGCGAGACCTGTTCAGCGTCCTCCTCGTCGGCGCGCAGTCCACGATGCTCGCAACGGTCCTCGCGACCCTCATCGCCGTCGTCATCGGGCTCCCTCTCGCGATGGCCGCGGCACTCGCCTCCCGTCGACTCGGACTCCTGCTGGAGCGCGGCATCGACATCGCGATCGCCTTCCCGACCCTCGTGCTCGCGATCATCCTGGTGACCTCCTATGGGGCGAGCCTGTGGGTGTCGTCGCTCGCGATCGGCCTCGGCGGGGCGGTCGTGATCGCTCGCACGATGCTGCCCGAACTGCGCGGGGCGATGGCGAGCCCCTACGTCACGCTCGCCACCGCGGGTGGTGTCGGGGTCATCGGCATCCTGTGGCGGCACGTGCTCCCGAACACGGCGCCCACGCTGTTCATCCGGGCGACGCAGCTGCTCTCCGTCGCCGCCCTCGCCGAAGCCGGCCTCTCCTACCTCGGTTTCGGCACTCCACCGCCCACCCCGTCCTGGGGGCGCACGCTGGCCGACCTCCAGTCTCAGGTGCTTGTGCGCCCGGAGGTGCTGATCGCTCCGAGCCTTGCCATCACGACGCTCGTGATCGGATTCGCACTCCTCGGCGATGCGCTCCGCGACGCGCTCGAACCCGACCAGGCACGGCGCCCCTCGCGCTCACAGCGCGTTTCCACCACTTCCGCGTCAATAGAGAAGGTGCCCGCATGACACTGCTCGACATCCGCAACCTCACGATCCGCATCGACGGACGCACCGTCGTCGACGATGTCTCGTTCACGGTCGCTTCCGGGGAGCGCGTAGGCCTCATCGGCGAGTCCGGCTCGGGAAAGTCCCTCACGAGCATGGCGATCCTCGGGCTGCGCCCACCGCGCGGTGAGATCCTCGGCAGCGTGCGGGTCGATGGCACCGAAACCGTCGGTGCGGATACCGCGACGATCCGCGGACTGCGTGGCCGGACGGTCGGCTGCATCTTCCAGGAGCCGCAGAGCGCGCTCGACCCGCTTCTGCCGATCCACAGGCACCTCGTCGCCCCGCTGCGCGCGCACGGGATGCTCCATCGCGGAACGGGCCGCGAGACGGCCATCCGCCTCGCGGAGAGCGTCGGGCTGCCCGATGCCGACCAGCTTGTGCGTCGCTACCCGCACGAGCTCTCCGGAGGGCAGCGGCAGCGCGTCATGATCGCCATGGCGATGTCGACATCGCCGCGCCTGCTGCTCGCCGACGAGCCCACGACGGCACTCGATGTGACCGTGCAGGCGCGCGTGCTGCGCCTGATGTCACACCTCGTCGAGAGCAGCGGCGCCGGCAGCCTGCTCGTGACGCACGACATGGCGGTCGCCGCTTCGCAATGCGATCGGATCGTGGTCATGCAGGCCGGGCGGATCATCGAGGAAGGCACCCCCGATGCGCTCATCCGTGCACCCCGCACGAGCTATACCGCCGAGCTGATCGACGCCGCCTACTCCACCAGCTGGCAGCCGAGTCGCCTCCTCGAGGCGGTGCCGGCGTGACGACCGAGCTGTTCCGCGCCGAGGGCATCGGCATGACGTACCCGGGGATGACCCAACCGGCTCTGCACGGCGTAGACCTTCGGATCGACGCAGGACGCCATCTCGGCATCATCGGGGAATCGGGGTCGGGCAAGTCCACGCTGGCCCGCATCCTGCTCGGCCTCCAGCGCGCCACGACCGGCACCGTGACGTACCGCGGAGTCCCCGTGCCCGCAGGGCGCGGTCGGGCAGCCCGCGACTTCCGCCGACGGGTGCAGGTCGTGTTGCAGGATCCCTTCGCATCGCTGAACCCGCGCATGCCGATCGGACGGATCATCGCCGAGCCGGTCCGCGCGCTCCGTCCGGAGTGGGACGCGCACGACCGTGCCACGGAGATGATCGCCGCGGTCGAGCTGCCGGCGGATGTCGCCGAGCGCCTTCCCCGCGAGCTCTCCGGCGGGCAGCGGCAGCGCGTCGCGATCGCACGCGCTCTCGCAGTGCGTCCGGAGGTCGTGATCGCCGATGAGCCCGTCAGCGCACTCGATGTGTCGGTGCGCGCACATGTCCTGCGCCTCCTGCGCCGACTGGCGGCGCACGAAGACCTCACGATCATCGCCGTCTCCCATGACCTCGGCATCATCGATGGGCTGTGCGCGGATGCGATCGTCATGACACAGGGGCGCATCGTCGAGCAGGGATCCGTCGTCGACGTGCTCGAGCACCCCCGCCACCCCTACACCCGCGAGCTGATCGCGAGCGTGCCGATGCTGCCGCCGCGAGCCCCGAACGACCGAGGAGCGCACCATGGCGCCTGACCGACTGATCACGTCTGCTCCCCTGCACAACCTCCGCCCGGTGGGCGGCCTGCCGACCAGGACGGGAGAGATCGTGCGCGACGATCTCATCTGGCGTTCGGCGGCCCCGCTCTCGCGCCGCACCCCCGCCAGTGAGGCGTTGGTCGCGCTGGGCGTTCGCGCCGTCGTCGACCTGCGCGACGCCCGCGAACGCGCCTCCACTCCGGGAGCATGGCAGCATCCCACGCTTCGGTCCCGCCCGATGCCGGTCTTCGAGGACCGACTGCATGAGATCCGCTTCGCTGACCTCACGGAGCTCTACGCCGTGATGATCGACGAGAGCGGTGCGGCCCTTGCCCGCGCCTTCGCCGCCGTCAGCGAGCACGCCGCCAGCGGCGTGCTCATCCACTGCACGGCCGGGAAAGATCGCACAGGTGTGCTGAGCGCACTGGTGCTCGACGCGCTCGGCGTCGAGCGAGCGCTCGTGCTCGACGACTTCGCGCAGTCGCAGCAGCGCCTCGGCCCGTCGTACCTGGCCGAGCTGTTCGCCGATGTCGATGCGGCATCGCTTCCGGGTATCGCCGCGCATCGGGCGACGGCCTCGCCTCCGGAACTGCTGGAGGGCGCCTTCGCGCGCATCGACGGTGAATGGGGAGGAAGCACCGCCTATCTGCGTGCGCACGGCCTCGACGAGGACGCCATCCCGCGCCTGCGCACCCTCATGGGCGTGCAGGCTGAGGCCTGAGGATCAGGGAGCCGCGACGACCTCGTCCTCGGACGCCGCGGCCCGGTCCGTGAACGCCTGCTTCGGCACGAAGACGAGCAGCGCGGCCGCGGCGAGCGCCGTCACGCCGCAGACGATCCACACCGTGAAGTACCCCGAGAGCGACCCCGCGGTGCCCTCCGCGACAGCGCCGCCCACGCCCTGCAGGAGGGCGATGCCGAAGATGCAGGATGCGATCGCACCGCCGACCGTCTTCACGGAGTTCGTGAGCCCCGTCGCGACCCCGGTCTGCGTGGCCGGGGCCGCGGATGCCGCAGCCGCAGGAAGCGCCGCGACGAGCGCACCGGATCCGAGGCCGACGATGACCATGTTGGTCACGAGCTGCAGATACGTGTCGTGGAACGGCAGGAACAGCAGGAAGCCCACACCCACGAGCACCGAGGCGCCCATGAGCGTCAGGCGCGGCGCCGTGCGCCGTGCGATCCCGGGGAACAGCAGCGCACCCGTGATCATCGCGATCAGGTAGATGCCGATGATGAGCGACGTCGCGAAGCCTGTGGTGCCGAGGCCGTAGCCGTACACGGTCGGGTCGGTGCGCGCGAAGGTCGACAGCGGCGCCTGGGCGCCGAGCACGCTGACGCCGAAGAGGCCGGCCGTGAGGAAGACCGGGCCGAGCGCCGGGGAGCGGAACATCCGCACGTCGATGAGCGGATCGGCGTGACGCAGTTCCCAGAGCACGAACGGCACGATGAGCGCGAGTCCGAGGACCACGACGCCCCACGACCAGGGGTTCTCAAGCCCGCCTTCGAGGCGCAGCATCCCGAGGCCGCCCGTGAAGCAGATGAGCGCCAACGAGATCAGCACGAGGCCCACGGTGTCGAAGATGCCACCCGTGGGCTCGGGCGATTCCTTCACCCCGAACAGGATGACGAAGAAGCAGACGACGACGAGCAGGGCCGGGATGAGCAGCACGACCGTCAGCGGCAGCACATCGATCAGCGCGCCTCCGACGAGCGCGCCGATGATCGCACCGCCTTCGAGAGCGGCGACCAGCAGACCAGCGGCACGTGCCGTGATGAGCGAACGGCCCTCCATGCGTCGCGAGCGCGACCAGATCAGCGCGATCTCCAGAGGCAGCCACACGACGTAGAAGCCCATGAGCGCCCACGCCACGAGGAACACCGCGAAGGAGTCGGTGAACGGCAGCACGAGTGCCGCCGCCGCCGTGAGCGCGGTGGAGATCAGCAGCATCCGCTTGTGGCCGATCATGTCGCCGAGCTTCGCGAATGCGGGAACGACGAGGGCCGAGAGCATGAGCTGCGCGCCTTCGAGCCAGTTCACGTCAGCATCATGGATGCCCAGGTGCCGTGCGATGTCGGTGAGCATGGGCGTGTAGTAGCCCTGCAGCACGCCGCTGGTGAACTCCACGAAGGCCAGGAAGCCGACGACGGCGGCGAGAGTGCCCAGTGCTGCGGTGCGCGTCATTGCGCCTCCTCGTTCGGTGAGGTGGAGAGGTACCCGTCGGGTACGGGTGCGATCACTGTATCCGCTGCAGGAGTGCGCGGTGAAAACGCTCGCCGCTCTCCAGCGCCGCGATCTCGACGCTCTCGTCGACACCGTGGATCGATGCGCGCTGCGCATTCGACATCTCCAGCGGCGCGAAGCGGTAGACCGCGGGTGCGTAGCGGTGGAAATGACGAGAGTCGGTCGCAGCCATCATGACGTAGGGCACCGCCGGAACGCCGGGGTGCGACACGGCGAGCGCATCGGCGATGAGCGAGAACTGCGCGTTGTCGGTCGCGGACTCGGGCGAAGGCTCGCTGCCTTCGACGACCTCGACGACGACAAGGGGGTCGCGGATGCGGCGGCGCACGCGCTCTGCGACGCCTTCGACCGTCTCGCCCAGGGCGATGCGCAGGTTGACGGTCGCGGATGCCTGCGAGGGAAGCACATTCGCGGCGGTTCCGCCGGCGAGCATCGTCGCCGCGACCGTCGTGCGCACCATGGCCGCGGGTTCTCCGCCCATCGCCGCGAACACCCGCGCGGTGAGCGGTCGCACGGCGCCCAGGGTCTTCAGCAGGAACCGCGCCGCCCCAGGGGTCTCCGCAGCGAGGACCGTGAGCATACGCGCGATGCCCCTCGGCGTGCGGGCGGGGAAGGTGCCGGGGGTCAGGCGGTTGACGGCCCGTGCCACGCGACCGACAGCCGTCAGCGAAGGCGGCGCGGAGGCGTGTCCGCCGTCGCCGCGGGCCGACAGGCGCAGCGTGAGCACGCCCTTCTCGCCGACGCCGATCATCGCCGCGCGACCGGGCACGAACGACAAAGGCGCCGTGACGACAGCACCGCCCTCGTCGATCACGAGCCAGGGCACGATGCCGCGTTCGCGCATCACCCTCGCGATCTCCTCCGCCGCCTTGCCGTAGGTCTCTTCATTGCCGCCGAACGAGAGGTAGACATCCTGCGCCGGGGTGTAGCCGTCGGCGAGGAGGTTCTCGACGGCCTCGATCACGACGATCAGGGGCCCCTTGTCGTCGAGCGCCCCGCGCCCGTAGACCGAGCCGTCGGCGATCCTGCCTTCGAAGGGCGGATACGTCCAGTCATCGCTCTCGTCGACGGGGACGACGTCGTAGTGCGCCATGAGCACGACCGGACGCTCGGCGGATGCGCCCTTCCATTGGTACAGCAGCCCGAGATCCGTGTGCCGCTCGAAAGTGAGAGTGTCGTGCACATGCGGATAGAGCTCGGCCAGCAGCGCGACGAAACCGTCGAAGGGCTCCTGCCCTCGCTCCTCGATCTCGGCGGAGACCGTGGGCAACTGAATCATGCGCGAGAGGCGCTCGGCGATACCGGGGCGCACGGTCGGGGTGGTCATGGCGCCATGCTATCGAGGGCGGGCGACGCGCACGCATCCGGAACCGCGGTTGACTCTCACACTGTGTCATCGTCGAGTGTGACCTTCATGCACACCATCGGAGAGTTCGCAGGTCTCGGGCACGTGACCCCGCGGATGCTGCGCCACTATGACGCGATCGGGCTCCTCGCCCCCGCACACGTCGACGACCGGACCGGGTATCGCCGCTACGCGATCACGCAGCTGCCAGATCTGCTGCGGATCACGCAACTGCGCGACGTGGGCTGCTCGCTCGATGACGTCGCTCGCGTCCTGACGGCGCAGGACCCGTCCGCGGAGCTGGAGCGGACGCTTCATCACCAGCGCAGGATGCTGCTCGACACGATCGCCGCCGAATCGGCGCGAGTCGACCGTCTCGATGCGCACCTGCGCCGACTGCAGGGAGAGACCATGACAGAGATCGAGTTCCGCCGCGTCGAGGAAGTGACCGTCTACGCCGCTTCGGGGATCGCACCGGGCGGAGAGAATGTGGGCAGCGTCGTCAACCAGACCCTGCCCGCGCTGCGCAGGGCGTTGGACGACGCGGGTGTCGAGTACCTCGAGCCGGGCGTCTTCTGGTACGAATCGGTCGAAGGCACAGACGATCTGCGCGTCTGGATGTCATGGATCGCCGGGGACGACGTCCGTGACGATGAGGGATGGGAGGTCGTCACCCTGGCCCCCATCGAGCGGGCGGCCGTGCTGGCGTACCGCGGAGACATGGCAGGCATCGGCGACGCCTGGAACGCACTGGCCCAGGGCATCCTCGACGCCGGCGCCGAGCCGGTCGGTCAGTGTCGAGAGATCTATCTCGAAAGCGAACCGCTTCCCGAATCGGAATGGCTCACCGAACTCGTGCAGCCCGTGCGCTGACGCACGAAGATGCCTTGCGGATGTCGGGGGCCAGGCGCAGACTGAGCGTGCAGCGCGGACGGACGGCCCGTTCCCCACGCAAAAGGAGCAGCGATGGCGCATCTCAATCCGTATCTGTCCTTCAAAGACAACGCACGTGAGGCGATGGAGTTCTACCACTCCGTGCTGGGCGGCGAGCTGACCGTCAGCAGGTTCGGCGACATGCCGGAGTCCGGTGTCGCACCGGGCGAGGAAGACCTCGTGATGCATGCGCAGATCAACGCCGAAGGCGGGCTCGTCCTCATGGCGTCCGACACTCCGACGGGCATGAACTACGCGACGCCGCAGGGCATGTCCGTCTCGCTCAGCGGCGATGATCCGGAGACCGATCGACTGCGGGCGGCCTGGAACGGCCTCAGCGAAGGCGGCACCGTTCTGATGCCGCTCGATCCCGCCCCCTGGGGCGGTCTGTTCGGCATGATGGTCGACCGTTTCGGCATCACCTGGATGGTCGCCGTCAACCCGTCGTTCGCCTGACGCCCGTCATCAACAGCCCCGGCCGGGGCGTCCACGCCGTGGGCGCCTCGGTCGGAACGGCGGTTGGTCGTCAGCGCAGCGCGTTGGCCTCGACGAACGCGCGCAGCGCCTGCTCGTCGTCGGCCATCTCGGTGACGAACTGCGGAGCGTCGAGCATCGCACGCACCTCGTCGGAGTAGTCGAGTTCGACGCCGATCGCCTCCTGGATCGTCTCCGCGAACTTCTCCGGCTTGGCCGTCTCGAGCACGAGCATCGGAACACCCGACTCGACGTACTCGCGGGCGACCTTCACGCCATCTGCGGTGTGCGGGTCGATGATCTCGCCGGTGGTCTCGTAGACCGAGCGGATCGTCGCCAGACGGTCGGCATGGGTCGAGGTGCCGCTGACGATGCCGAACTCGTCTTCGAAGCGTCCGAGATCGGCGGTGAAGTCGAAGAAGCCCTGCTCGTCGAGGTCGCGCCATGCGGCGACGACCTTGGTCGCGTCACGGCCCACGAGATCGAAGATGAAGCGCTCGAGGTTCGAGGCCTTGGAGATGTCCATCGAGGGGCTGGAGGTCGCGAGGGTCTGAGCAGCACTGCGCGGACGGTAGATGCCCGTGCGGAAGAACTCGTCGAGCACGTTGTTCTCGTTCGCGGCGAGCACGAGTCGACGGATCGGCAGCCCCATCTGCTTGGCGAAGAAGCCAGAGAGGATGTTGCCGAAGTTGCCCGAGGGCACCGTGAACGAAAGCTCCGTCCAGCCGCCGGCATCGGTTGCCCGCAGCCAGGCCCAGAAGTAGTAGACGACCTGAGCCGTGATGCGGGCCAGGTTGATCGAGTTGACCGCGCCGAGGTGCTGGGCGCGTTTGAAGTCGAGGTCGCCGGCGAGTGCCTTGACGAGATTCTGGCAGTCGTCGAACACGCCCTCGACGGCGATGTTGTGCACGTTCGCGTCATCGAGCGAGAACATCTGCGCACGCTGGAAGGCGCTCATCCGCCCCTGCGGCGACAGCATGAAGACAGCGACGCGCTCTTTGCCGCGCAGCGCATGCTCTGCCGCGGATCCGGTGTCGCCGGATGTCGCGCCGACGATGTTCAGCACGGAGTCCTTGCGCTCCAGCGTGTACTCGAGCACCTGACCGAGGAACTGCATCGCCATGTCTTTGAACGCCAGCGTCGGACCTTCAGAGAGACCGACGAGGGTGATGCCATCACCGATCGGACGCAACGGAACGACTTCTTCCGGGAACGACGCGTACGCAGCCTCCGTCATGCGCGCCAGGTCTGCGCGCGGGATATCCGTCGCGAACAAGCCGAGAACCTCGGCCGCGAGCTGCGGATAGGTCAGCGCGCGCCAGCGCTCGAGCGTCTCACCGTCGACCTCAGGCATCACCTCGGGAACGGCGAGTCCACCGTCTGGGGCGAGACCCTCCAGGAGGGTTTCGCTGAAAGGCTGCGGCTGCATGCCGCCACGGGTGGAGATGAACTGCACGGTGACTCCTCGGCTCGATACTCGGGCGCCTCCATTCTCGCAGGGCGCGGCGCGCCCGGACGACGGCATGACGGATGTCGCACGACCACAGTTGTCACACTTCACCCCTGGCATCCGACATCTTCATGAACGCACCCACCGCGGGTGCCGAAAGGAAGACCCGCCATGACGAGAATCTCGATCGGACAGACCAACAAGCTCGGCTACGCGGCCGTGATCGGCATGGAGGCCTACGCGCGCAAGACTGTGCCCGTCGACCTGCTGGAGCTTCTCAAGCTTCGCGCCTCGATCCTCAACGGCTGCGGGTTCTGCGTCGACATGCACGCGACGGCGGGACTGAAGCACCGGATCCCCCGTCGCAAGCTGCACGCCGTCGGTGCGTGGCGTCACGCGAAGGCCCTGTTCACAGAGCGCGAGCTCGCCGTGCTCGCGCTGACCGACGCACTCACCCTCCTCGCGCCCGACGGAGTGAGCGACGACGTCTGGCAGGAAGCGGCGCGCCATTTCGACGACGGCGAGCTGGGCGCTCTCGTTCTCGCGATCTCGACGATCAACGTGTGGAACCGCATCGCGATCGCGACCGAGATGCAGCCGCCGATCGATGAGAAGAACCCGATCGCGTGAGGTGCCGACTACGGTGAAGGCATGACAACGGCGACGCCCGCGACCCTGGCCTGGCAGAGCGAGCGCGGACGTCTCATCGGGATCGCCTATCGGATGCTCGGAGACTTCGGCCACGCCGAGGACGTCGTCTCCGACGTCGCGATCGAGGCGGTACAGGCGGAGCGTGGCGCACCGCCGATCCGTTCGTGGCCGGCATGGCTGACAACGGTGTGTGTACGCCGCTCGATCGACCGGGTGCGGCAACTGGCGGCGAGCCGTGAGGAGTACCCCGGAACCTGGCTGCCGGAGCCCGTCGCGACCGCACTGCTCCCGGAGGATGCCGTCGCGAATCGCGAACTGCTGTCGCTGTCGCTGCTGCACCTCGCAGAGCAGCTGCCGCCCGAGGCGCGGGCGGCCCTGATCCTCTCGCGCGCCTTCGAGATGACGGCGCCGGAGATCGGCGAGGTCCTCGACAAGTCACCCGCCGCCGTGCGTCAACTCATCTCGCGTGCCGAGCGACGGTTGCAGATCGATCCGGATGCGGCGGCGCCGCGACCCGCGGATCGACCGGCACTCGAACGCCTCGTGACGGCCATCGCGAACGGCGATCTGGAGACGGTGATGTCCCTGTTCGCCCCCGACGCCGTGCTCTACTCCGACGGCGGCGGCAAGGTCCGCGCGGCGCGCAATCCGATCTACGGTGGAGCGAACATCGCGCGCTTCTACCTCGGGATCTTCGCGAAGACGGCCGCCGAGCACCCTGACGCCCCGATGCAGGTTGCGGTGTTCGAGGTGAATGACGCTTTCGTCATCGCCTTCGACTCCCCCGGCCGACGGGATGTGCTCGAGATCACCTATGACGACACAGGCCACGTGATCGAGGTTCACCAGATCTCGAACCCCGACAAGCTGACGCGCATGCCGTCCTGATCGAAGCTAGGAGTCTTCGGCGAGCGCCGAGCGATCCTCCGACGGAATCAGGGGGAATGCGGCGGCGGGCGCGAGCACGAGCAGAGTGAGCGCCCAGGGCGCGCCGACGAGCGTGATCAGCGCACCGAACGCCGGGCCGACAGCCGAAGCGAGAAGGAACTGCCCGGTGTTCTGCACGCCGAGCGCGCGTCCCGCCCAGCTGTGACCGGCGGCCTCGGCGACGGCCGTGAAGGCGATGCCGTTGTCGAGCACGCTCACGACGGTCGCGGCGACGAAGATGATCGCCGCGAGCGCGTCGATCCGCAGGAAGCCTGCGAGTCCGAGGGCGAGCATCGCGAAGCATCCGGCGATCGCGACCCAGCGCAGCACGCGCACGCGACTGCCGACGCGATCACTGACCCCGCCGATGACGATGCGGCTGATCGCTCCGACGAACTGGGCCGCGGCGATGAGCAGACCTGCGAGCGTCGCATCCCAACCGAGGTCGGTGACCAGCCAGACCACGCCGAAGATCGAGAGCGCGAACTGCGGGATCACGAGCAGTCCGGAGACGGCATGGATGCGCCAGAGGAAGCTGCTGCCACGGTAGGGGTTGACGGCGGCGACGGGCACCGAGCCTGCGACCGTGGCGATGTGCGGCGGATTGAGGATGATGATCGCACACACCGCCGCGAAGACACCGTTGAGCACCGCGGAGAGCAGGAGCGCTGCGGGCATGCCGTATCCGTCGAGCAGCAGGGGCACGAGGATCGCGGCCGCGGAGACTCCCAGCGGCTGCGACATCTGCCGAATGCCCATCGCGAATCCGCGGCGGTCACGGGGGAACCATCCGATCACGACGCGGCCGCTCGCCGCGTTCACACTGGCGGACGCCGCGCCTCCGAGGAAGAGGAAGAACCCGAGCTGCACCAGGTCGGTCGTCATCGCCGCACCGAGCGCCGGGAGCGCGGTGAGGGCGAGCCCGAGGGCGATCACGAGGCGTTCACCGAAGCGGTCGGCCAGCGCGCCCCAGAGCACCATCGTCAGGACGAGCCCGAGGGTGGGCGCCGCAGCGAGCATCCCGCCCTCGGCGAGGCTCACCCCGCGTTCGGTATGCAGATAGGGGATGAGGAAGGCCGGGGTGCTCACGAACAGAGTTCCGGATGCCTGCGCGAGCAGGCCCGCGATGAGCATGACCCATGCGCGTGCGGGCGGTGTCGCCTGTGCGCGGCGTACGGCGGTGAGCTGGGACATGAGACTCACAACGCTACTCGCGCGTGACAACCGCCCGAGACCATAAGTCGACATCGGCGCGCGAGAATGGTGGCGGGTCGCTGGCGGCATGCTGGCGGCGGAATGGCGGCGCCCTGGCGTGGTGCTGGCGGCAGAGGGGCGACGAGCATGAGAGCCATGAACACCACACGAATCATCGAACTCCGCCAGGCGCAGGGCTGGACCCAGGAGCGTCTCGCGAACGAAAGCGGCGTCGGGCTGCGCACGATCCAGCGCCTGGAGGCAGGGCAGGATGCGAGCCTGGAGACGCTGTCGCTCGTCGCCGACGCGCTACAGGTCGCGGTGCGCGAACTCTTCACCGTGATCGAGGACGAGGCGCTGAGCGCCCGCGTCGAATCGCTCCAGGTGCGTGCCGACGAACAGCAGGCCGCCCGCGATCGCATCACGCAGGCCTGGCGCTGGCTCTACTTCGGCATCGGCATCATCGCGACGCTGGTGAGCTTCACGTTCCCCCACGGAATCGTGCTGTTCCTGTCGTACTGGTCGGGTGGGTTCCTCATCCTGCTCGCCCTGCGCCGGCTCGTGATCGAGCCCCGTCTGGACGAGAAGTATCCGCTGTCGCGCGAGCGTCCGCGCACCCGCAAGGCGAAGCGGGCGGCGAACGAGCAGAAGGCGGATGCGTCGGCGCTGGACGCGGAGGCGGCGCACGACGAGCGCCGCCTCCGCGATGCCCTAGACGCGAACTCTCTCGCGTGACGCCTCGGCGGTGACGGCGGGCTCCGGAAGGTCACCAGCGGCCCGAGTGCCGACGCCGGGCCACCACATGCGGTCCCCGAGCAGCCCGAACAGCGCCGGCACGATCACTGTGCGCACGACCAGCGTGTCCACGATGACGCCGATGCCCACGATGAGGCCCAGCTGGCCGAGGGGCACCAGCGGAAGCACCCCGAGCGCGGCGAAGACGGCAGCCAGCACGATCCCCGCACTCGTGATCACGCCTCCGGTGTGCGCGACCGCCTCCACCATCCCCTCCCTGGTGCCCAGCGTGCGCGCCTCTGCTCGGGCACGGTGTACGAGGAAGATCGTGTAGTCGATGCCCAGTGCGACGAGGAAGAGGAAGGACAGCAACGGCACCTGCAGATCGAGCGCCGACTGATCGAACAGCACCCGGCTCAGCCACGCACCCGCGCCGATCGCCGCCAGGGCACTGATGATGTTCACCAGCAGCAAGAGCACGGGGGCGACGATCGAGCGCAGCAGGATCAGCAGAACGAGGAAGCTCACCGCCAGCACGAGTGGCGCGATCAGGAGCAGGTCGGCCTGATTCCCCGCACGGGCATCGAGGTCGGTCGCGACGGCGCCACCCACGAGCGCGTCCGCCCCGTCGATCTCGTGCACGGCATCGCGAAGATCCTCCACGAGGGCAAGGCTCTCGGATGTCCCCGGCGAGTACTCGCCGGTCACCATGATCGCCGCGAGCCCGTCAGCGCTGGTCTCGCCGGTCGAGTGCGCGCGCAGCACTCCTGGCACGCTGCGGACGACATCGATGACGTCGTCCGCAGCCGCTGCGGTGGCGACGACGAAGATCGGCTGCGCTTCACCCGCGGGGAAGTGCTCCGAGAGTGTCTGCAAGCCTGCCGCGGATTCGGACGGCACACGGAACTTCTCCACCTGGTCGAGCCCGACGGAGGTGCCGATCAGGCCGAGAGCCATGACGGAGAGCAGCGCAAGACCTGCGACCAGACTTCGGCGCGGTCGCTTCACCACATTCGCCGCGATCTTCTGCCAGATGCCCCCGGTTCGTGTGGGTGCATCGGGGCGTGGCACGAACGGCCAGAAGATCTTCCGTCCGCACACGGCCAGCAGCGGAGGCAGGATGAGCAGCACCGCCGCGAGCGCAATGAGCAGCCCGATCGCCGAGGTGATGCCCAAGCCCTGAGTGCCGGGGATCACTGCGAGAACAAGTGTCAGCAACGCCAGTACAACCGTGACGTTCGAGGCAAGAATCGCCGGTGCAGTCTTGCGCCAGGCGGCGCTCAGTGCGCCCCGATGATCCTGGTGCACGAGCAGCTCTTCGCGATATCGCGAGATGAGCAGAAGCGCGTAGTTCGTGCCGGCACCGAACACCAGCACGCTGATGATTCCGGCGTCGAACTGGAGGCTCCAGGCGGCTCCCGCCGCGGCGGTCGCCTTGCCCGCAAGCTGATCAGCGAATGCCACGACCACGAGCGGAACCAGCCAGAGCACGGGAGAGCGGTACGTGACGATCAACAGCACGGCGACGATCAGGATCGTCACCGCAAGGAGCGTGAAATCCGCGCCCTCGAACGCGGCCGCGACATCTGCGCCGAAGGCCGGCCCCCCGGTGACCTTGATCGTCAGCCCGGACGGTGTCATCCCGGCGACATCATCCCGAAGGGCGGCGACGACCTCCGCGGTTTCGCCGTTGCTCGCACCGGTGGTGATCGGTACGACAAGGAGTGCGGCTTCGCCGTCATCGCTCACGATTGGCCCGGAGATCTGCGACGCGGCAGAGGGATCCAGTGCCCCGGGGAGCGCAGCCAGGGCGGTCTGGTCATCGGCGCTCAACGCCGCCCCGTCTTCGCGCACGGCGACGAGCAGAACGGACTGGCGATCGGCATCGGGGAAGGTCTGCATGAGCGCGCTGACGCGAGCAGATTCGGAATCAGCCGGAGCAACGGCGTTAGCCGCGGGAGCATCTGCTCTGGCGAACAGCCCGAACAGCAGGACGAAGCCGAGCCCTATGCCCAGCGAGATCCACGCTCCGTGTCGAGAAGTGAGCCGATCGGAAAGGGTGCGCGCGCGCAGATGTGTCATGCTCCCCAGCCCAGCAGCGCACGCGGCCGCGGAGATCACCAGGAGGATGGAGCTTCCTCTCCACCTTTCGATCGAGACGCCGGCATCGGTGACCTCCGCCGCGCCGGGAACTACCGCAAGGCGCGCAGGTACCGCCGTCGTGCGAAAAGCTGTGCCACGCGCAGCGCCGGGTACAGCATCCTCCAGGGCTGGTGCGGTGCTGCCTGTGTGAGCGAGCGGATCGTGAGCACGACGGCGTCACCATCGCGGTGCACGATGAAGGCTTCTTCTCCGGAGACCGGGTGGCCGGGCAAGGTGCGGTACGCGAAACCCACGCGCTGCGCTGTCTGCACGACCGAGACGACCTCGACGGGCTCCTGGATCGTCAGCCACAGCAGGCGCGCCGTCACGATGAGCTGCTCCCCTGCCGCCACCGGGCCTTCCTCATCCACCCGGAATCCGCTGCGGGTCTTCACCTTCCAGCGCAGCACGTCGTGTGTGGCGCGATCCCAGACCTCGTCGCCGTGGCCGACGACGGCTGCGACCTCGGAACGCCGGAAGGCAGCATCCGCCGATGGCCAGACCGGAAGGTGCGGGAGCGTCACTCGTTGTTCCCGGAACCGCTCAGCGAATGGACGAGGTACCGGTTTCGCTGGCGGATCAGCCGTCGCAGGTACGGCACGAGGACGAGACGTTCTGCGACAGCGCCGAGGATCGGCGATGCGAGCGTGATGGTGTCAGTCATGACCGTCTCGTCACCGTCCCGGCTGAACTCGTGCAGATGATGGAAGCTCCGGAACGGCCCCGAGACCTGTTCATCGACGAAGCGGTGAGGGGCGTCGAGGCTCGTGATCTTAGACGTCATCCGGAACCAGATGCCGAAGTGCCGTGCCCGCCAGGTGACCGTCTCGCCGAGGCCGATCCGTCCGCTCGTGACGCCGGCGATCGCCCGCTCTCCTGACGTTGCCATCGACGCCTGGTGCGCATCGATGTCCAGCGACGCGTCGAACAGCCGCTCGACGGCGAGGCCTGTGCGCGTGACGAGAGTGAAGGTCGAGACCACGCCTCAATCCTGTCAGCGCTCAGCGCAGGGTCGCAGCGAGCTCGACTGCCGTGAGCGCGCGTTCTGCGAAGACGAGCCGGACCGCGTCGGGATCGGGATTGCCGACATCGGGACCCCGATGCACTTCGCGCATCCCCAGTCGTCGCGCGACACCGGCGGAGGCCTCGTTGTTGGCCAGCAGGTACGCGATGACCGGGAGGTCGGGGTGAACGCGCTGTGCCGCATCGATCGCCGCACGCGCGAGTTCTGTCGCATAGCCGTGGCCGTGATGCTCGGGAGAGAGTCGATAGCCGAGGTTCCACACGGCATCGTGAAGCACGGAGCATCCGCCATACCCGCGAAGAGCGCCATCCTCGCGCCCGCGCGCGACCCAGACTCCGAGCCCGTGCGCGTCCCACTGCTGCGTCCAGCGGTCCAGCATCGCTCTCGTCTGCTCGGTGTCGGTGTGGCGCAGCGAGGGGTAGTGCCGCCAGACCCGTTCATCGGAGCAGAGCGCGAACAGCTCGGACTCGTCATCCGGCAGGGGGCGGGTGAGCACAAGGCGCTCGGTCAGAAGCTGTTCCACCACGCCAATGTAGCCAGGGCGTCGGACGTTCACAGGTCGTAGGCGACCGCTCGGCGCCAATCCTCGACCTCCTGCCGCCGACGACTCCCGCGCCCGGCGACCCCGCCCGTAGCGTCACCGTGTTCGCAGATCACGAAGGAGATCGACATGAGAAGACGCGCAAAGATCGCGTGGGGAGTGACCGGAGGGGTGGTCGCTCTGGCACTGGCCGGGGTGGGCACGCTGATGTTCCTCAACCGACCGCTGAGCCCGGAGGAGTTCGATCAGGCCGTCGAGAAGCAGCTGCGCGCGGCGGTGGACGGCGAACCCACGCTGTCGAGCGCACTGTTCACGATCTACTCCGCGAAGAACGACCGGCTGCATGAGTTCGCTGTCGGCACGACACACGCAGACAGTGACGAGCCCGCGCAGATCGACAGCCGCTATCACTCGGCGAGCGTCGGCAAGACGATGCTCGCCACCGTCTACGGCCAGCTCGTCGACGAGGGCACGGTCTCGCTGGATGACCCCGTGTCCACCTGGCTCGACGACGCCAACCTTGGGGATCTCTTCGTCGTCGACGGCATCGACCATGCCGCGGAGGTCACGCTCGGTCAACTCCTCTCGCACACGTCCGGGGTCGCTGACTACTTCGAAGGACAAGTGGCCTCTGGGCAGCCGCTGCTCGCGCAGATCGCGGCGAACCCGGATCTCACGTTCACGCCGACCGATCTGCTCGCGTACTCCCGTGATCGCCAGCAGCCGGTGGGGGTTCCGGGTGCCCAGTTCGCCTACTCGGACACCGGCTACATCCTGCTCGGACTCGCGCTGGAGCAGATCGAGAAGAAGCCCTACGCGCAGATCCTCGATGACCGCCTCTTCACCCCACTCGGCATGACCGACAGCGATCTGATGACCGAGTTCGGCGCCTCGCCCGGCATCCTTTCGATCACGCTCGATGGCATCGATCTGAGCGACCGCAACGCCCTCTCGGTCGACTGGGCCGGCGGCGGCGTCGTGACCACGATGCGCGATCTGCTCACGTTCTCGCGTGCGCTGCACGAGGGCGAGCTCGTGAGTGAGGAGTCACTCGCGGCGATGACGAACTTCACCCACGAGATGGATTCGGGCATCCGCTACGGCCAGGGGATGATGCAGTTCCGCTTCTCCGAACTCTCACCGCTGCTGTTCTCGATGACGGACCTGCACGGCGCCGTCGGCGCGAGCGGCACTTTCGCCCTGTACGATCCGAGCAGCGAGAACTACTACATCGCCAACTTCGGCTCGCTCGACTACGCGCAGAAGGCGATCGAGCAGCTGGTCGAGATCCGACTGCTCTTCGATCGACTGCAGCCCTGATCGACCTCGACGGAATCGGAACCGCCCATGGTGCAGCTGGTCTGCTCCCCGCCTGTGCGCGAGAAGCTGCAGCGCGAGCTCGCTGCCGTCGGCATCGCCGTCGACGGCAGCGGCTGGGTGCTCGTGGAGAGCGGAATGGATGCCCCGGCGGGGCGCACCTGCATCGTCTTCGACCCGCTGGATTGGGCGGAGATCGTGCGAGTTCTCGCGACCGGCATCGCCGAGCGGACCACCCCGGGCCCGCGCATGGTCACCGGCCAGAAGGGAAACACCTTCGCGGTGCTGTCCCCCCGCGAGGTGCGCGTGGTCGAAGCATCCGCCGACGGCATCGTCGCCCACACCAATGCCGGCGCGTACCGCCTGCGCGAGACGCTGCAGCACTACGAAGCATCCTGGGCGGACCTGGGATTCCTGCGCGTCAACCGCTCGCAACTCGCGAATCTCGCGCACGTGCGCGAGATCGTGCCGTGGTTCAACTCGCGCTACGTGCTGCGGATGAGCGGCGGCGATGACATCGAAGTGTCCAAGATCTATGCGCGCCGCCTGCGCGCAGCGCTGAAGATGTGAAGGAGCAGCCATGAACCTCACGAACGTCGTCAGATCGCTCTTTCTGGGACTCGGAATCGGGATGCTGCTCCAGTTCTCGATCGTGGCCGAGGCGTCACTGCTCGATCGGGTGCTCACCGTGCTCGCCTCGGGTGCGCTCGGACTCGTGATCGGGTTCGTCACCGAGTGGCTCACATCGCTGCTGCCGCTGCGTCTCGCGCGCACGCGGACCTACTTCGTGCTCAACAACGCGATTGCGCTCGCGGTGACTCTCGTCGTGATGGGCGGGCTGGTGCTGGTGTTCGGGGAGCACGCCGACAGCACATGGGGATGGTGGCCGGTCGTGGGTGTCGTGCTCGCGATCGTCTGCGTCGCGAACATCGCCGAGTACCTGCTGTACCGGCGTACGCAGTCGCGGCTGCGGGAGCTTCAATCAGAGCTCGGCGAGTAGTTCAGATCCAGCCGCGTTCTTCCGCCAGCAGCACGGCCTGTTGCCGTGTGGCGACAGACAGCTTGCCGAGAATCGCCGAGATGTGGTTGCGCACGGTTCCCGGGGCGAGCAGCAGCGACCGGGCGATCTGTCCGGTCGTCTCCCCGCGCCGGCCCGCGCGCAGCACGTCGAGTTCGCGGTCCGTCAGCGGGCTTCGCTCGTCGCTCAGGGCATCCGCTGCGATCTCGGGGTCGACATAGCGACCGCCGGCAGCCACCCGTCGGATGATCGCCGCGACCTCATCCGCGCCCCGCGACTTCGGCAGGAAGCCCGCGACGCCGGCGCTGAGTGCGCGTCGCAGCACCCCCGGTCGCGCGTGCCGGGTGACGACGATGCAGCGGGTCGCGATGCTGCGATTGAGCTTCTCGGCGACCTCAACGCCGTCGAGGCCCGGCATCTCCAGATCGAGCAGACAGATGTCGGGCTGCAACCGCAGCGCGGCTTCGACCGCCTGCGTCCCGTCGGCGCATTCGGCGACCACATCGATGTCGCCCTCCAACCGCAGCAGGGCGGCCACGGCCGAGCGGATCATGCCTTCATCGTCAGCGAGCAGAACGCGGATCACGGTGCCTCCTTCGGGACGGAAGGGGGCAGAGCGGATGCCGCGGCACGCCCGGGAACCGTCACGATCACCGCGAACTCCTCGTCGCCACGACGCACCTCGAGCGTGCCTCCCGCTTCGCGCACGCGACGGCCGATCCCTTCGAGGCCCGAGCCGTCGGCGTCGGCCACGACACCGGGGACGACGTCGTTGGTGATCTCGTAGCGCCAGACGGCGTCTGCGCGCACGAGGGAGAGTCGGGCGTTCTTGCCTCCGCCGTGACGCAGGATGTTGGTCGTCGTCTCGCGGATCACGGGTCCGAGATCGGCACCGGGCGCGTCCGCAGCATCCGGGGCGATCGTGGTCGTGACATCGATCCCCGCCGCACGCAGCAGATCGCTGGCGTTGGCGATCTCGTCGGGCAGCGGCACAGAACGGAAACGCAACGCGAGGTCGCGGGTCCCCTGCCGCGCTTCGTCGACGCTGACGCGCGCTGCGCGCAGCTGTTCCAGCGCCGCATCCGGTTCACGAGACATCAAGCGCTCAGCGAGCTCCAGTTGCAGGGCGATGACCTGGAGATGGTGCCCCTGGAGGTCGTGCACGTCGGTCGCGACGCGCAGTCGCTCCTGGGTGGCGGCAAGTCGCGACTCGGAGATACGCGCCTGATTGAGCGCGCTCAGGACATCCCACCACCACAGCGTCGTCACCGTCATCACAGGCAGGACCGTGCAGTAGAAGGCCGTCAGACCGGCTGCCGGTCCGGTGTGAAGAACCACACTGCCCATGCGCGCGTCGATGATCCAGAGCGCGATCAGCGCGACGACGAGCCCGATCACGACCCGCGCACGAACGCCCCGTGGCCAATGCAGCAGCGTCACGCTCTGGGCCAGGGGGAAGACGCCGAGCAGCAGGCTCTCGGTCATGACGCCGAGAGTCGCACCGAACGCGACGGCGACGGCGAGAGGAACCAGCACTCTCATCCACTGCGCATCGGCCGCCGTCTCGCCGTACAGGCGATAGCGGATCAGCAGCGGCAGCGTCGATCCGAACCACAGCAGACCGCCAAGGAGAGCGGTGAGGACCACCGCAGTGCTCTCCCCCGCCGTGAACACTGCGCCGATGACGATCAGCACGAGCATCAGCTCGAGGAAGATCACACCGCCGACGGTGTACCACCAGGCGCCCGTGAGGCCACGCGCGAGGTGGCGGGCGCCGGGAGTTGCATGCGCCGAAAGACCGTCCGAATCGGCGGCGTTGAGAGTGTTCATCGGCTCCACGATACGACCATGACAGATGTCATGCCTCGCGCGTGCATTCCACCCGCAATGCGGTGACAGCCCGACACTTCTGCGGATCCGCGCAAGACGCTGAACTGGATTCATCAGCCGGACGACCGGCTCCCAGACGCACAGATCGCCCCTCACATCGGAGTCACCATGAACCTCATCGAAACCTTCCAGAACCTCGTCGCCCAGGTTCCCGAGCTCGTGCAGCCGCTCATCGTCGCGCTTGCCGCCGCGGTGCCGTTCATCGAAGGAGAGGGTGCCGCTGCGATCGGCATCGCCGGCGGAATCAACCCGATCGTTGCGGCGATCGCGGCGATCGCGGGCAACTTCCTGTGCGTCGCGTTCCTTGTGCTGGCCAGCTCCGGTGCGCGACAGGCGATCGTCACGAGCCGCACCCGCAAGCGCGAGCTCGCCCTCGCCGGCGGCAGCGAGACCGTCGTTGAAGACGCGGCTGTGGTCGAGTCGACTGACAGCGATCGGAAGGCGGCCCGCAAGGCGAAGTTCCAGCGCGCGCTCCTCAAGTACGGCGTCCCCGGCGTGAGCCTGCTCGGCCCGCTGCTGCTGCCGACGCAGTTCACCGCGACGATGCTCGCCGCCGCCGGAGTCACCAAGGCGCGCATCCTGTTCTGGCAGGCGCTCGCGATCGTGGGCTGGACCACGATCATCACCGTGCTCATCAGCGGCCTGGTGCACGCCGTCAGCTGACCTGTGACACGACACGACGCCCGTCATCGCGACCGATGGCGGGCGTCGTGTCGTGTGAGTTGTCCGGGCGGCGAACCGGGCGCGACGTCTAGAGTCGGGGCATGAGCGCGCCCCTCGTCGATGCCCCCAGGACGACACGCAGGTTCCCCGTGAACCGCCGCATGGTGCTGATCTTCGGCGTCATCGTGATCCCGTTCGCGCTGAGCGCGATCTTCAACAGCTACGGCCCACTCACGGAAGAGACCGCGCTGCGGATGGCGTTCGCCGGTGTCGCCGGACAGACGATCGCAATCCTGAGTGCGGTCGCGATCGTCGTCATGACCATTCGTCGCCGCCTGCTGGTTCAGCTTCCTGTGATGGCGTTGATCGCCGCGCTGGTGATTGCCGCAGCCATCGGCGCGATGACCACGCAGGGAACGCTGCTGGTACAGCGCCTCGACCGCGTCGCAGAAACGGCGCTGCTGAACGACTAGCGATCAGGCCAACTCGCTCGGACTCAGCGTGTGGAAGACGGTGCGGATGCTGCGTCCGACGACCGTGTGCAGTGCGAAGCCGGGCATGGCATCCGGGTCGGCGATCGGGTTGATGCGACCTCCGAGGCAGAGCGTGGAGACGATACCTGGTGCCCCGAGCACCGGCACTCCGGCGAATGTGGCGGTGAAGGCGGTGTGCACGTGACCGGAGAACACAGCGAGGACCGCAGGGGAATCCTGAATCAGCCTCGCGAGGTCGTCGGGGTTACGCAGCGGGTACGACTCGTCGACCACGCGGTGCCCGACGGGAACAGGCGGATGGTGCAGCATCAGGGCAACCGGGACGGATGCCTCCGCGATCGCGCGGCGCGCGTGCCCGAGGGTCTGAGCGTCCAGCATCCCGTCGTCTCGCTCATCGACATGAGAGTCGAGCGCGACGATCATGAGGCCGTCGAGGTGAAGCACATCGTCGAGCTGCGAGCGCATTCCCGCACGCGCCTTCGCCTTCTGCAACGGGGCGGTGAGGTCATGGTTTCCCGCGCAGACGAGCGCCGGAATCTCGGCCGGAAGCGCGGCGAAGAACTCCGTGTACTCCTCGGCTCGACCGTGGTCGGCCAGATCGCCACTCACGATGATCGCGTCCACTTCGGGCAGCTCGACGACGTGGCGCAGCACAGCCTCGAACCGCTCACGGCGTCGGGCAGATCCGTCGAGATGCGGGTCGCTGAGATGCGCGATCGTGAGGCTGCCGGTCATCTCGCGAGCGTAGCAATCACTCCCCGATGTCCTCGCCGCGCATCGACGGCGAGCGACGATACCGATACGATGCGGAACCACCGATCATCCGAAAGGCACCGCATGAGCATCGCATTCCTGCTGACGACTCTCGTGGTGGTCGCGACTCCAGGAACCGGAGCGGTCTACTCGATCGCCGCGGGACTCTCACGGGGGACCAAAGCCGGAATCATCGCCGCGCTCGGATGCACGCTCGGCGTGGTTCCCCACATGGTGGCCGCGATCACCGGACTGGCGGCGATCCTCAATGCCTCCGCGATCGCCTTCCAGACGATCAAGTGGCTGGGCGTCGCGTATCTCGTCTACCTCGCGTGGCAGACGCTACGGGACCGTTCGCTGATCGATGTCGAGAAGTCTCCCGCTCCGGTGTCCTTCTGGCGGACCATCCGCACAGCGGTGCTCATCAACCTGCTGAACCCGAAGCTCACGATCTTCTTCCTCGCATTCCTGCCGCAGTTCGTTCCCGCAGGCAGCGCCAACAGCACAGGGCATATGGTCATGCTGAGCCTGGTCTTCATGGCTTTGACGTTCGTCGTCTTCGCGATCTACGGCGTCTTCGCAGCCACCATGCGCACACAGGTCATCAGTCGACCGCGCGTGATGACGTGGCTGCGGCGCACGTTCGCCGCCACCTACGTGCTGCTCGCCGGACGACTCGCCTTCGAATCGCGCGGCTAGGCCGCCCGGGGCATCACTCCGGAGCGCTGCCCGATACCGATGCATCCGCCCGCGTGCGCAGCATCCGGCTGACACCCCACGCGCCTGCCGCGATCGCCAGCACCACAATCAGGACGACATAGTCGGGCACACTGCGGGTCGCCTCGTACGCCCAGCCTTCGACCTTGACCTGCTGCGAGGCCGACAGCAACCCGCCGAGCGATGACGTGCCGCTCGTGACAAGCAGGAAGACGCCCAAGATCACCGTGAGCGCCCCGCCGACGATGCCGGTCCACGTGTTGCGCCAGCGCCCGATCCGCACCTCGCGCGGACGCACGAGCCGTCGGGCGATCGGCAGGCGCCCCCACACGAGGGCGAGGACGAGCAGCGGCAATGCCATGCCCGCAGCGAAGAAGAGCAGCGTGATCCCGCCCAGGATCGCGTTCCCACTGACCGCGGCGACGGTGAGCACCGCACCGAGGAGCGGACCCGCGCAGACACCGGCCAGGCCGTAGACCGTGCCGAGCGCGTACACCGAGACCGGCGTCGTGCTCTGCAGTCCCGCCCCGGATCGCAAGAATGGCAACGGGATATTGAGCAGCATGAGAAGTCCGAGAACGATCACGATCACCGAGGCGATGGTCACGAACGTGAAGCGGTGCTCGTTCACGAACGCACCAAGTGTGCCCGCGAGCACGCCGAGCGGCACAAGCGTCGTGATGAGCCCGAGGTAGAAGAGCCCCGTGCGGGCGATGAGTGTGCCGGGACTCGTGAACGCGTACGAGAAGAACGCAGGCAGCAGCATCACCGAACAGGGGCTGAGCAGGGTGAGGATGCCTCCGGCGAGTGCTCCGAGTAGGCCGATCTCCATCGGATCAGCCCTTGCTGCCGACCGCGTTGTCGAGGAAGTCGCGGAAGATCGCGAGCGGCTGCGCGCCCGAGAGCGCTGTGCCGTCGGCGACGAAGAACGGGACAGCACTCACGCCGAGCCGCTGCGCCTCGGCCGTGCTGGCCTGGACCGCGGTCCGCAGCGCCGGGTCGTCGAGGTCGGCGGTGAACTTCGCGACGTCGGGGATGCCGACCTCCTCCGCGAAAGCGATCAGCTTCTCGCGAGGGAGCTCCGCATGACCGGTGCCCGGCGCCGCCCCGAAGACCGCGTCGAGGTACTCGAAGTACATGTTCTGCGCGGCTGCCGCGCGTGCAGCGACGGCCGCCGTCTCGGACTCCTCACCGAAGAAGGACACGTCGTTGAGCTCGAGGCGCACCTTGCCGCTGTCGACGTACTCCTGGATCACGGTGGGAAGGGTGTCGCGGTGGACGGCGGCGCAGAACGGGCAGCGCATGTCGGTCCACTGCACGAGCACGACAGGAGCATCCACGTCACCGATCGCCATGGGGTCGTCCGCGTCGCGGCGGATGTACGGCGCGTCCTGCGCGGCATCCGCCGGACTCTCGGTCGCCGCAGGCTTGTCCGCCAGCGGAGCCTTCTCCTGGCCCGATCCAGTGAGCTGCGCGATCACGACCATGGCGAGGAAGGCCACCAGCAGCGCCAGCCCGATCGTCAGGCGTCGGTAGAAAGTGACCTTCGACTGGAGTTCCTTGAGACCGGGCTCTGCGGGAGTGCTCATGAATCTAGGATACAAGTGGCATTCTAGGAGCGCCCTACACGCGCGACTTGTATCCTTGTCCCCTCTCACCCGGCGGAGGCGAATCGTGCACGACGCAGACTCCAGCGCATCAGCGCGGGCGTATCGCAGCATCCGAGATGCGATCCTCGACGGCTCGTACCCACCCGGCGACATGCTCGGCGAATCCTCTCTCGCCACCTCGCTCGAGATGAGCCGCACTCCCGTGCGCGCCGCGCTCGCGCGGCTGCAGGACGAGGGCTGGATCGTCATCTATCCGAAGCGCGGCGCGGTCGTGCAGGGACTCAGCGAGCGCACGATCGCCGAACTCGACGACGCACGCCTCATCCTCGAATCCACCGCCGTCGGTCGCGCCCCGCAGCTTCTGCGCGAGCGACTCGCCGACCGGCTGACGGAATCGGTCGACGCGCAACGCGCTGCCTTTGCGCGCGGTGATGTGCGCGAGTTCGTCGAGCTGACGATGGGGTTCCACCGCGGATTCGTCGAGGCCGGCGGCAACAGCGTGCTGCTGGAGCTCTATGATCGCCTCGCCGACCGGCAGCGTTTCGTGCTCTTCGATGCCGGGAACCGGCTGCTCGATCGCTGCGCGGAGATCATTCAGGAGCACCTGGCGCTCACCGACCTCCTGCGCGCCGGCGACGCCATCAGCTTCTCCGCAGCGCTTCGCACGCACATCTCAGAGGTCGCAGCCCCGGCAACACCGGTGCACGAGTTCGACGGTGTGACCACGTTTCCGCCCCTGGCCTGAACGAAGGAGAGACAATGCCGAACATCCATGACTCCGACGGAACCTCAGATGTCCCGATCGTCGTTCGCCCCATCATGCAGGCGGATGCGGGCCAGGTACTGACGATCCAACGCGCGGCCTTCGTGTCCGAAGCGCTCATCTACGGCGACCCGAACCAGCCGGCCCTCACTCAGACGCTCGAACAGCTGGAAGCGGAGCTCCGAGACGCGAAGGGTTTCGTCGCCGTGCAGGGCGAGCGCGTCGTCGGGGCCGTCCGTGCACGCGAGAACGAGGGGACGCTGCAGATCGGACGCGTCGCGGTCGCCCCCGACCTGCAGGGCGAGGGTATCGGCCGCAGGCTCCTGGACGCGATCGAGAACGACACGGACTGCAGCGAGGCAGAGCTGTTCACCGGCAGCCTCAGCGAGGCGAACATCGAGCTCTACAAGGACTGCGGGTATCGCGAGGCGGAGCGCATCGAGCAGGGCGACGGCACTGCGCAGGTTTTCATGCGCAAACGGCTCACGTAGCGAGCCGCGTGATCCACTCCACGGAGGTGATCGCTTCGCGGCGCTGAAACTCGCGGAGCGTCGTCATCCCGGGAGGCGCCGGCCAGCGACACTTCTCGAACCAGGCTCCGGAGATCGCCGACAGCAGCGAGATCTGATCCTCCGTGCGGGCCCCGGCGAACACGGGGTGGTCGAGAAACGGGGTGACATCGGCGGCAGCATCCGCCACCTGCACGTCGAGCAGGTAAAGAAAGGCATCCACCCAGCCCGCACCCCTGCATGCCCAGGGCCAGTCGAGCAGGTGGGCGTGACCCGCCGCATCGATGAGCATGTTGTCGGCACGGAGGTCACCGTGGATCAGTCGATCGCCGGCGACCGCGGATGCGACGCGCTCCCCCGCGGCCCGGAGAAAGGCGAAGTTGTCCTGACACCAGGGCGTCGTGGTGCCCAGAAGTCCATCCGCCTCGAGGCGCCCCCAGGAGAGCGCATCCTCCGCGAGCTCGTCTCCGAGTGACGGAAGATCGGCATCGGTCGATGAGGCGGTCAGCGCCGCGAGGGCATCGAGAACATGCCGGGTGTCGTCGGCAGAGGAGCTGTGCGGATGCCTCCCCTCGACGTCCTCGATGACGAGAACGGTCCACTCATCCTGCGTGAATGCGTCAACGAGGTGGGCGGCGGGGAGGTCGCGCGGGATCGCCCGAAGCACCGCAGCCTCGCGCTGGTAGAGCTCGAACGTCCCCTCGGCGCTGGCCGGTACGGCTTTGACGAAGAGCCGTTGTTCGTCGATGAACGACACACGAGACGCTACGCCCGCCGAGAACCCTCCGCTCTGCGTCGCGGCTTCGTGAACCGGGGCTCCGGCGACCTGCTCGACGCGCTCGCGGATGTCGGAGGGAAGTTCTGCGAAGTCGAGGCGTGCCATCGAACGAGCCTATCCGCGCACGTCAGACCCCCTGCGCATCCAGCCACTCCTCCAGCGCGACGAGTGCCAGATACGCGACAGTCCCGTGGTCGGCGATCGCAATCGGGTGGTAAGTCACATCCATCCCGTGCTCTCGCTGAGCTTGCGCGAATTGTTTCGTGCTGTCAGGGACCACGAGCTGATCCTTCAACCCCTGGGCGACGAAGAGCGGGGCGTCGAAGGTCAGTGCACCTGCCGAGTTCTCTCGCAGCAGCGTCGCCCACGGTTCTGTCGTCGTCGGGTCGGAGAGGAAGAACTTTCCCACGACGGGCTCGGCGATCTTGTGCAGCTCGTCCAGGTCGCTGAGCAGACAGAGCGCGTTCATCTCAGGAAGGATCTCGCGCGCCGCAGGCGTGAGGATCGTGTCGAGATCGGCGCCCCGATCACGGTAGACGTCGGCGTACGACCGGAACGCATACGATCCGATCGTCGCCCCCGACACGTCATCGAGATGCGCCTGCATGAGCGAGCCCAACTCCGCAGCCGGCGCCGCCACAGCCACCGCCTGGATGCGCAGCTCCGGCGCGTAGGTCGGGGCATACTCGGCGGCGAAGAGCGCCGCTTGACCACCCTGGGAGTGTCCCCAGAGGACAACGGATGCTCCCGCATTCGCTTCCTCGATCGCCCGCGCCGCCCGCACCGCGTCGAGCATGCTGTGCGCGGCCGTGTCTCCGACGAGATACGAATCGGGCCCGGCCACGCCCATGCCGACATAGTCGGTCGCGACCACTGTGTAGCCGCGATCCAGCAGCATCCGGAGCCCCTCGATATCGAGGAACGGATCGAAACCGCGCGACGGGGCACAATCGCGGGCCGAGCCGGTCGTCGGATGGCCCCAGGCGAGCACCGTGCGCCCGCCATCGGGGACGTCGCCGTTCGGGGTGGTCACGACGCCGCTCGCGAGCTGCGGAGCACCGTTCACATCGGTCGTGCGATAGAGAATGCGCCACGCCAGGGCGTCGAACGGATGCCCGTGCAGCGGCTCGATCCGAACGATCGACCCGGGCTCGCCGGCGATCTCGGCCGGTGCGTCGTAGAACTCGGCGAGCGCCTTCTGATCCAGCTGATCGCCGAACAGTCGGGGTCCGAAAGCGACCGCGAGGATGCCGATGAGAGCGATCAACGCGCACGCGATGATGAGGAACGTCCGGCGAAGCCGTGGATGCGCGCGGGCCTTCTGCCCGGCACCCTCCGCCGTTTCGTTCATCGCACTGGCCCTGGCGAGATCAGCCTCGCATTCGCGGTCATGGCGCTTAACGTACGCAGTTCTGCGACGATGCAACAGATCCGGTCAGTCCTCGGTGCGGAACCCGGATGCCTTGTGCGTGCCATCGCAGAACGGCTTGATCGCAGACAGTCCGCAGCGGCACAGCGCGAGCGTCTTCCTGTGACGTTCGATCGGCTCGCCATCCGCCGTCTGCAGCCGCACGTCACCCCGGACGATCAGCGGCCCGTCGGGGTACGCGGTGACCGTCGCGGGTTCGCGTCGCGCGCTCACTGCGCCGATCCTTCTCGCAGCGACGAGGTTCCCTGCTGCCACGCGGTGAGGATGTGCTCTCCGACCGCGCCGTCGATCGTCAGACAGGCTGCAGCACCGAACAGGATGTCGGTGAGCAGATCAGGGCGTTCCTCGGCCAAGGCACCGGCGAGGTCCCGTGCGGCGATCTGCTCGTGCACCGCATCCGCCTCGACATGCTCGTCGAAGTAGTCGGTGACATCCTCACCGAAGCCGAGGCGCCGCAGACCGTCGCCGTACAGCTTGTTCGGAATCGAGGAGGTCATCTCGAACGCGGCGAGGTGGCCGACGATCGCCCCGATCAGCCGCCGGTTCAACCCGAACATCGACATCATGTTGTGCGAGGCGAGCGTGACGGCAGGCACATCGTCGATGTACGCACCATAGGTGTCATCGAGGCCGGCACCGCGAACCGCCTTCGCGAAGATCTCCGCGTGCACGCGCTCCGGGCGCCCTCCGCCGTACTCATCCGCCTGGATCTCGACCAGCGCCGCCTTCGGCCTGCCGGTCAGGCGCGGGATGGCCCAGGAGTGCGGATCCGCCTCCCGGAGCGTGTAGATCGAGCGGTGGATGAAGAACTCCCGCGCCTGCTCAGGCGTCGCCTTCCTCGCGAGGTAGCGAGAGAGACTCGGCCCCGCGTCATCGGCGACAAGGGCGAACAGCGCCCTCGCGACAGCATCGTCCGTCGGCTCGGGAAGCTCGGGCAGGGCAACCGCCGCCCGCAGATCGCGCTCGAACTCGCCCTCCAACCTCTGCCGCGCGCGGATGAGGTCCGGGTCCCACTCCCTCCTCGCGTCGAGTCCAGGCAACGAGCCGTACGCCGACGCGTAGAGCAGGAACAGCGCGAGCTGGATGTCGTCGTCGTGGAGGATGTCGGTGCTGCGCTCCAGCGCTTCCTCGACGACGCCGCCCAGTGCGGCCCGGGCATCCGAGGTGAGTCCGTGGAGGACGCTCTCGCTGAGCAGGCCACGCGGCGAGCAGGGAACAGAGGTGGGATGGGCCAGGGCGATGTAGGTCATGAGGCACGCTCCGTAGATGGACGAGACCTCAGTCTCTCCGCGCAGCGCGGGGCGCGCGAGGGTCTTGACCGGGCGAGCCTGCGGCGCTACGGCGCGAGCTGCGCTCCCGCTGTGGTGTAGAGCTCCATCACGCCCGCCGGATAGAGCGGAAGCGCCTCATCGGCATCTGCGAACGACCGCCACACAACAGGAACGACCGCACCATTGCTCTCGGTGAGCGTCGCGCCAGCAGCCGCAGGTTCGGGATCGAGGCGTCCGGTGTAGACGAAGACGATCTCGTGACCGGCCTCGCCCTCGTACTGGAAGATGTTCTCGACGACGCCGAGGTAGCGCAGGTTGCTGATCGTCGCCGAGAGTTCCTCCGCCACCTCACGTTCGATGGCCGCGCGATGGGTCTCGCCGTGTTCGACACTGCCGCCGATGAGGCGGTGGAATCCGTTCGGGTTCTCGGCCGTGGGGACGTTGAGACTCACCGCGTGCGCGGTGCCGTCGGCGTTCGGGGCGATGAGCATCGCTTTGACACGGATTCGGCTTCGATCGATCGACACCCGGATACGCTACTCGACCGGCCCTCCGCAACGATGCGCCGGCACAGCGAGCTCGAACCTGTGAGCGCTCCCAGCGATGGGGCGTACCGTCGGTTCATGAACGCACAATTGAAGATCGCAGGGCAGAGCCCTGAACCGCTGGGGCTGGGTTCCGTCCTCGTCGGCTCGCTTCCCGCGACGCTGATGACGGAAGACGCCCCCGACCGCTACACCGTGGAAGCGGTGTTCACGCGCAAAGCCGATCGCGACGAAGTCGCCGCGATCCAAGGAAACGCAGTGCGCGCGCACCTGTCCGCGAAGGGATACTCGACCGTCGAGCTGCACGTCGCAGACCGACGACTCGAGATCGCGAACACCAACCTGGAAGAGCTGCGTGATGGGCTGGCGGCAGTCATCGCCGACGAACTCTCCGAGATCAGCGCCGCCATCCAGTCCCGGCGTGAGATCACCGCCCATCGATTCTTTGATGCCTCGGTACGGGAGCAGACCCGCGTGGCCGCGGTCGCTGAACTGGCTGATGCGGTCTCGTTCGTTCGGTCTCCGCAGTCCGACGACGATGCGCGAATCGAAGACTGGGTCGAAGAAGGAGGCGCCGTCCGCACCTAGGGCGACGCCTCAGAGACGAGGTCATCATGGACGGCATCCGTTCTACCGTCCACGCCCGCCCCCGCGACGCGGTGTCCCGTGGGTCGAGCACCTTCACAGAGCTGGCTCAGCTGGTCCGCGAGAGGGGACTGCTGCGCCGAAGGTATGGCTACTACTGGGCGAAACTTGTCGGCGCGCCGCTTGTTCTCGCGACCTGCCTTCTCGCTTTCATCTGGATCGGAGACACATGGTGGCAGCTCTTCACCGCCGTGGTGCTCGCGATCATCTTCACGCAGATCGCGTTCCTCGGACATGATGCTGCCCACCGTCAGATCTTCGTCTCGGGCAGGTGGAACGATTGGATCAGCCTGATCCTCGGCGACCTGCTCGTCGGTATGAGCTACGGCTGGTGGCGCCACAAGCACACCCGCCATCACGCGAATCCGAACAAGCTCGGAGCAGATCCCGATATCGAGCTACCCGTTATCGCTGTCACCGCCGAGACTGCCGCGAAGCACCACGGCATACTCGTGTCCTGGCTGCGGGCGCACCAAGGCGTTCTATTCTTCCCGATCCTCTTCTTCGAGGGGATCTCGCTGCACGCGTCGAGCGTGCGCCGGGTGTTCGCTCGAGGTCGCCTCGAACGACGTTGGGTCGAGCTCACGTTCCTGACCATACGCATGATCGGCTATCTGCTGCTCGTGTTCGTCGTGCTCTCTCCCGGGATCGCATTCGTGTTCCTCGGCGTGCAACTCGGGCTGTTCGGCTTCTACATGGGTGTGGCGTTCGCGCCGAACCACAAGGGGATGCCGATCGTTCCGCGAGAGCTGACGCTGGATTTCCTTCGCCGCCAGGTGATGATGAGCCGCAACATCCGAGGCAATAGGGTGCTCGACATTGCGATGGGCGGGTTGAACTATCAGATCGAACACCATCTCTTCCCATCGATGCCGCGCCCGCACCTGCGACGCGCGGCGCCCATGATCGCCGCGTACTGCCGTGCACAAGGGGTGCCGTACACACAGGTCGGACTCTTCGCCTCCTATGCAATCGTGATCCGCTACATCAATCGCGTCGGGCTGGGCGAGCGAGATGTGTTCACCTGCCCGCTCGCCGATCAACGCAGCCACATCGGTGCACTCACGACGTCGCGGTGACGGAAGGGATGGCCTTACACCGCAGGCTCACTCTCTTTCGGCTCACTCGTCGCGCGCGTGACCTGTCCTCCGGCAGCCCCGCTGCCGATCAGCAGCGCGCCCGATAGCACGCGGATCCGAGCACGCAGGACCAAGCCGAAGCTGTCACCGTCGAGTTCGATCATGTGTGGGGTCTCGAACCGAGCCTCGAAGCGCTCAGCCTGTGCGTAGGCGAGCGTATGCAGCTGGGGAGCCCGATGTAGCATCCGCCGACTGAGTGCCGAGGTGCGGGCGATGCCCTGCAAGGTGAGACGGGTGCCGATCTGCGCCCACCCGAAACGACGGCGAGGACGCATCATCACGACGTCCAGTTTTCCGTCGTCGATCGTGGCCTCGGGAATCAGCAGCATGTTGCCGGTCAGGGTTCCACAGTTTCCGACGATGATCGTGTGGGCGCCGGTCGAGCGTACGGGCTCTTCGTCGATCCGATAGTCGAGTCTGAAGTTCCTGTGCCGAAGGATCGACCTCGCGATGGGGCCGACGTATGCGAGCCAGCCGAGGTGCTTCTTCGCGAAAGTGCTCGTGTACGCCGCCATCTCGGCGTCGAGGCCGATACCGGCCATGACCATGAATGCGTGGGTGCGGCGATCGCCGGCCCCGTCATCCAAGTCGATGACGCCGACATCGATCCTGCGAAACGGGCCAGAGAAGGCAG
The DNA here is from genome assembly GCF_058797175.1 of Microbacterium sp. GW823-FHT02G05. Classification (NCBI taxonomy): domain Bacteria; kingdom Bacillati; phylum Actinomycetota; class Actinomycetes; order Micrococcales; family Microbacteriaceae; genus Microbacterium; species Microbacterium sp. GW823-FHT02G05. Next base: position 151,062 of record NZ_JBXAJK010000001.1, read on the forward strand.
CCTCGACGCACGCGTCGATGTCATTGAGGGGGATGCTCAGGTTGCGCGCCAGGAGGTTGCCGGTACCCGACGGGATGAGCGCGAGGGGCGTGCGCGTCGAACGCAGAACTTCGGCGACTGCCCGAACAGTCCCGTCGCCGCCTGCCACAGCCACGACCGCCGCGCCACCGTCGAGCGCTTCCCGCGCGGCGCTGACGCCGGAGTCGCGTTCTCGCGTCGGATACCAGCGCGTGACCGCCCACCCGTGGCGTGCCTCCGCCGCCTCGAACGCCGAGCGAAGGCCATCGGGGGAGGTTCGGTGAGGGTTGTAGACGACAGCCGCATGCCGCACGGAGATCAGCTTTCCTGCGGCGACCCGTCGATGTGTCTGGCTGCCGTGCGTTTGCGAGTCGCCGCAGACGGAGCGTACGCGTGCCAGTGGCTCGCGACGTCTTCAGCCCAGCTGGCTTCTTGCTTCTCCGAGACGCCCCCGTCCGGGGCGACCTCGTTCTCTTTCGAACTCATCTTCGAACACTACGCGCCGAAGATGTGAGACTGCCCCGGAACCGGGCAGCTCCTGCCCACGCGCACCGAGAGCGCCCCTAGCGGCGCCGCTGCCAGCGCATCGCCGCGGTCCCGACGATCGCGACGGCAATGCCGACGACGAAGAGCGGCATGCTGAACAGGCTCGCGACCGCCGCACCGAGAAGCGCGGCGAGCACGATGGCATCGAGCGCCCAGACCAGGCGCACGGCCGCCATCGGGTCGCCCATCGGCGTGGGCATCGGTGCGAGAAGAACCGTCGGCAGCGGTCCCTTGATCGCGCTGTTGACACGGATGCCGAGCGCGAAGAGTGCGAGGAGCAGCGCACGGAGTACCGCCGACCCCGGAGGCACCGCCATAAGAAGTGCGGCGACGCCGATGACAGCGAGCAACACCGCGACCGCGACCACGAGCGGAAACAGCAGGTGGTAGGCGACGAGTGCCCTGTCGCTGACACCGTACGGTGAGAAGTCCGCGGCCATGCTCGCGGCGTGCCGGAGCCCATCGGTGAGCGGCCCGAGACCTCCGAAAGCGATCACGCCCGCGGTCGCGCCCACCAGCCAGGCGGGTGCTCCCGGTGTGAGAGCGAGCGCCAGCAGCATCCCGGATGCCGCGAGCGCGGTCACCCCGATGGCAAGGCGCCCAGGAGTGCGCGCCGCGCCGATCGCGTCGCGGAAGAAGAAGGTCGCCAAGAGAGTGCGACCCGGCCGCACCGCCCGCCACAGACGACCGATCCGCGGATGCGGCTGATACATCGTCACGGCCGATGCGAAGTCCATTCCGGTGGCGTGGGTGAGCAGCGCATCCCATCGCACGGACTGCGCCATGAGCGTGGCGTAGCGGAGGCGGTTCAGCAGCGGGGGCGCCCCGGCCAGCAGCACGGCAGTGAGCGCCGCCAGGGCTGCGATCATCGGCGCCCGCATCTGGGTCGGATAGCCCACCCACGCCCACGGCAGGACGACCTGCAGCGCGGGCGTCGCGAAGGTCACGAACGCCAGGATCAGGATGCTGAGCGCTGCCGCTCCGGCAGCTCGAGGGAAGGCCTGCCCGATGAGCCAGAGCACACCCGTCACTGCACCCACGAGCGCCCCACCCACCCCGAACAGCGCGACGTCGAGAACGCTCACGATGCCGTGCTGGGCGAGACTGGCCCCGACCGTCACCGCGACCGTCGTCGTCACCGTCGCGATGAGCGCTGTCGCGCGCAGCATCGGGCGCAGAAAGATGTCCGTTCCCCGCAGATCACTCATCGCGAGGGTGTGCGTCAGGAACGGTGCGAGCAGCGCCGGCCCCCGCACGCGCCCGACGAGCAGCGCGCCCGCCCAGAGGACCGCGACGGTCAGGGAGGCGACGCCGGGCGCTGACTCGTCCGCGAAAAGGGCTACTCCTGCGGGACTCGTAGCGCTCACCCACACGGCGCGTGCCACGGGAACGACGGCCACCAGCGCGACCATGAATGCCATGTACACGGCGAACGCCCGATCGCGCCCGGCACTGTTGCGCGCATTCCAGATCTCAAGGGCGGCGAGCGCTCGGCCGTTCATGCCGCTCGCTTCAGCACGACGGTCTGGTCGGCCAGGGCGTCTGCGAGCACAGCGCTGTGCGTGGCGATGACGAGCGTTGCTCCCGCGTCGCGTCGTGCGCGCAGCACCTCGATCACAGCGTCGACATGCTCAGGGTCGAGCCGCTGCTCGGGCTCGTCGAGGATCAGCACGTCGAACGGCCGGGCGAGCACGAGTGCCAGGCCGAACAGCTGCGTCTGCCCGGAAGAGAGCTCATGCGGGTAACGCTCGCCGAGCCACTCGATTCCGAGTTCCGCGATCACGCCATCCGCGAGCTCAGCGGCAGCAACACCATCATCGGCCCATGTCGTCGCGACAAGCAGCACATGATCGCGCACCGTGAGATCGACCGCCATCGGAGGGAGGCCGATCATCGTGGAGACGCGGCGTCGCAGCACCCGATCGCCTTCACCGACGACGGTGTCGGCGATCCGCGCGGAACCACTCGTCGGTGTGCGCGCGCCCGCGAGGACGCGCAGCAGCGTTGATTTGCCGGCACCGTTGCTGCCGCGAACGATCAACGCCTCACCTCGGGAGACATCCAGGGAGACAGGGTCGAGCAGCGCCACCCCACCCGAGACCACGCCTACCTGCTCGATCTGGATCATTCGTCCATCCTTTCAGGGAAGGCCGTCGAGAGACAGGCCGCGGTGCATCTGGAATCATGAACGCATGGTTCTGCTCTTCCGCATCGTCGTCGACGGCGAGACTTTCGACGTCGACAAGGACGGCGGCGCCAACCATCTCACCTGGGTCAGCGGCCCCAACGCCGGATACGGATTCACGCTCGGTCGCTCCGACGGCGCATCGCTCACCGAGGACGAGGCTCGCAACGAGATCCGAGGCTTCCTCGCCTCAATCGACCCGGAGACGGGATATGTCGCGGAGGACGGGGTCCTCTAGAACTCGCTGTTGCCGAGCGAGACGAGCGTACGGTTGTGGAAGAGGTCGTCCTCTTCCAGGATCGTCACGCTGCCCGGCGGAAGGCGGAACGCGGCGTGAGCGCAGGCCTCGACGGGGATGCCCATCCAGGCGGCGATGACCCAGTTCGCGGTTCCTCCGTGCGTGACGATGATCCGGGTGTCGGCATCATGCGCCTCCCACCGGGCGACGGCGGCGTAGGCGCGTTCGATCGCCTGCCGCTTCGTCTCGCCTCCCTCGATGCCCTCGTCGTGATCGAGTCGCTCGCCGCGCGCGGGCGGAAAGATGAAGCGCTCGTCGAGCCACGCCTGTGGGCGTCCGCCGGCCACACCGTAGGACTTCTCGCGCAGATCGGCATCGAGAACGGGCTCGACTCCGAGGGCTTCGCCGATGGATGCTGCCGTCTGCGCCGTCCGCCGCAGGTCAGACGAGATCAGCAGCGGCGTGGTGTCGGCGGGGATCGCATCGCGCAGGAACGCGCCGATCTTCTCCGCCTGGGCGATGCCGCGCGCCGTCAGGGTCGAGTCGTACCATCCGCCGACCAGTCCCTCGACGTGATGGGTGGACTCTGGATGAGTGACGACATAGACGCGCTGCACCCGATCCATCCTGTCAGGAGCACGCGCCGGCGATATCGCTCAGCACGGCATCGCGTGAGCGCCCGTACTTGGTGAGCACTTCTTCGGGGGAACTGATCAGGGCTTTCCAGAGCGCCCATGCAGCTCCTCGCAGCCATGCATCCTCCGGCAGTTCCAGCCGGGCGCGCAGTCGGTCACGTTCGTGAGAACTGCAACTCAACCATGCGAAGGCCAGGTCACAGGCGGGATCCCCGATGCACGTCTGTCCGAAGTCGATGAGCGCCTCTAGATGACCGCTGCTGCCGAACAGCATGTTGCCTGGCGCGATATCGCCATGGACCCACACCGGCGGCTCGGTCCACACCGTGGCCACGGCCGCGTCCCAGAGCGCCCGACATCCCTCAGCCTGGCCTCTGGGCAGGACGGGGAGCCCGACCTGCACCTCCTCGCCGACCGCGCTGACGTGACATCCGCGGTACGCAGACGCGCGTCCCGCCCATGGGCCTCCAGCGGCATCACAGGCCTGCAACTCCCTCAGCGCGTCACCCACGCTGCTGATGGCGCTCTCGCGGTCGCGCGGTTCAACCGCGGTCAACGCGTGCCCCTCAATCCACTCGCGAATCGACCAAGGCCGGTTGAATGCCATCGAAGGGGCCCCGGCCGCCACCACCCGGGGGATCGCGATGCGAAAGCGGGAGTCGAGGATCGCGAGGGTCTGCTCCTCCCGGACGAGGCCTGCGACGTAGCCGTCAGCACTCGGGAGACGGATCGACATCCGGTCACCAAGCCGGAAGGTGCGGTTGTCCCACCCCTGCTCGTCCACCGGCCGGATCGGCAGTGCAGACCACTGGGGAAACTGCTCCGATACCAGAGAGCGAACCAACGAAGAGCTGATCTCTTCGGGAACTGCGGCCATCGCGCCAGCCTAGAGGACGACGCGGCGAGCACTCCGAGATTCACGGAACACCCGAAGCGGCAAACTCGCCGTGATCAAACCTTTACATTCGTTACCGCGCCGTTATATGGTGAGTGCACGGTGAATGTTTGCTGTGGCATTCACCCGATGTGATTGCAGGACACTCTTGGTGCAAGGGACAAGGGCCGATCGGTTGCCTCTCCGATCGGCCCTCACCTTTGCCCGCACTAGTCTGTGAGGATGACCGATCGCAAGCTCGCCCAAGCAGCATGGGAGAGTCTGTTTCGCGCCCAGCACAAACTGTTCGCTGAGTTCCTCTCCGACTTCGAGGGCGCCGAGATCACCCAGGCCGAATACGACGTCCTTCTGACCGTGACTCGGTCCCCCGCCCAGACCACACGCCTGCGCGACATCACGCTCAACATGCTGATCAGCCAGCCCAGCGTCTCGCGCCTCATCGATCGGATGGTCGCCCGCGACTTCATCATCAAGCGCGCCGATCCCGACGACGGACGCGGCGCGCTGATCACAGCGACGGATGCCGGCGTGCGAGCGTTCCGCGCGGTGGCCACGGTGCACGGACGCTCGATCGCCGAGCGCATGGCGACACTCGACGATGAAGAGCTCGGGGCGCTCCTCGCGCTCACGGAGAAGCTGCGCCGCGGCTGACCCCGCCCGAGGCCGAATCCACGATGCCCGCATCAACGACTCGGGCTCCTGCACGGCAAACTGATCAGGTGATGGATGCTGCATTCGATCTGGGCGTGATCGGCGCAGGGCTGTCGTTCGCGACTGCTCTCGATGAGCTCTCTGCGACGCTGAACGCGCATTCGGCGGTCGTCATCAGCGCCCCACCGGGTACCGGCAAGACCACACTCGTACCTCCCCTGCTCGCAAACCGCACCTCGGGGCGCATCATCGTGACGCAACCGCGCCGCGTCGCCGCCCGGGCCGCGGCCCGCCGCCTCGCCGAACTCGATGGCACCCCGCTCGGTTCCCGCATCGGCTTCACTGTCCGCGGCGAGCGCGCCACCAGCCCCGACACGCGTGTGGAGTTTGTGACGGCAGGCGTGCTGTTGCGACGGATGCTGCACGACCCGGGCCTCGACGGCGTCGATGGCGTCATCATCGACGAGGTGCACGAGCGCGCCCTGGAGACCGACCTGCTGATCGGCCTCCTCGGCGAGGTGCGCGCACTGCGCGATGACCTCGTCCTTGTCGCCATGTCTGCCACGCTCGACGCAGAGCGCATCGCTGCAGTCATCGGCACAGAGACGGAGCCCGCTCCCCTCGTCGACCATCAGATTCCCGCTTTTCCGCTCACGGAGCGCTGGGCCCCGCCGCCGGCGAACCGCCTCGATGCTCGCGGAGTCACGGGCGCGTTCCTCGATCATGTCGCGCACACGGCCGCATCCGCCGCTCGCGACCTGACTCGCCACGACGGAACATCCGATGTGCTCGTGTTCGCTCCGGGCGCGCGCGAGGTCGCAGAGATCGCCCGCCGGCTTCGCGATCGCGCCCCGGGATTCGACGTTCGAGAGTTGCACGGGCAGCTTCCTGCGGCGACGCAGGATGCGGTGATCCGCGGACGGACATCCGCGCAGCCGCCCCGCATCATCGTCACGACATCACTCGCGGAGTCCTCGTTGACGGTGCCCGGCGTGCGTGTCGTCGTCGACAGCTGCCTCGCTCGCGTCCCCCAGCGCGACGCGGGCCGCGGCATGACCGGGCTGGTCACCTCCGCCGCATCCCGTTCCTCCTGCGTCCAACGCGCCGGGCGCGCCACACGCCAGGGAGCGGGCACGGTGATCCGCTGCATAGATGAGCGCGGGTATGCGGCTGCTCCCGCCCGCCCCGCGCCCGAGATCGCCACAACGGATCTGGCGGATGCCGCGCTGCTGTTGGCCTGTTGGGGTGCCCCAGGAGGCGCTGGCCTCCGGCTGATCGATCCACTCCCCGCCGACAATCTGACCGATGCCCTTGCAGTGCTGCGCGGACTGGGGGCGATTGACGACCACGGCCGCGCCACGGCCGAGGGGCGCGCCCTCGCACGCATCCCGACCGATCCGCGTCTGGCCCGCGCCCTGCTCAGCGGTGGCGCACTGGTCGGCACCCGACTCGCCGCAGAAGTGGTCGCTCTCCTGAGCGGTGATCAGCGCATCGCCGACGCCGATGTTGCCGCTGCCGTGCGGGGGCTGCGCAACGGTCAGGGGCCGGACGCGCGGCGGCGGGCGCGCGACGCCGAGCGCCTGGAACGTCTGGCTCACGAGGGCACAGCGCGCGGCACGCTCGATGACGTCGGACTGGTGATCGCGTTGGCGTTCCCCGAACGAATCGCCCGCCGCGTGGAACGTTCCTCAGACGGCGCCACGTTCCTGCTGGCATCCGGTACCCGTGCCGGGCTGCGTGGGGTGCTCGCGGATGCCGAATGGCTCGCGGTCGCCGATGTCACCCGTGCCACGGGACGCGCGGCTTCGGACTCCGGGGCGGTGATCCGCGCGGCCGCGATACTCTCCGAATCGCAGCTCGAGCAGGCGGCCGGCCCGCTTCTCACCGACAGGGTCGAGGTGACGTTCGTCGACGGTCGCGTGCGGGCACGGCGCGAACGGCGGGTCGGTGCGATCGTGCGTTCATCGGCTCCGGTCACGGCGAACGCCGAGGAAAGCCGCGATGCGGTGCGCCGCGGAATCGAACGCGACGGGCTGGACCTCTTCACATGGTCGGATGCCGCCGACGGCCTCCGTCGCCGGCTGGCGCTGCTGCACCGCGAGAAAGGCCTCCCCTGGCCAGATGTGTCGGATGCGGCACTGCGGGGTTCGCTCGACGTGTGGCTCGCACCCGAGCTCGACGCACTCGCGGGCGGAACGCCGGCGGGTCGACTCGACATGATGCCCGCCCTGCAGCGACTTCTCCCGTGGCCGGCCGCCGTGAACCTCGAGGCCCTCGCCCCGGAGCGACTGGAGGTCCCCAGTGGTGGCAGGATTCGCATCTCCTATCCTCCGCACGACGATCCGACCGCGCGCCCTGTCGTCGCAGTGAAACTGCAGGAGTGCTTCGGCTGGGCCGAAACCCCCCGACTCGTCGACGGCCGCGTCCCCGTGCTGTTTCACCTGCTGTCACCTGCCGGGCGCCCGCTCGCCATCACCGACGACCTCGCTTCGTTCTGGTCGGGCCCCTATGCGCAGGTGCGCGCTGAAATGCGCGGGCGCTACCCCAAGCATCCGTGGCCGGAAGACCCGTGGGCTGCCGCCCCCACCCGCCACACGAAGGCGCGCACGGCCCGCGAACAGGGATAGGCCCTACGGTGTACGCCGCCGCAGGGTGAGCGGCGCCAGCACGAGGAATCCGACCGCGAACGCCGCGACGATCAGCAGGGGGCCACCGACGTCCCACCCTTGATCGCCCGCCGCGACGGCCTGGATCGCATCGATCGCGTGGCTCAGTGGCAACCAGTCGGAGATCGCCGACAGCACATCCGGCATCTGGTCGCGCGGCATGAACAGCCCGCCGAGGATGATCTGCGGGAAGACGAGCACCGGCATGAACTGCACCGCCTGGAACTCCGTCTGCGCGAACGCGCTCGCCAGCAGCCCGAGGGCTGTGCCGAGCACCGCATCCACAACGGCCACCGCGCCCAGCTGCCACAGCGGTCCGTCGACCGTCAGTCCGCAGACGTACACGGCGAAGGCGACCGTCACGATCGCCTGCACGACGGCCATAGCGGCGAACGCGAGCGCATAGCCCAGGATGAAATCCGCCTTGCCGAGCGGGGTCGTCATGAGCCGCTCGAGCGTGCCCGATCGACGTTCACGCAGCGTCGTGATCGAGGTCACCAGGAACATCACGATGAACGGGAACAGCGCCAGAATCGCCCCGCCGAACTGGTCGAACACACCCTCCTGATCTGTGAACAGCCAGGCGAACAGCCCGACCAGAAGGCTCGGCGCGATCACCATCAGAGCGATCGAGCGCGGATCGCGCCGCAGTTGCAGGAGCACCCGTCCAGCGGTCGCGAGCGTGCATCGGATGTTCATCTCGCCCCCTCCCGCCGTGAGCGCCGCGTCTCCGCGCGGTCGGGCGGAGGAGGTGCGGATGCTGCGCCTTCGCGCTCGATCATCACCAGGAAGGCCTGCTCGGCATCTGCTCTTCCGGTCGAGGCGAGCAGGTCCGCGGGCGTCGTGTCGGCGATGATCCGCCCCTCGCGCATGAGCAGCAGTCGGTCGCACCGCAGAGCCTCATCCATGACGTGGCTGGAGACGAGCATCGTGGTTCCGGTTTCGGCGATGCTGCGAAACAGCGTCCACAGCTCCGCACGCAGCACCGGATCGAGGCCCACCGTGGGCTCATCGAGGACGATGAGTTCCGGCGTGCCGAGAAGGGCGATCCCCAGCGAGACCCGGTTCACCTGTCCGCCGCTGAGGTCGCGAACGACGCGGTTAGCCTCGGCGCGCAGACCCACCCGGTTCAGCACCCGCTCGACGTCGCCGCGCGGCGCCCCGAGCACCCCCGCAAAGTAGTGCAGGTTCTCCCGCACACTGAGGTCCGTGTAGACCGCAGCACCCTGCGTGCCGTACGCGACACGATGCCGCAGCGACGCCGATCCGGCAGGCTCGCCCAGCACGGTCACGGTGCCGCCCGCTGTCTTCTGCACGCCGACGATCGCGCGCATGAGCGTCGTCTTGCCGCATCCGGATGGGCCGAGCAGACCGATGACCTGCCCACGGGGGATGTCCAGATCCACCCCGTCGAAAACGCGCGTCCTGCCGCGTTGCACCTGCAACCCACGAACTGCGACCGCCGCATCCGTCGTCATGGGCTGATTGTGCTCCGCTGCGCGGACGCCGTCAACAGCCTCGCCACGTGTTCAAGGAGCGATGTTCACCCTGTTCTCGGCGAGAAGGGAGTGAACATCGCTCCTCGAACGGGGAGGATCAGCACTCGATGACGTTGACCGCCAAGCCGCCCTCGCTGGTCTCCTTGTACTTCGTCGACATGTCCAGGCCGGTCTGGCGCATTGTCTCGACCACGGCGTCGAGCGACACGTAGTGGCTGCCGTCGCCGCGCAACGCGAGACGAGCCGCCGTCACCGCGGTCGACGCCGCGATCGCGTTCCGCTCGATGCACGGGATCTGCACGAGCCCGCCGATCGGGTCGCACGTCAGGCCGAGGTGGTGCTCCATAGCGATCTCGGCGGCGTTCTCGATCTGCCGGTTCGTGCCACCCATCACGGCCGTCAGACCGCCCGCGGCCATGGCGCACGCAGATCCGACCTCGGCCTGGCATCCGCCCTCAGCTCCGGAGATCGAGGCATTCGCTTTGAACAGCGACCCCAGCGCGGTCGCGGTGAGCAGAAAGCGGCGGATGCCCCGACGGCGGTTCGCCTCAGCGACCTCGGCGTCACTCAGCGCCGCATCCGCTCCGTCAGCGCGGTCACCGGTGAAGCCGAGCAGCGCACTGCCGACCAGTTCGCCGTAGGGGGTGACGGCGTTGCCGACGCCGAGTCCGGAGTCCGCAAGGAAGCGCCACCAGTACATCGCGACCGCGGGAAGGATGCCCGCGGCCCCGTTCGTCGGCGCCGTGACGACCCGTCCACCGGCAGCGTTCTCCTCGTTGACGGCGAGGGCGAAAGCGCCCAGCCACTCCCCCGGGAGCTCCCTGCCGCCCTCGGCTTCAGACGCGTCGAGTTGCGCGCGGATCGCCGATGCGCGTCGCTTCACCTGCAGGATCCCGGGCAGCGTGCCATCGGTCGCCAGCCCCGCCTCGACGCACGACGCCATCGCGTCCCAGATCGCGTCGAGCCCCGCCGCGACCTCATCTTCGCTGCGTCGCGAGACCTCGTTGAGCCGCGCGAGCTCCGCGATCGTCAGCCCGTGCTCGTCGCAGAGTTCGAGGAGTCCCGCCGCGTCACGATACGCGTAGGGGTAGGTGTGCCCGCCGAGCTGCTGATCCTCGCCATCGCGGCGGATGAAGCCACCGCCGACCGAGTAGTAGGTCTCCTCCGCACGCACAGCGCCCTTGCCGTCGCGTGCGATGAGCGTCATCGCATTCGGATGCCCCGGCAGGCGCGTGCGCGCCTCGAAGGCGATGTCCGCCTTCGCGAACGGCACGGGGTGCTTCCCATCCAGAAGAAGAGGCGTGCCCTCAGCCCAGTCCACCCAGGCTCGACGCACATCATCCGGGGCGCAGGTCTCGGGCGCGAGCCCTTGCAGGCCAGCGACGACCGCATCGGGTGTGCCGTGGCCGAGCCCCGTCGCGCCGAGTGAGCCGTAGAGCACACACGACACGTTCTCGATCTCGTCGAGCACACCTGCAACCCGAAGCTGCGCCGCGAACTGCTGCGCCGCCCGCATCGGCCCGACCGTATGGGAACTCGAAGGCCCCACTCCGATGGAGAAGAGGTCAAAGGCCGAGACGTACGCTGTCACACCCACCAGCCTACGCCCGAGATCCTCCCCAGGTTCCGAGACGAGCGTGCGCCCTCCGCGGTCAGCGGAGCACGGATTGCGTGCTGAGGCGGTGCCACGCCCGATCGTGGTAGACCAGCGCATCGCCGTCACCGGTTCCGGTACGGCGAGAGACATGATGCTGCAGCGCCCGGGCCGCGATCACGCTCGAACCGCCCACATGCATCCGATCGACGATGACGCAGCGCAACCACGCCCTGGCCCCCGGAAACACCGGCTCACCGGTCGCAAGCCGCGTCCAAATGGATGTATCCGCGAAGCGGTTGATCCCGCTCGTCACTCCCAAACGTGCGAGGCCGATGTCCTGCTCGTCCAGCAGATGCACGACGACCGTGCGCGCGACCGCGATCGCCGGGCTCGCGGAAGACGCAGCCGACAGCGAGAACGAGAGAACCGGCGGGTCGACACTCACCGATGCCAGCGAGCTGACGGTGAGCGCGACGGGCCCGCTCCCAGAGTCGGCGGCGATCAGCGCGATGCCGCCGGGGTGCCTGCGAAAGATCGACCGGAAGTCGTCGGCACCGACTGAAGAAACGATGCTGGGCGCCGGAGTGCGCTCGTCAAGCGGAGTGGTGATCATGCCCAGCACGATAGGCGTGGACGGGCGCCATGGTGTGCGGATGCCCCGTTCTGTGTCGTCCCGCGCTCTCTCATGACGCTCGATGACGCCCATGTGAACGCACATGTCAGACCGCATCGCCGACAGGTTGTCCCGTGCCCAGAGCGCCTCTCATGCTGTGGGAACCACTCACCCCTGGAAGACACAATGACTATTCCGTCACACCCCACGCTCCTCGATACAGCCGCTCGCGTCACGCTCGCAGGGCGCTCCGTCGCGCGTCTCGGCTTCGGCGCTCTTCATCTCGCCGGTCCGGGAGGCTGGGGTGCTCCTGCCGATCGCCGCACGGCGATCGAACTCGCCCGCGGGGCCGTCGAATCCGGCATCGACTACATCGACACCGCCGACAGTCTCGGGCCGGATGTCAGCGAAGCAGTGCTCGCCGAGGCGTTGTGGCCGTATCCTCACGGACTTCTGATCGCGACGAAGGCCGGCATGCTCCGCACCGGCGCACGCGAATGGCGCGTGCTCGGGCATCCCGACTACCTGCGCCAGCAGGCCCACGCGTCGGCACGACGGCTGCGTCTGGAGACCATCCCGCTCTTCTATCTCCACCGCATCGACCCGGCCTATCCCTTGGAAGATCAGCTCGGCGCACTCGCGACGTTGCAGACAGAGGGAGTCATCGAGCACATCGGACTGAGCGCCGTGACGCTCGAGCAGTATCGCGCAGCGCAGACCATCGTCTCGATCGCGGCCGTCCAGAACCACTACAACGTGGTTAGTCGGCGTTCCTCCGACCTCCTCGACGCGGCGACCGCCGACGGCATCCCGTTCGTGGCCTTCTGGGGCCTCGGGCACGGGCGCGATCTGCTCGACGACACGGCGATTCGCGCCTTCGCAGACGAGGCCGGCATCCCTCCAGCGACGCTGCTTCTCGCGTGGATCCTGCACAGCTCGCCGTCCGCCCTGCCTCTTGTGGGAACGAGCAGCCTCGTCCATCTCCGCAGCAATCTCGACGTGCTCCGCACCGAAATCTCCGCCGACCTGCTCGCCCGCATCGATGTATGGGCCGCAGGTCGCGCTCCCGTCCCGCCATTCCCGACGCTCTGACCCACCCGACACCACACAGCCCTTGGAGACCCCGATGAATCGACGACTCGCGCTGGCCGCCGCCCTACCGGCGGTGCTGCTGCTCACCTCCTGCGCAGGAGCCCCCGCCGGCGGATCCACCACGTCCGAACCCTCCCGCTTCGTCTACCTCAGCGACCTCGAACCCGTCTGCTTCGACACCGGCGCGTACAAGAACCTCGCCAACTACACCGTGATCCGCCAGATCATCGACCCCCTCGTCCGCCAGGACACTGAAGGCGCGTTCTCGCCTGGCCTGGCGACCGCGTGGGAGTCGAGCGAAGACGGGACGGTGTGGACATTCACTCTGCGTGATGACGTCACCTTCCACGACGGCGAAGAGCTGACCGCGGACGCCGTGCAGGCCAGCTTCGCGCGGTTCGTCGCTGAGGGCAGCACGCTCTCTGCTCCCCGCTGGTACGGCTCGTCACGGGCGATCGACCCGCTGACATGGGAGCTCACGCTCACGGGGCCCACCGCCAACATCCTGCAGCAGCTCTCCAATCCCGACTACCCGGTGCTCTCGCTCGGGTCGCTGGAAAAGTACGATGATGGCGACCGCTGCGCAGACCCGCTCGCCCTCGTCGGCACCGGACCATTCATCCCCGCCGAGTACGACCAGGGCGCGAAGCTCGTTCTGGAGCGCAACGAGGACTATGAGTGGGGCCCGGAGTTCGCCGCCCACACGGGTCCGGCTCTCCTCCGCGAGGTTGAGATCCAGTTCGTCCCCGAAGCCCAGGTGCGCATCGGCTCGCTCACGAGTGGTGCGGCCGACGCGATCGCCAGTCTCCCCCCTTTGAACGCGGATGCCGTCGAGAGCGCTGGCTTCGTTCTCGCGAGCGCTCCCGCTGCAGGCGTGCCGTTCGTCGCACCTCTCAACACGACCGACGGCCCGACCTCCGACGTGCGCGTGCGGGAGGCGCTGCGCGCCGCCATCGACTGGGATGGCCTCGTCGACACGGTCTACAAGGGGCGCTACGACCGCGCCTGGACGCCGCTCGCTCCGAGCACCGCGCCGGCCGGTGCGTACGCCGAAGATGTCGAGGGGAGCTTTGACTTCGACCAGACACGTGCCGCGAAACTCCTTGCCGAGGCCGGTTACACCGCGAAGGATGCCGAGGGCTATCTGACGAAGGACGGCCAGCGCCTGGTGCTGCGCTGGGTCAGCGACGCGAGCGATATCCGCGATCAGCGCGACATCGTCGCCGAGGCCGTACAGGCTCAGGCACGCGAGGCGGGCATCCAGATCACGATCGAGCAGCTCGATACGACGGCATACCTCGACCGCGTGGCAGCGAGCGACTACGAGATCGTCGCCGAGTCGTGGGGACAGTCGGATGCCGCGGTGTTCGGCTCCGCGACGAACCCGAAGGGCATCGCCCCGAACGGCATCAACTACTCCCGCTACGGCGATGAGGAGATCGCCGCGTGGAATGCCGAGGCATCGTCGTCTTCCGATCCCGAGCGTCGGGCCGAACTGTATCGGCTGATCCAGCATCGTGTGAACGAACAGGTGTCGATCATCCCCATCTACATCCAGTCGTTCCTCGTCGCCTCGAAGGACACCGTGAACGGCATCGCCTTCGACCCTGTGGGCTACCCGACGGCGTTCTACGACGTCCAGGTCGCCGGCTGACGCCGAGGGGAGCACAGGGATGACCGACACGTTGATCGACACCGCGCCGCCGGCTCCACGGCCACTCGCCGCGCGGTCGGCCGGAAGGCCCTCGGCCGCCGCGCTGGCGCTGCGTTTCGCCCGTGCACGCGCGATCGACATCGTGTTGGTCATGCTCGCCGCAGCGACGCTGAGCTTCTTGACGCTGCGTCTGATGCCCGGCGACCCGGTCGATACGCTGCTGCGGGGCACGTTCGAGATCACCCCCGAGATGCGGCAGTCCGTCGCCGCCGCGTACGGGTTGGATGAGCCCGTCTGGGCACAGTACTTCCGGCATCTCGGCGGGCTGCTCGTCGGCGATCTCGGCGTGAGCTATCAACAGCGCAAGCCTGTCGCGGAGATCATCGCGGCCGCGCTTCCCCCCACAGCGGCGCTGACCGCGGCCGCTATGGTCCTCGCGATCGCCTTCGCCCTCGTCGGGGCTCTGGTCACGGCGGGACGCGGACGCATCGGGCGTGGGCTCGCCCAGTCGGTCGAGCTGATCGCGATCGCCGTGCCGTCTTTCTGGATCGGCCTGATCCTGTTGAGCGTCTTCGCCTTTCACATTCCCCTGTTTCCGACGACGGGTGCCGACGGCCTGTCGTCGCTCGTGCTCCCGGCACTCACACTGTCGCTCCCCCTTGCCGGGGTCCTCGGGCAGATCCTGCGTGAGCGCCTTGACGAGACACTGGAGCAACCGCACACACTGACGGCCCGCACGCGGGGTGCGAGCGAGGCGCGCCTTCGGCTGCGCCATGGCCTGCGACACTCGGCGATCCCCGCGCTGACCGTATCGGGCGCGATCGTCGGATCTCTTCTCGTCGGGACCACCGTGATCGAGACCCTGTTCTCCCGGCCCGGGATCGGTCGGGTGCTGCTCAACGCGGTCATGTCGAAAGACGCGCCAGTGATCATGGGTGTCGTCGTGTTCTCGGCGGTCGTCTTCCTCATCGTGAACACGATCGTCGATCTGCTCGCCCTTCTCATCGACCCCCGCACACGCGCCCGCGAAGAGGTGAGTAGCGCATGGTGACGCTCGATGCGGCCCTGCCCAGACTTCGTCAGCGAACCATCCGGTTCGAGGTGCCACCGGGAGTGATCGTGGCCGCAGTAGTCCTCGCGACCCTGATCGTCATGGCGCTGACCCCCGGCATCTTCACGCGCGTGGACCCGCTGCTGGCGAACGCGGCTGCAACGTTCCTGGCGCCCAGCGCGGAGCATCCGTTCGGCACCGACCAGCTGGGACGCGACCAGTTTGCTCGGGTGGTCCACGGTGCCAGCCTCAGCCTCGGGATCGGCTTCGGCGCAACGGCGATCGGACTCAGCGCCGGCCTGTTCATCGGACTGATCGCGGCGCTCGCCCGCGGATGGGTCGACCGTGCTGTCTCTCGGACCATCGATGTGCTCTATGCATTCCCCGAGATGCTCCTCGCAATCATCTCCGTCGCCATCCTCGGCACGGGCTTCTCCACGCTCCTCATCGCGATCGGCATCGGGTCGATCCCCAGTTATGCGCGGGTGCTCCGCGCGCAGGCGCTTCAGGTCCGCGGATCCTCATACATCGAAGCCGCGATCGGGCTCGGCCAGCGGCCCGTCCGGATCGCATGGCGCCATGTCCTTCCGAACTCGATCGGGCCCGCGCTCGTGCTCGCCACGATCGGCGTCGGAACCGCGATCATCTTCGGATCGGCGCTCAGCTTCGTCGGGCTCGGCGCCCAACCGCCGACGCCCGAATGGGGACTCATGCTCGCGGACAGCCGCAACTACCTCACGCTGGCACCCTGGCTCGCACTGTGGCCCGGCGTCTTCCTGGCCGCGACCGTGATCTCGGTGACCGTCATCGGCCGATGGCTTCAGCGCCGCTTCCTCAGCTCGATCGGAGATGCCCGATGACCGACACACTCGCGCGGCCGCATGTCGACAACAGGTCGCATCCCGTCCTCTCTCTGAGTCCGGCCCCGCCTCTGCTCAGCGTCCGCGACCTTCGCGTGACGTTCGGCCGCGGCGCAGCATCGATCACAGCCGTGCGCGGCGTCTCCTTCAACGTGCACCAGGGAGAAGCTGTCGCCATCGTCGGCGAGTCCGGATCAGGCAAGAGCGTGACAGCGCGCACGCTTCTCGGCGTCGCGGGGAGAGATGCGGTCATCGAAGCCGAACGGATGGACTGGCGCGGCACGGACCTGCGCCACCTCACCGCACGGGAGTGGCGCGGTATCCGCGGCCGACGTATCGCCCTCGTGCTGCAGGACGCGCTCAGCTCACTCGATCCACTTCGCCGTGTGGGCGCAGAAGTTGCCGAGCCGCTCGAGATCCACCGTCTTCTGGATCGACGCGAACAGAAGCTTCGCGTCCGTGGCCTCCTGGCAGACGTCGGCGTCCCTGATCCCGCTCTGCGCGCACGACAGTATCCGCACGAGCTCTCGGGCGGCCTGCGTCAGCGGGCGCTGATCGCGTCCGCACTCGCGGCGACGCCGGAGCTCATCATCGCCGACGAGCCGACCACGGCACTGGATGTGACCGTCCAGGCACAGATTCTCACTCTGCTCGCTGCACTCAAGTCGCGCGGAACCTCGCTTCTCCTCATCAGCCACGACCTGGCCGTGGTGGCACAGATCGCTGACCGAGTGGTGGTGATGCGCGACGGCATCGTGCTCGAGCAGGGCCCGACGACGAGAGTTCTGTCAGATCCGCAGCACGCATACACTCGTCAGCTACTGGATGCTGTGCCCGGCCCCGACTCGCGGGGAAGGCGTCTCACACCCCAGCGATCCTCGACGCCGCACCCTCCACACGACCACGAGGCATCGCCGGTCGTCCTGCACGCGGAAGACGTGCGCAAGTCCTTCCGCGCTCCCGGGGGAACGGAGACGACAGCACTCGATGGCGTGACGTTCGCTCTCCGTCGCTCGGAGATCCTCGGCGTCGTCGGTGAATCAGGATCGGGCAAGTCGACTGCCGGTCGCGTGCTCCTCGGCCTCACCGCGCCCGATTCCGGTCATGTCTCCTTCTTCGGCGAGCCGTGGACGGGCATCCCAGAGCGACAACGTCGCGCACGCAGACCCCGCATCCAGCACATCTCGCAGGATCCGCTCGCGTCCTTCGACCCTCGACAACGGACGAGCGCCATCCTGGCTGAGGCACTCGCACGCATCGGCGTCTCGCGCGCCGATCGTCCTGCAGAGATCAGCAGGCTTCTGGCAGCAGTCGATCTTCCCCCCGAGACGGCGACGCGTCGACCGTCGTCGCTCTCGGGTGGGCAACGGCAGCGCGTCGCAATCGCGCGTGCGCTGGCGACCCGCCCCGAGGTGATCGTCTGCGACGAGGCCGTGTCCGCCCTCGACGTCTCGGTGCAGGCGCAGATCCTCGACCTGCTCGCGGACCTGCGCGACCGCACCGGCGTCGCGCTTCTGTTCATCTCGCACGACCTCGGCGTCGTCCACCACATTGCCGACCGCGTTCTCGTCATGAAGGACGGACGCGTCGTCGAGCACGGCGATGTGCAGGAGATCTTCACAGCTCCGCAGCATCCCTACACGCAGCAGCTCCTCGCCTCGCTGCCGACCCTTCCCGCACGCATCAGCTCCTCCGAAAGGACATCCCATGCCCAGGATTGACCTGTTCTACTACGGCGACACGTCCCCCGGCCAGTCGGCCGTCCAGCTCTACCGCGACATCGAGGAGCAGGTCGTTCTCGGAGATCAGCTCGGTTACAACGGAGTATGGGTCACCGAGCATCACCTCGACATGCGCGGAGAGATCCCCGACCCACTGCTGATGCTCGCCCGGCTCAGCGGTGTCACACGCAGCATCCGGCTGGGAACGGCAATCGTCTGCGCGCCGTTCTACCACCCGATCCGCCTGGCTGAATCCGCGCTGCTGCTCGACGCGATCTCGGGTGGGCGACTTGACCTGGGTGTCGGATCCGGCGTCGGCGATGAGCGCTTCCTCTCTGTGTGGGGAGTGTCGCGCGCGGAATCCTCTGCGCGCGCGGCCGAGGTGTTCGAGATCCTCCGTCAGGCGATCGACATCGGCACCGTGAACTTCGAGGGCGAGCACTACCGCTTCGCCGATGTGGTGGTCTCGCCGCCTGCCGGCCGTCCTGCTCGTGAGCTGATCTGGACGGCGGCCGGACGCAACGCGATCCCGCTGGCAGCGGAACACGGATACCGCCTGATGATCCCCCGCCCCCTCCCGCTGGAAGAGCGTCTCCGGTTCAACAGCGAGTACCGATCCGTGACCGGAATCTCCGGCGAGGTGATCCACCTGCGCAGTGGTCTCGTGGCTCCCACCCGCGATCACGCTCGTCGCGACGCCGTCGAGTTCCTGCGTGAGTATGCCCGCATCTATCTGAAGCTCGACTGGACGGGCGGGCCGGACAGCGCGCAGTTCGACGAGATCGCCGAGCGACTGAGCTTCGCGATCGGCACCCCCGGAGACGTCGCCCAGAAGATCTGGGACTGGACCGACCAGTTCGACGGCACCGAGCAGACGGCGATCCAGTTCCAGGGCCCCGGTGTCACCCACGCGCACGTTCTTCGCGCGATCGAGCTGTTCGCCGACGAGCTGCCTGGCCTTCAGGGCAGCGACACGACCCCGGGCTCCGCCCCCGCCGCACACCTGGCCGCCTCGGCCTGAGAGGAATCACCATGACTCACGCGCTCCCCCGCACGCATCAACCGCTCGACACATCCAGCAACCCACACCTGCGTCTCGGGTTCATCACCCACTTGGATCAGACCGAGGATCTCGACCAGGTCTACAGCGACAACCTGCGGTTCGTTCAGGAGCTCGAGCGGCTCGGCTACGACAGCGCCTGGATCGCCACCCGGCACTTCCACTCGGGCTGGGCGAACCTACCAAGCCCGTTCGCTTTCTACGGCGCGGCCGCCGCACTGACCTCGACGATCACACTCGGCACGGCTGTCGTCCCGATCATCGTCGACGACCCCGTGCGTCTCGCCGAAGAGGCATCCGTACTCGACCATCTGAGCCGCGGGCGTCTGCAGCTCGGCCTCGGCAAGGGCGTGCCATCGACCGGCTACCACGTGTTCGCCCGATGGGGTCAGGAACGCGACGACGACTACCTTCGCAAGGTCGAGCAGCTGCATTGGGCCCTGCGCGGCGAACAGGTGCCCGACTCGAACGCCCGGATCCACCCGCCCAACCACGACCTCCGAGGACGGATCTACCATGGCACCTCGACCTGGTCGACGATCCGGCGCGCAGGGCAGCTCGGTGACGGGTTCATCCTCGAGCGCTTCGGGAACGGAGCCGAACGCACGCCAGAGGGACGTCCGCATTTCCTGAAGCGGCAGGCCGACTCGATCCTCGAATACCGTTCCGAGTTCACGCGTGCATGGGGCGACAGCCGGACGCCCCATGTGGTGCTCTCCCGCACGGCGTGGCCCGCAGACACGACGGCCGAGGCACTCGCCGAGGTCAGCGCAGCCACGCGCGAGTGGAACGCTGCGGCGCGCACGGTCGGACGCCTCGACGAGGGGTTGAGCCCCGCAGACGAGTTGCTCTCGGACAACGTCGCCTGGGGCACGGTCGACGACCTCGTCGCCTCTCTGGTCGCTGATCCGTCATTCGCGCTCACCGACGAACTCGTGCTCGGACTGCACCCGGGGCGACACACGATCCCGGTCGGGATCGCGAAGGCACGCCCCCTCATCGAGAAGGCGTATCCGCTCCTTGACGCCGAGTGGCGTCGCGCCCGCGCGTCACTCGACGAGCGCGTGGCCGAGCATGAGGCATCCCGAGCGGCGGTGACCGCATGACCACCATCGCAGCCGACACCACGTCGGCCCGCTGGCGCGCGGTCTCGTCCGAGTTCGGCATCGCTGCCCTGCGCCACACCCACTGGCTCGACGCGGAGTCGCGGACGTACGATGGCACACCCGGGACGTGGGCGGCGCGCGACGGTGCGATCATCGGCAGCATCGCCGAGCACGCAGGGAAGCATGTGCTTCGGCCGGGCGAGGCGATCCGCGTCGGTCGGCTCGAGTTGCGCGCGTTCTCCCGTGACGGCGCGCTCGCGTTGCGAGTGATCGATCCGGATGCTCCCTCGCGTCGCCGCCTGCGTGGCATTCTCTCCTATCCCTGGCGGTCGGACTGGGTCCTGCGCGGAACATTCGAACCGGCGTCCGACGGCGAGACGCGCGTCGTGCGCAGCATCGACGGCCACGAGCGCACGGAGGTCGGTGTCGGAGTCGTCGAGCTCTCCCTTCCCGGTGAGAAGGTACGGCTCACAGTGTCAGCCAGCGCATCAGGGCTGCAGGCCGTGATCGCGGATGCGACGTCGGGCGATGATGCGTACCGATTCCGCTTCCTGCCGATCGAGGCCCCGAACGCCGACGGCGCAGTGACCGTGGACTTCAATCGCGCCTACCTGCCGCCCTGCGCCTTCAGCGATCAGTACGTCTGCCCACTGCCGCCCGCAGGCAACCGTCTGAGCGTGCGGATCGAGGCCGGCGAGCGCCTGCCGGACGTGGCCGAAGGCGAGAACGGATGAGCCGCTACATCGTGGTGGGCGCCGGCGCGCTCGGCACCCTTCTCGCTGCGCAGTGGAGCAGCGCACGCGTCGCCGTCACCCTCGTCGGACGTGGCACGGCACTTGAGGTCATTCGACGCGACGGCGTCCGAGTGCGCCGCCCGGAGGGCGACGAGACAGTGGAAGTGGACATCGTTGGCTCGATCGCCGACGCGCGCCCACGGGCGAACGACGCGATCGTACTTGCCGTCAAGGCGCAGGATGTCGAGAGCACGATCGCCGAGATCGCGTGGGTGCAACTCGCCGATGGGACCGGCGTCGTCGCCGATCTGCCGATCCTCACGATCCAGAACGGGCTGGCGTCCGAAGCTGTCGCGCTACGCCGTTTCGCGAATGTGATCGGGATTTCAGTGGCCATTCCCGCCAGCCACCTCGAACCGGGGGTGGTCGTCTCGCCGGGTCGTCCCGTCGTCGGCGTCGCCTGGCTGGGCGGCTATCCTCGGTCCGCACCCGCGGAGGAAGAACGCCACCGGGCGGCGTTCACCCGCGCCGGATTCGCGGCCATCATCGAGCCGAACATCCTCGCAGCAAAACGACGCCGCCTCGTCGCGAACCTTCGCAATGTCGTCGATGTCTTCGGCGCCTCCCCCGAACAGCGCGAACGTGCGGAGAACGCACTGGCGAGTGAAGCACGTCGCGTGTTCTTCACCGCCGGTCTCGCCGTCGCCCCCGACGCATGGGATGCGCCGCGACTGGAGGTCGCCGACGTGCCAGGACACACGCCCGGGAGGCTCTCCACCTGGCAGAGCTTCGCCCGCGGCACATCGAGCGAGGTCGACTTCCTGAGCGGCGAGATCGTGCTCCTCGCGCGACGACACGGCATCGACGCCCCCCTCAACGCTGCGGTCTCTCGCGAGCTGGGCGTACTGTCCGCGCGTCGGGGTCGCCCGGGCGAGGTGCCGTTGCCGCCCGAATTCACCTCCGGGTCGCTGACCTCGGAGTACGCCTATGGGCACAGCGTCTGATCCTTCACCCGCCTGCGCAAGAATGAGAAAACCCCGCCGCTCACGCGACGGGGTTTTCTTGGTGGTGCGCCCCGAGGGACTCGAACCCCCAACCTTCTGATCCGTAGTCAGATGCTCTATCCATTGAGCTAGGGGCGCATCGTTTTCTTTCGAAAACTTCCCGCGTAGCGGGCCTCGTCAACAATACCCCAGGACCTGCCGGAAAGTGAAACTGAGCGAGGACGCCCGCGCGCGTCGCGCAGAAACTCCCGCTCAGCGGCTATTTCTGCTTGCGAGCGCTGCGGGCGTCTTTCGCGACTGCGGCTTCTTCCTTCTTGGCGGCGGCCGCTTCGCGCTTGCGCTTCGCCCGGGCGTCCGAGGCGAGCTCCTGCAGATCGACCAGACGGAGTGCCTGCATTCGCGCTTCGCGCATGACTTCGTAGTCCGGATCCTGGTCGGGACGCATGCCCTCGACCTGAAGTCGTCGTTCGAGGTTCGTCGCGACATCCGCCCATGCCGCTTCGCGCGCCTGCTCGACAAGCGCACGCAGCTCGTTGAGGTCGTCAGCGAACGCACGCAGACGCTGAGCGACACCGGCAGACTGCTTCGCGCGGCGACGCAGGTTGCGCACATCACGGTCGCGGTAATCGTGCGTGCCTCGCGGATCCGAGTACCGACCGTGCGCGCGCTTGCGCAGACGGGTCGTCATCTCGGCGGCCTCTTCGGCTTCCTTGGCCAGGGCGAGGATCGCCTCACGGGCATCGGTCACGTAGGCGTCGACGTTGAACGACTCATCGTGAGCGATCGTGCTGACGAGGATGCGGTTCTTGACAGCCAACCGCGCAGCCGACGTGGCGATCGCCACGCCTTCGGCGATCGCATCCGCTGTCCGTCCCACCGCTACCTCCCTCGCTCCGAGCGTACCCGTTCCACACCGCCGCAGTGTGAGTCAGAATAGGGAAGACGCGTGCCGACACCCGAAGTCGACGGACGCGGAGGGCCGCGATGGTGCGTGCGTCTCAAGGAGGAGAAATGCCCCGACTGACGGTTGCGGGTGCGACCAGTGTGATCACCGGCGCCGCGAGCGGGATGGGAGCCGAGATCGCACGCAATCTTGCGGCTCGCGGTGCACATCTGGCGTTGATCGACCGGGACTCAGGGGGCCTCGGAGAACTCGCCGGCGAACTGGCCGCGACGCACGTCACAACGCACACCGTCGACCTTCGCGACGACACCGCCGTCCAGGCTGTCGCGGAGGAGGTCATGGCACAGCATCCGCACATCCAGACGCTGATCACCTGCGCCGGGTCCTCGATGCTCGGATCCCTCGAGCAGCTCACGATGGAGGAGATGCGCTGGCTCATGGATGTGAACCTGTGGGGCACGGTGTCGATCACCCAGGCGCTGCTGCCGGCGTTGCGCCGCGCGCCGGAGGCGCACATCACGCACCTCGCGAGCGTCTATGCGCTCGCCTCCCCCGCCGGCCGCATCCCCTACGCGATGAGCAAGTACGCCGTGCGAGCATTCTCGGAGGCGCTGCGGCACGAACTCGAGAGCACGCGCATCACCGTCGGCGCCGTCTACCCCGCGGGCGTTCGCACGGGGATCATCCTGCACGGCCGGTACGCCGCTGCGATCGATCCGAACGTCGCCTCACGGGCCGCCGCCGCGCAGGCGGCGATGTACACGACCGACCCCGACGACGCAGCCGAGCAGATCGTGCGCGGCACGATCCACCGAAGAGCGCGTGTCTTGGTCGGCCGCGAAGCGCGTCTGATCGACGCTCTCGTCCGCGTCGCCCCCACCGGTTATTGGCGCGCGATGCGTGGCGCCCTGCGGGAGGCCATCGACACGACGACGCCGATGCCTCCGGTGTCCTGACGGCTGAAGAGCGGCTCCCGTCAGATCGACCACATCGTGCGTGCGTTCAGCCTCTCGACGGCCTCTTGACGGCCCGATTCCAGATGGTCGATGACGAGCCCCCGCACCCGTTCGGTGTCGCGCTGCTCGACAGCAGCGAAGATCGCCTCGTGCGCCTCGACCATGCCCGCCAGGTCCTCGTGGTGACCGAAGATCCAGCGCAGGCGTGGCGCCATTCCGGCGACCATCTCGTTGACCATGGCGTTTCCCGCCAGCTGCGTGACGAGGATGTGGAAGTCGGATGATGCACTCCACGCCGCCCGCAGGTCGTCCGCTCCCACAGCCGCACGCTGCCGATCGATGACCTCGCGCAGCGCGGCAAGGCCCTCGGGCGTATGCCGCTTGGCGGCGAGGACGAACGTCAGCGTCTCGATCGCCTCTCGCAGCTCCGCGAAGTCGTCGATGTCCTGCAGAGTGAACTGCCGCACGACCGCTCCGGAACGCGGCTTCGCGACCACCAACCCCTCAGCGGCGAGCTGCTTGATCGCCTCCCGCACCGGCAGACGACTCACGTTCATCGCGGCGGCGATATCCCGTTCGACAAGGCGGGTCCCCGGTTCGCGGTCGCCGATGATGATCTCTTCCCGCAGCACGCGCGCGACGCGAACCGACTCCAGTTCTCCCTCGTACTCCCCCATGCGCACATTGTCGCATCCGCTGCTCCCTTACCGAAGAGCGGGCCTGCAACGCAAGGAAAGGCGGATGCTGTCATCGGAACTTCCCGAGACAGCATCCGCCCTTCACTCGCCATTAATCAGAGCGCGCGCAGGATGTCCTCCACCCGCTCCTTGGCATCGCCGAAGAGCATCTGCGCGTTGTCGCGGAAGAACAGGGGGTTCTGTACGCCGGCGTAGCCCGAGGCCATGGAGCGTTTGAACACGACGACGTTCTCCGCTTCCCAGACCCGCAGCACCGGCATGCCGGCGATGGGGCTTCCCGGATCCTCCGCCGCGGCAGGATTGACGGTGTCGTTCGCGCCGATCACGAGAACGACGCTGGTGGCGGCGAGATCGTCGTTCACCTCGTCCATCTCGAGCACGATGTCGTACGGTACCTTCGCCTCCGCCAACAGGACGTTCATGTGCCCCGGCAGACGGCCGGCGACAGGGTGGATGCCGAAGCGCACATCGACGCCGCGGTCGCGCAGACGCGAGGTGAGCTCTGCAACCGGATACTGCGCCTGCGCGACGGCCATGCCGTAGCCCGGGGTGATGACGACGCTCTTCGCCCCCTGCAGCATCCGCGCGACCTCCTCTGCGTTCACCTCGTGGTGCTCGCCGTGCTCTTCCTCGTCGCCGCGGGCGGCGACAATCCCGAAGCCGCCCAGGATGACCGAGAAGAACGAGCGGTTCATCGCCTTGCACATGATGTACGACAGGTAGGCACCGGAGGACCCGACGAGCGCGCCTGTGACGATCAGCAGATCGTTGTTGAGCAGGAAGCCGGCCGCGGCCGCCGCCCATCCGGAGTAGCTGTTGAGCATCGAGACGACCACCGGCATGTCGCCACCGCCGATGGATGCCACGAGGTGCCATCCGAGCGCGAGCGCGACGAGGGTGACGGCGATCAGCAGCCAGAGCTGCGAGTCGATGACGTACCAGACGGTGAGCGTGAGGAACGCGACAAGCGCCAGCACATTGAGCACGTTCTTGCCGGGCAGCATGAGCGGCTTCGACGAGATCTTTCCCGAGAGCTTGAGGTAAGCGACGATCGATCCGGTGAAGGTCACGGCGCCGATGAAGACGCCGATGAACACCTCCGCGTGGTGGATGTCGCTCAGGGCGCCGGTGAGCGCCGGCGGGTTGAGGTGCCCGTTCCAGCCGACGATGACGGCGGCGAGACCGACGAAGCTGTGCAGCAGCGCGATCAGTTCGGGCATGCCGGTCATCTCGACGACGCGGGCGCGCCAGAGTCCGATCGCCGCACCGACGATGACGGCGGCGAAGAGCAGGACGATGCCGGTCGTGGCGGCCGGGTCGCCCCACGCACCGCTGATCGAGACGCCGACGGTCGCGATCAACGCGATGGCCATGCCGATGATGCCGTAGGTGACGCCCGCGCGCGAGGTCTCGTGCTTGCTGAGACCGGCGAGGCTGAGGATGAAGAGCAGCGCGGCGACGATGTAGGCCGCACCGACGAGGGCTTCCGCAGAGAAGAGGTTCATTGTGGTTCGGTCTTCCTCTACTTGCCCGCAGGGCTCGCGCCCTTGGAGAACATGGCCAGCATCCGCTTTGTCACCGCGAAGCCGCCGAAGATGTTGATGCTCGCGACCAACACGGCGATCGCCGCGAGGATCTGCACGAGAAGGTTCGGCTGCGTGATCTGCAGGAGCGCGCCGACCACGATGATGCCGCTGATCGCGTTGGTGACGCTCATGAGCGGGGTGTGCAGCGCATGCGCGACCTTGCCGATCACGTAGAACCCGATCACGACCGAGAGCATCAGCACGGTGAAGTGCTGCGGCAGGGGGTCGGGCGCGAAGAGGTTCACCAGGAACAGCGCGACGATGCCGACAGCGAACCAGGCGATCTTCACGCCACGGCTGATGCCCTTCTTGGGCTCGGGCGCGGGGATGGATGCGGCCGGCGCAGCCTTCGGTGCGGCCGATACCGTCACCGGGGGCGGCGGCCAGGTGCTCGCCCCATCGCGCACGACCGTCGCGGAGCGCTGCACGACGTCATCGAAATCGAGGACGAGCCGGCCGTCCTTGCCGGGCGTGAGAAGGGACATCAGGTTGACGAGGTTCGTACCGTAGAGCTGCGAGGCCTGCGCGGGAAGGCGCGAGGCGAGGTCGCTGTACCCGAGGATCGTCACGCCATTCGCTGTGACGACCTTCTCGCCCGAGATCGAGCCGGCGACGTTTCCGCCCTGCGCGGCCGCCATGTCGACGATGACGCTGCCGGACTTCATGCTCGCGACATCCGCTTCGGTGATGAGGCGCGGCGCGGCCCGGCCCGGGATCTGCGCCGTCGTGATGATGATGTCCACGTCGCGCGCCTGCTCGGAGTAGATCTCCGCAGCGCGACGATCGTAGGCCTCGCTCGTGGCCTTCGCATAGCCGTCGGTCGACTGATCCACCTGCACGTCGACCGGGAGATACTCACCGCCGATCGAGCGCACCTGGTCGGCGACCTCGGGGCGCGGGTCGGTGGCACGCACGATCGCGCCGAGACTCGAGGCGGCGCCGACCGCCGCAAGCCCTGCCACGCCGGCTCCGGCGACGAGCACCTTGGCAGGCGGGACCTTTCCGGCCGCGGTGACCTGTCCCGTGAAGAAGCGACCGAATTCGTGAGCCGCCTCGATCACGGCGCGGTAGCCGGCGATGTTCGCCATCGAGGAGAGGACGTCCATCGACTGCGCTCGCGAGATACGCGGCACGGCATCGAGAGCGATCGCGGTGATACCGCGCTGCGAGAGGGCTTCGATGAGATCCGGACGCAGGTTCGGGCTGAGCATGCTCACGAGGGTGGCGCCATCGCTCAGCATCGCGATCTCCGCCTCCGTCGGCGGGTTGACCTTCAGCACCACATCGGCCGCCCACGCGGTGTCGCGGTCGACGATGCGCGCTCCGGCCTCGGTGAACGAGGCGTCGCTGAACGACGCCGTCTCTCCTGCGCCGTATTCGACGACCACGTCATATCCGAGCCCGATGAGTTTTCCCACCGTCGTCGGAGTCGCGGCGACGCGTGTTTCGCGATCGCCCTCGACCACGATTCCCATCACTGTCATGCAAGTGCTCCCTCATAGCGACCTCCGGCAGGATGCGCGGAGATCCGATCAAACAGCCTCATAGTGGCGGACAAGATGGCCTGAAATCGAGATATTTCCGGCAGATCTCCGGAAAGAATCACCCTTCTTACGCTTGCGCAAGGACTGTCGGGCGATCCGCCGTACACGCAGACGAGGATGGCCGCCCCGGAACATCCGGAGCGGCCATCCTCGCCTGCGATGGTGACGGGCGTCAACGCGTGGTGTTGCGCCCCGAGATTGAGCGGAGCAGCCAGGCGATGACCGCGATGGCCAGCAGCACAAGGCCGACCCAGAGCAGGAAGTTGAGCGACTGCACCAAGCCACCAGTGATCGCCAGGATCACTGCGATCACGACGACGACGACCAAGAGAATGTTCATCTGCGTTCCTTTCGTCTCGGCACTGTTGCACCGTGAGGGAGATACCGACTATAGGGATCGGGATATCGCCCCGAAAGGGGGTTGACAGCGGCACTCCTTTTGCGCGAGCGTCACGGCACGCGCGACATCCGAGCGAGCGCAGGAGCGGGAGGCAGACGATGGCGAGGTTCGGCGTCGAAGAGGAATTCATGGTGCTCGATCGACGCACGCTGGCGCCCGCACCGAGGGGCATGGCCGCTCGCGCCGCACTGCACAGCGAAGCTGTGCGCACACATCAGGCGGATGCCCCCGTCGGCGGCGATTCCGAAGCGGAGTTCCTGGACTGCCAGGTCGAGATCTCCACGACACCCGCAACGACCCTGGCAGACGCCGCGCAGGAGCTCCGCGGGTTCCGTCGGGCTCTGGGAGAGTTCGCCGAAGGAGCGGATGCGCTCATCTGCAGCGCGGGCACCCCCTATGGCTCCCCGCGCTCCTCCGCTGTCACACCCAAGGAGCGCTATCGCGTGATCGCAGACCTCATGGGAGGTCTGACCCAGGAGCATTTCGTGAACGGGCTCCACGTGCACACCGAGGTCACCGACGTGGAGGACCGGATCAGGGCGCTGAATGCCCTGCGCCCCTGGCTCCCGGTGCTTCTGGCGATGACCGCGAACTCGCCGTTCTGGCGGCATCAGCCCTCGGGCTTCGTCAGTTGGCGCAGCATTCTTCTGCGCAGACTCTCGACCATGTGGTGTCCGCCGCTCTTCGTCGATGCCGACGACTACGAGCGGCGCATCGATCGCCTGGTGCAGACCGGCGCTGCTGTCGACCGTGGCGCAATCGCGTGGGCGGCGCGCGTCTCGGACAACTACCCCACCGTCGAGGTGCGCGTGTTCGATGCTCAGCTGACGACGGAGGACTCGCTCTTCGCGGCCGCGCTCACCCGCGCGCTCGTGACCGAACCTCCGGAGGCCATCACCCTCGAGTCCGAGGCCATCGATGCGTCGTTCTGGATGGCGGCGCGCGCCGGCATGCAGGCGCGACTCGTCGATCCGCGCACGGGCGAGGTCGCCCCCGCGACGGCGATCGCGGACGGGCTCGTGCATGCACTGCGCAACAGTCTCGACGCGCACGGTGACCTCGAAGTCGTGCACGCTCGCCTCGCCGTGATCCAGGCTCACGGAACCGGCGCGGACATCCAGCTGCGCGCGCTCGAAGAGGAGGGCATCGCCGGGCTCCGCCGGTTGTTCGCGGCGCACTGACCGGCCACCACTCGCAGACCCATCGACAATCGGGCTCACGGGCGCGCACAATATGACGGTGAGCACACGCAGAGCGGGACTCGACACCATCCATCGCGCACGTCCGGCTCTCGTCGGAGTGCTGGCCATCGCGCTGATCGGCGGGGCGACCGGATGCACATTCGGTGCCGCGTCCGCCTCTCCGGCGACGATCGCCATCACCACCGGCGACGTGCCCAGCCAAGACGTCGTCGCGCTGCCGGTCGACCGCGACGACGCCGTCGCGGCAGCGCTGGAGCAGCTGCCCGCGCTCGTCGAGGACGGCATGAAACGCACGGGCGTTCCCGGGGCCAGTGTGGCCGTCGTCTCGAAGGGCGAGACGATCTACGAGGGAGCGTTCGGAGTGCGCGACAACACGACGGATGACCCCGTCGACACCGAGACGCTGTTCATGATCGCTTCGCTCTCGAAGCCGCTCTCAGGCACGATCATCGCCAAGGCCATCACCGAGGACGAGAACCTGTCGTGGCAGACGCCGGTCTCGGAGCTCATGCCCGACTTCGAGATGAACGATCCGTACGTCACCGCGAACGCGCAGATCGGGGACTACTTCGCGCACCGCACGGGAATCCCCACCGGCGGCGGGGATGACCTGGAGGACCTCGGGTTCGACCGCGAGTACATCCTCGACCACCTGCGGTACATCCCGCTCGCGCCATTCCGGATCACCTATCAGTACTCGAACTTCGGCCTCACCACCGGCGCCGAGGCGGTCGCCGTCTCGCGAGGTGAGACCTGGGAGGAGACGGCGCAGGAACTGCTGTTCGACCCGCTGGGCATGACGTCGACGACCGCCTCGCACCAAGCATTCGTTCAGACGGACAACAGGGCCGTGCAGCATGCGCGCATCGGTGAGGATGACTTCCAGCCGCTCTTCGACCGCAACCCCGATGCGGAGGCACCCGCAGGAGGTGTCGCCTCGACGGCGGGAGACATCGCGAAATGGATGGCACTCGTGCTCGCCGACGGTGAACTCGACGGCACGCCGTTCATCGATCCGGTGCCATTCACGCAGACGTTCTCGGCACAGGTCATCAGCTCGCACAACAGCACCCTCGAAGAGCGCCCCAGCCACTACGGCTTCGGCATCAACGTCGGCTCGGGCGCCGGCGGTCGCGTCACCCTCAGCCACTCCGGGGCCTTCGGTCTCGGCACAGCCACGGGTGCGACGATGGTCCCCGATCTTGATCTCGGCATCGTCGTACTCACCAACGGCGCCCCCATCGGCCTGCCCGAGGCCATCACGCAGTCCTTCGTCGAGACGGTCATGTACGGCGCTCCGGCACGCGACTGGGTCGACGTCATGAGCGGCTTCTTCGCGGACTACAACGCGCCGGCCGGTGACCTCGCCGGCGAAGAGCCTCCCGCGGATGCGGCACCGCAGGGCCCGGCATCCGACTATGTCGGCACCTACACGAGCGACTACTTCGGCACCTTCACCGTGACCGAGTCCGGCGGGGCGCTCCAGGGAGCACTGGGACCGGACGGCGGCTACACGTTCGCACTCGATCCCTGGAACGGCGACACCCTGTCGTTCGCGCCAGTCGGGGAGAACACGCTGCCCGGCTCGCTCTCATCTGCGGTGTTCACGCGTGAGGGCGGAGCGATCACCGGGGTGACCCTCACGGTGTTCAACAAGTTCGAGCACGTCGAGGAGCCGTCGGGCCTCGGAGTCTTCACCCGAGTCGGCTGAGCCCGTCCCTCACAGCGCCTTCCCGCCCGTGACGGGGAGCACTGCACCGGAGGTGTACGTGGCCTCATCCGAGGCGAGATAGACATATGCTCCCGCCAGCTCTGCGGGCTGCCCCGCGCGCCCCAGCGGCGCATCCTGTCCGAAGGTGCGCACGCGCTCCTCACCCCACCCGGTCGCGGGGATCAGCGGCGTCCAGATCGGGCCGGGCGCGACCGCGTTGACACGGATGCCGCGCGGTCCCGCCTCTTCGGCGAGCGCTTTGACGAAAGCCACCTGGGCCGCCTTCGTCATCGCGTAATCGATGAGTCCCGGTGAGGGGTTGTAGGCCTGGATCGAGGCGGTGACGATGATGCTGCTGCCCGGTTCGAGCGTCGGATATGCGGCGCGTGCGGTGAAGAGCATCCCTGCGAGGTTCGTGT
The DNA here is from genome assembly GCF_058797175.1 of Microbacterium sp. GW823-FHT02G05. Lineage (NCBI taxonomy): Bacteria > Bacillati > Actinomycetota > Actinomycetes > Micrococcales > Microbacteriaceae > Microbacterium > Microbacterium sp. GW823-FHT02G05. The sequence goes on from NZ_JBXAJK010000001.1 coordinate 182,307, forward strand.
CGAACACGCGCCGCATCTTCTCGGTGTCGAGCGACTCGAAGCCGGCGACATCATGCTGGTACCCCGCATTGAGAACGAGGGTGTCGAGCCCGCCCAGGGCCTCCCGAGTTTTCTTGACGATCGCGGTCGCGAACTCCTCGTCCCGCAGATCTCCCGCGAAGCCGACCCCGATTCGGCCCGCGGCGCGCACCTGGTCGAGCGTGACATCCGCGTCGACCTGCTCCTCGTCCTGATGCACGATCGCCACATCCGCCCCCTCCCGGGCGAAGGCGATCGCCACGGCGCGTCCGATGCCCGAGTCACCTCCGGTGATGAGCGCGCGGCGCCCGTGCAGACGATCACTGCCGCGGTAGGTGTCCTCTCCGTGATCCGGAGTGGGATCCATCGGCGCGGTCTTGCCCGGCTGGCGTTGAGATTGCGCGGGGAACTCCGCCGAGTGGTGCACCGTGCGGGGATCAGTGAGCGAGTCAGTCATGAGGAGCTCCTCCGTTTCGATCTGGAGTCCTCTACCCTGCCGCCGCCCATCCGCCGTCGACAGGGGGTTGACTCAGCTCAGAAACGGCACCACATTCGATCCGGTCGCCGCCTCGTCGATGTCGTTCTCCGTGGGCTCGGGAACGAGATAGAGGCCCGTCGGGGCGTTGGCCGTGAACGCGAGGGCTTCGATCCATGCACGGTTGATCGACGGCTGCCTGCTGCCGTAGTACTTGAAGACGAGCGAACTGTTCGCATGAACCCACACGGTCGTGCGTCCGCCGCCGACGCTGCTGTCTTCCTTCCAACTGAAGGAGAAGGGCTCACCGCGACGGAGCTTGGCCGTGATCACGTGCTGGAGGTGCGTGAGCGCACGGTCCTCGATCTCGGTCTTCACGCTGCCGTTGTAGATGAACTTGCCCACGGGCTGTCTCCTCACCGCGCCGTACGCGCTATCGCACTTGATCGGGTGTGAGTAGCCTAGCCACATGGGAACGCTCTTCTACGGAGGTGCGGCGGAGCCGATCCATATAGAAGATCGTGCACTGGCGCACCTCAAGGTCGTCATCGCGACCAAGCTTCGGCGCAACGAGTGCTTCACGCTCTCGTGGGTTCACCCTGACGGCGATACTCCGGGACGTTCCACGCTGTGGCTGCACCCGGCGATCCCGCTCCGTTTCGTCTTCGATTCAGCCGAGCCGGACGAGCTTCGATCGGACTGGATCGTGGCTCTCGCGAACTCCGCGAGTTCCAGCGGTGGCATCTCGCTTCTTCCGGAGTTGATGACGCCCCCGTCCTCATGAGGTGACTCACGGGTCGTCGCCGTCACGGCGAGCCTGCTGGGCCCCGCCGAACCAGCCGAGGCGCAGAAACCACATCGCCAGGACGAAGTCCGCGATCACCATGGCGATCACGACGACGATCCATCCGAACTCCCACTGGAACGGCGGAAGGTTGTCGAAGTTCATTCCGTAGATTCCGGCGATCACCGTCGGGACGGCGAGAAGCGCCGCGAACGCGGAGATCGTCCGCATGTCCTGATTCTGTCGCGTCGCGACGTTGCTCTCGTGACTGGAGACAACGGCGTCCAGCGACGAGTGCGCAGAGTGCGCCAGGGTCGCAAGCCCACGAATCGTGCGATCCAGATAACCGAACCGCTCACGCAGGCCCGTGTCGTTCACCATGAGCACGTCGAGCGCTGCGTCGGCTGAGCGCATCGCCTCTCTGAGGCCTGTGATCGCTCGATCGATGCGTCCGATCCGACGGCGCAGCCGGTAGATGCGACGGTAGTCCTCTCGGACCGACGAGTCGAAGACATCCGCCTCGACCTTGTCGAGTTCCTGTTCGATCGCGGCGCCGGCATCCATGAACTCGTCGACGATCTCATGGAGCACGCGATAGACGCCCTCGCAGGGCGATCCGACGTCATCGACACCGAGCACGCGCCCCACATCCCGGAGAGATGCCCTGGGACCGGTCTGCAGGACGAGCAGCCGCGACGCATCGAAGACGAAGGTGAGTTGCGGATCTGCACCGCTGCGCTCAGAGCGGGTCTTCGTGGCATCCCACAACGACAAGGAAAGGAGCCCGCCGATGTTCTCGAACCTCGGCTCCTGCCGTCCATTGCGAAGATGCTCGGCGAGGAGCGGATGAAACTCGAGAGCGCGCGCGGCGTCGTCGAAGCCCTCCGTGGAAGGATTCTCCAGCAACCAGAAACGAACGCCCTCCTGCGCGATCGTCAGTTCTCGCATCCCACTCATGTCGTCGCCACCTTCGCTTCTCTCGCGGATGACCGTGTCTTCGGGCTCCTCTGTCGCCGCGGACGGGCGCGACGCGGGGCGCTGCGACGCGGTTCGGCCAGGAGGCGCCGCAGAGCCGACTCCGGCGAGACGGTGAGATCAAGCAGCTCACCCTGGGCATGTCGGCGAAAGACCCGCGGATCGATGTAGCTGTTGCGCGCCACGGTCGGGGTGTTCCCGAGCACGGCGGCGGCAGCACGCGCCGCCGCCGCGTGCGCACCTCGGCGCTCCCGGGGCGTGGTGGCGTTGCCGAACTCCGCGAGAGTCTGCGCGGCGACGATCGTGCCACGAAGGGTGCGGAAGTCCTTTGCCGTGAAGGACCCACCCGTGAGTTCGCGCACGTACGCGTTGACATCAGCAGGGGTCAGCGGCCGCTGACGGCGACCGTCTCGATACCAGAGCAGCGATGCACCGGGGCGGCCCGCGGCGAGCGCCGCGAGCACGGCGGCCAACTCGGGATCGACGACCTCCAGCTGGGCGCGCTGTCCGCTCTTTCCGGGGAACGACAGCGCGACCGTCTCGTCGTCCACCCTCGCATCTCTTCGCACCAGGGTGGTGAGCCCCCGGCTCCCGTGCCGCTCCAGGTAGCGACTCGATCCGATTCGGGGGGCCAGCTCATCGAGCATCCGGAACGCGACGGCAAGTGCGTTCTCGCGCTCAGGGTGTTCGCTGGTCGACGCGGCCCGCAGCGTTCGAGTCACCCGTGCGCGTGCTCGGGGCAGCGCCTCGGCAAGAGCCAGAGCACGGGCGAACTTGCCGCGGCTGCGGCGCTGCTGCCACTGCGAGTGATAGATGTACTGTCGGCGGCCCGCAGCGTCCGTGCCGACCGCCTGAATGTGGCCGTGCGGGTCGGCGCAGATCCATACGTCCGTCCAGGCCGGAGGGATGGCGAGCGCGTCGATGTCTTCACGCGCTCGGGCTTCCACGGCGCCCCCCTGGGGCTCGACGTAGCGGAAACCGGATCCCGCACGTACGCGGCGCACCCCCGGGTCGACATCGGGGTGCACACGGATGACCTTCGCCATATCCCCTCACCTCAATGGTTGCGAAGCATCTCGACCAGCGCGGACTTGCGCTTGTCGGAGTATCCGCGCAGACCCAGTTCCTTGGCTCGCGCGCGAAGCTCGGAGACCGTCCGATCCTCATAGTCCTCGGATTCCCCTCCGCGTCGACCCACCGCTGAACGGCCGTCGCGCGCCGCCGCATTCGAGATGCGAGCCGCCTTCTCCTTCGAGTCCCCCTGCTTCCGCAGCTCCTCATAGAGCTCCGGATCTTTGAGGCTGTTGGATCCTTGCTGTCGGGGCATGGCGTCCTCCTTCACTCATTCGCAGGTTAGAAACCCCGGCACGCGAGCAGAAGGGGGTTGACACCCGAAACGAGGACGCTAAGTGGACGAAGAATCCCAGCCGAACGGTTCGCTGGAAACCGGAAGGATGCCCGTCAACGTCGCCCACCCCTCGGCGAGCGCGGCCGCATCGCTACCCGGTTCGGGGGTGTTCGGAAGATCCTCCACCGCAAGGCGCACGCGGTGCTCGCTGCTCTCGCTCAGGGTGGTCTGCACGATGCCGAACGGCGCCAGAGACGCCTCGCGCACGCCGCGAGGCGTCTCGACATTCGGCACGTTCACGTTCACGATCGTGCCGCGCGGGCGCTCCTGCAGCGCCGGCAGCACCTCGAGGGCGACCCTCGCAGCGGCATCCCAGTGGAACTCGTGGGGATTCATCCCCACATCGAGCGAGACCGCCATCGCCCAGGCGCCGTTGAGACCGCCCGTGAGAGCGGCGCCGACGGTTCCGGAATGCAGGATCGCGCGGCCCACGTTCGCTCCGTGGTTGATCCCCGACAGCACGATCTCCGGCGGGTCGCCGAACGCGCCGTGCGCGGCGATGAGGGAGATGAGTCCGGGCCCGCCGTGCACGGCGAACACCGGCACCTCCGGGAGTTCAGCGAGATCGCGTCGTTCGACGCGAATGTGTCCGTCTTCCTCCGCGGCCATGATCGATGCGCTGGAACCACTGGACTGTCTCGCTGGAGCCGCGAGGGTCACACCGAACCCCGCCGCCTGCACCTCCCGCGCGAGGACGAGAAGTCCCGGCGCGTCGATCCCGTCGTCGTTGGTGACGAGGAGCCGGGTCATGCCGTGTCCTCCGCACGACCTGCAGCTGCGGCATCCGGTGCCTGGTCCGCGCCGGTATCGACCATCGACGCGAGCGCATCCGGAGTGACGTGCTCGGTCGTCGGCTGCTCGGGCTGCGGCTCGGGGGAATCGGTGACCGTGCGCACGGTGACCATCTCGCGCAGCGCGAGGACCGTCTGTGGGTCCCCGGTACCGAGGCCGTGCCGGGTGACGTTCATCGCCCCCGCCGCGGCACCCAGCGTGAGTGCATCGCGCACGGACTCTCCGCGGACGATCCCTGCCGCCACGCCGGCGGTGAGCGAGTCCCCCGCGCCGCGCGTGTCTGCGACCTCCAGGCGTTTCATGGTCGCCTCCAGGAAGCCGTCGTCATCGAGCAGCAGGGCCGGCTCCGCCTCGCGGGTGACGATGACGGTGCCGACGCCTCGCGTCCGAAGGTCACGCATCGCACGCATGACCTCGGACGCAGAACCCTCCGTGATCAGACCATCGGCACGCAGTTCTTCGTCGCTCATCTTGAGGACGTCAATGCCGCCGTCGATGGATGCCGCGAGCCGCTCGCCGGCGAGGTCGACCATCACGGTCGTTCCCGCTGCGCGCAGATCCGCCGCGAGTCGTCGGTATGTGTCTGCGGGCAGGGTGTCCTCGTCTCCCGGACCGCTCAGCAGAACAAGGCGCGACCCGAGACCCTCACGAAGAACGGCCCCGTAGACCTCGTCGAGGTCATGACGCCCGAGCGGCTCTCCGTGCTCCTCCGCGATGACGGTGCGCTGCCCGTCGCGACGATCGTGCACGTAGGCGGCACCGCGCGCATCTCTGCGGGTCTCGGCAACGGTGACACCCTCTTCTTCCAAAAGGTATCGCAGAACAGTCCCGGTCTCACCGCTGAGCACGCAGCACATCGTGACAGAGGCGCCGAGCCTCAGCAGCATCCGGGCCTGCCACACGCCCTGACCGCCAGCGTGGACGTGGATCTCGCTGCCAGCGGGATGATCCTCCACGGTGACGGTCAGGATGGGCGATGGCGCGAAGATCGTGACATCACTCATAGTTCTCGTTCTCAGTCGCCGCGCAGATCTTCCTTCAGGTCGTTGCGCTTGCGAACCGACTCGGCCTCTGCTTCCGCCTTCTTCACCTCAGCGTCGGCCTTCATCTCGTCGACCTTGTCGCCGATGCGATCGGTCGTGTCTTCCCAGGCGTCCTTGGCCTTGCGTCCGAGCGTCTCAGCGGTTTCCTTGGCGTCGTCCAAGAGTCCCATGTCGGTGCTCCTTTCCTGAGCGTGTTGAAGCCTCGACGATAGGCGGGGCTTGCGATTCTCTCCAGGGGATTGCGTTGCGCGCCTCGACTTGCTAACGCTCTGTGATCGCCCCGCTGAAGCATGCCCCGGGGTCGTCGTCAACCCCCTCGATCCGCTGCGGTGGCCGGCTTAGATTCTCTTCACACGAAGCAACCGACATCGTGAGAGGTGCTGAGATGACGCACGAGACACCGCACTACGCTCCGGGCAATCACCCGACGACGACGCACGCAGGATGGGGCGCGGGAGAACCGCACCTTCTCATCTCGCGTGGCGATGATCACTTCGTCCACCACCTGACCGCCGATCTGACGCGCATCGGGTCGGATGTCGGGTGCGATGTGCTCGTCGCGGACACCGCGCTCCTGCACGCCACGATCCTGCATGACGACAATGACGAGTACGTGCTGACCCTGCACGGCGACGGCGAGATGAACGCGCGTGCCACGACGGCCGGCGACGCCGTCGGCGAGCACTCGGAGATCCTGCGCACGGGTGCGCGCTTCACCGCGGGTCCGTGGACATTCGTCTTCGCGCGCGCAGAGTTCGCCGACCACGGTCGCCCCTACGGAGGCCGCGAAGGCGGCGAACTGTCTGATCAGCCGCCGCAGCCGATGCGCCCGGACTACGACGCCGAACGAGGCCACACATCGGATGACTCCGGCGCCCAGTACGAGGTGAAAGACGGCTGACCGCCGATTTCCACACCACACGAGAGAAAGGACACGATCATGAGCAATCCGATGGTTCCCCCGGTGCCGCTTCCGGACGGTGACGACGGCATCGACGCCACCGTCACCGACGAGCAAGGCAAGGAGCGGATCGACCCCGACATCAACGACGACCTGATCGACAGCGCCGAGGCCGACCGGGCCGCCGCCGGTGCGGACGAGGGCGAACCGCGCGTCTAGTTCTCGATCAGGGTTGCAAGCCGCTCTGCGGCGCGTTCCAGATGCTGGGACAGCGCCGCAGCAGCGGCTTCTCCATTGCCTGCGGCGAGGTGATCGAGGATCTCACCGTGCTCGCGAATGATGAGGTCATTGGGGAGAAGCGACGCACCCTGCACGTGCGACATGCACAGCATGACCTCGGACGCGAGGGCGGCGTAGGCGCGGCTGATCCGTTCACTGGCGAACGCGTCGACGAGTGCTCGATGGAAGCGCATGTCGGGCTCGACGAGTTCGCGCGGTGCGGCATCGGCAAGGGCGACGAGTTCGTCCTGGGCGGCACGCGCCGCGGACGGGACGTCGCCCGTCGCAGCGAGTTGCCGCAGCACCGGGGACTCGATCAGCAGCCGGGAACGATAGATGTCGCGCACATCCTCAGCACTGAGGGTCACGACGCGGGCAGTCTTGTGTGCTCTGCGGACGAGCAGCCGCTCACTCACCAGGCTCTCGATTGCCGCCTTCGCCGTCGTGCGCGCGATGTCATAGGTGTCCGCGACCTCGGCCTCGGTCAGCGCTGCGCCCGCACCCAGTTCGCCGGCGAGCACACGACGGCGCAGGTCGACGATGACCGCATCGACGATCGAGACGACTCCGAGGGCTTTGGGCACTCTTGAATGGTAGCCACCGCCGCGACGCTTGTCTGTTTGACTTGCCAGCCCACTTGTCTAACAATTTGTCTATGTCCGCTGTCGCACACGCTCCCCTCCTCGCTTCCGGCACCGTGCCTGAGTCACTGTCTCGCGCCGTACGCGATGACGCCCGCGTGAGCACGCGTGCGATCGATCGCGTGGCGTACGCGTCCGACGCATCGCACTTCCTCCTCACTCCCACCGGTGTCATCACCGCAGCGGATGCCGCGGAGGTCGCCGCACTGCTGCGCGGAGCCGCGGAGAGCCGCACACCCATCACTTTCCGCTCGGGCGGCACGAGCCTCTCCGGACAGGCCTCGAGCGCGAGCATCCTCGTCGACACCCGCAAGAACTTCCGGGGCATCGAGGTTCTCGACGGAGGCACCCGCGTGCGCGTCGAGCCCGGCGCGACGGTGCGCCAGGTGAACACCCGACTCGTCCGCCACGGCTACCGCCTCGGACCCGATCCGGCCAGCGAAGCCGCGTGCACGATCGGCGGCGTCATCGCCAACAACTCCAGCGGCATGGCCTGCGGTATCGACGAGAACACGTACCAGACGCTCGAGTCGATGGTCTTCATCCTGCCGTCCGGCACGATCGTCGACACGGCCGCGTCCGATGCCAACGCGCACCTGAGGGCGACCGAGCCCGAGCTCTTCGACGGTCTGCAGCGTCTGCGCCGACGCGTCGTCGACAACCCCGCCTCTGTCGAGATCATCCGCCGGCAGTTCTCGATGAAGAACACCATGGGCTACGGCATCAACGCGTTCGTCGACTTCGAGTCGCCCGTTGAGATGCTCATGCACCTCATCATCGGCAGCGAGGGCACGCTCGCCTTCGTGGCATCCGCGACCTATCGCACCGTGCCGATCCAGCGCGAGATCACGACGACGCTCGCGGTCTTCTCGACTCTGGAGGAGGCGACGCAGGCCCTGCCGGCACTCGTGAGCACAGGAGCCGCGACGCTCGAGCTGATGGATGCGACGAGCATCCGCGTCGGTCAGGGATTCGCGGATGCGCCGCCGGAGATCCTCGGATTCACCCCGACCGGCGAGGCAGCGCTGCTCATCGAGTACCACGCGAACTCGGCGGAAGAGCTGGCCGCGCTCACGAGCCTCGGCACGAAAACGCTCGGAGCGCACCCGCTGCGCACGGCCGCCGCATTCTCGACCGACGCGAAAGAGCGCGCCCGGGCCTGGAAGCTCCGCAAAGGCCTCTACGCGACCGTGGCCGGTGCGCGCGCCGCAGGCACGACAGCACTTCTCGAGGACATCGTCGTGCCGGTGCCGCGCCTCGCGGCGACCTGCGAGAGTCTGCAAGACCTGTTCACGCAGTACTCGTACGCAGACAGCGTGATCTTCGGGCACGCGAAGGACGGCAACATCCACTTCATGCTCACCGACCGCTTCGGTGAGACGGAGGCGATGGACCGCTTCGAGCGCTTCACGGAGGACATGGTCGATCTCGTGCTCGACGCCGGCGGCAACCTCAAGGCGGAGCACGGAACCGGTCGTGTCATGGCGCCGTTCGTCGAGCGCCAGTACGGCGCTGAGCTGTACGGCGTGATGCGCGAGTTGAAGACGCTGTGCGACCCAGGGAACATCCTCAATCCCGGTGTCATCATCACGGATGATCCTGCTGCGCACCTCGCCGACTTCAAGCCGACGACACAGATCGAGGTCGAAGCTGACCGCTGCGTCGAGTGCGGATACTGCGAACCCGTCTGCCCGTCGAAGGACCTCACCCTCACCCCGCGTCAGCGCATCGTCGTGCGCCGGGCGATGAACCGCGCCGAGGAATCCGGCGACCATGCGCTCGCACGCGAGTTGGATCGCGACTACGGCTACGACGCCGTCGACACCTGCGCCGCCGACGGCATGTGCGTCACCGCGTGCCCGGTGCTGATCAACACCGGTTCCCTCGTCAAGCGCCTGCGCCGCGAGAAGCAGAACCCTGTGCTCGCTGCCGGATGGAGCGCCGCCGCGAAGGCCTGGGGTCCGGTGACCCGTGTCGGCGCGACGGCGCTGACGGTCGCCGACAAAGTCCCCGTCGGACTCGTTCGCGCGGCGACCACTGTCGGTCGTGCGGTCCTGGGCAGCGACACCGTGCCTGAGTACTCGGCGGAACTGCCCGGGGGTGGCACAGATCGACGCCGACTCCGCGGCATCCAGGGTTCTGCGGAACTCACACCGAAGGCGCTGTATCTGCCTGCCTGCGTCAACAGCATGTTCGGTCCCGCCGACGGCGGACAGGGAGTCACCGACGCCTTCCTGCAGCTCTGCGAACGGGCCGGCATCTCGGTCATCGTGCCCGACGCGATCGAGTCGCTGTGCTGTTCGACGCCCTGGACCTCGAAGGGCTACACGGCCGGGCGCAGCACGATCAGCGACCGCGTGGTCGAGGCGATCCGCTCCACCGACCCGGGCGGGACCCTGCACATCATCAGTGATGCGGCCAGCTGCACCGAGGGCTTCGCGCACCTCCTCGAGGACGCAGGTGTCACCGCGGTGGTCGAGGATGCTGTCGCGTTCACCGCCCGTGAGATCCTCCCCCGCCTCGGTGAGATCACCCCTTCGATGGACACACTCGCCCTGCATGTCACCTGCTCCTCGACGCAAATGGGCCTGAACCCTGATATCCAGACCATCGCCGCAGCGATCGCGACGACGCCGGTGGTGCCGGATGCCTGGGGATGCTGCGCCTTTGCCGGCGATCGCGGGATGCTGCATCCCGAACTCACCGCGTCCGCCACGGCCGCCGAGGCCGCCGAGGTGCAGACTCTCGATGCCGACGCCCACGCGTCGTGCAACCGCACCTGCGAGATCGGCATGACACGCGCCACCGACAAGAACTACAAGCACATCCTGGAACTGCTTGCGGAGGCCGTGTAGAGCCGAGCCTCTTGCAACTCACGCGCACCTCGGATACCTTCCGAATGTACGACGTCTGATGTCGTACATTCAACGAGGAAAGGATCCACGTGCGCTCTCCCCTCTTCCGTCGACGACTGGCGCTCGCCGCTGCCACCGTCACCGCCTGTCTGGCCCTGTCGACGTTCGGCGCCTCCGCCGCTCTCGCCGCGACACCGTCAGAAGGCGAATTCACCACCACCAACATCGGGGCCGACCGAACATCGGCCAACTTCTTCTATCGCATTCCCGCGCTCGCGCATCTGGGCGACGGCGTCGTGCTCGCATCGTGGGATGGTCGTCCGGGCAGCGCCGCCGACGCCCCCAACCCGAACTCCATCGTGCAGCGACGCTCGACCGACAACGGTCAGACGTGGGGGCCGATCGAGACGATCGCGGCCGGACACCTCGGCACCGCGTCGGCCCCGAAGTACGGATACTCCGACCCGAGCTACATCGTGGACCGAGAGACGGGCCGCGTGTTCTCGTTCTTCGTCTACTCGAAGGATCAGGGCTTCCACGGCTCCATCCACGGCAACGACGATGCCGACCGACGCGTCATCAGCAGCGCCGTGATGCACTCCGATGATGGCGGCGTCACCTGGAGCGAGCCCCGACTGATCACCTCCGTGACCAAGCCCGCAGGCGGCACCACCTCGGGCGGCACCTACACACCGACCGCAGGAGACGTGCGCACCACGTTCGCGACCTCCGGAGAGGGCATCCAGCTGCAGTACGGCGAGTACGCCGGACGACTCATCCAGCAGTTCGCCGGATGGGTCGTGCAGGCCGACGGATCCTCGCTCCTGCAGGCGTACTCGGTGTACTCCGACGACCACGGCGAGACCTGGCACAAGGGCGAGAACGTCGGAACGGGCATGGACGAGAACAAGGTCGTCGAACTCTCCGACGGCACGGTCATGCTCAACTCCCGCGACAGTGACAACGGACGTCTGCGCAAGATCGCGCTCTCCACGGATGGCGGCCACTCCTACGGCGCCGTGACCCGCGATGACGAACTGCCCGACCCCACCAACAACGCCTCGCTGATCCGCCTGCACCCCGATGCGGCCGCCGGCACCCCGGAGGCGAGGAAGCTCCTCTTCACGAACTCCAACAACGGCGCGAACGGGAACCGTGTGAACGGTGCGGCACGGGTGTCCTGCGATGACGGGCAGACCTGGCCAGGACTCGCGTCGATCGACCGCGGCTCGTTCGCGTACTCATCCGCCACCATGCTCGACGACGGTCGCATCGGCGTGCTCTGGGAACGCAACTACACGAATGACATGCAGTTCTCGACGTTCGATGAGAAGTGGCTCAACTACGTCTGCGCGCCGCTGTCTGTCGCTGAGACTCCGCTCGCTGCGGGCGAGACCCGTGCGATCGATGTGACGGTCGCGAACCAGGAGGCCGTCGCACTCTCAGGCGCTGTCACGATTGCCGTGCCGTCGGGCTGGAGCGCCACGACAGCCCAGATCGCCGACCTCGCCCCGGGCGCCTCGGCGACGGTGTCGGTCGACGTCACCGTGCCCGCATCCGCCACGGGTGCACAACGCCCCCAGGCGACGTTCACCGCCGCTGACGGACGAGTGAGCCAGACCACGACGACGCTGCGCCTGCCCGTGGCATCCGTCATGGATCTGACCCTGACCGCAACCAACACGAGCCCCACCCGCGACGTCGTCGCGAACCCCTACACCGCGGGAGAGGTGCTGAGCTTCAGCCTGCGCGTGACCAGTCGCGCCGACGTGGCCACGGTGGTGACCCCACACGAGACCACCTTCACGTCCGGCTTCCTGCCCACCGCATGCCGGTGGCAGAACCTGGGCGCGCTCGGCGCGTACGACTGCAAGACGCCCAAGCGCACCCTCACCGCCGAGGACATCGAGCGCGGTTGGTACACTCCGGAGTTCAGCTTCACGATCGCGCCGATGAGCGACACGGCGAACACCACGGTCGTCCGGCACGTCGGCACACCGGTCGTGCTGCGCGACGGCGTGCTCGATGCGACCATCACCGGTGCCCGCACCGACACCGATCGGGACCTCGCCGGTAGCCCCTACGCGGTCGGCGAGAAGGTGCCGTACGCATTCCGCGTGGACAGCGCATCGCCGGTCACGGCCGATGTGACGCCCACAGCCGGGTCGTTCTCGCCATTCCTCCCGGCAGGTGCCGGCAACTGCAGGTTCCGCGGTCTGGCGGCCTTCAGCGGTTTCGACTGCGCGACGCCGCGGCATACGGTGACGGATGCTGACCTGGCCGACGGCTTCTTCATCGCCGACACCACCTGGACGGTCAGCGCAGCCGGCCAGAGCAGCGCGACGATCGAGGTGGAGGGCGGCGAGGTCGACGTGGTCGCGCGTGCCCCGCAGCTCACCGCCGGCGAGACCGGCGTGTGGAATGACACGAACGGGAACGGCGTCGCGAACGTCGGCGATACCGTCGCCTGGACGACCACCGTGACCAACACCGGCAACGTCCGCCTCACGGACGTGTCAGCGCCCGGCATCGAGAGCGCCGCGCTGGCCGTCGGTGAGAGCGCGACCGGAGCGACCCGCGTGAGCGTGCTCGATGCCGCCGCCCTCGCCGCGGGTCACGTCTCCGCCGAGGCTGTCGAGGCAACCGCCCAGAACGGCTCTCGAGCGGCGGAGATCATCGCCGCCGCTGAACCGCTGCCGCTGACGCTCGCCCCGACGTGGACGGCGAGCGCCGCCTACGTCACAGGCGAACTCACCACGCACGACGGCCAGCTCTGGGTCGCCAGCTGGTGGACTCGCAACCAGACCCCTGGCAGCCCGCAGGGCCCCTGGCAGCAGATCGCGACGGATGCGGACGGCACCGCCCTCTGGGCAGCATCACGCATCTTCGTGACGGGCGACGAGGTCACGCACGACGGCCAGTCGTACGTCGCCAAGTGGTGGACCCGCAACCAGATACCGGGCGACAAGAACGGCCCCTGGCGCCTGCTTCCGTAGCCGCGACGCGCAGCCAGAGAAGAGGGCGGCACCAGGATGACCCGGTGCCGCCCTCTTCTCGTCGAAGGTCAGGCCTGCGCGGGGTCTTCCTCCTGTGCGGCAACGGCTGCGCGCACCTCGTCCATGTCGAGGGCGCGGGCACCGGCGATCACCTGGTCGAGCTGCGCGGCGTTGAGCGCGCCGGGCTGGGAGAAAACGATGATGCCGCCGCGGAAGACCATGAGCGTCGGGATCGACGTGATCCGGAAACCGGCGGCGAGTTCGCGTTCGGCTTCCGTGTCGATCTTTCCGAAGACGATGTCGGGGTTGGCTTCGGCCGCCTTCTCGAAGACCGGCCCGAATGCGCGGCACGGACCGCACCACTCTGCCCAGAAATCCAGGAAGACGATGTCGTTCTGATCGATCGTGTCGTTCAGCGTGTCAGCGGTGATGGCGATGGAGCTCATGAGGTGATCCTCTCAAACCTCTGGACAGGGCGAGGTATCACGCCGCGGCGGAGTGCCCCGGGCAGCGGTCGGCCTCCGCGACGCCGACGAGGGCCTCTTCGATGTGCTGGCCGCAGCCGTCCCAGGTCGGCTTGCCGCAGGTGTCACAGGTCACGCGAGCGCACATACTCGTCCTTTCGATGTTTCCCCGAGCGTAACATACCCCTAGGGGTATATCCTGGAAGCCTGCCAGCCTCCCCCTGTTCCCGCCCGCACGACCGGACTATGATCTGACCTCACACAGGCGCGCAGGGCGATTTCGTTTCATCGGGGAGACGAATGAGAACACGTAGTGCGATGCAGACCAGGCCGGGAGCCACAGACTCTGGGCTCTCCCCTGGCGTGCCTCTGACGCTCGGGACGAAACTCGAGACCACCCGGCGGTGGGTCACGCTGGCGACCGTCATCGCCGCTGTTCTCATCGCGATGGCCGAGATCGATCGTCTCATCTCGGCGGTCGTGAGTCTCGACGACGATGGACGCGAATCCGGGGCCAGCCATTCGTTGAGCTCCGTGACCGGGCTGCTCCCCTTCAGTGCCACGGATGCATGGTCGAACTGGCAGTCGAGCGCGTTCGCCGAGCAGGTGGCCCTGTGGATCGTGTTCTCGGTCGCACTCGATGCCGTGTTCATCGTCTGCTACGCCCGAGCCGCTGGGCGGTTCATCTCGAGCTTCGGCTCCCGCAGCACCGTCGCGATGCGGTGGACGCTGCGCCTCTTGATCAGCGCGGACGTCGCGGAAGGCGTGGGGCTCCTGCTCGGCGCACTCTGCGTCGCCGTTGGATTCCCGACCGCGGTCGTGGCCGGCGTTCTCCCCGCCGTATCGATGGCGAAGTGGGCGCTGACAGCGGTCCTGCTCGTGCTCTTCCTCCGCGCTCAGACGACGCGCGGCGCACTGCGCGCAGCGGCTCGACGTGGGTCGCAGGCACTGTGGACCCACCGACTCTCGGCCGTCACCGTGCTGCTGCTGGGCGTTCTGGCATGCATCCCGAAAGACGGGGTGCTCGATCAGTTGCCTGACGTGCAGAGGCAGTGGATCGGCGGGGAACACCTCGGGCAGGCCGCATGGGCGGGGGTGGCCGTCGTACTTGCAGCCCTCTCGGCATTCGCGCTCGGAAGGGCGCGCACGCGCCTGGTCGTCGCGCGCTTCGCGCGCACTCCCGCCCAGCGTCAGGTCGAGCGGACGGCACGAGAAGTCGCGTGGTGGTGGGCGATCCCACTCATCGCCTGGCTCGTCGTGGCCGCGATCGCCTTCGCGCTCAGCAGAGATCTGCCATCTGTGCTCGGCGCGGGTGCGATCGCGTTCGTTGCGATTCCCATCACCGTCTGGTGCGTGTCCTGGCTCCTGGAGCGCGGGCGACGGATGCCGAAGGACCCACCGCAGCCGAGCGATGTCGACCGCGCTCGCTACGCGTGGCTCACCGGAGACGTGCTCGCATTCGCGGTCATCACGACGGCCGGCCTCGGCCTCGTGCGCTCCGCCACGGTTCCGGCGGCACTCGCACTCGCCGACCTCGACGTCGCCCAGGCCGGGTGGAGCGTCGTGACTCTCGCGCTCTCGGCCGCACTCGCGATCGCCTCGCCGCGCCTTCTCCGCGCGCTCAATCCCGTCACTCGGCCGCCGTCGCGGATTCTGGCACCTCTCCTCGACTCGAATGACCCCAACGAGGCGCGCATTCCCGCTCGCGCGATCGGCGCGCCGCACGATGCGCGCTCCAGTGCCGAGCAGCGCAGGTGGCGAGTTCACCAGGGATGGCTCACCGCAATCATCGTCATCGCGCTGCTCATCCTGCTGCTGCTGGCTCTGCTCCCCGCCGTCGCGGGCGCCCTCGGGATCGTTGCGACGGCGGTGCTCGTCATCACCTGCTGGACCGCAGCTCTGGGGGCGTTCACGGTCGCTCTGCAGGAGTACCAGCCACTCGCACTCTTTCGCAGGCTGCGTCTGCGGGCGACTCCGGTCCTGACGCTCGCGCTCGTACTCCCCCTGCTCTACGGTTCGACCTTCGGGGTGCTGGCGATCGATGGCAATCCGCACCTGATCCGCGTCCTGCCCACGGCAGAGGCCGAAGCCGAGAATCCGAATGCGCTCGCCGACCGACTGTCTGAGAACACCTGCACGATCACGGTCGGCGATGGCATCAGAATCCGCCCCGTCCTGCTCGTTGCCGCGGAGGGCGGGGGCATTCGCGCGGCGTACTGGACGGGTCACGCGATGCAACGGATCCTCGGCACCGGGTGCTACGACTCCACCGTTCTCGTCTCGAGCGGCGTGAGCGGCGGATCGGTGGGGCTCACGCTCGCTGGCCTCGATGACGGAGCTGCGACGATGACCGATCGGCTCGTCTCGCTGGCATCGCCCGACACGCTCGCCATGGCGGTATCGGGCCTTCTCGTCGGCGATGTGAGCGCGAGCGCGCTGGGCGTCAAACTGCCGTCGATCATCGCTCAGCCCGCCACTTTCCCCGAGAGCGACGCCACGTCGAACCCGTTCGGTGTGCAGTGGCGCGACCGGGCCGCGCTCATCGAGACCGGGTGGATTCAGGATGTCACTGAACTGAGCGCCCCCTACTCGACACGAGCCAACCCGCGAACCGGAATCACTGTGCTGAACTCGACCGACGCCGACTCCGGGTGCCGCGTCGGCGTCGGTTCGGAATCGGCGCTCGGGATCACAGACACGGCCCCCACGAACGATGAGTCCCCCTCCGCCGCCGAGCGCTGCGAACAGGCGTGGGCGGCGCCGGCGATGACCTGGTGGGCGGGAGAAGAGTGCCTTGCGCATCTCGACAGCGCGACGGCGGCGATGCTCTCGGCCCGCTTCCCGATCGTCACCCCGGCCGGCCGCCTGCCCGACGACGGATGCGACCCACACGCGCAATTGATCGACGGCGGGTACGCCGAGGGCACCGGCATCGGCACGATCGCCGACGTGTCCACCCGCATCGCCGCTGCTGTGCGCGCCGAGAACAGCACGTCTGCGGTGCCGCTCGTGCCGATCGTCGTGTATCTGCGGAACTCCTCCGGGTTCGACCTGTTCGAATCTCTCAACGGGATCACGGCCGAGCCTCTCGTGCCGCTCGTCGGCTACGGCGCCAAGGCGCAGCAGCTCACCGACACGGCCTGGCTGCAGCGTGCCTCACTCGCGCTGGCAGACGTGTGCGACGGGGCCTATGAGCCCAGGTGCGAGACGGCCATCACCGGCGTCGAGAAGATCCTCCCGAGCCGACTGGTCGTCGTCTCACCTCAGACACGGCCCGCTGTCGTGCCGCCGCTCGGATGGGCGCTCTCGGAGTACAGCCGCACGTCGCTCGACGATGCCCTCAGTGCGGAGGCCAAATGCGGTCGAGAGCCGCTCAGCGACGACAGTCCCGCTCGCCTGTGCAACCTGCTGAAGCTCGGCAAGTAGTGCACAGAACGAAGAAAACCCCTGCCTGAGCAGGGGTTTGTGGCGGAGACGGAGGGATTTGAACCCTCGGTCCCCTTGCGAGGACTCCACCTTAGCAGGGTGGTGCACTAGGCCTGACTATGCGACGTCTCCAGGCATCCAGCTGGAGTGCAGTGGATGCGCGTAGCTATCCTAACCTCTCAGTGACGCCCGCGCGAACCACGCCCATCGGGCGCGTCCACATCGCTCATCCGTTGCCGTTGGAGCACGTGCGCGTCGCCGCACTGTTGCCCTTGACGGTCGACGGCAGTTCGACCGTGGCCTCATCAGGCGTCGGGGCCTCCGCGGGTGGCGCTGCAGGCTCCGCCAGCACGACACCGTCGTCCTCGGTCGGCACGTTCGTGATCTGCAGCGGTTGATTGGCATTGATCGCCGCGAACAGGACGCCTGCCGCCTCGAGGTCCGGGACCACGTGGTTGGCGTTGTCGGGATCTTCGACCGTCGGGTACTGCACGAAGACGATATCTTCGATCGGAACGCTCTTCATCGCCAATGCGATCTGCGTCAGCAGAAGCGGGTTCGTCAGGCTCGTACTCGGTGTCACATTCGCGAATGCTGTCGAGACGAGTCGCATAAGTGCACCCGTGTCCTTGAGCACCTCATCGCTCGTGACCTTACGCGCGAGGCTCGACATGTACTGCTGCTGATTGCTGATGCGTCCGAGGTCTCCTCCGTTGCCCACACCGTGGCGCGTCCGAAGGAACTGCAGCGCCTCGATCCCGGCAATGGTGTGGTCACCTGCTTCGAGGAAGAGGTTCGCATCGGGGTCGTTGATCGGGCTCGCCACGCAGACGTCGACCCCGCCGATCGCATTGGTGATCTCAATGACACCGCCGAACGTCACTGATGCCGCGAACTCGATGTCCTGCCCCGTCAGAGCAGTGATCGTCGCCGCCACGCACCCCAGCTCGCCGTATGAGTACGCCGAGTTGATGGGCTGCTTGGTCATCGCAGAGCGGGTATCACCGTCGGCGTCCACACACGACGGAATCGGGATCTGCAGATCCCGCGGGAAGCTCACGGCCGTCACGCGGCGGGGCTCAGGCGACACATGCACGAGGATGTTCACATCGTTCAGCGTCGCGGTCTCATCCGGCAGCAGAATGCCGTTCTCATCGACCGGGCAACGGTCGCCGAACAGATAGGCGTAATCCTGTTCGCAGGTATCGACGCCGACGAGCAGCAGATCGAAGCCGCCGTTCAAGGCGCCGATATCGGGCGGGAGGTTCTCCTGCCCAGGCAACGTCACCGCATTGCTGGCGTACGGACGGGTGATGTCGTACGCGACGTAGGCGCCGACGCCGACCGCACTGACGAGGACCACCGCGGTGGCGATACCGAGAGCCTTCAGCACCTGCTGCCACCATCGGGGTCGACGCAGCTGTCCATGCCGCGCCAAAGGCACCTGTGACCTACGAGCCATCTGAAATCCCTCGTTACCCGTCCCTCACGCACGGGGAAGCGCGAGAAGCTGGGTTCAGCCTAACCGGCGCCGTTCGCGCAACTCTGAGTGGCAGCCGACTGTCCCTTGATGTTCTCGGGCAGGCCCACGGGCCCGGCCGGCGTCACAGGGGCCGCTTCCTCGACGGATTCACCCTCACCGGGCGTCGGTTCGACGGTGGTTGAAGGCAGCGCGCTGCCATCGGCCGTGACGGCATCGGTGCCCCCGGTAACCTGCATCGGCTGGTTGGCTTCGATGAGAGCCCAGAGCTGTTCTGCACTGGCGAAGTCGGGGACGACACGCCCCGCGCTGTCCGGGTCGTCGAAGACCGGGTACTGCAGGAAGTTGATGTCTTCGAACGGCACGTTCTTCACCGCCATGGCGATCTGTGCGAGCAGCACGGGATTCGTCAGGCTCTGACTCGGAGTGACGTTACTCAGTGCGGTGTTGGCGAGGCGCAACAGGGTTCCGAAGTTTCCGAGCACCTCATCGCTCACGAGCTTGCGGGCAAGCGAGGCCATATAGACCTGCTGATTGCTCACGCGCCCCAGGTCGCTGCCGTCGCCGACTCCGTAGCGGGTGCGCAGGAACTGCAGTGCCTGCCACCCTGCGAGCGAGTGCGTTCCCGGGGGGAGGCTCAGTTCGGTATAGCTGTCTTCGATGCCGTTCGCGATGCAGACCTCGACGCCGCCGATGGCGTTCGTGATCTGGATCACGCCGTCCCAGGTGATCTTCGCGGCGAACTGGATCTGCTGCCCGGAGAGCTCCGCCACCGTGTTGACGACGCAGCCGAGACCCCCGCGTTCGTTCGTCGTGTTGATCTGACCGTACCCGGCGCTGACGGTGTTGCCGTTCTCATCCGTGCACTGAGGGATGTCGACCATCAGATCCCGCGGGAAGGTGATCACCGTGACGCGACGCGGCTCATCCGAGATGTGCAGCAGCATGTTGACGTCGTTGCGCGCGCCGCCGTCGTCTTCCGTGCACCGGTCGCCGAAGGAGGCCTCGTAACCCTCTTCGCACTCGTCGCTGCCGACGAGCAGCATGTTGACGCCGCCCTTGAGCTCACCGATGTCGGGCGGAATCGCCTCCTGGCCCTCGATCTCGACCGCGTCGGCGACGAATGTCTGCGAGAGGTCGTAGACGATGTACGCGGCGACACCCACACCGCTGACGAGGACCACCGTCATCGCGATGCCGATGATCTTCAGCAGTTGCGTCCAGGCACGTGGGCGACGGAGCTGTCCGTGGCGGGCGACGGGTCGCCGCGTGCGGGAGTTCGCGCTCACTCAGTGCCTTTCACTCTGCGGAGGGTGTGGGATTCGAACCCACGAGACATTTCTGCCCACTGGTTTTCAAGACCAGCTCCATCGGCCGCTCGGACAACCCTCCTCGGCGTCGAAGTGCACACGCCGATCAGGGGTCGAGTCTAGTCGATCAGTCGGGTCGCCCTGTTCGGGCGTGCCCCTATTGTCTCGGGCGCGCCTGGAGACAGCCTGGAAGAGGGCTAAGGAACTGCTCAGTCCGCAGTAGCAGCGGATGCTTCCGCCGAGACGTCCACGAGCGCGCGCAGGGCGAGCGCCAGACCACCGCGCTCGACCTCGACGGTCACACCGGTGGCCGCCGCCTTGACCTCGTCAGGGGCCTGCCCCATCGCGATCGCGTGCCCGCCGATCCGGGACGACCATTCGAACATGCCGATGTCGTTGCGACCGTCTCCGGCGACGAAGACCTGGTGCGGGTTCCATCCGAGATGGTCACGCACCCGCTCGAGGGCCGTGCCCTTGTCGACACCGTACGGGGCGATGTCGAGCCAGGCCGTCCAGCCGATGGCGTAGGAGACGTCGTTGAGACCGGCTTGCTCGACGATGCGGTGAAAATCCGCCTCGTCGTGGCCGGGGGCCACGACGACCACACGCGACACCGGTTCGTGAGACAGCTCGGCGAACGTCACCTGACGACCGCCGTCGAGCGTCCAGTCATCCAGATGCTCCGTGAACAGACGCTTGCCCGAGCCCAGCTCCACCATGTACTGCGCCTGGGGAAGATGCTCGCCCAGCAGCTCCAGTACCACGGTCGGATCGAACGTCTCGACGTGCCAGCGCTCGTACGACGCCGCAGCCGGAGACGCGAGCGCCTCGTCGACGGAGACCGTACGACGCATCGTGACGGCACCGTTCGAGGACACGACGAACTCGGGCCGCAGGCCCAGCAGGTCAAGGAACGGGTGCGTGGCCATCCAGCTGCGGCCGGTCGCCAGCGTCACCTCCGAACCGCTGTCGCGCAGATGCGCGATCGCCTCGGGAACGCCGGGGCTCATCTCCTCGGTCTGCAGGATGATCGTGCCGTCGACGTCGAGCCCGATGAGCCACGGCGCCGTCATGCGGTCGTGCTCTCTTCGGCGCCCTTGCGTCCCTTCGACGGCAGTGGGTCGATGACCTCCAGCCCGCCCAGATAGGGACGGAGCACCTCGGGCACACGGACCGAGCCGTCCGCCTGCTGGTGCGTCTCGAGCAGAGCGACGATCCAGCGGGTGGTGGCGAGCGTGCCGTTGAGCGTCGCGACGAACTGCGTCTTCGCCGCCTTGGGGTCATCGCTCTCAGGGCGGTGGCGCACGTCGAGGCGTCGAGCCTGGAACGTCGTGCAGTTCGAGGTCGACGTCAGCTCGCGGAAGGCATCCTGCGTCGGAACCCAGGCCTCGATGTCGTACTTGCGCGCGGCGCTCGAACCGAGGTCGCCCGCAGCGACATCGATCACCCGGTAGCTGAGGCCGAGCGCGGTGAGCATCTCCTCCTGCAGCGCGACCAGGCGCAGATGCTCGGCCTCGGCCTCTTCGACCGTCGTGTAGACGAACATCTCGAGCTTGTTGAACTGGTGCACGCGGATGATGCCGCGGGTGTCTTTTCCGTGCGAACCGGCTTCACGGCGGTAGCAGGTCGACCAGCCCGCGTAACGGAGCGCACCGTCCGACAGATCGACGATCTCGTCCTTGTGGTAGCCCGCGAGAGCGACCTCGCTCGTGCCGACGAGATACAGGTCATCGCCCTTGTCGAGGTGGTAGACCTCATCGGCGTGCTCGCCGAGGAAGCCGGTCCCCTGCATGATCTCGGGCCTTACCAGCGTCGGGGTGATGAGGGGCACGAAGCCCGCCTGCAGCGCCTTGTCGAGCGCGAGGTTCATGAGCGCGATCTCAAGACGTGCGCCGATGCCGCGGAGGAAGTAGAAGCGCGCACCGGAGACCTTCGCACCCCGCTCCATGTCGATCGCGCCGAGCATCTCGCCGAGCTCCAGGTGGTCGCGCGGCTCGAAGTCGAACGTGGGCGTCTCGCCGACACGACGCAGCTCCACGAAGTCGGCTTCGCCACCGGCGGGCACGCCGTCGATGACGACGTTCTCAATGCGTCCGAGCGCGTCAGCGGCAGCATCCGCGGCTTCATTCGCCGCCTGCTGTGCCTGCTTGACCCGGTCGGCGAGGTCTTTCGCCTGCGCGACGAGCGCAGCTTTCTCGCCCTTCGGAGCCTTCGCGACGAGTTTGCCGAACGCGTTCTGCTCGGCGCGCAGCTCTTCGAACGCGGCGAGCGCGGCGCGGCGCGATCGATCCGCTTCGATGGCCGCATCGACGGTCTCGGGCGCGTTGCCGCGCGCGGTCTGGGAGCGACGGACGAGCTCGGGCTCGTCGCGGAGAAGTGCGAGATCGATCACCCGTCAAGTCTAGTCAACCTGCCTGACCGCCCATCCGGGTGCCGGCGAATCACGAGGGCGACCAGACCGCGCAATAGAGTACAGACATGACCACCCCTGCCGCCGATGCACGTCGCGCGGCCCTCGTGGTGAATCCGGTGAAGGCGGATGCTCCGAAGCTGCGTTCCCTGCTGACGAGCCTCTCTGCAGCCGCGGGCTGGGCGCCGCCGCTCATCCTGGAGACGACAGTCGAAGATCCCGGGCAGAGCATCACCCGTCGCGCGATCGACGACGGCATCGACGCGGTGCTCGTGGCGGGTGGAGATGGCACAGTGCGCGCCGTGTCCGAAGCGATCGCCGGCAGCGGAGTGCCCCTCGCGATCGTGCCGAGTGGCACCGGAAACCTGTTGGCGCGCAACCTGAACCTGCCGCTCGACGATCCCGCCGCGGTCATCCGGGCGGTGTTCGCGGGAGACGAGCATCCCATCGACATCGGCTGGGCCGAGATCACCGCTCCCGACGGCAACCAGAGCACGCATGCCTTCGTCGTTCTCGCCGGCATCGGCCTCGACGCCGACATGATCGCGAACACGCGCCCCGATCTCAAGAAGTCCGTGGGCTGGGTCGCCTACATCGACGGCGCTGCGCGCTCGCTCCCCAAGGCCAAGCCTTTCCGTGTCGTCTACCAGATCGACTCACGACGCCTGCACTCGACCAAGGCCTACAGCATGCTGTTCGCGAACTGCGGCACGCTCCCGGCCGGCATCGCGCTGATCCCGGATGCCTCCATCACCGACGGCGGCCTCGACATGGTGATCTTCCAGCCCCGCGGCCCGTTCGGCTGGCTGGCCGTGTGGCGCACGGTGTGGTGGCAGAACTCGGTGCTACGGCGCACGAAGACCGGGCGGCGGATGCTGGAGCTCACCGGCACCGGCGGATCGGTGCGCTTCCTCCAGGGAACCGCCGTCGAGGCGGCGGCATCCTCGGCCGTCCCTGTGGAGCTCGACGGCGACGAATTCGGGCTCGCCTCACGAATTCATTGCCGCATCGACGAGGGCGCACTGCGAATCGTGCTGCCTGCGGGCCACGACGTCTCAAGGCTGTGATATGACGAACGCCCCCTCACACGGAGGGGGCGTTCGCACAGCGTCTGCGGTCAGTCGCCGAGGATCGTGACGGTGCCGTCGAGGTTGTCACCGACGAGCGTCAGCGTGGTGATGTCGTCGTTCGTGGCCTGCAGGACCGTCGCACGCGGAACCATGTCGAAGGTGCACGGCGCTTCACTGGCCGCGAACGTGACCGTGAGGGCATCCGCGGTCTCTGCAAGGTCTTGCACGACAGGACGGCACGTGCTCGATCCCCAGGTCAGCAGGACGAGGCCGTTGTCATCGAACCAGCCCGCGCTCGGCAGGTAGTCGGTGGGCTCGCCCGGAACACCGGTGACGCCCTTCGCCCCGTCGAGGTCGGTGTCGAACTTCTGGTCGCCCATCGCGACCGTGACAGTGATCTCCTTGGTGGGATCCACTCCCGCCGGAAGCGCCACCGGCGTCGCGCGTGCGGTGAAGTCTGCGGTGCAAGCGACGGTGCCCTCAGCCTCGGCCATCGTCACGGTGATGTTCTGCCCGTCGGCGGTGACATCTGCTGCCTGCGGAGTGCAGTCGACCGAGGAGGAGCCCCAGGTGATGACCGCGATCATGCGGCCGTTGTCGAGCCATGCGGCATCGATGTCATCCGGCTGCGGTTCGGTCGTCTGCGGTGCATCCGTGGGCACCGGGCTCGGCGCAGGAGTCGCGGGCGAGGTGGCGCAGCCTGCGAGGACGAGAACGGCGCTCGCGAGCACAGCGGCTGCGGCGATACCTGCACGAATCTTCATGCTCCCCACGGTACTCCGCGCGGTATAACGCTGGGTAACGAGTCGCTGTGCGTCTACTGCAGGGCCGAGGTGAGTCGGGCGAGGTTGTCGAGCACGGTGGAGCGCAGCGGCTGCTGCTTCCACTCCTCCAGTGTGAGCTCACGGCTGAGATCGCGGTACTGGTCTTCGACCGCGCGCATCTCCTGCACGAATTCCTCGCCGCGCACGAGCATCGAGATCTCCATGTTGAGACCGAAGGAGCGCATGTCCATGTTGCTCGATCCGATGACGGCGACCTCATCGTCGATCGTGAGGCTCTTGGTGTGCAGGATGTACGGCTTCTTGTACATCCAGATGCGCACACCCGCGCGCAGGAGCACCTCGTAGTAGCTGCGCTGCGCGTGGTAGACCATCGCCTGATCGCCCTCTTCGGAGACGAACAGCTCGACCTGGACGCCACGGTCGCAGGCCGCTGTGACAGCCAGCAGCAGAGCCTCATCCGGAACGAAGTAGGGGCTCACGATCATGATCTCGCGCTTGGCGGCGTAGAGCAGTCCGAGGAAGAGGCGCAGGTTGTTCTCAACCTCGAACCCGGGGCCGGAGGGAACGATCTGGCAGTCGAGGTCCCCGCTGCCGATCTTCGCAGCGGTGAAGTCGACGGAGGTGAGCACCTGATCGGTCTCGCTGTACCAGTCGCTCAGGAAGACGGCATTGACGCTCGCGACGACCGGTCCGTCAACGCGCACCATGAGGTCGACCCAGTGCAGTCCGCGCTTGATGTTCTTCGGCAGGTTGTAGGTGGAGTCGGTGACGTTCTGCGACCCGAGGAAGGCGACGTCGCCGTCGATCACAAGAAGCTTGCGGTGATTGCGCAGGTCGGGGCGCTGCGTCTTGCCGCGCAGCGGCTGCACCGGAAGCATCACATGCCAGTCCGCGCCCATCGCGTCCAGGCGACGGACCGTCTCCTTGTACCGCGGCTTCCACCGGTTCGCCCAGTGATCGAGCAGCACCCGCACGGGGAGACCGCGCGCCGCGACCTCCTCCATCGCACGGAAGAAGTTGTCGGTGGA
Source organism: Microbacterium sp. GW823-FHT02G05 (assembly GCF_058797175.1). Lineage (NCBI taxonomy): Bacteria > Bacillati > Actinomycetota > Actinomycetes > Micrococcales > Microbacteriaceae > Microbacterium > Microbacterium sp. GW823-FHT02G05. Next base: position 207,447 of record NZ_JBXAJK010000001.1, read on the forward strand.
GGCATCCGCCTGCAGGATGTAGAACTCGACGTGGACGTACTCCTTGGCCTGACGGATCGCGTCGGCCATCTCGTCGAGTGACTCCTGATATCCCGAGATCAGGTGCGCACCGTTGTCCCCCGAGATCGGCATCGCACCCAGCGACTGGTTCATGTGCACGAGGGCGCCGAACCAGTCCGGCGCGTGGGGACGGAGCGTGCCCAGCTGCAGGCTCGCGCTCGTCTCGGAGATGTACTCGTTGATCGCTGCCTGCTTGCGGCGGCGCGGACGGGGAAGTCGCGGGTTGCCGATCAGCAGGAAGAGGAAGACCCCGATGATGGGGATGAAGTAGATGGCCAGGAGCCACGCCATCGCGGCGGTGGGGCGGCGGTTTCGCGGGACGACGATGATCGCGGTGATGCGAATCGTGAGGTCGACGATGACCGTGAGGGCGATGAACCACCACGACAGCGTGAAGTCAAAGTTCATTCGGCTCCTCCGCCATACGCCTCACCGAGACCGGTAGGCCTCGTCCCCACAGTAGTGGGGCGATCGACAAAGGTCGCGCGCGACTCAGGCGCGCGGGGGCAGGCCGCGCGCGGCGCGCTCTTCGGCCTCGATGCGCGCGTGCGTGCGTCGTTCGGTGCGGTCGAAACGCAGGATGCCGCGAAGCACGATGAAGAACGCAACGCTGACGCCGACCGTCGGGATGAGCGACCAGGCGGCTGCGAGCCAGAAGTTCTCCATGCCCCCAGTGTACGTCGTGGGCCGAGGAGATGCCTGGGCGCAGGAGATCCCGTCGTTTCCTCCACAATCGCCTCCCCGACGAGCCCTTCGCACCGTTCCCGCAGCCCGCGAGAGCGGGCAGGACCCGGATGCTCAGGATGGTGGCCATGACGACGATTCTCACCGCCTCCGGCCCGGCCGATCTGCTCGGCCTGATCCCCACACTCGCCGGGTTCACTCCGCGCGAGAGCCTTGTGCTGCTCCCCTTCACCGGTTCTCGGGCGGGCGGCGCATTGCGCGCGGACCTGCCGAAGAACGATGACGTCGACCTGCACGAGTACGCCGCAACGCTCGTCGGGATGACCTGCCGTGTCCCGTCCGTCGACGGGCTCGCCGCCGTCATCTACACCGACGACGAGATCGACCCCGACGCCCTCCCCTTTGCGGAGGTCGCCGACATCACGATCGCCTGCGCGGAATCGTGCGGGCTGCGTATCGTCGAAGCCCTCTGCGTGGGTGCCGACGGATGGGCAAACTACCTCGTAACGGCACCGATCGTGCACGGCCTTGCAGAGATCCCGGATCCGCCGTCCGTGCCGGGCATCGTCGACGTCGCCGCCGATCAGGCCGCGGGCGGGGAGCTGCCGACCGTCGACCTCGCTGAGAAAGAGCGTGTCGGTCAGGCTCTGGCCGCCGTCGACCAGATGTTCACCGCGCTCATGCCGGACGGTGAATCGGCGGAAGAGCCCCTCGACGGCGAGAGACCCGCGGATGCGGAGAGCCGCCTCGACCCGCGTGCGTATCTGTCCGCCCTCGCGCTCGACGACCTGCCGCAGTTCCTGGAAGATCTGCTCGACTCTCCGGAGAACATCGATCCGTTCGCAACCGCTGCGCTGATCTGGTGCCTCGAACGGCCCCTTCTGCGCGACGTCGCCCTCGCGCAGTGGGCCACCGATCTGCCGACGGGCGACGAGGTCCTCGCGGCGCAACTGGCATTCCGCGGCGACATCTCAACGTTCCCGCCCCACCTCGGAGACATCATGCTCGGCCAGGGACCGCGTCCTGATGCCGACCGGCTCCGCCTCGCGCTCACGCTCACGCGTAATGCCGCCGCTCGCGCTCCGCGTGCCTCACGCGTCGGCGCACTCGTGGCATCCGGGTGGCTCTCGTGGGCACTCGGGCGTGCCACACATGCCCACCACTACCTCACGCTCGCCCACGAGATCACGCCGGAGCACACGTTCGCAGGCATGCTGCGCACGATCATCGACGCCGGGCTGCTTCCGGCGTGGGCGTTCTCCGCCGCAGGAGCGGCAGAACAGCCCGCCCCGTGAGCCCCGCGCGGGTCTACTTGACGAGCGGGAAGAGGATCGTCTCGCGGATGCCGAGGCCCGTGATGGCCATCAGCAGGCGGTCGATGCCCATGCCCATGCCACCCGAGGGCGGCATGCCGTGCTCAAGTGCACGCAGGAACTCCTCGTCGACCGGCATCGCCTCGACGTCGCCGCGCGCGGCGAGCTTCGCCTGCTCGACGAAACGCTCCCGCTGAATGACCGGGTCGACCAGCTCGGAGTAGCCCGTCGCCAGCTCGAAGCCGCGGATGTAGAGGTCCCACTTCTCGACGACCCCCGCGATGGAACGGTGCTCGCGCACCAGCGGAGATGTGTCGACCGGGAAGTCCATGACGAACGTGGGCCGCACCAGATCGCCCTTGACGAAGTGCTCCCAGAGCTCTTCGATCAGCTTTCCGTGCGTCGCCTGCGCGGGGATCTCGACCTCGTTCGCCTCCGCGAACGCGATCAGGTCTTCCACGGCGTCGGTCGGGGTGAAGGTGCGACCGGCAGCCGCCGAAAGCGAGTCGTACATCGAGATGCGGTCCCACTCGCCACCCAGGTCGTACTCGGTGCCGTCGGCCCAGGTCACGGTCGTCGAACCGGCCACCGCGATCGCCGCGTTCTGCACGAGTTCCTGCGTGAGCGCGGCCATCTGGTTGTAGTCGCCGTACGCCTGGTACGACTCCAGCATCGCGAACTCGGGGCTGTGCGTGGAATCGGCGCCCTCGTTGCGGAAGTTACGGTTGATCTCGAACACGCGCTCGAGGCCACCGACGACGGCACGCTTCAAGTAGAGCTCCGGCGCGATGCGCAGATAGAGCTCGGTGTCGAACGCGTTCGAGTGCGTGACGAAGGGACGAGCGGATGCGCCGCCGTGCTGCACCTGCAGCATCGGCGTCTCCACCTCGAGGTAGTCATGCTCGGCGAACGTGGCGCGCAGGCTCGCGTTCACCGCGGCACGGGCGCGGACCGTCGTGCGGGCCTGCTCGCGGACGATCAGGTCGAGGTAGCGGCTGCGGACGCGGCTCTCCTCGCTCAGGTCGCCGTAGACGTTCGGCAGCGGGAGGATCGCCTTCGCGGCGATCTGCCAGCTCGTCGCCATGATCGACAGCTCACCTCGGCGGCTGGAGATGACCTCGCCCTCCACGAAGACGTGGTCCCCGAGGTCGACGAGCTCCTTCCACTCCTGCAGCGACTCCTCGCCGACGTTCGCCAGCGAGATCATCGCCTGGATGCGGGAGCCGTCGCCGGCCTGCAGCGTCGCAAAGCAGAGCTTTCCGGTGTTGCGGCTGAACACCACGCGACCCGCGACGCCTGCGATCACGCCGGTGGCGGTGTCGGGCTCGAGCTCGCCGTACTGCGCTCGCAGCTCGGGGATGCGGTGCGTCACGGGAACGGCGACCGGGAAGGCGCCACCCGCGGCATCCGCCCGCGCAGCGATCAGGCGCTCGCGCTTCGCGAGGCGCACGGCCTTCTGCTCGAAGACGTCGTCCTCAGCGGGGGTGTTGTCAGCGGGCGCGGCGGACGCGTCAGTCATTCGGAGCTCCTTGGAAAGTCAGCGCTCAGTTTACCGGCGTCGCCTGGATGTCTCGGCCAGCCCGGCTACCCTCGGAGCATGGCCGTCCGTCTGCGCTCGCGTCCGCTGATCATCGCAACCCTGGGGATCGCTCTGCTCGCCGGAACCAGCACCGCCGCGGCTGCTGCGACGGCCACGGACGTCAACGACTTCTCCTACGCCAGCTGGGACGCCGACCTCCGCGTCGGGATCGATGAGCGCGGCCGCTCGACGCTGCACGCCGTCGAGACCCTGCAGGCGCAGTTCCCCGAGTTCGACCAGAATCGCGGCATCGTGCGCGGCCTGCTGCAGCACTACCAGGACGCCAGCCTCGACACCGACGTTCTCTCCGTCCGGGACGACACAGGCGCAGCCGTGCCCTTCGAGCTCGAAGAGGACGACGACATGCTGTTCGTCCTCATCGGCGACGATGAGTTCCAGCACGGACTCACCACCTACGTCATCGAGTACACGATGCAGGACGTCATGATCGCCGCGTCCGAGACGGGCATCGACGAGTTCTACTGGGATCTCCTCCCCCTCGACAGCACCCAGCCCATCAACGCCTTCCAGGCCGAGATCACGTTCGACGAGACCCTCAGCGCAGCGCTCATCACCGATGCCACCGCCTGCTATCAAGGCCCTGCGGGCGCCGCCGATCCCTGTGCGGGCTCCGGCTTGCGTGGTCCGACCGTCTCCGCGGGCGAAGCATCCTTCTCAGTCGAAGCGCAGAACCTGCCCGCGGGCGACGGAGTGACCGTCGCCATCGGCATGGACGCCGGAACGGTCGTTCAGCCCGGTCGGCGCATCCCGAACCTCTTCCTCGAGCTCGCACCGGTCGTCTTCGGCGGCGCCGGGATGCTCGTCGCCGTCGCCAGCCGGTTGATGCTCGGGGCGTTCGTCCGCCGCTCGCGGCGCGGCACCGGCCTCGTGATCGCGCAGTTCGATGTGCCCGCGACGCTGCCGCCGCTGGTTGCCGCCGCGGTCCTGCCGAAACCGGACAACGTCATACCGGCCGAGATCGTGCACCAGGCGGTGTCCGGCATGCTGATCATCCACGACGCCGACGGCCGCCCCGTGCTGCGTCGACTGGCCGGCGCCGTGGCGCCCGATCCGCTCGACGCCGAGGCCCACGAGAAGATCTTCCGCGGCGCCGATGCCGAGGGAGATGTCACGATTCCCGAAGAGGACGAGGCCTTCGGCACGCGGATGCGCAGACTCATCGCCCGCGGCGAAGAGGAGGCGGAGACCCGCGGACTCATGACGAAGCGCCGCAGTCGCGCAGCCGCCGCGGTGCTGCTCCTCGGACTTCTCCTCGGTGCGGCAGGGGTCGCGATCGGCATCGCCGGGCTCATCTTCGGCCGTCCCATCGCCGCGGGGGCCTTCGTCGCCGCGCTCTTCGCAGTCATCCTCGCGCTCATCATCGGCGGACCGGCGCTCACAAAGAGACGCGTGCACACGCCCGAGGGGGCGCTGGCGTACGAGTATCTACTCGGCGTGAAGGAGTTCATCCGGGTCGCCGAAGCCGATCGTCTGCAGATGCTGCAGTCGTACTCGGGTGCGGAGCGACGCGACGACGGCACGATCGACGTGATCCACGTCTACGAACGGCTTCTGCCCTACGCGATGCTGTTCGGGATGGAGAAGGAGTGGGGCCGCGTGCTCGAGGTGTCCTACGCGGAAACCGGCGAGACCGCGCTCTGGACGACGAGTCCGACGACAGCACTCGCGCCGGCGCTGTACACCTTCGCGCACACCACCACATCCTCCTCCGCGTACCACGTCACGGCCGCCAGCACCTCGTCCTCGGGATTCGGCGGATCGAGCGGAGGCGGGTTCTCCGGCGGAGGCGGCGGAGGCGGGTTCTCCGGAGGGCGCTGAGCCGGCGGCACCCCGGACCGCCCGTTCCATCGAGTGGTCAGCCCTCGTCGGGGAGGCGGAACTCAGGCGGGGTGACGTCACGCAGCGCACGGTCGAACGTCGACGAGACCAAGGCCGACAGATATCCCCCGGGGTTCTCCACGCCGATGCCGCGCAGCAAGCCCGTCGCCTGTCCGACGATGGAACGCGCGAACTCGGATGCTGTCGAAATGGCCTCGGCGTACGCAGCGCGATCCGCTTCGGCGATCACGACCGGTTCGCAGCCGAGCTCCACCGCGAGAGCCTGGCCGATCGGCAGGACGGCGGCAGGCGCGGTGACCGCGGCATAGGCGGCACGCAGCTGGCGCAGGTCGATCGAGGTGCCCGTGAATGAGATCGCCGGATGCACCGCGAGCGGAATCGCCCCGCGCTCCATCGCAGGGGCCAGCACCGCCGTGCCGTATCCGGGGTCGGTGTGGAGGACGAGCTGCCCCGGCTGCCAGGACTCGGTCTCGGCGAGCCCGGCGACGATCCCCGGAAGCTGATCCGAAGGCACGGCGAGCACGACCAGCTCGCTGATGCGCACGATCTCGTCGGCATCGCGCACGGGCACATCCGGGAGGATCGCCGCGACGCGGTCCGGGTCGGAGCCCGCCGTGATCCCCGTCAGGGCGTGGCCGGCGCCGGCGAGCGCCGCGCCGATGACCGGCCCCACCCGCCCGGCACCGATAATGCCGATGCCGAGGCGTCCTGCCTGCGTCACGCCGATGGTCCGTCCTGACGCGGTGATTCCGGCCATTCGACCGTCACGGTTCCGGCGCCCGTCGCCGCCGTCGGGGCCACGGGAGGAACCGCCGCCATAACGTCCGAGGCTGAGGCCTGATCGAGCGCTTCCTCCAGTGCCTCCGCCCAGCGGTGGCCACGGTCCTGGGCGGCCGCGAGCGCCGTGAGCCGGGCGACCTCGTCGAGAAGTCCGAGTGCGGAGTCCCGCTCGATGCCGGCGAGAACGCCCTGCACAGGCCCGGTCACCGAGTGCGCCTGCACACCGGTGACCCGCTGTACCCGGTCGATTGGACCCTGCGAGAGCGAGAAACCCTGCAGACGTGCCAGCGGGAAGATCACGAGTTTGCGCCACACCACACCGCGGCGCTGGAACAGCGCGAAGGGGGTGACCGCGTAGCCGTGGCGTTTCCACGAAAGCGGGCGGCGCCATGCGGCACGGCGCGGCATGGTCTCGTACGGGTCGTTCTCGCTCGGTCCCAGCGCGCCGTTCTCCCAGATCAGCGAGCGAACGCTCTCGGGGGCATCCGGAAGGATCAGCGCGAGCACCCGCTCCACATCCGCCCGCGTGCCCACGGGGAGCACGACGTTGAACTGCTGCGCACTGCTGGACTGCTGCTGCGCGAGGCTCTTGCCCGACATGCGGTTGATACGAACGACCCACCAGCCGAACGGCCGCCACAGCAGCGACTGCGTGATGTCGACGGCGAAGATGCGGCCCGGGGGGATCGTCTCCGTGACGGTCGTGAGCAGACCGTACGTGATGCGCACACCATCCGGGGTGGACGCGATCGAGTACCGCAACGACTTGGAGATCTGCGCCCAGGTGACACCGATCGTCGCGATGATGAACGGCACCGCGAGACCCACGGACATCGTCAGGATGATGATGCCGCCCTCCGGATCTCCGTCGCGGAACACGCTCCAAGCCACGCCACCCAGCGCGGCGACGTAGATGAGTGCGAAGAACAGGAACCAGAGCACGCCCGAGAGCAGGTGCGATCCGACGAGTCGTCCGGTCGGAATCTTGACGACGCTCTCCGCCTGCACGTCGGCAAGGTCGACGCCCGTGATGAGATCGGTGACCCCGTGGTTCACGGAGTTCACGAGCTGCGCCCGCGCCGTCGCCGGTGCGCCGGGAGCGATTCCTGCGATCCGGTCCTGTCGTGCCGCGCGCGCACCGGATGCGAGGCGCAGGATGTCGGCACGCACGGATTCGGCGCGCGCGGTCGCCAGGTACTCCAGGGGCACGTTCGCGTCGGTTCCGGCTCCGACCACCTCGAGCTTCGCCAGGCCGATGATGCGGGCGGGGAAAGGACGAGTGAGGTTGACGCCCTGCACGCGGTCGAGCGGTGCACGACGCTGCGAGCGGAACAGGATGCCCTTGCGGACCTCGACGTGCTCGCCCGTGATGCGGAACTCCTGGAAGCGCCACACGAGCCAGAAGATCCCGATGAAGAGGACCAGCACGCCCAGCACGACGCCGAGCCCGACGAGCACGAGATTGTTCTCCAGCACCCAGTCGAGCGGGTCGCCGCCCGTGAGACCGTCGATGTCGGCGTCGGGCGCGACGAGACTGAAGAACCAGAACCCGAGCCGCTCGCGCATGTTCGAGATCACGATGCCCGCGATGATGATGAGCACCAGTCCGCCCTTGAAGAGCGGGGTCAACGGGTGCATCCGATGCCATTCGCCGTCCGCGAGCGTGATGTGCTCGTCGACCGGCGGAGTGGGCGCGGATGCCGGGGGCAGCAGCGGCTCGCTCACAGGCCGGTCCGACGGGTCTCAGCGACCTCGATGAGCGTGTCGCGCAGCGCCTCCGCCGCGCCCTGCGTGAGGCCGGGGATCTCCACACCCGTGGTCGCCGCCGCGGTGACCATCTTGAGTTTGGCGATGCCGAAGGCGCGGTCGAGCGGACCGTGCGTGATGTCGACGAGCTGCATGCGGCCGTAAGGCACCGCGATCACGCGCTGCCACAGGATGCCCTTGCGGAACACGATGTCGTCGGCGCGCAGCTGGTAGCCGATCGCTCGTGCCTGCCGCGGAAGGATGATGAGCGTCGCGAGCGTGAAGAACGCCAGGATGCCGGCCGGAATCCAGACCCAGTTCATATGCAGCACCAGTCCGCCGACGAGTGCGGCAGCCAGGATGAGCACGAGGATGACCACGTTCTGCAGCACCTGCGAGACGACGTAGCGCGGTGAGATCTGGTGCCAGACGCCGTCCAGCGCGAGAGCCGCCGTCGACTTCGGCGCGCGCAGCGACTCGTAGGTGCCCTCGTCGAGAGCGGCGGCTGCGGTGGGGGCGACGGCGAGAGGCGCGTCGACGGGCGGTGCCACCGGCGCAGCATCCGCTACCGGAGCCGTGTCCGGGACCACTGGTGCCGCGGGCGGTGCCGCTGCGAACTCAGTGGGCGGGGTGGCCTGCGGGTCGGGGATGTTCGTCATCGTCGCCTTTCAATGCTCCGGGGCCGTCAGGTCCGTCGGAGTCGGTCGGAAGCGTGCAGAAGTGTTCCGCGACGAGCGCCGCGATCACGAGCACAAGCGCTGCGCCCAGCGTGACTGTCAAAGCCAGCACCGAGCCTATCGGTGGTCCGACCGGCCGCGTGGAGATGTAGGCGAGGGCCCCGGCGGCGAACCCGAGCAGAAGTGCGCCGACAATGCTCGAAGCGCGGGCGAGCACAGCGATGCGCAGCGCACGGAACGGGTTCATGCGCGGATGCTCCGGGCTGCGGATGCTGCGCCGCACCGTCCATCCGAGGGCCAGCACCGCCACTGCGAGAAGGGCGAGCAGCAGCGGAAGTCCGAGCGCGGGGGTGAACGTGGCGCGACCCGAGACCGTCAGCGCGTGGTCGAGAAGGAAGCCGCCCGCGCCGCCCCCGAGGGCGACGAGCAGCAGCACGGTGATCGATGTGCGCTTCATGCCTGCCCCTTCAGCGCCGCGACAAGATCGGCGACGCGCCCGCGCCCGGGGAGGGTCGCGTCGGGGTCGACGTCGAGCCAGGGCTCCAGCACGAAGAGGCGCTCGGCGGCACGCGGATGCGGCAGCAGCAGACGCTCGTCCTCACTGCGCTCGTCGCCGTAGGCGATGAGGTCGAGGTCGAGCGTGCGGTCGCCCCAGCGCTGTGCACGGACGCGGCCATGCTGCTCCTCGATCGCGTGCAGCATTCCGAGCAGCACCGAGGGCGCGAGGCGGGTCGTCACGATCGCGACCGCATTGACGAACACCGGGGCATCCGGATCGGGTCCGCCGAGGCGCATGGCGACCGTCTCGAACGGCTTAGAGACACGCACCTCGTCGACGAGCGGAAGGCGCGCGATCGCAGCGACCGCCTCGTCGATCGTCTCTGCACGGTCGCCGAGGTTCGAACCCAGGGCGACGACGGCGTCGACCGCCTCGCGCCCCGGTCGCGGATCGTGCGCCGGGAACTTCCTGCCGGGCTGGTAGATCACGCGGCACCCCGCTCACGCGTGACGCTCACCGAGACATCCGTGAACGTCAGCGGGATCGGCGCATGCGGCTTGTGCACGGTGACGCTCACGCTCTGCACCCGGGCATCCGCGAGCGCAGCGTCTGCGATGCGCTCGGCGAGCGTCTCGATGAGGTTGACCGGTTCGCCCGCGACGATTGCGGCGACCCGCTCGGCGAGCTCACCGTAGTGCACGGTGTCTCGTACGTCGTCGGATGCGGCGGCGGGAGCCAGCGGCAGACGCAGGCGCACGTCGATCGTGAACTCCTGCCCCTCAGCGCGCTCGTGGTCGAAGACGCCGTGATAGCCGAAGACAGTCAGCCCGGTGAGGGCGATCTCGTCGCTCATGCATCCAGGGTACGGGGCAGGCGCAACAGCGCACCGCCCGGGGGCAGGGCGGTTGCGCGATTGCAGGGCGACACGCCGTCATCCGACCCGCCGGACGCGCATACTCCCTGCAGACGCGAGCTCAGCCGTCCCAGGCACCGAGCACGGAGAGGGCGTCGCGGGTCGCAGCGACGTTGTGCACGCGCACCGCCCACGCACCGGCGCGCGCGGCGAGCACGCTCGTGACGGCGGTCGCCGCATCCTTGCGCTCTTCTGTCGCATCATCGCCGAGAGCGGTCGCGAGCAGGCGCTTGCGCGAGGTGCCGACGAGTACGCGCGGGCCGAGAGCGACGACGTCGGACAGGTCGCGCAGCAGCTCCCAGTTCTGTTCGGCGGTCTTCGCGAAGCCGACACCCGGGTCGATGATGAGCCGCGACGGGGCGATGCCCGCGGCGGCCGCGACCCCCATGCGCTCGCGCAGCTCACCGGCGACCTCTCGGCCGACCCGCACGTAGTCTGCGCGGGCGTACATGTCGGAGGACGGCCCGCGCCAGTGTCCGAGGGCGAAGTCGGCTCCGGATGCGGCCACGGCGGCGAGCATCTCCGGGTCGGCGAGACCGCCGGAGACGTCGTTCACGATGCGTGCGCCCGCCTGCACGGCAGCTGCCGCGGTCGAAGCGTTCAGCGTGTCGATACTGACCGGCACGCCGTCGGCGGCGAGAGCGGCGATGACCGGCAGCACACGGCGCTGCTCTTCGGCGACGCCCACCCGTTCGGACCCCGGACGCGTCGACTCACCGCCGACGTCGATCACCGCGGCACCCTGTGCGCGCAGCAGGCGCGCATGCGCGAGGGCGATCTCCGGGTCGAGGTAGCGGCCACCGTCGCTGAAGGAGTCGGGGGTGACGTTCAGAATGCCCCAGATCGCGGTCACTCGGCGGTCATCCCGTGGTCAGGCCGAGCACCGATCAGCGCGATGAGCTCGGCGCGGGCCGCGGCATCCGCATAGGCGTCGCGGGCCGCGATCGTGACCGTGGATGCCTCGGGCTGACGCCCGCCGCGCATCGTCACGCAGCCGTGGCTCGCATCCAGCACGACGAGCACGCCGCGCGCGTCAAGGTTGCCTGCGATCGTGTCGGCGATCTGCTCGCCGAGGCGCTCCTGCACCTGCGGTCGCGAGGCCAGCGTCTCCACGACCCGCACGAGAGCGCCGAGACCCACGACCTGCTCCCCCGGCAGGTACGCGATGTGCGCGACGCCGGCGAAGGGCAGAAGGTGATGTTCGCACACGGAACGGAAGCGGATGTCACGCAGCAGCACCGCGCCCGAGGGCAGGGTGTCTGGCGCAGGCCCGCGCGCCACGCTGATCGTGTGCGCGAGCGGCGCCGCGGGATCTTCGCCGACACCGGCGAAGAACTCCGCGTAGAGCTCGGCCATGCGCGCAGGGGTCTGCTTCAGCCCCGGGCGCTCCGGGTCTTCGCCGATGGCTTCCAGCAGTTCACGAGTGAGGGCGGCGACCCGCTCCCGGTCGACCGCCATGTCAGGCCGTCGCGGGACGGGGGTGACCGGTGCTGCCTGCGGTGCCCGTGGCCGTGCCGGGCTTCGCGGGAGCCTCCGCCTCAGTCGACGCGGCAAGTCCTGCCTCGCTGGCCGTGACGGGCACGTCGATCGGGGGCAGCGTCGAGACCGGGCGATCTTCGCTGGAGAGCCACAGCTCACGCGGCGGCAGCTTGCGCACGTCCTTGAAGATCTCGGCGATCTGGTGGTGGTCGAGCGTCTCCTTCTCGAGCAGCTCGCGGGCGAGCGTGTCGAGAATGTCGCGGTTCGCGCTGATGACCTCGTAGGCCTCGTTGTGCGCCTGCTCGATGAGCTTGCGCACCTGCTCGTCGACGCGCTCGGCGATCGACTCGGAGTACTCACGTCCGCGGTTCATGTCGCGTGCGACGAACATCTCGGCGGAGCCGGATCCGAGCTTCACGGGGCCGACCTCGGTCGTCATGCCATACTCGGTGACCATCTTGCGGGCGATGTCGGTCGCTTTCTCGATGTCGTTCGATGCACCCGTCGTCGGATCGTGGAAGACGATCTCTTCCGCGACGCGACCGCCCATGGCGTAGGTGAGCTGATCCTGCAGCTCGTTGCGGGTGACCGAGTACTTGTCATCGACCGGCAGCACCATCGTGTAGCCGAGAGCGCGGCCACGCGGCAGGATCGTGATCTTGGTGACCGGGTCGCTGTAGTTCATCGCGGCGGCGGCGAGGGCGTGGCCGCCCTCGTGGTACGCCGTGATGAGCTTCTCCTTGTCCTTCATCACACGGGTGCGGCGCTGCGGACCGGCGATCACACGGTCGATGGCCTCGTCCAGCGCGCGGTCGTCGATGAGCTGAGCGTTGGAGCGCGCGGTGAGCAGAGCGGCCTCGTTGAGGACGTTGGCGAGGTCGGCACCCGTGAAGCCGGGCGTCTTGCGCGCGACGGTCTCGAGGTCGACGCCGTTCGCGAGGGGCTTGCCCTTGGCGTGCACCTCGAGGATCTTGTGACGGCCCTTCATGTCGGGGGCGTCCACGCCGATCTGGCGGTCGAATCGGCCGGGACGGAGAAGAGCGGGGTCGAGGATGTCGGCGCGGTTCGTCGCGGCGATCACGATGACATTCGCGTTGGGGTCGAAGCCGTCCATCTCGACGAGCATCTGGTTGAGGGTCTGCTCGCGCTCGTCGTTTCCGCCGCCCATGCCGGCGCCGCGGTGGCGACCGACGGCGTCGATCTCATCGATGAAGATGATCGCGGGGGCGTTCTCCTTCGCCTGGGTGAAGAGGTCGCGCACACGCGACGCTCCGACACCGACGAACATCTCGACGAAGTCCGAACCCGAGATCGAGTAGAACGGCGCTCCGGCCTCACCGGCGACGGCGCGGGCGAGCAGGGTCTTTCCTGTTCCGGGAGGGCCGTACAGCAGCACGCCCTTCGGGATGCGCGCACCGATCGCCTGGAACTTGGCGGGGTCCTGCAGGAACTCCTTGATCTCGGCGAGCTCTTCGAGCGCCTCTTCCGCACCGGCGACGTCAGCGAACGTGACGGTCGGGGTCTCCTTGGAGACCAACTTCGCGCGGGACTTGCCGAACTGCATGACCTTGCTTCCGCCGCCCTGGGCAGAGGACAGCAGCCACCAGAAGAGCAGACCGAGCAGGATCAGCGGCAGCAGCAGCGAGAGGATGCCGTCGAACCAGGTGGGCTTGGGCACCGTGTCGTTGAAGCCGTCCTTGGGCTTCGCATCGTTGATCGCGCTGATCACGCTGTCTGCACGCTCGGAGACGTAGTAGAACTGCACGGACTCGGAGCCCTCGAAGGGCTTCGAGAGCTGCATGTCGACGCGCTGGTCGCCGTCGGTCATGACGACCTTCGTGACCGTGTCTCCCTTGAGCAGCTCGAGGCCCTCCTGGGTCGAGATCTGCTTGGCAGCTCCGAGGCTCGAGATCAGCATGAACCCGCCGATCAGCAGCAGGCCGATGAGCGCCACGTAGATCAGGGGGTTCTTGGTGATCTTCTTCACATCCATGATGTGAGCCAGCGTAGCGCGGAGTCCCTTAGGCCTCGCTGGGATTCGCCGAGGGCGTACCCTCCGCGCGGTGCGATTCAGAGACGCGGATGCCGCAGCATCCGCGTCTTGTCAGCTGTAGACGTGCGGCGCGAGAACCGCGACGTCACGCAGGTTGCGGTAGCGCTCGGCGTAGTCGAGGCCATAGCCGACCACGAAGTCGGTCGGGATGTCGAAGCCGACGTACTTGCAGTCGATGACGACCTTCGCGGCTTCGGGCTTGCGCAGCAGGGCAAGCACCTCGATCGACTCGGCGCCGCGCGACTCGAAGTTCTCGAGCAGCCAGCTGAGCGTCAGACCCGAGTCGATGATGTCTTCCACGATGAGGACGTGCTTGCCGTGGAGGTCGGTGTCGAGGTCCTTTCGGATCTGCACGACACCGCTCGACTTCGTGCTGGCGCCATAGCTCGACACGGCCATCCAATCCATCGGCGCGTGCATCGGCAGCGCGCGGGCGAAGTCAGCCATGACCATGACCGCACCCTTCAGCACACCCACGAGCACGAGGTCTTTTCCGGCGTAGTCGTCGGCGACGCGAGCGGCGAGCTCGTCCAGCTTGGCGATGATCTGCTCCTCGGTGACGAGGATCTTGGCGAGGTCTTGCTGGATGTCGGCTGCACGCATGCATCGATTTTACGGGGCGAAACCGGATGCTGCGCCGGGCGGCACCGGGCGCCGTTCGCGCGCAGTCATTCCGCACGCCGACCGCGCCCACTACTGTGAGCGGAGAGAGCGCAGGCAGCGCGCCCAGGGGAAGGAAAAGCATGGACGTCAACGACATCCTCAAACTCGCACCGATCGATGACATCGCCGAGAAGTTCGGCGTCAGCACCGACGTCGCACGCCAGGCCGTGCAGGAGGGCAGCGCGACGCTGCTCGGCGGCCTCGCGAAGTCGGCGGAGACCGAGAGCGGATCCGCCGCGATCGAAAAGGCGCTCGGAAAGCACGGCGGCTTCAGCGGCGCCTCGAAAGTCGATGACATCGACCAGGCCGACGGAGAGAAGATCGTCACGCACATCCTCGGCGACAAGAAGCAGCAGGTCGCGGAGACCCTGACGAAAGAGCCCCAGACCGCCGGCATCGACTTCGGCAAGCTCCTTCCGATCCTCGCGCCCATCGTCATGGGACTGATCGCCAACAGCCAGAAGGGGTCGACTCCGGCCGGTCAGCAGTCCGGCGGTGGCATCGGTGACATCCTCGGTGGCCTGCTCGGTGGCGGTAACCAGAGCGGCTCGGGCGGTGGCGGACTCGGTGACATCATCGGTGGCCTCGGCGGCCTGCTCGGCGGCGGCAACCAGGGCGGCTCCGGTGGCGGCATCGATCTCGGAGGATTGCTGGGCGGTCTGCTCGGCGGCAAAAAGTAGCATCCGCTGCATGACGGGCGCTCACCTTCGGGTGGGCGCCCGTTTTTCTGTGCGGACGTTTCGTCTCGCTCGCTGCGGTCCCTCGCTCAACGTCCGATTCAAGCGGTCCCAGAAACTCCGCCTCGTACCCCGTGCGTTGCTGAGTTGTTGGGACCGCTCAGAGGGCGAACAGGTCACACGTGCGAGCGGTCCCAGGAACGCAGGGCCGGACGCGGTGGCGGGCGGTGTTTTTGGGACCGGTCGGATCTGCGCGGGTCGTGCTCAGCCCCGGGCGGTGAAGACGATCTGCCCGCCGACGCGCTGCGCGGAGCAGCCCGGCAGGTCGATCGGGCCCTGACCGGACCAGTCGGTCGCGAGGCGCGCGACTTCGAGCGTCTGGACGCGACTGAGGCTCGCGCCGAACTCGGCATCGACGACAAGGCGGATGATGCGGTTGCGCAGCGCCGCCGGGTTCGCGGCGAGCGCGGCGACGCTGACCGAGATGCCCGCTTCGGCGTGCTCGACGATGTCTTCGATCGTCTCGTGGATCATCTCCTCGAACGCGTCGGCGTCTTCTCGCAGCTGCTCGGCGGTGCGGGCGAGCGCCTCGGCGATGCCCGGGCCGAGCTCTGCCTCAAGGACGGGAAGAACCGACTCCCGCACCCGCACTCGTGCGTACCGCGGATCGAGGTTGTGCGGGTCGTCCCAGAATTCGAGGGCGGATGCTGCGCACGCGGCCCTCGTCGTCTCGCGGCGCACGCTCAGCAGCGGCCGCACCCAGCGCAGCCCCTCGTCGTCGACGCGCTCCGGCGCCATGCCTTGCAGGCTCGCAGCACCCGAGCCGCGGGCCAGTCCCAGCAGCACGGTCTCGGCCTGATCGTCGAGCGTGTGTCCGAGCAGCACCGCCGCCGCGCCCTCTTCGAGCGCGACGGTGCGCAGTGCGGCGTAGCGGGCCTCGCGCGCGGCGGCCTCCGGCCCGTCGGGGTGCGCGAGATCCACCTCGACGCGAACGACGCGGGCGTCGGCGCCGAGGGCACGCGCAGCATCGGCGGCTCGCGCTGCGACAGCATCCGACCCCTCCTGCAGACCGTGATCGACGACGACCGCGACGACCGTGGCATCCGCCTTCTGCGCTTCGAACACGACCGCAGCGGTCAGCGCGAGCGAATCCGCTCCGCCCGACAGCGCGACCGCCAGGCGGCGCTCCGCAAGGTGAGCGAGCACGGGACGAACAGCCCGGCGCAGCTCGGCGACGGCAGGAGACAGGGAAGGCACGACTCCACGGTAGACGAGGCGTGCGGCGCCGCGCGCACCGACGGGATCGGAAACCGGCGATACGACCTCTTCCGCCGTCGCGCCCGCTCCCCTACCCTGGTGGCGTGTCGCGCGCGTCATCCTCCCGTCAGCTGAGTGTCGAGCGGTTCACCGCGTTCGTCGACGCGGTGGTCGCGATCGCGATGACGCTGCTGATCCTGCCGCTCATGGAAGCGGTGTCCGACGCCAGCGGCGAGCACCTCTCGACGCTGGAGTTCCTGGCCGATCATCGCGGGCAGCTCATCAGCTTCGCGCTCAGTTTTGCGCTGATCGCGATGTTCTGGATGGAGCACCACCGCGTGTACGGGCAGGTGCGCAGCGTCACCGCACCGCTCGTCGTGATCAACGTGGCGTGGCTGTTCACGATCGTGTGGCTTCCGGTCGCGACGGCGATGGTCGGGCAGATGCCGTTCGACTCTGCACAGGCGGCCGTCTACATCGGCTCGCTGATCGCAACCCAGCTGCTCACCCTCACGGCCAAGGCCTATCTGCTGCGGCATCCGCAGATGCACGACTGGGGTGACGAGCGCATGCGCTCAGGCATCATCGGGGATACCGCATCGACTCTCCTCTTCGGTGTCGCTCTCGCCCTGGCCGTCAGTGTGCCGGGAATCGCCTACGCCAGCCTGCTGCTGACCGCGCTGACCTGGCCGGTCTCGCTGCTGATCCGTCGGATTCTCCGCCAAGACACGCCCGCTCGCACACGCGGGTAGGCTAGTCCGCGGCATCCCCCGATCATTCTTTGAGGAGCACACGCATGGGCGCACACGACGCCGTTATCGAGATCCCGCGCGGCAGCCGCGTGAAGTACGAGGTCGACCACGAGACCGGACGAGTGCACCTCGACCGCGTGCTCTACACGGTCTTCGGCTACCCCGCCGATTACGGCTACTTCGACAACACGCTCGGCGAAGACGGCGACCCGCTCGACGTGCTCGTGCTCATGGACCACTCCGTGTACCCGGGCGTCGTCGCCTCGGTGCGCCCCGTCGCCGTCCTCAAGATGAGCGACGAGGCCGGCGGAGACGACAAGCTCGTGGCCGTCCTCGCGAAGGACCCGCGCTGGGAGCGCATTCAGGACATCGGTGACCTCGCCGAGTACACGAAGAAGGAGATCGAGCACTTCTTCGAGCACTACAAGGACCTCGAGCCCAACAAGTGGGTCAAGGTCGACGCGTGGGGCGACGCCGCTGAGGCGCAGCGCATCCTCGACGAGGCCATCGAGCGTTTCGGCGCAGAGGGCCACTGATCTGACGCAGAAGACCCCCGGTTCCGCAGAGCGGGCCGGGGGTCTTCTGCATTTCCGGATGCTGCGAGGCGCAGCATCCGCGAGGTTCTCAGCCCATCCAGACGCCGCGGTTCTCCATGAACCAGATCGGGTTGATGACGTCGCCCCACTCGTACACCTCGAAGTGCAGGTGGCAGCCGAAGGACGCACCGGTGTTGCCGGCATAGGCGATGACCTGCCCGGCCGACACCCACTGGCCGTAGCTGACGGCGATGCCGCCCTCAGCGATGTGCGCGTAGCTGGTCTGGATGCCACCGCCGTGATTGATGCGCACCCAGTAGCCGTAGCCGCCGTTGTAGAACGCGGCATCGACGGTGCCGTCTGCCGCAGCGTAGATCGGAGCCCAGCATCCGGCGGCGAGGTCGACGCCGCGGTGGAAGCTCGACGAGCATCCGGACGAGTCGCAGTCAGGAACACGCGGACCGTAGCCGGACGACTGGTAGCCGCCGTGCGGACGAACCCAGCCGTTACCGGGCCCGGTTCCGCCGCCACCGCCGCCACCGTTGTTGCCGCCGCCGCCATTGTTGGCGTTCTCCTGCTCCTGCTTCCGGCGCTCTTCTTCCAGGCGCTTCGCCTCGGCGACACCGGCTTCGTAGTCGGCGATCGTCTTGGCGGTGTCATCCTGGAGCGCGGCAAGCTGCGCCTCGAGCTGAAGAAGGTACGTCTGCTGCTCGGCGAGAGCGGCCTCTGCGGCGGCCTGCGCTTCCTGTGCGGCCTTGAGCTTCTCTTCTGCGAGCTTCTGCAGGCGGTCGCGCTCGGTGCGCGCAGTGACCGCCTGGTCGCTGAGGTTCTGGGCCGAGTTGCGGGCAGACACGGCGTCGTCGTAGACAGCCTGGTTGCGCGAGAGCAGCTTGTCCATCTGGCCGAGCTTCGAGAGCAGCTCGTCAGCGCTGGCAGCGGAACTGGAGAAGAAGAGCTCCAGCGAGGTGTTGTCGCCGCCGTTGCGATAGATCTGCGAGGCGACCTGACCCGCCTTGCGTGCAGAGTCGAGTGCGAGCGCATCCTGGGCGTCGGCCTGCGACTGCAGATCCGTGGCGCGCTGCGCGGCTTCGAAGAACGCCTGCTGCGCGTTGTAGTACTCGGTACCGGCGGCGCGAGCAGCGGCCTGCGCATCGGCGACCTTCTGCGTGAGGCCGCTGATCAGTCCCTGGATGCGCGCGATCTCGTTCGCCTTGGCGGCTTCGTTGTTCTTCGCGTTCTGCACGTCGTCCCAGCTGGGGTAACTGGCGGCGTACGCAGCGTTGAAGCCGGCGCCGACACCGAAGGTGCTCAGAGCGGCGACCGTCAGGGCGCCGAGACCGATCGCGCTCCGTCGCGAGACGGAGCCCTTCTCCCAGAATCCGCGCTTTTCTGCATCGGTCGGGCCGCAGCCGCAGTCAACATCCTGCTCGCTCACACGCTTCCCTTCCTCAGCAGTCACAGGTGCCACAGTAACAACATCTGTCACATACACAACACCCCTCGGATGCGCAACACGGCATCTCAGGGCGATTCTGCGCGCACGACGCGGCGTGGACAAGGGGTATCGGTCACACTCATCGTGCATCGAACACGCCCGGGAAACAGGAGGACGCGCCCTCGATTGGCATTTTGCTCTCGGAATCACTTATGCTTGAGCGTCGGCAAGGAAGACCTGCGAAGGTCAACCAGACGGCCCCATCGTTTAGCGGCCTAGGACGCCGCCCTTTCACGGCGGTAGCACGGGTTCGAATCCCGTTGGGGTCACTCTCCGATATAACTTAACAAGCATGGCCCTGTAGCGCAGTTGGTTAGCGTGCCGCCCTGTCACGGCGGAGGTCGCGGGTTCAAGTCCCGTCAGGGTCGCTCCGAGCGACAGGCCCTTTTTTACGAGAGGGCCTTTCGTCTAGGATGTGACAGGCTCGGCCAGTCACATGGCTCTGTAGCTCAGTTGGTAGAGCGCACGACTGAAAATCGTGAGGTCACGGGATCGACGCCCGTCGGAGCCACAAGGATCATCATTACAGTGATCCCAGAAACCCTCGTCTAGCTTCTACATGACGGGGGTTTTGCTTTGCCCTGCTCCGGCCCTCCGGTCGTCGAGCACGCACCGGGTCACGGTCTCTGAAACACTGGCCTCATGCCTCAGTCGATGACCGACCCCCGCCAGGCGCGTCGCCTGCCCGAGACTCTCAACGAGTTCCAGCAGGCGGAGGGCCATCCGCAGTTCCGGGTCGATGTGGAGCGCATCCGCTTCTCCCCCTTCTACTCGCGGCTCTCCGCAGTCACGCAGGTCATCTCGCAGGCCGGCGCGGGGCTCGCGGTGCACAATCGTCTGACGCACTCCGTGAAGGTCGCGGCCGTCGCGCGGGCGATCGCCACACACCTGTCGACGCGCGACGATGAGCGCGCGAGCATCGCCGCCGAGCTCGGCGGCGCGCATCCGGTCGTCGTGCAGGCCGCATCCGCCGCCCACGACCTCGGGCACCCGCCCTTCGGACACCTCGGCGAGCAGACGCTCGACCGTCTCGCGCGCACCCGCTTCGGGCTCGACGAGGGATTCGAGGGCAACGCGCAGACCTATCGCATCCTCACCCGCCTCGACGAGCACGACCGTCCCGGCGTCGGCCTCAACCTCACCGCGGCGGTGCGCACGGCGGTGTTGAAGTATCCGTGGCGGCGCGGCGAAGGAGGAATCCGCCGCGGCGGTGCGAGCAAGTTCAACTACTACGCCATCGACGAGCAGGACGCCCTGCAGGCGCTCTCGGCGTACCCGCTGATCGAACGCGGGCAGCAGACCGTCGAGTGCTCCATCATGGACATCTCCGACGACATCGCCTACTCGCTGCACGACCTCGACGACTTCTACCGTGCCGGCCTGCTCAACCCCGCGACGATCTCGGCCGAGTTCCGCACCTGGAATCGCGACCTCGCGAAACTGCGCGCGCTCGACGTCGAGGAACTCGCCGCCGACACCCGCACGCCCGGCCACTCCCTCGAACTCCTCTGGCGCCGCCTGCTCAGCAAGGATGCCTGGATCGCCGACGCCGACGCCTTCCGCGACGCCGTCACGAAGGTGCAGGCCGAGGTCATCGACGGCCTCGTCGCCGTGCCTTTCGACGGCTCACTTGAGAGCGAGCGCGTGCTCGCTCGCTTCACGTCGGCGTGGATCGCGCGCCTGCAGTCCTCGATCGAGGTGCACCGGCACCCCGACATCCGCTCAGGTCATGTCAGCCTCAACCAGCAGGCCTGGCACGAGGTCGCCGTGCTGAAGTTCCTGCACGAAAGGTTCATCCTGGAGCGCCCCGACCTGGCCGTGTACCAGCGCGGGCAGGCCAGTGTACTCGAACGTCTCGTCGACGGCTTCGCCGCCTGGCTCGACGACCCCCGTGACGCTCGTCGTGCACCGCGTCGTCTCATCGACCTCGTCGAGCTCGCCACCGACGACTACCGTCAGCTCGCGCAGGATGCTCCACAGCTCGTCGACTCCCCCACGAACGCCGACCTCGCCCGGCTCGGTCGTGGCCGCGGCATCATCGACTACGTCGCCGCCCTCACCGATGCGCAGGCGATCTCGCTCGACGCACTGCTCGCCGGGCAGACCGAACGCCTGTGGGATGCCGGGCAGGGGCTCTAGACCTCGGACCGCTCGAGATCCTCACCCATGGATGACAACCTCCCTCCTCGACCACCGCGTTCCGCCGGAGCGGCGTGGATACTCACCGTGCTGACCGCACTGATCGCACCTGTCACCATCGCCATCAACGCCATCCCCACCATGACTCAGGGCGGTGAACTCAAGAGCGCCGCGACCGTCACCGCGTTCTTCGGCAGTGCCGTCGTGCTGGTCGTCGCGGTCATCGCTGGGATCATCGGACGGAGATCACCGCGAGCGCGGCGCATCATCCCTGCGGCCGCCCTCACCGCGGTCATCATCGTCACTGTCATCGCATCCGTGCTCATGTGGATGTCGGCGCAATAGCGGGTCACACCGGAATAGCCTCCGCCTTCCGAGCGCTTACCCCTTCCACGAGCATCACCGACCGAAGGACTTCTCATGCGCGCTGCTGTCTACGACCGCTACTCCACTGACGCCGCAACACTTGAGGTGCGCGACCTCGACGCCCCGACGCCCGCGCCGGGGCAGGCGCTCATCAAGGTGCACGCGGCGGGTGTGAATCCCGTGGACTGGAAGGCGATGGCCGGATACATCGACGCACTCTTTCCCGCGGCCTTCCCCGTGATTCCGGGATGGGATGTCGCCGGCACCGTGGTCGCCGTCGGCACCGACACCCCGGAGTTCCAGGTGGGCGATGAGGTACTCGGCTACGCCCGCAAGCACGTGCTCTCGGGCGGAACGTTCGCCGAGTATGTGGCGGTCGATGCGGTGAGCCTTGCGCACAAGCCGGCGTCGCTCAGCTGGGAGACGGCGGGCGCACTCCCCCTCGCGGGCGGCACAGCCCTGCGCACGATCGAGGCGCTCGGCGACATCGACGGGAAGACCGTTCTCATCCACGCGGCCGCCGGTGGCGTGGGCAGCCTCGCCGTGCAGATCGCCGTCGCCCGCGGTGCACGGGTGATCGGCACCGCATCCGAGGCGAACCATGACTTCGTCCGCTCCCTGGGCGGCGAGCCCGTGACCTACGGCGACGGTCTCGCAGAGCGCGTGCTCGCTCTCGCCGGAGGTGCCGTCGATGCCGTCGCAGACTTCGTCGGCGGGCAGCGCGAAACCACGCTCGCCGTGCTGCGCGAGGGCGGCCGGCACGCCTCCATCGCGGATGGCTCAGTGGAGGAATTCGGCGGACGCGCGATCTGGGTGCGCCCCGACGGCGCCGTGACCGCACAGCTCGCGAACCTCGTCGCCGACGGCACGCTGAACGTCGAGATCGCGCAGACGTTCGGACTCGACGGTGTCGCGGACGCCTTCGCGCAGAGCCGCTCTGGTCACACGCGCGGAAAGCTCGTCATCGTCCCCTGACGGCGGGTGGGGGATGCGCGTGCGCGCCGCCTAGCTCACGATCCGCGCCGTGAATCCCTCGCCAGCACGTCGCTCGATCAGCACGACCTGTCCGTTGATGATGCGCGGGCAGGTCGTGCCGGTGAGTGCCTCGATGCCGATGCGCAGGAAGGTTCCGTGCGCGACGACGATCGTTCCGCTCGCCTCCGCCTGGGCGCGCAACGCTGCTCCCGCGCGCGCGGTCAGCACGTCCAGCGGCTCTGCCCCCGGGTAGTCGCCGTCGGGCCAGCGCTCGTGGGCTTCACTGACCGACAGCCCCTCGGCAACGCCGTAGTCGCGCTCGATGAGCGTGGGATCCCGCACGACCTCGACACCGGCCAGTTGTCCGATGATCTGCGCGGTCTCGTGCGCACGCTCCAGCGGCGAGCTCACGATCCGCCGCCACTGCGCCCGCGCGAGCAACCGGCCAGCCCCGAGCGCCTGCACCCGCCCCTCGTCATCGAGCGGAAGGTCAGAGCGCCCCTGCATCCGACGATCCCGGTTCCACTCCGTGCGACCGTGGCGCACCAATGCCAACGTCATGCGGATACCGCCGCGCGGTCGGGTGCAGCGATCCCCCACGGCGCGGTCAGCATTGCCACACGATCCGGGCGGGCCGTCACACCTGCGCCATTCGACGGGTAGACGATCCCCCGCCGCACCGACACCGAGACGCGCGCGCCGACCGCAGGCCGCAGTCCCCGCGTCTTCACCCGCAACGGCACCCCCGCCCACTCGACCACGAGGTCGCCGCCGTCCGCACTGAACAGCGACGAGCGCACGACCGCATCACCGAGCGGGTCGACAATCACGTCCACATCTGAGGGGAGCACCGCGAGCGTCGCCGGGCCGGATGCCGCAGCATCCGTGAGCGACAGGCGAAGCGGATGCTGCGCTGCAGCGAACTCCGCGCCAGACACCTCGCCCTCGATGAGGGTCGCATCCGACAGGAACCGTGCGACGAGTCCGGTGGCGGGCCTCGTGACGAGCTCTTCGGGCGTGCCGATCTGCTGCACCCGGCCGGCGTCGAGCACGACGAGCCGGTCGGCGAGCGCGAGCGCCTCGGAGCGGTCGTGCGTCACGTGCACGACCGTGAGACCGAGCTCGCGGGTGAGGCTGTGCAGCTCGAGCCGCAGCCGGTCGCGCAGCGGCTCATCCAGTGCCGACAGTGTCTCATCGAGCAGCAGCACCCGGGGGCGCGCGACGAGCGCGCGAGCCAACGCGACGCGCTGTCGCTGTCCGCCCGAGAGCGTCGCCGGATCACGCCGCGCGTACCCGGCGAGGCCCACGAGTTCCAGGGCCTCGTCGATCCGTGCGGCGCGCTCCGCACGGGCGAGGCCCGCGCGACGCAGCGGATACTCGACATTGCGCCCGACGTTCCAGTGCGGCCACACGGCATGCTGCTGGAAGACCATGCCGAGCTCGCGATGCTCGGGCGGAACCGTGACAGCGCGGTCGCGCGGTCGCGCCGCATCCGCCACTGTCCTGTCCCCGATCTGCACGGTTCCCGTCGTCGGAGTGAGGAAGCCCGCGATCGTGCGCAGCAGTGTCGTCTTGCCCGAGCCTGAGGGCCCGACCAGCGCGATGAACTCGCCATCGGCGATCTGCAGATCGATCTCATGCAGACCGACAGCACCGGAGGGGTAGCGGAGCGAGACGGTGTCGAGGGTGACAGAGGCCACGGGACTCTCTTTTCTGACGGTGAAGGGGCTTTTCTGACGATGAAGGGACGGTTTAGGTGTCTGCGGGGCGACGCGTCGCGAAGCCGATCACAGCGATGCCGACGATCGCGACGATGAGCGACCACGCCGCCGCCGTGCTGAATGCGCCTGCCTGTTGGAAGCTGAAGATCGCGACGCCCAGCGTCTGTGAGCCCGGCGACAGCAGCAGCACCGACAGGGTGAGCTCGCGCACGGCCGTGACGGCCACGATGACGGCTCCCGAGAGCGCCGCGGGCAGCGCCATGCGGCAGGAGATGTCGAACAGTGCGCGCAGGCGACCGGCACCGGAGACGCGAGCCGCTTCCTCGGCGCTCGACGGTGTGCTCGCAAGAGGCGCGTTCACGGCCTGCAGGACAAGCGCCGTGAACGAGGTGACGTACGCGGCGAGGATCAGCCAGGGCGTGTTGAACAGGCCGATGCGCGGGGCGATGATGAGCCACGCGACCGCGATCACGATGCCCGGGATCGCCTGCGGCAGCATCGCCGCACCTCCCAGTGCCCGGGATCCGCGCAGCGAGGTGCGCGTGGAGAGCACGCCGATGCCGAGGCCCAGCACCCCGCAGATGACCGCGGCCAGCACGGCGAGCATGACGGAGTTCTTCGCGCCGTCGAGCGCCGTCTGGGTCGTGAGCGCGCGCACAAGGTGATCGAGGGTCAGGTTGTCCCAGACCAACGGCACGCCGGGTGCTCGCAGCAGCGCCTGCACGAGCAGCGCCAGCAGCGGCAGCACCGTGATCATCAGCACGAGCACCCAGACCACGATTCCCGTGACGGCGCGAGCGCGCCCGAGCGCAAGAACCTGCGGCGGTGCCGAAGAGGCATCCAGCTCCCACCCACGACGCCCGATCAGCAGGTTCAGCAGCAGCGCGCCGATCGCGAGCACGAGCAGCACGACGCCGATCGCCGCAACCACCGCGAGCGGATCATCGACCGTGCCCGACTGCAGATAGCGGTACACGAGGGTCGCGAGCGTCACGAACCGCTCGGGCAGCCCGATGATCGACGGGATGCCGAAGTCTGCGAGATTTCCCACCGCGATCAGCAGGAATGACGACAGCAGCGCCGGACGCAGGAGGGGTAGCGTAACAGCGAAGAGCGCCCGCGCAGGGCTCGCACCGGCGATGCGCGCGGCCTGTTCCAGGTCAGAGGGCACGCGGCGGAGCGCCGCCGCGACGATGATCATCGCGAGCG
Organism: Microbacterium sp. GW823-FHT02G05; assembly: GCF_058797175.1. NCBI lineage: Bacteria > Bacillati > Actinomycetota > Actinomycetes > Micrococcales > Microbacteriaceae > Microbacterium > Microbacterium sp. GW823-FHT02G05. The sequence goes on from NZ_JBXAJK010000001.1 coordinate 232,880, forward strand.
GATAGCTGTGCACCGTCAGCAGGAAGATCACGCCATCGGCCCCGTAGATGGACCACAGCGGAGCGCCGAAGGTCTCACGCCACCACAGGTTGACCGGGCTCGTGGGGCCGGCGACCCCGAGCCATGCGATCGCCCCGACGAAGGGCGGCATGAGAAGAGGGGTGAGCGCCAGCAGGCGCAGGGGGCGACGCCCGGGAAGGTCGGTGCGATCGAAGAGGATCGCGAAAGCGGCACCGATCACCACAGCGAGCAGGGCGGATGCCACGGCGGAGACGAGGCTGTTCGTCGCCGCCTCGACGACGTCGCCTTCGAGCAGCATCCCGAACTGCGATCCCCCGACCGCGAGCACGAGGATCGCTCCCAACGGGAGCAGCACGAAGAAGGCGCACGCGATCCACAGGGCAAGGCTCACCCCGGTCAGCCCGTCGCGGCGCGGGCGCACGGAGCCGCGGGCCCGGCGCATGGCCGGACCCGCGGTGCCTGTGAGAGTGGTCACTACTGGAACAGCCCGCGGAAGGTCTCGACCGCAGCATCCTGCGTCGCACGGATCTTCTGCACGTCGGGCGAGAGGATCGCGATCTCGTCCATCGCCGGGGCGCCCTTGGGCGTGCCGACATCCGAACGCACCGGCAGGTACGACTGCGCGACGGCGAGCTTCTGGCCCTCCGCGCTCAGCAGGAAGTCGACGAACGCCTGCGAGGCCTCGACCTCGTCACTGTCGGCAAAGATGCCGACCGGTTGCGAGACGTAAGGCACGCCCTCCTTCGGGTAGGCGACCGCGATCGGCGAACCCTGCGCAGCGAGTTCGCGCACGAGGTAGTCGACGACGATGCCGACCGGCTGCGCGCCGGTCGCGACGGCCTGCGAGACCGGGCCGTTGCTGTCGGCGATCACGGGGCGGTTGGCGGCGAGCGCTGTCATCCACTTCTCACCCAGTGCTTTCTCGTCGAGCCAGACGGCGGCGTTGTAGGCCGCGGCCCCCGAGACATCCGGGTTCGGCATGACGATCCGCTCGGCGTACTCGGGGTCCGTCAGGTCGGCCCACGAGGTGGGCGCCTCGGTGATGATGCCCGTGTTGTAGGCGATGACCGTGGGGATGATGCGCGTGCCGACGTAGAAGCCCTCGGGGTCGACGACGTCGGGGTTGATCGCGTCGATGTCGGCCGGGTCGAGCTCCTGCAGCAGGCCGTCTGCGGCGTAGTTCTCGAAGGTGCCGGCGTCAGCGGCGAGGAAGACATCCGCCTGGATGCCGCCCGAGGCCTGCTCGGTAGCGACGCGGGTCGTGAGGTCTCCGGTGCCGGCACGGAACACCTCGACGGTGACGTTGGGCTGCACGGTGTTGAAGGCCGCGACGACCTCGTCGATCTTCGCCTGGGGCTCAGACGTGTAGACCGTGATCGTCGCGGGGGCGAGGGCCTCGGCCTCGGCCGTCGGCTCCGTCGTGGGCTCGGGCGCTGCGGCGGCCGGAGCGCAGCCGGCGAGAACGAGGGTGGCGAGGCCGAACGCGGCAATGCCGGCGGTGGTGCGCAGGGGGGACATGGCTTCCTATCTGTGGGTGGGGTCGTGCAGGGGTGAGTGGGTATCAGCGAATGACGGGAGACAAGAACAGGGGCGAGGGTGATTCGAGGCTGACGCTCGTGCTCGTCACGGCCTCGGGCAGCAGATGCACGAGCGAGAACATCGCGCGGTCGTGGCCGCTCACGTGGTCGGGTCCGGCATCCATCACCTGGTGGTAGGCGAGAGAGGGGCCGACGAAGACAGGGATGCTGCGCACGGTCGCCGCGAGCGGGTGGTGAAAGTGCCCCGAGAGCACCGCGCGCACGTCGCTGCCTTCGAGCACGTCGAGCAGGGCATCCGCATCACGCAGTCCCGCCTTGGCGAGCGTCGGGAGGGGCGAGCCGAGCGGCGGGTGGTGCACGGCGATGACGGTGCCTTCCCCGTGCGGCTCGGCGAGCTCTGCGTGCAGCCATTCGAGCTGTTCCTCGCCGAGCGCGCCGCTCGACGAGTCGAGCAGCACGAAACGGAGCGTGTCGAGCAGGACGGTGCGTGCGTGGCCTCTCTCATGGCCAGCGAGGATGCGCGCCGCATCCGGGTCATCGTGATTGCCGATGACCGTGAGCACAGGAACGCCGACGGCGTCTTCGAGTGCGGCGAACGCGTCGCGCACCATGGGGTAGGCACTCGCGTTCCCGCGCTGCACGAGGTCGCCCGTCACCAGGATCGCCTCGGGAGTGGCGCCCGCCTGCCGCACGTAGTCAGCGACGGCCCGCAGACGCGCGGTGCCATCGACGGCGTCGTAGAGCAGCGCGCCGTCGGTGGCGTGCACGTCACTCAGGTGGAGGACGGTAAGGCGTCCGTTCTCGCGGCTCACGACCGAGCCTCCCCGACGAGGACGGGCTGCGCGCGCTTGGCTCGCAGCGCGGCGAGGTGCGTCTCGCGCAGACCGTGCGCCCGCAGGTACTCGCCCGCATCGCCCCACTCCTCGATCACGGCGAGCGCGTGCACGATGGCCTCGCGCGGGCTGTCGAGGTGAAGGCGGAGGATCTCGGCGCGCTCGTCGAGCGCGGACTGCGCGGCGACCGATTCCGCATGCGCGGCGCGCACGGGGCGCACCTCCGCACCCGAGAGCACGTAGTCGTCGATGACCTCCTCCGTGCTGGCACCCCCGGCCAGTCGGGCAAGCGCTACGACGAGACCCGTGCGGTCTTTGCCGGCGGTGCAGTGCACGAGAACGGCGCCGTCTGCTTCGGCGATCACCGTGACGGCCGCGGTCAGCGCCGCACCGCGGGTGCGCAGCAGCGCCTCGTAGATGTCTTCCAGCCGCCCGGTGTCGGGTGGGTTCGTGCCGTAGATCGACACGAGGCGCACCGGGATGTCGTGGCCGATCGGGCCCTGCTCGAACGGCTCGCGCAGATCGACGATGACCCCCACTCCGCATTGGCGCAGCGTCGCCACTCCCGCGGGTGTCAGGTTCTCGGTCGCCCCCGTACGCACGAGCCAGGGGATGCCTGCGTCGACGGCCCTCGCATTGAAGAGCCCTTCGACCTCGATCATGCGCATGCTGCGTGCCCCGCTCCTGTGTTACTTCCGTTACATCCCGTTCGGAATGTGATTACACAGGTACTGTCACCGCGGAAGGTGACCAGCAGGTGACGTGCGGGAGACGCCGTGGCGAACGCTGCGTGTGCGGTCAGTCCTCGCTGAGCGCGTCGGCGACGACATGGCGCATGCTCGCCACGCTGACAGCCCCGCCGCCGCGTGCCAGAGCGGCGTGCAGGGCGTGCAGCACGACCGTGTGGCCGAGGCGAGCGAGATAGGGATCGATGTCATGGGCGGCCGCCGCAGCGCCAGTCGCGATGACGATGTCGGCCGTGCGACCGATGGGTGATCGCGCATAGCTGGTGACCACCGCGACCGTGGCGCCGCGTTCGGAGGCGGCCGTGCAGGCCCGCAGCGTCTGGACGTTTGCCCCGGAGTAGCTCAACGCGAGGCAGAGGTCGCCGTCGACGAGGGAGTTGACCGCGAACTGCTGGGCGAGCGGATCGACCGGCGCCTCCACCGGCCGCCCGAGGGTGCTGATCCGCATCGCGAGATCCTGGAGCGGGGGCCCGGAGAATCCGTTGCCGACGAGCACGATGCGCCGCGCGCCGCGCAGAGCATCCGCCGCCTTCTGCAGCATGTCGGGAGCGACGCTCTCCTGCGCGAGGCGCAGCGCATCGATCGCGTCATCGAAGGTGCGCTCCTCATACGCCTCGTCCGCACCGCGCGGCAGCAGTGGAGCGGCTCGGGCGAGCTCCAGGCGAAGGTGCTGGAAGCCGCGGAACCCCGCACTCTGGCAGGCACGGATCACCGTCGCCGTCGAGGTTCCCGCCGCCTGGGCGAGCTCAGCCGTCGACCATTCGACGACATCCTCCGGATGCTCCAGCACGACGGCCGCGACCCGGGCCTCGCTCGGTCCCAGGCTCGTCATGGCGGATCGCACGCGCGTCAGTGCGCCGATCTCGGGACGCAACACAGGCATTGGGGCTCCTCTCCTCGCCGCCTCCAGGCGACAGGTAGCGGAACGCTAACCGGCAAAGGTTAACGGCGGCCTCCCTTCGCACACCCTTAGGCTGGAAACGTGGATGGTATCCAAGTTTTGCCCCTCGTCGGCAGTGTGATTCTCGCGCTCGTCGCCCTTGCTGCTCTCTTCCTGCTGCCGCGCATCTCACGCCCCGCGGGGAAGGGTCTCCTCGTGCTCGGCGTGCTCGTCGCACTCGGCACCGCCTGGACCACCGGGTCTCAGGCGCTCGCACCTGCCGGACAGGCAGGCTGGGCGCTGACGACACCGTCGGAGGCGCCACGACCGGCGGACTTCGTCGACGCCCGCAGCCTCGACAAGACGATCCAGGTGGAGTTGCGCTACGCGACGACGAACAACTTCACGGGCGAGAAGGTCGACGGCTACGAGAGCGCCGACGTCGTGATTCTGCATCGGGACGCCGCATCCGCCCTCGCAGCAGTCCAGAAGCAGCTCGTTGCCGACGACCTCGGCATCCTCGTCTACGACGCCTACCGCCCGACCACGGCAGTGGGGTTCTTCCAGGCGTGGTCGCAGACCCCGGATGACTCGACGAAGGACGAGTACTATCCGACGTTCGAGAAGCCGCAGCTCTTCGAGCTCGGCTACATCGCCGACCACTCGAAACACTCGCTGGGCGGCACGGTCGACCTCACGATCATCGACCTCGCCACCGGAGCGCCACTCGACATGGGCGGCCCCTTCGACTTCTTCGGCGAGCGCTCGCACTACGACGCGGATGGGCTCAGCGCCGAGCAGGCCGAGAACCGCGCCCTCCTGCGCGAGGTCATGACGGCACACGGGTTCGAGCCGTACGAGATGGAATGGTGGCACTTCACCTTCCCGCTGACGGATGCGGTGGCGCAGAGCTTCCCGGTGCGGTGAATGGCGCCCCGAACCCGCCGGCTTCCTTGCCGACGAGCTCGGGACAGTGCGGACTCGTGCGTTACGCCGTCATCGCGGCGAGTGTGACGAGCGCGGTGACGATGGCACCGTGCTTGAGGTCGAGCGGCTCGACCCGGTGCCGGGTGTCGGCTGCCGTGAGCAGCAGACGGCTGCCTGCGGAGTCGTCGTTGTAGCCGCCGATCAGGCGCACTGCCGGAATCCCCGCCGCCAGGAAGTTGGCGTGGTCGGAGTTCGTGGTGTGCGCGTAGATCGGATGCACGGGCGTGCCGCCGACGACGCTGGCCTGACGCAGCAGCTCCAGGATGCGCGGATGCCCCGCCGTCAGCCCGAACAGGCGCGGGTAGCCGACCGGGGTGTCGACGTTCACGTTGCAGTGGATGAGTGAACGCTCTGCCTCGTTCAACGACGCCACGTACTCCGCCGACCCCGTGAGGGCCCACTCCTCGAAGGTGAACAGCGCCAGCGTCAGACCCCGCTCGCTGTCTGCGGCGAGCGGCCCGAGACGGCGGGCGACCTCGAGTACGGTGGCCAGGCCCGACCCGTTGTCCATCGCGCTCTCGGCGAGTCCGTGTCCGTCGATGTGCGCGCTCAGCACGACGTGCTCCTGCGTGCGACCGGGGAAGTGCACGAAGATGTTGCGTCCGGTCCATTCGCCGGGAGTCGCCCGGTTGAACAGGCGCACCCGCGCAGGACCGAACGCCAGCGCTGTCGACAGCTCGCTCGTCGCGTCGTAGCTCAGTCCGAGCGCGGGCATCTCGCCCGGCTCCCCCGCCCCGCCGGAGCCGCTGACGGGGCCGGCGCCCGGCTGGTTGTTGCCGATCAGGAACGCCGCGGCCCCGTAGGTGCGGGCGAGTTCGAGCTTCACGCCGCGATGCACGTGATTCGTCGAGAAGGGGAACTCGTGACGCACGAGAACTGCCTTGCCGGGAATCAGATCGCGCGCGCCCTCGAAGTCGACGGGCGTGCCACGGCCGAGGTCGATGACCTCGAACTCGTCGTCCACCTGCGCGCAGTTCAGCAGCGGGTAGCTCTGCAGCTCGCGACCGCTCGAGACCATGCTCACGCCGTGCTCGTCGCTGCGCAGGCCGGTGACCGTGAACGTCTGCTCACGGTACTCGCCGCCGAGCGCACGCGCGGCGCCCTCGAGGTACGACTGCGCGGCCGTCTCACTGTCGGTTCCGGCCACACGCCCGCCGGTGTCGCACACGGCGGTGAAGTCGGCACCGAGCTGACCGCTCAGCCAGATGTCGCCGATGAGGTCTCGAACGTTGTCGTGCATTTTCTCTCTCATTACAGAACGCTTTCCAGGAACGCGCGGGTGCGCGGATGCTGGGGATTCGCCATGATCTCGCGGGGGTCGCCGTCTTCGACGATGTGGCCGCCGTCCATGAAGATCAGCCGGTCGGCGACCTCACGGGCAAAACCCATCTCGTGCGTCACGACGATCATCGTGGTGTGCTCTGCGGCGAGATCGCGCATGACACCGAGCACCTCGCCCACCATCTCGGGGTCGAGGGCGCTCGTGGGCTCGTCGAACAGCAGCAGCTTCGGCCGCATCGCGAGCGCGCGGGCGATCGCCACGCGCTGCTGCTGGCCGCCGGAGAGCTGCTTCGGGTAGGCATCGCGCTTCTCCGCCAGGCCGACCCGTGCAAGCAGCTGCAGCGCGTGCGCGACAGCATCCGCCTTCTTCTCGCCCCGCACCCCGACCGGCGCCTCGATGATGTTCTCGAGCACCGTCATGTGCGGGAACAGATTGAACGACTGGAACACCATGCCGATCTGCTCCCGCTGCGCGCGGATCTTCTTGTCAGGAGCCGCGTGCAGCCGTCCGCCGCGCACCTCCGCCCCGATCGGGTCGCCCTCGATCGCGATGAGCCCGGCGTCGATCGTCTCCAGGCGGTTGATGCAGCGCAGGAACGTGCTCTTGCCCGAGCCGCTGGGCCCGATCACGCACACGACCTGGCCGCGTTCCATCTCGAGCGAGACGCCCTTGAGCACCTCGTTGCCGGCGAAGCTCTTGTGCACCTCGCGCATGCTCAGGAAGCTCATGCGGATGCCTCCTCTCGGGCGGGCTGCGCAGGTCGTCGGAATCGGATGCCGGTGAGCCGCTGCAGCGAACCGGGTCCGCTCGTGCGCTGAGAGCCGCGCGAGTAGAAGCGCTCCAGCGCGTTCTGCCCGATCATCAGGATCGAGGTGACGATGAGGTACCAGATCGTCGCGACCATGAGCAGAGGGATCGTCTCGAAGGTGCGGCTGTAGATGACCTGCACCGAGTAGAGAAGCTCCGGCAGGGCGATGACCGACACAAGCGAGGTCGACTTCAGCAGCGAGAGCACCTCGTTGCCCGTCGGCGGGATGATGAAGCGCATCGCCTGCGGGATGACGATGCGGCGCATCGTGCGTCCGCCGCTCATGCCCAGGGCCTTGGACGCCTCGATCTGTCCGCCGTCGACCGAGAGCAGACCGCCGCGAATGATCTCCGCCATGTACGCCGCCTCATTGAGGGCGAGCGCCGCGACAGCCACCACGTAGGGCGTCACGAAGTCGTTGACGCTGCCCTCGAAGAAGGTCGGACCGAAGGGGATGCCGATCGAGATCGACGGGTACAGCGCGGAGATGTTGTACAGCAGGACGAGCTGCACGAGCAGCGGCGTTCCGCGGAAGAACCACACGTACGCGCCGGCAACGGCATTGAGCACCTTGTTGTCGGAGACGCGCATGAGCGCGATCACCAGACCGATGATGATGCCGATCACCATCGACACGATCGTCAGTTCGATCGTCTTCCACAGGCCCTGCAGCACCGACCCGGAGGTGAAGTACTGCCAGACCACGTCCCACTCGAAGCGCGGGTTGGTCACGATCGAGACGGCCACGGCGACGGCCAGTGCGATGACCACCACGGTGGCCAGCCACATGAAGGGACGTGGACGCCCGATGACCCGGTAGTCCTTCACCTCGTGAAGGAGTGAGTCAACGGACGCCCGCGGAGCGGCGCTCGTCACTCCATCGCCTCATTGTTCTTGCCGGCCATCGGAACAGCCAGCTGCTGGACGCCGTAGGTGGTGAGGATCTGCTCGTAGACGCCGTCGTCGATGAACTTCTGCAGCGTCGCCTGGATCACCGGGAGCAGTTCGCTCGTCTTCGGGAACGCCATTCCCGACAGACCGCCGCGGAACGGCTCGCCGCTGAGTGTGAGGCGGTCGTTGTCGGTCTGCGCGATGTAGCCGCCCTGCGCGGCAGCCGTGCCGTAGGCGTCGATACGGCCGCTCGTGAGTGCCAGGATGCCCTCGTTGTTGGTCTTGTACGAGAGGATCTCGATCGCCGGCTTGCCTGCGGCGGTGCAGACCTCGTTCTGCTCGGTGAGCGAGATCTCCTCGACGGAGCCGGTCGTCACGCCGATCGCGAGGCCGCAGGCGGTCTCGGGCGAGAGGTTCTTCGGTGCGTCCGCATCGTCCTTCGCGACGATGAACTGCGACCCGCCGCGGAGGTAGTCGATGAAGTCGACCTGCTCCTGGCGCTCTGCCGTGTCGAGCATGGGCGCGAGCGAGAAGTCGTAGCGCTCCGCTGCGAGACCGGGGATCAGGTTCGCGAAGACGACCTGGCGCAGTTCGACGTCGACGCCCAGGGCGTCGCCCATCGCGTAGGCGAGGTCGGGAACGATGCCGACGATGGTGACGCCGTCGGTGTCGTACGACGCGAACGGCTCGCCGATCGTCGCGTCGGTCGCGATGACGAGGGTGCCCTTGTCGGAGACCGCGGCCGGAAGCATGCCGGCGAGCGTCTTGTCGGCGTCGCCCGCCGCTGCGTGGTAGTTGATGTCGGCGGTGTTCGATGACCCACCGGAGGTGGAGCCGGGAGTCGCGGATCCGGTGCACGCAGTGAGGGCGAGAGCGGAGATTGCGAGAGCACTGAGGGTGACGGCGGAGCGGGTGGATCGCTTCATGCGGGTGATGGCTTTCTTGATGTGTGAGGGTGCCCGGTCTCGGGTGGAGGGGCGGAGCGCGGAGCGGGTCGGCTCAGATGCGCCCCACCTCCGCGACGTGCTCGCGCATGAGGCGCGCAGCATCGTCCGGTCGTCCGGCCTCGATCGCCGCAAGGATGGCGCGGTGACCGTTGAGAGACGTGGTGCGACCCTCTGCTGTGGAGTGGGAGGTGCGTCGGAACTCGCTGACCCATTCCGAGGTGGCTCGGCTGAGGGCGAGGATCAGATGGTTGTGAGTGGTCGCCGCGATGGTCTCGTGGAACCGCTGGTCGTACTCGAGGGAGTGCTCCAGCGTGGCCGTCACCGGGTCGAAATCGCACAGGCTCGCGAGGAGGAGCAGGTCGCTGTCGGTGCGACGACTCGCCGCGAGTCCGGCGATCTCGGGTTCGAAGGTAGATCGGAAGTCGGTGACCTCGACGGCCTCGCGCTCGGTCTGCGACATGTCGCGCAGAAGCGAGGACGCCGCGTCCGACGGATCCAGCACGACCGTGCCGGATCCCTGACGACGCCGCACGACACCCTTGAGCGTGAGCTCATGAATGGCCTCGCGGATCGTCGTCCGTGACACGCCGAGCTGCGCAGCGAGGTCGCGCTCCGGGGGGAGCGCGGAGCCTGCAGGAACCGCTCCTGTGCTCACGAGATCCATCAGCCGAGCCGCGATCGCCGTGGCGGTCGCGGTGCGCGGCGTTGCGCTGAGCTGATCCCAATCGATCGATGACATGTGCTGTACGGTAGCAGAATTGGTCGGACCACCCAACCAATCAGCCGATATTCCGTTGCAGCGACTCCGCAGAAGGGCACCATGGATCTCCTCAGCCCTCTCGGCGTCAGCCTGCTCGCCCTGGCCGCGATCGGCGCCGGCATCATCAACACGGTCGTCGGATCCGGGAGCCTCATCACCTTCCCCACGCTCCTGGCGTTGGGGGTCCCGCCCGTGAACGCGAACGTCGCCAACACGGTCGGCCTCGCGATCGGCAACGTTGGCGGCGTCGTCGGCTACCGACGCGAACTCGTCGGCACACGACGCATCCTCCTGCCCCTCATCGCCGTCACGATCGTCGGCGCGGTGGCCGGCGCGCTCGCACTGCTCGCTCTGCCCGCATCGATCTTCCGTCTCGTCGCGCCGGCACTCATCATCGTCGGGTGCATCCTCGTCGCGATCCAGCCGATCCTGAATCGACGTGCATCACAGGAGGCGGGCCACCCGCCGCTCGCCCCGGCCTGGCTGCGCACGCCCCTCACGCTTCTCACCGGCGCGTATGGCGGCTACTTCGGCGCGGCGCAGGGCGTGCTGATCGTCGGCATCCTCGACCTGACGATGCGCGAGGACCTGCAGCGCATCAACGCCATCAAGAACGTGCTGCAGACCGTCGCAGGCTGGGTGGCGACGATCGTCTTCGTTCTGCACATGGCCCTGCCATGGGTCGCGATCGGCGTCATCGCGGCGGGCTCTCTGCTCGGCTCCGCGATCGGCTCGGCGATCGGCCGACGCCTGCCGGCCTGGCTACTGCGCGCAGCGATCATCCTGATCGGCGCCATTGCCGTGGCCTTCCTCCTCGCGTGATCTGAAGTGGGCCTTGTCGGGAGCAATCGCATCCGATATTCTCCATGGGAGCGCTCCCATGCCCGATGGCGAACGCCTTCCGCGCGGAACAGCTGCCTTCGCGCACCCCGAACGTGAGGAGCTCCCATGCCCGCGCCCACCGCCCCGACCACTGCACACGCTCTCGGCCGACGAACGATCCTCCGCGCCGGAGCATGGTCCGTGCCGATCATCGCCACCGCCATCGCGACACCTCTCGCCGCAGCATCCACCTCCACCGCATCGTGCAATGCCGCCGACAACGGCACGGCTCTGACTATCAGTCCCGGCTCCTGGTCGGCCACATCCGGCACCCTCAAGACCGACGAGAATCAGACCGGGTGGTTCGGGACGAACGGTTTCCGCTCCTGGGACAACAATGCCTCGGACACACAGGACGCCGTCGTGACGGCGACGTTCACCTTCGACGCACGCGCAGGCGCCTCGTACAACATCAGTGCCACCGTGCAGGTCGGAGCCGGGAACAGCCCCCTTGGCGTCAGCCGTCAGAATGTCTGGGTCGACGTCGTCTCTTCCGCGGGGGCTCAGAAGCTCGTCGCCGTGCACACGAGCGATGGAAACCCCTACCCCGACAACATCGCCGACCACACGACGCAGTACACCTGGGAGACCAGCCCGCTCCCCTACAGCACGAACTTCGTCGCGCCACTGACCGAGACCGTCACTCTCCGCTACCGATTCACGCTGCTGCCCACGGCCGACGTCAACGATGACATCTGGGTCAACAACCTCGCCGTCACGCAGATCGGATGCAGCATCTGACCCTGCACACTCGACACGGTGTCGGATCCTCCTACGCCGGTTTGCGGCGACGCGGCGGATGTCGGCTCCGCACCCCGCGGATAGCATCGGTGTGACTTCGCGCACGAGCGCGCCCAGCACGGATTGTCGAGGACTGCGATGGAGCGGTGGGACCTGAAACCAGCCGACGGCGGAATCTACTCCGACGGATGGCGCCCCGGCGGCGGCGGCACGCTCGACGTGACCTCCCCCGGTGACGGCACCGCGGTCGGAACGATCGGCATCGCCGATGAGGCCGATGTCGAACGCGCGGGGCTGCGCGCCATCGAAGCACAGAAGGCATGGGGTGCCGCGTCCTACCGTGTGCGCGCCGAGGTCCTGCGCAAGGCCGCGAACGCACTGGAGGAGATTCGCGCCGACGTGGAGCGCGTGCTCGTCCGCGAGAGTGGATCCCTCCCCGGCAAGGCCCACCACGAGGTCGAGAAGGTCATCGACGAGCTGCGCGAGGCCGCAGGGCTCGTGACGATGTCGCAGGGCGACATCCTGCCGGTCGAGGATCCCACAACGATCGGCATCGCCCGCCGTATCCCGGTCGGCGTCGTCGGAGTCATCGCGCCCTGGAACGCTCCGTTCATGCTCGCGATGCGCTCGGTCGCGCCGGCGATCGCTCTCGGCAACGCCGTCATCGTGAAGCCCGACGTCAAGACGGCGCTCTCCGGCGGCGCCGTGATCGCCGAGATCTTCGAGCGCGCGGGCCTCCCTGCCGGTGTGCTGCACATTCTTCCGGGCGGCCCCGAGACCGGCGAAGCCGTCGTGCGCTCCCCGCACACGAACGTCATCTCCTTCACAGGATCTTCCGCCGCAGGCAAGCGCGTCGGCGAGGTTGCCGGAGGCCTGCTCAAGCGCGTCATCCTCGAACTCGGCGGCAACAACGCCTTCATCGTCATGGCCGATGCCGATCTCGACAAGGCCGTCGCCGCGGGCGTCGGCGGCTCCTTCCGCCACCAGGGCCAGATCTGCATGGCCACCGGCCGCCATCTCGTGCATGAGAGCGTCGCCGACGAGTACGTCGAACGTCTGCGGGCGGCCGCGGCCGCCATGCGTCTCGGCGATCCGCTGGCCGAAGGCACGACGCTCGGACCGCTCATCAACGTGCCGCAGGCAGAGCGCGTACAGGGCATCGTGGACGCCGCTGTCGCCGACGGCGCAACCGTCGTGCAGGGCGGCACGCACGACGGCGTCTTCTTCGCCCCGACCGTGCTCGACGGCGTCGGGATCGACAACCCCGCCTTCCAGAGCGAGATCTTCGGCCCCGTCGCCCCGGTGACGCGCTTCTCCACTGAGGAGGAGGCCCTCGCGCTCGCCAACGCCAGCGCCTACGGCCTCTCCGCCGCGATCCATACCCGCGACACCGCGCGCGCCCTCGGCTTCGCCTCCCGTCTGCACGCCGGCATGGTCGCCGTGAACGGGCAGACGATCTACGACGCCGCGCACATCCCGATGGGCGGAATCGGCGCCTCCGGAAACGGCGGCCGCCACGGCGGTCACTGGAACCTCGACGAGTTCACCTACTGGCAGTGGATCACACTGCCCACGATCTCGGGCTGAACCCAGCCTGCGGGCACAAGGAGGCGAGCTGCGCCGAGGGGGTCGGCTCGCCTCCTTTGTCGTGCGCCGGCGAATGTCGGGTCAGACAGCCCTGCGGCGACCGCCCCAGAGGAGCCCGGCGCCCACGATCAGGGCGAGCACGCTGAAGACGGTCCAGGAAAGCGGCGGGGCCTCTGCACCGGTTGCAGCGAGCGCCTGCCCGGCACCGGCGCCGTCCGGCCTCGCGCCCGGGTTCTCTCCCCCACCGTCGCCTCCGTCCCCGCCCGGCTCCGCGGTGGCGGTCTCATACTGCGCCGTCACGGCGTAGAGCCCGAACGTCGACGTCGCAAAAGTGACCGTTCCGCTCTTCACGATCGCCGGAACCTGTTCCAGCACGCCCTCTGAGGCTTCGCGCACAAGGCCGATCGTTTCCCAGCCGTCAAGCGGTGCCCGTGTGAACTCGATCGTCACCGGGCTCTGCGGCTGCCAGGGCTGACCAGTGAGTGTGTCGACGAAGCTGAGGTCGTAGAGAGCAAGCGCGAGCTGGTTCGACGGCGCAAGCGCACCGGCCACCCGCGAGTACGTGGCCGGCGAGCCATCCCAGGTGCGCGGTGTGACAAGCATCCGGATGTTCCAGTTCGCAGCCAACTCCTCACTCGCCGATTCGACGCCGTCTTCGAGATCGTTCTGGTTCACCGGCCCTGCCTGCTGCTGGGCAGCATCCAGCGCAGTGAGCAACGCCGGCGCCACCTGAGCTGCATTCGGCGGGGTCAGCGCGGCGTAGAGGGTGGTTGCCTGCGCAACCAGATCAGCCTCATCGAGAGTCGTCACCGGGTTCGGAATCAGATGCATGAGCGCCTCGAGTTCAGCAACCTCGCGCGCCGGAGCAACCACGAATGTGCCCGGCACGAAGGTGAAGGCGTAGTTCGGGTTCGACAGATCGAGAGTGCCCTGCGTGATGTCGTACGAACCGACCGGGGTCAGGGAGCGCGGCCCGACCGCCGCGAGCGCTCCCGCAAGAGCATCACCCGGGGCGAGGGCGGGATCCGCATCCCAATCCAGCGAGGGCATCCCCTCGCCGTGCACCATCACCTCATCATCGGCCGTGATCGTGACGGGCTGCGGCGCGATCACGAACGTCTGCACGGCCGTGCCCGTGTACCCACGCTGGCCGGTGATCGTGACGCTGCCCACACCGGCGTCGGTGGTGTTCGAGCTGTAGGCGACTGTGTAGTCGCCCGTTTCGAGCACGGTTCCGTCGCCCAGCGTCACCGACGCGATACCGGGCTGAATCGGGGCACCCGTGTACACGAATGGTGCACCGTTCAGCACGACGGCCGCTCCAGCAATGCCCACGGGCGACGGCGCCGGAACAGCGCTCGGGGTCACCACCGCGAAAGCGTGCGAAGCGCTGGTTTCGGCATAGGTCGCGTCTGCGCGCTTCACCGCGGTGATGGTGAAAACCCCCACCGAGCGCAGGGTGACGAGGCCTGTCACGTCGATCGATACGGCAGACGGGTCGCTTGCCTCATATTCCACTTGTCCGGTTCCGGATGCTCCGGAGACCGAGAGCTGGAACTCGTCTCCGACCTCAAACGTGTCGTCCACCCCGTGCAGTTGCATCGTCTGCGCTGCGAGCCCGACGGTCACTGCCACCGGAGCGGACGTCACGGCCGCATAGCCGGAGGCGCCGCCGTAGGTGGCAGTAAGCGTGTGACTTCCCGGCGCCAGATCGGTCAGCGTGAACGTGGAGAGACCGCCGCGCGTCGCATCCGAATCGACGGGCACTCCGTCGACCAGCAGCTCGACGGAGTTGCCATCCGCGGGCAGACCGGGTGCTGCGAGAGTGGCACTCACCTCAAGGTCGTCCGGGAGCACCAGCGAACCCGCCGGATCGGTCGTCAGAGTGAGAACAGGCGTCTGCACGATCTTGACACCGCGCGTGGTGAGTTTGTCCCAGTAGTTCTGAGACCCCACGCGCACGCTGAGAGTTCCCCCGACATCATCCGGAGTGAGGGTGTAGCTCGCGCCGGTCGCGCCCGGGATCGCCCGGTCGTTGCGTTGCCACTGGTAGCTCAGCGCCCCGAGAGGCGCAGGCGAGGTGATCCCGGATGCATCGACCGTCAGCGTCTCTCCGACGGCGGGCGTGCCCCCGATGGACACGGTGCCGGTGAGGTCAGCCAGCGACCTGACAACGGCCGTCGCTGTGGCCCGCTCTTCAGGGTAGGCGTAGTCCTGTGCTTTCTTGCCTCCGACATACGTGGCCACGTACGTGTGCGTCCCCAGCGCGAGACGTGGGAGCGTGCGGTACATGGGCCCATAGGAGTACTTTCCGTCGGCGCCCCGCGACCACACGGTGTCGACGTCGCCGTAGGTGCCCTGGCCGGCGCCGTCCAGGGTGAGAGTGACACGCCCGTACACCGCCTCTCCCGCCTTCGGCCCGCCCGTGATCGTCGAACGGAAAGCCACGGAAGGCCACTGCTGTGGCGACACGGTCGAGCTGGTCATGATCTGCACCTCAACCGGCCGAGGGATCACGATCTTCACCGTTCCGGCCTCGGCCACGGGTCCGCGGTAGGTGCGCATGTCTGTCGGCAGGGTCTCAGCGTCGGTCACTCGGGTGACGCCCGAGACCAGTCCGGTCACGGCGCTGGATCCGGCCGCGCCGCCGCCGCCGCCACTGTTGCCTGCGAGGAAGAGCGCGGCACGGCGACCACCGTCGCCGCCCTTCCCTCCCTGCCAGCCGCCGCCTCCCGCGCCGCCACCGCCGCCCGCTGAGATGTTGGGGGCGGTGCCGCCGTTCACGCCGGCACGCCCGGAGGCCGTCGCCAGCCCCGCACCGGCTCCGGGATGCGCTCCGCCGCCGTTGACTCCGGGGGTGCGACCGGCGCTGCTCACGCTGCCACCCGCACCACCCGCGCCATGACCGGCGCCGGAGCCGCCGGTGCCACCCGCACCACCGCCGCCGCCGGCGACCGCCGCCACGGTGCCGTTGATGAGCAGGGCCGCAGCCCCGCCCCCGCCGCCGCCGTTCTTGCCGTCAAGACTGCTGCCACCGCCCGCACCGCCCGCGGCGTACCCGGCACCGGCCACACGCTGCTGGGCGTTCTTGCCCGCGTAGACCGTGATCCGGTCGCCAGATGCCACGGCGACACGCACCACCATGTTGTCGCCGACGCCTGCGGCGATCTGCGGCATCGTCGACCCGCCGTTCCCTCCACGCAGACCCACATAGATGGTGCTGACGCCGGACGGGACGATCCAGTCTGTGCCCGACGCGCTCTCGAAGATGAACTCCTCCTGCGGAGCGGGCGAGGCGAGCGCCGCATGCGCCGGTGCGGCGCCGCCAAGGATGAGTGCCGATGCTGTCATCGCCGCGCACGCGACAGTGGCGATGAGGGTCAGCAGGCCTCGTCGGGGCGCTCTGTCAATCCGACCTGATGCTCCTGACATGACGTCCTCTCGCGTGATGGGTGGTGACGGCGAGCGCCACGGAATGAACACCCCAAAAGTCTACTTTGGACAGAGTCCTTTCTTGAACTCTATCCAAAGTTTGCGGCCTGCACCCTCACCACCCGCAGGAATCCGGCCTTTCCGACACGGTGTCGGAACGCCCCGAAGGAGATTCCCGCAGGACGCCGATCCGTACGAAGGTGACCCTCACCTAGCGTCGAACCATCAGCCTCGACCGTCGTTGCGGACGGCTCGCAGGATCACAGGTTCGCAGACCTATCGACGACGAAGGAGTCACTCGTGATCATCGATGCCCACGCGCACATGACCGCTCCCGACAGCTACTACGCCTGGAAGGCCTCGCTGCTCGCGGCCCGCGGATCGCACGGCGGCAAGCCCCCGGTCATCAGTGACGACGCCCTCATCGAGTCGTATCACGCGCCGCACCCCAGCTTCGGCCACGCATCGCACATGCAGCACATCGACGGCGCAGGCATCGACGTGCAGCTGATCTCGCCGCGTCCGTTCCACATGATGCACAGTGAGCGCCCCTCGAAGATCGTCGAGTGGTTCACCGAAGAGACCAACAACATCATCCACCGCACCACCGAGCTCTTCCCGGGACGCTTCAAGGGCGTCGCCGGCATGCCGCAGAGCCCGGATCTGACGCCCGAGCAGTGGACCAAGGAGCTGCGTCGCGCCGTGACCGAGCTGGGCTTCGTCGGCGCCATGCTCAACAGCGACCCGCACGAGGGCACCGAGACGCCGCCGGCACTCGGCGAGCGCTACTGGTACCCCGTGTACGAGGCCCTCTGCGAGCTGGATGTCCCCGTGCTGCT
The DNA here is from genome assembly GCF_058797175.1 of Microbacterium sp. GW823-FHT02G05. NCBI lineage: Bacteria > Bacillati > Actinomycetota > Actinomycetes > Micrococcales > Microbacteriaceae > Microbacterium > Microbacterium sp. GW823-FHT02G05. The sequence goes on from NZ_JBXAJK010000001.1 coordinate 250,054, forward strand.
GCACTCCGCCAGCTGCAAGCCGCCGGCACGAGAGCCCTACAGCCTGCACTTCATCCAGGAAGAGACGGTCGGCGTCTGGAGCCTCATCAACTCGCAGGTGCTGCAGGACTTCCCCGACCTCAAGGTCATCGTCTCGCACGGTGGCGGCGCGATCCCCTACCAGGTGGGTCGCTTCCTCCCCTCCGTCGTACGCACCGGGGTCTCGTACCTCGACAAGCTGCGCAAGCTCTACTTCGACTCCTGCCTCTACACGCAGGAGAGCCTGGAGCTGCTCATGAAGGTCGTCGGCACCGACCGCGTGCTCTTCGGCTCGGAGAAGCCGGGAACCGGCTCGCAGATCGACCCGGAGACGGGCCGCTGGTTCGACGACATCCACCTGCTCATCGACGACATCGAGTGGCTCGACGCCGACAGTCGCGCCGACGTCCTCGAGAACAACGCCCGCTCGCTTTTCCGCCTCTAAGCATCCGAAGCATCTGAGAAAGGACCGACCATGACCGAGATCGTCGCCGGATTCGGCACCTCGCACGGACCCCAGCTCAAGGCCGCACCGCCTGAGGCCTGGGAGACTCGCGGCACCGCAGACCGTCGCAGCAAGGGCCTCAAGTTCCGCGGAGGCACATACACCTTCGATGAACTGCGCGCTGAGCGAGAGGACTTCTCGCACGAGATCACGCACGACGTGATGCAGCGCCGCTGGGACAGCTGCCAGGGCTCGATGGACGCCGTCGCCGAGTACATCAAGGCGCAGGACGTCGACGTGCTCGTGATCGTCTCCAGCGACCACAAGGAGACCTACGGCGACGAGTGGCTCGCACCGTTCTCGGTGTTCTGGGGCGACGAGGTCGCACACGTGCCGTTCACGCAGGAGCAGCTCGACGAGATGGCCCCTGGCCTCGCCGAAGCCGCCATGGGCGATGTGCCGGACCACACGATCATGCGGCCGACGCACCGCGCGCTCGGCAAGCACATCATCCAGTCGACGCAGGCCGAGGACTTCGACACCGGCGCCACCGAGATCATCCCGGCCGGCCGCTACGAGAACTACTCGATCCCGCACGGCTTCGGCTTCATCTACCAGCGCTTCATGGGCGAGGACTCGACCATCCCCATGGTGCCGATCTTCATCAACACGTTCTGGGAGCCGAACCCGCCGAGCGCCAAGCGCTGCTATGACTTCGGTCGCGCGGTCGGTCGTGCGATCCAGTCGTTCCCCGGTGACCTGCGCGTGGGTGTCGTCGCCTCCGGTGGCCTCAGCCACTTCGTGATCGACGAGAAGCTCGACACCGAGTTCATCGAAGCGATGAAGAACCATGATGCCGAGTACCTGTCGTCGGTTCCCGCATCCGAGATGCACTCGGGCGCCTCGGAGCTGCGCAACTGGATCGCCGTCGCCGGCATCGCCGACGAGGTGGGCCTGCAGGTCACGAACGTCGACTATGAGCCCTGCTACCGCACGGAAGCCGGCACCGGCAACGCGATGGGCTTCGTCACCTGGGGGCGTGCCTGAGATGACCGCAACACCGGCAGAGATCATTGCGGCGCTGCGCGCGCTCGACAGCTGTGCGATCTCGGATGCGCTCGACACCCTGGGCCTTCCGGGAGCCGTGACGGCTCTGTCACCCATGTGGCCGGTGGGATCCGTCGTGGCGGGGCGCGTGCGCACCGTCACGGCGGCCCCCAAGGCCGCAGCGGGACCCGCAACGCACATCGCCACCCCGCTCGTCGCAATCTCCGAGAGCGATGACGTCGTCGTCATCGACAACCACGGACGCACGGATGTCTCGTGCTGGGGTGGCCTGCTCGCCGAGGCCGCCACTCAGCGCGGCGTCGCCGGCGTCATCGTCGACGGCGCCTGCCGCGATGTACAGGAGAGCGAGGCGCTCTCGCTGCCGCTCTTCGCCCGTCAGGCCGTGCCGGTGAGCGCGCGCGGTCGCATCGTGCAGCAGGCGATGGACGAGCGCATCCAGATCGCCGGCGTCTCCGTCGCCTCCTTCGACTATGTGATCGCCGACGTCAATGGCGTCGTCTTCGTGGCCGCCGATCATGCCGTCCGCGTGATCGAGCTCGCCCAGCGCATTGCTCAGCGCGAGGCGCTCATGGCCGACGCCGTCCGTAGCGGCCGCGACGTCAGCGAAGTCATGCACGATTCCCAGTTCCCCACCGTCACCGCGGAGTAAGAAGCACCACCATGAACGACACCCTGCTCGCGCGCTTCGGCGCCCTCGGCACCGCCACCGTCTCCGACGCCCTCGACAAGCACGGCCGCCCCGGCAGCCTGCTCGGCATCGCCCCGCTCGCCGACGACCAGCACATGGTCGGCCGCGCCTTCACCGTCCGCTACGTCAGCGCGCAGGTTCCGGCGGGCACGGTCGGTGACTTCATCGACCAGGTCGAGCCGGGCCAGGTCGTCGTTCTCGACAACGACGGCCGCGTCGACTGCACGGTGTGGGGAGACATCCTCACCGCCGTCGCCCACCACCGTGGCATCGCCGGCACCGTCATCGAGGGCGTCTGCCGCGACACCCACCGTGCACTCTCGGTGGGTTACCCGATCTTCAGCCGGGGGCGCTTCATGCGCACCGGAAAAGACCGCGTCGAGGTCGCAGAAGAGCAGGGTCCCGTCACGATCGGCGGCGTCACCGTGCGCCCCGGCGACATTCTGCTCGGCGATTCCGATGGCGTCGTCGCGATCCCGCAGGACCTCGAGAACGAGATCCTCGCGACCGCCGAGATGATCCACGCCCGTGAGGAGTCGATCGTCGAGGCCGCGCTGAACGGCGCGACGATCGCCGAGGCACGCGCCCAGTTCGGCTACCACGACCTGCAGCGGGCCGACGCATGAGCGAGGTCAGCATCCAGAACGAGGTCGACGAGCTCCTTCGCCTCGGCAGCGCGACGCTCTACGAGGCATCCGGCCTGGACTGCTTCCTCGACGCCGCCTTCCGCCCCTCCTGGGAGGGCGCGACGATCGTCGGACGGGCATTCCCCGTCTCGGCGCAGATCGGCGACAACCTGGCCCTGCACCACGGCATCGCCGAGGCCGGCGAGGGCGATGTGCTCATCGTCGACGGCGGCGGCGCGCGCTTCGGCTACTGGGGCGAGGTGATGACCGTGGCCGCGCAGGCCAGAGGCATCCGCGGTCTCATCATCGACGGCGGCGTCCGCGACACTGCGCAGATGGCCGCCCTGGACTTCCCCGCATTCAGCACGTCGATCTCGATCCGCGGCACCATCAAGCAGTGGCCCGGAACCGTCGGCCTGCCGGTGACGCTCCGCGGCCGTGTGATCCGCCGCGGTGACATCGTCGTCGCGGACCGTGACGGCGTCGCCATCTTCCCCGCCCGTGCCTACGGCCGCGTTCTCGACGCCGCCCGCCAACGCGCCGAGAAGGAAGAGGTCTACATGGAGCGTCTGCGCAACGGCGAGACCACTCTCGACGCCTACGGATTCCGCCACCTCGGTGAGCCGCTGCGCGATACAGACGAAGTGGAGGCGATCGCACGATGACCGCCACAGCGTACGACGCCGACGTCCTCATCGTCGGCGCGGGCCCGGTCGGGCTCGTCGCCGCGCTCGACCTCAGCGCCCGCGGCATCTCGACGATCGTGGTCGAGGAGCGTGAGTTCCTCGAGCCGCCGAACGTGAAGTGCAACCACGTCGCCTCGCGCACCATGGAGGCCTTCCGTCGCCTCGGCCTCGCCGCGGAGGTGCGAGCATCCGGTCTCCCGAGCGACTACCCGCAGGATGTCGCCTTCCGCACGTCGCTCACGGGCCCTGAGCTCTCGCGCATCCCGATCCCGGCGAGCGGCGAGCGCTACACCTCGACGGTGGGCCCGGACACGACGTGGCAGACGCCCGAACCGCCGCAGCGGATCAACCAGACCTTCCTCGAGCCGATTCTCGCCCGTCACGCGGCGGAGGCGCCCGGGGTGACGCTGCTGAACCGCACAAGCTTCGTGTCGGTGTCGCAGGACGCGGACTCCGCGGCCATCGTCGTGACCGACCTCGACGGCACGAACGAACGCACCCTGCGCGGGCGCTACGTGATCGGCGCGGACGGCGGACGCTCGCAGGTCCGCAAGCAGATCGGCTCGAAGCTCAGCGGCGACCCGGTGCTGCAGAACGTGCAGTCCACCTGCGTCCGCTCCGCCGAGCTGTACGGCATGATGACCGCGGAAGAGCCTCGGGCCTGGGGCTACTACACCTCGAACCCGCGCCGCTCCGGTCACGTCTACGCGATCGACGGCGAAGAGGTCTTCCTCGTGCACACCTACCTCTCGCCGGAAGAGGCCGAGAACGACTCGGTGGATCGGGATGCCGCGATCCGGGCGATCCTCGGCGTCGATGCCGATTTCTCCTACGAGGTGATCTCGAAGGAAGACTGGGTCGCTCGTCGTCTGCTCGCCGACCGCTTCCGCAAGGACCGCGTCTTCATCGCCGGCGACGCCACCCACCTGTGGGTGCCGTTCGCGGGCTTCGGCATGAATGCGGGCATCGCGGATGTGCTGAACCTCACCTGGCTGCTCGGCGCACACCTCAACGGCTGGGCGGATGCCTCGATCCTGGACGCCTACGAGTCAGAGCGTCGCCCGATCACCGAGCAGGTCTCGCACTTCGCGATGAACCACCAGCAGAAGCTCGCGAAGCCCTCGCTGCCGGAGAACCTCGAGGAGGACTCCCCCGAGGGCGAGGCCGCGCGCCGCGCTTACGGCGAGGCCATGTACGCGCTCAACGTGCCGCAGTTCGCCGCGCAGGGCCTCAACTACGGCTATGCGTACAACGACTCTCCGATCATCGCGTACGACGGGGCGGAAGCGCCGGGCTACTCGATGGGCGAGTACACGCCGTCGACGGTTCCCGGATGCCGGGCCCCGCACTTCGTGCTCGCGGACGGCACCTCGGTGTACGACCAGTTCACGTCCGGGTACACGGCCATCGCAACGCCGGGAGCCGACACAGCAGCCCTGGTGGCGACGGCGGCAGAGCGGGGCATCCCGTTCCGTGTCATCGAGGTCGAACCCTCGCTGCTGCCCGAGGCCTACGCGCACCCGGTCACGATCGTGCGCCAGGACCAGCAGGTCGCCTGGCGCGGAGTCGGTGCGGATGCCGCCGAAGCAGCCGAGCTCTGGGAGCTGCTGCGCGGCGCGCGCGTCGCGGTCTCTGCCTGACGAGGCGTACACAACTCCTCCGGAAACATCGCCACAGCGAAGGGTGCCAGCGGAATTCCGCGGGCACCCTTCATGCGTCTCTCCGTTTTAGAGGAGTTATGAACGCAGAAGGGGCGGGCCTCCCCCGAAGCCCGCCCCTTCTGTGTTCCTCCGCGCCGTTCAGCGGCGGATGACCTTGGTGGCCGCCATCGCCTTGAGACCTTCGACTCCGAACTCGAGGCCGTAGCCCGACGCCTTGGTGCCGCCGAAGGGAATGGAGGGGTCGACGCCGCCGTGCTGGTTGATCCAGACCGTGCCGGCCTCCAGACGCGCGGCCACCTGGACGGCGGCATCCGCATCCGGACCCCAGACCGAGGCCCCCAGCCCCTGCTCGAGACCGTTCGCGCGGCGCACTGCATCGTCGACATCGCTGTACTTGATGACGGGCAGAACCGGGCCGAACTGCTCCTCATCGACGATCGCGGCGCCGTCTTCGACATCGGCGATGATCGTCGGACGGTAGAACAGCGGACCGAGGTCGGCGGCAGGCGCCCCGCCCGCGGCGATGCGCGCACCGCGCTCGCGTGCGTCCTCGACGAGACGGGAGACGATCGCGAACTGGTCGGGGTTCTGCACCGGTCCGAGGCGATTGGTCTTGTCGTGGCCCGAGCCCATGGGAGCGGCGTCCGCTCGCTCGGCGAGTGCGGCGACCATCGGCTCGTACACCGACTCGTGCACGTAGACGCGCTTCAGCGCGGCGCACACCTGCCCCGTGTTCATGAACGCGCCCCAGAAGAGCTTGTCGGCGACGGCGTCGACATCGGTGCCCGGCAGGACGATTCCGGCGTCGTTGCCGCCGAGCTCCAGTGTGAGGCGCGCGAGGTTGTTCGCCGAGCTCTCGACGATACGTCGGCCGGTCGCGGTCGATCCCGTGAAAACGATCTTCGCGATGTCGGGGTGCGCGGCGAGGGCGGCACCTACCTCACGGTCGCCGGAGATCGCCGTGATGACCCCCTCGGGCAGGTGCCGACGGAAGATCTCGACGAGGGCGAGCACGCTCAGCGGCGTGTACTCGGAGGGCTTGATGACGACGGCGTTGCCCATGCGCAGTGCGGGCGCGATGTGCCAGACGCCGATCATGACCGGGAAGTTCCAGGGGCCGATCGAAGCCACGACGCCGAGCGGCACATAGTGCAGCTCGGAACGGGAGTCACCGTCCTGCGCGAGCACCTGCGGTTCGAGCACGATGTCGGCCGCGGCGCGCAGCCAGTGTGCGGCGCCGTGAGCCTCGCCTTCGCCGCCGACCTTGCCCTGTTCGTGGGTGATGATCTCGCCGAGCTCCACCGCGCTCGCGTCGATGTCGTCGGCGATCAGGCGCAGCAGGCGTGAGCGCTCCGCGTGGCCGAGCGCGGCCCATGCGGGTTGTGCAGCCTGCGCTGCGGCGACGGCCGCGTTGAGTTCGCCGACGGTCTGGATCGGCGCGTGACCGATGACCTCTCGGGTCGCGGCGTCGAGGATCGGACGCCCGCGATCGGCGTCGACCGAGACGGATGACAGGAGTGCGTTCATGGGATTCCCTCCGCAGGCGTGGGCTCGGCATCAGCGCCGGCCAGATCACATCAATTCAATATAGTCAATTATTCGGGAGTGCTCCACCGCGTGCGAGTGGATGCCGCGCTCAGCGCAGGCCGGCCAGCGTCGCGATGCGCAGTGCGGTGTGCATCTCGCGGCGCACCGCCCCGTCTGAGAGGTCCACCTCGGCGATCGCGCGCACGCGATCCAGACGGTAGTAGAGCGTGCTGCGGTGCACATGCAACTGCTGCGCCGTGCGCTGGGCGTCGCAGCCGTAGTCGAGATACGCCTCCAGCGTCTGGGCGAGATCCGGGCCCGACTGCGCCGTCAGCAGACGCTGCAGAGAGACCGGAAGATCGCCGACGGTGAGATCCGTGAGCGGCAGCTGCAGCAGCATCCGATCCAATCCCAGCTCATCCCAGAGCGCCACACCCGCATGCCCGGGATCGACCACCGCGCCGCGCGCAGCGATCCGCGCCTCCCGCAGCGAGCGATACGCATCCGTGAGCGGCGCGTGCGCCCCTCCGACACCCGCGCGCAACCCCGAGAACGCCTGCACTTCGAGCAGCGCACCGAGCTTGCTCGCGTCGATTTCGTAGGGCACGACGAGCACGGCCTCACCCTCGATGACCGCACCGACAGCCTTGAGCGACGGAAAGACGGGGATCATGACGAGCGCACGATCGAGCACGAGGCGCATGGTCGCCGCACTCGACTCCGCGACGGACGGCGCCTGGATCGAGATGACCGTGTAGTGCGGCACGGGTGCGATGAGCGCCGCCGTGAGCAGTTCATCCGCGGCGCGGGCACGCTGCCCCTCATCCCCCGTGAGCAGTCCCGTCACGAGGCGCAGACTGCGGTCCTCGTCCTCGCGGATTCCGAGCGCCATGGCGGCCAGGATCACACCGATCTGCACCCGCCCCTCGCGGGTCGCCTCATTGTCGAGCACGGCATCCTCATCGACATCCGGATGCAGCAGATCTTCCGGAATCGTCGACGAGATGTATCCGACGAGGTGGCCCTCATGGCGGACGGGCGCGACCTGACGGGCCTGGCCGCCATTGATCGGAGGGATGCGCACAGGACCCTCGGCATAGCCGACGCGGTACTTGCGGATGGACTCCTTCGCACGCGAGGAGCCCTTGTGCGACAGGATGATCGCGAGCCGGGCGTGGTCGACGTCACGATCATGCACGCTGAAGGCGACGACGTTGAGATCGACGTCGAACACGATGATCGGTCGCCCCAGTTGGTCGGCGTAGGCCTGAACATGCCCTTCGAGATTCATCGATCACACCTCTCTATGACGCGCCGGCGCATCGGACTCCAGTCTAACGGCGGCCTCATCACCGCCCGTTCCGCTGCGGTTGCACCCACGTCTCGCATCGGTCTATATTCAATATAGTCAATTATGCGAGAGGTGGCCAACGATGGCACAGATGACAGGCGGCGACGCGCTCACCCAGGCGCTCATCAGCGAGGGCACCGACACGGTCTTCGGCATCCCCGGCGTCCAGCTGGACGGTCTGACCGACGGCATGTACCGCCGCCAGGACGACGTGCACCTCATGGTGCCGCGCCACGAGCAGAGCACGACCTACATGGCCGACGGCTACCACCGCGTGACCGGCAAGCCCGGCGTCGCCATGGTCGTCCCCGGCCCGGGTGTCCTCAACGCCGGCGCCGGCATGTCCACCGCCTACGCCTGCAGCTCGCAGGTCATGCTGCTGGCAGGCACGATCCCCTCCACCTTCGTCGGCAAGGGCTACGGAGCCCTGCACGAGATCCCCAAGCAGACCGAGACCATCGAGGGCCTCACCAAGTGGACGGCACGTCCCACGCGGGTGGAGGAGATCCCCGAGCTCGTGCACGAGGGCTTCCGGCAGATGCGCACCGGCCGCCCCCGCCCCGTCGCGCTGGAGCTGGGACCCGACATCCTGCACGCGGTCGCCGACCTCGAGATCGGCGAGCCCTTCGCCGTTGCCGAGCCGGTCGCCCCGGAGGACAAGGTCACCGAGATCGTGCAGCTGCTCGCCACGAGCGGCCGTCCGGTCATCCACGTCGGCGGTGGCGTCAAGGGCCAGAAGGCCTTCGACCTGCTCCCCCGCCTCGCCGAGCTCCTCGACGCCCCCGTCGTCATGAGCGAGAACGGCCGCGGCGCGATCGACGCCCGCGAGCCCCGCGCCCTCCCCGCCTTCGCACTCCGCGAGCTGCGGAACACCGCCGATGTCGTCCTGTCGTTCGGCAGCCGCTTCCTGACGCCGTTCGGCCAGCCGCAGAACATCGGCGACGCACGTCTCGTGCTCGTGAACATCGACGCGGACGACCTGCGCGCACCGCGCACCCCCGACATCGCCGTGAACGCCGACGCGACCGCAGTCATCGCCGCCCTCGTCGAGCGCCTGGAGCAGCGCGAAGGATGGGGCGCCGAGATCGCGCGCCTCCGCGCCGAGGGCGAAGCCCGCGTGCGTGAGCAGGTCGCGCCGCAGATGGCGTTCGTCGACGCGATCCGCGCCGCACTGCCGGCGGACGGCATCTTCGTCAACGAGCTCACGCAGATCGGCTACGTCTCGACATACGGCTACCCGGTGCAGGCGCCGCGCTCGTACGTGTGGCCCGGATACCAGGGCACCCTGGGCTACGCGATGCCCACTGCGCTCGGCGCGGCCGTCGGCGCGGGCGACCGTCCCGTCGTCGTCGTGACCGGCGACGGCGGCATCGGCTGGTCGCTGCAGGAGTTCGCGACGGCCAAGAAGTACGGCATCCCGCTCATCACCGTGCTGTTCGAAGACAAGCGCTTCGGCAATGTGTGGCGCATCCAGCGCGACACCTACGGTGGCCGCTTCATCGGCTCGGACCTGGAGAACCCCGACTTCGAGCTGCTCGCGAAGGCCTTCGGCATCGACTTCGCGCTCGCGCAGGACGCGGATGCCGTGCAGCGCGAGATCGGCGCCGCCGTCAGCGCCCGTCGCCCGGCGATCATCAAGGTCCCCGTCGATGTCTTCCCGTCGCCGTGGGGCTTCATCCACGAGAAGCACTGATCGCGGAATCCGGGGCGGTTCTGCACATGCAGATCGCCCCGGATGCGACGGAGCGCGGTTCTTCTCTAGGGTAAGAACGCCGCGCTCATGCCGGACGCCTGCAGGAGCGGGCACACACAAGGGGGACGACATGTCGCAGATCGCCACTGCCGCCGTCGCCGTGCAGGTCGCACGCGCGCTGGAGGAAGAGATCACGTCGAACGGTTTCAAGCCGGGCCACTTCATCGGTCGCCGACAGGAACTCGCCGCGCGGTTCTCCGTCGCTCCCGCCACCCTCGGCGAGGCGATCCAGCTGCTGCGCTCGCGCGGCATCGTCGACGCGAAGCCGGGCCCGGGCGGCGGCATCTTCGTCTCCGAGCGCTCCCCGTTCGCGCAGCTGAGCGACCACCTGCTCGCGCTGCGCGAAGAGCAGACGACGGCCGAGCAGTGCCTGCGCGTGCTGGACGCCCTCGACGGTGCGGTCCTGCGCGACGCCGTGGACTTCGCGACGGAAGACGACATCGCCGACATCGCGCGCTGCGCCGATGAGCTGCAGGCGGCCTGGGGCACGTCGGAGAGCGCCGCGACGATGTGGAGACTTCACGAGCGGATCGCCCAGACGACACCGAACGAGCTGCTGCGCGGCCTTTACACGAACCTCGTGAAGTACATCACGGAGGAGCTCGACGACGCCGTCGCTCCGCACACGGAGGAGCGTCTGCACACGCACCTCGACTTCGCGAAAGCCGTCGTGCAGCGCGATCACGAGCTCGCGGCATCCGCGATCGCACGCCACACACACCCCGCATCCGGCGCGGGCGCGCACTGAGCCTGAGCCGCGATCCACACTGATCGAGCCAGCCCCGCAGACATGCGGCGCTGGCTCGATGTCGCATCGACTGCTATTGTTCATATTCAATATGAATGATTTTTCCGACCAAGGAGAGAGCGCATGACCATCGAGTTCCGCAGCGTGATCGACGCGATGATGTCCACGCCCAACCGCCCGGCGGGCGCGACGCCGCCGCCGATCCGCCTCTCGCAGAACGAGATGCCGTGGCAGCCCGCAGAGGTGATCACCGCCGCGATGACGCAGGCGATCGGCCAGACGCACCGCTACCCCGACTACCACCGCCTCGCCGCCCGCGAGGCCGTCGCCGCCAGCATGGGGCTCACCGCCGACCGGATCGCGATCGACAACGGCTCGGGCTCGCTGCTGCACGGACTCGCCCGCCTCGTCTGCGAACCCGGCGTCAACGGCGTCTACTGCTGGCCGTCCTTCGAGGCCTACCCGGCAGCGCTCGGTCTCGCCGGCGCTTCCAAGACCCCCGTCGGCATCGCCGAGAACGGCGCGATGGACATGGACGCGATGCGCGCCGCGCTCACCGACGAGACGCGCATCGTCTACCTCTGCAACCCGAACAACCCCACCGGCGGCATCGTCTCGACGGCGGAGATCCGTCGCTTCCTCCAGGACATCCCCTCGAACATCCTCGTGGTGCTCGACGAGGCCTACCGCGAGTTCGTCACCGACGAGCCGGTCGAGGCGACCCTGGCTCTGCTCGACGAGTTCGAGAACCTCGTCATCCTGCGCACGCTGTCCAAGTCCCACGGCCTCGCGGGCATTCGCGCCGGCTACGCGGCCTCCTCCCCGCGGATCGCCGAAGCGCTGCGCCGCACCTCGGTCGGCTTCGCGCTCAACAGCATCGCCGAAGCCGCAGTCATCGCGGCCTTCAGCCCCGAGGGCATGGCGGTCGCCGAGGAGCGCATCGCCATGATCGTCGCCGAGCGCGCACGTATCGAGGCCGCCCTCGCCGACGCCGGAGTGTCGTTCCTGCCGAGCCAGTCGAACTTCATCTTCCTGCACGGCGACGCCGCCGACCTCCTGGCCGGATTCGCCGCCCAGGGCGTGCTCGCCCGCCCCTTCCCGAACGCCGGCGGTGCGCGCATCACGGTCGGTCTCCCGGCCGAGAACGACGCAGTGCTGTCCGCCCTCGTCTGATCCGTCTGCGACACTGGATACAAGAGAGCAGGATGCCTCCGCGCATCCTGCTCTCTGCTCTTTCCGCGTTCCTCCACGCACCGAACGAGCTCCTTCCACGTCTGCACGAACCCCCTCCCCACCATCCATCCGACACCGTGTCGGATCGCGACTCATCGACTTCGGAGCACCCGCCGAAGATCAACGGGGCCTGTGATTCATACGCTGACAACACAACGGACAAAGCGGTTCGTCGCCACTCGACCCGACGGACGCGAACCGCTTGCACGAAGGGATGTGCAGTGACTGCGACCGATTTCGAGCGCGACCAGCGAGCGTCGCTGCGACGCTCCATCACGAGCAAGGTCCTGTGGGGTCTGTTCATCGCCGTGCTGGCCCTGATCTTCATCTACCCGGTGACGATGATCATCCTCGGAACCTTCCGGGACGGCCTCCCCACGAGCCCCGCGCCCTTCACGCTCCAGGGATTCGTCGACGCCTTCACGTCCGAGATGACCTGGACGACGCTCTCGCACTCCTCGATCCTCGTCGTCGTCTGCGGCGCGATCGCCGTGTCCGGCGGGGCCATGTTCGCCTGGGTCGGCGCCAACACGAACGTCCCCGGCCGCAAGTGGCTGACGCCGCTCATGGTCATCAACCTGTTCATCCCGCCGCTGTTCCACACCATGGGCTGGCTCATGCTCGGCAACAAGCAGAACGGTCTGCTGAACCAGCTCGGACAGCTCATCGGCCTTCCCGAGGGCTTCATCAACATCCAGTCCTGGCCGGGCCTGATCATGCTGCTGTCGCTCGGCTACATGCCGTTCGCCTACCTGCTCATGCTCGGCGCGTTCAAGAACCGCGACCAGGCACTCGACGAGGCCGCATCCATCAGCGGTGCGAGCACGATGCGCACGTTCTTCACGATCACGCTTCCCTCGGTCGGCCCCGCGATCACCGGAGCCGCACTGCTCATCGCCGTGCTCGTGTTCCAGGCCTTCGACAGCCCCCAGATGATCGGCCGCCAGGCGGGCATCTACGTCTTCTCGACGCAGATCTACCGCTATGTGCGCGACTCCGTCCCGGCCGAGTACACCCGTGCCTTCGCGCTCGCGCTCATACTGATCGTCCTCGTGCTCGTGCTCTTCCTCGTGCAGCGCTCGCTCCTGCGCGGCCGCTCGTTCACGACGCTCACCGGCAAGACCTCGCGCCGTGAGCCGCAGGAACTCGGCCCCGTGCGCTGGGTCTTCACCGCTCTCATCGCGATCTTCATGCTGCTGAACCTCGTGCTTCCGCTCATCGCCATGATCATCGGCAGCATGCAGAAGATCTACGGCGTCATGAACCTCGGTCTCTCGTTCGACAACTACGTCACGATCCTCACCGACCCGAAGCTCAGCGCGACGCTCACCACCACCGCACAGCTGGCAATCCTCGGCGGATTCGGCTCGATGGCCGTGGCTCTGCTCACGACCTACGTCGTCGCCCGCCGCGGTGGCTTCCTCAAGGCGTACACCTCGTTCGCGGTGTGGATCCCCTGGGCTCTGCCGGGTCTCGTTCTCGCCCTCGCGTACATGTTCGCGATCCTCTACATCCCGGCGTTCCGCCCGCTGTACGGCACCGCAGCCCTCATGACGATCGTCCTGATCGTCGCGACGATCCCGGTCTCCAGCCGCATCGCAGAAGGCGCGTTGGCCCAGCTCTCCCCCGAGTTGGAAGAGGCCGGAGCGATCTCCGGCGCCGGCCGCATGCGGGTGCTCGTGAGCATCGTGCTCCGCCTCGTGCTGCCGAGCTTCCTCGCCGGATGGTTCCTCGCCGCGCTGTTCATCATCGGCAACCTCGCGGTTCCGCTGCTGCTCGCACCGCCGAAGGTCACCCCGGTGTCGATGGCCGCCTACGAGCTGTTCCTCTCGGGCGAGATGAGCACGGGCGCCGCCCTGTTCATGATCATCCTCGCCGCTGCCACCGTCGTCGTCCTCGTCGGCGCGATCGCCTTCAAGGTGTTCTCGCGCTGGCAGGCGAAGCGCGGGCACGCCACGACTTCCCTGTCCCACATTGCGTCCTGACAATCACCCAAGGAGAAGAATAATGAAGTTCAATCCAGTAGTACGCACGGCCACTGCGGTCGTCGCGATCGGTGCACTCGCCTCCCTCGCTGCCTGCGCCAGCACGCCGGCAGCTCCCGAGAAGCCGGATGCCGGCTCGTCCACCGGCATCGAGATCCCCGGCGCCACCGAGGAGCAGACGGCCAAGTTCAACGAGCTCTATGAGGCCGCCGTCGAATCCGGGAACACGGACATCGTGTTCTACGGCCCGTCGGCGACGACCTCCACGGCACTGCTCAAGGTCTTCACCGACCGCTTCCCCGAGCTCTCGGTGACGCTGAAGGACATGGCCGACGCGCAGATCCTCACCACGATGCAGACCGAGGCCGCCACCGGCCAGCGCGTCGGCGACCTGTGGTGGGGTGGCGACTCGATCCAGGCGGCCATCGAACCCGACATCTGCACCCCGGTCGACGTGTTCTCCGGCCCCGACGGTTTCACGCCGCCGACCGCGCAGGACGACCGTCTGATCTACTTCGCCTACCGCATGTTCGGATTCGTCTACAACTCAGACAACGTCAAGGCCGCAGACGCGCCGAAGGGCTGGAACGACCTGCTCGATGCGGAGTGGAAGGGCCAGATCGCGATGGGCGACCCCAACGCTGGCGCCCTGCGTCACATCTTCACGGGCATGATGCGCCCCGACGGTCACGCCGAGCAGTTCGGTGAGGCCTACGTCGAGAAGCTCGCCGCGCAGGACATCCAGTTCGTCGACCCCGAGCGCAACGTCTCGGCCGAGGTCGCCAGCGGTCGCTTCCCTGTCGGTGCCGGTGTGTTCTACGGTTACTACCTCGCGCAGAAGGAAAAGGGCGCTCCGCTCAGCTTCGTCTTCCCGCTCGAGGGCGGCGGCAACTTCCTCAGCCGTTCGAGCCTCTGCGTCGCCGCAGACGGCCCGGCTCCTGAGGCGACCGAGCTGCTCGTGAACTGGATCTTCACCGAAGAGGGCCAGCAGGCACTCGCCGAGAAGGACTTCTCGTACGGCAACACCCCGACGGCCCCCGGCCCCGAAGGCATGGACTCGCTCGACAAGATCGACAAGCTGCCGTTCGCGAACCCGGACCCGGACTTCAACAAGCCGTACTTCGAGTTCATCGAGAAGACGTTCACGAAGTAATCCTTCACGCACGAACAAGCAGTAAGAGAGCACAGCATGACTGAGGTCCTGGTTTCCGGGCTGACCAAGCAGTACGGCGGAAAGTCGGCACTGCACGGAATCGATCTGAAGATCGCCTCCGGCGAGTTCGTCACCCTGCTCGGCCCTTCGGGCTGCGGCAAGACGACGACTCTGCGTTGCCTCGCCGGTCTGGAACGCCCCACCACAGGCAGGATCACGATGGCCGACCGCGTGGTCGTCGACACGGACAAGAAGGTCTTCGTCCCTGCCGACAAGCGCAAGGTGGGCATGGTGTTCCAGAGCTACGCGCTGTGGCCGCACCTGAGCGTCGCCGAGAATGTGGCGTACCCGCTCAAGGTGGCCCGGCTCGGAAGCCAGGACCGTCAGTCTCGTGTGCAGGAGATGCTGCAGGCCGTAGGCCTCGCGGGCTACGAGAAGCGCCCGGTGACGGCGCTCTCGGGCGGCCAGCAGCAGCGTGTGGCTCTGGCCCGCGCGATGGCCGCCCGCCCGGGCATCATCTTCTACGACGAGCCGCTCTCGAACCTCGACTCGAAGCTGCGCTACCAGATGGGTCAGCAGGTCCGCGCGCTGCACAACCAGTTCGAGACGACCTCGGTGTACGTCACGCACGACCAGGAAGAGGCGATCACGCTCTCGGACCGGATCATCGTGATGAGCGAGGGCAACATCGTGCAGGACGGCGCACCCGCCGACCTGTACGACCGCCCGAAGTCCGCGTACGTCGCCGACTTCATGGGCTTCCAGAACATCCTCCCGGGCACGGTGGAAGCCGTGAACGGCAACGTCGCCGACATCCGCGTCGACGGCACCTCGCTCGTCCTCTCCGGCGTCGCCACCTCGGCCGTACAGGTCGGGGAGCGGGCGGATGTCGCGTTCCGCGCCGCACATGCCCGCATCGACGCGTCCGGCCTCACGGGCGCGGGTCGCCTGGAGGGCGTCGTCGAGCGCACCACGTACCTGGGCAGCGCGGTAAACCTCCTCGTGCGCGCAGACGGCCTCCCGCTGCGCGTGCGCGTCGAGACATCCGACCTCGCGCCCGAACAGATCCCCGCTGCCGGCGACACCCTGCGTCTCGCCGTCAACCCCGCCCGCGCAGTGGTGCTCTCCCACAAGGAGGCCGCCGTCGACGGCTATCTCACCACCATGACCGACGCCATCGTCTCGCCCCGCTGACGCCTGACCCCCTCAGAGAGGAACCCCCAATGAGCGAACTCCCCACCCCCCGCTCCGACAGCCCGCAGATTCGCGAGCTGGCGGAGATCGGCGGACGCTCCGACTCCCGCGATGTGCTGGCCCATGCGACGAAGCAGGCCGAGAACGAGTACGACGACTACTTCATCGTCGACATCGACGCGCACGTCTCCGAAGACCACTTCTGGGGCGAGGTCCTCGACCTCATCGACAACGATGTCTGGCGCCAGATCGGTCTGCAGCAGCACGCCGGCTTCGGCGGCAACAACGCTCTCCTCAACATCCAGCCCGGAATGTCGCACCAGAGCGTCGGCGGCCGCATCGGCCACCAGGGCCGCAAGGAGCCCGTCGACGGCGCCGCAGGGCACCCCTTCGTCACGGCCGCACGCCGCGGCATGGACGCCATGGGTCTCGACTACCAGGTCGTGTTCCCGAGCGCGATGCTGCTGCTCGGCATGCACCCGCAGGACGAGGTCGAGGTCGTTCTCGGCCGCGCGTTCAACCGCTGGCTGACAGAGGTCATCCTCCCGCCGAACCCTCGCCTCAAGGGCATGCTCTACCTGCCCTACAACACCCCCGAGGTCTGCGAGGAGCTCGTCGAGAAGTACGCCGACGACCCGGGCATCATCGGCTACACGGTCTGCTCCACGCGCAACAACCCCGTCCACTCTGACGTCTACACGCGCCTGTACAAGCTCATCGAAGACAGCGGCAAGCCGCTCGCCTTCCACTCCGGCTACCACTGGGGCGACCCGTCGTTCGCGCAGCTCAACCGCTTCCTCTCGATGCACGCGCTGTCGTTCACGCACTACAACCAGATCCACGTCACGAACTGGATCATCAACGCGATGCCGGAGCGCTTCCCGAAGCTCAAGATGGTGTGGGTCGAGAGCGGCCTGGCGTGGATCCCGTTCCTCATGCAGCGCCTCGACCACGAGGTCCTCATGCGCCCGAGCGAGGCACCCGGCCTGAAGCGGCTGCCGAGCGAGTACATGAAGGAGATGTGGTACACGACGCAGCCCATGGAGCGCACCAACATGGAGCTGCTCGAGGCGACGTTCAAGTCCTTCAACGCCGAGACGCAGCTGCTGTACTCGTCGGACTGGCCGCACTGGGACTGGGATGCGCCGTCGACCATCACGCGTCTGCCATTCCTGTCGGAGCAGGCCAAGCGCAACATCCTCGGGTTGAACGCGGCGAAGCTGTTCAACCTGCCCACTGACCGCATGAAGCCTTCGGCCGCCGATGTGCTTCGGGATCGTCCGGGAGTCTCCTGACATGTCTGAAATCACCACCACCTCCCCTGCCGTCGAAGAGCTCGCGGCCGTCGTCGCCCGCCTGGGCGAGCTGACCGCGCAGATCACCGAGGCAGAGCTGGGCGCCCAGGTCGAAGACGAGCAGATCGCCGATGTGCTCTACGCCGCGGCTCGCCTGTTCTCGGCGAAGACGGATCGCGTCGGCAAGATGGCGTGGCCGGTTCGTGCCGACGCCCTGAACGCCACCGAGACCGTCGTTCTGGTCACGGCGCTGCTGGATGCGGCCGACGTGAACCTGTTCGACATGGCCATCTGGTACCGGAGAGCAGAATGAGCGCAACGATCGTCCGCCGCGACATCCGTGTCGCCAGCCTCGCCGATCTGAAGGAACGCGAACGCATCGTCCTCGATGTCGAGGGCACCGAGCTCGGCCTGTACTTCTACCTGGACGAGG
The DNA here is from genome assembly GCF_058797175.1 of Microbacterium sp. GW823-FHT02G05. Taxonomy (NCBI): domain Bacteria; kingdom Bacillati; phylum Actinomycetota; class Actinomycetes; order Micrococcales; family Microbacteriaceae; genus Microbacterium; species Microbacterium sp. GW823-FHT02G05. The sequence goes on from NZ_JBXAJK010000001.1 coordinate 267,918, forward strand.
TGCGCGCCTGGTACAACGTCTGCCCCCACCAGGGTGGACCGGTCTGCCAGGGCAAGACGATGGCGCGCACGATCCAGCTCGTACGCGACGACCTCAAGAGCGGTGGGCCCGGCCACCACCCGACCGATCGCAACATCGTGTGCCCGTGGCACGGTTTCGAGTTCAACCTGCTGACGGGCCGTCACACGACGGATGAGACGGTGCGCCTGCGCCCGATCCCGGTCCGCGTGGACGGCGATGACGTGATCGTCACCGTCTGACGGCAGCACAGCGAAGGGGTGCGCCTCGGCTTCGGCCGGGGCGCACCCCTTCTGCGTCGGCGCTTGCTGTGAATTTGCCCGTCGGCTTGCGACCCCGCCGCGCACGTGGCTATCGTTTTTCGATAGATACACGTCGCTTTTCGATAGGGGATCCGATGCAACCGCGCGTCACCGCCACGCTCAAGGCACTCATCGCCGTCATGATCGCACTGCTGCTCGCCAGCCAGATCTTCGCGATCCCGGAGATCGCCCAGATGACGGCGGACCGCAACCCCGACGTCGCGCAGTTGAAGATCCCGGGCATCATCGCCGCGATCCTCTTCCTCGTCCTCGTGCAGGTGACCCTCGTCTGCGTCTGGCGGCTGCTCTCACTCGTCCGCGCGGATCAGATCTTCAGCCCGAAGGCCTTTCGCTATGTCGATGTCATCCTCGCGATGCTGATCTGCGCCGGTGTGCTCATCGCCGCCTCCTATGTCGTGATCATGTTCGCCCGCGCCGTCTCGCCCACGGTGCAGCTGCTGGCCTCACTCGGTGTGGTCGTGAGCTTCAGCCTCGGGCTGCTCGTGATCGTCCTGCGCGGCCTCCTCACGAAGGCCCTGCAGCTCGAGCAGGACATGTCCGAGGTGGTCTGAATGCCGATCGTGATCGACCTCGACGTCGAGTTGACCAAGAAGAAGATGAGCGTGCAGGAGTTCGCGGATGCCATCGGCATCACCCCTGCGAACGTCGCCGTGCTGAAGAACGGACGCGCCAAGGCCGTGCGCTTCACGACGCTGGAAGCCATCTGCCGTGTGCTCGACTGCCAGCCGGGCGACATCCTGCGCTGGGTTCCGGATGCCGCGCAGACGACCGAGACGGAGCCGCGCCCATGACGACCATGCCTGCCTGGAGCGAGACCGCGATCCGGGTACTGCGAGACGGCACGACCTGTCCCCTGTGCCGTTCGGCAGCTCTCGTCGAGGGACAGTGCCCGGCGTGCGCCGCCGACCTGCGCGGCGCGGCCGGCGAGCAGCTGTGGGATGCCTCTCAGAGCGCCGCCACCGCCTTGGAGAGACGCCAGCGACTGCTCAATCGTGTGCCAATGACTGCGCGCGCGATCACACCTGTGGCGGTGTCGCAGCCGCAGGCTCCCTCCTCGACCGCACCGATGCCTTCGTCTTCCGCGCCGCGCAGCAGCGCCACCCTGCAATCGGTGCTGGCGATCGCCGGCGCCGGCCTCTTCGCGATCGCGGCGATCGTCTTCACGTTCTTCAATCCCGACCTGACCGATCGCGCACTGCGCAGCCTCATCGTGGCCTTCATCACGCTCGTGTTCCTTGGCGGCGCGTGGCTGCTGGCCCGGCGCGCACTGCAGTTCTCGGCGGAGGCGGTCGGAGCGCTCGGCCTCGTGTTCGTGGCGCTCGACGTCTGGGCGCTCGCCCAACTGGCACCGCCATCACTCAGCCCTTGGCTTCCCATCGCGGGCCTCACGCTCCTGTCCTCGATCGCCATGATCGCGGCGGCGTCTCTCGCCGGTATCCGCATCTGGCTCTGCCTGCCGCTCGTCACGCTCGCACTCGTGCCGACGATGTGGGGCGAGGCCGCAGGCCAGGAACCGGCGGCGGTTCTCGGTCGTATCGGCACCTCTTTCGCGGCCGTCGCGCTGATCGCGCTGCTGCCGCGCATCGGCTCCCGCTTCGCACCGTCCGAGGCGCCCGACACCGCACCGGATGCCTCGGGCGAAGAGACCGCCCTACCGCGGAGACCGTTCGGCGCCGAACGCATCGCGCTGCTGATCCTCCAGCTGCTCGCCTCGGGGACCGCGATCCTGCTGCTGCCGCGGGTCTTCGTGCTGACCGCCGATCTGCCCTCCCGCGCGACCCCCAGCCTGCTGACCGTCGCGCTGCTCCTCGGCCTGCTGGCCGTGCACGCGCTCCTCGCTGCCCGGCACGCGCTTTCACGCTTCTGGAGCTTCGCCGCCGGCGGCATGGGCACCTCCGCTCTCGCGCTCGCGCTCTACGCGCCCTCCGTCCTGTCCGACGCGGCGAGCAGCTGGTTCCCGGCCCTCATGCCGGCCGCCTTCGCGGCGGCCCTCGTTCTCGTCGGACCCGTTCGACCTCTCGCCCGTGGCCGCCGTCTGCCGCAGTACCTGGCGGGAGCCATCACGGCGACCCTCATCGCCGCCGTGCCAACATCTGTCACCTCGGCGTTCTTCACCCTGGAGACCGCGCTCTCGATCGCTGCGAATCTGCTCGACGGCGAGCTCGCCCGCCCCGCGACCTCGCTCGGGGTGCACGCCTGGGCCTTCCCGCTCGGTCTTCTCGCGACGGCCTCGGGGTTCGCCGTCTTCGCGCTCCGCGCGCGCCGTCATTCGGCCACGCGCCCCGCCGTCCTCCTCGCCGAGGTGCTCACAGGGGCCTTCGCGACCCTCGCGCTGCTGACGACAGCGGCGGCGACACCACTGCCCTTCCTCGCCCGTGTGCTCCTGGGACTGAGTGCTGCCGCGGTGATCGCACTGGTGGTTCTGCGCATCCCGGCGTTGTCGCTCGCACGTCGGGTGACCGCCCTGATCGCGGCGCATCTTCTCCTCGCCTTCGGCGTCATCCTCTCCTGGGCGGATGTCACCTGGGTGCCACTGCTCGGCATCGCGGCACTCATTGCTCTGACGGCGGTGGCCCGCGCGATGCCGCAGGCGACCCGATTCGCCCACGTCGGGGTCGGGTACGCCTACGCACTCGTCCTGATCGCCACGACGTTCGATCTGCTCGGCGTGCGCGGCACCGCGGTGCCGGCCGTCACGACCTCGATCGGCCTGCTGGGCGCGATCGTGGCCACCTTCCTTCCGCGCGTGGGCGCCCGCTCCTGGTACGCGATCCTGACCGTGACCGCCGTGCCGTTCACTCTCGGGGTCGTGCAGGTCATCTTCGAGCGCAGCGGATGGACGGCACTGTCGACGGGCATGATGTTCGCCCTCGCCCTGACCCTGCTCCTCACGCGCCGCCCCGGTGTGACCCCGGTTCTGCGCACCGCGGCCGCCGCTCTCCTGGTGCCGACGCTGGCGGTCCTGATCATCTGTCTGGGCGCTCAGGTGCTCGCGATGAGCGCCTCGCCCGTGACGCTGCCGATCATCGCCGTGCTCGTCGCCCTCGCGCTGCCGTCGACCACGATGATCGCCGATCTGCTGCGTCGCAACGGCCTCGGTGGGACCACTGCGCACGCGGCGCGCCTCGCTATCGAGGCCTCCGCGCTCCTGACCGGCGCGATCGCCGTTCTGCTCGCCCTCGTCCGCGAGGCATCCGGACTCGGCACAAGCGTTCTCGTCCTGCTCATCCTGGGGGTGGGCTCGATGGCGAGCGCTCTGCTGACCGGGCGTCGGTATGCGTGGTGGGCCGCCGGCGCCTCCTTCACCGGCGCGCTGTGGTGCGTGTGGGCGCTGGCCGGGATCGCACTGCTCGAGCCGTACCTGCTGCCGCCCGCCGTCGCCGGAATGGCCGTCGCCGTCGCGTTGCGCCTGCGCGGGCTCAACACCTCCGCGCTGTACGCGACGGCTCTCGCGGTGGCGATCGTGCCGATTCTCATCCTCACGATGATCGGACCGGACGCCGCGACGTCACCGGTCACGCTCTGGCGCGGTGTCGGGCTGGCGATCACCGCCTGGGTGCTTCTCGCCGCCGCAGCGATCACCCGCACCTCCGCGCCTCGCAGCGAGGACGGCCTCAGCGCGCTGCTCGACGAGCGCGGAACACGCATCCGGCATCTGCGACGGCTGCGACTGCGCCCCCTGCAGGTCCCGACTCTGATCGCGGCCGCGGTCGCCGCGGTCGGCGCGACGACGCTCGGCGTGCGGATCGGTATCGGAACCGGCACGCCGTGGACGGTCTCCCCGGCGACGGCGTTCGGGCTGAGCCTGCTCGCGAGCGCGGTCGGTGCCGGTGCGATGTTCGTCGCTGCCCGCGGCATCCGCGCGGCGCTTCCGGCTGACCATGTTCTCACCTCCACCCGTTGGCTCGAAGCGCCCGCCGCTCTCGCGCTGCCCCTCGGCGCCTGGTTCGCCATCGAACGCGACTGGGTCGTGATCTGGGCGATGTGGGCGCTGCTCCTGGCGATGCTGACGATCATGCTGGTCGTCGCCCGCCGCACCGACCACGCGCACCCTCCGGTGTGGTTCCTCTTCGGCATCGCTTTCGTCACGGCGATCGTCGCCTGGAGCCCCCGCGATCTGCGTGTCGAGTGGTTCTCGCTACCGCTCGGACTGTTCCTGCTCGCCGCAGGAGCGTCTGCGCTGCGACGCCGCCCCCGTCCCGCGAGCCCCGGCGCCCCGGCGCCGACACTCGCCAGCTGGCCGGGACGCTGGAGCGGGTCGTGGGCTCTGCTCGCCCCGGGTCTGATCGTCACGGTGCTCGCCTCGATCGTGGCGACATTCACCGATCCGCTGACATGGCGCGCGATCCTGGTGATCGCCTTCGCGCTGCTCGCGATCCTCGTCGGCGCTGCTCGACGACTCGCTGCGCCGTTCGTGATCGGAATGCTCGTGCTGCCGGTCGAGAACGTCTTCGCCTTCTCGGTACAGATCGGCCGCGGCATCGAGTCGATGCCCTGGTGGATCACGCTCGCGGTCGTGGGAGCGGTGCTGCTCATCCTTGCGGTGACCTATGAGCGACGCGCGGGTGAATCCGGGAGCGTGATGGCCAGGATTCGTGACCTTTCGTAACATATCGGACGGCCGGATCCCCATAGGATCGGTGCCATGACCGCAGAAACGCGCCCGCCTCGTCGATCCCAGGGCAGGCCGTCCGCCGCCGTCATCCGCCGCCGTCGGATCCTCGTCGGTGTCATCATCGCGCTCGTGCTCGCGATCGTCGCGACCGTCGTCGTCGTCGCCCTGCGCGCACTCGCCGATCCAGCCGCAGAGCCCGGCGCGTCGAAGCCGACGTCGACCTCGACGCCGACTCCGACACCGACGCCGCTCTCACCGTCCGAAGCCCTGCTCGCGACGACAGACGACCCGGCAGCGTGCGCCGTGTCCTTCGCGGGCGAGGGCATCGCGCTCGACCCGCAGCTGCAGACGCAGGGCGTCCTGTACACCGACCTCCCCCTTCCCCTGCGCGACGGTTTCGTCTTCGCCGGCTGGTATGCGACCGAGGCGGATGCCACCGCCCTGGCCGTCCCCGCCCGCATCAACGGGGCTGAGCTCACCGCGTGCATGGATCAGCAGATCACACTGCACGCCGGCTGGGTCTCTCCTGAGCAGAACGTCGAGACGAACACGCAGGTTCCGATCCTGATGTACCACCAGTTCACGACGAACCCCGAGGGCGAAGACCACTGGCTGCGTGGCAACTACGCATACATCGGCGACTTCGAGGCGCATATGGCCTACATCGCCTCCGAGGGTTTCTACCTGCCCACCTGGCCGGAGCTCAACGCGTTCGTCGACGGCACTCTGTACCTTCCGCCGCGCTCGCTCATCATCACGGATGACGATGCCGACCAGACCTGGCTCGACCTCGCCGTGCCGGTGGTGACGAAGCACCAGCTGCTCACGACGTCGTTCGTGATCACCAACGTGCGCCAGGACCCCTCCCCGTCGCCCTATGTCATCCAGCGTTCGCACACGCAGAACATGCACGAGGCGGGCGACAACGGCAAGGGCCGGATGGTGAACTGGTCGGCAGAGGAGATCGCCGCCGACCTTGAGGAATCCGCTGCGGTCCTGGGCGGCGTGAAAGAGGTCGTCGCGTACCCCTACGGCCACCACAACGACACGACGAAGGCGGGCGTCGCCGCCGCCGGATTCATGTTCGGTCGCACGATCGATTGGGGTTATGTCTCGATCGGCAGCGACAAGTATGCCTTGCCGGTCATTCGCGTGAACTACGGCACGACCCTTGAGGACCTCATCCCCGACATCGGCTGACACTGCGGGGCCCTTCGCGGGCAATATATCTATTCGCGGGAGAAATTCGGAAAGTTGCTCTTTCCCTCCTCGCGGATCCGCGCTAATCTGTGCCTGAGCCCGCATGCCTGATGCGGTGCAGCGACGATGTGGGAATCGTCACTGCGATCTCTTCGACTGGGAATCGAAGAGACGAGTCAGGCGTACCCGAGGGGTCGGGTGATGGGCTCATGCCGCGAGCGTGTCTGCTCGTGGTCTGGGGAAACTGGGGAACGACCATGACGCACTGGGGATATTTGCGCACGGTTCCGGCTCACGGAGCATCGCTATGACATCCGTCGACGACGCTCTGAGCCTGGTCGGTGCTTCGGCGCCGACCGTTCGTCCCGTGGCGGCGCCGCTTGCACCGAAGGCTTCGACACGGACGGTGGCGACACCGCGTGCGACGCCGACGTTGACGCGGCGCCGCCAATGGGAACGCCGCTATCGCGCGCGCCTGCAGATCACGGATGCGTCCGTCGTGCTGCTCGCCGCGGGCACAGCCGCCGGTATTCAGCTCGGCCTGGGACTCGATCCGCTGGCCGTCGGACGCATGGCGGTGATCCAGGCGGCGCTCTGGGTCGCGATGCTCAGTGCTCTGCGATCACGCGATGCCGCCATCCTGGGATCCGGCCCCACCGAGTACAAGCGAGTCGTCAATGCCAGCGGCGTCGCCTTCGGCCTGCTTGCCGCGGTCGCCGTACTCCTCGGAACCGACACGCTGCGCATCCCGCTTCTGGTGGCGATGCCATTCGGCATCCTGGGGCTCCTCACGGAACGCTGGCTGTGGCGCCGGTGGCTGCAGAATCAGCGTCGCCACGGGTGCTTCGCCTCCCGCACACTCGTGGTCGGGGACCGCGCCGACGTCGAGTACGTCATCAGCACCCTCCGCGAAGGGGCGATCTACGGCTACAACGTGATCGGCGCGACCCTCCTCGACGGCAACGCCCGCGAGGTGGGCGGGGAATCCGCGCCGATCCCGGTGCTCGGCAACATCACCTCGGTCGCCGAGGTCGCCGGCCGCATCAGCGCCGACACGATCCTCGTCGCGAGCCGACCGACAGGCGCGCCCAACTTCATCAAGCGCCTCAGCTGGCAGCTCGAAGGCACGGCCGCCGAGCTCGTGCTGTCGAGCCAGCTGACGGATGTCGCGGGTCCGCGCATCTCCTTCACGCCCGTCGACGGCCTGCCCCTGATCCAGGTGCAGATCCCGACGTACGAGGGCGGCCAGCACATCCTCAAGCGCGCACTCGATGTCGTCGTGGCCGCCGTCGCATTGCTCGGAATCGCCCTGATCACGCCGATCATCTCGCTGTTCATCGTGATCGACTCCTGGGGACCGGTGTTCTTCTTCCAGGAACGCGTCGGGCGCGACGGCCGGACGTTCCGGATGGTCAAGTTCCGCTCGATGCGCACCGACGCCGAACAGCAGCTCCTGGCCTTGCAGGAGCAGAACGAAGGCTCCGGGCTGCTCTTCAAGATGAAGGACGACCCGCGTGTGACTCGCGTCGGGCGCGTGCTTCGCAAGCTGTCCTTCGATGAGCTGCCGCAGTTCTGGAATGTGCTGATCGGCGACATGAGCGTCGTCGGCCCCCGCCCGCCACTGCCGAGCGAGGTCATGTCGTACAACGGCAAGGTGCACCGCAGGCTCTACATCAAGCCCGGCATCACGGGTCTCTGGCAGATCAGCGGGCGCAGCGATCTCAGCTGGGAAGAGAGCGTTCGCCTCGATCTTCGCTACGTCGAGAACTGGTCTGTCGTTGGCGACCTGCAGATCATGTGGCGCACGGCCAAGGTCATGATTCGCCCGACAGGAGCGTACTGATGAACGATCTCTCCGCGGCAGAGGAGCCGCGCCCCCGTCGTCGGTGGCCGATCATCGTGGCCGTCGCCGCATCGCTCGCGATCGTCGGCGGATCCGTCGCCTTCGCGCTCAGCACGCGAGGTCCGGGACAGGAGGCCAGCACCGCGCCCACTCCCGCGCCCACGCAGAGCAGCGCCGAGCAGACACAGGAAGCCTCGGACGAGCCGCTCGCGATCGCGGCCACGCCGACTTCGGGACCCGTCAGCGACGACGAGACCGTCGAGGTCGCACGCGCCGAGTCCGTGGCGACCGCGCTCGTCAGCGTCGTCGACGAGATCGGGCAGCGCGCCGACGGATCAGCCGTGGGCGCGGAGGCCATCGCCACCGGCTTCGTGCTCGGTGAGATCCAGGCCAAAGCGCGCGAACAGCTCGACCTCGGCTACACGCAGGTCGGTGAGGCCGTCATCACGAGCATCACCGCCACCGACGTCAACCTGGCGGGCGAACCGCCGACCATGACCCTCACCGTCTGCGTCGATGTCTCGAAGATCGACGTTCTCGACGCAGCCGGGAACTCTCTCAAAGCGTCGCTCTACAACCCGGGCCACCCTGTCGCCCATGTATACGGCGCCGAGTTCATCGACGACACCTGGAAGATCTCCAGCCACGACATACCCGACCAGCAAACCTGCGCCGCTTGACGGCCGCCCGAACAGAATCGACACCACCATGGGCTCTTCACCGCAGACCCGCATTCGTCGTCTCGCTGTCACGACAGCGGTCGCCGTCACCACTCTCGTCGCTTCACTCCTGAGTCCGATGGCGGCCAGCGCCGCCGATCCTCTGCCCAACGGCCTCACCTCCGAGACCGCCGCAGGTTCGTGCTGGGAGGTCAAGCAGAACTACCCCGCTTCGACCGACGGCGTCTACTGGCTCGTGACTCCGGCGCTCGTCGCGCCCGAGCAGTTCTACTGCGATCAGACCACGTCCGGCGGCGGGTGGGTCCTGGTAGGCCGCGGACGCGAGGCATGGAAAGAGGGCTACAACGGACTACGCACACCCGCAGACATCCGCAACACCCCGAGCGGTACCGGCGCATTCCAGCCTGCGCAGCTCCCGGCTCCGACGATCGACGGCCTGCTCAACAACGGGCGCGTGGACGCGCTTGGCGACGGCATCCGCCTCCGCCGTGCAACCAACACCGCGGGCAGCTCCTGGCAAGAGGCACGGTTCAAGTTCCAGAGCCGCGACCGGTGGGTCTGGACCTTCGGCGCCGAGCACCGGGTAGGCACGTACTCCTTCGACGGCGTCAACGGCTCCGGCGGGCAGACGAACAACTTCGGCAGCAACAACCAGACGCGCCGTGTGGTGTTCTCCGAGCAGTCTTCGCATCAGTTCCTGAACGGCTGGGCCTTCGGCTCCAGCACCGGCGGAAGCACCGCCGCGACCTCGTACCTGTGGGCACCGTCGGGTCAGGGCTACGCCCGTCCGTTCACGCAGGTGTTCCTGCGCCCGCAGTTGAAGATCGCCAGCATGGACTTCGGCACGATTCCCGCGGGCGGCATCGGCGCCTCCACGGTCGCCGCGATCCCCGAGAGCGACGCGATGCGCACCGTGTGGGGCGTCTCCGGCTTCGCGAACGGCAGCTCGGGCGAGCTGAACACCGAGGTGGCAGAGTTCGCCGAGACGGCCGCCAAGGTCTACGTCGGCGGTAACTTCCGCTACGTGCAGCGGACCGAAGCAGGATCCGGCCAGGTGGAGCAGCCCAACCTCGCCGCGTTCGACGTCAACACCGGTGAATGGGTGTCGTCGTTCCGACCCGTGCTCAACGGCCAGGTCAAGGCGATCGCCGCTCTTCCCGACGGGCGTCTCGCCGTCGGCGGACAGTTCTCGATGGTGAACGGCGTCGCGCAGAACGCCCTCGCCTTCCTCGACCCCACGACCGGCGCGCTCTCGGGCACGCAGGTCGTGGCCGAGCATCGCACCGCCGGTGGGGTGCCGTACGTGCGCGATCTCGACGTCCAGGACGGATACCTGTACGTCGCCGGCGCGCTGACGCACCTCACACGGGTCGGTGCGAGCAGCAGCGCGAGCGCCTGGAACGGCGGGCGCATCCTGCTCTCGAACAGCACGCCTGACACGGGGTGGAACGCGTTCCTCAACGGCACCTCCGTGGCCGTCGACGCCTCCGATCAGGGCGACCGCGCGTACTTCTCCGGCTACTTCAAGATGAAGCAGTCCACATCGACGCCGAGCGCGGCGGCCATCCAGACGGCGGCAGGCGCCCCCCTGGTCGCACCGCTGTGGACCCCCAGCTTCAGCAAGGCGTCGATCGATGGGTCGGGCAACTATGTCGGCAACATCTGGCAGCTGGGCGTCACTGAGGCGGGCGGCAAGGTCTGGCTCGGCGGATCGGAGCACTCGCTGTTCGCCTACGACCGCAGCACCTTCCAGCGGTTGAGCGGCTCCATCACGAAGGCAGGCGGCGACTTCCAGACGGTCGAGCACAACAACAACCTCGTGATCGGCGGATGCCACTGCGGCCACTGGGTGTACCAGAACGCATACGCCTGGAGCGACGTCGGAACCGGGTGGTCTCAGGCCGACAAGATCAACCTGATGGGCGCATGGAACGCGGCGACGGGCTCCTACGTCGCCGCCTGGTCGCCCGTTGTGCAGGCTCGCGCCGGCTACGGCGCCTGGGGCACGTTCTTCGACTCGACAGGCGTCCTCTGGGCCGGCGGCGACTTCAGTCGCTCCGTGAGAGCCGGCGAAGTACTGCAATGGTCGGGCGGGTTCATCCGCTTCGCGCCACGCGACACGGCAGCCCCGACGACGCCTGGGGCGATCTCCTCGACCTTCGGCAGCGGCGGGACGCAGGCCACACTCTCGTGGGGCGGGTCCACCGATCCGGGCGGAGTCACCTACGAGGTGATCCGCGGTAACCGAGTGATCACGTCGACGACGACCACGTCCTACACGGTGCCGGTCACGACGACGCCCACAAACTACTTCGTGCGCGCTCGGGACGCCGCAGGAAACCGCTCGGCGACGACGGCCGCGATGGTCGTGCAGCCGCCCCCGGCGAGCGCGCTGACGTTCATCGAGACGCTCTCCCCGTGGTCATGGCGGTTCAGCGCGGATGCACTGGCGGCCAGCTGGAACACTTTGGCCTTCGACGACGCATCCTGGCCGACGGGCAACGCCGTACTCGGCCGCGGCACGACCGGACTGGGCACGAACATCGACCCGACGGCGCTCTCGCCGCGACCGCTGAGCGCGCAGTTCCGCAAGGAGTTCACGGTGACCGATGCGTTGACCGTCGTGAACGGCAAGATCACGGTGATCGCCAATGACGGTGTCGTGGTCTACCTGAACGGGACCGAGATCGGCCGCCATCGCATGCCGGCCGGCACCCTCACGCAGAACTCCTATGCGAACGGCGTAGTGACAGCGGCGGCCGCCGCCGCGAGCCGAGTGACATTCGATGTGCCGCAGGGGCTTCTCGTCGATGGCGTGAACGTGATCGCTGCATCCACGCACTCCAACTTCCGCAGCACGGCAGATGTGACCTTCGATCTGTCGTTCACGGCGGAGCGGGGGGCGGCGCCGCAGCCTCCGGCAGCGGTGGAGGGCGCGACGGCGACGGCGACCGCTCCGGATGCCATCACGGTGTCCTGGACGGCACCGGCAGCGGGCACACCGCCGCAGTCCTACACGGTGCAGCGCGACGGCGCCGAGGTGGGCACGGTGGCTGCGCCGACCGTCACCTTCGACGACACGGGTCTCACTCCCGAGACCACGTACGAGTACACGATCACCGCGGTCGGAGTCGGCGGACTCACGTCGCCGCCGGTGACCGTGTCGGCGACGACACCCGCCGTCGAAGACCCGGGTCCCGGCGACGTCACGGTCGCCAATGGGGCGACGTGGTCGTGGCGGTACACGGCGGATCCGCTGCCGGCGGACTGGAACGCTCCGGCGTTCGACGCCTCCGCGTGGGCGTCCGCCCCAGCGCTGTTCGGCATCAACGTCCCCGCGCAGGTCACCAACCTGAACGAGGCCGCACTGTCACCACGTCCGCTCAGTGCGCAGTTCCGCACGAGCTTCGAGGTGGTCGATGCCTCGACCGTCACGGACGGCACCGTGACGGTGATCGCCGATGACGGCGTCGTGGTCTACCTGAACGGCACGGAGCTCGGCCGGGCGAACCTGCCCACCGGCACACTGACGCAGAACTCCTACGCCACGGCAGCACCGCGCTACACGGCGGCGACAGCGAACCGCGTGACGTTCGCTGTTCCGGCCAGCCTTCTCGTCGACGGGGTCAACGTGCTGGCGGCCTCGGTGCACGCGAACTATCGCACAACACCGGACCTCAGTTTCGACCTCGCCCTGAGTATGCTGCGGCAATGAGCAGGATCTCCTACGCAGAGGCGCGACAGACGCTCACATCCGCCCGCAAGGCTGGTGCGGGCGTCCCCGCGTATCTCCGCTGGGTGAACCGTCCGCTCGGAGGTCAGGCCGCGATTCTCGCCGCGAGCTGGGGTTGGACGCCCAACGGGGTCACCGCGCTGAGTGCCGCCCTCGGTGCGATCGGACTCGGGATCCTCGTCAGCGTCACGGAGCCGTGGGCGCCACCGGTTGCGGCACTCCTGCTGCTGGCGGGGTACATCCTCGATTCCGCCGACGGGCAGCTCGCCCGCATCCAGGGCCGGGGCGGGCCCGCCGGCGAATGGCTCGATCATGTCGTCGACGGCGTGCGCGCGCCGCTCGTGCACATCGCGATCGCGGTGGCGCTCGTACGCGCGGAGGCGCCCGCCTGGCTCGTGGTCGTCGCGGCGCTGTTCTCGGTTCTCGTCTCGGGGTGGTTTCTCTCGCAGCTACTCGCTGAGAAGCTGCTCCCCAAGGTCCCTCACGGTTCCGACGACTCCAGGCGCAGCACCCTCGAGTCCTTCATAAAGCAGCCGCAAGATCCGTCCACGACATACCTGGTCCTCGCGCTCTTCCCGCTCGCCCTGCCCTTCGCCGTCGCCTACACGGCACTGTTCGCCTGGCACGTGCTGATCTTCGTGGTGTCGCTGCGCCGAAAGTTCGCGCAGCTGCGAGCCCTGTGACGGTGTGAGATGACATCGCTGATCACGTCGCCGAGTCGCTCCCTCCTCGCCGCCACCGGGCAGGACGCGGACCGCGAAGTCGAGACGCGTGTGCTCCCCGCCTGGCCGGTGCTCACGGTGCTGTGGGGATACCCGATCTTCTGGCTTCTGGGTCTTCTGCCCTTCGCGTCCGTGATCATGGCGATCCCGATGGTGGCGTTCCTCATCCTGCGTCGCCGCATCCTCATCGTCCCCGGCATCCTCCCCTGGATCGGGTTCGTGCTGTGGATGATCCCCTCGGCGCTCATGATCGACCAGGTCGGTCGCGCGGTCGGACTGGGCGTTCGCATCAGTCAGTTCCTCGCTCTCGCGATCATGATGGTCTACATCGTCAACGCACGCTCATCGCTGTCCCCGAGACGGATCTTCAACGGACTCACCTTCATCTGGGTCTTCGTGATCATCGGCGGTTATCTCGGGATGCTCTTTCCCGAGACCCGGCTGACGTTGACGATCGGGCTTCTGCTTCCGGACGCGATCGCCGGCAACGACTACGTCTCGGAACTCGTGTTCCCGACCCTGGCGGAGATCCAGACACCCTGGGGAGCAGAAGAGCCGTTCGTGCGCCCATCCGCCCCGTTCTCCTACACGAACGGATGGGGTGCGGCGATGGCGGTGCTGACCCCGATCGCAATCGGCACCGCGATCGGACACCGCACGGCCCGCGCGATGTGGTTCCTCGTCCTCGCGCTCGTCGCAGCGATCCCGCCCGCGATCGCAACGACGAACCGCGGCCTCTTCCTCGGCATCGCCGGGGCGATCGTCTACGTGATGTTCTGCCTGCTGATGCGCGGACGCATCCTTGCCTTCGTATGGGTGTCGCTTCTGAGCCTGGCGGGTGCTCTGGTGTTGTTCCTTTCCGGCTTCCTCGACGGCATCGCCGCGCGCCAGGAGACCGTCGACACCACCGAGGGTCGAGGCAATCTCTACGCAGAGACGTTCGAGCGCACGCTTGAGTCACCCGTCCTGGGCTTCGGTGCACCGCGCCCGAGCTACTGGAGCGAGATCTACGTCGGCACGCAGGGCGCGATCTGGAATGCCATGTTCTGTTTCGGGTTCGTCGGGCTGGCCCTCTTCCTCGGCGCCATCGTGCTGGGGGCGGTGCGCACGGCGAGTGCACCCAATCTCTCTGCCCTCTGGATCCACACGAGTGTCGTCGTCGCCGCGTTCCTGTCGATCTTCTACGGTCTCGACCGCCAGCTCGTCTTCGTGGGCATCGCGGTCGCGGTGCTCTTGCGCGAGAAGTACCTCGGCAACTCCTCGTACTGGACGGCACAGCCCATCCCCTTTGCAAGAGCGCGCAATGAGGAGTGAGGGCCTGGCCCGCAGCGGCGTCGTCAGCCTCTTCGGCTCCGCCTTCGCAGCGCTCGCCGCCCTCGTCCTGACCGCGATCGTCGGCAATGCGCTAGGGGCCGACGGCACGGGGCTGTTCTTCCAGGCGATGGGGGTCTTCACGATCCTCACGCAGGTGCTGCGGCTGGGCACCAACAGCGCGATCGTGCGCTTCCTCGCCGAGCAGCGGGCATTCGGGCGCGCGGGTGCGGAGTGGCGCATCGTCGCCTACGCGCTGGTTCCCGTCGCCGCCGTGTCTGCGCTCGCCTCGCTGGCGATGTGGTTCTTCGCGGACGCACTGGGATCGTGGCTCGCGTCTCCGGCGGATGCTGCGGCGCTCAGCGACCTGCTCCGTGCGATGGCACCGTTCGTGATCGCAGGCGCCGTCATCGGGGTGCTGCAGATCGCGGCGCGGATGCTGCGAGGGGTGACGACCTTCACTCTGCTGCAGAGCGTGCTCCTGCCGGCGAGCCGCCTCCTGACGGTGGCGGTCGCCGTCACCGTGGTGGGGGCTGCGGCCTGGGGGGCTTTCGAGGCCTGGCTGTGGCCGCTGCCCGTGTGGTTGGTGCTGACGCTCGCGATCGTGGCAGACCCGCTCGTGCGCGACTTCCGTCGTCGACGGGAAAGCATCGCCGCCACCCGCCCGAGCGCTCTGACCTTCTGGAGGTTCACGGGGCCGCGCTCGGTGAGCTCGGGGCTGGAAACCGCACTGGAGTGGTCTGATGTGCTGATCGTCGCCGCGCTGGCATCCCCGGCTGCTGCGGGCATCTATGCGGTGTTGACGCGAGCGGTGCGGGCAGGCGGTGTCGTCGACAAGGCCATGCGCGTCGCGGTGTCCCCGACGATCTCCGCGCTGCTCGCCACAGAGCAGCGCGACGAGGCGACGAGGTTGCACACGCGCGTCGTCCGCGCGATGCTGCTCCTGAACTGGCCCTTCTACCTGCTCCTGATCTCGATGGGCTCGGCCGTGCTCGCGATCTTCGGCGAAGAGTTCCGCTCCGGATGGGGCCCCATGGCACTGATGGCCGCGGCGATCATGTTCCAGACGGCGTGCGGGATGCTGCAGAGCATCCTCCTGCAGGGCGGGAAGAGCACCTGGCAGATGTACAACAAGTCGCTCGCCCTCGCCCTCAGCATCGGCGGCAACGTGCTGCTCGTGCCCGTGTGGGGGCTCTGGGGCGCCGCCGTCACGTGGGTGGGGGTCGTCCTCGTCGACAACCTCATCGCCGCCTTCCAGGTGCACCGTGGCATGGGCGTGCAGTTGGAGCCGTTGCGGCTGGTGCCGGCGATGGCGCTGCCGATTGTGGTCTTCGGAGGCGGAGGCTTCGCATTCACCCTGTGGCTGGGTACCGGCATCCTCGCCCTGCTGCTGGCCGTGCCGGTGCTGTGCGCCGTGTACGGACTTGTTCTCTGGCTCCTGCGCGAGCGCCTGCAGATCGTGCCGCTGTGGCGGAAGGTCCCCGTCCTCGGGGCACGCGCCTGAGTTCAGCGCCGAAGGACAGCACGGGCGACGGCACCTCCGGTGCGGACGAGGCGCCGCGGCCGTTCGTACCACGGGAGGCGGGCGACGGGCTGCTCCAGGAGGGCACGCACGACCTCGGCGCCCGGCGTCGCGATCTCCTGCGGCACGTCGGCACCGACTCCCGCGAACGTGTCCTGCAGCTGCTGCGCGAGCTGCTCGGGGGTGAGCGCACGACGCAGGATGCCGAACTTCTCCATCTCGGCGGTGAAGACCAGCTGATGGTCGTCGACGACCTCACCGCCGCCCGGCACACGCGGCACGACGATCGGCACGATGCCAAGCTCCCGCATGTCCATGACGCCGCCGGCGCCACCCTGCAGCACCACCGCGTCGGCGCTGCGACACAGGGCAAGGAGCTCGGCATACGGCAGGATCTCGACGTTCTCTGCGCCCGCGACCGGACGTGATGGCCCGTGCTGCATCACCACCCGGGTGTCGACGGCGTCGCGCAGCCACTCCTCCATCCAGATCGAGAGCCGGTCGAAGGGCAGATGGTAGGTGCCTGCCGAGACGACGACGAGGCGCGACATCAGAGCACCACTCCCACCGAGCGGGACCCGGGATAGAACGCGCGCATGTGATCCCACTGCACGAGGAACTCGTCGGCGAAGGGGTAGACGAGACGTCCGCTCAGACCCGGCGTCGTGATGCGATCGACCGGCTCCAGGTACACCGTGCGAGCACCGAATCTGCGCGCCTGGCTGAAGAACGGCAGCGCGATGGCGGCCCCCGTCGAGAACACGATGTCGGGCTTCTCGTCTTTCAGCACGCGCCTCGCGAGACCGAAGTTGCGGCGGAGATTGGGCA
The DNA here is from genome assembly GCF_058797175.1 of Microbacterium sp. GW823-FHT02G05. Taxonomy (NCBI): domain Bacteria; kingdom Bacillati; phylum Actinomycetota; class Actinomycetes; order Micrococcales; family Microbacteriaceae; genus Microbacterium; species Microbacterium sp. GW823-FHT02G05. The sequence continues at coordinate 284,713 of NZ_JBXAJK010000001.1, forward strand.
CATTGCGGACGGTCGGGTAGTGGATCTCGTAGACCTTCTCGTCGGCCAGTCGCGAGCGAGCGTCCTCGACAGGGAACGTCGCCCAGACCCGCTCATGCTCTCCCCACCAGTCGCGCAGCGCGAGCGCCTGAGTGAGGTGTCCTCCGGAGGAGCAGGCGATGAGGATCTTCATGTCAGATTCCTCGACCGAGCTTCTGCACCAGGCGGGTGACCGTATCGGTGCGGACCAGTCCGCGCGAGATCGCGATCGCGAGCATCGCCTTCACCTGGGTCGGCGCATTGCGCAGCGCCCGCCAGGCCCATTCACGTGCCGCGGGTCCCTGATCGCTGGCGGCGAGGGCGAACGCCACCTGCGCCTGAATACGGCCGTGGGCGCGGGGAATGCGGGAGAAATCCGGATGCTTCGCCAGCAGATACTGCAGCGCTTCGGCATAGCTCGCCCACTGCCCGAAATAGTACGACTGGCCGTTCCACAGGACCTTGACGAGCGGCTCGTTCACCACCGTGACGAGCCCTAGCGCCGACGCGCGCAGCAGAATGTCGTAATCCTCCCCGTAGCTGCGTGGGAGCTCCTCGTCGATGAGGCCCAGATCTCCCTGGAGCACCTCGCGTCGGAACATCAGGCTCGACGAGTGCACACCGGGAATCCGGTTGCGGAGGAAGTCCTCATGCGTCAGCTCTTCAGCGGGGGCCCGCCGCTCGATCCGGCTGGTGCCGTCATCGACGAGCATCGCCGTGCCGACGACCATCGCCGCCGGCACCTCCGCGAAACGTCGCAGCTGCGCGGCAAGCTTGCCCGGCAGCCACTCGTCGTCGTCGTCGAGGAAGGCGACGAGGCGGCCGGTCGCGGCGTCGATTCCGGAGTTCCGGGCGCCGGCAAGGCCCCGCGAGCGCGAGTTGGCGATGCCGCGCACCGACCACCCCGCAGGAATGTCAAGCTCGGGCACCTCGATCGGGCAGGCATCGAAGACGATGATGACCTCACCCGTGGCATCCGTCTCCTGCGTCAGCACGCTCTCGACCGCGCTCTTCATGAACGCCGGCCTGTTGTGCGTCGGAACGACGACGGAAACCTCTTGCATCTGACACACTCCCCTTGTGTGACGTCGCCGGACAGAGGAGCGAATGCGCTCACCATCTGGCCTTTCCCCACGGCTCCGGCAGGCCCCATCCCACCGGAAAGACATCGACAGAAAGTCGATGTGCCAGTTACTATAGCGAATGGAGCCTCCCTGGGAAGGGGCTCTCTGGGGAAGGGGATCTGGCGTGCCAGAAGAATCTGTGTCGACGCGCGTTCGCGTCGGGGTCGTCGGGGCCGGAAAGATGGGCCTCTCGCACTTGGCGATCGTGCGCGCGCTGCGCGACGTCGAGCTCGTGGGCGTCGTCGACGCCACCGACTACCTGCTCGACGTGCTGAACAAATACACCGGCGCGCAGACGTACTCGACGCTCGAGGCGATGCTCGCTGAAGCGCGTCCCGAGGCCGTGCTGATCGCCACACCGACCGGCTCGCATGCAGCACTCGTGCGCACGGCCCTCGAGAGCGGCGTGCACGTCTTCTGCGAGAAGCCCCTCACTCTCCGCGCGGAAGAGTCGCTGGCACTCGCGGCCCTCGCGGAAGAGCGCGGCCTGGTGGCTCAGGTCGGCTATCACAACCGCTTCATCGCGACGTTCCAGGAGGTCAAGCGCCTCCTCGACGCCGGGGCGATCGGCGAGGTGACGCACGTGCTCGCCGAGGCGTACGGGCCTGTCGTCCTCAAGGCAAAGGGCGGCACGTGGCGCTCCAAGCGCACGAGCGGCGGCGGATGTCTCTACGACTACGCGGCCCACCCGCTCGACCTCGTGCACTGGTACCTCGGCGCGCCCGAGGCGGTGCGCGGTTCCGTCCTCAACAGCATCTTCTCCGCCGACACCGACGACGAGGTCTACTCGACCCTCGAGTACCCGAACGGGCTCAGCGTCCACCTCTCCGTGAACTGGTCCGATGAGTCGTATCGCAAGATGTCGACGAGCGTGACCCTGACCGGCACTCTCGGACGGATCGTCGCCGACCGCCAGGAGATCCGGGTCTTCCTGCGTGACGACGCTCCCGCCCCGGAGGGCTACCGTCCCGGCTGGAACATCCGCTACACGACCGATCTCACCGCGCCCGTCTCCTTCTATCTGCGTGGCGAGGAGTACAGTGCGCAGCTCGAGAGCTTCATCGCCGCGATCGCCGCAGGTGAGCGCACCGCACGGCAGAACGGCTTCCTCGGGGCGGCGCAGACCGACCGCGCCATCGAGTGGATCCAGGCGGATGCTGCGGGTGAGGCATCCCCCGCGGCCGCACTCGCTGCGCCCGCATCCGTGATGCGCATCCGCACACGCCGCACCCTGTTCGGTCGGAGGAAGACAGCATGAGCGAATCATCCGAACTCGCCACGATGGCCGACGCCGAGACCGCGGCGCGCCGCCTCGATCTTCTGCTTCTGGGGGACAACCAGTTCTTCGGCATCAACCACATGTCCGAAGAGAAGGCGCGCGCGCAGGCGATCCGCTTTCAGGATACGTCCGCGATCATCGACGTCATCGACATCGCGCTCGACCACGGCATCCGCACGCTCATGTGCACCACGCACGACCGCATCGGCGAGGTCTGCGACCACATGCGCGCGAACCCGGAGCGCTATGCCGACTACCGGTTCTATCCGTGCATGCCGTACGCCCACAAGTATGCGAACGCGGTGACCGACAACGGGATGCTCGGCGCCGTACGACAGTTCCTTCCGGAGGAGGGACTCCTGAATGCCGCCCTGCGCGGCGGCAAGTCCTTCATGCGCAAAGACATCGAGGGCATCATCACCCTGCTCATCGACGCCGAGATGAAGATGTTCCAGGGGCTGAACACACCCGTCGTGTTCCTGCAGAACGTGATCGTCGACCTCATGCTCGGGCTCGGCTTCGATGAGGCCTTCGCGATCTTCGACCGTCACGTGCGCGAACGCTACGGAGCCGAGCCGGGGTTCATCACGATGAACCTCCCGATGCTGCTGGACACGCTGGACCGAGTCGGCATTCGCAACCCGATCGTCTGCGCCAACATCAACGAGATCGGGTTTCGGATGTCAGGCGGGATCGACGCATACGAGCAGGCGCTGCGCGAGCGTGAGTTCCGCCCCGTCGCCATGTCGGTCTTCGCCTCCGGCGCCATTCCCCCGCAGCGCGCACTGCGGTGGATTCATGACCACGCGCAGGTGGAGGCGATCGTCTTCGGCGCCTCCTCACGCGCCTCGATTGCCAGCACGACGGATATTGTCAGGGATCTTTGGGGATGACCTGACCTACACTGGGTGCTGTTAACCCAGACCAGGGTGCCGCGAGGGGAATCGTCAGGCATCCGCGAGCCCGACGCCTGCTCCCCACGGCGAAGAGTGACGCTCTTCCCGGCAGACGTCCGCACAATGATCCCCATAACAACTCCATTCCCCCTTCGTCCCCGACTTCTCCTCGCGCCGCTTGCGATCATCGCCGTGTTCCTCGGCATCTTCGTCGCCGCGCCCGCCGCTGAGGCGGCATCGACCGTCACCAAGTCCACGAGCTCCGTGATCAAGCGCGAAGCATCCGGATGGTCGTATTACCGCGCGACCGCCGCCCCGGCCACGACGTGGAAGACCGACACGACCGACACGGGCTGGCGCACCGGCAATGCTCCCTTCGGCGTCGGCACGACGGGCCTCACAGCCGGCACGACCCTCCCGACGATCAGCGGCACGCAGCCGCTCGCGTCCTACTACCGCAAGACGTTCACGCTGACCAAGGACCTCCCCGAGTACGCCTGGCTGAACACCTGGGCGGACGACGGCATCGTCGTATGGGTCAACGGCACCGAAGTGGGCCGCAAGAACGCACCGGCCGGCACCATCACCGACAAGAGCTACGCGACCGCGGCGCCGTCGACCAAGAAGGCGCGCTCGGAACCGGTCACGTTCACCGTGCCTGCGAAGCTGCTCAAGGAGGGCGCCAACACGATCGCCGTGCAGGTGCTCGCGAACTACCGCAAGACCCCGAACGTGAGCTTCGACGCCCACTTCGTTCGCGAGGACCACACCTCGACAGAGACGACGCCCCCGGTCGCGCCCACGACGCCGCCGACGACCCCGACGACTCCGCCGACCACACCCACGACACCGCCGACCACCCCGACGACACCGCCGACCGCCCCGGACGCGGGAGACAAGGTCGAAGGATGGGGCACGCCCACCTGGCGCGACGAGTTCGACTACGTCGACCCGGCGACCGGCGCTCCCGCCGTCGACCCGAGCAAGTGGAACGTCCGCGGTCGTGACGATCTCGGCCTGCTGTTCGACGCCGCTGTTCCGGACCGCGGTCAGGTGACCGTCGATGGCGCGGACGTGCTGCACATCCGCGGCGACTGGCTCGACCAGCCCGTCGTCCGCCCCTCGAACCAGACCGGCCCGCGCGAGCTGTGGCACAAGACCGGCTACCTCGACCAGCGCAAGCTGCAGTCCGACGATGTCTCGATGGCGCAGCAGTACGGTCGCTGGGAGATCCGCGCGAAGACCCCGAGCGGCCCGAACACCTTCGGTTCGCTGGCGGCGTTCTGGCTGCGCAACAGCCAGTCGGGTGAGATCGACATCATGGAAGCCTGGGGCTACGACGACGCCGCAGTGCGCGATCAGCGCATCGACACCGCGACGACCACGATCCACACCCACACCGCCGACCCGGCCGCGAACCAGCGGTACATCTGGCACCACCAGGACTTCGGCGGCCCGACGCCCGTGTGGGACGACTTCCACACCTACGCGTTCGAGTTCACCCCGAGCTATGCGGCCGTGATCGTGGACGGCAAGGAGATGCTGCGCGCGACGCCGGCATCGCACCCGAACCTGTGGAAGCAGGAGTTCTTCGGTTCGCCGCTGCACATGCGACTGAACCTGCACATCGGCCCGTCCGAGAAGTACTGGGGTCTCCCGGACCCGAACAACAAGGCGGCGACGCAGAACCTGGACTTCCAGGTCGACTACGTGCGCACCTGGGCCTACACGGGCTCCTGATCACGTCCGGCCCAAGCGTCGCCTAACGGCGGCGCTTGGGCCGACGGCGTGAGGCCGCGATCGGGCCCGACGCCACGAGTCTTCCCGAGTCCGGCTCGACGAGCGTGTCGTCATCGTCCAGCACGACGGGAGGCGAATCGGCCGGCACCTGCGGCTCCACAACCTCATTCTCGTCGAACTCCTGCTCCACCTGGCGACGGTAGGAATGGCCCGGTGCGTTGCGCACCCGCGACGTGATGAGTGCGGCAATCGATCCGAGCAGCAGTCCGAGGAAGAGCCCCGCAGCCACGAACACATAGATCGACGGTCGATTCGACTCCCGCGGCGGCTCCGCCTCCGTCACGAGCGTTCCCGGATAGAAGGGCGTCGCCGCGATCCGCGCCTGCTGATCCAGCAGCGCCTGGACCTGCAGCTGCGTGGCCGCCCGCTCGTTGCTGCCCTCGGCCTGCGTCGCGAGTAGTTCCTGTAGCTGAGTGATCGACTTCGTCAGCTCCGCCGTCGTCTGATCCACGACCGCGCGCGCGTTCTCGGTGCGCTGCTCGCCGTAGGCCGTCGCGAGGGCGTTCGCGCGCCCGGCCGCAAGCTCGGCGGAGTTCGCGGTGACCTGGAAGATGAGAACCTGCGAATTGCGCGGCACCTCGATCACGGTGTTCGCACGGAGCGCCTCGACGGAGGTGTCATCCAGCGACTCGACTGCCCGCGTGAGAACGCTCGTCGAAGTGGCGATGACTTTCTCGGTCTCCATGTTGACCGTGTTGAAGCTCGATCCGGAGGAGAGCACGCTGATCGGCTCGACGGTGTGCTGGGCGGCCGCGGTGTATTTCTGCGGATAGATCAGAAAGATCGCGGCGCCCGCTGCGGACAACACGACGATCGTCCCCACGAGCACGAACCACGACTTTGTGATTCCTCGATACAGGTCTTCCAACGTCCAGTGCGTTGCCACTCGTTGTCCCCCCAGCTCTACCCAATGCCGGCCTCCCCACGCTGGGTGCGCTCATCCTATAAGCCGACCCTTCAGACAAACCGAGAAATCTCGGGCGATTCCGGCTCTATGTCTCTGCCTCGGAGATGACCAGGCGCGCCTTGCCTCCGCTGCCGTCCACCGCCGTGACCGCTGCGGCGACCACCTCGACCTCGTTCGCGAGGAATCCCGCCACGGTATGGCAGACGCTCTGCGCTGCCTGCGCGGCAGCGGCAGCATCCGAGCCGACCACGTAGCGGATGCTGACGCGATAGTCCGCCGCCTGGTGCACTTGGAACTGTCGAACGACCCCCGGCCAGGCGTTGAAGAGCCCGCCGAGACCGCCCGAGACGGTGCGTCCGGAGGGCGCGCGCAGCACATCGGCGATGCGCCCATCAATCGGCGCGATACGCGCGAGTGTGCGTCCGCAGGCGCACGCGCCCGGCAGCACGGCGGTGCGATCTCCGATCGCGTAGCGCACGAGGGGGAACACCCGGTTGTCGAAGTCGCTCACCAGCACGGAGCCGACTTCACCTGCGGCCGCCGGGAAACCGTCGTCGTCGACGATGTCGACCCGGCGCCGGTCGGAGAGCACGTGCAGGCCGTCGTGCGCGTCGCATTCCGCCGCGATCCACGGCACCTCCGCGCTGCGGTAGGTGTCGAAGACGGGCGCGCCGAGCGCGGACTCGATGCGCGCACGCTGGCCCGGATGCAGCATGGAAGCCGTGACCGAGATCGCGGCGAGCCCGCGCAGCCCTCTGCCCTGTTCTGCCACATGCGCCGCGTATTCGGCCACGCCCTCCACGTAGCCCACGAGGAGACGGGGGCGCACCCGCGCCATCTCGCGATCGAACGCGGCGATGGTGTCCGCCGTCGCGCCCCGTGCATCGAGGAGGATGTGGCGCGTCGGCCACCATTCCGCGTCGTAGCGCAGCTTCTTCGCACAGTTACGACTCTGGCGATAGATGAAGGCGGCGTCATCGGCGGGATGCACGCCCCACCAGGAGTACACGCGCCACCACAGAGCCGCCGTCGGGGCTCTGCGATCGTTGTAGACCAGCAGCGGTCGACCCGTGCTGCCCCCGGTGCGGGAGGGCAGTCGATCTCGCGCCGCGGATGTCGATGAGATCAGGGCGTCGCCGGCGTCCTGCAGCATCGGCTTGGTGAGCGCCGGTAGGGCAGCGAAGTTCTCGGACTGGGCGACATCGGCCTCAGAGAAGCCGGCCGACGAGTAGTGCTCGCGGTAGAACGCCGTCGTCCGGAACGCATGCAGCGCAAGTTCCGCGCTGCGGGCGGCGGCGAGCGCAGCAGCATCCGCCGCAGTCCGCCGCTCGTCCTGCAGCATCTGCGCGAGCGCGCGACGATCCGCTCGCATGAACAGGCGAGCCTTCGCGTCGAAAACGGCTCTCTTCACAGCTCCCCACAAGCTCCGGCCCCCTGCCGATTGCCTCCATGCTAGAGCGCTGGCCGTCATTCCGGCAGGGTGCGTTCAGAGTTCGCCGGGCTTCATCGCCTCCGCATCGATCGCACGGATGATGCGCTGCGTGGCCGTGTCGGTGGGCACCTCTGCGGGCTCGTCCGCGACTCGACGTCGCGGCGCGTACACGACGAGGGAGTGGAAGAGGAAACGGGCGAAGAATGCGACGACGAGCGAGATCGCCGCGGCGAAGATCGCGGAGAAGTGCCAGGTCTCCACCATGAAGGCCAGCAGCGGGATGCGCAGCGCCGCCTCGATGTTGTTGAAGGTGAACGACGAGAGGAACCGGACGCCGAGGCCCGATGCCCCGCGGCGCATGTCGGCGAAGACGAAACGCTCCTGCAGCACGAAGTTGCCGATGATGGTGGCTTCGGCACCGATGATCGCGGCCCACACGTAGTCGACGCCCAGAGAGATGAGCGCCCACATGATGCCGAGGTTGGCGACCGCGCCGATCGCGCCGATGACCGCGAACAGCGACATCTTGCCGAAGCGCAGCCGCGTGAGGTGGGCAATGAACGTCGCTCCCTGGCGCAACGACGCCTTCGAGGTGCCGTGGCGGCGCTCGCTGAATTCCATGGGGACCTCTGCGATGCGCACATCCGACCGGGCGAGGATCTCCAGCAGGATCTTGAACCCCTGCGGCCTCAGGGCGTCGAGGTCGATGCGTCGCCGGTCGACGAGGAAGAAGCCCGTCATCGGGTCGGTGCTGCGCGCCAGACGGACGGGGAACATCGCGCGGGTGAGCCAGGTCGATGCCCGCGAGACCCCGAGCCGGACCGCCGTGCCCAGCCCTCGGGAATCGCCCCCGCCCACGTAGCGCGATGCGGCGACGACATCCGCGCCACCCTCGCGATACCGGGCGATGAGCTCGGGCAGGAGCTCCGGCGGATGCTGCAGGTCGCCGTCCATCACGATGCAGACGTCGCCGTGCGCTTCGCGCAAACCCAGAACGACCGCACCGCCCAGTCCTCCCGTGTTGCGCTCGCGATGGATCACGCGCACCGGCAGCGGTGCATCTGCGGCGACGCGTGCCACTTCGGCGGCGGTGTCGTCACTGCTGTCGTCGATGAACAGGATCTCTGCGTCGAGGCCCTCGAGTGCGCGGGCAGCGCGACTGACGAGCTCGGCGACGTTGTCGCGTTCGTTGAACGTCGGCACGAGCACTGTGAAGTCGCGGGTCACGACGTTCTCCTTCTGCGGCACGGACGTTGCGGTCTCTATCGTTTCATGTGCGGCTGTGCTCAGCGTGCGCGCGTCGGGATCTGTGAGATTCGCCCTGTTCAGAAGGCAGTCCACCGCCTAGACTGGGCACACGGCTGTGGGAGCCGTACGGGTGGCTGGGGAGTCGCCCTTTCTGGGGATCGATCTGGGGAGATCATGACGACGCGTATCGGCTACGCCACGGGAGCATTCGACCTCTTTCACGTGGGCCATCTGAACATCCTTCGTCACGCGAAAGAGCAGTGCGACTATCTGATCGCCGGCATCGTGAGCGATGAGATGCTGCGTCAGGTGAAGGGCATCGAACCTGTCGTGCCGACGCTCGAGCGCGCCGAGATCGTGCGGCACATCTCGTTCGTCGATGAGGTGTACATCGAGACTGCGCCCGACAAGATGGACGCCTGGCGCGATCTGCACTTCACGCACTTCTTCAAGGGGGACGACTGGCGCGGCACCGAGAAGGGCCTGCGGCTCGAACGGGAGTTCGGCACCGTCGGCGTCGAGGTCGTGTACTTCCCGTACACCGCGCACACGTCCAGCACGTCGCTGCGGCAGGCACTCGACCTCATCACGCAGGGCGCTTCGGCTCCAGGCGCGCTCGCGCTGGGCTGACCGGCCACTGCATCGATCCGAGGCATTCGGCGCCCGTCCAGACGAGCGCCAGTACCCTAGGGGGTATGACTGCACCTGCCTCTGACACCATCACCATGTTCGGCGCGGACTGGTGCCGCGACTGCATTCGCACGAAGAAGCAGCTCGATGAGCTCGGCGTCGCGTACACCTACATCGACCTGGTCGAGACGCCGGATGCCGCCGATGTCGCGAAGGACATCTCGGGCCGCACGAACATCCCGGTCGTCGTCTACCCGGATGCATCGCACCACGTCGAGCCCTCCAACGCCGACGTCGAGTCGAAGCTGCGCGAGCTCGCTCTGATCTGAGACCTCCCCACGACGCGCCGTATCGCCGAGGGCGCGCTCTGCCGACGCAGGTAGGGCGCGCCCTCGGCGCGTCTGCGCGTCGTCGACCTCCCCACGCCCGCTCCGGCGCCGATATGCTGACGCGATGAGCAACGTCGCTCGCACTCGAGCCCCTTCGCGCCTGCCCGCCCGCACCGTCGCCCGCTACGCCGCGGGCTCGCTCGGAACGGGCGGATACGCCACACTTCCCGGCCTCGTCCTCACCTACTTCCTCACCGACAACCTCGGCGTCGCGGCACTCCTCGCGGGTGTCATCGTCACGGCGGCGAAGGTGTGGGACGTCATCATCGATCCGCTCATCGGCGCCGCATCGGATCGGCAGCTCGCCCGCACCGGCTCACGGCGCGGCCTCATGCTCGTCGGCGGATTCACGCTCCCGCTGTTCTTCGCCCTCACCTTCGCGGTTCCGCCGGTGTTCGGCCCCGTCGCCGGCGCGATCTGCGTGCTGCTCGCGTTCCTCGCGACAGCGACCGCGTTCAGCCTGTTCCAGGTTCCGTACGTCGCGCTTCCTGCCGAGCTCACCTCCAGCTATGACGAGCGCACGCGCCTTCTGAGTTGGCGCGTCATCGTGCTGACCGCGGCGATCCTCCTCTTCGGCGCGGGCGGTCCCGAGCTGCGCGCGCTGACCGGCGATCCGGTGACCGGCTATCTGCTGATGGGCGTCGTCGCCGGGATCACGATCGGGATCGGCATGCTCATCGCGTCGCGGACGGCGGATGCTGCGGCGCAGCGCGTCGCCGCGACGACTGCGCCCTCCGATACGGCGGCAGCCCTGACATCCGCTCCCGCGGGGATCCGCGTGCAGTACGCAGCGGGCATCGACGTCCTGCGGCGCAGCGCTCCCTTCCGCGCCCTGCTGGCGACGTTCCTCCTGCAGGCGCTCGCGACGGGCACGATGCTCGCCGGCGCACAGTACGTCGCCACCTGGGTGCTGCGTTCGGAGGGCGCCGTGACGTTCCTGTTCCTCGCGCTCGTGGGCCCGGCGCTCGTGGCGACGCCGCTCTGGCAGCGACTCTCGCTGCGCATCGGAAAGGAGCGCGCGTTCGGATTCGCGACCGTGCTGTTCCTCATCGCGGCATTCACGATCACCGGTGCCATCTGGGCACCGGGCGCATGGGTCTACGCATCCGTCGCCGTCGCGGGCATCGCCTACGCGGGCCTGCAGGCGCTGCCGATGGCGATGCTGCCGGATGTCATCTCGCACGACGAGCGGGTCAGCGGCCGAGGCCACGCCGGCACCTTCACGGGTGTCTGGACCGCCGGCGAGACGATCGGCTTCGCGCTGGGCGCGTCGACTGTCGCACTCGTCCTTGCCGCGACGGGCTACGTGTCCCGGGTCGCCACGGAGACGGTCACGCAGCCGGAGGCCGCGATCACGGGCATCGTCGTCTGCTTCAGCATCCTGCCCGCGCTTCTGCTGCTCCTGAGCCTCATGACTTTGGCCCGGTACCGACTCCGTCGCAGCGACATCGACGGTGACGCAGAGGTCGACACGGACGCCCGCACGGCGGGCTGAGCACGTCTCCGGCCTGCACCCGGATGCCGGGCGTAGGCTGGGGGTCCCGCGCGGTCGTCGCCGACCCGCACTCTTCGCCGAAGGAGACGCCGATGCCCGCCGCCGTTGCCGATGACACCCGACAGGCGATCGAAACCGCGATCGAAGAACTTCACGGCGGTGCACGTTCGTGGGCGCTGCTGACACTGGGCCAGCGCATCACGCTGCTGCGCTCGGTCCGTCGTGCCGTCGCAGCGAACGCGCGAGCCTGGGCGCAGACGGCCGCGGAGTCGAAGGGGCTGTCGGCGCAGCATCCGCTGCGGGGTGAGGAGTGGCTGAGCGGCCCCTACGGGACGCTCGGTGCGATCGACGCGTACATCGACACGCTCTCGAAGCTCGCGGCGGGACGCACTCCGCTGGAGGGCGTGACGGTGTCCCGTGCACCCGGCGACCGCACCCGCGTGCACGCGTTCCCGCTGACCGGAATCGACCGCTTCCTCCTGTCGGGCTTCTCAGGCGAGGTGTGGCTCGAGCCGGGCATCACCCCCGGCACAGCGCGGGCGAAAGCCGGTCTCGCGCAGCGCACACCGGGAGTCTCCGGCGGGATCGGCCTCGTCCTGGGCGCGGGCAATGTCACCTCGATCCCGGTGCTCGACGTGCTGTACGAACTTCTCGCGCACAACCGTGTCGCCCTGCTCAAGGTCAATCCGACGCAGGATGCGATGGTGCCGATCTACGAGCGGGCGTTCGCTCCGCTGATCGGAGCCGGATTCCTGCGGATCGTCAAGGGCGCGGGCGACGTCGGCGCCTATCTGACCGCGCATGACGCTTTCGCGCACGTGCACATCACGGGCTCGGCGCCCACGTTCGACGCCATCGTGTGGGGCACGGGCAAGGACGCCACGCGTCGCCGCAAAGAGGAGCATCCGCAGCTGACGACCCCCATCACCGCGGAGCTCGGTGGTGTCTCTCCGATCATCGTCGTGCCTGGCGAGTGGAGCGAGGCCGATCTGCGGTTCCAGGCCGAGCACATCGTCACGATGCGCCTGCAGAACTGCGGACACAACTGCATCGCCGGACAGGTCGTGATCCTGTCATCCGAGTGGCCGCAGGCGGATCAGTTCCGCCGTGCGCTGCGTCGTGCCTATGCCCTGGCTCCCGAGCGCCCCATCTGGTATCCGCGTTCCGAGGAGCGGATGCAGCAGGCTACCGAGTCCTATCCGGATGCGCTCGTGCTCGCCGACCGCCTGCTCATCGAGATCGGTCCGGATGACGACCCCACGGCGCTGGAGCAGACCGAGTACTTCGCCCCCGTTCTGGGAGTGGTCGAACTGCCCGGCACGGGTCGCACCTTCCTCGATGCCGCGGTCGCGCACGCGAATGAGAAGCTGCAGGGCACACTCGGGGCGAATCTGCTGATCGATCCCGTCACGGAAAAGGCCCTCGGGGCGGACTTCGAGCGTGCGATCTCCGACCTCCGCTACGGCGCGATCGCGATCAACACCTGGACGGCCTTCGCCTTCCTCACCCCGACTCTCACCTGGGGGGCGTACCCCGGTGGGACGATCGAGGACGTCGGCAGCGGCATCGGAGTCGTGCACAACGCGCTGCTCCTCGATGGCGTCGAGCGCTCGGTCGCCCGAGGGCCTTTCCGTCCGCTCCCTCGCGCGCTGGGCTTCTGGCGTGACGGCGGACGTTTCACGATCCTGCCGAAGCCGCCGTGGTTCGTGACGGCGCGCACCGGCGCCGAGGTCAGTGAGGGTCTGACGAGATTCCGCGCGCGCGGCGGGGTGCTGTCGCTGGCACGCACGCTGCTGCAGGCGCTGCGCGCGTAGTTCAGGGAGCGATGTTCACCCTCGAATCGCGTGAAACAGGGTGAACATCGCTCCCTGAAAGTCAGTTCGCGGCGAAGCCGTCCGTCGCGGCGCGCAGGGCGCGCTGGATTCCCGGCTCGGATGCCGCGTGCCCGGCGTCGTCGACGACGACGAACTCGGCCTCCGGCCACGCACGGTGCAGATCCCATGCGGTCATCATGGGCGTGCAGAGGTCGTAGCGCCCCTGAACGATGACCGCCGGAATGTGGCGGATCGCGTCGACGCCGGCGATGAGCTGCCCCTCCTGCAGCCAGCCGCCGTTCACGAAGTAGTGGTTCTCGATGCGCGCGAAGGCGGTCGCGATCTCCGCTTCGCTCATCTCCTCGACCTTTGCGGGCTCCGGCAGGAGCGTCACGGCCGCCGCTTCCCAGCGGCTCCACGCGATCGCCGCGGGCACATGCACCGCAGGATCAGCGTCGAACAGGCGTCGGTGGTAGGCCTCGATCATCCGGGGGCGCTCCAGCGGCGGGATCTGCTCGACGAACTCCTCCCAGCGATCGGGAAGGAGGGCTGCGGCCCCGCCCTCGTAGAACCATTCGAGCTCGAAGCGGCGCAGGGTGAAGATGCCGCGGAGCACAAGCTCGGACACTGCCGTCGGATGCGCCTGCGCGTATGCCAGCGCGAGGGTGCTGCCCCACGATCCGCCGAACACCTGCCACTGGCTGATGCCGAGGTTCTTGCGCAGCAGCTCCATGTCGGCGACGAGGTGCCACGTCGTGTTGAAGCGCATGTCGGCGTCGGGTTCGCTTGCGTGGGGTGTGCTCTGGCCGCAGCCCCGCTGATCGAACAGCACGATGCGGTACTTCTCGGGATCGAAGAAACGCCGCTGCCACGCCGACGTGCCTCCGCCGGGACCGCCGTGCACGAAGACCACCGGCTTGCCGTCGGGGTTTCCGCTGACCTCCCAGTAGATGCGGTTGCCGTCGCCGACCAGCAGATGGCCGGCCTCGTCGGGCTCGATCTCCGGATAGAGCGCGTCAAAGTTCATGAGGACCCCTCAGTCCGAGGCGTTTGGGGTTGATCCCGGGCGCCCGCTGCAAAACCCGCAGATGCGGACGTCCTTCCACGCTAACTCACAGGTTCGCGTGGGCGGGAGCGTTCTCTGCGCGGGTCGAGAATTACCTCTGGAGGCAGACTTTCAGAGGTCGTCGGTGGCGAAGGCGTCGCACTGACCGAGGCCGTACTTGTATCCCGTCGCGAACCAGCGGGCGCGCTGCTCGCTCGTGCCGTGCGTGAAGCTCTCCGGGTTGACGAATCCCGACTGCTGCTGGATGTGGTCATCGCCGACGACCATCGCCGCGTTGATCGCATCTTTGAGCTGCTGCTCGGTCGGCGCCTCCAGGTACCGCTGACCGTTGGCATCCTCCTGCTCGGTCATCGCTCCCACCCACGCACCCGCGTAGCAGTCGGCCTGAAGCTCCATGCGCACGCCGTTACTCTCGGGGCCCGTGCCGTTGTTCGGGTACGCCTCCATGGTTCCCATCAGGTTCTGCACGTGGTGCCCGTATTCGTGCGCCAGGATGTACAGCTGCGAGAGGTTGCCGGCGGATGCTCCGAACTGCTGACGCAGGATCTGGAAGAACGTCGGATCGAGGTAGACACCCTGCTCCGGCGGGCAGTAGAAGGGGCCCACGGCGTTCGAGGCCGTGCCGCACTGCGTGGGTGTCGAGCCGTCGACGATCGTGAGCGACGGCTTCACGTAGCCATTGAGGTTCTCGTCCCAGAACTGGTCGAGGGCGAGAGATGCTGCGGCGATGCGGCAGTCGTCGTTCTCGTTGGCATCCTGCCCGGTCTCGCAGTTCTCGATGACTGTGCCCTGCGATGAGCCGGTCGCCCCGCCCGGGGCACCGCCGCCGAGGAGTCCCGTCAGGTCGACACCGGTGAAGGCGCTGATGAGCATGACGGCGATCGCACCGATGCCGATGCCGCCGCCGGCGATCGCCGCGGTGCGCCCACGACGACGGGCCGTGTTGTTGCTCACATCGGCGTTCGGGTTGAAGGTCATGCCCCGAGATTACTCCTGTCTGGCACGACTTTCGGGGCGGGCGTAGGCTCGAGCATATGACGACCACGGTCACGATCACCGGCGCCGGAGGCCAGATCGGCTACGCGCTTCTGTTCCGTATCGCCGCAGGCGACATGCTCGGGCCCGATGAGCCCGTGCGTCTGCGCCTGCTCGAGACCCCGCAGGGGATGGCGGCCGCAGAGGGCGCCGCCCTCGAGCTTCAGGATGCGGCCTTCGAGCTGCTGGAGGGCATCGAGATCACCGATGACGCGACGGTCGGATTCGACGGTGCCGACCATGCTCTGCTCGTCGGTGCGCGCCCGCGCGGACCTGGCATGGAACGCGGCGACCTCCTCGCCGCCAACGGTGGCATCTTCGGCCCGCAGGGCGCCGCGATCGCCGCATCCGCCGCCCCCGGCATCCGCGTCACGGTCGTCGGCAACCCGGCGAACACCAACGCCCTGATCGCGGCGGCAGCCGCTGAGGGCGTTCCCGCCGAGCGCTTCACAGCCCTCACCCGGCTGGACGAGAACCGCGCCCGCGGGCTCCTCGCCCAGACGCTCGGCGTTCCCGTGCGCAGTATCCACCGCCTTCCCATCTGGGGAAACCACTCGGCCACGCAGTTCCCCGACATCACCTACACGACCGTCGACGGCCGCCCGGTCCTCGACCTTCTTGCCGCGCAGGTCGGTGACGTGCGCTCGTGGTTGGAGGAGACCTTCATCCCGCGGGTGGCCACGCGCGGGGCCGAGATCATCCGCGTGCGCGGCTCGTCGTCTGTGGCGTCCGCCGCGAGTGCGACGATCGATCACGTCCGCGACTGGGTGCACGGCACGGTCGACTGGACCAGCGCCGCCGTCGTCTCGCACGGCGAGTACGGCGTCCCGGAGGGCCTCATCTCCTCGTTCCCGGTGCGCGCGATCGATGGCGAGTGGCGGATCGTCGAGGGCCTGAAGCCGGATGCCTGGGCGCAGGCGCGCATCGACGCATCCGTCGCGGAACTCGTCGCGGAACGCGATGCGGTGCGCGCACTCGGACTCGTCTGAGAGCACGCCGCGGGCTAGGTTTCCCCGCAGGTGCAGGGCAGAATGGATGCCGGAGGCGCACCCATGAACAAGGCACCGGATGTGACATCGGCGATGAACGACGCACACGACGCCGTGACGAGCCCGCTGCATCTTCCGCACGCGGCTTTCGAGTGCCCGAAGTGCTTCACCGAGTTGCAGCGCAACCACGACTGGTGGATCGCACGCCCTGCCGGATCACGCCTCGTCGGACTCGTCGTCGCCCGTGACGGTATGCCGCCGGTCGTGCAGCAGCGCGAAGACCTCACCCGCTTCGGAGTGCCGATCGAGGGCTTCCGCCACCCGGCACCGGAGATCCTCGAGAGCTGGAGCGACCGACTCGCGCGCTTCATCGACACGCTGGCCTCGGGCGATGTACTCGTGGTCTCAACGGTGCATGCGCTCGGACGCGACATCGACGAGGAGTCCCGTACGGTGGCCGAGCTGCGCCGACGCGGAATCATGGTGAAGGTTCTGGGCCACGGCGCCCGCCACCTTGCCGACGCCGGACGGTAACACCTCGCTCCCCAGCAAGGAATCACCGCACGGCGGTTCGACGCGTCCGTCAGTCCCCCTCGCCCGCCGTAGCGGGCGCAGAGAAGGGCCGGCCTACCCCGACCGGCCCTCCTTCTGACCATCGGGACTGAGGGGGGCGTCCCGTGGTGCGGCGTGTGTCAGCCGCCGGCAAGCTGCGAATCCAGATCCTGGATCGCACGCATCATGCCCAGCAGCGACTCGGACATGTCATTGATGCCCTCCACCGCTTCTTTCAGCCCGCTCGTCAAGTCGGAGTACCCCTCTCCGAACTTTCCCGAGGCGTGCTGAGTCTTGAAGTCCTCACCGAGAAGAGTGTCGACCTGCCCCTTGAGCAGCTCCAGTTGGCCCTGGATGTCGTCGCGGGCCTGCGAGAGCGACGAAGCGACCTGCTCCATCTCGGCATACGATGCTCCGAAGTCAGCCATCGTTCTTCACTCCTCCGTGTGTGGGTCTCGGCCCTCAACGGGGCCGCGCACTCACGCTATCGACGGCCGCAAAAGCTGTCGATGGGGAGAAATACCCATGCCGCGCGTAGGCCTACTAGGTGACGGGCGCCGCCGCTTTCGAGTCGATCGGAAGCCAGGTCAGAGTGGACGCGCAGAGGTCGAAGAGCGTCTTCATCTGCACGAGCGGAAGGTCATCGGACGGAGCATCTGTCGGACGCAGAATCACCAGCGTCAACAGCAGAGCCCGTCGCCGTTGCGACCCCGGAACCGGGGTCATGTAGACCACGGTCGTGGCCAGCATCGACTCCCCGTCCATGCGCTCGGTGGTCTCGCGCTCAACCCGGAGGAAGCGCTTGTCGCCGAAGAGCGCCGTCGCCCCGTTCGCAGTGATCGCACCGCGCACGTAGGCATCGAGGTTCTCGCCCGGCTCCGCATGCTGAATCGTGGCCGTGAGCGACGCGGGCATGTAC
This sequence comes from Microbacterium sp. GW823-FHT02G05, assembly GCF_058797175.1. Lineage (NCBI taxonomy): Bacteria > Bacillati > Actinomycetota > Actinomycetes > Micrococcales > Microbacteriaceae > Microbacterium > Microbacterium sp. GW823-FHT02G05. The sequence continues at coordinate 302,306 of NZ_JBXAJK010000001.1, forward strand.
GCGGAATCCGGTGCGTCATCGCCCGCGGTGAACATCGCGACCGTCGACACGCTGCGCATCTGCGTGAACGCCTGGGTCACCAGCGCGCGCATACGACCGTAGAGGTCGGGTCGGTGGGCATCGAGCAGACGGCCCCGCATCTTGTCGAGCATGTGATCGCGCTCAGTATCGGTGACATCGCGGCGCACCCACCCCGGCGGCAGGACGAGCGCGAAATCCGGATCCGGAGCACCACCCAGCAGCTCTCGCAGTGACACCTGCGTGGGGGATCCGTTCGGCGTTGCTTCCGTCATGCGGAGACTCCTCTCGGGGCGTCCAGGGTGAAGAGGGTTCCGAGGTCGGCCTGCAGCGCGCGCGCCAGCGTCTCGTCGTCGATCAGCGTGCGCTCAGCGAGGATCCGCAGCGCGGCGTCGCGGTCCTCGCGAACCGCCGCTCGCTCCTCGGCCGCCAGGGTGGCAACTGCCGCCATCGCCGTTGCCCGGTCGCTGACCGTCGGGCGCATCGGGCGCTCGGCAGACTCCGCCTCCGGGTGTCGCGTGCTGCGGCGTAGAAGCAGCACTCCCGCCAGGACCACGCCCAGGACGAGCGTCAGCCACACCGGCAGAAGGGCGATGGGGTCCAGGAGGTACCCGTCGCGCTCGGAGACGCGGGGCATGCTGACGGCGGAGAAGCCCGCGCTCAGCGCCGATACGACGCCGATGCCACACACGATCCCCGACCAGTAGGCGCCCGAACGCCACCATGCGATGAGCGTGACCACCAGCACCGCCGCAGCGACCCAGAAGGCACCCGAGGCGATCGGGACGGACACGCTCGCCGTCACGCGATCAACGAGGTAACTCTCCGCTCCGAGCACGACCATGCCCGCGACCGGGGAGAGAATGCCGCAGATCCCCAAGAGGAGAAGCAGCCCGCGCCCCACTCGGCGCACGGAGGTGTCCGTGGGGCGAGAAAGCAGCGCGGCGATCGTGGCGCCATCATCGCCGAACGTCGCGACGACCTCCGGATGCGCCTGGAACGCCACCGCCTCCAGCATCCCCAGGCGCGGGATGTCCGATCGAGAACGGGCGTGGGCCCAGGACTGCGCGTCTTCGTGAGCAAGAGTCATGATGCCGTCAGGCTATCAACCCAGGTATTGACAGGCTGGGCCTCGAGGAGAGCGGGCGCGGACGCGCGCCTCGTCGTGCCCTCGGGATCCACGAGCTCCATCCCGTCCATGAAGGCGTGAACGGACGGAGAGATCACGCCCAGGAAGTCGGCGAACGTCGGCTCGACCGACACGACGACCGCGACACCATCGAAGCTGAAGACCGTGTCGTAGCCGATGAGCGCTGCACCATCCGCATCGATCAGGCGCGGCGACAGCACGCCCTGCCCGAGCCCGGCAGAATCGAACAGCACGCCGTCGCCGGGGCCGGGCATGGGCTCGGCGGCGTCGACACTGCCCATCGCGACGTGCACGAACGCACACACCGCGATCGTCAGGGGCCAGAGCTGGAAGGCGAGCGCATCGTCCGGGCGGCGCCGATCGAGCGCGGCCTGCAGCGCGAGCGGCACGAGAGCCTCGTTCTCCGCGGTCCACTGGTCGCCCCACGCCTCACGCAGCAGCGCGGTGTTCTCTGCGATCCAGGTCTGCTGCTGCGCAGCATCCGCAAGGGACGGAATCGCGAGCCAGCCGCCGTCGAGCGCGGATCCGCTGATGCGCCAGGTCCCCGGGGCCCAGTCCGCAGGGAACGCGCTCACAGGATCGCTCCGAGCCACGGCACCTGCTTGGTGATCTTCTTGTCACCGTTGCCGGTCCACTCGAGGATCTTGTCGACAGTCTTGATCGGCGAGCCGATCACCATGTGCGTGAACTCCCACGCCGCCGGAAGCACAGGCGAGTACTGCCATCCGCGCGCGCCGTTGGACATGGCATCCGTCAGTTCCACCAAGCCCGTCGTGTTCTTCCCGAAGATGAACCGCGCCATCACGTCGCCGACGCCCGCAGGGTTGTTGAGCTGCCACAGGGTGCGACCGCTCTGCAGCATCCCCGTGAACCCTCCGCCGGCGAACCGCCCGGCCATCGCCATGTTGTTGAGCTGCCCGGCCGCAGCCGACCAGGTAGACGGCTTGAACGCGGTGACCGCGTCGCCCGCGAAGTTCACCAGGCCCTGCTTGCCCTGAGCGAGCTTGCCCAGACTGCCGAAGGGGATCACCCCGATGATCGCGAGGGCGAGATCCCATCCGCTGGCATCACCTCGGAAGAACTGGTACGCGACGAGAGCAAGCGTCGCGACCGCGATGATGCCGCCGATGATCGCGAAGATCGGCCCTCCGATGATGATGGCCGCGATCGCGACGATCGTGCCCACGACCTGAAGCACCTTGACGACCCCGGCGACGAAGCCGTCGACGTTGTCCCAGAAGCCGTCTTCGATCTTGCCCTTGAAGGCGTCATCGATCTTGTCTGCGGCCTCGTCGAACGCCAGCTCCCACGAGTCGACGGCGTCATCGAAGTCTTTGAGGGACTTGCGATACGAGTCGTACAGCTTCTCCTTCTGGAGATCGTCCGCCTCGTTCTCCTCCCCCATCCGCTCTTTCTCCTCATCGCTGCGCCACGGCGCCGGTTGCGCCCAGAACGGGCGTTCACCGTCCCGGTAGCCGGGGGCGCTGGAGTATGCCTGCTGCGCGTCACCGCATTCCTCAACGAGCGTGCGAATGCGCGGCTGATGCACGTCGAGCGCCTCCGCGTAGGAGACGAGGATCGGTCCGGTCGGTTTGTAGAGCTTCGCCGCGTCCGCGAGCGCGACATGCGTGTCGCCGACGACTTCCTGCAGCTTCTCGACGGCCTCGCCCTTCATCCCTGCGGAATCTTCGATGAGTCCGCGAAGAAGGGTGCTGCTCGATTCCATCTTCCGACCGAGCGAGGTGATCTGGGTGCCGCGGCTGCGGATCGTCGACGCATCACCGAACAGCTCGACGACCGGACGGCCCTTGGGAGAGTACATAGGAGATCTTCCTCCGGTCAGTTCGGCACGGCGGCGGTCGGAGTCGGGCGGGAGCCGTTGCTGCCGGTCACGTCGACGTCCATCTGCGAGGCGGTCTTCGCGTCCCAGTCTGAGACGCCGTCGAGCACACCCTGAACGTGCTTCTGCACCTTGTCGATGTCGGCGGCGAGCTCTTTGCGCTTGTCGTCCCACCTGCCCTCGAAGTCGTGGACACGCTGACGCAGACGGTGCTTCGAGTACGGGGTGCCGATCGCAGCCTCGACCGCGTCCGTGCGCTGGGCAGCCTGCTCCAGCTCTTCCACGATGACCTTGAGCTGGTCGCTCACCCGCGACAGCTCGTCGTACTTGATCCAGATGGCCTCAGCCATGTCGTCCCCCTCCGTCGCTCACAGCCTAGAATCCCCCACAGTTGCCGTCGATGGGGAGAACTCCCCATGAGATGACGAACGGGGAGGGGCCGATTGGTCGGCCCTCCCCGTTCACGCGTGTCGTGCGGCTCAGCCGCCGGCGAGCTGCGAGTCCAGGTCCTGGATCGCGCGCATCATGCCCAGGAGCGACTCGGACATGTCGTTGATGCCCTCCACCGCCTCCTTGAGGCCGCTCGTCAGGTCGGCGTAGCCTTCGCCGAACTTGCCCGACGCGTGCTGCGTCTTGAAGTCCTCACCCAGCAGGGTGTCCACCTGACCCTTCAGCAGCTCGAGCTGGCCCTGAATGTCATCGCGAGCCTGCGACAGCGATGAAGCCACCTGCTCCATCTCTGCATACGACGCTCCGAAATCAGCCATCGTCCCACTCCTCCGTTATCGATCGTCCCGACCCCGAACCGGGCCGACACCTACAGCCTAGAAGTCCTCTGCAACAACCGTCGATGGGGAGAACTCCCCATCCACGCGCCGGCGCGCATCACGCGAGCCGATCCCCTTCCACGAGCGGCAGCTGCACCGTGACCTGGCGGCCCGCCTGCACGAAGATGCCTCGACCGTCGGGGAAGTCGTTGCGCTTGACCTTCGGGAACGGGACCTTGAAGACCGCGTCGCCGTCGAACGAATCGGGCTTGATGATGATGCCCTTGCGTCCGGCCTTGAAGTCTCCGATGAACCCGAAGCCGCTCGTGACCTGCGTCACGTCGGCATCGCCGATGAGCAGGTGATCGCTGCGGTTGATCGCCTGGAAGAGAGCCTTCATCTCGCGCTCGGCGGGGCTGTCCGCGAACTGCGGGACATCCTCGACGACGATCATCAGACGCATCGGGATCGACTCGTCGCCCATGAGCTCGGTGAGCTCCTTGGCGAGCTCCTTCGCGTCCTCCGGCGTGAGCGCACTGCGCGTCCAGTCGGCGTACTCCTTGAGCTGCGCGCGTCGCCCGCCGAAGTGGAACAGCTTCACCTCGGGGTCGAAGCGTCGCATCGACGAGATGAGCGCCTTGAGCGCGTTCGTCTTGCCCGACAACGGGGGTCCTGCGACGACGAATGTGCCGACGGGATCGAACTCGCGCGGCGCGAGCGTGTCTTCTGCGACGCCCAGCACGGGGAACTCGCCGATCCGGTCGGGCAGCTGCCGCATCGCAAGCTGGGTGGGAAGGGCGCCGATCTCGGCGACCTCGCGGGCACCGGCCGCACGGAGATCGGATGCCAGCTGTTCGAGCAGCTTCGTCTGCTCGGCGACGTTCGGGGTGCCGCCGAGCGTGGCGATCTGCGTCTCCAGCCCGTCGACGATCGCTCGCCCCGGTGCGGAGCGCTCGTCGAGCACGTCCTTCGGCGCATTGAGCATCGCGTAGGACGACTCGTCCGCGAGCCGCAGGACGACGCGACGCGAGACGTTCGCGCTGACCGCCGTCGGAACGGAGCCGGAGCGGTCGGCGCTCGCGATCACGTGCACGCCCAGCGGGCGGCCCTCGCCGAGGATGCGCATGAACGTCTGGTAGAACGGCATCCGCGCGGTCGTGGACTCCCACTCCGAGCGGAACTGCGGGAACCCGTCGATCAGGAACAGGATGCGCGGCTCCGCCTGGCCGGTGAGCTCGCGGTACTCGCTGAGGCTTGCGGCGTTCGCGGCGCTGAACTTCTTGCCGCGTTCGTCGATGATGCGTCCGAGCGATCGGAGGATGCGCTGCACGCGCTCAGCGTCGTCGCCGGCGATGATCGAGCCGACGTGCGGCAGAGTCTCCAGGCTCTTGAGCGCACCGGATCCGAAGTCGAGGCCGTAGACCTCCACGTTCGCGCCTGCCTGCATGCCGGCGGCGATCGACAGCGTGCGCAGCACGGTCGACTTGCCGGACCCGCTGGTGCCGTAGACGAGCAGGGAGCCGTCGCGGTCCGGGGAGAAGTACGCGGGTTCCTGCAGTTGACGCTCGGGAACGTCCATCTTTCCGAGCAGGATCTGCCCGTCGCCGAGGACGGGAAGGTCGCGCAGGTCGACGGCGCGCTCGAGGTCGTCGAGCCAGGGACGGCGCGGAGCCGGGATGCCCGCCTGCGCGGCCGCCTTCACCAGGGTCGCGACGATGCGCTTCTGGTCGTTCGGTCCGAGGTCCTCGTCGTGGGAGTCGGATTCCGGGGCCTGCTCGGCTTCCCAGAGCTGCGTCGAGCCGAAGCGGAGTTCGGCGACCTTGACGTCTGCGACCTGCTCCTCATCCGTCGTCCAGCCACCGGCATAGGCCGACTGGAAACGGACGAGGCGCCCGGGACCAGTCTTGGCGATGCCACGGCCCGGAATCGAGGGCGGGAAGCTCGCCGCGATGGGGTCGTCGACGACGTCCTTCGAGTCGGATTCATCGGCCATGCGCAGCGCGACGCGGAGGTTGGTGTTCGCGCGCAGGTTGTCCTTGATGACACCGGCGGGGCGCTGCGTCGCCATGATCAGGTGGATGCCGAGGGAGCGGCCACGCTGCGCGATGTCGACAACGCCGTCGACGAACTCCGGAACCTCACCGGCGAGGGCGGCGAACTCGTCGATCACGAGCACGAGCGCCGGAGGCGTCTCCGGGTCACGCCGCTTCTCGAGTTCGAGGAGATCCTTCGCCTTCTTGCGGTTGAACAGGTGCTCGCGGTGGTGCAGCTCGGCCCGCAGGCTCGTCAGCGCACGGCGCACGAGGTGCGGACTCAGGTCGGTCACGAGTCCGACAGTGTGCGGAAGCTCGACGCAGTCGGCGAAGGCGGAGCCGCCCTTGTAGTCGACGAACAGGAACGTCACGCGATCCGGGCTGTGCGCCGCGGCCATGCCGAGCACCCACGCCTGCAGGAACTCGCTCTTACCGGCACCGGTGGTCCCACCCACGAGCGCATGCGGGCCCTGCAGACGCAGGTCGAGCGTCATCGCGTCGGTCTGCGTCTGCCCGATGATGGCGCGCAGGTTGCCGGCCTTCTTCAGGCGCGGCTGTGGCACACCTGAGCGGTCGATGATCGTGTTGTTCTGGCGCCAGCGGTCGATGATCGCGGAGGCGTCTTCCGCCACCTCGTTGCCGACGAGCGAGAGGAAGCCAACGGAGTTCGGGATGTCGGAGGAGTCCTCCACGACCGTGCTGGAATCCACGACCGGGGCCAGGCGCTTCGCGAGCATCATCATGTACGCGTGCGAGACGCCCTCGACCTTGACGTCGTCATAGGAGGCGCCGTTGCGCACCGTGCCGACACGGGCATGGTCGAGACCGTTCGTCACGTCGACGAAGCTGCGGCAGGCCGCGGGCAGCGCCTCCACGACGGGAGCGACGAAGAGTCCGTAGACCCCGACATCAGCTCCGCGCTCGAGGATCTGCGTGAGCCGTGCGCGGTCGACAGGCGCATCGTTCGTCACGATCACAAGCACCGCGGTCTGCCCGGGGAAGGATGCCTCTTCCGAGGCGCGCTTCACATCCGTGCCGTACAGCATCGGGTCCCAGTCATCGCCGTACGGCGGACGGCTGGACGTCGGCGCCTTGGCGCGACGCATGACGAGCTCTTCAAGTCCACTCAGCAGTGCCGTGCCTGTGGAGGCAGAATCGGCGAGCGCCATGTCCTTGAAGGGGTTGCGCTCGCTGGACGTGTGCGGCAGCCACTTCAGCCAGTCGAGCTCATTGGCCCAGCCCGGCTCGGTGAGCGCGACGGCGACGAGCTCGTTGGGCGAGTGCATCCCGAACAGCTGCGTCGCGATACCGCGCAGCGCGTCACCGGCGAGCGATGTGGGACCCGCGACGCCGAGGGATCCCGCGCTCTGCAGCGACTCCAGCACCGGGACGTCATCGATCATCTTGTAGCGCTCGTTGAGCCGGTCCACGCGCTCGACGAACTCGACGAGCGCGTCGGCGTTCTCCATCCGCTTGATACGCGTGCGCGAGAGGTCCGTGCACGTCCCCAGCCGCACGGCGAGGAAGTTCCAGTGCTCCGGCCGGCGCGTCCAGAGGAGTGGCCCGAGACGCATAGCCTCGTCGAAGACGTGCGCGACGGCGGGCACCTCTTTCTGGCGCACCTCCCGCTCCTTCGGACGCTCGTGGTAGAGGCGCTCCTCGAGTCGCTCGAACTGCTCTTCGAACGACGCCGTCTCGTGCTTGAGCCGCTGGCCGATGTTCGTCCGCTGAGAGATGTAGTTGCCGAACATCATGAGCGGCGTCATGAGGATGATCAGCAGCGAACGCGGGTTGTTCATGATCATGAACATCGCGGTGCCCAGCAGGATCGGCGCGACGAGCATGGGCCAGGGGAAGAGGCGCTGCACCTGGTCGCGCGGGTAACGGGGCTCATCGAGCTCCTCGCCGACGTAGCGCTCTTCCACGCGCGGGCTGCGGTTGAACAGCAGGGCACCGCCGCGCTCCAGCACCGGGTCGGCGTCGCGTGCGGAACCGTCGAAGTCGCTCACCAGGCGCACCACGATCTCGGAGTCACCGAGCGCGAAGGGCTGCCCGGGGATCACGCGCAGACGCTGCACGAGGCCGCTGTCGACGAGGATGCCGTTGGCGGAGTTGAGGTCGACGATCTCGACGAAGGTCGCGGCGACCTCGATACGCGCGTGGCGCTTGGAGACCAGCGGATCCGGCAGCGCGATCTCGTTGGCGGCGTCACGGCCGATGAAGAAGTGACCGATGGGCAGGGAGAACTCCTGACCGGCGGCGGGGCCGGACAGCACGGAGAGCAGCACCGCGGGCTGTGCGCCCGCCGTGCCGGTCGACACATGGTGCTGTCCGAGATTCACGACCTCGGTGAGAAAGCCCGAGCCGAGCGGCGCGTCGCCGACGATCAGCTCCGGGCTCAGCAGCGTCAGCTGGTCGCTCGTCGGCGAGGCGACCGAGAGCGTCAGCACGTCACCCGCCCCAGTCGGAATCGTGCGCAGCGGGTCGGTCTGCGCGATCTGCTGCGCGACATCGGCCACCGTCGCGGTCGAGTCGGCCATGACGACGATGTCGGTGAGGGCTGTGCCCGGGCGGCGCAGGGTCAGTTTGACTCTCAACGGTCATCCTCTCGGCGCGGAATGCGCGGCATAGGGGTACTCACAGCTGCTCGACGCGCAGGCTGCGGTCTCCGAAGTTCACGATGTCACCGGTGCGAAGTTCGACGGGATGACCCGGCAGCAGCATCGTCTCGACACCGTCGCGCACGAGTGCGCTGCCGTTCGTGGAGGCGCGGTCGACGGCCATTGCGCCCCGCCGCGCGATCTGGATCGCGAGGTGGGTCTTCGACACCGAGCGCGTCTCGTCGTCGATGCGCGCGAGCTGCACGGCGCCCTCGCCCGCAGCGGGGCTCGGCGCCCGTCCGATCAGCGTCGTCGCACGCACCTCGATGCGCTCACCGCTGTCGAGCACGAGGACCGCGCGCACCGGTGAGATCGCCGCTGCGGCGGGAGCGGATGCGGCCTCCGAGGCCGGCGGCGTCGGAGGGGCGGATGCAGATGCAGCGGCGGGAGCAGTGGGCGCTGCGGGAGCAGGAGGAACCGCAGTCGGGACGGGCGCAGCATCCGCGCGCGGAGTGAAGGGCGTTCCGGTGACCATGCCCGTCGCGGGCGCAGAAGCGGCACCGGGAGCACCCGGAGAAGCCACGGGCGCAGGGGTCGGCACGACCGCCGACGCGGGCACCGGCGCCGGCGCAGGCGCTGCGGTCAAGGGCCCGCCGGGAGCGGCCTCGGCCGGGGATGCCCCGGTCGGTCCGGAGCCGGTCGTGCGGTGGGCACCCAGCACCCCTCCGGAGAATCGCGCGGTCGGGACGTACTCGGCCGGCGCGTGCAGCTCGGTCGGCGTCGCCAGCGACGGCAGCGGAGCGACCTCCTCGTGGAGGGCCGTCCGGAACTGCTTGCGCGCGATGCGCATGCGCTTGACGTCGTAGGGGTTGAGGCCCGTGCGCACATCGACGAACCACGTCGCTGCGGCGAGATCGAGCCATCCGCGTCCGCGCCGTTCGGAATCCATCAGCGGCGAGAACGCGATGACGAGGACAGGACCGATGATCGGCACGAGGAAGGTCGCGCCGATCAGCAGATAGCGCACGACCGCTCCACGCCAGAAACCGGGGCGCTCCAGGGTGCGCACGTTGATCGAGCGGATGCCAACCAGACCCTTACCGAAGGTGACGCCCTTACGACCGTGCAGGACGAGCTGCACGATCGTGTACGCCGTGATCAGCGCCTGCGAGACCGAGGCACCGACGATGAGCCAGACCAGGTCATCACGCGCGAACAGCGCATCGAGGTCGAGCGCTCCGGAGACCGCGTCGAGGGCGATCGGTACAAGCACGAGCATCCCGGGCAGAGCGAGGATCAGCGCGAGCGTGAGCTCGAGGACCGTCGCGAGTACACGCCGGCCGAAGGGCGCGGTGCGCAGGCCCAGCGCCGCGGCATACGCCGGGTCGGGACGACCGTTCTCGTCGAGTCCTTCGACGGCCTTGGGCGCGTCGTCGATCTCCCAGATCACTGCGTACTCCTCTTGTTCTCACGCCCGACGGGTTCGAGGGCGGATGCTGCGCCTGCGGCGCGGTCGTTCATTCGGCGTCGTCGTCGGCGTCGGGCTGCGAATCCAGCAGCACCAGGTCATCCTTGGTGACCAGACGCGAGGCGATCACGTGCTCGACAAGACGCGCGCGCCGGTTCGTCGCGAATGAGCGGGTGCCCCCGCGCATCCCCGGCACACCCACGCGCTCGAACTTCTCGCAGACGTTGTCGAGCTTGCGGTTGAAGCGGGTGACCGTCCATCCGAGTCGAGCTGCGGCCGCGGCCGAACTCGGGATTGCGCTCATGCCCGTGCCGTCACGACGGAGCAGCGGCTCGGCGAGCGCGAGCAGGAGCTGCTTCTGTGTGAGGGTCAACGGCACGTCGCCGATCGTCGACTGCCCATCACCGTCGAACTCGCGACGGGTCGGGCGGAACGTCGGCTGCGTCGCGTGAATCGTCAGCTCGTAGGTCGTGGGACCGGCGGTGAAGACGATCGTGGTGACCGCGAACACGAGAGGCAGCCGCGCACCGGGCGCAAGCCACGCCTGCACGCCGCCGGTCACATCCGTGACCGTCGCGGTGAGGCGGGTGCCGATGTTGCCCAGCCACCACATCCCGTCGGTGTTCGAGACCTCCAGGAAGTGCCGGTGCAGGAACAGGTTGTCGTCGATCGCCAGATCGCCCTCACGCCCGACGATGAAACGCCCGCCCGGGCTGACCGGGAAGTACTCCCCCGCGAAGTCGACGGTGACCGTGCTGCCGACGGGGTCGGCGAGCACGCCGGCACCTGCTCCCGGCGCGGTGTCCTCTACTTCGATGTCGCTCACGGCGCGCACCCCCGAACTGCCTCAGAACTTCGACCATCCGCACGTCGCAGGATGACCTCGATGCAGGTCTGCCCCTCAGCGACCGGTACTGCAATTGTCGGGTCGCTGATCAGCGCGGGTTTTCCCTCGCCGTTCAAGTCGACCGTGTACCAAAGGTAGCCGTCTCCGTCCTTCGGGGAGGGGTTCTCCCACGTGAAGGTCATCTGCGTGCCGTCGCTCACGCCCACCGGGACGCTCACCTTCGGCACTGCTTCCGGCACGACATCCTGGGGATCGGCCACCTCGGTCTCTGCCGGCTTCGGTGTGACGCCGCCTGCGTTGAGCTGTGTGACGATGAGGGCGGACGCCCCGATCAGCGCTCCCAGTCCGACGAGCGCGACCAGAATCCACAGCCACGCGCGGTTGCGCCGCGGGCGCGGTGCGGCGGCCGGCGCCGCGGGTGCGGCCGGCGCCGGTGCTGACGCTGCGGGGGCCGACGCCGCCGGCGCGCTGTCGACGGTGCGCGGCGCGCGCAGCACGGTCGCCTCATCGACGCTGTCGACGGGAGCGGATGCCGCAGGCACCCGGATGACTGTGCTGTCGACGTCCTCGACGGGTGCCGCGGGCGCCGCCTCGAAGCGCGGACCGGGACGGTCGGTTACCGGGGCGGCGACAGGGGTCGTCGTCGCCGAGGGACGCGTGGCCGTCGCACTCGGAACCGCCCGCTGGCCCGGCTCGATGTTCGTGATCGCGCGGACTCGCGTCAGGCCGTCGTCGTCGTCCTCCAGCTCTTCACCCGGCGCGTGGTCGTCGACGATGTCGACCGGCGTCACCGAATGGGACAGTTCGATCTGCACCTTCTGCAGCGCGCGAGCGAAAGCCACGGCGCTCGGGAAACGATCATTGGGGTTCTTCGCCATGGCGCGTTCCAGAACGCGCTGCAGGCTCTCCGGAGCATCCGCACGCCCCGTCGGCGACACCGGAGACCGCTCGATGCGCTCGATCAGATCCGCGCCGGTGTTGCGCTCCCCCGGGCGCTCGAACGGCGAACGTCCGGTCAGCAGCGTGTACAGCGTCGCGCCCAGGGCGTACACGTCGGAACGCTGATCGCTCTGCGGCTTCTCCGCGAAGGACTCCGGCGGGGACCACGGAATCGACATCCCCGTGGCCGCATCCTGACTCGCGGTCGTCGACGCGATGCCGAAGTCGGTCAGCGCGGGACGGTTGTACTCCGTGACGAGAATGTTCGCCGGCTTGATGTCGCGATGCAGCACGCCCGCGCGGTGCGCCGTCTCGACGGCTCCGGCGACCTGCACACCGACGCGCAGCGCCTCGGCGATGTGGAAGGGCTCGCGCCGCGCGCGCAGCTGCAGGTTCGGACGCGGGCAGTACTCCATGACCAGATACGGGCGACCGTCGTCGGCGACCCCCGCCTGATAGATCGTGACGATTGCCGGGTGCGTCGACAGCATCGCCATGACATTCGCCTCGTGCGTGAACTCCTGCGCCGCCCCGCTGGCAAGACGGTCGGCGAGCAGCACCTTGACGGCGACGCGACGTCGCGGCATGGCCTGCTCGTACAGGAAGACGTCCGCGAAGCCGCCCGTGCCCAGCGGCTCGAGGTACGTGAAGCCGGGCAGCGCGGGCGGCGGAGACGGCGGCCTGCTCACGGCAGATCCTCGAACAGCACCGTGACGTCGTCGCCGAGGTCGATCGTGTCGCCGCTGATGACGACCGTCTGCTCACCGGGGTGCAGGCGCATCGGCTCGCTCCCCGGACGCAGCAGTACAGAGCCGTTCGTCGTATGAAGGTCGACCACCACGACGGTGCCCTGCTCGGGGCGGATCTCCAGGTGGCTTCGCGAGATGTCCTGCTGCGGGCTGTCGACGGCGATCAGGTGCGGCAGCGTCGCCCCCGACGAGCGGGTCGAACGCGGGCGTCGTCCGACGATCACGGTGCGATCGAGAGGCACGATCTGGCCGGTCGACATCCGGATGCGCGCGCCGGATTCCGCGGCATCCGCCTCTGGCTGCGCGGGAAGCGATGAAGTCGGCGGCACCGGAGGGAGCGGCGGAAGAGGAGGAAGGGGCGGAAGCGGCGGGTCGACGACGGCGGATGCGGCCGCTGCCCGCTCTTCGCGGAGAGCCCGCGCCTGCGCGAGCGAGATCGTCGCCCCGTCGTGATCGCCGCCGTTGAGCAGCGCCCCGAGCGCGTCATCCGTCGTCACCCGCACCTGCCCCTCGGGACCCTGAGGGCGATGGATCGTCTGCGCGAGCGCGGAATCATCCTCGAGCGGCGCCTCGACCGGAACGTCCGCGTAGGTGACCTCCGTCGGCAGCAGCGTCTCCGTGCTGACGGACTCAGACGCGGGAGCATCCGGATTCAGAGTGTCGATCGACGCATCGTCAGCCAACGGAGGCAATGCGACCAGCGAGGGGATCGAGTCGATCACCGCGCCGGCGGCATCCTCCACAGGGACGTCGGCAACGGCGCTCGGTTCGTCGGGCACGGTCGGAGCGGGTGCCGAGAGCACGGTCGCCTCGACGTCGTCCTCCGTGATCGCTTCGGGCGCCGCGACGGGTGCAGGCGGAAGATCCGGAAGGGCCACGAGCGCGGGACCCTCGTGCGAGTCTTCCGGCCCGGGTGCGGTCTCGATGATCGGGCCGGCGAGCTGCGCCTCCGTCGCACGCAGACCACCGAGGATGCGCGAGACACGCACCGCCCCGGAGCCGATCGGCAGGCCCGGGCCGTCCGCGTCCTCTTCGTCCAGCACGATCTCGAAGCCCGTGAGATCGGCGACGAAGCGCTCGCTCCACGTCGTGACCTCCGCCCCCGTGAACGACTCGGTCCCGGCGAGCGACGAGACGTGCGCGACGATCTGGCCGCGCACCGCGAGCCGCACGCCCGTACCGTCACGCACGAGCGCCGCGAACGGCGGCATCCGCGCGAAGCCTCCGTCATGCCCTCGGGTCAGTCCGTCGACGACGGAGCCGAGCGTGACCTCCTGCTGCAGGCTCGCCCAGACGCCCTCGATCGCATCGATCGTGGCATCCGGAGCGAGCACGACGATCGCCTGCTCGTTGACAAGCGCGTACCACTGGCCGGACTGGTAAGTGATGTTCATCAGCGTGCCCCTCCCATCGCTTCCTCCCGCGGACGGGTGTCGGAATCGATGTCCGACTCCTCGTCGGTGGCCCCCTCCGGACGCACCGACACATGCACGGCATCCACGACGATCGCGGTGACGTTGTCTCTTCCGCCCTGCGCGAGCGCCCGTGCGATCAGCTGATCCGCGGCACGCTGCGGGTCGGTGTTCGTGCGCAGGATCTCTCGGATCAGCAGATCCGGAACCTCCGACGACAGCCCATCCGAGCAGACCAGGATGCGGTCGCCGACCTCCGCAGGAACCATCCAGTAGTCGGCCTCGCCGACGCTCCCCGCACCGATCGCGCGGGTGATGATGTTGCGACGGCGATCATCGTGCGCTTCGCTCTCGTCGATCTCTCCTGCGTCGATGAGCTCCTGCACGACCGAGTGATCGATCGTGAGGCGCTCGAGTCCTGCGCCGGTGAGACGGTACGTGCGCGAGTCGCCGATGTTGACCACGAGCCAGTAGCCGGTGCCGTCGACGGACGCGACGGCGACACCGGTCAGCGTCGTTCCCGCGCGCGACTCACCGTCCGCCCCCAGACCGTCGATCGTCGTGCGGGCGCGGGCGAGCGCGAAGCGCAGGTCATCGAGAGTGATCGAGGTACGGCCGACCAGCGGACAGAACGACTCGACGACCGCGGTGCTCGCGACATCGCCCGCCTCGTGTCCGCCCATCCCGTCTGCGACGAAGAACAGGGGCGCGGTCGCGACGAAGGAGTCCTCGTTGAGTGTGCGGCGTAGGCCCGTGTGCGTGGCGACGCCGTGCGTCACGACGATCGGCGTCCTCATTCGTACCCTCCGATGGTGACGATGCGGTCGCCGATCTCGAGGGCGTCTCCGATGCGCACGGGCACACGGGTGCCCGGAGGGCAGGCTATCCGTGCGCCGTCGCGAACGATCGTGACGCCGTTCGTCGAGTAGCGGTCGAGCACCCAGGCACCCGACGACTCCGCCGCAGCCTCGAAATGCGTCTTCGATAGGGAGAGGGTCTCGTCACGCACAGCGACGACAGTCGCGCCGTCTTCGGACGCGGGGTTACGCCCGAAGACCGTACGACGGGAGACCCGAACACGCACGCCGTCATCCCAGATGAAGACAAGGCGATGGCCCGGGATGCTGATGCGCGTCGACTCGAGATCATCGTCGAGAGCCGACGGCTCGAAGACCTGCGCGGCGGGGGTTTCCGGGACGGCGGGGACTTCCGGAGCAGACGCGGGTGCGACGACCGGTGCGGCAGGTGCCGGCGGGGTCACGGGCGCGACGGGTACGGCAGGCGGTGAGGTCACGGTGATGCCCGGAACCATGTCAATCAGGCCGTCAGGTGCGGGGGCAGGGGCCGGCTGCGCAGGGACCGGTGCGACGGGGGCCGCTGCGGGCGACACCGGTTCGGATGCGGCGGGCGCGGGAGGCAGCGGCGGACGCGGTGGGACGACCTGCGCGGATGCCGGAGCACTCGGCACCGCGGACCCGAGACTCGTCGCGGTCGCCAGCGTCCGTGGAGGCGATGACGGCAGCGGCGGCGCGGCCACGGCGACGGACGGAGCGGTTGCCGCAGCATCCCGCACGTCGCGCATGAGCGCTCCCCCCGCCTTGTCATGCCAGCCCTGGAAGCGGCCCGAACCGTCGAAGAGCGGCGTGAAGTAGCCGACGATGATCGCGGTCGAGAGCCCGAACACCACGTTGCGCAGCAGCGCGCGCCCGAAACCGAGCGGCGCGGAACCGTCTTCGCGCACGAGCTGCAGCTTCATGATGCGCATACCGATCGAACCGCCGCCGCCCTGCATGAATGTGTACACGAGCGCCCAGACCAGCATCACGAGCCCGACGACCGAGATTCCGAGGGCCATCCCGGCGAGGGCCGTGGCGACATCCGTGACACCGCCGCCAAGGGCGGCGCCCAGCACGATGCCGTAGCCGATTCCGCCGAGGAGACCCGCGATCACGGCGTCGATCAGATAGGCGATGGCCCGACGGGACACAGGTGCGATCGACCCGATGCCGGGAATGGTCATGGGGTCTCCCTTGTCTGCGTGTCACCCTGTGCGGGTGACTCCTCGGCGGGCGTCGTCTCTGATCGCGTTCGTGCTGTCGCAGCGATACGCAGATTCTGCCACCCTGCGACCACGGCGGTGCCCGCGGTCAGCGAGCGCAGACTCAGCCGCGCGCGCATGCGGGCCAGGAAACCGACGTTCTTCGAGATGTCGCCCACGATCGCATCGACCTCCCGCCAGAACTCGTCGACCTCTTCGGGGCTCGGCTCGGCGGGCCCGAAGACCTGACCATCCGCCCGCGTCGCCAGCGTGAGAACCGCGGGCTGCGCCAGCGACTCGGAGACCTGCTGGGCCTCCTCACCGCGCGTCGCACCGGCATCGAAACGTGCGCCGTAGTCGACTGCGCGGTCGGTGAGCTCATCCCAGCCACCGCTGATCTGATCCGCCGAGCGCTTGGCGTGACGACGGGTGCGCCGCTTCGCCGCCTTCCACGCGCCGATCAGGATGAACGGCGCCAGCAGCAGAAGCAGGATGCCGGCAGCGCCGGCGACGTACAGCACGATGATGCCGAGCGCCGCCAGCGGATTCTCGTCACCGTCTTCGCTCTCGCGCTCATCCGGCAGCACAGGCGGCAGGTCGACAGGCTCCTGCGGCGGGGGCGGCGGCTGCAGCACCTGCGGCTTCGGGTCGACCTTGGGCTTGGTGCTCTGGTCGGCGGGGACCTTGTCGTCCGGCGGGGTCGGGTCGAACGGC
Organism: Microbacterium sp. GW823-FHT02G05; assembly: GCF_058797175.1. Lineage (NCBI taxonomy): Bacteria > Bacillati > Actinomycetota > Actinomycetes > Micrococcales > Microbacteriaceae > Microbacterium > Microbacterium sp. GW823-FHT02G05. Next base: position 318,881 of record NZ_JBXAJK010000001.1, read on the forward strand.
ACCCAGCCGATCTTGGCGAAGTTCACCTCGACCCACGCGTGCAGAGTGTCGCCGGTCGCGGCGAAGGTCGCCTGCGGTTCCTCCTCTTCGGAGGGATAGAAGCCCATCACGACGCGCGCCGGAATGCCGACCTCGCGTGCGAGCAGTGCCATCGCGACAGCGTACTGCTCGTCGTCGCCGACCATCTGCTCGCCACCGAGAAGCGTCGAGATGCGCTCCGAGGTGTGCCCGGCGCGAGAGATGACCTCTCCGGCGAGTCCGTGACTGAAGAATCCCTCCTCCGAGAGGAAGACCTCCAGGGCGCGCACCTGCTCGATCGCGGTGCCCGCATCCGCGACCGTCTCTGCCGCGAGCGAGGCGATCTCTTCCGGCACAGCGGACTGCTTCGGCATCGAGACGTGGCCGAACTCGGCCTTCGCCAGCCGCGCGTCCGAGACCTTCTCCGGCAGGGTGGTCGTCAGAGTGTAGGAATCTCCTGTGGCCAGGCGGCGTGCGGAGACACCCGTGCTGCTGGAGTCGTTGTAGTAGCTGTTCCGGCGCAGCTCTTCTGCCCGATCGCCGTGGAACGCGAACTCGGATGCCTGCCCCGAACCCGGAAGCCAGTAGCCCTTGTACTCGTCGATCGTGAACTCGAGCGTCGCGGGAATGCCCTCGGCTCCGTCGGACATGTTGCCGCGCATCTGGGTGAAGGCTCCGGAAGAGCCGACCCCTCGATCGGAGACGTTGTAGACGATGCCGTTGTAGGCATCCATCGCACCCAGACGTACGCGTGCGCCCTCCGGAAGCCCCTTGACGGTGAAGAGCGTCTCGTCGGCCTGGTCCTGAACGATGCCGCGGAAAGACTGCAGCGGGCTCGCGTACTGGCGCACATCGAACGGCGGGATCACGGTGTCGCGGAAGACCTGACGCGGCGCGACCGGGGCGGCGACAGCGCTCGTCGCAACGCCCGCGCCGACGGCGATCGCGAGAACCGCGGCGCCGGCGCCCAGCCGACGCATCCGCATCTGTGCGGCACGGCCCGGGTCGACCTCGCTGACCGAGACCGCGGCGTTCTGTGGCGCCCACAGCTGGCGCACGGCGAGCCACGCGATGACGACGACGCCGAAGACGATTCCCTGCGCGATGGGCATCGCAGGCGTCGGGGTGCCGAGCGCGATCACCAGGATCAGGTGGAGTGCGGCGGGAATCAGCGCCCATGCGGGCTGCCGCAGGCGCAGCGCGAGGGACGCGGCGACAACGCTCAGGACGAGGGCGAGCAGGAAAGGCGCGAGCAGGTGACCGTCGGATGCCGCGACGGGCGCGACGGTCGTGAGCAGCTGCTTCCAGGAGGTGACGACGCCGAACGCGAGCTGCGTGAGGCTCTCCAGCGAGGGGATCACCCCGAAGATCGAGAGGTGCGGAAGCGCCAGCGCGCTGCCGAACACGAAGTAGGCCGCGACCGTCAGGCCGGCGGTGACGAGGATGCCCCAGCTGCGCCAGGTCGCGAGAGCGGCGACGCCGAGGCCCAGCACGAGCCCGCCGATCGTCGCGAGAAGGAACTGGGGGCCGCCGAATGTCGGCCACCAGCCGACGATGCCGACGAGGAGGAGGACGCCGACGACACTGAGGTCGAGGATCCAACGGCGGCGAGGAAGTGCGGTCATGCGAGCACCTTCTGCAGGGCGATGGGGAGCTGATCGAGAGCCCCGACGGTCACGACGTCGGCATCGCCGATACGACGGAGCGACGGCGACTGCCCGGCTGCGGCGGTGATCGCGAGCACCCGGGATCCATAGGGGAGGCGGGCGCACGAAGCGCGCAGGTCTTCGGGGCGCACCTCACTGCCGCTGACGAGAACGACAACACTCGCGAGCGGCATCGTCGCAGCGACGACCCCGGCCAGTGCGACGAGTCCGCCCTCCTTGGGCTTGCTGGCCTCAATGCCGGAGAGCGAGTCCAGGAGTCGCTTGCCGCTGGTCGACGGCAGCGAGCGGCCCTGCACGCGCAGATCGACGTGCTGTGAATCCTGCAGCGCGCGCAGGCCCACGGAACCGGCGATCGAGATCGCGAGCTCGAACTCGGCCGGATCGATGTAGTCGGATGCGGCGCAGGAGAGGGCGATCACGAAGTGCGAGCGCCGCGTCTCTTCGTACTGCCGGACCATCATGGTTCCGGTGCGGGCGGTGGAACGCCAGTGCACGCGGCGCAGGTCGTCACCCGGCTGGTACTCCTGCAGTGTGTGGAACGACACGTCGTCGCGGGAGAGGTCCGCGGCGGGCAGACCCTCCAGGTCGCGCAGGAAGCCGAGCGACTGACCGCTGAAGGCGATGGTCTTGGGGTGCACGAAGAGGTCGATCGGCTCGTCGCGGTGATGCGTGCGCTCGAAGAGTCCGAGCGGGTCGCCCCGGACGACACTCACCGGGCCGACCTTCACGATGCCACGGTTCTGCGTCGGAATCGCGAAGAGCTCCTCGGCCTCTTCTCCCGCGGCAAGGCGCTTGATGCCGAACTCGCCGCGCCCACTGCCCACCGGCAGGACGACCCGCGAGGGAAGGATCGCACGGTTGCTCGGGTTCGCCAGCTTCAGCGCGCCCACGGCGCGCTCTCCGACGACGACACGGGTGCGCGCGAGGTCGAGGGCAACGTCATAGGCCGTGCGCCCCAGAAGGAAGAGCGCGCACAGCAGGATCGTGGCGGCGATCACGGATGCGGCGACCGTGAGCTCCCACCATCCGAGGACCTGCCCGCCGATCCACAGCGCCACCATGAGTCCCAAAAGAACCCACGCGAGCGGACGCATCGCCCCGGCGATGAGTGCCGCGCGCCGACGCACGCGTGCGCCGATCAGCGCCGCGACGTCACGCCATCCGGCGGTGCGGCTGTCGGGGTTCTCGACCTCCGGCAGAGCTTCGGTCGTCATCAGGCCGCGGACCGTGCCTGCGGGGCTGCGATGCTGTCAAGCACACGGGAGATGATGGTCTCGGGAGTGGTGCCGGCGAACTCCGCCTCGGGGTCGAGCAGCAGACGGTGCATCCACACCGGACGCGCGAGGGCCTTGATGTCGTCAGGAAGCACGTAGTGACGCCCCTGCGACGCCGCCCACACCTTGGCGATGCGGACCATGGCGATCGCGCCGCGCACCGACACGCCCAGGCGGATCGCCGGGTCGTTGCGGGTCGCCTCAACGAGCTGTGCCGCGTAGCTGAGCACAGCAGGCTCGACGTGCGTGGTCGCGGCGAGGTCGGCCATGTCTGCGACGGCGCTCGTCGTGATGATGGGGGTCAGGTGCGCCGAGGGGTTGCGGTCGCTCGCGCCGGCCAGGATCTTCTCGGTGACCGCGAGATCGGGGTAGCCGAGCGAAGTCTTGATGAGGAAGCGGTCCAGCTGCGCTTCGGGCAGCTTGTAGGTTCCGGCCTGCTCGATCGGGTTCTGGGTGGCGATGACGAGGAACGGACGACCCGCCTCGTGCGCGACACCGTCGATCGTGACCCGCGACTCCTCCATGACCTCGAGCAGCGCGGACTGCGTCTTCGGCGAGGCGCGGTTGATCTCGTCGGCGAGCACGATCGAGGCGAACACCGGGCCGCGGTGGAACTCGAAGGTGTGCGACTGCTGGTCGTAGATCGTCACGCCCGTGACATCCGAGGGCAGCAGGTCCGGAGTGAACTGGATGCGGCTGTTGGTGCCCTGCACGGTCGCGGCGAGCGCCTTCGCGAGGCTCGTCTTTCCGGTGCCCGGGGCGTCCTCGAGAAGCACGTGTCCTTCGGCGAGCATCGACGCCAGCACGAGGCTGACGATCTCACGCTTGCCCTGGAGCGCCTTGTCGACGTTGTCGACGAGACGCTGGAAGGTGCCCTGGAACCAGGCGGCCTGTTCGGCGGTCATTGTCATGAGTTGGTGTGTTCCTTGTTGTCGTCGGATGTTCTCTGGGCAGCCGGGGCGGACTACCAGTAGACGGGTTCGGTCACGGACGGGTTTCCGCCGATGATGCGCACGGACTTGTTGCCGGCGTAGCCGTTGTAGCAGTTCAGCTCGACCCGGCCGTTGGACGGGATGTGGACCTTGTACCCGGCGTTCGTGCCGAAGACGGCTCCGTTGTTCATGCACTCGATGTTGTAGTCGCCGCCTTGGAAGGCGTCGTTCGTGTTGATCACGAGCTTGTAGCAGCCGCTGCCCGAGCATCCGCTGACGAACGACCCCTTGGAGGTCCATGCGCGAGGCACCGGCGGATCGTTCGTGCGTGCAGAGGCGGATGCTTCGCTCGACCACTGCCCTTCGGTGTCCATCGCCCGCACACGGATGCTGTGCGTCTGCTGGAACCCGTTGCCGACGGTGGTCGTCCCGTCACGACCCACGTTCTGCCAGCCTCCGCCATCGACGCTGATCTGCATCACCTGGATGCTGCGACCGTTGTCTGCGGGAGCCGACCAGCCGAGTGTCACCGAGGTGCCGTTGTTCCTCGCCGACGCACCCGGCGTGTTGACCGGACCGAAGGGGATCAGCGCCTTCGTTCCGCCGGAGGAGGGCCCTGGCTGCGACTCCTGTCCGCCGACCACGGAGTACGCGCGCACCCGGATCACATTCGACGAGCCGTTGCCGGCGTTGATGCGCGAGCCGTCCCAATCGCGACTGAACGCGCCGCCGTTGACGCTGAACTCGTAGCGGATCTCGCTGGCGCTCGCGCCATTAGCGTTGCTCAGGCTGTAGGACACCGTCACGTAGCCGTTGTTCTCGGTCGTCCCCGTGATCGTGGGCGCGCCGGGGCTGCCGAAGGCACGAAGCGGGGCGGATGCCGCGCTCCACTCCCCCCATCCGGCCTTGTTGCGCGCACGCACCAGGAACGTGTACTCGGTGGTGTGCGTGGCAACGGTCACGGCCTGCGACCGCGCCGTACCCGTGGAGATGGTCGTCACATGTTCGCCGCCGCGCATCACCTGCAGCTGGTACTCGGCGATGGCGTCGCCGTTCTGCGGCGCCGCCGCCCAGCTCACGTTCATCTGCGCCTGGCTGCCGACCGACGGCGCCGTCGATGCCGAGGGCGCGCTCGTGGCCCCGGGAGGACCGGCCGGAATCTCGCCCGCCGACCAGGCGCTCCACGCCGAAGGCTCAGGAGCCCGGTTGTGGGCACGCACGCGAACCTGGTAGTCCGCACCGTTCTCCAGCCCCTCCCAGGTCAGGGAGTTGCCGGTGACGCCGACCTTCTCCGCGGAACCCGACGGCGGGGCCGGCGAGATCTGCAGCGTGTAGCTCTCGACCGGCGATCCGGGTGTCGTCGGCGTCGTCCAGCTGACCGCAAGCGAGCGATCCCCGAACTTCAGGGTCGGAGGCACCGGGGTGTCAGGACGGGCATCCGGACGAGCGACAGCGGACGCCGGCGACGCCGGCGAGTCGCCGACGCGGTTCGTGGCGACGACCGTGAAGGCGTACTCGACATTGTTGGTGAGGCCGTCGAGCGTGCAGGTCGTCGATGTGCACTTCTTCGTGTACGGCGAGGTCACCGACGTGACGGTGTACTCCGTGATCGGTGCGCCGTTGTTCGCGGGCGGGCTCCAGGAGAGCACGACCGTGCGATCCTGCACACTCGCGACGGTCGGCGTGCCCGGAGCATCCGGGATTCCCTGCACCGTCAGCTTGACCTGTCCGTCAACCTCACGGTCAGGATCCTTCGTGGCGTCCTGGATGCGGTAGCTCACCGTCATCGCACCGAAGAAGGTCGCGCCGGGGGTGACCAGCAGCCGGTCACCGTCGACCTTCACCTCTCCTTCGCCTGTCTCCACCACGGCACTGCGGATCTTCAGCGGTGTCTCCGGGAACGGGTTCACATCGTTCTTGAGAACGTCGACAGGAATCTGCTTGCCCTGGTCCGCTTCCGGGACCGTATCCGTGTTCGCTGTGGCCAGCGGACGCGTCGAGGCGGTGACGGTCACCGCGATGCTGCCCGTCACCGGGGCGGTCTCACCGTCGGTCACGGTCAGGTTGACCGTCGCTGCAGAGCCCTTCGGCGTGCTCGAGGACGCTTCGACGTGAAGGACTGAGCCCTCCAGTCGCGCCTTGAACCCATCCGGCATAGTGCCCGTGAGCGCGAACTTGTGCTTGCCCTTGTCATCCGGGTCGGGGTCGCTCGTCATGGGAGCCAGGTCCAGCGTGACCGCGGGCTCCCCAGGCGCGACGCTCATCGCGCCGTTCGTGAACACGGGCGGCTGGTTGTCGGGCGGCAGCACCGTGATCGGCAGCGTGAGCGTCGCCTTGCGGCCCTCCGGGTCGTCCGGTCCCGTGCCGTCGGTCACCTCGAACGTCAGCGCATCCTCACCGAAGTAGCGGTCGCGCGACGTGTACACGAGAGTGCGCTCGTCCTGGATCAGATCCGCGCCGTTGCTGTTGACGGCGCTCACCTTGGCGGCTTCGGTCAGGATCACCGCGCCGCCGTCGAAGCCGTTGACGTAGTCAGCCAGCGGGATCTTCACGGTCTCGCCGCTCTTGACCTCCAGAGGCTTCGTCGACGCGAGCGTCGGAGCGAGCTCCGAGATCGCGGGCACGAAGATGAAGGCGGACGTCGCCTGGTCATCACGGTCGGTGATCGTGTAACGCAGCAGTTGACGCTCGGGGCCGACGGTGACCTCGATCGTGCGATCGTCGAGGATGGTCGCGGCGGAGTCGACCTCGAGGGCGAGGTCATCGACTGTGCCGTCCGGATCTTCGTCGTTGGTGAGCACATCCACCGCGACGGTCATCTCTTCCGTGATGTCTTCCAGCGCGATGCGATCGTCGCGTGCGATCGGGGCGAGCAGCGGCACCTCTTCGTCGACCGTGATCTGCAGCACCGCAGTGGCGCGCGCACCCTTGGAATCCGAGATCGTGTACTGCAGCGAGGTCTCGATCTCTCGATCGGGAACCGTCACCAGAACGCGATCACCGGAGACCTTCGCAGACAGTCCGTCGACGTCCGGCACCTCCAGCCCGTTCTTCACGAGGGCGGGGGTCTCGCCTTCCGGGTCGGAGTCGTTCGCGAGCACCGCGACCGCCACAGTGCGTCCGGGACGTACCGTGATCGAGTCCTTCACAGCGTACGGAGCCTGGTTCGCCTCGTCGCCCGGCGCGATGCCGACCCGGATCGTTCCCGTGGCCTCCTGCCCGAGACGGTCGCGGACGCGGTAGGTGAAGCTGTCGACGCCAGAGGAGCCTTCGAAGGCCTGGTACACGAGGAAGTTCGTGCCGCCCATCTCGACCTTGCCCTTGCGGGGGGCCGAGTCGTGACCGATGAGTTCGACCGAGTCGCCGTCGGCATCGATGCCGTCCAGCGGTACGGCGATCCGCACGCTCGAACCGCTCAGCGCACGCACCGTGATGTCGCGCGGACGCGGCGCGGCATTGTTTTCCACGTCGACCGGAAGTACCTGGATCGTGATGTAGCCGGCATCCTTCTGGCCCATCGAATCGACGACCTCATAGGTGGCGTAGACCGTTCCCGGGGTGTCGCTGGCTCGGAACCGCACCTGGTCCTGAGAGACGAAGGCCTCGCCGGCCTCGGGATCGACGAGAGGTTCGACGAGCTCGGGGCTGACGTGCATGGCGTCGCCGTTGGGGTGCGCGTCGTTGCGGAGGACCGGGATGGTCACGACGTCGCCGACGCGCACGACCGCCTGGTCGTCATTCGCAATGGGCGGGAGCATCTTCTCCGGCGCCGCAATGGGGATGACGATCACATCGCCCTCCGCGCTGGCGGAGCCGTTCGAGATGCGATAGCTGATGCGCACCTGCTCATCGAGCGCGCCCTGGTCGGTGATGCGCAGGCTCTCATGGTTGAGCACCGAGACAGAGATGCCGCTGTTCGGCGGTACCGTCACGGACTGCACGACGAGGATGCCGCCGGAGGGCTCGGTGTCGTTTCCGAGCACGTTCACGAGCACGGATCCGCCCGCGGGCACGAGCGCCACGTCGCGCACGGCGACCGGCGGCAGATCGGTCTCGCTCGCGTCCTGCACGTCGACGCGCACAAGGCCGGGGACCGCGTTGGGGCCGGCGCTGACGAGGTACTGCACGTAGTAGACGCCCGCGGTCGGAGACTCGAAGGTGAACGACTTGTTCGGGAAGTCCGGCACGATCGTCGCACCCGCGACCTCGTCGAGTCGGGCGAGACGCAGCGGCTCGCGGCCCGAGCTCGTGTCGTTGGCGAGCGGCGCGATCGTGATCGCCTCGCCGACACGTGTCACGAAGTGGTCTGCGTTGGTCTTGGGAACCGTCGATCCGACGGGACGCACATCCAGACGCAGCACACCCGTCTCGACGCTGCCGAGCCCGTCCGCGACGACGATGGTGATGTCTTTCCGCCCCTGCAGGCTGGCCACCGCACGGTAGGTCAGCTGACCGTCGGTCGTGAACTCGACCTCGTCACCCGGAGCGGCCTCGACAGCCTTCAGGTAGATGTCGTCGCCGTCGGGATCGATCCAGTCCGGGAGGACGTTGTACGAGACCGTTCCGCCCTCTTCCACCGCGAGTGTCGTGGTGCGGCGCTGGTCCGGTGCGGAGTTGGTCTCCCAATCGTGCACAGACACGGTCGCCGTGGCGGAAGCCGTTCCGCCCCGGCCGTCATCGATGTTGTAGGTGAACGACGCGCTGCCGGTGGCATCCTCTTCCGTGGAGAGCTGGAGAGACCCGCCGTTCTGGATCGTCTGCACGGTCCCGAGCCCGAGCTGCGGCTCCGGGACGGTCGCGACCAGCACGTCGCCATCGGCATCCGTGTCGTTGTCGAGAACGGGAAGCAGCGTCGAACGGCCCGGCCGCACACCGAACTCGTCATCGGTCGCGACGGGAGGAGTGTTGATCTCACTGCGCTCGGGGAGCGTCGTCTCGACGGTCTCCTCCGTGGTGCGCTCGTCGTCTTCAGCTTCACCGTCGGGCGGGGTGATGTCGTTCCAGTTGTCGACCTGCTGCAGGCTCTCGGTGGCCATCCACGCGGCGCCCGAGACCACGTCGTTGAGCACGACCACATCGCGGTTCACCCGGAACGTGAGCTCCGCGCCCTCTTCGAGACCATCGATGTCGCTCTGCAAGTCGGATGCGTCGCCGAGGCAGTCCCGGATGAACTTGCCCGACTCGCTCCACGCGCCGTAGGTGCAGCCCTTGAGCGTGACAGGAGCCGCAGGTACGCCCTGCCCACCGGAGCTCCGTTCGACGATCTCCGCGCCTCCGTCGAAGGGCACCGTAAGGAGTTGACTGTTCGTGGCCACCGCGACCGACTCACCGGCGCTGGACGGCTGCTGCAGCACCGCATCTGCGGCGTTCTCGAGCGGCGTGCTGAATCCGCCGGAGGCGAGCAGCACGCCGGCCTCCTTGTCGAGCACCACAGGGCGCGTGCCGACCGCGGTGATCGTCGGCGCCGCGTTCTCCGCGATCGCGACGCCCTCGGCAGCGAGATCCAGCGGCTCACCCTGCGGGTCGACCGGAACTGTGATGAGCTCGCCGTTCGCCGGCGAGACGCCGTACACCGAGCCGTCCGTGCCGACCGTGACATCCGCGTTCTTTCCGAGGACGGCGATCGGCTCTGCGGCCTTCGCCTCGAAACCGGCGAGCCCCGACGCGGGCACGACCCAGAGGTTTCCCTTCTCGGGTTCAAGAATCGCGACGGTCTTTGCCCCGAGCGCGACCTTCGCACCGCCGGGGATCGACGCACTGTCGGTGAGCGCGACGCGAGCGGGATCGATGACTGTCGCCGCCGAGGCGCTGCGGTCGACCACGACGACCGTCGGACCCGCCTGAAGAATGTCGTACGAGTCGCTCGTCGTGCGCAGACCGCCGTCAAGGAGACGGGACTCGTTGTTGAAGTGACCGACGAGAAGACTGTCGTTCTTGGTGATCCAGACGCCGCCGTCGTGCAGATCGACCTCGGCGGTCGGGAGCCCTTCGTAGACCATCGCCATGGTGGTGATCGCGACTGCGACCGCCGTCACGCCCGCCGCAGACGCCAGCGTCTTCGGACGCGCACGCATCCACGCGAATGATTTCACAGCGGGTCCCCCCCTGGGCCTATGTGTGTCTTTTCCTCGGACGCTCACACACGCGGGGGCTCGCCCCTCGGGTGGGCGCACGAAAGCTCGTTTCATCCTAACCGCGACACGCGGAGACTCCGCATGGGGACAAATACCCATCTGCCCCGAGACCTCGTCTCGCCGGGTCGGCGTGTCAGCGCATGCTGGCGATGTCGATCACGAAGCGGAAGCGGACGTCGGAGGCAAGCACGCGCTCGTACGCCTCGTTGATCGCCGATGCGTCGATCGTCTCGATCTCGGCCGTGATGCCGTGCTCGGCGCAGAAGTCAAGCATGTCCTGAGTCTCGGGGATCCCGCCGATGTTCGACCCTGCAAGTGAGCGTCGGGCGGCGATCAGCGAGGAGACGTTGAAGGACTGCGCCTCCGGCGGCGCGCCCACGCACACGAGCGTGCCGTTGGTGTCGAGCAGCCGGAGATACGTGTCGAGGCTCAGCGGTGCGCTGACCGTGTTGATGATGACGTCGAAGGAGCGGCGGATCTCACGCAGCGACTCCGCGTCGCTCGTCGCGTAGTAGTGGTCGGCGCCGAGACGCAGCCCGACGTCCTTCTTGCTCAGCGTCTGTGACAGCACCGTGACTTCGGCGCCCATCGCGTGGGCGATCTGCACCGCCATGTGACCGAGGCCACCGAGACCGATGACGGCAACCCGGCTTCCGGGGCCGACCTTCCAGTGGCGCAGCGGAGAGTAGGTCGTGATCCCCGCGCACAGAAGAGGGGCGGCGCCGTCGAGCGGCAGCGCGTCGGGAATGCGCAGCACGAAGCCCTCGGTGACGACGACCTGCGTCGAATAGCCGCCCTGCGTGACGGTGCCGTCTCGGTCGATCGCCCCGTACGTGCCCGTCGCACCCACCCGACAGTACTGCTGCTGACCGGCCAGGCACTCCGCGCATTCACCACAGGAGTTGACGAGGCATCCGACACCGACGCGGTCGCCGACGGCGAAGCGCGTGACCTCGGCACCCACCTCTGCGACCGTTCCCGCGATCTCATGGCCCGGCGCGAGCGGGTAATGCTGCGGGCCCCAGTCGCCGCGCACGGTGTGGATGTCGGAGTGGCAGATGCCCGCATACGCGATGTCGATGCGGACGTCGAGCGGACCGAGCGCTCGGCGCTGGATCGTGGTCTTCTCGAGCGGAGCCCCTTCGGCAGGGGCGGCGTATGCGGTGACGGTGGTCATGGTGTCTCCTCAGAATCGGATGCGGTCGGCTGCGGCGTCACGCGCCAGCATCCGTCGAAATGATCGTCGACCATGCCCGCCGACTGCATGAGCGCGTACATCGTTGTGGGGCCGACGAACCGGAACCCCCGCGCGCGCAGGGCCTTGCTCATCGCCGTGGACTCCGCGGTCACCGCCGCGACATCGTCCATCGAGCGAGGGCGGGGACGCGAAGCATCCGCGGGTGCGAACGACCACAGCAGGGCATCGAGCTCGCCCTCGGACATCTCGCGCACGATGCGGGCGTTGCCGATCGTCGCCTCGATCTTGGCCCGATTGCGCACGATGCCCGCATCAGCCATGAGCCGTTCGATGTCGTCGTCACCGAAGGCGGCGACGACCGCTGGCTCGAAGCCCGCGAACACCTCACGGAACCGCGGACGCTTGCGCAGGATCGTGATCCACGAGAGCCCGGCCTGGAAGCCCTCGAGCGACAGCTTCTCGAACAGTGCACGGTCGCCACGCAGCGGCTGGCCCCACTCCTCATCGTGGTAGCGCTGGTACTCCGGATCAGCACCGACCCATGAACAGCGGGCACGCCCGTCGGCAACCAGGAGCGAAGTCATAACCTCAGCGTACGCACGGGCCCCGACATCCGGGACCCGCGCGTGCCGTCAGGCCTTCTTCTTGAGCTTCTTCTCCTGCACCGGTGCCGTCCCGGATGCCTCGAGGTCGGCGTAGTACGCACGGGCCTGCTCCTGGCGCTCGCGCTCGATCCCCGATGCGATGGGGGCGCGCACATGCTCAGGCTCGTAGCCGAAGGCGTTCACGAGATCGAGCGCGTGCGGACGCAGGCGCTGCGCGAGGCGGTCGATGTAGCGAGACACCGCGCCGGCACGCTGCGCGGAGAGGCGGCCGTTGATGAGGTACCAGGCGAGATGCTTCTCGATCAGCTGCAGACCGAAGAGGTCGCGCAGCCAGGTCATGACCTGCTTGGTGTCGGCGTCGTCGATCGCGTGGACGGCATCCGTGAACGCCTCCCACTGCAGCAGCTCGCCGTGCGCGCGGGCTGCCTCGATGAGCTCGGCCTGGTTCTCGTTGAAGAGCTTCTCGCCGAGCACCTTGTCTTTGCCGGCAGGGCGCAGGCGCCCGGCGATGTCGGCGACCATCTGCTGCACGCGATCGGCAAGCAGCTCGTGCTGCTGCTCTTCGCGCAGCCCGAACTCGACCGAGCGTGCCGTCGAACCGAGGTCGGCGACCGCCTGACCGAACTGGCGAAGCCCCGCGCCGTGGAACACCTTGCCGGCCGTCTGGCCGACGGCGTACTTGGCGAGCGCCGCAGCATCCTTGCCCTTGAACTGGCTGGCGAAGTCCTGCAGCAGGCGCTTGCCGACCAGCTGCAGCAGCACGTTGTTGTCGCCCTCGAAGGTGACGTAGATGTCGAGGTCTGCACGGAGGCCGACAAGGCGGTTCTCGAACATGAATCCCGCACCGCCGCACGCCTCGCGCGCCTCCTGCAGGGTGTCGAGAGCGTGCCAGGTCGACAGCGGCTTGAGAGCTGCCGCCAGCGTCTCGAGGTCTTCACGGTCCTGCGGGGTGTCGGTGCGGCCCGAGAAGACGCCGTCGAACTTCTGCAGGAACTCATCGTGCGCGAAGATCTGCGCGTACGTCGTCGCCAGGCGCGGCAGCAGGCGGCGCTGGTGCTTGCCGTAGTCCAGCAGCACGGTCTCCTGGCCGTCGGCGCCGGTGAACTGACGGCGCTGGCTCGCGTAGGTGATCGCGATGTAAAGACCGAGAGCGGATGCCCAGGACGATGCGCCATCGAGAGAGACGCGTCCCTGCACGAGCGTGCCGAGCATCGTGAAGAAGCGGCGTCCGGGGCTGTCGATGTCGCTCGTGTACGCGCCGTTCTCGTCGACGTTGCCGTAGCGGTTCAGCAGGTTGGTGCGCGGAATGCGCACGTGGTCGAACGAAAGGCGACCATTGTCGATGCCGTTCAGGCCACCCTTGAGGCCGTCATCCTCCCGTCCGATGCCGGGCAGGTCGTTGCCGTCCTCACCGCGCAGCGGCACATAGAAGCAGTGCACACCGTGGTTCACGCCGTTCGTGATGAGCTGCGCGAAGACGGTGGCGGCGATGCCGTGCAGGGCCGCGTTGCCGAGGTACTCCTTCGTCGCACCGCGGAACGGCGTGTGGATGACGAACTCGTCCGTCTCCGGATCGTACGTCGCGGTCGTGCCGACGGACGCCACATCCGAGCCGTGCCCGATCTCCGTCATCGCGAAGGCGCCGGGGATCGAGAGATCCATGATGCCCGGCAGCCACTTGTCGTGGTGCTCGCTCGTGCCGAGCTGCGACACCGCCGAGCCGAACAGTCCCCACTGCACGCCCGACTTGATCTGCAGACTCGGATCGGCGAGCACCAGCTCTTCGAATCCCGCGATGTTCGCCCCGTTGTTCTCATCCCCGCCGAAGCGCTTGGGGAACGCCCGATGCACGGCCCGGTTCTCGACGAGCAGATGCATCTGCGCGAGAACGCGTTCACGGTGCGCATCCTTGTCGAGCGAGTCATCGCGCCAGAACGCCGAGTCCCTCACCAGGGCACGCGCCTCGCGGCGGGTGTCTGCCCAGGTGCCGAGCAGAAGCTCGTTGACGCGCGCGACATCGATCGTCGGGGTGTGCTCGACGGATGCGGGGCGGACGGCGGTGTCGACCATTGCGGTTCCTCTCAGGAGACTTCGGGATCACTCTGATCGTAGGTCTGCCACAACTCCGAGCGAACTCGGATGTAGAGGTGCAACAACGCCCCGTGGGCACGGATGCCGCCCGCGTTGTCATCTCACGACAGTTCACGCCTCCGCATGGACGCGCTCGCGGGGAGGGACGCCGGGAGCAGGTGCGGTCGCCCCCACGGCATCGGGCGGAGAATTCGGCGCATCCGGCGGAGCATCCTCGGCATCCGGTGCGGCTCGCCTCGTCAGCCGTTGCCAGCGCGCGTGCAGCCACCCCTTCGCTTTCATCCAGCTGCTCTCGCGGATGAAGATCATGTCGCTCGCGATCATCACGAGTGAGAAGAAGGGCAGGGCGAGCAGTACGCCGATGCCCGCGTGCATGCCCGTGATGCCGATGAGCGCGATGATGCGCGTCCAGCGGTTGAGCAGCAGCAGCGGGAACAGCAACTGCAGATAGACACTCGCCCACGACGCGAGATACACGACGGGCGTCATCTGCCAGACGAGGTCGTTGAGCCATGGCACGAGCGTGAGCTCATCCAGCCGCAGCGGGTAATAGACGGCGACGCCGACGACCCAGGTGCTGCCCTGCAGCTTCCAGAGCGCCGACGAGATGTAGATCGCGAACACCTGGAACGCGATCAGCATCACCGCGGTGTTGTTGAACAGGTGCGGAGCCCAGCGGGGCAGCGGCCACAGCTGCAGTCCGCGGATCCGCAGCACCGGCGACACCGGCGCATCCTCTCCCCTGCGCGCGCGACGCCGCGCGTCGAGCGACCACCGGCGGGAGAGATCCGCGAACAGCAGGAAGATCAGCATGATGCGGAAGGTCTGGTAATGCCCCGAGTTCGTCACGACCGGGTTGAGCGTGCTGAACCCGAGCCACAGATAGACGAACAGCGGCGAGACGATGCGCATCCGCCAGCCGAGCGTGTACGCCACCGCAACGGCCGCGAGCATCGCCGTCTTCGCGTAGAGAACCGGATCGGAGTCGGCGCGATCGAACGGGAAGGGCAGCGGCCAGGGGTAGTCATTGACCGAGGAGGTCGTGCTGAGGGGTCCGGACCAGGCCGCGCCCTCACCGAAGGTGTAGCTGAGGTACGGCGCGTACAGCGCGAGGATCAGCACCGTCATGCCACCGAACACGATGCGCATGATGGCCAGGCCATGGCTGGCGCGATAGTCGTCGAGCAGCCAAGACAGACCCCGTGAGAGGAGAGCGGTCATCGCAGCGTCGCCTCCTCCGGGGCGGAGGCGTACCAGGCGCGGAAAGCGCGGGCGAACTGCTCGCTGTTCTGCCCCGGGAAGACGATCGGCTCGCGCCATCCGGTGTTCGTGTAGCTGGACGCCGGCCTCTCGGCCCCCTCGACCATGCGGTCGTTCCACCGCACGACCGGGTCGTAGACGACGCGCGTCTGGACCGCGACGACGTCGGCGTTCTCACCCCACAGCGCCTCGGCCGCCTGTGTCGCGTAGGCGAGGATGTAGTCGCCGGAGGTCATATACTCCGAGATGTTCTGGCCGCCCTCCGACAGCGCCTGGGCGAACTCGCCCCGACCACCCGTGCCGCCCCCGCGGAAGTCGCGCGCGGCGACCTCCTGCTGCTCCGGAGTGAGAGCGCGATGCGCGGCCATGAAGCGCTCGGCCCCGATGATCGTGGACTGCTTGCGCAGCACTCGCCGATACGGCTCGGCCAGCTCGACCGCCGTCGCGTTGACCCACGGCGACATCGTCTCGCCAGAGGCATCCCTCGTGATCGCACGGAACCACAGCTCGCGATCTTCGCTCGCCGGGTTCGGGGCGAAGATGCGGTAGTTCTGCACGAAGAGCGGGCGCGTGTACGCATCGGCGGCGGCACCCGGGAGGCTGCCGTACTTGACCGCCGAATCGGGAACATTGACGACAGCCGTGAAGAACATGTGCACCGCGGCGAGCGCGAGCACCAGCACCGTCACGATGAGCGCGGGCACTGTGCGTCGCGTCGTCGTGGAAGGCATAGAGCGAGGGTAGTCGTTTCGGGCGGCATCCATAGGCGAGCTGTGGAGAACTCAGGATGCTGCAGCGATAAGAGCGCCGACGGCGTCGGAAAGCGCGCCCGTCGTCGGCCGGTAGTACGCCCAGCGGCCCCGCTGCTCACGCACGACCAGGCCCGCGTCCGCGAGCAGGCGAAGGTGATGTGAGACGGTCGGCTGGGACAGCCCGACCGGATCGGTGAGATCACAGACACACATCTCGCCCGAGCTGTTCGCGACGATCATCGACAAGAGTTTGACGCGGGTCGGGTCGCTCAGCGCTTTGAAGACCCGTGCCACATCGCGCGCGGCCGCCTCATCGATGACAGCCCCCGGCGGGCAGTCGCATGCCGTCGACTCGGCCGAGATCGTCGCAGGAACCGTTGCCATGCCTCCATCCTGCCTCACGCATTGACATCCGTCGATGCATCATCAAGACTCGACACATCGAAGAATGTCTATGCATGGAGGATGCAATGGAACCTGTCGTCATCATCGGAGCAGGCCCCCAGGGCTTGGCCGCGGCCGCCCATCTGCTCGAGCGGGGGCTGCAGCCACTTGTCCTCGAGGCAGGCGACGGCCCCGGTGCTGCGGTCGCCGAATGGGGTCACGTCCGACTGTTCTCGGCATGGCCGGAACTCATCGATACCGCCGCTCGCCGCACCCTGGATCAGACAGGATGGGCGGCTCCGGAGAAGGGGTACCCGACCGGCCGCCAGTGGGTCGACACGTACCTGGTCCCCCTCGCCGAAGCGCTGGGCGACCGCGTGCACTATGGATCGCGCGTCGTCGGTGTGGGGCGCAGGGGGCGCGACCTGTCGGTCGATGCCGGCCGCGCGGAAGAGCCTTTCGTCGTTCACGTACAGCGCGCCGACGGCGAAGAGCGGGTGCTGGCCAGCGCGGTGATCGACGCGTCCGGCACCTGGGCGCTTCCAAGCCCCGCGGGTGCCGACGGCGTCGCCGCCCTGGGCGAGCGGCGGGCATCCGCGGCCGGGCTGCTGGAATACCGGATGCCGGCAATGGAAGACCTCGCGGCTCTGGCCGGCCAGCACATCGTGGTCGTCGGAAACGGTCACTCGGCGGCAACGACGATCGTCCTTCTCTCCCGTCTTGTGAGGCGCTCTCCCCGCACTCGTGTGTCCTGGGTGCTCCGTCGCGGGAGCGCCGACAACGCCTTCGGCGGAGGTTCCACCGATGAGCTCCCGGAGCGCGGGGCGTTGGGCCAGCGAGCGAAGAAGGCCGTCACTGACGGGCAGGTCGATCTGGTCACCGGGTTCCGCACGGAATCCGTGAACATCGTCGGCGACCAGGTATCGCTGACCGCCGAGGACGGGCGCAGTCTCGATCCCTCAGCCAAGGTGTTCGTCTCGACCGGATTCCGTCCGGACCTGTCATTCCTTTCTGAGATCCGACTCGACCTGGACATGCGCCTGCAGGCTCCAGTGAGGCTCGCCGCGGAGATCGATCCGAACCTGCACTCCTGCGGATCGGTCCGCGCGACGGGGGCCGCAGACCTCGCCCATCCAGAAGCCGGCTTCTACATCGTCGGAGCGAAGTCCTACGGGCGTGCGCCGACCTTCCTTGCCATGACCGGGTACGAGCAGGTGCGCAGCGTCGTGGCGGCGATCGCCGGTGACCATGAAGCCGCCGAGCGGATCGAGCTCGACCTCCCCGCTACCGGTGTGTGCGGCGGATCCGGTCTGTTCGATGCTCCCGACGAGACCACCGCTTCAGCAGGATGCTGCACTCCCGTGCCCCAGCTGATCCCGCTCGGCAGCGCACCGCTGTCTGCGCGATAGCTGCAGCAAAGAGTGCGGCAGGGATCATCGGCACCCTCGCTGTGCGTCAGCCGAGCAGTTCCGCGATGAGGATCTCGACACGTCCTCTGATCTCGTCACGGATCGGGCGGACGGCGTCAATGCCCTGCCCCGCGGGGTCGTCGAGCGTCCAGTCCTCGTAGCGGGTGCCGGGGAAGAACGGGCATGCATCCCCGCAACCCATCGTGATGACGACATCGGATGCCTGAACGGCTTCGCTCGTGAGGACCTTGGGCTGCTCGGCCGTGATGTCGATACCCTCCTCGCGCATCGCCTCGACGGCGATCGGGTTGATGTGCTCGGCGGGCATGGACCCCGCAGAGCGCACCTCGATGCGGTCACCCGCGAGATGACGGAGGTACCCGGCGGCCATCTGCGAGCGGCCCGCATTGTGGACGCAGACGAAGAGCACGGAGGGCTGGGGAGCGTTCATGTTCAATTCGCTTCTTTCAGGGGATGAGGGTGGCAAGCAGACCGCGGACGCGGGCTTCGATGTCGTCGCGGATCGCCTCGATGCCTTCGGCAGAGGCGAGCGCCGGGTCTCCCACAGCCCACTCCTCGTAGCGGACGCCGGGGATGATCGGGCACACATCCCCGCAGCCCATCGTGATGACGACGTCGGCCGCGCGCACGGCGTCATCGGTGAGCGGCTTCGGGAAAGCAGCATCCGCCTCCTGATTCCCCTCAATATCAACGAGGAGAGAGCGCACCTGGGTATGCACCTGGGTGGCCGGCGACGAACCCGCAGAACGGGCGACGACCGCGCCGCCGGAGAGCTGATTGACGAGAGCGGCCGCGAGCTGCGAGCGCCCAGCGTTCTGCACGCAGACGAACAGCACCTGCGGGACGCCGGATGACCGATCACGCACGTGATCCGCGAGGCGCTGTCGCGCGAAGCGCTCGGTGAGGGAAATCAGGTGACCCGTGACCTTCGCGGAGCGCACGAGCCCCGCGTAGGACTCACGAACGATCGCGATCACGAGATCCCGATTCAGGCCCGTCAGCTCGTCGGCGAGATCTTCTCCCAATCGAGTCACGCGGGCGTCTGCGTCGCGCACCGCCTCGACACGTGCCTCCGCGTCCTCCTGAGCGGCGGCGACCGCAGCCGGCGCGAACGCATCGAGAAGCGCGGCGACAGCATGCTGCCTGCCTGGCGCGATTCGGTACCAGACCCACGTTCCGCGCCGCTCCGAGAGCAGTATCCCCGTCTCCTTGAGCACCTTGAGGTGGTGCGACACCGTCGGCTGTGACACCTCGGCCAGCGCAGCGAGATCGCACACACAGGACTCGCCCCGCGGATCGCTCGCGATCGCGGAGAGCATACGCAGGCGGAGCGGATCCGCGAGGGATTTCAGCGCCCCGGCGAGCTCTGCCGCAGCATCCGCCCCGATCGCATAAGTGGTGGACGGAGCACACGTCATCCCCGTCATGAGACACGCTCCTCGGCAGCGCGGGGATCAACCTGGAACCAGGAGCGAGCCATCCACAACGAGACGTAGACGAGACCGACAAGCACCGGCACCTCGATCAGCGGCCCCACCACCCCGGCGAGAGCCTGGCCGGATGCGGCACCGAAGGTGCCGATCGCGACCGCGATCGCGAGTTCGAAGTTGTTGCCGGCGGCCGTGAAGGCCAGCGTCGTCGAGCGCGCGTAGGTGAGACCGAGGCCCTTGCCGAGCAGCATGCCCGCGAACCACATCACGCCGAAGTAGACCAGCAGCGGGAGAGCGATGCGAGCGACGTCCAGCGGGTTGGAGGCGACCGCGTCACCTTGCAGCGCGAACAGCAGCACGATCGTGAAGAGCAGTCCGTACAGTGCCCACGGGCCGATGGTGGGCAGGAACCTCTGCTCGTACCAGTCGCGGCCGCGGCGCCTCTCGCCGATCCAGCGGGACGCGAAGCCGGCGAGCAGCGGAACCCCCAGGAAGATCAGCACATTGAGCGCGATGTTCCCCACGGATACGTCGAGACCCTGCGTATCGAGCCCCAGCCACCCCGGCAGTACGGAGAGATAGAACCAGCCGAGCGCAGAGAACGCGACCACCTGGAAGACGGAGTTGATCGCGATGAGCACAGCGGCGGCCTCGCGATCACCGCAGGCCAGGTCGTTCCAGATGACCACCATGGCGATGCAGCGCGCGAGCCCGACGATGATGAGCCCCGTGCGGTACTCGGGCAGGTCGGGCAGGAAGATCCAGGCCAGAGCGAACATCAGGGCGGGCCCGACCAGCCAGTTCAGAACAAGCGAGGAGACGAGCAGCCTCTTGTCGCCCGTCACAGCGGCGACTCTGTCGTAGCGGACCTTCGCGAGCACGGGGTACATCATCACGAGCAGGCCCAGCGCGATCGGCAGCGAGATACCGCCGATCTCGAGCCGAACGAGCAGGTCGGAGAGTCCGGGGGCGAAGCGACCGAGCAGCAGCCCCGCGATCATGGCGAGGCCGATCCACACCGCCAACCACTTGTCGAGCGTCGGCATGCGCACGGGGCGCGTCATCGCGGATGCGGAGGGCTCCCCAGCGGACGCGCGCGGATGCTGTTGATATGACACTTCTCTATATTGATGGAGATCGATATAGAGAGCAAACCTCCGCCACCGGGTTCACCGAACGTTCATCCGCACCGCACGTCGTCACCCCTCAGCGGCAATGACCGCGAGAACAGCCTCACCGTAGGCGGCACGCTTCTTCTCGCCGATACCCGTGATGCCGCCGAGGGCGGCGAGCGAGACGGGGCGCGCTTCGGCGAGCGCGCGCAGTGTGGCATCGCCGAAGACGATGTACGCGGGCACACCGGCCTCGCGAGCGGTCTCCGCGCGCCAGGCGCGCAGCGCCTCGAAGAGCGGCCGGTCGGCGGCATCCAGAGCATCAGCCGCCGAACGCTTGCTGCCCGACGCCTTCGCCCCCTTGCCGACGCGCGTGAGCACATCGCGCCGGAGCTGCACGGGAGTGGATCCGGACAGCACACCCGCGCTCGCGTCGCTCAGGCCGAGCGTGCCGTACTCGCCCTGCGCCTGCATGAGCCCCTGCGCCAGCATCTGCCGCACGACGCTGCGCCACTGCGCGTCCGAGAGATCGGCACCCAGGCCATAGGTGGAGAGCTCATCGTGGCGCATCGAGCGGATGCGTTCCGTGGATGCTCCTCGCAGGATGTCGATGAGATGACCGGCGCCGAACGACTGGCGACGCTCACGCTGCAGACGCACGATCGTGGAGAGCAGTTTCTGAGCGGGGATCAGGCCATCCCAGCTCTCCGGAGGCGTGAGGCAGGTGTCGCAGTTGCCGCACGGCTGCGCCTGCTGCCCGAAATAGCCGAGCAGGTTCTGACGACGGCAGGACACCGTCTCACAGAGGGCGAGCATGGCGTCGAGGTGCTGGTTCTGGCGCTGCTTGATCGCACGATCGCCGTCACCCTGCTGGATGAACCGGCGCTGCTGCACGACATCCGCGAGACCATAGGCCATCCAGGCCACCGAAGGCTCACCGTCGCGGCCCGCGCGCCCGGTCTCCTGGTAGTAGCCCTCGACGGACTTTGGCAGGTCGATGTGGGCGACGAAACGCACGTCGGGCTTGTCGATGCCCATGCCGAACGCGATCGTCGCGACGACCACGACACCGTCATCGCGCAGAAACCGCGCCTGGTTCGCGGCTCGCACCTCCGCGGGAAGACCGGCGTGGTACGGGATCGCGTCGATGCCCTGCTCGCGCAGGTACGTCGCCGTCTGCTCGACCGAGGAGCGGCTCAGCGCGTAGACGATACCTGCGACGCCATCGCCCTGCGAGCGGATGAAGGAGGTGAGCTGAGCGCGCACGTCGACCTTCGGGTCAATGCGGTACTGGATGTTGGGCCGGTCGAAACTCGCGACGAAGTGACGGGCCTCGGGCAGACGTAGCCGCTCGGTGATCTCGCGGTGCGTCTCGGCGGTGGCGGTCGCGGTGAGGGCGACGCGCGGAACCCCCGGGAACTTCTCGCCGAGGTCGCCGAGCGTCAGATAGTCGGGGCGGAAGTCGTGCCCCCACTGAGACACGCAGTGCGCTTCATCGATCGCGATGACGCTGAGGGTTCCCTGCTGCAGCAGACGCACAGTGGCGGCGTTGGACAGCCGCTCGGGGGCGACGTAGATGAGGTCGAGCTCACCGGCCAGGTACGCGCTTTCGACTTCCGCCCGCTCGGAAGCGGACTGCGTGGAGTTGAGGTAGGCCGCGCGCGCACCGTTAGCGGTGAGCGCGTCGACCTGATCATGCATGAGGGCGATGAGCGGGCTCACAACGAGGCCCGTGCCCTCGCGCACCAGCGCCGGAACCTGATAGCAGACGCTCTTTCCGCCGCCGGTCGGCATGAGCACGATCGCATCGCCGCCGGAGACCAGCTGGTCGATGATCGCGGCCTGGTCACCGCGGAACGAGTCATAGCCGTAGACGGTGTGCAGGGCGTCGAGTGCGGTCGCGTAGCGCGCGGGCGCGGCGGCGCGGGGAGCGGATGCCACGGCCGTAAACGACCTCGACCAGTCGAGCGGAGGCTCCCACCCGGCATCCGGTGGCGGCGCCTCGTCGTATGCCCCGGGTGCGTAGAAATCGTCGAGAGGAGCATCCGGATAGGGCAGCCCCTCGTACGGATCGGAGGAGGGCTGCGTCATGCTTCCAGCGTAACCAGAGCAGGCGACATCGGTTCGGCCCCGATGTCTCCGATCCGTCGTAAGTTGGAACCAGAGGTGAAGGAGAGACATGAGCGACATCACGGTCACCCGCAACGACGAGGCGTCTCGCTACGAGATCCACCATGACGGCGTTCTCGCGGGCTTCGCCGAATTCGATCTGCGCCCCGGCGCGATCCGCTTCATCCACACCGAGGTCGATCCGGCGTTCCAGGGCAAAGGCCTGGCCGGACGCCTCGCCGCCGATGCGCTGGCCGATGCCGCCGCATCCGGCGAGACGATCGTGCCACTGTGCCCCTACATCGCCAAGTACCTCACGACGCATGAGGTGCCGGGCGCGACCATCCGCTGGCCTGAGCGCCGCGCGACTCCCGACACCTGATCATGCACGGCCCCCGCTCAATCCTGCTCGAACCCCGTGAGGTGCCACTCGGCGGTGTGCGCGCGATGAACGTGCAGCGCATCCTGCCCAATCGCGAACTGCCAACCATCGGCGCGTGGTGCTTCTTCGACCGCTTCGGTCCCGACGAGGTGCGCATGCGCGTCGAACCGCACCCGCATATCGGCCTGCAGACCGTGACCTGGCCTCTCGTCGGCGAGGTCCGACACAGGGACACCCTCGACAGCGATGTGGTGCTGCGCCGCGGCCAGCTGAATCTGATGACGGCCGGCAACGGCATCGCCCACTCCGAGTACTCGGTGGGCGATGGGCCCGTGCCCCTGGACGCGCTGCAGTTCTGGGTGGTGCTTCCGGATGCGTCACGCCACGGTGCCCCTGGCTTCGAGCAGCACGCCGACCTGCCACGCATCGCACTGCCGTCGATGGAAGGACCGGATGCGGCGGCGACGGTCGTCCTCGGTGAGTTCGCCGGCGTGCGTTCACCTGCGACCGTGTTCACCCCGATCGTGGGCGCCGAGATCGAGCTCTCGGCGGACAGTCGCATCCGCGTGCCCCTCGACCCCGCATGGGAGCACGGAATCGTGCTCGTCGAGGGTGAGGTGCGCGTCGTCGACGGCGACGCCGAGACGGTCATCCCGCGCGGCGAGCTGCTGTTCCTCGGTGATTCGCGCGACGGCATCGACGTCCTCACGACAGAGGGTGCGCAACTGTTCCTGCTGGGCGGAGAGCCGTTCGACGAGGGCATCGTGATGTGGTGGAACTTCGCAGGACGCACGCACGAGGAGATCGTTCAGGCACGCGAAGACTGGGAGGCGGATGCGGCGCGCTTCGGCACCGTTCCCGGGCACGGCGACGTGCGCATCCCTGCCCCGCCGATTCCGCCCGTGCGGTTGAAGGCGCGCTACCGCTCGATCTGATCTGAGCACGCCCGAGGGTCAGCCCCGCTCCGGCGCGTGCACCCGGGCGAGGAAGCGCTCCGTGCGCGGCGACGGACCGCGCGGATCCATGATCGAGACGACGATCGTCACGGCGGTGGCGAGCGGGATGCTCCAGGCCGCCGGCTGCGCGAGGAACGGTGCCGCGGCACCGACCCCGTCGATGACACCGTAGACGAGGAGCGCGAGTCCCGCGGACAGCCCGCCCACGCCCATTCCCGCGACCGCACCTCGTGCGGTCAGGCCCCGCCACCACACCCCCAGCAGCACGATCGGCGACAGCGTGGACGCGGCGATCACGAACACGACGCCGACACTGGATCCGAGGCCGGCGGGGGCGGTGAGCAGCGCCACGGCGAGCGGCACGATCGCGCACAGCACCGCCGAGAGGCGGAATGAGCGCACCGAGCCCGAGAAGACGTCCTGGCTGATGACACCGGCGAGGGAGACGACGAGCCCGGCAGAGGTGGCGAGGAAGGCAGCGAAAGCTCCGGAGACGATGAGCGCCGTGAGCAGCTCGCCGATGAGGCCCGGGAAGATCCGGGAGGGCAGCAGCAGAACGACGGTGTCGGCGACCCCCGGCACCGCGAGGTCGGGAGCCGCGATGCGGGCCAGCAGTCCCATCGTGCTCGAGACCATGTAGAAGACGCTCACCATGCCGATCACGATGACAGTCGTCCCGCGCGCAGACACCCCGGTGGGACTCGTGTAGAACCGCACGAGCACGTGCGGCAGCCCCATCGTTCCCAGCAGCAGCGCGATCATGAGCGAGGCGGTCTGGTACGCGTCGAAGCCGGACGGCCCCGCCTCGGCAGGGAAGACGAGTGCCGGATCGATGTCGTGCGGCCCCGACCCGAGTGCGAAGGCGATGCAGACGACGGGAACCAGCAGCGCGGTGAGCTTCAGCCAGTACTGGAACGCCTGCACGTACGTGATCGCGCGCATGCCACCCGCGGCGACCGCCACCCCCACGAGCACGGCGACGGTCACACCGCCGACCCAGGTCGGAAGACCCGCGACGACGAAGAGCGTGATGCCGGCGCCGTGTAGCTGCGGCACGATGTACAGCCAGCCGATCACGAGCACCGCGAGACTCGTCACGCGCCGGGCCGAGGTCGACTCCAGGCGCGCCTCGACGAAGTCGGGGATGGTGTGCGCCCCACTGCGGCGCAGTGGGGCGGCGACGAATGCGAGCACGAGCAGGTATCCGGCCGCGTAGCCGATCGGGAACCAGAATCCGCGGGCGCCGTCGAGCAGCACGAGTCCGGAGAGTCCGAGGAACGTCCCCGCAGACAGATACTCACCGCTGATCGCCGACGCGTTCCATACCGGCCGCACCGTGCGGGAGGCGACGAAGAAGTCGCTGGTCGTTCGCGAGATGCGCAGTCCGTACACGCCGATCAGCAGCGTGGCGATGACGACCAGCGCGACACCGACGATGTCGAGAACCGGGCTCATTCGCGTTCCCTCAGTGCCCGGTAGCGCCGCTCATTGCGCACCGCGCCTCGGACATAGATCACGGCGAACACGACGATGATCGGATAGAACGCGTACGCCTGCAAGAGCCACGGCAGCGGCACGCCCCCGATCACGACCTGGTTCAGATCGTCCACCAGCGCGATCACCAGCGCGAGGGCCACGACGACCACGACGAAACCGGCGACGACCCCCAAAGCCAGCCGCAGCTGGCTGCGCACCAGCGCGCGCACGAACACAGCATCCGCCTCATCCACCGGCGCCCCCGGCAAAGCAATCCCGCGCGTCAGGGGCGCGCCGCGCTGCGGCGGAAGATCCGCCGTGACCCGCACCCGCTTCGGTGTCTCGGGCATCAGGCGCCCGCTCCGCGCACGAGCGCTTCGCGCACGGCGGCGACGAGTCGCCGACTGACCGGCAGCGCGGTGTCACCGATCGACACCGACGGCTCCGAGCCCGAAAGCCGCGCCTCCGAGACCGCATCAGCCCGTACGAGGAAGGAGCGGTGGATACGCAGGAACCCAGCATCCGCCCACCTCGTCTCGAGTTCGGAGATCGGTGTGCGGATCAGATGACCGCTCCCGTCGCCCGTATGCAGCCGCGAGTAGTCGCCCTGCGCCTGCACCCACCGCACGTCGCTGCGGCGCACGAAACGCACGTGGGATCCGACCGTGACCACGAGCATCTCGTCATCACCGGATCGCGGCGCTTCGCCGAGTTCCAGAACATGGTCGATCGCGCGGCGCAGTCGCTCCGCGCGCACCGGCTTGAGCAGGTAGTCGATGGCCCGCAGCTCGAAGGCCTCGACGGCTCGGGCATCGTCGGCGGTCACGAAGACCACCGCTGGCGGGGCGACGAGCCCCAGCGCTGCGCGGGCGATGTCGGTGCCTGCGAGTCCCGGCATGTGGATGTCGAGGAAGGCGATGCGCACGGGGCGCTCCGACAGGATCCGCAAAGCCTCGGCACCCGAGGTGGCCGTGAGGATCTCGCCGATGCGGTCATCGGCGCGCAGCAGGTGGACGAGCTCGTCCAGGGCGGGCGTCTCGTCGTCGGCGACGAGCACATCGATCATGGGCACCCCTCAATCACTCTCGGGATCGTGCAGAGGCTGCGACTTCGGCACCTGCATGCGCACCAGGGTACCCGCGCCGGTGTTCGTCTCGACGACGAGCCCGCCCTCGCTGCCGTAGAGCTGCCGAAGGCGCGTGTCGACGTTGCGCAGTCCCACGTGCAGGCCGTCGTCGGCGGCGGTCAGAGTCGCCTGCAGGGCGGTCGGATCCATGCCGACGCCGTCGTCCTCGACCGTGATCTCGGTGGCGACGCCGACGTCGCGGGCGATGATGCGGATCTCGCCGCCGCCCTCCCCCGGCTCCAGCCCGTGACGCACGGCGTTTTCGACCAGGGGCTGCACGGACAGGAACGGGATCACCGTCGCCAGTGTCTCCGGCGCGACCTGCAGCGTCACGCGCAGGCGATCGCCGAAGCGGGCGCGCTCGAGTTCGAGATACGAGTGGATGCTGCCGAGCTCTTCCGCGAGCGTCGTGAACTCACCCTTCCGGCGGAACGAGTACCGCGTGAAGTCCGCGAACTCCAGCACGAGCTCCCGCGCCCGGGCGGGGTCGGTGAGGATGAACGACGCGATCGCGGTGAGTGCGTTGTAAATGAAGTGCGGCGAGATCTGCGCGCGGAGGGAGCGCAGCTCGGCCTCGGCGAGCTGCGTGCGCGAGGCGTCGAGACCGCCGAGCGCGAGCTGGGCCGCGCACCAGTCGGCGACCTCCTCCGCGGCGCGAACGAGCGTCGCGGGGACGCGCTCCGCGAAGGCGACGAGCACGCCGAGGATCTGATCATCGACGCGGATCGGAGCACCGACGGCCTCCAGCGCGTCATGTTGCCGCGGCGAGGGGAAGACCTGCCGACGACCGGACGCGCGCACCTGTGCGGCGATGCGCCGCGCAGCGGACTCCAGCCCGTCGGACGCGCCGTCGAACCACACGCCGTCGTCCTCCGAGACGATCGCGACCGCGGCGCTGCCCAGCAGCACCCGCAGGTGGCGCGACGCCTTCACGACATCCGGTCCGGAGAGCCCTCCGCGCAGATGCGGTGCCGCGAGGCTCGCCTGGTGCAGCGCACGCAGCGTCGCCTGCTCCGCCTCGCTGCCGAGATCCGCACCGCCGCGCGCCAGCCGCCGCACGAGCAGCAGCAGCAGCGTGAGCGCGATGCCCCCGAGAGCGCCGAAAACGGCGGCGAGCACGACATCCGTCATGCCTTCAGCCTAAGCATCCGCGGTCTTGCCCTCAGCAGCAGCGCGCACCTGGATTGCGATCCTGATCGTCCATCTTCTGCCGCCAGAACTGCCGCTCGGTCATCGGTTCCTCATCAGGGTGCTGACGACGCTGATGCGCGACATAGGTCGCGTAGGCGCTGTCGCCCATGAGGTTCGTGATGTACCAGCGGATGCCACCGCCCACCCGCCCTGCGACGCGGAGGAGCGCGCGCAAGCGGGTGGGCGTGGCGTTCGCCGGTGAGGCGATCTCGGTCATGTCAGTGCTTCGCTCCCGCGCGCTCATCGGCGAGGATCGGCTCCCACTGCTTCTCGAGCTCACGCTCGGCAGTGCTCGGAAGGAAGCCCGCCGGGGCGTAGCGACGCGAGGCGACCGGCGCATCCTCGGTGTTCTCTCCGCCACCATTGCGGATCGCCTTGATCGTCGAGACGATCGCCGAGATCATCACGATGATCGCGAGCACGACGAACACGATCGAGAGCGTTCCCTGCACAGCCGTGTTGCGGATGACCGCGTCCACGACCTCCGGGGCACCCAGCGAGCCGTCGCCGCTGTCGCGCGCCGCGACGTAGCGGAAGTGGTTCGACCAGTAGCCGATCGCGGGCACGGGCGAGGCGATCTTGTAGATCGACGCCGTGATGGTGACGACGGCCGTGAACGCGAGGGGCACGGCGATGATCCACAGCCAGCGGAAGTAGCTGCGCCCCCGCTTGGCGACGATCGCCAGCACGACCGCGAGCGCGATCGCGGCGAGCAGCTGGTTCGCGATTCCGAACAGCGGGAAGAAGGTGTTGATGCCGCCGAGCGGGTCGGTGACGCCGAGGATGAGGATCGTTCCCCATCCGGCGACCATGATCGCCGTGCAGATCCACACACCAGGACGCCAGGAGACGTCACGGAACTTCGGAGCCCAGGCCCCGATGGAGTCCTGCAGCATGAAGCGCGCGACCCGGGTTCCCGCGTCGACCGCCGTGAGGATGAACAGCGCCTCGAACATGATCGCGAAGTGGTACCAGAACGCCATGAGCGCCTGCCCGCCGAGCGCCTGCTGCATGATGTGCGCGAGGCCGAGCGCGAGCGTCGGTGCGCCACCGGTGCGCGAGACGATCGATTCCTCACCGACCGCCTGTGCGGTGCCGGTGAGCATCTCGGGTGTCAGGTTCACCCCGGTCAGTCCGAGGGAGTTCACAAACGCGACGGCACCCTCGACAGTGCCGCCGGTCGCGGCCGCAGGCGCGTTCATGGCGAAGTAGATGCCCTGGTCGATCGAGATCGCGGCGACGAGGGCCATGATCGCGACGAAGGACTCCATGAGCATGCCGCCGTAGCCGATGAAGCGGGTCTGGCGCTCCTTCTCGATGAGCTTCGGTGTTGTTCCCGACGCGATCAGCGCATGGAAGCCGGACAGGGCACCACAGGCGATCGTGACGAAGAGGAAGGGGAAGAGCGGACCCGCGAACACCGGACCCATTCCGTTCTCACCGAAGATCGTGATCGCGGGGACCGTGATCTCGGGACGCACGAGCACGATGGCTCCGGCGAGCATCACGACGACGCCGATCTTCATGAAGGTCGACAGGTAGTCGCGCGGGGCGAGCAGCAGCCAGACCGGGAGGACGGCGGCGATGAAGCCGTAGATGATGATGCCCCACGCGATCGTGGTGCGGTCGAGGTGGAAGATCGCCTGACCCCACTCGGTGCCGGCGACCCAGCCTCCACCGATGATCGCGGCCATGAGCAGCGCGAAGCCGATGATCGAGATCTCGGTCACCTTGCCGGGGCGCAGGTAACGCAGGTAGATGCCCATGAACAGGGCGATCGGGATCGTCATCGAGACCGAGAAGACGCCCCAGGGGCTCTCGCCCAGCGCGTTGACGACGACGAGCGCGAGGATCGCCACGATGATCAGCATGATCAGCAGGGATGCGATGATCGCGGCGGTTCCACCGATCTTGCCGAGCTCCTGACGGGCCATCTGGCCGATCGTGCGGCCTCCGCGGCGCATCGAGAAGAAGAGCACGAGGTAGTCCTGCACCGCGCCGGCGAGCACGACGCCGACGATGATCCAGATGGTTCCGGGCAGGAAGCCCATCTGCGCGGCGAGCACGGGGCCAACGAGCGGGCCAGCGCCGGCGATCGCGGCGAAGTGGTGTCCGTAGAGCACGCGACGGTCGGTGGGGACGTAGTCCTTGCCGTCCTGCTTGACCTCGGCGGGGGTGGCCCGGCGGTCGTCGGGGCGCGTGATGTAGCGCTCGATGACCTTCGAGTAGAAGCGGTAGCCGATCAGATACGTGCAGACCGCGGCGAACACGAACCAGATCGCGTTGACGGTCTCGCCGCGGACAATGGCCAGCATCGTCCACGCCACGGCTCCGAGCAGCGCGATGGCCACCCAGAGGATGATCTTCGGCAGCGTCCAGCTGCTGGCCTTGCGGTCGTCCTCGGCCGACAGGGCGACCGGGGGAAGGTTCGGATTGGTCACGATCTCGGGCTCATCGATGAGCCCTGAGCCGCCGCTGCGGCGCGACGATGGTGCAGTCATGGGGTTCTCCTCGGGGTGCGCGTCTTTGCGTCTCCCCACGGTAGGGAGGTCCGTGTCCGCAGGAGGGGCGGGAAGCGGATGCTGCGACGAGCGGCGTCGATGGCGCGACGAACGGTTCACGGCGCAGCATCCGACCACTCATTGCCGGCGATTAAACCCGGGACCTCGCGCCGTCGGAAGTGTCCCGCGACAGTAGGCTTGTGCCGTGGCTACCCGTTCCGTTCTGTCGACCCGCGTCCTTCTGGTGTGCGCGGCGATCGGCGTCGCGACCGGGCTCCTCGGCGGGATCGCCGGGTGGATCACACTTCCCGTCCTCGCCGGCCCCGCGTTCCTCTACGGCCTCGTGCTCGGCTCGCACGTGCTGCCGGGCATCATCGCCCAGGAAGTGCTGCGCAAGCCCCTCGTCGCGCTCATCACACACGTGCTCGCCGCGCTCATCGCGAGCGCTTTCAACCCGGCCTGGTCGATGCGGTTCATCGGCACCGCACTGCTGTTCGGGCTCATCCAAGAGGGCGTCGCCGCGCTGACACGCTATCGGTCCTGGGGTGCGTGGCGCTTCTTCATCTCGGCGGCGATCATCGGTGTCTTCGTGGCTGTCGTGGTGTTCTTCGCCGCGAATCTCGAAGTGCAGCCGCTGTGGGCGCAGATCGCCTATCTGGTGATCTCCGTGCTGGGTCCGATCGCCTGGACCGCGATCGGACTGGCGATCGGCGCTGCTCTGGGCCGCGCGGGTGTCGCCCGACGCTGACTCCCGGATAGCGGATCAGGTAAGGCTCATCTAAATTAGTCTGAGACCCCTCTCGCAGACTCGAGGCCCGACGTGCGTCCATCCGCGCCCCTGCTCCGCGTGCGTGACCTCTCGATCACCCACGCCGGTTCCGCGCATCCGTCCCCGCGAGACGTCTCGTTCGACATCCACCCCGGCGAGGTCGTGCTTCTGCTCGGCGCATCCGGCTCGGGCAAGTCCACTCTGACGCTCGCCCTGAACGGTCTCATCCCGCACGCGGTGCCGGCGGAGATGACGGGTCTGGTTGAGGCGGGTGGCCTCGACACCGCTGACAATCCGACCGCGACGCTGAGCACGCACGTCGCGATGGTGTTCCAGGATCCGGACGCGCAGATCGTCACGGGGTCGGTCTACGACGAGGTCGCTTTCGGTCCAGAGAACCTGCGGCTCCCGCTCGACGAGGTGCGCGCCAGGACGGAGAGCGCCCTGCGCCGCGTCGGCCTGTGGGAGCGCCGGGACGAGAATCCCGATCGGCTCTCTGGGGGCGGACGCCAGCGGCTCGCGATCGCCTGCGCCCTCGCGATGGGTTCGCCGCTGATCGTGCTCGACGAGCCGACGGCGAACCTCGATCCGCAGGGGATCGACGATGTCTACGCTGCGCTCACGGACGTGGTCGCCGAAGGAGACCGCGCGATCCTTCTGGTCGAGCACAATCTCGACGCCGCGATGGCCTTCGTCACCCGCACGATCGTGCTCGACCGCGAGGGGCGCATCGCCTTCGACGGCCCCGCAGCCGAGACGATCCGGGCACACGCCGATGACCTGCTCGAGATGGGCGTATGGCTTCCCGGAGCGACCCTCGCCGCGCTGCGGCTGCGAAAGCAGGGGCGACAGCTCGACCGGCTGCCGCTGCCGCTGTCGCCGGAAGACCTGGCTGCTGCTCTGGCGGCACATCCCGTGGCTCCATCGACGGAGCCCGCGCCGGGGCATCCTGCCACACCCGAGGCCCCGCAGCCCGAAACGATCATCCGCACCCGCGGGCTGTCGGTGAAACGTCGTCGCACGGAGATCCTGCGCGGCATCGACCTCGACATCCCCGCAGGCAGCCTCACCGCGATCGTCGGCGCGAACGGCGCCGGCAAGACCACGCTCATCCAGGCGCTCGCCGGCGTCGTCCCGCCGCCGAAGGGGCAGGTCACGATCGACGGCGTCGATCCGGGCACCGCAGCACCCCGTGACCTCGCTGCACGCGTGGGCTTCGTCTTCCAGAACCCCGAGCACCAGTTCATCGCAGCGACCGTCTACGACGAGCTCGCGCACGGGTTGCGCCTGCAGCGCATGGCCCCCGACGAGATCACCGACCGGGTGAACGACATGCTCGGCCGCTTCGGCCTCTCGCACAAGGCGGAGGTGCACCCGTTCCTGCTGTCCGGCGGTGAGAAGCGGCGCCTGTCCGTCGGCACCGCACTGATCACCCGGCCCCGCGTGCTCGCGCTCGATGAGCCGACGTTCGGTCAGGACAGGGCGCGGGCGTCGGAGTTGCTCGATCTGCTCCAGCAGCTGCGCGCAGAAGGAACGACGATCGTCATCGTCACGCATGATCTCCAGCTCGTCGCCGAGCACACGAGTCACCTGATCGTGCTCGCCGACGGCAGCGTTCGTGCGGCAGGCGCGACTGCGGCGCTCTTCGACGAGCCCGCGATCCTCATCGACGCCGGCCTGCGTGTTCCGCCGCTGCAGCGCGTGCTCACCTCGGCGGGACTCGGGGTGATGCCATGACAAGCACCGCCTTCGACCCCTACGCACGGATGACCGCATCCGCGCCCCATCAGTTCCTCTACTCCCTCAATCCGCTCGCCAAGGTGATCGGATTCGCGCCGGCCATGGCCGTGCTCATCTTCGTGCGCGACCTCGCCACCCCGGCCGCCTTCCTCGCTCTCGCCTATGCCCTGCTGCTCGTGGGAGCCCGACTCACTCCCCGACTGCTCGCACTGCTGCTGCTCGCGCTGCCGGTCGGCGTGATCGCGATCGCCTTCGGATTCTCTCTGTGGGTCGACGCATCGCTCGTCGCCGACACCACGCCCGTCGCCTCGATCGGCGGATGGACGCTGTACAGCGGCGCACTCGCGATCGGACTCGCGACGGGGCTCCGCCTCGGGGCGATCGTCGCCCTCGCTCTCGTCGGCGGACTCACCACGAGCGGACCCGACCTCGTCCGTGCGAGCGTGCAGCAGCTGCGGGTGCCGTACCGCATCGGATACACCGCCCTGGCCGCCTTCCGCTTCGTGCCCCGCTTCGGCCACGAGCTGGCGGTGATCCGCGCCGCGCACCGCGTCCGCGGCCACCACGGCGGACGAGGGCCGCTCTCCCGCATCGCCCGCGGGTGGGGGTACATCGTGCCCCTCCTCGCCGGCGCGATCCGACATGCAGAGCGCGTCTCCCTCGCGATGGACTCTCGCGCGTTCGGGGCGTTCCCCTCGCGCACCGAGCGGTACCTGGTGCCATTCCGCGCACGCGACATCGTGTTCGTCGTGGCGACGCTCGCCCTCTCCGCCGCGATCCTCATCGCGTTCTTCCCCTGGCAACCGATGTGAAAGGCCCCCATGGCATTAAGCAAGATGGTCAAGCCTGAGACCGCCGAACTCCTGCACCTGACGGTGCTGCGCACGGAGCGCCTCTCCACGCACTGGATCCGCGTGACCCTGGGTGGCGGGGACATCGCGCGCTTCACGCCCATGGGATTCGACCAGTGGTTCCGGCTGTTCCTGCCCATCGGCGGTGACGCCGGGCTGGATCGGGTGCCGGCCAAGGCGAACAAGATGCTCGGCTACCTGAAGTTCTTGCGCATCCCCGACGGAGAGCGTCCGGTGATGCGCAACTACACGGTTCGCGCCTACCGCCCTGCGACCACCGAGACCGGGGCTGAGATCGATGTCGACTTCGTGCTCCACGGCTCGGCCGCGGAGGGCACCGCCGGGCCCGCCTCCCGCTGGGCCGAGACCTGCGCTCCCGGCGAGCACGTGCTGATCATCGATGAGGGTCTCGCCTTCAACCCCGAGCGTGGCACGGATCGCGTGGTGCTGATCGGCGATGAGACGGCTCTGCCCGCGATCTCCGCGATCTGCGCGTCACTGCCTGGCGACGCCACGGGAGTCGCGATCATCGAGGTTCCGTCGGAGCAGGATGCGCTCGACTTCCCTCGCCCGCAGGGGATCGTCGTGACCTGGGTCATCCGCCCGGAGGGCACCGCCCCGGGGACGCTCGCCCTTGCCTCGCTCGACACCGCAACGTTGCCCGGCGCCCCATTCCACGCCTATGCGGCGGGAGAGCAGGCACTGGCGTCCGGCGTGCGCAAGCTGCTCGTGGGTGAGCGCGGTGTCGACAAGAACGCCGTGAGCTTCTGCGGATACTGGAAGATCGGCGCCGCATCGCCAGCGTCGAAGGCCGCGCGTGCGGCGGCCGCGGAGCCGCTGTCGTGACCGCCGCTCCGAACGCCCGCGCGCGGCGCTTCCACTTCCCCACCGCGATCCTGCTCACGTGCGCGGCTCTCGGCGTGGCCGGCGGCCTGCTGCTCGCCCCGGCGAACTGGGTGTCCACCATGCTGTTCGCCGCCTTGCCCTTCGTCAGCGTGGGTCTCGCGGGCCTCTGGCTGCTGCCTTCAGTCATCGCGCTGCGACTTCTGCGCCGCCCCTTTGTCGGACTGTTCGTCGGTCTGCTCGCGGGTCTTGTGATCGTGCCGCTCTCCGGCCAAGGGTTCGGCAGCGTCGCCACGAACCTGTGGTGGGCGGCCTTCACCGAGCTGCCGTTCCTCTTCGTGCTCTGGCGCTACTGGGGAACGTGGCTGCACTACGTCGGCGCCGTGGTCGTGGGCATCGTCTACCCGCTGCTTGCGTGGGCCTCATTCGACCTCAGCAGCTTCACGCTGCCCGTCCAGCTGCTCTTCTTCGCGATCACGCTCGCCAGCTGCATCGGAGGCACCGCGCTGGGAATCCTCATCGCCGACCGGCTGCGTGCCGCGGGCGTCGGCGGGCGACGCCCGGTGTCGGCGCGGTCCTGACGAGCGGTTCGCCCTCCTGACGAGAAGAGGGGCCCGGATGCAGCATCCGGGCCCCTCTTCTCAACGCGATGTCAGCGCTTGCCTGCGATCTGACGCCCGACGAGATCGCGCATGATCTCGTTCGTGCCGCCGTAGATACGGTGCACACGAGCATCGGTGAAGGCCCGCGCGATCGGGTACTCCATGATGTAGCCGTAACCGCCGTGCAGCTGCACGCCGATGTCGAGCAGCTCCCACTCGCGCTCGGTGGCCCAGAACTTCACCTTCGCGGCGTCCTCGGCCGAGAGCCGGCCGTCGCGGTAGGCGAGCAGCGCGCGGTCGATGTACGCCCACATCGCGTCGGTCGTCGCAGCCATGTCGGCGAGACGGAAGCGGGTGTTCTGGAAGTCGGCGATGCGCTCACCGAACGCCTCGCGATCCTTCGTGTAGGCGACGGTCCAGTCGAGCGCGGCCTGGCCTGCGGCCGCTGCGGCGACACCGATCGACAGACGCTCGAGCGGAAGGTTCAGCATCAGCTGGATGAAGCCCTGCCCCTCCTTGCCGCTGATGAGGTTCTCCTCCGGGATGAAGACATCCGTGAAGCTCAGCTCGGCGGTGTCCCACCCGTGGAAGCCCATCTTGCTGAGCTTCTTGCCCTGCTCGAAGCCCTCCATGCCCTTCTCCACGATCAGCAGGCTGAACGCGTCAGGACGGTTGCCCTCGCCGGTCTTGACGAAGGTGACGACCATGTCGGCGGTCGTGCCGGAGGAGATGAACGTCTTCGCGCCGTTGAGGATGTACCCGCCGTCGACCTTCTTGGCGTTGGTCTTGATGCCGCGCAGGTCGCTGCCCGCGCCAGGGTCGGTCATGGCCAGCGCGCCGAGCACCTCGCCGGTCGCCATGCGCGGAAGCCACTTTGCCTTCTGCTCGGGGGTGCCCATGTGCACGAGATACGGCACGGCCAGGTCGTCCTGGATACCGAAGGCACCGGCGAGCGAGCCCGCACCGGCGGCGATGACCTCTTCCATCACGATCGTGCGGAAGCGGTAGTCCTGCAGCATTCCGGCACCGCCGAACTCCTCGGGAACGGAGAGCCCGATCAGTCCGGCTTCTCCAGCGGCGAGCATGGTCGCGCGGTCGATCTCACCGTCGGCGTCCCACTTCGCGAGCGATTCCGTGGTGACGTGCCGCTTGACGAAATCCTTCACCAGCTCACGGAATGCTTCGTGGTCCTCGTCGTAGATGTCGCGTTCCATCGCGCGTCCTCCCAGTCGATAGGGTGCTTCACTGCACCGCGAGTCTAGGGATTCCGCCGACCGGACGAAAGAACATTGTGAGAATGCATCTCACCGTTCGTGATACTCGGTGTCAGCATTGTGGAATGCCACCAGATCCCGTCGAACCGCGGATTCCTCGATCAGTCGGCGTAGCCTGGCGCATCGGGAAGCGCGAAGAACTGTTCCAGTGATTGGTAGCCACCCTCATGGTAGGCGCGGGCTAACTCCGTGCCGATGTAGCGCAGGTGCCACGGCTCGGGCGCATATCCGGTTGATGCTGTCGCGGACGCCTCGTAGCGCACGATGAACCCGTACTGCCAGCCGTTCTCCGCGACCCAGACCCCCGCCGGCGTGCCCCCGAAGTCGTAGATGCCGCCGCATCCGTCCGCGCAGCTGACCACGTCGGCTGCGAGACCAGTCTGATGCTCGCTGTGTCCGGGACGGGCAGAGACCTCGTCCGCACCCTCCTGCCCGAGCTCGTCCACGTGACCGGAGTAGTTGCCGACCTGCGTCTCGAAGGAGCGGTAGCCACTGCCGAGCGCCAACGGACCGAGGCCCGCCGCCACCGTGGCATCCGACATCGCATCCAACGCTGCGGCGACATCCGCACGCACCGGCCCCGCAGAGGAATCGCGAAGGAGCGCCGGCTCACCCAACGACGCAGGAGCGTACTCCGCCGGCGAGAGCGAGCGCAGCTTGTTGACCACGAGCCACAGCCGCACCGGATCAGCGAGATCGACGCACGGAGCATTGCCCGTGGCCACCGCCGCACGAAAAGCCGCGCCACCGCCGAAGGCCGCGACGGCTGCATTGTCATCACCAGAGGCGAGCGCCTGCTGCACCATGGGCTCCGCACAGTGGTCGACGACCTCTGCCGCCTGTATTTCGACGACAGGAAGCTCTTGGGCAGTCACCGGCAGAGGAGGCACACGCAGCGCCGCTGACCCCGCGCCGGTGGCGGCTCCTGCACCTTCAAACAGCGCCAGGATGATCCCGAGAACAGTCACCGCGATGCCGATCGGCACGAAGATGCGCAACGCGGAAGAGCTCGCCCGGGCATGGCGAGCAACCGGACGCTGCGGGTCAGTCACCCCTTCATTGTCTCCCCCTTCACTGGACGGATGCTCCACCTCTCCACAGATTCGAAGATTTCGACGATCCCACCTTGACGATCATTCGATCATCTGTTCGAATGGAGCGTATGAGATGGCAAGGGCAGCGACTGGGAGAGGTGGATGCGTCAGCCCTGCCCGGACTGGAAGACCGCACCGGCATCCTTCGCACCGTGACGACACCGGAGTTCGCAGGAATGACGTTCCACGAGGTGCTCGCGAAGTCTGTTCTCAACGCCGTTCCGGGCGCCTCGCGCATGCCGTTCTCCTGGACCATCAACCCCTATCGGGGGTGCAGCCATGCCTGCACGTACTGTTTCGCGCGAGGCACTCACACCTATCTCGACCTCGACGGAGGAGCCGATTTCGACTCTCAGATCGTCGTGAAGGTCAACGCAGTCGAGATCCTCGAGAAGGAGCTGCGACGCGGCCGCTGGAAGCATGAGACCGTCGCCCTCGGCACCAACACCGATCCGTACCAGCGGGCCGAAGGCCGCTATCAGCTGATGCCGGGAATCATCCGGGCACTCGCCACGTCCGGCACTCCGATGTCGATCCTCACGAAAGGCACGCTCATTCGGCGCGATATCCCCCTGCTCGTCGACGCGGCGACGCAGGTGCCCGTCGACGTGCAGATGTCGATCGCCATGTACGACGATGAGTTGCAGAAGGCGATCGAACCCGGCGCGCCCAGCACGCAGGCCCGCCTTGACACAGTGCGGGCCCTCAGCGACGCCGGCTTCCCCGTGACGGTGTTCCTGATGCCGATCATGCCGCACCTCACCGACTCCCTCGCCGCAATCGACACGGCACTTGCACGCATCAAGACGGCAGGCGCCGGCAGCGTGATCTACGGGGCGCTGCATCTACGCCCCGGTGTGAAACCGTGGTTCCTGCAGTGGCTCAGCCAGACCCGCCCCGACCTGCTCTCGTCCTACCGAACGCTCTATCCGGGCGCCGCCGCCGAAGCACCGAAGGTGTATCGGCAGTGGCTCGCGAACCGCGTCCGGCCGCTGATCCGGATGCACGGACTCGATCGTGGATCGGGCGGCACCGGTAGCTCGTCGCGCGGGTTCCGCCAGGAAGAGGTCTTGCAGGAGCGACCCGTCGGAGCCGCCGCGACACCTCCGATGCCCACGTTTCGGACCGATCGCACGCGTCGATCCGCACCCGCAGGCGCGCCCCAGCCGGCCCCCATGCTGTTCTGAGCCGGAGCGGGAGCGGAGGCTGTTCGAGGCCACAGACGATCTTGCATCAACAAAGGGCCCCGCCCCGCACGAGTGCAGAACGGGGCCCTTCACGGTTGTTCGTGTCAGCGGGTGAGTTCGTCCGCCGTCAGAGTGCGTCCGGTGATCTCATCGATCACGTCGTCGCCGACGCGAGCACTCTCGAAGGGTGCGTCGATCTCGGCGCGGTCGAGCAGCTCGGTCATGCGACGCTGACGCTGACGGGTGATGAGGGTGACGACACGGCCCGAACGGCCCGCACGACCGGTGCGGCCCGAACGGTGCAGGTACGTCTTGTACTCGTCAGGAGCGTCGGCCTGGACGACCAGGTCGATGTCGTCGACGTGGATGCCACGAGCTGCGACGTCCGTCGCCACGAGCACCTGCGCACGGCCAGAGGTCAGACGCTGCAGGTTGCGCGTGCGCTTGGCCTGGTTCAGGTCACCGTGGAGCGAGACGGCCGAGATCCCGGCATCCTCGAACTGCTCCGCCAGCATCTCGGCGTACGCCCGCGTGCGAGCGAAAACGAGCGTCTGCCCCTCACGGTCGACGAGCGAGGTGAGGATGTCGGCCTTCTCGCGGTGCTCGATCACGAGCACGCGGTGCTCGATCGTCCCCGAGTTCTGGTCTTCTCCCGCGACCTCGAAGACCGCCGGGTCGACCAGGAACTCCTCGACGAGAGAGGCGACCTCGCGGTCGAGCGTCGCCGAGAACAGCAGCTTCTGGCTGCCGTCCGCCGTGTGACGCAGGATGCGCTGCACCGGCTCGACGAAGCCGAGCTCGCACATGTGGTCGGCCTCGTCGAGCACGGCGATCTCACACTCGGAGAGGTTGAGTTTGCCCTGGTTGATGAGGTCTTCGATGCGACCGGGGGTGCCGATGATGATGTCGACGCCCTTCTTCAGCGCACCCACCTGGCGGGCCTGCGGGACACCGCCGTAGATCTGCGTCGTGAACAGGCCGACGCTGCGCGCGATCGGCTGGATCGTGCGGTCGATCTGCAGCGCGAGCTCACGGGTCGGCGCGAGGATGATCGCACGCGGCGCACGACCGAACTCACGCTTCTTGCCCTTCTGCGCGAGCAGGATGCGCTCGACAAGAGGCGCCCCGAAGGCGATCGTCTTGCCCGAGCCCGTGCGACCACGAGCGAGGACATCGCGTCCTTCGAGGACAGCGGGGATCGAGGCCGCCTGGATCGGGAACGGCGTCGCCGCCCCCATGTTGCTCAGCGTCTCGACGATGTTCGAGCCCAGGCCGAGGTCACCGAACGTGACACCTTCGACCTCGGTCGCGGCGACAGCCTTCGCCTCGAGACGCTCGTGCACGACGTCGTCGGCCTGGTGGGCCGGCTTCGCGGTGCGGTTCCAGTCATCGCGGCTCGGACGCTCTTCGCGACGCGGGCGGTCGCTGTAGTCGCGACGGGGGCGGTCGTCGTTGAAGCGGGGGCGCTCGTTGGTGAACGAGCGCTGCGGGCGGTCACCATCGAAGGAGCGCTGCGGGCGGTCACCGTACTCACGACGGGGACGGTCGTCGCGCTGCGGGCGGTCATTGCTGAACGAACGCTGGGGACGCTCGTCGTTGCCATAGCGGGGACGGTCGCCACCGCGGTCGTTGAAACGAGGGCGCTCGCCACCACGGTCGTCGCGGTTCGGACGGTCACCGCCGTACGAACGCTGCGGACGGTCACCGAAGTCACGACGCGGACGATCATCGTTGAAACGAGGGCGGTCATTGGTGAAAGAGCGCTGCGGGCGGTCACCGAAATCGCGACGCGGACGGTCATCGCGCTGCGGACGATCATTGTTGAACGAACGCTGGGGACGCTCATCGTTGCCATAGCGAGGACGGTCGCCACCACGGTCGTTGAAACGAGGGCGCTCGCCACCACGGTCGTCGCGGTTCGGACGGTCACCGCCGTACGAACGCTGCGGACGGTCACCGAAGTCACGACGCGGACGATCATCGTTGAAACGAGGGCGGTCGCCCTGGAAACGGGGGCGCTCGTTGAAGCGTCCGCGCTCAGCGCCACCCTCCGAGGAACGGTGGTGCGGGCTCTCGCGGCGGCCGTCGACGGCACGGTTGCGGATGCTGCGCGCCTCGTCGCGACCGGCACGCTCCTGCGCCGTCCACCGCTGTTTGGGTGCACCCTCGGCCTCAGTGCGGAATCCGCGGTGGCCGGGGCTGCGGCTGCCAGGGCGACGGTCGAAGCCGGCGGAGGGTCGGCGCTCCGACGCATCCGAGCGCTCGGAACGACCCGCACCGCGGGCGTCGTCGCGTCCGGCGCCGGGGCGCGCGTGACGGTCGTGGAAGGAGGTCTTCTTCTCGCCGTATCGCGGCTCGAAGTTGCGGGCGGGGCGACCACCCTTGGGCTTGTGGCTCTTAGGCATGGGTATGTCTTTCTTGAGTTCTCGCACGAGAACAGCGCCTGCGCGCACGCAGACATAACCCGGACATCCGTCGGCCGGGGGCCATTCATGTGATGGTTCATGCGCATCGAATGATGCTCACCATCGGCCCCTGGACTCACAGAAACGATCCGCACAAAAGACGCGGTATCCGAAGCCGACTGATCCAGGGTAGCCGACACACCTGGGAAACCGCCCGTACGATGAGCAGGTGCACACCGCAACACCGTCTCCGACAGGCCGCCAGATCATCCTCCGCCGCGGCCCTGTCGTCGCGCAGATCGCCCAGGTCGGCGCATCCCTCCGCGATCTTGAGGTCGACGGAGTGACGATCGTGCCGCCCTATCCCCTGGACGCACCCGCCCCCGCCTGCTCGGGTGTCGTTCTCGCACCGTGGCCCAACCGCATCCGCGACGGCATCTGGCAGGACGGCGACACGACCCGAGCACTCGCAATCACCGAGCCCGCGCTCCGCAACGCGAGCCACGGGCTGCTGCGGTTCACGGCATACGAGATCGAGAAGGACACGGATGCCACAGTGACACTGCGCGCGCAGATCGTGCCCCAGACCGGCTACCCCTATCTGATCGACACATCCGTCGAGTATGCGCTGGCCACCGACGGCATCCGCGTCACGCACACGCTGACGAACCACTCCGCGCATCCTGCGCCGGTCGCCCTCGGAACGCACCCCTTCGTCACGATCGGCGATGTCGACCCGCGCGACCTCGTGCTGCGGATTTCAGCCGAGACGTACTTCGAGACCGACGAGCGGCTGCTGCCGATCGGGGAATCCCCCGTGCAGGGCGGGCTCGACCTCCGCGCCGGACAGCGTCTCGGCGATGTCACGCTCGACACCGGGTTCGCGACTCTGCACCGCGACACCGACGACCTGGCGCGCACAACCCTCACCGCCCCCGATGGTCGCACGGTCACCGTCTGGCAGGGTCCGGGCTTCGACTACGTGCAGGCCTACACGACGTCGAACTACCCGGGCCAGGCGCTCGCCCTCGCGGTGGAGCCGATGACCGCCCCCGCCGAGGCG
This sequence comes from Microbacterium sp. GW823-FHT02G05, assembly GCF_058797175.1. Classification (NCBI taxonomy): domain Bacteria; kingdom Bacillati; phylum Actinomycetota; class Actinomycetes; order Micrococcales; family Microbacteriaceae; genus Microbacterium; species Microbacterium sp. GW823-FHT02G05. Next base: position 360,737 of record NZ_JBXAJK010000001.1, read on the forward strand.
TTCAATTCCGGCCGGGGATTGCGCCACCTCGCCCCCGGCGAGACGTGGACGCTCGAATGGGGCATTCAGTACAGCATCTGAGTGGACGCCCGCACTCGATGAAAGCCAGCGGCTGATCGCGTAGGCGCCGGAAGAGATCCCGGATGGTCGGGGGACGAAAACACCCCGAACTCGCATGTCCTTAGTGAACCCTTCAGAGGAGAACGAGGCATCATGACATCCCCCGATGACATCACGACCATGCTCAGCGCTGCCGACCCCGGAAAAGTGAGCACGGCGGAACGCACCGCCCTCACGAGCATGGTGCGGACAGTGACGAGCAGAACGCGAGTTCAGCGATTCGCTCCGCGAAGCGCAGCAACAGTCGTAATGGCGAGCGCACTGATCGCCGTCGGCGGTGCCGCCGCAGCCGCGACACTGAACGCATGGCAGCCCTGGGCGCAGCATCCTGATGTGACTGCGCACTACACGATGACCGACGGCCGACAGTGCGAATACCGCATTGTCTTCGGCCCCGAAACCCCGGTATCAACCCGCGCGGCCCTGAGAGCCGCGTTTACTGACCCGGACGTGCTGACTCCCCAGGCGATCGACACAGCAATCGGAGAGATCCGGGCCGATCCAGGTACTCAGCGCGATGCCGACACCGGCGAGCCCATGGGCTATGGAACCGAGAACTACGACGCCGAGTGGGAGTACTTCAACGCGGTCAACAGTGTTGTCCTGGCTCACGTCGCTGATCTCGGAGCCAACGAAGAGCTCGCAACCCGCGGTCAAGCAGTATGCGAGTAGAGCGCACCGCTTGCGTAGCGGCCATCGAAGCGACAGCGCCTGATCTGCTCGCCTACTTTCAGCGACGCCTGCCCAGAGAAGACGCAGCCGACGCCGTCGGCGAAGTCGTGACCGTTGCGTGGCGCCGTTCAGGACGAATGCCCGAGGAGCCGCACGAGGCGAGACTCTGGTTGTTCGGGATCGCCCGGAAGGTACTCCTCCAATTCATCCGTTCTTCCGTACGCCGCACCGAGTTGAGCACGCGACTACGCGCGCTGGCCGTCGAGGCAGCTCCGCCCGCAGATGAAGGCATTGCCGTGCGTGACGCCCTGAGCCGGTTGAGCGAGAAGCACGCGGAAGTCCTTCGCCTCGTGCACTGGGATGGGTTCTCACTCACAGATGCCGCCTCCCACCTCGGTATCGGCGACTCGACTATTCGATCGCGATACCAGCGGGCAAAGGCTGCATTGCGCACGGAGTTGACCGTCTTGGCGAAGTAGCATCGTCGGCGCGCCTTCGGCGGGTGGCGGACGCAGCTGAGTCCGCCCCCCGCTCAGTCGACTGTGCCCGCCGCGGGCAGGCCTCCGCGCTCGCGGAGCTCTCGCCGGCTCGAATGGTGCACTTCAGTGGCAGCGTCCGCCTTCGGACCCGCGTCCGGGGCATCCGGAGCACCCTTCGGCGCGCCACTGTCGCCTCCGCTCCGTCGTGCCGCCCGCCGCTCGCGCGCACCCTCGACGAGGTTGTAGAGCGTCGGCAGCACGATGAGGGTCAGCACGGTCGAGGAGACCAGACCGCCGATCACGACGATCGCGAGGGGCTGCGAGATGAAGCCGCCGTGCCCGGTGATGCCGAGCGCCATCGGCGTGAGCGCGAAGATCGTGGCGAGAGCCGTCATGAGGATCGGCCGCAGACGCTTCTCTCCACCGGCCATGACGGCGTCGTGCGTCGACAGCCCCTTCTCGCGGTACTGATTCACGAGGTCGACGAGCACGATCGCGTTCGTCACCACGATGCCGATCAGCATCAGCACACCGATGAGCGAGGCGACGCCGAGCGGCACGCCGGTCACGATCTGCAGCAGGATCGCGCCCGTCGCCGCGAACGGCACCGACACGAGCAGCAGCAGCGGCTGACGCAGCGACTTGAAGGTCGCCACCATCACGACGTAGACGATGAGGATCGCCGCGAGCATCGCCAGCCCGAGCTGTGAGAACGACTCCTGCTGCTGCTCGGCGACGCCGCCGACCTCGGCGCGAGCACCGTCGGGCAAGTCGACGGCGGCGAGCGCTGCCGTGACGGATGCCGTGGCGAGAGCGAGGTTGTCGGATGCAGGGGGCACCGTGATCGTCGCCGTACGGCGACCCTGCTCGGTGGTGATCGAGGTCGGGCCCTCACGTTCTTCGACGGTCGCGATGTCCTGCAGCTGCACGACACCTCGCGCCGTGGGGATCGCCAGCGCCCGCAGCTCATCAGCGGTCGCCGGCGGCGTCGCCGTCGCCAGATAGACCGTCAGTGCGGTGTCATCGATCTCGACGGAACCGATCTGCTGGGGGCGCATCGTGCTCGACACGATCGAGCCGACCGCAACCTCAGACAGCCCGTAGTCGGCCGCGGCGGCACGGTCGACAACGACGGCCAGATACGGCAGCGCAGCCGACAGGTTGTCGGTGACGGCACCGATGCCCTCGCGTCCTTGCAGTTCGGCGACGACGGCGTCGGTCGCAGCCTGGAGGTCGTCCGCCCCCGCGGCGCTGATGTTCACGGCGATGTCACTCGATCCGAACCCTCCGGATGAACCGACCGCGACCTCCCCCGCGTCGCTGAGGCCGTCAATGGCCTTCTGCACCTCAGTGCGCAGCGCCTCCTGATCCGCACCAGAGACGGTCTGCACCGAGTACGTGATGCCGGCACCGCCGGAGAAGACGTCCTGCAGGGCGGATCCGCTGGAGCCGATCGACGCCTGCACATGCTCGATGCCGTCGATGTCGAGCAGCACGTCTTCGACCTTGCGCGCCGCCTCCGACTTCGCCTCGAGGCTCGCGGTCGGGCCGAGGTCCTGCGACACCGTCATCGTGTTCTGGCCCGAGTCACTGAGGAAGTTGATCTTCATGAGCGGAGCGGCGGCGAGAGTCCCACCGAGCACGACCACGGCGAGCACGACCGTGACGACGGAGTGCTTGAGGGTCCAGCTGAGCACGGGACGGTACCAGGTCTGCAGACGCGTCGGCGGAGCATCCGGATGCTCCGGATCGATCACGTTCCCCTGGTCATCGCGCAGCGCCTTGCCCGGCTTCAGGAACCAGTAGGCGAGAACCGGAACGATCGTGAGCGCGACGAGCAGCGATGCGGCCATCGCGATCGTGACGGTCATCGCGAACGGGCGGAACAGCTCGCCGACCATGTCACCGACGAAGACGATGGGCAGGAACACGGCGACCGTCGTGATGGTCGAGGCGGTGATCGCAGCGGCCACCTCGCGGACCGCGAGGATGATGGCGCCCATCTTGTCGGCGCCCTCGACGTAGTGCCGCTTGATGTTCTCGATCACGACGATCGAGTCGTCGACGACACGGCCGATCGCGATCGTCAGCGCGCCGAGGGTCAGCATGTTGAGCGAGTACCCGAAGGCCTGGAGACCCACGAAGGTCACGAGCACGGAGGTCGGGATCGAGATCGCGGTGACGAGGGTCGAGCGGATCGACATCAGGAACACGAGGATGACGACGACCGCGAACACGAGTCCGAGCAGCCCCTCGACGGCGAGTGTCTCGATCGACTGCACGATGAAAGGTGCCTGATCGAAGATCACGGTGAAGGTGGCATCCGGGAAGGATTCCCCGATCGTGTCGAGTGCGGCGATCACACCGTTCGAGACGTCGACGGTGTTGGCCGCGGGGAGCTTGGTGACGGCGATCGAGATCGCGTCTTCACCGTTGACGCGGGAGATCGAAGACACCGGATCGGCTTCCTGCACGACCGAGGCGACGTCGCCGATCAGCGCGTCCGTGCCGACGAGCGGGAGCGCCGCGATCTCTTCGACAGAGGTGATCTTCGCGCCGGTCTGCACCGTGAACGTGTTCTCGCCCTCGGTGATCGAGCCACCGGGGAACAGCACACCGTTCTGCTGCAGCGCCGTGCTGATGTCCTGCGGTGATGCTCCACGCGTCGCGAGGGCGACGAGGTCTGGCGTGATCGTGACCCGCTGGCCGATGGCACCGACGATCTGCGCGGCGTTCACACCCTTGACGTCTTCGATCTCGGGGATCGCGAGCGCTTCGAGGTCGGCCTGCGCGTTCTCTGCGTCGTCGAAGCCGGTCACCGCGATCTGGATCACGGGCAGGTCCGAGATCGACACGGAGAGGATCTGCGGCGTCACCCCGTCCGGGAGCTGCTGCGAGATACGGTTGATCGCCTGCTGCATCTTCTGCTCGGCCGTGGCGAGGTTCGTGCCGTACTCGAACATCGCCTGCACGACCGAGGCGTTCGTCGTGCTCGTGGCGCTCGTCGACTCCAGCCCGGGCACACCCTGGATCACCGATTCGATCGGCGTCGAGACGTCGTTCTCGACCACTTCAGGCGAGGCGCCCGGGTACGTCGACATCACGATCAGCGCGGGAAGCTCGAGCTCGGGAATCAGCTCCTGCTTGAGACTCGTCAGCGCAAGGCCGCCGAAGATGGCGGTCACGACGGTGATCAGAGCGATGAGCGCCCGGTTGCGCAGGCTCAGCACGGCAAGTTTCGACACGGCGGTTCTTTCGATCAGTCCGGCAGGGTGGGAGACGCGGATGCTGCGCTCACGGGCGTCTCCAGGATCGCGGCGAGCGCGTGCTGAAGCGTCGTGAGCGGAAGCGGGTGCTCATGGATCTGCGCGTGCCACAGGGTGCCGTCGATGAAGACGGCGGCGGCACGCGAGCGCTCTTCACCATAGGTGGGCACGAGGGAGGTGACGAGCTCGTCGGACCAGTGCCGGGCGAGCGCGCGCAGGCGCGGGTCATGCACGGCCGCCGTGACGACGGCACGGTCTGCCTGCAGCGAGCGGGAGTCGCCGAGGTTGGCGTGCAGCAGCCCGGCGAGAGTGGCGGGGCTGACGCCCTGCGCGGCGAGAGTGTCGCGCACGACCGCCATCTGCGCATCGACGTGCTCGACGAGCAGTTGCAACGCGGCGGCGCGGAGATCGTCGAGAGTCGCGAAGTACTGGGTCGTGGCACCGAGCGGCACCTCGGCGCGAGCGGCGACCAGGCGGTGCGTGAGGGCATCGACGCCGATCTCGGTGATGAGTTCGGCCGCGGCGGTGACGATCGCGAGACGGCGCGCTTCAGGATCGCGTCGACGACGCACGGTCTCCGCCATGACACCTCCTGAACACATGTACATGTACTTTTGTACATTCTCGCGATGAGAGGTGGCTGTGAGGTGAACGCGTGGCCTCTGCTCTCAGAACAGCGAACCGAGCCCCACACCGAATCCCGCGGCGAGGAAGCCGATGAACAGCATCCCCAGAGCGTGCCCGAGAGATGCTCGTCGGGCGCCATCCCGCCACAGGGCGATCGTGTCGAGCATCGCGGTACTGAAGGTCGTGTATCCCCCGAGGAAGCCGGCACCGACGATGAAGAGCACCTCGGGGAGCAGACCCACGACCAGGCCGAGCGCGAACGATCCCGTGACGTTGATCACGAAGACGCCCCACGGAAACCGTTGCCCTGCCAGGCGTGCGACTCCCCGATCGACGAGGTAGCGCACCACTGCACCCGCGCCCCCGGCGAGCGCCGCGCAGAGAAACAGCAGGGGGCTCACGCAGCACCACCCCCGGAAGCCTGCCGCGACCGCCCCAGCCAGAGACCGAGCGCCGCTGCGCCGATACCCACGGCAACACTCCCCACGGCATACCCGGCCGCGAGCCACGGAGCGGCGGTGCCGAGCTCGATGATCCCGACGGTGAAGGCGCTGTACGTCGTGAATCCGCCCAGCAGCCCGGTGCCGAGGAACAGCCGGACACCCGACGATGCCGGCAGGCGCGCGGCGAGCACTCCGAGGAGGAAGGATCCCGCGACGTTCGCCACGAAGATCGAGAGAGGCAGGCCCGCGGCATCCGGAATCACGAACCCGAGGGCGAGGCGCGCGGCCGTCCCCAGTGTGCCGCCCGCGGCGACGAGAAGCACGTTCCGCAGAGTCATGCGCCGGCGGGGTCAGGAGCGGATGCCTCAGGCAGAAGCACCTCTCGCGCGAAGCCGGTCAGCCCGTCGCGCAACTCGGAGTAGATGCCGACGAGCGTCGCCTCCTGCCCGTCTCGCTGCCGGTGCAGCCATTCGGAGAAGACCAGGCGTGCGACGCCGTTGAGGGCACCCACCGCGGCTCGAATCGTGAGGTCGTTCTCGGGCCTGCCCAGTGCCGTCGCGGCCTGCGCGGCGATCTCCGCGTCGAGCTGCGCATCGTGCGAGAGCACGATCGCGATCAGCGCGGGCTCGCTCTCCGCCAGCCGGTGGATGCGCATGGCATCTTCTCGATGTTGGGGACGCTGATCCATCTCAGCGAAGAGACGCAGCCACGACTCCTCCAAAGCGAGGAGGAACGTACGTCCGTCACGCATGGCATCGCGAGCGACGGTGACGAGAGCGATGAAGTCCGTCGGAGGCGCGAAAGCCGCATGCTCTTTCGACGGAAAGTAGCGGAAGAAGGTGCGGGGCGAGACGCCAGCCGCGGCCGCGATGTCCTCGACGGTTGTCGCAGCGACACCACGCTCGGAGAACAGCCGCAGGGCCGCCTCGTTGATCTCGCGCGTTGTCTCTTGGCGTCGACGCTCACGAAGACCGAGCGGCGCTTCACCGCTGGTCTGGGAATGTGATGCCGCTTCCACGGTTATAAGCATACAGATCACGCCAAACTGGCAGTTCGTGCCAGAATGGCACAACCCGCACATTTGCCCTCACCGAAGGACTCCGATGACGACCGCGTCCACTCCGACCATCACTGCGCCACGAGAGAGTGCACTTCCCCCGGGAACCCTCCCGGTCATCGTGCTTCTCGTCGCCTCCGCCTTCACCGTCATGCTCAACGAGACGATCATGTCGGTGGCGCTTCCGCGCCTCATGGCCGACTTCCAGATCTCCGCCAGCACCGCACAGTGGCTCACGACAGGGTTCCTCCTGACGATGGCCGTCGTCATCCCCCTCACCGGCTTCGTGCTCGCGCGCTTCCCCCTGCGAAACGTGTACCTGACGGCGATGTCGCTCTTCACCCTCGGCACGCTCATCTCAGGTCTCGCCCCGGGGTTCGAGGTGCTCCTCGCCGGTCGCATCATCCAGGCGTCCGGAACAGCGATCATGATGCCGCTGCTCATGACCACCGTGATGACCCTCGTGAACCCCGAGTATCGCGGCCGCATGATGGGCGTGATCTCGATCGTCATCTCTGTGGCACCCGCGATCGGCCCGACCGTCTCGGGAGTCATCCTCGCCAATCTCGAGTGGCGCTGGATGTTCCTGCTCGTGCTGCCTCTCGCCGTGCTGGCGATGATCCTCGGGGCGGTCTGGGTGCGCAACGTGACCACGACGCGCAAGATGAAGATCAACATGCTGTCGGTGCTTCTTTCGGGTGTCGGCTTCGGCTTCCTGGTGTTCGGTCTCAGCTCGATCGGCGCCGCGGCAAGCGGTGAGTCCTCCTTCCCGATCTGGATTCCGATCACCATCGGTGCGTTGAGCTTGCTCGCGTTCGCGATCCGTCAGGTCTCGCTCTCCAAGAGCGGGTCGGCTCTGATGGACCTTCGCGCCTTCCAATCGAAGTCATTCTCGCTCGCCGTCGTTCTGATCACGGTCGTGGCCGCCGCGCTCTTCGGATCCCTGATCCTCCTGCCCCTGTATGTACAGCAGGTACTCGGCCTGGACACGCTGGCCACAGGTCTCATAATGCTGCCCGGCGGCATACTCATGGGCGTGATGGCACCCGTCGTCGGCTCGCTCTTCGACCGCTTCGGCCCCACACCCCTCGTGATTCCCGGCATGACCGTTGCCGCCGCCGCCCTGTGGGGAATGACGACCTTCACCGAGACCACACCTCTCTGGTGGATCATCATCGTGCATGTGACACTGAACCTGGGGCTCGGATTCGTCTTCACGCCGCTCATGACCTCGGCGCTCGGCTCGCTTCCCATGCACCTGTACTCGCATGGATCGGCGATCGTGAGCACGATTCAGCAGGTGGCAGGGGCCGCCGGCACCGCGGTGTTCATCAGCATCATGAGCGTGCAGGCAGCCAGCATGGTCACGCAGGGCGCCAGCCCGATCTCGGCGACAGCCTCGGGCATCCACACCGCGTTCATCGTGGGCGCAGCGATCGCCTCGCTCGCGATCATCCTCACTCTCTTCGTCCGCCGCACATCTCCGGCCGTCGCAGAGGCAGAGGACGTGCTCGCCGCCTGAGGCAAGACACGCAGCCGCCCACCCCAGTCCGGGCCGGGCGGCTGCGTGCTACTCAGAGCGCGCGCTCGGCGTAGATGCGCAGCGCGTCGCGCACGAATTCCGCACCCATCACGCCACCGGCGGCGGTCTCGTAGTTCTTCGCGAAACGCGGGTCGGCGACGTACATCTCGCCGAGTCCGAGCACATAGGCCTTGATGTCGCCACCGTCCGCCGCGGGCGTGCCGGGCACCGAACGGAGCCAGGCGACGTGCCGAGCGGCGAGCTCCTGCGCACCATCCGCATCCGGCGCGGCCCCCGACTCCGCCACAGCGATCCAGTCGCGACCGAGTTGAGCGACGCGCTCCTGGAACGCGGCGCGCTCGTCGGGCGTCTGGCCTCGCCACCAGCGATCGCCGTCGACATAGGCCTTCGCGCCCCAGCGCTGCTCCACCTCCTCCTTGTACTGCGTGTGATCGAATCCGTCGAACATGCTGTCGGTCATGAGTTCTTCCTTTCCGGTGAGGGCGTCTATGGTGTGCTCGACGGCGGCGATCTGCCGCGCGAGTCGGCCCTGCTCCTCGCGAAGCAGGGCGAGATGGGTCTGCAGAGCGGATGCCTCGGAGCGCTCACGCTCCAGCACCTCCGCGATCTGCGGCAGGCCGAGTCCGAGCTCGCGCAGCAGCAGAATGCGCTGCAGGCGCACGAGGGCGCGTTCGTCATAGTGGCGGTAGCCGTTCGACGCGACGCGACTCGGCGGGAGCAACCCGATGTCGTCGTAGTGACGCAGCGCGCGGCTGGTCGTCCCCGCGAGACGGGCGACTTCCTGGATGGACCAATCGTTCATGTGTTCCACCGTAGAAGTTGACGTTGCGGCAATGTCAAGGCGCAGCATCCTGAGTCTTCTCTGACCCCTCTTGACAAAGTCGAGATATATCGTGTTATCGTTGGTGCAACACGATATATCTCGACTTTATGGAGAAATCATGACCGAGAAGTGGCTCATCGCCCCCGGCGAAGAACGCGTCATCGACATCGACTCGGCGACCCGGCTGAAAGTCGGCCTCGTCGGTGGTCAGGTCGATGTCGTCGCGCACGACGAACCGAACATCCGCATCGAAGTGCACGGTGTCACCGTGAAAGACCTGCGCGTGGAATCCGACGGCACTCAGATCGAGATCGACCACCCGCAGCTGGGCTGGGACAACTTCCTCGAGGTGTTCCGCAACTTCGGCTCCGGTGGACCCAAGGCAGAGATCAGTGTGGCCGTCCCCCGCAGCATCGCGCTCAACCTCGGCGTGGTGAGCGCAGGCGCGCTCATCTCCGGACTCGCCACCGACGCACGACTCAACACCGTCTCCGGCGACGTCATCGTCGACACCCACACGGGTGACCTCTCGCTCAACTCGGTATCCGGCGATGTGCAGGTTCGCGACCTCACCGGCACCGTCTCGGCCAACAGCGTCTCCGGCGACATCGCCATCACCGGCGCGGTGAGCAAGGCGACCATCGACACGGTCTCCGGCGACATGGTCGTCGACGCACAGGGCGCCGTCAACTCGATCAACCTCAACACGATCTCGGGCAACAGCACCGTGCGCCTCGACCACGCACTGCCTGCCAACTACGTCGCGCGCACGCTGAGCGGCAAGCTCCTCATCGACGGCGTCGACCGCGGCGGCTCCGGACCGACCACCTACACCGGCCAGTTCGGCGAACTCGCCGGATCCTTCGTCGATGTGCGCGCCAACTCGGTGTCGGGCAACGTCACCGTGCTGCGGCACGCCCCGGTGTTCGTCGCCGACGACGAGGAGTGGGAATCATGACCCCCGCCGTCTTCTCGCACGGCGACCTGCGCCTGTATCTGCTGTCGCTTCTCGCTGAAGCGCCGCAGCACGGCTACGGGATCATCCAGGCGCTCACTGACCGCACGGGTGGCACCTACACTCCGAGCGCAGGAACGATCTACCCGCGCCTGGCGAAGCTGGAAGAGGAGGGCCTGGTCACCAAGACCGTCGAAGGCCGCACCTCGATCTACGCCATCACCGATGCCGGCCGGGCAGAACTCGCATCCCGCGAGGGCGACCTCGCCGGAATCGAGTCCGAGCTCACCGACTCGGTGCGCCTGATCGCGAACGAAGTGCGACAGAGCGTGAAAGAGGCCATGCGCAGCCTTCGCGCCGATCTCGCATCCGCCGCGAAGGACGACCGCTCCACAGCCAAGAAGCGTGCGTCGTCATCGCCGGTCGATGAGGAGCGCGCGCTCAGTCGAGAGCTGCTGGCGCGCGCGGACGCCTCGATCAACGCCTTCCGCGCGCAGGTCCGCGCCGACCTGCGCACGCACGTCGCCCGCGGCGGCGCCGTGCAGACGTCGACGATCACCGACCTCGAAGCATCGCTCGACTCCGCCGCCCACGCGATCACGGCGGCGCTGAGCAAATAGCAGCGACGCCGCACAGAGAAGCCCGCCCCCGGATGCGTCCGGGAGCGGGCTCCTGCGCGCGGAGGCTACTCCGCGAAGATGTCTTTGTCGTCGGCGACGGGCTCGTCGAGCGGGACGATGAGAATGGGGCGATGCTGGCGGTGCGAAAGCCGAGCAGCGACGGATCCGGTGAAGAACTCGCGGATGGACTCTCCGATGCCCCGCTGGCGCGTACCGACCACGATGAGTTCGGCATCCACCTTGTTCGCAAGGTGCTTGATGGCGATCGCCGGATCGCCGACGAGCTGACGGGCCGTCCAGGTCAGCCCACTGCCCTGGACGGCGGCGGCGCTCACCCGCTGCACCTCTTCGAACTCGGCGACGCCCGCCTCGAGATTGAGATCGATCGGCGCGGAATGCACGTAGCCGTCCGGGTCTTCGTAGGTGACGAAGCGCGTCACATCGACATGGACGACGACGAGCGGAGCCGAGAACAGCTGCGCGTAGCGCACGCCCTCGGCGAGAACACGTGCGGGCTGGTGCGGCTGCACGGCAACAATCACGGCGCCCCGCAGCTGCTCGTTCTGCAGCTCGCCCTCGGCGGGGGTGGAAGTCGGATCGGTCACGGTCATCTTCCCTTCGCTCAGAGGGAACCAGGGCTCCCTCACGTACGTGCGTGCTATCCTGAATGCTACTCTTACCGGCCTGGAGCCGGTGTCGTGAATGCCCGAGCCGCACAGGTCTGCGGGCCGTACTCGTGAGGGGGTCTCGCGCATGGGCCGTGGCCGTCAGAAGGCGAAACACACAAAGATCGCCCGCGAACTCAAGGCGTACTCTCCGTCGGTGAACTACTCGGCGCTGGAGCGCGAACTCGGTAGCACCACCGAGGAAGACGCCTACGTCGACAAGTGGGCCGACCAGTACGCGGACGAAGACGAAGACGAACTCGAGAAAGCCTGAACAGCGCTTTCTCGCCCCGGCCGTCGGTGATCCCGACGCCCGGGGCTTCGTCGTTGGCGCCGACAGGATCCGGGCGCGCCCGCGCCCAACCCCAGCCGCTCCTACCCCGCGCGGCCAAAGATGCCAAACAACCCGCAGGCAGCATCCTCCGGGCGGTTCGGCATCTTTCACCTATCGACCCGACCCATCGTCCGGATGCTATGCGCGCGGACCCGTGCTCGCGCGCACGACCAGTTCCGTCGGCACGAGCGCCTGTTCACCGGGATCCTCTCCCGCGAGCTCGGCGATGAGCGCATCGATGGCCCTCTCGCCGACACTCTCGAAATGCTGGCGCACGGTCGTCAACGGCGGCCAGGCGTACTCGGCATCGGACATGTCATCGAACCCCACGACGCTGACCTGCGCCGGGATCGCACGACCGACCTCGTGGTATGCGCGCAACAGGCCGATCGCCATCTGGTCGTTGGCGGCGAAGATCGCGGTGACGTCGCTCTGCTCGCGCAGCTGCAGCCCTGCCTCGTAACCGGAACGGGGCGACCAGTCACCCTTGATCGGTGATGGGGTAACCCGGCCCCACGCCTCCAGCGTGGCGTGCCACGAAGCGCGACGCCGCTCGGCCGCATAGGACTCCGCAGGCCCCGCGAGATGCCAGACGGTCTCGTGACCCAGTTCGAGCAGATGCTCGGTCGCCATCCGAGCACCCTGCGCCTGATCGATGTCGACGAAGGGGTGCGGGTCCCTGCGGTTCGAGTCGATCACGACGACCGGCAGCCCGTCGGGGATCTCTACCTCTGCCTCATCGAGGCGATGCGCTTCGATGAGGATGATGATGCCGTCGACCGCGTGCTCGCCCAGACGATCGAAGGCTCCGGTCACGTCCGAAGGACTGGCCGAGTCGACGGGGATCAGCGTGAGCGCGTACCCGGCGGCCGCCGCACGAACGGCGATCGCGTCGAGCGTGCGGTGGTTGCCGTAGGAGGCCAGGGTGGACATGATGACCCCCACCGCGCGGAACCGTCCCGAGCGCAGCGCCCGCGCGGCGCTGTTGGGGCGATAGCCGAGCTCAGCCATCGCGGCGACGACCTTCACGCGGGTGGCCTCGCCGACGTACCCGCGACCGTTGACGACGCGCGACACGGTCTGTCCCGAGACACCGGCGACGCGCGCAACGTCTTCCATCGAGGGCTCACGCCTGCGCGCCGCTGTTGCACTCACGTCGTCCACGCCTCTCACCGTTTCGTATGTTGACGTTGACACACTATCGCGTCATCGCGTATGTTGACGTTGACATACGACGAAGTGACCCGCATTCGTCGCTCCACACGAAGGACAGAGTCGATGACGACGCCCCTGACATCACCCCCGACGACGCGGATCGCGACGCGTCGAGACCGCCGCGACTGGCGCGGCTGGGCTTTCGTCGGCCCGTTCATGATCGTCTTCGCCCTGGTCTTTCTCGCACCACTCGCGTACGCGCTCTACCTCAGCTTCTTCCGCGACCAGCTCGTGGGCGGCAACGCCTTCGTCGGATTCGACAACTACGTCGCGGCTCTCACCGACCCCCAGTTCTGGGAAGCCTTCGGCCGCGTGCTGATCTTCCTCGTGGTGCAGGTGCCGATCATGCTCGCGCTCGCCCTCGGCGCCGCCCTCGCTCTCGACAGCGGTCGCCTGCGCGGGGCGCCGTTCTTCCGCATCCTCGTATTCCTGCCCTACGCCGTTCCCGCAGTCGTCGCCGTGCTGATGTGGGGCTACATCTACGGCGATCAGTTCGGCCTCACCGCCAACATCAACGACTTCCTCGGATTCGAAGCACTCACCCCGTTCGCCCGCGAATGGATGCTCGCGTCAATCGGCAACATCGTCACCTGGGAGTTCGTCGGCTACAACATGCTGATCTTCTACTCGTCGCTCAAGACCATCCCCGGTGAGCTGTACGAAGCCGCGGCGATCGACGGCGCCGGCCAGTGGCGGATCGTCTCGGCGATCAAGCTCCCGGCGATCCGCGGCGCGCTCGTGATCGCGACGATCTTCTCGATCATCGGCAGCTTCCAGCTGTTCAACGAGCCCAACATCCTGCGCCCGCTCGCCCCCAACGTCATCACGACCTACTTCACCCCCAACATGTATGCCTACAACCTCTCCTTCGCCGGTCAGCAGTTCAACTACGCCGCCACCGTGGCGATCATCATGGGCGTGATCACGGCCGTCATCGCCTACGTCGTGCAGTTGCGCGGCTCTCGCACGGAGGTGAACTGATGATGACTTCCACTGCCACCCGCGCCGCGGTCACGATCGCACCGGAACGAAAGAAGTCGCACACCACCCACGGGGCGCGTCGCCCGCAGCGCTCGACGACGCTTCTGATCGTCATGATCGTCTACGGCCTCTACACGCTCGTGCCGCTGGTGTGGCTGCTCTTCAGCGCGACCAAGACCCAGGCCGGCCTGTTCAGCTCGTTCGGGCTGTGGTTCGCCGACGACTTCGCGTTCTTCGACAACCTCTCCGAGACCCTCACCTACCGCGACGGGATCTTCCTGCGCTGGCTGGGCAACACCCTCCTCTACGTCGTCGTCGGCGCCGGAGGAGCGACGCTGCTCGCAACGCTCGCCGGGTACGGTCTGGCGAAGTACCGCTTCCCCGGGCGCCGCGCCGTCTTCGCGGTCGTCCTCGGCGCCGTCGCCGTGCCCGGCACCGCGCTGGCCGTGCCGACGTTCCTGCTGTTCAGCGAGCTGGGTCTCACGAACACTCCGTGGGCTGTCATCATCCCCTCGCTCATCAGCCCCTTCGGGCTCTACCTGATCTGGGTGTTCGCGGCGGATGCGATTCCGACAGAACTGCTCGAGGCCGCCCGCATCGACGGCGCTGGCGAGTTCCGCACCTTCTTCACGATCTCGCTGCGGCTGCTCGCTCCCGGCATCGTCACGGTCGTGCTGTTCACCGTCGTCGCAACGTGGAACAACTACTTCCTGCCGCTCATCATGCTCAGCGATCCCGCCTGGTACCCGCTGACTGTCGGCCTCAACCAGTGGAGCGCGCAGGCTACCGGCGCCGGCTCCCAACCCATCTACAACCTCGTGATCATGGGCTCCCTGCTCACGATCATCCCCATCGTCATCGCGTTCCTGATGCTCCAGAGGTTCTGGCAGTCCGGCCTCGCCGCCGGCAGCGTCAAGGCGTGATGCGCTCACTGCACCACTCCCGAAGCACCACCCTGCCGCCCACAGACGGCCCCATCCTAAGGAAGAAGCAATGAAGCATCGCACTGCGGGCCTTCCCCGCACAGCAACCGTCCTCGCACTCGGCGTGGCCTCCGCCCTGGCCCTGGCCGGGTGTGGCGCCGCGGCCCCCGGCCCCGGCAGCGCCGAGTCCGGATCGATCGAGTCGATCAAGGCCGCCCTGGAGAAGGGTGGCGAGATCACGTACTGGTCGTGGACCCCGCAGGCCGAGGCACAGGTGAAGGCCTTCCAGAAGGCGTACCCGAACGTCAAGGTCAACCTCGTCAACGCGGGCACCAACAACGACGAGTACACGAAGCTGCAGAACGCGATCAAGGCGGGTTCGGGTGCGCCCGACGTCGTGCAGATCGAGTACTACGCCTTCCCGCAGTTCGCCCTGACCGACGCCTTCGTCGACCTGTCGAAGTACGGCTTCGCCGACCTCGAGGATGACTACACTGCGTCGACCTGGAACTCCGTCACCTCGGGTGACGCCATCTACGGCCTGCCCCAGGACTCGGGCCCCATGGCGCTGTTCTACAACAAGACGGTCTTCGACGAGCTCGGTCTCGCCGTGCCGACGACGTGGGACGAGTACGCCGCCGCCGGCGAGGCCATCCACGCCGCCGACCCGACGAAGTACATCACCAACGACATCGGAGACGCCGGTTTCGCGACGTCGATGATCTGGCAGGCCGGCGGCCAGCCGTTCCGCACCTCCGGCACCGACGTCACGATCGACCTGCAGGACGAGGGATCGAAGAAGTGGGCCGACACCTGGAACACGATGCTCGAGAAGGACCTCCTCGCTCCCTACGGCTCGTGGAGTGACGAGTGGTTCCAGGCGCTCGGCAACGGCAGCCTCGCAACCCTCGTGATCGGCGCATGGATGCCGGCGAACCTCGAGTCGGGCGCTCCGGATGCGTCGGGCGACTGGCGCGTCGCACCGATGCCGACCTACGACGGCTCTCCCGCCAGCGCGGAGAACGGCGGCGGCGGACAGGCTGTCACCACCCAGAGCAAGAACCCGGAGCTCGCAGCCGGATTCCTGTGGTGGCTCAACAACAGCACCGAGAGCGTCGATCTGTTCCTCTCCCAGGGAGGTTTCCCGTCGACCACCGCGCACCTCACCGACGAAGAGTTCCTGAGCTCCGCCCCCGAGTACTTCGGCGGCCAGGAGATCAACCGCGTACTGGCTGACGCCGCGGCCTCCGTCGTTCCCGACTGGCAGTACCTGCCCTTCCAGGTCTACGGAAACAGCATCTTCGGCGACACCGTCGGCCAGGCATACCAGGACGGCACCGACCTCAACGAGGGTCTCGTCGCCTGGCAGAAGGCTCTCGCGAAGTACGGCACCGAGCAGGGCTTCACCATCAAGTAGTCCGCAGCACCGGGAGGGCGGTCGGCCACCTGACCGCCCTCCCGCGCAGCATCCGCACCACAGCAGCACCCGCACGACCCAGTGAGCATGAGAGCGAATCGTGACCAGTTTCTCCATCGGTGAATCCGACTTCCTCCGCGACGGCGCGCCCCACCGCATCCTGTCGGGTGCGATCCACTACTTCCGCGTGCACCCCGACCTCTGGCAGGACCGCATCCGCAAGGCGCGTCAGATGGGGCTGAACACGATCGAGACGTACGTCGCGTGGAACGCCCATGAGGCCCGCAAGGGCGAGTGGAATGCCACCGGGTGGAACGACCTCGCGCGATTCCTCGACCTCATCGCCGCCGAGGGGATGGACGCGATCGTGCGCCCCGGCCCGTACATCTGCGCCGAATGGCACAACGGCGGCCTGCCCGTCTGGCTCACGAGCGATGACACGCTGCGACTGCGCAGCTCCGAGTCGGGGTACCTGCGCGACGTCTCCGCGTATCTGCGTCGCGTGTACGAGATCGTCGCCCCGCGGCAGATCGATCGCGGCGGCCCGGTCGTGCTCGTGCAGATCGAGAACGAGTACGGGGCCTACGGCCACGACAAGGAGTATCTGGCCGAGCTCATCCGCGTCACCCGCGACAGCGACATCACGGTGCCGCTCACCACGGTGGACCAGCCGCTCGCGCAGATGCTCGAAGACGGCAGCCTCCCGGAGCTGCACAAGACCGGATCCTTCGGATCGCGAGTCTCGGAGCGTCTGAGGGCACTGCGTGACGCGCAGCCGACCGGTCCTCTCATGTGCTCGGAGTTCTGGGACGGGTGGTTCGACTGGTGGGGCGGTGTGCACCACACGACGGATGCCACGGGTGCCGCCGCCGAGCTCGACGCGCTGCTCAGCGCGGGTGCATCGGTCAACATCTACATGTTCACGGGCGGCACGAACTTCGGCACCACGAACGGCGCCAACCACAAGGGCCGTTACCTGCCTCTGGCGACCTCCTACGACTACGACGCTCCGCTCGACGAGGCCGGGAACCCCACCGCGAAGTACTTCGCGTTCCAGGAGGTCATCGCCCGGCACACGGGCGCCGCTGTCGAGAAGCCGTCGAATGCGCCCCGGATCCCCGTCTTCGCTGTGCCGCTTGCCGCGGCCGGTTCCTGGACTCTGGATTCCACAGCTGCAGCAACCCCTGGTGCGCTGCCAACATTCGAGAAGCTCGGCACGCTGAGCCCGCTCGTCCGCTATGAGACCGAACTGCCACCCGGAAACTCCGGCGGACTGCTCGTGTTCGACGACGTTCGCGATCTCGCCTGGGTCACGGTCGACGGTCATCCCGTCGCGACGATCAGCCGCACGCTGGGAGTGCGGTCGGCGATGATTCCCGCCGGGTCCCGCCTCAGCGTTCTTGTCGAGGAGCAGGGACGCGTGAACTACGGTCCGCTGCTCGGCGAAGCCAAGGGCCTCATCGGGTCAGCGACGCTCGAGGGGCGCGCCCTTGACGAGTGGACGGCCACCCCGGTCGACCTGCATGCCGCCGCGGAGAGCGCGGATGCCGCGACATCCCCTCTGGGTCCGCGCCGTTGGACCGCGACTTTCTCACTCGACAACGCGAGTGATCTCTTCCTGCAGACGGAGGGCTGGGGCAAGGGCTTCGCCGTGCTGAACGGATTCGTCCTCGGCCGCTACTGGAGCAACGGCCCGCAGGGCACTCTCTACGTGCCGTCTCCGATCACCCGCACGGGTGAGAACCACCTGGTCGTTCTCGAACTCGAGCACGTACGCGAGCCGATCGCCCGATTCGTGAGCGCGCTCGATCTCGGGCCGCACGAGGAGTAACGGTCGCGGAAGGCCGCTCTCAACTCTGCTGCGCGGCCTTGCGCGCCTTCGCCTCGGCGCGGCGCGCATTCCACCAGGCCCAGAATCGGGCCAACATGCGCTTGAGCCAATCGGCCATCCGTCGCGCCCAGTGGAACTCGGTGCCGAGGATCGCCAACCCCAGGAAGACGACGAGCCAGCCCGGACCGGGGAGCGGGACGAGCAACAGACCGATCACCGCGACAAGGCCACCGAGGACCCCGACGGTGATGCGGTAGCCGAGCTCGAAGCGCGGATGCTGCGCGACCCACGCGCGTGCCCGTCGCAGCATCCGCCGGATCGGCCGGTCAGGATTCTCGCCGCGGGCGATGTCCGCGCTGATCTCACGGGAGAGTTCGTTCGCAGCATCCGTCATGCAGCGAGCATCTCACGATATATCTCGAATTTCCTGTGAACCGGTCTCGCCGCGCTCGGTCGTAGACCGGCCCTCGGTCACCAGGCCCCGTGGCGCGCTTCCCACTCGTCTTCGACGGTGCGACGGCGACCGGCGATCCACCCGGCGGGAAGGATCAGCACGAGCATGACCCCGAGCAGGATCAGCGGCACCTGCCACCCGTCGGTCAGCCCGTGGATCACGCCGACGAGCGGGGGGAAGATCGCCGCGACGCTGTACGCCACGCTCTGCGCGAAGCCGCTCAGAGCGACCGCGGTCTCGTGCGTGCGCGCCCGCACACTCATGAGCACCAGGCCCAGAGGGAACATGATGCCCGTCATCCCGAGCAGCACCACCCACAGAGGAAGCGCGGCCGTCGGCGCGAACAGCAGGCCGAGCACGCCCAGCACCCCGCCGATCGCGCCGATGAAGAACAGCGGACGGGTGGCCTGCCAGCGCACGACCAGAATCGGCACGAGCAGCGCGCAGGGCAGGCCGATCGCCCCGAACAGCGAGAGCAGCGCGCCCGCCTGCGCAGGCGTCACCCCCGCGATGTCGATGAGGATCGCGGGCATCCACGCGAACGACGTGTACGCGATGAAGGACGAGGTCGCGAGCACGAGACCCGTCGCCCAGGCGAGGGGGATCCGCCAGAGACGCGCGAGCAGGTTCGGACGCGCCGATGACACCACGATCGGACCGGTGGCCAGCACGCTCGGGTCTGTGCTGTCCAGACTCTCGGCGGAGGTCTTCACGACCGCGGCATCCGCGACCTGCGAAGGACGCAGCGCCAACAGCAGCCAGGGCACCAAAGCGGCGACGACGAACACCAACCAGAGACCGAGCGACACGCGCCATCCCGCCGCATCCGCCACCGGCACCGCGACCAGCGGCGGCAGGAACGTCGAGATCGCCATCATCGTCGAGTACAGCGTCATCATGAGGCCGAGACGATCAGCGAAGTACTTCTTCACCAGCGGCGGCAGCAACACGTTTCCGACGCCTACCGCAATGAACATCAGGACCGTGCTCACCAACAGCATGGGCGCACTGAACGAGAAGGCGCGCAGTCCCAGACCGATCGCCGACAGCACCAGCACGGCGACCGCCAGGCGCTCCAAGCCGAACCGGCGCTCCAGTGACGGAGTGAGCAGCCCGAAGATCGCGAAGCACACCGGCGGGGCCGAGCCGATCAGGCCGATGATGATCGGGGGCAGCACGAACTCATCGCCGATCGCCTCGTACAGCGGCGACAGCGAGGCGACGCCGGAACGCAACGAGAACGCGAAGAGGACGATGCCGAGCAACGCGAGGACCCGCCCCTGCCAGAGCGGGCGGGACACGTTCACGATGTCTGGGTGTCCTCGACCCAGGCCAGGTACTCCTCCGTCACGGTGCCCGTGACGTACGTGCCGGTGAAGCAGCTCATGTCGAGCTCTTCCAGTGCGGAGCCCTCGATGATCGCGGCTTTCAGGTCTTCGACCTCCTGGAACACCAGGTAGTCGCAGCCGAGTTCCTCCGCCATCTGCGGGATCGTGCGGCCGTGAGCGATGAGCTCGTGACGCGAGGGCATGTTGATGCCGTACACGTGCTGGTAGCGCACGGGCGGAGCCGCCGACGCGAACGTCACCGAGAGCGCGCCCGCGTCGCGGGCCATCTGGATGATCTCCTTGCTCGTCGTGCCGCGCACGATCGAGTCGTCGATCAGCAGCACGTTCTTGCCCTGGAACTCGGTCGACATCGCGTTGAGTTTCTGACGGACCGTCTTCTTGCGCACCGCCTGCCCCGGCATGATGAAGGTGCGGCCCACGTAGCGGTTCTTGTAGAAGCCCTCGCGGTACTCGATGCCGAGCTTGCGGGCGACCTCCATCGCCGCCGGACGGGACGAGTCGGGGATCGGCATGACCACGTCGATCTTGTCGCGCGGCACGTGCTTCGCGATCGTGTCGGCCAGGCGGTCGCCCATGCGCAGACGCGACTCATAGACCGAGACGCCGTTCATGACGGAGTCGGGACGCGCCAGGTACACGTACTCGAAAGAGCACGGCGCCAGGGTGACGGCATCCGCGCACAGCTGAGAGTGCAGCACGCCGTCGTTCGTGATGAAGACCGCCTCGCCCGGCTCGACATCGCGGACGATCTCGTAGTCGGCGTTCTCGAGCACGAGGGATTCACTCGCCACGACCCACTCGTCGCGCGTCGCGCCCGACTCGGGGTCGGTGGCCGTACGGCGACCGAGCATGAGCGGACGGATGCCGTGCGGGTCGCGGAAGGCGAGCAGACCGTAGCCGGCGATCACGGCGATGACGGCGTACGCGCCCTCGATACGGGTGATCGTGTGGGATACGGCCTCGAAGATGCGCTCCGGGTCGAGATCGACCGTCGAGGTCGTCGCCTGCAGCTCCCCGGCGAGCACGTTGAGCAGCAGCTCGGTGTCACTGGAGGAGTTGAGGTGACGCCGGTCGCGCTGCTCCATGTCGGTGGTCAGCTCACGCGTGTTCGTGAGGTTGCCGTTGTGCACGAGGATGATGCCGTAGGGCGCGTTCACGTAGAACGGCTGCATCTCCTCTTCGCTGGATGCGGTGCCCTTGGTGGCGTAGCGCACGTGACCGAGGCCGACCGTGCCGAGCAGCGCGCGCATGTCACGGGTGCGGAACGCCTCGCGTACCATGCCGCTCGCCTTGGCCTGATGCATGACGCCGTTCGGCTCAGCCGTGGCGATGCCCGTGGCATCCTGCCCACGGTGCTGCAGCAGAAGAAGAGCGTCGTAGATGTCCTGGTTGACCGGACCGGTGCCGACCATTCCGACTATGCCGCACATAGGGGGTTACTTCGCTCCGCCTTCTCGGTATGCACCGACGAGACGTACAGCCCCGCCGTCGACGCCCTTGGCGCCCTGTTCGAACTCACCCGCGGGACGC
The DNA here is from genome assembly GCF_058797175.1 of Microbacterium sp. GW823-FHT02G05. Lineage (NCBI taxonomy): Bacteria > Bacillati > Actinomycetota > Actinomycetes > Micrococcales > Microbacteriaceae > Microbacterium > Microbacterium sp. GW823-FHT02G05. The sequence goes on from NZ_JBXAJK010000001.1 coordinate 382,041, forward strand.
TCTGCGGTGGTGTGCACCGTCGCGACCTGCCAGGTGTCGATGCCGCCGGCCGTGAGGGCGGCGGCGATGTCGGATGCCACGTCGGCGGCGACCACGGCGAGGAAGCCGATGCCGAGGTTCCAGGTGCCCTCGCTGGACTCGAGCGAGTTGCCCGAGATCTCCGACAGCACACGGAAGACCGGTGCCGGCGACCACGTGGAGCGATCGACCTCGGCCCAGCTGCCGACCGGGAGCACACGTGCGAGATTGGCCGCGATTCCCCCACCCGTGACGTGGCTGAGCGCGTGCAGGCCATCGCCGAAGTCATCCGCGATGCCGAGCAGCGGCGTCGTATAAAGGCGCGTGGGCGTCAGCAGGGCTTCACCCCAGGTGGTGCCGAGGTCGGCAGCCTGGTCGGCGTAGTTGATGCCGGCGTTCGCGATGATGTGGCGAACGAGCGAGTAGCCGTTGGAGTGCAGACCGCTGGAAGCCAGTGCGAGGACCACATCGCCGTCCTGCACGCGGTCAACACCCAGCATCCGCTCGGCCTCGACGACACCGGTCGCGGCGCCCGCGACGTCGTAGTCGTTGATGCCCAGAAGGCCCGGGTGCTCGGCCGTCTCGCCGCCGACGAGCGCCGTGCCCGTGAGCGTGCACGCCTCAGCGATGCCGCGGACGATGTCGGCGATGCGCTCGGGGAAGACCTTGCCGCAGGCGATGTAGTCGGTCATGAAGAGCGGTTTCGCGCCCACCACGACGATGTCGTCGACGACCATGCCGACGAGGTCGTGGCCGATCGTGTCGTGCTTGTCGATCGCCTGGGCGATCGCGACCTTCGTGCCGACGCCGTCGGTGCTCGATGCGAGCAGGGGCTTCGTATAGCCCAGCAGCGCGCTGGCGTCGAAGAGTCCGGCGAATCCGCCGACCCCTCCGAAGACCTCGGGGCCGTGCGTCGCGCGCACGGCAGACTTCATGAGTTCGACGGCCAGGTCGCCGGCAGCCGTATCGACTCCGGCTTCGGCATAGGTGTGAGACGACACTCCTTGATCCTACCGCGACCGGGCGCGTCGACAGACGCCGAAGGCGGGGCAGCCGACTCCGAAGAATCGACCGCCCCGCCCGTGATCAGCGAGTGCGTCGGTGCGTCAGCTCTCGATCAGGCGACGACGACGGATGACCGTCAGCGCCAGTCCCGCGACGAGCAGCAGCGCGCCGATGCCCAGGCCGGCGAAGTCCGGCTCTGCACCGGTCGTGGCCAGGCCGTCCGTGCTGGAATCGCAGGGAACCTCGGCTCCGAGCGGGAAGCGGATCGACACCGGGTCGAGCGCGTCACCGGCGGCGTAGAAGCCTGCGAAGGCCTCCGCGCCGGCGCTCGTGAGCGTCGCCGGAGCATTCGTCCACGAGATCGCGGATCCCGAGGTCGAGGCATCCGAGAGCGAGAGCGTCGCGAAGTTCACACCCGAGGCGTTCACGTCCGGCGAGCCGTTGAAGCCCTTCGACGACACGTCGAGGATGAGCTGCGCCGACGAGCCCGTGACCCGCACGCGCGGGTTCGACAGCGTCAGGTCCAGCGCACCGGAGTGGCCGGTGAACTGCATGCTGCCGCCGAAGGAGACCCGTCCGTTGCCGGTCTCCGTGCTGTATGCACCGGATCCGCTGCCCCAGCCGCCCGACACCGCACCCTTGGCGATGCCACCCTGGACGTAGCTCACGAAGCTGGCCTTCACGCCCCATTCGAAGCTCGCACCGTCGACGGCGCGCGCGAGGCACACGGGTGCCGCGGGCTTCTCCGGAGCCGGTGCGGCCGTGATCGTCACGGGGAAGCTCGCCGTGGCCGAACCCGAGGTCGCGACGATCGTGTGCTCGCCGGCCGGAACCGTGGCCGGGATCTTCCCAGTGAAGCGGAACGCTCCGTCGGCCGATGCGACGGTCGCGCCGAGGTCGACGGGATCGGAGTGCAGCACGAGTGCCACGTTGCCGAGAGCCGGGAACCCGGTGCCGGTGATCGTGAACTCGCCCCCCTGGACGACCGTCGGCGCGCTGAGCGCGAGCGTGGGCTTCTCGGGGATGACGGCGGCGGCGACCGTGACGGGCGCGAACGCGTCGAGCGTGCGGTTCGTGATCGACAGCGCGTGCGCTGCCGATGTGGCGACGTTGTACTCGCCCTCGGAGCTCAGCGTGCCCGCGGGAATCGTGACGGTCGTGGTGAACGCGCCGTCGACGATCTGCGAGGCAGGAACCCAGCCCTGGGTGATCCAGCCGGCCGAGACGAGCGGGCCGCTACCGTCCCACACCGACTTCTCGCCGAACAGGATGTAGGCGCCGTTGATCGCGCCATCACCGATGTAGCCGGACCCGGTGACGGTGAGCACGTTCTCGACACTCGGGTCGAGATCGGCGTTCGGGGTGACCGTGAGGGTCGGTGCCGGGATGGTCGACGGGGTCTTGAACAGCACGGGGGTGAACGTCTCGAACGGCGCGTACTTCGCGCCGCCGCCGCCGTAGGTGTAGATGCCCCAGCGGCCGTTCTCCAGCCCCTCGGCCTCGCTCACCGTGAGCGTCGTCGAGAAGGTGCCGTCTTCAGCGATCACGATGCCGCCGCGTGCGGCGCCGCCGATCGTGGCGAGGTCGGCCTCGTGCACGCCCCACTTCTGCTCGATGACCTTGCGCGCGCTGCTGGGCGCATTCGCGGAGGGCTTCCAGTTCTCGGCGAAGGAGCCGAAGACGACGTAGGCGCCGGTGAACTTTCCGGCCAGCGGCGGGCGGGTGCCTGAGGTGTCGGGCGCGTTCGGCAGGAAGCCGGAGCCCGTCACGGTGACGGTCTCACCGGCGGGATCGATGTTGATCGACTTGCTGACCGTCACGGTCGGCGTCGGACGCACGGGCCCGGTCGCCTCGGAGACAGTGTGCGCGACGGCGTTCGACGCGGATCCGGTGAACGCCGCGGCGTCGGTCGGGGTGAACTCGGCGCGGAAGGAATGCGCGCCGACGGTGGCGTTCTCCAGGCTGAGGGTTGCCGCGCCGTCGACCGCGTCGACGCCGAATGCGAGCGACGTCTCGCCATCGAGGAAGCGGAATGTTCCTGCGGCGGCGGGGCTCACGGTGGCAGAGATCGAGATCGCCTGGCCCTCGGTCGAGGTGCCTGCCGGCGAGACCGTGACGGTCGTCGAGGTCTGCGTCGCAGGCTCGGGCTCTGCGGCGGCGTAGACGAGCGGGATGCTGGTCTTCTGCGTCTCGTCACGGCCACCGTGCGCCTGGCGGGTGTGCACGACGTACTCGACACCGTCGGCGAAGGCCGGGGCCGGGAGCTCTACGGAGAACGAGCCGTCGGTGTTCATCGGCGCCGTGGCTCCGAGGCCAGGCATGGTGCCCACAGCGTTGCCCACCGCGACCCAGGCGAGGATCGTGTCGGCTGAGGCTCCGACCTGACGGATGCCGACGTAGACGCCGTTCGCGGTGGGGTCGGGGTTGAACCCTGCACCCTCGATGGTGACGGGGCCGCCGTCGCGGGGCGCTTCGGTGACGGTCAGCTCCGCCCCTCCAGCTGCGTACGCGGGCGCAGCGCCAAAGGCGGCCCCCGAGATCGTCAGCGCTGCGGCGAGCAGCGCCGCCAGCAGGCGCGAGCGCGGTCTGCGCGGCGCCGTACGGGTGTGAGACACAGTCTTCTCCTCTGATGTGCGAGCCGGCCTGGCTCGGCGGGTGCGAAATGACGGGTGGTTCGCGAGGCTCGCGCAGAGTAAGGCAAGCCTATCCTTAGTCAATCTCGACTCTAGTGAGGATACCCTTCCCTGGCAAGTCGCTGAGCGCCGGATGCCGCATCGACACCACAGCGCGACATGCACCTCAGCGCCGGGGAATCACCAGAGGGTGGCCGTTGATCGGATCCGTGATCACGGCCACGGGCGCCCCGTAGACGGCCTCGATGCGCTCCTGGGTCAGGACCGCCGCCGGAGAGCCATGGGCGACACTGCGCCCGCTCTCGAGCATCGCGATCTCATCCGCGAACGCCGCGGCGAGAGAGAGGTCATGCAGGACGACGATCACCGCCCGCCCTTCGTCGGCCAGATCACGGGCACTGCGCAGAAGCTCCTCTTGGTGCCGCAGGTCGAGAGCCGCGGTCGGCTCGTCGAGCATGACGACGGGGGTGTCCTGCACCAGCACCCGCGCGAAAGACACCCGCGCCTGCTCCCCGCCCGACAGCGAGCCGTAAGCGCGATCCGCCAGGTGCCCCACGTCGGCCCGGCGCATCGCCTCCGCGATGATCTCGTCGTCGTCGCGGTCGGCACCCTGCCACGGCGCCGCCCCCATCTCGACAACCTGAGCGACCGTGTACGCGAAGGAGACACGGTTGGACTGCAGCAGCACGGAACGCCGCCGGGCCAGATCGCGGGCGCGCAGTTGCGCGACGTCCTCCCCGTCCAGCAGCACGCGACCCGCGGTAGGCGCGATGTCTCCGGAGAGCGCTCCGAGCAGCGTCGACTTGCCCGCCCCATTGGGGCCGACCAGAGCGAGCACCCGCCCGTACGCGATGCACAGCGACACGTCGGCGAGAAGGTGCGACCCGCCGAGACGGTAAGACACCTCTTCCACGGAGTACGCGACGGTCACGACCAGCCCCCTGCATTTCGTCGGATGAGCCAGTAGAAGAAGGGACCGCCGAGCAGCGATGTGAGGATCCCGATCGGCAGGTCAGCCGCGGGCACTGCCGTCCGGGCGAACAGGTCGGCGAACACCAAGAGCACACCGCCACCCAGGAACGAGGCGATCATGAGGGGACGTGTCGCCGGCCCCAGGATGCCGCGGAACAAGTGTGGGATGACGAGACCGACGAAGGCGATGATGCCGACGAAGGCCACAGCGACTCCCGTGAGCAGCGCGACCAGCACGATCGACAGGATGCGCAGCCGCTCGACACGCACGCCCAGGTGCGCGGCTGTGCGGTCTCCGAGCGCGAGGAGGTCGTAGCGCGGGGCGGCGAGGAGTGCGATCACCAGCGAGATCGCCGTGACGGACGCCACGATCGCGACCTCACCCCAGCGGGAGCCGTTCATGGATCCGAGCTGCCAGAACACGATCTGCTCGCGCGACGCCGCGCTGCCGGCGAACATGAGCACGGCCAGCAGCGCTCCCGCGAAGGCGTTGACCGCGATTCCGGTGAGGATCAGACGCACCGACTCTGTGCGGCCGCGCACGCGGGCAGCACCGTAGACGAGCAGTGTGGCACCGAAGCCGCCCGCGAAGGCGAGCGCTGCCGTGACCCACGAGCCTGCCGAGGTCAGTCCGAGCGTGATCGCGACCGCGGCACCGACGGCCGCACCGGAGGAGACTCCGACGACGCCGGGCTCCGCGAGCGGGTTGCCGAAGATCGCCTGCATCACGACGCCGGCCACAGCGAGTGCGCCACCGACGAGCAGCGACATGAGCACCCGCGGGAAGCGGATCTGCCGCAGCGTCGACTCGACCATCGGTGAGATCGGCTCGCCGATGCCCGTGATGCCGATCCCTCGCAGGAGTGCGGTGCCCATCTCTGCGGGGGAGATCGGAAGCTGGCCCGACCCGGCCGAGACGAGCACGCCGATCAGGAGCACGACGGACAGCACGGGCGCGACGATCCAGATGCGGGCGCGGCGCGGCCGGCCGACTGCGGTCGCTTCCGCGCGCGTGACTCGATCGGGAGCCGCGCGGACCGTCACGTCGGCGCTCACGACCGCACGCGCAGGTCAGGAGCGTAGATCGCACGGGCGAGCGCGCGCAGCACATCCGCCGACCGGGGACCGAACGACAGGATCTGCGCGTCGTCCATATCGACGAACCGCTGCTTCCGTCCCGCCGCGGTCACCGCGATCGCGGGCTTCTCCTCGATCAGCCCCTGCGCGCCGCCCGCGGATTCGAGCCCGTGCGTCATCACGAGGATGAGGTCAGGGTCTGCGGCTGCCATCGCCTCGTCAGTCATGGGCCGCATGCCCGCCCAGCCGAGCTCGCCCGCCACATCCACGCCGCCGACCGCCTCGATGAGCGCGTCCGCTCCGGATTCCTCTCCGAAGAGGTAATAGACACCCGCCGAGCCACGCACGTAGAGGAACAGCATGCGCACGCGATCGCTCGGCTCCGTCGGGGCGATCTCCGCGATCTCCGCGACGGCGGACTGAATGTCCGCAGCGATGCGGGTCGCGAGCTCGTCACCGACCTGCGGCACGCCGAGCACGGCGGCGACATCCCGTGCGAGCACGGCCGCCCCCTCGAAGGAGGGCTCGTTCTGCACGGCGACGACCGTGATCCCCACATCGCGCAACTGCTCGACGACATCGCGCGGGCCGATGGAGCCGTCGGTGAGGACGAGAGTCGGCGCCAGCGCGATGATCGCCTCACTGTTGATCGTGTGGCCCGGGCCCGTGACGACGGGAAGCTCGTGCGGGCCGGGGAACGTCGTCGCCGCGTCGCGGCCCACGAGCTGTTCACCGAGGCCGAGTGCCCAGACGGTGGCCGCGAGCGAGCCCGCACGGTCGATGGCGATGACACGGGATGCGTCCTCGATCGTGACCTCGGTCTCGCCCGCCATATCGTACGAGGTCACGGACGTGGGCAGGGAAGCTGGAGGGGCATCCGCGATCGGCTGGATGCGCAGCTCATCGAGAACGGCGGTCGACGGACCTTCCCAGGAGCGCGGATCGTCGAGGGGGATCAGCTCAGACAGCGCGGGCAGCGTTTCCGCGTCCGGAAGAGACGTCGGCGGCGCGGAGACTCCCGTCGCGCACCCGGCGAGCGCGAGCAGGCTCAGCGCGGCGAGCGCCGCGGTGAGCCGCCGTCTCATGGTGCGTCCTCAGCGTGTGCGCCACGGACCGCCGAGACGACGGCACGACGACGGCGCACCGCCCAGAAAGCCGTGGCTCCGGCGACAACGAGGACTCCCCCGGCGACCGCCCACCAGACGCCCGCGGGCACGGTGTCCGCGGTCGTCTCCTCGCTGGCGAGCGCGACGGCCGATGCCTCGGGCTCGGGCGTCTCGACGACAGGTTCAGCGCACTCCAGGACGAACGAGAACGACAGCGGATCCATCGCGGTGCCCGCTTCGTAGCTGCCGAAGGCGGCGAAGCCCTCGGGCGTGATCGTGGCGGCGACGGCGGATGCGACGACCTGACCGCTCCCGGTCAGGGGAAGGGTTCCGGCGTCGAGATCGAGGGCGACCATCGGAATCTGCGGATGGGTCTGCACGGCATCCGTGGCTCCGGCGAGCGCGTCCTCCATCGAGACCCCGCTGATGTCGACCTTCAGTTGGGGCTGCTGCCCCTCGCTCAGCACCAGGGTGGGATTCGCGAAGGTCGTGCGCAGCAGGCCGTTGTGGCCCGTGAAGGTGACGACGCCGTCGAAGGCGATCTCGCCGGATCCGGTCGCGTCGAGCGAACCGTGGGCACCGCTCCAGGTGAACTCAGGGGTCGTATAGCTCGCGCCCTCCGCCGCTTCCCACGCACCCTTGGCGATCGTGCCCGAGATGTACGAGCGGAACGACTCCTTGACGCCCCAGCTCAGAGTGCCATCCGTGACGGCGCAGACGCTCTCATCGGTCGCAGCCGATGCCGGGACGGCGGCACTACCCGCGGCGAGCGCACCGATGCTGAGGGCGATCGCGGTGAGGACGTGAGGACGGGCGCGATGGCGTGGAGCCGGCGAAAGCGACATGGAGGACCTCTCTGCGACGTCGCTTCGGGGCGACCTGTGGGGAACTCTTATACGGTAAGCCTTACCTAACCCCGCGAGCAAACCGCGCATGCCGGCGCCGCCGAACATGACGCAAGTACGACACCCGGAGCATCCACCCCTCGCCCCAGCAGCGCCCGCCTCCTACGATGGGGCACATGGGCGAGAAGCCGCAGTGGCTCGTACGCGAAGACGCCGGCGTTCCGGTGCTTCTGGCGCTCGCCCTGCGCCAGAAACTGGGCATCCGCGAGCCGCTCGACCTGCCGGCGCTGCGCGATCTGCCCGTCCGCTCACCTGACGCCCCGGAGACCACGGTCACACTGGAGCAGCAATGGCGTGCGCTCTGGGAGATGACGGTCGAGCCGCGCGCGCATCCCGCCCCCGGACCGCTGGAGCTCGTCGACGGCTTCGACACTCTCGTCGCCCTGCCCGCGACCGGTGCCGAGGAGCTGCGCGCCGCGATTGTCCCGCACGCCGCCTCCGCGTTGCGCTACGCCCGCGAGACGCAAGCCCGCTACACGCGCACGGTCGGGCATGAGAGCAACGCCTACCGCGCCTATGCCTCAGCGATCGCCGAGTTCGAGCGCGAGGTGGGTCGCCGGGCGCATTCGTTCGAACTCAACGTGCACGTCCTGCCGTTCACGCAGCGCGGCCTCTGGTGGATCGGCTCTCTCAGCGTCGCCGTCACCGATGGCATGCGACGCGATGTCGTCGCCTTCGATCAGGCGATCCGGCCGGTCATCAGCCAGCTCGCGTGAGGCACGCGACGGCGGATGCTGCGTGGCATCCGCTCTCGCTCAGTCCTCGTCGGGTGCGGTGACGATCGTCTCGTGGTCGACGCGCACGATGCGGTCGTGACGACGCGCGAGGCGCTCGAGAATCACGCCGACGAGGCCGCCGAGAGCGATGCCGATCGGGGCCGTCCACAGGAGGACGAAACCGAACACCTGGGTCGGCGGGTAGACGACGTTGAGCACCTCCGACGGCGCCTGGCTGCCGGACAGCGCGATGATCGCCGCAACCAGGACACCCAGCACACCGCCGATGGCCATCAGCACGCCGTAGCGCGGCACGCGACGGACACGCGCTTCGACGATCTCGTCGCGGGATGTGGGGCGCTCAGCAGACATGGCTCCATTGTCCCACCCCTGCCTATGCCCGCGCACAGAGACGGCGCCTACGGGCGCAACGGCAGAAGGTCGGCGAGATGCGCGCGGATGCCGGAGGCCTGCACCCGACCGGACGCGGCGGCGTCATCCCAGCTCTCGCCGCCCGTGGCGACGGCGATCCACGTGGCAGCATCCATCTCGATCACGTTCGGCGGGGTGCCGCGCGTGTGCTTCGGCCCCTGTACGACCTGCACGGCGCCGAACGGCGGAACCCGCACCTCGACGCTGTTGCCCGGCGCCTTCTCATCCAGCAGCTGCAGCAGGTAGCGAACCGCGGTGCCGTACTCGCTGCGTTGCGGCTTCCCCCCGGCGGCGAGCGCATCCTGCGTCGCCGTCAGCGCTGCGCGCCCGAGCGCGGTATCGATCTTCTTCGCCACGGCTTCAGCCTAGGCGCGTGCGGTCGCGGGGTGGCATCCGCGTGCTGCCACAGATTTGAACGAGGGGGTCGCGGCACGCAGCCACGACCCCCTCGCGGGCACGGCATCCTGCCGCGCGCCACCAGACCTACGACGCCGTGAGGCTGTCGACGTAGTCCTTGTTCTCGTCCATCCACTTCCGCACGATCTCGGTGTAGTCCGTGACGGTCTCGTCGGTGTTGTACATGACGTTCTCGAGCGAGAACAGCAGATCCGAGCTGAGCGTGAAGTCCTTCAGCCAGCCGTTGACCTCGGCGAAGTCATCGGCGAACCCGGTGCGCGTCACCGTGTGGATCGACTCGGCAGCGCCCAGGGTGCCCTCCGGGTCGGCCAGGTCCTTGATGTCGAAGGCGTCATAGGCCCAGTGGGGACGCCAGAGCGTCACGGCGATGTTCTTGCCGCTGTCCAGCGCCTTGCTGAGCTCTGCGAGCATCGCGGGCGTGGACGACGTGATGTAGTCCATGCCATCGAGCTTGTAGGTGGGGATCACATTGTTCTGCGTCGCCTCGGTGAGGCCGGCACCGGGCTCGATGCCGATGAGGCGGTTGTCGAACGCCTCGGCGTTGGCGGCGAGATCTGCGAGCGAGTCGACGGGTGCGTCCGCGTTGACCGCGATCGTGAGCTTGGCGTCTTCGTTCCATGCGCCGAGGTCGACGATGTCGTCGCCGTACTGCTCGAAGTACGACGCGTGGGTCGTCGGCAGCCAGCCATCCAGTGCGAGGTCGTAGTCGCCCTTGGCGAGACCGGCGAAGACAGGGCCCGCGTCGGCGTACTCGAGGGTGACGTTGTAGCCCTTGTCTTCGAGGGCGATCTTCCACAGGTATGAGGCCGCTTCGCCTTCGGGCCAGCCGTTGAAGACGCCGATCGTGATGTCCTTGGACGCCTCGCCTCCGGACTCCCCCGGCGCGGTGGTGCCGCTCGCGCAGCCGGTCAGGGCGAGCGCGGCTGCTGCTCCCAGCGCGAGTGCGCTGATGAGGTGCTTCTTCATGGTGTTTCCTTTCCTCCTGCGTGCTGTGTCGCAGGTGTTGGGGATGCCCGCGGTCTACCGCGAGCCGTCGGTGCGCACGCGCACCTCGGTCTTGATGAGTGGGGGGGCGACTCAGGCGGCGACGGGGGCGGATGCCTCGACAGGCGCGGCCTTCGACGTTGGAGTCTTCGCGGCCGGCCGCGCGGGGCGCTTGCGCGCTCGGCCGAAACCGCCGGTGACACGGTCGAGGATCATCGCGATGATCACGACCGAGAGTCCCGCTTCGAATCCGAGTCCGATGTCGATGCGGCTGAGCGCCTGGATGATGTCCTTGCCGAGACCCGGCGCGCCGACCATGCTCGCGATGACGACCATCGACAGCGAGAGCATGATCACCTGGTTGACGCCGGCCATGATCGACGGCATCGCCAAGGGCAGCTGGATCTGCCGCAGAATACGACCGGGAGTGGCGCCGAAGGCGTGCCCCGCCTCGACGACCTCCGCGTCGACGCCGCGAATGCCGAGCTCGGTCAGACGCACTCCCGGTGCGACGGCGAAGAGGATCGTCGCCACGATTCCGGGCACGACGCCGACGCTGAACAGGAAGATCGCGGGAATCAGGTAGACGAAGGCGGGCATCGTCTGCAGGAAGTCGAGCACCGGTCGGACGACGGCTGACACGCGCGCCGACCTCGACGCCCAGATGCCCACGGGAATCGCGATGAGGATCGCGATGAACGCCGCCACCAAGGTGAGCGCGAGCGTCTGCATCGCCTTCTCCCACTGGTCGACGCCGACGATCACGACGAGGCCGATCGCGGCACCGAGGGCGAGCTTCCACCCCTTGGCCCAGAACGACAGGGCGACGATCACGAGGATGATCACCCAGAACGGCGGCGTCGTGAGCACCCAGGCGACTCCGTCGTAGAAGCCGGTGAAGATCGTCGCGATGACGTCGAAGAAGAGGCCGAGCGTGTCGGTCACCCAGCCGATGAAGGCCTTCGCCCAGTCACCGAGCGGAATGCGGAATCCGTCGATCATGCGAGGCTCCCTTCGCTCGCCGCATCCACGAGCGGGGTGAACTGGGCCACCATCTCGATCGGCGTCTGAATGATCGGCATCTCGCGCGTCGTCGGAGAGACGTTGCCGAGCGCAGCGAGCAGCGTCACACGGGGGATCACGCCGATGAGTCGGCGGTTCTCATCGACCACGGCCAGCGGGACGGGCGTCTCGACGGCGCGCTCGACGATGTCGGTGAGCAGATCGTCGGGGCCGACCGTCAGCACCGACGCATCCACGACCGAACGCAGATCGGTCTGCCCCGCCTTGACCGCGCGAATCACAGCGCGGTCGGTGACGACGCCGACGAGGCGCCGGTTCTCGACGGCGAACACGGCGCTGGCCTGCTGCTCGCGCAGTGTGCGCAGGGCGCCGCGGACTCCGGCGCTCACGGGCGTCGTGAGGTGCGGCGGCTCCATGACGGCGCTCGCGGTGAGCACTCGCGTGCGGTCGACGTCCTGCACGAACTGCGCGACGTAGTCATTCGCGGGGTCGGTGAGGATCTCCTCAGGAGTGCCCTGCTGCACGATGCGCCCATCGCGCATGACGGCGATGCGGTCACCGAGGAACATGGCCTCGTTGAGGTCGTGTGTGATGAAGATGATGGTGCGGCCGAGCTCCTGCTGCAGCTCGATCAGCTGCTCCTGCATCTCACGGCGGATGAGTGGATCGAGGGCGGAGAAGGCCTCATCCATGAGAAGGATGTCGGTGCCGGCGGTCAACGCACGGGCGAGGCCGACACGCTGACGCATGCCGCCGGAGAGCTCGTCGGGGTAGGCATCCGCCCGGTCGCCCAGTCCCACTCTCTCGAGAATCTCGCGCGCCTGCGCAAGGCGCGTGGCTTTCGCGACGCCCTGGATCTCCAGCGCGTACGCGGCGTTGTCCAGCACGGTGCGGTGCGGCAGCAGGGCGAAGTGCTGGAAGACCATCGACACAGATTGACGACGGATGCCGCGCAACTCGGCCGCTGACGCGGCCGTCACGCTGTGGCCCTGCACGACGACATCGCCGTCGGTGGGCGTCAACAGGCCGTTGAGCATGCGGATGATGGTGGACTTGCCGGAACCTGAGAGGCCCATGATGACGAAGATCTCACCGCGGTTGACGGTGAAGCTCGCATCGATCACCGCCGCCGTTCCGGCGTCTGCGACTTCGGAACGGCTCTGGCCGGCCTTGAGCCGGCGGACAGCCTGGTTCGGGTTCTTTCCGAAGACTTTGTAGAGATTGCGCGCTTGTAGTGCGATTTCGGACACGTTTCCCCCGCGGCCCACCGTGATTTCGGGTAGCGGGAGCCGCTTCGGTTACGCCCGGGTGATGATTCCAAGGCCGCTTCGACAAGACTGTGCTGACGGCTCGGGCAGCGGATTTCGGATCCGCTACGGAGAACATCGACCGTACGCTCGCGCCTCTTCGTGCACAGCTGAATCGAAAGAAGGACGCGACCGCGGACTGGTCTGCGGGGCCGGAGCCCTGTCTTTCACGTTATCGGCACGAATGCTGCGGAGCCAAACTCGCCGTTGTTCGCCTCTAGGGTCGAGGCATGAGAAGAACCCGCGGCGGCGTGATCGATGTCGACTCTCTCGACGACCTGGAGCGCCGGGTGCGACGCGGAGCGGAGTCGATGGCGGGCTGGCATGTGCGGGCCCTGGATCTGACGGCGCAGCGCGAGCCCCTGCGGACGCTCGACGTCGCCGGTGCGCTGTTCCTCGGCTGCACGATGCTGCCCGCCGACGAGGAGTCCGTGCGGGCACGCGGGGCGGTCGTCTTCCCCGCCGTGCCGGATGCACCGGTCGACGCGTACCGCACGGCCCTTTACACACCCGAGGAGCTCTTCGGCGATGCCGGCTACGCGCACAGCCTCGACGCGCGCACGTACGCCTGGTCGCAGGACCGCCACGCCCGTGAGGGCACGCTCGCGCAGGCACTGCACGACCACAGCATCGGCGAGGCGCTGAACACCTGGGTGCAGGGGCGTCGACTTGTGGGCGTCATGGGCGGGCACGGAGCACAGCGCGACGACCCCGCATATGCGGATGGCGTGGCGCTGGGTGGCCTGCTCGGCCAGACGTTGACGGTCGCGACCGGCGGCGGCCCCGGCACGATGGAGGCGGTCAATCTGGGCGCGTGGCTGAGCCGCGAGGGGACGGATGCTGCCGCGGAGGCGATCGCGATGCTCGCACCCGTGCCGAGCTTCACCCCCGATATCGGCGCGTGGGCGGATGCCGCTTTTGCCGTGCGGGAGCGCTTCGGCCACGGATCGGATTCGCTCGGCATCCCGACCTGGCACTACGGCCATGAACCTCCCAACGCCTTCGCGAACGCGATCGCGAAGTACTTCCACAACGCGCAGCGCGAGGCGATCCTGCTCGAGCTGTGTCAGGCGGGTATCGTCTTCCTCCCCGGGGCGGGCGGCACGGTGCAGGAGATCTTCCAGGATGCCTGCGAGAACTACTACGCCGATGAGTCGTCGCTCGCGCCGATGGTGCTTGTCGGGCAGAGGTACTGGACCGAGCGCCTCCCGGCGTGGCCGCTGCTGCAGGCGCTGGCGAAGGGCCGCCCCATGGAGAAGCACGTGCACCTCGTCGATTCCGTGCAGGAGGCGGCGGCACTCGTGACCGAGACCTCCCCCGCCACGGCGGCGTAGGCTCGAAGCGATGAGCGTCACACCGCGGGGAGCACGGGCAGAGCTGCTCGATGCCGCGCGTGCGCTCTCGTGGAGCACATCCTTCCCTCCGCTCTTCGACGCGGAGGGCGCGAAGCCCGCGTCCGTCCTCGTCCTGTTCGGCGTGCTCGACGACATCCCTGCGACGACCCGCGAGACATCCGTCGCCCGCGACCTCGACGTCCTGCTGCAGCGCCGGGCACCGACGCTGTCGTCGCACGCAGGCCAGGTGTCGTTCCCGGGTGGCCGGGCGGAGGACACCGACGCGGATGCTGTCGCCACCGCTCTGCGCGAAGCCGAGGAGGAGACCGGGCTCGATCCCCACGGCGTCGAAGTGCTCGCGATGCTCCCGGAGGTGCCGCTCGCGGTGAGCAATCACCGGGTGACGCCTGTGCTCGCCTGGTGGACGGCCCCCTCCCGTGTCGCGGCCGTCGACCACGCTGAGACGGTCGAAGTGTTCCGTGTGCCGGTGGCGAAGCTGCTCGACCCCGCAAACCGGTACATGTCGGTGCGTCGCTACGGCGCGCAGACGTTCCGCGCCCCGGCGTTCGAGGTCGACGGCACGGTCGTGTGGGGCTTCACGGCGATGGTGCTGCATGCGATCTTCGACGCATCCGGATGGACGATCCCCTGGAATGAACAGGACGAGCGGCCGGTCTGACGCCACGACACACGCGAGCCACGCTGGGTAGTCTGGCTACGTGAAGATTCTCGTTCTCGGTTCCGGTGCCCGCGAGCACGCCATCATCCTTGCGCTGCGTGCGGAAGAGGCGTCGCATGAGATCTTCGCCGCCCCCGGCAACGCCGGCATCGCGCAGGACGCGACCCTCGTCGAGATCGACATGCTGGACGGCAAGGCTGTCGCCGCATTCGCGAACGAGAACGCCGTCGACCTCGTCGTGGTCGGTCCGGAGGCTCCGCTGGTCGCGGGTGTCGCCGACCCGCTGCGTGAGCGCGGCATCCCGGTGTTCGGTCCGGGAAAGACCGCCGCCCAGCTCGAGGGCTCGAAGGCGTATGCGAAGCGGATCATGGATGCCGCAGGCGTGCCGACTGGCCGCGCCGTGCGGGCCACCTCGACGGCCGATGTCGAGGCCGCGTTCGAGGACTTCGGGGCGCCCTACGTCGTGAAGGCCGACGGGCTCGCCGCAGGCAAGGGTGTCATCGTCACGTCCGAGCGCGCGGACGCTCTCGCGCACGCCGAGCAGTACCTGCCGAACGGCCCCGTGCTCGTCGAGGAATTCCTCACGGGCCCGGAGGTCTCCCTCTTCTTCCTGAGCGACGGCGACACGGTGCGCGCGCTCAGCCCCGCACAGGACTTCAAGCGCGCATTCGACGGTGACGCCGGTCCGAACACGGGCGGGATGGGCGCCTACTCGCCCCTGCCCTGGCTCTCGGAACAGTTCGGCAGCGTCGAGGACTTCGTTGCCGAGGTGACACGCGATGTCGCCCTCCCGGTCATCCGCCAGATGGACTCCGAAGGCACCCCGTTCATCGGCCTGCTCTACGCCGGGCTCATCCTGACGCCCGCCGGCGTGCGCGTGATCGAATTCAACGCCCGCTTCGGCGACCCCGAGACCCAGGTCGTGCTGCCGCGCCTGCAGACGCCGCTGTCGCAGCTGCTGCTCGCCGCGGCATCCGGAAACCTGGAGGACCAGCCTGAGCCGGTCTTCAGCGACGATGTCGCGATCACGGTCGTCCTCGCGAGCGAGGGCTACCCGGAGGCTCCGCAGACCGGCCGTCAGATCGAGGGGCTGGCCGAAGCGGCCGCGGTCCCGGGCGTGCGCATCGTGCACGCGGCGACCGCAGGTCCGGATGCTCCGGGCGGTGCGCTCATCGCGACCGGTGGCCGTGTGCTCAGCGTCGTGGCGACCGGGCCCGACTTCCGCGAGGCGCGCGCCCGCGCGTACGAGGCGATCCGGCACATCTCGCTCGAGGGCTCGCACTTCCGCCACGACGTCGCCGCCCGCGTCGCCGAGTAGAACCACTTTCCGCTCAAGGAGCGGACGCCTCGCCCCAGCCTTGACAGCAGAGACTTTCTTTAAGAAAGTTAACGCATGCCGCTCCGCTCTGACTGGTCGTCTGCGACCTGCCCCATCGCGCGCTCCGCCGATGTGCTCGCCGATCCGTGGGTGCTGCTGATCCTGCGCGAGCTGTTCTCCGGCCGCACTCGCTTCGACGAGCTGCGAGAGGCGACCGGTGCCGCCGACTCGGTACTCGCACGACGGTTGAAGGGCATGGTCGAAGCGGGCCTCATCGACGCTGAACACAACGCCCGCGCCGGCTACCGCCTCACGAGCGCCGGGCGCGAGACCTTGCCGATCCTCCACGCCTACGCGCGCTTCTCCCACGCGACCGACCCCGACAACCCCTGGGGCCTCACGGTGACATGCGGCCGGTGTGGGGCGCCCGCGACATCCGTCGACTGGTGCGCGACCTGCGCTGCCCCACTTGATGCCGGCAGCACCCGCTGGGCGCGACGCAGCATGGGCAATGAGCCCTTCGCGCTTTCCCTGACGACCTCCGGCGAACGCAACGCATGACCACCGAATCCGTGCACGCGCGCCGCCGCATCCACCCCGCCTGGACTGTCGCGTTCGTCGCCCTCATCGCGTTGATCGGCGCGGCCGGCTTCCGCGCGGCCCCCGGCGTGCTCATGGTGCCACTCGAGGAGGAATTCGGCTGGACGACCGCCGACCTCTCGCTCGCAGTGTCGATCAACCTGCTGCTCTACGGGCTTGTGGCTCCGTTCGCCGCCGCACTCATGCAGCGTTTCGGCATCCGCCTGGTCACCGTGCTGGCACTCGTCGTGATCGGCGCGGGCTCCGCATTGAGCATCTTCGTGGCATCGCCCGGTCAGCTCATCCTCACGTGGGGCGTGCTGATCGGGGTCGGCACCGGATCTATGGCTCTCGTGTTCGCTGCGACCATCACCGACACCTGGTTCGCAACCCGACGCGGGCTCGTCTCGGGTGTGCTCACGGCCGGCAGCGCGACCGGGCAGCTGATCTTCCTGCCGATCATCGCCTCCGCGGCGCACGACCTGGGCTGGCGCACCGCCTCGCTCATCATCGCGGGCGGCGCGTTCACGGTCATCCCGCTCGTCCTGCTGTTCCTGCGCAACCGTCCCAGTGATCTGGGGGTGCGGCGCTATGGCGACGTCACCGAAGAAAATGCTCCGGATTCTGCCGAGCCGCTGCTCCCTACGGCAGCGGCGACTCCTGCCGAACGGCGCCGGTCCGATCCGTGGGCAGCCGCGCGGTTGGCACTCTCGACCCTGCGCGACGCCGCCCGACAGCGCACATTCTGGGCGCTGGCTGCAGGCTTCGCAATCTGCGGAGCGACGACGAACGGCCTGATCGGCACCCATTTCATCCCGAGCGCCCACGACCACGGCATGCCCACGACCACCGCCGCCGGGCTGCTCGCTGTCGTCGGCATCTTCGACATCGTCGGCACCGTGCTCTCAGGTTGGCTGACCGACCGGGTGAACCCGCGCATCCTGCTCGCCGCCTACTACGCCCTCCGCGGTGTGAGCCTGTTGTTCCTGCCGAGCCTGCTCGCCGCCGATGTGCGCCCGAGCATCGTCGTCTTCATCGTGATCTACGGGCTCGACTGGGTCGCCACGGTCCCGCCGACGATCGCCCTCTGTCGTGAACTCTTCGGCGACCGCGGCCCGCTCGTGTTCGGCTGGGTCTTCGCCGCGCACCAGGTGGGCGCGGCGATCGCCGCGATCGGCGCCGGCATCATTCGCGATGAGACCGGCCAGTACACGATCGCGTGGTTCGCGGCGGCAGGACTCTGCGCGGTCGCGGCGATCGTGAGCTTCACGATCCGTCGCTCGCACTACCGTGCAGACAGCACCTCCGGCGTCGCAGGCTGACGGTCACCGTCCCGCTTCGCCTTCGGCCCGGTGAGGGCGCGCAGCGCGTACAGGATCGTCGCGAGGTCGACGAGCTCCTGCGTGAACGCACCGACGACGGCCGGGATCACGCCCGTAGTCGCGATGAGCATGAGGCCGACGCTGAGTACGATGCCAATCCAGATCGCCGTGTAGGCGACCTGCAGCGTGTGCCGCCCGATCGCCGCGGCGCCCACGACCGGAGCGAGCGAATCCTTCAGCACGACGGCATCCGCGGCTTCGCCCGCCGCCGTCGATCCGCGTGCTCCCATAGCGATGCCGACGTCCGCCGCCGCGAGCACCGGGGCGTCGTTGACGCCGTCGCCCACCATCATCATCGGCCGGGGCGCCATCTCCACGGCGAGCGCGACCTTCTCCGCGGGCAGAAGCTCCGCGTGGACCTCGGTCACGCCGAGCTCAACGGCGACGGCGGATGCTGTGGCGTCGGCGTCTCCTGTGAGGATCGCGATGCGCTCGACGCCGTGGGCGCGGAGTGCGGTGATGACGTCCGCGGATTCGGGGCGCACGGCGTCCGCGAGCACGAGCGCTCCCGCGTATCGCCCGTCGATCGCGACGTACGCCGCCAGCTGGCCGGCCTGCAGGTCGGTGCGCGTGGCATCGGAAGCGAGCGCGGCGATGTAGGCAGGCTTCCCGACGACGACCGTACGGCCGTCGATGTGCGCGGTGACGCCATTCGTCGCAATCTCCTCGGCGTGCGCCGCCGGGGCGAGGGTCAGTCCGCGTTCGACGGCCGCGCGGCGGATGCCCTGGGCGAGCACGTGACTGGAGTACTGCTCCGCGGATGCGGCGAGGAGCAGCAGCTCATCCGCATCGACCCCGCCCGCGGGGCGCACCTCGACGAGGACCGGACGCCCCTGTGTGAGTGTTCCCGTCTTGTCGAACGCCACCGAGCGGATGCGCGCGAGCTGCTCGAGCACCGCACCGCCCTTGACCACGAGCCCTTCCTTCGCGGTGCGAGAGAGCCCGCCGAGGAAAGCGACGGGCGCCGCGATCAGCAGCGGACACGGCGTCGCGAGCACGAGCACCTGCGCGAAACGGACCGGGTCACCGGACACCGCCCACGCGATGCCGGCGATCGTGATCGACACGATCGTGAACGGCACAGCGAAGCGATCGGCCAGCCGCACGACCGGTGCTTTCGTCTGCTGCGCCTCATGCACAAGGGCCACGATCTGCTGGTACTGGCTGTCGGCGCTGCGACGCACCGTGCGGATTCGCACCGCCGCCGAGCCGTTCACCGCACCGGACATCACCTCATCGCCCGTCGTACGCGCCACGGGCACGCTCTCACCCGTCAGCGACGATTCGTCGAAGCTCGCCTCGGCGCTGAGCAGCGTGCCGTCGACCGGCACGATCTCGGCCGGTCGCACCAGCAGCACGGTGCCGGGTTCCACCTCGTCGACCGGCACATCGCGTGTCTGCGTCTCTTGACCGTCGACCATCACATGCGCAGTCTGCGGCGACCTGTCCAGCAGTGCGGTGAGATCACGTGCGGCCCGTCGCTGCGCGTAGTCCTCCAGTGCCTCCCCGCCGGAGAGCATCAGCACGATCACAAGCGCGGCGATGTACTCGCCGACCGCGAGAGTCGCCACCATCGCGACGACCGCGAGAATGTCGAGACCGTAGTGGCCGCGAAGGATGTCGCGCAGCATTCCCCATGCGGTCCACGCGATGACCGCGCCGACGGCGATCGTCGCGGTCCAGCGCGCAGCATCCGACATCCTCGCGATCTCAAGGACGATCACCGCGGCTGTCGCCAGCAGCCCTCCGCTGAGCAGTGGATAGCGACGCGCCAGAGCAAGGAGCTTCATATGCTCATGATGCCTCGGATGCTCAGATACCGCCGTCGATCGACCGGATGAACTCCGACGGGTCCTCCGGCACCATGACCTGCGTGTCACGGTTGAGGCTCTCACCGGCGAAGAAGCGCTTCGACCGCGGGAAGAAGTACCAGATCACCATGAGCACGACACCGACAGCCAGCGACCCGATGCCGACGACGAAGGTGCCGCCGATGCCGAAGAGCACCGTGTATCCATAGTCGGGATCCCACATGTCGATCGCCGACTGCACGAAGGCGTAGGTGAGCATGAGCGCACCCAGCAGCGGCAGCAGCCCCTTCGTGACGAACGCCTTGCCCGAGGTGAACAGCTCACGACGGAAATACCAGACGCACGCGTAGCCGGTGATCGCATAGTAGAACGCGATCGCGAGGCCCAGCGAGAGGATCGAGTCCTGCAGGATGTTGTCGCTGATCAGCGTCATCCCGATGTAGTACAGCGAGGCGACGACTCCCATGACGAGCGTCGAGAACGACGGGGTCTTGTAGCGCGGGTGCACCTCTTTGAACTTCGCGGGCAGCGCGCGGTAGACGCCCATGGCGAGGGTTCCGCGCGCCGTCGGAAGGATCGTCGTCTGTGTCGACGACACCGCAGAGATGAGAACTGCGACCACGAGAACCCATCCGAACGGGCCGAGGAGGCCGTCGCGGATCGCGAGGAAGAAGTCATCGGCGTTCGCCTCGTTGCCGAGACCCACGCCGTCTTCACCGAGGCCTGCGTACATCATCGCCGCGACCGTGACGCCGACGTAGGTGACGAGCAGCAGCACGCAGGTGAGCAGCGCTGCCGTGCCGGGGATGCGCTTGGGATCCTTCGTCTCCTCGTTGAGTGCGAGGCAGGTGTCCCAGCCCCAGTAGATGAAGAGGGCGAGCAGGACCGCCTGCGTGAATCCGGACCAGGACTCGAACGCGAACGGGTTGAGCCACTCCCACTCGAACGGCGTGGGGTTCGGGGCGCTGCCCGCGAAGAACTGCCAGAGCGCCGCGATGACGAAGACGGCCAGCGCGACGTACTGGATGCCGAGCAGAAGGTTCTGGATCTTCTCGCCGATCTCGACGCCCCGCCAGCTCACCCAGGTCATCGCCGCGATGAACACGACGGCCATGAGGATGATGCGCCAGTCGTTGTTCTCCAGAGAGAGGCCGAAGAGCGCCCAGAAGTAGATGCTGGCAATCTGGGCGAGGTTGGCGAGCACGACCATACCCGCGACCGCGACGCCCCATCCGCCCATCCATCCGACCCAGGGTCCGAACGCCTTCGTGCCCCAGGTGAACGTCGTACCGCAGTCGGGGATCTCTCTATTGAGCTCCCGGTAGGCGAACGCGATGAACAGCATCGGAACGAACGCGATGATGAACGCGATCGGCGCCTGGGCGCCGACGGCGAGCACGACCCAGCCGAGCGTTGCAACGAGCGAGTACACGGGCGCCGTCGAGGCGAGACCGATGACGGTCGAGCCCCACAGCCCCAGCGTTCCTGCTGCCAGCCCCTTGCCGTCGGGTCGGCCGAGGTGGATCGGAGTGGTGGTCATTGCTGCTCCTGACACCAAGTGCCGCAGCCGATGCGACTCTGCAGCGGAGGACACCTGGTGACGCGTCAGCCTATCGACGCGTCCGAGCGCTGTCTAGAGTCGTAGCGGCCGACGAAGAGCGCGGCGACGATGGCGATCACGAGCACCGCGGCGGGCAGCAGAATCGTCTGCGCCATTCCTGCCGAGAAGCCGCCGACGATCTCCGGTGGCAGGGCACCGCCCGAGCCGACGGAGCCGGATGCCTCGGAAAGCCCGGGAAGGTTCGCCTCCAGTCGCGCCTGCATGAACGCCGCGATGGCTGCGGAGCCGATGACCGACCCCATCGTGCGCATCGTGTTGTAGATGCCCGAGCCTGCGCCGGCCATGGCCGGAGGGAGGTTGCGGGTCGCCGTCGTGGCGAGCGGACCCCACATGCCCGCGTTGCCGACGCCCATCAGCGCCGACGGCAGGAGGAACATCCAGATCGGCGTCTCCGGCGTCATGAGCGCCGCGTACCAGAGCAGCGCGATGCCGTTCGCAAACAGCCCCGGAATCAGGATGAAGCGCGGATCGACGCGGTCGAGGAGCTGACCGGCGAGCGGCGCAAGAACACCCGACAGCACGGCCATCGGGATCAGCAGCATCGCCGACTGCGTCGGAGTGAGCCCCCGCCCGAGCTGGAGGAAGAACATCATCGGCAGCGACATGCTCGTCACCGCGAACCCGACCGCGGCGACACCGACGGTCGCACCGGCGAAGTTGCGGTCGCGGAAGAGCACGAGCGGCACGAGCGGCTCACTGCGCGTCCGGGCCTGCTGCCAGATGAACAGGGCCAGCAGCAGGATGCCGACGCCGATCATGCCCCACACCGTGATAGGTCCCCAGATGACGCCCCAGTTGTGAGCTTCACCCTCCTGCAGGCCGAACACGATGAGGAAGAGCGCGACGGCGCTGAGGACCACGCCGAGCACGTCGAAGCGGTGCGGGTGCGTTTCGAGCTTCGGCACGAGGACCCAGGCCATGACGAACGCGACGACGCCGACGGGCAGGTTGACGAAGAAGATCCACTCCCAGCCGAGGCCGTCGACGAGGATGCCTCCGAGCAGCGGTCCCACGAGGGTGGCGACGCCCGCCGTCGCACCCCACAGTCCCATCGCCGCGCCACGACGGGTCGGCGGGAAGGTGCGGGTGATCACGGCCATGGTCTGCGGGGTCATGCATGCCGCGCCGATGCCCTGCGCAGCACGAGCGGCGATCAGCCCTTCGAGAGAGGTCGACAGCCCGCACCACAGGGAGGCGAGGGTGAAGATCGCGAGCCCGACCAGGTAGATGTTCTTCGGCCCGAAGCGGTCGCCGAGGCGGCCCGTGATCAGCAGCGGCACCGCATAGGCGAGCAGGTAGGCGCTCGTGACCCACACGACGTTGTCGAGATTGTTCGTGTCGGGGTCGAGCGCGGCCTTGATCGCCGGGTTCGCGACCGACACGATCGTCGTGTCGACGAGGATCATGAAGAAGCCGATCACCAGCGCCCAGAGCGCAGGCCACGGGCTGTGCGCGGTCGAGTCCGCACGTGCGTCAGAGGTCACGAGGCAACGCTACTCCTGCGAACCCGCGACCTTCTCCTTGACGGGTCGGAGGAGTCCGGCACGGATGGGAAGATGTTCGTGTGAGCGAAGCACTGAACATCCCCGGCTGGCAGCACACCTATTCAGGCAAGGTGCGTGATCTGTACATGCCGGAAGACCCCGCCGACGCTCGACTGCTGGTGGTCGCATCCGACCGCGTGAGCGCGTTCGACTTCGTGCTGGAGCCGGGCATTCCTGAGAAGGGCGCGCTGCTCACACGCCTCAGCCGCTGGTGGTTCGCACAGCTGGATGACGTTCCGAATCATCTCGCCGAGGGCGAGATCCCGGATGTCGTCGCCGACCGCGCCATGCTCGCCATGTCACTCGACATGCTCCCGGTGGAGTGCGTCGTTCGCGGCTACCTCACCGGATCTGGATGGCTCGAGTATCAGGCATCCGGAACCGTCTGCGGCATTCCCCTTCCCGCGGGTCTGACCGACGGCGACCGCCTGCCCGAGCCGCTGTTCACCCCCGCCTACAAGGCCCCGATGGGCGAGCACGACGAGAACATCTCCTTCGAGAAGACGGTCGAACTGGTCGGCGCCGAGCGCGCTGCCCAGCTGCGCGACGCGTCGCTGGCGATCTACACGCGCGCCGCCGCGATCGCCGAGGCGAAGGGGCTCATCCTCGCCGATACGAAGTTCGAGTTCGGTCTCGACAGCGATGGCGTGCTGCGCCTGGCCGATGAGGTGCTCACGAGCGACTCATCGCGCTACTGGGATGCCGCGGCGTGGGCGACGGGCACGACGCCCGCCGAGCGCATGGCCTCCTTCGACAAGCAGATCGTGCGCAACTGGCTCGCCGCCCACTGGGACAAGCAGGGCACGCCACCCGCGCTGCCCGACGAGATCGTCGCGCAGACGGCGGCACGCTACCGCGAATTGATCGAACGCCTCACGGCGTAAGAACGGGCTCGCGAATGGCGGTGCCGGCACGCCACGTCAGGTAGCCGCCGTCGAGGTTGCGGGTATCGCGCCCCAGCTGGCGCAGGATGCGCACCGCGGTGTGGCCGCGCTGACCGACCTGGCAGTGCACGATGAGCTCGCCCTCAGGCAGCTCAGCAACGCGTGCACGCAGTTCATCCACCGAGATGTTCAGGCTGCCCGGGATGCCCCCGCGCTCGTACTCACCGGCGGATCGCACGTCGATCACGGTCGCTCCGGCGTCACGCGCAGCATCCAGCTCATGCCATTGGATGCTGTCGGTCGTGCCACTGGCGTGGTTGTCGGCGATGTAGCCGAGCATGTTGATCGGATCCTTCGCGGAGCCGTACTGGGGTGCGTAGGCGAGCTCGAGTCGTGAGAGCTGCGAGGCCGTGAGACCGGCCTGCATCGCGGTGGCGATCACGTCAATGCGCTTGTCCGCGCCCGCGCGTCCGATCACCTGCGCGCCCAGGATCAGGTCGGTCTCGGGATCGACGAGCAGCTTCATCGTGAGGCGCTCGGCTCCCGGGTAGTAGGCGGCGTGGTCGACCGGGTGGGCATGGATGACGCGGTGCGGCCGGCCTGCGGTGCGCAGCCGGGTCTCACTCCAGCCGGTCATCGCGACGGCGAGTCCGAAGACGCCGACGATCGCGGTGCCCGTTGCCGGCGTCGCATCCGCTGGCCGCTCATCGAGCAGACCCGCCTCCCAGGCGATCACGTCGGCGATCGTGCGGCCGTGCCGGTTGGCGAGCCCCGCCATCGTGACAAGCGTGGGCTCCTCGGAGATCTGGTCGATCTTCTCGACCGCGTCGCCGACAGCGAAGATGCGCGGGTCACTCGTGCGCTGATGCCCGTCGACGGCGATGCCGCCGGTGGGGCCGAGCCGCAGGCCACTGGCTGCCGCGACGGATGCTGCCGGCTGCACACCGCGCGCATCGATGACGAGGTCGGCGGCGAGCGTCGTGCCGTCGTCGAGGTGCACGCCGTCGGCATCGATTGCGGTGACGGTCGTGCGAGTGCGGAGATCGACGCCCTCGGCGCGAAGCGCGTCGACGACGACGCTGGCCATCTCAGGGTCGAGGGGGCTGAGCGGATACGCGCCGTGCTGCACGAGCGTGACCGCGAGTCCGCGGTGGGCGAGATTCTCGACCGCTTCCAGGCCGATGAATCCGCCGCCGACGACGACCGCGTGACCGGTGTCGGTGAGCCCTTCGAGCGCAGCGGTGATGCGGTCGACATCGTCGATCGTGCGCAGTGTCGCGATGGGGGCGGCGCCGTCGACATGCGGATAGATCTCGCGTGAGCTCGCCCCCGTCGCGAGGATCAGTGCGTCGTAGTACTCGACGGAGTCGACGCCCGTGCGCAGGTCACGGACCGTGACCGTCTGGGCGTCGCGATCGATCGCCGTGACCTCGTGGCCGACGCGCACATCGAGGGCGAAACGTGCCCTCAGCGACTGCGGCGTCTGCAACAGCAGAGACTCGCGCTCGGGGATCACGCCGCCGACGTAGTAGGGCAGGCCGCAGTTCGCGAAGCTGACGTAGTCGCCGCGTTCGATCACGACGATCTCGGCGTTCTCGTCGAGACGACGAAGGCGGGTGGCGGCCGACATCCCTCCGGCGACACCACCGACGATGATCACGCGCGTGCTCTTGCTCACTTCTGCGACTCCTCTTCCGGGTGGAACTTGAGCCTAACAGATACCCCTGGGGGTATCTGTTAGGGGCCTGGATGCGCCAGCCCTTGCCGCACGACCTCGCAGAGCGCGGATGAATCGCAGAAGCCGCACCGAACCGCATCCGAGCCGACGCATGCGCACAGGAAACGCTCAGGAATCGCTAGTGTTTTCCCAGCATCCTTCATCCCCGACTCTGAGGAGCCCCCATGCCCCTGTGGACCCTGCACGGAAACGGGCGCACGGTCGAACCCGGCGCCGTCGTGCGCCCCGAAGAACGCCTGAACTGGCCTGCGACGATCGCGATCGGCGTGCAGCACGTCATCGCGATGTTCGGCGCGACGTTCCTCGTTCCGATCCTGACCGGCTTCCCCGTGCCCACCACCCTGCTCTTCAGCGGTGTCGGTACGATCCTGTTCCTGCTCGTCACGCGCAACAAGCTCCCCAGCTACCTGGGCTCGTCGTTCGCCTTCATCGCCCCGGTGACGGCAGCGACCGCCTCGGCCGGCATGGGCTCAGCCCTCGCCGGCATCGTCGCTGTCGGCCTGCTGCTCGCGCTCATCGGTGTCGTCGTGCACACGGTCGGAGTCAAGTGGGTCGACCGCTTCCTGCCGCCCGTGCTCGCGGGCACGATCGTCGCGCTCATCGGCTTCAACCTCGCCGGGGCCGCACACGGCAACTTCGTCAAGGCCCCGGTCACGGCGACAGTCACGCTCGCCGTGACGATCCTCTTCGCGGTGCTGTTCCGTGGGTTCCTCGGGCGCATCTCGATCTTCCTCGGCGTGATCGCGGGCTACATCTTCGCCGCGTTCCGTGGCGAGCTCAACTTCGAGGCCGTCGAGAAGGCAGATTGGATCGGCCTGCCGACCTTCCAGCTTCCCGACTTCGCCTCCCCCGGCACCTGGACGGCGATGGCCATGTTCCTGCCCGTCGTGCTCGTGCTGATCGCCGAGAACGTGGGGCACGTGCGCGGCGTCGCGACGATGGTCGAAGACCCCGAGATCAACAAGCAGACCGGCAAGGCGCTCATCGCTGACGGTGTCTCAACCTCGCTCGCCGGCTTCTTCGGCGGATCCGGCACGACAACCTACGGTGAGAACATCGGCGTCATGGCGTCGACCCGCGTGTACTCGACGGCCGCCTACTGGGTTGCCGGCATCGCCGCGATCCTGCTCAGCATGTCGCCCAAGTTCGGCGCGATCATCAACTCGGTTCCGGCCGGTGTACTCGGCGGCATCACGACCGCTCTGTACGGCCTGATCGGTGTCATCGGCATCAAGATCTGGGTCGATGCGAAGGTCGACTTCTCGCGCCCGGTCAACCAGTACACGGCAGCGGTCGCGCTGATCATCGCCGTCGGCGGCTTCATGATCAAGGACGAGGGATCCGGCTTCGAGCTCGGCGGCATCGTGATCGCGACCCTCGCCGCCATCGTGATCTACCACGGCGGCAACCTGATCGCCCGCGCACGCAAGACCGGCGCCGACGACCCCAAGCCGCTGGAGGCTGTGGGCCCGCTGGGCGGCGACCCCGCGTAACCCCTGCGCACTGGCGCTACCCTGAGCGGTCCCAGAAACTCCCCCTCACGGCGTTCCCGTGGCGGGGTTTCTGGGACCGTTCGACGTTGCGCGGACACGGCGGGCTCGACAGAGGAATAGGCGCACCCTCCAAGACGTTGTGACGGTCATGCGCGAAAAACTTGCCGAGGCAACTTCCATGGGTGCGGTGACCCTTCTCGTCGCCGACCTCGACGCCATGACCGCGTTCTATCGCGAAGTTGTCACGCTGCAGGTGCTGCGTGCGGACGGCGATGCCGTCGCTCTGGGTCGCGCCGGGCGCGAGCTCGTCGTCCTGCAGCACAGTCCCGCGCTCCGCCACGCGCAGCCGGGTGCGGCCGGGCTCTTCCACACCGCGATCCTGTTCGAGTCGCAGGCGGCGCTCGCGTCCGCCCTGTTCTCGGTCGCACAGCACGCCCCGCGCACGTTCACGGGCAGCGCCGACCACCTCGTCAGCCAGGCGTTCTATCTGACCGACCCGGAGGGCAACGGCATCGAGCTGTACTGGGATCGCGCGCGCACCGACTGGTCCTGGACGCACGGCCAGGTCGAGATGGCGACCCTCTACCTTGACCCGAACATGTTCTTGAGCGAGCACCTGCGCGAGGATGCGCCCCCGACGACGGCCGACCCCGCCCAGATCGGCCATGTGCACCTGTCCGTCGGCGATATGGCGACTGCCCGCGCGTTCTATGTTGACCGGCTCGGCTTCGATGCCACGGCCTCGCTCGGCGATCAGGCACTGTTCGTCAGCGCGGGCGGGTATCACCACCACATGGCGATGAACGTGTGGAATTCTCGCGGCGCCGGACCCCGCATGCCGGCGCTCGGCCTCGGTCAGGTCGACCTGTTGCTGCCGAACAGCGATGCACTCGGCGAGCTCGGCGAACGACTGGCGCACTTCGGCACAGCCGTGCGCGACGACGGGCAGACCGTGCACTTCGAGGATCCCTGGAACAACGCCATCCGCGCGACCATCACCTGAGCGGAGAAGCAGGAGGCTAGGCGTCGCGGACGGTGAACCGCACGCGCGCGCCGGGCGGGAGCTGCGCAGCCAGGTCCAGGAACTCATCCGTCACGGCGCCGATGATCGGGTACCCGCCCGTGAGCGGATGGTCCGGCAGGAACAGCACGGGCTGTCCGTCGGGCGGCACCTGCAGCGCACCCGTCACCGCCCCCTCGCTCGGCAGTTCGCCCTGTACCGACCGCTGCAGTGGCACCGCGCCCGCCAGGCGGATGCCGACGCGATCGCCACGGGCCGTCACCTCCCAATCCTGACCTGTGAGCGCCTGAAGAGCATCGGCAGTGAACCAGTCATCGCGCGGCCCCAGGGTGATCTCCAGCGTGACGGTCTCGCCGGGTGTCGGAAGATCACGCGGCAGCGCTACGGGATCGACCAGATCCGGCGCGCTGCGCGGATCCCCCAATCCAATCGTGTCCCCCGCCCGCAGCGGCGCAGGACCGAGGCCCGCGAGAGTATCGGTCGCGAGGCTACCGAGGACCGGCACTGAGCGGATGCCTCCGCGTGCCGCGAGCACGGAACGAAGACCTCTTTCGGGCGCGCCGACGTGCAGCACGTCGCCGTCGAACACGGCGAAAGGTGCCCCGTGCGGGACGGGGCGCTCTTCGCCGGTGCGATCTGTGACGACGAGCTCGCCGACCGCACCGGTCACGGCGACGACCAGCGCGCCGGTGAGCTTCAGTGCGGCTCCACCGGCTGTGATCTCGAGCACCGCCGCATCCGGGGCATTGCCCACCGCGCGGTTCGCCGCCCGCATCGCCGTGCGATCCGCGACCCCCGAAGCCGAGACGCCAAGGGCCGCGTGGCCCGGGCGACCGAGGTCCTGAATCAGGATCGGGAAGGGTGCGGAGAGGATGTCGATACGGCGCTGCGCATCGTCACGGTGCAGCCGGCGCGGACGAGCAACGGGCGACTCGTCTCGGTGCGAGGCCGGGCCGGCGAGGAGGGACGCCCGCACGAACCGCACCTGCGTCCCGGGGGCGAGCAGTGCCGGCGGTTCGCGCTCCGCGTCCCACATCACCGCATCCGTGCGGCCGATGAGCTGCCACCCTCCGGGACTCTCACGCGGATAGATGCCACTGAAGCGTCCTGCGAGCCCGACGGCTCCGGCGGGAACCCGCGTACGCGGGGTCGCGCGGCGCGGCACGTCGAACAGCGGATCATCCCCGATCAGGTATCCGAATCCGGGAGCGAAGCCCGCGAATGCCACAGTCCACGACGCGGCCAGGTGCCGGACGATCACGTCCTCTGCGGAGATGCCCAGCAGGTCGGCGACGTCGGCCAGGTCGTCGCCGTCGTAGTGCACGGGAATCTCCACGAGCACAGCGTCGGCGGAGGCATCCGCGGACGCTTCGATCGTCCCGACGATCTCGGCCAGCGCCTCCGCGGTCACTCGTCGCGGATCGAATCGGACCAGCACCGTCCGCGCACCGGGCACGAGCTCCAGAAGCCCAGGCACGGCCGCGGCGGTGAGTGCCCGATTCAGCCGCATGGCCTCATCGAGGTCGGCGGTCTCGACGAGCAGCGCCCGATCCGAAGCTCGGAGGATGCGCATGGCCGTCACTTCGCGAAGGGGGCAATGCGGACTCCGGCTGCGTCGAGCCGTCGCCGCACCTCACGGGCCATGGCGATGGATCCCGGGCTGTCGCCGTGCACGCAGATCGACTCGGCGCGCACCGGCACCAGCGTCCCGTCGACAGCGTCGATCATTCCGGTGTCGACGAGGCGCAGCATCCGCTCGGCCACCGTCGCCGGGTCATGCAGCAGGGCACCGGGGTGCGTGCGAGGCACGAGACGACCGTCCGACAGATATCCGCGGTCGGCGAAGGCCTCTGCGGCGACCGCGAGTCCCGCTCGCTGCGCCCGCTCCAGGACAAGGCTTCCCGCGAGCCCCAGCAGCACGAGTCCGGGGTCCACAGCGCGCACCGCCGCGATGACCGCTGCCGCCTGCGCCTCGTCGTGGGCGATCGTGTTGTAGAGCGCACCGTGCGGCTTGACGTAGGCGACTCGGCCACCGGCCGCGGCGGCCCATGAGGAGAGCGTCGCGATCTGCTCTTCGACCTCGGCCTGGAGGACAGCCCCGGTGACGTCCATCGCGGTGCGCCCGAAGCCCTCGAAATCGCGGTAGCTCGGATGCGCACCGACCACGACACCGCGCGTGATCGCGTTCCTCAGGGTCGCCTGGATGCCCGCCGGCGTGCCGGCGTGGAACCCGCACGACACGTTCGCGCTCGACACGACCTCGAGCATGCCCTCGTCGTCGCTCACGATCCGACCTGGGGAGTTCTCCCCCAGGTCGGAGTTCAGATCGATGGATGCCATGCCCCCACCGTAGGCGACGTCTACCCGGCGAGGCCCGTGATCATCGAGACCAGCTCATTGTGCGAGGTGTCAGCCACGCGCATGGTGCCCACCTGGGTGCCGCGGCGCAGCACGGTGACACGGTCGGCGATGCGGAAAACCTGCTCCATGTTGTGGCTGACAATCACGACAGCGGTGCCGCGCTCGCGCAGACGCAGGATGAGCGACTCGACTTTCGCGGTCTCGGCCACGCCGAGTGCGGCGGTCGGCTCATCCATGAGCACGAGGTTGCTCGCCCAGTGCGTGGCGCGCGAGATCGCGATCGCCTGACGCTGACCACCCGAGAGGTCCGACAGGGTCGCCTTCGCACTCGGGATGCGCACGTCGAGGTCGTCAACGAGCTTCTGCGTCTGCCGTGCCATCTCGGCGCGGTCGAGCACGGTGAACGGCCACACGCCCCGAGTCAGCTCACGCCCCAGGAACAGGTTCATGTACACGGGCTGCTGATCGACGAGCGCGAGGTCCTGGTAGACGACCTCGATGCCCTGCGCCTGTGCGGCCGAGGCATCCGCCAGCGACACTTTCTGCCCGCGCAGCAGGATCTCACCGCCGCTGGGCTGATAGACACCCGCGATGATCTTCATGAGTGTCGACTTGCCTGCGCCGTTGTCACCGACGAGCGCGACGATCTCACCCGGTTCGACCCGCAGATCGAAGTTGTGGATCGCGGTCACCGCGCCGAAGCTCTTGGTGATCCCGCGCAGTTCGAGGGGCGCGTCGATGGCGGTGTCGTTGATGCTCATGCTCCGACCTCCTGCTGCGCGACCGCGACCGCGGCCGTCTCGGCGGTGGCGCGCAGCGGCGGCGCGCCGTTCGACGACCAGATGTCCGCGAGCTGCGGGGATCCGGTCGAAAGCCCGCGGATGCCGGCGGTGAGCCCGCGGCTCACGAACACCTGCGGTCGGAACCCGAAGATCACGGTGTCGCCCTCGGCGGCGTCGGCGGGAGCGTCAAGCGGAATGCGCGCGTAGTAGTCGATCGCCTCCGGCGCGGGCATCTCGACCGGACGAGCGGTGAGGATCGCGGGGTCTTCGCCATCGCGCACGATGAGCGCCGACGTCGCGGGGATCCCGTGTACGGGGTCGACATAGAGTCCGCCGCCGAAGACGTAGGCGCGGTCGTCCCAGAGGTGGGAGACCTCGGTCACGTAGGCGATTGCCGGCTCTTCGAGCAGGTCAACGCGTGCGTGCAGCGGGGTCGTGCCGGTGAGTCCATGCCCCGGCTCGACCTGCGTCGCGCCTGCCTCAGCGAGACGCGCCAGGGTCGCGGTCGATGTCGTGCCCGGGGCATTCATCTGCACGTCTTCGAACCCGGCATCCTGCAGTCGCCGCTTCGCCTGAGCCAGCGTCTGCAGGTTCGGAGTCGTCTGCGCCTCGCCGCTCTCGCCGTCGACGAGCGTCGCCGGGAAGGTCGTCACCCCGGCCACCCGCACACCGGGCAGTGCGTCGATCACCCGCGCGTGCTCAACGATGCGCTCGGCATCGAAGCCACCCTCGTGCCCCGTGTAGAAGCGGTCGCCGGGGGCGACGACGCGCAGCAGCACGTCTTGCACCCGTCCGTGTGCGAGGGCGGCAGCTCCCGCCTCGCGTGCCTTCTGCTCCGAGAAGACCGTCCAGTAGCGGGGGTGGAGAGCGGATGCCTCGGCGGCCCGATGCCGCGGAATCTGCACGAGGTGCCCCAGGTGGCCCGTGGCGAGTCCGCCCGTCGCGGCGGCGACCGCGCACTCAAGGTCGACGCCGACGGCCTCGCTGATTCCGCCGCGGCGGATCGCGCGCGACGCATCCGGATTGCGACCGATCTGCTTCGTCATCGCAAAAGGACGAAGGCCCAGCCGTGCCGCTTCGGCGCTGATCGTGCGCGCGTTGCGCTCCACCGCGTCGAGGTCGATCACGAAGGTGTTGGGAGGCAGCTCACCGCTGCGGTGGAACGCGGCCGCGGCCTGCAGCAGTGCGGCGTTGCGACGCTGAAGAAGCGAGAGGAACATCGGTCACTGACCTTTCTTGCCGCGCAGCGACAGGGTGACGGCGAGAAGGATGATGACACCGCGCACGATCATCTGCTGCGCCACAGTGAGGCCTCCCAGCAGAAGTCCGTAGTTGATCATGCTCATGAACAGGCTGCCGACGACGGCACCGATGATCGAGCCTCGACCTCCGGCGAGCGCCGTGCCGCCGACGATCACGGCGGCGAGGACGCTCATCAGGTCCGCGGTGCCGAGTGTGTAGGTGGCACCCGCGAGGCGTCCGGCGTAGAGGATGCCGGCGAGCGCCGCCGCGACACCCGAGAAGGTGAAGACCATGAGGCGCACCCGCGCCACCTTCACACCGCTGACGCGGGCGGCCTGCGCGTTGTTGCCGACCGCGAGCACGTGCGCACCGGCGCGACGCTGGCGCAGCACGTGCCAGCCGAGGACCGCGATCACGAGTGACCACCAGATGAGAATCGGCACCCCGGCGAGCGTTCCGCCGCCGAAGATCCAGACGAATGTGGCATCCGTCACCGGCACCGACTGCAGGTTGGTGATCTGCTGCGCGAGGCCTGCGACCAGGCCCATCGTGGCGAGGGTCACAAGGAACGACGGCAATCGGAACGCGGTGATGAAGACGCCGTTGACGAAGCCGACGAGCGCACCGACGAGGAGGCCCGCGAGCGCGCCAGCCCACCACCAGCCGGTGACCTGCAGGGCGACCGCCGCGGAGAGCGCCGAGAGCGCGACCGTCGACCCGATCGACAGGTCGATCTCGCCCAGGCTCAGCACGAACACCGTGCCGACAGCCATGATCGTGATCGGTGCCGCCTGCGTGGCGATGTTCACGAGCGTCGTGAGGTTGAGGAAGTTCGCGCCCTGCGTGATCGCGAAGAACACGAACACGAGCACGAAGCCGATGTAGACGACGTACTTCTGCCAGTCGTGTCGCATCCTCTGCAGCAGAGGGGCCGGGGTGGCAACGGTGGTCATGCGGATGCTCCTGTCAACGATGACATCGAACGACGAGCCAGCTCGATCGCTCCGAGGACGGCTCCGGCGGAGCCCAGGGTAGAGATGCGCAGCGGCACATCGGGGTGGCCGAGACGGGCGAGCCACTGCTGGATCGGGGCGCGCAGCTCTGCACGAGAGCCGATTCCGCCGCCGAGGACGAAAGCGCCGGGGTCGACAACGGCGATCACGGATGCGAGTGCGTACGCGATCCACTGAGCCTGTGCGTCCATAGCAGCCACCGCATCGGGCTGACCTGCTGCGGCGCGGTCGAATACTTCGCGCACGTTCCGGGCGCCCGGGTCGCGCGCGGCGAGAACATCACCGGCGACGGCCTCTTCCAGCGCCCCGCGCCGGTGATGGGCGGGATCCAGCGGGTCGGCGCCCAGGGGGAGGTAGCCGATCTCTCCGGCCGCACCCCGCGCACCACGGACGAGCTCCCCGCCGAGGACGAGCCCCATGCCGATGCCGGTTCCGACAGCGACGTAGGCGAAAGAGTCCGTCGTCGCCGCAGCGACGAGCTCTCCGATGGCAGCGACGTTGGCGTCGTTGTCGAGCGTGACGGGGCACGCGAAGTGGACTCCGAGTGCGGCAACGAGATCGAACTCGACGTCTCCCAGATTGGGAGCATCTGAGAAGCCGCCGTCTGCCTGCGGCACCCCGGCACCGCCCAGGCCGATCGCCACGATGGGCCCGGCGCCCACCTCATCCCGCAACGCCGAGACCGTCGTCACGAGAGCGTCGAGCAGACCCGCGCCGCCGCCGCTCGGCGTCGGAACCACGCGCTCCGCCTCCAGTGAGAGCCGCTGCGCGGTCGCATCCGCCCTCACCGCTCCGACGTGCATCTTCGTGCCGCCGAGATCGATGCCGATCAGCAAGCCGGTCATGCGATCACCTCCAGCATGCGGACGGGGGTCGTGCGTGTCATCGCATCGATCGCCGCCTCGTCGACGCCCCGCTCGCGCAGCATCGGCAGGAAGACGTCGGCGAGATACATGTAGCCGCGTTGTCCGTGGGTGTCGGGGTTCATCCAGACTTCCGCGCCGGTGAGGTCCTGCGCCAGCAGAATCCGCTCGCCGTAACCCTCTGCGACGAGCTGCGCGACCATGTCGGCCCGCCCCTCGTCGCTGCGTGCGAATGCGTGCTTCACGAACTCGCCATCCGGGCGCCGCGCAGGTGCGGGCTCTAGGAAGAAGTCCCAGGTCTCTTTGCCGATCGTGTCGACAGCGATGAGTGCGCCGCGATCCAACACGGCCCGGGCGACATCGAGGCTCAGCTGCGTATCGATGTGCCCGATCACGACACGATCGAGATCGGCGCCGTCGGACTGCAGGATGTCGAGCTGCTCCTGCGTCATCGTCCCGTGCGTCGTATGCGTGAAGATCGCCAGGCCGTTCTCGGCGTGCGCGCGAGCGACCGCGCGCAGCATCCGCTCCTCGAACGGGGTGATCTCGCCCAGACTCGTGGCCTGCTCGCCGTAGACACCGGCGCGCACGTCGGTGGTGCCGATACCAGTGGCCGCGTCGGCCACCAGTCGAGCCACGAGCTGACCGAGCGGAGCCTCACGCGCCCATTCCGGCGCATAGGCCTCCAAGTAGATCGAGGTTCCTGCGACGATGTCGACTCCGCTCTGCCGCGAGATCTCACGCAGCTGGGTCACATTCGCACCGTCGGCGCTGCGGCCCACGACTCCGTACGGCGACAGGTCGACGACCGCGCCGAAACCGGCGGAGTGCAGGCCATCGAGCGCCCCGATCGCCAGGTCGACCTGGTTGTCGACGCGACCCGCCGTCAGCCACGGACCCGGCACCAGCGACAAAAGGTGCTCATGGGGCATGACGCGACCGAGATCGGCCGACGGCACGGGTCCGAAGACCGTCATCACAGAGGACATGGGCTCTCTTTCGAGGAAGGAGGGAGCGGTGAGTGCACACCGCCCCCTGGCTGCTGAGGCTACTTTCCGGTGACGCTCGCCGGAGGCTCGACGCCGTAGTCGGCGAGCCATCCTGCGTCGAGATTGTCGGCGCTGACCTTGGTCGGGTCGCTCGCGACCAGCGCAGGTGCCGTCTTGCCCAGCACACCGTACGCGCCCGCGCGGGCGAGGCCGACACCGATGTCGATCGATCCGTTTCCGACCATGCCTGCGACGTTCGACCCGTTGAGCATCGCCGCGGCGACGGTCGTGTCGAGATCGTTGGTGACGACCTGGATGTCGGTGCGACCGGATGCCTTGATCGCCGCGAGCACGCCCTGCGCAGCCGTCGCCCACGAGACGTAGATGCCCTTGAGGTTCGGGTTCTTCGCGATCATCGCGGCAGCGATGGTCTGCGTATCGGTCTCCTGCGCGAAGCCCTGCTCCTCGACGATCGTGATGTCGGGGTACGAGTACGCCGTCCATGCCTTGAACGACTCGTCGCGCTGGTTCGTGAACCAGAAGTTCGCGTTGTAGCTCAGGTACCCGATCTCGCCCGTGCCGTCGAGCGCGTCACCGAGGATCTCCGCGTTCGCGCGACCCGCCTTGGCGAGGTCTTCCGTCACGATCGAGACGAAGTCGGTCCCGGCTTTCCACCCCGCGGGCGGCGTTGTCATGATGACGAGCTTCGCACCGGCATCCTTGATCGGCTGGAACGAGGTGGCCGCCGAGGTGGGGTCGACGGCGATCGCCACGACGATGTCGGGCTTGAGCGCCATCACGGTCTGCACGTTGTTCGCCTGGGTCGCGGCGTCGAAGCCCGCCTGGGTGCTCGCGACGACCTCGACGCCGAGGCGCTCGAACTCCTGGCGCGCGCCCTGTTCGACGGCGGCGACGAAGTCTCCGGAGGTGTGCCAGATGAAGGCTGCGGTGAGGTCGCCGTCGGCGATCTGCTTCTCTTCGTCCGCGGTGAGAACGACATCGGCCAGGGGACCGGGGGTCTCGCCGTTGGGGCCGGTGAACTCGAGGCTGGGCTCAGCGGCGGGAGTCTTCGGCTCGGCGGCGGAATCACCGGAGGTTGCTGCGGGGGCGGCGCAGCCGGTGAGCAGAAGTGCACCGGCAACGATGCCGGTGAGAGCTACGTGCGCGCCGCGGCGAGCGATTCGGGTAGTCATGAGAAAGCCTTTCAACCTGCACAGCGGGAGGGCTGACCCCTGGGTGGGGTGTCGCCGTTGACATGCCTATTTGATTGCATTGCGAAATCAAAGTCAAGCCGGAATCGCCAAGAAGTGGGAAATTCCCCAGGGGGAGCGCTGCCGACGACGCTCCGGCGCCCTTATTGCAATCTCGGTGACGCGAATATGGAAGTATGGTCGAACCAGTCGATTTCGCCGCGCAGAGGGGGTTCCGTGGTCCACGACACACGTGAGATCAACCGCAACACGGTGCTCGCACACCTGCTGCGTCACAGACCCGTCACGCGCAAGCACCTCGCCGACCTCACCGGCATCTCGGCCGCCACCGTCACCCGTGCGATCGATCAGCTCATCGCCGACGGCCTCGTGTACGAGGTGTCCGAGCTCGTCTCCGAGCAGCGGGGGCGCCGAGCTGTCCTCCTCGACATCCACACCCCGCACAGTGAAGTCATCGGAGTCGACCTCGGAGCATCCAACACCCGGCTCGTGACCGCCGACCTCGGAGGGGCGATCCGCGCGCAGACCAGTCTGCCGACACCACAGGGCGCCGACGCACACGAACTCGCGCGGTGGGTCGCGAACGAGATCCGCAGCCTCGCCGGCACCGAGCATTCGTACCTTCGGTGCGCTTTCGTCGGCCTGCCCGGGGCCGTGAGCAGCGACGGCCACACGATCACCAACGCCCCCAACATGCCGCAGCTCGAGCGCTCCGAGTTCATCGACCTGCTCACACAGGAACTCGGCTTCCCCGTGCGCGGCGACAACGACGCGAACCTCGCCCTCCTCGGCGAGCAGCACTTCGGTGCCGCTCGTGGCATCCCCACCGCCGTCATGCTGACGATCGGCGCCGGTCTCGGTGCGGGCGTCGCCGTCGATGGGCGCATCCTGCGCGGCAAGCAGGGCGTGGTCGGCGAGTTCGGCCAGCTTCCTGCCGGCCCGCTCGGTACGCGCCTCGAGCTCATGGTGACAGGCCCCGGCCTCACGCGCCTCGCCGCCGAATCCGGGATCGCCATCACCTCCCCCGCCGAGATCTTCGCCACAGATGCCCCCCAGCCGCTGCGCTCCCTCCGGGCGCACTTCGATCAGGCGCTGCTCATCGTCCTGACCGCCGCGACCGTCTCCTGCGAGCCCGAGGTCATCGTGCTCGGCGGCGGCGTCTCCGCATCGCTCGTCGACGACCTGCCGCGCTACGAGACGATGCTCACGCACCATCTCGGGCTCGCCCCTCGGCTGGTGTTCTCCGCACTCGGCGAGTACGCCGGCGCACACGGGGCGGCCGTGGCCGCCCTGCACGAGCGCTACCTCACGCTGGGCGTGCACGAGTCAGAGCTCGCCACCCTCCCGGCCTCCTGAACGACTACGCCGACTCGCGCACGACGAGTTCGGTCGACAGGATCGTCGTCTGCGGCGGTGTGCCTCCAGCGAGGCGCGCGAGCAGCACGTTCGCCATCTCCTCGCCCTGGGCGTACATCGGCTGCCGCACAGTCGTGAGCAGTGGCGTCGTCGTCAGCGCGATGGGCGAATCATCGAAGCCGATGAGCGCCACATCTTCCGGCACGCGAATCCCCGCCGCGTTCAGCACACTGAGCGCACCGCGCGCCATCAGGTCGCTCGCCACGAAGACCGCGTCCGGGCGTCCGACGGCGAGGATCTGTCGCATCGCGGCGGCGCCGCTGGCCTCCGTGTAGTCGCCCTCTGCTTCAGCGAAGGCCACGAGTCCTGCGTCCGCCAGCGTTGCGTGGAAGCCCTGCGCACGATCCGCCGCCGCAAGCATCGTGCGCGGCCCGTTGATCACCGCGATGCGCGAATGACCCGCCCGGACGAGGTGTGCGGTGGCCGTGCGACCGCCCGCGACGTTGTCGATGTCGACCACGTAGTCGTTGTCACCCACCGCCGCAGGACGGCCGCCGAAGACCACGGGAACGGCATCGGCGATCTGATCGATGAAGGCGTCGCTCGTGTGGTGCGACACGATGAGCGCACCGTCGACGCCGCCGTTGCGGATGAAGCTCGTCATCTTGTTGCCGGGGTCATTGCTGGCGATGAGCAGGTTGAGCAGATAGTCGGATCCGCCCAGCGCCCCGGTGATCCCCGCCACGATCGCGGCGAAGAACGGGTCGCCGAAGAACGTGGTGGTGTCTTCGGGAACGATCAGCGCGATCGCGTGGGTCTGCCGCGAGGCCAGCGATCGCGCCGCGCGGTTGGGTACGTAGTTGAGGCGCTGGATCGCCGCGTTCACCGCGTCCAGTGCCTCCGGGCTCACAGCAGTCGAGCCGTTGACCACCCGCGACACCGTCGACCGCGAGACCCCCGCAGCGGAGGCCACTTCTTCGATCGTCGCCCGAGACGGCACAGCTCCCCCTTCGTGCACCGCCGGGTGCTACAACGAGCGGGCGGTGATGATGCGAGCGTACTCCCGACCGCTGTCTTTCACCGAACGCTCCTGGGTCTCATAGTCGACGCGCACGATGCCGAAGCGCTTCGCGTAGCCCCACGACCATTCGTAGTTGTCGAACAGCGACCAGTAGAAGAACGCACGGACATCCACGCCGGCATCGAGCGCGTCGAGCGTGGCGCCGAGGTGTCCACGGAGGAAGTCGGTGCGCTCGACATCATGCACGCGGGTCTGTCCGTCTTCGATCACGACCGTGTCGTCGTAGGCGGCACCGTTCTCGGTGACGGCGAGCGCGACCCCAGCCGGTTGGGCGTATTCGGTCCAGAGGCGCTGCAGCAGGCGGGTCAGCCCCTCGGGCTGCACCTCCCAGCCCTGTGCCGTGCGAGCCAGCCCGCGCTCGACATTGTGCACGCTGTCGGCCGCCGGGAAGGGGTTGCGCCCCGGCCAGTCGGTCGCGGGAGCGACGTGCACCGGCGGGACCTCCTGCGCCTCGCCCGAGACGAGGTCGCCGTGGTAATAGTTGACGCCCTGAGTGTCGATGGGCTGCGAGATGAGCGCGAGGTCGCCGTCGTGCACGGCCGCCTCGAAGGCGTCGACAGCCGCAGCATCCACCGCGCGGATGTCGTCCACGACGTCGGCGGGGTACTCGCCCCGATAGATCGGGTCGAGGAACCAGCGGTTGAACTGTCCGTCGAGGCGACGCGCCGCATCCACGTCCCCCGGGTTCTGCGGGTCGGCCGGATCGGCGACCGTGTGGTTGAGGGTGATGCCGAGGTCGAGGGATGCGTCGCGCCCGCGGAGCTCCCGGATGGCGGCGCCGTGTGCGAGCAGCAGGTGGTGTGAGGCAAGCAGACCTTCTGCGACGCTGTTGTGACCGGGAGCGTGCTCTCCGCCGATGTACGAGAGGAACGACGAGCACCAGGGTTCGTTGAGGGTCGTCCACACGTTCACGCGGTCGCCGAGCGCGTCGTGCATCGTGCCGGTGTACTCGACGAAGCGCTCGACGACATCGCGGTTCGTCCATCCGCCCTGCTCCTGCAGCGCCTGCGGCAGGTCCCAGTGGTAGAGAGTGAGCCACGGAAGGATGTCGGCCGCGAGCAGTTCATCGACGAGGCGCTTGTAGAAGTCGACGCCCTTCTGATTCACCGCGCCGCCGTCGGGGCGCACGCGCGCCCACGACGTCGAAAAACGGTACGTCTGCAGGCCGAGCTGCTTCATGAGCGCCACGTCCTGCGGGTACCGGTGGTAGTGATCGCAGGCGATGTCGCCGTTGTCGGCGTTCTCGACAGCTCCGGGCATTCGCGCGAAGGCATCCCAGATCGATGCCGTGCGTCCGTCCTCGAAGGCCGCGCCCTCGATCTGGTACGCCGCGGTCGCGGCTCCGAAGAGAAAACCATCCGGGAAGGAACGTGTCATGCGAGTCATCCTTTCACTGCGCCTTGCATGATGCCACTGACCAGCTGCCTGCCTGCCACTGCGAAGAGGATAAGCAGCGGAAGTGTGGCGAGCACCGCTCCCGTGAGCACGATCGAGTAGTCGATGTAGTAGCCGGACTGCAGCTGGCTGAGCGCCGTCTGCAGAGTGGGGTTCTGGGGAGAGAGCACGATCAGCGGCCACAGGTAGTCGGTCCACGCCGTCATGAACGTGAACAGTCCGAGGATCGCCATGGCCGGCCGTGCGGCGGGAACGCCGACAGTGAGGAAGGTGCGGAACTGGTTCGCACCGTCCATCCGCGCGGCTTCGATCAGTTCGTCGGGGATGACGTCGACGAGGTACTGCCGCATGAAGAACACGCCGAACGCCGTCACAAGGGTCGGCACGATCACCGCCCCGATCGAGCCGGTCCAGCCGAGCTCGCGCATCACCATGAACAGGGGGATGATTCCGAGCTGCGTGGGGATGGCCATGGTCGCGATCACGAAGATCATCAGCCCGTCGCGTCCTCGGAAGCGGAGTTTGGCGAAGGCGTAGCCGGCGAGAGTCGAGAAGGTCACGACCGAGATCGTGATGATCGCGGAGATCAGGAACGAGTTGCCCAGCGCCAGCCAGAAGGGGATCGCGTCGAGCACGGTGGCGGCGTTCGCGAGGAAGTTTCCCCCTGGGATGAGCGGCAGGGTCTCGCCGCGTGTGGCGTTGGTGCCGCTGGCGACGACCACTGACCACCACAGCGGATAGACACTGCCGATGAGGAACGCGGCGAGGAGCCCGTAGGTGAGGAAGCCCGGGCGGCTGCCGATGCCGGCCGTTCCTCCTGAGCCGCCACGACGACGGACCTTCGCGGGCACGCTGAGAAGCTCGGTGGCGGTCATCGGCCCTCCTCCTTTGCAGCGGATCGGATGCGGCGGCGGGCCGCCCGGTTCTTCGGGGCGTCTCCGGTGGAGATCCGCCGTGAGAGCAGGAAGTTGATCACGCCGATCCCGACGATGAGCACGAAGAGCAGGATGGCGACGGCGGATGCTTCGCCGAGGTCTCTGCGGAAGAAGGCGAGCTCCCAGAGGAACAGCACCGTGGTCTGGAACTGGCGATCGCTGCCGCCGATGCCGCCCGCCGTGGATGCGTCGAACAGCTTCGGTTCGGCGAAGATCTGCAGCCCGCCGATCGTCGCGGTGATGATGACGAAGATGAGGGTGGGACGGATCGTGGGAATCGTGATCGAGAAGAAACGGCGCACGGGGCCCGCCCCGTCAAGCGCGGCCGACTCGTAGAGGTCGCGCGGCACCGCCTGCATGGCGGCGAGCAGGATGAGGGCGTTGTATCCCGTCCAACGGAAGTTGACCATGACGGCGATCGCCACGTGCGACAGGAAGGTGTTGTGCTTCCATTCCTGGTCGGCGATACCGATCAGATTCAGCAGGTTGTTGGCGAGGCCGTCGGCCTCGTTGAAGATGCTGGAGAAGATGAGAGCCACCGCAACCGGTGTGACGACGAACGGGATCAGCACGCTCATCCGCCAGAAGGTCGGCGCGCGCAGGCCGCGGTCGAGCAGGTACGCGACGACGAGAGCGACCGTCAGCTGCGGGATGGCAGAGAGCACGAAGATGCTGAGCGTGTTCCCGATCGAGTTCCAGAACATGTGATCGCCGAGGATCTCGACGAAGTTTCCGAGGCCCACGAACCCGCCTTCGCCCTTGAGCAGGTCCCACTCGTGCATCGCGACGTAGACCGTGTACACGAGGGGGAACAGGCCGACCAGGCCGAACAGGAGGAAGAACGGGGCGATGTAGAAGTACGGCGATGCGCTGTGGTCGAACCGCGAGAGGCGGTGACGACGACGGCGCGGAGCGGGTGCCGTGGGCGACGGGGCCGCAGGGGCGGATGCGCGGGGCGCGGTGAGCGTCATGGTGTGTCCTTGCAAGCGAGAGGGCGTTTCGCCTCGCCCGCGCTCACGCGCCGACCGGAGGCCGGCGCGTGAGCCCAGAGCGGGGCCGAGCGAGGCGAAACGCTCCGGCGGGTCAGCCGACGAGGTCCTTCAACAGGGTGAGGGCCTGGTCCCAGGCGCCCTGGGTGTTCGTCTCGCCGCGGTCGAGTGCGTTGAGGGCGGGGCCGAAGACGTTCTCCTGGATCACGGAGTCATCCGCGCCCTTGAACTGCGCGACGACACCCTTGGCTCGCTCGGCGAGGATGGCACCCGTGGGCGCGTCGTTGAAGAAGGCGTTCGGCGTCGCGTCCGCGGCGAGGGTCTCCTGCGCCTTGATGGTCGAGGGGAAGTTGCCGGCCGCGGCGGACTGCTTCACCTGCTGCTCGGGCTGCGTCAGCCAGTCGGCGAGCTTCGCGGCAGCCTCCTTGTTCTTCGAGGTCTCCGGGATGGAGAGGAACGCGCCGCCCCAGTTGGCTGCGCCACCGGGGAACACGTCAGCGAAGTCCCAGCCCGTCGATGCATCGCCGCCGCCGGCTTCCACCTGACCCTGCACGACGCCGAGCATCCACCCGGGGCAGACGAACGTCGCGAACGTGCCGTCGACGAACGACTTGCCGCCGTTCCAGTCCCAGGCCGCCTGCGCAGCGGACTGACCGCCCTCGGCGGCTGCGCCCAGCAGCTCGAAGCGCTTCTTGAGTTCGGCGTTGCCTTCGACGTTGAGCTCGCCGTCGGCGGTGTAGTACCCCTCGTCGAGCTGGTTGACCATGGCGTTCCAGACGAAGCCGGAGTGGTCGTACCAGGCCTTGCCGGTCTTGGCGGTGTAGTCGGCGCCGACGGCGAAGAAGTTCTCCCAGTCGCCGTTGAGAAGCTCGGCGACAGAGTCGCGATCCTTCGCGAGACCGGCGGCTTCGAACGCGGCACCGTTGTAGCAGATGCCCGCAGGCCCGATGTCGGTGCCGTAGCCGATGACGCGGCCTTCGGCATCCGTCGCCTGACCGTACTTCCAGTCGACCCAGTCGCCCTTGCGGTCTTCGATGCCGTAGTCGCGCAGGTCGGCGAAGGTGTCAGAGACGTCCA
The DNA here is from genome assembly GCF_058797175.1 of Microbacterium sp. GW823-FHT02G05. Lineage (NCBI taxonomy): Bacteria > Bacillati > Actinomycetota > Actinomycetes > Micrococcales > Microbacteriaceae > Microbacterium > Microbacterium sp. GW823-FHT02G05. The sequence continues at coordinate 425,334 of NZ_JBXAJK010000001.1, forward strand.
TGATGGCGCCGAGCCATCCCTCTTCGATCGCGACGACATCGCTGAGGCCGGAGCCTGCGGCGATCTTCGTGAAGGCATCGGTGCGTGCGTTGCCGCCGGTGTCGATGTTGGTCGCCTCGATCGTGACGTTGGGGTTGAGCTTCTCGTACTCCTTGTAGAGGTCGTCGTAGCCGAAGGTGCCGAAGGTGGTCACGGTGAGTGTGACCTTCTCGTCGCCGGCGGCGGCGTCGTCGCCGGGCGCTGCGGGAGAGCAGCCGGCGATGGCGAGGGTGGAGACGGATGCGACGGCGGCGACAGCCAGGATCCGTCGGCGTGCAGGTGCGTTCACGGGATCACTCCTTTGTGTGGTGAATGGTGCGGGGTGTGGTGCTCGGGTCGTGCGCAGCGTCGTGGGAGCGCTCCCACGACGTGAGACCCCACTGTATGGGAGCGCTCCCACGATGTCAAGGCGTCAGGGACGACCTCACCGCAGGAAGAGCCCTCACCTCACCCGGCGTACCCTTAGGAGGTGCCCGAAGCCCCACTCAGCCCTGCCCTCACCCGCGCCGCGTCTCTGATCCGCGAGATCCCCGACTACCCCGAACCCGGGATCCTGTTCCGCGACATCACGCCGCTCCTCGCCGACGCTGAGGCTCTTCGCGTCACGACCGAGGCCCTGATGGAACCCTTCCTCGGAACCTTCGACGTCGTCGCCGGCATCGAGGCACGCGGCTTCATCCTCGCCGGTGCCGCCGCGATCTCCGCGGGCGTCGGCCTCGTGCCGATCCGCAAGGCCGGCAAGCTTCCGCGACCCGCCGCATCCGTCGACTACGCCCTCGAATACGGCACCGCGACCATCGAGATGCACGACGATCTGCCCCGCGGCACGCGGATGCTGCTGATCGACGACGTGCTCGCGACCGGCGGCACGCTCGCCGCCGGACGCCACCTCGTCGAGACCCTCGGTCACACCGTGGCCGGCGTCAGCGTGCTGTTCGAGATCGAGGGCCTCGGCGGGCGCGAGATCGTGGGCGACCTGCACACGGTCTTCCACTCCTGACGGACGCTACTCGGCGGAGGGCTTCTTCTTCCGCTCCTCGCCCACGGTGAGCGACGCCTCCCCCGATGCCGAGTGATCCGGACGCTCCGGCCCCTTGGGCTGGATGCGCCCGGGCTCGAGCGTGCGGTCGACATCGTCCGCGGTGATGACATCGATCTGTCCGGTAACGGCCTCGACGTACCACTCGGTGAGCGCGGGATCCTCGGTGTCGAGGAACGCCCCGGCACCTTCGCCCTCCTTGGTCGCCTGCGCCTCGAACACGAAGTCGTCGCCGTGCTCCTCGATGCCGCGGCGCACACCCTGCGCGATGGCCGCGCGCGCGAACTTCTGCCGCAGCACGTAGGGGTCGGTGCGCAGATCCTGCACCCACGCGAACATCATCCCGATGAGCACGAACGCGAACGGCAGCGCCGAGACGACCATGAGCGACTGCAGCCCGGACAGCGCATCCTGACCGCCCGCGAGCAGGAGCGAGACGGCGATCAGACCGAGCATCACACCCCACACGATCGTCACCCACGTGGCGGGTTCGGGGCGTCCGCGCTGACTCATCGAGGCCATCACGATCGAGGCGGAATCCGCGGATGTCACGAAGAAGATGACGATCGCCACCAGGGCGACGATCGAGGTGATGACCCCGAACGGCAGGTTGCCGAGCATGGTGAACAGCATCGCCTCGGGCGAGCCGGAATCGCTGATCCCCAGCCCCTCCGACTCCATCCACATCGACGTGCCGCCGAAGATCGCGAACCACGTGAAGCACACGGCCGACGGAACGATGATGACGACCGTGACGAACTCGCGCAGCGTGCGGCCGCGGGAGATCTTCGCGATGAACATGCCCACGAACGGCGACCACGACACCCACCACGCCCAGTAGTAGGTCGTCCAGGCCTGCATGAACTCCGCGGTCTCCTCGCCATGGATCGGGTTGCGTACGAGCATCGTGCCGAGTTCGTTGAAGAAGTCGATGGCGGCGGCCGGCAGGAAGTTCAGCAGCAGCATCGTGGGTCCGGCGACGAACACGAAGAGCGCAAGAACACCGGCGAGCACCATGTTGATGTTGGAAAGCAAGCGGATGCCGCGCTTGAGCCCCGACACGGCGGAGAGCACGAAGAGGGCCGTCAGAATCGACATCGTCGCGATGAGGAAGACGTTGCCGACTTCGCCGATGCCCGTGACGACCTCGACGCCGCGGCCGATCTGCAGTGCCCCGATCCCGAGGGAGATCGCGGTGCCGAACAGGGTGACGACGATCGCGAAGACGTCGATGACCCAGCCGATCGGTCCGTTCGTGCGTTCGCCGAAGATGGGCGTGAAGATCGCCGAGATCAGCGGTGCACGCCCGCGACGGTACGCGGAGTAGGCGATCGCCCCTCCGACGAGCGCGTAGAACGCCCAGGCGATGGGCCCCCAGTGCAGGGTGGTCTGCGCGAGCGCCGAGTGCATGGCGTCGGCGCTGCCCGGCGCATCGTCGAAGCCGTGCGGCGGGTTGAGGAAGTACGTGAGCGGCTCGAACGGTCCGTAGAAGAGCAGCCCGATGCCGATGCCGGCGGAGAACAGCATCGCCACCCAGGAGACTGTGGAGAACTCTGGTTCCTCGTCGTCGGCTCCCAGGCGGATTCCACCCGTACGGCCGTAGCCGATGATGAGCATGAACACGATGACGACGACCGCGAGAGCACCGAAGAGCCATCCGAAGTACTCGGTGGTCCATGAGAGAGATGCCGCCCCGACGGTGGAGACGCCGTCGGGATCGATGAACGCCCACACGATCACGCCGAGAGCCAGCGCGGCGGCGATCGCGAAGACGCCCCAGTTCATCGGGAAGATCTTGCCGGTGCGCTCCACACCGATGCCGGGGATGAGCGCAGGATGCACGAGTCCGGGCTTGGTGACCTCTTCGAGAAGCCGTTTCGCTGCGGTGCTGCGGCGCGACTTCGTCGTCGCTGTGGAGGCGGTTTCGGCTGGTTTCGGCTCAATCGGGCTGGTCATCGTCATCTCGCGTTTCGTAACGCCGTCGGATGCTTCAGCGACCCGGCGGTCCTTTCCACGGTAGTCAGGTGCACATCGCTGCGCGATTCCGTGGTGCGACGCATGCCCCGGGCGTGCCTCCCGCAGGCGGTAGACTGAACATACTCTTCCGCCCGCGACTTCCGGAGCCGTTCATGCCCAAAATCGTCGTTGACGTCATGCCCAAGCCCGAGCTCCTTGACCCGCAGGGCAAGGCCGTGACCGGAGCCTTCGGCCGCCTCGGCGTCACCTCCTTCAGCGAGGTGCGCATCGGCAAGCGCTTCGAGCTCACCGTCGAGGGCGAGGTCACCGACGAGCTTCTGGCCGAGGTCAAGAAGCTCGCGGACGATGTCCTGTCGAACTCGGTCATCGAAGATGTCGTGGGCATCGAGGTCGCACAGTGACCACCCGCATCGGGGTCATCACCTTCCCCGGCTCGCTGGATGACCGCGACGCGCAGCGCGCGATCCAGCTCGCGGGCGCCGAGCCCGTCGCGCTCTGGCACGGTTCGCACGACCTCGAGGGTGTCGACGCTCTGGTTCTCCCGGGCGGCTTCAGCTACGGCGACTACCTGCGCTCGGGTGCGATCGCCGCACTGTCGCCGATCATGACCGAGGTGAAGGAGGCTGCCTCCAAGGGCATGCCCATCCTCGGCATCTGCAACGGCTTCCAGATGCTCGTCGAGGCGCACCTGCTGCCCGGCGGCCTCATCCGCAACCACCACCAGCACTTCGTGCGCCGCGACCAGCGCCTGATCGTCGAGAACACGACGTCGGCCTGGACGAGCGAGTTCACGCAGGGTCAAGAGATCGTCATCCCTCTGAAGAACGCAGAGGGCGGCTACATCGCCGACACCGAGACGCTCGACCGCATCGAGGGCGAGGGCCTTGTCGCCTTCCGCTACGCGGGCGTGAACCCCAACGGTTCGCTGCGTGACATCGCCGGTCTCACGAACCCGGCGGGCAACGTCGTCGGCCTCATGCCACACCCCGAGCACGCCACCGAGCCGGGCTTCGGCCCCGACACCACGGCCGCCATGCGCTCGGGCGTCGACGGCCTGGCGTTCTTCACGAGCGCGATCGCCGCGGTCGCGCGCGTCGCCGCGTAGAACAGACAGACAGAGAGGGGCGGATGCTACGCAGCATCCGCCCCTCTCTTCGTCTAGCCGAGCGCCGGAGGCCAGACGCCGATGAGGACGGCCATCACGACGACCGTGACGAGCTCGTGCGCGATGTTCATGACCGTCAGCGACGTGGGGCGCCCTTCGAAGGCGTCGTGCGTGATGAAGCGGGCGGCGGTGAAGCCGGCCCACAGCACGATCGAGGTGACGAGCGCAGAGATCAGGAACGACCCTCCGTAGAAGTGCCAGGAGATCGCGGTCGCTCCTGCGAGCACCCACGCCGTCACGAAGCTCACGATGACCGTGGTGATGATCGCCATCGTGGCGCTGGCCGCGGGCTTGTCCATGTCGACGTTCGCGAGCTTCGACCAGCGTGTGCCGAAGACGCGCGGGGTGTACCAGATCGATCCGACGACCATGCTCGACGCCGTCGCCAGCAGTACCGCCCAGTAGTTGATCTCGGGAATCATGGCTCCTCCTCACGGCGCGGCCGGCCTGGTCGTCGCTCTGAGGCTGAGCGTAGACCTTCGGGTGGTTCGAATGCCGCCTCTGGTCAGAATGCAAGCGCTTGCAGTAGCCTGTTGGCATGACAGAGCTTGAGCAGTTCGCAGCGCCCGGTTCCGAGTGGTGGCGCAGTGCCGTCATCTACCAGATCTATCCCCGTTCCTTCGCGGACGCTTCCGGTGACGGCATCGGCGACCTGCCTGGCATCACGAGCCGCCTCGACGACCTGAAGACGCTCGGCATCGATGCGATCTGGCTCAGCCCGTTCATGACCAGCCCCCAGAAGGACGCCGGCTACGACGTCGCCGACTACCGCGACGTCGATCCGATCTTCGGCACCCTCGCCGACTTCGACGAGATGCTCGCGCAGGCGCACGCCCGAGGCATCCGCGTCATCGTCGACCTCGTCCCCAACCACTCCTCCGACCAGCACGAGTGGTTCCAGCAGGCCCTCGCCGCCGGCCCCGGCAGCCCCGAGCGCGCGCGCTACATCTTCCGCGATGGCAAGGGAGAGAACGGCGAGCTGCCGCCGAACAACTGGCAGTCCGTCTTCGGCGGCGGCATGTGGGAGCGTGTGACCGAGGCCGACGGCACTCCGGGCCAGTGGTACCTGCACATCTTCGACGCGACACAGCCCGACTTCGACTGGACCAACCCCGAGGTGCAGGAGGAGTTCCGCTCCATCCTGCGCTTCTGGCTCGACCGGGGTGTCGACGGCTTCCGCGTCGACGTCGCCCACGGCATGGTCAAGGCAGACGGCCTGCACGACTATCACGCGCCCACCGACGCCGACTCGATGGGCGGCGGCGAGCAGAACGTGCCGTACTGGGGCCAGGACGGTGTGCATGACATCTACCGCGACTGGCACACCGTGCTCGCGGAGTACGACGGCGACCGCGCGCTCTGTGGCGAGGCCTGGATGCCGACCCTCAAGCAGACCGCGCTCTGGGTGCGCCCCGACGAGATGCACCAGACGTTCAACTTCCCGTACCTGATGACCCCGTGGGATGCCACGCAGCTGCGCGAGGTCATCCGCGAGTCGCTCGACGAGTTCGGTGCGGTCGGCGCCCCCAGCACCTGGGTGCTGTCGAACCATGACGTCGTGCGCCACTTCTCGCGCCTCGCACTCACCGCCGACAACCCGCAGGGCGAGGGCATCGGACCGCTCTCGAAGGGCAAGCCCGACACGGCGGTCGGCCAGGCGCGCGGACGCGCAGCATCCACGGTGATGCTCGCACTGCCCGGCTCGACCTACCTGTACCAGGGCGAGGAGCTCGGCCTCCCCGAAGCGATGGAGCTGCCCGACGACGTGCGTCAGGACCCGACCTGGTTCCGCACGAACGGCGAGCGCTACGGACGCGACGGATGCCGGGTACCGCTTCCCTGGGAAGCGGATGCTCCTGCCTTCGGCTTCAACGAATCCGGAGCATCCTGGCTCCCGCAGCCCGCGGAATGGGCGACCTACGCGCGCGATGTCGAGCGGGCCGACCCGGACTCGACCCTCGCGCTGTACACACAGCTGCTGCACCTGCGTCGCGAGCACAACCTCGGCACCGGATCGCTCGTCTGGGAGGACCTAGGCGCTGATGCGGTGGCGTTCCGCCGTGGCGGGCTGCACGTCGCCGCCAACCTCGGCTCGGAGCCTGTGGAGCTCGGCGAGGGCGTGACGTTCCTCGTGCAGAGCCAGCCGTTCGAGGGCACGGCGCTGCCCGTCGACACGGCCGCCTGGTACGTGAAGGCATAGTCTGAGCAGAGGCGTACGAGACGGTCGAGCGCCGGGAAAGGGACACCGCATTGGTCAGCATCGATGAGGTGGCACGACTTGCCGGCGTCTCGACCGCCACGGTCTCGCGGGCGCTCAGCGGCCGCGGCACGGTCTCCGAGAAGACCCGCCGACGGGTGCAGGAGGCCACCGAAGCCCTCGGCTACGTGGTGTCGTCGCGTGCGTCGAGCCTGGCATCCGGTCGCACCCGCAACGTCGGGGTCGTCGTGCCGTTCCTCGACCGGTGGTTCTTCAGCACCGTACTGTCGGGGGTGTCGAGCGCGCTCATGCGTCGCGGCTACGACATCACCCTGTACAACATCACCGCGGATGCGGCGGTGCGCCGCGAGGTGTTCGCGGACTTCCTGCGGAGACAGCGCGTCGACGGCGTCATCGCCGTGTCGATCGAGCTCGACGAGGCCGAGACCGGTCAACTGCTGCAGCTGGGGCTGCCGGTCATCGCGATCGGCGGGCCCAACCCGCGGCTCGACACCCTCACGGTCGATGACCACGCGGTCGCACAGCTGGCGACGGAGCATCTGCTCGCGCTCGGCCACCGTGACATCGCGCACATCGGAGCGAGCCCGGAGTTCGACATGGACTTCCACATCCCCACGCAGCGCCGGGCAGGTTTCGAGAAGGTGCTCGCCGATGCCGGGATCACGCCGAACCCGCTGTACCTCGAACCCGCCGACTTCACGGTCGAGGGCGGATATCGCGCCGCGAAGCAGCTGCTGGGCCGGCCCGGCCCTCGCCCGACGGCGATCTTCGCCGCGTCCGACGAGATGGCGATCGGGGCGATCCTCGCCGCACGTGACCTCGGATACCGTGTGCCCGACGATCTGTCGGTGATCGGCATCGACGGACACGAACTCGGCGACTTCTTCCAGCTCACGACCGTCGATCAGTTCCCCCTCGGACAGGGCGAACGCGCGGCAGAGGCACTGCTCGCCCGGCTCGATGACGCGGCGGCAACGCAGCTCGACCACGCCGATCTGCCGTTCGAGCTCGTCGTGCGCGGCACGACCGCCCGGCCGACCCTCCCCTGATCGACGGACGCTGCGCGGAAACTTCCCACGCCACCCATAGCCTTCCTCTCCACAATGACGAGCGTGCGCACCCGGCGCAGGGTGCGGCAAGAGGAGAGCGGATCACATGGCGACCACGCAGAGCAGCAACCGTTTCGCACTGATCATCTCGGCGATCGTGGTCGTCGCGCTTCTCGCGGTGGGCGGCGTCGTCGTCTTCCTGAACAACCAGGCCACGGCGCCCGGCGCGGTGCCGCAGAGCGACACCATCGACACGGAGACAGGCGCGATCACGTTCGGTTCCGGCGATGAGATCATCGACACCTATCTCGACTTCATGTGCCCGGGATGCCTCGCGTTCGAGTCCCGCTACGGTCAGGCGCTGCAGGATGCAGCGTCCGCCGACACCATCACGCTCAACGTGCACCCCGTCGCGATCCTGAATCGCGCATCACAGGGCACCGAATACTCGACCAGGTCCGCAAGCGCGATGTACTGCGTGGCGGTCGAAGAGCCCGCGAGTGCGCTCGACTTCCTCAATCTGGTGTTCGCGAATCAGCCCCAGGAGGCCTCGCCGGGGTTGAGCGATGAGCAACTCGTCGCGATCGCCGAGAAGGTCGGCGCGGGGGCAGCATCCGGATGCATCACGCAGCACACCTACGCGGACTATGCCGACGAGCAGACGACGAGGATCCCCGCGAATGCGGCAGGCCAAGTCGGCACCCCGACGGTCCTGCGCGACGGCGAGTACATCGACAGCCCGAACAGCAACGCCGACTTCGCCGCGTTCGTCGCCGGCCTGGCCGACTAGGCCGTCGCGACCGAATGGAAGGCACGGTCGAGGTAGACGACCGGCTCGCCGCGGGTGCCCTCGATCACTTCGAGAACCTGAGCGATCACGACCACCGATGAGCCCACCGTGACGGTGTGCAGGGTCTGACAGCGCAGCGCGACGCGCGCCGCCGGAAGGTAGGGCTCGCCGGTCTCGCGCATCGTCCAGCCCTGCGCCTCGGTGAAGCGCTCTGCGCCGCTGACGGCGAAGTTCTGCGCGAGCTCCGCGTGCTCACCGTCGATCAGGTGCACGATGAAGCTGTCTGCGTCGAGGATCGCGCCTGCGCTTCCCGTTGCCCTGGTCACCGAGAACATGATCGCGGCGGGGTCGATCGCAACGGAGGACACGCTCGACGCCGTCAGCCCGGAGGGGCCGCGATCGGTCGTGGCCGTGATGATCGCCACACCCGCCGGGTGGAAGCGGAACGCCGCCTTGAGACCCTCTCCGACCGCATCACTCGGCACGGGAGGCGCAGGAGGAGTGGCGTTGGTCGCGGTCATCGGTGGGCTCCGGATCTCTGGCGGGCGGGTGCTTCTAGCCTCTCACCTCCCGGAGGCGCCGGCTCCGGATGCCGCGAAGCGGCGGCGCGGGATTCGCCCGCGCCGCCGCGCGTTCAACTCACGCCCGCCCGCCCAGTGAGATGACCGCGGCGAGCTCACGCGGTCGACTCCACATGGGCCAGTGCCCGGTGGGGAGATCGACGATCTCGACGTCGGTGAGGCTGCCGACCTCGACGAACATCGGATGGCCGGCCTCGACGAGCGCCTTCACCTGCTCTCCCGAGATCGAGCAGCAGACCAGGGCCGTCGGAACGCGGCGGCGCTCATCGTTCACGAGCTCGACGGGCTGACGGAGCACGGGGGCTGGCTGTGGAACAGCCCGCGCACGGAAGCACTCAAGGACGTCTGCACTCAGGCCCTCGAGGCTCGCCTGCTGCCCGAGGACGTCGAACGCCGGCAACGGAAGCTCTCTCGCGTCATCCGGAAAGTCGGGGGCGAAGGCGCTGCCCGCCGCCACAGGCCCCGAATCGACCCAGATCACGCGGGAGACGAGTTCGGGGCGCTGATCGAGCATCAGGCTGACCGGCGCGTTCGCACCACTGTGTGCCACAAGGATCACCGGCGCGCCGCCGCACTGCGCGACAGCCTCTCGGATCGCAGCCACCTGGTCCTCGAGAGTCCTCTCTGCACGATCGGGGTCGTGGGGGTCGAGGCCGGGCAGGGTCATCGCGACGGCACGAACGTCATCGGCTGCAAGGTGGTCCACGACGTCATCCCAGGCCCAGGCACCCAGCCAATGGCCTGCGATGAGAAAGATGGTCGGGGTGCTCGTCGTCGTTGTCATACGTCGAGCCTCCCAGCGCGGACGGACAAGGGCATGGCACTATTTATGTCATGAATTTTGGAATGCGCAGACGATGAGGCGAGCCGAACGCCTGCACGCCCTCTCTGAGATGCTGCGTCGGAGCGGCAGTCGCGGCGTCTCTGCCGAGCGCCTGTCGCGAGAGTTCGAAGTGTCCGTGCGCACGATCAAGCGTGACCTCGACGCGCTGGAGAGCAGCGGCGCACCGATCTGGTCACGTCCGGGCCCTGGGGGCGGATACGGCCTCGCCGAAGGCGCATCCCTCCCTCCCGTCAACCTGTCTCCGGCACAGGCCGTCGCGCTCATGGCGGCGGTGTCTGCCGCGCCCGATGCTCCCTATGCAGACCTGGCCACGGCCGGCATCCGGAAGATCATCGACGTGCTCGATCCCAGGACCCGGTCCCAGGCCAACGACCTCGCCCACCGCGTGTGGGTGAACACTCCGCCCGCGTCACCGCGCACCGTGAGGTCAGCACTCGAGCAGGCGATGGCCGAGCAACGTGTCGTTCGGATCCGGTACACCGCACAAGACGGCGCGGCAACCACTCGCGACGTCGAACCGGTGCTCTTCGCCTCCACGAACGGCCGGTGGTACCTGGTCGGATGGTGCCGCCTGCGTGATGCGATGCGCTGGTTCGCCGTGCAACGCATCGATCACGCCCGTGTCACAAAGGTCGCCTGCACCGGCCACACGGTTCACGAGGTCGGGGAGCCTCCCGTGAATGCCAGACCGGTGCACGGCCTGGACCGGTGACCCGTTCTCGCTCACCACGGCTAGGCTCAGGCCATGACGATCGACCTTGAGGCCCTGTACATCGATCTGCACCGCAACCCGGAGCTGTCATTCCAAGAGACGCGCACCGCGTCGATCGCGGCGGGGCACCTGCGCGACCTCGGCCTCGACGTCATCGAGGGGCTCGGCACGACCGGCGTCGCGGCTGTCCTGCGCAACGGGGATGGGCCCGTGGTCTGGCTACGCGCCGACATGGATGCGCTGCCGGTCGAGGAGCAGACCGGTCTCGCGTACGCCAGCACCGCGAAGGGCGTCGATCCCGCGGGCAACACCGTTCCGGTCATGCATGCCTGCGGTCACGACATGCACGTGACCGCGATGGTCGGCGCTGTCGAGAAGCTCGTCGCCGAGCGCGCGGAGTGGGCGGGCACGATCGTCGTGCTGATCCAGCCTGCGGAAGAGTACGGCGCAGGCGCCCGCGCGATGCTGGACGACGGACTGCTCGAGCGGGTTCCGCGCCCCGATGTCGTGCTGGGCCAGCACGTCACGCCCCTGCCGGCCGGCATCATCGGCGTGCGCCCCGGCACCCAGATGGCCGCGTCGGACGGACTCACCGTCACGCTGCACGGCCGCGGCGGACACGGTTCGCGTCCGCACGCCACGATCGACCCCGTGGTCATGGCGGCTGCGACCGTCATGCGCCTGCAGACCGTCGTCTCGCGAGAGACCGACCCGCGCGACGTCGCCGTCGTCACCGTGGGGTCGATCCACGCCGGCCTCAAGAACAACATCATCCCCGCGGAAGCGACTCTCGAACTGAGCCTGCGCTATCCCACGGACGAGCTGCGGACGATCACTCTCGAGAAGGTCGAGCGGATCGTGCGCGCCGAGGCGATGGCATCCGGCGCCGAGCAGGAGCCCACAATCCGCACCGACCACACACTCCCCGCGACGATCAACGACGACGAGGCCACCGCGCGCGCCGTCGGCGCGTTCCGGCGCACGTTCGGCGACGCCTCGGTCATCGACCCCGGCCTGTTCACCGGCAGCGAGGACGTCTCGTGGTTCGCACGCGACGCAGGAGTGCCCCTGGTGTTCTGGTTCTGGGGCGGCGCTGACCCGGAGCGCTTCGCCGCCGCCGAGGCCGCAGGCACGATAAACAGCGACATCCCCACGAACCACTCGCCGTTCTTCGCTCCCGAGATCCACCCGACCATCGAGGTCGGCGTGAGCGCGCTGCGCGCCGCAGCGCGCGAGTTCCTCGCCTGAGGCGGATGCTACGCGTTCATCACCCGCACGGTTGACGTCGGCGGCGGAGGCGGGGCGATCGCCCCGACGGTCGACGAACGCGCCTCGCGGTGCAGCTGCTCCATCCGCGAGTCGAGTTCCGTAGCCGCATCCGCCGCGGCCGTCAGGCTGTCGACGAGGTGCGCCGGAACCCGCTGCGAGAACTTGTAGTAGATCTTGTGCTCGAGGCTGGCCCAGAAGTCCATGGCGATCGTGCGGAACTGCACCTCGACCGGAACCACGAGCGCGCCGGTCGAGAGGTATACGGGCACCTCGACGATGGCGTGCAGGCTGCGGTAGCCGTTGTCCTTGGGCTGGGCGATGTAGTCCTTGACGATGCGCACCGTGACGTCGTCCTGCGCCGTGAGCAGGTCGAAGAGCCGGTAGACGTCGGCGACGAAACTGCAGGTGACCCGCACGCCGGCGATGTCGGTGATGTGCTCGCGGATCGACGCGAAGTCGGGTTCGACGCCGCGGCGGGCGACCTTCTCGACGATGCTGTCGGGAGTCTTCAGGCGGCTCTTGACGTGCTCGATCGGGTTGTAGTCGTGGTCGTGGGTGAACTCGTCTCGCAGGATGGAGATCTTCGTCTCGATCTCGCGCATCCCGAACTCGTATTCGCGCAGGAACCTCTGGAACTCGTCCCGCAGCTCGCGCGCTTCGCTGATCGCAGCTTCGGTGATGACGGAATCCGTGTTCGTGATGTCCGCGGGGGAGACGGTGGTCATGGACTCGACGTTACGCATTCGTGATCGGAATCGGCTGTGACTTTCGCGGGACCCTCAGACGCCGATCGTGAGTGCTGCGGTGTATCCGCTCGCAGCATCCCCCGACATCGAGGCGATCTGATGGATGCCGCCGTCGTCCCCGAACACGTTGTCGCTGGAGAGACTGACCTGCGCCACGTTTCGCACGCTGCTCTCATAGCCGCTCGTGGCGTAGACGGCGGCGTTCGCCTCTTCCGGGAGCGCGATCTGCGACGTCTTCACGATCGGACCCGTCGCCACCGCGGTCGCGACGTCGGAGTACACCTCGAAATGGATGTGCGGCCAGCGCCCCATGTAGCAGGCGGGATAGATCGACGTGAAACGCACTGTGCCCGTGGCGTCCGTCTCCTGCACCCCACGCAGATAGTTCTCGTTCTCGACCCCGCGCGAGTACAGCGAGTAGTTGCCGTCGCGGTCGCAGTGCCACAGGTAGACGCCCGCACCGACGACGGCACTGCCCGTCGCCGCATCGCGCACCGTCAACGCGATCTCCAGCGGAACACCCGGCGCGACAGTCGTCGATGCGCCGAAGCTGGAGCGAATGTCTCGACGGACGATGCCTGAGTCGTCCAAGACGTTCACGCCGTTCGAGCCGTCCGCGGGGTACGGGCCTCCCGTCTCGTCGGGAACCTCGGCCGTGGATGTCGCGGCCGCGTCGGGAGTGGCGGTCGGCGTCGCTCCGGCGCGGGGCGTTGCGGTCGTGGCGGTGGCCTGCGCGTCCGATACCGTCGGTGCGCAGGCGGCGAGCAGCGCCGTCGCCGTCAGCCCACCGAAGATGCCGAGCACGCGGCGACGGTCGATCAGCGTGCGCACGTCGTAGACGAGTCCGCGGTGGTCTTCGTCGATCTCCTCGCCCTGATCGTTCAGCCAGCGCGAGTCGGTGGGTGCGTTCATCGTGTCCTCCTCGGTAGGGCGTCAGTCGACCACGCGATCCTGCGCTTTTCCATTGCGGAGCACATGCGAATGCTATGAAAGTCGCCCTGGCGGACCACTGCTACCTTTGACGCGTGGGAACACTTTGCAACGCGCCCGTGACGGGGCGCTTCTTCACCTTCCGCGACCGCCGCGCCTGACGGCGCGCTCGCACTCGCTCGCATAAGCGCGCCGTCCTTCCGAGACGTCACTCGCACCTCGGACGGGCGCTTTCGCGTACCCACGCCGCCTCTCGAGGTGCTCCACATCATTCTTGGAGCGCACTCATGCCTCGTTCTCTGCACGGTGGCCGACACGAACTCGGCCAGAACTTCCTCACTCACTCCCCATCCATCCAGACCATCACCGCGCTCATCGCCGCAACCAACGGGCCCATCCTCGAGCTCGGTGCCGGCGACGGCGCACTCACACGGCCGCTGGCCGCACTCGGGCGACCCATGACCGCGATCGATATCGACGAGCACCGCGTGCGCCGACTCGCGCGCGCCCTGCCGCACGTCAGTGTGCTGCAAGCGGATGCGCTGCAGCATCCGCTCAGCACACCCACTGTCGTGGGCAACATCCCGTTTCACCTGACGACCCCGATCCTCCGTCGCCTGCTCAGCGATCCGCACTGGACGCGTGCGGTGCTCGTCACGCAGTGGGAAGTCGCAAGGAAACGAGCGGGCGTCGGCGGGCACACGATGATGACGGCGCAGAGCGCGCCCTGGTTCACGTTCGAACTGCACGGGAGGGTATCGCGCACGAGCTTTCGTCCTCAGCCCAGCGTCGACGGCGGCATCCTCGCGATCTCACGCCGCGACGCGCCACTCATTCCTCGCGCCGAGCGCCGCGCATACGAGACCTTCGTGCGCGCGGTCTTCTCCGGGCGAGGAGGCCGACTGGACCGCATCATCCAGGGAGCGACGCGCGTCAGCCTCGCCACCGCCCGCACCGCGCTGGCGCGGGCTTCCGTGCCCGCATCCGCTCTCCCCCGCGACCTCGATGCCCCGCAATGGACGACCCTCTGGCACGCGCTGCAGCGATGATGCGGTTGCCGCCGGAAGAGCCGCCAGAACTGTCCTCTCGCGCCCATTGCGCGGTGGCCGCACCAGGCGTAGTGTCACCGGTCGTGGCACACGACAGTCGCGAGAACGCAGACGCCCCTCCGCTCGCGAAACGCATCCTGCTGGGCGATCCGCTGACGTCGCACCAGGCCGACGAACAGCTCCTGCCCAAGCGCATGGCCCTGCCGATCTTCGCCTCCGACGCGCTGTCCTCTGTGGCCTACGCGCCGCAGGAGCTGCTGATGATCCTGATGATCGGCGGGCTCACGTTCCTGGCCTTCAGCCCGATGGTCGCGGCAGCCGTCGTCGTGCTGCTGATCGTCGTCGTGCTCAGCTACCGGCAGCTCATCAAGGCGTATCCCTCCGGCGGAGGAGACTACGAGGTCGCGTCGAAGAACCTCGGCGAGATTCCCGGCGTGATCGTCGCCTCCGCCCTTCTCGTCGACTATGTGCTCACGGTCGCCGTCTCGATCGCCTCGGGCGTGGACAACATCATCTCGGCGGTCCCCGAGCTCGACCCATGGCGCGTCGAGCTCGCGGTCGGCTTCGTCGTCCTGATCGTCATCGTGAACCTGCGGGGCGTGCGCGAAGCATCCCTCGTCTTCGCGATCCCCACGTACCTGTTCATCGGCTCGGTCGCGTTCATGATCGTGACAGGCATCGTGCGCACGCTGCTCGGCGATGCCCCGGTCGCCTCGAGCGCCGATTTCACGGTGCAGGCGGAGGATCTGAGCCAGGCGGCGGTGATCCTGCTGGTGCTGCGGGCGTTCTCCAGCGGATGCTCCGCTCTGACCGGCGTCGAGGCCGTGTCGAACGGCGTTCCGGCGTTCCGTGCGCCGAAGATCCGCAACGCGCAGGCGACCCTCACACTCATGGGCCTCATCGCGATCTGCCTCTTCGCGGGGCTCACCGCGGTCGCGCTCATCGCCGGCGTTCACTATGCGGAGAACCCCTGCGATCTGGTCGGCTTCGACTGCGCGAATCCACAGCCGAGCCTCATGGCGCAGGTCGCGGGTGCGACGTTCGGCCTGGGCAGCATCCCGTTCTATGTGATTCAGGCCGCGACGGCCTGCGTGCTGCTGCTCGCCGCCAACACCGCCTTCAACGGCTTCCCGCTTCTCGGGTCCGTGCTCGCGCGCGACGGCTACGCACCCAAGGCACTGAACACCCGCGGTGACCGCCTCGTGTTCTCCAACGGCATGATCCTGCTGGGCATCGGCGCGATCGTCGTGCTCGTCGTCTTCCAGGCGCGACTCACGACCCTGATCCAGCTGTACATCATCGGCGTCTTCGTATCGTTCTCGCTCGGCCAGATCGGGATGGTCCGGCATTGGAGGCGGATGCTCCGCAGCATCCGCTCTTCGGACGCGCACCCACCTGCGAAGGACCTGCGCGCGATCTACAACGGACTCGCGATCAACAGCGTCGGTGCGACGCTCACCGTGCTGGTGCTCATCATCGTGACGATCACCAAATTCACCCACGGTGCGTATCTCGTGTTTCTCGCGATCCCCGTTCTGGCGCTCCTCATGGTCGGCGTGAAGCGCTACTACCGCGATGTCGAACACGAGATCACGATCGACGACACGACACATTTCGGCTCGGCGGGCGATGTCGCGATCATCCTCGTCGGCCGCCTGCAGAAGCCGGTGATCAAGGCGATCGACTACGCCCTGGCTGCCCGCCACGAGAAGACGATCGCCCTCCACATCGCGCTCACCGCGGAGGACGGCGAGGAACTGCGCAAGGAGTGGGCGGCGCACAGGATTCCCGTGCCGCTCGTCATCGTCGATTCGCCGTACCGGACCTACGCGCAGCCCGTGGAGCACTTCATCCGGCAGTACCGCGAGCAGCACGGCTCCTCGGTCGTGACCGTCTACTTACCGCAGTACATCGTCGGTCACTGGTGGGAGTCGCTGCTGCACAACCGTCGGGCGCGACGCATCGCGAACCAGCTGATGCTCATCCACGGGGTGACGATCACGCTGGTGCCGTGGCTGCTCGACTCGTCGGAGCTCATCTACGGACGCCGATCGCGCCCGATCCCTGGCCAGGAGCGCGCCGGACGACCGGTCGTGACGGCGCAGGGCCGCCGTGCCCAGCGGCCCGCAGGCCCGCCCGACGCCTGAGGCGTCCACCCGCAGCAGACCACAGAACACTCCTGCCCGGGCGCGCGCGTCAGTGTGACCAGTAGGGTCGGGCGTTTTCCGCGAACTCTCGAATGCTGCTGCCGTCGATGACGACGCGCGTCTCGTCGATTCCGAGCGCCGGCCACTGCAGAACCAACTCGAGGGGCCCCGCCGGTGGCAGCGGCCACAGCCACAGGTGATCCGCAGAAGCATAGGTGCTTCCACCTCCTCCGCCTCCCCGCTCTCGGCGACTGAGCGAGTGCCCCTCGGGCTCGGCCATCGGATCAGCGCCGAAGAACCGATTCTCATCCGCGACCACTTTCTCACCGTCGGCGAGCACGACCCCGAATCGCAGCCGACCGGCGAGGTCAAGCGGTCCGCCGTATCGCATGTGCTCCATGAACGCCTCGCACAGCTCCTGCCACTCCGCCGCGGGAAGACCTCTGCGGCGCAGGCGTCGCTCTACTCGAAACAGCACGCCGTCGCGATGAACGGCGATCCCGTGGAGCGCGATCGCAACATGATCGGTGGCCGCGAGAAGCTCTGCGACGGGAAGCAGGGCAGGCAGTTCGTCCTCCGGAGCTTCCCACCACCTCGGCTGTGAGGATTCGGTCTCCTCGGGTTCAGGCATCTCTGGGTCAGGCGGAAAGAAGGTCATGCCGTCATCGAAGCATGCGCGCTTCAGGCTGCACAACGGCCGACGCCACGGCGTGCCTGTGAGCATCCCGCATGGTTCAGGACGGAGACCGTAGGGATTCCGTAAGGATCGCCGCGGCGCCCGGTGCGCAGGAGTTGTATCGAGTCTCGTGTTCGATCTCCTCTACATCGCGCTGACCCTCGCGCTCTTCGCTCTCGCCGGCCTTCTCGCAAAGGGGGTCGAGCAGATGCGCCCGCGCGCGCTCAGCGTCGACCCTCGCGACCGGACCACCGGGGAGGAGCGCGCATGATCGTCTTCGAGATCATCGCGGTAGCACTCGGACTCGCCGCCGTCGCCTATCTGGTCGTCGCCCTCGTCGCCCCGGAGAAGTTCTGATGGATGCCACGGTCTGGTTCGGCATCCTGCAGGCGGCCACGCTCGTCCTGGCACTCGTCCTTCTCTACCGCCCGCTCGGCGACTACATCGCGCGCGTCTACGCCTCGGGCCGTGACCTCGCGGTCGAACGAGGAATCTACCGGCTGATCGGCGTCGATGCCGGCACCGAGCAGACCTGGCGCGCGTATGCCCGCGGTGTGCTCGCGTTCTCGCTGGTCAGCGTGCTCGTCCTCTACGGTCTGCAGCGGCTCCAGGCGTTCCTGCCGCAGTCGCTCGGACTGCCGGCCGTTCCGGAGGGGCTCGCCTTCAACACGGCAGCGTCCTTCGTCGCCAACACCAACTGGCAGTCGTACTCCCCGGAACTCACGATGGGCTACCTCGTGCAGTTCGCGGGCCTCACGGTGCAGAACTTCGTGTCGGCCGCGGTCGGCATCGCCGTCGCGATCACGCTGATCCGCGGTCTCGCCCGTCGCGGCTCTGCGACGATCGGCAACTTCTGGGTCGACCTGACCCGTGGACTCGTCCGTCTGCTGCTTCCGATCGCCGCGATCGGAGCCCTCACCCTGCTCGCCGGCGGAGTGGTCCAGAACTTCGCTGGCTTCACCGACGTGCAGACGCTTACGGGGGCGACGCAGTCGATCCCCGGCGGCCCGGTCGCCTCGCAGGAGGCGATCAAGCTGCTCGGCACGAACGGAGGAGGGTTCTTCAACGCGAACTCCGCGCACCCGTTCGAGAACCCGAGCGCCTGGACCAACCTGGTCGAGATCCTGCTCATCCTGATGATCCCGTTCTCGCTGCCCCGCGCCTTCGGCCGCATGGTCGGCGACAACCGCCAGGGCTACGCGATCGTCGCCGTGATGGGAACGATCTTCCTCGTCTCGCTCTTCGCGCTCTCGGCATTGGAGCTGGCAGGTCGTGGCACGGCGCCTGAGCTAGCGGGAGCGGCCATGGAGGGCAAGGAGCAGCGCTTCGGCATTCTCGGTTCCGCGCTCTTCGGCACCGCGACCACCCTCACCTCCACGGGCGCGGTGAACTCGATGCACGACTCCTACACGGCGCTCGGCGGCATGATGCCGATGCTCAACATGATGCTCGGCGAGGTGGCACCGGGCGGTGTCGGCTCGGGCCTGTACGGGATGCTGGTGCTGGCGATCATCGCGGTGTTCGTCGGCGGGCTGCTCGTCGGCCGCACCCCCGAGTACCTCGGCAAGCGGATCGGCCCGCGCGAGATCAAGCTCGCGAGCCTGTACATCCTGGTCGTTCCGACGCTGATTCTGGCGGGCACGGCGCTGAGCTTCGCGATTCCCGGCGTCCGTGCCGATGTCGAGGCGACGAGCATCTGGAACCCGGGCGTGCACGGCATGAGCGAGGTGCTCTACGCCTTCACGTCCGCGGCGAACAACAACGGCTCGGCGTTCGCCGGTCTCACCGCTAACACCCCGTGGTTCAACACGGCACTGGGTGTCGCGATGCTGCTCGGACGCTTCCTGCCGATCGTGCTCGTCCTCGCTCTGGCTGGTTCGTTCGCCGCGCAGCAGCGCGTGCCCGAGACGACAGGCACCCTCCCCACTCACCGGCCGCAGTTCGTCGGCCTTCTCACCGCGGTGACGGTCATCGTCACCGCCCTCACCTACTTCCCGGTGCTCGCTCTGGGCCCGCTCGCAGAAGGACTCATCTGACATGACTCTGCTCACTGAGAACATTCCGGATGCCCCGGCATCCACTCCCCCCGCATCGACACCGCGCTCGTTCAGCGGCGCGCAGCTCGCGGCGGCGCTCCCCGGAGCGCTGCGCAAGCTCAACCCGGCCGCACTCGTGCGCAACCCCGTCATGCTGCTGGTGTGGGCGGGAGCGGCCCTGACGACCGTGCTCGCGATCGCCGAGCCGTTCCTCGGCGGCCCCGCCGAGTCAGGCGGGGCACCGGTTCCTGCCGCGTTCACATGGGGCATCGCCGCGTGGCTGTGGCTGACCGTGCTCTTTGCGAACCTCGCCGAGTCCGTCGCAGAGGGCCGCGGAAAGGCGCAGGCCGCGAGCCTGCGCAAGACCCGCACGAGCACGATGGCTCGTCGCGTGGTCGGCTATGACACCGCGGATGCTGCCGCCACACGCACCGAGATCGAAGAGGTCTCCTCGGCCGACCTGCGCCTCGGTGACGTCGTCGTCGTGACCGCAGGAGACCTGATCCCCGGCGACGGCGACATCGTCGCCGGCATCGCGACGGTCGATGAGTCGGCGATCACGGGCGAGAGCGCCCCCGTGATCCGCGAATCGGGCGGAGACCGCAGCGCTGTCACCGGCGGCACGCGCGTGCTGTCGGACCGGATCGTCGTGCGTATCACGTCGAAGCCCGGCGAGACCTTCGTCGATCGCATGATCGCCCTGGTTGAGGGGGCGAGCCGTCAGCGCACGCCGAACGAGATCGCGCTGAACATCCTGCTCGCAAGCCTGTCGATCATCTTCGTGGTCGTCGTGCTCGCCCTCAATCCGATCGCCTCGTATGCCGCCTCGCCAGTGAGCATCCCCGTGCTGATCGCCCTTCTCGTCTGCCTGATCCCGACCACGATCGGCGCCCTGCTCTCCGCGATCGGCATCGCCGGCATGGACCGTCTCGTGCAGCGCAACGTGCTCGCGATGTCGGGACGCGCAGTCGAGGCTGCCGGCGACGTGACGACCCTGCTGCTCGACAAGACCGGCACGATCACGTACGGAAACCGGCGTGCGCACGAGGTGCTCCCCCTCACGGGCGTCGGCGCCGGAGAACTCCTGCGCATCGCCGCTCTCTCCTCACTCGCCGACCCCACACCCGAGGGCGCGTCGATCGTCGAGCTGGCGACGACCCGGGGCATCCTCGTCACCGAGCCCGAGCGCGCTGTCGTCGTGCCGTTCACGGCACAGACTCGCATGAGCGGTCTCGACCTCATCGACGGCACGGAGATCCGAAAGGGTGCCGGTTCTGCCGTCGCCGCATGGCTCGGAGTGACCGCTGAGGGCGAGCTCGCCGCTCTCACCGACCGCATCGCCGAGAGTGGCGGAACCCCGCTCGTCGTGGCTGTGCGCACCCCCGAGGACGGCGGCCGTGTGCTCGGCGTCGTGCACCTGAAGGACATCGTGAAGGACGGCCTGCGCGAGCGCTTCGATGAGCTGCGCAGCATGGGCATCCGCACCGTCATGATCACAGGCGACAACCCGCTGACGGCCGCCGCGATCGCGAAGGAGGCGGGAGTCGACGACTTCCTCGCCGAAGCCACCCCGGAAGACAAGCTCGCGCTGATCCGCCGCGAGCAGGAGGGCGGTCGACTCGTCGCGATGACCGGTGACGGCACCAATGACGCACCCGCGCTTGCGCAGGCCGACGTGGGCGTCGCGATGAACACGGGCACGTCTGCCGCGAAAGAGGCCGGCAACATGGTCGACCTCGACTCCGACCCGACCAAGCTCATCGACATCGTGCGCATTGGAAAACAGCTGCTCATCACCCGCGGCGCGCTCACGACGTTCTCGCTCGCGAATGACATCGCGAAGTACTTCGCGATCATCCCGGCGATGTTCATGGGGGTCTTCCCCGGGCTGGCGGCGTTGAACATCATGCAGCTGCACTCCTCCGCCTCCGCGGTGACGAGCGCGATCATCTTCAACGCGATCGTGATCGTCTTCCTCATCCCGCTCGCTCTGCGCGGTGTGAAGTACCGTCCGGCGAGCGCCTCGCAGATCCTGCAGCGCAACCTGCTCGTCTACGGTCTGGGCGGCGTCATCGCCCCGTTCGTAGGCATCAAGCTCATCGACCTCGTCGTCAGCCTCATCCCGGGCTTCTGAAAGGCACCTCATGTCCACGCTTCGCACTTCCACCCGTACCGCCGGGGTCGCCCTGCGCGCGGTCCTCGTCTTCACCGCCATCTGCGGCGTCGCGTACACGCTCGTCATCACCGGCATCGGACAGGTCGTGATGCCTGCGCAGGCGAACGGCTCGGCCCTCACCGACGCACAGGGCGAACCGGTCGGCAGCGCGCTGATCGGCCAGTCATTCACAGACGCCGATGGCGACGCCATGCCCGAGTACTTCCAGCCGCGCCCCTCCGCCGCCGGCGACGGGTACGACGGCGGCGCGTCGAGCGGCAGCAACTACGGGCCCGAGAACGCCGACCTCATTGCGTCGATCACCGAGCGCAAGGCCGCGATCTCCGCTCGGGATGGCGTCTCCGAAGACGCCATCCCGGCGGATGCGGTGACGGCATCCGCATCCGGCCTGGACCCGCACATCAGCGTCGCCTACGCGCTGCTGCAGGTGCCCCGCGTCGCCGCCGAACGCGGCATCGATCCGGCGGACCTGCGCGGTTTCGTGGAGTCTAAGATTCAAGGGCGAGACCTGGGGATCCTGGGCGAAGAGCGCATCAACGTGCTCGAGCTGAACCTCGCACTCGACCAGCAGGAGGACTGATGCCCGGGGAGCGGATGCCACGACGCGGCCGCCTGCGCGTGCTGCTGGGCGCCGCTCCCGGTGTCGGCAAGACCTTCGAGATGCTCGGTGAGGGGCGCCGGCTGCGCGAGGAAGGTCGCGACGTGGTGATCGCGATCGTGGAGACGCATGAGCGCGCCGCGACCCTCGCGCAGACCGCCGGCCTCGAGCAGGTTCCCCGTCGGCGCGACCGGCATCGAGATGTCGAGCTGACCGAGCTCGACCTCGACGCGGTACTCGCCCGCGCGCCCGAGATCGCCCTGGTCGACGAACTCGCGCACACCAACGCACCAGGCTCACGCAACCCCAAACGCTGGCAGGACGTCGAGGAGCTGCTCGCGGCCGGCATCGACGTGATCACCACCGTCAACGTGCAGCACATCGACTCACTCAACGCCGTGGTCGAGAAGATCACGGGCATCGAGCAGCAGGAGACGGTTCCGGATGCGGTCGTGCGTGCCGCCGACGAGATCGAAGTCGTCGACCTCGCCCCGCAGTCACTGCGCGACCGGCTCACGGCGGGACTCGTCTACCCGGCGGAGCGGATCGACGCCGCGCTGTCGAACTACTTCCGTCTCGGCAACCTCACCGCGCTGCGGGAGCTCGCCTTGCTGTGGCTGGCCGACGAGGTCGACAGCGCCCTACGCAGCTACCGGGCCGAGCAGGGGATCGAAGGCACCTGGCAGGCGCGCGAACGCGTTGTCGTGACGCTCACCGGTGGCCCGGAGGGCGAGACGCTGATCCGCCGCGGCGCGCGCATCGCCGCGCGCTCGGCGGGCGGCGAACTGCTCGCGGTGCACGTGACCGCACAGGACGGCCTGCGCACCGCCGCGCCCGGAGCACTGAGCGCCCAGCGCGCGCTCGTCGAATCCCTCGGCGGTAGCTACCACCAGATCGTCGGCGATGAGATCCCGCAGACGCTCGTCGAGTTCGCCCAGTCGGTCGACGCGACGCAGCTGGTGATCGGCGTGAGCCGGCGCGGACGCCTGGCCTCGGCGCTCACCGGACCAGGGATCGGCGCCGAGATCATCCGCCTCTCCGGCGACATCGACGTGCACATCGTCACGCATGCCGCGGCAGGGCGCCGCGGGGCGCTGCCGCGCATCACCGGCGGCGCACTCGGCTGGAGGCGGCAGGTGCTCGGTTTCGTCGTCGCCCTGACCTGCGGCCCGCTGTTGTCCTGGCTGCTGTACTCGATGCGCTCTCCGGAATCGATCACCTCCGACGTGCTCGCGTACCAGCTGCTCGTCGTCGTGGTCGCGCTGATCGGCGGCATCCGCCCGGCGCTCTTCGCCGCCGTGCTCTCGGGGCTGACTCTCGACTTCCTCTTCGTAGCTCCCTTGTTCACCGTCACGATCGCGCATCCGCTGCATGCGATCGCGCTGTCGCTGTATGTCATCATCGCGGTGCTGGTGAGCCTGATCGTCGACCAGGCTGCGCGGCGCGCGCGGGCGGCGAAGCGAGCATCCGCCGAGGCAGAGCTTCTCGCCGCCGTCGCGGGCAACGTGCTGCGCGGCGACAACGCGCTGCTCGCGCTCGTCACCCGCACCCGCGAGGCGTTCGGCCTCGCCGGCGTTCGCCTGCTGTCACCCGCGGGCGAGGTCATCGCGATCGACGGCGAACCGGTGCAGGGGCGGCCGGCGGTCACGATTCCGGTGGGTCCGGATGCGGCACCGGCTGCACTGCTCGAACTGCACGGCAGCGAACTGGACGCCCCCGAGAGACGGCTGCTCGACACGATCGTCGCCCAGATCGCCGCGGCGATCGAGCACACCGATCTGCGCACGGCCGCACGCGAGGCCGAATCCCTGGCCGAAACAGATCAGGTGCGCACCGCGCTGCTCTCGGCGCTCAGCCACGACCTGCGCCGGCCCCTCGCCTCGGCGGTCGCCGCGATCGGCGGTCTGCGCACCGCAGGCACTCTGTCGAGCGCTGATCGTGACGAGCTTCTCGCCACGGCCGATGAGAGCCTGGCCTCTCTCTCGGCGCTGCTCACCGACCTGCTCGATGTGAGCCGGGTGCAGGCCGGGGTGCTCGCTGTCTCTCTGACCCCGACGGACGCGGATGACGTGGTTCTCGCAGCCCTCGATGAACTCGAGCTCGGCCCCTCGGATGTCGAGCTCGCCCTCGATCCCGCGCTTCCGGCACTGCAGGCTGACCCCGTGCTGCTGCGACGAGTCGTCGTGAACGTCCTCGCCAACGCCGTGCGGCACGCTCCCGCCGACGTGCCCGTGATCGTCTCGACCAGCCGTCTCGGCGAGCGCGCCGAGATCCGCATCGTCGACCGGGGTGCGGGGGTGGCCGTCGACCGCCAGGATGCGATCTTCCACCCCTTCCAGCGGCTCGGAGACACCGACAACTCCACCGGCCTCGGGCTCGGGCTCGCTCTCTCGCGCGGATTCACCGAGGGTATGGGCGGCACGCTGACCCCCGAAGACACCCCCGGCGGCGGACTCACGATGGTGATCGCCCTGCCGGTCACCACCGCCGCGAATGCCGGCGACAACACGGCTGATGAGAGGCACGTATGAGACTCCTCATCGCCGACGACGACCCGCAAATGGTGCGCGCCCTGCGCATCACCCTCGCCGCACACGGATACGAGGTCATCGCCGCCCCGGATGGCGCTGCCGCGATCACGATGGCCGCGCAGAAGCATCCCGACCTCATCCTGCTCGACCTCGGGATGCCGAAGCTCGACGGCATCGCCGTCATCCAGGCGCTGCGCGGCTGGACGAGCGTGCCGATCATCGTCGTGTCCGGCCGCACAGGCTCCGCCGACAAGGTGCAGGCGCTCGACGCGGGAGCGGATGACTTCGTCACCAAACCGTTCCAGATCGACGAACTCCTCGCCCGGCTGCGGGCGCTCTCGCGCAGGATCGTGCCCGAGGCATCCGAATCCAGCGTCGCCTTCGGCGACGTCGTCGTCGATCTCGCTGCGCGCGCCGTGACCCGCACCGGCGCCCGAGTGCACCTCACACCGACCGAGTGGCAGATGCTCGAGCATCTGTGCCGTCACCCGGGCGCGCTCGTGACCCGTCAGGAGCTGCTGAAGGAGATCTGGGGCAGCGAGCAGGTCTCAGACTCGGGCTACCTGCGGCTGTACATGTCGCAGCTGCGTAAGAAGCTCGAGGCCGTGCCCTCCGAGCCGGTGCATCTGCTCACCGAGCAGGGCATGGGCTATCGGCTCGTTCTCTGACCCGCGAGGGCGCGCACAGCGCGTTGCACGTTGTGGCGCACAGCGTGCAACGCACCCCACCCGGTAGGGCCGACAGCGTCAGACTGCCCGCAGGCGTGGCCGCTTTTAGCCGAGTGGTCCCAAAGACTCGGCAGAGCCCGAGGGTCGGGGCCGTGTTTCTGGGACCACCCGGCGTGACGCCCTGACGGGGCCGGGTACCCGGTCGCTGAGCGCAGAAGCGAAGCGACCGAGACAGAGCGACTAGGCGCGGCGCAGCTGCTGCGCGGCCGGGCAGTCGAAGGGGTCAGCCCCGGCCGCGAGTCCGACCCGGTTGAGGTAGTCGATCACGATCGCGTACGAGCGGAAGATCGTGGTCTCCGTGTAGGGGACGTTGTTCGCCTCGCAGTAGTCCTTGACGATCCTGCGCGCACGCGAAAGGTGGAAGCGCGACATGTTCGGGAACAGGTGGTGCTCGACCTGGTAGTTCAAGCCGCCCATGAACCAGGTGGCCCACCAGCCGCCGGACACGTTGCGTGAGGTGCGCACCTGCTTGCTGAAGAAGTCGAGGCGCGCATCAGGGGCGATGATCGGCATGCCCTTGTGGTTGGGAGCGAACGAGGCTCCCATGTACACGCCGAAGACAGCGAGCTGCACACCGATGAAAGCGAACGCCATGCCCACCGGCAGGAGGAGGAAGATCGGAGTGAGAACGACCGCGAAGCGCGCGGCGATCAACGCGAGTTCGGTCCAGCGCCCCTTGATCGGCTTCCGCGAGAACAGGTGCTTGAGCCCGAGGTAGTGCAGGTTGACCCCTTCGAGCGTGAGCAGCGGGAAGAACAGCCAGCCCTGTCGACGGGTGATCATCCGGATGATGCCGCGGGACTTTGCCGCATCCTCATCCAGGAAGGAGATCGTGTCGACCTCGATGTCGGGGTCGCTGCCCACCTTGTTCGGGTTGCCGTGGTGGCGCGTGTGCTTCGAGTCCCACCAGGCGTAGCTGATGCCCACGACACCCGCGGCCAGAATGCGGGCGAGGCGGAAGTTCGCCGGCCCCGTCGACAGAATCTGACGGTGGGCAGCCTCGTGTGCGAGAAAGGCGACCTGGGTGAACAGGATCCCGAGAGCTGCGGCCATCAGCAGCTGGAGCCAGCTGTCGCCGAGGAGGATCATCCCGGTGATCACACCAGCGAACCCCAACGCGATCCCGGTGGCGACGAGACTGTAGAAGACTGGCGTGCGACGAAGAAGTCCCAGTTCGCGAACGACATTGGACACGTCTTTGTATGCGCGCGCCATAGGCGGGAACTCCGCAGTTCCGGCATACGTCTGGCGAACTGCTCCGAGGCTCGGAGCGAGAGTAGAAGTCGACATTGCGACACCTGTTTCGATCGGGAGACCTAAAGGCCTGGACGAAGCCAAGGGCGGGTGCCGATCGCTGCTGTCAGCCTACGGCGCGCCGTATACGCGTCGCGGTATGTATCCACAGGTGCACATCTGCGGCGAACCCGGATTCAGATGCGTCAGCAATCGCTGTATAGTCAGCATATGCTGACCATTGCCTCGCGCCTCGACGTCATGAATCGCCTCGGCCGGGCGATGGCAGACCCGACCCGTTCCCGAATCTTGATGATGCTCCTGGACGGCGCAAGCTATCCCGCCGTCCTGTCGCGCACACTCGAGCTGACCCGCTCGAATGTCTCCAACCATCTGTCCTGTTTGCGCGACTGTGGCATCGTCGTCGCCGAGCCGGAAGGTCGACAGACCCGCTACGAGATCGCCGACCCGCACCTCACTGCGGCCCTCACCGCTCTCGTGGACGTGACGCTGGCGGTCGATGAGAGTGCACCGTGCGTCAATCCTGCGTGCGCCGTCCCAGGATGCTGCGAAGCGGGAGCTGCGCGATGACGCTCGCGACGCTGACGCCCACACGTCGCGACGTGCTGCGGCGGCGCATCCGCATCGTCGTCGCGATCACCATCACCTGGAACGTCATAGAAGCCGTGCTCGCCCTCGTCGCGGGAGGTATTGCCTCCTCCGCAGCCCTCATCGGCTTCGGTCTCGACTCCATCGTCGAAGTGCTCTCCGCCGCAGCCGTCGCGTGGCAGTTCTCCTCGCCCGATCACCAGAAGCGCGAAAAGGTCGCGCTTCGGGTCATCGCGGTGTCGTTCTTCGCTCTCGCCGCGTACGTCAGCGTCGACGCTGTGTTCTCTCTCCTGGGCGTGCGCGAACCTGAGCACTCTCCGGTCGGCATCGCGATCGCGGCACTCAGCCTGATCGTGATGCCGTTCCTCAGCTGGTTCGAGCGCCGCACCGGCCGCGAACTGGGCTCGGCATCCGCGATCGCCGACTCGAAGCAGACGTTGATCTGCACCTACCTCTCGGCGGCGCTGCTGGTCGGACTGCTGCTGAACAGCCTGCTCGGCTGGGCATGGGCCGACGCGGTTGCGGCGCTCGTGATCGCGGCCTTCGCGCTCCGCGAGGGGGTCGAAGCGTGGAAGGGTGACGCGTGCTGCGCAGTCCCTGTCGCGGCGCTCACGGGAGAGCAAGACCCTCAGCGATGCACAGACGCGTGCTGTGCGCACTGACGCCCGAGGTGGCTCGGTTCAGCCGCGCATCGCGACGCCGCGGCGCCAGTAGCCCATGAAGGCCACCTGGCCGCGGTCGATGCCGAGGTCCTTCACGAGGTGCCGGCGCAGAGTCGTCACGACACCGCTCTCGCCGGCGATCCAGAAGTAGCGGTCGGCGGCAGCATCCGCGACCGAGATCTCCTCGCCGAGACCCGAGTAGATCGGGGTCTCCCACACGAGATCCTCTCCGTCGAGATCACGCACCTCGACGGCGGCCTCGCTGTCGCCCAGGGAGTCGAGCACGGCAGGAATGAGAGATGCCCCGTGCAGAGCGCCGTCCGCGCGCGGCAGCCACGTCACCGCGACGCCCGTAGGCGCAGCGATGGAGAGGATGTCGTCGACGGACGGCACTTCGATGAAGGCTTGACCGCGCAGATCGGCCGGTGCGTCTTCGAGGATCCGAGCGATGGCGGGGGCTGCGGTCTCGTCTCCCGCGAGCAGGACAGTGGATGCGCCGCCCGGCGCGTACTCGATGCCGCTGCGATCCTCGCGCCCTCGACGCGGTCCGACGATCAGAAGCTCATCTCCGACAGAGGCAGCACTCGCCCAGCTGGAGGCAGGGCCGGTGAGTCCCGGCTGCAGGTGGAGCACGAAGTCGACGACGACCTCGGTCTCGCCATCGGCGACCTGCAGCGCGCGGACCGAGTATGTGCGCATGGATCCGCGCTCCTCCTCCGGGACGGCGAGGAAGGCACCCCACCAGTCCTCCGCGGCGCGATCCAACGGCGGGAGCACACCCGACGCGGGCGGGAAGATCACCTTGATGCGCACATCGAACATGTCGCCGGGGGTTCCGAACTCGGCGAGCTCGGGGCCGCCGAACGTAATGCGCACGAAGTTCGGCGACACTCTCTCGACAGCACGGACCTCGGCGAGCGCCAGCACGTACGGCGAGCGGGTCTGGGTGTCAGCGGACATGGTGCCTCCCGATGGGTGTGACCATCGGCGTTCCCGAGACGGGGTCGATGGTGATCTGGTTTGCGAGACCGAACACGTCGTTCACGAGATCGGCGGTGACGACGTCGCGGGGTGCGCCCACGGCGTGCACGCGGCCGTCCTTCATGGCGATGAGCTCGTCGGCGTAGCGGGCCGCGAGGTTGAGGTCGTGCAGCACCATGACGATCGTGGTGCCGCGGGCGATGCTGAGGTCGGTGAGCAGATCGAGCACTTCGACCTGGTGGGCGACGTCGAGGAACGTGGTGGGTTCGTCCAGAAGCAGGATGTCAGTCTCCTGCGCAAGCGCCATGGCGATCCACACCCGCTGCCGCTGGCCACCGGACAACTCGTCGACGCTGCGGTCCGCGAGATCCGTGGTGCCCGTCGCGGCGAGCGCATCCGCCACGACCTCGTAGTCGTGACGACTCCACCGGGCGAGAGCGCGCTGATGCGGGTGCCTCCCGCGACCAACCAGATCCGCGACGGCGATGCCCTCCGGCGCGGAGGGCGACTGCGGCAGCAGACCGAGAACCCGGGCGACCTCGCGCGTGGGCAGCGAGTGCATCGAGCGCCCGTCGAGCACGACCTGCCCCGCGCTCGGGGACATCAGCCGGGCCAGAGAGCGCAGCAGTGTGGACTTGCCACATCCGTTCGCGCCGACGATCGTCGTGATCTTGCCGGCCGCGATCTCGATGTCGAGGGCATCGATGACGGTGCGGTCGCCGTATGTGAGGGTGAGCCCCTCGGCGGCGAGAGTGTGCGCGGCGGTCACAGGGATCCTCCTGAGCGGTTGGTGCGGATAAGAAGGGCGATCAGATACGGAGCGCCCAGCACGCCCGTGATGACGCCCACGGGGTAGCGCTCACCGAATGCGAACTGCCCGAGCAGGTCTCCGGCGAGCACGAGCACGGCACCCACGAAGGCGCTCGGCAGGAGCGGACTCGCCCCCGGTCCGGTCAGTCGCGCGGCGATCGGACCCGCCATGAAGGCGACGAATGCGATGGGCCCTGTGGCCGACGTCGCCACCGCGAGCAGCGTGACAGCACCGAGGATGAACACGAGCCGGGTGCGAGTGACGCGCACGCCCAACCCCGCCGCGGAGTCATCCCCGAGATGCATCACGCCCAGTGCCCTCCCCTGCGACAGCAGCAGCGGAAGGAGGACGGCGGTCACGAGCGCGAGCGGGAGGACGCGATCCCAGGAGGCGTTGTTGAGGCTGCCGGTGAGCCACTGCATCGCTGTCTGGATGTCCCACTGCGCGGCCCGCGAGAGCACGTAGGAGATGATGCTCTGCAGCATTGCGGCGACGCCGATTCCGATGAGGATGAGACGCGTGCCCGCGAATCCGCCCTTGTTGGAGAGCAGGTAGATGGCTCCCGCAGTCAGGAGCGCACCGGCGACCGCGAGCAGCGAGACCGCGGGACCGCTCAGCGACAGCGTGACGATTCCGAGCACTGCGGCAGCGCCCGCCCCCTGGGTGATGCCGATGATGTCGGGGGAAGCGAGCGGGTTGCGCAGCAGGGTTTGGAATGAGACGCCTGCGATGCCGAAGGCGGCACCGGCGAGAATGGCCAGCACCGCACGTGGCAGCCGCAGCTCTCCGACCGTGAAGGATGCGCCAGGCACCGTCTCGCCGAAGAGCACTCGCAGCACCTCGACCGGACCGTAGAACGTGTTGCCGATCATGAGCGCTGTTGCGAAGAGAGCGAGCACGACAAGTGCGATCACAAGGGTGACGGATGCATGGCGTCGATGCCGCGCGCGTCGTCCGGCGGCGATCGCGGAGATGTCCGGGCGCGGCGGCGCGGGCGGCGGCGGAGCGGTCAGGGTCGTGGTCACAGTTCGCGCACCTTCTGTCGACGAACAATCCAGATGAAGAACGGCGCTCCGATGATCGCGGTCACGATGCCGACCTGGATCTCCTGCGCTGTCGGGGATGCCACGCGCCCGATGATGTCTGCCGCGACGAGCAGCCCTGCGCCCGCAAGCGCTGAGAAGGGCAGCAACCAGCGGTGGTCTGTGCCCACGAGCATCCGACACACATGCGGGATCACGAGCCCGACGAATCCGATCGGACCGGCGATGGCGGTCGCTGCTCCGGTGAGGATGACTGCGCCGACAGCGGCGATGATGCGGGTGCGCGCGACGTTCTCGCCCAGTCCGGCCGCCATGTCGTCGCCGAGCGCGAGGGAGTTCATCCCGCGCGCGGTCGCGAAGCAGATGAGCGCGCCGAGCGCGAGGGCCGGCGCCGTCAGCGCGATGCGTGACCAGTCTGCTCCGCCGACTCCACCGACCTGCCAGGACTGAAAGGACTGCAGAAGGTCGATACGCGGCAGCATCACGGCGCTCACGAGCGACGCGAACGCTGCGGATGTCGCGGCCCCCGCGAGCGCGAGCTTGAGCGGCGTCGCACCCCCACGTCCGAGCGAGCCGACCGTGTAGACGAAGACGGCGGCGAGCGCGGCGCCGACGACAGCGAAGGCCATCTGCCCGAGCGGCGCTGTGACCCCGAAGAAGGCCAGCCCCACGACGACAGACAGGGCGGCGCCATTGGTGACACCGAGGATGCCGGGATCCGCGACGGGGTTGCGCGTGATCGCTTGCATAGTCGCCCCCGCGACGGCGAGTGCCGCGCCGACCAGCAGCGCGAGGACGGTGCGCGGAAGGCGGGTGATGATGGCGGCCTGCGACACCGTGTCGTTGTGCCCGGCCAGGACCGCGACGAAGTCATCGAAGGTCACTGCGCGCGAACCGAAGGCGAGGGAGAGCCCACAGAAGACGATGACGACGAGGGCGACGACCAGCAGTCCGGTCAGACGCCCCGCCACCGGAGTGCGCGCACGCGCGACCTCCGGGGCGGGGGCGATGATCGCGGTCATTTCTTCAGCAGCGGCGCCTCGAGCACGGCGAAGTACTCGTCGATTCCCCACGGGATCGAGAGCGGCGAGGGGTTCGCGGATGCTGCCAGCGGCGTGGCATCCCCGAGCACCGCGATGCGCCCTGCGGCGATCGCGGGAATCTTCGACAGAAGCGGGTCGGCCTGGAGTACGGCCACGCTGGATTCGTCGCCGTACGTCACGAAGACGTCGACATCGTCGAACAGCTGCGCCTGCTCTGCGCTCGCCATCAGGTAGAACTCGGGATTGCCGATGGTGTCCTCGACGACCTTCGGGAACGGCAGGCCGATGCCGTGCAGGAATCCCGGACGTGTATCGGCCGCGGTGTAGTAGCCGACCTGGCTCAGGTCAGAGGGGTCGAGGTAGGAGAACAGCAGCTTCTTGCCCTCCAGCCCGCTGTGCGCTGTCAGCGCCTTCTCCGTCTCGGCGTGCAGTTCATCGATGAGGGCCGCACCTTCGTCGGCGAGACCGATGGCGGTGGAGTTGAGCGTGATCATGTCTTCCACGCTCGTGCCCCACGCGATGTCGGGGTACGCGACGACGGGGGCGATCTTCGAGAGCGTCTCGTACTCCTCCTTCGTGAGGCCGGAGTAGGACGCGAGGATCACATCTGGCGCCGTGTCTGCCACGGCCTCGAAGTCGATGCCGTCTGTCTCATCGAACAGCACCGGGGTCTCAGCGCCGAGCTCTTCGAGCTTCTCTTCGACCCACGGCAGAACGCCGTCGTTGTCGTCGTCGCCCCAGGCGGCCTTGCTCATGCCCACCGGAACCACGCCGAGCGCCAGCGGCACCTCGTGGTTCGACCAGGCGACGGTCGCGATGCGCTCGGGCTTCGATGCGATCGTGGTCTCGCCGTAGACGTGCTCGATCGTGACGGGGAATGCGTCGGCGGAAGCCGGGTTCGCGCCGACGACAGGGGCATCGCTTTCGGCGGTGGGCGTCGAGCAGCCGGCGATGCCGACGGCGAGCGCGGCGGTCGCGACGGCGGCGACGAGACGGGAAGTGCGCACAGCGGTTCCTTCAATCGGGTGTGGGAGGAGGCATCTGAGGATGCTGAGCTTCGGTAAGCCTGGCCTAACCTAGCAAAGGTAAGGCGAGCCTCACTACCGCGGAGGCCCGATCCGGTGCGATATCCCGTCATAAAAGAAAACCGGCCGGATCCTCGAGAGGATCCGACCGGCTCTGTGTGCGTCAGCGCGCTTTACAGCGGGCGAATGTTCGCAGCCTGCATGCCCTTCGGGCCACGCTCGGCGTCGAACTCGACCTTCTGGTTCTCGCGAAGCTCCTTGTAGCCCGACCCGGTGATCGCCGAGAAGTGCGCGAAGAGGTCGTCGGTGCCGTCATCGGGAGCGATGAAGCCGAAGCCCTTTTCGGAGTTGAACCATTTCACAGTGCCGGTAGCCATGTGTTTCTTCTTCCTGTTGTTCGGGCCGCTTGCGCAGCCAGGTGCGCCACGCCGGAACCTCCGGCGGGCACGATGAGGGGTGCTGTTCTGCGCGGGCGCGACAGCACGAGCGTCCGTGAGGACGCGAGCAGCAGCGGGAGCGGGAGGCTCGGACGCCTCCACAGCGGCCTCTGCTGCGGGAATCGAGGGGTGGATGCCGAGGTTCTCGCCGCGCGCGCCAAAGGCGGCGACGCCGTCGAGACCATCGGCGACATAGCCGGCGTACTCGCCGGAGCGAGTGGCGACGCGGACGTCGACGTCCGCGTCACGCCAGCGGACTTCTTGGCCGGGTGCACATGCACCACAGCCGACTGCATAAGACAAACAAAAGCTTTCGGTGATCCCGAGAACCTGATCGCTCGAAGCGACACGATTCTCGAGGGATGAAAGGCCGCACACGACGCATCAGCGCAGTCGCGGGCCGAAGTTGAGGGACCCATTTCAGTAGAAGAGGGGATGATCCAGGGTAGCACGCGCAGTCTCACTCACGCCGTGCGCGCTCTCAGCCGGCGTCACGCCTGTCCCCGAGCACCAGCCCCCCACCTATGGCAGCGCTACGCATCATCCGTGCGCGATTCTGCATATTTCTGACCAATTACACAGTTGTGAGCGCAAACATTTTCATGTTTAATGTGAGCACCGGACGCGTTCGCGCCTCGCGAAGACGCACCGGGACACCCGCACCAGGGTATGAACATGACCTCAAAGAGGAGCTCTCCATGGCATCCACGTCCCGAATCACCCGCACCACCGCGATCGTCGCGGTGGGTGCCTTCTCCGCTTTCGGACTCGCCGCCTGCGCGACCGCAGGCGAAGGCGACGCCGGCGCAGCCGACGGCCCGATCACGATCGAGTACACGCACCGACTGCCCGACGGCGAGGGCATGACCCCGGTTGCCGAGATCGTCGAACGCTGGAACGCCGAGAACCCGAACATCCAGGTCAAGGCAACGAAGTTCGACGGCAAGGCCGCCGACATGATCGTCAAGCTCGAGACCGACATCAAGGCAGGCAACGGCCCCTGCCTCGCACAGCTCGGATACTCCGAGGTGCCGCAGGTCTTCGTGAAGGGTCTCCTCGAGGACGTCACGACCGAGGCCGACAAGTACGCCGACAACTTCTCCGCCGGCGCATTCGCCGGGATGCGCGTAGGAGACGCAACCGTCGGTCTCCCGCAGGACACCGGGCCCCTCGTCTACTACTACAACGAAGCGGCATTCACGGCTCTCGGCCTCGAGGTCCCGACGACGATCGAAGAGCTCACCGCCTCGTCGGCCACTGCCGCAGCATCCGGCAAGTACCTCACCGCATTCACGCCCGACGAGGTCGTGAACTGGCTGTCCGGGCAGTCGGCCGCGGCCGGAGACACCTGGTTCTCAACAGAGGGAGACAAGTGGGTCGTCAACGCGGAGGGCAAGGGCTCGCAAGCCGTTGCCGGCTTCTGGCAGAACCTTCTCGACAACAACCAGACCCTCACGACCGAGCGCTGGGGCGAGGGTTTCCCGGCAGCCCTCAGCAACGGCAGCCTGATCGGCCACATCGGTGCCGCATGGGAAGCAGGGTTCTTCCTCGACCCGCTCGACGGGACGCCCGCGGAAGGTCAGTGGCGCGTCGCGCAGCTGCCCGACTTCGGGGCCGGCGCCATCACCGGTCCTGACGGCGGCTCCGGCGTCGCGGTCATGAAGGGCTGCGAGCACCCCGCGGAAGCGATGGAATTCAACAACTGGCTCAACACCCAGATCGACGATCTCGCCACGCAGGGTCTCGTCGTCGCGGCGAACGGATCCGCCAAGACCCCCGAGAAGATGCTGCGTCAGTTCGGCGGGCAGGACGTCCTTGCCGAACTCGCCACCGCAACCGGGAACCTGAACCCGGACTTCCCCTACGCACCCGGCTTCTCCACTCTCTCGACAATGAACGCGACGGCAGCGGCGACGGCAGCCGGCACGGCGAAGGTCGCCGAGATCTTCGCGACCGCGCAGAGCACCGCGGTCGCGGCCCTGACGGACCTCGGCCTCCCCGTCGCGAAGTAGTCCAGAACCGGCATCATCAGATGAGCATTCGGCGGGGAGCACGAGCACTCGTGCTCCCCGCCGATGTCTTCACCCGGAAAGGAACCTCATGGTCGCAATGACCGCACACACACCACCCCCGCGTCGGCATCGCAGCGTTCGGCGTGAGGGCGTGACCGGTTGGCTCTTCATGGCACCGTTCGCCGCACTCTTCGCGCTGGTCTTCCTGATTCCGGTGCTCGTCTCGGTCCGGGCCGCCTTCTTCGGGCAGGTGCCTTCCGGCGAGGGCCTCTACGGCGGCGGCGGCCTGGTCGACGTGTTCGTCGGTCTCGACAATTTCGTGCTCGCCGCCTCGAACAGCGCCTTCTGGGCGGGCATGGGGCGCGTCGTTCTCTACGCGGTCGTGCAGATTCCGACCATGATCCTGCTCGCACTCGCGCTTGCGCTGCTGCTGGACTCGTACATCGTGCGCCGCCCCGCGCTGTTCCGGCTGTCGTTCTTCCTCCCCTACGCGGTGCCCGGAATCATCGCCGCGATGATGTGGCTATATCTGTACACGCCGCAGGTGTCCCCGTTCATGCCGTATCTGCCCGAAGGCACCGACTTCATGGCGCCGAACACGATCCTGTTCTCGATGGCGAACATGACCACCTGGACGTACACGGGCTACAACATGCTGATCTTCCTGTCGGCGTTGCAGGCCATTCCGCGCGATCTCTACGAGGCGGCACGCCTCGACGGGGCATCCGGATTCCAGATCGCCACGCGCATCAAGGTGCCCCTTCTGCGAGGGGCCGCACTGCTGGCCGTGCTGCTGTCGATCATCGGCACGATCCAGCTCTTCAATGAGCCCGTGATCATGGAGGCGTCGAACTCGTGGATGGGCAAGGACTACACACCCATGATGCTCACCTACAACACCATGATGGGCGAGCTCTCGCCGGCGGGCGCAGGCCCCGCATCCGCCTACTCCCTGCTCATGGCGCTCATCGCCGGAGCGATGGCGATCGTCTATGCGCTGCTGCAGCGCCGCAAGGGGGACGCATGACCACCACCGCTCTCATCACCACGACCTCGGCGGATCCGAGACAAAACCGTCGTGCGCGGCGCCGCATCGACCCGGATGCTCCGCCCCCGTCGATCGCTCCCGGCGGCGCCGCCAAGGTCTTCGGCATCATCGCTCTCATCGTCGCGACGCTGTACTTCCTCGTTCCCGTGTTCTGGCTTCTCATCGCCTCGACCAAGAACAACGCGGATCTCACTTCGACATTCGGCTTCTGGTTCGCCAACTGGAATCTCGACACGAACTACGACAGCCTCATGAGCTGGACGCAGGGGCTGTTCTGGCGTTGGGTGGGCAACTCGCTGTTCTACTCGATCAGCGCCGGCGTGATCGGGACGCTCTTCGCCGTCATGGCCGGGTATGCGATCGCGAAGTTCCGCTTTCCGGGCAAGAAGCTCATGGTCGGCCTCATCATGGCGGGTCTGCTGATGCCGGTGGCCCTGTTGACCGTGCCGCTCTACATCGAGTTTCACGGCCTCGGTCTGACGAACACCGTGTGGGCGATCATCCTCCCTTCTGCCGTGTCACCGTTCGGCGTCTTCCTGGGCATGGTGTTCGCGCAGTCATCGGTTCCGACGGAACTGCTGGAGGCGGCACGAATCGACGGCGCCGGGGAGGCGCGGATCTTCTTCACGATCGTCCTGCGCCTGCTCACGCCCGCGATGGTCACGATCTTCCTCTTCATCTTCGTAGCCACCTGGAACAACTTCCTGCTGCCTCTCATGATGATCTCGAGCCAGGACCTCAAGCCCGTCACCCTCGGGCTCTACGGCATGATGAGCTACTTCGCGCCCGACAAGGGTGCGGTCATGCTCGGCGCCCTGCTCGGTGTCATCCCGCTCGTGATCCTCTTCTTCACCCTGCAGCGCTACTGGCGCTCGGGGCTTGCGGCTGGCGCCGTGAAGGGCTGAGCGCCCACAGAAAGGGGGCGGATGCTACACAGCATCCGCCCCCTTTCTACGTCATCTCAGGTGCCGATGAACTCCTCGACCTCGCCGAAGGCGGGCTGCTCACGAATCTCGACCGCGACGCCAAGCCCATCGCTGTCGAGTACGCGGATCTCATTGTGCCCTTCCCGCCACAGTGGAGCGGGCGCGTAAAGCGTCTCCTGCGGACCGACCTTCCAGTAACGGCCGAGGAGGAAGCCGTTGAGCCAGACCATCCCCTTGGTTCCGCCCGGGAACGCCAACCACGCGTCAGCGACCTCGGTGATATCGAGGTGCGCGACCGCGAGTCCGTCGGTGGACGGAGCGGCGGAGAGGGTCGGCGCATCCTGAGGGACGATCCGGTGCGCCCAGCCGTGAACGAAACGGTTGCCGATCGTGACACCGCGCATGATGCCCTTGCCCTCGCCGGTGTAGCGACCGAAGTTGATGCGCCCGAGGCTCTCGACCACGATCGTGAGCAGGCCGCCGCGCGAGTCGCTCGGAAGATTCATCGTCAGTGCACCGTCTCGTTCGAGAGTGCCGACGCGCCGATCGTCCAGGAAGACCGTCGCCCGGTCGTGGAGCCCGTCAATCACCAGCGTCGGGTTCTCCGAGAAGTGCACCGTCGACTCGTAGACGACGAAGCCATCCTCGGCGCCCAGCTCCTCGAACGTGAGCGGATGCGGAGAGAGCGGGCGGTCGACGAGTGGTGCCGCACGGACGACGTCGAGGAACGACGCGGTTGGGGTCAACGGGGCGGATGCTGCGCGCTGCCGCCGCGGAGCGTCGGGAACCGGGGGAAGCTCACCGTCGTGGAAGGGAGCGAACAGCTCGCGCAGGGCGAAGAACTTCTCACTGAGCGTGCCGTCTTCGCCGATCGGGGCATCGGAGTCGTAGCTCGTCACGGTGGGCTGCAGGACCCGGTCGTGGTTCGCTCCGTTCCAGAGCCCGAAATTGGTTCCACCGTGCGCCATGTACAGACTGATCGACCCGCCCGCGTCGAGCAGTTCGCGCACCGTGCCGCCCGTGCTGGCTCCCGCGCGGACGTGATGCTTCTCACCCCAGTGATCGAACCAGCCTCCCCAGAGTTCGCTGCACATGAGCGCCTCCCCGTCCCGGCGCATGCGCTGCGCGGTCGCGACACCTGTGCCGAAGGTGAAGGTCGCCATCGCGCCGGGCACACTGCCGTGCGCGATCATCTCATCCGTGATGCCGTCGGCGGTCGTGAGCATCTCGACAAGTCCTCGCTCGCGCATGCCATCACGCAGGTGTCGCATGTAGGCGGCATCGCTGCCGTAGGACCCGTACTCGTTCTCGATCTGAATCGCCACGATCGGCCCACCGTAGGCGGCCTGCAATGGGACGAGCCGGGGAATCAGTTCGTCGTACCAGGCATCGACGGCCGCCAGGTAGTCGGCATCGCTCGTACGCAGCGCGGAGACGCGACCGGAGAGCCAGAACGGGATACCGCCGTTCGACCATTCGGCGCAGATGTACGGGCTGGGGCGGATGAAGACATCGAGCCCCACCTCACCCGCCAGACGGATGAAGCTCTCGAGATCGCGCCAGCCGTCGAATCGCACATCACCTTCGACACGTTCGTGGAAGTTCCACGCCACGTAGGTGTCGACCGTGTTCGCGCCCATCGCAGCGAGGCGTCGGAGGCGGTCTTCCCATTGGTCCGGATGCACCCGGAAGTAGTGGATGGCCCCCGAGAGGATGCGATAGGGCACCCCGTCGCGAAGGATTTCACCATCACGCCACGTGAGCGCAGGGGCCACAGTGGCAGCACCCGTCGGCGGGGCATCCGCGGCGATGGATCCTGCGGCAAGAACGTCAGACATGGCACTCCCCATACAAGATTGTTTGCGCTCACATTATCGCATGCTTTCCGTCTTCTGGTACTGGATTCTCGCGGAATGATCGCTACCATTGACCCATGTCACCTCGACGCCCTCGCGAAGACCGCGCCCCCAGCCAGGTCGACGTCGCGCGCCTCGCCGGCGTCTCCACGCAGACGGTCTCCCGCGTCATGTCAGGGCAGGACAACGTGCGCCCTGAGACGACCCGCAGGGTGCTCGCTGCGGTCGAAGAACTCGGCTATCGCGTCCATGCGGCAGCCGCGTCGCTCGCTTCCGGCCGCACCCGTCTGCTCGGCGTGATCGTCGTCTCGAATGACCGTTACTCCACCGCCGCTCTCGGCGTCGGCATCGAGCAGGCCGCCGCTGCCAACGGCTACACCGTGACCACCGCGGCCGTCGCCGACCACTCCTCACCAGATGCCTTCTTCGAGGCGTTCGACCGCCTTGAGCGTCAGGGCGCCGAGGGAATCGTGCTGGGTGCACCCGTCGATCTCGACAGCGCTGCGATGAAGGCGCGCACCGCCCGCGTGCCTTCGATCCTCAGCGGTCGCGCTTCACTCGAAGACGACGCACCGCTCGCCGTGGATCAGAAGGTCATCGCCAAACTCGCCGTCGACCACCTTCTCGACCTCGGACACGCCACTGTCTGGCACGTCTCCGGAGACGAGTACTGGATCGAGACGCAGCTCCGCCAGCAGGCGTGGGAAGAGGCACTGCGGGATCGCGGTATCACGCCGCCGCCGATCATCCCCGCTGATTGGACCCCCGAATCTGGCTATCGCGCCGGCCGCACCATCGCAGCGATCCCCGATGTCACCGCCGTGTTCATCAGCAGTGACGAGATGGCCTTCGGGTTCATGCGCGCCCTCCACGAAGCCGGACGCAGCGTCCCCGAGGACATCTCCGTCGCCAGCGTCGACGACATCGCTCTCGCGGCCTATGCATCCCCCGCGCTCACGACGGTTCGCCAGCCCTTTGAAGCCCTGGGACGCGCAGCGGCACTGCGGCTCATCGCCGCGATCGAAGGGCACGACGCCGTCGGAGACATCCCCGAGACCCAACCGACGCTGGTGGTCCGTTCCTCCACGGCCGCACCGCGCGCCTGAGAGCGGCGCGAAAGGCCCGCGATCGGGGCACCTCAGTCCGCCCCGCGCCGCGCCGCGGCGACGGCCGCTTCTGTACGTGTCGTCACCCCGAGCTTGCGCAAGATGGCTGAGACGTGCACGCTGACCGTCTTCGCACTGATGAAGAGACGCTCGCCGATCTGACGATTGCTGAGACCCTCGATCAGCAGATCGAGCACCTGCGCCTCACGACCGGTGAGGTCTGGATCGTGCGGCAGATCGCCACCGCCGAGCCCCGACCGGGCCGCGAGCTCTTGTACGTCGGCGGTCAGGCGCACATGCGCCAGCCCCTCGGCGAGCACCTCCGCCTCGACGAGGACTGCCGTCGCGGCGGCGCGATCGCCGTCGGCCACGAGCATCCGCGCGCGTTCAAGCCGAGTGATCACCCGGAAGACCGCCGGCACCTCCTCGCTGGCAGACAGCGCGATCGCCTCGTCGAGAGCGGATGCCCCAGGCATGAGGAGCGCCTGCAGGATGCGCGACCAGCGATCACCGCGTAACACCTCTGGGATGCCCTGCCACGCGGAGTCGAGCGCGGCGACGTTCGCCGCGACATCGACACCGGACGCGCGGAGCGCCGTGATCACCCATGCCGCATCGAGCATCACGCGTCGCCTGTTGCCCAGGACCGGGCCGTCATCGTCGAGCATCGACTGCACGATCGCCCACGCCGCCAGCCAGTCTCCTCGAGCGATCTCCAATGCGATCGCC
The DNA here is from genome assembly GCF_058797175.1 of Microbacterium sp. GW823-FHT02G05. NCBI lineage: Bacteria > Bacillati > Actinomycetota > Actinomycetes > Micrococcales > Microbacteriaceae > Microbacterium > Microbacterium sp. GW823-FHT02G05. The sequence continues at coordinate 466,155 of NZ_JBXAJK010000001.1, forward strand.
GACTCGAGGTCGTAGTACCAGACCTGGCGATCGATGCGCGCGGCCGCGGCGAACCGTGGCCGCCATTCGCGCAGCAGCGCTTCACCCTCGTCGACGTGACCGCGCCAGGCCAGCGCGCGAATGCGCGTCTTGGTCGTGTAGATACGGAAGACAGGGAGCGTCGGGATGACGAGATCGTGCGCCACCAGCGCTTCGACACGGTCGATCTCTCCGAGTTCGAGCAGAGGCTCGGCCATGTTCTGGGTCATGATCGCACCCGTCGTGCGTTCAACTCCGAGCTCGCGCGAACGCACGATGCCGGCCTGCGCCACATCGATCGCTTCGCGGTACCGGCCGAGCACGATCATGAGGTCGGAGAAGTTCACGCGATAGCGGAGCATCCCGTTGTCGTCGCCTCGCGCGTATTCGTAGGCATCGGCGTAGTCCACGAACGCGCGATCCAACTCGCCGAGGTGCGCGAGGCACCCGCCACGCAGATTGCGGGCGACGGACATCTCACGAAGAGAGCCGCACCGTTCAGCGAAGGCGAAGGCCTTGTCCGCCGCCATGAGGCCTTCGTGTGAGCGGCCCGCGACCATGTAGCGACTGGCGAGGCTGTTGAGCACCGAGGCGTGCAGCCGGTCATCGTGGACGCGCTCGGTCAGCACGGCGAGGGCGTCGACGAGGAGGTCGATCGCTCCGGGGCGTCCCAGATTGCCGAGGTAGTAGGCCTTGTCGCGCAGAAGGCGCACGTAGGTCGTGCCGTCGCCGGTCACCGGATCGATCTCGTCCAGCGCCAGATCGACCACGGTGAGGGCCCGTTCGCCGTCGCCCGCGTTGCGAAGAATCGAGCCGAGGCGCAGCAGCAGGGTCACGCGGTCGCGACCGGCCGCCTCCGGAGCATCCGGAACCTGATCCCACAGTTCGAGCGCGAGCTCACCGAAGCGCGCTGCCGTGGCGAAGGCGTAACTCTGCTTGGACTGCTCCATCGCACCGACTGCGGCGATCAGTGCGCGGCGGTGGTCGTTCGCGAGATGCCAGTGAAAGGCGAGGCCGGCGTGCATGCGCTCGCGCTCGTCCGGCGCCGCCGATGCGTCGAGCGCCTCGGCGATCGCCCGGTGCAGGCGTGCACGCTCCCCGGGAAGAAGGTCGTCGTGCACGGCCTCGCGCAGCAAGGCATGCCGGAATCCGTAGCCTTCACGATCGCGGACGACGAGGAATCCGGCCGCCACGGCCTCGCGCACGGCGTCGTCGAGTGCCTCGTCAGACAGGTGGGCCAGCGGGGCGAGCAGCGCATGCGAGATGCCGCTCTCACCGCCCGACACGAAGCGCGTGACACGCTTGGCCTCGTCGCTCATGCCGTCGAACCGCGCCAACAGCAGATCTCTCAGCGTGTCGGGCATCGGGGCGCTGGCGCAGCCGGCGAGCTCTTCGATGAAGAACGGAACACCCTCTGCACGCTCTTGCATCCGCAGCAGGGCGGCGTCGTCGTGCGTGCGTCCGAGCCCCTGCAGCAGCTGCCTGGTCGCCTCCGGGTCCAGACGCGAGATCGTGAGCCGCTCGAGCACCCGCGCACGCTCGGCACCCGCGAGGAACGAACTCACGGGACCGCCGCGGTGCACCTCGTCGGTACGGCAGCTCAGCACGAACAGCACTCGGCTGTGCGTGACGACGCGCAGGAGGAACGTCAACGTCGACAGGGTCGCCTCATCCGCCCAGTGCAGATCTTCGATCAGCAGCACGAGCGGTGACAGTTCGGCGGCCGTCTCGATGACCGTGGCGATCGCCTCACGCAGACGCTCGGGGCTCGTGGTCTCGCGCAGCCCCGGCGGCGTCTCGCCGAGCTCGGGCAGCAGGAGAGGGAGGATGTCGAGGCCGGGCACCAGGCGCTCGCTCTCGCCGATCGCCGAGATCAGCACACGCAGGATGCCCGGCAAGGGCCCGTACGCCGCCGGCGTCGCCCCGTAGTCGACGCACCACCCGGTCACGACCCGTGCCCTCGCGCCGACGCGCCCCTCGAACTCACGCAGCAGTCGAGTCTTTCCGATGCCCGCCTCACCCGCGACGAGCGTCGCCCCGGACTCGCCCTGCACCGCGCGCGCAAAGGCGTCGAGGAGCCGCTGCAGCTCGCCGTCGCGCCCCACCATCGGGGCAGAGGGCGCAGGGAAGAACATGTCCCCATCGTGCCACCTGCCTCCGACATCGAGGCCTGGTCGCGTCATCCGTGCGCCGACGCGATGCGCGGCTCGGTGCACTCCACTGTCGGTCGCTGTGGCCGGCGCAGCGACCGCAGCATCCGCCGCAGGCGGCCCTCGGGGCGTGCGATGATCTGACCGCGGTGCTCGCGGACGAACCGGACCCGCTCGACATCGCGATCTCGTTGCGCCATGTCGAGCACGACGACCCTGTGAACGAGGTCTGGATGCATGTACATGATGACTCCCTGGTGGATTCGTGGTGATTCCACACTCCGCGCTAAGGCACCCTCCGCACATCCGCAAGGTGCCCTATTTCTCCTCCGCTCCGCCTTAGATCGCCGCCCTCGCCTAGAGTGACCCCATGCCCGCAAGCAACACCCGCCGCGCCCGCCTGAATCGCAAGCGGCGTCGTCGGGTCGCCGCGGCAGACAACGACCTCACTCCCCTCGAGTGGGAACAGCTGCGCAATGCCTGGGGCGGGTGCGCGTACTGCGGAGCATCCGGCGTTCCCCTGCAGCGCGACTGCGTGCAGCCCATCTCCCGCGGCGGGCGCTACACGATCGCCAACGTCGTGCCGGCCTGCGCCTCGTGCAATGCCAGCAAGTCGAACGGCGAGGTCACGACGTGGATGCGCCGGAAGAAGCTCGACGAGCGGGCGTTCCTGCTGCGCCTGCGCGCGGTGCACGACGAACTGCTGGCCGTCACGACCGACGACCCGAAGGCGGATGCGGCCTCCGGCACGCTCGCCAGCCCCGAGCCGTCCGCCTGATCAGCCCCGCAGCAGCGACTTGCGCGACGACGGACGCGATTCGTCAGGCGCCAGGATCGACAGCGAGCGCACGAGGGTGGTGAGCCAGAGCATCCCGAGTCCGACCACGATCACCTCGAGCACCGTCGTCGTGAACACGTGCCAGAAGGAGGAGAGCGCGACCGCGACGACGATGAGCACCACGACGGCGGCTGTCGTGATCTGCAGCGCCCGCGGTGGTCCGGGCATCGCGAGCGTAGTCACGACCGCCGACGCCGTGAAGAGAACGAGCGTCGCGATCGCCGCGGCGTCATGCAACGCCACGATCTCGTTCAAGGGGAAGAACCCGACGGCGCCGAGCGCCACGCCGGTGGCAATCCAGAGTGCGACGACCCACACGATGCGAGGCAGGGCGCGGTCGCCGCGCAGACGGTGCAGGTCACGGCCGATGTAGGTGCCGACGGTCGCGACGAGGAGTCCGCCCACGATGACCGTGCCGTTGAACGCCCAGGCGTCGCTCCCGATGCCCAACTGAGAGAAGTTGAGTCGCCACCAGAACGGATCGGCCGCCGTGATCATCGCGAACAGCGTCCCGATCACGAGGTAGACCGACAGGAGTCGGGCGAGATCCTGTGTCTGCAGACCGATGCCGGCGGTGAACGCGAAGCGTCCACCTAACGCACTGGCGATGGCGGCCAGAATCGCCCCGCCGATCATCGGCAGCTCGAGGCCGTGCAGACCAACCGCCAGGATCTCTACCGTCAGCAGCGCACCGAGGCCTGTCACTCCCGCATAGGCGATCGTGAGCGCGACCGCCGAGAGATCAGAGATGGCGGTCTGCCACCACGGCATCTCTCGCGTCTCACCACTGCGGTGCAGGAACGTGCTCACGACGAAGCTCGCAGCGGCGATGATGCCCGCCACGAGCGCGACAGGGAGACCCACGCCGCCGAGCCCGGTCAACGGACGCGGCGCCCCCTGCATGACAAGCAGGCCGATGCCGAGCCCGAGCAGGAAGCAGATCACGCTCGCCCAGGTAGCACGGCTCTCTGCACGGAGCGGGTCGACATTCTGCATGCGTCCATGCAAGCACGGGCAACCGACGTCGGTGCGCCACAGGCGAGCGAGTAGCGTTGTCGCCATGCGGATGACGGCGGCGGTGCGGGCGGCGAAACGGGCGCCACTGCTGCAGGTGGTGAAGTCGGTGGTCGCGACCATCACGGCGTGGATCCTCGCGGGCCTTGTCGTGCCAGGACAGCTGCCAGTGTTCGCCGCGATCGCCGCCCTCCTGGTCGTGCAGCCGAGCGTGAACCAGTCGCTGTCGAAGGCGATCGAGCGCAGCATCGGCGTCATCGTCGGCGTCGTGATCGCCACGCTCCTGACGCTGCTGCTCGGCATGCACAGCTGGATTGTGCTGCTCGCGATCCTCGTCGCGCTCACGATCGCCTGGGCGTTCAAAGCCACCCCGGGCACGGCCAACCAGGTCGCGATCTCGGCGATGCTCGTGCTCGCGCTCGGCGCCTCCAGCCCCGACTACGCGTTCGCCCGCATCATCGAGACGCTCATCGGCGCAGCGATCGGACTTATCATCAACGTGCTGATCGTGCCGCCGGTGCTCGTCGCGCCGGCCCGCCGCGACATCGGACTGCTCGGCGTCGAGCTCGCCGCGACGCTCGACCGCCTCGCCGACGCCCTCCCAAAGACGAACTCTCCCGCGCGCGTGCTGGAGATCCTGCTGCAGGCGCGGCTGCTGCGTCCGATGCGCGACGCGGCCGAGGCATCCCTCATCGCGGGCGAGGAATCACTGGCGCTGAACCCGCGCGGCGGGGCACACCGCGCCGCGCTCGCCCACCTGCGCACCCTTCTCGACACCCTGACGCCGGTGGTCACGCAGGCGATCGGGATGACACGCGCCTACGTCGATCACTACGACGACACGATCAGCGACGAACCCGCCGCGCGCGCCATCGCCGAGCAGCTGCATCGCGCCGGGCATGACGTCCGCCTTGCGGTGCAGGTCGCGGAAGCATCCCCGGAACCCGAGGCCTTCACCTCCGCGATTCCCGCACTCACCGCCCCGCTCGCCGTCGTCGCCCCCTCGTCTGATCACTGGATCCTCATCGGCTCGCTCCTGGAGGACCTGCGCCGCATGCGCGCGACCCTCGTCGGCGAGGTCTGAGACACGGCACTCCGACGGCCTACCCTGGAGGCATGGCCGATTCTCTTCCCCTGTGCCCGGAGTGCGACAGCGAGCACGCCTACGAGATGGGCGCTCTGCTGGTCTGCCCGATGTGCGGCCACGAGTGGTCGCCCGCGTCCGACAGCGACGGCGCCCCCGCATCCGAAGCAGTGGTGAGGGATGCTGTCGGCAATCCCCTCGCCGATGGTGACACCGTCACGCTCGTGACGAGCCTCAAGGTCAAGGGCTCGCTCAGCATCAAGGCGGGCACCAAGGTCCGCAACATCCGACTGATCGATCCGGTCAACGGGCACGATATCGACTGCAAGATCGACGGCTTCGGCGCCATGCTGCTGAAGTCCAGCGTCGTCAAGAAGGCGTGACCATGCCGGGTTTCACGGTTCCGGAAGCGCTCGCAGAGCTCGCTGCTCTCGAAGATCCCAAGATGCGTGCAGCGAACGAGAAGCGCGGCGACGACCATGGCATGAACCTGAGTCGGCTGCGGGCACTCGCGAAGCAGATCAAGACCGACCACGCCCTCGCACAGGATCTCTGGGCGACCGGTGAGACCCCCGCGCGCCTGCTCGCGCTGCTGATCTGCACGCCGCGCTCGTTCACCGCGGATGAACTCGACGCGATGCTGCGCGAGACCGACGTGCCGAAGGTCAACGACTGGTTCGTCAACTACATCGCGAAGAAGACACCGCTCGCGGAGGAGATGCGGATCCGCTGGTTCGAGGACGCCGACCCCACGGTCGCCGCGGCCGCCTGGTCGCTCACCTCGGTGCGCGTCGCGAAGTCGCCAGACGGCCTCGACCTCGCGCACCTGCTCGATCTCATCGAGCGAGACATGAAGTCAGCTCCCGCACGCCTGCAGTGGTCGATGAACGAGACGCTCGCGCAGATCGGCATCTTCCACCCGTCACTGCGTGACCGCGCGCTGTCGATCGGCAACAGCCTGCAGGTGCTCGCCGACTATCCGACCTCACCCGGGTGCACATCGCCGTTCGCGCCGATCTGGATCAACGAGATGGTGCGCCGCAACGAGGGCTGACGCTCAGCGGTTGCGCTTCTGCTCGTACATCGCCTCATCGGCCCGACGAACCGCGTCGTCGATCGTCTCGCCGGAGGCGAACTCGGCCACGCCCCAGGACCAGGGGTGGATCGCGAGGTCGCGCATCCGCTGCAGTTGCCGCGTGGCGTCGGCCGCCGTGGTCGCCGGCAACAGCATGACGAACTCGTCGCCGCCCATGCGGCCCAGCACATCGTGCGGGCGCGAGAGTGAGATCCACTGGGCGACCAGGCTCTTGAGCACATCGTCGCCAGCGGCGTGACCCTCACCATCGTTGAGGGTCTTGAAATGGTCGAGGTCGAGAACGGCGATCGCGAGCGGATGCGTATTCCGCTGGGAACGACGGATCTCGCGCGCGGCCTGCTCGAAGAAACCGCGACGATTGAGTGCGCCGGTGAGAGCATCCGTATTGATCTGCAGCATCATCCGATGACGGACGAAGAGTCCCATCTCGAGACACAGCCAGGCGAAGAGAGCCAGACCGAGCACGTTGATCGGTCCGAGCATTCCGCCGGGCTGGCCGAACGGTCCCAGCAGGATCGCCAGACACACGGCGCCCACGATGATCGCGACAGTCACCCGCGCGAAGCGCGCACCGTAGAACCAGGCACAGTACATCGCCATGATCGGCAGCTGCTGGAGGCTTGCGATCGTGTTCTGCCGTTCATCGGAGAAGCCGATGTAGTAGACCGACACGAGGGCGTGCGCCAGGATGACGAGGATCCCCACCCACGCGGGAAAGCGCAGCCCCATCCAGAACACCTGCACGGCCACCAGAAGCGACGCGGCGAGCAGGCCCACCGACAGCCAGTACTCGAATACCGTGATGTCGTCTTCGAAGAGCTCGAAAACGAAGAGCACGCCCATGAACAGCACGATCGTGGCGGTGACGATCGAGTATGTGGTGGTGCGCCCACGCAGACGCGTGAGCCAGGCGGAGCCCAGCCAGGAGAGTCCGGCGCTGTCTTCCACCTCGATACGCTGGACGACCACTTCGCCACCTCCCCTTGTGCCGATGATCGGCGCCCCTTCCCGTGGCCGCCGCTCCAAGAATACTGGCCATCGTGTCGGGCGACGACTGAGCTATACACTTAGCCGTGATCGCCCGACGAGATGGATGCCGATGACGCACCTCGCAGATGACGCCCGCGCTTTCTACCAGCCGCTCGTCGACCTGCCCGCCCGCACGGTGGTGGGATTCGAGGCGCTGGCGCGCTTCGCCGACGGCACTCCGCCGCCCGAACGCCTTGCGCACGCCGAGGCTCTCGGCGAGCGCGACGAGCTGGAGATGCGTCTCATCGAACTGGCGGTCGGCACGTCGGTCACCCTTCCCGAAGACGCCTTCGTCACGCTCAATGCCTCTTCATCGACGATGCTCGCTGAGGGGCTCGACGCGATCCTCGCCGGAACGACCCGCGCCTGGGGTCTTGAGCTGTACGAAGGTTCCGCTGTCGAGGAGAGCCGGGCGGTCCGCGAGCGGATCTCCTCGCTCGGCGCGTTCCTGCTGATCGACGACGCCGGAGCGGGGCTCGCCGATGAGAAGCGCATCGTCGACCTGCGCCCGGACATCGTCAAGATCGACCGTCTGCTCTTCTGGGCGGCGCTCGATGACGAGGTGGAGCGCGAGCGAGTGGCGTCCCTCAGCCGCGCGGCGCGTTCCGTCGGAGCCCGCGTGCTGGTCGAGGGCATCGAGACGGCCGAGCAGGTGGATGCAGCGCGCGAGCTGGGTGCCGTCCTCGGCCAGGGCTATTACCTTGGCCGCCCCACCCCTCCCGAGGACATCCCCGCCGTGCTCGCCGAGCTACAGCGAACCATCGGGGTAGATACTCCGGGTCTCTGACCGACGACTGCGCCCCTTGTGCCCGGGTCGCTGCGGCAGCGGCACGATCTTGATGACACCGAGGATCACATAGATCACGGTGTTGATCGCGACGAACGTCGCCAGCGTCGAGAACCAGTCGCTCAGCAGGAATGACTCGGGCAGGAGCAGCCCCGCAGGAACCGCATTCAGCACACTCATCATCGCGCCACCTCCGCCTTCGTCCCGACTTTCACTCCGTGGTCCACGTGCTTCCAGGTCGCGCTGCGGCCGAAGGCGATCTCGAACACGCCCTTGAGGAATGCCAGGTTCAGGAAGCAGTCGTAGACGAGCTCAGGAAAGACCAGCACAGCCACGAGACGTGCTCGCCATCCGCCCCGCCAGACCGTGATCACCCGCTCGACCGCGAAGACAGCACCGATTCCCAACCAGAACGGGAACCAGATCCAGGTGTCCATGGCGACGAGCATCAGCCCGAACAGCAGGAAGTAGGCGAAGAGCGCGATCACCCCGTAGCCGATGCTGATCTGCTGCGCCCAGTACCGCAGCGTCTGTGGCGTGATCCCGTACGCGCCCAGATTCTCGAGCGCTCCGCGCTGCCAGCGCAGGCGCTGCGCCCACAGCATCCGCCAGTTCGGCATGAGCTCGGTGACGACCGTGCATTCCATCGGTGAGATCGTGAGTCCGCCGAGCGACTTGATCGCGATCGTCAACTCGTTGTCCTCGGTCAGGGCCGCCGTGTCGTAGACCTCGCCGGTCGTGCCGGGGATGAGCGTGCCTCGTGCATCCGCGATCGCGCGGAGCGCCGCAGAACGGAAGATCGACGCCGTGCCCGTGAGCACGAACACGCGACCGCGGCGCCTCTTGATCTCACGCATGTAGCGGAAATACTCGTTGCGCTGGAACTGACCGAGCAGGCCGTGCCCGTCCTCGCCCTCGAACAGTCCGCCGACGGCCATGAGTGCGCGGTCGGCGGTGAACCGCTGCGCAGCGACCTCGAGGAACTCGTCGCCGATCTGGCTGTCGGCGTCCATGATCATGACGGTGTCGTTGTCGCCGAGCGTGGGAAGCAGGTCGCGCAGCGCCTGATTGAGCGCGCCGCCCTTCTTGTGCGTGTTGCCGACAGTCTCGAAGACGTCTGCTCCGTGCGCGCGGGCGACTTCGACGGTGCCGTCCGTGCAGTTGTCGGCGACGACGAGCACACGCGACGGCGGGCGCGACTGTCGCTGCAGAGACGCCAGGGTGTGCCCGATGGATGCTTCTTCGTTGTGCGCCGGGATCAGGACCGTCACGGTGACCTCGCCCGCGAACTCGCCCCGCGTACGTTCCATGACCACGCGGGGAGCCAGGGGCAGGTTGACCGTCTCAGAGCCGGCGCGACGGTACCGGTTGGCCACGACCCGTTCACTGACCACCACGAAGACGACCATGATGAGCGCGAGAGTCAGAGCCATCCCGAGCACCCAGAGGTTGGGAAGCTCGGAGTTGTAGTAGACGGTCCAGATCCCGCCCAGGGTGAGTTGTCCGTAGTCCCAGATCGTCGGAGGGTGCGTGATCGCGACGCCCCACCACAGCAGGCCCGCCGCGGCGAGCACCACAACGATCACGATCAGCCCGACAGCGCGCTGAAAGAAAGTGTTCACGTCCGTCTCCGCCCTCATTCGAAGCATCCGTTCCTTGCGAGGCTACCGAAACATGAGTCGAGAGTGTTCGTGATCTCTCGCACCTGTGGGAAAAGGTCGCGGAGCGATGCTCGAGACGGCACCAGGATGTTCGGGGACGGGGATACCGGCTGCATGAGGGATGATCGAAGGATGCGTCTCGACCCCACCGCCCTCCGCGACTCCGGGGCCGCCACAGACCCGGACGCGATCTATCTGGCCTTCGTCGAATGGGCGGAGTCCACCGGCATCTCCCTCTATCCGGCGCAGGACGAGGCGATCATCGAGATCGTCTCCGGTCAGAACCTGATCCTCTCGACCCCGACCGGCACAGGGAAGTCGCTCGTCGCGATCGGCGCGCACTTCGCGGCTCTCGCCACGGGGCGCAGGACCTACTACACGGCACCGATCAAGGCCCTCGTCAGCGAGAAGTTCTTCGCGCTCGTCGACATCTTCGGACCGGAGAACGTCGGCATGGTGACGGGAGATTCCGCGGTGAACGCGGATGCGCCGATCATCTGCTGCACGGCGGAGATCCTCGCGAACCTCGCGCTGCGCGAGGGACCGGATGCCGACGTCGGCCAGGTCGTCATGGACGAGTTTCACTTCTACGCCGATCCCGACCGCGGATGGGCCTGGCAGGTGCCGCTGCTGACGCTGCCGCAGGCGCAGTTCGTGCTGATGTCGGCGACCCTCGGCGATGTCACCGAGCTCGCCGAGGACCTCACCCGCCGCACCGGGCGCCAGACCGCGACCGTCACCGGCGTCGAGCGCCCCGTGCCTCTGCACTTCTACTACGAGACGACACCGATCCACGAGACGATCGAAGAGCTGCTGTCCACCGGCCAGGCGCCGATCTACATCGTCCATTTCTCGCAGGCGGCCGCGATGGAGCGCGCACAGGCACTGTCGAGCACGAAGATCGCCAGCCGCGAGCAGCGGGATGAGATCGCGGAGCTCATCGGCGCATTCCGCTTCACGACCGCCTTCGGAAAGACGCTCTCACGCTTCCTGCGCGCGGGCATCGGCGTGCATCACGCTGGGATGCTTCCGAAGTACCGTCGCCTGGTCGAGCAGCTCGCCCAGCGCGGCCTCCTGCGCGTGATCTGCGGCACCGACACCCTCGGCGTCGGCATCAACGTGCCGATCCGCACGGTGCTGCTGACCGCCCTGACGAAGTTCGACGGCATAAGGATGCGCCAGCTCAACGCCCGCGAGTTCCACCAGATCGCGGGGCGCGCCGGCCGCGCGGGCTTCGACACCGCGGGCACTGTCGTCGCGCAGGCGCCCGAGCATGAGTCGGAGAACATCGCGGCGATCAAGAAGGCCGGCGACGACCCGAAGAAGAAGCGCAAGATCGTGCGCAAGAAGGCCCCCGACGGCTTCGTCTCGTGGGGGGAGCCCTCGTTCCAGAAGCTCATCGCCGCGGAGCCTGAGACGCTCACTTCGCACATGCAGGTCACGAGCGCGATGATCCTGAACGTGATCGGACGCGGCGGCGACGCCTTCGCGACGATGCGTCAGCTCATCTTCGACAACCACGAGCCGCGGGCACGCCAGCGCGAGCTCGCCCGGCGCGCGCTCGGCATCTACCGCACCTTGCGCGACTCCGGCATCGTCGAGCAGACGCCAGACGGAAGCATCCGCCTCACCGTCGACATGCCGCCGCACTTCGCGCTCAATCAGCCGCTCTCGCCCTTCGCCCTCGCCGCCTTCGAGCTGCTCGATCCCGAAAGCGCGACGTTTGCGCTCGACATGATCTCGATCGTCGAATCCACGCTCGATGATCCGCGTGCGGTGCTCGGGCAGCAGGAATTCCTCGCCCGAGGCGAAGCCGTCGCCGAGATGAAACGCGAGGGCATCGAGTACGAGGAGCGCATGGAGCTGCTCGAGCAGATCACGTACCCGAAGCCGCTCGACGAGCTGCTGGGGGCGGCGTTCGAGACCTACAGCGCGGCGCAGCCGTGGATCCGCGACTTCGAGGTGCGCCCGAAGTCGGTCGTCCGCGACATGTACGAGCGGGCGATGTCGTTCGGCGAGTACGTGGCCTTCTATAAGATCGCCCGGTCCGAGGGTGTGGTGCTGCGCTACCTCTCGGACGCCTACCGGGCGGCGTCGCAGACGATCCCCGAGCATCTCAAGAACGAGGATCTGCGCGATCTGATCGAGTGGCTCGGCGAGCTCGTGCGTCAGGTCGACTCGTCACTGCTCGACGAATGGGAGGAGCTGGTCACCGGTACCGACGACGGCATCGTCGATCTGCACCGCGCCGACGACGAGCCGATCGTTCCCCCGGCGCCGAAGCGCCTCACCACGAACGTGCGCGCCTTCCGCATCCTCGTGCGCAATGAGCTGTTCCGTCGGGTGCAGCTCGCCGCCCGAGAGGACGTCGAGGCGCTGGCCGCGCTCGACCCAGAGTTCGGAGTGGCGGGGTGGGATACCGCGTTGGACGCCTACTTCGCCGAGCACGACGAGATCCTCACGGGCCCGGATGCCCGCAGCTCGAAGCTGCTCATCCTTGAAGAGGGCGCCGCGGCCTGGACGGCACGACAGATCATCGATGATCCCGCGGGCGATCACGACTGGGGGATCTCGGCGACGATCGACCTTGCAGCATCTGACGAAGCTGGCGAGGCCGTCGTCACCGTGACGGCCGTGAACAGGCTGTAACCGGCACCGTCGTGACGACGGGGATCACCCGCGACAGTCGGTCGAGCGTCTCACGGCGGTGCGACGCCAACAGCACGGTGCCCTCGAACTGCGCGACCACGTCAGAGATGACCCGCTCGGTCACCGGGTCAAGGCTTGCCGTGATCTCATCGAGGAGGAGAATCCGCGGAGCACGACACAACGCACGTGCGAGGGCGAGTCGGGCCTGCTGGCCACCGGAGAGGCGCATACCGTGCTCTCCGAGACGGTCGTCGAGTGTGATCCAGGTGTCCGCTCCGACGCGAACGAGCGCCCGGTGCAGCTCCTCGTCACTGAGCGCCTCCGTTCCGCGTTGCAGTTCCTCCCGCACGGTACCGTGGAAGAGCCTCGGTTCCTGTTCGACCACCGCCACAACGCGCCGCAGGTCGCTGTCGCTGAGCGCTGACACCGGATACTCACGACCACTGTCGTCGAGGAGCGCAACCGTACCGGAGGTGGGGTCCCAGAGACGAGCAGCGAGGGCGATGGCGGTGCTCTTGCCCGCACCAGACGGACCGGTGATGCCCACATGCTCGCCTGGTTCAATGACGGCTGACCAGCGATCCAAGGCCGTCGAACCGTCACCATAAGCGAAGGTGACCTCACGAAAGCGCACACCGAGAGCGCCGGATGGCAGGGCCAGCGGCTGGGTGGCCGCCGTCACAGTCGCGGGACGCTCCAGGGCGTCGCCGACTCTCTGCGCCGCTGCCGCAAGCGGGTGCAGCGCGGACCCGATCCGCGCAGCCTCTGCCACGCTCGCCACCCCCGAGACCGCGAGCGCGAGCAGCGCAGGCAGCCACGCCAGCAGATCGTCGGCGACAGGAAAGACGATCCCCTGAGCGATGATCGCGACGACGACGACGCTCAGCAGCAGCTCTCTGAGCCCATCGACCCCCGCGCTGAGCACGGCACGACGCCTCGAGGTGCGCCCCGATCGGCGGGTGCTGTCGCGCACCTGTTCGATGATGCGCTGTTCCAGACCGTAGGCGAGGACCTCTCGCACTGCACCGAGCGCATCGACAATGCGCTCCGAGTGCGATTCTCGTTCACGCTGCTCCGCATGCCCGATCTCATGCGCTGTCGCCGCCGACCACCATACTGATGTCGCCACCGCGATACCGCCGATCAGCACGACGAGCGCTGCGCCCGGCATCACCGCCAGTGCGCCGAGGACGGCGACGAGAAAGACGGTGACGGCGGCACCCATCTGAGCGATGGTGTGCGCGTAGAAGAACTCCAGTCGCTCCAGATCGGTCATCACCACGCCTGCTGCTCGACCGCTGTGCTCGCGCCACCGCCCCGGCACGCTTCGAGCGTAGGCATCGAAGAGCGCCATACGCAGGCGAGCAAGCACTCGATAGGCGAGCGCGTGGGACGCATCCATCTCGTGCCAGGTCAGCACAACACGCAGCAGTACCAGGGCAACCATCGCGAACCACCACACCGATGACGGGAGGGTGCCGTCGATGACTGCTCGGCCCACGCCGAGTGCCGCGAGGACGCCGAGCGCGACCAGAGTGAGCATGCTCATCGTGGCGACAAGGTAGCCGGTCACGATGCGCGGCCATTCTGCCCGCAACGGAGGGAGTAGTCGCGCCAATGTCGAGAGTGTGCCCTGGCCGCTCATGGGTGCACTCGTTCCAGATGCCCGTCGCTCAGATGGTGCACCTCGCCGACACGGGCCAGCGCTTCTGACCGGTGGCTGATCATGAGCACGATCCTTTCCCGGGCCACCCTGTCGAGCGTGTCGGCGATGGTCTCAGCCCCCGTCTCGTCGAGTGCGCTTGTCGGCTCGTCCACGAGAAGCACCGGCCGGTCGGCGAGGAGCGCGCGCGCCAGGGCGAGGCGCTGACGCTGTCCGCCAGAAAGGCTCGACCCCGCCTCAGCGACGGGCGTGTCGAATCCGCCCGGCATGGCGAGGACCTCATCGAGGATGCCCGCGGCAGCGCACGCCGCACGAACGCTTTCGTCATCGGCACGGTCAAGAGCGATGTTCTCGCGGATGGTTCCTGCGAAGAGCACGGGCCGCTGTGAGAGCACGGCGATGTCGGCTGTGCGCAAAGGCCGCCCGTGGAGTTCGATGCTCCCGGCATCCGGGAGGAGGAACCCGAGGAGCAGATCGAACAGGGTGGATTTTCCGACGCCCGATCCTCCGGCGATCGCGTGCACCGCCCCAACGCGTGCCTGCAGATCGAGACCCCTGATGATCGCCTGATCCGCACCGGGGTACCGGTAGGTCAGCCCTGTCACGCACAGTCCGCCCTCCCCGGAGAGGCTGAGCACCGGGGGCGATGCGGTTGCGTCCGCCGCGACGGGGGCCTCCGCCCCCTGTTCTCGTTTGAAGGCTCCGAGTGCGGCGAGACCGGGCACGGCGCTCACCCCGAGGAAGCCCGCGTGCCACTGTCGAGACAGATCACGCACGGGGCGGAATGCTTCGGAAGAGAGGAGCAGCAGCGCGTAAACCTCGACGGTCGGGGTGCTTCCAGTGGCGGCCGCGCCCATCGCGAGCATCGCTGCGGCGACAACGCCGGCCTGCACGGCGAGGTCGATGATCGCGGTCTCTGCCAGAGAGGCCCGCATGACGCGTTCCGTCGCCTGACGCAGCTCTTCCGAGCGGCCATGCAGTTGCGCCCGCGTGGAGCCGACTGCCTCCAGCATCCTCAGTGTGGACATCCCCCGCAGCGCTTCGAGCAGGTCAGCGCTGAGCGCCTCATAGGAGTCCCAGTGTGCGAGGCCTCGTCGCGCCAGCATCCGCTTCCAACCCCACGGACCGAGGATCGCGAGGCCGATGCCACATGCGACGCAGGCCGCGGCGGCGGGCGAGAGCACGGCAAGAATCGCGACGGCGGTGGCACTTCCTGCCAGCAGCTGGATGACGGAGGGAATGTACTTCGAGACATAGGTGTCGACGCCGTCGATGCCGTCTGCGAGCGCGATATGGGTTGCACCGTCGCGCTGACTGAGATCGTGGAGGCTGTGCGGGACAAGAACCGCCCGCAACGCATCAGAGCGCAGTCGTTCTCGCACATCGGCGCCGTGCCGGGCGGCAGCACGCGCCTGCGCCATGGATAACAGGAGCCGGAGAATCCCGGCACTGAGCAAAGCGAGCACTCCGGCGAGCGCGCGCTCGATGTTCCCGGCCACGAGTGCCGCAAGCGCCACGGCGAGCGCTATGGCCTGCCCGAGGTGCGTGCCGTAGACGGCGAGTTGTAGCAGGGCGCTGGCGGCGAGACCGCGCGGCGCGCGTGCGGCGGCGCGCCAGAGGTCGGGAACGATCATCATGAGTTCTCCTCGGGTCGAGAACAGCGTAACTGAGAATGATTCTCATTATGTATAAGATAGCGGTCGTGCTTTCCGCTCTGACTCGCCCCCCACGCCGTGACGCGCCGCAGCGATCCCGCCTTCGCGAACACACCGATACCCCCCTTGCGCCCGCGATCCTTGCTCTCACCGCGCTGATCGTCGTCGTGCTGATCCTCTCGTCCGCAACGGGAACGATCGCCGTCTCCCCTCTCGAAGCGTCGAAGATCGTCACTGGACACCTCATGCCGGGAATGCCATGGATGTCCGATGGCACCCTCACCACGCTGCAAGACCAGGCCGTGTGGCAGTTCCGCCTCCCCCGCACCCTCCTCGCTGGCCTCACCGGAGCAGCTCTCGCCCTGGCTGGCGCCATCATGCAGGTCGTCGTACGCAACCCCCTAGCCGAGCCCTACATTCTCGGTGTCTCCTCCGGAGCCAGCGTGGGCGCAGTGCTGGTGATCGTTTCGGGAGGAGCTGCCTTTCTCGGCCTGTCGATGAGCGGAGCGGCCTTCCTCGGCGCTGTGCTCACCTGCCTCGCCGTCGCCGTCCTCGCGCAGAACCGCGGCGAGTTGTCACCCACGCGCATGATCCTCGCCGGGGTCGCGCTCGGCGCACTGCTGAGCGCGGTGACGAGCTACCTCACTATCACCACCGACGCCCAGAACGTCGTCAGCGTCATGTTCTTCCTGCTCGGCAGCGTTTCCGCCGCAACCCTGCCCTCTCTGCTCATCCCCGCGCTCGCCCTGCTTCTCGCCTGCATCGTCGTGTCCGGCCTGATCCGCCCCATGAACGCCCTGCTCGCCGGCGACGAATCCGCCCTCGCCGTCGGAGTCCGCACCACCCGGCTCCGGGCGGTGCTGCTGGTCGTCGCCTCGCTCCTGACGGGCGCCGTGGTCGCCGTCAGCGGGGGGATCGGCTTCGTCGGCCTCGTGATACCGCACATCGCCCGGCTTCTCGTCGGCTCGGATCACCGCCGGATGCTGCCGATCACCGTACTCGGCGGCGCGCTCTTCCTCATGGTCGCCGACCTCCTCGCCCGCACCGTCGCCGCTCCCGCAGAGATCCCTCTCGGCATCCTCACTGCCTTCGTCGGCGCCCCCTTCTTCCTCTGGCTCCTGCGCCAGAGCGGTGAGCGCGCAGGGTTCGACCGATGAGCGTGTCCTTCCACCGCGTCTCGGTGACGCTCGGGAGCCAGCCCGTGCTGCACGAGATCGATCTGCACATCGGCACCGGTCGCATCGTCGGGCTCGTCGGCCCGAACGGCAGCGGCAAATCGACACTGCTGCGCACCCTCTTCGCCGGGCGCCGCCCGCACAGCGGGCACGTATCCATCGACGGCACGGACATCACACGCATGTCGGCGCGCACGCTCGCCCGCACAGTCTCGGTCATGCTGCAGGACGCCCCCTCGGATTTCGACCTGACCGTGCGCGAGACCGTCGCCGTCGGCCGCGCACCTCATCGCCCGCCGTTCAGCCGGGACACCGCGAACGATCGCCGCATCGTCGACGATGCGCTGCGCACCGCCGACGTACTCGACCTCGGCGACCGTCTCGTGCGCCGCCTCTCCGGCGGCCAGCGACAGCGCGTGATGCTCGCGCGCGCCCTTGCCCAAGACGGCGCAGTACTCGTGCTCGACGAACCCACGAATCACCTCGACATCGCCCACCAGCTCGACCTCATGCGGGTCATCAGCGGCCTGGGCAAGACGGTGATCGCCGCCCTCCACGACCTGAACATCGCCGCAGCCTTCTGCGACGACATCGCCGTACTCAGAGAAGGACGACTCGTCGCATCCGGAATCCCCGAGCACGTCCTCACCCCCGCCCTGGTCGGCGACGTGTTCGCCGTCGATGCTCGCATCGCTCTCGAAAACGACACAGGCAACCGATCAATGACCTTCCATCCTCGATCCCCCTCCGACGGGCAGCGCCCGTCCTCACCCGCAAGGAGAACCGCATGACCACCTGGCACCGCTCATCCCGTATCGCCCTGACGGCCGCACTCAGCGGCGCAGGCCTTCTCGCGTTGACCGCCTGCGGCAGCGGCGTGACCGCCGCTGAGGCTCCCCGCGCGGAAGAGACCATCACGCTGGAGAACTGCGGTCGCACGATCGACGTCACCGCGTCGCCACGC
This sequence comes from Microbacterium sp. GW823-FHT02G05, assembly GCF_058797175.1. Taxonomy (NCBI): domain Bacteria; kingdom Bacillati; phylum Actinomycetota; class Actinomycetes; order Micrococcales; family Microbacteriaceae; genus Microbacterium; species Microbacterium sp. GW823-FHT02G05. The sequence goes on from NZ_JBXAJK010000001.1 coordinate 483,938, forward strand.
GCTGTGGTCGGGATGCACCCCTCGCAGACGGAACTCCTTCTTCGCCTGGGGCTCTCTGATCGGCTCGTCGGACAGGCTCAGGCATCCGTCCAACCGCTGCCCGCAGACGTGGCACCCCTTGCCGCTGATGTGCCGGTGATCGGCGGAGAAGCACCACCGAGCCGGGAGGATCTGCTGGCCGCTGAACCCGACTTCGTCTACTCGCCGACAACGTACGAGTTCACCGCTGAGCAAGGGTTCGCGAGCATCGAACAACTCACGCAGGCTGGCGTGGCTGCGTACACAGCAACCGGCGGATGCTTCGACCGCCGGATGTCGGGCACCGTGGCTGATCTGTTCATCGACCTCAAGAACCTCGGCGCGATCTTCGACGTGGAGGAGAAAGCGGCCGCGCTCATCGACGAGTCCGCGGCTGAACTCGCCGCGGTCGAAGAGGCAGTGTCAACGCAGGAGAAGCTCCGCGTCGCGCAGGTCTACGTGGACGGCACCACCCTGTCTGCCATCGGCGCAGGTATCGAGTACGACATCCTCCGCCTCGCCGGAGCCGACAACGTGTACTCCCCCGACGACGCTGCCTTCGCGAGCTTCTTCGCCGCCGAGATCACCCCCGAATCGCTCGCCGCCGAAGCACCGGACGCACTCGTCTTCGCCGTGCGCAATCCCGAGCATGAAGCAGCGGTGCGCGACTACCTCACCGCGACGTTCCCTGACATGCCCGCGGTGCGCGATGGTCGCCTCATTTCGATCCCGACGTCCGACACGTTCCCCGGAACCCTCGGCAACGTCACCGTGGTGCGCGAGATCGCCGAGGCGCTCTACCCCGGAGTGTGATCCCGGTGGGGAGCGGGTCGAAGAGCACTCCGAGGCGCGCCCCCCGCAGCAGCGCATGGGTGCCGAGAGAAGCCGCGATCACAATGACGGTGAGCACCGGAGGCATGACCGCTTCGATCCACGGAGCGGTCTGCCCCGGCACCGCGCGCACCCACTGGTCGAGCAGCGCGAGCGGGATCATGTGGATCACATAGATCGGCAGAGTGCGCTGACCGAGCCAGCGCAGCGGCGCGGCCAGCGACGGCATCCGCCTGTCGATGAGGGCGCAGGCCGAGACGCCACCCAGAACCGCGAGCAGCGCGAGCACCGGCCAGACGCCGAAGACCTGCCGCGCACCAAGAAGGGCGACGGCGGCGAGCGCCCCTGCGTAGAGCACGATCCACACCAGCATCCGTGAGAACCGCGCACGCTCCGCCACGCGCATCACGAGAGCGCGACAGCGCAGCCCGATCAAGAAGAAGAGGAGATTCTGCGCCACCTGCCAGAGGTTGCCGCTGTCGGGGATCACTCCGGTCGCGATGGTCGCCGTCAGTATGAAGGCCGCCGGCAGCACCACGAACGTCGGCACGGCCCGCACGGCTCGGCCGATGACCAGATACGCGGCGAGCGCGAGGAGGAACCAGAGGTTCGTCGGACTGAACGTGAGCTGCGCGAGCAGCTCCCACCCCGTGCGTGCTCGCGCGGTGTCGAACTGCGGTGTCAACGCGAGGGCGGAGGTCTGAATCAGTACCCACAGGACGTAGATCAGGGAGAGCTGGGATGCGCGGCGCCAGAGAGCCTGCGCCTCGTTCGCCGCCACGACGCGGGCAGCGAACAGTCCGGCGACAACGAAGAACAGCGGCATCCGCAGTGGCAGCAGCTGGGTGTTGAGCGTGATCCAGAAATCCGAGATCGGATCGCCCGCCTGCACATGCTTGGTCGCAACGTGCCAGAAGACGACCAGCACGATGCACACGCCCTTGGCGACGTCGGCCCAGCCGAGCCGTGTCACGTCGTGCCCCGCAGCGCCTCCTGCCGCACCGGGCCGGGCACCGCCGCCCCCTGGACGAGACGGGTGATGAGCTCGGGATAGTCGACCCCCGCGGCGGCGAACATGCGCGGCACCTGCGAGAACGCGGTCATCCCGGGCATCGTGTTGACCTCGTTGAGCACGGGGCCGTCCGCGGTGAGGAAGAAGTCCATGCGCGCCACCCCGCGACATCCGAGGGCGTCGAACATGGTGCGCGCGGCACGAATGAGAGCCGTGCGTTCGTCCGTCGTGAGCACGGCGGGCACGGTGAACTGCGCGGTGCCGTCGTACTTCATGTCGGTGTCGAAGACGCCGCTCGCGTGGATCTCCAACGGCGGCGGCGCCCAGCAGCTGCCGTCGGCTTCGCGGATCACCGCGACGTCGATCTCCCGCGCCCGCACCACGCTCTCGATCAGGATGCGCCGGTCGAACCGGGCCGCCGTGCGCAGCGCATCGCTCAGCTGCGCGGCATCCTGCACCAGGCTCACCCCGTAGCTCGACCCCGACGACACCGGCTTCACGACGACGTCACCCTCGAACTCGATCTCGCCGATCTCTGCGGCCGCGATGACCCGGCCGGGTGCCGTGCGCACCCCGACGGATTCGGCCAGCAGCTTCGTGAGCCCCTTGTCCATGCCGATCGCACCCGCCCGCAGGTCGGATCCGACGAGGCGCGTGTGCGTCAGGGCGCAGAGCGCCGCAAGCGTGCCGTCCTCGCCGAGCGGCCCGTGTACGGCAGGGAAGAGGACATCCGCATGCCCGAGCGCCGGAAGCACGGCTGTGAGGGAGTCGGCCGGAGTCTGCCCCAGCACCTGCTCCCCCAGCCTCCAGATGCCATCGCGGCCGATCGTCACGGGATCGACGAGATATCCCGCGCCCTGAAGCGCCTCGGCCACCGCAGCCGCGGAGGCGAGCGACACCTCGTGCTCCTCGTTCTCGCCCCCGCCGACGACGATGACGGATTCCGGGATGCTGCTCACAGTGTGCTCCTTTGGACGCGCGGCCCGATGCCGCAGACGATGGTGTGGGGAATCGTGCCCGCCCAGCGGGCCCAGTCATAGATCGTGGGCGTCGCGTCGCCCTCGGGGCCGAAGATCGTGGCAACCGTGCCGCGGGCGAAGGTCTGCGGCCCGGTGTCGACGACGATCTGATCCATGGAGACGCGTCCGACGATCCGGAACGGCTGTCCGAGAATCTGGACGGATGCCGCGGGCGAGAGCTCGCGCGGAATCCCGTCGGCGTAGCCGACGCCGATCACGCTCACCCGCGTCGGCCCGTCCGTGACATGAAGGCCGCCGTAGCCAACCGGAGTGCGCGCGTCGAGCGAAGCGGAATGCACGATCGGGGCCGTGAACCGGGATGCGCCATAGAGTCCAACGGTCTGCGAGGGGTCGATGCCGACGAGTCCCGCCCCTGCACGAACGAGATCGAAGTGGGTGGCAGGATCCGTCAACGCACCGGCGGTCGCGGCGAGGTGCACGATCACCGGTCCGAGACCTGCGCGAAGCACGGCATCGCGGGCCGCGCGCATGCGGCGCACCGCCGGAGCATTCGCGGCCGGATCCGCTCGGTCTGCATGCGGCAGGTGCCCCATGATCCCGACGACGCGGATGCTGCCCTGATCCTGCCCGAATCGTGCAACCCGCAGGAGTTCCGCCCATGCGGCCACAGGGGCACCACCGCGTGCCATCCCGGTATCCATGTGCAGATGCACGCGCACCGCTGGTGTGCCCGCGTCGCGGACGTCGACGATCAGATCGCGCAGCTCCTCGCAGGACCCCACCGCCACATCGATGCCGTAGGTCGCGGCGACGGAACCGTCGATGCCGGCCGGGTGCAGCCAGGTGAGAATCGGCACAGTGAACCCGGCATGGCGAAGCATCACCGCCTCCGACACATCCGTCACTCCCAACCAGGTCGCGCCCGCGGCAAGCGCTGCCCGCGCGACGGCCACCGCGCCGTGCCCATAGCCGTCCGCCTTCACGACCGCCATGACCGGACCGTTTGTCGCCGCCTGGATCGCGCGCACGTTGCCGGCGACAGCCCCCGTGATCGTCTGCAGAGTGGGGGCGCCCAGACGCACCGTAGGAGAGGTGAGAAGCGGCGCGCTCATCGGGTCATCCGCGGGTCGGTCGTCGGGTCGCTGAACATCTCGGGGCAGCCGTTGTGCGCGGCATCCGCGCGCAGCTCGTAGTGCCACGGCTCGTTCTGATAGATCTGGCAGAGTCCGTAGTCGGCGCCGAACTGGGCGAGCCAGTCGAGCGCAGGCCAGGGGCCGAGGTCCACCGCCTCACCCGTCACGTGCTCCGACGCCGAGGGTTCCGCGACCCAGCGCGCCGCTTCTTCCGCGCCGCGCTCGGCGACAGCGTCCCGCAGCAGCAGCGCCTGGTAGTCGGGCGAACGCCAGCCGCTGTTGACGCGGACCTCGACGCCATCGGCGAGGGCATCTGTCGCGGCACGCTGCAGTGCGTCGGCGAGCGCCGGATCCAGGTTCGCAACGGCGGGCAGGTGCGCATCGAAGACGCCCACGGAGTCGCCGTCCGCGATGAATCCGTCCGCCTCGGACGTGCCGCCCGCAGAACCCTGGGCGACCACATCTCCCGTGGCGCCCAAGGCGGGAACCGCCCACTGCTGCACCGCGAGCGCCAGCAGCAGGAGGGTGGCGATCAGCGCACCGAGCACGATGGCCGGACGCCGATGCGAAACGGACGAGGACGAGGAAGAACTGCTCATGCCCCCAGCACAGTGGGTCGCGCGTTGCGAGAGCGTATGCGGTTTTCCATACGCTCCCGATACATGCGGATGCGTACGATGCAAGCATGCGTGTGTTGATCGTCGAGGACGAGCCTGAGCTCGCCGAGGCGATTCACGTCGGGCTGAGGCTGGAGGCGATCGCCTCGGACGTCGCCGGCGATGGAGACACCGCTCTGGAGCTGCTGGATATCAACAGCTACGACGTCGCCGTGCTCGACCGCGACATTCCGGGGCCCTCCGGTGACGAGATCGCGCGTCAGATCGTGGCATCCGGCAGCGGAATGCCCTTCCTCATGCTCACTGCGGCCGACCGCCTCGACGACAAGGCCAGCGGCTTCGAACTCGGCGCGGACGATTACCTCACCAAGCCCTTCGAGATGCGCGAGCTCGTGCTGCGGCTGCGCGCGCTCCAACGCCGACGCGCACACACCCGCCCGCCGGTGCACGAGATCGCCGGCCTGCGACTCGATCCCTTCCGCCGTGAGGTGTACCGCGACGATCGCTACATCGCGCTCACCCGCAAGCAGTTCGCCGTGCTGGAGGTGCTCGTCGAGGCCGCGGGTGGTGTGGTCAGCGCGGAAGCGCTACTCGAACGGGCCTGGGATGAGAACGCCGACCCCTTCACGAACGCAGTGCGCATCACGGTGTCGTCGCTGCGCAAACGTCTGGGTGAGCCCTGGCTGATCCGCACCGTCCCGGGCGTCGGCTACCGCATCGAGGCGGAGTCCTCAGATGGCTAGAGATCGCGGTCTCAGCGCACGGTGGAAGCTCACGCTCAGCTACGCCGCCGTCGTGGTCATCGTCGGGTTCGTGCTGCTCGCCGTGGTCTTCCTCTACCTGCTGCGCTACGTGCCCGACGAGAACATCACGGTTCCCAACCGCACCGACCTGGTACGCGCGTTCACCCCGCCCGCCACGTGGGCGCTCCTGTTCCTCGTCGGCTTCGGACTCGCCGGCGGGTGGCTGCTCGCGGGCCGGATGCTGACGCCCCTGACCCGCATCAGCGCGGTCGCCGAGCGGGTGGCCACCGGATCCCTCTCACATCGTGTGGCGCTGGAGGGCAGGGCCGACGAGTTCCGCGATCTCGCCGATGTCTTCGACTCGATGCTCGATCGGCTGGAGGCACAGGTCGCTGAGCAGAAGCGCTTCGCCGCGAACGCCTCGCACGAGCTGCGCACCCCGCTCGCGATCTCGCAGAGTCTGCTCGACGTCGCCCGCACCGATCCGCAACGCGATGTGGATGCGCTCATCGAGCGGCTCGACGCGGTCAACCGCCGGGCGATCGAGCTGACCGAGGCGCTGCTCACGCTCAGTCGCGCGGATGCGGGGGCCTTCTCCCGCGAGACGGTGGACCTGTCGCTGCTCGTCGAGGAGGCGGTCGAGACGCTCATCGTGCTGGCTGAGCGGCGCGGGGTGACGATCAAGGCATCCGGCGTGCCCGCGCTCGTGTCGGGGTCACCCGCACTCCTCCAGCAGCTCGTGATGAATCTCGTGCACAACGCGATCGTGCACAACCTCCCCACCGGTGGCCGGGTCGCCGTGCGGACGTCGGTGAGCTCTGAGGCCGCCGTGCTGGAGGTGGCGAACACCGGCCCGGCGCTGTCGCAGGAGCTCGTCTCAACGCTCGTCGAGCCCTTTCAACGGGGGGCCGCACGCACCGCGTCCACCGGCCAGGACCACGCGGGGGTCGGCCTCGGTCTCGCCATCGCGCATCGCATCGCGCAGGCGCACGATGGCGTCTTCGCGCTCCAGTCGCGCACGGACGGCGGTCTGTGTGTGACAGTCCGGATCCCACTCTCCGAGGCGTGACGCCTGCTCACCAGGGGTGCGGCTCGTAGTCCTTCAGGAAGACGCCGTAGATGTCATCGCCGGCTTCGCCGCGCACGATCGGGTCGTACACGCGGGCCGCACCGTCGACGAGGTCGAGCGGGGCGTGGAAGCCCTCCTCGGCCAGACGCACCTTCGTGAAGTGCGGACGCTCGTCCGTGATCCATCCGGTGTCCACCGCCGTCATGAGGATGCCGTCGGTCTCGAACATCTCACCCGCGCTCGTGCGCGTGAGCATGTTGAGCGCCGCCTTCGCCATGTTGGTGTGCGGATGCCCCGGACCCTTGTAGCGGCGGGCGAACTGCCCTTCCATCGCCGAGACGTTCACGATGTACTTGCGACGCGCCTGCGAGGCGACCATCGCGGGGCGCAGACGGCTGATGAGCAGGAAGGGCGCCGTGGTGTTGCACAACTGCACTTCGAGCATCTCGAGCGGATCGACCTGGTCGACCGACTGCACCCAGCTGTTGACGCGGTTCACGTCGGGGACGAGCCCTCCGGCGTCGATCGCGGTGCCATCCGCGTGCTTTGCGAGTGATGAGGATCCGGGAGCCATCGCGAGACGTGCCAGATCTTCTGCCGTGAGCGCCTGACCGCCCTGCTCGGCGACCGTGCCGCCGAGGGCGGCGACCGACAGCAGCGGGTGCGCGTCGACCGAGGCCTGGAGTGCCTGCGGGTGCGGATCGACGGTGTGGCCGAAGGTCTCCATCTCGGGCAGCGGACCATCCGGCAGCGGCTGCAGCTCGGCATCCGCGAGCAGCGAGTACGCACCCGGCGAGCGCCGCACGGTCTGGGCCGCGTTGTTGATGAGGATGTCGAGTGGGCCTTGCGCTGCGACCGAGTCGGCGAGGCCGATCACCTGCGCCGGGTCACGCAGGTCGATGCCGACGACCCGGAGGCGGTGCAGCCAGTCGCCCGAATCAGGCAGCGCAGAGAAGCGGCGCACGGCGTCACGCGGGAACCGCGTCGTGATCGTGAGGTGCGCGCCGTCCCGCAGCAGGCGCAGCGCGATGTGCATGCCGATCTTCGCGCGGCCGCCGGTGAGCAGCGCACGCTTTCCGGTGAGGTCGGTGCGGGCGTTGCGCTTGCCGTGGCTGGAGCGCGCGCACTGCGGGCAGAGCTGGTGATAGAACGCGTCGACGATCGTGTACGGCTGCTTGCAGATGTAGCAGTTGCGCGGCTTGAGCAGCTCGCCGGCGATCGGGGCATCCGTGACACTCGTCTCGAGATCGAGACCGCGGGTCTCGTCGTCGATGCGGTCAGGGGCGCCGGTGGCGGTGCGGGCGACGACGGCTTTGTCGGCGTTCGCGATCTCATCGCGGATCTGCCGACGGCGCACGCGCTTGACGGCCTTGAACATCGCCGCGGTCGCGTGGCGCACCGCGATGTAGTCGGGGTGCTCTTCGTTGATCGTGTCGAGCTGCTTCAGAACGCGCAGCGTCGTCGCGAGATCTTCGGGATCGAGGCCGTCGCCAAGGTCGTCGGGCACGGCAGGCGAGTCGGTCATTGGGCTGATTTTACGCGAGTGGGCTGGGAGGGGCGCCGACGCCGATCACTCGGGCGAGAACGTACGCTGGAGTCAGCCGAGAAGGAGGGGCGCCGCGATGTCCGCAGCACGCATCCGCCAGCAGACCGTCGGTGACGGCGCTGCTCGCCTCAGCCTGGTGCCGGTGCTGATGAGTGCCCAGAGCGCGAGCCGCGTCTTCACTCGCACGATGCTTCACGAGGACGGCGAGCTCGCGAACGCGCAGGACGCGCTCATCCTCGGCGTGGGGGTGCACACCGCAGCTGACGTGGCGGATGCGGCACGCGAAGCCGTTCGCGCCGGAGCCGCGGCCCTCGTCGTGCGTGAGCCCGTCCCTCTCGACGACGAGACCAGGGCGCTGGCGGAGCAGGGCGCACTGGCGATCCTCGGTGCACCGATCGGCGTCGACTGGCTGCGCCTGGCCTCCTACCTGGCGGAGGAGCCGACGACCGCGAGATACGGCATCGACGACGACGGGGATGCGGCGGCGGCATCCGATCTCTTCGACCTCGCCAACTCGCTCTCATCGGTTCTCGGGGGCCCCGTGACGATCGAGAACAATGCGCACCGCATCCTCGCGTTCTCTGCCGACCAGGCCAAGGGCGACGAGGCCCGCAAGCACAGTGTGCTCGGTCATCAGGTGCCCCAGTACTACACCGAGATCCTCGCCCGATCAGGAGCGTTACGCCGTATCGATTCCTCGGCCACGCCCGTGTTCCTGGGCTCCATCGGCGAGGGCATCCTCCCGCGCGTCGCGATGCGTGTGCGAGCAGGAGGCGAATCCCTGGGTTCGATCTGGGCCATCGTCGACGACGAGCTGACGCCCCTCCAGACCGGGGCGCTGACGGAGGCGGCGGCGGTGGCATCGATCACGCTGTTCCGGCAGCGAGCCAGTTCGGATGCGGCACGCCGCCTGCGCGCCAACGAGGTTCTCGACCTGATCGCCGGTGGAGTGCAGGCACGTGAGGCGGCGGAGCGCCTCGGGTACGGCAGCGCACCGACGTCGATCCTCGCGGCGGCGCCCGCGGGTCGCTCCGGCAGCCCGAGCGATGAGGCAGCGAACCTGCAGCGTCTCGCCGATGCGCTCGGCCTCTACCTTCACCAGCTTCACCCCCTGTCGGTGGCCGCCCCCGTGGGCGGCACGGTCTACGCCGTGCTGCCGCACCTGCAGGAGCATCCGTCCACCGACTTCGCACGGCAGGTGGCGTTGACGTTCTCGGAGCGCTTCCGGCACGGGCGCGCGGTCGTGGTCGGCGTCGGCGGTCCTGCCGCGCAGGTGACCGAGCTGCAGCATGCGCGCGCCGCAGCCGACCGCGCCCTGCGCGTGCTGGCGCACTCCTATCGCGATGCGCAGTCGCGTCGCGTCGCGACCGACGACGAGGTGCAGATCGAGTCGTTGCTGCTACGCCTGTCGGATCAGCTCACCGCCGACGGCGTCACCGCGACAGGACCGCTCGTCGACCTGCGCGCGCACGACGCCGCGCACGGAACGGAGTACGTCGTGACGCTCGCCGCCTGGCTGGACGCCTTCGGCGACGTCGGTGTGGCGGCAGAGGCGTTGCACGTGCACCCGAACACCTTCCGCTACCGCCTGCGCAAGCTCAACGCGATCGTCGGCACGGAGCTCTATGACCCGGAGCGCCGCTTCGGACTGATGTTGCAGCTGCGACTCTTCGGCATGATCTGAGGTTTTCCTCGTCGAGCACCCTCCCGTGATTTGTCCATTCGGACAATGGATGGAGCAAAGTCTGTCTCTATCGACAATGCTGTGCGCGCGCGATCATGTTGGGTAGAGGGAACGCACTCACAGCATCCACCCGATCCGGAGGCAACATGCGATCCCGAATCCTCGCGCCCCTCGCTCTCGCAGCCACGGCCGCGCTCACCCTCACCGCGTGCGCGGGCGGCGCTGCCCCCGCAGGCTCGGGCGAGCCCGCCGTCGACGGCACCTTCACGATGGCGCTGAACGCCGACCCCGGCAACCTCAACCCGCTGCTCACCGCGGGCAGCCCGACGCACCAGCTCGCGCAGCTCAGCTACGACTTCCTCGTCTACGTCGACCCGGCGACCAGCGAGGTCAGCCCATGGCTCGCCGAGTCCTGGGACGAGACGCCGTCCTCCGCGACATTCACGCTGCGTGACGGCATCGTCTGCTCGGACGGCACCCCCCTGACCGCCCAGACCGTCGCCGACAACATCACGTTCGTCACCACGGAGGACAACAAGTCCGCCCTGCGCGGCGTCTACGTCCCCGCGACGGCCAGCGCTGTCGCAGACGGCAACACCGTCACGATCTCGACGCCCGCCGCATCCCCCTTCCTCCTGCTCAATCTGTCGCGTCTGCCCATCCTCTGCGACGCCGCGCTCACCGACCCGGAGTCGGCCAGCACGGGCACTGTCGGCTCGGGCATGTACGAGCTGACCGCCTCGGTCGCAAACGACAGCTACACCTACACCCGCCGCGACGACTACGCCTGGGGACCGAACGACGCCACCGCCAAGACGGAAGGCACCCCCAAGACGGTCGAGGTGAAGATCATCACGAACGAGTCGACGGCCGCCAACCAACTGCTGTCCGGCGAGATCAACGCCGCCGTCATCACCGGCGCCGACCAGGAGCGTCTCGACGCTTCCGGCTTCGCCGCCGCAGAAAGTCGGGCGATCGCCGGCGAGATGTACTTCAACCACGGAACGGACCGACCGACCTCCGATGTCGCCGTGCGCACCGCGCTCGTGCAGGCCGTCAACCTGCAGGATCTCGCCGCGGTGATCACCGGCGGCCGCGGCGTGCCTTCCACGAGCCTCGTCTCGACCGACCCGCGCGCCTGCGTCGATGACACCGTGACCGGCAACCTGCCGGCCTTCGACCCCCAGGCCGCCGCCAAGACGCTCGAAAGCGCTGGGTGGGCAAAGGGCGCGGATGGCATCTATGCGAAGGACGGCCAGCCGCTGAGCCTGAACTTCTTCTACGACTCGATGGGCGACACCTATGACGCCGCCGCCGATGTCGCGCTGCAGGCGTGGACCGAGCTCGGTGCCGACGTCGAGGTCACCTCCGGCGACTCGAACAAGACCGTCGAGGTGCTGCTGAGCGGCACCGACAACTCCGGCTGGGACATCGCGTGGGAGCCCATCTACGTGAATCTTCCCAGCATGCTGGTGCCGTTCTTCAGCGGTCCTGCACCGGCCGAGGGTCTGAACTTCCTGCAGGTCAGCAACCCCGAGTACGACGCCGCCGTGGCCGCAGCCACCGAGCTCGTCGGCGCCGAGGCCTGCGCCGCATGGGCTGATGCCGAGAAGGCGCTGTTCGCGCAGACCTCGGTCGTGCCGTTCGCCGACTCGATCAAGAAGACCTACTTCAACGGTGCGGAGCTCGAGTTCGGAACCAGGATCTCGGGCCCGGCCCTGCGGGTCACCAAGTAAGAGAATCCCCACGTTAGCGACACGATGACTTCGATCGACGCGACCCTTCGCCCGCGGCGGACCTCCTGGTTCGCCGCGGGCGGCTGGCCATCCTTCCTCCTTCGCCGCCTGGGGCTGTTCGCTCTGTCGCTCTGGGGGCTCGTGACGGCGGCGTTCCTGATGCTGCAGCTCATCCCCGGCGACCCGGTGCGGATGGTGGTCGGGATGAACGCGTCGGTCGAGGTCGTGGAAGACATGCGCCGCCAGCTGGGGCTCGACCTTCCGCTGCATGAGCAGTACTTCCGCTTCCTGGGCGGTCTGCTCACGGGAAACCCGGGGAACTCGCTGAGCCTGCAGCAGCCGGTCTTCGACGTCATCGCGGCTCGCCTGCCCGCGACGCTCGAGCTCGCGTTGCTCACGATCGTGGTCGTGCTCGTGGTCGCAGTTCCCCTCGGCATCCTCTTCGCCGCCCTCACCCGCGGCGGACGCCGACGCGGCCTGGAGGTCGGCTACACCTCGGTCACCGGCATCTTCGCCGTGGTGCCGGAATTCCTCTTCGGCGTCGGACTCGTCTACATCTTCGCCGTCGCGACGCACCTGCTGCCGGTCGCCGGACGCACGGGGCCGGCGAGCTACGTGCTTCCGGTCGCCGCTCTCGCGCTCGGCGCGACCGCTTCCCTCTCTCGGATCGTGCGCATCGAAGCGCTGAATGTCCTCGACACCGACTACATCCGCACGGCACGCGCGAAGCGCATGCCGGCAGCTCTCCTCTACCTGCGTCACGCCCTGCCGAATCTGCTCACACCGACGCTGACGCTGGCGGGCATCATGCTCGGCTCCCTGATCGCGGGCACGATCCTGGTGGAGAGCATCTTCGCCTGGCCGGGTCTGGGGCAGACTCTCGTCGCCTCGATCACGGGCAAGGACTACCCACTCGCCCAGACTCTCGTGGTCGTCTATGGCGGGATGGTGCTGCTGATCAACCTGATCGTCGACATCGTGCTCGCCCTCATCGATCCCCGCTCCACGATCACGGAGGCGTGAGACATGACCATCGAACTCGCCCCTCCTGCCGTGCGACGCCCGCACTGGATCCGCACCACGCTGCGCACGCCGCTCGGCATCCTCGCCGCACTCGGCTTGCTCGTGCTGACGACGTTCGCGATCATCGGCCCCATCGTCTGGGGTGAGCAGGCGGTCACACCGAACCCGATGGCACTGTCGCAGGGACCGAGCGCGGAGCACATCTTCGGAACGGATGCCGCGGGCCGCGACGTCTTCGCGCGCACCATGGCGGCCACCCGACTGAGCGTGTTGATGGCTCTCGGCGCAGTCGGCCTCGGCGTCGGCATGGGCGTCGTCCTTGGCACCCTGCCCGCCCTGCTTCCGCGGTGGGCCGGTCGCATCCTCGTCGCGATCCTGAACTTCGCGATTGCCTTCCCGGCGCTGCTGCTGGCGATCTTCCTGCTGATCATCTTCGGCAAGGGCAGCGGCTCCGCGGTCCTCGCCGTCGGCATCGCGCTCGCCCCGGCGTATGCGCGCCTCACCCACACGCTGACGTCGTCGATCGCCGGGCGCGAGTTCATCGACGCCGCCCGGGTGCTCGGCGTGAGCCGTGCCGGGCTGCTCTTCCGCCACATCCTGCCAAACGTGCGCGAGCCGCTGATCGTGAACGCCTCGATCTCGCTCGGCAATGGCCTCATCGCGTTCGCTGGCCTGTCGTTCCTCGGGCTCGGCATCCAGCCGCCTGAGTTCGACTGGGGGCGGATGCTGAACGAGGGCCTGTCCAAGATCTTCGTGAACCCGGCCACGGCGCTCGCTCCTGGCATCGCCGTCGTGCTCGCGGGGCTCATCTTCACGCTCACCGGCGAGGCGATCGCGCGCGGCACAGGTGTGCAGCGCAGCCTGCCCCGCCGTCGTCCGGCGCTGCGCCTGCCCGCAGCATCCGCTCCTCAGCCGCCCGTCGCCACGGACGCCATACTCGACGTGCAGAACCTCACGGTCACAGTTCCCACAGGAGACGGCTGGAGCCGCGCCGTCGACGGCGTCAGCTTCCGCGTCGCCGCGGGGGAAGCCGTGGGCATCGTGGGCGAGTCGGGATCAGGCAAGAGCCTCACGTGCCTGTCCGTCGCCCAGCTCACGCAGGAGCCTGTGCAGGTCGACGCGGGCAGCATCCGCTTCGCCGGCACCCAGATCGCGGGCGCAGGACGCGCAGGAGCCCGACAGATCTCGAAGCTGCTCGGCACCCGCATGGCGATGGTGTTCCAGGACCCGATGTCGTCGCTCAACCCCGCGTTGCGCGTGGGCGCCCAGGTCGCGGAGATCGGCTGGCTGCACGAGGGGCTGAGCCGCAGCGAGGCCGCCCGCAAGGCGGTGCAGCGACTCCAGGACGTGAAGATTCCGGATGCCGCACGCCGAGCGAAGCAGCTTCCACATGAGTTCTCGGGCGGTATGCGCCAGCGCGCCATGATCGCGATGGGACTCATGGGCAGCCCGTCGCTCATCATCGCCGATGAGCCGACCACCGCACTCGACGTCACGGTGCAGCATGAGGTGCTACGCCTGCTGCACGACGTACGCGCAGAGACGGGCGCCGCGCTGCTGCTCATCTCCCACGACATGGCCGTGGTCACCGGCGTCTGCACGCGCGTGCTCGTCATGTACCAGGGCCACCTGGTCGAGGACATCACGACGGACGACCTGCTCGCCGGCCGCGCCACCCACCCGTACACGCGCGCCCTGCTCGCCGCAGTGCCGACCATGACTACCGATCGCGACGCCCCGCTCGCGACGATCGATGACGAGGCACGTGTCCGCTTCGCCGCCGAGACGGAGACGGAGGCCGTGCGATGACCGCGCTGCGCTTCGAGAACGTGCACGTGCATTTCGGCCGCGGTGGCCGCGCCTTCCACGCGGTGCGCGGTGTCGACCTCGAGGTCGCCTCAGGTCGCATCATGGGCCTCGTCGGAGAGTCCGGCTCCGGCAAGTCCACCCTCGCGCGTGCCGCCGTGGGACTCGTCGAACCGTCGTCGGGACGCATCACGGCCGACGGCGTCGACCTCGTGCACGCCAAGGGTGAAGCGCGGGCGCTGCGCCGTCGCATCCAGATGATCTTCCAGGATCCCTCGGCGTGCCTCGACCCCCGCATGACGATCAGCGACTCGATCGCCGAGGCGCTCACGGCGGCCGCGCGCCGCGACGGGAAGCCCCGACCGCGTCGCACCGAGATCGCCGCGCAGGTCGAGCGCCTGCTGCAGACCGTGCACCTCGACCCCCGCAAAGCGCACGATCTGCCGACGGCGTTCTCGGGCGGACAGCGCCAGCGCATCGCGATCGCACGCGCATTGGCCGCCTCCCCGACCGTTCTGCTGGCCGACGAGATCACCTCGGCGCTCGATGTCTCGGTGCAGGGCGCCGTGCTCAATCTGCTCCTCGAACTGCAGCGCGAACTTCAGCTCACGATGCTCTTCGTCAGCCACAACCTCGCCGTCGTGCGCTACGTGTGCGATGACGTCGCGGTCATGCGCCACGGCGAACTGGTCGAGACGGGGCCCGTGCTCGACGTGATCGACAACCCCCAGCATGAGTACACGCGCGGACTGATGGCCGCGATTCCCCAGCTCGGCGAAACCCTGTTCCGATGAAGGATGATGCGATGAACGACACCCAGAGCCCTTCGACGCGCCCCGCGCAGATCGACGACTACCTCGATGTCGTGGTCCCCACGGCGCCGGTGACGAACTCTGCCGGACGCACGGTCTTCGTGCGCTCGGCCGTCGACCGGGCGGCTGACGGCAACGACTTCTCCCTCTGGCTGATCGAGGATGGCACAGTTCGCCGTCTCACCGAGGGTCCGTCGGATGCGGCCCCGGCCTGGAACGAGAGCACGGGCGACATCGTCTTCGTGCGTCCGGATGCGGCGGGCCTGCCGCAGCTGTGGGCGATCCACCCTGACGGCGGCGCCCCGCGCGCTCTGACGCACGCGGATCCGCGCCTCCCGCAGGGTGTCGGCGCGCCTGCCATGTCGCCCGATGGCACGCGTATCGCCTTCGCCGCCTCCGTCTCGCGGCGCGCTGATGACAGCGGCGTCCTCGTCGCACCGGATCGCCGCTACAAGATCGACGGTGTCGGTGTGCGTGCGGACGCGCGCAGTCATCTGTTCCAGCTCTCACTCGCCACGGGCCGCATCACCCGACTCACCGACGGCGACTTCGACGCGACGGCACCGGCATATTCCCCGGACGGCATGTCTCTCGCGTTTGCCGCGGACAACGACGCGGATGCTGTGGAGCAGCGCTCCTCGCAGGTGCATGTGCTCGACCTCTCGCTGCTCAGCTACCCGACGCGCGCGATCGGCACCGCGACGGCCGTTCACGGCCCGCTGCTCTGGACTCCCAGCGGCGACGCCGTCATCGCGGTCGGAGCCACAGCCCCCGCCGTGGGACACGCACACCTGCTGGTGCTGAGCCTCGACCCGGCGGTCGCCGACCGCTCGCTCACCGCTGCACTCGACCGCAACGTCATGCCCGGCGGCCCCGGCTACCCCGGCGGACGCCCCGCGCTCACCGCTGACGGCGAGGTTGCCTTCTGCCTGCGGGAAGGCGGATCCACCGAGATCTGGGCCGTGCCGCTCGCCGGCGGCGAGGCGCGTCCGATCCTCACCGGAACGCAGCGGGTCGTCTCCGGAATCGCCGTGGGCGCGACCTCGGTGCGCGCCGTTCTCGCGACGCCCACGAGCTTCGGCGAGATCGTCGAGGTGCCCCTCGCTGCAGCATCCGAAGGGGACCCAGCGGTCCTGACCTCGTTCGGAGCCGCACTCGACGGCGTGGAGTTCCCTGCTGCGCAGTGCAGGACCTTTACGATCTCGGATGGCACGACGGTCGAGGCGTTCCTCCTTCGCGACCCCGCGCTCACTGTCGCAGGGCCTCTCGTGCTGGACGTGCACGGCGGCCCGCACAACGCGTGGACGGGAACACAGTCGGTCATGCAGCCGCACCACGCCGACCTCGTCTCCCGTGGCTACACCGTGCTCATGGTGAACCCGCGCGGCAGCGACGGTTACGGCGAGGACTTCTTCACCGCCGTCTACGACGCCTGGGGTGAGGCCGACCTGCAGGACTTTCTGGAGCCGATCGACCAGCTCGTCGCGGAGGGAATCGCCGACCCGGCGCAGCTCGTCGTCACCGGCTACAGCTACGGCGGCTTCATGACCTGCGCGCTGACGGCGTGGACCGATCGCTTCGTCGCCGCCGTCACGGGCGGACTCGTCGCCGATCTGGGACAGTTCGCCGGGGCATCCACCGACGGCATCCTGCTCGACCGCCTCGAGTTCGATCCCCAGAGCGGCCGTGCCAGCGTGCTCTCACCGCTCGCCCGCGTCAGCGAGGTCACGGCGCCGACGCTCATCCTGCACGGCGGCGCCGATCTGCTGTGTCCGGTGCTCCAGGCCGAACAGTGGCACGCGGGCCTCGCACTCGCCGGCGTCGAGTCCGAGCTCGTCGTCTACCCCGGGGGCGCGCACGCGTTCGTGCTCAACGGCACGCCCTCGCACCGGGTGGACTACAGCCGCCGCCTCGTCGCCTGGTTCGAGCGTCAGCTGTCCCCGCTGCCCGCGAAGGCCACCGTCGACCGGGCGCTCTGGCAGCGCCGCCTGGAGACCGTGCTCGACAAGTACGGCATCCCCGGTGCCAGCTTCGGCATCCTCACGACGACCCGCTCGGGCGTGGAGGTCGACGTCGTCTCGGCCGGAGTCCTGAATGCGACGACCGGTGCCCCCGCGACGCCCGATGCACTGTTCCAGATCGGCTCGATCACGAAGACCTGGACGGGCGTGCTCGTCATGCAGCTCGTCGAGGAGGGGCTGCTCGACCTGGATGCCCCGGTGCGGGCCGTTCTGCCGCAGTTCGCCGTTGCCGACGAAGCGGTCTCGGTGAGTGTGACCGCGCGCCAGCTGCTCACGCACACGAGCGGCATCGACGGCGATGTCTTCCTCGACACGGGCCGCGGCGACGACAACGTGGCACGGTATCTCGAGGCGCTCGGCGACGTCGTGCAGAACTTCGCTCCCGGCGCGGACTGGTCGTACTGCAACACCGCCTTCGGCATCCTCGGGCGCATGATCGAGGTGCTCCGCGGGGCGACCTGGGACGAGGTGCTGCGCGAGCGCATCCTCGAACCGCTCGGCCTCACGCACACCACGACACTGCCCGAGGACACGCTGCGCTTCGCCTCCGCCGTCGGCCACACCGGTGATATCCGCGACGGCTCCGCGGCGCCGGTGTCGCACGTCATGATCACGCGCTCGGCGGGACCCGCGGGTCTCATCAGCGCCCGCGCCGAGGACGTCCTGCGCTTCGCTGCGGACTCCCTCGCCGAGAACCCTGTGCTGCTGTCGCGGGCATCGCACGCCGCCATGATCGAAGACCAGAAGGTCGTCGGCATGACCGGCTTCGCCGACGTGCAGGGCCTTGCATGGATCCAGCATGTGTGGAGCGGCCACCGCATCCACGGCCACGATGGCGGCACGCTGGGACAGCAGGCGTTCCTGCGGATCTCCGCAGATGCCGGCATCGCGGTGGTCCTGCTCGCGAACGGCGGCCTGATGGGCGCTGCGGCGAATGAGCTGATGCGCGATGCCTTCCGCAGCATCGCGGGCATCGAGGCATCCGCCCCCTTCGGCCCCGATCCGGCCGGTGCCCCGATCACCGCGGAAGAGGCTGCCGAACTCGTCGGCACCTACGGCGACGCGGCCGCGAGCATCACGATCAGCTGGGACGGCGAGACGCTGAGCGCCGAGCGCACCGACAGCGCCAACCCGTCGGGCCGCGAGCTCATGGAGTGGACGACGTCATTCCAGATCATCAGAGCAGCGGATGGCGCCTACGCCGCGACCGTTCCCGGCATGCCCCTGTACCCCCGTGTGTGGCGGCACGACCACCCGGGTGGCACCGTGCTGCACTTCGGTACACGGGCATTCCGAAAGGCACAGGATGCCTGAGGCCCGCCTTCTCACCACAGCCCAGACCCGGCTCGACGCGCTCGTCGCCGATGCGATCGATCTCATGCGGGTCGAGTCGCCGTCCGCGGATCATGCTGCCGTCGCGCAGAGCGCCGATGCTGTCAGCGCCCTCGTGCGCAGGCGGCTCGGGAGCGAACCGGAGCGCATCGTCATCGACGGCGTGACGCACCTGCGCTGGCACGGGGGCGCATCGACACGTGTCGTGATCGTCGCGCACCACGACACGGTGTGGCCGGTCGGCACACTGCAGCGCATCCCCGCAGAGGTGCACGACGGGATCCTGCGCGGCCCTGGGTCGGTCGACATGAAGACCGGCATCGCGATGGCCGTGCATGCACTCGCGATCCTGAAGGAGCAGGATGCGAGTGCACTCGACGGCGTCACCCTGCTGGTGACCGGCGATGAAGAGGTGGGATCGCCGAGCTCGCGCGCCCTCATCGAAGAGACCGCGGCCGGAGCATCCGCCGCCCTCGTCCTGGAAGCAGGCGGCGACGCCGGCGAACTCAAGACGCAGCGCAAGGGCACGTCGATGTACCGCTTCACGGTGCATGGGCTGGCCGCGCACGCCGGGCTCGAACCCGACCGTGGTGTGAACGCCGTCGTCGGTCTCGCCGAGGTGATCCTGGCGGTCAACGCGCTGCACGCGAGCGAGCCCGGTCTCAGCGTCGTGCCGAGTGTGATCTCCGGTGGGACCACCACGAACACCGTGCCGGCCGAGGCTGTGCTCGACGTGGACGTGCGGGTGACCTCCGTCGCCTCGCAGCAGCGCGTCGATCAGGCGATGCGTGCGATCGCGCCGCAGCTCTCCGGCGCGAGAGTGACAGTGACCGGCGGTCCGAACCGCGCCCCGCTGGAGTCCGCGATGTCCGCGGATCTCTTCGCATTGGCCGGTCGTGTCGCGTCCGCCGAGGGACTCGACGTACCAGCACCGTTGCATGTCGGCGGCGCCTCCGATGGCAACTTCACCGCAGGCATCGGAGTGCCCACTCTCGATGGGCTGGGCGCGTGGGGCGGAGGCGCGCACGCGGAGAGCGAGCACGCCGTCGTCGCGGGTATCCCGTCTCGCGTCGCACTGCTCGCAGGCCTCGTGCGCGCGCTGATCGAGGGCGGCGCGGATGTCTGAGCAGTTCACGGTCCGCGAGATCGACGGCCATGAGAACCTCGCCGCGCTCGTCACTGTCCTCGATCGCATCTGGGGCACGAGCCCCGGCAAGACGATGCTCGACCTGGCGATGCTCATCGCGCTGCGCTCGGGTGGCCACTACACGGCGGCCGCCTTCGTCGGCGACGAGATCGTCGGCGGATGCATCGGATTCCACGTCGAACCGCTCGGCGAGGCTCTGCACTCGCACATCGCAGGAGTCATCCCGCAATATGCCTCGATGGGCATAGGTCGCGCTCTGAAGGAGCACCAACGCGAATGGTGCCTCGCCCGAGGCATCCGCGAAGTGCGCTGGACCTTCGATCCGCTCGTCTCACGCAACGCGCATTTCAATCTGCGCTCTCTCGGCGCCGCCCCCGTGAAGTACCACGCGAACTACTACGGCGAGATGACCGACGGTGTCAACCAGGGCGATGAGAGCGACCGAATGCTCGTCGCCTGGCAGCTCCAGGGCGCCGGGCGCCTCCCCGAACCCCTGCAGGCCGCGGACGCGGCACCGCTGCTGGCCATGGCCGCGGACGGGCGTCCTGTCATCGACACCGGCGCGCTCGGCGCCGATGTCGTCGCCGTGCAGACGCCCGCCGACATCGAGCGGATGCGCCTGGAGGACCCGGCCGCCGCGCGCACCTGGCGTCTCGCGTTGCGTGAGGCTCTGCCGGAGGTCGTCGAGAACTGGGAGTCACTCGGATTCGACTCCGCCCACCGCTACATCTTCCGCAGGAGGAACTAATGCTCATCGAATCGATCCAGCTCCGCGAGCTCTCGCTGCCGATCGTCTCGCCCTTCACGACCTCGTTCGGAACCCAGACGGTGCGCAACACCTACCTGCTGCGAATCGCAGGCGCCGTGCGCACCGCGCAGGGCACCGAGTCGGTCGTCGGCTGGGGTGAGTGCGTCAGCCTCTCCGATCCGGTCTACTCGTCGGAGTACCTGCGCGGCGCCCGCGAAGTCACCGAGCGCTACCTCGTCCCCGCGCTGTTCGCGGCGCAGGAGTCGGGTCGCGAGATCACGGCCGAGACCGTCGCATCCGTCCTCGAGCACATCGTCGGACACCGCATGGCGAAGTCGGCTCTGGAGATGGCCGTCCTCGACGCGCAGCTGCGCGGACACGGCATCTCGTTCGCGTCGTATTTCGGGGCGACGCGCACCGCGGTGCCGTCGGGCGTCTCGGTCGGCATCCAGGACTCGATCGACGACCTGCTCGGTGCGGTCGGCGGCTACCTCGAAGAGGGCTACGTCCGCATCAAGCTGAAGATCCAGCCCGGATGGGACATCGAGCCGGTCGCTGCCGTGCGACGCGCCTTCGGCGATGATGTGTCGCTGCAGGTCGATGCGAACGCCGCCTACACGCTGGTGGATGCCCGCCAGCTGCGTCGCCTCGACGACTACGGCCTGCTGCTGATCGAGCAGCCGCTCGCGGAGGACGATCTCGTCCAGCACGCGAAGCTCGCGCAGATGATGCACACGCCGATCTGCCTGGACGAGTCGATCGAGTCGGCGAAGGACACCGCGGATGCGATCAGCCTCGGTGCCGCATCCGTCATCAACGTCAAGCCCGGCCGGGTCGGCGGCTACCTCGAAGCGCGTCGCATCCACGACCTCGCGCGTGCGCACGGCGTCGCCGTCTGGTGCGGCGGAATGCTGGAGACGGGGCTCGGCCGCGCGGCGAACACCGCGCTCGCCGCTCTCGACGGCTTCACCCTGCCCGGCGACATCTCCGCCTCCGATCGCTTCTACCGTCAGGACATCACCGAGCCCTTCGTGCTGCGCGATGGCATGATCGACGTCCCGCAGGGTCCAGGACTCGGCGTCGCCCCGATCCCGGAGGTGCTCGATGCACTCGCCGCACCCCCTGTAGAGCTCTGGTCCGCCGCGCGCTGACCCGCTCCTCCGTTCGGAGGTCGCGCGGCGTCCCACCCGTGACTTTGTCGGACGCCGCGCGTAGGGTCGCTGCATGAGCGGCGACGGGAGTGCGATGACAGACAGGTGCAGCAGAGGCGTCGTTCCGGGATACTTGCTCGCCAAGCTGGCGCAGTCAGAGCGCTTTCCGAAGGCAGCGGCGGCGGCACGACAGACGCTGGTCGCCGGACGCCCGCCGTTCCGTGCGCGCATCGACCTGTCCATCGATGAGTCCGGTGCGCTGGTCGCCGAGCTCACGGATGCTCCCAACCGCACGGTCTCGGATGCCGCGAACACCGACACGCTGCCGGGCCTGATCGTCCGGGAAGAGGATGATCCGCCCGTCGACGACGAGACCGTCAACGAGGCTTTCGACGGGCTCGGTGCGACGTTCGACCTGCTGCTGGCGGCGTTCACGCGCAACTCGCTCAACGACGCGGGGGCTCCGCTGGACGCGACCGTGCACTACGGGGTCGACTACGACAACGCGTTCTGGGATGGCACGCGCATGGTCTTCGGCGACGGCGATGGCGAGGTCTTCGCCGGGTTCACCCGTTCCGTGTCGGTGATCGGCCACGAACTCGGCCACGGCGTGATCCAGCACACCGCGAATCTCGAGTACCGTAACCAGCCGGGCGCGCTGAACGAGTCGATCGCCGATGTCCTCGGTGCCCTCACCGAGCAGTTCCTCAACGGCCAGACGGCGGAGGAGGCGACCTGGCTGATCGGCGAGGGAATCTTCACCGATGCCGTGCAAGGCCAGGCTCTGCGGTCCATGATCGCTCCCGGAACGGCGTACGATGATGACGAGCTGGGCAAAGACCCGCAGCCGGCGCACATGCGCGATTTCGTCTCGACGACGGAAGACAGCGGTGGCGTGCACATCAACTCCGGCATCCCGAACCGCGCTTTCGCCCTGGCGGCGCGGGAGCTGGGCGGACATGCCTGGGAGCGTGCAGGCCTCGCCTGGTACCGAGCCCTCACCGGCGATCTGAGCGCGACGGCGAAGTTCGCCGATTTCGCTGCGGCGACGATCACCGCCGCAGCAACCATCGATGCCGACACCGAGCGCGCGGTGCGCGCGGCCTGGGCGGAGGTGGGCGTGATCGATGCGTGAGATCGATCCTCCCGATGACGACGCTCCCGTCGTCATCGCGGTGGTGCGCACCGGCGGGATCGCCGGTCGCCGCCGCCAGTGGCGGGTTGCCCCCGACCCCGCAGATGCCACCGACTGGATCGCCCTCATCGACCGCTGTCCCTGGGACGAGCCCCCGGCTGACCCCCGCGGCGCTGATCGCTTCGTGTGGTTGATTCGCGCACGCACCCCCGAGTTCGAACACGAACGCGAGGTCGCCGACACCGAGATCGAGGGGGCCTGGAAGGCCCTCATCGCGGCCGTGCAGGAAGCGCACGCGCACGACCGCTGAGCGGCATCCGCCCCCTTCCCACCCTCGCCGCGCCCGGCAGTGTCGCCCTCGCCCCCTACGGTTAAGGCATGACGATCACCGCCGCCGCAGACGGCTCCGCACTCGGCAACCCTGGCCCGAACGGCTGGGCCTGGTACATCGACGAGTCGAACTGGGCGGCCGGTGGATCGCCGCACGGCACGAACAACCAGGGTGAGCTGCAGGCCGTCATGGAACTGCTGCGCGCGACAGCGGGCGTCGACGAGCCGCTCATCATCGAGTGCGACAGCAAGTATGTGATCGACTCCGTGACCAAGTGGATGCCCGGCTGGAAGCGCAAGGGCTGGAAGAAGGCCGACGGCAAGCCCGTCCTCAACCGTGAACTGCTTGAGGGGATCGACGAGGCGATGCGCGGTCGCCACGTGACATTCGAATGGGTGAAGGGGCACGCGGGGCATCCGTTGAACGAAGCTGCCGACGAGCGTGCGAACGGGGCAGCGAAGGCGTACCAGCAGGAGCGCGAGCCCGCACGCGGTCCGGGATTCACCGCCGGCGGAAGCGCCGCATCCGCGGCCGGGTCCGAGATCGCACCCGCGGAGATCGCCGAGCCAGAGGCGTCGCCCGCTCCCGCCGTCCAGGCGCTGTGGGCCGAACCGTCCGATCTGCTCGCCGACCTCGATGTTGCGCCCGCCGCGGTCGGGCCGATCACTCTTCAGCTCTCCCTCACCGCGGATGAGCACGCGCGTCTTCTGGATCTTGCCGAGGTGCAGGGCGTCGGCGTCGAGGATGCGCTGCGACGACTCATCTGACACGTGCACCCCCTTGTGATCGGCGGCGGATGAGCGCACGCTGAGACGACGTCTGACCGATCGGAGTAGGCAATGTCTCACGCAACGCAGAAGATCGTCCCCAACGTCTGGTTCGACCATGATGCCGAGGAGGCGGGTGCGTTCTACGCGGATGCTCTGCCCTGGACGACATCCGAGATCACGTACCGTTACCCGGCGGAGGCGCCTGACTGGCAGCAGGTTCTCGTCGGCACACCGCTCACGATCGATGTGACGATCGACGGCTACGTCATCACCCTGATCAACGGCGGTCCGATGTTCCGCCCGACACCTTCGCTGTCGTTCATGCTCGGCTTCGACGCCCGGAAGTTCGGGGACGACAGTGAGGCGATGCACGCACAATTCGACAGCACGTGGGCGAAGCTTGTCGAGGGCGGACGGGTTCTGATGGAGGTCGGCGAGTACCCGTTCAGCCCTCGCTACGGATGGGTCGAGGATCGCTACGGCGTCAGCTGGCAGTTGCTTGTCGTCGGGGCGGACTCGGATGCGGGTCCCTTCGTGGTTCCGGAACTGATGTTCTCTGGCGCGATGCAGAACCGCGCCCGGGAAGCGGCGGAGTTCTACGCATCCGTATTCCCCGACAGCAAGGTGGGCTTCCTCGCGGAGTATCCGGAGCAGACGGGGCCGGCGACGGCCGGTGCGGTGATGTTCGGCGAGGTGAAGCTCTCGGGGGGCTGGCTGGCGATCATGGACTCTGCCGTCGAGCAGGATCTGCCGTTCACGCCCGCGGTCTCGCTCGAAGTGAGCTGCGCCGACCAGGCCGAGATCGACCGCCTCTGGGACGCTCTGTCGGCGGTGCCGGAGGCCGAGCAGTGCGGCTGGCTGGTCGACCGGTTCGGTGTGAGCTGGCAGATCGTGCCCGAGAACATGGGCGAGCTCATCCAGCGCGAAGGTGCCTACGCCGCGATGATGCCGATGAAGAAGATCATCATCGCGGATCTCTGATTCTCCCCCTCGGATGCGCCCCGCCGGGCGCACAATGGAGGCATGGCACAGTTCCAGCAGAAGCCCGAAGACCAGCAGAAGCCCTGGGCCGGGTTGCCGGCCGAGCCCTACGACGAGTCGGGGCGGGTCGATGTGCTCCCCGCAGATCTCCTCGTCGACCCGTTCAGCCTGCCCGGAAGCACGGTCGCGTCCACCTCGGTGCCGCTGGTGGTCGAGCTGCCGGATGTCGCGTCCGGACCCGAGGATGCCTGAGTCCGACCCGCACGTGCTCGGGCCGGACTTCTGGCCGACGCCGTTCACTGCGTCCGAGATCCGCGAGGCCAGTCACGGAGGCAAGACCATCCGCCTGCTCGTCGAGCACCCCGACGGCACTCGCACGGAGCGCGTCAACAGCTTCTCCGACGGTGACGATGACGGCGCGCTGCTCACGCAATGGCGGGTCGACGACGACGCGCCAGCCACCGCGCGCCGGGTCACCTGGGTCGAGCTGCAGGGCCACGCAGCATTCCCCCGCGACCGCTCCCAGCGCTCGACGGAGACGATCGACCATCCGCTCGGTCACCTGGAGTGCATCCGCTTCGATGTGCGCTCGCATCCGGATGCTGCACCCGCGACCTTCTGGTTCGCGCTGGCCTTCCCTGGGATGCCCGTGCGCTACGAGACTCCCGTCAGCGGCGGCATCGAGCGCACGATCGTCACCTCGATCGAGTAGCGCACGTCATTCGTGCGAGGACGCCTCTGCCTCGATGACGGCGGTGAGCGTGCGGATCGCATTGTCGCGGTGATCGTCGTGGAGCTGCACGATGCGCTCGGCGTCCTTCGCGCGCGCGGCCTGCAGGATCTGCTCGTGTTCTTCTCGGATGTGCACGCGGTTCGTCTCGCCCGCGTAGTAGAGGGAGCGGTACGCGTCCGTCGCATCCCAGAGATTACGGATCAGCCTGCTGAGGCGCGGCATCTCGGCGAGATCGAAGATGAGGAAGTGAAAGCGACGGTTCGCCGCGGTCATGGCGAGGACGTCGCCGACTTCGCCCGCGACGTCGATGTCGATGCGCAGCTCGTCGAGTTCATCGAGGTCTGCCTTGCCAAGCGAGGGCACACCGAGACGGATGGCCTCTGTTTCGAGGATGCGACGCAGGTGGTAGACCTCGATGAGGTCATCGATGGAGAGCTCGACGACCTGGTAGCCGCGGTGCGGCTGGTAGAGCACCTGGCCTTCGCCCTCAAGGATCTTCAGCGCTTCGCGGATCGGCACCCGGCTGACGCCGAGACGCTCGGCGAGCGCGTCTTGCCGGATGGCTTCGCCCGGGGCGATCTCACGCCGCTCGATGACGCGGCGCAGCTCGTCGAGAACGAACTGCTGAGTGGTCTTCGGACGGCGAGTCGTGGGCTGTTCTGCACCGGGAATGTCGCTGGGCATCAGGACACGCTACGGCGTGATTCCGGAGCAGTCAATATTGGATCCAATGTGTGACGGGAGGACACAACTCGGAGTGCTGGTGGACCGCCTCCCGTTCATAACTCCTCCAATTTTGGGCTCCCTCGCAACAGAATCGACCAACCCCCGAGGGGCCGGCCGATTCTGAAGGAGCTGGTTGCCGCTAGGGCGTCAGCACCGCGCTCTCGAGGCGGGCGTACGACGCCTCCATGCCGTCGGCCATGCCGGTGGCGAGGATCATGTCGCGCGTCTCCTTATCGGGGTACTCGATGAGCACCGTGACAAGCGTGGCCCCGTCCTCTTCGTACAGGTTGAGGTCGTTGAGCGTTTCGACCGGCATGCCCTGCATGCGCTCGGTCGTCACCGCGCGGCGCGGGGCGTCGAACAGCAGCACCTCCCCCTCGAAGCCGAACGGCTCGCCCTCGGTGTCACCCACGGGCGCCCACGAGTTGCGGTAACTCTGGCCGACCTCTGTCGCGGCGATGCACTCCGTCATCTCCCAGCCGTCGGGGCCGAGCATCCACTGCCGCACCAGCTCGGGATCATGGTGTGCACGCCAGACCAGTTCGCGCGGCCCGTCGATGAGGCGGGTGATGCGCACGTGAGTATCGTCGAGCAGTTCGACGCGCGTGCCCTTGCCCTGGGCGTAGTCGCGCAGATCCTGCAGCACGGCGTCGATCTGCGCCATCGCCATCTTCGTTCCCTCGATCGCGCCCATCGCGACCGTCTGCTCCAGCGCTTCGAGCGAGTCGAAGTAGGTCGTGGATGACATGCGCGTCGAGTCACCGTTGGGCGTGAACTCGAACATCATGCGCATGGAGGGGAAGCCCTCCATCGGGGTTCCATCCTCGTTCGCGAAGGCGTCGAGCACCTCGAAGCGGTGCGGGGCGTCGATGGAGAGGAACTCCCACGTTCCCGTCGACTTCTCGCCGCGCGGGCCATTCATCGTGTACTGCGCCTTGCCGCCGGGCGTGTGCTCCCAGGAGGTGAAGGTCGCCGGCCATCCGGGAGGGCCCCAGAAGCGCTCGAGCTGACGCGGATCGCTGTACGCCGCCCAGACGCGTTCCACCGGGGCAGCGAACTCGGCGGTCACCGTCATGGTGAGGTTCTCTTCGTCGGTGACGAAATCGATCACGGGCATGTCACTCTCCTTGCTTGTCGTCGTTGTCGTGCTGTGCCGCTGAGTCGTGGGGCTCGGCGAGCAGGTCATCGAGCCGGGCGATACGGGATCGCCACAGCTCTTCGTATCGGGCGAGAAGCGCCCTGGCGCGGGCGATCATCTCGGGGTTCGCGCGGACGAGCCGCTCGCGTCCCTCGGCGCGCTTGACGATGAGGCTCGCGGCTTCCAGCACGGCGACGTGCTTCTGGACCGCCGCGAACGACATGTCGTAGTCAGCGGCGAGAGTCGAGACGGACTGCTCCTGCTCGATCGTCCGGCGCAGGATGTCACGCCGGGTCGACGCCGCCAGTGCGTGGAACACACGGTCGACCTCCGCTTCGCTGAGTTCTGTTTGTGCAACCATTTGGTTGTACGTTATGCCCGCGTGAACGCCGTGTCAAGAGCCACTTTCCCTCGCCATCGATTTGGCAAGCTTAGCCTTACCTAACTACTCTGAATCCTCGGGTGCCTCCGCATCCTTAGCGCCGCATTCGGCTACACCGAGGAAGAGAATCATGACCCGTACTCGCAGAAAGATGCGCGGAGCTCTCGTGCTCACGGGAACGCTCGCGCTCGCTAGCGCTCTCGTGCTCACCGCCTGCTCATCCCCCGCCCCCGCAACCACGGAGAAGCCGACCGACACGTCCGCCGGCAGCCTCGTCCCCGCCGCGGAAGGCAAGACGACCTACCCCCTCGAGCTCGAATCGCCGTGGGGAACCACGACGCTCGAAGAGCGGCCGGTCCGCATCGCCGCCGTGACCCCGTCGCAGGACGACGTCGAAGCCCTTGTCGCGATCGGTGTCACACCGGCACTTGCCAGCGAGTTCGCGACGGACGCCTGGGTCGAAGAGGCCCTCACCCAGGAGATCCCCGAGCGCTTCAGCTCGGGTGATACGAAGTTCCCGATCGAGCAGATCGCCGCTGCCGATCCGGATCTCATCATCGTCCTCGGTGCCGACGTCAGCGCCGAGTATGACCGCCTGTCCGACATCGCCCCGGTTCTGAGCACTTCGGGAGACAAGGGCGGCGAGTCGACCGTCGCGAACGAGTGGAAGACCAGCCTCACCGCCATCGGCGAGGCCCTCGACCTGCAGGATGCCGCCGCAGCGGCCCTCGCGACGCAAGAGAAGTTCTTCAAGGACTTCCGCGCCGAGCATCCCGAATTCAATGGACTGGCCGCGTCGTACCTCGTCTACTACGGCGCAGAGACGGGTCTGCAGTACCACTCGTCGGAAGGCAGCCCGGCCGGCCTCACGTTTGAGCACATGGGCTTCGCACCCAATCAGAACGCGGCTGATCTCGAGTACCGTGCGACCGTCAGCAACGAAATGCTGTCGACCATCGACGGTGACGTCATCGTCTTCTCCGACAACTCGGACGGCGCATACGGAGAAGTGACGGACTCGCCGCTGTTCCAGGGGCTGGGAGCTGTACGGGACGACCGCCTCATCCTGATCGACAACAAGGCCGACAAGGGAACCTTCGTCATCGAAGGGACCACATACGAAGGCAACCTGCCGTGGGCCCTCGCCCGTAGCGGCCCCCTCTCGTCGACGTGGGCGGCCAAGCAGCTCGCTCCTGCGTTGTCTGCAAAGCTCGGCAAGTGACACTCCGGTGACAACCACGACTCCGACCGCCTCGGCGACCAGAGCGGCGGTGCCCGCGCACAGCCGAAGGCTGGTCGGGGTCGTGCTTCTCCTCGGCGGCCTCGTGATCGCGTGCGCACTCAGCATCGGCGTCGGCGCGAACCCACTGACGCCCTCCCAGGTCTGGGAAGGGCTCATCCACCCCGACCAGAGCGAAGCCTCGATGATCGTGTGGACGGAGCGGATGCCGCGCACGCTGCTGGGCATCCTCGTCGGCATGGCGTTCGGCGTCGCGGGCGCGCTGATCCAGGCGATGACTCGCAACCCCCTTGCCGATCCCGGCATCCTCGGCGTCAACGCCGGTGCCGGGTTCGCGGTGACGGTGGGCGTGGGCCTGTTCGGCCTGTCAGGGGTGTCGGGCTACATCTGGTGGGCGTTCGCCGGGGCCGCTGGCGCCACCGTCCTGGTCTACCTGATCGGATCGCTCGGCGGCAGCACATCCCCCGTCACGATGGTTCTCGCCGGCATTGCGCTGGGCGCCGTCCTCGGCGGGATCACCACCTTTCTAACGCTCCTCGACGAGGACACCTTCCGCTCCATCCGATCCTGGGGCGTCGGCTCTATCGCCCGAACCAATGTGGACGACATCCTCACCGTCGCGCCCTTCATCGCCATCGGCCTCCTGCTCGCTCTCGCGATCTCGGGCTCGCTGAATGCGGTCGCTCTCGGCGACGACCTGGCTGCGTCGCTCGGCACGAGCGTCACCCGCGTGCGTGTCATCGGCGTGATCGCCGTCACACTGCTCGCCGGCGGCGCGACCGCACTGACCGGAGGCATCGCATTCGTCGGACTGATGGTGCCCCACATCGTCCGGTGGTTCACGGGTCCCGATCAGCGTCGCATCATCGTCGGAAGCGCCATCGGCTCTGTCGTCCTTCTGCTCATCGCCGATGTCGTCGGCCGCGTGGTCGCACGACCGAGTGAGATCGAA
Organism: Microbacterium sp. GW823-FHT02G05; assembly: GCF_058797175.1. Taxonomy (NCBI): domain Bacteria; kingdom Bacillati; phylum Actinomycetota; class Actinomycetes; order Micrococcales; family Microbacteriaceae; genus Microbacterium; species Microbacterium sp. GW823-FHT02G05. The sequence goes on from NZ_JBXAJK010000001.1 coordinate 513,735, forward strand.
GTCGGCATCATCACGGCTCTCATTGGCGCCCCGGTTCTCATCGCCCTGGTGCGCCGCCGAAGGGTCAGCGGGCTATGACGGCCTCATCCGTGGATTTCGGCTACCGCACACGACAGGTCCGCACGCGCGTGCTGTCCGGTCGCGTCGGCGTGCAGCTCGCGGTCACGAGCGCCGTCCTGTTCGTGACCGCGGCGGGACTTGCGTTCGCCGCCCTGTTCCTGGGTGACTATCCACTCACGCTCGCCGACGTCACAGCCGCACTGAGTGGGCACGCCGACAAGCTCATCACGATGATCGTCATGGAGTGGCGGATGCCGATCGTGATCGCCGCGGTGCTGTTCGGCACCCTGCTCGGCATTGGCGGCGCCATCTTCCAGTCCCTCACTCGCAACCCCCTCGGCTCACCCGATGTGATCGGATTCGACGCCGGCTCGTACACGGCCGTTGTTCTCGTGATGCTCGTGTTCGGCTCACAGGGCTCCTGGTCCGTCGCCGGCGCATCGATTGCGGGAGGCCTCATCACCGCCCTCCTGGTGTACGTACTCGCCTGGCGCCGGGGGATGCATGGCTTCCGGTTGATCATTGTCGGTATCGCCGTCTCCGCCATGCTCGGTTCGCTCAACGGGTACCTCATCACGCGCGCCGACATCGACGACGCCATGCAGGTCGGTTTCTGGGGCGCGGGGACGCTGAGCCGGGTCTCATGGCCGGTCCTCATCCCCACACTCGCGATCGCCACGGTCGTCGTCGTCGCCACCGTCCTGCTCGCACCCGCGCTGAAATCGCTCGAACTCGGCGAGGACGTCTCGACCGCGCAGGGCACACGGGTCGGACGGTCTCGTCTGGCGCTGCTCGTCGTCGGTGTCGCGACGACGGCGATCGTGACCGCAGCCGCAGGCCCCATCGGTTTCATCGCTCTCGTCGCGCCGCAGATCGCGCAACGCGTCACCCGCACACCGGGGGTGAGCGTGCTGAGCGCCGCAGCCATGGGCGCCGCCCTCCTCAGCGCAGCACATCTGGTCTCCCAGATCCTCACTGTGCTCTATCGCCCCGTTCCCGTCGGACTCCTCACGGTCTGTCTCGGCGGCATCTATCTCATCGTCCTCCTCATCCGCGAGACCCGCGCCCAGACAGGAGCCCTCCGTTGACAGTCGCAGAACCCCCGACGCTCTTCGCCGACGACGTGACCGTCGGCTACGAGAAGAGGACCATCTCGGAGCACCTCACCGTGGGCATCCCAGCCGGGTCGTTCACCGCGATCATCGGCCCCAATGGATGCGGCAAGTCGACGCTCCTGCGCGCGTTCGCCCGAGTGCTTAAGCCGACAGCGGGCGAGGTCCTGCTCGACGGCGAGTCCATCCATGCGGTGCCCACCAAGCATCTCGCCCGTCGCATCGGCCTGCTGCCTCAGAGCTCGATCGCCCCCGACGGCATCCGGGTCGCCGATCTGATCGCACGCGGGCGCTCGCCATACCAGTCGCTGATCCAGCAGTGGCGCGCATCCGACGAGGATGCTGTGCACGACGCCCTCGCCGCGACGCGACTGACCGAGCTTTCGGGACGCCTGGTCGACGAGCTCTCGGGTGGGCAACGCCAGCGGGTGTGGGTCGCCATGCTGCTCGCGCAGCAGACGCCGATCATGCTGCTCGACGAACCGACCACCTTCCTCGACATCGCGCACCAGTACGAGCTCATGGAGCTTCTACGTACCTTGCACCTCAACGGCAAGACCGTCGTCACAGTGCTGCACGATCTGAACCAGGCGGCCCGCTACGCCTCTCACGTGATCGTGATGCACGAAGGTGAGGTGATCGCCGCAGGCCCCCCGAAGGACATCATCACGGCCGAGCTCGTGAACGACGTCTTCGGACTGCCCTGCGTCGTCATCGCCGATCCGGTGACCGGGACGCCGATGGTCGTGCCGCTCGACCCTCACGCCCCGAGCATCGTCTCGATCGACGCGGAGGCGGGCGCATGACCAAGGCATCCCGGTTTCCCGGCGACGAGAAGAGCCTGCGGCTCGTACGCGATCGCGTCGGCCGCGATCACCAGGAGCGCCGACCGGAAGCGCATCGAGTCAACGAGCCGCGCATGGACAGGGTTGTCGGCCCTCTCGAGCGGGCCTGGGGCGATGCTGATGCCAGGCCGACACTGCGCGCTGACGCTCTCGACGGCGCGCAACCGCGCGTCGAGCCACTCACGGACGAACCCGCCATGAGCGTGTGGACGTGGACCATCGCCGACGCCGATGCCAGGTCTGTGCTGCTGTGGACGAATCCCGTGTTCGACCACGCCGACGTCGCCCGCGCCGAGTTCACCCGACTGGAGGAGTCCGATCTCTGGACCATCAGCCTGCGGCTGCCGAGCGCTCTGCGGGCGTCCTATCGGATCGCGGTATGGCGCGAAGAAGGACTCGCACCCTGGCGTCTCACCCAGGGTCGACGACCCGTGATCCTGGCGGCGATGAGCGCGGCGATCGCCGATCCACGGTCTGCAGAGACGATCACCGGTTCACGCGACGAGTGCTCGTCCGTCGCCGCCGGCCCGACCGCTCCGACGCAACCATGGGCATCTCCTGCGAGATCCGGCCGACCGACTGACCAGATCGATCTCCCTACCGGCGATACGGCCTGGATCTATTCCCCCGCGCAGTCGGTTTCCGCCACTCCTCTGCTCGTGCTGTTCGACGGTGCGGTGTGGAACAGCAATCTTCCCGGCATCCTGGACGAGCTGATCGCGGGCGGGGTCCTCCCGCCGGTGCACGTCGCGATGCTCGACGCACGCGACCTCGACCACCGCTGGGATCACGTCGGAGTACCCGCCGGTCAGGTCGACGTGGTCCTCGACCATCTGTTGCCCGCCGTGCGCGCCGGCTGGAACGTCAGCCCGCGCGGCGCCGACACGATCGTGTCTGGCCAGAGCCTCGGCGGTATCGGCGCGCTCTGGACCGTCGCGCTTTCGGCGGGCGAGGCGGGGCACGCGATCGCACAGTCGCCGTCGCTCTGGCGATTCGATGTCTCCGAGGCTCTGCTCGACGCCCCCGAGTGGCATTCGATCGATCTGCAGGCCGGCACATTCGAAAGCGAGATGCTCGCGGATGCCGCGGATCTGACCACCCGACTGCGCAGCGATGCTCGCAGCGCCGAGCGTGACGTCATGCTGTCACCGTTCGAAGCGGGCCACGACTGGGCGGCCTGGCGAGTGAATCTCCTCACCGCACTCCGTCGCATCCTGGCCGCGCCCGACCGCACATCGCGAATGACCGAATCCGCATTCTGAAAGGAACCGCCCCATGGCACGCTCCCTCCGCCCCGAAGCGATGTTCGGCATCACCACCCGTCGGCTGTCCGTGCTCCGTGTCGCAGACGTGACGCCCGGCATGCGACGGGTCACGATCGGCGGCGAGAAGCTCGACGCGCATGTCGCAGAGAACGGCTTCCCCGTCGACGCGTTCCGCTCCACAGGCTGGGACGACGAGTTCAAGCTCATCCTCCCCGACCCGGCGACCGGCGAGTTCACCCCGCCCGCGCAGGCCGAAGGCACGCTCGATTGGCCAGCGGGAACGTTTTCGGACACCCGCACGTACACGGTCAGGCGGTGGGACGAGACCTCGGGCGAAATCGACGTGGACATCGTCAAGCACGGCTCGGGCCCAGCGACGACGTGGGGGTACTCTTGCGCTGTCGGCGACCCGATCCACATCGCCGGCCCCAAGAAGTCGTTCGGAATCCCGGATGTCGAATGGCTGCTCATCGCGGGCGACGAGACCGCGCTGCCGGCGATCGGGCGTCTGCTCGAAGAGCTGCCCGCGGGACGCAAGGCCGATGTCGTGATCGAGGTCGGCGAACGATCTCACATCCAGGATCTGAACACCGACGGCGATGTCTCGATCACCTGGCTGAGCCGCGACGGCAAGCCCGCTGGCACGACGACTCTCATGTTCGATGCGCTGCGCGCGTTGGAGTGGCGCAGTGACGACGTCTTTGCGTGGGTCGCGGGCGAGACACTCACACTCACGCCGATCCGCCGCTGGCTGCGAAACGAGAAGGGCCTGACGAAGGACCGCGTTGAAGTCGCCGGATACTGGCGTCGCGCGGGCGCCGGGGCAGAGGGCACAGCCGAGGGTGCCGCACCCGACGACGACACGCGCGAGCGTCTGCACGAGCTGCTCGAGATCGTTCCGGGCATGGCAATCCGCGTGGCGGCGACTCTCGGGATCTTCGGCATCCTCGGCGAGCGTCCCCGCGTCGCGGACGAAGTGGCGATCGCGGCGAGCGCCGACGCGAATGCCACCGCCCGCCTGCTGCGATACCTGGGCGCACTCGATCTCGTGCGTGCGGATGCCGCCGGTGTCTGGTCGCTCACTCCGCTCGGCTCGGAGCTCGACGACGAGGACGAAGTGCGTCACGTCGATCTGCGTGTCGCCGCTGTCCGGCGCGAGTTGTCCATCGTGGGGTTGCTCGATGCCGTCCGCACCGGTCGCGCCTCGCACGCGGCGACCTTCGGCGCGCCGTTCGACGAGACGGTGTCACGCGACGCGGGTCTCGCAGCGAGCCGCCTGTCGTCGTTCTTCACGGAATGGACCGCGACGCCGTTCGCGCAGGCGTCTCTGCTCGACGACCACACGGACCTGCGGCTGGCCGGTCCCGGTGCTGCCGAGCTCGCCCGGGCTGTCGTCGCGCACCGCCCGCACACGCGCGTTCGCGTGTTGCTGAGCCCGGCGGAAGCCGCTGCCGCCGCAGCCGAGCCCTGGGCCTCCTCTCTTGCTATCGAGGCCGGGGGTCTGCTGGATCGGCGACCCGAGAAGTCTGCCGGTTACGTCCTGGTTTCGGCAGTCAAAGAGCTTCCCGACGCCGACGCCGTGCATGCCCTCGCCGAAGCCTCGGCCTCGACCGTGGACGGCTCCGTGCTGGTGTTCGAACAACTCATCATGCCCGGCGAGCCCGACGAGCATGATCTGGAAGAAGATCTGATCCTGTTGTCGGCGTCCGGCGGCGCGATGCGCACGGCCGAAGAGATCGATGCGCTCGCGGCAGCGGCAGGGCTGCGGTTCGACAGGGCTGTGAACGTGGGCTGGGGCGACGGGCTACGCCGCTACGTGCTCGCATGAACGGCCGCGCCGTCACGCACCTGGGCCGGGGCGAGATCTCCGAGACCCCCATCCCGGTGCGCGACCCGGCTCGCCCGGGTCTTCGCGACGGGCGCCACCTCGTGACGCGTGTCATGTTCGGCGCGCGCAGGTTCGTCTTCCCGGCATCCGCCTCCGTCATCACACACCAGATCGGCGAGGCGCTCGTGCCGGTCATCATGGGACTCGCGATCGACGCGGCGCTGTTGCGGCAAGACCTCGGAGCGCTGCTGTTCTGGCTCGCTCTGCTCGCCGCCGACTTTGCGATGCTGTCGATGTCGTATCGGTTCGGCGCATGGTTCGGCCAGGTTGGCGCGGAGTCCGTGCAGCACCACATGCGCGTGGATGCCGCGGCGCGCCTGCTGCGCGACCCTGCGGCCGCCCCGCCCGGAGCCGCACTTTCGCTCGCCACGTACGACGTTCGACAGGTCGGCATGTCGATCGCCTTGCTCGTCTATCCGATCGGGGCGCTCGCGGCGCTCGTGTTCGGCGGCGTGCTGCTCCTCCTGCAGTCGTGGTGGCTCGGGCTCGCCGTGCTCATCGGCATACCGGTTCTGCTTGTCGCACTCGACCTGCTCGCGAAGCCGCTGCGCCGGCGGGCGGAACGGGAGTCCAAGGCTCTGGGGCAGGCGTCCGCGCAGGCCGCAGACCTCGTCGCCGGCTACCGGGTTCTCGCGGGACTGCATGCACAGCGGGTCGCGGCCGCCCGCTACGTCGGCACCTCCGCGGCGGCACTCGCCTCAGCGCTGCGCGCACGGACTGCCGAAGCATGGATCACAGCACTGATCGAGGCCGGCACAGGGCTGTTCATCGGCGCGGTCGGCGTCGCGGCCGGCATCGCCGCGCTCACCGGCGAACTCACCGTCGGACAGCTCATCATCGTCGTGGGGCTCGCGCAGTTCCTCATCGGTCCGATGCAGGCCGTCGGCACGTTCGCCGCCCCCATCTGGGCGGGCGCCCATGCGAGTGCCGGCAGACTGCACCCCCTGTTCGCGCGTCCGTCCTCTGCGTCGGCACCTGCGGCTGCGGAGAAGCCCTCCAACGCGGCAGAGCTCGTCGTGGTGCGAGGTGCACGCGACGGCACGGCACCGGCCGCGGCGGTGGACGTCCCGCACGATGCGGCGCTCTTCGACGGCACGGTCGGTGAGAATCTGCGCATCGACGACATCCCCGCCGATCGGGTTCGCGCGGCACTCGCTGCCGCCGCATGCGACGACGTCATCGGTGCAGCCGGACTCGATACACCGGTCGGCGCTGGCGGCAGCCTGCTCTCCGGTGGGCAGCGTCAGCGAGTGGCGCTCGCCCGCGCACTCGTCGCCGCGCCACAGGTGCTGGTACTGCGCGAGCCGACGACGGCCGTCGACTCCGTCACCGAGGCACGCATCGCCTCCGCGATACGCGAACTACGCCAGGGACTCACCACGATCGTCCATTCCGACTCCCCTGCCTACACCGCCGTTGCGGATCGGGTCGTCGATGCGTCGGAGTCGGCACGGTGAGCGGGGTGACCGGAGGTTCGGCTACCTTGCCGCTCGCCACGTCCCGCGATGTGCGCCGCCTGATCCTGCCCCTGCTCGGTCGTCGCGGTACGGCCACCTTGGTGTTGTCGTTCGCCGCGATCCTCGCAGCTTCCGCCTTCGCACTGGTGCTCCCGGCGACGCTCGGTCGGCTCGTCGACATCGCCCAGAGGGGATCCGACCCCGAGGCGGCGACCATCGCTGTCGCGTGGGCGGCCGCCTCGATCGGCGGTGCCGTGATCATCGGGGCTGCAGCCTCCGCCCTGGGCTTCTTCGGCGTGAGCCGCATCGTCGAGCCCGTCCTCGCGCGCCTGCGCGAGCAGGTCGTCTCGGCGACACTGACTCTGCCGCAACGCGTCGTCGACCGCGTCGGCGGCGGTGACCTCGTCGCCCGAGCGACCGATGACGTCGCTCTCGCTGCCGACACACTCCCGGGCACGATCCCCATCGTCGCGCGCTCCGGCTTTGCGATCGTGCTCACCCTCATCGGGCTCGCGGTCATCGATCCTTGGTTCCTGCTGATCGTCGTGATCGTCGCCCCGATCCATGTCTACGCCGTGCGGCGTTACCTGCGCGAGGCGCCACCCGTGTACGCCGCCGAGCGGGCGGCAAGCGCGCAGCGCGGGCACTACCTGCTCGACGGGCTCCGCGGCGCATCGACTGTTCGTGCTTTCGGCCTCGAGACGTGGCAGCTCTCCCGGATCGGTGCCGCGTCATGGTCGGCCGTGCGCTCGCAGATGCGCGCACGCGCCATTCAGAACGGGTTCTTCTCACGACTCAACGCCGCCGAGTTCGCCGGCATGGCAAGCATCCTCGTGATCGGTTTCGTGCGGATGGGCGACGGCGCCGTGAGTGCGGGCGCGGTGACGGTGGCGACCCTGTTCTTCCTCGCACTGTTCGGCCCGATCGGTGAACTGCTGTTCGTGATCGACGACGTACAGCTTGCCCTCGCGGCACTCGGCCGTTCCGTGGCGGTGCTCGTCGTCGACGATGACCCCGACCCGCGGCAGACGATCGATCACGGCGTTTCGCTGCGCGACGTGCGCTTCGCCTACCGTGAGCGCGAGGTCATCCGCGGTGTCGACCTCGAGATCGCCCCCGGGGAGCGCATCGCCCTCGTCGGCGCATCAGGCGCGGGCAAGTCGACGGTCGCGGCACTCGTGCACGGTTCTCTGCCCGCGTCTTCCGGGACGGTCGGCGTGTCAGGGGCGGCCGCGCGTGCAGTGCTCGTCTCGCAGGAGATGCATGTGTTCTCCGGCAGCGTGCGCGACAATCTGACGCTTGTGGCGCCAGACGCCACCGACGTGCAGCTGCGCGCCGCGCTCGATGCGGTCGGTGCCGGGCGCGTCGTCGACGCGCTCCCTGAGGGTCTCGACACAGAGGTCGGCGCAGGCGGCACGACATTGCCCGCCGCAGACGCGCAACTGCTGGCCCTGGCGCGGGCACTGCTCGCCGAGCCCGGGCTCGTGATCCTCGACGAGCCGACCGCCGAGGCCGGCTCATCGTCGGCGGCTGTCCTCGATCAGGCGACCGCACGCGTGCTGGAGGGTCGGTCTGCGCTTGTGATCGCCCACCGACTCGATCAGGCACAGGTGGCCGACCGCATCATCGTGATGCGCGAGGGTGAGATCGTCGAATCGGGGGCGCATACGGCACTCGTCGAGGCCGGCGGCGAGTACGCGCGACTCTGGGATGCGTGGTCGCGCGGCCGCTGAACGATCCCGAGGTCACCCGAGGACTTCAACTCCGAACTCCGCGACGACTGCGCGCACTTCTTCGAGGTAGCGCTGTGCCTGCTCGGTGAGCGGGATCGCGGCGTGGTCGATCCAGCCGATCTCGATGCGCTCGTCGACAGCGAGCGGGATGGCGACGATCTCGGGGTCGAGTTCGTCACTGATGATGCCCGTCGAGATCGTGTAGCCGTTGAGGCCGATCATGAGGTTGAAGATCGTCGCGCGGTCTGAGACCCGGATTTCCTGTTTGCTCGACAGCGTGGAGAGGATCTCTTCGGAGAGGTAGAAGGAGTTGTTCGCCCCCTGGTCGAAGGTGAGCCGCGGCAGGTCTGCGAGATCGTCGAGCGTGACGTGCGCGCGCGAAGCGAGAGGGTTGCCCCGCGAGATGAAGATGTGCGGCTCGGCGAGAAAGAGTGGATGGAAGACAAGCCCAGAGTCGCGCAGCAGCTTGTCGATCACCCTGCCGTTGAACTCGTTGCGGTAGAGGATGCCGATCTCGCTGCGAAGCGTGCGCACATCCTCGATGATGTCCCAGGTGCGCGTCTCCCGCAGTGAGAACTCATACTCGGCCGCGCCGATGGCTTTGACGACGCGCACGAACGCATCCACCGCGAACGAGTAGTGCTGCGCCGACACTCCCAGCAGACGCCGGGACGGCGGGCGCCCGAGATAGCGCTGCTCCAGAAGTGCGACCTGCTCGACGACCTGCCTCGCGTACCCGAGGAACTCCGTGCCGTCGACGGTGAGCGTGACACCGCGGGCAGAGCGGACGAGAAGCGACCGACCCACGCGCGCCTCAAGATCCTTCATCGCGGCGGACATCGTCGGCTGCGCGACATAGAGAAGGTCGGCGGCCGCCGAGATCGAGCCCTCCGCGGCCACCTCGATGAAGTAGCGGAGCTGCTGCAGCGTGAGTCCACTCGATCCCTGAGCCATAGGACGAGGCTATATGAACGCACATGAAGTTCTAGTTACTCGATATCGAACGATTCCCCTCACCATTGAGATATCTGTTTCCCCGGCCGTCCCGGCCACCACCCACGGATTGGCCACTCATGGCGGACGAATTCGCGTTCAGCATCACCACCACTCGCTTCGACGAGAACTACACGCCGTCGGAGAACTCCCGCGCCACGACGAACTTCGCCAACCTGGCGCGCGGCGAGCACCGTCAGGAGAACCTCCGCAACACCCTGACGATGATCACCCAGCGCTTCAATGACCTGGCCGACTGGGACAACCCGAACGGCGACCGCTACGCGGTTGAGCTCGAGATCATCTCGGTGCAACTGGAGTTCGCCGCAGAAGGCGCCGACCAGCAGTTCCCCCTGCTCGAAGTCCTCGACATCTGGGTCGTCGACCGGCAGACGGGCGAGCGCCACCACGGCATCGTGGGCAACAACTTCTCCTCCTACGTCCGCGACTACGACTTCAGCGTGGTGCTGCCTGCAGCGAAGGCCAGTGGAGGCGCGATCCCTGAGGACTTCGGCGACCTGCACGGCAAGCTGTTCGAGCACTTCCTCGACTCCGACGCCTACCGCGAGCGGTTCACAGCGGCACCCGTCATCTGCATCAGCGTCTCGACGAGCAGAACCTACCGCCGCACCGGCAACCACCACCCGATCCTGGGCATCGAGTACCAGCAGGACGCACCCGCCCTGACGGATGAGTACTTCGGGAAGATGGGCCTGCGCGCCCGGTACTTCATGCCCCGCGGCAGCGCAGCACCCTTCGCCTTCTACTTCCGCGGAGATCTGCTGGGCGACTACACCCCGCTGCAGCTCATCGGCACGATCAGCGCGATGGAGACGTTCCAGAAGATCTACCGTCCCGAGATCTACAACGCGAACTCGGCGGCGCCCGCCGTCTACCAGCCGACGCTGGAGCAGAACGACTACTCCCGCACGCAGATCGCCTACGACCGGGTCGAGCGCAGCCAGCTCGCGGTCATCCAGGGCAAGTTCACCGAGGAGCACTTCATCACGCCGCACAAGGACACCCTTGAGCGGTGGGCATCCAACTACGCCGTTTCCATCGCATGACCAGCGGAAAGTCCTCTCTCGTGAACACACTCCTGCCCACTTCCACCGTCGGAAGCCTGCCGAAGCCGTCCTGGCTCGCCGAACCGGAGACCCTCTGGTCGCCGTGGAAGCTGCAGGGCGACGAATTGGTGGAGGGCAAGCAGGATGCGCTGCGCGCCGCCGTTCAGGAGCAGACGTCGCGCGGCATCGACATCGTCAGCGACGGCGAGCAGACACGACAGCACTTCGTCACGACATTCATCGAGCACCTCAGCGGTGTGGATTTCGAGAAGCGCGAGACCGTCCGCATCCGCGATCGCTACGACGCGAGCGTGCCGACCGTCGTCGGCGCGGTCACGCGTGAGCGGCCCGTGTTCGTCGAGGATGCAAAGTTCCTCCGGGGTGCGACTGATCGTCCGATCAAGTGGGCCCTTCCCGGGCCGATGACGATGGTCGACACGCTCTACGACGCGCACTACAAGAGCCGCGAGAAGCTGGCGTGGGAGTTCGCGACGATCCTCAACCAGGAGGCGCGCGAGCTCGAGGCGGCCGGGGTCGACATCATCCAGTTCGATGAGCCCGCGTTCAACGTCTTCTTCGATGACGTCAAAGACTGGGGTGTCGCAGCTCTCGAGCGCGCCGCAGAGGGACTGCGCGCCGAGACCGTCGTGCACATCTGTTACGGCTACGGCATCAAGGCGAACAACGACTGGAAGGCGACGCTCGGGTCGCAGTGGCGGCAGTACGAGGAGTCCTTCCCGCTGCTCCAGCAGTCCAGCATCGACACCATCTCGCTGGAGTCGCACCACTCGCACGTGCCCACCGACCTGGTGGAACTCCTCCGCGGCAAGAAGGTCATGCTCGGGGCGATCGACGTGGCGAGCTCCGAGATCGAGACGCCCGAAGAAGTCGCCGAAACCCTGCGGAAGGCCCTCGCCTTCGTCGATGCAGACAAGCTGATCCCCAGCACGAACTGCGGCATGGCACCGCTGGGCCGTGACGTCGCGCTGGCGAAGCTGAGTGCCCTCAGCGCGGGTGCCCGCATCCTTCGCGAAGAACTCAGCGACGGCGCATAAGCATGTTTCACGCCTACCCCGCCGCCTCCTGGACCGAGACGCCGAAGCACGCCTTCTCGTCCTCGCTCTCGCCGGACGAGTTCAAGGCGCTGTTTCGCGGGCACCCCGGCGGTGTCGCCGTCATCACGGCGGATGCCGGCGAGGGGCCGGTCGCACTGACCGCGACGTCGGTCGTATCGGTGAGCGCCGAGCCTCCGCTGCTGATCTTCTCCATCTCGACGCTGTCTTCGGCATCCGCCGTGCTCTCGCGTGCGGAGACCGTTGTGGTGCACCTTCTGGACGCACACGATGTGGGCCTCGCCCAACTCGGCGCTACCCCCGGAATCGACCGCTTCGCGCAGGGTCACCCGTGGTCTCGGCTGAGCACCGGAGAGCCGGTGTTCGACGACGCACGAGCCTGGGTGCGCTGCGCGGTCATCGACCGTATGGACGCGGGCACGTCGACCGTGATCGCCGCCCACGCTCTGGAGTCCCACTTCACGCGCGACGTCGCCCCGGGTGAGCCCGGCGACGCCCTGGTCTATCACAACCGGTCGTGGCACCGCCTCGGCGAGCACTCGCGTATCGAGGGGTGAGGCGAGGCTCCCGAACCGCCTCAGGACGGCGTCGGCGGGAAAGAAGGAATGTGATCCGGTCGAGAGTCGCGGTTCGTCGTTCCTTCGGTCCGCGACTCAGGCTGCGCACCCGACTCAGGAGTCGCGGGCGCGGATGACGCAGACGCAGCCCGATCGCGAACAAAACGGCGCCCCGTCACGGTCTGAGCGCTCAGCTTCAGGACATGAGGCTTGAAGCGCGGGCTCCACGTGGAGAGGCGCCGAACGGCGGAGCGCTCGATCTCGACATCATCGCGGAGATGGGCCAGAGGACCTCGAACGACGACGCTCCACCGTTCTTCGTCGTCCCCGCCGTCCACTTCGAAAGCGCCGACGGTGTCGCTTCTGCTCTTGACGCTGACGAGCTTCAGGTCGGCGGCCGTGCGAATGTAGACCGCCCCCTCGTAGACCACATAGTTGACCGGGAAGATCTGCGGCAGGTCATCCGCGTCCACGACGACCAGGCGTCCCATGTCATGCCCTTCCAGCAGCTGCCAGGACTCCGCGGTGTTCAGGTGGCCGTCGCGCGCGATGGTCATATGTTCCCCCTGTCGTCCATCCCAGTACACCAGGCGAAGCGGGGAAGGGAAAGGCCGAAGGCCCCACGAGCGCGAGCGCACGCGGAACTCTTCCGAGTGACGCAGGAGCGGCGCAGCGAAGCGCCGGCGGGCAGACTGTGAGTATGGATGCCACCCTCGCCGCGCTCCCCGCAGACGCCGACCATCGCACCGCCGAGCGGGCCTTCACTGATGCCGGATGGACGAGTGCCGGCGCGGGCGACTGGGCGATCGCGCTCCGTGCACCCGACGGATCGGCCGCTGTGCGGATCAGCCCGTTCGATCCGACGGGTCCGTACACGGCGGAGCTCTACCGCGCCGCGGCACACACTCGGCTGATGCCGGAGCTCTTCGCGCACCGCAGGCTGTCGGGCGGCGGTGATCTGCAGCTCATGGAGTGGCTGACTCCGGTCGACCCCGCCGACGCCCACGCCTTCCACGGGCTGATCGCCACGCGCGACGAATCCGTGGCCGAGCTGGTGGACCTCATCGAGAGCATCCACACCAGAGCGCAGCGCGAGTTGCCCTGGTGCGGGCCACTCGACACGAACCCGTCCAACGTGATGCGCGGCGCCGACGGGCGCCTGGTCGTGATGGATCTGTTCTACGCCGACGGCCCCGCGCTGTACGCGACGGCAGGCAGCGATCCCGACATCCTCGTCGCGCGCATCCCGGAATCGGAACGACGTCACCTCACCGAGATCCCGCTCGCCGGATCCGGCCCGTGGGACGAGGCGTCCCGCGAGGAGATGCGGCGCGCGATCGCCGCGGCGGACGCCCGGCGCGGGTAGTCCGGCCGAGCGTCCGTCGCATCCGCCGCTATGGCAGCAGGGTGAAGCCGGACTCGTATCGCGTCTTACCCAGCGACGCCATGAGGACCTGCAGAAACCCCATCGCCTCCAGTTCGCGCGCGCGGGTCAGCGGACCCACATCCACGGCCCGCATCCCCGCCGCCTCCACGAGTGCCGCGACCTGCACCTTCGCGTCGGCGTAGTCACCGGCGTAGAGCACCGTCGTGGGGGTCGTGCCGTTCGTGCCGCTCGCGAGCGTGTCGCCGAGATTGACGTTGAACGCCTTCACGACTGCCGCTCCCACCGGAAGCAGAGCGGCGAGCTCTGCGGCCGTCGATGAGTCGGGAGGCGACTTCAGGGCATCATTGGTCGAGAAGTCGATCGGGTTGCTGATGTCGATCGTGACCTTGTCACGGAGCTGGTCGCGATAGTGCTCCAGCACGCTCGGATACGCCCCGTAGGGCACGGCGAGCACGACGAGATCGCCGGTGATGTCGTCTCCCATGACGCTGTACTCGAACCGCGACCGCGCCGCCGAGGGGCTCTGCGCACTGCGCTTGATCATCTGAACACTCGCGCCCGCACGAAGCGCGACCTCGGCGATCGCCGCGCCCATCTTTCCGCTGCCGATGATGCTGATCGAGGTCATGCGAACTGAACCTTCCGAAATCGGGTGAGTGCCTGCTCGGCCACCTTCTGCGCGTCGTAGTCGAACACCGTGCTGCGGCGGAAGTCACGACCGACGCGGATGTCGGCGTCGCGCTTGTCCAGGTCGGCGAACTCGTACTGCGCATCGAACATGGCGCCGGCGCGACGCGAGCCGTGCTGCAGGATCGCCGTGCGCTGCATCCGCACGGAGGTGTAGCGCCGGAACGCCTCCGGGATGTCCGCGATCTCGTCCGCGGCGGCGAGGAAGGTGGCCAGCGCCATGCTGTCTTCGATCGCTTGATTTACTCCCTGTCCCTGATGCGGCAGCATCGTGTGCGCCGCATCGCCGAGCAGTGTGATGGCTCCGCGCGACCAGTTGGTGAGCGGGTCGTGATCGAACAGCCCCCACCAGAAGGTCTTGTCGATCTGTCGGATGAAGTGCTGCAGCTTCGGATCCCACTGTTCGCCTGCGAACTCGGCGGCCAGCTCGCTCACCTCTGCGGGTCCCGACCACGGCCCGTTGAGGGGGCGGTCGCTGGGGATTCCGGCGACGAAATTGAAGAGCTTGCGCTGTTGCAGCGGGTAGGCCATGAAGTGCCGTCGATTGCCCATCCACACCTGGCTGATCATCGGCCAGTCCTCGGGCAGCAGCGCGGCGTCGACCACGCCGCGGTAGACGATGTATCCGGAGTACACCGGCTCCGGATGCTGTCCCACGGCCTGACGCACCACCGAGTGGATGCCATCCGCGCCGATCACCGCGTCGAAGACGTCTTCGACACCGTTCTCGAACTCGACCCGCACACCGGAGTCGACGGTCTCCACCGACGTCAGCCGATGACCGAGGCGCACGACGTCGTCCGGCACATTGTCGGCCAAGGCGTTGATGAGGTCGGGTCGATACATGCCGATGTTCTGGTAGTTCTTCGCCGAATCCTCCCAGGCCGCATCGGTGACGATCTCGCCCAGAGCGTTCTGATAGACGCCGTGCCCGTCCGGCACCGCCCCCACGCTGCGGATCCCCTCGAGCACCCCGAGCCGGTCGAGCACACGTGCCGCGTTCGGGGCGACCGTGACTCCGGCACCGACCTCCCCCAATTGGCTGGCCTGTTCGAAGACCGTGACCTGCACCCCTGCGATCTTCGTCAGCGCGATGGCGGCGGTGAGCCCGCCCATCCCTCCGCCGATGATCGCCACTCTGGCGTTCTGACTTACCATTTCCTACTCCTTGACTGAGCCGCAGGTCGCGACGGGGTCGTGCGATGCGCGAAGGGCGCTACTTCGTTTCCGCGAGTTGCGCGACGGGTGTGCGGGACGCGAAGATCGTGGCTCCCGTCGCCTGTTCCGCTTCGTGATCCGGGCCGAGCGGGATGCCGGAGCGATCACGCAGGCACAGGGTCGCGCCCGCTCCGAGCAGGGTGGCGAGAAGCAGGTAACCGGAGACGGCGGCGGTCGTGCCGGTCGCTCCCAGCAGCATCTGCGCGATCATGGGCGCGAATGCGCCGCCGAGGACGGCACCGATCGCGTAGGTGATCGATACACCGGAGAAGCGGATGGATGCCGGGAAGATCTCCGAGTACCACGCAGCCAACGGCCCGTAGGTGAGGCCGAGGCCGGTCGAGATGAGCAGCAGCGCGAGGTAGAGCCCGGGCAGCGCGCCCTCATCGACGAGCCAGAAGACGGGGAAGACGACGATCGCCTGGATGCCGAAGCCGATCAGGAAGGTGTTCCTCCGGCCGATCCGGTCAGCCAGGTATCCCGCGATGAGCGTCGAGAAGAACCAGACGGTAGCCGCGAACACGGCGGCCACGAGCACCGCTGTGGTGTCGATGCTCTGCACGTTGATCGCGTAGTTGTTGAGGAAGCCACCTGTGGTCATGTAGCCGAGCGTGCCGTTTCCGACGAAGACGAGCGCCGCGAGGATCACGAGGTGCCAGTAGCGCTTGAAGAGCGTCACGATCGGCAGGCGGGACTGCTTGCCGCGCTTCGCGATCTCCTCGAACACCGGGCTCTCCGAGACCGAACGGCGGATGACGAAGCCGATCACGATCAGCACGGCGCTGAGGAGGAAGGGCACGCGCCACCCCCACTCGAGGTAGGCCGCACCGGGAGAGATGACGCCGGTCATGAGCGCGGTCATCCCCGACGCCAGCAGGAATCCGAGCGGCACTCCGAGCTGAGGCCAGGAGCCTGCGCGGCCGCGGCGATCCGCGGGCGCGTGCTCGACGGCCATCAGCACTGCGCCGCCCCACTCGCCACCGGCGGAGAGGCCCTGCAGGATTCGCAGCAGCAAGAGCAGCACGGGTGCCAGGATGCCGATCTGCGCGTACGTGGGCAGCACGCCGATCAGGGTGGTCGCCGCGCCCATCAGCACGAGCGTTGCGACCAGCATCGCCTTGCGCCCGATGATGTCACCGAAGTGACCGGCGAGGAAGGCACCGAGCGGGCGGAACAGGAAGGAGATTCCGACGGTGGCGAAGGAAAGCAGGAGCGCGATCTCTTTGCCGGCGGGCTGGAAGAACAACTGAGCGAACACGAGCCCTGCGGTCGTGGCGTAGATGAAGAAGTCGTACCACTCGATCGTGGTGCCGATGATCGTCGCGAAGGCGATCCGGCGCAAAGATGCTGGCGCAGCAGCGGAAGAGGTCATCTGTGTCCCTAACGTCATTGTTTTCCCTGCGGGAGCGGGGTGTGGGAATCGGGTGTTCTTATCGTCCTCGACAGCACTCTGCGTGTAAATCACGGTTATCCGCAGATATAGTTCGATCAGACAGAAGAACTTTGCCCGGAGGAGAGCAATGGCGGATGTCAGCCTGCGACAGTTGGAGCTGTTCGCCGCCCTCCCCGACTTCACCACCCTCAGCGCGGCCGCCGCGCACCTGCACATCTCGGAGTCCGCGCTTTCGCAGGCGGTCACGAGCCTCGAGAAGGCCGTCGGCGAGCAGTTGTGTGTGCGCCGCAAGGCGCGCGGCCTTACTCTGACTCCCGCGGGGCAGCGCTTCGCCGAGCAGGCCCGGAAGATCATCGCCGACACCCAGGAGCTCGTCCTGGGTGCAGGCGACGGGAACGAACTCCGCGGGCCTGTGAAGCTCGGCTGCTATTCCAGTTTCGCGACGAACGTCGTGCCCGAGCTTCTCGAGGGGTTCCCGAAGAAGCATCCGGGAGTGCGTATCGAGATCACCGTGGGCACGAATGAAGAACTGCTCGCGGCCCTCGACGCCGGGCACCTCGATGTGGCGCTCGTCTTCGACGTGTCACTGCCTGTCGGATACCGCCGCCGCAAGATCTACGCGACCGAACTCGAAGTGCATCTGCACCCCGACCACCCGCTGGCCACGTCCCGCACGGTGGACCTCGCAGAGCTCGCGGACGAGCCGTGCATTCTGTATGACGCGACCCCGGGCACCCGAAACGTCACGGACGCCTTCGCCGCGCGCGGTCTGGAGCCACGCATCGTGACGAAGGTGCCGCAGATCAGTCTCGTTCAGGCCCTGGTCGGACGCGGCGTGGGCTACGGATTGCTGATGTCCCGGCCGAACATCCTCCCGATGAGCACGGAGGGCCGACCGGTCGTCATCCTGCCGCTCGATCCACCGGTCACCCTGTCGCATGTGGTGGGGCTCTGGCCGGCAGACATGTCACTCACCCCGCGCGCATCCGCCCTGCTCGACTTCGCGGTCGAGAAGCTCGGCGGGTACGGGCGCGCCGACGTCCAGGCGCTCGCACCGTAGCCCCGCCTACCTCCGCCCGACCCCCGCGAACAGCACGTATCCGAGCGGCACGACGGATCCGACCATGAGCAGCGTTCCCACGACAGGGTTCACGCCCACCAGGAGCGCCCCGCCGACCAGCAGACCCGCGAACACGACGGCGCCGACAGCCCGCCGCACGAGGCGGATCAGCCAGTCCATCCGCCTCTCCAAGCGTGAGAGATCGAACGTGAGCGTGCCCTCTTCGAGCCGATCGACGACGCCATCGATCCTCTGCGGCAGCCGCCACGCGACCCCGGCGGTGGCCATCGCCTCCTGCGCAAAGTCACGCACCATGTTGCCGCTCTCGTCGCGCAGCAGCTGCGCCGCGTAGGGCTCGACGGCATCCCAGACATTGAAGTCAGGATCCAGCGAGCTGCACAGACCGGACGTCAGCGAGACGGCTCGCATGAGCAGGAGGAATCCCTCCGGGAACTGGAACGGCAGACTGCGGATCACGTCGCCGAACTCGTTGCCGAAGTCGCGGAACTCGCGCGGATCGACCGCACTCATCTCGGCGAACCCCATGCCGCCAAAGCGCGCGAAGAGCTGCGTCACCGCCTTCTCGAACTCGCGGGTATCGGCGGTCGGCAGCAGTGCACCCACACCCTTGACGCCCTCGATGAGACGACGGCTGTCGCGTGCGGCGAGCGCGATCACGATCGTGCGCAACCCCTCGCGGATGCCGGAGGGAACCTCGCCCATCATCCCGAAGTCGATGAAGGTGAGGCGCCAGCCTGCAGCATCCGCCGTCACGAAGACATTTCCCGGGTGCGGATCGGCATGGAAGAAGCCGTGCCGGAAGATCTGCTCGAACATGGCCTCAGCGAACGCCGTCGCGACCTCCGCGGGGTCGATGCCAGCGGCTCGCAACGCCACAGCGTCGTTGACCTTGATCGCCGTCACGTCCGAAAGCGTGAGCACGCGGCGCGTGCTGCGCTCCCAGGCGATCTGCGGCGCGGCCACGCGCGGATCGGCGGCGAAGTTCTCGGCGAAGCGCTCGGCGCTGGTCGCCTCGTGCAGGTAGTCGATCTCTTCGCGAGTGGTCTGCGCGAACTCCTCCATGAGAGCCGGTGCGTCGACCTTGTCGGACACGGTTCGGATGCGACTCAGCCATCGCCCAACGCGCCGCAGCGCGTCCAGGTCGACCTCGACGATCTCCTCGATTCCGGGGCGCTGCACCTTGACCACGACGTCTTCGAAGCCAGCATCCGTGGCGACGTCGGCAGAGAGCCGCGCGCGATGCGCCTGACCGAGGGATGCTGCGGCGAGCGGCACCTCCTCGAAGAAGGCGTACGCCTGCGACAGGGGCATGCCGAGTTCTTCCTCCGCGCGTTGTCGAATGGCGGCGAAGGGCTCAGCGGGCACCTCGTCCTGCAGATCCTCCAGCGTGCGGGTGACCTCGGGCGGCAGCACGTCGAGGCGTGAGGACAGGAACTGCCCGACCTTGATCATGAGTCCGCCGAGGTCGACGGCCAGCACACGAAAGCGCTCGGCCATCCGCTGCAGGCGCTCGGGTCGCGAGCGCTCCGCGATTCCCGCCATCCCGAAGCGAGGCAGCACGATCTCGAACCACCACAGCTGCGCGAGCTGACGCGATGCGAAGCGCAGGATCCTTCGGTAGCGGGCACGGTGAGGGCGGATGCTGCGCGCAGCGTCGTTCACGCGGACAGCCCTCCCCTCACCGGCCGACATCCGCGGATCGTCGAGACCGGTTCACGCGTCGGCCAGGATGGCGTACAGCTTACGGCGCGCGTCGTCGAGCACAGCGGCGGCCTTCTCGATCTGCTCGGGGGTGCCGGTGCGGGCGACCTGCGCGGCTGCGCCGGCGAGGTCGGCACCCGACTTCGCCAGCGCGCTGTGCTTGAAGGAGGTGCGGGAGCCGGATGCCTCCCAGGGTGCGGGCTCTTCCGCGGCAGCATCCGCGGTCTCCTGCCCCGCCTCGGTGAGCGAGTACGTCTTGCGACCTCCGCGTTCTTCTGCCGTGATCAGCCCTTCGTCGGCGAGGAGCTGCAAGGTCGGATAGACGGAGCCGGCACTGGGCTTCCAGGTGCCGCCACTGCGCTCTTCGATCTCGTGGATGATCTGGTAGCCGTGCATCGGTCCTTCGGCGAGCAGGCTGAGCACCGCCGTGCGCACATCACCACGCGCCATCCGCGTGGGTCCGGTGCGCTGCTCGAACGCGGAGCGCAACTGATCCATGACCTCGAAGATCGCCGCCGCCGGGCGTCGGAAGTCGGGACCGCCGGTGGGCCCGCCGCTCGATCCGCCGAACGGATTGCCGGGCATTGATGTGTTCATGATGACCTCCCAGTGGTCGTCGAAACGATAGTTAACGATATGTCGTTGACTATCGTTCGACAAGCCCCCTCGGCATTCTCGAAGACTCAGTATTCACTCTTGCTAAGTACCGGTACTCGGTGTTACTTTGTACCGGTACTCGGCAACACCGAGTAGTGAGGAGGCCCTGATGGGCAAGCAGATGACCGAGATGCTCAAGGGCACCCTGGAGGGGATCGTCCTGGCATTGCTGGCCGAACAGCCCGCCTACGGATACGAGATCACCGCGCGACTGCGCGACCGCGGCTTCACCGACATTGCCGAGGGCACGATCTACGCCCTGCTCGTGCGCATCGAGCAGAAGAACCTCGTCGACGTCGAGAAGGTCCCCAGCGAGAAAGGACCACCGCGCAAGGTCTACTCCCTCAACGCGCACGGCACCGCCGAGCTTGAGGAGTTCTGGAAGACCTGGAACTTCCTCGCCACACACATCGAAGAACTGCACACGAACACCAAGGAGAACTGACATGGCCGCCAAATGGATCGAAGCGCTCACCGGATCGCTCGAGCAGAAGAAGCAGTACAAGCAGGCCAAGGCACGCATTGAGTCGCTGCCCGAGCCCTACCGCCAGGTCGCCGAGGCGCAGCACCGCTACTACATGTACTACGGCGGTGTGACCGACGGGGACACCCTGGTGCAGATGTTCACCGACCTCGCCGATCTCTGGGAGCGCGCCGCGATCGACGGCACCCCCGTGAGCGCGATCGTCGGCGACGACGCCGTGGAGTTCGCCGAGAACTTCGCTCAGGCCTACGCCGGCACCCGCTGGATCGACAAAGAACGCGCGCGCCTGATCGAGGCCGTCGACAAGGCCAGGGAGACGGAGAAATGACGACAGCACCCGCCATCGAGGTGCGCGGGATCGAGAAGTCGCACAAGGACCTGCATGTGCTGCGCGGTGTCGACTTCGAGGTCGCGCCCGGGTCCATCTTCGCCCTGCTCGGCTCGAACGGCGCCGGCAAGACCACGATGGTCCGCATCCTCTCGACGCTGCTCACCGCGGATGCCGGCGCAGCCGTCGTCCAGGGGCTTGACGTGGCATCCGCGCCGCAGAAGGTCCGCGAGAAGATCTCTCTGACCGGCCAGTTCGCGGCCGTCGATGAGATCCTCACCGGGCGTGAGAACCTCGTGCTCGTCGCGAAGCTTCGTCACCTCGCAGCCCCGGGCCAAATCGCCGACGACCTGCTTGCGACGTTCCGGCTGACGGATGCCGGAGGCCGCCGCGTCGGCACCTACTCCGGCGGCATGCGGCGACGGCTCGACATCGCGATGAGCCTCATCGGCAACCCCGAGGTCATCTACCTCGACGAGCCCACCACGGGACTCGATCCCGAGGCGCGCATCGAGGTGTGGGAGGTCGTCAAGAACCTCGCGAACACGGGCACGACGGTGCTGCTCACGACGCAGTACCTCGATGAGGCCGAGCACCTGGCCGACCGCATCGCGATCCTCCATGAGGGCCGGATCATCGCGAACGGCACCCTCGCAGAGCTGAAGGCCCTACTGCCTCCGGCGAAGGTCGAATACGTCGAGAAGCAGCCGACGCTGGAGGAGATCTTCCTCTCGCTCGTCGGCACGAAGACCGGAAAGGATGTCGCATGACCACGCACTTCGTCGCCGACACCGCGACGCTCACCGGGCGCTCGATGCGCCACATCTTCCGCAGCGCTGACACGATCATCACGACGGCGGTCACCCCGATCGCGCTCATGCTGCTCTTCGTCTTCGTGTTCGGCGGCGCGCTGCGTCAGAGCACGGGAGTCGACAACTACGTCAACTACCTGCTCCCCGGCATCCTGCTGATCGCGATCGCCTCCGGTATCGCCTACACGGCGTTCCGCCTGTTCACCGATCTGCAGAGCGGCATCTTCGAGCGATTCCACTCGATGCCGATCGCCCGCTCCAGCGTGCTGTGGGCGCATGTGCTCACGTCGCTCGTCGCCAACGGCATCACGCTCGCGATCATCTTCGGCGTGGGGCTTCTCATGGGCTTCCGCACGAGTGCGAGCCCCCTGGCCTGGCTCGCAGTCATCGGCATCCTGGGCCTGTTCACCCTCGCGCTCACCTGGCTGGCCGTGATCGCCGGACTCAGCGCGAAGACGGTTGACGGCGCGAGTGCGTTCTCGTACCCGCTGATCTTCCTGCCGTTCATCAGCTCGGCCTTCGTGCCCACCGAGACGATGCCGGGCCCGGTGCGCTGGTTCGCCGAGAACCAGCCGGTCACCTCGATCGTCAACTCGATCCAGGCCCTGTTCGACGGGCAGCCCGTCGGCACCGACCTCTGGGTCGCGCTGGCCTGGTGCGTGGGCATCCTGGTCGTCGCCTACGCGGGAGCGATGCTCGTCTACCGCCGGCGGATCGCCTGACCGCGGGTCGCCGGCGCGGGAACCCGCTGGTGGCCGTCAGGCGCTGTCGTCCTCGTACCGATCGTGCAGACGCATCCACGAGTACGGTGGCTCCTGCGGCCACCCATCCGGGGAGTTCTCCCAGGACTCCTGACGACCATACGGCGTGAGATCGAGCAGATCGAACACGAGCATGAACGGCTCTTCTCCCCGCGCGAACGTCGACCAGGAGTGGAAGATCCGCTCGCCCCGACGAACGAAGACGCTGATCGCCTGGCGCTCCTCGCCCTCGTGCGTCGCACCGAAGTCCTCGTTGAACGAAGTGCCACCGGACGACACCCACGGCAGATCCCACCCCATCCGCTCACGGAAGGGGATCAGCTTCGCCAGCGGCGCGCGCGACACCATCGCGAACGACGTGCGCCGGGCCCGCAGGTGGCTCAGCGGACCGATGTGGTCGGCCACCATCGAGCATCCGTCGCAGCCCTCCACCCAGTCCTCACCGAACATGAAGTGCTGGATGATGAGCTGCGGCTGATCCCCGAACAGATCGAGCAGCCGCACGGGGCCATCCGCCCCCTCGAACACGTAGTCCGTCGTGATCTCGACGACCGGCATGCGACGGCGCAGCGCGGCGACGGAGTCCTTCATGCGTGTCAGCGCCTTCTCCTGCTGCAGCAGCACGCGGCGTGCGTCTGCCCATTCCTCGGCGTCGACGATGCGGGGCAGGGGCAGTTCTGAGGCGGCCATCTGAGCATTATGCCCACGGCCTCCGACGCGGCGGAAGTCTCAGGAGCGGCGGATGCTGCGCGTCACCGTGAACTTCGGGGTGCGGGTGACCTGCTGCGTCTCGCCGATCAGACGGGTGAGCTCGCCGCGATAGGCGAGCGACGAATTGAAGACCGTCCACAGCTCGCCACCGGGGCGGAGGATGCGCGCGGCGGCCTCGAAGAGACGCGTCGCCGCGCCGGTGTGCACGCTCGCGCCCAGGTGGAACGGCGGATTCAGCAGCACGACATCGACCGAGGCATCCACGATCTCGGATCCCGCGTCGTCGTGCGTGACGGTGACGCGGTCTTCGACCCCGTTCGCCAGGACGGTCTGACGGGCAGATGCCACCGCCGCGGCCGAGCGGTCGGTCGCGATCACCCGGACCTCCGGGTGCGCGAGTGCGTACGAGACGGCGAGCGCCCCGGTGCCGCAGCCCAGGTCGACAACCGTGCGGGCACTAACTCCTCCAGAATCTTCGGCGAAGCCCCCGTTTCGGGCAGTTTCGGCCTCTTCGACACCGTTTTGGAGGAGTTGTGAACGCCCCACCCCCAGTGCCTCCAGGAGAACCCGCGTTCCGATGTCGAGTCGTGCGCCGGCGAACGCGCCGCCGTGCGCCACGAGTGTCAGCCCGTCATGCGTCTCTACGACCGGAAACGGCGGCGTCCCCGCGACGGGCCGAGGGCCGGATGCGATGACCAGGCGGGACTTCCGCTGCGCGCGCTGCGCCTGCACGCTCTCGAAGTAGCGTCCGAGCACCTCGTTCTGACCGAGAGTCATGTGCTTGACGCGTCCGCCCGCGATCACGACGACATCCGGCGCCGCCCAGCGTGCGATGGCATCCGCGATCTCCTCCAGCTCCGCGAGCGCCTTCGGCAGCTGCAGCAGCACCAGGCGGACGCCCGAAAGAAGCTCCGGTGCGAGCTCGTGCGATGTGAAGGCCGTGTCTTCCTGCGGGAGGTCTGCGACGCCGTCGGCGTGTCCGCCCTCGACACGCCCCCCGGCGGACGAAGCATCCGCAGAAAGCAACGCCCGCGCGTTGTTCGCAA
This sequence comes from Microbacterium sp. GW823-FHT02G05, assembly GCF_058797175.1. Lineage (NCBI taxonomy): Bacteria > Bacillati > Actinomycetota > Actinomycetes > Micrococcales > Microbacteriaceae > Microbacterium > Microbacterium sp. GW823-FHT02G05. Next base: position 538,051 of record NZ_JBXAJK010000001.1, read on the forward strand.
GCGCTCGACGCCCCGTCGCCAGATCTTGATGCACCCGCATGCCGCGCAGACCGGCTGCGGCGAGCGCGAGCGTGATCGCCCCGTACTCGTCGCCGATAACCGCGATCGTCGTGCCCGGAGCATCCGCCCTCAGCGCCTCCGCGACCAGCAGCTCGTCGGTGGCATCCCAGGCCTGCAGGTTCTCGGCCTCGACATCAGGGAAGCGTCGCAGGCGGGAGTAGGGGAAGTCGGACACCGTTTTACTGTACGCGGCAGCCTCTCTTGACGACCGCGGACGACGGGCATATGGTGCCCAACGTGGGGCCCGTCGACCCCGTGAGGGGGAATCGTGAGCGCCGCCATCGAGATCTCGCACCTGCACAAGAAGTTCGGCCAGCACACCGCTCTGCATGATCTGGATCTGCGCGTGTCGCCGGGCACGATCTTCGGCCTGATCGGCCCGAACGGTGCCGGAAAATCGACCACGCTGCGCGTACTGCTCGACATCATCCGACCGACGTCCGGCGTCGCCCGCGTGCTCGGCGAAGACCCGCGGCAGGGCGGGGCGGCACTGCGCCGCCGCATCGGATACATGCCGGGCGAACTGCGACTGGAAGGGCGCGTCACCGGTCGCCGACTGCTCTCCTTCTATGAAGAGGTCTCCGGGCCCGTCGCTCCGGGCACGGCCGAGAGCCTGGCAGAGCGTCTCGGCCTCGATCTGAGTCGCCCGGTGCGCACCCTGTCGAAGGGCAACAAGCAGAAGCTCGGCCTCGTTCAAGCGTTCATGCATGCGCCCGAACTGCTCATCCTCGACGAGCCGACCAGCGGGCTGGACCCGCTCGTGCAGCGCGAGTTCCTGCAGATGGTGCGGGAGGCGCGCGATGCCGGCCAGACGGTGCTGCTCAGTTCCCACGTGCTGAGCGAGATCCAGCAGACCGCCGACGAGGTGGCAGTGCTCGCCGATGGCAGAGTCGTCGCGGACGGTGCCGTGTCGGCACTGCGGCTCGCGTCGATCCGACGGGTGCAGGCCGTGATCCAGACGACGGATGCTGCCGCCACGCGCACCCTGTTCGAGGGCGTTCCCGGACTCACATCGGTGGAGGTCGCCGAAGACGGTGGCCTCGTGCGCATGCGCGGCACCGTCGAGGGGCCGATCGATCCCTTCGTGAAGGCACTCGCCCGCTGCGAGGTGCATGACCTCACGATCGAGGAGCCGGATCTGGCCGAGTCCGTGCTGCGACTCTACGGAGCGGATGCTGCCCCCGCCCCGACGCGACGGAGTCTTCGTGACTAGCGTGCCGGTGCTGCGTCGCAGCATCCGCGAGTCCTGGCGAGGACTGATCGGCTGGAGCCTCGGCATCACGGCCCTGCTGTTTCTCTACCTGCCGCTCTTCAAGAGCTTCGGCACCGGCGGACAGCTGCAGGCAGTGATCGACGCGCTCCCGAAAGAGCTGACGAAGACGATCGGCTACGACCAGATCGCGACCGGTGCGGGCTACGCGCAGAGCACGTTCTACGGACTGACCGGTTTCGTGCTGTTCACGATCGCCGCGGTCATCTGGAGTTCGGCGGCGATCAGCGGCGCCGAGGAATCGGGGCGGCTCGAGCTCGACCTCGCTCACCCGATCGCGCGCGTCCAGTACGCGCTGGAGCAGGCCGCGGCCATCGTCGTGAAGCTGCTCTGGCTCGGAGTTCTCGCCGGACTCATCGTATGGGGGATGAACGAGCCGGTCGGCCTCGGCATCGATCCGCCGCACATCATCGGCGCGTCGGCGGCGCTGGCGGGGCTCGGCTTCCTCACGGCGGCCATCGGCCTGCTGGTCGGCGCGCTCACGGGACGGCGGTCGTGGGCGAGCGGAGCCGCCGCCGGCGTCGCCGTGCTCAGCTACGTCTTCCAGGCGGTCGCGAAGCAGAGCAGCGGCCTGGAATGGCTCAACACCTTCTCCCCGTATGCGTGGGTCTACCACCAGTCGCCCCTGAGCGACGGAGTTGATCTCGGCGGACTCGCACTCGTCTGGGGATTCGCGATCGTCTTCGCTGTGGCATCCGCCGTCGCCCTGCAGCGGCGCGACGTCACCGGCTGAGACGAACGGATGCCGCATCGTCCGAGAGACGATGCGGCATCCGCAGGTCACTTCACCTAGAACCAGCCGAAGATCACCGGCAGGTAGGTCACGCCGAACAGGAACGCGAGGCAGAGACCGAACCACGGCAGCATCGCGGGGATCGCCTGCGAGACCGAGATCTTGCCGATCTTGCACGAGACCAGCAGACACAGACCGACCGGCGGTGTGAGCAGTCCGATGCCGAGGTTGACCACCATGATCAGACCCAGGTGCACCGGATCGATACCGACGGCGGTCGCCACGGGCAGCAGCAGCGGCACGAACACGATCAGTGCCGCGTTGCCCTCCATCACCGTTCCGATCACGAGGATCAGGATGTTGATGAGGAGCAGGATCAGCAGCGGGTTGTCCGTGAGGTTGAGCATCCACGTCGAGATGGCCTGCGGGATCTGACCGCTCACCAGCGCCCAGGAGTAGATCTGCGCGGCGGCGATCACGAGCATGATCACACCGACGAGGACGGAGGACTCCGTCATCGAGCGGAACAGCTTCTTGAGCGTCAGCTCCTTGTGCACGAAGAAACCGATGATCACGGCGAGCAGCACGGCGACCGCACCGCCCTCGGTCGGCGTGAAGGCGCCGATGCGGATGCCACCGATGATCACGACGGGCAGGATGAGGGCCCATACGGCGCGCCCCAGAGCGGTCGTGATCTCCTTCGCCGTCGCGCGACGCTCGGCTGGCTGCTTCTTCACTACGGCGACGATGTAGCCGACGATGAGCAGCGACGCGACGAATGCGAGTCCGATGATCAGACCGTAGAAGAACAGGTCGGCGATCGAGGCCTGGGCCAGCACGCCGTAGACGATGAGGTTGATCGAGGGCGGGATCGTGACGAACATCGCGCCTGCCGTCGCCATGAGCGAGACGGCGTATCGCGGCGAATAGCCCCGCTGCACCATCTGCGGGATCATGATGCGGCCGACGCTGGAGGTGTCAGCGACCTGCGACCCGGAGATTCCACCGAAGATCGCTGTGGTGACCACGGTCACGTGGCCCAGGCCTCCGCGGATGCTGCCGACGAGGACGTACGCGAAGTCGATGAGACGCTGGGTGATGCCTGAGGCGTTCATGAGCGCACCCGCGATGACATACAGCGGAATCGCGAGCAGCGGGAAGTTGCGGATGCCCGCGACCATGCGCTGGGCGGCGATCTCCAGCGGCACGTTGCTGAAGAACTCCAGTCCGATCATCGAACTGAGCGCGAGGGCGATACCGATCGGGAGCCCGACGACGAGCAGTGCGCCGAAGCCGAAAGCCAATGCGTAACCCATCGTCACGCCTCCTTCGAAGAGTCGTCAGCGGCGCGGCGCTGGGCGGGAGATGACCCGGTTTCCTGGCCTCCGGTCGTACCGTCGAGAAGCCCGTGCCCTTCGCGGGTCGCCTCCTCGACGTCGCCCACCTCGGAGTCGAGAACGTCGATGACGGCCTGGTCCGCATCGGCGTTGAGAACGGTGAGGCGACCGCGGAAGAAAGCGACCGCGCGCTCGATGGTGAAGATCGCGCTGAGTGCAGCACCGACGGGAACGGCCATGTAGACCCACGACACCTTCGCCTGGATGCCGAGGCCGCCTGCGATGCCCGCGAGGAGCTGACGGTCACCGGCGGGGATCAGGCCGAAGGTGAGCCAGCCGAGGATGAGCAGTGTCACGGTGGTCGTCACGGCAACGGCGAGGCCCAGCCAGCGTTCCATCTTTGCCGGGATGAACTTGGACACGAGGTCGAGTGTGAGGTGCTCGCCGCGACGCAGTCCGAGCGGGATCGCCAGCATCGTGGACCAGACGAAGAGGCTGATCGCCAGCTCCTCCGACCAGACGGTCGGGCTGTTCGCGACGTATCGTGCGGCGACCTGGATCACGATCGTGATGGTCATGACGCTGAAGCCGATCACCACGAGAGCGGCGACCACGCGGTCCAGGACGGCCAGCGGACCCCGGTTCAGAGCGGGGGGCTGAGGAACCCAGTCCTCTTCGGACATGCTGTCTCCTTTGAGAGCGGGTAGTGAGAGAACGAGCGAAGTGGTTAACCACTTTTCGACTCAGTGTGCAATCCTGACCGTATTCGCCTTGAAATGTCAAGGCGAAATGAATGAAGTGGTTGACCACTTGCCGAAGAGTATGCAAACATCGTGCTCAGACAGCGGGGTCGACCAGCACCCCATCGAAGGAGAGAAGTGTCTGAAATCACGCGCGTTGCGATCGTCGGAGCCGGCTACATGGGCGGCGGCATCGCACAGGTGCTTGCCCAGTCCGGAGTGGCCTGCGTGCTGCTCGATGCTGTGGCAGGGCGCGCACAGACCCGCCGTGATGAGGTGCTCGCCGAAGCAGACTCGCACCTCGCCCGGGGCTTCATCACCGCCGCCGAGCGCGAGACCCTCACGGCCAATCTCTCCGCCAGCGAAGACCTCCCCGCGACGGTCGGGAGCGCCGACCTCATCATGGAGGTGGTCTTCGAGGAGATCTCCCTCAAGCATGAGGTGCTCCGCACGATCGAGAAGCACGCACGTCCCGACGCCATCATCGGCTCCAACACCTCCGCGATTCCGATCGGAGAGCTGGCGGAGGTCCTGGAGAAGCCAGAGCGCTTTGCCGGCATCCACTGGTTCAACCCCGCCCCGCTCCTGCCCGGAGTGGAGGTCATCGCCCACGCGACGACCGATCGCTCCCTGCTCTCGGGCATCGTGACCATGCTCGAGAACGCTGGCAAGGAGCCCGCCATCGTCGCGGACACCCCGGGTTTCGTCTGCAACCGCCTGCAGTTCGCCCTCTACAAGGAGGCGGTCCAGATGGTGCAGGACGGCGCTGCGACGCCGGAGGAGATCGACACCGTGGTGCGGGCATCCTTCGGATTCCGCCTCGCCCTCTACGGTCCTTTCGCGGTCGGCGACATGGCCGGACTCGACGTCTACGCGAACTCGTACGTCTCGCTGGAGCGCGCTTTCGGCGAGCGCTTCACAGTTCCTGCCATGCTCAAGGAGCGCGTCGATTCCGGAGATCTCGGCATCAAGACCGGCGGAGGATTCCTCGGACTGGAGGCAGACGAGGCTCGTCGGATGATCGAAGCGCGTGACAACGCCTACGCGCAGCTCCTGAAGCTCCGTCGCCAGCTCCGAGAGGAATCCCGATGACACCGGCCGCCAACGCACCCGTCTCGCTCCCGCCGATCGACCCGACAGCCGAGCTCTCCTCTGAGATCATCCGCGCGCTCACCGAGTACTTCTTCTCCGGAGACCTGCTCGGAGGCAGCCGCATCCCGAGTGAGCGCCAGCTGGCCGAGTCCCTCGGCGTGAGCCGTGGCGCGGTGCGCGAAGCCATCCAATCACTGGGACTGCTGGGGGTGCTGGAGATCCGCCAGGGTGCAGGCACCTATCTTCGCTCGACCGGATCGACGCTGCTGCCGCGCGTCATCGAATGGGGGCTCTTCCTCGGCGAGCGCCGCGTGATGGATCTCGTGGAGGCGCGTCAGGAGATCGAGTTCGCCCTTGCGGGCCTCGCAGCACGTCGACGCACCGAGGAACAGGCCGCGGAGCTCGTCGCCCTCGTCGAGCAGATGGACGACCTCGGCCCCGGCGAGGCGTTCGTGGCCGCCGACATCGCCTTCCACTCGGCGATCGCTCGCGCCGCCCGCAACCTCGCCCTCGCCGATGTGCTGTCGAACATCACGTCACTTCTCGAAGTGTGGATGACCCGTTCCATCCAGTCCGCCGGAGAGACCCACAGCTCCAACCAGGAGCACCGTCGAGTCGTCGAAGCGATCGTCGCGCGCGACCCCCGCAAAGCGCAGGCAGCGATGCGCGCGCACCTCCGCAGCGCCGAGAAGCGCCTGCGCCGCACCCTGGGCGACCTGCCCGAGGGCATCGAGAACGTCACCACCTGATCCACCGCCGACCAGTCCGGTCGGCGCAGACCCCACACAGTAACCGCCAGCAAGAACGGCACACATGAGGACCTCCTCTCCTCATGCGATCACGCGCGCCGTCGCGCGTAGAAAGGCACGTCACCATGCGCACCAACACCACCTTCCGCCGGCTCTTCGCCGCCGGATCCGCCCTCGTGCTCGCAGCGGGCATCGCGGGATGCTCCTCGTCTCCCGCGACCGGCAGCACCGAGGACGGTGCCATCGAGTCAATGAGCCTCACCCTCGGTCATGCCTACGCCCCGGACAGCCTGCAGCACCGGGCCGCCGAGCAGCTCTCCGAGCTCGTCGCAGAGAAGAGCGATGGCGCGATCACGATCGATCTGTTCCCCTCCGCGCAGCTCGGCAGCTGGGAGGAGATGCAGGAGGGCCTCGAGATCGGCAGCGTCGACATCGTCATCGAGAGCCTGGGCTCGCTCGAGCGCTACACCGACCTGGCTGCGATCGAGGGCCTGCCCTTCCTTTACGAGGACGCCGATCACTTCTTCGAGGTCTGGGACGGCGACATGTCCGCAGAGATCCTCGACGCCGTGCGCGAGGACTCCGGGTTCAAGCTCATCGGCGCGCTCTACCGCGGAGGACGTCAGCTCAACTCGATCCGCGAGGTCGACGGCCTCGACGACCTCTCCGGCCTGAAGCTGCGTGTTCCGAACCAGCAGACGTACATCTCGACCTGGCAGGCGCTGGGCGCGAGCCCCACGCCGATGGCGCTCAACGAGGTCTTCTCCGCAATGGAACAGGGTGCGATCGAGGGTCAGGAGAACCCGATCGACGTCGTGCGCTTCAGCTCGTTCTACGAGGTGGCGCCGTTCGTCGCGGAGACGAACCACCTGTTCGGCAACTTCCACTTCCAGATGTGGGGCGACTCCTTCGACCAGTTCCCGGCAGAGGTGCAGGAGATCCTGCTCGCCGCCGCGGACGAGGTGTCGGCCGACTACCGCGCCACGTCGATCTCCGAAGCCGCGGAGAACAAGAAGTTCCTCGAGGACGCCGGCGTCGCGTTCACCACGATCGACCTGGCCGAGTGGCGCAAGCCCGTCGCGTCGCTGATCGACGCCGCCAACCCGCAGGTCAAGACCTGGGCCGAGGCCATCCTCGCCCTGCGCGACTGACCCTCGCAACCACTGATCGCCGGGTGCGAGCGCACATCGCTCCGCCCGGCGATCGCCGCATCACCCAAGGAGACACCCCATGAGCACCCCGCCCATCACGCCGTGGCTCGGCGTCATCGCCGATGACTACACCGGCGCGACCGACCTCGCAGGAATGATCGCCCGTACGGGCATGCGCGTCGTGCAGCTGCTGGGTGTTCCCGAAGAAGGTACTGCGGCCGTCGATGCCGATTGTGTCGTCGTCGCACTCAAGAGCCGGAGCATCCCCGCAGAGGATGCCGTCGCACAGAGCGTCGAGTCGGCGCGTTGGCTGCTCTCGCTCGGAGTGGAACAGCTCTACTTCAAGTACTGCTCGACCTTCGACTCGACCGACAAGGGCAACATCGGGCCGGTGGCGGATGCTCTCGCCGCGCTCGTCTCCGCACGTTCCGTCGTCTTCGCGCCCGCCGTTCCCGAGCACGGCCGGACCACCTATCTCGGCCATCTCTTCGTCGGAGACCGCCTGCTGTCGGACTCGCCGCTGCGGGACCACCCCATCAATCCGATGACGGACAGCGACCTTCGCCGCGTCCTCGGCCGCCAGACCACAACTCCGGTCGGTCTGCTCGACCTGTCGACGGTGCGCTCCGGCGCCGCGGCGCTGGAGGCGATGCGCGCGCAGACCGACGAGCGCGTCTTCCACATCGCCGACATCGTCTCGGACGACGACGTCGTCGCGATCGCCGAGGTCACACGCCTCGATCCGCTCGTCACCGGCGGGGCAGCGCTCGGTGCTGCCCTCGCCGCGCTCCGTTCCTCGGCGCAGACCGGCGCCGCCCTCACGGTGCCCCCGGGACCGGCACTCGTTCTCGCGGGGAGCTGCTCGGCGGCCACGCGGGGGCAGATCGCCGAGCACCGTATCGAGCACCCTGTCTTCACCGTCGATGTCTACGCGCTGGATCGCGGAGAGGATGTCGTCACGCAGGCACTCGTGTTCCTCGCGGAGAACGCGGATGCCGTTCCCGCGGTGGTCGCCTCCACCGACCCCGACGCCGTCCGCCAGATCCAGGAGGATCTCGGCGTCGAACGCTCCTCCCTGCTCGTCGAGACCGCTCTCGGCGAGATCGCGCGGGGTGCGGTCGCCCAGGGCTTCGGCCGGATCCTCGTCGCCGGCGGCGAGACATCCGGCTCGGTCGTGAACAGCCTCGGAGTCCGCGCGCTGCGCATCGGCCAGGAGGTTGCTCCAGGTGTGCCGTGGACGGTCGCCGAGGGTGCGCAGCCTGTGGCCCTGCTGCTGAAGTCCGGCAACTTCGGCGGACCCCGCATCTTCGCGGACGCACTCGCGGTCGCGGAGGGGTCGCGATGAAGGAGGCGGATGCGTTCGCGGCACTCATCTCCACAGGTCGCGCACTCGCCAGCGCGGGGCTCTCGCCGGGCACCACGGGCAACATCTCGACAAGAGTCGGCGACCGCATCCTGGTCTCCGGAACCGGCGCACGCCTGGGTGCATTGAGCAACGACGACATCGCCATTCTCACGCTCGACGGCGAACGGATCCTCGGTGCGGCTCCCACGAAGGAAGCCATGCTGCACGTGCGGGCCTACTCAGTGCGCCCCGAAGCGACGGCTGTCGTGCATCTGCACTCTCCGGCCGCTCTCGCCGTGTCGTGTCTCGCCGGCCTGCAGGAGACCTCACCTCTGCCCTGCTACACGCCGTACTACGCGATGAAGGCAGGACGCGTCGCCCTCGTCGACTACTTCCCTCCCGGCGATGAACGCCTCGCCGAAGCATCCGGGAGGGCACTGCGGTCGGCGGACAGCCTGCTTCTGCGCCGTCACGGACTCGTCACGATCGGGCCGGAACTCGCCACGGCCGTAGCCGCAGCGGAGGAGCTCGAAGCGAACGCAGACATCCACCTGCGCCTCGCGGGACGCGCCGCCGATCCACTCTCCCCCGACGACGTCGCCGCGCTCCCGCACTGGAGGAACAGATGAGCACGCACGCCTACTCGATCATCAACCCATCGATCCTGATCGGTGACCTCCCGCTCGAGGAGCAGCTGCGCCTCGTGCGCAATCGCGGATTCCGCGGAGTCGAGCTGTGGTGGCCGTTCGAGACAGCGACTCCGTCCGGTTCGGACGTCGACGCTGTGCTGACGACCATCGCGGACTCTCGTCTGCGCCTGGTCGGCATGAACCTGTATGAGGGCGGGATGGCGCTGGGCAACCGCGGCATCACCTGCTGGCCGGGGGTGGACGCCGAGTTCGACGCATCGATCGAGGTCGGCCTGCGCTTTCATGAGGCCACGGGCGTGCAGAACTTCAACGTTCTGCATGGAACCCTCAACGATCACGAAACCCGGGACGCGCAGAACGACCGTGCGGCGGTGCGTACCGCCCGCGCGGCGGACGCCTTCTCGGACGTCGGCGGAATCGTCACGATCGAGCAGCTCTCGCACATTCCCGGCTACGGTCTGCGCACGATGGCGGAGGTCACGGAGGCGGTCGCGCGGGCTCGGGAACGGGCGACGACCGGGACCATCCTGGTGCAGGTCGACCTGTTCCACATGTTCAACATGGGCGACGACGTCGCCGCGTACTTCCGCGACCACTGGCGCGAGATCGGTCACGTTCAGGTTGCCGACTTCCCCGGGCGCGGGGCACCGGGAACCGGCGAGCAGCCCATCGATGAGCTGCTCGCCCTGTTGCGAGCCCAGGGATATCGACGCGAGATCGCGCTGGAGTACTCGCATTACGAGAACAACGACCCTTTCGCGCACGTCACCGTCGCCTGCTGACCACACCACGAGTGGCCCCTCCTTCGGGAGGGGCCACTTCTTTTTTGGGCTTGACATCTCCGCGCGTTCATGGGTTACTTAGTCAAGTAACTAACCAACCTACCGAGCGGAGGACCTGTGATCGAAGAAGGCAAAGCGCTCTTCCTCCAGATCGCCGAGCAGATCGAAGACTCGATCCTCGACGGGTCACTGGCCGAAGAGGCCCAGGCGCCGTCGACGAATGAGCTCGCGGCGTTCTACCGCATCAACCCCGCCACCGCAGCCAAGGGAGTCGCCATGCTCACCGAAAAGGGAGTGCTGTACAAGCGCCGCGGCATCGGAATGTTCGTCGCCGATGGCGCCCGCGATCTTCTCCTCGGCGAACGCCGCACCGCATTCGCCGACCGCTACATCGATCCGCTGCTCGCCGAGGCCCGCACCATCGGCCTCAGCCCCGCCGACCTCGCCGCGCTCATCCAGGCGCGCGCGACCGCAGCCCCCGAAGGGACCAACACATGACCGCCGTCATCGAGGTGAAGAACCTCACGAAGCGCTACAAGGACAAGCGCGCTCTCGACAACGTCTCGCTCACCCTCGAGGGAGGCACGATCTACGGCCTGCTCGGACGCAACGGCGCCGGCAAGACCACGCTCATGTCGATCCTGACCGCGCAGAACTTCGCCTCGGCCGGCGATGTGAAGGTGTTCGGCGAGCACCCTTACGAGAACGCGCACGTCCTCAACCGCATGTGCTTCGTTCGCGAGAGCCAGAAGTACCCGGATGACGCGTATCCGCGGCACGCCTTCAAGGCGGCGAGCCTGTTCTTCAAGAACTGGGACCAGGAGTACGCAGAGCGCCTCATCGCCGACTTCCAGCTGCCGATGAAGCAGACCATCAAGAAGCTCTCCCGCGGGCAGCTCTCGGCGGTCGGCGTGATCATCGGCCTCGCGGCACGTGCCGAGATCACCTTCTTCGATGAGCCCTACCTCGGACTCGACGCCGTCGCCCGGCAGATCTTCTATGACCGCCTGATCGAGGACTACGCCGAGCACCCGCGCACGGTCATCCTCTCGTCACACCTGATCGACGAGGTCTCCAACCTCATCGAGCGGGTCATCGTGATCGACCAGGGAGAGATCCTCCTGCACGAGGAGACGGATGCGCTGCGTGACCGCGCGGTGACCGTCGTGGGCGATGCGGCGAAGGTGGATGCCTGGGCCGAAGGCCGCGACATCCTGCACCGCGAGGAGCTCGGCCGCGTGGCATCCGTCACCGCGCTCGGAAGCCTGAACGCAGCCGAACGTGCGGAGATCCATGACAACGGGCTCGATCTCGCGCCCGTCTCCCTGCAGCAGCTGATCGTGCGTCTGACTCAGAAGAACGGCGCGCCCGTGAACGAGGAGGTGCGCTGATGCGACGCGTACTCAATGTCATCCGCCTGCAGATGATCAACCGGCAGACCTTCATCTGGGTGCCGCTGATCGTGCTCGCCGGCGCCACCGTGATCTCGGTGTTGATCTACGCCATGATCCCGGTCGACACCCCCAAGTACGGCGGCGGCGGGCAGGCACCGCTCTGGTACTTCTTCGCGATCGGCATCTCGGCCATGTCGCTGACGTTCCCGTTCTCTCAGGCCATGAGCATCACGCGGCGCGACTTCTTCCTCGGCACGATGCTGACGGCCGTGCTCGCCAGCGCCTTCATGGGCGCACTGTTCCTGATCGGCGGAGGCATCGAGATGGCCACCAACGGATGGGGTGTCAACGGCTACGTCTTCTACCTGCCATGGCTGTGGGAGGCCGGCCCGCTCGGCGCGTGGACGGTCTACTTCGCACTGGCGCTGTTCCTGTTCGTCCTCGGCTTCACCGGCGCGACGATCTACAAGAGCTGGGGGCTGACCGTTCTGACGATCGTCTGGGTCGCACTCGCACTGATCATCGTCGGCCTCGTCTTCCTGACGACGCGCCTGAACCTCTGGGAGCAGGTCTGGCAGTCGATCGGCGATCTCGGCGCACTCGGTCTCGCGCTGTGGGGACTCGTCGTCACCGCCGTGTGCATGGCGGTGTCGTTCATCGCCTTCCGGCGCACGGTGCCGTAGGCACGGAGACGGTGGGGCCCGGCCTGCGATCAGGCCGGGCCCCGCACTGCGTCCTGTTGCAGCGTCTCAGCGTGCGACGACGACCTCGAACCCGGCTTCCACGAGCGCGGCCCGGTCATCGGGCGAGATCTCATCGTCGGTGAGCAGCTTGGGAAACAGCTCCGGACCGCCGATCGCAGCGAACGCGGAGACGCCCACCTTGGTGGAGTCCGCGACGATGGCCGCGTGGCGGGCGCGCGACGCCATCATGCGATTGACGGCCGCCTCGCGCTCATCATGCGTTGTCGCGCCAGAGTCGGCCGCGATGCCATTGACGCCGATGAAGGCGAAATCCAGGCGGATGCCGCTGAGCAGCTGTTCCACGAAAGGTCCGACGAGCTCGTAACTGCGGGCGTGGATCACCCCGCCGGTCACGACCACCTTGATATCGGGTCGGGTGGCGAGCTGCGCGGCGATGTTGACCGCGTTCGTCACGACCGTGATGCCCCGCTCGGAGAGGTCATCGCGCGCGGCGAGGGCTGCGGCGATCGCCGTCGTGGTGGTGCCACCCGACAGTCCGATGACCGCGCCAGGGGGCACCAGCGCTGCGGCGGCACGAGCGATGCGTTCTTTCGCATCGGCGCGCTGATGGCTCTTGTACCGAATGGGCAGTTCATAGGCGACGGACTGCGCCACCGCGCCGCCGTGGGTGCGCGTCAGAAGCCGCCGCTCGGCGAGGCTGTCGAGATCGCGGCGGGTGGTGGCGGCGGATGCACCGAACTGGTCGACGAGCTCCTCGACCGTGACCTCACCCTGCGTTGCGAGGAGATCGAGGATCGCGGTGAGACGGGCAGCGCGTTTCATGCGGCCGGCGCCAGGGCGAACAGACGCAGCATCCGTGCCGCCTCTGCGGCGACAGCGTCGCGTCCGAGCTTCACGTACTTGCGCGAGTCGACGAGGCTCTCGTCACTCGCGAGCTTCGCGCGGACGGCGCGCGTGAAGAAGCCGTTCAGGTGCGTCGAGACGTTGATCTTCGTCATGCCTGCGCGCACCGCGTCGGCGATCACCGCATCCGCGACGCCGGACGACCCATGCAGGACGAGCGGCACATCGAGGGCATCGCGCAGGCGCCCGATGAGTTCGATGTCGAGTGAGGCGGAGCGATCGAGCATCGCGTGCGACGAACCGACCGCGACGGCGAGTGCGTCGACGCCTGTCGCGGCCACGAAGGCGGCCGCTTCTGCGGGGTCTGTGCGCACGCCCGGCGCGTGGGCGCCGTCTTTGCCGCCGACCTCTCCCAGCTCGCCTTCGACGAAGACACCGGCGGCTCTGGCGCGTGCCACAACTTCAGCGGTCAGCGCGACGTTTTCGTCGTAGGGCAGCGCACCGCCGTCGAACATGACCGAGCCGAAGCCGAGGGCGATGGCCTCGTCGACCAGCTCCACCCGCTCGGCGTGATCGAGGTGCACCGCGACGGGCATGTCGGCGCGGCGGGCGACGGCGAGCGTCGCCAGCGCGATCGGTTCAAGGCCGCCGTGGTAGTCCGCGCAGTTCTGCGAGATCTGCAGGATGACCGGGAGTTCTGCGAGGGATGCCGCGGCGACGAGCGCCTCCGCGGTCTCAAGGTGCAGCACGTTGAATGCGCCGACACCGGTGCCGCGGGCCGCAGCATCGCGGACGAGATCAGCCGCAGAGACGAGGGTCATCGAGGGTCCTTCTGTTCGGGAGCGAAGTCGTGCGTCTCGACAAGGAGCGCATCGGCCAGGGACGGCCAGGAGTCGTGGATCTCACCCGCGAGCGGCATGAGCACCGCCGCGGCGGACCAGGCGGTCGCGCGACGCAGGATGGCCTCAGGATCGCGGATACCCTCAGCCCAGAGCGCGGCGCAGGCGGCCACGGCCGCATCGCCCGCACCTGTGGGGTTGCCCGCGAGCGGGGCCTGCAGTCGGGCCCGAACGACAGCATCGGCGGTGACGGCCAGCATCCCGTCGGCGCCCATCGACAACAGCACGAGTTCCGCACCGCGACGCAGCAGTTCAGCGGCACCCGCGAGCGGGTCGCTGATCCCCGTCGCTTCGGCGAGCTCGGCGGCGTTCGGCTTGAGAACGGATGCGCCCGCATCCGCGGCGTGCAGCAGCGCGGGGCCCGAGGTGTCGACGATCACGGCCGCACCGGCGGCGCGGCCCGCGATGATGAGCGAGGGCAGCAGCTCCGCAGGAGCGCCGGGAGGCAGGCTGCCCGAGATCACGAGGACAGGGGCGTTGTCACCCGCTTCGGCGGCGTCGACGAGGCTCTCGCCGACAGCATCGAGAAGCGCACGCCACTCGTCATCCGACGGATTGATGCCCCGCTCGTTCACGATCGTCGTGTCACCGAGATGCTCGTCAACGAGGGCGATGCTGCGACGCGTCTCTGCGACGACGGGGATGAGCAGGTGCGGCACGCCGCTTGAGCGCAGTTCGAGGGCGAATTCCCCACCGGCGGCACCGCCGACCGTCGTGAGAGCCCGCACCGCCGCACCCTGCGCGTGCGCGACGCGCGCGACGTTGAGGCCCTTGCCGCCTGCCCGCGCGCGACCGGTGTCGGCGCGGTGCACCCCACCGGGGATGATCCGGTCGACGTGCCAGGTGAGATCGAGCGCCGGATTCGGCGTCACGGTGATGATCATGCGACTTCCCTCGCACGCAGCGCGGCACCCAGGATTCCGGCGTTGCCGAGGAGTTCGGCGGGCACCAGGGCGGGGATGCGGTGAAAGCTCAACCGCGCCGCGAGTCGCTGATGCAGCTCATCGAACAGCGCACCGCCGGCCCGCGAGAGACCTCCGCCGATCACGACGGCTTCCGGTGCGACGACGGCGGTCAGCTGCGCGATCGCGAGGGTCAGCGCGTCGAGCGCCTCATTCCAGATGCGCGCTGCGACGTCATCTCCCGCGTTCGCACGGGCGATGACCTCTTTCGCTCCGTCCACCACGACGCCCGTCGCCTCGGTGTAGCGGCGAGCGATCGCTCCGGCGGATGCCACGGTCTCCAGGCATCCGCGCGCCCCGCAGGGGCATTGCGGCCCTTCCGCGATCGGAGAGTGCCCGATCTCCCCGGCGTAGCCGCCTGCCGTGTACGGTCGCCCCCCTACGAGAATCGCCCCGGCGATTCCGGTGCCGATGATGAGCACCACGGCGTTCGAATAGGCGCGCGCACCGCCGAGGACGTGCTCAGCCCAACTCGCGGAGCGGACATCGTGATCGAAGGCGACAGGCAACCCGAACGCTTCGCCTGCGAGGTCGCGCAGCGGCGCATCGTGCCACCCGAGATTGCTCGCAAACACGCCGATCCCGGCATCCGCGTCGACGATTCCGGGAACCACGAGACCGACAGCGCGTGGCACGATCTGCGGATGCTGCTCCTGCAGCTCTGCGGCGAGGTCATGCAACCGTGCGACGAGGCGCCCCGGCATGTCTGGTCCCGCAGGAGGCGTAGGCGTGCGCCGCAGCCCGATGGCCGTGCCGTTCTCATCGAAGAGCGCCGATTTGATGTCGGTGCCGCCGACATCGAAGGCGAGCACCGCCGCGCCGCGTCCGATCGAGGCGGCGCGGGCGAGACGATCACCTGACGCGTCCTGCACCACATCCGGCACAGCACGGGCCGCGTCGGCGCCCTCAGGGCTGCTCATGTCGGATCCTCTCGTCACGCGCTCTCGACTACGCGTCGAGGATAACGGCGCGCGTGAGGTTGCGCGGCTGATCAGGGTCGAGACCCGCAGCCAGCGAACGGTCGAGTGCCACCTGGTGCAGGCGCGCGAGATCGGCCATCGGGTCGATCGCGTGCTCGACGAAGCGGGCGCCTGTCGCCTCGACCTGTCCGCGCAGGCCCTCGGGGGCGGCGCCGAACTGCCAGGTGATGCGACCGGGAGCCGCGATCGCGATCGGGCCGTGGCGGTATTCCATCGAGGGGTATGACTCGGTCCACGACTGCGAGGACTCGCGCATCTTGAGCGCGGCCTCGTGTGCGAGTCCGACCGTCCACCCGCGACCGAGGAAGCTGTACTGCTCCGCCGTGGCGAGGGTCGGATCCACATCGGCGAGCGCCGTGCGAGCGTCGGCGATCGCACCGCTGAGGTCTTCACCGAGCGACGCGCGGAACAGTGCGAGCGCCGTGGTGGCGAAGCGGGTCTGCACGACCGACTGCTCATCCGCGAAAGGAAGCACGACGGCATCGTCGACCATGTTCACGAGCGGAGAGTCCGGGTCGCCGATCACGCCGATCGTGTGCACGGAGGAGTCGAGACCCGAGATGAGCTCGAGCACCTCTGAGGTCGTCCCCGAACGGGTCAGTGCGACGACGGCGTCATAGCCACGGTTCACGAAGTTCTCCGATGCGGCGAACGCATCCGTGACGCCGAACCCACCGGACTCGCGCAGGACGGCGTACGACTGCGCCATGAACCACGAAGTGCCGCAGCCGACGACGGCAACACGCGCACCGGTCGCCGGAAGAAGCTGCTGCTCAGCGCGCATGCTGAATGCGCGCTCCCAGGTGTCGGGCTGCGAGGCGAGTTCAGCCTGCATGTGAGCACCGGCTGCGTGGGCGTTCGTCATCGTCGGAACCTCTCGAGAGTAAAAGTCACCAATTGTGCACTTTCATGATTGCTTTGTGCACGATTCGATCATAGTATCGCGTCAGTATCAATTCAATGACAAGAACTCTTGATTTGTTCGTATGCCGGACAAATAATCAGATGGCTGTCTCTCTCGGTCGCAACGCGGCTACCGAGACGGCGTCGGGCACCCCCGAAGCCAGCCTCGAGATTTGAGTCTGAATCACGCACTGTCGCGTGCAGTAGTTGCGACTGTGCACCACCAACACAGTGAGGATGCAACACATGAAGAAGTCCCTGCGGTTTGGCGCTGTCGCCCTCGCGGCGACCGCCACTCTCACGCTCGCCTCGTGCGGCTTCGGCGGCAACGCCGGCGGCGACTCCGGCGGCGATGCCGGCGGCGCGACGACCATCGACCTGCTCGTTCCCAGCTACTCCGACCAGACCAAGTCGCTCTGGGAGGACGTCATCAAGGGCTTCGAGGCCGAGAACTCGGACATCAAGGTCAACCTCGAGGTGCAGTCGTGGGACAACCTCGAGAAGGTCGTCACCACCAAGGTGCAGGCGGGCGAGGCACCCGACATCTACAACGGCGGCCCCTTCGCCGGCTTCGCCGCCGATGACCTGCTCTACGACGTCGAGGAGGTCACGAGCCCCGAGACCTTCGCCGACTTCCAGGAGTCGTTCATCAAGAACGAGCAGCTCAACGGCACCACGTACGCCCTGCCTTTCATCGCGTCGGCGCGTGCGCTGTTCGTGAACAACGCACTGCTCTCCCAGGCCGGCGTCGAGGCTCCGACCAACTGGGACGAACTGCTCGATGCGGCGACCAAGGTCTCCGGGCTCGGTGGCGGCATCGCTGGTTACGGCATGCCCCTGGGCTCGGAAGAGGCGCAGGCCGAGGCCGCTGTCTGGATCTGGGGCGGCGGCGGCACGTTCGGCGATGAGTCCGAGATCACGATCGACATCCCCGAGAACCTCCCGGGTGCCGAGCAGATCAAGAAGATGATCGACGCGGGCGCCACCCAGGCGGACCCGGGCTCCACGCAGCGTTCGCCGCTCATGGACATCTTCATCCAGGGCAAGATCGGCATGCAGGTGGGCCTGCCCCCGACAGTCGGCCAGATCGCGGAGAACAACCCCGACCTCGACTACTCGATCGTTCCGATTCCCACGAAGGACGGCTCGCCGTTCACGCTCGGCGTGGCTGACCAGCTCATGGCATTCCAGAACGACGGCGACAAGGCCGAGGCCATCACGAAGTTCTTCGACTACTTCTACTCGGCAGACGTGTACGTGCCGTGGGTGCAGGCCGAAGGCTTCCTCCCCGTCACGAAGTCGGGTGCCGAGCAGCTCTCCGGCGAGGAGGCCCTCAAGCCGTTCCTCGACGTGCTGCCGGATGCACAGTTCTACCCGAGCACCAACGCCAAGTGGTCGGCCGCCGACGGTGCCTTCAAGTCGCTGTTCGGTCAGCTTCAGACGCAGCCTGCTGCGGACGTCCTGAAGCAGATCCAGGCACAGGTCGACGCGGGCTAAAGCTCGCAACGGAAAGGGGTTCGGGTACTTCCATGAGCCAGAGCACACAGTCCTCGAACCTCGCGGGGGCGGCCAGCGTCCGCCCCCGCTCCCCGGGCTCGGCAGAGTCCGGAGCGTCCCGCGGCAAGCCCGGCGGACGCGATCTCGTCCGGGCCCTCCCCTGGATCGCCCCGGCGCTCGTCCTGATCATCGGCGTGGTGCTGTTCCCCGCCGGGGTGATGTTCTACAACTCCACCCGCAAGATCTCACTCTCGGGTCTCGACAAGGGCTCCGTTGGATTCGACAACTTCGTGACGGTGTTCACCTTCTCGGAGTTCTGGCCGATCTTCGGTCGCACGATCATCTGGGTCGTCTCCGTCGTCGCGTTCACGGTGATCATCTCGCTGGGCCTCGCGCAGATTCTCAACAAGGCCTTCCCTGGACGACAGATCGTCCGCATGGCCGTGATCATCCCGTGGGCCGCCTCCGTCGTCATGACGACGATGGTCTTCTACTACGGCCTGGAGCCGTACTTCGGCATCATCAACAAGTTCCTCGTCGACGTTGGGCTCGTATCGACACCCGAGGGCTTCGGCTGGACCCGCAATCCCGAGACCGCGTTCATCTGGTCGATTGTGATCGCGATCTTCGTCTCGCTGCCGTTCACGACGTACACGATCCTCGCGGGGCTCGCGACGGTCCCGGCTGACGCGCTCGAAGCCGCGAAGATGGACGGCGCCGGGCCCGTGCGCACCTACTGGACGATCGTGCTTCCGCAGCTGCGCGGGGCACTCAGCGTCGCCGTGCTCATCAACATCATCAACGTCTTCAACTCGCTGCCGATCCTGAAGGTCATGACCGGATCGATACCGGGCTACGGCGCGGACACCATCATGACGATGATCTTCAAATACATCGAGCTGCAGAAGAAGGTCGATGTGGCCAGCGCCCTGTCGGTCGTGGCCTTCCTCATCGTCATCGTGATCGTCGCGGCGTACGTGAAGATCGTCAAGCCCATGAAGGAGGTCTGAGCGTGAGCGTCGTCACCGAGACCCGTGTCGTCACGACCGCCGGCCGCGGCGGAGCCCGCCCGCCGGGGTCCGGCCGGAAGCGCCGCTACACCGCCGACCAGGTGTCGCTGCCGCGCGTCATCCTGCGCATGGCCGCCGGCCTCATCGTGCTGGGCGTGTTCATCCTGCCGTACCTGATCATGTTCTTCGGCTCGGTGAAGTCCAAGCCCGAGATCCGCTCGGTCAACCCCACCTACTTCCCCACAGAGTGGCACTGGGACAACTTCATCAAGATGTGGGATACGCCCGAGACTCCGCTCGTGCAGAACATGATCTCGACGATCGTGATCGCCGTCTTCGCGACGCTGCTCGTGCTGCTCGTCGCGATGCCGGCCGCCTACTACACGGCGCGGTTCAAGTTCCCGGGCCGCATGGTGTTCCTGTTCCTCGTGATCGTCACGCAGATGCTGCAGCCCGCGGTGCTGACCTCGGGTCTGTTCCGCCAGTTCGCGGCGATGGGCCTGATCGACACCTGGGCGGCGATGATCTTCATCAACGCGGCGTTCAACCTGTCGTTCGCGGTGTGGATCATGCACTCGTTCTTCGCCGGCATCCCCAAAGAGGTCGACGAGGCCGCGCAGATCGACGGCGCAGGTCGTCTCACCGTGCTGTTCAAGATCAACCTGCCGCTGGTGTGGCCGGGTATCGTCACGGCGATCGTGTTCACGTTCGTCGCCTGCTGGAACGAGTTCGCGGCGTCGCTCGTGATCCTCTCGACCGCGGGCAACCAGCCGATGTCGGTGGCGCTGACGAAGTTCGTCGGCCAGTACGAGACCAGCTGGCAGTACGTCTTCGGCGTCTCGCTCGTTGCGATCGTGCCGGTGATCATCCTCTTCATGCTGATCGAGAAGCGACTCGTCGGCGGCTTGACCGCTGGCAGCGTGAAGTAGGCACCCCAGAGAATCGGGATGCCACGGGTCTCGGGAGCTGCACCCCGAGGCCCCGTCCGGGCGCTGCGTGGGCCGCTGTGAGGGGCGGACCTACGCGCGCTCGGGTGCGAGAATCGCGCGCTCGGGTGTGAGCGTCAGCTGCGCGGGGCTCCACCGCACGCCGAGTGCGGTGGACAGCGCGAACTGCGCGGCTCCCGCGAAGGCGGGAACGTTCGTGCTGGCATAGCGGACGGCGAGAGGATTCGTTCCTCGGGCGTCGTAGGCGAGCGCTTCGCGGACGGCCTCCAGGAAGTCGTCGCCGAGAATCACGGCGGGTCCGCCGATGATGACCTCGCTGGGGTCGAGCATCGCGCCGACGAGCTTGATCACGCGAGCAAGCGCATCCGCGCCGAGGCGAAGGGTCTCGGGATCGACGGCGGCGAGCAGCGGCGCGACCTCCGCGTCGTCGAGGCTCTCGTCGTATTCGGGCCCGAGGATGGCGGTGAGTGAGGCGGATGCTTCGACACAGCCGTACCGGCCGCAGCGACAGAGCTGCGCCTTGGGCCCGAAGACCACCTGCACATGGCCGATCTCCCCGGCGCGCGTGCTGGGGCCGGGAGCGATGTCACCGTCGAGGGTGACGGCGCCGCCGACGCCGGTGCCGAGGTGTACGAAGAGGCGCAGCCCCTCGTGCTGCTCCTCTGTGACGACCTCGGCGATCGCTTCGGCGTCGACGTCGTTGATGAGCGCGACGCGCACACCGAGGATCGCCTCGTACTGATCGGCGAGCGGGACGTTCGACATGTCGAGCTGCACGCTCTCGAGCACCGTGCGACCGTCGGTGGCACCGGTGAGTTGAACGCTGGCGAACAGCATCCGCCCACCGAAGCGATCCGCGATGCGCGTGAGCATTTCGCGCACGGCACGGTCACGAGTCGTGGCCGAGTAGGCGATGCGCTCTTCGTAGACGGTGGTGCCGTCGAGGCTGACGAGCGCGGCGAGGGCATCCACGGGGCGCAGCACCATGGCGAACAGCAGATGGTGTCCGGCGTCGATCGAGAGGGTGGTGGCACGTTTCCCGCCGGTGCTGCGCGCCTGGCCACCCTCGACGACGAGGCGCGACTCGATCAGCTCTGCCACGAGGGACGAGGCGGTCGCGGCGGTGAGTCCGGTGGCGCGGGCGATGCCGGCGCGAGTTTCTTCACCCGGGTGACGGAAAACCAGCTGCAGTGCACGTCGGAGGTTGGTTCGTCGCACCGCAGCTTGGGAATCCAGACCTTCTTCACTGTGGGCCACGCCGCGTTTTCCGTTCTGTGTGGGGATCTTCGTTGAGCCTCATTGACTTGTCGTCAGCGCCAGCCTACGCTCGGAGCAATTAGTTTAGTGACTATACTAAGACGGTCGGCATCGACGCCTATACGAAGGGGGTTCGCGATGACCATCGCACCCACGCTCAGCAGCCGCGACGCGCAGTTCGTTCCCACCTCCCCTCAGCGGATGTCTCAGAGCATCCGCCGCCACAACCGCGCCGTCGTCCTGCGCACCCTCCTGCGGGAGAAGGTTGCGAGCCGCGCCGACCTCGCGCGCCTCACCGGCCTCACCCGCCCGACGATCTCCGAGGTCGTGCGCGGACTCATCGGCGACGACCTCGTGCTCGAATCCGGCCAGCGCCACAACTCCCGCCCCGGCAAGCCCGCGACACTGCTTGAGTTCAACCACGAGGCGATCCGCATCCTCGCCATCGACCTCTCCGACCGCGCGCAGGCCACCGCCGCGCTCGTCGGCGTCGACGGACAGGTCATCGAGCGCAGCACCCGCGCCGGTGTGAAGACCGAGGGTGAGATGAGCGAGGCGACCGTCGCGTTCATCCAGGAGCTCACCGCGGCCCTCGACCACCCCCTGCTCGGAGTGGGGATCGCCGTTCCCGTCGACAGCGTCGCCGCCTACGATCCTTCACGCCTGACCGCTTCTGTGAGCGGTGTGCTCGACGCTCCTGTCCACATCGCGATCGACGCCGACCTCGCCGCCAACGCAGAGTCGCGCTACGGAGCGACCGATGGCGAGTTCCTGCTCGTCCGCCTCGGCGAGAGCACGAGCACCGCGATCTACACGGGCGCACCGAGCGCGGATGACGTTCCACCGACGGCGCGCGAACTCGCGCACATGCTCGTCGACGGTGACGCCGGCGCCGTTTGCCGCTGCGAACGTCCGGGCTGCGTGCACGCCTGGATCTCGACGCCACTGCTCACGGCACGCCTGGACGCCGCTCGGGATGCCGATGCCCGTCGCCACATCCGCTCCGAAGCGGGTCGTCGCCTGGGCACGTCACTCGCCGTGATCAGTTCGGCGCTGGACCTTCCGCGCGTCGTCATCAGCGGCCCGGAAGGTGTGATCGACGACGACTTCGCGGCGGCCGCCGGTGAGGCGATGGCTGCTGTCGCTCAGACGCTGTTCCAGCCGATTCCGGGAGTGGTCACCGCGTCGACGGTCAGCGACGCGGTGCTGCGCGGAGCGGCTGCGCACGTCGCCGCATCCGAGCTGCAGCGCGTCTGAGTCTCAGCGCCCCTCGGCCGCGGCCGTGTGATGCCGGATGACCTCGGCGACGACGAAGTTGAACCACTTCTCGGCGAACTCGGGATCGAGGTGCGCCTCTTCGGCGAGCGCACGCAGACGTCCGATCTGCTGCTCTTCGCGATTCGGGTCGGTGGCGGGCATGTCGTGCGTGGCCTTGAGGTGCCCGACCTGCTGCGTGCAACGGAAACGCTCGGCGAGCATGAACACGAGCGCAGCGTCGATGTTGTCGATGCTGGCGCGCAGGCGCAGCAGTTCGGCCCTGGGGTCATCTCCAGCGGTCATCAGCACTCCCTCATCGATGTGACGTCTTTGACGATAGCGCGTCGCAGCAGGCAGATGCTCGCGAGGCATCCGGGAGAGCCCTAGTGTGAAGTCATGACTGACGACGCGCGCACCGACCTCGACGAGACGTCCACGGTCGAAGGCGGTGAGGGCGGAGCATCCGCGGAACAGAGTTCGGAAGCCCCGGCTCCGCAGAGGGCGATCGAGCCGCTGCCACCGCGCGCCTCTTTCTGGACGCGCATCGACCGACCTTTCGTCTTCGGTTTCCTTGTGACGCTGGGTGGCCTCGCCGCATTCCTGCTGGGGCTCGCTCTCTCGAACCTCTCGACGGTCCTGATCTACATCGCCTTCGCTCTGTTCGCGGCTCTCGGACTCGATCCGGCCGTCCGCTGGTTCGAGCGCCGCGGGCTCTCCCGCTCGTGGTCCGTACTCCTCGTGATCGTCGCCTTCGCCGTCGTGCTGGCTGTCATCATCACCGCCATCGTGCCGATCATCGTCGATCAGATCGCCTCGTTCTTCGAGTCGATCCCGGTCATGATCCAGAGATTCCTCGCGAGCGACTTCTACCACGGCCTCGAAGACCAGTTCGGCGTCGGCCTCAACGACCTCATGGCCGAGGTGCAGAAGTTCTTCAGTGACCCTGGCCGACTGCTGCAGCTCGGCGGCGGCGCCCTGCAGGTGGGCGGGGTGGCTCTGCAGGTCGGCGGTGCGATCGCCGGGGGCATCTCGGGCGCGATCATCGTGATCGTGCTGACGCTGTACTTCCTGGCGACCCTGCCCACGATGCAGCAGAACCTGACGCGACTGGCCCCGGCTCGCGACCGCCGTCGCATCTCGGAGATCACGATGCAGATCACCGACTCCGTCGGCGGGTACGTCATGGGCATGGTGACGCTCGCCTTCATCAACGCGATGCTCGTGCTCGTGCTCTACCTGCTGCTCGGACTGCCGTTCCCGCCCCTCATGGCAACCGTGGCGTTCCTGATCACTCTGATCCCGCTCGTCGGATCCGTGCTGTTCTGGGTGATCGGAACGTCCATCGCACTGTTCTCCAGCCCGGTCTCGGCCCTGATCTTCGCGCTCGTCTACGTGGTCTACATGCAGGTGGAGGCGTACGTCGTCACACCGCGGGTGATGAACAGGGCCATCTCGATCCCCGGTTCTCTCGTCGTGATCGGCGCCCTCGTCGGCGGCACCCTGCTCGGTCTGCTCGGCGCCCTCGTCGCCGTGCCGGTGACCGCGTCGATCCTGATCATCATCCAGCAGGTGTGGATTCCGCGTCAGGATTCGCGGGTCTGAGTCAGCCCACCCGATAGGCGCGGTCGACCGCTGCCGGCCTGCGGAGGGGCCGTGGCGCTGAGCTCACGAGCCCTGGCGGCGGCGCGCTCACGATCGCATCGGCGGAGCATCCGCCGTCAACATGGAGACGGTCAGGCGGTGCGCCACGGTCACACCATGAGCATTGCTCGTCACCTACGCCACAGCAGCGCAGCGGCCACCACGGCCACCCTCGCGGCACTCGCCCTCACCGCGTGCACGCCCAACGTGACAGACACCCTTCAGCGGTCGACCGCGTCGTCCATCGAACACATCCAGGACGACCTCTGGCCGCACCGCGATGAAATTGCCGCGGATCCTGAAACAATCATCGCGCTCGGAACCGTCGCGGACGCCCGTCAGGGCATACCGCCGGAGTACAACCGCGACAGAACGCTCCTCTTGGATCTGAGTGACGCCAGCGACGGTCCCGCTCTTACATTGCTCACATCAGGCGGAACGGAGACCGGGGGCGGTTGGACCTACGACCAACAGTCCGCAGCGGTCTGCTTCACCCTGACGTTCCCTACGAGTCACGATCGCATCGTCACTACTCCCGCAACATGCCCTGACATCCCCCAGCTCGAGCACTTCGACCGCGTCTACTCCCTCGACGAGCTCAATGTGCGACGGGAGACCACCATCGCCGATTACCCCGCCCCCATCTGCCAGTGCTCTAGCGGAGGTGATTGCGACTGCCCCGGCGGCTAGGGATGCGCGCAGTAGGAGATCCTGCGCCAGACCAGGACGAGCCCCACTCGTTCAGCCGTCTCCCTCCCCGCCCGCCGGCCGGTCCCAGAAACCCCGCCCCGCAGGCACTCCAACCCCGCGCTACTGGGACAGCCCGCGACGACGCCCCTCTCCCCCCCCTATCCCGCGTACCCGTCCGCCACGGTCAGCGCCTCATCAAGCACACTCAACCCCCCATGCTTGCAATGATCAAGGTCGCGGAAGCCACCCAGATCGTCAGAAGATTCGCTGGAATCAGACAGATCGTCCCATCTCGGCCAGCCCTCTCCTCCAGCGAACGAGTACCAGTGCGCCATTAGGATTATGAAACTTCATTTGGATAAGATCGTTCGCATAGTGATCGATTCACTTTTCGCCACACTGCCGCCGAGAAGCGTCATCAGACAGGCGAGCGGAACATCGATATTTCGGATTCGGTGGCGTAATCGATGCCGGCAGACATGAGGATGGACGCGATGAAACCCACACGAGAGTCTGTCGCGGCTCGGATTGCGATCCGCCTGCGCGACGGCGAAAGCACAACAGTGACCGACCTCGCCCAGGCGCTCGATCTGTCGCGCACCTCGATCGAGAGCGCTGTCACCCAACTGCAGGCAACAGGCCTCGTTCGTGAGCTCGCCGCTCAGAACAATCGCGGGGCAGGTCGCCCCGCGCGCCGCTACGAGCTCAACCCGGAAAACGCCTTTGTCGGCGGTGTGGACATCGGGCCCCACAGTGTGCGCGTGGTGATCGCCGACAGCGCAGGACGCGTGATCGCACACAAGGCATTCGGTGGCGTCGAAGACAGCGAAGGCGGCGCACGCAAGCTCGACCAGGTGGTCGATGCCGTCTCGCAGACCCTTCGCTCGGCAGGCGTCCCCTCCCGACGGCTGCGCGCACTGGGAGTCTCACTTCCGGGAATCGTCGATGACACCGGTCGCGTGGTCAACTCCGTCGTGATCCCCGAATGGTCGGGGGTAGACATCAGTGGCCTGCTGACGAGCGCTCTCCACTGCCCGGTCACGATCGACAACGGCGTTCGTCTTGCCGCGGTTGCTGAGCATCACCTGGGTGATGCTCAGCTCGTCGACGATGTGCTGTACGTCTCGGTCGGAAACCGCGTCGCCCTCGGGCTGATCATCGACGGCGCTCCTCGTCGTGGCGCCCACCATGTCGCAGGAGACGTCGGACGCCTAGCGCTGCGCGGGCTCGATCATCCCTCGGGACAGATCGAGTGGTCGAGCGCTGCAACTGCCGCTGAGGTCTTCGCCCTCGCCTCCACCGGCTCCGCAGACGCTCAGCGAGAGATCGACACCTTTGTGCGCGAACTCGCATCTTTCATCGCTCTGGTCGCTATGACCGTCGATCCAGAGATGATCTTGATCGGCGGAGGACTCTCGCTCGCTGAGGAAGCCCTCCTCGTGCCCCTGCGCGCAGAAGTCACTCGACTGATCGGAGAATCTGTCGGCATCCCGCTGCGCCCGGCCCGACTGGGACCGGACGCGGCCACGTATGGCGCGCTCGTGCACGCCTTCGCCGATCATTCGGAATCGGTCTACGGTCTGCACCTCTCGCCGGTGCCCACAATCGTTCCGCTCACTGCTCCGTGGAGGACGTCATGACCCTCGACGCACACCTTGATGTGACGAAGACGCCCGCAGAACGCGTCGAGGCGCTGCTCTCGATCATGACGATCGAGGAGAAGGTCGGTCAGATGCTGCAGCTTGACGCGCGCACCGACCTCGAAGACGGCGTGCTCGGGCTGCAGGCGGGGTCGATTCTGCACACCTCCCCCGAACTCATCTACGAGGCGCACGCGCACACCGAGAAGACGCGGCTGCGCATCCCGCTCCTGATCGGCGAAGACTGCATCCACGGTCATTCGTTCTGGCCGGGCGCCACAATCTTCCCCACCCAGCTTGCGATGGCAGCATCGTGGGACGCGGAACTGATCGAACGCGTCGCACGAGCGACCGCCGTCGAAGCATCGGCCACGGGAGTGCACTGGACCTTCTCGCCCGTGCTCTGCATCGCACGCGACCTGCGTTGGGGCCGTGTGGGCGAGACCTTCGGCGAAGACCCGCATCTGATCGGCGAACTGAGCTCTGCGATGGTGCGCGGCTACCAGGGTGCAGGCCTTGCGGACCGCACAGCAGTGCTGGCGACGGCGAAGCACTTCGCCGGCTACTCCGAGACGCAGGGCGGCCGCGACGCGAGCGAAGCCGACATCTCACAGCGCAAGCTGCGCTCGTGGTTCCTCCCGCCCTTCGAGCGCATGGCGCGCGAAGGTTGCCGGACGTTCATGCTCGGTTACCAGACCATGGATGGCGTACCGATCACGACCAACGACTGGCTGCTCAGCGATGTGCTCCGAGACGAATGGGGCTACACCGGAACTCTTGTGACCGACTGGGACAACGTGGGCCGCATGGTCTGGGAGCAGAAGGTGCAGCCCGACTACGCGCATGCCGCTGCAGCCGCAGTGGTCGCAGGCAACGACCTGGTCATGAACACCCCGAAGTTCTACCAGGGTGCGCTTGACGCAATCGCGGAGGGTCTGCTCGATCCGGCTGCTCTCGATGCGCCCGTCCGTCGCATCCTCACCCTGAAGTTCGAGCTCGGTCTCTTCGAGAACCCGCGCCTTCCTGATCCTGCCGTGCAGGAGAAGGTGATCGGCACCCAGACCCACACCGCACTGAACCTGGAGATCGCCCGACGCTCTGTGGTGTTGCTTCGCAATGACGGCTCGCTGCCTCTGACGGACAGTCTGGCTCCGGATGCCACCGGCCGAGCCATCGCCGCGCAACCACGGCGACTCGCGGTCATCGGCCCGATCGCCGATGACGCGCAGACGCAGCTGGGCGACTGGGCGGCAGGCTCTGGACAGGTGGGATGGATCACAGAGGCCCCGCGCACGATGATCTCGACGGTGCTCGACGGCCTCAGAGACCTGGCACCGGCAGCCTGGTCCGTCTCGTATGCGCGCGGCGCCGACATCCTCACGCTTGCTCCCGACCCGGCCGGAGACTTCTTCCCGGATGGCCAGCCACGGCCTCCCATCGTGGTGCCCGCTGCGGTTGACCCCGCGCTTCGAGAAGAAGCCGTGGCTCTCGCGACACAGTCAGATGTGGCGATCGTGGTCGTGGGCGACCGCATCGAGCTTGTCGGAGAGGGACGCTCTTCGGCCACCCTCGACCTCATCGGCGGGCAGGCCGATCTGCTCGACGCCGTGATCGCCACGGGCACACCGACCGTCGTCGTGCTGCTCGCGTCAAAGCCGCTGATCCTGCCGCCCTCTGCCGAGAAGGCATCTTTGCTCTGGGTCGCCAGCCCCGGCATGGCCGGAGGTACCGCGGTCGCCGAGATTCTGCTGGGGCTGACCGAGCCATCCGGCCGTCTGCCGATCACGTTTGCTCGCCATGCGGGCCAGCTCCCGGTGTACTACAACCAGATCCGCGGTCAGCATGGCGACCGCTACGCCGACCTCACTCAAGAGCCCGCTTTCGCCTTCGGCGATGGGCTGAGCTACACGACCGTCACCTACGGCGCGCCGACCCTTGAGAGCGATGCGCTGTCGCGCGCCGACATACTGCGCGCTCGGATCACTCTGCGGAACACGGGCTCGCGCCGCAGCACTGAGGTCGTGCAGGCGTATGTGCGTGACCTGGTGACCTCTGCCAGTTGGGCCGACACTGAACTCAAGACCTTCGCGGTCGTTGACATCGACGCCGGCGAGACCGTTGAGGTCGAACTGGAGATTCCGGTCGCCGATCTCACGATCGTGAATGCCTCAGGCACGCGTGTCGTCGAGCCCGGCGAGTTCGAGCTGCTCGTGGGCGACTCTTCGCGGGCGAGTCGGCTGCAATCGGTGGCCTTCACCGTCGCCTAGCGACCAGGTAGAAAGAGGGGCATCCGCGAACGGATGCCCCTCTTCCGTTTCTCAACTAGGGCTGGCAGACTGCGGGTCGCGCGACGTTCAAGTCGATCGAACGCAGTTCAGAACCGACGTGCGGGCCGTCGTTGAAGTACAGACGGCAGTCCGATCCCAACGCGAGGTGGAATCCACCGTCGTAGAGGCGGGTCGGCGCGAGCGTGCTCTGGTCGACGATCCAGATCGATCCTGCCGCGTAGGCGTACAGGTCACCATTGGGCAGGAAGCCGATCGTGGTTCCCGAATCGTTCCAGGTGGGAACCGTCGAGCCCGTGCCCAGAGGCACCGTGGCGGTGACCGTGCGTGTCACGGGATCGAACTGGAAGAGCCGGTTCTGAGCGACGCCCCAGACCGTCCCGTCATCCGCCGAGGCGAGTGCCGTGATCGAGGTCACGCCGGGGAAGGGAGCACCATCCCAGACGGCCGTATCAGTCACGGTGTCCCAGACGAACAGCTTCGCCGTGCTCTGTGTGGGCGTTGTTCCGAGACCGCCTGCGGTCGTCGTTCCACCCACGATGAGCGAGCCGGATGCCGCGAGCGAGACGACACCCTGGTCGGGGACGATGTCATCATGCACCGTGGCGGTGCCGGTGACGGTGTCGATGAGGGTGAGCGCCCCCTGCAGCATCCCGTACCCGGCGATCGTGCCGACGGCGAGCGTATCGCCCACTTTCGCCAGGCCCGAGGGGCGATCCTGACCCTGCGCACCAAGCTGCGCCAGGCTTCGCGGGTTCACGCCGTAGTCGAAGGGCTGAGCGGGGTCGAACTCGAGGATGTCGGCGTGCGGATAGATGCCGAGGTAGAGCTTGCCGTCGGCCATGAGCATTCCCTCGGCCTGCCCCACTGTCCCCTTCGGATACTGAGTGGCTGTCTGGGTTGCGGTGTCGAACACGCTCAGACCACCGGACTGGTAGCCGGTCGCATAGAGTTTTCCGTCATCCGTGCCCAGCAGCGATCGGATCGCTGCCGCGGCGCCGTCGACCTCGGGCGTGAGCTGCCACACCGCGTCGTCGCCGGGCGAGTAGTTGCTCATCGTGCCGCCGTAGAAGACCGTCGAGAGGCTGCGGCCGTGTACGGGATCAGTGAACCAGCCCGAGCCCTTCGAACTGGGCACGATCGTGGTCGAGGCGATCTGCACATCTGACGCGTCGCGGGTAGAGGGGTCGTAGGAGCGGAAATGCAGATCCTCCCCGATCCAGTACACGCGCCCATCCGGGCCGAGAGGAGACACGTTGACCATGAGCGACTGCGTACCGAGATCGGTCCACACGCCTGTGGTCGTCGAGTAGTGCATGAGCACATCGTCGGTCAGCCGCAGGAAGAGGTCGTTTCCGACCGACTGCATGTCGTCGATCGAGAGGGCTCCGCTGCGGTTCGAGGGAAGCGGGATCTGTGTCGTCGCCCCTGTCGAGAGGTTTCGCCGCAGAAGCTTGGCACCGTCCATCCCCAGCCCGAGATAGGCGTAGGAGCCGACAACCTCGACCGCGCGCAGGTAGGCGGAGTTCGCATCCGGGCGACCGCGGTCAGTGAACGAACCGGTCGCCGGGTTGAACTCGACGAGTCGGCCACCCGGGTACGTGCCGATGAGCACGGTGCCGGACGGCGTGACATCCATTCCGAAGAGCGCAGAAGTGCCGGGGTAGGGCACACCCAGGTCGTCGAGTCCGTCGACACCCGGTGCCATTCGGTACAGGTGGCCGTTCAGAGCGCCGCCGATGTATGCCGTGCCGTCGGGCATCGTCGTCCCACCATAGAAGGCTCCTGCGCCAGTGGCTTCCCCAATGGCGATGCGCTCTCCCGTTGCGGCATCCACCTGCGCGATCTGTGCGACAGGGTCGCCGTTCATCGGCAGGTACGCGATCGTACGCGGGCCGACCTCTGCGTAGACCGGATAGTTGAGACCGATGTTGTGGATGATCGATCCATGCGAATCCACGGCGGGCGAGTCGTCGACGCGCACGCTCACATCATCGATGTAGCCCTTCACGCTGTAACCGTTCGGGGCGAAGTAGAACACGGCCGCGGCCACCGCACCAGCGGGCGCCATCGCCGACCACTGAGCCTGGGTCCACCACGACGAGGTGTCGAGGATCTGCATCGAACGGTCGAGAAGAGTCCCGGACGAGTCGAAGAAGTCGAGGTACACATGCGGCGGTCCGGTGAGCCACGACGAGACACTCGTGACGTAGCTGGTGCCAGCGGTCACAGGGAAGCGGTCGCTCTGCAGCCCGAAACCGCCCGTGGTGGTGTCGATCCACAGCGAGTGCGGCGCCGAGGTGTACTGGTTCAAAGAAAGCGGTATCTGATTCGGCGTCGTCCACATCACGTTCCACCCGGGAACGGGATCCGAAGACGTCGGGGTCTCGTCGAATCCGCCGTTGGCGACGAGATTCGGACCCTGAGCCGCGGCGATCGACGGCGCCGTGAGCGCCGTCGCCAACAGGCCGATCGCCACCGCCATCGTCGCGACGACTCTGCGTCGTCGTCGCGGACGAGTCTTGAATTCGGGACTGAAAATGGTCATCCCTGCTCTCCTTCGAACTGATGACGCGCTTCGCAGTGCGAAGCGCCGGGAGGCACGGTGCCTCCACGCCCTGCTGCCCTTCCCGGCGCGTGGTCAGCCGCCGGAGGCCTCGTCTCGGGCACGCTCGGACGCCGAGAGGTATTCGCGCGCACGAACGAAATCGAACTCGGCGAGCATCTGCTCAAGCGGCACCGCACCGGTCGCTGAGAGGAGAACCACACCGATGAGACCCGGGTCTGCGATCTCGACCGCGGCCCCATAACGGCGCTTGAGTTCGACCAGACGAGCGAAGTTGTCATCCAGGTGCACCACTGCCGTATCGAGAGACACGTGGGCTACGGCCATCGCTGCGTAGTTCGTGCTGCTCGCGATGACTCGACCGACGGGGTCCACGAGCGCCGAAGGCGCGGGTTGCGCGATCGCCGAGAGCACGAATGCCTCTGCTTCGTACGCGAGTTGCTGTTGCAGGAACCCTCCGTGGAAGTTGGAGGGGAAGACGATGATGTCAGGACGCTCCGCCGCAACCCGCGCGCGCTCGGTCGCGAAGTTCAGATCGAAGCACACCAGGGCGCTCACCCGGCCGATGTCGAGGACGAAGACAGTCGATTGCTGTCCGTACGACAGGCCGAGCCTCTCTGCTTCGTCGAGCGTGACGACGCGCTTTTCGTGACGACCTGCGATGTCGCCGGCGCGATTGATCGCGGTCACCGTGTTGAAAAGCAGACCCTCTCTTTCGCGCACGGCATCGAAGATGATGTTCGTGCCGATCTCGACAGCGAGCTCTTGCAGAGCACGCTCAAAGCGGTCACCCCGTGCGGCGAAGTAGTCGGCGCGGTGTGCCAGGAACCAGCTGTCTTCGGGCTGATCGGCGTATTCGGGCAGCAGCACGAGGTCTGGCGAGTGCAGCGCAGCTTCCTGCAAGCGATCCCGCCAGTGAGCGATCATCGCGACCACAGCTTCATCCGCCGATGCCTGTGCCGACACGGTTCGCGGGGTCGAACCCAGCGCGATCAGAACGACCATGCTCACTTCATCCCACTCGTCATGGTGCCTCGCTCGAAGTACTTCTGCAGAATCAGGTACACGATCACGATCGGCACGAAGGTGATGACGGCACCCGCCATGGTCTGCGCCATCGACGCGTCCTTGGCGAACATCGACAGCAGCCCCACGGTGACGAGGTAGTTGTCGGGCGTCCGGGTGACCACGAGCGGCCAGAGGAAGTCATTCCAGTGCCAGAGGAAGACGAACACCGACAGGGTCGCCATGACCGGCTTCAGCTGCGGGAGGAGGATACGGAAGAAGATGCGCCACTCACCTGCGCCATCCATTCGCGCCGCCTCGAAAAGCTCGTCGGGTACACCCGCGATGAATTGACGCATCAGGAACAGAGCGAACATGTTCACGAGCGTCGGTGCGATGAGACCCCAGAGCGTGTCGACGCCGCCCATCTTCGAGATCATCAAGAACTGGGGAATGAGCGTCAGGTGGTACGGCACCATCATGGTCGACATGATGAGCCAGAAGAGGACCGCGCGCCCGGGGAACTGCTTCTTCGCGAAGACGTAGGCCGCAGTTGTCGAGATGAGCAGCACGAGCACGACCGAGATCACGGAGTAGAGCAGCGTGTTGAGCATCCAGCGCCCCAGGTCGGGGTTGCTGAGCATCGCCTCATAGGCGTCGAAGCTGAGGCCTGCCGGCACGAGTGCATCGGGGAGCGTGATCTGCTGCCCGCCACGCATCGAGAGCATGACCATGACGTAGAACGGGAAGATCGTTCCGACGGCGACGAGCGCGAGCGGAAGGTGGGGCATGAACGCCCGCAGGCGACGCCGCAATGGGCGGCGGGAGGTCACAACAGTCACGTCAATCCACATCCTTGAAGAAGCGGCGCTGAACCAGGCTCACGACGAGGGTGATCGCCAGCAGGATGACACCGATCGCACTGGCGTAGCCGAAGTCGAAGGAGCGGAAGGCGGTGTCATAGATGAAGTACGTGAGCGTGTAGCTCGAGCGCACGGGTCCACCGCCTGTCATCACATAGATGAGGTCGAAGACCTGAAAGGACTGGATGATCTCCAGGATCACCACGAAGAACAGCTGCGGGCGGATCTGCGGCAGAGTGATGTGCCAGAAGGTGTGCCAGGCGTTCGCCCCGTCCATGCGCGCCGCCTCGTAGTACTCAGCGGGCACCGCGAGCAGGCCCGCGAGAATGATGAGCATGTCATAGCCGAATCGCGTCCACACAGATACCAGCGACAGCGAGGGCAGAACAAGCGAATCCGAGCTGAGAAAGCCCACCGGGTCGAGACCGAACATCGTGAGCACACCGTTGAGTGGGCCTTCGGTGGAGTAGATCCAACGCCACACCAGACCGGTGGTCACGAAACTGGTGAGCACCGGGAGGAAGTAGAGCGCTCGATAGACGCGGATGCCTCGCATCGAACGGTTCGCCATCATCGCCATGACGACCGATACCGCGACCGTGGCGGGAACAGCGATCGCGACGTAGAGGAATGTCACGCGCAGCGATTCCCAGAAGACCGCGTCTGCGAACAGACGCTGGAAGTTGTCGAAACCGATCCAGGTCATCGACCCGGTGATCTGGTACTTGAACAGACTCAGCACCATCCCCCACAGAGTCGGGGCAAGGCGGAACACCACGAACAGAACCACGAACGGGGCCGCGAACAGCACGAGGGTCCATGCGGTTCCCAGACGTCGGCTCGGGCGCTTCTTCTGGGGAGCGGGGGTCACGCTCGGCGGCGTCGGCGGGGCGACAAGAGTCTGAGTCATCTGCTTCTCCTGGGCGGGAGGGGTGACCGGGAGCGGCGGGGTCCGCTCCCGGTCGATAAAGGCCTGGGTGGCCCGGTGGTCAGCCGCGAGCGATCGTCGCGGAGACCTCATCGGCTGCGGTGTTCAGCGCTTCCTCAACGGAGGACCGCCCCAGCAGCGCAGCCTGCAGCTGCGGAATCAGTGATGTCTCGATCGCTGCGGTGAACGGCGAGAGCACGCCGGCATGCATCCGGTCGATGTACTGCCCCTGCTGTCCCATCAAGGTGCCCGCTTCGTAGATGTCACCCTGATCAGCGCGCGGCGAGTAGTAGCCGCGGTCGAGGTTGAAGGTCGCCAGGTTCTCAGGCTGCGTCACCCACTGAATCCACTTCTTGGTGGCGTCGACGTTCTTCGAGCCCTCCAGCATCGCCAGCGTGCCGACCGTGCCGAAGCCAACGCCCTCGCCCTTCTGGCCCAGAGGCGCCTTGATCACGAGGTCTTCCTCGGGAATGCCCCACTGTGTCAGCAGCGATGCCTCAGTGGCGAAGGTGAAAGCGACCTTGCCCTGTGCGACAGGGTTGAGGTCTTCCGACGCCTGCACGGTGATCGCCTCGGTCGGCGCGTATCCGCCGTCGACCATCGCCTTGATGAAATCAAGCGCCTCAACGCCCTCCGGGCCGTTGAAAGTGGGCTCGGTCCCGTCTGCGGAGAGTACCTCACCACCGGCCGACCAGAGGAAGGGGTAGAAGTTGAGGTTGGCGGCGGCCGTCGTCGCCGTCTCGACCTGCATGACCCAGTAGCCCGCTTCCTTGATCTTGGGGGCGACTTCAAGGACTTCTGCCCAGGTCGTCGGGTAGTCAGCCTCGGCGATACCCGCCGCGTCCATGACCTTCTTGTTGAAGATCGTCGTGTTGACCGAAGTCAGCACGGGTGCGCCATAGAGCTTGCCGTCAACCGTGGCAGCAGCGAGCGTGTGCGGCGCGAAGTTCGCCTCTTCTTTGCCGAGAACACCGGTGAGGTCTGCGAGTGCTCCCTGTGCCTGGTAGCCGGGAATCTGGAAGTCGTTCATGTAGAGCACGTCCGGACCGCTGCCACCGGCGATTGCCGCGGTGAGCTGCTGGTCGCGGTTCGCCCACGGCTGCACGACGATGTCGATGTTGATGTCCGGGTTCTCCGCCGTGAAGGCGTCGACGATGGGCTCCCATGTCGCGGCCTCACGGTCACCGGCGATGGGGTTGACCCACATCGTCACGGTTCCCCCCGACTCGGTCCCCTCATTGCCAGCACCACCGGCGCACGAAGTGAGTACGAGCGCTCCGGCCGCCACTACCGCGGCTCCGATCGCCATCCGGCGCACGAATCCGTTCTCTCCTGCAAACATCATTGTCCTCATCTCGGGTGAGCAAATTGCTGCGTTCGATCCCTCTCCGCGTTCCGTCGTGAAGCTGAAGCACGGAGAGGGATCGGTTCGGGCTTGGTTTCAGAATGTCACGGCGCGAAACATTATGCAACACAAGTTTGATAACTCTTGCTTCACGTTTCGTTACGTATTTTCCGTTGCGAAACCGAAGCATCGCCGTGTTTCCATATCCAGGTTTCGGAAGGCTCCTTCTCATTCCGACCTGCCGCCCCGGCGCGTATGGCGTTGATCACCACAGTTCGCGACTTCTCCCACGGAGCGGGCACGGCTCGCGCGCGCGCAGCGGCCTGAAGCTCCTGCGCCAAGCCGAGGAAGCCCAGAGACAGATTCGGCTGCTCTCCATCGAGGTCGACCGAGAGCGTGCCATCGGCAGTCACGACGTCAATCGCGTAGGCGTCCGGTCCCGGCGAACCCGTGACCAGAGCGTGCACGGGCACGCGCTGCTCACAGCCGGGAAGACGCAAGAGACCACTCACGCCCGCAGCATCCTCAGACCGAGTGCGCGAGCCGAGTCGCCGACGAGTCCACCCCCCTGCCGCTTCGAGTTCAGCACCGGGCAGTACCCGATCAACCATCTCCCAGGCGTGGATCCCCACCGTGAGCATCGTGCCGCCGCCCCGGTCGGGGTCGTCCTGCCACGATCGCTCGGGGGTTTGGAACGCGGCATTGTCGTGCTGAGCGCGCACTCGAATTGCGAGGACCTCGCGACCGAGCACCCGCTCCGCCAGATCTTCGAGGGCGGGGGCGAACCGCAGCACTGAGCTCGTGCCGACGGGCACAGCGGCGAGAGAGATGGCCTGCTCCCAGTTCCACAGCTGCCGCGGAGTCGCCGCGATCACCTTGTTGAAGAAGACAGGCATCGTCGCGATGCTCGAGGTGAGAGATCGCGCCAACGGGACAACATGGTGCGGAAGCGGTGTTGCGACGCAGATATCGGCATCCAGCGACTGCAGCTGCGCAGCATCCGGCACCGCTCGACCGCCGAACCTGCTCGCAAACTCCGCCGACAGCGTCCTGTCGTGATCGAACACCCCGACGATCTCAGCGCCCAGAGTGAGGAGATTCGCGGCATCAGTGAAAGGATGCGAATGCGCGAGCCCCGCGAACGCGACTCGAATCGGCGAAGCCATTGCTACGCCATGAACTGCAGGTCATCGCGGGCGACCGCATGGCGAAGCGGTGCGCCCTGGGCGAAAGCAGCGACCTCGTCCACCACGATGCCGCCCTGTCGCCTGCGCCCTTCGTGCGTGCCCGCAGCGCGATGCGGGGTGAGCAGCACCCCAGGGACCGAGCGAAACGGGCTCGAGCTCGAAAGAGGTTCTTCATCGAAGACATCGATTGCAGCGCTCAGCCGACCGCTTCGCAGCTCGTCGAGCAAAGCGACCTCATCGACAAGCCACGACCTGGCCGTGTTGACGACTCCCGCGCCATCGCGCAGAAGGGCGAGCTCTCGGTGGCCGAGCAGATGATGAGTCTGGGGAAGCGACGGAGCATGCAACGCCACGACCCGCGCGCGAGCGAGTGCCTCTGTCAGAGGTACAAGTTCTGCGCCCAACTGCGATGCCTCATCGATGCTCAGGGTCGGATCCACCAGCAACGGCACTGCACCCAGAGCCTTGATCATCTCGAGGTAGCAGCGCCCCGTGCGTGACGCGCCGACCACGCCGATTGACGTACCCAGGATCTCGTGCTGCACGCCTGCCGATTCGTCGTACCACCTGCCCGTCTCACGCAGAGCATTGTGCATCTGCGGCATCCGGTGCAACAGGCCGAGAGTGAAGGTGAGCGACACTTCCGCAACGGAACGCGCCATGCCTGCGCCCGCCTGGGTGACCACAACCCCACGGTCGTCCAGAGCATCGGTCACGAACGGCTTCACGCTGGCACCTGTGTGCGCGACAACACGCAGCGCAGGCAGCGCATCGAGCATCGCCCTGTCGAAAGGACGAGCTCCCCAGCTCGTGATGACGACCTGCGCGTTCGCAGTATCGCCTTCGTCGAGGGCGTTCAGACGCGCGAACCTGCCGCCCAGGGCGGCGGCCGATGCCTCCAGCCGCGCAACGTCATCTTCGGAGAAGAACTCCTCGAAAAGACCAGCAGACACGGCGGCGACGATCGTAGCGCCCATCAACGCATCCATTCCTCAAGGTGCTCTTGGATGAATGCGTCATCGTTCAACTGGGGATATGCCAGTCGCACACGCGAGATCTCCTCGGCCTGCCCTACCGAGAGCCCCTCATCGGGATCAAGGCACCACACACCTTCCAGAATGCCCTGCTGGCGAAGCATCTCATGCACGCCGGCGATGACACCGCGGAAGTCGTTGCCTGGGTCGAAGACAGCCTGATTGAGATCGACGAGATCTGCAGAAAGGCGAGCGAGCTCGCGCGAGGCGGTGAGGTCTCCTCCCGTTGCGCGGCGCGACAGATCCAGCATCGAGACCGCGGCGCGAGTACCCACAGCCCACTGCCCCAGCAGCCCGCCGACGAAGCGCAGAGTGCGCGCACCCCCCGGCGCATCCACGTGGTACTCCGACATCAGATCCGCGACGATCGCGTCGTCATTGCCCGTGTAGAGGGCGACGTCGTCGGCGCGACCCGACGCGGCGACGCCGCGCACCAGTTCGAGTGTGCGGTAGCGATCGAAAGGCGCCGCCTTCACTGCGACGACCGAGGGAATGGTCGCAAACTCGCGCCAGAAGTCGCGGTCCAGGACAGGGCCGCCAATCGCGGTCTGCAGGTAGAAGCCGATCAGTGGCAACACCTCTCCGACTGCACGTGCACGATCAAGGAGATCTCTCTGATCCGCCCCGGGCACACGCGGACTGATCAGTACCGCGTCGTAGCCCAGTTCTCGGGCAACCTCGGCCTCTGCCACTGCTTGCGCTGTAGGTCCGGCGACGCCGGCAATGCGCACGACGGCGGTGTCACCGTGCGCATTGAGCTCTTCTGCTGCGAGCGCGAGGATCGGTTCGAACAAGGCGTGCTCGGGATCGCGGATCTCGAACTGGGTGGTGTGCACACCGACCGCGATCCCGCCGGCGCCCGCCGCGAGGTAGTAGCGCGAGAGCGCGCGCTGGCGACGCTCGTCAAGCACGCGGTGCGCGTTCAGCGCGAGAGGGTGTGCGGGAATCACAGCACCGCGAGCGAGGGTCTGAGCCGCTTCAGGACGCAGAGCAGGTACAGCAGACATCAGAACTTCCCATCGCGCACAGACCATTTGGTCGGCTTGGCTGTCATCGGCAGCCCCGACTGCATCCACGCGGCCTGCCACTGGATCAGTGTCTCCGCAGACACGGCCGGGTAGCCGAACAGGGCCATGCACCGACGCGCGTCGCTGAGCAGCGCGGTCGGCTGCGGCTCATCGACGATGGTCACTTCGCGGTTGAACGCAGCGCCGAACCGGCGCGCGATCGACTCGACGTTGAGCAACTCGGGCCCCGTGAGGTTGATGGTGAATCCGTCCGACGACGCGTGCAGCAGACTGCGCAGAACGACTTCGTTGGCATAGCCCTGCCAGACCACGTTGACGTTCGCGGTCGCGATCGACACCGGTTCCCCTGCGTAGACGGCGCTGCCGATGTCAGCGAGCACGCCGTAGCGCAGGTCGACAGCGTAGTTGAGGCGGATGATCGCGATCTTGGTGCCGCGCTCTTGGGCGCTGAACTCGAAGATCCGTTCACGCCCAAGGCATGACTGGGCATACTCGCCGATTGGTGAAGGGGGGAGTTCTTCGTCCGCTCCGCCCGAGCCTGGGGAGACGAAGGGGTAGACGTTTCCCGTAGAGAGCACTGAGATCGCGCTGTCGCGATAGCGCCGTGCGACACGGTCAGGCAGGGCGGCGTTGACTTCCCATGCCCAGGATGCGTTCGTGGCCGCCCCGAACTTCGCCCCCACCATGAAGACGACGTTGGGAGCATCAGGCAGCGTGCTGAGATCGTCGTTCTCGATCAGGTCGAAGGGCACGACCTTGACGCCTGCCTCTTGCAGACGTGCGCGCACGGCCGCATCGCCGAATCGCGAGACGGCGAAGACCTGGTCGTCCACTCGACCTGCGGCATCGAAGGCGTTTCGCGCGAGCATCGCGAGCGTCGGCCCCATCTTGCCGCCAGCTCCCAGGATGACGAGATCGCCTGCCCCATTCGACATGTCGTCGATGAGAGCGGAGCTGGGAGTCGCCAGTGCCTGCTCAAGGTCGTTCTCAGAGGCGAAAGCGTGCGATTTCACGTCATGCAGTCCTGTTCTTCTCGGCCCGAGTTTCCGGTGCCTCATGCCCGTCGTTGCGCTGTCACCAGGTGACGAGCCTATTATGACACATAGATTGGATAATTATCGTTCGCCCTCCTTCTTCTGTCCGAAAGAAGAGCTCCGACCTGGTGGCAGATTTTTGACTTTGCACTGGGGCTATTTTCGAGACGCCGGTCACCGCCAAACGCACCCCAGAAGCAGGTACGACACGTGCCAAGACACTCTGACCGGGGCATCCGGTCGTGCAGGGCGGCACCCCGCCACGAACGCGAGAAGACGCCCATGGACTCAACGAAGAAGCCCATCGACGGCGGCAGCATCCGCCTCACACCTGTCGCGCTCGGTGTACTATCGGCGCCTCGCGCTCATCAGCGAGCTGCTCGGGGTTGAGCTGGAGGACGGGGAGACGCTCACAAGGCTGCGCCTGGCGATACTGGCGCGAGGATGACAAGCATGAGCCTCGGTCTCATCGCTCCTCAGATTTCAAACTCTGCATCGACGACGAAATCACGCGACCCCACGTCGAGCAAGTAGTCTGCCGCGTCACGACGCCACAGAATGTTCCTGATGCACATGAGGCCAGCCCCAAACCACTCGGGACTCGCCACCACCGGAGGCTGCCCTTCGAACGCTTGGATATGGGGGCCGGTAAGAGGTCATGCTCCACCGGCATCCAGCGCAACACTCCACAGGCCTCGCAAGTCTCGGAACCCACGCCATGAAGAGGCACCAGGAGTCGTTCGAGATCCCCTACATCAAACCACTCGTGGGCAGTTGATTCGATAACGATCTGCGACGCACCAAGATCCTCTCCCTCGGGGGTGAGCACCGGCCGGAACTCAAGTCCGAGTCGCGGCCGGCCTCCACCGCTGATTTCTCCACACAGTGGAAGTCATAGAGCCAGTTCGGCACCCATGCGCCAGCTACTGTCAGGCCGCGCTTCTGCAAACGCAATGCTCCTACCTGCGGCACCTGCGGGACTCATCCGGCCACGGCCACCCGCGCGGGCGCCGAACAGAAAGCAGCACGTACTTTGTCATCCCAGCCCCAATGCGTGAAGAACATCTGAATAGCCGCGATACATGAACTGCATCACGTCTCTTTGAGAAGATCAGCTCGGGCGCGAGCGAGCTGCTCGGCGTAGTCAGCGTCGAACGGTGCCACCAGCTTCGATTCGAGCTGCGCCTCGAGATCCCAGAGAACGCGCATCTTCGCAGGATCGCCTCGGAGAGAACCCGTTTCGTTGTTTGACGCCAGCCATTCGAACAGAACCAGCGCTTCGCTCATTCGCAGCGAAAGAGGGACAACTTCATCCATAGTCCAGGTCAGTCACTTCCGTTCGCGCGCACCGCGCACTAGGAGTCCGTGAGAACGGCGACGATGATCCGAAAAACTCCGAATGCGATGATGCCGACGCCACCGATGACGACGCCTTTGACTCCAACGTGTGCGTACATGTCTGCCATTGGCTGACCGTAAAAACGCTTGATACCTCGAATGATCAACCTATAGAAGGGCCGCCGCACCAGAATGCCGACGACTCCTAAGCAAACGATCGCAATTCCGATCAGTATCCCGACGAGCATGTCCACTCCATCTGCTGTCATCTCCGCCCTTCGCGGCAGAACACCCCACCTAGCGAAAAGATTGCGGAAGGTTGAGTCTCTCCACCCGGTCACTTCGCAGCCCCGTCAATACCGAGACGACCGTCCCACACGTGCGGCTTACGCCACGTACACCTTCCGCAGCGTCTCCGTGACGGTCCACTCCGTGCGCATCCCCGCCGTCAGCCGCACGACCGACCCCGGGCCCACGTCGATCGCCTCACGCTCAGGCTCCACGAACGCGATCCGCGCCCTTCCGGAGAGCACAACGAAGATCTCGTCCGCCTCGGTATCGGTCGCGACGCCCGGCGTCATCTCCCACACGCCGATCTCCGTCCCGCCGAAGGTTCCGAGCTCGTACACTCCCGCGCGGGGCGCTCCTTCCACGACCGCCTCGGCAGACAACGCCTCGTGTTCCACCCCGACTGCGAGCGCATCCACACCCGTGAACAGGTCGACGCCGGGGGCATCCGTCCCGCTCACGAATCGAACCCCATGCCGACGGCGTCGAGCGCCTTGAGCAGCAGGTTGCGCTTGCCGTCGTTGTGGTCGGCGCGGTCCATGGACGCGCGCACAAGGTTCACGCCAATGGATGCGGCGGGCTCAGGCGGGAACGGGATCGGCCGCGAGCGCACCATCTCGTTCTCTGTGCGCTCGGTCTTCAGCCCTTCGAGCTTGTCGAGCATCACATCGGCGGCGAAGCGGGTCGCCCCGACGCCGAGGCCGGTGAAGCCTGTCGCGTAGGCGACGCGTCCGCCGCGGGCGGTGCCGAAGAACGCGCAGAAGCGGCTGCAGCTGTCGATCGCGCCGGCCCACTTGTGCGTGAACTGCAGACCCTCCAGCTGCGGGAACGTCGTGAAGAAGTGCGATCCGAGGCGCTGGAACGTCTGCGGGCGATCCTCGTACGCTGCGCGCACCTTGCCGCCGTAGTGGTAGATCGCGTCGTATCCACCGAAGAGGATGCGGTTGTCGGCGCTCAGCCGGTAGTAGTGGAACTGATTCGCCGAGTCACTGATGCCCTGCCGGTTCTGCCAGCCGATCGCCGTCAGCTGCGCATCGCTCAACGGCTCGGTCATGAGCACGTAGTCGTAGACGGGCACCGTCATGAGACGGTTGCGTTTGAGCAGCGACGGGAAGACATTCGTGGCCAGAGCGACGTGCGCGGCCTCCACCGAGCCATCCGCGGTGAACACCGTCTGCCGACCACCGCGGTCGCTTTCGATACCGCGCACACGAGAGCGCTCGAAGATCTCCACGCCGAGTTCCGTCGCCACGCGGGCCAGCTCCGCGGCGAGCTTCGCCGGATGCAGGATCGCCGCGCCGTCCTTGTCCCAGGCACCTGCGAGGTAGGTCTCCGAGCGGACCTCTGCACGGATCTGCTCCGCATTGAGGAAGTTCTCTGCCTCCGCCAACCACTCGATCTGGTGGGGCTCGGTCGCCACCGACAGCGTGCCCGTGCGCTCCCAATCGACATCCATGTCGTACTTCGCGACGGTCTCCTGCATCTCGTCGAGGTTCTGCAGACCGAGCCGTTCGTACAGGTCCATCTCGTCCGGCCAGCGGCTCGCACCGTTGTCGTAGCCGTGCGTGAGGCTCGACTCGCAGAAGCCGCCGTTACGACCGGACGCCGCCCAGCCGATCCGCGATGCCTCGATCAGGATGACGCGACGCTGCGGATCCCGTTCCTTCGCCCGCACTGCCGTCCAGAGCCCCGCGTACCCACCGCCGACGATGACCAGATCCGCGTGACGGTGGCCGCGCAGCACCGGATAGTCGGGCCGCGCGATGTCATCCAGCCAGAACACGCTCTGCTGCGTGCTCTCCAGCGCATGCGCGACAACGGATGCCGCCGGCTGACGTCGTTCGAAAACAGTCGTTCCCATGGTTCACTCCGATGTGAGGGAGGGAGTCTACGCACGACTGAGGCTAGAGACCGTCCACCTCGTCGTCAACGATTCCCACGAAACGGCTTCCGACGCCGTCGAACTCCGCGCGGTGCCTGCCGTGCGCCGGGGCGGGAAGATCGGCGGGCGAGTGCTCGCGACAGCTCAGGTAGGTGAACGTCGGCCACCACTTCTTCGGCCGCACCGTCTCGGTGTATCCGCAGATGTCGCAGGTGAGCGTCGCCCACACCGGGCGGGCACCCTTCTTGCGATTCGCGCGCGATTGCACGAGCCACGCGGGCGGGTCGTTCTCGAGCTCCGTGAGCTCGT
Source organism: Microbacterium sp. GW823-FHT02G05 (assembly GCF_058797175.1). Classification (NCBI taxonomy): domain Bacteria; kingdom Bacillati; phylum Actinomycetota; class Actinomycetes; order Micrococcales; family Microbacteriaceae; genus Microbacterium; species Microbacterium sp. GW823-FHT02G05. Next base: position 581,676 of record NZ_JBXAJK010000001.1, read on the forward strand.
CCTCGGTCATCTCGATGAGCCCATGCCTCACGGCCATCTCCACAGGGATGTCGAGCCGCTGGGCGACGTCACGCTTCGAGATCATGCTCCTATTGTCCCAGGCGTCGCACACAGACGACGCCCCTCGCAGCTCCGCGAACATCATTCGCGGAGACCACGAGGGGCGTCCTGTCGTATCGGCTACAGCAGACCGTTCTCCGTCAGCCAGGCCTTGGCGATGTCGACGCTCGACTTCTGGTCGACCGTGCTCTGCACGTTGAGTGCCACGAGCTGCTCGACCGTCAGCTTCGCACTCACCGCGTTGATCACGTCGGCGATCGAATCGGCGATGTCGCTCGACGCGATGGGAACGACGTTAGAGGCGAGGATCATGTTCTCGGGGTCTTCCAGAGCCACGATCTCTTTCGTCTCGAATGCCGGGTCTGCCGAGTAGATGTCGGCCACCTGCACGGCCCCCTCGAGGAGGGCATCGAGCGTCGTCGGTCCGGTCGCGGAGAACGCCAGGTCGACGCCGTAGACCGCCTTGGCCGCGGCCGGGCCGTACGGACGCTGCTCGAACTCGGGCGCGGCGCCGATCGTGAGCGGCACGCCCGCCTTCGCAAGGTCGGCGATCGTCGTCAGCGAGTGCTGCGCAGCGAACTCCTTCGTGACCGTGTAGGTGTCCTGGTCGCTCGCCTCGGCGTAGTCGAGAGCCGTGAGATTCTCTGGCAGCGCTTCGACGAGCGCCGCGTAGACGTCTTCCGAACTGGTCGCGGTCGCCGAGTCATCCAAGAACTCCAGCAGGTTGCCGGTGTACTCAGGGAACAGGTCGATCGCGCCCGATTCGATCTCGGGCATGTAGGCGTCACGCTGGCCGATGTTGAACTGCCGATCGACCGTGTGCCCCGCGGCCTCCAACGCCTGCGCGTAGATCTCGGCGATGATCTCATTCGAGTAGTAGGCCTGCGAGCCGATCACGATCGTGTCGGATGCCTCGCCCCCACCGCTGCTCTCGGTGGGGGTGTCGAGCGGGTTGCCCCCACCGCAGGCGGTGAGTGCGAGGGTTGCGGCGGCGAGGGCGCCGATGAAGAGACCGGATCGTCTGGTTCGTGCTGTGAACATCATCTTTCCTCTCTGGGGGACTGCATGCTGTCAGTTCGACAGCGCCGCCGCGGGGGCGGGGTCTGTGGGTGCGTCGGTGGACGAGAACGCACGGGATGCGGTGCCGCGCGCAGGGCCATCGCGCTCGGAACGCGCGGCGCGCAGACCACGTGGCACCGCGGCGCGCTGGGCAGCGGCGAAGAGCAGATCGAGGATCAGCGCCAGAAGCGCGACCAGGATCGCACCGCCGAGCACCTGATCGAAACGACGCAGTGGAATCCCCTGGATGATCGGCCAGCCGAGGCCGCCGAGATTGACGTACGCCGCGATCGTGACGGTCGCGACGACCTGCAGCACGGCGGCACGCAGGCCGCCGATCAGCAGGGGCATCCCAAGCGGCACCTCTACGCGCCACAGGATCTGCCATTCGGTCATCCCTGTCGCACGGGCCGCATCGATCACACGCCGATCGATGGCCTCGAAGCCCGTGTACGCCCCGGCAAGGATCGACGGGATCGCCAGAAGCACGAACGTGATCACCGCGGCCTCCGGGGTGCGCAGCACGCCCATCACGAGCACGAGCAGGATCAGCAGACCGAAGGAGGGCAGTGCACGGGCGGCGCCCGACAGCGCCACGGCGAACTCGCGCCCACGCCCTGTGTGCCCGATCAGCCAACCCAGCGGCACGGCGACGAGTGCCGCGATGAAGACCGAGATCGCCGTGAACCACAGGTGCTGGCCGAGCAGAATCGGCAGCGCGTAGGCACCCTGCAGCCGCTCAGGAGAGAAGAGCCAGTCGAGCGCGTCGGCGAAGAGGTTCATGCGGCACCTCCGACGGCGATGGGGGTGCGCACGGCGCGGCGTTCGCGGCGAGGGCCCGCCGGCACCTTGCGGCTCCACGGCATGAGCATCCGACCCAGAAGTACGAGCAGCACGTCCAGGACGAGAGCGATCACGACCACCGCGACCACGCCGGCGAGAACCTCCGGGATGATGCGGCGCTGGTGTCCGTTCGTGAACAGGTACCCGAGATTCGTGACGCCGATCAGCACGCCGACCGTCGCCAGAGAGATCGTGCTCACGACCGCGACACGCAACCCCGCGAGGATCACGGGGCCGGCGAGCGGCAGCTCGACCGTCCAGAAGCGCCGCGGCGCACCGAAGCCCATCGCCGTCGCGGACTGGCGCACACCGGGATCGACGGAGTCGAGACCATCGGCCACGGCACGCACGAGGATCGCGATCGCGTAGATCGTGAGCGCGACGACGAGGTTGAACTCGCTGATCGCCGAGTAGCCGAGCACGGCGGGCATGATGATGAGGAGCGCAAGCGAGGGGATCGTGTAGAGCAGCCCCGTCGCGACGATGATCCACCCTCGCAGTAACTGGTATCGCCATGCCACCCATCCGAGAGGGAGCGAGATGGCGAAGCCGATCACGATCGCGATGAGGCTCTGGCGCAGGTGCACGACGCTGAGCTCGCCGATGAGGGCGAGGTTGTCGATGACCCAGTCCACGTCAGTGTCCCTCGACCAGGCTGCCCTGCGTGCGGCCCTGCGCGTCGACGACGACGGTGCCGCGGGGGGTCTGCTTCAGGCTCAGCGCTCGGCGTCCGCGTTCGGCACCGATGAACGCCTCGACGAACTCGTCGGCCGGGTTCTCGATGATCTCGCTCGGCGAGCCGACCTGCACGATGCGCGCGCCGACGTCGAGGATCACGACCTGGTCGCCGAGCAGGAAGGCCTCGTCGATGTCGTGGGTGACGAAGACGACGGTCTTGTCGAGCTCGTGCTGGAGACGGATGAGCTCCTGCTGCAAGTCGGCGCGGACGATCGGATCGACGGCGCCGAAGGGCTCATCCATCAGCAGGATGTTGGGGTCGGCGGCGAGCCCGCGGGCGACGCCAACACGCTGCTGCTGCCCACCCGAGAGCTGTGCGGGGTAGCGATCCGCGAGCGCCTGATCCAGACCGACGGTGTCGAGCAGTTCACGGCTGCGCGCGGCAGCATCCGCCTTCGACACCCCGTTCAGCCGCAGCACCGTGGCGACATTCGCCAGCACCGTGAAGTGCGGCATGAGCCCGGAGTTCTGCATGACGTAGCCGATGCTGCGGCGCAGCTTCACGGGGTCGCGCCCCAGTACGCTCTCGCCGTCGATCGCGACATCGCCGGACGTCGGCTCGACCATGCGGTTGATCATGCGCAGGAGGGTCGTCTTGCCGCAGCCGGAAGAGCCGACGAACACCGTCGTCTTGCGCGACGGCAGCACCAGGCTGAAGTCATCGACGGCGAGCGCACCGTTGTCGAACCGCTTCGTCACCGAGCGGAATTCGATCATGTGGGTGTCTCCCTCGTTCGTTGCGTCCGCGCGGCAGGACTCATGCGGACTCTCGTCCGTACTCTTCGCAAAGCCGCAGCCAGACTTCACTGACCGTCGGATACGACGGTACGGCGTGCCACAGACGTTTGACTGGCACTTCGCCGACAATCGCGATGGTCGCCGCGTGCAGCAGCTCGGCGACGTCTGGGCCGACGAACGTCGCCCCCACGAGCACATCCCGGCTCTTGTCGATGATCGCGCGCGCGTGTCCGGAATAGCGGTCAGCATGCAGCTTCGCGCCCGCCACCGCGCCCAGGTCATAGTCCACGACGGCGATATCGATCCCCGCATCACGTGCGGCGGCTTCTGTAAATCCGACGGCCGCGACCTCCGGATCACCGAACACGACCTGCGGCACCGCGCTGTGGTCAGCGGTCGCGACATGGCGACCCCACGGCGCATCATCTACCGGCGCACCCGTCGCCCGTGCCGCGATCACATCGCCCGCAGCCCGCGCCTCGTACTTGCCCTGGTGGGTCATCAGCACACGGCCGGTCACGTCGCCGGCGGCGTAGAGCCAGTCGACTCCAGGCACGCGCATCGTGTCATCCGTCGTGATCGACCGCCCCGGTTCGAGCCCGGCCGTCTCGATCCCGATGTCGTCGCTGCGCGGCACGCGCCCCGTCGCGACGAGCACCTCGTCGGCATGCACTTCGGAACCATCGCCCGTCGTGATCGTCACGCCAGCGATGTCGCGCTGCACCCGTACCGTCTCCGTGTCGAGACGCACATCCACACCCTGCTCGCGCAGCGCCGCCACGACGCGCTCACCCGCGAAAGACTCGAAGCCACCGAGCACGCCGGTGCGCGCGAGTACGGTCACCGCCGCACCGAGTCCGGCGAAGACCGTCGCCATCTCCACCGCGACGACGCCACCCCCGATGATCGCGAGGCTGCTCGGGATCTCATTCGCACTGGTCGCATCGCGGCTCGTCCACGGCTCTGCCTCCGCAAGCCCGTCGATCGGTGGAATCGCCGCGCGCGAGCCGGTCGCGATCGCCACGGCATGGCGGGCCCGCAGGGTTCGTTCGGCACCATCATCCTCGGTGACCGTCACCTCGCGGATGCCGCTGAGGCGACCGTGCCCACGGATCAGGGCGATGTCGGCGCTCTCGAGCCAGCTCACCTGGCCCTCATCCGACCAGTCGCCCACGAACCAGTTGCGACGCGCGAGAACCTCGGCGACATCGACGTCGCCCGTCACCGCCTCGCGCGCGCCGCGCACGGCCTTCGCCGCCCGTCTCACCGCCAACGGTCGCAGCAGCGCCTTCGACGGAGTGCACGCCCAGTAGGAACATTCGCCGCCCACGAGCTCGTGCTCCACGATCGCGACGGATAACCCGCCCTGCACGGCCCGATCAGCGATGTTCTCGCCCACCGTGCCCGCGCCCAGGACGATGAGGTCGTACTCGTCAGACATGTCTGCGCCTTCCTCCGGGGTGGCCAGTCTTGCTCATGTGCAACGTCATGTCACGGGTGGGATGTTCCGCGGAATGCAGATCAGCCCCGTTCCAGTCGAGGAAAGGGGCCGATCAGAGGCTGATTTCAGCGCACCGGGAGGAAGTGCGTCGGCGCGGGCGCGGGGGCGTGATGGCGGATGCTGCCTGCCGCGCCCGTGCGCTCATCGAGGTCGACGACGGTGATGTCGTCCGAGCGCTGGCCCGCGACAAGCAGCAGGCCCTCGTGCACGAGGATGTGCCGCGGCCAGTCGACGCCCGAGTCGGTGACGGAGAGCGGCTCAACGGTCTCGCCGGAGCCCTTCACGCGCAGGGCGGCGATCGTATTGCTGCCCCGAAGCGCGGTGTAGAGCGTCTCACCGTCACGCGAGCGCGCGAGCTCGGACGGGAAGTCCGCGCCGACGTTCGCGATCAGCGAGCTGGTCGTCGACGACACGATCCCCCACGTGCCATCGCGCCCTGCGGCGAGGGTGAAGACCTCGGCAGACAGTTCGGTCACGACATGCAGGTGTCCGCTGGGGTGCACGACCATGTGGCGCGGGCCGGTGCCGCGCGGCAGCACGACCTCGTGGTCGATCCGCAGTCCCTCAGCGCCGACGCGCCAGATGCGCACGAGGTCGAAGCCGAGGTCGGTCGTGGCGATGCGCCCATCCGGCAGGAAGGCCGCGGCGTGCGCGTGGGAGGAGCGTGGCTCGCCGTCGAGAGCATAGGGGTCGGATGCGGCCGCGCCGACACCCGCGGGGGTCTGAGCCTCCACGGTCTCACCCAGCAGCGCCGCGCGCAGCGCAGCCGCCTTGTGCGCAGCATCCGGAACCGGCACACCGGCGGGATCCAGCAGAATCCGCACGACGCGGCCGTCACCGAAGCAGCTGGCGATGAGCGAGCGAGCGTCGGGCGCGACGGCGATGTGGCAGACATCAGAGCCCGCCTCGACAGGCTCGCCGAGCGGAGCGAGCGTCGATTCACCGGAGCGGGCATAGGCCTGCACCGTACCTGCGCCTTCGAGCGCCGCGTAGACGACATCGAGCGTCGGATGCTGCGCCAACCACGACGGCGAGAGCGCCGCCGCAACCGCGCCACGATAGGCAAGCGTCGTAGGCGCACGGCCTTCGTCACCGGCGAGCAGGCCGATGCCGTCTGCCGTCCCACCCATGTCGCTGCCGTAACCGCCGAGCCAGAACCGCGTCATCCACAGACCTTTCGCCTACCGAGCACCCGCCGCACGAATGCATGCCGCAGACGGCACGCGCAGTCGTCTCCGCGTCGACGGGGGAATCCCGCGGAGAGAACCGAAAGTGCGGTCAGTCGATCAGGTCGTGACGCACGATGATCTCGTCGCGGGCGGGGCCCACGCCGATCACCGAGATGCGGGTGTCGCTCATCTTCTCGAGCGCCAGCACGTAGTCCTGCGCGTTCTGCGGCAGCTCGTCGAACGTGCGCGCCTTCGAGATGTCTTCGGTCCAGCCCGGGAAGTACTCCAGGATCGGCTTCGCGTGGTGGAAGTCGGTCTGGTTGACCGGCACGTCGTCGAAGCGCACACCGTCGACGTCGTAAGCCACGCAGACAGGGATCTGCTCGAGGCCGGTGAGGATGTCGAGCTTGGTCAGCACCAGGTCGGTGATGCCGTTGATGCGTGTCGCGTAGCGCGTGATCGGGGCGTCGTACCAGCCGACGCGGCGCGGACGGCCCGTCGTGGTGCCGAACTCGAAGCCGCGTGAACGCAGCCAGTCACCCTGCGCGTCGAACAGCTCGGTCGGGAACGGCCCCGAGCCGACGCGGGTCGTGTACGCCTTGACGATGCCGACGACGCGGTTGAGACGACCGGGGCCCACTCCGGACCCGGCGGCCGCGCCCGCGGCAGTCGCCGTCGACGAGGTCACGAACGGGTAGGTGCCGTGGTCGATGTCGAGCATCGTGGCCTGGCCGCCCTCGAAGACGACGACCTCGTCGTTGCGCAGCGCCTGCTCCAGCAGCAGACCGGTGTCGGCGACCATCGGGCGCAGGCGGTCGGCGTACGACAGCAGCTCTTCCACGATCTCGTCGACCGTGACCGCACGACGGTTGAAGACCTTCACCAGCAGGTGGTTCTTCTGGTCGAGAGCCCCCTCGACCTTCTGGCGCAGGATGTTCTCGTCGAACAGATCCTGCACGCGGATGCCCACGCGGTTGATCTTGTCGGCGTAGGCCGGGCCGATGCCGCGGCCGGTCGTGCCGATGTTGCGCTTGCCGAGGAAGCGCTCGGTGACCTTGTCGAGTGTGCGGTGGTACTGCGTGATGATGTGCGCGTTCGCGCTGACGCGCAGACGCGAGACGTCGATGCCGCGCGAGCCCAGAGCCTCGAGCTCGTGGAACAGCACCTCGAGGTCGATGACCACGCCGTTGCCGATGACCGGTGTGACACCGGGGGAGAGAATGCCAGACGGGAGAAGGTGAAGGGCGTACTTCTCGTTGCCGACGACGACGGTGTGCCCGGCGTTGTTGCCGCCGTTGAACTTCACCACCCAGTCGGTGCGCTCACCGAGAAGATCGGTGGCCTTGCCTTTTCCTTCGTCGCCCCACTGAACGCCGACGATCACAATTCCTGGCATGGGTGTACCCCCTGGTACTGCACGCTGTTCGCCGGGGTTGCACCGGCAGATGAGCTGGCCCGAACGGGCGAGTCCATCCTACCGGAGCACCCTCGACGCCCTCCTGACGTGACGCCAGGAGACGGATGCCACGCCCCGACGCCCCCTGTTCGGAGGAGAAGTCCCGCGTCGGAGGAGGATCCAGCCAGAATCCTCCTCCGATCAGCGAGAACTCCTCCCGAGAGGCGGGCTCAGCGCGCGAGAATCTCCGCACGCGCAGCATCCGCCGCCACCGCCTCCGCACCCTCGACGACCGCAGCCGCTGCGGGCTCCTCGGCGAGGTAGCGCTCCAGCGAGTCGTCGAGCTCGTCGATCCACGGGGTGTGGTGCACGATCGCGATCGTGCCGGTGATGACCGACTCGTACACGCGATCGCGGTAGCCCATGATGTCTTCCTTCTTGTCGCGCTTCCACGCGAGGAAGATCTCGACGACCCGGTCGATGTCGAACTCCGGGTAGTCCGTGAGCTGCAGCAGGTCGCGCACGTAGTCCCCCTGGAAGCGGATCTCATCGGCTGCGGATGCGATCGCCTCGAAGCGCGCGCGCCAGTCGGTGATGGATGCCGCGCGCTCCGCCTCATCCGGCATCGCGAGACGGCCGAGGATCAGATCGCGCACGTACCAGGCCTGCACGTCGAACATGTTGAATGTGAACCACTGATCCTGCGCGCCGAGGTAGGCCAGGCGCGGATTGCTCTGCCAGACCACACCGCGGTACAGGCCGTCGGGGTACACGTTGTTCGGCGACGACAGCGCGAGGTCGTCGGGCAGGAACGGGTACTTGTGCAGATATCCGGTGCACATCAGGACCACGTCGACGTGCTTCGAGGTGCCGTCGGCGAAGTGCGCGATGCTGCCGTCGAAGCGCTCCACGACCGGGCGCTCCTCGATCCCGTCCGGCCAGTCGTAGCCCATGGGCTGTGAGCGGAAGCTCGCCGTCACCGAACGGGCGCCCATCTTGAAGGCCTGGCTGCCGATGTCCTCAGCGGAGTAGCTCGCGCCGATCACGAGCACATCGCGACCCTCGAAGCCCTCCGCGCCGCGGAAGTCGTGCGCGTGGCTGATCTGACCGGGGAACGTCTCGATGCCCTCGAACTCGGGGGTGTTCGGGAATGAGAAGTGGCCTGCGGCCACGACCACGCGGTCGAACTCCTCCGTCACCGATTCTCCGGTGGGAAGGTTCTCGCTCGTGAGGGTGAAGACCTCGCGTTCTGCATCGAACTCGATCCAGCGCACGACCGTCTGGAAGCGGATCCAGTCGCGCACGTTCGTCTTCTCCAGGCGTCCGGCGATGTAGTCCCACAGCACGGGGCGCGGCGGGTACGACGAGATCGGCTTCCCGAAGTGCTCGTCGAAGCTGTAGTCCGCGAACTCCAGCGCCTCCTTGGGGCCGTTCGACCACAGATTGCGGTACATGCTGGAGTGCACGGGCTCACCGTGCTCGTCCAGGCCGGTGCGCCAGGTGTAGTTCCACTGGCCGCCCCAGTCTGCCTGCTTCTCGAAGCAGACCACTTCGGGGATCTCCGCCCCCGCGCGGGCTGCGGATTCGAAGGCCCGCAGCTGCGCCATGCCCGAGGGGCCGGCGCCGATGATTGCTACTCGTTCTCGATTCGTCACGTATCTGTCCTCATACTCTTCAGTCATGTAGTAAGAACAGTCGCGATCTCGGCCGGAACAGGGTTTTTTCCGGGTGCCGGGAGCGACGAGCTCGACCGACCCAGAGAAAGCGACTGCTCTTCGACGGTATCAGTGGACGTACGACGTCAGCTCAACGGCCGGTCAGGTCATCACGCTCTGGGCGCGAGGTGACCGGTCGGCTCATCCACATCAGATACAGAACGGCGACGAGAACAGCTCCAGCAAACTGCACTGCCCACCAGGGGAAGTACGGAACGGTGGACGCTGAGCCCGCCGCCGCGACGACGTCGGGCGGGGTCGGAGTGACACGTTCGCCTGTGACGAGAATGCGGTGGGTGTTCACACCGAGCGGTGTGCACGTGATGAGGGTCACCAGGTCTTCTCCTGCGGCCTGGTGCAGCGTCTCGGTCTCGTGCGGGGCGACGACCTGGATGTCGGTGACACGGTAGGTGAGCACCTCGCCGAAGGTCTCGAGCGTGAACGTGTAGCCCTGCTTCATGCGATCGAGATCGGTGAACATGCGCGCGCTGGCGAGGCCCCGATGCCCCGTGATGACCGAACGCGTGCTCTCGCCGCCGACCGGGAGCGAGGTGCCTTCCAGATGACCGAGCCCTTTGAGCAGCGTGTCGTCATCGGTGCCGTGGAAGATCGGCAGGTCGAGGTCGATCGCGGGGATGCGCAGGCGCGACATCATCCCGCTCGGCGTCGCGAGCTGTTCGCCGTACGGCACGGCGCCCGCTTCGCGCATCTCACCGGCGGCGACGGGGACGTTCGCGTCGGCGGCGACGAGCACACCCGACGAGAGCGCCTCGTTGTACGAGCGGGCGTTCTGGATCTGCTGGGCGCGGTCCGGCGTCACGTCGTCGATCTGCTCGTCGTAGAAGCCGAGCAGGCTCGCCTGGTTGTACTGGTAGATCCACGCTGCTGCCGTCGGATAGAGCAGCACGCCGACGCCGAGCAGCCAACACAGCACCGTGATCCACGGCACAACGCCCAACGGGCGCCGTGCACTCCGCTTCTCGCGCAGCGATCGCCGCGTCTCCACGGAGGTGATGCTCATGTCGGGACTCTCTCGATGCGTGGCAGAGGATGGAGACCGGCTCGGCGCGTCAGCGCCGGGCCGGTCTCCGGGTGGGGGTGGGGGATCAGGCGCGCTGCTTCTTGCGGCGCGTCGCGAGCACAGAGCCGCCTGCGATCGCCATCAGCGCGAATCCGCCGATGACCATCGCCAGCTGGCCGTCTGCACCCGTCATCGGCAGCTCGGGAACACCCTGCTGCTTGTTCTCGATGTCGATGGCGAGGTTGGCCGTCTCACCGGGCTTGACGATCACGTCGAACTTCGCCGCGTCGCCCGCCGGAAGGATGAAGCCGGCCGGAGCCTTGGTCTCGACGAGCTGGTAGCAGCGCTCGGCCAGACCGATCGTCGCGGCACCCGTCGAGCTGATCGAGTCGCTGCCGATCCACAGACCGGGGATCGCGACGGTGCCGTTGGCACCCGACGACACGACGAGCTTCTGCGTGGGGGTGGCGGGGTTCATCACGGGAGTGAAGGTGATGTCGGTCGCGGCGCAGTCGGCGCGGTCGCCCATGAGCACCTCGAACTCGGCACCGGTCAGGCCGTTGCCCGACGGGTCGACCTTGACGATCTTCGCCTGGCCCCAGCGGTTCACGACCGTGTTGGTCGGGTTCTCCGGGTCGCCGGGGTGACCGGGGGTCAGCTCGAGGTCATTGAGGTTCACGTAAGCCGTGTTGAGCAGCACGCCGTCGCCGATGGCGTTGATCGTCGCGGCGAACTCCACGCGCAGCGTCGCGCCGGCGGTGAGCTTGTCGAGGCCGCCCTGGTTGAGCACGACCGTGAGCTTCTGTCCCACGACGGTGGCCGTGAAGTCGCCCGCGGCGAGCGCGGTGCCGTCGATCAGCACCTCGACGGTCGCGGCCTTCGGGGTGAGGCGACTGTCGAGCGTGTCGTTGAGGGTCAGCTTGTCGTAGGTCTCGCCGACGGCGAGGGCAGGGATGACCTGTTCGATCGAGAAGTTCACGTCAGATCCGACGGCAGCCGATGCGCCGTTCTGGTCTTCGATCCGCTTGACCGGGCCGTTGCCCACGGTGTTCTTGGGGTAGACGTGCACGTTGTAGACCCAGGAGCCGTCGGCGCCGACGCCGTTGATGCTGGGGGTCGGCACGGTCACGATGAACGGGTCGGCCTTCTTCACGACGTTCTCGGGAGCCTTGATCTCGCGCACGAGATAGGCGCCCAGGGCGAGCGAACCGGTAGCCGCGGTGCCTTGCGCGTCGGTGTCGGCCAGCGTCTGGCATCCACTGAGCGCGTAGGTGCCCAGCTGCGAACCCTGCTGGGCGGCGAGGAGCGCGGGGGCGGTGATCGCGTTGATCTGCTCCCAGCCCGTGGTGCCGGCCGTTGTGAGGTCGATACCGTCGATGTGGCAGACCTCGAAGCCGACGCCCGCGAGGGGCTTCGACGGGCTCGTGCCCGTGCCATCGGGGTTCATCGCGCCGTTGCCGGGGTTCTCGTACTTGTGAACCGTGATGGATCCGGTCTCGGTGGTGTCGATGTCGGCAGCGTATGCGGCCGAACCGCCGGCAAGCAGCCCCAGGGCGCCGACGGCGATGACCGTCGCAGCCGCAAGGCCACGCCGCGCGATGCGCGGTGAAGTGCTCCGTGACATAGTCGTTTCCTTTCGATGTGCCGATGGTTCGGCGTCTGTGTCCCCGTCGCTGTCGCGCGGGATAGTCGGGGGCCTCAGGCGAGGCGGGAGCGGCGCAGCGAGCGCACCAGGAGAAGTGCGGTGAGGCCGATGAGCGAGCCTCCGCCGATCAGGAAGAGGAACGATCCGATCCCGCCGGTCATAGGCAGCGGCGGAACCGCGATCTGCGTGTTCTCGATCTCGCCGATCGTGACGGTCGTGGTTCCGGTCACGGGCACCACGATCGGATCGGTACGCTTCACGAATCCGGGAGGCGCCTGCGTCTCGATCAGGTGGTACGTGCCTTCCTGTACCTGTGTGATGCCGAACTTCCCCGCAGCGGGGTCTTGGTCGGCGCCGGCGCAGAGGTCGGAGCTGGCCGCGACGCAGTCGCTCACATTGAGGGGGGTCGCGCCGGGCAGCGGGGTTCCCGCCTGGTCGACGGCGATCAGCTGCCACTGCGACCCGGCAAGGAGGTTCGACGCGGGGTCGACCTTAAGCCAGCTCAGGGTCGCGCCGGGCTTGTAGTTCTTCACGGCGCCGGCGTTGTAGACCCAGGCGTCTGTGTCGAGGTTTCCGGTGCCGACGACGATCTGCACTGGTGAGTCCGGCAGCTCATAGCCGACCGGAGCGGTCGTCTCGGTGAGCATATAGGTGCCCCACGGGATGCCGGTGAGCTCGAACCGACCCGCAGCGGGGTCCTGGTCTTCGCCGGTGCAGCCGCTGGCGGTGCAGTCCACGATCGTGCGCGGCCAGGTGCCGGTGGGCGGCTGGGCTCCCGCCGCGACAACGGGCTCGAGCAGCCACTCCGATCCACCGAGCAGCAGGCTTCCGTCGGTGCCGTCGACCTTGCTCCACGTCAGGTTGGGCGCAAGCTGGAGGCCGACGCGGGGCGCCTCGCTCGGCAGGAGCGGGATGCCGCTGGAGTTGCGGTTCGCCGCGATCGCGACGTTGTTCCAGGCGATGCCGGTGAGGTCACCGCCCTGTCCTGCGACGGCGGGGAACGCGGCCGTGTGTATCTCGGCGGGTCCCCAGACGCGCGGGCCGAAGTCGATGCGGATGCCGATGATCGTCGACCAGTCAGCGGGAGCGGCCGTGGTCCAGTCGTTCACGCAGCCGGCCGGCGCGCTCGTCAGGGTCCCGCCGCCGTTGCCTGCGAGCTCTCCGCGGCAGGGGTTCGCCGAGGTGGAGTACTGCACGATCGCATCGGCGGGAAGACCGGTGACGGGTCCCGTCATGAAGACGTCGAACTTCGAGCCACGGGCTTCCGCCCCGGGACGCACACCCGTGTCGCCTACGCGCGGCAGCAGGTCGTAGACGACCACGTCGCGGGTGTCGACGTTGCCCGTGTTGCGCACGGGGATCAGGTAGTCGGCGACACCGGTCTTGTCGGTCGAGCCGATGCCAGGAGAGGCGATGAACGCCTGATCCCAGACGCCCTTCACCTGCTTGGCCGAGCCCATGCCCGGACCCTCGACGACCGTGTAGGGCTTCTGCGCGCGGCATCCGGTGTCGGCGTCCGGCCCTTCCACCCCGCCGGTGAAGCTCAGGTCACCCCAGGTGGTCGAGGCAGTCAGCACCTCGGGGTCCGCGTAGCGGGTGGGCGATGCGCAGACGAGATAGCCGGTCGCCGCCTCCGCGGCCTGCACGAGCGTGTAGTTGCGGGAGGTGCCGGCCGGGGTGGCGTCCTTGACGCGCACGTCGAACCCGACCGTGATCGCGTCGCGTTCACCGGTCGCCGCGTCGATGATGCGCAGGCCCCCGCCCGCCGGGACGTTCGGGAAGTCGACGACGATCTTGGTACGCGTGACGCCGTCGATCTGCACCTCGCTCAGTGTGAGTCGCGGCTCGCCGAGCTTGTCGATGATGGCCGACGCGGGGCGCGAGGAACTCTCCCAGTCGAGGTAGACAGGCGCTGAGGGGTCATCCGGATCGAAGGCGAGGTTCTCCGGCAGGATCTCGGTGATCGTGGGAGTGAATGCGCGGTTCACGTCGTCCGCGTACTCGGAGTACCAGGTGTCACGCTGCGTCATGACCTCGACCCGCAGCGAGTCGCCCGGCACCAGGTTCGGCTGCCCGTCCTTGCTCGCGCCGCCGGCGACCAGCTCGGGAACGTACATGCGCTTCTCGGAGTAGATGTTCACCGGGTCGCGGACGATGCGGGTGTACCCGCATCGTCCCTCCTTGTTCGAGTCGACGAGCGCGCCGTTCGTCGACATCGATCCGCCGTTCCAGGTCACGGTGTTGTCGGCCGTGCAGTTCTCGATCGTCACCCAGAGCGGATGCTCCGATGCCGGCGTGACTCCGCGGACGGGCGTCGGCTGGGCCGTACCACCGGTAAGGAAGTGGGGTTGGTACACACCGTCGGCGACGGCCTGCGAATTGTCGAGCGGGATGTCGTCGCTCACGCTTCCGAAGAGGAAGAGCTTGCCCTTCGTGCCGGCCTTGACCGGGTTGTCGTCGAGCCAGAACTTCGTGATCCACTCACCCGTCTGCATGGGGATCGGCTCACCAGCGGTTGTTCCGGCGCATGCGCGAACCACGCTGTCGCCGACGGTCGACCCCTGCGGGATCGTGCAGACGCCGGTGCGGCCGAGGTTCGTGCTCCAGTTCACGTCGAGCGCCGACATGCTGCCGTTGGCCCCGAAGGAGATGTCACTGTAGGCGGGTGTCGCGCAGTCCGTCGACGTCGTGTCGGCGGGCGAGGTCCATTCGCACGGCAGCATGTCGGTGAGCGACCAGCTTCCCGACGCGTTGCCGGTGCCCTCGATGCTGTAGCTGTGCAGGTAGCCGCGCACCCAATCGCCACCGGCGCCTTCCGCACCGCGCCAGAACTGTCGGCTGTTTCCGTTCGATGCAGCGTACGAGATGCCCTTCTGCACGGTGAACGCGCCATCGGCCCCGATCTGCAGATAGTGCGAGGCCTCGTCCTGTGCAGTCAGGTCGGTCTGCGGTCGCGACCACGGGTTCGCGGTCGCCTCTGCCCGGTTCGTCTGGAGGGTGTGGTTGTTCGCATCGTCGGTGAACTCCGCTTCGGGGTAGTTCACGGTGACCAGCAGTTCCTGGCCGAACGTCGTCGAATCGCATCGCGCCGTGCCGTCGGGGTTGATGGCCGCCGAGCTGCCAACGTTCCAGGTGACGGTGTGGGTCGATGCGTCATAGACACCCCCGCGCGTCGCCGAGACGAACACGGTGTCCGCCGGCAGACGGTCGACGACGACCACATCCTGCAGTGCCCACAACCCATCGGACTGACACATGTTGCCGTACGGGGTGTAACCGCCGGCCGCGTTCCACTGCTGCGGGTAGCCGGCGCGAATCAGGTAGGTCACATCGTTGCCGACATAGGGGTCCTCGACGAGATCCGGGTAGCGGATCTTCTCGACCTTGAGCGCAGCTTCCGAGGTCACGGTCGCCGGAGCCGACGTCGCCGTTGCCGTCCCGAGGCTCGTCGTGAAGGTGCCGCTCGGTGTGATCGTCGTGCCGTTCGGGGTGATCCAGTTCTGGGTGCCCAGGGTGAACGTCACGGTGCCCGCGTTCGCACCGCTCATGCTCGGAGGCAGGCTCCACACGATCGTGCGGTTTGCGCCTGTTCCGACGACCTGCACGGGATAGGCGACACCGCTGATGGTCACGGCGGTGAACGTCTCGACCGAGAGCGTCAGGACGTCGGGCTGCCCCGCGGGCACCGGCACCTCGATCGTTCCGCCACTGCAGTCCGGCGACGTGGTCGTACCGCACTGCCAGGAAAGCTCGAACGTGACGTTCTGGCCCGAGAGCACTGAGGCATCGATGGGGCGGATGCTGACAGAGACGTCATTGTCGGCCGCGAAGGCCGGCATCGCCACACCGCCCATCAGCACCAGCACCGCGGTGGTCACCACCGCCAGCGCCGTCTGCGCAGCACGAATCACGCGCCGTTTTTCCATCATGCTCCCTCATCGCATATCGGTTCTCTCTGGTCATCCAGGGAGCGGCCAATAAGTACCTCTACGAGATAGAGATGGCGAGAAGACAGCCTGATTACACGAATCCGCGATACTTGCGCGAATCGGCATCGCTTATGCGTTTTACGGCAGAGAACGCACGTCAGGCCGCCCGACGCGAATCAGCGACACGACGCCCGCGGATCACTCCACCGAGGGCAGCCCGTTCAGACGGGGCGCCTCGTCGCGGAACTCCCGCACCGCCCGGAACATCGCCGACTCAGAACCGAAACCGACCGAAGCCGCCACGCTCGACATGCTGGCCTCAGGACGTGCGGCTCTGGCCTGATGAGCAGCCAGAGCGCGCACACGACGCAGTTGCGCAGCGAGCGTCTGACCCTCCTTCTGGAAGGCGAGCTGAAGGGTGCGCGGTGCCACGTCGAGCTGTGTGGCGATCCGACCGGCGTTGAGGGC
This sequence comes from Microbacterium sp. GW823-FHT02G05, assembly GCF_058797175.1. Taxonomy (NCBI): domain Bacteria; kingdom Bacillati; phylum Actinomycetota; class Actinomycetes; order Micrococcales; family Microbacteriaceae; genus Microbacterium; species Microbacterium sp. GW823-FHT02G05. The sequence goes on from NZ_JBXAJK010000001.1 coordinate 597,958, forward strand.
ACGATCGGCGAAGTCCCGACTGATCACCTGCATGGCCCGTGCGTGGAGTCCGGAGCTTTTCGGCACGTTCTTCGTGATCATCAGTGCGAGCGTGCGCACGATCTCATTGACGGCGCCCGGCAGTTGCGCGAGGTCATCGGAGTCGCCGCCGCTCGTGCGGCACAGGTGCACGAGGAACGCGACCATCGGCATGAGCACGGAGGCATCGACAGGGTCGTCGACGTGGACGGACGAAGAAGGGAACGGAAGGTCCGCGAGCATGCCGCTCGGAACGGTGAGATACAGCAGCTCGCCAGGCTGCCGCATCGTGATCCGCACATCCTCCGTGCCCGGTGCCACGAGAGCAAGACGCGGATCACGCGTCACGACGACGCACTCATCCTCGCCCTCGATCTGGATGCCGGCACTGATCCCGACGAGCAACAGGACGCGGTCAGCCGACTGTGCATCGCGCGTCCACAGCGCCTCCACCTCAGGACCGGAGAAGTACACGATCGAGGCGTGCGGAAACTGGGCGACCATGGCCACGAGTTCTCGGCCAGAGCCCACCGAGGTCAGGCGGAAGTTCGCCAGCGCCAGATATTCGGCAACGCGCCGCGATTCGGCGAGCTCCTTCGCGGACCCGAGTTTCAGATCGATCCTGCGGAGAGCACGTGTTCGAAACAGCTTCATGCGCGACCCGCGCCGGTCATCGGCCAATACAGTGACCCTCTCGGTGAGACGCGCCTCGGGTCCCTCAACCCGTGCTGTTCGTCAGACTACGAGGGTCGGCACATGCGTGCAAAATCCTGGTATGACCGGATGCGTCGCGCCCGGATGGACACCGAAAGCCCCCTGTCAGCCGTGGGCGGCGCAGGCCGCGGCCGTCGTGCCGCCGACCTGATTGCCGTGCATCTCTGCGGCGGCAGCGCAGTTGAGATCGCCGCCGATCCTGTTCTCGACGAGCGTCGCGTGACGTCCCTCGGCCAGGCTGAGGCTCCCGCCGATCGTCGACAGCTTCACGACCGTGCCGGGGGCGTTGACGTCGAGGTCGGCGTCGAACAGGGCTTCGGTGATGACGATCTGCTCGTCGGCCGCGATCGACACCGCGCCGGAGTATGCCCCGCCGATGATCTTCACGACCTGATAGCCACTGAACACGAGGTCGCCACTCGCGTTGACGTCCTCCAGCACGCACACCTGCGCGTTGCCCTCGGGCTTGTCGGCGCAGAGCGCGTTCGCGGCGTCCTGCGCCGCCTGCGACGGCGACTCGACCGGGGTGGCTTCTGCGGGGGCATCCACCCCTGGCTCCACCGGAGCCGCCGTCGGCGCGCATGCCGTGAGGGCGAAGCCGAGGATCGTCACGAGCAGAAGCGGAGCGGTGCGGCGCATCTCCCCAGCCTCAACGGCGCGGGCGTAGGAGTCAAATGGACGACGGATGCCACTCAGTCGGCGCCGAGGGCGATCGGAACGCGCACGAGGTTGCCCCACTCCGCCCAGGAGCCGTCGTAGTTGCGCACGTTCTGGAAGCCGAGGAGGTGCGTGAGCACAAACCAGGTGTGCGCAGATCGTTCACCGATGCGGCAGTACACGATGATGTCGTCGTCGTCCGTGAGCTCTCGCTGGTCTCCGTAGAGGGCGTCGAGCTCGGCACGGGGACGGAAGCGACCGTCAGGGCGTGCCGCGGTCGCCCACGGCACGTTGACCGCACCCGGGACGTGCCCGCCGCGCAGGGTTCCCTCCAGCGGGTGGTCGGGGATGAAGGTCGTCTCTCCGGAGAACTCGGCGGGAGTGCGGACGTCGATCAGCGGACGGTCGCCGTGCCGGAGCACATCGTTCGCGAAGGCGCGGACGGTGCGATCGTCGCGGTCCGGTGCCACGTAGTCACTCGGGGTCGGCGTCGGCGGAACCTCGCGCGTCAGTTCACGGCCCTCGGCGATCCAGTAGTCGCGTCCGCCGTCGAGCAGGCGCACATCACGCAGCCCGTAGAGAGTGAACACCCAGAGCGCGTAGGCAGCCCACCAGTTGTTGCGGTCGCCGTAGAGGACGATCGTGCTGTCCGCGGTGATCCCGAGTCGCCGCGCGAGCGCGGTGAAGGCATCAGGACCGATGAAGTCGCGGGTCACGGGGTCGTTCAGGTCGGTGTACCAGTCGATCTTGTGCGCACCGCGGATGTGTCCGGTCGTATAGAGCAGCACGTCTTCGTTCGACTCGAGCAGCACGAGCGCCGGGTCATCGCGGTGAGCGTCGATCCACTCCTGCGTCACGAGACGCTCGGGGTGCGCGTAGGCCTGCAGGTCGGTGGCGGGGTCGTAGGGCAGCGTCATGGCGATCCTTTCCGAGAACATGATTAGCGTACCAATAGTTCGTGCACTAAGAGCATGGGGATGCGCTTCCGGAACTGTGAGCGGCGGTGGGGTCGTGCCGGGCTCGGGCGTTACGCTGTTGCCGGGGGCGCGGCAGCATCCCCTACGCACGCGAGGAGATGTGATGACAGAGTCCGAACCTGCCTTCCCCCACGCCGCCCCGGCGCCACCTCCCCCGCCTGCCCCCGCACCGCCGTCTGCTCCCCCGGCAGCGACGTCCGCGTCGCTCATCGAGAGCGTGCCCTCCGCCGCGAGCGCCCCTCCTGCCGCTCCGGCCACTCCGACGCCTCCCGCGCCTGTCCTCGCCGCGGCGTCACAGCCCGAGACGCCGACCGCCGCAGAGCTCTCCCGTGCGACGGCGATCCTGAAGACGATCTCCGACTCGTACTCGGCGAAGATGGTCGGCCAGGAGCGTCTGCGGGCGAGCCTGCTGATCACCCTGATGGCGAACGGCCACATCCTGCTGGAGAGCGTTCCCGGGCTTGCGAAGACGACAGCCGCGAGCACGCTCGCCGACACCGTGACGGCCGAATTCAAGCGCATCCAGTGCACGCCTGACCTGCTGCCGAGCGACATCACCGGCACGCAGATCTACGAGGCGTCGACCGGCGCGTTCCGCACGATCCTGGGCCCGGTGCACGCGAACTTCGTGCTGCTCGACGAGATCAACCGCTCCAGCGCGAAGACGCAGAGCGCGATGCTCGAGTCGATGCAGGAGCGCCAGACGACGATCGGCGGCGAGATCCACAAGGTACCGCGTCCGTTCCTCGTGATCGCGACGCAGAACCCGATCGAGCAGGAGGGCACGTATGAATTGCCCGAAGCGCAGATGGATCGCTTCCTGCTGAAGGAGATCGTCGACTATCCGAGCCCCGCAGAGGAGCTCGAGATCCTGGATCGCCTGGATTCCGGCGCCCTCGATCCGGAGAACCATGTGCACACCGCGGTGACGCTCGCCGACGTGGAACTGCTGCAGGATGTGACCCGACGCGTCTACGTCGACCCAGCGCTGCGCAATTACATCGTGTCGCTCATCTATGTCACGCGGAACCCGGTGCCCTACATCGGCGAGAAGCTCGGCGGATACATCAAGTACGGCGCGAGCCCCCGCGGCACGATCGCGTTCCTGCAGGCGGCTCGCGCGCTCGCGCTGCTGCAGGGCCGCACGCACGTCCTCCCCGAGGATGTGCGTGAGTTGCGTCACCTCGTTCTGCGTCACCGCGTGCTCGTCACCTTCGAGGCGGAGGCCGACGGCGTGCGCAGCGAAGACATCATCGACGCCGTCTTCGCCGCGGTGCCGACCCCCTGAGCATCCATGTCGAGTCTGCTGACCCCGGTGAAGAGCAAGCTCTTCATCGCTTCGTCGCGTAAGTCGACGCATGCGCTGGATGGCGCCTACGCGTCGCTGCTGCGCGGGCGCAGCCTCGACTTCGAAGACCTGCGCGCCTACGAATACGGCGATCAGGTGCGCGACATCGACTGGCGTGCGACGGCACGTCTCGGTTCGCCGATGATCAAGCGGTCGCGGGCAACGCGGATGCACACGGTGCTGTTCGCGGTCGACACAGGCCTCGGGATGCGCGGGTTGGCGCGGGATGAGCGGCCGAAGAAGGATCTCGCGATCCTGACGATCGGCGCACTCGGGATGCTGTCGCTGCGCCACGGCGACGACTTCACGCTCGTGCACGGCGATGCCGCGCGCGTGCAGCGCACGGAGATCGGTCGCAGTGAGGCCGCGCTGGAGCACACGCTGCGCCGCATCGACGGCGCACTCACGAATCCCGCGCCGAGCGATCGTGACGCACTGCTGGGCTTCATCGCGCGCACGATCTCCCGCCGCATGATCGTAGTGATCGTGACCGACGGCACGCCGCTCACGGCGGAGACCGAGCGGTTGATCCGCCGTCTTCGTGTGCAGCACGACGTGCTCTGGGTCACCCTCGACGACGCCGATCCGGTTCTCGACCGTACAAGCCGCCGCGGGCGCCTCGACGCGCACAGCTCCTGGGCGGTGCCGTCTTTCCTGCACGGTGATCACAGTGTCGTCGGTGAGCTCACGGCACGCGATGCCGAGGCGGCGGCGCGCCGCGACGCCCTTCTCGATCGGCTCGAGATCTCGCACACCGTGCTCCGCTCACAGGACACGGCCGTCAGCGATCTGCTGCACCTGCTCAACAGGAGGCGTCATGTCGGGCGCCGATGAACTGTACCCACCGGGGCAGTACGGGTGGGGATGGATGCTGCTCGCCTTCGGCGTGCTGGCGCTTCTGATCCTGGTCGCGTGGCTCGTGCTGCTGCTCACCCGGGAGAAGCGCGAACGCCCGCCGGAAGCCGTCGACCCCCCGATGTCTCTCGCCGAGGTGCGTCTCGCCCTGCGGGAAGAGAACATGCGCAGCATCCAGCAGATCGAAGACGACTATCGGTCGGGCGCGATCGACGCACGCCGTGCGCATCTGGAGTACAGCAGGGTGGTGCGTCGATTCGTGAACGAGTACAGCGGTTTGGAGGCCCCTGTGCTCGCACTGGATGATCTCGTCCGCCTCGGGGTCCACCCGAGCCTGGTCGAGGCGATGCAGCGCAGCTACTATCCGAGCATCTTCCGCAGGGCCGACCCCTTGGATCCGTACGTCGGCGCGGCCGCTGCACGCCAGGTGGTGCAGTCATGGCACTGACGTTGGCGATGCCGTGGATGCTGGTCGCCGTCGGCATCCTGATCCTGATCGCAATCATCGTTGGCCTGTTGCTGGGTCTGCGCCGCGGTCCTGAGGCGCGTGGCGACAGCGGCGCACTCGTGGCCCGGGCCGAGCGGGTTCGCGCCCTCCCCTCCTTCGCCCGTGCCGTGCGCCGGCGCCGTGCCGCCCTCGCCGGCGTCATCGTGCTCGGGCTCGCGGCGTCCGCTCTTGCCGCTGTCATCGCCGCACGTCCCGTGACGGCGCAGACGATCCAGCCCGAGAACAACAGTCGTGACGTGATGCTGTGCCTGGATGTGTCGGGCTCGATGAGCGACGTCGACGTCGAGGTCCTGGCCGTGTTCGAAGAGCTCGTCGAGGGTTTCGAGGGCGAGCGGATCGGACTGACGATCTTCAACAGCTCACCCGTGCAGGTGTTCCCCCTCACCGACGACTACGCATTCGTGCAGGCGCAGCTGCAGCGCATCCGCGAGAGCTTCGACTATCTCGAGGAGATCCCCGAGCACTGGATCGGCACGCTCAACGGACCGGGGGCCTCCCTCATCGGCGATGGTCTCGCCTCGTGCGCGATGCGCTTCGATCACGTCGACGAGGAGCGGGCGCGGTCGATCATCCTCGCGACCGACAACGAGCTCAACGGCGAATCGGTCATCACACTCGACGAGGCGGCGGCGTTCACGGCCAGCCGCGGCATCCGTCTCTACACGATCAACCCGGTCGACGGCATCGCCGAGGCCGAGAGCACCGCCCTCAGCGAAGCCGCAGCGATGACCGGCGGGATCGGCTTCGGGCTGCGTGACGCGACGACGGTCGACGAGATCATCGACGAGGTGCAGAAGCAGGAGGCGTCGACGCTGCGCGGGGAGGCGACCGTCATCCAGATCGACACCCCTCAGCTCTGGATCGTCGCGCTCATGATCGTCGTGCTCGGTTTCCTCCTGGTGCTGTGGAGGGTGCGACTGTGATCCTGCAACCCGTTCTTCACCCGATCCTGCTCGCGGTGCTGCTCGTGCCCGCGCTCGGAGTGGTGATGTGGATGCTCGTGCGCAGCCGATCCGCGGCCGCGCGCACCCTCTGGGTCGTGCGCGTCCTGCTCGTGCTCGCCTGCGCCGCACTGCTGCTGCGCCCCGGCATCCCCGGCGGATCGACGCTGACGCTCGCGACCGACACCGATGTCGTGATCGTCGTGGATACGACTTCCAGCATCGTCGCGGAGGACTGGGGTGACGGCGAACGCCGCCTCGACGGTGTGCGCGCCGATGTCGACGCTCTCGTCGACGCATACCCGGGTGCGCGCTTCGCGCTCATCACCTTCGACGCCTCAGCGCAGCTGCGTCTGCCGTTGACGACGGATGCGACGGCGCTCACGACCTCGATGAGCGTGCTGCAGCCCGAGGTGACCGCGCAGTCGCGCGGAAGCTCCATCGGCATCGCGCACGATCTGCTCGCAGAGACGCTCGCGGCGGCGGCGGAGCTCTCTCCGGAGCGGGCCCGCCTGGTCTTCTACTTCGGTGACGGCGAGCAGACCGCGAGCGGCGAGCCCGAGTCGTTCGCGGCGAGCGCGCCGTACATCGTCGGCGGCGGCGTCTTCGGCTACGGCACGAGCTCCGGTGGCCCGATGCGGCTCACGACGGGCGGCCTGGACGCGTCCCGCGAATACATCCAACACGAAGGCGAGCGGGCACTGTCGGTCATCGACGAGGCCGCACTGGAGACGATCGCCACGCAGCTGGGCGTCCCCTACCAGCACCGCACAGCCGACACCCCACCTGACTTCCCGCCCGCGCCCACCACGACGACCGCCTACGACGACGCTCGTACGGTGGGGGCGATCATCGACCTCTCGTGGATCGTCGCCCTCGTCGTCGCGGCGCTTCTCGCGTTCGAGATCGCACGCGCCACAATGCTCGTGACACGCATGCGGACACTCTCGCTGCGTACGCCCCGTGACGAGGACGGTGCCGCATGACGCTCACGCCTCGCCGCCGCATCCGCCGCTGGATCTTCTGGTGCACCCTGCCGCTGACGCTGGCCGCGCTGCTTCTGGTGGGAAAGATCGCGAGCATGTACGCCTTCGCGCACCACTCCGTCAGCGCCTATGTCACGGGCGACTACGCCGGGTCGACACAGGCCGCGCAGGGGCAGCAGTTCTGGAACTGGTTCGAGCCGCACCTGGCTCCGTTCAACGAGGGCACGGGGCTCGCCGCATCCGGAAACCTGCCGCAGGCGGAGGTGAAGTTCGAGGAGGCGCTGTCGCTGGCGAGCGGGATGGAGGTCTGCGACATCCGAGTGAACCTCGCGCTCGTGCTGGAGTGGCAGGGGGACGCGGCGACATCCGCCCGTGAGCCGGCGCGTGCGGCGGAGTTCTACAACCGCGCGATGACCGTGACCGTCGAGACCCCCGAAGAGTGCGGTGACCCCGAGGCGCAGGAGCAGACGAGCGACCCGCAGCGTGATCTCGCCGATGCGCTCGAGCAGCTCAAGGATCGTCTGCAGACGAAGCAGAAGCCCGAGGAGCAGCAGCCTCCACCGGGACAGCCTCAGCAGCCCGACGATCAGCAGACGCCCCCGTCACCCCTGCCCGACCAGCAGAAGCTCGACGATCTGCAGGAGAAGCTCGAGGACGGCGCGCGTGAGCGCGAAGAGATGCAGCAGGACGGACCCGGCGGCGACCAGCCCGACGGACCCGGCGACCAGCCCGGTGATGGCGGATCGAACGGGACGGACAAGCCATGGTGACCGACCGACCACTCACCGAGGGCGGCGCGCGATACGTGTCGAACTCCGAGGGCGCGCCTCCCCTGCCCCCTCCTGGCGGGTACCGCGCAGCACAGCGCCGCGGCATCGATGATCCGCAGGTCGCGGATCATCGCGCCGCCAACGGGGGTCCGCACCGCACGAACGCGATCGGCTGGGTCTCCCTCTGCGCCGCGATCCTCTTCGCATTCACGTTGCTGGTGCTGCTCGGCATCGGTCTCACCGACGTCATCTACGGCCCCACGATTCTCGCCCTGCAGCTCGCGCTCATCGGCGCGGTGGTCGCCGCGCTCATCACCGCGCGCGGGCGATTGCTCGGCATCATCGCCCTCGCCGTGGTGCTGCTCTTCAACGTGGCCACGGTCGGCGGCCTCGCGGCGCTGCGCACCTCGGCGACCGGCGCCTATGACGGCGGCAAGACCGACGAGCAGCGTCTCTGGGAGGCGTATCCCGGCATCAAGGATCGCGACCCACGCAGCATCCTGAACTCCCCCTCTCTGGAGGAGGTACGCGCGCTCTCGGAGGACGTGCTCGCCGAGGTGCGCGCACGTCTGACCGCCGAGTACGGCTTCGAGTGGGTGGAGGTCACCGATGAGGTTCTGCGCCCCGAGCGCAACGGCTACGGCGGCGAGTCGATGCTCGTGCAGTACACATCACCACAGTGGATGACCACGACCCCGGTCACCGGCTACGACCACAAACGCGCGGTCATGACGACGATCAGCGAGGTACTGCTGGAGCAGGGGTTCTGGGAGATGTTCGCCTTCAACGAGCCGACCTCGGGCATCTCGCCGGACGTCATCGAGAAGATGTACGGGGCAGCCGACCCGCGCGAGCAGGTCGTCTGGGAGTGGTACTCGGACAACTACCCCGACCCGACCCGCTTCTATGCCGACATCACCGACCTCGCCAACGACCGCACGGGTGACTACCGAGCCGCACGCGAAGCGCAATCCGCACGCACCGGCGAGCCGCTCGAGGGCCTCAGTCTCACCGTGCTGGCCGACGAACTGCTCAGCGCCGAGAAGCGGGACGCGTTCGAAAGCGCCCTGGGGGCATACGACGGCGGCTGAGACGCCGCGGGTTCAGCGCCGCCGCGCCATCAGTCTGTAGGTGACGAATGCGGCGATCGCCGCGAGCACGAGCGACACGAGCACGCGGACGACGCCGTGCACCCCGGTTGCGGCCAGCACGACGCTGACCGTGACGAGCACGACGAAGAGAGCGATGAATGCGGCACCTCGTGCGCGCTTCCCTCGGCTCCTGTCGACCACTCACCCATCGTATTTCGTCATGGATGCTCTCCCCGCGCCTACCTGCGGTTGCTCACGACCGCATGGGTGACCGCGGCCGCGATCACGCCCACGACGATCGAGAGCACCGCCCGCAGGATGATGTGCAGATCGGTGGCGAGTGCCAGCGCGATGCTCACCACCAGGATCGTCCCGAACAGGGCGACCATCGCCGCCGTATCCGCAGCCTTCTTCTCGGTCTTCGTCACCGGGGCGTCCTCTTCTCGTGGGATGGTCTTGTTTCTCAGGCAGAGATCCGGGCATCGCCTGCGAAGCCAGATGTCCGCCAAGATCGCGGTGAGGAGAACGAGCAGCACGAGGTCACCGTGGACGGCCTCTGCTTTTCTCGTTGCGAAATGCGATCGGGAGTCAAGTCATGAATTGGCGCCCATTCGGCACATCGAACTTTTGCCTCTTCTTGCGCGCAGTATGTATTGTCGATGAGCCGATTTCCTATCTGCGCCTCGACAATGGCCGAAAGACGAATGTCGATCATGATCGCGTCACCACCTCGTCGACGGCAGAGGTGCGCCACGACGAGTACCGGCACCCTGGATTCGGCGAGGGCACCGACCTCGGCGGCGGCCGCGCCCTCTCGCGAAAGAATCACAACGGAATGCTGAACGATTTCTGACATTTATCTGGGCGCACCTAAATGGCGATGATTGACCTGCACACTCGTCATTTCCGGCACGAAGAAGTCGAGGTCTGGACGCGACGCGTTGAAGCTAGCATCCCCCCGTTCTTCGCCGACAGGTTTGTTACGGACTTTTCCGAAACTCTTTCCACTTGTCCCCCGTTCGGCGGACAGATTCGCGCAGTTTTGCGACGAAATCCCACCAGAACCGGATCTGAGTCCCTAAAGTGATTTCGTGACCTCACCCGCCCACATCGCGAGCCCGCAGCGCGCCCGCACATCAGCCCTCACGCCGTCGGCGTGGGCTGTGGTGCGCCTTCTCGGCGCCGCCGCGATCATCGCCGCAGTCCTCGGCCAGCTCTCCGTCACCCTCGGCAACGCACTGTCCGATCCCACGCCGCACGGATCGCACCTGCCGACCGTGGCAGCGAACTTCCTGAGCTTCTTCACGATCGAGTCGAACATCCTGGGCGCCCTGGCACTCCTGATCGCCGCGATCTGGGCGCTGTCCGTCGGCCGTGGCGCCGACGTCGAACCGCGCTGGCTGGGTGTGCTGATCGCGAGCACCGCGACCTACATGATCGTCACGGGCGTCGTCTACAACGTGCTGCTACGCGGCGTCGAGCTGCCGCAGGGACAGACCGTGGCCTGGGCGAATGAGATCCTGCACGTCGTCGGGCCGCTGATCCTGCTCGCGGAAGTGCTGTTCGCGCCACAGCGCCGCCGGCTCGGCTGGGGAACGCTCGGAGTCATCGTCGCGTTCCCGATCGTGTGGTGCGCATACACGCTGATCCGCGCGAACTTCATCATCGCCCCCGCCACGGGACTGCCGTACTGGTACCCCTACCCCTTCCTCAACCCGCACAATTTCGACGCCGGATACGGCGTGGTCGTGCTGTACATCATCGGCATCGCCGCCGCGATCATCGCGATCCGCGCCGGTGTCGTCTGGGTGAGCCGCAAGCGCGGACGCTGACGCGTTCGAGGAATTGCGACACGCCGACCGCGGATAGACTGGGAACCATGTCTAAGGTCCTCCAGTCCCTCCCCGTCGGCGAGCGCGTCGGCATCGCTTTCTCCGGAGGACTCGACACCTCCGTCGCGGTCGCGTGGATGCGCGACAAGGGCGCTGTGCCCTTCACCTACACGGGCGACCTCGGCCAGTACGACGAAGACGACATCGCCTCGATCCCCGGCCGTGCGCTCGAGTACGGCGCCGAGGCCGCACGTCTCATCGATGCGAAGACCGCCCTGGTCGAAGAGGGCTTCGTCGCCCTCTCCTGCGGCGCATTCCACATCCGCTCCGGCGGCAAGACCTACTTCAACACGACGCCCCTCGGCCGCGCTGTGACCGGCACGATGCTCGTGCGCGCCATGAAGGAAGACGGCGTCGACATCTGGGGCGACGGATCCACCTACAAGGGCAACGACATCGAGCGCTTCTACCGCTACGGTCTGCTCGCGAACCCGCGCCTGCGCATCTACAAGCCGTGGCTGGATGCCGACTTCGTCACCGAACTCGGCGGACGCCAGGAGATGAGCGAGTGGCTCGTCGCGCACGGGTTCCCCTACCGCGACTCGGCCGAAAAGGCGTACTCGACTGACGCGAACATCTGGGGCGCGACGCACGAGGCGAAGACTCTCGAGCACCTCGACGTCTCGCTCGAGACCGTCGACCCGATCATGGGCGTGAAGTTCTGGGACCCCGCGGTCGCGATCGAGACCGAAGACGTCACGGTCACCTTCGAGGCCGGTCGCCCCGTCGCGATCAACGGCACCGAATTCACCGACCCGGTCGCCCTCGTCATGGAGGCGAACACGATCGGCGGCCGCCACGGCCTCGGCATGAGCGACCAGATCGAGAACCGCATCATCGAGGCGAAGTCGCGCGGCATCTATGAGGCTCCCGGCATGGCGCTGCTCTTCATCGCGTACGAGCGTCTCGTCAACGGCATCCTCAACGAAGACACCCTCGCGACCTACCACGAGCAGGGCCGCCGCCTCGGCCGCCTCATGTACGAGGGACGCTGGCTGGAGCCGCAGTCGCTCATGCTTCGCGAGTCGATCCAGCGCTGGGTGGGTCTCACGATCTCGGGCACCGTCACGATCCGCCTCCGCCGCGGTGATGATTGGACGATCCTCGACACCGTCTCGCCGAACCTGTCGTACGGTCCCGAGAAGCTCTCGATGGAGCGCGTCGGCGACGCAGCCTTCGGGCCGGTCGACCGCATCGGCCAGCTCACCATGCGCAACCTCGACATCGCCGACTCGCGTGCGCGTCTCGAGCAGTACGCAGGTCTGGGTCTTGTCGGCGGCGCAACGGGCGAGCTCGTCGGCCGCGTGACCGCGGGTGAGTCCGCCGAGATCACCGGCGCCGTCGAAGGCTCGGTCTCCGAGGCCGACGAAGCCCTGACGGATGCCGTCGACACCGCATCGGAGGGCGCCGCGTTCGACTTCGGCACCGACTGAACTGACTTCTGAAGAACGGGCCGGATGCTGCGCAGCATCCGGCCCGTTCTCTGTACGCTCCGGGCTCGGGCGCGCCTTCCTGTGGCCCACTTCCACGCGTTGTGCTCACGAACGATGTTGCACACTTATGTGCAACATAACTATCATTGACGGATGACCTCCCGCCCTGCCCGCTCGGATGCCCGCGCCAACCGCGCCGGAATCCTCGACGCTGCACGCAGCACGCTGGCCTCCGACCCGTACGCGAGCGTCGACGTGATCGCCCGCAGCGCGGGACTCAGCCGACGCACGCTCTACGGCCACTTCGATGACCGCGATGCCCTGATCCGCGAGCTCATCGTCACCGGTGCACAGCGCTTCAACGTGATCGCCGAGTCGATCAGCGACTCCGACTCCCGCATTGCCCTCGCCCGACTCGCCGCACGCCTGTGGCAGGAGGCCGCGCATGTGCAGTTCGCCGCAGCACTCGCTCTGGACGAGGCACACGTCGAGCACACGGCCGATGCTCTCGCGCCGTTGCGCCGCGCCGTGGCACGGCTCGTGCAGCGCGGGCAGCAGGATGGATCCTTCCGCACCGACATCGCCGCCCCCACGCTGGCGCGGCTCATCGAAGAGGTCGCGCGCACGGTCGTCGCTCGCACCGACGCATCGAGCAGCGGAGCGGCCGACATCGCTGTGCGCACCGTCCTGAGCATCGCTGGACTGTCGTGGCGCGAAGCCGATGAGCTTCTCACCGCTCATCCGGACATCGCGGAGCCCACCCCATGAGCGCCGCTCGCCCCAACGCCTGGAGCGTCTACCTCCGCGATCTCAAACGACTGGCCCGCGTCAGCAAGGCGTGGATCATCATCATCGGCGTCATCGTCACCCCTTCGCTCTACGCCTGGTTCAACATCGTCGCGTTCTGGGACCCGTACTCGAACACCGAGCAGGTCAGCGTCGCGATCGTCAATCAGGACACGGGGGCGTCATCTGAACTCACCGGTCGGATCGACGTCGGCGGCGAACTCGTCGAACAGCTGAAGCAGAACGACCAACTGGGATGGACCTTCGTCGACGAGGACGAGGCCATGGACGCCGTGCGCAGCGGACGCAGCTACGCGGCGATCATCATCCCGCCCGATTTCAGCCGTGCCTTCACGAGCATCACAACCGGGGAGATCACCCATCCGGAACTGACGTACTACGTCAACGAGAAGGCCAACGCGATCGCGCCAAAGATCACCGACGTCGGCGCCTCGACGATCGACGGCCAGATCAACAGCACCTTCGTATCCACGGTCGCCGAGGCCATCAGCGCGCAGCTGAAGAAGGCAGGGGTGGATGTCGAAGATCGCCTCGGCGACGCCCGCGACTCGACGGTCAGCGCTCTCGACAAGGCGACCGGAGAGGTCGCGGCAGCGCGGAAGGGCGTGACCGAGCTCCGATCGGGGCTCGAGGATGCCGGAACCGGCATAGACCGCGCATCCGACGCCCTGAACACGGTCGATCGCACGTTCGCCGAGGTGCAGACTGCCGTGACACAGGCGCGGGGAATCGCGGACGAGGCGCAGCAGGGACTGCTCACCCTCACCGACAGCATCACCTCGGCCTACGTCTCGGGTTCGACTCTCATTGCCGATGCCGCCGCCACGATGAACGGCTCGATCGCGACCCTGGCATCCGGCCTGCAGCAGGCGAATGTCGCCGTCGGCACCTCGATCGCCGATCTGACCGCCGTAACCGAGACGAACGCCAGAGCGCTCGATGAACTGCAGACGGTCCTCGACGACGCCCCGCCGGGGTCCGAGGCCGCACAACGGCTGAGCACGGCGATCGACGCTCTGAAAGCACGCAATGCCGCCGACCAGCAGGTTCTCGACCAGCTCACGCAGTTGAACGCCGACGTCTCGAGTACCATCGCCGCGGTCACCGGCGCCGCCGAGAGTGTGAACGGCGCCGTCGGCCGTGCCGCCGCATCGGCCACCGCCATCCGCGATGCACTCACCACGAGCGTGCCGCAGCTGAACCGCGCCATGTCGCAGCTCTCGGCGAGCGCCGACGCATTCTCAGCCGCCCTCGGCGCCCAGCGCACCCAGGTCGCGCAGGCGCAGAACCTGCTGTCCGGGCTGAAGACGCAGCTCGCCGGGACCTCCGATGCTCTCGCCGCGCTCGACGGCAACCTCGCCGCCGCCGAGTCGGGCCTCGGCACCGTGCGCACCGACGTGCTTGCGCTGGGGTCGGCCGAGATCTGGAACAAGCTCAGCATCGTCACCGGCCTCGATCCCGACGAGATCGCGCGCTTCATGGCATCTCCCGTCGAGGTGAGCACGAAAGTGATGTTCCCGACGGCCGCGTACGGCTCCGCCATGGCCGCACTGTTCACCAACCTGTCACTGTGGATCGGCGCCTTCGTGCTGATGGTGATCATGCGGGTCGAGGTCGACACCGAGGGCGTCGAGGGCATCACCGTGCGGCAGGCATACATCGGCAGATGGCTGCTGTTCGCGACGATCGTCGTGTTCCAGGCCGCGCTGGTCTGCATCGGCAACCTCGTGATCGGCGTCCAGACGGCGAATGCCCTCGCGTATGTCGGCACAGGCATACTCATCGGTCTCGCGTACCTCAGCATCATCTACGCCCTGTCGGTGTGCTTCGGCATCGTCGGCAAGGGTCTGTGCATCGTGCTGGTAATCCTCCAGATCCCCGGGGCCTCGGGCCTGTACCCGATCGAGATGATGCCCGACTTCTTCCGCGGGCTGTATCCGTTCCTTCCCTTCACCTATGGCATCGATGCGATGCGCGAGACCATCAGCGGGTTCTACGGCGACCACTGGTGGCGGTTCATGGGAGTGCTGGCGATCTTCACCGGGCTGGCCTGGATCCTGGGACTCTTCCTGCGGGGGCGCCTGGGCGGCTTCGCCCTGCTCTTCAACCGGCGCCTCGCCGAGACGGAGCTGATGGTCAGCGAAGACGTGCAGATCACCGGCCGGCGACGCATCCCCGAGATCATCCGCGCACTGACGGACGGAGACGGGTTCCGCGCCGACGTTGCGCGTCGCACGCGGCGCTTCGACGAACGGTATGCGACCCGGCTGCGCCTGACGCTGCTCGTCGGCGCCGGTGTGCTGGTCGTGCTCGCGCTCTGCGGGTGGCTGATCCCTGGCGCGAAGGCCGTCGTGCTCGGTCTCGGCGCGCTCTGGTGCCTGCTGCTCATCGCCTTCCTCGTCACGCTCGAGTACCTGAGACAGAGCATCGAGCGGGCGGCCGAGGTTGCGGAGATGCCGGATGCTGACCTGCGCCGCGCTCTCGCCGTCGAGAGCTCCGGGGAGCGCGAGCTGCTCACCGCACCCGTCGACGCGCATCCCGATCGTGTTGACGTTCCCGCACCGGAGCCCGATCCAGGGCCAGAGCCCGAGCCCGAGCCAGAGCCCGAGCCCGAGCCCGAGCCCGACGATGACACCGTCGTCTTGGATGAGCTGTTCCCTGAGGTGCCGGATGTGGACGAGGGCGCCGACCTCGACGCAGACAGCCCCGCACTTCCGGACGAGAAGGAGGACGAGAAGTGAACAACGTCCTTGCCGTCATCCGACACGACATCCGGCGCGCGATGAGCAGCGTCATGGCCCTCATCGTGCTGTTCGGACTCGTCGTCATCCCGTCGCTGTTCACCTGGTTCAACGTGATCGCGAGCTGGAATCCCTTCGACAACACCCGCAACCTCACCGTCGCGGTCGCGAACACCGACGACGGCTACCAGAGCGATCTGGTGCCGATTCGCCTCAACGTCGGCGAGCAGGTCGTGTCGGCGCTGCGCGCCAACGACGATCTCAACTGGGTCATCACCTCGGAGGAAGCCGCGATCGACGGCACCCGCTCCGGCGAGTACTACGCCGCGATCGTGCTGCCGCCGACGTTCAGCGCCGACATGATGACCTTCTACACGAGCGGTGCCGACCGCACGCGCATCGACTACTACCTCAACGAGAAGAAGAACGCGCTCGCTCCCAAGATCACCGGTCAGGGCGCAAGCGAGGTGTCGGCGAGCATCAACGAGGTCTTCACCGAGACCCTCGGCGAAGCGGGGATGAACATCATCAGCTCGCTGTCGTCGTACCTGGACGACGCCGACACGCAGGCGGCACTGTCGAAGCTGCACGCGCGCGTCGAGTCCGTCGGGGCGCAGCTGCGCGCCGGTGCTGCGACGGCGGACATGTTCACGTCGCTGATCGCCTCCAGCACGCCGCTGGTCGACAGTGCGTCCGGTCTTGTCACGGCATCCGGTGACGCCCTGCGCGACGCGAGCGGCGCGCTCATCGGCGGAAAGGATGCCGCCGCATCACTGAAGGCCGTGCTGTCCTCGACCACCGCATCCATCGACGAGGCGCTCAAGGGCACCTCGGACAGCTACCAGTCGCTGTCCGACAGCATCGACGGCGTGTTCGCCGCGATGGACTCGCAGTCGAGCAGCGCGGCAAGCAGCATCCAGGCCCTCGCCGACCGCGTGCAGGTGCAGGTCGATCAGCAGCAGACGCTGCGCGACGGACTCGTGAACGACGTGCGCCCACTTCTTCCCGACAGCGCCCTCGCCGCCTTCGACGCATCCGTGTCGCGGATCGACGCCGCGATCGCCAGGCAGCAGGCGCTGCAGGATCGCCTCGACGAGGCGGCAACGCGCATCACGGACGCGAATGCCACCAGCCAGGCGACCCGCGACGAGATCACGGCGTTGACCTCCGAGGCCAAGGCCGCCGTCGACGCCGCTCGCCGGTCGTACACCGACAGCCTGCGTCCCCAGCTCGACGCGCTCGCCTCGACCCTCGCGAGCATCAGCGGCGGGGTGGACTCCATCGGCGACGAACTGTCGTCCGCCGCGGGAGCTCTGCGCGGATCCTCGTCGACGGAATCGGCGCTGGCGCGTGCAGAGTCCCTGACATCCGGCATCTCGGATTCGCTCACCGCAACGGCCGCCCGCTTCGACGAACTCGCCGCCGCCCTCACGACTGCGATCGACACCGGTGATCTCAGCGACCTCACCGCGCTGATCGGCGCCGACCCGAGGGCCCTCGCGACGCAACTCGCCGAGCCCGTCGAGCTCACTAGGGTTCCGGTGTACTCGGTCACAAGCTTCGGCGCCGCGATGACGCCGCTGTACACGGTGCTCGCGCTGTGGGTGGGAGCGCTGCTCACCTCGGTGGCGATCCGAGTCGATCCGCCGCGCGACGGCTCGACCGGGCTCCCCGATCTGTCTCCGACCGAGACCTACCTCGGACGCTTCGGCATCTTCGCACTCATCGGCTTCCTGCAGAGCTCGCTCGTCAATCTCGGCAGCGTGTTCTTCACGCAGGTGCAGCCGCAGCATCCCTTCCTGCTGATCCTCGCCGGATGGGTGACCTCGCTGGTCTTCACGCTGATCATCTACACGTTCGTCGTCACCTTCGGCAACGCCGGCAAAGCGCTCGCGGTGCTCATGCTGGTGATCCAGATATCGGGATCGGGCGGGGCCTACCCGCTGCAGGTGCTGCCGCAGTGGTTCCAGAGCATCAGTCCGTTCCTGCCGGCGACGCACGCCGTCAACGCGATGCGCTCGGCGATCGCCGGGGTGTACGAGAACGACTACTGGGTGTCGCTGGGATGGCTGGCATCGTTCGCGGTGCCGGCGCTGCTGCTGGGACTGGTGCTGCGACGCCCGTTCATCCGCAGCAACCAGAAGATGCTCGCGGCACTGCGGTCGACAAAGCTCATGTAATCAGCGACGGTGGCGGATATGATGCCAGGGCGCGCGCTGTCCCGAGACGCGCACCCGGACTCCGCGATACCCGGTCCCACCGAGACTTGAGGACTTTCCGCCGATGTCGACTGATATCCCCATCGCAGCACCGTCCCGGAGCATCGCCGCGCGCATCGGCCGGATTGCGTTCCTCGTCATCGCGGGGCTCCTCGTCGTCGCCACCGGCGCGGCATTCTTCGTGGTGTGGACGATCCAGCGCTCCTTCCCGCAGACGACGGGCGAGATCCCGCTCACGGGCCTCACTTCCGAGGTCATGGTGCAGCGCGATGCGCGCGGGGTGCCGACGATCACCGCCCAGAATTCCTACGACCTCTTCTACGCACAGGGCTTCGTGCACGCGCAGGACCGCTTCTTCGAGATGGACTTCCGGCGCCATGTCACGAGCGGTCGGGTCGCGGAGATGTTCGGCGAATCGCAGGTGGCCACGGATGCCTTCCTGCGCACCCTGGGCTGGCGGGTCGTGGCCGAGCAGGAGGTCGCCGCGATGGACGAGACGACCCTCGGCTACTACCAGGCGTATGCGGACGGCGTGAACGCCTACCTGGCGGATCACTCCGGCGCGGAGCTCTCCCTCGAATATGCCGTGATCGGAATGCAGAATCCAGACTATGCTCCGGAGCCCTGGGTTCCTGCGGACTCGGTGGCCTGGCTGAAGGCGATGGCCTGGGATCTGCGTGGCAACGTCGAAAGCGAGACGGAGCGAGCGCTGCTCGCCGCGACCGTCGATTCCGACACGATCAGACAGATCTATCCGGAGTATCCGTTTGACCGCAACCCGGTGATCGTGCCGACGCTGTCGGTGTTGCCACTCTCCGCATCCGGAGAGAGCGCTGCCGGCGGAGGGGGCTCGGCGGTCGGGGCGGTGACCTGGACGGAAGCGACCGACGTCATCGAAGCGGTGAGTCTGCTCGTCGGCGACACGGGCGAGGGGATCGGGTCGAACTCCTGGGCGGTCTCGGGCGAGCTGACAGACACCGGGATGCCTCTGCTGGCGAACGATCCGCACCTGGGCGCCTCGCTGCCGTCCGTCTGGTACCAGATCCAGCTGCGCTGCGAGACAGCGACGACCGACTGTCCGTTCGACCTGGCCGGGTTCTCCTTCGCCGGGCTTCCGAGCATCGTGATCGGCCACAACGGCACGGTGGCATGGGGTTTCACGAACCTCACGACCGATGTCACCGACCTCTACATAGAGAAGGTCGATGGCGACAGCTACTGGCGCGACGGTGCGCTGACCCCGCTGGAGGTTCGCGAGGAGACAATCTCCGTTGCAGGCGGAGACGACATTCCACTCACGATTCGCAGCACCGTGCACGGCCCGATCATCTCCGGACTCACGGATGACTTCACGGCGATCGCGGAGGATCCGCAGCTGGTTCCGACGCAGCCCTCCGCACCGGATGCGGCGGGGTCCGCACCTCCCGTCGTAGGCCCGCCCGACGCATCCGCCGACGCTCTCTCGGGCGAGTACGCGGTGAGCCTGCGCTGGACCGCTCTCGATCCGGGCACCACCGCCGTCGCCCTCTTCGCGCTGGGCACCGCCACGACCTTCGACGAGTTCCGCGCAGCAGCATCCGGCTTCGACGTTCCCGCACAGAACCTCATCTACGCCGACACGGCCGGCAACATCGGCTACCAGGCACCCGGGAGGCTCCCGGTTCGAGGAGCGGGTGACGGCTGGGTGCCGCAACCCGGGTGGTTCAGCGCCTTCGACTGGACGGGATACATTCCGTTTGAGGAACTGCCCGCCTCGTACAACCCGAGCGAGGGGTACATCGTCACCGCCAACAACGCGATCGTGACGGACGACTACGCCTACTTCCTTTCACGCGATTGGGATGCGGGCTACCGCGCGGGGCGCATCGTGGACCTCCTGGAACAGGCGATCGCGGAGGGTCCGGTGACGGCGGACGACATGCGACGGATCCAGATGGACAGTGAGATGTGGATCGGCACGCGCTTCGTAGATGCGCTGGACGGAGTCCCGATCGACCGCCCCGAAGTGGAGCAGGCGATCGAGCTCCTGCGCGCGTGGGACGCCCAGAACGACGCATCATCTCCGGCGGCCGCCTACGCGAACGTCCTGTGGTCGCGCCTGGCGCAGAACCTGTTCTCCGAGCGGGAGAACCCGCTGCCGACCACCGGCCAGGCGCGCATGTTCACCGTCGTGTCGGCACTGCTGGATGAGCCGACCGCGGCGCTGTGGACCAACGAGTCCATCGGTGTGGACGGGCGCAACGCGATGCTCGCGCTCTCGGCAGAACAGGCCTACGACGAACTGGTGAGTCTGCAGGGCGATGCACCCGCGCTGTGGAACTGGGGTTCGCTGCACGCGATCACGCTGACGCATCAGACGTTGGGCACGTCCGGCATCGCTCCGATCGAGATGCTCTTCAACCGCGGGCCATATCCGGTGAGCGGCGGGTCATCGGTCGTGAACGCGACAGGCTGGAGCCTCGGGGAGTCGTACGCCACGACGACCGTCCCGTCCATGCGGATGGTCATCGACCTGTCCGACTTCGACGCGTCCACCTGGAATCACCTGACCGGCGCGAGCGGGCATGCCTTCCACCCGCACTACACAGACCAGACCGAGGCCTGGATGAAGGGGGAGCAGTCGCCCTGGCCGTTCAGCCCTGAGGCGGTGACGAAGGCGACCGTCGACACGTTGAAACTGACACCGGCCCCATAGATGACGGCGGAGAGTTCGTGCGCGGCATCCGCCCTTAACGTCCGGATGCCCCGGAGAGGCGACTCCGGGGCATCCGCTGTCAGACCGCGCGAGGCGCTGACTTCTATCGACCGATCAGCTGCAGGCGGCAACCAGCTGCCATGCACCCCAGGTGGCGGAGCCCGGAGTCTCACCCTGCGTCCACCAGCGAGCCTTGTAGTCGGAGCCCTGGTAGCTGACCGTCGCGCCGCCGACGTAGGCGCTGCCGGCGACCCATGCGGGCGCGCACGTGGTGCCCGTCGGCTCGGTCGTGCCCGGATCCGTGGTGCCAGGATCCGTCGGGCCTGTGCCGGGGTCACACGCACCCACGAGGTTCCACACGGCGTTGGTGCCGGGGGTGTCACCCTGCGTCCACCACTTGGCCGTGTACTCGGAACCGTTGTGGCTGACCTTGTTGCCACCCGTGTAGACCTTCGACGACGACCAGGCGGGCGAGACGCAGTTCACGCTGCCGGGATCGGTCGTGCCGTCCGTCGTGCCGTCCGTCGTGCCATCGGTCGTGCCGTCCGTCGGGTCGGTCGTTCCCGGGTCCGTCGTTCCCGGGTCGGTGGTGGTGCCGTCGGTGGTGCCGTCGGTCGTGCCATCCGTCGGCTCGGTCGGACCGGGGGTGCCGGAGCCACTGCCCAGACGCTGCCCGATGACGTTCGCCAGCTCGTAGTTGTTGGTCTTGTCCCAGTTGACCGACCACGTCATGACGCCGCCGATCTTGCCGTACTGCTTGGCCGGCTTGAAGCTGCCGCAGTTCGTGCCGGTCTCCAGGCAGTCGACGGCCTTCACGACGTTCGCAATCGGCTGGTAGCCACCACCGGCGGCCTTCGGCACCGCCGGCACACCGATGCCAACCTGGTCGGGGCGCAGGCCCATCTCGAGCTTGATCACGCTGAGCGCGGTCAGGAAGTCGACCGAACCCTGCGAGTACACCTTGCCGTCTGCACCGAGCATCGCGCCCGAGTTGTAGTACTGGGTGTTCGTGACGGTCAGGATGTCTTTGATGTTGAGGGTGAGCTGGTAGTAGCCCATCGACGTCGCCTGATAGTCGATCGTCTGCGGCGCCATCGTGAGGATCAGGCTCGGGCCGACCTTCGCCGAGAGCTGACGGAGCGCCGACGTCATGTACTGCGCGTTGATGCCGTGCTCGAGGTCGATGTCGACACCGTCGAAGCCGAACTCCTGCATCGTCGCGTACACGGTGTCGGCGAAGTTCTTCGCCTCAGTCGCGTTCGAGACGATGACGTTGCCCTTCTCGCCGCCGACCGAGAGCACGACCTTGCGTCCCTCAGCCCGGACCGCCGCGACATCTGCCTTGAACTGCGCGTTCGTATAGCCACCCAGTTCGGCGCTCGCGACATCGAACTTCACACCGCCCGGCGTGCCGGCCAGGTTCTCGGCGAAGGCGATCGCGACGAGGTTGTACGCCTTGGGAATCTCGCTCACACGCATGGTCACGGACTTGTTGTCGAAGTTGTGCCAGTAGCCCGTGAGCCACTGCGCCGTGCCCGCGGTCGCCGCAGCAGGCGCGGGCTGCGCGCCCGGCTCCGCAGCCGCCACGGGGGCCGAAATGAAGATCGCGCTGGCCGCGACCGCCGCAGCCGTCGCCACCGTGGCAACAGCGCCGACGATGCCGCGACGACGGCGGGATGGGGAATTCAGTCTCACAGGAGTCTCCTTGGTTCTCCGCGCCGACATTCAGGGGGAGCCATACCGTCGACACTGGTTCGGCCCACGCTAGAGACGGGCTCCGCTGCGGCGCATCCGTGGTTTCCACATTCCTGTCTTCAGGCGTTCGCAAACCCGCCCGTACTAGCGTGGAGACATGCCGGAACGACTGCTCGCGCCCGCTGGAGCGCCCGCCTCAATCGTCGAGTTCGCACACGCAGGAGCCACCCTCATCGCAGAGGACTTCGGCACGGGTCGCAACACGTTCGTGCTGCTGCACGGAATCGGCATGGGACGCAGCGTCTACCTCGACCTCGTGCAGCGGTTGGAGGGGCGCGTCATCGCCCTCGACCTCCCCGGGTTCGGCGAAGCCCCCGAGCCGATCCGCACCCTCACGATGGAACGCCACGCCGACCTCGTCGCCGCCTACCTCGACGAATCCGAGGCGGAGGACGTCATCGTCATCGGCCACTCGATGGGCGCACAGATCGCCGCGGAGCTCGCCGGCCGCCATCGTGCCCTCGTCTCCGGCGTCGTGCTCGCCGGGCCTACCGTGAACACCGCCGCCCGCAGCATCCGCGCACAGGCGACCTACCTGCTCCGTGATCTCATGGGCGAGCGTCCGCTCGTGATCTGGCGCGGCGCACGCGAGTATCTGCGCGGCGGGCCGCACCTGATCCGCAAGATGCGCGCGACGATCGTGCACGAAGCCGAGCGCGCCTACGCGCGGATCACGCAGCCCACCCTCGTCCTGCGCGGCGAGAGTGACCCGCTCGCCCCGATGAGCTGGTGCCGCGAGATCGTCGATGCGATCCCCGGAGCGCAGCTCGAGGTCATCCCGGATCACGGGCACGGAACGCTGATCAGCGATGCCGAACCTGCCACGCGGCTCATCCTGGAGTTCGCCGAGCGGGTGTGACTCCTTCAATTTGCGGTGACAGCCACGGCAGTGTCGCGTCTTTTCGCGAGTTGGGCACTCCGGGGGCAGAAACTGAAGGAGTTGGTTACCGGACAGCGGCACGTGCATCAAGGATGTCGATCAGCGCCAGGCGGAGTCGATCTGGGTGATCCATGATGTCCGCAGCAAGCGGTCGCACCGTCGTGTATCCCAGACGCGCGGCCGCCAGATCACGCCCACGATCCGCCACCTGCTGCTCCCACCCCGCATGGAACTCCCGGCTGTCGCACTCGATGATCAACCACCCGTCAACCACGAAGTCCACCCGTCCCACACCGGGAATCCTTACCTGCGTCTCGAACGGCACGCTCAAGGCACGAAGAATCAGACGCACGAAGGTCTCCGGACCGGACTCCGCCGACCCGTCGGCGAGCGCGAGCAGGGAACGGAACCGGCGCGGGACGGTGGTGAAGACCTCGATGAGGTCTTCACGCGTCATGAGCCCCAGAAAGAGCAGACTGTCCAACGTCGCCAACGCCGCACGCGGCTCCTGACAGCGCACGGCGTGACGGACCACGTCGATGAGCGACGCCACATGCAGAAGTCCAGCCTGTTCAATGGCGGGATGCCAGTGCAGAGTCGTCGAACGTGCCCGCGGAGTCCGCAACCGCGACCCGCCCCGAACGATATGCACGTGCAGCCCTCGTGAGCGGTGCACGAAAACGCCGAGCTGCTGCAGTACAGAGAGACACGAGAGGCGGCCGCCGATACGAACGGCCTCACGCACATGCGCGTCAAGGTCCGCGGACGCATATCGATCGCGGCGGATCCGGATCAGCGCACCCGCGCGCACAGCGTTCGCGATGCGCCTCGGGGTCATTCCCTGCGCCCTCAGGTCGGCTCGACTGTAGACCATCGGCCGGTACAGGGCGAGGAAGTGTTGTTGGTGTGACTGACGCATAGGCGCAGTCTCTGTGCGGTGGGCGGGTGCCGAAGTGGCCAACTCCGCGAACTGGGGACGAGGCGGGGAGGACGACCGTTGTGCAGAACACCCCAGGCGGACACAACTCCTTCAATTTGTGGCCTGCACAGGTGTGAGCTGACGGAAAACCGCGGGTGGCCCGCGCGGCGTCGACAGAACTGAAGGAGTTGTTTGCCGCGCGGGCAACGGGCCTCAACACAACCACCCCCGGGGCCCACCCGTCCCGCGAGACGGCGCGTCAGCCGCCTGCGGCAGGCGGCGTCTCGCGCGACTCTGCAAGCTCGTCGACCACGAGCGAGCGCTCGTCGATCGTGCCGTTGCGGTAGGCCTGCCGCCCGACCATGTGCGCCGACAGGGGTGCGGTCGCGAACTGCATGAGCACCACGGGCACCACGAGCGCGATGCCCGTGACGATTCCGACGAGCGAGCGCTGCGACAGCGCGATCGCCAGACAGATCAGCAGCAGCCCGAGCACCTGAGGCTTCGTTGCGGCATGCAGTCGCGTCGGCACGTCGGAGAAGCGCAGCAGGCCGATCGCGGCCGTCAGGCAGAGCAGTGCGCCCGCGAGGATGAGCACAAGCACCGCGACATCGATCACGGGATCAGGGATGACCAGGTCGAACACGTTCATGAGGTCGTGTTGTCCCTTCGTGCGACGTACCGTGCGACGGAGATCGATCCGAAGACGCCGACCGCGGCGACGATCAGCAGCACCGGAAGCGTGCGGATGTGCTGGTTGATCGCCATCTCGGCTCCGAGCACGCAGATCACTTCGGTGAGCAGCACATCGGATGCCACGGCGCGGTCGAGGATCGACGGACCGATGACGATCCGCACCACGGTGAGGATCGCGGCGATGCCGAAGACGATCATGATGATGAGCAGGAGGGTGTTCATGTCAGACGCTCTCCTTTCGTGCGGCTCGAGCCGCGCTCTCATCCGCGCGCAGAGCGCGATACTGCGCAGGGGAGCCCAGTGCCCGCACGATGCGGCGCTCCCAGCGCAGCACATCGTCGCGTTGCCGGTCGGCGTCCGCCCGTGAGTTCACGCCGATGATGTGCAGATAGAGGATGCGCCGGTCGCGATCGGCTTCGACGACGAGCGACCCGGGGATGAGTGACGACGTCACGGAGACGTGCGTCATGATCATGTCATCGGCGTACCGCAGCGGCACCGCGATGATCGCGGTGCCCGGGTGGCGGCGCAGATTCAGCGCCTGCGCGGCGACCGTGATCGAACCGCGCACGACCGCGGCGAGGAACTGCACGATGAACAGTGCCGTGTACCAGAGGTTGACGCGCCCGGACAGTTCGATCGTCGGCAGTCGGAACACGCGGGTCACGAACAGTGCGACGATGATTCCCGTCAGGAACGACAGCACCGTGAACTGCCCCCACAGCAGCATCCACAGCAGCACCAGCCAGAGGAGGAACGGCACCTGCAGCCAGATGTCGCGCCAGAAGGGCGAGCGCATCTCGGGGCTCATTCGCCGACCTCCTCGTCTGCGAAGACGAGCTGAACGGGCTGAAGCAGGGCATCGCCGATCCGGTCACAGAGGGCGTAGAGCGGCCCGGCGAAGATCGTCAGCGCGAGGGTCACCGCGACCATGCCGCCCGTGGCGACGGTCATGATGACAGGGATGCGGCGGCGCTGAGATTCGTCATCGGCGGCCGGGGCCGTGCCGAGGAACGCCGTGTGGCCCCCGGCTTCCGCGTCGGAGGTGTCGTCATCCTCGCGCCAGAACGCGAGGTTCCATGCGCGCATGAGCGCGTAGAGCGTGAGCAGCGACGTGATAATGCCGCCGAAGATCAGCACGATCATGAGCGGGGTGCCGACGGAGGCGGCCGCTTCGAAGAGGGCGAACTTTCCGATGAATCCGGAGAACGGCGGCAGGCCGCCGAGGTTGATCGCCGGCACGAAGTAGAGCACGGCGATGAGAGGCGCGGCACGCATGAGCCCCTTGACCCTCAGGATCGAGGTGCTGCCCGCCCTGCGCTCGACCAGGCCCACCGCGAGGAAGAGCGTCGTCTGCACGACGATGTGGTGCACGATGTAGTACACCGTGGCGCCGATCGCGGCAGGTGTCGCAATCGCGAGACCGAAGATCATGTACCCGACGTGACTCACGAGCGTGAACGACAGGATCCGCTTGAGCTCGGCTTGCGCGACCGCGCCGAGCACCCCGACGATCATCGTCGCCAGGGCGATGATCAGCAGCAGCGTGTCGATGCTGTTGGAGGCGAACAGCTGCGTCTCGGTGCGGATCAGCGCGTAGACACCGACCTTCGTCAGCAAGCCGGCGAAGACGGCGGTGACGGGCGCGGGCGCCGTCGGATAGGAGTCCGGCAGCCAGAACGACACCGGGAAGATCGCGGCCTTGATGCCGAAGGCTGCGACGAGCAGCAGGTGCAGCACAAGCTGCGTCTCCTGCGGCAGCTCACTCATCCGCTGTGCGATCTGCGCCATGTTCACCGTGCCGAGCGCGCCGTAGATCACGGCGATCGCGGCGAGGAACAGGATCGACGACACCAGCGAGACGACGATGTACACGGCGCCTGTGCGGATGCGCGACTCGGTGCTGCCGAGGGTGATCAGCACGTATGAGGCGACCAGCAGGATCTCGAAGCCGACATAGAGGTTGAACAGATCACCCGCGATGAAGGCGTTGAAGATTCCCGCTGCGAGGATCAGGTACGACGGGTTGAAGATCGAAATCGGGGTCTCTTCGGCGCCGTCGGCGGCACCTTGACCGATCGAGAAGAGCAGAACGGCCAGGAGCACGATGCTCGAGATGAGGACGAGCAGTGCGGCGAGTCGGTCGACGTAGAGCACGATGCCGAACGGGGCAGGCCACCCGCCGACGGAGACGGCGATCGCACCGTGAGCGTCGACCGTAACCAGCAGCACCGCGGCGATCACCGAGACCACGGCGAGCGTGACGATCGAGACCGTCGCCTGCAGGCGCAGTCGCTTGCCGAAGATGAGAGTCGCCGCCGCACCGAGCAGCGGGATCGTGACGAGGAGGGGAACCAGGGCGCTCATCGCGCGTCCTCCTCGGGGGTGTCAGGGGCGGATGCCTCGGGCTCGGCGGGTTCAGGAGCGGATGCGTCCGCCGGTGAGGGTTCCGCCTCGCGGGCCGCGACGGGCGCCGCATCCGCGGAATCGACCGGAGCATCGTCGACGATCCACGGAAGATCCCGACTGTGCAGCACGCGGATCGGCGCCGTGTCGACACCCACGAAGTCGGTGGTCGCGTCGTCGTCGTCGGTGTCGATCTCGTCATCCATGAGGTCTTCTTCGGCGTCCGTGCGCTCACGCAGCGCGAGGTCGTCCGCGTCGTCCTCGACCGTGTCCGCCTGGCCGAGCTGCCAGGAGCGGTAGATGAGGGCGAGCAGGAACGCCGAGACCGCGAAGGTGATGACGATGGCCGTGAGCGTGAGCGCCTGAGGCAGCGGATCACTGACCGTGCCTTCGGCGCCGTAGAACGGTGCGACGCCGGGGACGCCCATGACGATCAGCAGAAGCAGATTCGTGGCGTTGCCCAGCAGCAGGAAGCCGATGAGCACGCGCGTGAGGCTGCGTTCGAGCATCGCGTAGACACCGCAGGCGAACAGCACCGCCATGATGACGATGAGCGTGAGCGAGACATCCATCAGGCACCCACCCCTCGCGTGCGCTGCGCGTGCGCCTGGCGATCGACCTCAGCGCCGAGGCTGCGCAGCACGTCGAGCACGAGGCCGATGACGACGAGGTAGACACCGATGTCGAAGATCGTCGACGTGACGAACTCGACGTGCCCGATGACCGGAAGCGTCGCCTCCCAGAACGTGCTCGTGAGGGGCGCTTCGCCGAAGAAGAGCGGCACGACCGCGGCTCCCACGGCAAGGATGAGGCCTGCGCCGAGCAGACGTCCGGCGTCTGTGGGAGCGGCAGCACCGAGCTCCCAGCGCCCGCCCGCCACGTAGCGCATGACGAGCGCCATGCCCGCGACGAGACCGCCGGCGAAGCCGCCGCCCGGCAGGTTGTGTCCGGCGAAGAGCAGGAAGATCGACACCACGATGATGGTGTGGAAGAGCACGCGCACGATGACTTCCAGCAGGATCGAGCGATTCTGCGGGTCGACGTGCTGACTGCTCACGAGCCAGGCGCGCGGGGCGTCGCGGTTCTCCGCCGTGCGGAAGCGCAGACCCTCAGTCGTCTCGACCAGCGGGATGCGCGCCTGGACGCGCCGCGAGGCGTCCGGCAGGTTCTTGGTGCTGGAGAGCAGATCGTCACGATGTGTGACGAAGACGAGGGATGCGACACCTGTCGCCGCGAGCACGAGAACGGAGAGCTCACCCATGGTGTCCCACCCGCGGAGGTCGACGAGTGCGACGTTGACGACGTTCTTCCCGTGTCCGAGCTCATAGGCCAGCTCGGTGAAGGCGACGGAGATGGGCTCGGCGATGCGCGCGCTCGTCGCGACGATCGCGACCAGCGCCATCGTGACGCCGACGGATGCGCCGAGCACGGCGCGAGGGATGCGTCCGACGGACGCGTTGTGCTCGCCCATGCGCGCGGGCAGTCGACGCAGCACGAGCGCGAACGTCACGAGCGTGACGGTCTCGACGAGGATCTGCGTGAGCGCGAGGTCGGGTGCACCGCTGGTCGCGAACAGCACGACCATGCCAAGACCCGTGACCGAGACGAGCACGACGCCGGTGTAGCGCTTCTGGGCACGGACCGCGATGATTCCTGCGGCGATCATGATCGGCGCGACCACCAGCTGGATCGGGGTGTGCCAAGCGCTCAGCTCTGCGCGAGCCGGACCGCTCGCGAACAGCGCCGTCGCCTCGGCGGCCACGACGACCACGAAGATCGTGCCGACGTACACCGGAAGCGAACCTCGCTGGGTGAACGTGGTCGTCAGCACCGAGAGCCGGTCGATACCGCGCACCACCAGGTAGTAGCCGTCGATCGCCGTGAACGGGAGCAGCCTGTTGCGACTGCTCCAGCCGAGGCGCAGCGTGAGGACGAACAGCCCGATACCGAGCGCGATCGCCAGCAGGGAGATGAAGAGCGCGGGTTCCAGGCCGTGCCACAGCGCGAGATGCCCGGGTTCGAGCGGAGAGCCGTCGTACGCGGGAATCGTCGACGTGCGGGCATAGCCCTGCAGTGCGTGATCGACGAGCGGAGCCGCGAGACCGATCAGCGACAGACCCGACAGGATCACGGGCGCGACGAGGAATCCGAACGGCGGATCGGGCCATGCCGTTTCGGGAATATATTCGCCCGCGGAATCCTTCTTGCGCCAGAACGCACCCCACAGGAAACGAGCGCCGTAGGCCGCGGTCAGCACTGCGCCGAGAACGACTCCCACGAAGGCCACGAGTCCCCAGGGGGATCCGAGCTGTGCATCGTGCAGGAGCGCAGTGAGCGCGGACTCCTTCGCGACGAAGCCGATCGTCGGCGCGACGCCGGCCATCGAGCAGATCGCGATGAAGGCAGCTGTCGCCATGACCGGCGCCTGGCGTCCCACACCCGAGAGTTCGTTCACGTCACGCGTGGAAAGCTGACGGTCGATGACGCCGACGATGAGGAAGAGCGCCGACTTGAAGAGCGCGTGACCGATCACGAGAGCGAGGCCGGCGAGGGCCGCATCCGGAGTTCCGTAACCGATCACGACCGTGAACAGACCGAGCTGACTCACCGTGCCGAACGCGAGGATGCGCTTCAAGTCGGTCTCACGCAATGCCTGATACCCGCCGATCAGCATCGTGAGGACGCCGAGGCTGATCACGACCGGACGCCACGGACCCGACAGGGCGAAGACGGGAGCGAGGCGCGCGATCAGGTAGATGCCCGCCTTCACCATGGCGGCGGCATGCAGGTAGGCGCTGACGGGAGTCGGTGCAGCCATGGCGCCAGGCAACCAGAAGTGGAAGGGGAAGATCGCCGACTTGCTGAGCGCCCCCACCAGGATCATGACAATCGCCGCGTCGATGAGTGGCCCCGTGGGGGCGAGCTCGAGGATCTCCGTGATGCTCGTCGTTCCGGTGTCCACCACGAGGAGCACCACACCGACGAACATGACGAGTCCGCCGAGGGTTGTGACGAGCAGGGCCTGCAGCGCCGAACGTCGGCTCGCGCCGCGGCGGTTGTAGTACCCGATCAGGAGGTAGGAGAGGATGCTCGTGAGCTCCCAGAACATGACCAGCAGCACGAAGTCGTCGGTGAGCACGAGACCGTACATCGCCCCGGCGAAAGCGAGAAGCACCGCGGCGAACTGACCGAGGCCTGGCTCGGGCTTCTCGGAATCGAAGTACCAGCGGCAGTACAGAAGCACAAGGGCACCGACACCCGTGACGATGAGCGTCAGCACCCAGCTGAGAACGTCCATACGGAACGACAGGGTTATCCCGAGCTGTGGGATCCACTCGACCGATTGCTGGGGGATGCGTGCCGCATCGGATGCCCCGGCGATGACGGTCGGCATCAGAAGCGTTGCATGAACGAATGCCGCTGCGGGAATAAGAGCCGCCACTGCGAATGCCCGCGCGCCGATCCACTTCACGAGAAGCGGCAGAAGCAGCGCGGAGAGCGTGAACACGACGAGGAGGGTCAGCATGTGCGAACTCCTCTGGCTCGTCGGTCGGCGGGCGACTCAGGCGGGCGGTACTCGTCTATTTTACGGGGAAACCAGGCCGGTCCCGACCGTTTGGGGGACAGAAACATGCGAAAGACACATCGGATCACCCGTCGGCAACCAGCGCCCAACAGGCGTTTCACGTGAAACGGCGCGCTCAACATTTCTCGACAATTCCTCGCCGCGGCCCCGCAGAATGGAGCGGTGACTCACCTGCGACCGGCTCTGGCGGAGATCAGTGGATGGACGGCGGCTGTTGCAATCGCGGTGGTCATCGTCGGTCAAGTGGCGTCCACGGCGCGATCCGAGGTGCTGTTCCGCGATGCGGATTCCCTCGTCGTCGCGCTCGTGACCCGATCCCTCGTCGAGGGTTCGGCGACGCAGTGGGCCATGTCGCCGGTGCTCTTCCTCCCCGAGGTCGCCGTGTTCCTTCCGCTCTGGCTCGTTGCACATTCCCTTCTCGGCATGAATCTGTTCGGCGTGCTTGCGGTGAGCGCCGTGATCAATGTTGCGTTGCTCTATGGCGCCCTCCGCTTCGCGGCCGGATCCCGCGGAAAGGGACGATCACCGATCGTCATGGCCCTCGCTGCGCTCGGCCTGTTCGGACTCCTTTCCGCAAGTGAGTTCTCTGCGTCTCGCGACTCCCTCGAGTTGGCCTCGCTCTCGCTGACATCCACCTACTACGTCGGAACTGTCGCAGCGATGCTGTTCACCGTCGGCGCGCTGCGTCGCCATCGTGACCACCCCCGTCATGGCACCGCTCTGCTGATCACCCTCACAGTGGTCGCGTTCATCTCCGCGATGTCGAACCCGCTGTTCCTCGCTTGGGCGACAGCGCCGCTCTCATTGCTGCTGGGCTGGCGGATGATCCGCGGCGATGTGCTCGCACGGCGGGAGCTCGTTCTGCTTGTCGGAGGATCGACGCTCGGCTACCTCGGTCGCATTCCGCTTTCGGCATGGATCGCGAACACGAGCGCGGCCTACGCCCAGCCCGCGCGCTGGCTCGACGCGACGAGCACCTACCTTGCCCTGCTCGGCGAGCGGCTGAGCGCTCCCCCGGGCTTCCTGGCCGTGCTGCTCGTCATCGGTCTCCTCGGGCTCGGGATCGAGCGCACGCTGCACGTCCGCGATTCAGGCACGCTCCTCGTCGCGATGGCGTCCTGGCTCATCCCCGCCGTGGTGATCGTCGGGATGATCGCGATGGGAACGCATTCCGCGCGTTACCTGCAGCCTGTCGTGTGGGCGCCTCTCCTCGCCGTGCTGTGTCTGCCTCGCGCGCCACTACCTCGCCGACTGCACATGGTCCTTGGGGTGACCCTCTCGATCGTGCTGCTTCTCACCGCGGTCCTCAGCACGCAGCGCATCCGCACCGCGGTGCAGCATCCGGATCCCGACCTCGCCTGCGTGACCGACTGGATCACCGCACACCCCAAGCAGAGCGGTGCAGGGCAGTTCTGGACGGTCCGACTGCCGAAAGCATTCCTCGCCGATCCATCCCAGCTCGTGCAAGTCGACCACGAGCTCAACGCCTACGCCTGGCTCGTCGATCGGGGCGACTTCTCGGTCGACGCCGTCACGTTCCTGATCGAGGATGCGCAGACTGTGGCCTGGAACGTACCGGGACGAGCCACAGCCACCGAGGTCTCCTGCGGTCGCTACACGATCGCGCAGCTTCCCGAACCCGCGCCCCTCGGCCCGCAGAGGTCCTAGCCCCGCGGCGCTGGGCCCGTGGTGGTGCCGATGCGGAACGTGCAGTTCAGCAGCTGCGAGCTTGGCGGCTCACCGCGTAGCATCCGCGCCACCGCAGCACCGGCCGCGCGACCCTTCTCTGCCGATGGCTGCACGACCGTGGTGAGCACGTGGCCACCGAGGCCGTCCACTTCCACACCGTCGAAGCCGGTCACGCTCACATCTTCGGGCACACGCAGACCGAGTTCTTCCGCTGCGCGCACGACCCCCGCAGCGAGCAGGTCACTCTGTGCGATGATCGCCGTCGGCCGCAGACGCGATCCGTCTTCGGGCACGTCGAGCAGCAGACGCCCGGCGAGCACTCCCTCGTCGATGAAGCTGCCCTCACTGTGGACGACCTGCGCCTCCGGGAAGGCCTGCCGCACATCGCGCAGGCGGCGCGCGGTGATCTCGACGCGGATGCGCGCGATCTGGCCCTCGGTGACGAAACCGCGTTCGAGGTCCAGCCCGAACGGAAGAGTGACGATCGCGACGTCTTCATGGCCGAGGTCGCGGAGATGCGTGTTGAGCTGCGCGGATGCTTCGTCGCTGTCGAGTTCGACGTGCGCGGCATCCGCTCCGCCGTCGCCTTCGATCACGACGACCGGCAGCCCGCGGGCGCGGATGACGTCGAGGCTCTCATAAGTGCGGGGCGTGCAACTCAGGAGCACGACCGCGTCGACGGGCGCGGTGTCGAGGGTGACGGGGTTCTCGCCACCGGGATCATGGCGCAGCAGGAGCACGCCGGAGCCGAGTGTCGCGAGTGCGTCGGTGAGGCCGTCCATCGTGGCGGTCTTCACGGGATCGAGGAAGGCAGTGCGCAGGTGCTCTTCGAGGACGACGGCGACGATGCCGCTGCGGCCCGTGCGCAATGAGGCGGCCCGTGGATCGGGCCCGGCGTAGCCCAGTTCGGCCGCCGCATCCAGCACGCGCTGCCTGGTCGCATCCGACACCTTGGTCTTGCCGCTGAAGACCACCGAGGCGGTGGAACCGGAGACTCCGGCGGCTCGAGCGACGTCGGCGATCGTCGCTCGGCGGGGCGCCGGCGTGCGGTTCGTCTCGGTCGTGCTCATAGAAAGGAGAATACCGCGCCCCTTCTGCAGCATCGAATCGTTTCGATACGATGGATTCCATGGATGCCACCCTCACCCGCCCGGTCTACGTGCGCTGGCGTACCGCGATCTTCGCGATCTTCTTTTCCAGCGGCCTCTCGATCGCCACCTGGGCATCGCGCGTGCCAGACATCCGCCTCGCCCTCGAGGTCGACAAAGCGCAGGTCGGAATGCTCCTGCTCGGCGCAGGCATCGCCTCCATCATCGGCATCTCGTCGAGCCCTGCCGTGCTGGCGCGCACCGGCGCCCGGCTCGGGATGATCCTCTCGATCACGACCTTCGCGACCGGCGTCGCCCTCATCGGAATCGGAGCGAACGTCTTCGGCTCCTTCCAGGTCGTGCTGCTGGGGCTCGTGCTGTTCGGACTCGGCAATGGGTGCGTCGACGTCATGATGAACGTCGAGGCCACCGCGATCGAGCAGCACTCCGGCAAGACGATCCTTCCGCTGTTCCACGCCTTCTTCAGCTTCGGCACCGTCATCGGCGCAGGCATCGGCGCCCTCGCCGCCCTGTGGCAAATCTCCGTCTTCGCGCACGCCGTGACCGTCGGAGTCCTGATCTTCGTGATCGGCGCTGTCAGCGTCGCCAACGTCCCGGGCCGGGCCGAGACGCTCGACCCCGTCGAGGGCGACACCGAGAAGGTCCACTGGCGCGAGCGGATGCACGTGGCACTCTCAGCCTGGCGGGAGCCGCGCACCTATGCGCTGGGCGTGGTCATGCTCGGCATGTCGTTCGCCGAGGGCGGCGCCAACGACTGGCTCGCCCTCGGAGTGGCCGAGGAGCACGCGGGCGGCACGCCTGCTCTGGGCGCGGCGGCACTCGCCGTGTTCTCCGTCGCGATGACGACCGTGCGCATCTTCGGCGGCCCCCTCGTCGACCGCCTCGGCAGAGTGATCGTGCTGCGAGTTCTCGCATTGACGGCGGCCGCGGGCATCCTGCTGTTCATCCTCGCGCCGTCGATTCCGATGGTCTTCCTCGGCGCCGCACTCTGGGGCATCGGTGCGTCGCTCGGATTCCCGTTGGGGATGTCCGCCGCCGCGGACGACCCGGCGAAGGCCGCCGCGCGCGTGAGCGCTGCCGCCACGATCGGCTACATCTCCTTCCTCGGGGGCCCGCCGGTGCTCGGCTTCATCAGCGAGCACATCGGCCTGCTGAACACGCTGTACATCCTGGTCGTGCTGGCCGTGGCATCCGGTCTCTTCTCGGGCGCCGCCCGTCCGCTGCGCGAGGACGAGAAGACGCCGACCACCTAGGCGCGGGGTCTGCGCGCGAGCGCCGCTGCATGCGAGCGGCTCTCCGCGCCGAGCTTGGCGAGCACGTTCGACACGTGCGTCTTCACGGTCGGAAGAGAGATACCCAGTCGATCGGCGAGCTGACGATTCGACCACCCGTTCAGGATGCCGTCGAGCACCTCGCGTTCCCGCGTCGTGAGCTCGGGCTGATCTGCAGGATCGGGCGCAGCATCCGGCGCATCCCGCACGACCAGTGCGAGCGCACGGCGCGTGACTTTCGGATCCAGCGCCCCGTCGCCAGCCGCGACTGCGTGCACAGCCTGCACGAGCGTCGGGGCATCGACGGTCTTGAGCAGGAACCCTGCCGCGCCCGCGCGCAATGCGCCGAAGACCAGCTCGTCCTCATCGAAACTCGTCAGCACGAGGACGTCACTGAGACCGCGTTCGACGATCTCTCTCGTCGCCGAGACGCCGTCACGGCCGGGCATCCGCAAATCCATGAGCACGACGTCCGGGCGAAGCGACTGCGCATTGCGCACCGCCACATCGCCGTCCGCGGCCTCGCCGACAACCTCGACTCCGTGCGCTTCGAGCATGATCCGCAAGCCGGCTCGGATCGCCCCGTGATCGTCGGCGAGCAGCACCGTCGGCGCACTCATGCCGCCACCTCTCGCGGAAGCACCGCATCCACCGACCATCCGCGGGCGATCGGGCCCGCATGCAGCGTGCCGCCCAGCATCCCCACCCGCTCCTTCAGCATGCTGAGCCCCCACCCGCTGCCGCTGTAGCCGGGAACCGTGAATGACGTGCCCCCGCGCGAGATCACGCGCACGCGCACCGTTTCGTCCTCGGTGGCGAGAAACACATCGACCTCCGCGCCGCTTGCGTGCCGAACACAGTTCACGAGAGCCTCACGGATTGTCCGAACCACCGTCTGCTCGGCCGCAGACGACAGCGGCGTGACGGTCTCGATGGCCGCGGTGACCTGCAGGCCCGATCGGCGCGCGTCGTCGATGATCGCATCGAGATCTGCCAACCGGGGCGTGGAGAGTGGATCGCCCTCGCCGTGCCGCAGCACCGTGATCATGCTGCGCAGCGCCCGGTGCGCGTCGAGCCCGGCGTCGCGCACCGCCCGAAGCGCCGCCCGGTCGCGCTCCTGCGCAGGCGCGGTCGACAGCGCCGCCTCGGCGCGGATCGCCATGGCCAGCACGTGCCCGGCGACGACATCGTGGAGTTCCTTCGCCATCGTCTCGCGTTCCTCACGGATGGCCTCCTCACGGTCGCGCTCCGCGGCTTCGGCCGCCGCATCCGCGCGCTGGCGGTGCAGCTCTGCGAGCTCGTTCGCCTGGGCCATCGCGACCGCCCACCAGTAGTCGGTGCCGAAGATCGCCCCGAACTGAGCCGCCGTGAGCAGCGCGACCGGGAACGGCATCCGCGCCATCAGCAGTGCTCCTGCGAAGATGACGATCACGGCGATGACGATGGCCCACAGCAGGCGTCGGCGAACAGCAGGGGATGCCTGGAAGGCCATGGACCAGAGCACGTCCAGGAGCACAAGAAGCGGTCCGATGCCGCCGACGGTGAGCAGGTCGATCGTGAAGACGACGGTCGCACCGATCAGAGAGAACAGCGGCGCACGGCGCTTGGTCAGCATGAACACTGCGGCAGGGAGCACCGTGAGAAGCGTCGCCCAGGAGGACAGCCCCTCGATCGCAAGCGGCATGAAACGCCAGCTTCCGCCGACCCCGAGCGCGGCGATCAGCACGCTGAACAGCACGACGCCCAGCGCATCGAGCACGAGGCGGTGCCGCTGATACGCCTCGCGAATCCACGATCCCGCCTGTGACATGACTTCATGCAACCATGCCGGACACCCCGTCGCATCCGCCGAAGGTATGAGCGGCCGCGCAGGAAGTCGGGACTTTCGCCCGATCTCCAAACGGGCTCGCATTGTGAGGCTGAGGGCATGGAGATCTTCGGAGGACTGCCTCTACCCCTCGCGCTGGCGATACTGGCGCTCGTCGACAGTCTGAGCATCGGCACGCTGCTCATTCCCGTCTTCCTGCTGCTGAGCCCGGGGCGGGTGCGCGTGGGGCGCATCCTGCTGTATCTCGCGACGATCGCGGCTTTCTACTTCCTCGTCGGCCTGCTCTTCCTCTGGGGCCTGGTGAATGTCGTCGACGTGGCCGCCGACTTCCTCGCGTCGCCGGTCGGGATCAGCATCCGCCTGGTGATCGGAATCGCGTTGCTGATCACGTCATTCCTGATCCCCAGCGGAAAGAAGACAGCGGATGTGTCGGCCGCGCCCTCGGCCTCCTCGATCAGCGCCTCCTCGGCCACCGCTTCTGACTCCTGGGTCGCCGGCACGAGCCTGAGCGCGTCGACGGCCGCTCCCGCCCCGTCGCCGGACGCGGGCCCCACGGCTCCGGAAGGGAGGGTCACGCGCTGGCGTGCGCGGCTGCTCGATCCCCAGACGCGCGGCTCCGCCGTCATGGTCGTCGCATTGGCGGCCGGCCTCGTCGAGGTGGCCACGATGCTGCCGTACATCATGGCGATGACGATGCTCGCGGATTCGGGCGTGAGCACGCCGATGCGGGTGGCCTCCCTCGTCGGCTATTGCGTGCTGATGACCGTTCCGGCGCTGGTCCTGCTGGTGCTCCGCCTCGTCGCCGCGGGCATCGTGCAGGGTCCGCTGGAGCGACTGGCCGCCTGGATGCAGCGCACCGGTGCCGAGAACACGGCGTGGATCGTGGGCATCCTGGGGTTCCTCATCGCCCGTGCTGCAGCGACCGAACTCGGCCTCCTCGACGGCGTGGGGTCCTTCCTGGACTCGATCACCTGACCACGCGCGCGCGTCGCGCGCACACGAAGTAGGCTCGTCGGGTGCGTCTTGTCATTGCCCGCTGCTCGGTGGATTACACCGGCCGCCTCAACGCTCATCTCCCTCTCGCCACGCGCCTGCTCGTGCACAAGGGAGACGGCTCGCTGCTCGTGCATTCCGATGGTGGCAGCTACAAGCCCCTCAACTGGATGAGCCCGCCCTGCTCGCTCGCCAACGAGGAACCGGGCGAAGAAGAGGCATCCGCGGGTGTCGTCGAGGTGTG
Organism: Microbacterium sp. GW823-FHT02G05; assembly: GCF_058797175.1. NCBI lineage: Bacteria > Bacillati > Actinomycetota > Actinomycetes > Micrococcales > Microbacteriaceae > Microbacterium > Microbacterium sp. GW823-FHT02G05. Next base: position 635,986 of record NZ_JBXAJK010000001.1, read on the forward strand.
GCGCGTGACGCACAAGAAGACCGGCGATGCGCTGCGTGTGCAGATCTATGAGGTGCTGCACGACTCGGCGCACGAGCTCGGCATCGACCCCGGGCTGCAGAAGGACGGCGTCGAAGCCGACCTGCAGCGCCTGCTCGCCGAGCAGGTCGATCTGATCTCCGATGGCGCCACGCTCGTTCGTCGCGAGTACCCCACCGCGATCGGTCCCGTCGATCTTCTGGTTCGGGATGCCTCGGGCGCCGCCATCGCCGTCGAGGTGAAGCGCCGCGGCGACATCGACGGCGTCGAGCAGCTCACCCGCTACCTCGAGCTCATGGGCCGCGACCCGCACCTCGCCCCCGTGCAGGGCGTCTTCGCGGCACAGGAGATCAAGCCCCAGGCCCGTGTGCTCGCCGAAGACCGCGGCATCCGGTGCCTCGTCCTCGACTACGACGACATGAAGGGCATCGAATCGGGCGCTCCGCGCCTGTTCTGAGCCGTCGCGAACGCCCATAGGCTGGGAGGCATGTCTGCCTCTCCCTACACCTGCATCCTCTGGGACGTGGACGGCACGATCGCCGACGCGTCGCCCGGCATCCTCCCGCGACTCGTCGAGACGCTCGCGACCTTCGGGATCGAAGCTCCGGATGCTTCGCAGCTGTCCCACTGGATCGGGCCGCCGCTCGCGCTGTCGTTCCGCGAGTTCGCCGGGCTCGATGAGGAGAACGCGGAAGAGGCCGTCCGTCGTTACCGTGCCCTGGCCGCGCGCGACGGCTACGCGGCATCCGTGCACATCTATGCCGGCGTTCCGGACGTGCTCCGCGCCGTGCAGGCGGCAGGCATCCCCCAGTCGACCGCGAGCACGAAGCCCGAGAATCAGGTCATCGCGATCCTCGAGCACTATGAGCTGCTCCCGCTGTTCACAGCTGTCTCGGCAGCCACGACCGGCCCCGCCGGCAACCATGAGGGCAAAGAGATCGTGGTCGGCCGCGCCTTGGAGCGCCTCGCCGCCGCCGGCACCGACATCTCGCGCCCGGTCCTGATCGGCGACCGCCACCATGATGTCGACGGCGCGAAGCCCTTCGGAATCCCGGTCATCTTCTCGGCTTGGGGATTCGGCGAGCCGAGCGAGGCCGAGGGGGCGATCGCCGTCGCGGAGTCCGCGCAGGACCTGCGCGCGCTGCTGCTTCCCTAGCCGCTGGCACCCGCCCCCGAGCGCACCGGGATGTCGACGGGAAAGTGGCAGGCGGCCGCGTGGTTCGTCGATCCCGTTGATGCGAGGTTCGGCCGTTCCGACGCACAGACCGCCTGCGCGCGATCGCAGCGCGTCCGGAATGCACAGCCACTGGGCAGCTTCAGAGGGGAGGGGACGTCCCCTTGCAGCAGCTTCTCGGCGCCCCGACGCTGCCGCGGATCCGGAACCGGAACGGCATCGATCAGCGCACGCGTATAGGGATGCGCTGGCCTGTCGAACACCTCGTCGACAGGACCGGACTCGACGATGCGTCCCAGATACATGACGGCGATCCGGTCAGAGATCTGTCGCATGATCGACAGGTCGTGAGCGATGAAGACATAGCTGAGCCCGAGATCGCGCGACAGATCCGAGAGCAGATTGATGACCTGCGCCTGCACAGAGACGTCGAGCGCCGCCACGGGCTCGTCGCAGATGAGGACCCTCGGTTCCAGCGCAAGCGCACGTGCAATCCCGACACGTTGCCGCTGCCCACCGGAGAACTCCGAGGGATAGCGGTTGCGGTGGTCGGCGTTCAGCCCGACGCGCTCCAACAGATCGACCACACGCTCCTCTCGCTGAGCCCGGCTCATGCGCTTGTCGTGGATCTCGAACGGCTCGCGCACGATATCGCCGACCGTCATGCGCGGGTTCAGCGAGGTGTACGGGTCCTGGAACACCATCTGAACGTGGCGACTCGACTCGAGGAAGCGGCGTCGACCGCGCGGCATCTTCCTCCCGGCGATCTCGACATGTCCGTCATCCGGCTGCTCCAGGCCCATGAGCAACCGTGCGAGCGTGCTCTTGCCGCAGCCGGACTCCCCGACGATCCCGAGAGTCTCGCCTCTTCTCAGATGGAGGTCGATGTTGTCGACGGCCGTCAGGGTCTGGCCGCGCGTCCGATAGCGCTTCACCAGACCCTCCGCGCTCAGGACCATCTCTTCCCTGTTTCCCGTCATGCGACCATCACCCGCTTCCACTCATGACATGCCGATCGATGCGCCTCATCGATGTCGCGCATCGACGGCTGCTCCTGCACGCAGGCCTCCGTTGCGAAGACGCAACGCGGAGCGAAGGCGCATCCCGCGCCGCGATTTCCGAGCTGCGGAGCCGATCCCGGTATCGAGACGAGTCGCTCGTGCGAGCTCTCGAAGCGCGGGATCGCATCCAACAGAGCGCGCGTGTACCCGTGCGCCGCCTGGCGGAAGAGGGCCTCCGTCGGAGCCTGCTCAGCGAGCCGACCCGCGTACATGACGGCGACGCGATCGGCCTGCTGGGCGACCACGCCCAGATCGTGCGTGATCAGGATGAGCGCCATCTCGCTCTCCGCCTGCAATTCGGACAGAAGCGCCATGATCTGCGCCTGGACCGTCACATCGAGCGCCGTCGTCGGCTCGTCGGCGATCAGGATCTCCGGCTCGAGAGCGATGCTCATCGCGATCATCGCTCGCTGCCTCATCCCCCCGGAGAACTCGTGCGGATACTGATCCACACGCCGTGCGGCGTCCGGGATCCTCACCCGATCAAGCAGCTCGATCGATCTTCTCCGCGCCTCTCGGCGGCCCATCCTGCAATGCACCCGGAAGGTCTCCTCCAGTTGCTGCCCGACCGTGAAGACGGGATTCAGCGCGGAGAGCGAGTCCTGGAAGACCATCGCGATGCGCGATCCGCGAATCGGACGCAGTGCGCGAGGCGAGAGCCCCACCAGCTCCTGCTCACCCAGGCGGATCGAACCGCCGCTGATCCGCCCCGGCGATCCCACGAGTCCCATCAGCGCTCGCGCGGTCACGCTCTTTCCGCTTCCGGACTCTCCGACGATCGCCAGCGTCTCGCCGCGGTCCACACCGAAGGACACATCATCGACGGCATTCGCGACCCCGTCAGCAGTGCGGAACTCCACCGAGAGGTTCGTCACCGTGAGCGCGGCGCGCCCGCTCCGCTCGGTCATGTGCGCACCAGGCGGAAGAGCTGCGAATCGTGCGCGCCCTGCTCCTCCGGTGCGACGAGGCTGACGGCAGACCACAGTCCGGCCAGCGGCGACGAGATGACGGGCACCCCGTAGGCGAGCTCCAGCGCGGTCACTGCGGCGGCGGTGCGCAGGCCACCGCAGGAGATGAGGATGCCGTCGAAATCCTGACTCGACTGCACGGCCTCGATGCCGAGTGCATGGACGCGCTCACCCTCGACGGCGTGCACCTCATCGATCGAGCTGATCGAGAGATGCGCGCCTCCCGCGGGCTGAAATCCCTCTTCGCGCAGGAATGCGAGGAGCTTGCCATGCACCTCCGCGGTGTAGGCGGATGCGACAGCTGGACGGGCCACACCCACAGCACGCAGAGCCTCGACGATCGCCGCGCTCATCGTCGTCACCGGAAGGCCCGTGGCATCACGCATGGTCTGCACGATCTCGTCGTTGAACTCCTTGCCTCGGTAGAAGCTCAGCGATGTGCCCATCAGCACCACCGCGCGCGATCCCTGCGCGCTCAGTCGCTCTGCGGCACCGCGAACGGCGTCGATGACCGAGTCGTATCCGGCGACCGACATCTCCTGGAGGCCCAGTCCCTCGGCCACGAACTCAACCTGCGGGTACACGTCTGGGGCGTCCTGCGGCACCTCTCCGGCGCGCGGGGGAACGATGAGACCGACTGTCGGCGATGACATCCCGTCTCCTTTCTGTGCAGCGCTCATCGCAGCCGCACTCGAGGGTCGATGAGCGCGTAGACGATGTCCACGAGCAGATTCATGATGACGATGAAGAGGGCCGCGAAGATCACGGTGCCCATGACCACGGGAAGATCGCCACTCATCACGCCGTTCACGGCGAAGGATCCGACGCCTGAGATGCCCCAGACCCGCTCCGTGATGATGGTGCCGCCGAGGAGACCACCCAGATCAAGACCGACCAGCGTGATCAGCGGCGCCAGCGACGGCTTGAGCGCAAGGCGTCCGAGGATCCGCGCCTCCCCCATCCCCTTGGCCCGCGCGAACCAGACATAATCGGTGCGCAGCGCATCGATCATCGTGGATCTCACGAACCGCGCATAGACGCCGATGTTCACGAGCGCGATGGTCATCCAGGGAAGGATGAGATGCCGGAACCACCCGGCCGGGTCCTCCGTGAAGGGCACGTATCCGCCGGAGGGGAAGATGGTGATCCCGACCTGGCTCAGCTGGAAGAAGAGGAAGTAGAACAGTGCGAGGCCGATCAGGAAGGTCGGCGCCGACAATCCGCTGAGCGCCAGCACCGAGACCGTGCGATCCATCCAGCTTCCGGGTCGGGTCGCGGCGAGCGTTCCCAGCGGGATCGCGATCAGCACGGCGAGCGCGACGGCGCCGAGCGCCAGCGATGCGGTCGCGGGCAGTCGCGACAGGATCGCCTCCAGCACGGGCTCCTGGGTGCGGAACGAGATTCCGAAGTCGAGCGTGAGGATGCTGCCGAGCCAGTCGAAGTACTGCACAGGCAGTGGACGGTCAAGCCCGAGTGTCTTCTCCACCAGCGCGATCGTGGTCTGATTCGCGCCTTCACCGGCGAACCGCTGCGCGATGCTGCCGGGCGTGCCGACGAAGAAGAGCGTGAAGACCGCGATGCTCACAAGGAGCAGGACGGCGAGTGACGCACAGAATCGCTTCAGCACGTAGCCGGTCATGAGCGCACCTTCCTCTCTCGTCGGGGCCTGGCGCGGCGCAGTTGCGAGGCCGAGTTCGGTTCCAGGGCATCTCGCAGCCCGTCACCCAGGAGGTTGAATGAGAGCGTGGACAGGAGAAGGGCCACCGCGGGGAACAGGATCGACCACCACGCGATGGCGTAGTTCCCCTGGTTCTCGGCGATCATGCCGCCCCAAGTCGGCGCCGGGGGCGGAACGCCGAGCCCGAGGAAGGAGAGCGATGCCTCCATCACGATGATCTGCGGAATCAGCAGGCTGCCGTAGGTCAGCACGGGGCCGGCGATGTTGGGCAGAATATGGCGGGTCACCAGTCGGAAGTCGCTGGCCCCGAGTGTCGTCGCCGCCTTGATGTAGTCGAGCTCGCGAATCGTGAGAACCAGGGAGCGAACCATGCGCGCCACGGTGCTCCAGCTGAAGAACGCGATCGTCAGCATGAGGATGCCCACGCTCGCACCGTGGATCACGACCACGGCCATCGCGATGACGAGGAACGGCAGCGCCACCACGAAGTCGATGATCGCGGAGAGCACGATGTCGACGAAGCCGCCATAGAGACCGGCGATCGTCCCGATGATCGTCCCGATCACGATGGCTGCGAGCGCGCTCACGATCGCGATGGCGAACGTGTTCGTCGTTCCCAGCAGGATGCGTGAGAGGACGTCGCGTCCAACGAAGTCGGTTCCCAGCCAGAACTCCGGGCCAGGCCCGACGGGGATTCCCGCCGGGCTCAGTCCGTTCTGGCGATCGGGAGTGATCGCATCCTGCCCGAGCGCTGCGACGATCACCGGCGCGAAGAGCGCCACCAGGGCGAGCAGAGTGATCACGCTGAGCGCGATGACACTCGTGCGATCGCGGAGCAGACGGCGCAGCACCGCCCACGATGTGCGTTCGACCGGACGCCTGATCACCTCAGTCCGTGGCGGTCGAACTGCGCCGCCGCGCCGGTTCTCGTCGACGTGCGTCATCGCTCGCGGTAGGGATCTTCGTCGGGCTGAACGATCGACCCCGGAGGAACATCCAGACGGTGACCGTCGATCTGGACAGCCTCGTCGAGAAGCCCGCGGATCTCCGCGCCGTGCGCGTCCGCGAGCGCGACCGACTTGAGGTTCGTGTCGAGTTGCGCCACGGAGGACGCCCCGAACAGCACGGTTCCCGTGCCTTCGAACGCCAGCGCGTACGCCAGCGCGAGTTCGGCCGTGGTGACGCCGAAGCCGTCCGCGATGCGGGTGATCTCGGGCATGGCGGCCACGATGTCCTCTCGGATGCGGCCGGGGTCGCGTCCCAGCACACGCGCGGTCGTGCCTGCGCCCTCGGTGCTCTTGCCCGCCAGCACGCCGCCCTCGAGCGAGTCGGAGGCCTGCATCCGCACGCCGCGCTCAGCGAAGATCCGACGGTAGCCGTCGCTCTCACCGACCGATCGTCGGGCGACGTTGTACTTGAGCTGCATCAGCACCGGAAGCGGCGCGGAGTCCGCTTCGAAGGCGTCGAGCACGGTGGTGAAGTGCTCGGGACTCCAGTTGATTCCGCCCCAACTGCGAGAGAGGCCGGCGTCTACGAGCTTTCGCGCATCGTTGGCGTGCTGCACCGGATCGTCGACTCCCCAGCGCGGACCGTACAGGAGGACGATGTCGACCACGTCGCGCTTGAGGCGGAACAGGGTCTCCTTGAGTTCAGAGACGACATCTGCGTCGGGGTCGCTCCCCTTCCACACCTTCGTCATGATGCGGGTCGTGTCGGGGGCGCCAGCGTCTTCAAGTGCTCGCGAGAGGATCACCTCGGTGTGCGGCGCCCGCGTGTAGTGAGCCACGTCGAAGAGGGTGATCCCTGCTTCGAGGGCCCGCGAGACGATGTCGACGATCTGGCGATACTCCAGTCGCGAATACGTCTCATATGATCCGAGCGACAGCGCCGAGACTTCCATGCCCGAATTGGGCAGCACGGAGTACTTCATAGCTTTCCTTCCAGCTGTTCTTGTGCGATCAGTCTTCGAGCCAGACGAGGCCCGGTTCGATGTTGTTGAAGCCGAGGTTGATCGCACCGCCGTGCAGCCGCTTGCTGTGGTAGAGGCTGATCTTCCCCGAGATGAGAGGCACGATCGCCGCGTCCTCCATGATCTTGCGGTCAACCTGCGCCCAGATCTTGGCGGCAGCGGCAGCATCCTGCTCGCCTCGCGCCTTCTCCATGAGGGCGTTGACCTCGTCGTTGTCGTAGCACGTCGGGTTCGTCGTGCTCGCTTCGCAGTCGACGCCGTAGAAGCCAGGCATGATCATCGTGCGTGCACCGTTGCCGATCCACTTCGGCGAGAGCGCCTTGAGCGTGATGTCCCAGCTGCCCGCCGCCGTCGCATCGCGGTTGAGCACGTACTGTCCGTCGACGTTGGCCCCGGGTGTGGGCATGAGGTTGAGCCGGATGCCGGCTGCGCGCAGGTCGGGTTCCAGTGCCTGGGCGTAGGAGTCGTAGCGCGATCCGGAAGCGTAGACGAAGTTGAGGTCGATTCCGTCGGGGTAGCCGGCCTCGGCGAGGAGCTTCTTCGCCTTCTCCGCATCCCCCTCGTCACCGGGCGTCTTGTAGAGGTTGAACGGTTCATAGCCGTCGACCGCCGCGCTCAGCAGCTGATGGTGCGGCTGCTTGACGTCGGGGCCACCGCCGACCTGCGCGACGGCGATCTTGTTCACCGCATAGTTGATCGCCTGACGCACCTTGAGGTCTGCCAGTGCCCCGCCATTGTTCGGCGACTGCAGATTGAGCAGGATGTACGGATTGACCGCCCCGTCCTCAAACTGGACCAGCTGCGGGTCCTTGGTGGCCATCAGTCGCTGCAGGTCCGCCGTCGGCACGGACTGGTCGAAGTACGAGTCCGCCTCGCCCGTCTCGATGAGGCGCTGCACTCGACCCGGGTCGGTGTTGTTCATCGCGATCTCGATGCCGTCGATGTAAGCCTTGCGATAAGGGTCACTCTCGATCGTCCATGCAGGGTTCCGCTCCAGCGTGAGCTTCTGGTCGGGCACGTATGCCGCGATGCGGTACGGGCCCGAGGCAATGTAGTTCTCGCGCAGCTCTGGGGAGTCCGGCAGATAACCGAGGATCTCCTCCGGCACCGGTGCGACTGCAAGCTGAGTCAGAACATAGGAGAAGTCGTTGGAGGGGTGCTCCAGCGTGATCGTCAGCTCCTGGCCGTCGGCGACGATGCCCTCGATGTCCGTGCTCTCGACGAACTCCTGGATGGCACCGACCTCGGGGGCCACATTCGCGAAGGCCTCGCAGTACTCGGTCATCCCCTTGATCACGCCGATGTAGTTGTCGAGCGAGCCGCCTGGACGCACCGGGTTGCACAGACGCTTGAACCCTCGAGCGGCGTCCTCGGCGGTGATGGCGCGCGCCGGCTCGGTGTCCCACTGTGCGCCGTCGCGCAGCACGATCCGATACTCGGTCCCGTCCGCACTGATCTCGGGTGCGTCGGTGGCCAGGTCGGCCATCGGGGTCTGCGCCACGGTCTTGTCGTCATCGGTGGGCAGGATGTAGAGCTGTCGGGTCAGCGCGCGGTGCGCGAAGATTCCCGTCGACCGCGTGACGATCGGGTCGAAACCGCCGATGTCGGAGCCACCCGCGACGCGGAGGATCCCGCCGGTGACGGCGTCGCCCTCTGCATTCGATCCTGCCTCGGCGGGCGCCGGGGCGCTGCATCCGCTCAGTACCAAAGCGGCGCTGGCGGCGATCACGCCCGCAGCCAGAGCCGCGCGCGTGAGGCGAGTTGATGACTTCATACCAAACTCCTTCGTTCAGTCGTGGCAAGATCTCGACTAGGTTGTTTCATCGAGAATGTTCCGTGTGGCGGAACGGTGACCCGTGTGGCGAGACATGTATAGCCGACCAAAGGGGGTACGTCAATGCGAAGCGTTGACCGCGCGCTGGAAGTTCTCGAGAGCATCGCCGACCTGCAACCCGTGGGGGTGAGCGAGATCGCCCGACATCTGGGCGAGCCGAAAAGCTCCGTGCAGAGAGCGATCGACACGCTGGCCGAGGGACGGTGGATCACGAAACAGGATCCGTCACGTCCGCTGTGGGTTGTCGCGGTGCGCACCGCACTGCTCGGACGGGGCTTCGCCGAGCAGTTCAGCGTCAGCACCCTGGCGCTCGAGCAGATGGAACGCCTGCGCCAGATCACGCAGGAGACGATCCACCTGGCCGTCCCGCGCGACGCCTCCGTGATCCTGGTGGAACGGCTCGAGAGCCCACATCCCGTTCGCTACGTGGAACCGCTCGGGGGCGCAGCGTCGATCTTCCGCACAGCGACGGGCAAGTCGATCCTCGCGCATCTCCCCGCGGATCAGAGGCGCCGGCTCGTGAATGACCACCCGGCAGAGCTGGTTGCCGCGGGCATCACGGCCGAAGAACTCGAACGAGAGCTCGCGGATGTGCGCACACAGGGCTTCTCGACGACGTCACGGTGGCGCGAGGAGGTGTTCGCGATCGCTGCGGTCGTGATCGGCGATGAGGGTCAGCCCGTGGCGGCGATCAGCATCTCGGCTCCGAGCTCGCGCGTCCCGTCCGAGACGCAGGTCGAGTACGCCGACCTCGTGCGCTCCGCAGCTGCCGAGATCGGACGCCTCGTGCGAGCCCGCTCCATGTCCGGGTCCAGATGACGCCCGGCTGAACACCCAGAGACACAGAACTCCCCGGGTTGCACGTAGTTGTGCATCCCGGGGAGTTCCTGAGAAAACTTGCGCGGCGAACCGCGACCGTCACTTAGATAGGACGGATGTTCTCGGCCTGCAGGCCCTTGGGGCCCTGCGCAACGTCAAACTCAACGCGCTGGTTCTCGTCGAGCGAGCGGTAGCCGTTTGACTGGATGGCGGAGTAGTGCGCGAACACATCGGCGCCGCCGTCATCGGGGGAGATAAAGCCGAAGCCCTTCTCCGAGTTGAACCACTTAACTGTGCCCTGGGTGCTCATTTACTGCCGTTCTGCTGATGGGGCGAAGCCGACGCAGGATGCACCGACGAAGCCCACGCTAGTAGAGCAAGTGCAAGTTGGCGCAAGATTTGAGACCAGAAGGTAACCCAAATGTTGCATGAAGACCCGTTTTGGGTGCTACGCGCGTGCGATACCGGGCAAAAAATGTGGCCCTCACCGCGGGGGGAGCAGTGAGGGCCGAAGACGACCGGAGGGTGCGTCAGACTCCACCCTATCGTGCTTCTGAGATTTTTGTCCCCCATTTGGGGGACAAATCTGAACTTTGGTGGCACAATGATCTCGGGGGAGGACAAAAACGCGAAGTTCCCGATCGCGAATGGGGTCGCAATCGAGATCGTCGCTCACCTGGACCGCGTGAAAACTGGAGAGCATCGCTGATCTTGGGGAATCGGCAACGTTGGACGTCTCGAGCACCGACAACACTTGCACCCACAGCACACGCGGCCCAGGTCCGGACTCTTGACGATCGCGTCGTCGATCGCACCGAAGAAGAATGATCCCCTCGAGTGTTTCATTGGGGACGAGCACTCGAGGGGACCCATTTGCCTACGCCAGATCGCCGGCTCTGGGGAAGCCTCACTCGTGGATCTGGGGAACCCACGCTTCGCGATCAAATCCCCGGCGCATGCGACTCTCACATTAGGGGAGCGTAGGGTCCTTGTAAATGCTCCTTCTTTGGCGTTATGACACTTCTGGTCACCGCAGAACGTCAGTAGTACGCGAGCACTTCGAGAGCCGGGCCGGTCGGCACCAGTGACCCGACCCAGCGGTCCACCTCGTCGACCACGACGTCCTCCAGCTCATCGCGACTCCAGCCGCGTGGACACGCGGGAACCTGCGGCTCCCATCCTTCTTCGGTCCACGTCACCCCGAACAGGTGGCGTTCCTTCTGAAACCGCTGGTTGAGCGCGAAGACATCCGCGCCCTCGAACTGCGCGTAGACATCGAACGGCCCTTCACCGTCCTGCCCGACGAAGACGCCGATGGTCAGCGTGACATCCACCGAGTCGGTCGCATCAAGAAGACTGCGCAGCTGGGCGGATGCTCCCGCGCTCGCGCGCTCGAGAATCGGACGCAGCGCGGCGAGATACTCCTCTTTCGACATGACGCCCAGCGTAGCGGCGGGGCCTCGACGACTCCCCCTATGCAGAGAAGGCGACCCCTCTCGGGACCGCCTTCTGTTTGTGCGCGAGGGGGGACTTGAACCCCCACACCCTTGCGAGTACTGGCACCTGAAGCCAGCGCGTCTACCTATTCCGCCACTCGCGCATGTCGTGCTCCGAAGAACTCAACTTCCCGAGGATATCACGCGTTGTGACACCATCCGAACCCGCGTGCGGCCCGGGAGCGGCGTGCGCAGGCGAGCGGATCGAAGAACTGCCCGGTACGGCCCGGAATCGGGCGGCATTCAGGTCATCTGACTACGATGGCGTTACCGATCGGTCAGCCATGGGAGCCCAGTGGGACTACTAGACAGCTTTGAGAAAGGTCTTGAGCGCGCTGTGAACAGCGCCTTCGCCAAGACCTTTCGCAGTGGCATCCAGCCGGTGGAGATTGCTTCGGCGGTGCGCCGCGAACTCGACACCAAGGCGGCTGTCGTCAGCCGTGACCGCATCATCGCACCCAGCAACTTCGTCGTTCATCTGAGCGGTGAGGATGCCGCCGCGATGAACGGTCTCGGCTCCGCTCTCACTGACGAGCTGCACACGCTCGTCGCGAAGCATGCGCGTGCGCAGGGCTACAGCTTCGCCGGTCCGCTGTCGATCACGCTCGAAGCCGATGACAAGGTCGCGACCGGCACGGTGCATGTCGACTCAGGCTCGTCGCAGGGTCGGGTGACATGGCAGGCCGTGCTCGAGGTCGACGGCCGGCGACACACTCTCACTCAGGCGCGCACCGTGGTGGGCCGCGGCAGCGACGCCGATCTGACGATCGCCGACTCCGGATCGAGTCGCAAGCACGCCGAGATCCTCTGGGACGGCGAGCGCGCCATGATGCGCGATCTCGGTTCCACGAACGGCACCAAGGTCGATGGCGTAAAGGTGCGCGAGGCGCCGCTCACCTCCGATACCGTCATCACTATCGGACGCACCGACCTGGTGTTCCGCGTTGTTCCGGTCGCCGCGCGCCCCCGCTCGACTGGGGGCGACGATGCCACCCGCACCTTTGGAGTGATGCCATGAGTGAGCTGACTCTGCTTATTCTGCGCATCGGCTTCCTGGTGCTGCTGTGGTTCTTCGTGTTCGCGGTGGTCTATTCGCTTCGCGCGGATCTGTTCGGGGTACGGGTGCGAAAGATGCCCCAGACTGCGGATGCCACGGCGGGATCCGCTCCGCAGGTCGCCGCCGCGCCGAAGGCCGCTCCTGCGCGCAGCCGTGCAGGCGAGCCGGCCACGGCCACCTCCGTGAAGACGCTCGTGATCACCTCGGGTCCGAAAGCGGGGCTCGAGATTCCCCTGGAGTCGGAGTCGATGACGATCGGCCGTTCGAGCGAGTCGGGTCTCGTCATCCGCGATGACTACACCTCCAGCCACCACGCGCGTCTGCAGTTGCGCGGCGGCCAATGGGTGATTCAGGATCTCGACTCCACGAACGGCACATTCCTCAACGGCCAGCGCGTCAGCGGCACCGCCGCAGTCGCGATCGGAACGCCCATCAAGGTGGGCGCCACCACGTTCGAGTTGCGAGCCTGACCGCCGCCATGGTCTTCGAGGGCTCGAGCGCCGCGATCTCCCATACCGGGCGGGTCCGCTCCAACAACCAGGACTCCGGGTACTCCGGGGCGAACCTGTTCGCCGTCGCTGACGGCATGGGCGGCCACGCAGGCGGAGACGTCGCTTCGAGCATCGCGATCCACCGCCTCGAGGGCCTGGATCAGGGCTTCCCCTCGACACAGGATGCACAGGCGTCGCTGCAGGCGGCGGCGACGACGGCGGCTGGCGACCTGATCCGTGCGGCGAAGGATCGACCCGAGCTCGCCGGCCTCGGCACGACGCTCAGCGCGATCATCATGGTCGATGACTATGCGGTGATCGGTCACATCGGCGACTCGCGCATCTATCTTCTGCGTGACGATGAGCTGACGCAGATCACCGCAGATCACACCTTCGTGCAGCGTCTGGTCGACTCGGGCCGCATCACACTGGAGGAGGCGCGCTATCACCCGCGCCGGTCCGTGCTCATGCGCGTGCTCAGCGACATGGATGCCGACCCGGAGCTCGACATGTTCGTCATGCCGACGCAGCCCGGTGATCGCTGGCTCCTGTGCTCCGACGGACTCTCCGGCGTCGTGGACGATGCGCACATCGAGAAGGTGCTGCGGATGGGCTTCGCGCCCGGACGCTCGGCCGATGTCCTGCTGAAGCAGGCTCTCGATGGCGGCGCACCCGACAACGTCACGATCGTCATCGTCGACGTCGGCGGTCACCACCCGCTGATGTCCGGTACTCCGACGATCGTGGGTTCGGCGTCGAACCCGCAGGGCGTGATCATCCCGGCTGCGCGTGCCCCTCGCTCGAACTGGCTGCACCCCGTTCGCCAGGCCGCGAACGAGCCGTCTCACTTCGAGCCCGCGGCGGAATACCTCGAAGAGCTCATCGAGGAAGACCGCCGCCGAGCGCGACGACGCCGCGTCGGCTGGTTCGCAGGCTTGCTGCTCGTCATCGCGATGCTCGTGGGGGTCGCATTCGCCGGCTACGCCTGGACGCAGACGCGCTACTTCGTGGGCGTCGACGACGGTGTCGTGGTGATCTACCAGGGCATCCAGCAGGACATCGGCCCCATCTCCCTGTCCAGCGTCTGGGCACAGACCAGCATCGAGGTCGATGACCTTCCCGGCTTCGACCGATCCCGCGTCGAGGCGACGATCACCGCTCGTTCGCTCGACGATGCCCAGCAGATCGTCCAACGTCTGCGCGATTCGGCGAAGGAGGGCCGATGAGCACCGATCAGATCGACGTCTCGGCCGACACGAGCGTTGTGCGCGCGCTGAAGAAGATCCGAATGCCGCAGTCGCAGCGCAATCGCGAGTTCTGGCTCCTGCTGTTCGCGAGCGCCGTCTCGGGTGTCGCGATCACCCTCGTGCAGTTCGGCGCACTCGGACAGGTCGACCCGATGATCCTGTTCATCGGCGGCGGACTTGCCGTGCTCGCGTTCGCGTTGCACATCGTGCTGCGATTTGTGGCGTCCGATGCGGATCCTTTCGTGCTTCCGATCGCCACGGCTCTGACGGGTCTCGGCATCGCGATGATCTACCGGATCGACATCGCCCAGCGGAACACCGGCTGGGAGGCGTTCTCGAACAAGCAGCTCGCGTGGACGGCGATCTCGCTCGCCGGCGCGATCGCACTCGTGATCGTTCTCCGCAACTACCGCCTGCTGTACCGGTACACGTATCTCTCAGGGCTCATCGGCATCATCCTGCTGCTGCTCCCCTTCGTTCCGGGTCTGCGCGTCGCCGACGCGAACGCCGACGTGTGGGTCTCGCTCGGCGGCATCTTCTCGTTCCAGCCCGGTGAGCTGGCGAAGATCTTCCTGGCGATCTTCTTCGCGGGTTACCTGGTGCGCACCCGCGAGAGCCTGTCGTCCGTGGGCAAGCGGGTTCTCGGAATCACCTGGCCGCGCATGCGCGAGCTCGGGCCCGTCATCGTGGTGTGGCTGATCTCGCTCGGCATCATCGTGAGCCAGCGCGACCTCGGTACCGGCCTGCTCATCTTCGGCATGTTCGTCGCGATGCTCTACGTCGCCACCGGCAAGACGAGCTGGGTGCTCATCGGCCTCAGCCTCGTCGCGGTCGGCGCCGTGATCGCCACGCAGATCCTCTCCTACGTGCAGGGGCGCTTCCGCAACTGGCTGGACGCCTTCAACCCCGACCTGATCGCGGCCGACGGCGGCAGCTACCAGCTCGTGCAGGGCATCTTCGGACTCGCGCACGGCGGACTCATCGGCACCGGCCTCGGCCAGGGACGGCCGCACCTCACGCCACTCTCGGAGAGCGACTACATCATCCCGAGCCTCGGTGAGGAGCTCGGCCTGATCGGGCTCTTCGCGATCCTCTGCCTCTACATGGTGTTCGTCAGCCGCGGTCTGCGCATCGGACTCGCGGGGCAGGACGACTTCGGCAAGCTGCTCGCAACAGGCCTGTCGTTCACGATCGCTCTGCAGGTGTTCATCATGGTCGGCGGCGTCACACGTGTCATCCCCCTCACGGGTCTGACGACGCCTTTCCTGGCCGCAGGTGGCTCCTCCCTCGTCGCGAACTGGCTCATCGTCGCGCTTCTCCTGCGAATCTCCGACGGAGTCCGCCGCCAGCCCCGGGTGGTGATCGGATGACCAAGGAACTGCGCCGTATCAGCATCGTGATCCTGCTGATGTTCATGTCACTGTTCGCCGCGATCAGCTGGATTCAGGTGATCGAGGCCGAAGCGCTCGGACAGCATGAGCAGAACCGCCGCACGCTGCTCGACAGCTACGAGATCCAGCGCGGGTCCATCCTCGCCGGCGGCACGCAGATCGCGTCCTCCGTGCCCGCCGACGACATGTTCTCGTTCCAGCGCGTGTACGTCGATTCCGCGATGTGGTCACCGGTCACGGGCTACTACAACCCGGCACTCGGCAGCGCGACGGCGATCGAACGCGCGCTCAACAGCGAACTGTCCGGCACCGGAGGCACGAACTTCTTCGCGAGCATCGAGCGCATCATCTCGGGCCAGCCGCAGCGCGGGGCGAACGTGGTGCTCAGTCTCGATCCCGCGGTTCAGCAGGTGGCCTATGACGCGCTGGTGTCGGAAGGATACGAGGGCGCGGTCATCGCGATCGAACCTGCCACCGGTCGTCTGCTGGCGATGGTGTCGACGCCGTCGTATGACACGAATCTGATGGCGGTGCACGACGCGGATGCTGCGGAGGCGACGTTCGCGGCGCTCGAAGACGATCCGGCCGATCCGCTCTCGAACCGTGCGATCGCGGGAAACATGAACCCGCCCGGATCGACGTTCAAGATCGTGACGGTGGCGACAGCGCTGGCATCCGGCAAGTACACGATGGACTCGATGATGCCGAACCCGGCGTCATACACGCTGCCTGGAACCAGCACCTCCGTGCAGAACGCCTGGGGCGGCGCCTGTGGCGCCGGCCCCACGGTATCGATCGGAGATGCGCTGAAGCTCAGCTGCAACATCCCGATGGCTGAGCTCGCCGTCGAACTGGGCGACGATGCGATCCTCGCGATGGCGGAGAAGTTCGGCTTCAACAAAAGCTTCGACATTCCGCTGGAGTCCACGCCCTCGAGCTATCCGAGTGGACTCGATGCTGCTCAGACGGGCCTAACCGGCTTCGGTCAGGGTCCGGTCATCGCGAGCCCGCTGCAGATCGCCATGGTGTCGGCCGCCGTCGCCAACGGGGGTGTCGTCATGAATCCGCGCATGGTCGACAGCATCCTCGGTGACGACCTCTCCGTACTGAAGGCGTTCGAGAACTCGGAGTTCGGTCGGGCACTGACGGCGGATGAAGCGAAGGCGCTCACGCAGGTCCTGGTCGCCGGCGTCCAGAGCGGCGCGGCACAGGGTGCAAGAATAGACGGAGTCGATGTAGCCGGTAAGACGGGCACGGCGGAGAACGGTGACGAAAAGCCATACACGCTGTGGTTCACCGGGTTCGCGCCGGCTGACAATCCGGAGGTCGCTGTTGCCGTTGTCGTCGAAGACGGTGGCGGCAAGGGTCAATCCGGTTCGGGTGATGAGATCGCATCCCCGATCGCAAAGAAGGTCATAGAGGCGGTGCTGAGCAGATGAGGCCGACGCAGGGTGTGTCGTTCGGTGGTCGCTACGAGCTGTTGTCGCGTATTGCGATCGGTGGCATGGGCGAGGTGTGGGAGGCGACGGATCACGTCATCGGACGAACCGTCGCCATCAAGATCCTCAAAGACGAGTACATGGGAGACCCGGGGTTCCTCGAGCGTTTCCGTGCCGAAGCTCGTCACGCCGCCTTGGTCAACCATGAGGGCATCGCGAGTGTGTTCGACTACGGCGAGGAGAACGGCAGCGCCTACCTCGTCATGGAACTCGTGCCCGGCGAGGCTCTGTCGACGATCATCGAGCGTGATGGCTCGCTGAGCGCAGATAAGACGCTCGACATCGTCGCGCAGACCGCCGCAGCTCTCCAGGCCGCGCACGCCGCAGGCCTCGTGCACCGTGATATCAAGCCCGGCAACCTGCTGATCACGCCCGACGGCCGCGTGAAGATCACCGACTTCGGCATCGCCCGCATCGCCGACCAGGTGCCGCTCACAGCCACGGGTCAGGTCATGGGCACCGTCCAGTACCTCTCTCCGGAGCAGGCATCCGGTCATCCGGCATCTCCGGCGACCGACATCTACTCGCTCGGCATCGTCGCTTACGAGTGCCTCGCGGGCAAGCGCCCCTTCACCGGCGAATCGCAGGTCGCGATCGCGATGGCGCAGATCAACGAGCAGCCCCCGCCGCTGCCGACGACGATCCCCGTCCCCGTGCAGAACCTCGTCATGGCGATGATCGCCAAGAAGCCGGCAGAGCGTCCGTCTTCTGCGGCGACCGTGGCGCGCGCTGCGCAGGCCCTGCGTCGCGGCGACCTCAACTCCGCCGCCATCGCCATTCCGGCGATCGCAACGGGTGTCGGCGGCGCGCAGGACGACATGACGCAGCTGCTGACGCCCGGCGTCGACAGCGCCACGCGCATCCTTCCGGCGACGGCCCAGATCCCGACCGATCAGAACGTCGACGCCGAGACTCCGGCGAAGAAGAAGCGCAGCCCGTGGACCTGGCCGCTCATCGCGCTCATCGGACTGCTCGTGGTCGTGCTGATCGGCACCGTGATCGCTCTGATGACCAATCAGGGCACGCCCGAGACCAAGCCCACCGGCACCGCGACCTCCTCGGCATCGCCGTCGACGTCTCCCAAGCCCACCCCGAAGCCCACGACGGAACGCGTCGACATCGCAAGTCTGGGTCTCGTCGGCCTGACCTGCGACGAGGCAAGCACCAAGGCGCGGGAAGCCGGGCTCGAGCCCGTCTGCGCCGCAGGTTCGGCGGCACCGTCCGACGACAAGATCGGCACAGTCGAGAAGATCTCGCCCTCGTCGGGCAACGTCGACAAGGGCACCACGGTCACGCTGACCATCTACGGCGATCGGATCCCCGTGGGCGAGCCGACCAGCGCTCCCGCTCTGGTCAGCGGGAGCGAGGTCGAAGCCAGCACGACGGTCGACATCAAGTGGGCCGCCTTCACCTGCCCCAGCGGCACCGGCAACGTCAGCGGCTACAACGTCACCCTGACGAACGGCACGTTCGTCATGAACGGCTCGTCGACCGCCACCTTCGGTGCGAACGAGCTGCGTGCGACGATCTCGGTCGCGAATGCCCCGGGGCAGCAGCTGACGGCCATCTACACGGCGCTCTGCTCGGGCGGTGACGGTGGTGACCGACGCGAGTCCGGTCCCTCGCCGCAGATGTCGGTGCCGATCGTCGCAGGCGGTTCCACCGACGGGACGACCGACGGCACGACAGACGGTGCCACAGACGGCGGTTCCGCAGGGTAGTACGGGTAGCCTTAGTCCATCATCGCGAGAAGGCTCGCGGCGGGTATGAGCTGTTCGTCAAGCAGGGGGTCGATTCGTGTCAGCGGAACCACGCGTTCTGTCGGGCCGCTATCAGGTCGGTGAACTCATCGGCCAGGGCGGAATGGCTCGGGTCTACCGAGGTACCGATCTGACGCTCGGCCGCACCGTGGCGATCAAGATCCTCAATCCTGAGCTGGCCCGCGACACCGCATTCCGTACGCGGTTCCGTCTGGAGGCTCAGGCGGCGTCCCGCATGGCACATCCGTCCGTCGTCCGTGTCTTCGATGCGGGCGAAGACAGCGAGACCGATGCGCAGGGCACGCACGCCGTGCCGTACATCGTGATGGAGCTCGTCGACGGTGAGCAGCTGAAAGACGTGATCGCGCGTGGTCCGGTCGATGTGGTAACCACGGTGAAGTACGTCGACGGCATCCTCGAGGCACTGGAGTACTCCCACCGTGCAGGTGTCGTCCACCGCGACATCAAACCCGGCAACGTCATGATCACGACCGGCGGCAAGGTCAAGGTCATGGACTTCGGAATCGCCCGCGCGGTGTCGGATTCGTCATCGACGGTCGCTGAGACGACGCAGATCATCGGCACGGCCGCGTACTTCTCCCCCGAGCAGGCGAAGGGCGAGCAGGTCGACTCGCGCGCCGACCTGTACTCGACCGGTGTCGTGCTCTACGAGCTCCTCACCGGACGCCAGCCGTTCCGTGGCGACTCTCCCGTCGCCGTGGCGTACCAGCACGTCAGCGAGGCCCCTGAGCCGCCGAGCGAGGTCACCGACAAGGCTCCGCGGTCGATGGATGCGATCGTGCTCCGTGCGCTCGCGAAGGATCCGTTCCAGCGCTTCCAGGATGCGGCCACGTTCCGCGAGGCGCTCGACGCCGCTGTCACGGGCAAGGCCCCGACGAAGAAGCAGCTCGGCGAGCTCACGAGCGAGCTGTACGGACCATCACCGCGCCAGGCGGCGGAGACGGCGCGCTCTCTTCGTCAGCTCAGCAGCGACACCACCATGGTTCGCACGCAGTCCGGTCCCCCCGTGGCGTGGATCTGGGCGGGAGTCGCGCTCCTGGCCGTGCTGCTGGCATCGGTGCTCATCTGGGTCGTGACGATGCGTCCCGCGAATGATCTTCCGACGAGCTCACGCACGGTCCCGTTGCTGACCGGAATGACCTACGAGCGCGCCGAGGCGGAGCTCGAGAAGCACGATCTCAAGGCAGCCCGCCTCAACGAGGCGAACGCCGAGGTCGCGGAAGGTAACGTCATCCGCTCCTCACCTGCCGCGGATGCTCGCCTGGAGGCCGGACAGACCGTCACACTGTTCGTGAGCACCGGAGCGGAGATGGTGAAGGTGCCGATCCTCGTCGGACTCTCGCAGGAGGCCGCAAAGGCTGCCCTCGAAGCGGCGGGTCTGGTCGTGGGCTCGGTCAAACCGGTGAACGATGTCCAGGCCGCCGCCGGAACCGTGCTGCGGGCGAGCGTGGAGGCGGATGACGAGGTCGCCCCCGGCACCGTCGTGGCGCTCGATGTCGCCAGTGGTGTCGTGTCTCTGAAGAACCTCCAGGGTTATCCGCTGGAAGCTGCTCAGCAGGAACTCGAGGCACTGGGGCTGACCGGAAATCCGGTGGAGGATCCGAACTGCAAGGCGACAGAACCTCGAACGGTGATCTCCATGTCTTCCGCTCCGGGCGATGTTCCGGTGCGCTCCACGATCGATCTGCGGTTCTGCGCCGGACCGTAGTCGTCAGCGCAGGGGATCGAGTGTTGCCGAGGCAGTCACGGCGGTGGCCGATCCGCACTGCTCCAGCCAGTTCGCCAGCAGTCGGTAGCCGCTTCCAGTCAGCACGCTCTCAGGGTGGAACTGCACGCCCCAGATCGGCAGCTCGCGGTGCGCGATCGCCATGACGGTGTCCTCCGGCGTGCGGGCGATCACGACGAGGTCGTCCGGCAGGTCGACGTCGTCAACAGCGAGGGAGTGGTACCGGCCCGCCCGGAACGGCGAGGGGATGCCTCGAAACAGCACGGATGTCTCATGCAGCACGTCTGAGACCATGCCGTGCTTCAGTTCGGGTGCACCGATCACAGGAGCCCCGAACGCCGCCCCGATCGACTGATGCCCCAGGCACACGCCCAACAGGGGCATCCGCTTCTCTGCGGCGAGTCGGACGACCTCCACCGAGGCGCCTGCGTCTTCCGGTCTCCCCGGACCGGGCGAGATGAGCACACCGTCATAGTCGTCGAGCATGGTGGCGAAGACGGCTCCGTCGTGGGCATCCGATTCGACGAGATCCACCTCGGCACCGAGCTCACGCAGGTAGCCGACGAGAGTGAAGACGAAGCTGTCGTGATTGTCGACGACGAGCACTCGCGTCGCGCGGGTCACGACAGGTCGACCTCGCCGGGAGTCACGAACGGTGCGACCCACGGGAAGACATAGAAGAAGAGTCCGTAGAGCACGGCGGCGATGAGAACGAGCAGAATCAGCAGCCGGATGAACCAGGGGCCGGGGAGGATGCGCCAGAGAGCCGCGTACATCACAGGCCTCCTTCGGTGAGTGAGGCGGGCGGACCTTCGGCGCGCGGCTGGAAGCCCTCGAAGAGGCCGTAGGCGACGATACGCTCCGCGAGCGAGTACAGCGGGGAGCAGGCGGTCAGTGTGATGTACCGCTCGCCAGTCTGCATCTGCGGCATCGCCGGCACATCGGCGAGGACCTCGACCTGAGTGGGCGTCACGTACTCGAGGGTTCGGAAGCGGTAGGTGTACCAGCCTTCGGGGGTCTCGACGACGATGGCGTCGTCGAGTCGCAGCTTGTCGATCAGGTTCAGCGGCTTGCCCCAGGTGGTGCGGTGTCCGGCGAGCGAGAAGTTGCCGACCTCGCCGGGCATCTTCGATTGCTCATAGAGCCCGAGTCCGATGTGGTCGAGGGTGATCTCTCGACTCGTGCCGCCCGCGATCGGCACAGCGTAGTCCGCTCCGAAACGAGGGACGTGCATGGTCGCGAAGACGTCACCTTCGGCAGGATGCGGCAGAATCGGCGGCTCCCAGGCTCCTGTCGCCTCCACGTCAGCACTCGGTGCGGGAGGTTCCGGGGCCGGGGCGGCGGCCCACTCTTGTGAGTATGCGGCACCGCGCTCGTTGTTCTGCGCACTGATGATGATGTCGCCGATCCACATCTGCCAGGCGACGAAGAGGAGCACGAGCACGCCGGCGGTCAGCAGCAGTTCACCGAGCACGCTCGTCACGGTCGCGCGCGGGCGACGGCGCTGTCGGCGAACGCGCCGCGGCGCAGTCTCCCCCACGGTCAGCGTCATGCCACCGAGTGTAGCTTTCTCCTGTAACGGGTTGCTGATGAGTAGACTGGTCCGCATGGCACGATCCAGCTCCTCTGAAGACAACGTCGTCGACAAGCCCGAAGGCGACGCCGCACCCAACGCGGTGTGGTTCAAGCCCGTCATGGTGGGCTTCATGCTGCTGGGTCTCGTCTGGATCCTCGTCTTCTACATCAGCGGCATGCAGTTCCCTGTGCCCGGCATCGGCTCGTGGAACCTGGTCATCGGTCTCGGTATCGCGATGATCGGCTTCCTGATGACGACGCGCTGGCGATAACGCCACTTCTTCGAAACGCCCTCGCACCCGTTGCGAGGGCGTTTTTGCGTGTGTTGCGACGAAATTGCAGGAATTACACGCGTGTAGTTCTCCCCAGTGTGGATAACCCCTGTGGATAACTTTCGGGGTCGACGAAGATGAGGCACATCATCCGGATGCGCTGCAGCGAGTGCGTTCTCAGGCGGTGAGAAGCAGCGGCGGAAGGAGGAAGACGGCCACCAGGAGCACGACCGAAAGCGCCGCGAGCATCCCGATCTGCGCCCACTTCTGAGAGGCCTTGCGGGTGCGCGCGAAGATGAAGGCCACGAGCGCACCGATGATCAAGCCGCCGACGTGCGCCTGCCAGGAGATCCGCGCACCGGGCAGGAATCCGAGGGCGAGGTTGATGCCCAGAATCACGAGGATGCCCGTGACGTTCGCGCCGAGATGCCGGCCGATGACGAACAATGCCCCCATGAGGCCGAAGACGGCTCCGGAGGCACCGATGACCGGCGTGAGCGGAGACAGCAGCGCAACCGCGACGGAACCGCCGAGGGTGCTGATCAGATAGAGCGCGAGATAGCGGGCGCGGCCGAGCATGGGCTCGAGGCTGCGCCCGATCATCCAGAGGGCCAGCATGTTGAGGCCGAGGTGCCAGATGCTGCCGTGTACGAGCGCTGCCGTCAGCAGACGCCATGGCTCGAACGGAAAGCCGGTGAGCTGCGGCATCACGTACGGCGTGTAGAACCACAGCGCACGGGTGACGTGATCACCGAATCCGGGGATCAGCTGGAGCAGCCCGACAAAGACCGTCACGGCGATGATGACCGCGGTGACGATCGGGGTTCCGCCGATCGTGACGGCAGAACCCGCCCGCCCGCGCATGCCCCACTGGCGTCGGGCGCGGCGCTGGGCGGGCGATTCTGACTTTCGCTGCTCTTTCATGCATTCCGGGCAGATGACGCCCACGGGCGCAGGAGTCTGACACTCAGCGCAGACCGTGCGCATGCACCGCTGGCACAGCACGAAGCTCTGCCGACCGGGGTGCCGGTAGCAGAAGTTGTCGCGGTTGGCGGTGAACTCCGGAGTCGTCATCGAGGATGCGAAACGTGAAAGAGCGCGGGATCAGTTGGCGACGATGTCGACCGAGTGCAGCACGACCGGCTCGATCGGGCGGTCGCCGGCGGCGGTCGGCACTGCAGCGATTGCGTCGACGACAGCGCGCGAGTCTGCGTCCGCGACCTCACCGAAGATCGTGTGCTTGCCCTGCAGCCACGGGGTCGGGTCGGTGGTGATGAAGAACTGCGATCCGTTGGTGCCCTCGACCTCACCGGTGATGGCGTTGCGACGCAGGCCGGCGTTGGCCATGGCGAGGATGTAGGGCTCGTTGAAGTTCAGTTCGCCGTGGATCTCGTCGTTGAAGTTGTAACCCGGCCCGCCGACGCCCTGACCCAGCGGGTCGCCGCCCTGGATCATGAAGTTGGGGATGATGCGGTGGAAGATGACGTCGGTGTACAGAGCGCCTTCGCCCGGCTGACCGGTGGCGGGGTTCGTCCACGCGCCCGTGCCGTCGGACAGGCCGACGAAGTTCTTGACCGTGCGGGGCGCGTGCTCGCCGAACAGGTTGATGACGATGTCACCGTGGTTGGTGTGCAGTGTTGCGACGTGGGTTGCGTGAGCCATGCCCTTATTCTCTCAGAGGTTCTCAGTCAACCCATGTCTTCTGCCGGATACGTCTGGCAAGATGGGGAATCCGAACTCCGTTTCGATTAGGAGGGCCCCGTGAGCCTCAGCCGCAAGCGCAAGAAGGAACTCCGCCGTCTGCAGGGCGACGCGACCAAGCTGTGGGAATCGCAGCAGATTCTGGTCAACGATGCCGCGAACGTCGCTCGCGAGGCGAGCCGCCAGCTCGGAAATTTCGGTCGGGAACAGGTGATTCCCGCCGTCCAAGACACGTATGAGCACCGCATCGTCCCTGCGGTCGACCGGGGTGTGAAGTTCTCGAAGCACATCGTGGACGACCGGGTGGCTCCAGCCATCGGGGGCGTTGTGGGCACTGCGCTCTCCGCATGGGATGTGGCGAACTCGAAGCGGGCGCAGCTCGCCTCGGGCCGCGCTGGCGGGCGTCCGGTCGCGTTCGTGGATCCAGAGAAGAAGAGCGGACTCGGTGTGGGTGGCGTCATCGCCATCATCCTCGGCGTCGGTGCCGCGATCGGTGTGCTCTACGCCGCGTGGCAGACGCTCCGCGCCGACGACGAGCTATGGGTCGCTGACGACCCTCTGAGCGCACCCGAGGCGTGAGCGAGACAGCCGCCGACCCCACTGAGGGAGCGGATGCTGACACGCACGAACGCATACGGAATGCTGCTGCCGCGCGCGGTCTTGACATCGAGATTCGTCAACGGCCGGTGGCGCGCACCCTGCATGAGGCGGCGGAACTGCTGGGCCTGAGCCCGTCGGGGATCGTCAAGACGCTCGTCGTCAAGCGTTCCGACGACACGTACCTGTTCGCGCTGGTTCCCGGTGGGCGCAAGATCTCGTGGCCGAAGCTGCGTGCCCTTGTAGGGGTGAACAAGCTGAAGCTTCCGGAGGCGGAGGCTGCGCTGACTGCGACCGGCTATGAGCGTGGAACGATCGTGCCGATCGGCAGCACGACGGACTGGCCGATCTTCGCGGATGAGTCGATCGTGGGGCAGCGCATCGCGATGGGCGCCGGCACTCACGGCTACAGCCTTTTCGTCGACGCAGATTCCCTGATCAGCGCATACAACGCGACCGTCGCCGATATCTCCGAGCCCGAGTAGGAGCATCTCAGGCAGGCACGGCGACGCCCGCCATTCTGAGGGCGACGTCGACGAGTTTGACGCGCTGCAGTTTCGCGACGGCGGGGAGGGTGAACCAGCCGGCCATGTCGGTGGAGCCGTCGAGCTCGAAGCGCAGCGCACCTCCGACGACATGCGCGCGGTACAGAATCCGGAGCGTGTGCAGCGGAGCGTCCGCTTCCGGCGCTCGAACCCTCTTCGACGCCGGGATCACACGTGAGTGGATGCCGAGAAGCCCGTCGATCTTGACACGGTAGCCCGTCTCTTCGAGCACCTCGCGGCGCGCTGCCACCTCGGGGTCTTCACCTGGTTCGAGCCCCCCACCGGGCATCGTCCACGCGGCGCGGCGACCTTCGATCCAGCGCGCGAGAAGCACCCGGTCGTCATCATCGGTGATGACCGCGTACGAGGCGACCCGCATGTCCACGGCAACACCCTAACGGGAACTCTGACCCGGCCAGGACGACACCGCATCACATCACGCGGCGCCCGCCGAGATACGTCGCTGCCACCTGAGTCTCGGCCAGAGCTTCGGCTGACACTTCGAGAGGGTCCCGATCGACGACAATGAAGTCGGCAAAGAGCCCCGGAGCGAGTGCGCCGATCTCATGTTCGCTGAACAGCTGCCAGGCAGCATTCGTCGAATGCGCGGCGAGCGCATCCGCGCGCCGAACGGGCTGCCCGCCGGGCATCGTACGCCCCGCGCGCGTGGTCCTTGTCTCAGCGACCGCCATGTTGCGGAACGGCTCGTTCGGGGTGACCCATCCGTCGTTGTGGAATGTGGTACGATGACCCGCGGCGAAAGCAGCACCCGCGTCGGCCCAAGACCCGCCGTGCTCCACGCCGAAGAGATCGTCGACGAGCACCTCACCCCAGTAGGTGATGTGATCGACGAAGACGCTGACCGTCACTCCGAGGTCGGCGGCCCTCTGGAACTGCGCTTCGGTCATGGCGCCGACGTGCTCCAGACGGAAGCGGTGATCCTCCAGGTTATGCCGCTTGATCAGGTCTTCATACACGTCGAGGGTGGCGTCGATCGCACGGTCGCCGTGCGCGTGGCACGCCAGCTGCCAGCCCGCCGCCGCATACGGCTCGGCGATCGCGAGGAGCTCATCGGCCGAGTAGTTGGCCACTCCGATGTGCCCCGGTTCGAGCCCGAGATCGCGGGTCGCAGGCGTGTCCAGATAGGGGAAGCTCGTCGCGATGTTGCCGATCCACGGCGAGCCGTCCGACCAGGTCTTCACCCCGATCTGACGGATCGCCGCGTCTCCGTCCCCCCGCTGCGAGACCGCGCCACCCGGCTGCGACATCTCGTACCACCGCACCCGCAGCGGAAGCGTTCCGCTGTCGCGCATGGCCTCGACGACCGGTGTCAGCTGACGATCCCAACTCAGATCGGACACGGTCGTGTATCCGCGTCGGGACAGGTCTGCGAAGTGGGCGGACAGCAGCGCGGGAATCGCGGCCTGCGCCTGGCTGAGGAAGGGGGCGAGCACCTGCTGCACGGCTCGCGCTTCGAGTGCCGTGCCCGCGAGATCGCCGTTCTCATCGCGGACGAAGAAGGCGCCGGGGGGATCAGGTGTCTCGCGGGTGAGACCCGAGAGTGCGGCTGCTGCGGTGTTGAAGTACGCGGAATGGCCGGAGTTGTGCACGATCACGAGCGGTGTGCCACCTGCGAGCTCGTCGAGGAAGCGGATATCGGGAGTAGGCAATCCGCGCTGCAGCAGCGCGTCCCATCCGTTCGCGTACACCGGACCGGTGCCCGCCGCGACGGCGTCACGAAGGAGACCCAGCACGCCTTCGGCTTCCGGGACAACCACCGGGCGGATGTCGACGACGCGGTCCGAGAGAAGGATCGCAGCAGTACCCGGGTGTCCGTGAGGCTCGATGAGACCGGGCATGACCCATCCCTCGAGTGCCTGCGGGACGGCGTCCGGGTAGTCGTCAGCGAGAGTTTTGGACTCACCCACGGCCAAAACCCGACCGTCTTCGTCGACCACAAACGCTTCCGTCCGCGTCTCGACGTGGGGCCAGAAAGGGCGGACGTCTCCGGTGTACATCGTCGTCATGGTGCCAGTTTTGCACCGGAATCTCGGGGCAGCAAGGGTATCGCGGCGTAACTATATACCGGGATTCTCCAGACGTCTAGAAGTGGTACCGTTACCACAACCATTTTGTAATGTTTCTTTACTTACGTTTGTTATGTTGCTTGACAAATGGTTTCACGGTGCCCTAGGAATGGTGTGAGCAGGTGAAGCCTCCACCCGGAAAGTGGCTTCCTGCGCTGGGGCAGGGAAGCTGATTCTCGTCGCGCCATCGCGGGTCGGACGGAATCACCGGCGACCACTACCCTTACTACCCCTCTCAGGAGACAGCTATGCGTGCAACCATCCGTCGCGCCGTCGAGGCGCACAAGGCTCAGCGTGAAGAGAACGGCCAGGCCGGCTTCTCGCTCATCGAACTCATCGTCGTCGTCGTCATCCTCGGCATCCTTGCCGCGATCGCGGTGCCGATCTTCCTCAACCTGCAGAAGACCGCGCAGGAAGGTGCCGTCGAGTCCATCGCTGCGAACGCCGCAACGCAGGTCGCGTCGAACATCGCTCAGGACGAAGCCGCCAATGAGAACCTCAGCAAGCTTGAGTCGACTGGAAAGGTCACGCTCACTATTGCTCCGGCCACTGGCGCGAAGATCGATGATTTCTGCGTAACTGCAACCAGCACCGAGGACGCCACGATCGTCAAGAAGGCAGGCCCCGGCTGCTCGTAGCCGCACATATCTTCCGGGCCGGTGCCCTCACACCGGCCCGGATACCTCTTTAGAAGTTCAGCACCACCCGCTGCACTACCCCGCAGCCCCGCACGACTCCTACCCCACCCCCTCCCTGCCCCGAAGGGAGTCTGACAATGCGTCAGCACCCGGCAGATGACGGCTTCAGCCTCGTCGAGCTCATCATCGCGATGTTCTTTCTCGCGATCCTTTCGCTCGCCGTCCTCCCTCTTCTCATCGGCGCTGCCAGCTCGAGCGTGGCGAACCGCGACCAGGTCAAGGCGACGAGCTTCGCCACGCAGCAGCTCTCTTCCCTCCGTGCAGGCTTCCCCCTCGACGCGGCAACCACGTGCACCGCGCTGTCGGCGCGCGAAGCGAACGCGGCCTCTCCGATTGCGGGCCCCTCGGGCTCAGGCATGACCGCGACCATCGATGTCGCATCGTGTCCTACGAGCACCGCCGCCTACCCCGTCTCCATCGACGTCACGATCCGTGTCTTCGACTCCTCCGGCGATGAGCTGACCTCCCTTCCTACTCAGTTCCGGGTGGCCTCACGATGACCGCTGATCAGAGGGCTTCCGTGCGCGACGCTCTCCGCAATGACAGCGGCGTGAGCCTTGTCGAGCTCATCATCGTCGTGGTCGTCATCGGAATCATCGGCAGCCTGATCACGATGGTCTTCGTCAATGGGCTGACATCACAGCAGGCGACGGCCGCCCGCGACCTGGCCACCGGACGGGCGACCGTCATCACGGAGACTCTCGCTGATTCGGTGCGCAATGCTGTCACGATCCGCGTCAATTCCCAGGGCTCGCGCGTCGATGCGGTTGTCCTGCTCCCGAACAACACCTTCGAGTGTCGCGCCTGGGCAGTCAATCGCAACGCTGAACTCGTCTACAGCAGAGGGTCCTCGGCACGCACCTCCAACCCGGACACATGGGGCCCGCTTGCGGAAAAGGTCTCGGGCTCTCTTTCGGGGTCCCCGGCACGCGCGTTCGCAAGCGCCGGCGTGAACGCACTCGATATCGGCCTCAGATTCTCCTCGCCGACCACGCGCGAAGAAACCGTGATCACCACACGCGCCACCGCGCAGGCGAAGACCGAAAGGACCCCACCGGCATGTTGACGAAGCTTGCGCAGACGATGCGTCGCGAAGAGGGTTCCATGCTCGTCTCGGTGCTCATCATCATGCTGGTGCTCACGATCGGCGGACTCGCGATCGCAAGCGCGGTGATCAACACGATCGGCGTCGTCGCCACCGGGCGAGACAGCGCACAGTCACGTGCGGCGGCAGACGCGGGCCTCGCGGACGTGAGCGCGCAGCTGCAGCGCGGAGACATCATCTGTGACCCCGGCGCCGCGGCACCGGCACCCGTTGTCGCACCCGCCGGATCATCCACCATCTACACGGTCACGATCTCGTGCGCTCCGAACCCGAGCACCGGTCGCAGCGAACTCACCCTGGTCTCGAAGGGACTGGGCGAGCAACAGACGGTCACCGAAACGTCGGTGACCTATGGCCCGGGACTCGCCGGCGCGCTCACCACGATGAAGGCGCCGAACGGCACGTTGATGCTGACTGACCCCCGGTCCAGCGCCTCCGGCAACGTGCTCGTCAACGACGGCGACTTCATCTGCTCCAACGACGCCCGGATCATCGAGACCGTCGTCGTGCGGAAGGGTTCGGTGCACAACTCGAACCGGTGCACCGTGAACAAGATCATCGCCTCGCGAGGCGTGACCCTGGACACCGGCGCCACCGTCAGCGGTGACGTCTACGCGCTGGGTGGAACCTTCCGGCTCGGCACGAATGCGGAAGTCACAGGCAACGTGTACGTCGACGGTGACGTCAGCCTCAACGGCGGAAAGATCAACGGCACACTCACCGTCACCGGTCGGGTCACGGGAACGGCACAGATCTCCGGGGGCACGTTCACCGGCGGGTTCCAGTCACCGCCGGAGATCGCCCCGGATGCCTTCCGTTGGATCGACGTTCCGTATCACGGTCCCCTCCCGGGCAACGACGCAGCGATGAACAGATGCCCTGCCGCGAATGCCGGCGCAGACCTTCTTACGATCGTGAGCAAGACCACTCCCCAGGTCGTCGACTGGCGCGGCTGCACCTCGCTTCTCAACCTCTTCAGCACCGCGCTGGCTCTCCGCACCGATGTGACGATCTACGTCAGCAGAGCCATCAACCTCGACGGCGTCGTTCTCAGCTCCGCAGATGGCGCCCCACATCAGTTCAACGTGATCATGCCGGACGGAGTGACCGACAGTCGGCCCACGGGTCCCTGCACGACAGAGAACCGCATCGACATCTACAGCCTGAAGATGACCCCAGAGATCTCCGGGATCGCATACTCACCGTGCGCGATCAGTCCCGGTGGCGCGACCTGGAACGGACTCATCTACGGCGGCGATGTGCAGGCGTTCAATGGATCGACCTTGACCTACCGTGACCTCAGCCTTCCGAACGGACAGAAGCTGCGCGAGCCCCTGGGCGCCATCCTCAACATGCGGGACATCGGATGACAGTAGTCCTCACCGTCTTCGCCGGCATCCTCGGCCTGGTCATCGGCTCGTTCCTCAATGTCGTGATCGCCCGCGTCCCTGCAGGCGTCGCGCTCACCAGGGAGAGCCGGTGCCCGCGCTGTGACGCCGCGATCCGCCCCTGGCAGAACGTGCCGCTGCTGTCGTGGATGGCCTTGCGTGGTCGGTGCGCAGGCTGTGGTGAACCCATCTCTGCCCGATACCCGCTCGTCGAGCTCGCGACTGCGCTGCTGTTCGCCGCGACGGGATGGTGGGTGCTCACTTCCGAACCCGCTTCGATCACTACGGGCATCGTCCTGTTCCTCACCTACGCCTGGTTCGCGGGAATCAGCGTCGCGTTGACTCTGATCGACCTCGACACGCATCGCCTTCCCAACGTGATCGTCGTGCCCTCGATCATCGTGATCGCTCTTCTCCTCACGGCCACCGCCATCCTGAGCGGCGACTACGCCGCGCTCATCCGCGCCGGCATCGGCGGAGCGTCCCTCTTCGCCTTCTACTTCATCCTCGCCTTCGTGCGCCCGGGGGCAATGGGCGGAGGAGACGTGAAGCTCGCCGCTGTCGTCGGTCTCGTCCTCGCCTGGATCGGCTGGGGCGCTCTCATCGTCGGCGCGTTCGCGGCCTTCATCCTCGGCGGCATCCTGGGTCTCGCTCTCATGGCGTCGCGGCGCGCGACCCGCCGATCCGCGATTCCCTTCGGCCCGTGGATGATCACGGGCGCCTGGGTCGGAATCTTCGCCGGCACGGCTCTCGCCGACGGCTATCTGCAATTGATCGGGGTGAGCGCATGACCCCACACGCGCTGCCTCAGAAGGGAAGGACGACATGAACAAATCCGTCGTCGCACTGGAGATCACTGAAGAGCATGTGCGCGCCGTGGAGGTGCGCCCCGGTCGCACTCCGCTGATCCTCGCCGCCGGCTCCGTTCCGCTCCCCCCGGATTCGGCGCGCGACTCCGAGATCCTGGACGCGGATGCTGTCGCCATCGCCGTGCGCCAGCTGTGGTCTCACGCGGGTATCAAGAGTCGCTCGGTGATCCTCGCACTCGGCAGCCGCCGCATCCTCGTCCGTGACTACACGACACAGGCGATGACCGCCGACATGATGCGCCAGGCCCTCCCCTATCAGGTGCAGGATCTTCTTCCGGTGCCGATCGATCAGGCCGTCCTCGACTTCTACCCCGCCAGCGAAGTCGGCGACCAGGTCTCGGGTCTGCTCGTCGCCGCCGTCGCCGAGCAGGTCGAGTCGCTGATCTCGACCCTCGCGAAGGCCAAGATCGAGGTCGATGTCGTCGACCTGCTGCCCTTCGGGCTCGCTCGCATCTCACGGGCACTGCTCGTGCCGGGTGAGACCGCCGCGATGATCCACATCACCGATCACACGACCTACGTCGTGGTCATGCTCGATGGCATCCCGCGCTTCGTCCGCATCATCCCCGTCGACCTTCCCACGACGACGGTGCGCGCCCGCAGAGCCGCGGAGATGCAAGATTCCCTGGTGGGGCAGGATGAGTTCGAAGAGCTGCTGGCCCCGGCCGGTGTCGGCGCACCGCTGCGCTCCCGGGCATCCATGCGTGTGGGCGGATCGGTGACGACCGCACCCGACCCCAACGTCGCCGATCTGGTGCACCAGGTGCGCAACACCA
Source organism: Microbacterium sp. GW823-FHT02G05 (assembly GCF_058797175.1). Lineage (NCBI taxonomy): Bacteria > Bacillati > Actinomycetota > Actinomycetes > Micrococcales > Microbacteriaceae > Microbacterium > Microbacterium sp. GW823-FHT02G05. The sequence goes on from NZ_JBXAJK010000001.1 coordinate 667,808, forward strand.
TCCGCTTCGCGAACGAGCGTCCGGGAGCCGCACCCGTCACGAGCGTGTACCTCAGCGGTGCCGGCTCCGCGATCCCCGACGTCGCGGCCGCCATCGGCCAGGTGCTCGGAACGCGTGTCGAGTACGTGAACATCAACATGATCACCACATCCAAGATCGCGCTCGAGGGCGAGTTCGCACTCGACCTCGTCGGTACCCTCGGTGTCGTCTACGGAGGAACGTTCTGATGGCCTCTCCCTCATCACACGGGCTGATCCTCGGCAGTGTGCCGCACGTCAACCTCATGCCCCGCTCGGAGATCGAGCGTCGGGGGCGAAAGGTTCTCATCCACCGCTGGCTGCTGATCCTGATCGCCGCCCTGCTGCTGGTCGGCATCGTCGTCCTCGGCGGATTCTCGCTCAAGATCGCGGCCGATCTGCGCCTCGCGTCGGAGAACGAGCGCACTACGGCGCTTCTCGGAGAGCTCTCATCGCTCTCCGATGTCAGCGACATGCTGCGACAGGAAGCCGATCTCACCAGCTTTCGCACGGAAGCACTCGGCACCGATCTGACGTGGTCCCGGCTGCTGGGAGCGACAGCATCGGTCCTGCCCGCCGGTTCTTCGATCACGAACTTCGCGGTGGAAGCCGCGGGGATCGGTCGTACCGGAGGCGAACCGCAGGATCTTCCCGGTCCTGCTGTCGTCATGACCGTGACCTCGGCGACCCCGCTCGACGTGGTCGGCGTGATTCGCGCGATGCGCGGAGCCACCGGGATCTACGCTGCGGACGGCATCGAACTTCGCAAAGAAGCGGTCGCCGTCGATCCCGACGCTCCGATCCTCTACTCCTATGTCCTCACGATCCTCGCTGCTGAAGAGATGTACACCGGGCGCTTCGCCCCCGAAGAGCCCGCTGCGGCAGAAGAGGACTGATCATGCCCAAGCAGCTCATCAACATCATCGGCACCCTCGCGATCGTGCTCGTCGTGGTGCTCGGAGTGGTCCTCGGAGTGGTTCCCCTCTCGTCTCAGACCGGCCAGGTGCACGCCGAGGCCACGACCGTGCGTCAGTCGAATGACATCTTTGACGCCCAGGTACGTCAGCTCAAGGCTGTCAAGAAGCCGGAACTGGAGGCACGCCTGGCGGGGCTCCGCTCGGAGATCCCCGCGGTCGCTCTCAATGACGACATCTTCGAGCTGATCAACGCCGCCGCAACCGCCACCGCGTCGACCGTGGAATCCGTCACCGTGACTGAACCCGAGCCGTGGGTCACGCCCGTCATCGAAGGCGAAGAACCTGCGCCCGCGGAAGAGGTTCCGGCAACCGAAGAAGCCCCGGCCGGAGATGATACTGCGACGGCAACGGACGATGCCCCCGTCCCGGCGACGCCGTCTGAGTCCCCGCGCAAGAGCCTGCCCTTCGCCATCCAGGTCACGACTGCGGACATGACATCGGCCGCCGCGTTCGTCGATGCCCTTCGCGCCGCGTCGCGGCTCGTGCGCATCGAGACCGTGGCATTCACCGAGAACGTTGCCGCCGACCCCGACGGTGCTCCCACGATCAGCGTCTCCGTCGCGCTGCGCAGCCTCGTGCTCTCCGGAAAGTGAGTCGACCATGAGCGAACCACTCACCCTCGATGCCCTTCTCGCCCAGGCCGCGGGACACCGCGCCTCCGATGTCCATCTGACGGCTGACCAGCCGCCTCTGATGCGCGTCGACGGCTCGTTGGCGCCGATCCCGCGCATCAGCTCGGTGCTGCCCGCGGCATGGCTGGATGCCTCGTTGCGTGGCATCCTCTCCTCCGAACTCGCCGAGGACTTCGAGCGCAACGGTGAAGTCGACCTCGCGCACGCGGTTCCCGGCGTCGGACGGTTCCGTGTCAACGCCTTCCGTCAGGTCGGAAAGACGGCGGTCGCCCTGCGTCTCATCTCGACGAAGGCCATGTCACTCGCCGAGCTCGGCGCGCCGCAGATCGCCCGCGACCTCGCTCTGCGCCCTCGCGGACTCGTGCTCGTGACGGGTCCGACGGGCTCCGGCAAGTCGACGACGCTGACCGCGATGGTCGACATCATCAACGAGACCAAACCGACTCACATCGTCACCCTCGAAGACCCGATCGAGTTCCAGCACACCAGCAAGCGCGCCCTCGTGCACCAGCGCGAGATCGGCAGCGACACGCGCTCGTTCAGCGAGGCGTTGCGACGCGTGCTGCGTCAGGACCCCGATGTGATCCTGGTCGGTGAGCTTCGAGACACCGAATCGATCCAGACGGCGCTCTCTGCGGCCGAGACCGGTCACCTCGTTCTCTCGACCCTGCACACCCAGGGCGCGGCGAAGTCGATCAACCGCATCATCGATGCTTTCCCCGCGCACCAGCAGGACCAGGTGCGCACCCAGCTCGGTGACACCCTGCAGGGCATCATCAGCCAGACGCTGCTCCCCCTCGCGCAGAAGGCCGGCCGTACGATCGCGACCGAGGTTCTCGTGAGCACCCCCGCCGTCGCGAACCTCATCCGCGAGGGACAGGTGGCACAGCTGTACTCGGCGATGCAGGCCGGATCCGCGCAGGGCATGCACACGCTCGACCAGGATCTCAAGCGCCTCGTCGCCAACGGCATCATCTCTCAGCAGGTCGCTCGGTCGATCGCTGTCGACCCGAAGGACCTGGACAACGTGCGCGTTCGCCCTGAGGACCTCGACGCGGACGCGTGGTCGATGCAGGCCACGGAGCATCGCACCCTTGGATGGGCGAACTGACATGGCGATCGTTCAGGAGTACTCCTACCGCGCGACGGACGCGACCAGCGGTGGCGTCGTCAAGGGCACGCTGGAAGCGGCCAGCGAGACCGCCGTCGTCAACAAGCTGCGCGCGCAAGGGCTGATCCCCCTCGACGTGCAGCTGCTCTCGAAAACGGGTCTCAACCAGGAGATCACGATCCCCGGCTTCGAGAAGCGCGTCAAGATCTCGTCCCTCGCCGTGTTCTCGAAGCAGATGGCCGGACTCGTGACCGCCGGGCTGCCCCTGTTGCGGGTTCTCACAATCCTCTCCGAGCAGACGGAAGACAAGGTCCTGCAGACCGCGCTCGTCGCCGTGCAGGCCGAGGTCGCCCGCGGTGTGTCGCTGTCCGTCGCGCTGGAGAGCCATCCCGATGTCTTTCCCCCGCTCATGATCAGCATGGTCCGCGTCGGCGAGATGGGTGGATTCCTCGCGGATGCCCTCCAGTCGGTCGCGCGCACCTACGCCGACGAGGCGGAGCTCCAGAACAAGATCAAGTCCGCGACGACCTATCCCCTGGTCGTTCTGTCGATCGCGATCCTCGGCGTCATCGCCATGGTCACCTTCGTGGTGCCGGTCTTCAAGAGCATGTTCGAGGGGATGGGTTCGGAGCTTCCCCTGCCGACCCAGATCATCGTGTCGATCTCGAACAACATGATCTGGATTCTTCCGGTCATGATCGTGGTCGCCGTCGTCGGCTGGATCTGGTGGAGCCGCAACAAGAACACCGAGGCCGTGCGCAAGCGCGTCGACCCGCTGAAACTCCGGATGCCCGTTTTCGGTCCCCTCAACACGAAGATCGCCGTCGCCCGCTTTGCCCGGAGCCTCTCGATGATGCTCAATGCGGGCGTACCACTCATCCAGGCGCTCGCGATCGTCGGTGAGGCCAGCAACAACTACAAGATCGAACAGGCCGTCCTCACGGTGCAGGAGTCGGTGCGCCAAGGACGTTCCTTCTCGGTGCCACTCGCGAAGGCCGAGGTCTTCCCGTCGATGGTCGCGCAGATGGTGTCGGTCGGTGAAGAATCCGGAACTCTCCCCGAGATGCTCTCCAGCATCGCCGACTTCTACGAGAACGAGGTCGAGACCGCGACCGAGCAGCTCACCGCGAGCATCGAGCCGATCCTCATCGTCGGCATCGGCATCATCATCGGTGGAATGGTGATCTCGCTCTACCTGCCGATCTTCACGATCTACGGCGAACTGGGCGCCGCCTGATCACTCCAGGACGAATCCCCCGCCGCGTTCACTCGCGACGGGGGATTCGTCATCTCGGAGCATCCGCTCTCAGATCGTGACGCGCATGACCTCTTCGATCGTGGTGAGACCCTGCGCGACCTTCGACCAGCCGTCCGTGCGCAGCGAGGTCATGCCCTGCTGCATTGCGACCTCGCGGATCGACGTCGCCGTGGCGTGAGTGACGACCATGTGCTGGATCTCCTCGCTGAGCACCATGACCTCGTGCAGCGCGATGCGGCCGCGATAGCCGGTCCCCGAGCAGGTCGGGCATCCCCCGGGCTTGAACATCTGCGGCGGATTGGACGGGTCATACGGAAAGCCGAGATCGCGCAGCATCCGCTCGGGTTCGTGCGCCGGCACGCGACACTTCGCGCAGAGCTTGCGTGCGAGGCGCTGTGCCACGACGGCACTGAGGGCGGTCGCGACAAGGAATGGCTCACAGCCGATCTCGATGAGACGTGTGATCGCACTGGGCGCATCGTTCGTGTGCAGCGTCGACAGCAGAAGGTGACCGGTCAGGGCCGCCTCGACGGCGATGTTGGCCGTCTCGTGGTCACGGATCTCACCGACGAGCACGATGTCGGGGTCGGACCGCAGGATCGAGCGCAGCGCCGCCTGGAAGGTGAGCCCGGCGCGCTGGTTGACCTGGACCTGACTCACGCCGGGGATCCGGTACTCGACCGGGTCCTCCACGGTGATGACATTCACGCGCGGGTTCGCGACCTCGGCAAGCGCCGTGTACAGCGTCGTCGACTTACCCGAACCCGTGGGACCGGTGACGAGCACCATCCCATGCGGGCGACTGATGGCTTCGCGGAAGCGCGCCTCGTTGTTGGCTCCGAAACGCAGGTCGCTCATCGCGAGCGCCTGCCCGGAGTTGTCGAGGATACGCATGACGACCTTCTCGCCCCACACCGTCGGCAGCGTCGCCACACGAAGGTCGACCTGGCGTCCCTCGTGCGACACCGAGATACGGCCATCCTGTGGGCGGCGACGCTCAGCGATGTCGATCGAGGCCATGATCTTCAGTCGTGAGATCACGCCGTCCTGGATCGATGCATCCGCGCGTTGCATCTCGTGCAGCACGCCGTCGATGCGGAAGCGGACCATCAGCTGCCGCTCCCCCGGCTCGATATGGATATCGCTCGCGCGGTCATTGATCGCCTGGGTGATCAGCAGGTTCACGAAACGGACGATCGGAGCATCCGCATCGCCGTCGTCGAGTGACTCGGTGTGCGCCGTCGTGCCTGGACCTGCCGCCTCACCGATCTGCTCTGACAGGTCACTCAACTCTTCGTCCGAGCGCAGGTAGCGCTCGAAGGCCTGGCGCAGGCCGTCGATGCTGACGACGACGGGCTCGACCGTGAGATCGGTCACGCGCTGGATGTCGTCCATCGCGATGAGATCAGCGGGCTCGACCATGCCGACCATGAGCGTACGACGGCGACGCTCCAGCGGAATCAGCTGGTAGCGACGGCACAGGGCGCTGGGGACCAGGCCGATGATCTCGGGGTCCAGTTCTCGCGAAGTCAGGTCTGTGTAGGGCAGATCACGAGCCGTGGCGACCGCGTGAGCGAGCTGCGTCGCGGTGATCTGATTCGTCTCAAGAAGGTGGGTGGAGAGCTGCTCCCCGTCGCCGACCGTCGCCATGGCTGCCTGCAGATCCTGCGGCATGATCGCACCGGTCAGTACGAGCGTCTCGGTGATGCTGTTGAGCATATGGTGGTCCCCTTCGTCCCCGCCCCCGTTTCCCCATCCTACGGGTTTTGGTAGGTGACCTGCCTAATCCGGTTTCCGGGGGTGATCCGGGGCCGCTGGGGTGGGGTGTCTTGCGTCGAGGACGCGCCCCGCCGCCGATGACGCGTCGTAGCGACGTGGATTGAGCGCGTCCTCGGCGGGCAAGTGCGTCCTCGGAGCCACGAGGCCCGCCAGAAACACAAAACCCCGCGAAAGCGAGGGTTCTGTGTGGAGCCTACGAGAATCAACCTCCTGTCTTCCTGCTCGCAAAGCTACCTCGCACAGCAGGTCGACGTCGGTCGTTACCCCGGCAATTCCGCGGCTACTGCGGGTCGCGAGACCCTCACCTCAAGCACCGGAATCTCTCTCTGCCCACTTCGTGCTCACTACAAGTGGAGAAACAACGCCAACCAGAGGCTTCAGTGCGGTTGCCAGCTCACGATCAGTCTCGCCACGCCGGTAGCCGAAGAGGTCAACCCCGATCGTCACGAGAGTGTGTGGGTGGCCGTGGAACCCGGTGACATCAAAGTGTCTCGGTGGCTCCAACCACGGATACAGCAGGAATGCCTTCGGCGCGGTAAGCGCGGCGGCGGTCGAGAGTGCCTGGTAGATCTGCTCGCGCTTCGGGCGATTCGAGTACTTAGCCTCAAAGGTGGCAAGAACCCGCCCGTCGGCGTACGCGAGGAGCCCGTCGGGCTCCACCGCACGAGGGAAGTTGTCGGCGCCAGCTATCGCGACCTCGACACGGTCGGTCAGCAACCGGTGCGTCGTCTTCGGCAGGACGCGGAGGTTGTCATCCGTAGCCGCGAGTGTGGCGAGGGCGCGTTCGAGCAGCGTCTCGAGGAGTCTCCAAGGCTCTACCGCGACCTCCAAGCCAGTTGCTCTGCCCGGGTCTCCGACGACAGACTGACTTCGAAGGATGGATGCTGCGATGTCCCAGGCGGGCACGTAGGATGCCCACTGTGCCGGCAAACGACGGCGGGCCACCTTGGGGTTGATGAACGCCGGCACCGGCGCACCGGGGATGATGGCGTTCTGGAGCCGCCGCAACCGAGAGGCTGCCTCGCTTCCCGCGGCTGAACGTCCGAGGAGGCCAGCGACCACGGACAGGCCGCGGGTGAAGTCGTTCAGAACTGAAAGCTCGTCGTGCCCCATCGGGAATCGAGTGGGGTCGACTGTGCTTGTCCGGGCCCAGGTTGTGACGTCGAGCCGACCGCGCCACTTGCGGTTGACCTCGTATCGACGCTCATAGGTCATCATCGGGCCGTCCCTGCGCAGAGCGCGCTCGAGACGCCCCGCGTACTCGAAGGCCAAGGCCGCGGTCAGATCGTCCTTGCGCTCCGAGGGCCGCGAGTGATGGGACCCGGTGACCGCGAGGCGCGTTCCTTCAGAGAGTAGGTGGATGACGGCGGTAGTCCAGTCGTTGGCTCGGACCTTCGGGGCGACCTCGACGACGTCGCCACTCGGCAGCGAGAACGAGCCCACTACATTGCCAAATGACGCACTCTGGCCGTCAGCACGGAACTGCCGAATGGTTGGTCGAAGCTGTGCGTCGAGCTGTGCCGCTCCCTCGCGCAAATCTTGCAGCTGTCGATCGGAGGCCGAGATCTGCTCGTACTCGCGCAGATGGATGCGCTCAGACATCAGCGTCCAGATTGCCGCAGCAGCTCCGTGACAGCCGCCTGCTGATCAAGCTTCGAGAGTTCACGCAGGTGAAGCCGCGCAGACGCGTAGGTCCCGAGCTCAGGGTCTCCCTTCTCCCAGTGCGCGACGCTTGACGCACCCCCCTTCGGGCTCTCCGCCGTTCCGGCTCTCAGGACGGCAGCAAGGGCACCGTCGTCGTCTTGCATCGCCAGCTTCAATGTGGCGACGATGCGGTAATCGAACGCGGAGATGAGGTTGGCGGCCGCGTGTTCCACGGTCTCACCCCCAACTCCCCAGAAGTTCGATTGCCCGAGCCGGAAGTCGGCCCCGAGCACGGCGTCGATTCGACTGTTAACAGCCTGCAGAAGTTCGACGGCGAGGGCAGCAATGGTCGCCGGTGTCCAGTCGGTCAGCGGCGCGCCGTAGTCTGGGTCCTCCTCTGCGCCGATGTTCTGGCCGAGCACCGCGTAGTTCGGCGGCATCTCGATGATCGAGAATCGACGCCTCAGGGCTGCATCGAGTGGAGCGACGGAGCGGTCCGACGAGTTCATGGCAGCGACGACCCACAGGTTCTTGGGCAGCATTAGACGAGCCGGGACCTCTCCGCCGCTGTACGGAAGGTCGACCACGGCGGCGCCACGCTTGTCCTTGTCGAGGAGGGCGATCGTGTCGCCGAGAACCGCCGCTGCGTTTCCGCGGTTAAACTCGTCGAGGACGAGGAGCGCCCGCCGTCCTGGTGCTTTCGCGTATTCGGCAAGTCTCACAAGCGGGCCTGCCGCTGCCTTCACCACAACGCCGCCCTTAGGCGCTGCTTCCGGGAGCAGACCAACGACCAGGTTCTCGTAGCTGTATGCAGGATGGAGGACGACAGTGCGGGTCTGCCCGGGAAGCGCGCCGGTATCCTCGGTGAACGCCTGGTGCGGTTCGTCCGGGTCGAACAAGAGGCCGCCGGCGCTGTGCTCGACGAACTCGACCAGCTTCTCGAGCAACACAGTTTTGCCCGTGCCGGGAGGCCCCACGAGGAGGACGTTCGGGTTCTCTTCGAGGCGCTCGAGGAGCTGCGCGACCTCCGGCGCCGCGGTCACACCACCGGTCACCTCGAGCGATGCGCAGCTCTTGTTACCGTGCGTCGTCCGGGCCGCGGCCGGGATGCCGCCGGGGAGCGAGTCCAGAGCTGCCCACTCCATGCCGCTCTGGGGCTTCGCCAGGTACGCACGCATGTGAAGTCTGTCCGACTCGCCGCGGAGCTTCACAGCCACGAGATACGGCTCAAGGTCCCGTGCCGCGAGGGCATTCCACTCATCGTCTGCGTCGCTTTGGTCATCGTGACTTGGGTTTCCCGGGATGGCGCCCACTGCCGTGTCGACAGGGTTGGGCGTCAGCTTCCAGGGCAGCGGGGCTCCACCCATCGGCCAGTTCAGGTGATAGCGGTCCACCGACCAGTTCACGTGCCCGACGACCTGTCCGCCCGGCCACACATAGGTCAGGTCGTGCCGAACGCCCTTCTCCTGAGCGATGTGGAAAACAGACGAAAGCAGGTCACGGCATTCGCCGCTGACCTGGACGTAGTTCTTCGTGTAGGAGTCCCCCGAGGGCGAATCAGCGAACCGCCCGTAGGTCGCTTTGAACGCGCTTACCCCGAACTTCCAAAGCCAGACTGCTTCGACTGCCTGTGCAACCACGTGCTACCTCCCGATGATCACGGCCTCCGGGGAGCGGTGCGCTTCGACCTCACGCTTACTCTGTGCCGCAACTGAACGATGTGCTGTGAAGCCCACGATATCGGCGAAGTCGAATAGCTCGCGGACGCCCTTGGTGTCGCGATTAGACATGACCCAGCGAATGCCGCGTTCCGAGAGACCACGACACAGCTCCGCGAGGTCCATCAGGTCGGGGAGCTCGAACGTCTTCGCGTTGTACTTGTTGAACTTCGCCGTCGGTTCCTTCTCGTCCGGGTTCGTGAAGATAGGGAGATACGGCGGGTCGAGGTAGACAAAGTCGCCCGGCTTCGCGCGATCGAGCGCGTCCCGGAAGTCTTCGGTACGAACGTCCGCGATCGCGAGTGTGAGTTCGAGCGCAGCGAAGGTCTCGTCACTGAACCCCTTGAACGACCGGTCACCCCACGGCGCGTTCATCGCTCCGGTCTTGGAGTTCTCTCGCCACAAGTGATTCCACGAGGTTGCGTTCAGGTAGAGGAAGCGAGCCGCACTCTCGATGGGGTCGCTTGCCGACTGAGCCCGAACCTCGTAGAAGTACTGCTTCGAGTCTTGTGCCTGGTGGACATCCAGCAGCGGTCGAAGAGCATCCTGGCTGTCTCGCATGGCGGTCCAGGCGTTGACCAGATGCGGATTCACATCGGCCAGATGTGCACGGTTCTCGATACGGCCCTGTATGGCGAAGAACACGGCACCACCGCCGAGGAACGGCTCGTGGTAGTTCGCGATCGTCGAAGGAATGTACGGCAGAATGCGCGGCAGGAGCTTCGTCTTGCCGCCCGCCCAGCGGATGAACGGTTTCGTCGCCAGAGGCGCAGTCGTCGTGTCCAGTGCCTTCACCTCCGTCGCGCCTCCGCTGTCCGAGGCTTCTGCCATCGTAGTCTGGACCCGGCCTCGGACACCCCGACGAGGCCTTGCCGCGCATAGACAGAAGGTGTCCCGTCGCATGAGCAAAGGAGTTGAGCTCGCCTGGCCGAACAAGAGCCTGTCCCTGCGCGCGCACGGCGCGGCGACGTACAAATGGGTCGCACCCACCGACGCTGCGCTCGCGACGCCCCTCTCCGTCCAGCACTTCGGTGCCGAGACCCCTGGTCCGCGCTCGAACGTCCTTGCGATCGGGGACGGCCTGGATGCGCTTGAGGCACTCAGCGCGACAGGTGTGTTCACCGATGGCATCCGAGCGGTGTACATCGACCCGCCGTTCAACACAGGCAAGACCTTCACGCAGTACGGCGACGCGCTCGCGCGTCCGATGTGGCTCAGCATGATGCGCGACCGACTCGCTGCGCTGAAGCCGCACCTGCGCGAGGATGCGTCCGTGTGGCTGCACCTCGACGACAGTGAGGTGCATCGCGCCCGCATGATCATGGACGAAGTGTTCGGTGAGGATGCCTTCGTCGCGAGCGTCGTCTGGCAGAAGCGCACGACGCGGGACTCACGCGCTGCGTTCTCCTCCAACCACGACACCATCCTCGTTTATGCGCCGTCGGGCCCGCGGAAGTGGAAGCTGTCGCGCAACCTACTCGCGAAGGACGAGGCGACCCTCCGCAACCGTGATGACGACCCCCGCGGGCCTTGGGCTGACGCACCCTTCACAGCACCTGGGTTTCGCAAGGCGCAACAGTATGAGATTGTCACGCCTTCCGGTGGCGTCGTTCGTCCTCCGCGCGGCCGCTCCTGGTACGCGACGGAGTCCACCTATCGCCAGCTTCTGGAGGAGGACCGAATCTGGTTCCCGAAGGGTGGCGCCGGCTCCCCCCGCATCAAGCTGTTCGCGCACCAGTTGCGCGGCCTCGTACCCTTCACTGTCTGGGGCTCGGCGGACGTCGGTACGAATGACGATGCGAAGCGGCATCTCCTTCAGCTGTTCCCGGACCAGCCAGTCTTCGACACGCCGAAGCCAGAGGAGTTGATCGAGCGCATCCTCCACATCGCCACCAACCCTGGTGAGCTGGTAGTCGATCTGTTCGCGGGCTCGGGCACGACAGCGGCGACCGCTCATAAGATGCGCCGCCGCTGGGTCACGGTCGAGCGCAACACCCAGACCGTCCTGGACTTCACTCTTCCGCGCCTGCTGCAGGTCATCAACGACACTGACCGAGGTGGCGTCACGAGCCAGGTGTCGTGGGTCGGCGGCGGCTCGTTCGCAGTCCTGCAGGCCGTTCCTCGCTTCGGCACCCTCACGGGCGTCCATCGTCCGGCGACTCTAGAGGCGAAGCTCGCCCCACTTCTCAGCCGACTGCACGACTCCTTCGCTTCTACAGCTTGAGACGCCTAGCGCGTCGCTGAGTGATGACCGGGTCAGACGATCGCGAGCGAGTGGTTCGCATGCACGTCGATGACATGACCGAGCGGCCAGCGCATAAGCCTTGGGTGGAAGGTCACGCGCGAGCACCGTCGTTGTCGACGCCTCTTTCCTAGCTCACTCCTCGACGTCGTCGCTCTCGTCCTTAGCACGCGCGCGGCGATGCTCCACGAGCACCTTGATACCTGTGTCCTGCACCCTCACGGCCTGCGTGTGCCGCAGTTCGGCCGCGAGGAGTGCCGCGACGTGCGGCGCGCCATCCAGCACCAGGGGTGGCGTGCTGCCTGGGTGCTGCTCCCGAGCCTTCCGTACCGTCGGATCCCCGGTGACCGCGCGGCGGCGATTGTCGAAGCGGGAACCTCCGACCCGCAGACGCCCGCTGTGCTGACCGTGACGCCCGTGCGTTAGCCCCTGCCGCGGCACATCCACACGCTGCGGTTCAATCTCGTCACTGCGAGGTCTTGGTAAGGCGGCGCTGCAGCTCGATCACCGTCTCATCGGGCAGCAGCTCCGGGTGAGGGGCGAGCATGCCGCGGACGTGGTTGGCGAACTTCGCGCGCGTGATGGCGTCCGCCGCACGTCTCCCATAGGTGGGCTGCAAGTGACGATGCCAGGCCGGCATGTAGTGCATCCGTGTTCTCTCGCCGACGACGGCCGAAGAGGTGCGCTGCGGCGCTTCCCACGTTGCGGCGAGCTCGTCCATCGTGATGGTCCGCTTCCGCGCCGGCGCACCACCGGCCATCGCGGTTGTCAGGGCTTTGAGCGCCGCCTGCGACGTCGGGCTAATGCGGAAGATGCGTGAGCGCGTCCCATCCTCGTAGGCCGCCATGAACTGAGCGGTGTAGCCCGAGCACCTTTCACCTGTCATGCGCGGCTCACCGAAGCTCTCTTTCGCAAGGTCTCGGGTCGGGCGCGGCATGCTTCAGCTGGTGGCATCCGCGGATGTCTCCAGAAAACTCCGCGAGGATGTCTGCTCCGTAAGTGCTCACGTCCCAGCACTGAAACGAAAGAACTCCTGGTCCGACTTTTCAGTCGGACCAGGAGTTTCCAGTGGAGCCTAGGAGATTCGAACTCCTGACATCCTGCTTGCAAAGCAGGCGCTCTACCAACTGAGCTAAGGCCCCGTACGGGTATTGAATTGTGGGTGAAACGTGGGGCTACCAGGACTTGAACCTGGGACCTCTTCATTATCAGTGAAGCGCTCTAACCACCTGAGCTATAGCCCCGCAACCTCGAAAACTTTACCCGAGATTGCGCGAAACTCCCAATCGAGCCCGCGACGCGCCGATCAGCGCCCGCGGAACAGTTCGATGCTGCCCGCGGATGCGGAGACCGACACCACGTGCCGAGACGTTGACGAGGTGCGCAGTTCGCTCTCCAGCGACCCCGCGGAGAGGTCCTGGGTGACCGCGTACTCGACGTCCGGGAGTGTGACGTCCATGCTTCCTGCGCTCAGCTCGAGCTCGACCTCGTCGGGTGCGGATCCCGTGAACTCGGCCACGATCCGTCCCGCGGATGCGTTCAGGTCGACCTCGCGGACGTTCGCGAGCCGGAGTTCGGCGTTCCCCGCACTGAGTTCGGCCGTGACCGACTGGGCGGAGCCGCTTGCGGTGAGTCCACCTGCGCTCACCCCGATGTCCAGGTCACGGAAGTCACCGTCCGCGCGCATGCTGCCCGCCGAGAGGGAGAGGTCGGCGTCGATCCGCCCGTTGAGCGCTTCCGGCAGCGTGATCGTGACGGTGGTCTGGTCGCCGAACCAGCCGGAGATCCACCAGCCGAAGCCGACGCGCGGATCACGGACGAGGATCTCATCCTCGTCGCGCTTCATGGTCCAGCCGTTCGACTGCCCGGAGACCTCCATGACGGCCTCATCGACGTCACCGAATCGCAGGACGACATCGGCGCCTCCGGCTTCCACGTCGATCGCGGTCACACCTGTGGCATCCACCGTCGCTGTGACCTCGGTGGAGCTCGTCGATGTGATCTGTCGTACCGCTCCGTAGGCGGCCGTGGCGCCGGTGATGAGGAGAACCGCGCCACCGACGATCGCTGTGACTGTTGTGATCGCAGCCACCGCTGCTGTTCGTGAGGGCGGCCTCGGCGTTTCCGGCGAAGGACTGGGGGCGGGAGGGGGAGTGTGCGGTGTGGTGTTCATTTCTCTGTCCTGTCTTTGTGACGGGATGGCGCGGCGAGGCCGGCGCTCACCGATTCGTTCGGTCAGCGGATGCGGCTCCGCCGGTGTGATCGATGTGGGCGATGGTGGCGAGCACGCGGCGGTTACCGGACTCGTCGGGTTCAAGGCCCAGCTTCTGGAAGATCGCAGTGATGTGCTTCTCGACGCTCGCCTCTGAGACGAACAGGATTCCGGCGATCGCCTGGTTCGACTTCCCCTCAGCGATCAGAGCGAGCACCATGCGCTCGCGCTCGGTCAGCGCGCGCATCCGGTCGTCCTGATTGCGTCGGGTCAGCAGCTGGGCGACGACCTCCGGGTCGAGCACGGTGGCTCCGGAGGCGATCCGTTCGACGGACTCGACGAACTCCGCGACATCTGCCACGCGATCCTTGAGCAGGTATCCGAGCGCGCCACCCTGTCCGGCGATCAGATCACTCGCGTACCGCTCCTCGACGTACTGCGAGAGCACGAGCACGGGAAGCTGCGGATTCTGTCTGCGCAGCACGAGTGCCTCGCGGATGCCCTCATCCGTGAATGTCGGAGGGAGTCGCACATCGAGGATGCACAGATCCGGTGTGGTTTCGGCGACGGTCTCGTGCAATTCGGAGGCATCCGGCAGCGCCGCGACGATCTCGTGGCCGGCATCCTGCAGCAGACGAGCGAGCCCTTCGCGCAGCAGCACAGAGTCTTCGCAGATCAGGATGCGCATGGCACCGTCACCTCCAGGCTCGTCGGGCCGCCATGCGGGCTGTCGATGCGCACGGTTCCGCCGGCGGCGAGGATGCGGTTCGAGATGCCATCCAGGCCTCCGCCCGGCGTGACCTGCGCACCGCCGATGCCGTTGTCCTCCACGCGCGCCCACAGCGTTCCGCCGTCGCGCACCCGCACCACGACCCGGCTCTCGCTGGCCCGCGAGTGCTTCGCGGCGTTGGTGAGAGACTCCGCGATCGCGAAGTACACGGCGGCTTCCGCGTCGCGGCTGCATCGGCCGTCCACGCGCACGTCGAGATGCACGGGGATGTGCGACCTGCCGGCCAGTGCGGAGAGTGCCGCGTCGAGACCTCGGTCGTCGAGCACCGAGGCGTGGATGCCACGAGCGAGCTGGCGCAGTTCGGTGATGGCCGCCTTCGTGGAGGTGTGCGCCTCCTCGATGAGCGCCTTCGCGGCATCCGGGTCCGTCTCGATCTTCTGCTGGGCCATCCCCAGAGTCATTCCGACAGAAACCAGCCGGGGCTGCACCCCGTCATGGAGGTCACGCTCGATACGAGTGCGCTCGACATCGGCGGCGCGCACGGCGCCTTCACGCTGTGCGGAGGACGTGCGCACCTGCTCGGTCAGACGCTCCTCGCGGATCGGAGCGGCCATGATCGCCCGCGAGATCACGCGGTGCAGGGCCACGAGGCCCCAGATTCCGAAGAAGGCCGCACCGACTCCGGCGATACCCGCGAGTGGTGCCCAGGCCACCGACATGGGAGTTCCCCATCCGGTCGTCACGAACTCTGCGTTCGCCAGCGGCGCGAATGCGCTGACCGCCGACCAGATGCCCCACCAGAACAGGCGCAGGACGAGGGCACCCAGCACACACGCGATCGCGAAGTTCGCCAGCGCCCGCCACATGCGGCCGTCGATGCTCTGTCGTCCGAGCGTGCGCAGCCACCCGCCGAACCCGGGTCGCGTCTGCGCCCGCCAGGTGAGCGGCGGCAGGTCGAAGCGGTACAGCGCATCGATACGCGCCACCTCGAACCAGGCGACGCCGAAAAGGGCATAGACAAGACCGACGAGGAGGACGACACCGATTCCTGCGACGAGGACGAGCGCCAGACCTGTGCCCAGGAGGGTGGTGAGCACCGTCCAGACGATCGTGCCCACGATGCCCAAAGCCGCGAGCTGTGCGGTCGTGAGGAACAGGCGGAGCGGAGGCGTGCGCTTTTCGGTCGCTCCTCCGGACGCGGCGGGAGCGGACGCGGCGGGAGCTGTCGGAGGGACAGGTGCCGTGGGCGCCTGCGCGGGCGACGCCGCCGGGGGAGTCGGAGGCAGGTTGCTTGTCATGCTTACAAACTACGGCCGGTGCCGTATCCGCCGACACCGAGGCATCCGGATGCTTGACTTCGGGTTTTCCCGAAGATTTCGCACGCCCCGGGCGTGCCGTGCGTGATTCACTGGGCGCATGAGCACCTCACACACCGGCGAACCACACGCCGTCGGAATCAGCCAGCGACTCAATTGGTTGCGCGCCGGCGTCCTCGGCGCCAATGATGGCATCATCTCGGTCGCGTCCCTGGTCGTCGGTGTGGCGGGAGCCACGACCGAGAATGGCGCGCTGCTCACGGCGGGAATCGCAGGCCTCGTCGGCGGTGCGATCTCCATGGCGCTCGGGGAGTATGTCTCGGTGAGCAGCCAGCGCGACAGTGAGCGAGCGCTCATCGCGAAAGAGACTCACGAGCTGGCGACGATGCCAGAGCAAGAACTGGCGGAACTCACAGAGCTGTACCGTCAACGCGGACTATCGGATGCGACCGCCCGTACCGTCGCGAAAGAGCTCACCGCCCATGACGCGCTGGCCGCACACCTCGAGGTCGAACTCAACATCGACCAGGACGATCTCGTGAATCCCTGGCATGCGGCGGTCTCGTCCGCCATCGCCTTCACCCTCGGCGCTCTGCTGCCGCTGCTGGCAATACTTCTTCCGCCGGCCGACATCCGCGTGCCCGTCACCTTCGTGGCCGTGCTGCTCGCGCTTGCGCTGACTGGCTGGGTGTCAGCGAAGATCGGCGGGGCGAAGCCAGGTCGATCGATGATGCGTCTGGTGCTGGGCGGAGCACTGGCGCTGGTGGTCACGTGGGGACTCGGCACCCTCCTCGGCACGACGGGAATCGTCTAGCGGGGACGAGGAAGGGCCGGATGCTGCGTAGCATCCGGCCCTTCTTGAGAAGACTCAGTTGGTCGAGGTGAAGCCGACGAGCAGGCCGCCCGTGACCTTGACGGCCAGGTTGTAGATACCGGCCACGATCGCGCCCAGCACCGTGAACACGATCAGGTTGAGGATCGCGATGACGGCGGCGAAGGCCATGACCTGCGGCAGACCCAGCATCGTGGACAGCGAGATCGCACCCTCGGTGAAACCGCTGACGAACTCATCCGCCTTGCCGATGAGGCCCGTGGCCTGCAGCACCATGTACACCAGGAAGTACGACACGAGCGTGACGATCGCCATCGCCACCGCACCGAGGAAGGACAGCTTCACGGCCGACCAGAAGTCGATGTAGACCAGGCGCAGGCGAACCTGCTTGCCTGCGGTCTTGTGAGTGGACTTCTTCGCCAGCTTGTCGGCTACTGTGCTCATGCTTCAGTGCTTTCTTGGGGGGTCTCGGTGTCAGCGTCTGCGGCGTCGGACTCTTCGGCTTCTTCTGCCAGTCCTCGCTCGCTGTTGCGAGCGATCGCAAGGATCTTGTCATCGCCGCCGAGGCGAGCGAAGACGACGCCCATGGTGTCGCGACCCTTCGCAGGGACCTCGGCCACGGCAGAGCGTACCACCTTGCCGCTGGCAAGAACCACCAAGACCTCGTCCTCCTCGGACACCATCAGACCACCCGCGAGAGTGCCCCGATCGTCGTTCAGTTTCGCGACCTTGATGCCGAAACCACCGCGTCCCTGGACCCGGTACTCCTCGATCTTCGTGCGCTTCGCGTAGCCGCCATCAGTGACGACGAACACGAACTGACCGGGTGCCGCGACGGACGCCGAGAGCAGGCAGTCGCCCTCGCGGAACTTCATGCCCTTCACACCGGCGGTCGCGCGACCCATCGGACGCAGGGCGTCGTCGGTGGCGCTGAACCGCACCGACATGCCGTGCGAGCTGATCAGCAGGATGTCGTCCTCGGCGTCGACGAGCAGCGCACTGACGAGTTCGTCGTCGTCGTTCAGACGGATCGCGATGACTCCGCCCTGGCGGTTGGTGTCGTACTGCTCGAGACGCGTCTTCTTGACGAGGCCGTTGCGGGTAGCGAGCACGAGGTACGAGGCCGTCGCGTAGTCGCGGATGTCGAGCATCTGCGCGATGTTCTCGTCCGGCTGCAGGGCGAGCAGGTTGGCGACGTGCTGGCCCTTGGCGTCGCGACCGGCCTCCGGCACCTCGTACGTCTTGGTGCGGTAGACCCGGCCCTTGTCGGTGAAGAACAGCAGCCAGTGGTGCGTCGTCGTGACGAAGAAGTGCTCGACCACGTCGTCGGCGCGCAGCTGCGCCCCCTTGACACCCTTGCCACCGCGGTGCTGCGAGCGGTAGTTGTCGCTGCGCGTGCGCTTGATGTATCCCTCGCGCGTGACGGTGACGACCATCTCCTCTTCGGGGATGAGGTCTTCCATCGACATGTCGCCGTCGAAGCCGTGCAGGATGTGCGTGCGACGCTCGTCACCGAAACGGTCGACGATCGCCACCAGCTCCTCGCGGATGATCCTGCGCTGACGGCCCTCGTCGGCGAGGATCGCCTTGTAGTCGGCGATCTGCGCCTCGAGCTCGGCAGCCTGGTCGATGATCTTCTGACGTTCGAGAGCGGCAAGACGACGAAGCTGCATCTGCAGGATCGCGTCGGCCTGGATCTCATCGATTTCGAGGAGCCGCTGCAGGCCCTCGTTCGCTTCCTGGGTGGTCTGCGACCGGCGGATCAGGGCGATGACCTCGTCGAGCGCGTCGAGCGCCTTGAGGTAGCCGCGCAGGATGTGCATGCGCTTCTCGGCCTCGTTGAGGCGGAACTGCGTGCGCCGGACGATGACCTCGAGCTGGTGGGCGAGCCAGTGCGTGACGAAGCCGTCGATCGCGAGCGTCCGCGGCACGCCGTCGACGATCGCGAGCATGTTCGCGCCGAAGTTCTCCTGCAGCTGCGTGTGCTTGTAGAGGTTGTTGAGAACGACCTTGGCGACGGCATCGCGCTTGAGCACGACGACGAGACGCTGACCTGTGCGGTCACTGGACTCGTCGCGGATGTCGGCGATGCCGGTGATCTTGCCATCGCGGGCGAGGTCACCGATCTTGACCGCGACGTTGTCGGGGTTCACCTGATACGGCAGTTCGGTGATCACGAGGCACGTGCGGCCCTGGATCTCTTCCACGTTCACGACGGCGCGCATCGTGATCGAGCCACGACCCGTGCGGTAGGCCTCGTGGATGCCCTTCGTGCCGAGGATCTGCGCGCCGGTCGGGAAGTCCGGGCCCGGGATGCGCTGGATCAGACCGTCGAGCATCTCCTCGCGGGAGACGTTCGGGTTCTCCAGTGCCCAGAGTGCAGCATCCGCGACCTCACGCAGGTTGTGCGGCGGAATGTTCGTCGCCATGCCGACCGCGATACCCACAGAACCGTTGACGAGCAGGTTCGGGAAGCGCGCCGGCAGGACCGTCGGCTCCTGCGTCTGGCCGTCGTAGTTGTCCTGGAAGTCGACCGTGTTCTCTTCGATGTCCCGGACCATCTCGAGCGCGAGGGGCGCCATCTTGGTTTCGGTGTATCGAGGAGCAGCAGCACCCATATTGCCGGGGGAGCCGAAGTTGCCCTGTCCGAGCGCCAGGGGGTAGCGCAGCGACCACGGCTGCACGAGGCGCACAAGGGCGTCGTAGATGGCCGAGTCACCGTGCGGGTGGTACTGACCCATGACCTCGCCGACGACACGGGCACACTTGGAGAACGACTTGTCGGGTCGGAACCCGCCGTCGTACATGCCGTAGATCACGCGGCGATGCACCGGCTTCAGGCCGTCGCGCACATCGGGGAGCGCACGGCCGACGATGACGGCCATCGCGTAGTCGAGGTAGCTCCGCTGCATCTCCGACTGGAGGTCGACCTGGTCGATGCGTCCGTGGTCGTGTGCCGGTTCGGGGCGTTCTTCGTCAGTCATGTGTGTCTTTTCTGTCTTCGTCTCGCGCGCCAGGATCAGATGTCGAGGAAGCGAACGTCCTTCGCGTTGCGCTGGATGAAGGTGCGTCGCGATTCGACGTCCTCACCCATCAGCACGCTGAAGATCTCGTCGGCAGCAGCCGCGTCTTCGATGGTCACCTGTCGCAGAGTGCGGGTCGTGTGATCCATCGTCGTCTCCCACAGTTCCTTGGCGTTCATCTCGCCAAGACCCTTGTAGCGCTGGATGCCGGCGTCCTTGGGCATCCGCTTGCCGTTCTGGAGCCCGTGCGCCAGCAGGGCGTCGCGCTCGGCGTCGCTGAACACGTACTCGTGTGCCGAGTTCGACCACTTCAGTCGGTACAGCGGCGGCATCGCCAGGTACACGAAGCCCGCCTCGATGAGACCGCGCATGTAGCGGAAGAGCATCGTCAGCAGCAGCGTCGTGATGTGCTGACCGTCGACGTCGGCATCCGCCATCAGGACGATCTTGTGGTACCGGGCCTTCTCGATGTCGAAGTCCTCGCCGATTCCCGTGCCGAACGCCTGGATCATCGCCTGCACTTCACGGTTGCCAAGCGCCTTGTCGAGACGCGCTCGTTCGACGTTCAGGATCTTTCCGCGCAGTGCGAGGATCGCCTGCGTGTGCGGGTCGCGACCCTGCACCGCCGAGCCACCTGCGGAGTCACCCTCGACGAGGAAGATCTCGCTGATCGAAGGGTCTTTGCTCGTGCAGTCCTTGAGCTTGTCGGGCATCGCCGCCGACTCGAACACGCTCTTGCGGCGGGCGGTCTCACGCGCCTTGCGCGCAGCCATGCGCGCTGTCGCGGCGTCGATCGCCTTGCGGACGACGTTCTTGGCCTGGTTCGGGTTGCGGTCGAACCAGTCGCCGAGCTGATCGCCGACGACCTTCTGCACGAAGGCCTTCGCCTCGGTGTTGCCGAGCTTGGTCTTCGTCTGCCCCTCGAACTGCGGCTCACCGAGCTTGATCGAGATGACCGCGGTGAGTCCCTCACGAACGTCGTCACCCGACAGGTTGTCGTCCTTCTCTTTGAGAAGGTTGTTCGCACGGGCGTACTTGTTGACGAGCGTCGTCAGTGCCGCGCGGAAACCCTCTTCGTGCGTGCCGCCCTCGTGCGTGTTGATCGTGTTCGCGTACGTGAAGACGTTCTCGGTGTACCCGGTCGTCCACTGCATCGCGACCTCGAGCGAGATCTTGCGCACGGTGTCTTCCGAGTCGAACGCGATGATCTCGTCGTTGACGACCTCGGCGTGACGGATGCGGTTGAGGTACTCGACGTAGTCGACGAGACCGCGCTCGTAGAGGAAGACATCGTTGCGAAGTTCGACGATGACTTCGCCGTCCTTCTCGATCTCCTGAGCGGTGCCCTCACGTTCGTCGTGCAGCTCGATGCGCAGACCCTTGTTGAGGAAGGCCATCTGCTGGAAGCGCGTGCGCAGCGTGTCGTAGTCGAACTCGACTGTGTCAGTGAAGATCTCAGCATCCGGCCAGAAGGAGATCGTCGTACCGGTCTCCTCCGTCGCCGCACCCTTGACAAGACCCTGCTGCGGGTGGCCGCCGTTCGCGAACGCGTGGTTCCAGACGAAGCCCTGACGCTTGATCTCGACCTCGAAGCGCGTCGAGAGGGCGTTGACGACGGACGAACCCACACCGTGCAGACCACCGGAGACCGCGTACCCGCCGCCGCCGAACTTTCCACCGGCGTGCAGGATCGTCAGAACGACCTCGACCGTGGACTTCGACGGGTCGGAGGAGTGCGGATCGACCGGGATGCCACGGCCGTTGTCGACGACACGGACGCCACCATCGGCCAGCAGTGTGACGATGATCGTGTCGCAGTAGCCGGCGAGGGCCTCATCGACGGAGTTGTCGACGATCTCGTAGACGAGATGGTGCAGACCGCGAGGTCCGGTCGAGCCGATGTACATGCCGGGCCGCTTGCGCACGGCTTCGAGACCTTCGAGGATCTGGATCGCGTCGGCGCCGTAGTCGGCCGAGGGCTTCATGGAAGACGTTTCGGCGTCGGCAGCAGTATCGGAGGGTGCGGAACCCCCGTTCGTCTGGGTCGACTCGTTCTCATCAGGGGTTTCAGGCGTCATCTGAGGCAAGGCTCCACATCGAAATCTAGATACTCATCCTATCGCGGATCGAGCTGCCATGTGGCTTATACGCCCTTCTGCGCGTCGATTTACCCGGGGGACAAGATGGATCATGTCCTAGCCATAGGTATCGCGCGGACCGCGCCCTGGAACGGCTCTCGGACCCCATTTCCACGAGGGGACGTCTGGCCCGATGAAGCGAATGTTCTCCACACCCGCTTCCGGGTACCTCCGACCGATCTCCGTGATGATGACCGCCCGCATGAATTGCAGGTTCTTGGCCCACGCCGTCGAATCGCACTGCACCGTGAGCATTCCGCCCTCCAGCGACACCGGCTGCGAATGCTGGGCTGTCTCTGCGCCCGCCAGATCGTGCCACTGCCGCACGAGATCCTCGCGGCTGAGCGTGATCTCCCACCCGGAGTCCTTGCTGAGCTTCTGCAGGACATCGCCCAGCACGCCGGGATCCCGTCCGGGAGTGAACGGAGCGTTGTCGTCATCCGTGACGATGCGTCGCTTGCGCTTCCAGGAGCTCGAGCTCGGCTGCAGACCGCGAAGTCGCAGGTACGTAGCGACGGTCTCGGGCACGTCATCCATCGACATCGGCCTGCTCCTCTCGTTCTGTTTTCTTTATCTGATCTGCGGATTGATCGGCGACATCGCGCTCGTCGCTGATCGTCCCCGCAGAGATCCGAACAACATGTGCATGCAGCACCGGAGGGATGTCGGCTTCGACGGCAGCGGTCACGAGCACCTGCTCATAACCGGAGGTGAGGCTGGCAAGACGCTGTCGACGATCCGCATCGAGCTCGGCGAACACGTCATCGAGGATCAGCACCGGGTCGCCGGCCGGGGACTCGTGACGAAGCAGCTCTGCGGATGCGAGCCGCAGGGAGAGGGCCACCGACCAGGACTCGCCATGGGACGCATACCCCTTCACGGGCAGTCCGCGCACCCTCATGATCAGATCATCACGATGCGGGCCGACGAGAGTCAGTCCGCGGTCGAGCTCTGCTGCGCGCTTTGCGAGCAGGGCTGAACGGAACAGCTCTGCCGTGGAATCACTCGATTCCGCGGATGCCGCGTCATCGCCCTCCTCCGGATCGCCGCCCCGGATCGACTGCGCCCAGGCGAGTGTCGGGGAGTGGTCCTCACCGGCGATCGCCAGGTAGGCCGACGCGAGGGGATGCTGCAGGTCGGCAGCCAGACGCGAGCGCGCGTCGATGATCTCGGAGCCGAGTGCGATGAGCTTTTCGTCCCACACATCGAGGGTCGTGAGCGCGTCGCCGCGGATGCCTCGGGCGCGTGCCGACTTCAGCAGCGCGGTGCGCTGCTTGAGTACGCGCTCGTAGTCACCGATGACCGCAGCCATGCGCGGTGTCCGCTGAATCAGCAGCTGATCAGCGAATCTTCTGCGGGCGGATGGGTCACCGCGAACGATCTGCAGGTCTTCCGGGGCGAACAGCACGACATGCGCATAGCGAGGAAGGTCGGCGGTGCGCCCCGGCGAGCCATTGATGCGCGCACGGTTCGAGCCCTGCCTGTTGATCTGCACCTCGACGAGCACAGTGCGTTCACCATGGGCGAGTCGGGCTCGCACGAATGCCGCATCGTGGCCGTCACGCACCATCGGCGCATCCGAAGAAACGCGATGCGATCCCAGCGTGGCGAGGAAGACGATGGCCTCGGCAAGATTGGTCTTGCCCTGCCCGTTGCGGCCGACCAGCACGTTCGGACCGCGGTGCAGCGTGAGATCTGCGGTCGCATAATTGCGGAAATCGACCAGGTTGAGGTGCTCCACAATCACGCGAGTCACCTTACCTTTCGGGTCAGACGTTGGCCGCTCCGCGGGTGAACAGCAGACCGCGACCGACCAGACTCACCCTCGAACGTACGCTCAGCGCAGCAGAAGGTTGGGCTGCAGCAGGTACTTGAACGAATCCAGCCCGGCCTGATCGACCGACGTCTGGCTCGTGACGAGAACCGGGCTCAGCTTGTTGGCGTTGTCACTGGACGTGAAGGTCACGCGGACGAACTCGCTCTTGACGGCGCCGAGTGCTTCGAGCAGGTACTGCGGGTTGAGGCCCAGCGTCACCTCATCGCCGCCGATCAGGTGCGCGTCGACCGACTCGGAGGCGCGCGCCTGCTCGCTGCCGGATGCGTCCATCGTCACCGAGTCGGACGAGAAGGTGAAGCGCAGCGGGGCGGAACGGTCGAGCACGAGCGCGACACGACGCACGGCTTCGGTGAGCTCGGCTGTGTTGACGACCGCGTGGTGCTCGGTCTGCTCGGGGAACAGTCGACGAACGGGGGGGAAATTGCCCTTGATCAGGAGAGAAGTCACGGTCTTGTTGCCGGCCGTGAACGCGATGATCTCGCGGTCGCCCTCGCCCGAGAACGCGATCTGGATCGTGCCGGCATGGCCGAACGTCTTTCCGACCTCCTGGAGAGTGCGCGCAGGAACGAGTGCCGTCTGCTCGGACTCCTCGCCATCCCACGGAACATCACGCAGTGACACCCGGTAGCGGTCCGTGGCGACCAGGCTCAGCTGCTGGCCGCTCACTTCGAGCTGCACACCCGTAAGGACAGGGGTGACATCGTCGCGCGACGCTGCAAAGGCGACCTGTGCGATCGCGGTGCCGAACTCATCGGCGGGCACGAGGCCTGATGTGCCCGTCACCTCGGGGATCGAAGGGTATTCCTCGACCGGCATGGAAGCGAGCGTGAAACGTGCGGATCCACAGCGCACTGCAATGCCGCCGTCTTCTTCGACTGAGATCTCGATCGGCGCGTTGGGCAGACGGCTTGCGATGTCAGACAGCAGTCGTCCATGCACAAGGATCGTGCCCGGCTCGTCGACCGTTGCCTCGATCGTCGTGCGTGCGGAGGCTTCGTAGTCGAACGCTGACAGAGTCAGTCCATTGTCGCCCGCCTCGATCAGCACGCCCGCAAGGATCGGCTGCGGATTGCGCTGGGGTAGCAGTTTGACGACAAACGACACTGCTTCGCTGAACACGTCTCGATTGACCTGGAACCTCACGGGCGCTCCTCTGTCGTCTTTCTGCGGGCAAACCCCACGGGCTCCCATGCTAACGCCCAAGTCCGCTCACACCACGACCCCTCCCAAGGTGATCGATCGCCCTCTTCAGAGTTAACTTCTTAACAGTGTTAACAACTGTGGAAACTGTGGATAAGTCTGGGGATTCCAGGAGAGACAAGGGAACTACACGAGTGTGACATGTGGATTTCCTGCGGAAACAGTGGGATCACTCGAAGAATCACACGCGTGGGATTTACAAGGTTGTCCACAGGCAGCGATCGGATCTGGGGATTTCTTGTCATCCTCACCGCGTGTCATCCACAGGTTATCCACATGTGCAATTTGGGCGGTTTCGTCGTTTTCGACGCTCAGAAGGCCGTTTTCGGCCTCTCAGAAGCATCCTGCGGGTCGGACGGACACGAGTGGATGCTGCGCAGAATCGTTCTGAGAGACCAAAAAGGGCGGATCTGACGATCCGCCCTGTGATTGTGAGCTGCGCAGGAGGCCCTGCGCAGCATCCGCTTTCCGTGTGCTCTAGCGACGACCGAGCTGCGTGGTGATCTCGGAGACCTGGTTGTAGAGCGAGCGACGCTCCTTCATGAGGTCGCTGATCTTCTTGTACGCGTACATGACGGTGGTGTGGTCGCGGTTGCCGAAGAGCTGACCGATCTTGGGCAACGACAGGCTCGTGCGCTCGCGGCACAGATACATGGCGATCTGGCGCGCTGTGGCGATCTGCTGCGAACGGCTTGACCCGTAGAGGTCGTCCACCGTCAGCTTGAAGTACGCGGCCGTCGCCGTGATGATGTCGGTCGGCGAGACGATGTTGTCCTCGGCCTGATCGATGATGTCTCGCAGAACGGTCTGCGCAAGCGACATGTCGAGCGTCGAGCGGTTGAGGCTCGCGAATGCGGAGACGCGGATGAGAGCACCCTCAAGTTCGCGGATGTTGGAGGAGACGACGGTCGCGATGTACTCGAGCACCTCGTCCGGGATGTGCAGTGCTTCGCTCTGCGCCTTCTTACGGAGGATCGCGATGCGGGTCTCAAGGTCGGGCGCCTGCACATCCGTGATGAGCCCCCACTCGAACCTGCTGCGCATCCGGTCTTCGAATCCGGTGAGGTGCTTTGGCGCGACATCGCTCGTGATTACGACCTGCTTGTTGTGGTCGTGAAGCGTGTTGAAGGTGTGGAAGAAGGCTTCCTGCGTCTCGGCGCGACCCTGCAGGAACTGGATGTCGTCGATCAGAAGGATGTCGACGTCGCGGTAGCGCGCCTGGAAGGCGGATCCGCGGTTGTTCGCGATCGAGTTGATGAAGTCGTTCGTGAACTCCTCGCTCGAGACGTATCGCACGCGGACCCCGGGATAGAGCGACTGTGCGTAGTCGCCGATCGCATGGAGAAGGTGCGTCTTGCCGAGACCCGAGTCACCGTAGATGAAAAGTGGGTTGTATGCCTTCGCCGGCGCTTCGGCGACAGCGACGGCCGCGGCGTGTGCGAAGCGGTTCGACTGTCCGATGACGAAGTTGTCGAAGGTGTACTTCGGATTCAGGCGGGATTCGTGCCGAAGGGGAGTGGGCTGCGGCTCCATCGGCGATTCCGGGCGTTGCGCATCCTGACGCGCGGAGAACTCCGCCACCGGTGCCGAGAGCGTGGGTTGCTCCGCGAGCTCCTGATTTACGACCACTCTGTAGGCCGTGACCTCGTCGCCGATGCCGACGAGTGCTTCCATGATGGGCATCCGCATGCGCTTGTTGATCTGCGCAGCCGTCAGATCGTTGGGAACATCCAGGTACAGCGTCGAACCCATGACACCCGCCGGCACCGCGAGACTCAGAAAGCCCCACAGCTGCGGCGTGAGCCGATCGTCCCCTTCCAGAGCCGCGATCAGCTCATTCCAGATCGGGACATCGGGGTGCGACGGTGATGACATGGTGCTCCGGGGGGCTCGGAACGGCGAGGATGGGGTAATCCTCCGCCTGTGGATAACTGCTCGTGCAACGCTAGTCAGCGACAGGGGTCGGGGCAACCTGTCAGCGGAAAATCGCGGGGTGTGTTCCTTCCGCGGAGGTAACCGAGGCTGTGGATAATGCAGAGGCGGATGCTGCGGGTTTGCCAATCCGAGGCGGAAGACGT
This sequence comes from Microbacterium sp. GW823-FHT02G05, assembly GCF_058797175.1. Taxonomy (NCBI): domain Bacteria; kingdom Bacillati; phylum Actinomycetota; class Actinomycetes; order Micrococcales; family Microbacteriaceae; genus Microbacterium; species Microbacterium sp. GW823-FHT02G05. Next base: position 694,552 of record NZ_JBXAJK010000001.1, read on the forward strand.
AGCCTTAATCGGTTGACTTATGCCTGAAATGGCAGTCGTTGTCCACCACGTCTCCGGTCGAAGTGATCCCGGCGACAACACTCCGGAGTAACTCATGAGCAAGCGCACTTTCCAGCCCAACAACCGTCGTCGCGCCAAGAAGCACGGCTTCCGCGCCCGCATGCGCACCCGCGCCGGCCGCGCGATCCTCGCAGCGCGTCGCGCGAAGGGCCGCACCGAGCTCTCGGCGTAAGCCTCGTGCTCGGCCGTCCGTATCGGCTCACTCGCGGAAGCGACTATCGCATGGTCGTTCGCCGCGGTCGGCGATACGGCGGCCCCCGCGTGGTGACCTCCGTGCTGTCCCACGATGAGGATCGCGTTCCTCGATTCGGTTTCATCGTGAGCAAGCAGGTCGGCAACGCGGTCATTCGAAACACTGTGCGTCGTCGGCTCAAGGCTGTGTGCGCACAGTTTTCGTCGACGCTTCCGGCCGGAACAGATGTGGTCATCCGTGCCCTGCCGTCGTCCGCCGACGCATCCTTCGCAGAACTCCTGGACGACGTCCAGCGTGCCCTCGTTCGGAGTACGAGATGAGCGCGCTGCCGGCATCCTCTCGGGGAACGGCGGAATTCCGGGCGCAGGACGCGCTTCGCGCGATCGTGCTTGTGCCGCGGAACCTGGTTCTGAGCCTTCTTGCCGCATATCGACGAGTGATCTCTCCAATGTATGGAGATGTCTGTGCGTACTACCCATCCTGTTCCGCCTACGCTGTAGGTGCGGTGCAACAGCATGGCGCGTTGAAAGGCGCGGCGCTGGCGGCATGGCGCGTGCTGCGATGTAATCCCTGGACGCGCGGTGGCGTCGATGATGTGCAGCCGCGCAAGAACTTCCGATATTCCCTCACGCCGCGAGGGTTTGTCGTACCTTCCCGAAAGGACTGATCGGTGGGTCTCGACCTTCTGTTGGCCAGCACTTCCACCCCGGCTCCGGCCGCGGGTGGGTTCGATCTGCTCGGCACGATTCTCTGGCCGCTGAAGTGGGCCGTCGAGCTCATCCTCGTCGCCTGGCACTGGCTGCTCACCCTCGCCGGTCTGCCGGCGGCGGCGGGTATCACCTGGGTGCTGTCGATCGTCGGTCTTGTCATCGTGGTTCGCGCTGCGCTGATTCCGCTCTTCGTGAAGCAGATCAAGAGCCAGCGGAAGATGATGGAAATTGCACCTGAACTGCGAAAAGTTCAGGAGAAGTACCGTGGTAAGAAGGATCAGCTCTCTCGCGAGGCCATGAGCCGCGAGACCATGGCGCTGTACAAGAAGCACGGCACGACACCGGTGTCGAGCTGCCTTCCGCTGCTGGTGCAGATGCCGATCTTCTTCGCGCTGTTCAGCGTGCTGAACGATGTGACCAAGCACGCGCTCACTGACCTGGGTGGTGTGGGGCTGCTCAGCCCTGAGCTCACCAAGGAGTTCTACGACGCGACGATCTTCGGATCCGTCTCGCTGCATGGCACGCTCGGCGGAGCGATCGAGACCCAGAACATGGCAGCGATCATCCTGCTTGTGGTCCTCGTCGCGCTGATGATCATCTCGCAGTTCATCACTCAGCTGCAGATCATCTCGAAGAACCTGTCGCCGGAGGCCAAGACAGGCCAGGCATACCAGATGCAGAAGATCATGCTCTACATCCTGCCGCTGGGCTTCATCTTCTCCGGTGTCTTCTTCCCGCTCGGCGTCGTCGTCTACTGGTTCGTCAGCAACCTCTGGACAATGGGGCAGCAGTTCCTTGTCATTCGTGAGATGCCGACCCCCGGCTCTGAGGCTGCCAAGGCTCGTGAAGAGCGCCTGGCCCGCAAGGGCAAGGCCATCGACTCGTCGGGCAAGGTCGTTCCGATTGCGGTGTACGAGGCTGAGCAGCAGCGTCTGCTCAAGGAGAGCGAGAAGGCCAAGGCCAACGCTCCGAAGCGCCAGCAGCCCGTCGGCAAGAAGCGCGCGAAGAAGAAGGGTGACCCTCAGTGAGCACGATTGACGAGCGGTCCAGTGATTCCGCAGCAGATTCGAACACGACGATCGCTGATCTCGAGCACGAGGGTGATGTCGCGGCGGATTTCCTCGAAGGACTCCTTGACATCGCAGACATCGACGGTGACCTGACACTCGATGTACGACAGGGACGTGCATACGTCTCGGTCGAAGCAGAAGACGACGCGCTGCGACTCGTTTCTGCTCCCGATACGGTGCAGGCACTGCAGGAGCTCACGCGTCTCGCCGTGCAGAACAAGACCGGTGCCTTCTCGCGTCTGATTCTCGACATCGGGGGGTCCCGCGATGTGCGCCGGCGTCAGCTCGAGACGCTCGTGGATCACGCGGAAGCAAAGCTCGACGAGGGCGCTTCGCAGGCTTCGCTTCCTTCTATGTCGAGCTACGAGCGCAAGCTGGTGCACGACATCGTGGCGGAGCGGAACCTGATCTCGGAGTCCTATGGTGAGGGTGCTGACCGCCACACGGTCATTCGCCGTCGATGAATGTTTCACGTGAAACATCGGGTGCGGGCGATATGACTGAGAGTATCCCCGTGGAGCGTGAGCCGGCCATCGCTGCGGAGCTTTTCGGTCCAACGATCGAGAAGGCGCGGGCATTCACCGCTGCGCTCGCAGATCAGGGCGAGGAACGGGGCCTCATCGGTCCCTTGGAGCTTCCGCGCCTGTGGAACCGACACATTCTGAACAGCGTGATCGCTGCTCCCTTATTCCACGGTTCCGTCGCGGATGTCGGATCCGGGGCCGGACTGCCGGGCATCGTGCTTGCGATCGCGCGTCCGGATGTCCAGTGGACGCTGATCGAGCCCATGGAGCGGCGCGTCACCTGGCTCAACGAGCAGGTGAAGGAGCTTGACCTCTCCAACGTGACCGTTGTTCGGGCTCGTGCAGAAGAAGTACGCCCCCTTGCCGCATTCGATGTTGTGACCGCTCGTGCCGTCAGCGCCTTGCGCACCTTGATTCCGCTGACTGCCCCGCTCGTGCGCGACGGAGGGGAGATCACTGTTCTCAAGGGAGTGAACGCCGCGAATGAGATCTCCGCGGCCGAGAAGCAGATCAAGAAGTTCCGTCTGAGCGATGTGCGCGTGGAAGTTCTTGGTGAAGGCGTGATCGAGGAGACCACTCGCGTCATCCGGGCCCAGGTCCGCGCTTCATAGGGGAGCGTGAGCGATGTTTCACGTGAAACATCGCTCAATGGGAACATGTCCTCACTCCCCGTTAGAGTGGAAGGCACGTTCCGATGCGAACGCAGTCGAAAGGAGTGGATGTTTCACGTGAAACAGTCCGATGAGACATCAACCCCCGGCTTTGGTACGGACACACCCCTTGCGCGCGAACTTGCTGATCTGACGGCACGTCGACGCTCGCTCGAGATGGTTTCAGTGAAGTTCGAGGGCCCGACGAGGGTCTTCACGATCTCCAACCAGAAGGGTGGCGTCGGGAAGACGACCACGACGGTGAACATCGCCGCTTCTCTGGCTTCTCTGGGCGCAAAGGTCCTCGTGATCGATCTCGATCCCCAGGGGAATGCCTCCACAGCGCTAGGGGTACCCCACACGGCTGAAACGTCGAGCATCTACGATGTTCTGATCAACGACGTGGCACTTGCCGAGATCGTGCAGCAGAGCCCGGAATCCCCGAACCTGTTCTGTGCTCCCAGCACCATTCACCTGGCCGGTGCAGAAATCGAACTCGTTTCGCAAGTCGCTCGTGAACACCGCCTCCGGACCGCTCTGGATGAGTATCTCTCCGAGCAGCGCGTCGACTACGTCATCATCGACTGTCCGCCGTCTCTGGGGCTGCTCACAATCAACGCTTTCACGGCGGCTACTGAGGTCTTCATCCCCATTCAGTGCGAGTACTACGCACTCGAGGGATTGAGCCAGCTGCTGGGCAGTATTCGCATGATCCAGAAGCACTTGAACCCGAAGCTGCATCTCTCGACGATTCTGCTGACGATGTTCGACGGCCGCACTCGGCTGGCGCATCAGGTTGCGGATGAAGTGCGTGAGCACTTCCCGCAAGAGGTTCTGTCCACGGTGATTCCGCGTTCGGTGCGTGTTTCTGAAGCGCCGAGCTTCGGGCAGACTGTGATTGCCTACGATGGACAGTCTGCGGGCGCGATCGCGTACCGCGAGGCAGCGGTAGAGATCGCTGGGCGGGCCACGAGCGCCGCCAAGAAGGGAAAGAACTGATGGCCAAGCGCACGGGACTGGGACGCGGCATAGGAGCACTCATTCCGACGTCGGATCAGACGGAGCGGCCGGTTGATGTGTTCTTCCCCGGCGTGAAGATCGACGCAGCTCCGTCCGCAGACGCTGTGGACGAGAATCTCCTGGCGGTACCCGGTGCACGCCTGGTGCACGTGAATCCGCACGAGATCGTGCCCAATCCGCGTCAGCCACGTACGCACTTCAAGGAAGACGACCTCGCCGAGCTGGTACACAGCGTGCGTGAGTTCGGTGTCCTGCAGCCCGTCGTGGTGCGTCTCAACGGTCAGGGCGCCTATGAACTGATCATGGGTGAGCGCCGTACCCGTGCCGCCCGTGAAGCGGGGCTGGAGTCGATTCCTGTGGTCGTTCGTGACACTGCAGACGAAGACCTGTTGCGCGATGCTCTGCTCGAGAACCTTCACCGCTCGGAGCTCAACCCTCTGGAAGAGGCATCTGCCTATCAGCAGCTCCTTGAAGACTTCGGCATCACGCAGGAAGAGCTGGCGACACGTATCGGACGATCGCGTCCGCAGATCAGCAACACGATCCGTCTGCTGAAGCTGCCCGTTCCTGTGCAGCAGCGTGTGGCAGCAGGCGTATTGAGCGCGGGGCACGCTCGCGCCATCCTGTCGTTGGATGATGCGGACGTCATGCAGCGCCTCGCTGACAAGATCGTCAACGAAGACCTCTCGGTGCGAGCCGCCGAAGAGGCAGCGAAGCAGATCACGACGGCGACTCCTCGGGCGGCGAAGCCCACTGCCGGCGCGCGCCGCGCGTACCTGGATGAGGTCTCGGGCAAGCTCGGAGACCGCCTCAATACGCGGGTGCAGATCACGCTGGGTGCACGAAAGGGGCAGGTGAAGATCGACTTCGCCTCGATCCAGGACCTCAATCGGATCCTCCAGGAGATCGGCGAGGCCGAGTACGGGGCTCGCTGACGGGCCTTCGCCACACAGCGACCTCTGTTGGGCACAGGCACGGGCACTGACCGTCGGCGTGCCCGGTGGCGAGTCACCCAACCGCGGCGCCCGCACGGACGAGTTGGGGTTGCGCGGGGGAGTGGGCAGACATGGCCCGCTTCCCGTGCTTGTCAGCTCCTGCGCGGTAAACAGCTCTCCCGCTGACGATCGCCTGTGATGAACCCTCGCGATCGCTGCGCAGTGAGGGCGCGCTGGCAGCCACCCGTCGCTGGCGAGATGTGCGCGCTCAGAGTCCCGGGCGAAGGTAGGCAGTTAGGCTGGGAAGGTGAGTGATTCTGTACCCCGGCGCGCGAGCCTCGAAGTGCTTCGCGCGGAGGCCGCTGACGAGCTGGCAGTTCTCGTCCAAGAGCGGCTGCTCGGGGGAGAGGACCCCTGGTCGTTCATGGAGGAGCTGCCCAGCGTCGATGAACTGGTCGTCCTTCTTCTTCGCGCCGACAACATCGCTGCGAACGGGGGCGTGCGTCCCAACGAATCGCGTCAGTATCGGGTGCTGAGACAGATCGCCCTGGACTACCCGGAGCTCACCACGATCGTCTGGGGCATGCTCGGCGACAGCGAGAAGCACCGTCGCTGGCACGCCAGCGTCGCCGATCAGGCCAGTTGAGCCCTCGATCCCAGGTGATGTTTCACGTGAAACACAGGTACGGGATCGAACGGAGCTACGCCCACGTTTCACGTGAAACATCGACACCCACGAGAACCCCTCTGCACTCCACCTAGACGTCAACGTTCGCGAGATCGCTGCGTTTCACGTGAAACATATGGCTCCCGGATCAAGCGCTCGGCGATGAGTCGGGAGACGAGGCGTCTCGGGCGCGGAATGCTGTTATCCGTGTGGTCGTGGTCCGCCTCACACCGCCGTGCGTGGGTGTGTGTGTGTGTGTGCAGCGCTGGCGTGCAGGAGATGGCCTGTAGAAGGTCAGCCCGGCGCGGATCTTGCCTTCTATGAACTGGAGGATCCGAGCGGACAGCCGAGTCGGCGGGGACCGCGGCGGGCGTCAGTTCGCAGGAAGGAATGGCCAGTGACATCCACCTTGCTCTGGTCTTTGCAGAGCTTGTGATCCCCAGGTCGGGTCTCGGACGTCTATCCACGGGAAGCACGGAGAACGGATGCTGAGGTGAGCATAGGCGAATAGCTGAAGGGACCCCTGCGGAGCCTTGTCGCTTCTTCGCGACAGCCAGCGAGTGTGACATGCGGGTATGCGCCTTCTTCCCACCCGTCGCCATCCAAGTAGAGCGACGCGAAACCAGGGAGCCGGGGCTGAGGTGCGACAGCACTTCTCCGAGGGTCATCGGTGTCCGGCCGATCGTGCGCGCCGCCGAGAAGCACTGTGTACCCACGGCCGCTGCACTGCTCAGAGAGGAGACGGCATAGCGGAGAGGTGCGGGCGGGGACCCTATCGGCTTTGTCAAGCTGGATGCGACCTTTCAAACCCGCTGCGAGCGCGGGGTTAGCCTTGTTCGCATGACGAGCCAGAGGGTGTCGATCGCAAGCGAGGGGTACGGGCGGGCGTGCTCGCGAGTTCGTCCCGGCGTCGCAGCGTGGACTGCCGATGGTGCGCATCCTTCTTCCGATGTGGGGAGAGCGCGAGGGGTCGCCGGTGCGATGGTCGGAGTATGTCGCGCTCGATGACGAGTTGGCTTCGCTGGAATGGTGGGACGTTGTCGAGCGAAATGCGGACGCGCGCCATGAGATTCGTCATCTGGTCTCATGTCGCGGCGAGCTGGATGCGGCGACGGTCGAGGGCCTCGCAGAAGCGGTCGGTGACACGGAGTTGATGTCGCTTCGGTGGACGGGTTACGCGGGGAACCCATCTACCAGCGACCTCGTTCGCGTTCACAGTGAGGAGTTCTCTCCGGCGGTGTTGCGTCGGGATGAACTTCGTGTGGGCGAGCGGATTCCGGAGTTCGCGTGGCACGAGGGCGGCACCATCGCATGGGGAGCACGCCTGTATCCGGATTCGCTGATCTTTGCTGGTGATATCGATCGTGTGCGGCGTGTGCATGCTGACCTGCGACTGGACACCATTGTGGTCCACCCTGACGAGGATGCGCTGCCGCCGAGCTCGGGCGACTGACCCCCGCAGCCTCACGGGACCAGGCCACGACCGCCTACGGTGCTGGGTAGAAGAGGCCGTCGCGGAGCACGGCGTAGAGGACGTACTTGCCGCGGATCGAGGTGTCGGATCTTCGAGTCACGGGTGCGGGTACGGGATCTCACCCACACCCATGTTTCACGTGAAACACAAAAGGCCCGCCCCGCGAAACGCGGAGGCGGGCCTTGGTGAGAAGTGTCAGCCGATGAACTCAGCGAGGTCCTTCTCGAGTGCGAACTTGGGCTTGGCGCCGATGATGGTCGTTTTGACCTCGCCGCCGTGGAAGACCTTCATCGCCGGGATCGAGGTGATCTGGTACTGCATGGCCAGATCCGGGTTCTCGTCCACGTTGAGCTTGAGGATGGTGATCTTGTCGGGGTTCTCAGCCTGGATCTCATCAAGAATGGGCGCGACCATTCGACACGGGCCGCACCAGGCCGCCCAGAAGTCGACGAGGACGGGACCTTCAGCCTGGAGCACGTCCTGCGCCCAGGTCGCCTGGCTGGTTGCCTTGGCAGTCATGGATTCTCCTTGCAATGGGGTGTGATCGTTGTGCGCGGTGCACAGTGATCACAACACGGGGTGTGTCGGATGTGTTCCCGCTCAGTTGGCGACGACCGCCAGGGGAGCGGCGTCGCCGAGCTCAGCGAGGAAGTGCTCGGCGTCGAGAGCTGCCACCGTTCCCGAACCGGCTGCGGTGATCGCCTGACGGTACGAGGGGTCGATGACATCGCCGGCGGCGAAGACACCGGGCTTCGACGTGCGCGAGGAGCGACCGTCGACCCAGATGGTTCCGTCAGTGGTCAGCTCGAGCTTGTCGTGCACGAGGTGCGTGCGCGGGTCGTTGCCGATCGCGACGAACACACCGTTGAGGGCGAGCTCGCTCGTGCTGTCGTCGACCGTCGAACGCAGACGCACGCCGGTGACCTCTCCGTCGCCGAGGATCTCTTCGACGACGCTGTTCCACACGAACTCGATCTTCTCGTTCGCGAAGGCGCGCTCCTGCATGATCTTGGACGCGCGGAGGGTGTCCTTGCGGTGGATGATGTAGACCTTCGACGCGAAGCGCGTGAGGAAGGTCGCTTCTTCCATGGCCGAGTCGCCGCCGCCCACGACGGCGATCGTGCGCTCGCGGAAGAAGAAGCCGTCGCAGGTCGCGCACCAGGAGACACCGTGGCCGGAGAGTCGCTCTTCGCCGGGGATGCCGAGCTTGCGGTACGCCGAGCCCGTGGCGTAGATGACCGAGGACGCTTCGTGGGTCGCACCCGAGCCGAGCGTGACCTTCTTCACGGGGCCGTCGAGGTCGAGCTCGGTGACATCGTCGTAGACGACCTCGGTGCCGAAGCGCTCAGCCTGTGCCTGCAGCTTGGCCATCAGGTCGGGTCCCTGGATGCCCTCCGGGAAGCCCGGGAAGTTCTCGACCTCTGTCGTGTTCATCAGCTCTCCGCCGACCTCCACAGAGCTGGCGATGAGCAGCGGTTCGAGGTTCGCGCGAGCGGCGTAGATCGCCGCCGTGAATCCTGCCGGACCGGAGCCGATGATGATGACCTGGCGCATTGCTTCTCCTAGCGTTCTCGTGCTTCAACACATGGTAGTCGCGGCACATTCCCGCGCGCTGGGCGCGCGCGAGAAGAACGGAGAAGTGGCGGATGCTGCGCCTCCGCAGCATCCGGGATCAGCGGCCGGGGAGGAAGCGCTTGATGATGCCCGATGCGACTTCAAGCTCAGGGGCGCGCAACAGCGCAAGCGAGCCGACATAGACGCCGAGAACGACAGGAGCGATGATGATGCATCCAGCGGCGCCCGTGAAGATGCTCGCTGTCGTCCAGCCCTGTGTGCCACCGAGGAGCAGGAAAATGCCCCAGCCGGCGGCTGTCGCGGGGACCGCGGCGAGAGTGAATCGCAGGAGAGCAACCGCCCACTCGGCGGTGTGAATGCCGCCGAGGCGACGGTGCAGCAACCAGGTGGCGACGATCGTCTGCACGGTGCCCGCGACGGACTGGCCGAGTGCGATGGTCGCCGCCAGCGAAGAGAGAGGGATCACGTCGTTCTGGTACAGGACGATCGCCCCGTAGGCCGTGGCGACGATCAGTGCGCACTGGAAGATTGTGAAGAAGAAGGGTGTGCGGGTGTCGCCGTAGGCGTAGAAGGTGCGCTGCACGATGAAGAGAACCGCGAGCGAAAGAAGACCGGCCAGGTAGCCCACGAGGACGAGGGCAGCAGCTTCCGCTTCTTCGGCAGAGCCGGTGAAGATGCGCGACGCCGGAACCGCGGCAGCCAACACGGTGGCCAGCGCGCCCATGAGGAAGAAGCCGAGTGTTCGGATCGAGCGACTGATGTCCGCACGCACGTCGTCGTCACGACCGGCAGCGGCGTGCTCGCTGAGCTGCGTGAAGTACGGGGTGCCGATCGAGTGCACGATGACGGAGTAGGGGAGCATGAAGATCAGCCAGGCGTTCATCATCACCATGACCGACGGGTGTTCGCCTGAGGCCTCCATGGCGATGCGGTGCTGGTAGAAGCCCGCGGCGAGGCTGGCGACAGCCATGAGGAGCGTCCAGCCGGCAAGTCGCCCGATGTTTCCCAGGCCCACACCGCGCCAGCGGAAATCAGGGCGCAGGTTCAGCCCGGTCTTCGACCAGAACAACAGAAGCACTGCGGCCTGTGCGGCGATGCCGAGAGTGCTGAGGCCACCGAGGATGGCGATGCGATCGGGCGTCCAGTCAGAGAGCTCGGTGAGCGAGCCGCCGAAGAGAATCAGGATGACGGCGAAGCCCGCGATCGAGATGATGTTGTTCGCGATGGGCGCCCAGGTGAACGGCCCGAAGATGCGGCGAGCGTTGAGCGTCTCGCCGATGAGCGCATAGAGGCCGTAGAACAGAATCTGCGGGAGGCACCAATAGGCGAAGGCGATCGCGAGTGACTGCTGCTCGGCGGGGGCGCCACCCGCGACAAGGGAGACCAGCCACGGCGCCGCCAGCAGCGCGAGAGCCGTAGCCAGAAGCAGCACGACCGTGCCCAGCGTGAAGAGCTTCGAGATGAACGCGTTTCCGCCATCCTTGTGGGCCGCCGCCTGCACGATCTGCGGAACGATGACCGCGGTGAGCACCCCCACCGAGATCAACGAGAAGACATCGTTGGGCAGCTGGTTGGCGACAGAGAACGCGTCGGAGGCAAAGCCCACGGCGCCGATGACCTGGACCAGAACGATGGTGCGGATGAGCCCCGTCACACGGGACACCATGGTTCCCGCGGCGAGGATGGCGCTTGCGCGGCCGAGACCTCCGGTGCGTGGGGTTGTCATTCGGCTCCTAGCGTTCGGTGGGCTCAGGGGCATCCTGGGCGAGAGCGGTGCGGGCGTCCGCGCGGCGCCGGAAGACAGTACGGACGACACCGGCGCCGATCAGCAGCACTGCGAGGCTGCCGAAGACGATGAGACCGATCGTCTCCCATTCGGCGCGCACGGTGAGTTGCGCGACCTGGGTGGTGCCGATGTGGATGCCTGTGGGGCTGGTCAGATCCATAATGAGGTCGACCTCGCCGCTGGCGATGCGGGCGGTCACGGGAATCTTGACGCGCGTCGTGGTCGCCGCTGCACCCTCGATCGTCATCACGCCGTCGACCTCGAGACGCGGATCACTCGGACGGGCGTTGAGCTGGACGGTCACCGGGTAGGGGAGGTCGTTGCGCAGCCACACGGGCACGTCGACGGACGAACTGATGAGGATCGGGTTGGAGGGCTGGATGCCGACGGCGCCAAGGGTCTTCGTCGTCGCTTCGCGGTGTCGGCTGAACGCCGCGGCATAGTCCTCGTCACTCGTGTGCGCGCCCACAGCGAGCAGGCGAAGGATCGACAGGCGCTCGCGGGCGGTGAGCTGCGCGGGGTCGGTAAGGATCGTTGCGAAGTCCCGGATCTGTGCTTCCCCGTCGAGCAGGGTCGTGACGGATGCGGCGCGTACCGCGGAGGACTCACTGGCCACGGAGACGAGTGCGGGAGGGGCCGACAGCAGCTCTGCGAGCGTTCCGGTGTGTCCGCCGGAGAGCGCAGCGAGTGCATCCTTCAGACCGTCCGCGGAACGGTTCTCGTCGCGATCGAAAGCGACGAGGAGCGACGCCTGCGGGTCGGTGAACCAGCGCAGGGCGCGGGCTTCAGCGAGGGGAGCGCCCCGGTGCAGGACGTCGTCTTCTGCAGCCGCGCGGCTCAGCGCGGACGACAAGGCGCTGTCGGCAACGAGCACGGTGGCACCGCTGGCATCCCCGCGGACGGCGACGGGTGCAGCATCCGCTCCCTCTGCGAAGCTCGACGACGGAAGCACCGTCACCGGATCCCCGGAGCCCGTGACGAAGCGGGAGAGGGCAGCGAGGTCGTCGGGGGAGATCTCTCCACGCGGCCAGTAGATGTTCGTGCGCGCGCCGACGAGGGCCGTCAGCTCTTCGTCGGTGGGGAGTTCTGCCGCGGCAGGGGCTGCGTCGGGACTCGGCGAGGGGGTCGCGCTGTCATCGGTTTCCGCGAAGCCACGGGGATCGAGGAAAGGGGCGAGCGTGGTCGGCTGGAGCGGGCTGTCCAGTCCTGCGGAGACCTGCGCGGTGAGGTCGGCATCGTTGAACTGCAGCAGGAAGCGCTCGTTCGGAAGCGTTTCGAGGCGCTGTAGCCAATCCACCGCGGAGAGAGGGGCCGCAGTGCCGAGCGCCCGAATCGCCGCGGGGATCGCGGGGTCGATGGCGAGCACGGCACCCGTACCGGCAACCGCCGACAGTTGCAGTGTGAGCGCACCCTCGGCGGCCGTCAGCGCGATCAGCTCGTCGGCGCTGAGGATGCTGCCGCTTGGGGTCGCGGTGATCGGCACAAGGGCGCTCACCGCGCTGTCTGCCGTCGAACCGGTCGCGGACACGATGACGGCACTCTGCGCGGTCACGGGGTCGAGCGCGTCACCGTCGGTGGTCTGAGCGAACGAGAGAGTAGCGCGCAGCGGGTACACGCCGGGGGGCAGTTCGCCGACGAGAGCGCTGGAGACAACAAGGGAAGCGGATGTGGTCGCATCCGCTCCGACCTCGGTTGATGCTGTCTCGCCGAGGGGGGAGAGAGGCTGCGCGGTGGTGCCGTCGTTCAGCCACGCCAGAAGTGATGCGCGGTCGCTGAGCGCCGTGCGGCCCAGGTCGAGAGTGATCTGCCCTGCGGGCGCGGCGGATTCCCCGTCGTTGTCGATCGCGATGGCTGCGGCGAGCGGCAGGCCCGGCGTGTAGGCGCCCTGATTCTCGGGGGCGAGCACGATCGAGACATCCGGGCCCGTTTCCGGGGACGGAGACTCCGTGGCGGCGGTGGCGGACAGTGCCGGGGCGAAGACGCCCGCGAGTACCGTCAGCGCGGCAACGGTGGTGTGCGCAGCGCGGCGCAGACGACCGGAGAGAGAACGCGGGGGATGAGGCACTGTCATGTCGAATTCATCGGGCGGCACGGTGGCCGTCGGCGGAGAGTCCTAGCCCTGTGATTCTAGGCGGCGCGCCGATGCGAACCCTGGAGGCGCGTAGAGTGACGCAGTGCGACGACAGCTGACCCCCCGCCCTGATGCTGCTCTGTGCGCGGCTCTCGCTGTCGATCTGGATGCCGCCGACCTTCGCTCCGAGCCGCTTCGCGGCGCATGGGGTGATGACGCGGATGATGCGTTCGGCCGTGGCATCCGCGGTCCGCTGCTGCGGGCGACAGAAGGACGTACGGACGCGCTGGCGACCCTGGGTCGCTTCTTCGTCGTGGGGCTGCCTCAGCCCGCGGATGCTGTGGAAGCGGCGCTTCCGACGGTGGGGCTCGCGGGCCTCGAGGGGCTCGGGCTCGCATACCGCGACGACGACCTGGCGGTGCCGGCGGCGCTCGTACGGCCGCAGTCATTCGTCGATGCAGACGGCGTCGGGGAGTGGTGGATCGCGAGCGACCTGGACGAGGTGGCGCTCGGTGGCGCGCTTCCGCCCGACCATGTGCTGGGCGTCGGCGGAGCATCCCGTACCCTCGCCGAACTGGTCATGCCGGTGCCGGTCGCGCGGGCGCTCGACCTGGGCACGGGCTGCGGGATTCAGGCGCTGCTCGTCGCGCGGCACGCCACCAATGTCGTCGCCACCGACATCTCGGCGCGGGCGCTCGCCTATGCCGAGATCAATGCGATGATCGCGGGCGTCACGACGATCGAGTTCCGCCAGGGAAGCATGTTCGAACCCGTTGCGGCGGAGGCGTTCGGGCTGATCGTGTCGAACCCTCCGTTCGTGATCACTCCGCGTGCCGAGGGCATTCCGGAGTACGAGTACCGCGATGGCGGACTCGTCGGGGACGCGCTGGTGGAGAAGTTCGTGCGTGAGGCGCCTGCGTTCCTGATCCCCGGAGGGGCCGCGCAGCTGCTCGGCAACTGGGAAGCACGCGCGGGAGTGGCCGGAATGGAACGCCTGCGCTCATGGGTTCCGGACGGCATCGACGCCTGGGTGATCGAGCGCGAGAGCCTTTCGCCGATCGGCTATGCCGAACTGTGGATCCGCGACGGCGGGACGACACCGCGCGAGCCCGAGTTCGAACCCCTGCTGGAAGCGTGGATCGATGACTTCGCCGGACGTTCTGTGGACGAGATCGGCTTCGGTTACGTGCTGCTGCGCAGACCGAAGGACCCGACGGTGCCACCGCTGAGACGGTTCGAGTCCCTGACCCAGGGCGTCTCCGGCGTCGGACGTGCGCTGCGCGACGGACTGCGCGGCCACGACGCGCTCAACGCGGGGATGCCGGAGCGTCTTGTCGTGGCATCCGATGTCACAGAGGCCCGCCACCACCTGCCGGGCGCCGAGAACCCCAGCGTGATCGAGCTGCGTCAGGGCGGAGGCTTCGCGCGCACCCTCTCGGTCGATTCCGCGCTCGCGGCGTTCGTCGGGGCCTGCGACGGAGAACTGACGGTTGCGCAGATCGTAGGTGCGCTCGCGGACCTGTTCGAGGTGCCGCTCCCAGAACTCTGGGCCGACCTCGAACCGCGGATCCGCGCGCTCGTCGTCGACGGATTCCTCCGGGCACACGACGGCTGAGTCTGACGGACTCGCGTCGGGTGCGCGTGAACCGCCCGCGATGACCTCAGATCGGAAGGATGATTGTGGCGATCAAGCCACCGTCCTGACGGGCGCGCAGGCGCACCTCGCCATCATGTGTCAGGGCGATGCTCTGCACGATCGCGAGCCCCAGTCCAGTGCCATCTGGGCCGGCTGAGGTTCGACTCGCGTCGCCGCGGTAGAACGGCTCTGTGAGCAGATCGACGGTAGCCGGGAGGATCGGCGCGCCGGTGTTCTCGAACTCGATGATCGCGCGTCCGCGCTCACGTCGGCAGCGCACCCACAGATCTCCGCCGGGCGTGTTGTGAAGAACGCCGTTCTCCAGAAGATTGCGCACTGCTCTGGCCAGCAGCACGAAGTCACCCTCGACCGTGAGTGCACGGAGGTCGGCGTGCACACTGACCTCCTGGGCATCCAGGTCGTCGATTTGCTCTTCGATGAGCTCGCGCAGCTCTATCGGCTCGACATGCTCCAACCCGGTGCGCGCGCGGGCAAGCGCCAGCAGCGCCGTGATGAGTCGTTCACTCTGCTCGGTGGCACGGAGGGCACGATGCAGATTGGGCCTCAGGCGAACGGGAACGGTGCCCTGCTCCAGCGGAATCTCGAGGGCGGCGCGGGTGGTCGTCAGGGGAGTGCGCAGCTCATGGGAGGCGTTGGCGACGAAACGGTCCTGCGCGGCGAAGGCCGACTCCAGTCGGTCGAGCATCCCATCGATCGTGTCGCCCAGTTCTTTGATCTCGTCATCCGGACCGGGTAGCTCGAGACGGCGCCCGAGGTCGCGCTCGGAGATGTCGCGGGCAGCCGCAGTGACCTCCCCAATTCGATCGAGTGACCGACGAGCCAGCCAGAACGCGATCGCAGCCGCGACGCCCGTGAACGCGACGAGCACCACGATCGACCACAGCAGGAGGCCGCCGCCGACCTCATCTGCAAGGAACGTCGACTGCTGCAGCACCGCGCCCTCGACCACATCCAGCGTCACGGTGTCGGTCGGGGCGATGGCGGCGAGATCGGATACCGCGGCCGTTGCGGCGAAGTAAGCGCACCCCGTGCCGGTGGAATCGAAAAAGAGGTCGTTGCTGTCGATGAGTGGCTCGATCCCGCCGATGCCCGTTCCATCAGGCGGACTGTTCTCGTGTGCGAACTGCGTGATCGACAGCGATGGCAAGCAGGTGGCCGCCGTCGTGTTGATTGCCGAGGTGAACAGCTGCTGTACAACCAGGTACTGCACGGTGAGCAGGGCAGCGCCTGCGGCGATGAAGACTCCGGCGATGATGATCACCAACCGGGTGCGAAAGCTCATGCGGTTCATTTCGTCCCCACTCGATAGCCGTGACCTGCCGCCGACTCGATGATCTCGGGGGCCCCGAGCTTGCGCCGCAGCGTGTGCACCACGATCTTGACCACGCCGCGGGTGCGTTCCAGGGGTTCGTTCCACACTTCGTCGAGCAGATCGTCGGCGCTGACGTAGCCGCCCTCCGCGGCCAACAGCGTCTCGAGCACGCCGAACTCCTTGAGTGTGAGCCGGATCGGCGTGCCGTCGCGCTCGACGATGCGCCGCACGGTGTCGAGTCGCAGCCCCGCGAACTCCAGCACGGACCTCACCCGCGCAGACTGCCCGCGACGGCTGAGCGCCCTCAGGCGCGCCAGGAGCTCGACGTAGGCGAACGGCTTGGAGAGGTAGTCATCGGCGCCCAGATCGAGGCCCTCGACGCGGTCGTTGAGGGTCCCCGCTGCCGTGAGCATGAGGATGCGCGCCGGGTACTGCTGCGCGACGAGCGTGCGGCACACAGCATCGCCGCTCAGCACCGGCAGATCGCGGTCGAGCACGATGATGTCCACATCGGCAGCGGCGGCCGCGGCCAGTGCGCGGGCGCCGTCGCGGGCGACATCGACGAGATATCCCTCGCGTCTCAGCCCGTCGGCCAGCGTGTCGGCCAGGTCGGTCTCGTCTTCCACGAGCAGCAGTCGCATGGCACCTCCTGACAACAAGGGTGTGCTCCTCGCGGTTAGTTTCCGGTTAGGCACCGTCATACCCACAGCAAACCACCGCATCCGTAGAACTGACTGCACGTCGTGGATACGCCGCGACCGCAAGAAAGGGACAGCCATGTTCGATACGAAAGCACGCCGTTCGCTGGCGGTGATGCCCGCCGTCGTCGCGCTCCTTGCGATCGCTGCCTGCAGCGCCGCACCGGAGGCTGAGGCTCCGAATCACGCCGCAAACGACGCTGCCGCGGCCCGGTTCGTGACGTGCCTCACCAACGAGGGCCAGACGGCGAAGATCGTCAAGGGAGGCCAGGTCGGTCTGCTGATGCCGGATGCTCCCGGGGACGGACCGATGAGCACCCTGAACGACAGCACGGCCTCGCTCAGCATGGGCGAAGGCGAAGATATGCCGATGACGATGTTCTTCTCAGACGAAGACGGCACCTGGCTCGCATCGACCACAGCATCGGGTTACCCGGAGGAGGGCGGTCAGCGCACTGCATGGGAGACATGCGAGAAGAAGGTGCCGGAGTTCACACAGCCGCAGCCAGACATCTCGATCAAGGAGGGTGCGCAGACGCAGATGATCTCCCCCGAGGAGATCATCGAATCTGGTCTCGCCTTCGCCTCGTGCGCCCGCAAGAACGGATTCACAGACTTCGCTGACCCCGACGCCGATGGCATGCTCACGCTGCCGGTCGGAATCACCGAGGATGAAGCGCGGACGCTTCTCGAGGCATGTGCCGATTCAGTGAAGGACATTCCGCCCATGTTCACACCGGAGAGCATCGAAGCGGCTGGCTTCGACTGGTTTGCACTGATGGGAGAGTACTTCGACGGCGCCTTCACTGCGGCGACAGTCATGCCCGAGGGCGGTGACGAATGAGCCGTCGACTGACGAAGGTGCTCGTGCCGGTGGGAGTGCTGCTTGTGGTCGCGGCTGTGGCACTGGCGGTTCTGCGACCGTGGAGCTCGGTCGCCGAGTCTCCGGATGCCACGAAAAGACCGGTCACCGCCACGGCAGAACTGACCACTCTCACGTCAGATCTGAGGTTGAACGGGAACCTGAGCTACGGGGCATCCATCGCTCTGCCTGGCAGAGGGGGAACCATCACTCGACTGCCGGGGGCCGGCGAGGTGATCGGTGTCGGTCAGGCGATCTATGAGGTCGACGGGAGGCCGGTGATCGCGATGCGCGGTGAGCGCCCCTTCTGGCGCGACCTGAGCCTTGGCGTGGAGAACGGCCCCGACGTCCGCCAGCTGGAGCAGGCTCTCGCCGACCTCGGCTTTGGGAAGGACATGACGGTGGATGACGAGTTCACCGCGGTCACTGAGGCGAACGTCGTCGCCTGGCAGAAGGCGCTCGGTGTGACGAAGGACGGCATCGTCAAGCTCGGCGACGTCGTCGCGATCGCGGATGCGTCGGTGCGGGTCGAGTCGGTCAAGGCTCAGCTGGGTGACCCTGCGGGAACGAGCCCGCTGACGTACACGAGCACTGTCCTTCGCGTGATCGCGAAGCTCACGGATGCGCAGGCGCGCGAAATCCTGCCGGCGACCCGAGTGACGGTCATCCTCCCTGACGGCACGGAGGCACCGGCCACCGTGACGGTCATCAACCCGGGTGGTCAGCCGACTGCGAAGGAAGGGGAGACCACACCGGCTACGGCGAACGTCGAGTTCGACGACCCGACCGTCGCAGCGGGGATCGGGTTGCGCGCAGTCAAGGTCGTGTTCGCCACCTCGGAAGTGAAGGACGCCCTGGTCGTGCCCGTCACCGCCCTCGTGGCGACCATCGACGGGGGGTATGCCGTCGATGTGCTGCGCAAGGGAGACAAGATCGAACGCGTCGCTGTGGAGATCGGGCTGATCGCCGACACGAAGGCGCAGGTGGTCGGCGGCGACCTCGCGGCCGGCGATGCGGTGGTGGTGGCGCAATGACGACCGACACCGTCGTCGAATTGGTCGACGTCATCAAGGAGTATCCCGGCAGCCCACCGCTGAGGGTTTTGCACGGCATGAGTCTCGCGATCGAGAGCGGCGAGCTGGTGGCGGTCGTCGGAGCATCCGGATCAGGAAAGAGCACGATGCTCTCGATCATGGGCACGCTCGACGATCCTACGAGTGGCACCGTGCTGATCGACGGGATGGATGCTGCGGCGCTCGCTGAGCGCGATCGTGCGGTTCTGCGTGCTCGCCGCATCGGGTTCGTGTTCCAGCAGTTCTTCCTGCTGCCGGCACTCAGCGCGCTGGACAACGTCGCCCTCGGACTGCTCTACTCCGGAGTTCCGGCAGCGGAACGCTCTGCGCGCGCGGTGGCCGCACTGGAGCGGGTGGGTCTCGGCGCTCGCATGAAGCATCGCCCAGGGCAGTTGTCGGGTGGCGAGCAGCAGCGCGTCGCGATCGCCAGAGCGATCGTCGGCAACCCTGTGGTGCTTTTCGCCGATGAGCCGACGGGAGCACTCGATTCGACCACGGGCGAGCGCATTCTCGAGCTGCTCACCTCCATCGCCGACTCGGGTACCGCGGTCGTGATCATCACGCATGACGCCCACATCGCCGAGCGCACGCAGCGGCAGGTGAGCATTCATGACGGCCGCATTGTGAGCGATACGGGATCGCGGGAGAGGGAAGAGGTCGCGGTATGAGACGCAGAGGGGAGCGGATCCCGCGGCTCAGCGTTGCGGACAGCATCCGCACGGCGCTCATCGGCCCTCGCAGCCGGAAGATGCGAACGGCACTATCGGCGCTCGGCGTCGCAGTCGGCATCGCGGCGCTGACAGCCATCACGGGTATCGCCGCATCGAATCAGGCGGAGCTTCTGGCCAAGCTCGACGCGCTTGGGGCAAACATGATCGTCGTGCAGCCCGGCTATGGGCCCGACAACAAACCGGTCGCCCTTCCTGAGACTGCAGCCGGGATGATCGAACGAGTCGATGGTGTCGGGCAGGTGGGCGTGCTCGAGAAGGTGCCCGAAGGCACCGGCGTGTATCGCAACGACCTCATACCGAAGAGCCAGGGAAACGGTCTCACGGTGTTCGCGGCGAGTCCGGACTTTCTGTCGTCGGTCGAGGGATCTGTCGCGCAAGGCTCCTGGTTCGATGAGACAGATCGTTCGCTGCCGGTGACCGTGCTCGGTTCCGCTGCTGCTGCGCGAATGGGGATCACCGAGACGGGTGTGCGTGTCTGGATCGGCGAGCAGTGGTACACCGTGATCGGGATCCTCGATTCGGCAGGTCTTGCCGAATCGATCGACGCGAGCGCCTTCCTCGGTGATCATTGGGCGGCCGAGCGGGTCTCGAAGAAGGGCGACGACAGGATCGCCTCGATCTACGTGCGGATGGAGGAGGGCTCCACAGGAGAGAAGGTGCGCGATGCCATCGCCCGCGCGGCGAACCCCTCCTCTCCCTACGTGCAGGTGACCGGACTCGGCGACCTCGCCGGGGCGCGGGATACCGCGGACGACTCGCTGTCGGGGCTCGCAGTCGGTCTCGCAGCAATCGCCCTGCTGGTCGGAGGAATCGGAATCGCGAACACCATGGTGGTGGCGGTACTGGAGCGTCGGGGTGAGATCGGGCTGCGGCGGGCGCTCGGCGCACGGTCAGGACAGGTTGCAGGCCAGTTCGTTGCGGAGGCTATCGTGCTCGGTGGATTGGGTGGCATCGCAGGCGTGATCTGCGGGGCGCTCGGTGTTTTCGCCTATGCGGCGATCCAGGGGCAGTCGGCGACGATCCCGGTGGTCGTGCTCGTCGGTGGCCCGCTCGTGGCGCTGGTGGTCGGCGTGATCGCGGGACTCTATCCCGCGATCAGTGCGGCACGTCTGTCGCCGACATCCGCTCTGCGGACGGTCTGACGGAGGTGAGGTGGCCCGTTCGTTGCGAGACGGGCCGCCTCAGCCGCGGGGAATACCGCCAGCGTTCATGCGTTTGCATACGACATGAAGGCATTCGGATTCCTCTCGTTCGGGCACTACGGCAACGTGCAGGGTTCGCTGACGCGTACTGCCGGAGACATGCTGAAGCAGACCATCGAGATCGCTGAGGGCGCCGATGAAATCGGCGTCAACGGCGCGTACGTGCGCGTGCACCAC
Source organism: Microbacterium sp. GW823-FHT02G05 (assembly GCF_058797175.1). Taxonomy (NCBI): domain Bacteria; kingdom Bacillati; phylum Actinomycetota; class Actinomycetes; order Micrococcales; family Microbacteriaceae; genus Microbacterium; species Microbacterium sp. GW823-FHT02G05. Next base: position 714,999 of record NZ_JBXAJK010000001.1, read on the forward strand.
TGGGCGAAGCAGGCAGCATCCCCGATGCCCCTCCTGTCGGCCATGGCGGCACGCACGAAGCGCATCGAAGTCGGCACCGGCGTGATCGACATGCGCTACGAGAACCCGTTCCAGTTCGCCGAGGAGGCCGCAGCCCTCGACTACATCGCCGACGGCCGCATTGCCCTCGGTGTGAGCCGTGGGTCACCCGAGACCGCGCTGCGCGGGTACGAGACCTTCGGCTTCGAGGATGCGGAGGACACGGAGCGCGGCAGTGTGCTCGCCCGTGAGAAGTTCGACCTGTTCCTTCGCGCGATCGACGGAGAGCGGTTCGCTCCCGGTGACCCCCGGATGGTCGGAGCGGGTCAGTACCTGCCGGTTGAGCCGCATTCCCCGGGATTGCGGGAGCGGATCTGGTGGGGTTCCGGATCGAGCGCGACCGCGGGTGAGACGGGCCGTCAGGGGCTCAACATGATGAGCTCGACGCTCGTCACCGAGGCGACCGGTGAGCCATTCCACGTGCTGCAGCGGAAGCAGATCGACATCTTCCGTGCCGCGTTCAAGGAGGCGGGTCATACTCGGCGTCCCCGCGTCTCGGTGAGCCGGAGCGTCTTCCCGCTGATCAGCGACAAGGACCGCGCCTACTTCGGTCTGCGTAACGCTGAGAACGGCGATCAGATCGGAGTGATCGACGGGCTGCGCTCGACCTTCGGGAAGACCTATGCGGCGGAACCCGATGAGCTGATCCGGCAGTTGCGCGAGGACGAGGCGGTCATGGCCGCAGACACCCTCATGCTCACGATTCCGAACCAGCTCGGGCCCGAGTACAACCTGCACGTGCTCGAGTCATTCGCGAAGTACGTCGCCCCGGAACTCGGCTGGAAGCCGAACACAGAAGGACCGGTGCAGGGCGACGCCGTGTGACGGGCTGTCGCCCCGTCAGCCGATCTGCTCCCAGCGATCCTCGGTGAAGACACCGGATCCGAGTTCGGTGATCGCCGACAGCACTTCAGCGCGTGTGAGCACATACTCGCGGGGGTAATCGACGGCCTGCCCGCCGACGGTCAGATCGACGGTGTCGTCGTCGTCATCATCAGGCTCGGTCGAGGTCAGAGCGTTGGCGATGCGCTGACCGGAATCGCGTGTGGCCGTCACGATGAACTGCTCCGGGCCGCCGCCGATCATGACCTCCCACCCGGAGATCTCGCGGGTGATGAGTGTGTGCGTCTGTCCGTCGAGCTCATCGATGCCCCAGGAGTCGGTCGCCGTCATGCGCTCAGTCTCGCAGGATCATCCGGATTCGGCCGCAGGAATTTCGTCATGAAGACGCTGTGCGGGTCGTCGGCGTAGTTCCCGAGGGCGACCATGCCGACGATCTGCTCTTCGTCGCGGGCCGCCCACATGCGCACATGTGGCTGCTGCAGAGCACTGAGATCGAGTGCCTGTCGCCCATCTCGGACGCCGACTCCTCCGCCGGAAGGACGCGCCCCTGGTGCGAGATCCTGCCGGACGTCTACGGAGCTCAGTCCGAACTGCCGTAGATGACAGCGGCCACCACCGCGCCGGGGCCGTGCTCGAGAACGCCATTGACCCTGATCGCATTGACGTCCGCGATAGGTGCGGACAGCGACAGCGCCTGGTCTGTGCCGTCGCAGACAAGAGCGACCGAATCAAGGCCCTTCCAAGTGGACTCCGTGCGCACCACGACGCCGAAGCGCCCGCCGCCGTCACCGAAGCAGGCTATTCTCACGCCGTCCACGCGGCGACCAGACTCATATGTGAGTTCCACACCTGCGTTGTCGCCGAGTGGCTCATCGCCCGGCCGCGAGGGATAACTCCCCGAACCAAGAACATCCGCACCGTTCGACGCCGCCTCAATGAACGCGCTGGCTTCCACTTCAGCCGCGCGCCAGTCGGTCTCGGGCGAGGCGCAGGCCGCAAGGACGACTGCGAGTGGCAGCGTCAAGATCAGAGAGGTGAGGCGGCGCATGGCCGTCAGCGTAGGGGGAGTCGCATCTGAGCGCCAATCACACCTCTCCGGGAGGGCCGAAGAGGCCCTGCCCGTGGGTGTTGAGCAGGTCGTAGGCCTGCCCGAAGGTCTGCGGGATCTCTTCATCCGGCATCCCGAAGCGCGCCAGCAGGAGTCCGAGGAGTCCGTGCGCGGGCGGGGTCAGCGGCTTGGTCTTGTGCGTGTGCGCCGGATGGGGCGGTGTCGCCTGCGGGTTCGTCGGGGTGAAGGCGGGTGTGGTTTCGGGCCAATCGGCCGGATGCCGTGGCTTGTCGAGGTTCACGACGCTGAACAGATCATTCGCGGTCGCGTCGCGTCGGGTCAGTGGCTTGAGACCGTGCAGGCGGCTCAGCGTCGCGATGACGGCCCCATGATGCATCTCGTCATTGATCACGGTGCCCCGGCGCGTGTAGGCCGAGACGGCGATGGCCGGCACGCGACATCCGAGTCGATCGAACTCGAACCCCATCTCGCCCGGGTCGTCGCCGACGACCGGGGGAGTGGCTGCCGGCGGAACGACGTGGTCGTAGCATCCGCCGTGCTCATCGAACGTAATCAGGAAGAGAGTGTTGAGGGCGTTCGATCCCTTGGGAGTCTTGCTCAGCCGGATGGCGTCATAGACCTCGTGCACCAGCTGGTCGCCGGCGCGCACGTCGGAGTGCGCGCTGTTGATGACCATCTCGCCATTGACCTCGCTCTCGTGCAGCTTGCCGAATGGCGGGTGGAAGTCGTTGTGGTTGTACACCATGCGCGGCTCGATGAACGCATAGACGGGGAGGGTGCCGTTCTCGACGTCGGCGTAGAAGTCCTCCATCGTGCCGAAATGGTCGGTCTTCCAGTACTGCTCCAGCACGGGGGCGTGCAGGACGCCCGTGTACGAGACCATCTGCAGCTTGTCGATGTAGATCTTCCAGCTGAGGCCGGCTTCCTCAAGGCGGTTGAAGATCGTCGGCTCGGGATTCGCGTCGAGCCACTTGTCGTATCCGCCTCCGTGCTTGTTCGTGACGAAGCCGTGCGAGGTGGAGGCGTGGAAGAACGAGCGATTGCAGAAGGTCTGCGACGGCACCGCGGCGAACCAGTTGTCGAACACGGCGAACTCGCGGGCGAGCGTCGACAGCGTCGGCAGCATCTCGGGCGAGAACGAGCCCATGATGTGGCGGGCCGCATCGATCGACGGCTCGACGCCCTTCTTCAACCGCGTGTAGTTGATGATGTAGTCGTGCAGGAAGCCACCCATCGTGGCCTGCTCGCCGTTCTGCGGGGTGTTGAACGGGTGCTTCATGCCCTCGACGAACAGTGCCGCGTTGGTGGCCGGCTCGACGGTGTTGAAGATCTGGGTGTTGACGTGCGGGTATTCCTCGCCCGGGTCCGGGTCGGGCCAGCCCATGATCGTGTCGGTCGGCCCCTCGTAGATGTGCGCAGGAACCCAGGTCACGCCGTCCGGCGCGAAGTTGCCGTAGTCGCCGAAGGCGAGCCCGTTGAAGGTCTGCCCCTTGGGCAGGTTCTTGCTCGTGTAGAGGTAGCCGAGCAGATTGTCGAAGGAGCGGTTCTCGCCCATGAGGACCACGATGTGGTCGAAGCCGGGCACGTGCCGGGGAGAGAGTGCACCGAAATCGTGCTGTGCTTCGAGAAAGCCCTCGCGGTGGCCGATGGATGCGCCGATGGCCGCGCCGCCGACACCGCCGACCGCTGCACCTGCAGCGGCGATGCCGCCGAACTTGAAGAAGTCGCGGCGTGAGGTCTTCTTCGCGGAGGCGTCGGCAGCGGCGTCTTCGCCGGTGGTGTCGTTGTCGCGCGGGGGCGTGGTCATGGGCAGATTCTATTGAGTGCGCGGGGGCCAGGGGGTGCGCGTCTGAGCGAGGTCGCCTAGGGTGGGGCGCGTGAGCGAACTCGATGACACCTCCGTCGCCGGACGCGTCCGTGCCGTGCAGCAGGAGTACGCAGCGAAGCAGAATCGCTTCTTCATCCTCTTCGCGATCATCGAAGGTGGGCTGCTCGCCCTCCTTGGAGTGCTCATCTACGGAGTCGAGCTGATCGATCCGGATGTCGGCCTGTGGATCCTGCTCGGCGTCGCGGCCGTCGGCGGGTTCACGATGATGGCGCTGCTGATGCGGCTGATGACGCAGCGCAATGCCGCCGTCGACCAGGCACGCGGAGTGACACCGCTGACCTGATCCGGGCGGATCGACTTCGCCAGGATGCATCCGCCCGACGGGTGCGCACGGCGAGACCCCGGTACGCTGGAATCCATGCTCAATATGGCCGAGGGACTCGTCCGTCTTCGCGCGCTCGCGGAGAATCCGGTCGTTCGCACCCTCGCCCAGGCCTTTGCGGCCGCGGGTTTCGACCTCGCCGTCGTCGGAGGACCGGTGCGCGACGCACTGCTGGGCAGGGTCACGAACGACCTCGACTTCACGACGAATGCGATGCCGGATGACATCCTCCGCATCGTCACCCCGATCTCCAGCACTCAGTGGGACATCGGTCGCGAGTTCGGCACGATCGGCGCCCGCGTGCAGGGCGAGCAGGTTGAGATCACGACCTACCGTGCCGACAGCTACGACGGACTGACGCGCAAGCCCACCGTCGAGTTCGGCGACACCATCGACGGTGACCTGCTGCGCCGCGACTTCACGGTGAACGCGATGGCGCTGCAGGTGCCGCAGGTTCGCCTGATCGATCCGACCGGCGGCGTGGAAGACCTCGTGGCGCGTGCGCTGCGCACCCCGACGGATCCGGCGGTCAGCTTCGGCGACGATCCGCTGCGGATGCTCCGGGGAGCCCGCTTCAGCGCGCAACTGGGCTTCGACATCGAGCAGGCGACCCTGGACGCGATCACCGAACTGCGCGCGACGCTCAGCATCGTCAGCCCCGAGCGGGTGCAGGGCGAGCTCGTCAAGCTGCTGCAGACCGATGACCCCGTGCGCGGCATCCGCGTCCTGGTCGACACCGGGCTCATCGAGGAGTTCCTTCCCGAGGTCTCGGCGCTGCGCCTGGAGGTCGACGAGCACCACCACCACAAAGACGTCTACGAGCACTCGCTCACGGCACTGGAACAGGCGATCGCACTGGAGCGCACCCGGCACCCGGATGCAGCGCCGGACGCTGCGTTGCGCCTGGCCGTGCTGCTGCACGATATCGGCAAGCCTCGTACCCGCAAGCTGGAGGACGGGGGAGTGGTCTCGTTCCATCACCATGATGTCGTCGGTTCCCGCATGGCGCGCAAGCGCCTGCAGAGTCTGCGCTTCGACAAGGACACGACCGATGCGGTGTCGAAGCTGATCGAGCTGCATCTGCGCTTCTTCGGCTACGCCGAGGGAGCGTGGACGGATGCGGCAGTGCGCCGCTACGTGCGCGACGCCGGCGACCAGCTGGAGCGCCTGCACATCCTCACCCGCGCCGATGTCACGACGCGCAACAAGCGCAAGGCCAAGCGCCTCGCCGCCGCGTATGACGACATCGAGAAGCGGATCGCCGCGCTGCGCGAGCAGGAGGAGCTCGACGCGATCCGCCCCGATCTCGACGGCAACCAGATCCAGCAGATCCTGGGCATCAGCCCCGGACGTGAGGTCGGCGAGGCCTACAAGTTCCTGATGGAGCTGCGCCTCGACGAGGGGGCGATCGGAGCGGATGCTGCCGAGCAGCGCCTGCGCGAATGGTGGGCCACGCGCGGCTGATCTGCACGCACGAACGACGGATGCCCCGGGCGATGGCCCCGGAGCATCCGTCGTCTTAGTCTTCGTCCGAGTCGTCGACGGGGCGCTCGGCCCGCAGCGCCTCCTCGACGAGGTGCGTGAGGTCGATCGAGATGATGCGCGGGGTGGTCATGGTGTCGGCTCCGTCGGCGTGACAGGAGTGGGAGTCGGAGTCGGAGTCGGGGTGGGCGCGGCGCTCGGCTCTACGAGCGTGGGTGCCTGTGCGAATGGAGGCTTCGCGGCCTTTGCTCGATTCTTGTCAACCTCGCCGCGTTCCATGTTGAACGGGGCGATATCGAGCGGATACAGGTTCCACACGGGGCGGTTCTGGGCGTTGATGAATGGGACCGTCACGTCATCTTCACCATTCCACCACCCTCGGTAGGTGCTGTCTGAGAACTCGGAGCTTTGCGCGCCGAAGAGATCGAGCGGCGTTCCATCGTCGGTGAAGATCTGCGCGCCGTCGATCAGCTCGCCGGAGGCGTCGTAGACGAAGAGGTTGCCGATCTGCGCCCCATCAAGAAGGAGTCCCGTCGTGGGTGCGGTATCCGCATACACGTAGGTGGGGACGGTGGCTGCAACCCAGCCGAGAGGGAGTCCGATCACAACGAGGAAACTCGCGACCGTGCGGATGTGCCGCAACCAGTTGTTGGGCAGCCAGCGGTCGCGACCCCACTGTACGCTCACCACGACGAGTCCGATGAGCAGTGCCCACGCCAACAGGAAGCTCTCGAACGAGTGCTGTCCCGTCAGCGTGCGCGGACCCGCGTTGAACCACGCTCCCGCGATTGCATAGAGCGCGAAACCACGTAGCACCCACCACACCGGACGAAGGGCAACCAGAAAGTCAGTAAGCCAGGCGCCCAAACCTGTGCGTCGGATTCTGCCAACAATGCGCCCGAAGCGCGCAGACACGCGGATATGCAGCGGCGTCCGCGTGTCTGTTGCTGATTTCTCGGGCAAGCCTGCGGCCGTGCGCAGCTCGCGCGCGTACTCGGCGGGGTCGCCCAACTGGAACGCGTCGTCGCTGTCGGCGGCCTGATCCGTCAGGTCGCCGACGAGGCCTTCGACGAGGTCATCGACATCTTCGGCCGGCAGATCGGAGAGCTCAGCGCGCACAGCGGCGGCGAAGGCGCGAATCTGCTCGTCGACGGTGGTGAGGGTGTCGTTCATCGCTGCGCTCCAACTTCATGACGGGGGGTGGTGAGAAGGTCAGACATTGCTGTCGCGAAGTGCTCCCAGGTGACCCGCTGCTCGTCGAGCATCGTGGTGCCCTGAGAGGTGATCGCGTAGTACTTGCGGTGAGGACCGCCATCCGACGGAACGACATAGCTCGACAGTGCTCCGGCCGCGTAGAGCCGACGAAGCGTCCCGTACACCGACGCGTCGCCGACGTCGCCGAGCCCCGCGTCGCGAAGCCGCCGCACGATGTCGTAGCCGTAGCCGTCCTCATCACCGACGACAGCGAGGACCGCGACGTCGAGCACGCCCTTCAGTAGTTGCGTCGTATCCATCGCCTCTCCTTCGCCATCTCCTGATGACTCCATTGCGAGGCACACTACCACGGTATGCGCAGTAGTATCCAGAAGAAGATAGCGCACGGATGGCCCGCTCCCGAGAGCCCCCTGTTTCCGCGGATTCTCGCTGATCTGGGCTGCGTTCTGAAAGCCATGCTTGCCACCGGCAGTGCGCAGGGCTAGGCTCCTGACCAATTCGTAAGCGCTTACGTTCGCAAAGGAGCGACGTGGTTGTAACGGTGTACGACGTGGCACAGGCGACGGGACTCTCGATCGCCAGCGTGTCCCGCGCGCTCAACGGGCGCCCCGGTGTCTCGGCGGCGACAAGCGAGCGCATCGTGAAGATCGCGACCGATCTGGGCTATCAGCCCAACGAGGTTGCGCGTTCGCTCGTGGCCAAGGCCACGCAGACCATCGCTCTGCTCGTGCCGGACATCACAAACCCGTTCTTCCCGGAGTTGGTCAAAGGAGTGCAGTCCGTCGCCGACGAGGGCGACCAGCTGCTTCTGCTCCTCGACGCGCCCTCCGACCCGCACCGCCTCGCCGATCGCCTTGCCGCGCTGCGACGCAAGCAGGTCGACGGTGTGATCGTGGTCGCAAGCGAGCTCGATTCTGCCGACGACGATCTCTTTCACGGCATCCCCGGGGTCTTCCTCGACCGTGCGGGTAGCGGGTCAGCACCCAGCGTGAGCGTCGACCAGGAACAGGCGGCGCACCTCGCCACGCGCCACCTCATCACCCGGGGACACCGGCGTATCGCCCACGTGCTCGGCCCCGAGAAACTGGCGGTCTCGGCCCTGCGCCGCCGTGGGTGGGAGCGCGCCTGCCGTGAGGCTGACCTGCCCGCCGGCGACGATCTCGTCTTCCATGGCGACTTTCTCGAAGAGGGCGGCTTCCACGCGGCCGAGCAGATCCTCGACGCCCGCGACAGCATCACTGCCGTGTTCGCAGCCAACGATCTCAGCGCGATCGGGGTGCTCGCGTGTTGCGCGGCTCGTGGCGTCTCCGTGCCCGAAGACCTGTCTGTGATCGGGCTCGACGGCATCGAGCTGGCACGGTTCACCGCTCCGGCGCTCACCACGGTCGCGCAACCGATCCGAGAGCTCGGGGAGCGGGCATGCGCCCTGCTGCTCGACGTGATCTCCGGCGCTTCGGCCGGCGATGTCGTCCTGCCCGTGCGACTCATCGACGGCGCGAGCGTGCAGACCCATTCAGGAGACGGTGGCGCAAGCCCCACGAACGGAGATGAAAGATGACGGGTCGTGTGGTGGTGTGCGGATCGCTCAACGCCGATGTCACCTTCGCCGTGGAGCGGATCCCCGTCGTCGGCGAGACGACCGTGGCGTCGGGGACCGCGCGATCCTCAGGAGGAAAGGGCGCGAACCAGGCCTACGCGGCGGCGCGCACGGCGCGCACAGCCGACGTGCTCATGGTCGGCGCCGTCGGCGCGGATGAAGCCGGAGATGTGCTTCGCGCCGAACTCGCCGCGGCGGGCGTCGACACCTCCCTTGTACGCAGGGTGGACGCACCGACGGGCCAGGCCTTCATCGCGGTCGATGCAGAAGGCGGAAACATCATCGTGGTCGCCCCGGGCGCCAATCTCGAATGGTCAACCGACGAGCAGCCCCCGTTGGCGGCAGACGACACGGTCGTACTCCAGCTGGAGATCCCGCTGGCCGCCGTTGCCAGGATCGCCACGCAGGCCCGAGGCCTTGGAGCGCGGGTCGTCCTGAACGCCGCTCCGGCCGTCGCGGCCGCACAGACGCTGCTCGATGCGGTCGATATCCTCGTGGTCAACGAGCCGGAAGCAGAGGAACTGCTCGGACTCGATGCGAAGGCCACAGCGGAGATCAGCCGCAGCGCCGCACGTCTCGACCTTGACATCGTCGTCACCCGCGGATCCGACTCCACTCTCCTCGCCACTCGCGACGGCGAGCTCACCGAGATTCCCACACTCTCCGTCTCCGCGCTCGACACGGTCGGCGCAGGAGATGCCTTCGTCGGCACGCTCGTCGCCGCGATCGCCGAGGGCCACAGCCTTCCGGAGGCCGCGCGTCGCGCGTCCGCCGCGGGCGCCGCGACTGTGACGGTTCGCGGCGCTCGGCACCCCGATCTGTCACCCGCACTTCTCGATCAGATGCTGTCCTAGCCGACCGCATCTCCCTTCCCGAATCCGCGTCTGCAAAGGAGCATCCGTGACCGGCACCACCACCCGCATCCCACTCATCCTCGACGTCGACACCGGCATCGACGACTCTCTCGCCCTGCTCTACCTGCTGGCGAGCCCCGAAGCCGAGATCGTCGCGATCACCTGCACGGCAGGAAACGTCCCCGCGCGGCAGGTCGCGATCAACAACCTCGCCTGGTTGGAGCTCTGCGGTCGTGAAGGGGTGGAGGTCTCACTCGGGGCCGAGATCCCCGTCATCCAGCCGCTCATGACGACCGAGGAGACGCACGGACCGCAGGGCATCGGCCATGCCGAGCTGCCTGCGCCCACCCAGGAGATCTCCGCACGCCACGCCACCGAGGTGTGGATCGACACGGTCCGCTCGCGGCCCGGTGAGGTCATTGGACTCGTCACCGGCCCGCTCACCAACCTCGCGCTCGCCCTCAAGCTGTGCCCGGAGCTTCCGCTGCTGCTCAAGCGCCTCGTGATCATGGGCGGCGCGTTCAACTACCCGGGGAACACCACGCCGACCACCGAGTGGAACATCGCCGTGGATCCGGATGCCGCGAAGATCGTGTTCGACGCATTCTCCGTGGTTCCCGCGGATCGACGACCCGTCATCTGCGCGCTGGACGTGACCGAGCGCATCGAGATGAAGCCGGAGCACATCGCCGCGCTGGCTGAAGCGGCCGGCAGCACCCCCGCAGAGATCATCTCACCCGATGACGCGCTCGGCCTGCGCTCGACGGCGAGCAACACCGTCATCCGGCACCTCTCTGATGCCGTGCGCTTCTACATGGAGTTCCACCGAGACCAGGACCAGGGGTTCCTGGCGCATATGCACGACCCCTTCGCAGCGGCGATCGCGCTCGATCCCTCGCTCGGCACGACCCGTGCCGCCACCGTCGACGTCGAACTCGCCGGCACCCTCACCCGCGGGCAGACCGTCGCCGACTGGCGCGGAATGTGGGGCCGCGAGCCCAACGCGGACATCGTCGTCGACACCGACCCGGCGGAGTTCTTCCGCATGGTGATCGACCGCGTCGGCCGCTTCGCACGCGAAGTCGGCTGAGAAGAAAGCGCACGAACCACCCATCCGAACGAATGCAAGGAGGCGTTCATGTTCACCACACCCGCGAAGCCTGCGGATCCGCACCGCGTTCGCAATACCGTCCTGATCGCGGTCGGCGCAGCCGTCATCATCGCGACGTACCTGTACCTCGCAATCGGCCAGCCCACTGAGGTCGCTGAGAGCAGCACAAGCCAGGCCTCGCTCATCGCGATCGCCGGCTACGTCATCGGTGCCGTGCTGCTCGCAGCCGGATCGATCCACCGCCTGCCCACCGCCACGATCGCGATGATCCCGGTGGCGATCGCGCTCAACATCGTCGTCGGGCAGATCGTGGCCGTTCTCGGGCTTCCGGTCTACGTCGACTCGATCGGCACCGTGCTGGTCTCGGCGCTTGCGGGACCGGCGGCCGGTGTGGTCACCGGAATCCTGACGAACGTGATCTGGGGCCTCACCCTGAGCCCGATCGCATTGCCTTTCGCCGTCGTGCAGGTCGTCATCGGCGTACTCGCCGGATACGCGGCGCGCATGGGCATGTTCCGTCGCTTCTACCTCGCCCCCGTGGCGGGCGCGATCACCGGCATCGTGGCCGCGATGATCTCGGCGCCGATCTCGGCGTTCATCTTCGGCGGAGCGACGGGAGGTGGCACGGGCGCGATCGTCGGTGCCTTCCAGGCGATGGGGCAATCACTGCTCGGCGCCACCACACTGCAGGGGCTGCTCTCCGATCCGCTCGACAAGGCGATCACCTTCACGATCGTGGTGCTGATCCTCGCGGCGCTTCCCGCCAGGTTCCTGCAGAGATTCCCGTTCGTCCGGCAGTACCGGGTCTTCGGCAAAGCACCGGTGACCCCGCGCAGCAGCGGAGCGTGACCTGATGGCGTCGACGCTGTACGTGGACCGGCCGTCGCCGGTGCACCGACTCAATCCCGTGACAAAGCTGGTGGCACTGCTCACCCTCCTCGTCGTGATCTTCGCGATCCCGTACTGGTGGGTAGCCGCGCTCGGCGTCGTCGCCGTCGTCCTCCCGGCCGCCGTGGTCTCCGGCTGCGGCGGCCGGCTGCTCAAGCTCGGCGGTGCGATCCTGCTGCCGATCATCCTGGTGCTCTTCATCGTGCAGGGACTCACGTTCCCGGGCGGCAAGACACCCGTCTTCCAGTGGGGCATCATCACGGTCACGCTGGAAGGCTTGCAGTTCGCGCTCGGCATCGGCTCGCGCATCGTCTGCCTCGTGCTGGCCTCGCTGCTCTTCGTGCTCACCACCCACCCGGGTGACCTGCTCTCCGAGCTCACCGCCCGAGGCATGTCCCCGAAGTTCAGCTACGTGATCAGCTCGACGCTGCAGCTGATTCCCGCGTTCCGCGACCGTGCCGACGGCATCCTTCTCGCGCAACAGGCCAGAGGGCTGGCCGTTGGCGGCGGGATCGGCGGCCGGATCAAGGCGATGATGCCGCTGCTCAGCCCGCTCGTGCTCGGCATGTTCACCGACGTCGAGGAGCGTGCCACCGCGATGGAGGCGCGCGGTTTCGGATCAGGCGCTCGGCGCACCGCGCTCACTCCGGTGCGCGACACCACAGGCCAGCGCATCGCACGCTGGGTGATGCCCGCGCTCGCGATCGTCGCCATCGTCCTTCCCATCGTGACAGGAGTGCTGTGATCACCCTTGACGGCGTCTCATACGCCTACCCCGACGCGGAGGTCTTCGCGCTCGAGAACATCGAGCTGCACGTACCCGAGCGCGAGATCCTCGGCATCGTCGGCGCATCCGGAGCGGGAAAGACCACGCTCGCGAAGGCGATCGCCGGTTTCATCCCGCATGTCGACGGCGGCGAGCTCTCCGGTTCCGTCGTCGTCGACGGCACTGACCTCGCCGGTGTGCGCCTCTCGGACGCTGTGTCGAAGGTCGGTCTGGTCATTCAGAACCCGTTCAACCAGATCTCCGGCGCGAAGTACACGGTGCGCGATGAGATCGCCTTCGGGCTGGAGAACATCGGCACCCCGCGCGCCGACATGATCGACCAGGTGCAGGCGGCCGCCGAGCTGCTGCGCATCAGTCACCTGCTGGATCGCTCGCCCTACGCACTGTCGGGCGGACAGCAGCAGCTCGTCGCGATCGCCTCGATGATCGTGATGCGCACCCCCGTGCTCGTGATGGATGAGCCGACGTCACAGCTCGACCCCGCCGGAACCCGGATGGTGTTCGACGTGCTGTCTGCGCTGCGCGATGCCGGGACCACGGTCATCATCCTGGAGCACAAGCTCGAACTTCTTCGCGAGCATGCCGACAGGATCGCGGTGATCGCCGATCGCACGATCGCGGCGATCGGCGGCGCGCAGGAGATCCTCGCCGATCCGCGCACCGAGGAGTGGGGGATCGGCAGCACCCGAGTGACGACGGCGGCACGCATGCTGGCTGCGCAGGGGCGCTTCGAGACGTCGCAGACGTTGCCCGTCTCGGTGGAAGACGCGGTCGTCGCGTTCGGAACGGAGAGATCATGACCGGCCTGGATGTGCGCTTCGACAACGTGCGCTTCACCTATCCCAGTGGCGTCGAAGCACTGAAGGGGATCACGTTCACGATCCCTGCGGGGCAGCGTGTCGCGATCATCGGGCAGAACGGCGCGGGGAAGACGACTCTCGTGCGTCACCTCAACCGCATCAACGCTCCGAGCTCCGGAACCGTGCACGTCGGCGACACCACGACGGCGGATCAGAGCATCGCGCAGATGTCTGCGCGGGTCGGCTACGTGTTCCAGAACCCGGATGAGCAGATCTTCGCGCGCACCGTCATCGCCGATGTGTCCTTCGGGCCGCGCAACCTCGGCCTCGACGCCGAGGAGGCCGACACGCGGGCGCGGGCGGCGCTGGAGGCGGTGGGGCTCGCCGATCACGCCGACGTGCACCCGCATCAGCTTTCTCTGAGCGAGCGCAAGCGCGTGGCCTTCGCCGGAGTTCTGGCGATGCGCACTCCCGTCCTCGTGCTCGATGAGCCGACGACAGGACAGGATGCGCGCGGCGTCGAGACGATCGCGCGCATCGTGCAGCACGTGGCATCCGAGGGGCGCACGGTCATCGCGATCACCCACGACATGGACTTCTGCGTGGAGAACTTCGACCGCGTCATCGTGATGACGCAGGGTGAGGTGCGTGCAGACGGGACGCCCGGAGAGGTGTTCGCGAGCGGAGAGGTGATCGCGCAGGCCGCTGTCGAGCCGCCACAGCTCATGCGCCTCGCCGCAGAGCTGGGGTGGGCAACGCGTCCGCGCGATGCGGAGGAGTTCGTCGACACCGTCGCACTGCATTCGGGACCGGCCGCATGACCGCGATTCTCGCTCTGCTGGCCGCAGGATTCCTCGGCACGGCGGACTTCCTCGGTGGTGCGCTCTCGCGCCGCGTTCCGATGCTCACGGTGCTGGTGCTGTCGCAGCTCGTCGCGACGGCCGCAGTGGTTCCGCGGCTGATCGCCGAGCCCATCGGCGGCGACCCCGGTGGGGGATATCTCTGGGGTGTCGTGAGCGGCATCGGCGCCGCGGTCGGCGTCTCGGCCCTGTACCGCGCGCTCGCGATCGGCACAATGGGCGTCGTTGCGCCGATCGCCGCACTCAGCGTGCTCGTGCCCGTCGTCGCCGGCCTCGTCGGCGGGGATTCTCCCGGGTCGCTCCTGGTCATCGGGATGATCGTGGCGGTTCTCGGAACGGTGCTGGCGAGCGGGCCCGAGCTCAAGGGCGGAACCGGCGGGATCAAGCCGATCCTGCTCGCCCTGCTCGCCGCGCTCGGGTTCGGCACCAACAATCTCGCCGTTGCATGGGGGAGTGCCTATGACGTGTCGGCGACGCTGCTCGCGAACGTGCTGACGACGCTGGTGCTCTACCTGATCGCCCTGGCCGTCGTGCGGGTCGCTCCCCGGGCATCCGGTTGGCCGCTTGTGGGGATCGTCGCGATCGGCGTGCTGGGCTTCCTCGCGAACCTCTTCTTCGCGATCGCCGCCGAGACCGGAATGCTCTCCGTCGTCGCCGTCTGCGTCTCGGTGTTCCCCGCCGTGACCGTGCTGCTCGGATGGTGGTTCCTGAAGGAACGACTGCGTGTGGTGCAGATCATCGGCGTGGTGCTGGTCCTCGGCGGAGCGGCTGTCGTCTCTCTGTCGGTCTGAGCCCTTCGCGTCGGCTCGGTGCGCCGCCCCTGCCGCCGAGCCGACGTGAAGCCTAGACTGACCAGACCCGTCACCGCCGATCGGAATCCGATGGTCTCGCCCTGGTCTTCGCGACGTGAGGTCTCGCCAGAGACATCACGACTGATGATCGAGCGCGCGCACGAGGAGCTCGTCGCGGGAAACGTCGTCGATCCGCGTCTGACAGATGTGCGTCCGCTCGTCCGTGATTCGTGGCGAAGGTCGATGGCGCAGCTCGTCGGGGTCGAAGCCCTGCCACCGCTCGATCTCGGAGATGCCGTTCTTGAAGAGCATCGTCGCGCGCATCCGCTGGCGGGGGTCATGGACATGGTGCGCGGGCTGCTGCTGCCGGGCGGGGCCAGCGAGTCCGGTGTGGTCGTCGCCGTCGGCGATGAAGCAGGCCGTCTGCTCTGGGTCGAGGGCGACCATCGCATCCGCACCCTCACCGGCGAGATGGGCTTCACCGAGGGTGCGAACTGGTCGGAGGCCGCTGTCGGCACATCCGCTCCCGGCACCGCGCTCGAGCTCGGACGCTCCGTGCAGATCCTGGGCGCCGAGCACTTCAACAGGCTGGTTCAGCCGTGGTCATGCACCGCGGCACCCGTGCACGATCCGGAGACGCGCCGCATCCTGGGTGTGATCGACGTCACCGGGGATGCCACGGCGATCACTCCACAGGCGCAGCTGCTCGTGGATGCCACGGCGCGGGCGATCGAGGGCGAGCTGCTCGTCTCGCGGCTGCGCGCCCGCGCCGAACAATCGCCGGTCAAGGCGAAGAGGCGCCGTCCGGACGCGTCCCGTTTCACGTTGCGCGTTCTCGGCAGAGATCGCGGACTGCTCGAAGCGGCATCCGAGCGATCATCGACCGCGGTTCCGATCAGCGCACGGCATGCGGAGATCCTGCTCATGCTCTCCACCCACCGTCAGGGGCTCTCGGCGGAGCGCCTCGCCGAACTCGTCTACGACGATTCCGAAGCACTCGTCACACTGCGCGCGGAGATGGTGCGGCTGCGTCGGATGCTGCAGGAGCACGCGCCCGCGCTCGTGCCCGAATCGCGGCCCTACCGCCTGCCCGCTGACGTGGAGACCGACGCGCAGCACCTGCTGTCGCTACTTGATCGCGGTGCGCACCGTGTGGCGCTCGCCGCGTATCGCGGAGACGTGCTGCCGGACTCGACCTCTCCCGGCGTCGAAGAGGTACGCGAGAGCGTGCGCGCAGCGTTGCGGGAAGCGATGCTGTCCGAAGCCAGCGTCGAGGTCCTTCTGAACTACATCGACACCGATCTCGGCGCTGAGGATGATGAAGCCCTGCGGCTCTGCCTCAGCTTGCTGCCCGCCCGCTCGCCCAAGCGTGCAGGGGTCGTTGCGCGTCTGGAGGCGCTGAACGACGGGTAGCTGCAGCGCCCCACTCGCGGGCGCAACTGCATGCAACCTTCGCGCGCGTACGCTCCGAGGCATCTCCGGAACCACTCCCGGACCTGTCAAAGGAGACACCATGACCATCGTCGAAGAAGACGTGTCCACCGCATACGCCGCACCCGGGCAGCCCGGGAGCATCGCGAAGTACCGCGCCCGCTACGGTCACTACATCGGCGGCGAGTTCGTCGAACCCGTCAAGGGCCAATACTTCGAGAACGTCAGCCCAGTCAACGGCAAGCCGTTCACCGAGGTCGGCCGCGGCACCGTCGAGGACATCGACCGCGCCGTCGACGTCGCCTGGAAGGCCTTCGGCAGCTGGGGCAAGACCAGTCCCGCGCAGCGTGCCGTCGTGCTCAACAGGATCGCCGACCGCATGGAGCAGCATCTCGAAGAGATCGCCGTCGCCGAGACGTGGGAGAACGGCAAGCCTGTGCGCGAGACGCTCGCCGCCGACATCCCGCTCGCGATCGACCACTTCCGCTACTTCGCAGGAGTGCTGCGCGCGCAGGAAGGCGGCATCAGCCAACTCGACGAGAACACGGTCGCCTATCACTTCCACGAGCCGCTCGGTGTGGTCGGGCAGATCATCCCGTGGAACTTCCCGATCCTGATGGCGACGTGGAAGCTCGCTCCTGCGCTCGCCGCGGGCAACTGCATCGTGATCAAGCCCGCCGAGCAGACTCCGGCCTCTCTGCTTTTCCTCTTCGACCTCATCGGCGACCTGATCCCCGCCGGCGTCGTGAACATCGTCAACGGCTTCGGCATCGAGGCGGGCGCCCCGCTCGCGCAGCACAAGCGCATCCGCAAGGTCGCCTTCACCGGCGAGACGACGACGGGGCGGCTCATCATGCAGTATGCGTCGCAGAACCTCATCCCGGTGACGCTGGAGCTCGGAGGCAAGAGCCCGAACGTGTTCTTCGAGGACGTCGCACGTTCGACGAGCGACCCCTACTACGACAAGGCGCTTGAGGGCTTCACGATGTTCGCCCTCAATCAGGGCGAGGTCTGCACCTGCCCCTCCCGTGCCCTCATCCAGCGGTCGATCTACGACACCTTCCTCGCCGACGGTCTGGATCGCGTGCAGAAGGTGCGCCAGGGCAACCCGCTCGACCCGAACACGATGATCGGCGCCCAGGCGTCCAACGACCAGCTCGAGAAGATTCTGTCGTACATCGACATCGGAAAGCAGGGCGGTGCGCGGCTGCTCATCGGTGGGGAGCGCGCCGATCTCGGCGGTGATCTGAGCGAGGGCTTCTACGTGCAGCCGACGGTGTTCGAGGGCACGAACGACATGCGCATCTTCCAGGAGGAGATCTTCGGACCTGTGCTGTCGGTCACGAGCTTCGACGACTTCGACGATGCGATCGGCATCGCCAACGACACCCTCTACGGTCTCGGTGCCGGGGTGTGGAGCCGAAGCGGCGACACCGCGTACCGTGCCGGGCGTGCGATCGAGGCGGGTCGCGTCTGGACGAACACGTACCACCAGTACCCGGCGCACGCCGCCTTCGGTGGCTACAAGCAGTCGGGCATCGGTCGCGAGAACCACAAGATGATGCTCGATCACTATCAGCAGACCAAGAACCTCCTGGTCTCCTACGCCGAAGGCCCGATGGGCTTCTTCTGATCCGCTCCCGGGCGGGCGTCGCCGCTGGCGCCCACCCGGGTACGGGGGAGTGTGAGAGGAGCGGACGCATGAACTTCACCAGAGTCGCGGTGACGGATGCCGCGGCATCCCTTCTCCGTCAGCTCACCGCGCAGCACGGGCCACTGATGTTCCATCAGTCGGGCGGATGCTGCGATGGTTCGGCCCCCATGTGCTACCCCGTGGGCATGTTCCTCACCGGGCCGGGCGATGTGAATCTGGGCACGCTGGATGTGGGGGTGGATGCGGCGATCGACGTCTTCATGTCGGAATCGCAGTTCGAATACTGGAAGTACACTCACCTCACGATCGATGTCGTCCCGGGCAGAGGCGCAGGCTTCTCGGTCGAGTCGCCGACCGGTCAGCGCTTCATCACCCGCTCCCGGATGCTGGACGAGGCAGAGCTCGCACACTTCGGGCTCGCAGCCACCTGACCGCGAGCCCGAAGTGTGCGAGGAGCAGGAGCTACGGCACGACGACCGCGCGGCCGCGCACCTCGCCCTTGTGCAGCTTCTCGTAGGCCTCCACCGCCGTGTCGAGGGAGTACTGCTCGACGTGCACCCCGACCGATCCGGTGCGGGCCAGATCGAGCACCTCGATCAGCTCGCTGCGGCTGCCCCAGTAGGGCGCGCGCACCGAGGCGCCGAAGGGCGTGGAGAAGAAGCCGGTCGGCAGGATGCCACCCCCGATTCCGACGATCTGGATGTCGCCGTCCACGGCGACCACCTGGCGCGCGATGTCGAGCGTCGGCTGCACGCCGGTGAAGTCGAAGACGGCTTCCGCGCCTACACCGCCGGTGAGCTCGCGGATCTTCTCGACCGCGGCAGCATCCGACATCAGCGCATGATGCGCGCCGACCTCGCGGGCCAGAGACAACTTCTCCTCGCTGATGTCGAGAGCGATCACCGTCACCGGCGAGACCGCGCGCAGCACCTGGATGCCGACGTGGCCGAGGCCACCGGTTCCGATCACGACCGCGGTCGCTCCGGCGCGAAGCTTCTTCGCCGACGACATGATCGCGTGGTACGGGGTGAGGCCCGCGTCGGTGAGGGAGACGGTCTCGATCGGATCGAGGTCGCCGAGCGGCACGAGGTGACGTGCGTCATCGACGATCACGTACTCGGCCATCGCACCCGGAGCGCCGAGTCCCGGAGGGGCGATGCCCAGCGCGGCGGCACGGGTGCAGTAGTTCTCCTTGCCCTGTGCGCACGCGTGACACTGGCCGCATCCCCATGGGCCGTAGATCGCGTAGGAGCCGCCGAGTTCAATGCCTTCGACGCCGTCGCCGAGCTTGTCGACGATACCCGCACCCTCGTGACCGAGAGTGAGCGGCAGTCCGTAGGCGTACTGCTCGGCCGGAAGGCTCATGATGAACCAGTCCGAGTGGCAGAGCCCGGCCGCGGTGACCTTCAGCCTGATCTGACCCGGCCCGGGTTCGGGTGTGGGGATGTCGACGAGCTCCGGGCCTTTGCCGATCTCGCGATACTGGATGGCTTTCATACCTGCTCCTCATCTGAGGGCGGATGCGCCCTCGGTCGTGGCGAAGCGCGGCGGCATCGCCGCACATCCAGCTTCGCACTCTCCGCGAGCTGATGGGCAGGTGTGCACCGTGAATACTGCGCGGCCAGCGGGCGACCGTTACAGGAAGTAGGTGAGCAGTCCGAACCCGACCGCGGCGCCGAGCACGATGAAGAGCACCCACGGGACGCTCTGCTTGAGCCGGCGTCCCTGCGGGGCGACGCCGACGGGAGCGGAGAGCGCCGCGACGAACGGCAGCGTCGATGCGGCATCCACTGCCGCTGGTGCGTCGAGACGCTCGTCGCGCCAGCGACCCCACTGGTCGAACTTCACCATGAGGGCGGCGACGATGTCGAACATCCGCTCCCAGGTCGCCGGGTCGAGAGTCGAGATGTCCCGTTGTGCGTAGAGGAACAGCCAGTCGTCGACGATCTCGACATCGAAGCGGCTGGCCTTGTCGATGAAGCGCTGCATGATGTCGGGCGTGAAGAGGTAGAGGGCGTCGCGTTCGTAGCCTGCGGGGCAGTAGAGGGCGAAGTGCTTGTCGAAGTCGCCCTCGAGCCCCAGGCGCTGTTTCTTGTTGAAGCTGTTCGGCAGGTTGGATCCGAAGAGCGAGTTGTTGCCGCTCGAGTCGAGCACGATGTTCGGCAGAGGCGCATCCAGCCGGACCGCGATGTAGCCCCAGTTGTGGGTGGTGCGGTTCTTTCCCGAGCCTGTCTCGTACTGGTAGTTCGCGAACTCGACGAAGCGCGGACGCTCGCCGCGCACGATCCGCTCCGCCATCCGGCTGTCGCCCTCGTGGAAGATCATCCCCGGCAGGTTGGGCCTGTCGATCCGCGGGATGTAGGTCATGCCGTTCGCCTCCGCGAAACGGTGCAGTCGGTAGTGGCGGATGCGCGAGCGCTGCACGGCCTTGACGATGATCCAGAGGAGAAGGGCAAGTGCCGCGAGAGTCGCGACGATCGCCATGATGCTCGAGAACACCTCGCCGGCGAGGAACAGCTCACCGATCATCGCGACTCCGACGGGCAGCAGGACGCCGGCCGCGACGAGACCGATCAGCGAGAGCATCACGATGCCGACGACAGATCCAGCAGAGGTGTTCGAGCGCGTCGCCTTCGTGTAGGCCGCGACCTCACGGGGATCCACCGGCTCGGTCAACGGGCGGGGGTCGAAGCTCACGCTCATGGGTCCTCCGGGGCAGTGGGGCAGTCGCGCACGGGGCACGTGCGGTCACAACTCCTCAGTGTTGCGGGCTTTCCGAGAAATCGTGCGCCGAACGGGCTGATTCCTGCGTTTTCTGAGGAGATGCGCACGCGGGATGACGCGAGCCCCGGTTGCGTGCCACTCGGGCGTGTCGTGCGGCACCCTCGACTTCGGCTAGACTGTTGAGGTTGTCTGCCCAGATCCGGAATCGCCGGCTACGGACAGACACGTGCAACACACCCTCCTGCTTCCGGGAAAGTCCCGGGAGCCGTTCTAGTCCGAAGGAGGTGGGTAAGTGACGCACCAGTACGAGCTCATGGTCATTCTGACCCCCGAGCTGGATGAGCGCCAGGTTGCCCCCAACCTCGACAAGTTCCTGAAGGTCATCACCAACGATGGTGGCTCGATTGACAAGGTCGACGTCTGGGGCAAGCGCCGTTTCGCCTACGAGATCAACAAGAAGAACGAGGGCATCTACGCCGTCGTGAACTTCACCGCCACCAGCGAGGCCACGCAGGAGCTCGACCGTCAGCTCGGTCTGAGCGAGCTCGTGTTCCGCACCAAGGTGCTCCGCGCCGAAGAAGCAATCGCACAGGTTGCTGCTGAGGCCAAGCGCGCCGAGGAGAAGGCTGCTCGCAAGCCCAAGGCAGCGAAGGCCTAAGACCCATGGCCGGCGAAACCGTCATCACCGTGGTGGGAAACCTCACGGCCGACCCCGAACTGCGTTACACGCAGAACGGGCTGCCGGTGGCGAACTTCACCATCGCATCGACGCCTCGCAACTTCGACCGTGCGGCGAACGAGTGGAAGGACGGCGAAGCGCTGTTCCTTCGCGCGTCCGTGTGGCGTGAGTTCGCGGAGCACGTGGCAGGTTCACTGACCAAGGGCATGCGGGTCATCGCGACCGGCCGTCTGCGTCAGCGCTCCTACCAGGACCGCGAGGGCAACCAGCGCACGGCGATCGAGCTGGAGGTCGACGAGATCGGCCCCTCGCTGCGGTACGCCACGGCGCAGGTCACCCGCGCTGCCTCGAACGGTGGCGGCGGCGGACAGTCTCGTCCTGCGCAGCAGCAGGTGTCGGAAGAGCCGTGGTCTACCCCCGGCTCGTCCACCAGCGCAGATGCTTGGAGCACTCCGGGCAGCTTCGGCGACGACACTCCGTTCTGATCAAGTCTCGGGATGCGCGCGCATAGCGCGGCAGCATCCGCAAAAAACTAAGGAAAAACCATGGCTGGAAAGTCGAGCGGCGACCGCCGCAAGCCGCGGAAGGGCGCGAAGAACGCCGCTCCCGCGAAGTCGATCCGCGTTGGTGTCATCGACTACAAGGATGTCGCGACCCTCCGCAAGTTCATCTCGGAGCGTGGAAAGATCCGCGCCCGTCGTATCACCGGTGTCTCGGTTCAGGAGCAGCGTCTGATCGCCAAGGCGATCAAGAACGCACGCGAGATGGCTCTCCTGCCCTACGCCGGCGCTGGCCGCTAAGGAGGAGCCCCATCATGTCGAAGCTGATTCTTACGAATGAGGTCGCCGGGCTCGGTGGAGCCGGTGACGTTGTCGAGGTCAAGAACGGGTACGCCCGCAACTACCTCATCCCGCAGGGCTTTGCTGTCGCGTGGACGCGCGGTGGCGAGAAGCAGGTTGCGTCGATCCGTGCTGCCCGTGAGGCACGCGCGATCCACGACCGCGACGACGCTGTTGCCCTGAAGAACACGCTGGAGAGCGCCAAGGTGCGTTTTGCCGTCAAGGCAGGCGGCGAAGGCCGTCTCTTCGGTTCGGTCAAGACCGCCGACGTCGCTGACGCTGTTGCTGCAGCTGGCCTCGGCGCGATCGACAAGCGCAAGGTGCACATCCCCGCCCCGATCAAGGTCGTCGGCGAGCACCAGGCCACGGTTCGTCTGCACGACGACGTGACCGCCGTCATCACGCTGCAGGTCGTCGCCGCCAAGTAAGGCGCGACGCCTCCGGAACGGCCTCTGTCCCTCGGGACAGGGGCCGTTCCGCATTGGTGCGGGGGTGGATGCCTCGGGCCTTAAGATGCCGAGGCATCCCTCACCGCGATTCAGTTAGGCGCGACGACCGCGAAGAGCGAACCCGCCGGCCGCGAGCAGCAGCAGGCTCAGAACGACCAGCGCGACCGGCGCCGCCCCACCCGTCGAAGCCAGCATCGGCATCGAACCGCTGGCACTTGCGAACGCGTGCGTCGATCCGGGCGTGCCCGTCGGGGGGTTTCCCGGGTTCGTTCCGGGAGTGGTGCCGGGGTTGGTCCCGGGGTCAGTGCCCGGATCTGTACCAGGGTCCGTGCCGGGGTCCGTCCCCGGATCGGTCCCGGGGGTGATTCCCGGTGTCTCCACGACGCTGGTGCCGAGAACGGCGATGGCGTTGCCGCCGACAGTGATCGGAATTGAGACCGGGAGGCCCAGCTGCGTGCCGCCCAGGAGCGAGCCGTCACCACCCGTGGTCGGGGTCGACCATCCGCCCGTCGACGGGCCCGTCGTGGGCGACCCTGCCGATGAGCTGTCGCCGAGCACCGCGATCGCGTTCCCGACGACACTCACCGGAACTGCGATCGGAGCGAGCACCTGCGTGCCGCCGAGGATCGAGTCATCACCGGAGGTGTTCGGCGCGGGAGCGGGTGCCGGGGCGGGTGCCGGGGCCGTCGCGCCAGCGGGTGCCTGCGACACCGTGCTGTCGCCGAGCACGGTGATGGCATTTCCGGATACGTCCACCGGCACAGTGACGTCAAGCAGCGCCTGCGTGCCGGAGAGCAGCCCGTCGATGCCGCTGGTGGTGATCACCGGCGGGGCTGCCGACGTCTCGGGCGGCGCAGGCGTGGACTCCGCCTGGGCCGTTCCCAGCAGCCCGAGAGCGTTGTCGGTGACGGACACCGGCACGTTCACAGTGACGACCGCCTGTGTGCCGGATGCTGCGCCGTCATCCCCGGAGGTCACCGGGGCGGTTTCCTCGCCATGCGCCAGCACCGCGTCAGGTGAGGGCGCAGGCTCGGGAACCGGGGCGGGTGCCGGCGCGTCCACGACGGACGTGCCGAGCACTGAGATCGCGTTTCCCACGAGCGACAACGGTGCTGTGACAGGCGTGAGGATCTGCGTGCCTGAGAGCAGTCCCTCCTCGCCGGAGGTCTCTGCCGCGTTGGCGGCTGTCGCGCCGAGCAGGGTGACCCCGCCGGCGAGGAGCAGGCCCCACAGGGCCCGCTTGATGAATGTACGCATGATGTAACTCCTGACTGATTGCTTCGAGTGATGGCGCGCGAGCGCGCGGGTTCTTCCGCCTCTGTGGCGGCTCGAGGCAGGTCAGTCAGGTGAGGAGTCAGAGTCGAACGTCGGAGATGACGGCAGCGCCTCGCTGGCGGCGCCGGATGCGTGTGCGGACGCAAGGAGCGTCCTGCCATAGGTGCCGGGAAGGTGCCCGGCCATCCCACCTGATCCTCCCGCGCCGCCGGAAGCGGACGCAGAGGGCGCAACTCCCGGCGGTGCGTGCGCGGGGCCCTGGGGTGATGTCGGCGGCGAGGGCGCTGCGGACAGCGGGATGTCGTCAGCATCCGTCTGCCATGCCGATGATGCGTTTCCGGCCGGTGTGCGACTGAACGTCCCCGCGGTCGCGGGCACGGAGGCCACGAGCGCAGCGCTGGGAGCGATCGCGTCCGGTGCGACCGGAGCGGGAGTGGGAACCGGTGATGCCGGCGTTGGTGGCGTGACCTCGGGTCTCGGAGTCGTCACCCCGGGAAGAACGATCTCGACGATGGGGGCGACGATGTCGTCGACCACGGGAGTGACGACCCCGATCACCGGAGCCAGAGTGTCGTCCAGTGCGGAGCCGACCGTGCCGACTGTGCCAACCGTCGTATCGACGACGTCCAGCACCGTGTCGACCGTATCGACGGCCGTGTCGACAACGACCGGAACGACGCCGGTGACGTCTTCCACGATCGCGGCAGCGGGTGGCCCGGCGACCGGCAGGGGCTCGACGACCTCGGTGACACCGTCGACGACCGGCTCTGGGGCGATCGCCGTCTCGACGGCACCGAGAACGTCGGACACCGGTGACGTGATCGATGACGTCGTGTCGCTGACCACGGACGTGAGGTCTTCGAGCTGCCCGGTCGGGCGCTCGACCGCCGACGCGGATCCGGAGCTCAGCGCGATGGTCAGCACAACCCAGCCGAGCACGACCACGGCACCACCGAGGAGGCCGGTGATGGCACGGCGGGTCCGACACGCGAGAGCGTCCACGTCACCTTCCCCTCTGAAGGAACGTCTTGCACGGAGCTGGGGTTGTAGGAGCCGAATGTACTCCTCACCGGGGCATCCGTCTAGCCCGACTTTCTCCGAGCTCGGACAGAAACCGCGTGATTCCGCGGAGGCGCGCCCGGCGCGGTTTCGACTTGACTTTCCCCACAGTTGTACACACGTGCATAGATCACTGACAAACCTTCAACGTGGGGTTTAAGTCGCTTGTTATCCACATCCTGGGGAAACAACAAATACCAGGTCAAAGGGAAATACCTTAGGCAACCATTGAGTTGTTCCCACAGTTATCCACAGAGCTTGTTCACAGACATGCCGGAGTTCTTCGCACACTCTCCACACAGTTATCCACAGGCTCTGTTGCGTGGGGATAAGGGCGCTCGTAGCGTGGGGGAGCCCCCCGATGTCCGAGGCCTGTGGTCTTGTTGTGTCAGGGTCGCCGCGGCCCGATCCAGGCAGCGAAGCGACCTCGGAATCCGGGCGGGCGCGCACAGGTCGCTGACAGCGGAAGGGGTCACGTGTCGATTGCTGACATCTCGGACGAGCGCCTCGGAGGAGGACGCGGACCCGAGCGCACCCCGCCGCACGACCTGATCGCCGAGCAGAGCACCCTGGGTGGAATGCTGCTCTCGAAGGACGCGGTCGCCGACGTCATCGAGACGCTCCGCGGCACCGATTTCTACGTCCCCAAGCATGAGCTCATCTTCGACGCGATCCTGACGCTCTACTCGCACGGTGAGCCGACCGACGTCGTCGCCGTCACCGATGAGCTGATCAAGTCGGGCGACCTCGGACGCGCGGGCGGTGCCGACTACCTGCACTCGCTGACCTCCATCGTGCCGACGGCCGCCAATGCCGGCTACTACGCGAGCATCGTGTCCGAGCGCGCGATCCTGCGCAAGCTCGTGGATGCCGGAACCCGCATCGTGCAGATGGGCTACGACGGCCAAGGCGATGCCACCGACCTCGTGAACAATGCGCAGGCAGAGATCTACTCCGTGACCGGTGGGCAGGAGACCGAAGACTACGTCCCGCTCACGATCGCCGTCGATTCCGCGCTCGAAGAGATCGAAGCGGCGAGTGGTCGCGATGGCTCGATGACGGGTGTGCCCACGGGATTCCGTGAGCTGGATGAGCTGACCAACGGCTTGCACGGCGGACAGATGATCGTCATCGCCGCCCGTCCCGCCATGGGCAAGTCGACGCTCGCTCTGGACTTCGCCCGTGCAGCATCCATCGGACACAACCAGCCGTCGATCTTCTTCTCGCTTGAGATGGGGCGCGCCGAGATCGCCATGCGATTGCTCAGCGCGGAGGGCTCCGTGCCGCTCCAGAGCATGCGCAAGGGCACGCTGGACCAGCGTGACTGGACGACCGTCGCCGCGACCCGCGGGCGCATCAACGACGCTCCGCTGTACATCGACGACAGCCCCAACATGACGCTCGTCGAGATCCGCGCGAAGTGCCGGCGCCTCAAGCAGCGTGCCGGCCTGCGCATGGTGATCATCGACTACCTCCAGCTCATGACGAGCGGCAAGCGCGTCGAGTCTCGTCAGCAAGAGGTCTCGGAATTCTCACGTGCGCTGAAGCTGCTCGCCAAGGAGCTGCAGGTTCCCGTCATCGCGCTCTCGCAACTGAACCGTGGTTCTGAGCAGCGCCAAGACAAGAAGCCCGCGATCAGCGATCTGCGTGAGTCCGGCTCGATCGAGCAGGACGCCGACATGGTGATGCTGCTGCACCGCGATTCCGTCTACGACAAGGACGTGCGCCCGGGCGAGGCCGACCTCATCGTCGCCAAGCACCGTAACGGTCCCACCGCGACGATCCCCATCGCCTTCCAGGGCCACTTCTCGCGCTTCACCGACATGGCGCCGGGTGGCGACTTCGGTGGTGGCGGCGGAGGCGGGTTCGGCTAAGCCGGCGAGGTGAGCAGTTTCAGTGCAGTGTCAAGCGCCTCTGACGCGTGTTCCGCGGGCAGTTTCGCACTGAGAGTCATCACCGCGAGGCCTTCTGCAACGGCCAGCAGTGATGTGGCCACGAGGGAGAGATTTCCTTCAGGCGCACCGCCGAGGAGGTGACTGATGTGCCCGATCAAGGCGTCATTGCCTTCGCTCAACCGCGCGGCAGCGGAGGGGTTGTTCGCGGCATAGGCCTGGAATGCCAGGGCGACGCGTGCGTCCTCGACTTCTGAAGGGCTCTGGGGGATGAGGCCCCCAACCAGCGATCGAATGACCGCAAGCGGCTCAGGCTCTGCCCCCAGCGCGCCAAGCCGTTCGGTGATGCGCTGCTCGTACCGCTCGCTCGCGAATGTCATTGCGTGCTGCAGCATGTCTTCCTTGGAAGGGAAGTAGTGCTGCACCATCCCCGCGGTGACGCCCGCTTCTGTGGCGACATTGCGCAGGCTCACGGCATCCAGGCCGTCGCGAGAGACGACGCGCAGAAGAGCCGCGGCGATGTCTCGACGGCGTCCTTCATGATCCACGCGTTTGGGCATGCCCACAGCTTTTCACATTGCACTTGTATTGACAATCGCTGACTCAACGCTTTACATTACGAGTGTATTGAAAAGACTGGTTGGTAGCGCGCCCGCCACCTATCACCGCATTCTTGCCATCCTCACCCCGCCGAAAGACTCCAGATGGACGCCACACCTCACGCGCTTGCCGACACGGGCCCTCGCAAGATCGGCCCCGAACTGCACGGCTCCGCGCGGGCACGTCATCTGGTGGCCCGGGGGACCGCGATTGAGGTGGCCGGCTGGCGCAGCATTGGACGCGCCATCACGCGGCGCCCGCGCGTTCCGGAAGGGGCCTCCGCGCACAGCTATGACAAGCCCGTCCGCACGATTCTCATCGTCTTCCTCGTGCTCTCCGCGATCGAAGTGCCGATCATCGACCTCATCACCCACCCCTGGCCGGCGGTGCGCTTTCCGCTGCTCGCGCTCGGCATCTGGGGCGTCATGACCATGCTGGGGATGCTGTTGTCGTACTACACCCAGCCACACGCGGTCGGCCCCGCGGGCATCCGCGTCCGCAATGGCGGGGAGGTGGACATCGACCTCCCCTGGGAGGTCATCGCGGTCGTCGAGAAGCGGCGCAGGTCGCTGTCGGATTCGCCCACTCTTGCGCTCACCGGATCAGGCGACCATCAGGTCCTCAACCAGGTCATCCAAGATGGAACAGACATCGACATCACGCTCGAAGCTCCCACGCTCCTGCGCTTGCCACAAGGAGATGTCACGGCCTCAGCTGTTCGCATCTCCGTGGACGACACCGAAGCGTTTCTCGACGCCGTGCGCCTGCATATCCCGTGACGCCCTTTCGGTGAAGAGCCGCTGAGGGGCGGCGCTGCCTCGGGTGTCTGCCCCTCTTGCTAGGGTGGCGGCGTGCGATGGCGGGCGGACGAGGCGGGTGGTTCACGAGGTGTTCCATCCTCTCCGGGGATACCCCGGGGCACGCAGGCTGAGCTGGCAGAAACGCCGCAGGCGCCTCCCTGCGCTTCGCGCAGTACAGCGCCCGCACTGATGGACGAGTCGTACGCCCGCCATCGCACGCTGCGTTCGCGCCTGGCGAGCGTCAGCGCATGACGCCGACCGCGGCCGCTCGCACCCTGGGGCACACTCCGCAGCCGGCGGCATCCGCCATTGCCCGGGCACTTGCCGACGCCTTCCTCGACGCCCCGGCATGGTCGCGGCACGAACTGATGGCAGCCGGAGCGCGCGTTCTGGGTGCCCGCCGCCGCTGGCTCGGTCGTGTCGTAGATGAGATCCTCGGCGACTTCGTGCGAGCACCGCGCGATTCACCTCGGCTGCTTGCCACACTGATCGAAGACTCTTCTGCCTTCCGAGAAGGCGTCTCCAAGGCCGCGGCGCGCCGTTCCCCCCAGCAGATCCACTACCGACCGCTCGCGCCGCAGCATCCGCTCGCGCCGCAGCCATATCCGCTCGATCCGGCACCGGCACTGCCGCGACTCCGCACCCTCCCGGAACTCGCCGAACTCCTCGACCTCAACCTCGGACACCTCGAATGGCTCGCCGACACGAAGAACTGGAACCGCCGAGCCCGCCCCGGCGGCCTTCATCACTACCGATACGAGTGGCGGGCTCGTCCGGGGCGCGTCCCGCGGCTGCTCGAGGTGCCCGAGGATCGGATGCGACGCACCCAGCGCGCCCTGCTGGATCAGCTCCTGTCACGTATCCCTGCGAACGACGCGGCGCACGGTTTCCTCCCCGGGCGGAGTGCCGTCACGGGGGCTGCGCGGCACGTGGCATCCGACATCGTCATCTCGCTCGACCTGACCACGTTCTTCGCGCGCGTCACCGCAAACCGCATCTACGGAACGCTCCGGCAGGCGGCGTACGACGAGCAGATCGCCCACGCGATCACCGGTCTGTGCACGAACTCCGTGCCTCCGCGGGTACTGGCGGCGATGCCTCCGGGCGGCTCACCAGAGGAGCGCTTCGCTCTGCGGCGGGTGCTCGCCGCAAGCCATCTGCCGCAGGGGGCGCCGTCGTCGCCGATGCTCGCCAACCTCGCGGTGCGCCGGCTCGACTCTCGGCTCATGGGGTGGGCCGAGAAGGCGGATGCCACCTACACGCGCTACGCGGACGACCTGACCTTCAGCGGGAATGGCGTCATCGCGAAAAGGCCGGATGCCTTCATTCGTGGCGTACGGCGCATCATCGCCGACGAAGGGCACATCGCGAACCCGGCGAAGACGCGTGTTCGGCGGCAGGGCACGCGGCAGACGGTCACGGGGATCGTCGTCAACCAGCATCCGAATCTCGCTCGCAACGAGTTCGACCGGCTCAAAGCGATCCTCCACAACTGCGTCGTCCACGGCCCTGCGGCGCAGAGTCACGCAGGTGCGGATGGCTTCCGCGCCCACCTGCTCGGGCGGATCTCGTGGGTCGAGAGCCTGAACCCTGCGCGAGGTGCAAAGCTGCGCCGGGAGTTCTCACGCGTCGACTGGGGGAACTCGTAGTGACCGGTCGTCAGGGTTCCTGATCGCGCCAGAAGATCGGCGGGCCCTCCGTCGGGCGGCGCGGCACGTAGTTGTTCCAGGATCGCTGGTACGTCCGGTAACCCTGGAACGCCCCGGTGATCGCCCACGCGACGCCCACCACGGCACCCACTGTGATGGCCCAGCCGAGCGCACCGCTCGCCATCTGCACGAGCGCACCGGCGAACATCCCGTACACGCAGGCGTTCACGATGATGATCAGCACGGCGGAGCTGCCGAACAGGTGACTGAAGTCGCTGCGACGGTGCAGGAACGAGTAGGTGCGCGCCATCCCCGCTTCGTCATCGGTGGACGAGGCGAGGAAGTACTGTGCGACCTGAGGGTCGAGGTCGACGTACCCACTGCGCATCCGGTTCATCGCGACGACGTACATGAGGTCTTCGTCCGCCACATTGATCACCCGCATCTGCGTCATCACGCCGATGAGGCACAGGAACGCGAGTATGGCCAGCAGCGCGGCCGTGAACCAGCCCGAGAACGCGGATGCTTGGCCGAGAAGCCCGATCGTCACAAGTCCCGCCGACACGAGCGTGAGGAAGATCGTGATGCGCGTGAGCACCTCGCTCTGCGCGGTGCTGCGGGCCGCGAGCAGGCCCCAGTGCTCGGTGGCCAGAATCTGCGCGCGGCGTGCGAGCGCGGCATCCGATTCCGCCGGATGGATGTCGGGCGGAATGTTGTCTGAAGCTGCGGCGCCTGCGTCCATTGGCTGTGCTCACGGTGTCTGACTGTGCCGAATGTCAGCATCCTTCTCTCTGCGGGTGGCATTTCACAAGACCCTCTTCGAGTGGGGTCGAGTTCGGGCCGGGGAGGCGTTCGACGCGAGGTCGCCGGCCCGCGTTTGGCGACGCCGTGTCGATGCTCTAATTTTGGACTTATGACAAACATGGTCTCCGTCCAGACTTTGGACTCCTCTCCACAGCGTCGTCGTTTCGGGCGCGCGATCCTGGGTGCACTGCTTGCGGTCTCGCTCTGGTGGCCCGCCGTGCCGGCTGCAGCGGTTCCCACACCCGCGCCGGTGGAAACGGTGACAACGGTGGAGTTGTCAGCGGCAGCGGCGCAGTACGGAGACGTCACTCTGGCTGTCGCACACGTCTCCCCTGCGGGGCCGGTGAATCTGATGGGTCAGCCCGTGACCTTCCTTCTTGATGGATATCCCCTCGGCACGGGGATATTGATCTACACGGGGTCGGGTGTTTTCACGGCATTCGGCGTATTCACCCGTGAGGTTCCGGCGGGAACGCACGCCCTGACTGCGCGATTCGACGGGTACACGCCGGCGACCGGAGACAGCGCCGCGGGGTCGACGAGCGAACCGGCCTCCTTCACGGTACGACAGGCTCCGACCGGCACGGTGCTGGTCAGCGCCCCGTCAGCGGCGACCGCCTTCGAGGCCATCGACGTCTCCGCATCGGTGTCATCGCCGGTCAGTGGCGTGACAGGAACGGCGACGCTCTACGGAGACAACGCACCTCTGGCGACGACGACCGTTGCCGTTGATGGCACTGTTCAGTTCGAAGACGTGGTGGTTGCTCCGGGAATCAGCGCGCTTCACGTGGGCTTCGACGGGGATGCTGCGTCGAACTTCGCGTCATCGTCGTCGGCCTTCTTCCCCATCACGGTCTCGACGATTGCAACCTCAGTTGCACTGCAGCTCTCGGATGCCGACACGTGGGCGGGTGACACGGTGACGGCAACGGTCGATGTGTCCGCCCTGCCCTCCGGGGAAACCGTGACGCCACGCGAACTGCACGGCGCAGTGGAGGTCCTCGTGAACGGGACGGTGGTGGCCACTGCTCCCGTGCAACCGAACGGTCCGACGGTCTTCGACGGTGCGCAGACCCAGATCGCCCTGGATACAGCCACGCTCGGGCTCGGCGGGCACACTGTCTCGGCGCAGTTCCTGCCGATGGCGGGGCTCGATCCTTCCCGGAGCGCGGATGCTCCGCTGGAGGTGCGTCCGATCGTCACGACGCTCACCCCGGACCACGGTGCGGTGTCGGGAACACCCTCGCTGGCTGCATCCGTGGCGGTTCGTGTATCGGAAGAGCGGGGCGGCGAATTCCCGGCGACCGGCACCGTGCAGCCGTTCGTAGATGGGGTCTCGATCGGTGACCCGGTTGCGCTGGTCGACGGAGCAGCCGAGGTGACGTTCACCGGACTGGCCGTGGGCACGCATGACGTCGAGCTGCGCTTCGCTCCTCTGTCCGGGGATCGTCGTGAGAGCACCGCACAGGTCCGCGTCGAGGTCGTCCCCGACCCGGTTCCCGCTCCTGGCCCCGCACCCGCTCCCGCGGCACCGGCGACCGCGCTGCTGGCGACGACGGGTGCCGAGGCGCCATGGATGCCCCTCGGCGCGGGACTGATGCTGCTTGCCGCAGGGGTGGTTCTGTCGCTGCGACGTCGAGGCGCAGTCTAGGACTTCACCCTGGCCTTCGCCCGTTGCTGCGCAGTACCTTCGGAGCACACGAAGCAGGGGAGGAAGCATGGATCACTTCGACACGATCGTCGTCGGCGCAGGTGTCGCCGGTCTCACGGCGGCGCGCCTGCTCGCCCGGGAAGGGCACCGCGTCGTGGTCCTCGAGGCGCGCGATCGCGTCGGCGGGCGAGTCATCACCGACCGCTCCGATGGTCAGACCACCGATCTCGGTGCTTCGTGGATCCACGGCATCACCGACAGCCCTGTCGCTGCGGCGTGTGAGGCGTTCGGCATGCGCATGGTCGAGTTCACGGTCGGCGGCTATCAGCCCGACAGCCGACCGATCGCGTACTACGGGCCGGACGGGGCGCGCCTCAGCCCGGAGGAGACCGCGCAGTTCATCGACGACATCCACCGTGCGGATGCGGCGCTGCCGGCGATCATCTCGCACTCCGCGCCGCGTGATTCGTACCTCGACGTCACCGACGCGGCGATCGCTGCGCAGGGCTGGTCTGCCGACCGTGCCCAGCGCGTACGCGAGTACATGCGCCATCGCAGCGAGGAGCAGTACGGCGCGCGCATCGACGAGCTCGCCGCGCACGGACTCGACGATGACGTGGTCGACGGTGACGAAGTCGTCTTCCCCGACGGCTACGACCGCCTCCCGCAACATCTCGCCGAGGGGCTCGATGTTCGCCTCGGCCACATTGTCACCGGAGTGCGGTGGGGCGATGACGGAGTGACCGTGACGAGGGATGATGACACGTTCAGCGCGGCATCCGCCATCGTCACGGTTCCGGTCGGCGTGCTCCAGTCGACCGACTTCAGGATCGAGCCGCCATTGCCCGATCCGGTCCGCGGTGCGCTCGGCCGCCTCGCGATGAACGCCTTCGAGAAGGTGTTCCTGCGTTTCCCGACCAAGTTCTGGGACGACGGCGTCTATGCGATCCGTCAGCAGGGTCCGGCGGCGGACTGGTGGCACTCCTGGTACGATCTCACATCGCTGCACGGAACGCCGACGCTGCTGACATTCATGGCCGGCCCCGCAGCCCAGGCGCTCAAGGACAGCGATGACGCCAAGATCGTGGCATCCGCCCTCGTTCAGCTCCGCCAGCTCTACGGTCCGAGCGTGACAGAGCCCACCCGCGCGCATGTCACGCGCTGGCAGGACGATCCCTTCAGCCGCGGCTCCTACGCGTACATGACGCTCGGGTCCACGACTGCCGACCATGACGATCTCGCCACACCGATCGGGGGAGTGCTGCACCTCGCCGGCGAAGCGACCTGGACCGATGACCCCGCGACCGTCACGGCCGCGCTGTGCTCCGGTCACCGTGCGGCCGAGCGGGTGGCGCAGCGCCACATCCCCATCGAGAGTCTGTGGCAGGTCTGACTATGCCCACCGCACCGTGCTCTGCAGTCGGGTGCGCACATCGAACAGCTCGTTGCCGCCGATGACCCTCGCCCCGGGAACGCCCGTTCGCAGGGCAGATCCGACGACGCTGCGGCGCACGACGATCGTCGGAACGCCGCGGATGTTGCCGAGCGTCGTCACCGGCTGCGATACGTCGTCATCGGGGAGCGCGATCACCGCACCGCTGAAGCGGACTCCGGCCGCTTTCCCAACTGTGCGCATCCGCGACAGCAGCCCGGTCACCGGGGCGCTCGGGCCGATCGCCGGTCCGACGATCTCGCCCTTGCGGAACCCGACGACGTCGCCGAAGTCCTCGGAGAGCAGGCCGTAGAGGCCCGTCGGGCTGAGGACGACATGGTCGAGCGTGTCGCCGAGATCCGTGCCCGCCTGCACGTCGTGCCAGGCCGTGAAGCCCATGCCGAGCTCAGAGACCGCGTGGGCGGTCGCCTCCTGCGCGAGGGCGACGGCGAGCATTCGCCGCAGTTCGCGCGGCACCGTGCGCACCAGTGCGGGGTCGAAGGGATCCGCGATCTCGGTGCCCGCCCAGTCGCGCACCAACTGGACGTACTGTGCGCGGATCGCTCCGCCGGGAGTGCCGAAGGCCTGACCGCGGACCCGGGTGCCCGTGCGGCTGGGGGGATCCCACGCGCCCCAGCCGGAGCTCTCCGCGAAGCCATGACCGCGATCGTAGGACACGCGGGCTTCGACGGTGCCCACGAACTCCCATGCGCGCTGCACCTGGATGAACACGGATGCGTCGCCGCCGGTGTCGGGATGCGTCTGGCGCAGCCGCAGGCGATAGGCGCGACGCAGGGTGTCGTCGTCGCTGTCGGGCGCGACGCCGAGGATCTCATAGGCGGATGCCGAGAGCGGACTGTCGAACATCACACTCTCCTCGGGTCTCGACCTCCAGCGTATCCGCTGGGTGAATCAGCCCAGGACGACGAGGAAACCGAGCACTGCGCTGACGAGAGCGAGTCCGCCGAGCACGAGGTTGACGATGAACTTCTCCTTCAGGCGCACGTGCACGATGATCGCCACGGCCATCGTGATCACGAGTCCGACGGCCGCGATCGGTGCGAGGACGGGAGCGATGTTCAGCAGGAGAGGGAGGACGAGTCCGATCGCGCCCAGCAGCTCAACCGCGCCGATCGCCTTGATGCCCGCGGGTGAGACGTCCTCCGCCCAGCGCATGCCTCCGGCGACGATCGCCTCCTTCGACTTGAGGAGCTTCATGGTGCCGGCGCCGAGGAATGCGAGGGCGAGAAGGCCGTTGACGACCCACAGAGCGATGATCATGGTAATCCTTGGTAAGTCAGTTACGATTTGTTAGCTACCCCATGATGCGTGATCATCCGGGCGCGTACAAAAGGCACACGCGTGTGCCGTAGCGACAGGGATGTGCCATGACCGACGTGCAGATTGAGGCGCCGCGCAGCGCCTACGAGGACTCCTGCCAGCACGGTGCCGACTTCGCTCGGGCCGTCCGCGACGTGCTCAACCGCATCGGCGACAAGTGGTCACTGCTCGTCATCGCCACCCTCAACGACGGGCGGCTGCGCTTCTCTGAGCTGCGTCAGCACATCCCCGGAATCTCCCAGCGGATGCTGACGCTGACGCTGCGGCAGCTGGAACGCGACGGACTCCTGACGCGCACCGTGCACGCCGAAGTTCCCCCACGGGTGGAGTACGAACTGACGCCGACGGGGGAGACCCTCATCGGCCCGGCGACGCTGCTCGCCGACTGGGCGGTCGCGAACCACCCGCAGATCGAGGCGTCACGCGCGGCCTACGACGCCTCGCACGCCTGACGTCAGTACTCGGCGCGACCCGGATTCTCCGCCCAGGCGGAGAAGGGATCGAAGAACGTCGTGGTCTCACCCCGGCGCCACGGGACATCCCAGGTTGAGTAGTCCGCGCCCACGAGGTTCCAGAAGTGGCGGTCGTCGAAGCCTCCACGCGCTGCGTCTTCACGGTCTGCGGCGAACACCACTTCGTCGACGCGCGCCCACAGCGCCGTCGTGGCGCACATCGGACACGGTTCGCACGAGCTGTACAGCACGCAGCCCTGCAGCGAGAAGGTGCCGAGCGCCTGGGCCGCGCGGCGGATCGCCACCACCTCGGCGTGTGCGCTCGGGTCGTTGTCGCGGGTGACGCGGTTCTCGCCGGTGGCGATGACCTCGCCGTCCTTCACGATCACGGCGCCGAAGGGCCCTCCGCCGTCGGCCACGTTCGCGACGGCGATGTCGATCGCGCGCTGAAGGAAGGGGGAGTCGGTCATCGCTGTGCTCCTCGGCTCGGGTGATTCGAGTGTATCGACCAGATCAGGCGGGAACGTCGATGATGCGCTCGGTGCCGGTGATCGGTTGGACGGCACCGCCGGATGCCTCGGCGAGGTCCGCCGCGAAGCGCTCGAGTTCCGGCGCGGGAACCCACAGTTCGAGCATCGCCTTCGCGCCGTAGTGGGTCTCACCGAGGGTCGCGCCGTGCTGCGCAGCCCAGGCGCGCACGAGGTTGTCGTAGCGTCCGGCATCCGCGTGAGCGACGTCGAACGTGACCTGGGTGAGCGCCTCTCGTCGCAGCAGGGTCGCGTGATCCAGCGCATACGAGACCGCTGACCCGTAAGCGCGCACCAGGCCGCCGGCGCCGAGCTTGATCCCTCCGAAGTAGCGGGTGACGACCGCGACGACGTCAGTGAGCTCACGCCGCCGCAGCACCTCCAGCATCGGGATGCCCGCGGTTCCCGAGGGTTCGCCATCATCCGACGAGCGCGCCTGATCGCCGAGCAGCCCGGTCACCATCGCCGTGCAGTTGTGCCGCGCATCCCACGCTCGCTTGCGGACAGCCGCGATGACAGCATCCGCCTCTGCCACTGAGGAAACCGGCGCGATGTGAGTGATGAACCGCGACTTCTTGATGACCAGTTCGTGGTCGACCGCCGCCGCGATGGTCTGCGGGTAGCGGCGGGCGGTCACCTCATCACGATACCGAGGGCGCGGGCGGGAGTCAGGTCGTCGCGGTCGCTGCTCGAAGAACCGCATGGAGAGACGCGGTGAGGACAGACCGGTCCTTTGCCGCCACCCACCCACTGCCCACGGCGTTGCGGTACTCGACGATCGTCACCGCTTCGCTGGCGCTGCCGACACCGATGCTGGTCTGGTGGAGGCCGAGGACGTCGACGCGCACTCCGATTCCCTCAAGCGCGGCCGTCAGCGCTTCGATGGGGCCGACGCCGTCATGGCGGGTCACGTTCTCGTCGCCCGCGGCCCGGAGGGTGATGGTCGTCGCCGGACCATCGAGCTGGAATCCCGCGAGCTCGACGGAGGTGGTCGTCTCGGCGAGATAGGCGGCCTCGAAGATGTCCCACACCTGCTCAGCGGTGATCTCCCCACCCGTCTGATCGGCGTGCTGCTGCACGTGGCGGGCGAGATCGATCTGCAGCCGGCGGGGCAGCTCGATGCCGTACTCCGTCTCCAGCAGATAGGCGATGCCACCCTTACCGGACTGGGAGTTCACGCGGATGACCGCGTCGTAGCTGCGCCCGATATCGGCGGGGTCGATCGGCAGGTAGGGCACCCGCCACGCGACCTCTGACGCGGGGCGGCCCTCCGCGACAGAGCGGGCGCGGTGTTCGACGAAGCCCTTTCTGATCGCATCCTGATGGGTGCCGGAGAAGGCCGTGTGGACGAGGTCTCCCACGTAGGGGTGGCGCGGGTGGATCTCGATCCGGTTGCAGTGCTCGACCGTGCGGCGGATCTCGTCGATGTCGGAGAAGTCGATCATCGGGTCGATCCCCTGAGCGTGCATGTTCAGTGCGAGTGTCGCGAGATCGACGTTGCCTGTGCGCTCGCCGTTGCCGAAGATGCATCCCTCGACGCGCTGCGCGCCCGCGAGAACGGCGAGCTCGGCGCAGGCGATGCCTGTGCCGCGATCGTTGTGCGGGTGCACCGAGAGGATGACTGCGTCTCGGCGCGAGAGGTTCTTGTGCATGTACTCGATCTGATCGGCGTACACGTTGGGGGTCGCGGCCTCGACCGTCGCCGGAAGGTTCAGGATCACGGGGCGTTCCGCCGTCGCATCCCACAACGTTGTCATCGCATCGCAGACCTCAAGCGCATAGTCGGGCTCCGTGAGGTTGAACACCTCCGGCGAGAACTCGAACCTCACGTGAGGCAGGTTTCCGGCGAACTCGAGCACGTCCCGGCCGCCGGAGAGGATCAGCTCTGTGAGTCCCGTCCGATCGTGGCCGAGAACGACATCGCGCCAGATCGGTGCTGTGGCGGTGTACATGTGGATGACCACAGGGTTGCGGATGCCGCGGATCGACTCCACCGTGCGCTGGATCAGGTCGCGTCGTGCCGGCGTGAACACCACGATCGTCACGTCCGGCGGTGCGATGTCAGCTTCCGCGATCAGCCGGACGAAGTCGTAGTCGGTCTGCGATGCCGAGGGGTACCCGACCTCGATCTCCTTGTAGCCCATCGCGACCATCAGTTCGAAGAAACGTCGCTTTCGTGCGGGGTCCATCGGCTCGGCCAGCGCCTGATTGCCGTCGCGCAGGTCCACGGGCACCCAGAGCGGCGCCTGCGTGAGACGCGCCTGCGGCCAGTCCCGCTCGGTGAGCGGCACCTCGACGCGGGAGAATACGTCGTCGTACCGGTGGGACGGCATCTGTGAGGGGCGCTGCCGGTTCCACGCCGGTGCATCGACGGGGACAGGCCCGGAAGGGGTGGAGAGCGTGGGGAAAGTGATCATCGGGAGTTCCTCTGCGGAGTCGAAGAAAGTCGACCGGCACGCACTGGCTCCCACGTCGGGGAGCCGGTCTGGCTACACCCCGCCGTGGCGGCGAAGAAGGAGGAACGGGCGGATGAGCATGGCGCCACGCTATCACAACTCCTCAGACAAGTAGATAAGCTGCGCAGTATGGGATACTGAGCCTGTGACCGTCGTGCGCCGTGAATCCCTCGCCGAGCAGGCCGCGGAGCTCGTGCTCGACCGCATCCGAGCCGGAGAGTGGAGCATCGGCGACAAGCTGCCCGGCGAGACCACGCTCGCGCCCCAGCTGGGTGTCGGACGCTCGACCGCCCGAGAGGCGATCCGCATTCTCGCTGGTCGTGGAGTGCTCGCCACCCGTCAAGGTGCTGGCGTGTTCGTCACCGCCTCGGAGGTTCCGGAGAGCTGGGACGACGTCCTTCGGCAGGCCGACATCATCGCGGTCATCGAGGCCCGCATCGCTGTCGAGGTCGAGGCCGCAGCGCTCGCCGCTGTACGGCGAACCTCCGCCGATCTCGAACGACTGCGAAGCGCGCTCGCAGAGAGAGACCGGCATCGGGTCGACATCCCCGCGCACGTCGACACCGACATGGCCTTCCACCGGCACATTGTCGTCGCCGCGCAGAGCCCGGTTCTGACCGAGCTCTTCGACGGCTTCGCGGCCCGTTCACGGCAGGCCATGATCGACATGCTTCGCATCCGTGGTCATCACGGAGACCAAGGCGACCAGGACACGCACCGTCGCATCGTCGAAGCGATCTCCGCGCGCGATGCTGAGGCTGCCGCGGCTCGGACCCGCACCCACCTCACTGCGCTCAAGGACAAGCTCGCCTGACGCGGCAGACCCCTACTGTCGCGATCTGCCCTAGTGGCGGACGAGAGCCTCGGGGGATTCGCCGCCCTCGTGGAACGTCGGCTCCTTGCCGAACAGCTTCACGATGCCGACCACGATGCCCACGATGACGAGTCCGACGACCAGCCCCGCGATCGCCGAGACGACGGTGCCCGCCAGCCACATCGCGAAGCCGCCGAGTGCGGCCAGGGCGTGCTCGGCACCGTGCAGCAGATCCGCCGGGAAGTGCCATCCGACCTCACCGAGGTTCACGAGCACGAGGTGCCCGCCGACCCATAGCATCGCGACGGTGCCGACGATGCTGATGACACGGAACACCGCGGGCATCGACCGGACGATCCTCGTGCCGGTGTGGCGCACGCGCTTGACCGGGTTCTTCGCCATCTTCAGGCCGACGTCGTCGATCTTCACCAACAGCGCGACGGCACCGTAGACGACGCCAGTCATGAGGACCGCGATGACCGAGAGGACCGCGAGCGTCATGCCCAGATCGAGTCCGGGGTCGAGGTTGGCGAGCGAGATGAGCATGATCTCGGTCGAGAGGATCAGGTCGGTGCGGATCGCGCCGAGAACGAGCCGCTTCTCATCGCGGGCGCCCTCTTCGCCGTGGCCGTGCGTCGCGCCGAACCATTCGAGCACCTTCTCGGCACCCTCGAAGCACAGGTACGCGCCACCGACGATGAGCAGGTACGGCAGCACCCACGGTGCGAATGCGGTGAGCAGCAGCGCCACCGGGATGATGATGAGGAACTTGTTCGCGATCGACCCGAGCGCGATCTTGCCGACCACGGGCAGCTCGCGGGCGGGCGTGATGCCCTGCACATACTGCGGCGTCACGGCGGCGTCGTCGATCACGACGCCCGCGGCCTTCGACGATGCCTTCAGGGCCGCCGTCAGAATGTCATCGACAACAGCGAGCAGGCCAACCGACATGTGATTCCCCCCGGGGTCCGTGAACGTCGGAAAGCAACACTATCGGTGCGCGGCGCCTCCCGAGGATCAGACGCCGAGGTGCTGGAAGGTCTCCAGGATCAGCTCGACGCTCAGGTGCTCGGGAACCTCGGATCCGGAGGCCTCGAACTCGGCGAGCTCCACACCGCGGACGGATGCGGCGGGCAGCGCTGCGAAGATCGCGGCGATCTCGTGCGGACGCAGTCCCTCCGGGACCTTGTATGCGGCCGGGATGTAGCCGGGAGTCAGCACATCCCAGTCGACGTGAATCCACACATCGCGGCCGGCCACGAACTTCGCAACCGCCTCGGGCGTGCTCTCTGTGGGCGCCAGTACGGTCACGCCGGCCTCGGCGAGAAGCGCCTGCTCGGCCGGGTCTATGTCGCGCGCGCCCACCAGCGCCACCTGGTGCGGGTTGAGGCCGGCGCCGTGGCCGCTGTCCCACAGGCCGCAGGCCGCAGCGAGAACCATGCCGCCGAGGTAGCCGGAGTCGGTCGTCGCCGGCGTGTGGAAGTCACCGTGCGCGTCGATCCACAGCACGACCGCATCCGGATAGCGGGCAGCGACCTCGGGCAGTGTCGCCAGGCTCGCCGCGCAGGTGTTCGTCGCCAGCACGGGCGTCGTGCCCGCGTCGAGGGCATCGCGAAGTGCGGAGCGAAGACCCGTGAGGGTCTCGGATGCGGCGGGGAGCGCGACGCTCCAATCATCCGTTGCCGGGGCGCTCGGCGTGCCGACGATCACGGGATCGACGTGCAGCAGCGTGCCGAGCGCCTCACCGGTGATGCGGGCACCGGCAAGCGCACCGCCCGTGCGGTCGGCCACGCGGCCCTGATTGATGATGACGGTGCGGGTCATGATGCAGGAATCTCCTGGGGTGCGAGCCGTGCGGCGAGGAACGCGGCCTGGCGCGGCCAGTGCAAGCCTTCGCCGCCCTCGTGCCCATTGAAGTGGTAGTCGGTGATGTCGGCGTACGCCGCCCACGTGTTCTTGGCGGCGTACACGGTGGAGGGCGGGCACACCGCGTCCATGTGCGCGACGGAGAAGAGCGCAGGAGCAGTCGCGCGACGGGCGAAGTTCACCCCATCGAAGTACGAGAGGGTGCGGAAGACGGTCTCACCCGCGTCGCGGTGCACGGCGAGGTAGCGCACGATCTCCTGGTACGGGTCGCGCTCGGTGAGGCCGACGGCGCGCTCGAAGTGGCAGAGGAAGGGGACGTCGGGCATCGCGGCGACGAGGCCGTCGCTGAGTCCTGCTGCGGCGATCGCAATCCCGCCGCCTTGGCTGCCTCCGGTGACCGCGACGCGCGCGGCATCCACGCGATCGAACTCTCGCACCGTGTCGACGGCGCGCACGGCATCGGTGAAGACGCGACGGTAGTAGTAGTCGTCCCGGTGGGCGATGCCCCGCGTCATGAAGCCGGGCGTGGCGCCTCCCGATCCGTGTGGATCGGCCGTGGAGCCACCGGTGCCCCAGCCGCCGCCCTGACCGCGCGTGTCCATGCGCAGGTAGGCGTAGCCGGCGGATGCCCAGGCGAGGCGCTCATGGGGAAGACCGCGACCGCCCCCGTATCCGACGTACTCGACCACCGCGGGGAGGGGTTCTGCGCCGCCGACCGGAAGGATCAGCCAGGCGCTGACGGGGTCGCCGCCGAAGCCGCTGAAGGTCACGTCGTAGACCTCGACGTTCGCCAGAGGTGAGTCGACGCGACGCACGTCGGGAGCGGTCGCCAGCGCACGCGACTCGGCAATCGTGCGCTGCCAGAAGGCGTCGAAATCCGCGGGCTCCGCGACCTCGGGACGGTAGGAGCGCAACTGCTCCAGGGGCAGGTCGAAACGGGGCATCGCGGCTTCCTCACAGACACGGGACGTACCACGGCAGTCTATTGAGTCGTGGAGG
Source organism: Microbacterium sp. GW823-FHT02G05 (assembly GCF_058797175.1). Classification (NCBI taxonomy): domain Bacteria; kingdom Bacillati; phylum Actinomycetota; class Actinomycetes; order Micrococcales; family Microbacteriaceae; genus Microbacterium; species Microbacterium sp. GW823-FHT02G05. The sequence continues at coordinate 756,977 of NZ_JBXAJK010000001.1, forward strand.
GACGCCCGTCGCGATAATACGGATTAGCGCGGCGGATCACAGGCGATCAGCGGATGTCGCGGGCATGTCGCAAGCTCAAAATAATACGCATTATCAAATTGACCTTCTCTTCGCGCTCTGACCAGACTGGCACTCGTGCCCACCCGGGTGTGCGTTGATCAGAGAGGATCACGATGCCGCGTCACCGCTTCACGCAGGCCGATGTCGCCGCCCTCGCCGGCGTCAGCCAGTCGACCGTGAGCTTCGTGCTCAACGGCAACGCCCCGGCCGGTGTGCGCATCTCGGAGGAGACCCGCAAACGCGTGCTCGAGGCGATCCGGATCATCGGATACTCGGCGAATCCTGTGGCCCAGCGCCTTGCCGGGGGACGCAACCAGATCCTCGGCGTGTTCACGTACGAGACCACCTTCCCCCGGGGCGGGCAGGACTTCTACGGCGCCTTCCTCGTGGGGATCGAGCACGCCGCCGAGCAGTTGGGCGTAGACACGCTCCTGTTCACCTCCGCCCGTGTGGTCGATGGCCGCCGCCGGCTCTCGCGCGACGGCTGGCAGCGACTCGGCATCGCTGACGGGTGCCTGCTGCTCGGCCAGCACGAAGACCAGAGCGAACTGCAGCATCTGCTCGACACGAGCTATCCGTTCGTCTTCATCGGCAAGCGAGTGAGCGAGGGGCGACGCCTGCCCTACGTCGGCGCGGACTATGTCACCGCGACCGCACGTCAGGTGGAGCGATTCGTCGCCCTGGGCCACACACGCATCGGCTATGCGGGTTCGCGCGGTTCGGATCAGTCCACGATCGATCGCGTCGACGGATACCGCGAGGCGATGGCGCGCCACGGCCTCCCTTCCCGCTTCGTCGATGTGCACGACGCGGAGGCCGCCGCCGACGAGGTCGTCGAGCGCGGTCTCACCGCCCTCGTGGTCGCTCCGGAGAACTACCTGGAGGACTTCAGCGACGCGCTGGAGTCCCGCGGGCGTCGCATCCCGGAGGACATCTCGATCTTGCTGCTGGGGCAACCCCTGCATCCCGTGCCCCGTGGTCGACGCTGGTCGGGGTTCTCCGTCCCCCGGGAGGAGATGGGCGCACGCGCCCTCGTCCTGCTGTCGCGCATCGTCAACGAGGCCTCCGGGTCCCGCCGTGACGACGCCCGCACCCGACCGCCCGCACTCGACGACGAAGACCTGCATCAGATCCTCGTCTGCCCCGACATCGACGGCGAGACGATCGCCGCCGTACCGCCCCACCCCGCTACACAAGAAGGACATCGTTCGTGACCGCACGTGAACTGACCACCGACGTACTGATCGTCGGAGCCGGACTCGGCGGCGTCGCCGCCGCGCTCGCCGCCGCTGATCGAGGGGCGCGTGTCGTCCTCACCGAGGAGTACCCCTGGATCGGCGGCCAGCTGACCTCGCAGGCCGTGCCGCCGGACGAGCACCCCTGGGTCGAAGAGTTCGGGATCACCGCGCGCTACCGGGCGCTGCGCGACGGCATCCGCGACGTCTACCGACGTCAGTACCCGCTGGTCGAAGAGGTGCGCGAGCGCAAGGACCTCAACCCGGGCGCCGGATGGGTCTCGAAGCTCTGCAGTGAGCCGCGCATCGCCGTCGGCGTGCTGGAGGAGATGCTCGCTCCGCACCGCTCCACCGGTCGGATCACCCTGCTTGAGCGCGTGCGACCGACCGCGGCGACCGTCGAGGGTGACCGCGTCACCTCGGTCACACTGTCGTCGGAGATCGGAGCAGAAGACGTCACGGTCACTGCGCAGTACGTCTTGGATGCGACCGAGACCGGCGAGTTGCTTCCGCTCACCGGCACCGAGTACGTCACCGGCTTCGAAGCACGCTCGGAGCACAACGAGCCCAGCGCTCCCGAGGTGGCACAGCCGAGCAACGTGCAGGCCGTGAGTGTGTGCTTCGCCATGGAGCACGTGGAGGGCGACCACACCATCGAGCGCCCCGCGAACTACGACTTCTGGCGCGACTACGTGCCCTCCGCCTGGCAGGGCGAGAGGATGCTCTCCTGGACCGCACCGAACCCCCGCACCCTCGAGCTCGGAACGCGCGTGTTCGACCCGAACCCGGGCGACGACGCCCTCGCCGTCGATGCGGACCAGTCGAAGAACGCCGGAGACCACAACCTGTGGACCTTCCGTCGTATCGCCGCCCGCGACCTCTTCGAGAAGGGCTTCTACGAGAGCGACATCTGCCTGGTCAACTGGCCGAGCATCGACTACTTCCTGAAGACGTGGCTGGATGAGCCGCGTGAGGTGGAGCTCGCGCGCTATGAAGAGGCCCGTGAACTGAGCCTGTCGATGCTCTACTGGATGCAGACCGAGGCTCCGCGCCCCGATGGCGGTTTCGGCTTCCCGGGACTGCGTCTGCGCCCCGATCTGATGGGCTCGGAAGACGGTCTCGCCCAGGCGCCGTACCACCGCGAGTCTCGCCGCATCCGCGCGCTGACGACGGTCACCGAGAACGATGTCTCCTACGCCGTGCGCGGCGACGAAGGAGCGACCCGCTACGAGGAATCGATCGGTGTGGGCATGTACCGCATCGACCTGCATCCCTCGACCGGCGGCGACACCTACATCGACGTCGCATCCACGCCCTTCGAGATCCCGCTGGGCGCGCTCATCCCGCAGCGGATGACGAACCTGCTGGCCGCCAACAAGAACATCGGCACCACGCACATCACCAACGGCTGCTACCGCCTGCACCCGGTCGAGTGGAACGTCGGCGAAGCCGCCGGGCACCTGGCCGCGTACAGCATCGACCGTGACACCACGCCGCATGCCGTGCACGGCACCCCGGCCCTGCTCGCCGACTACCAGCGTGAGCTCGACGACACCGGCGTCGAGCGGCACTGGCCCGAAGGCCGCGTCTACGCATTCTGACCTGTTTCACCCACCCCACCCACAGCACAAGGAGCAAGGCATGAATCACTTCACGCCCCGTCGCCGGCGCACCGCGCTGGTGGCCGCCGCTGGCATCGCCGCCAGCGCCCTCGTCCTCGCCTCGTGCAGCGGATCTCCCGCTGCCACCGAGACACCGGACGAACCCGTGAGTCTGCGCATGACCGTCTGGACCGCAGACGAGACCCAGCTCGCGCAGTTCCAGGAGATCGCCGACGCCTATGTCGCCGAGAACCCGGAGCTCGTCTCGGACATCACCTTCGAGACTCTGCCGTTCGCGGACTACACCACCTCGCTCACCACCCAGCTGGCCGGAGGCAACGCCCCCGACCTCGGCTGGATCATGGAGAGCTACGCGCCCGAGTTCGTGCAGAGTGGCGCCCTCGCCGACATCAGTCAGACGTTGAAGGACGCCGAGGGATACGAGTACGACGACCTGCTCGCCACTTCGCTCGAACTGTGGCAGAAGGACGACGGCCTGTACGCCTACCCCTTCTCCAACAGTCCCTTCGCGATCTTCGTGAACACGACGCAGATCGCCGCGGCAGGTCAGCCGAACCCCGCCGACCTGATGGCTTCTGGCGACTGGACCTACGAGAACGCCCGCGACATCTCCGCGGCCACCGCCGCAGCGTCCGGCAAGCAGGGTCTCGTCGCGCGTGACTTCGACTTCAAGGTGTGGGAGAACCTCTCCACCATCTGGAACGGCTGGGACGCAGAGCCGTGGCCGGCCGACGGCGCCAGCTGCACGTTCACCGAGCCGGAGATGGTCGAGGCGATGACGTGGATCCACGACGCGATCTTCGTCGACGGCGCCATGCCCGGCCCGGGTGTGACCGCGGACTTCTTCGCCGGTGACGCCGCCATGACGATCACGCAGATCAGCCGCGCCTCGGCCCTGGATGGTTCGTTCGAGTGGGATGTCCTCCCGCTCCCTGCGGGCCCTGAGGGCCAGCAGAACGTGATCGGTCAGGCTGGGATCGGCGTCTTCGCGAACGCGAAGAACCCGACCGTCGCCGCGGACTTCCTCGCGTACTTCACGCAACCGGACAACGCCGAGAAGCTCGCGGCGTTCTTCCCGCCGCCCCGCGAGTCGCTGCTGAACGCGGATGTGCTGGCCGTCGCCAACCCGAAGCTCAGCGCTGAGCAGCTCCAGGCCGTCGTCGTCGACGGAATCCAGGGGGCGGTCACCAAGCCGACGCACGTCAACTTCGCCAAGGTGCAGGACGCCGTGCGCGCCCAGCTCGACGCGATGTGGACCGCGGATGCTGACGTCGAGGCTGTTCTCGACAAGACGTGCTCGACGATCGCTCCGCTCCTGAAGGGCTGAGAACGCATGACCTCCACCGTCGTCGAACAGACGACACGGACCGCGGAGCGGAATGAGGGTCCTCGCCCTCGCCGCTCCGCGGCTGTCCGCGCCGACTGGATCGTGGGTTACACGATGGTCGCGCCCGCTGTGCTCGGCGCACTCGCCTTCGTGATCGCTCCGCTCGTGGCGGTGCTGTGGTTCTCGCTGCACGACTGGAACGTCCTGGCGAACACCTTCGTCTTCTCTGGGACCGACAACTACGAGCGCATGCTCGCAGACGAGGGCCTGAAGGACTCGCTGCTGGCGAGCCTGTGGTTCTCGATCGGGCTGGTCGTGTTCAACATCAGCCTGGCGCTGCTGCTCGCGGTGCTGTTGAACCAGAAGCTCCCCGGCACCACGACGTTCCGCACCTTCTTCTTCTCGCCCGTCGTCGTCTCGCTCGTGGCCTGGACGATCGTCTGGAGCTTCCTGCTGCAGGCCGACGGCGGCATCAACGGCTTCCTGTCGCTCATCGGCATCGAGGGACCGAACTGGCTGCGCGGCGAGTTCACCGCGATGGTCTCGGTGATCGTGGTGCAGCTGTTCAAGAACGTCGGCCTCAACATGATCCTGTTCCTGGCGGCACTGCAGAGCGTGCCTGAGGAGATTCTCGAAGCCGCACGCATCGATGGGGCGGGCGCCTGGCGGCGGTTCCGCTCGGTCACGCTGCCGCTGATCAGCCCGACCATCCTGCTGGTGTCGATCATCACAATCGTCGGCTCGCTCGAGGTGTTCGCGCAGATCGCGGTGCTCACCGGCGGCGGCCCCGGCAACTCGACGACCGTGCTCGTCTATTACCTGTACCAGCAGGCGTTCCGCTTCAACGACTTCGGTTATGCGAGTGCGATCTCCGTGCTGCTGTTCGTCATCGTCCTCGTGCTGACCCTCATCCAGTGGCAGACGCGAAAGAGGTGGGTCTTCCATGAGAACTGAGACACGGATGCCGGATGCCGCAGACACCCTGCCGACGGGGAGCACGACCGCGATCGTGACCGGTTCGCGCGTGCGTCCCCGCGCACGCCGGGCGGGCAGCTCGAAGACGCGCCGCCGACTCACGACAATCGGCTTGGTCGCGCTGCTGACGGTCATCAGCATCCCGTTCATCTTCCCCACGCTGTGGATGGCGACGTCGAGCCTGAAGCCGATGAGCGAGATCCTGCAGAAGGTGCCGACGCTGTGGCCCTCGGATCCGAGCTTCGCGGCGTACGGCGAGGTGTTCCGACTGCAGCCGTTCGCGCAGCAGTACTGGAACAGCCTCTACATCGCCGCCCTCGTGACGATCGGTACGATGCTGGTCGCGGCGATGGCCGGGTACGCGTTCGCTCGCATCAAGTTCCCCGGAGCGAACGCCCTGTTCCTCGTCGTGCTGATCGGGCTACTCGTGCCGTCGGAGGTGACCATCGTCCCGCTGTTCCGCATGGTCAACGCGATGGGGCTCATCAACACCCATTGGCCGCTCATCGTGATTCCGATCTTCGGGGCGCCCGCGGTTCTGGCGATCTTCATCATGCGCCAGTTCTTCCTCGGACTTCCGACGGAGCTCGAAGAAGCAGGGCGTATGGACGGGCTCGGCCGCTGGGGTATCTTCTGGCGGATCGCCTTCCCGCTCGCGCAGCCCGCGCTGGGGGCCGTGGCGATCTTCACGTTCCTCAAGTCGTGGAACCTCTACCTCGAGCCGATCGTGTACCTGTCCAGCAAGGACATGTTCACGCTTCCGCAGGCGCTGACGCAGTACGTCGACGCCTACGGCGGCCCGATGTGGAACGTCCAGCTCGCGGCGACCACGCTCACCGTCATCCCGGTGCTGGCTGTGTTCCTCGTCGCGCAGCGCCAGTTCGTGCAAGGTCTGGCGCACACCGGCCTCAAGGGCTGAGAGAAGGGGCGGGATGATCTCCCGCCCTTTCTTTTCTGACGGCTCCGCCACCGCGGAGGCGCTGTTCGTCGTGTCTGAAATCGCTGTTCTGTATTCACTGTCGAAGGAGATGGTCATGAGAAGAACCTCACCCCGGACCTGGCATCGGCGGCTCTTCGCCGCGGCGCTGGCGACGGCTCTCGGAGCGGGAGGGCTCGCTGCGGCGACACCCGCCGCCGCCGCATCCGCCCCGCAGGCATCCGCGACGTCTGTCGCCCCACCGCCGGAAGGCTGGCCGACCTTCGGCTATCAGGGCGTCATCACCGACAAGTCGCAGATGAGCTACAACCCCACCAACGAGTTCATCTTCCCGACGCTGTTCCACGCGGGGGAGTACTTCGAGAACCCCCTCGGCGAGTGGTACCTGTACACGGCGCCGCACGACGCCCCGGCGGGCATCATCCTGATGTACTCCGACAGCCTCGCTGGACCCTGGACCGAGTACACGGAGAAGGCTCCGCTCATCTCGAACGTCTGGGAGCCGCACTACAAGGTCAGCCACACGTCGAGTCCGGACGCGATCTGGAACGAGGAGGCCGGGAAGATGTTCATGTACTTCCACGGCGAGAACTCGGTCACGCGCTACGCGACCTCCGACGACGGCATCACCTTCGAGTACGGCGGCTCGGTGGTGACGAACGCCATGGGCGGTCCGAACGTCACCGAGACCAGCTACGCGCGCGTCTTCGAGCACCCGGACGAGAACTCCGAGTACCAGTACGGAATGTTCTACATGGGCAACGAGCGCGACAACATCCGTCGTGTGCGGCTCGCCGAGTCCGTCGACGGCGTCACGTGGACGGTCGATCCCGACTACGTCGTCGCACCCGGTGCCGAAGAGGGCGCGAACGTGTCCGGCGGCAACCTGTGGGAGCGCGACGGTCAGCTGTACGTCATCTACCACGGCTCCAGCGGCAAGAGCTATGCGCGCACGATCGATGAGACGCTGCGCCAGGTCGGCGAGGTGCCGATCGTGCTGCACCAGTCGACAGGCATCGGAGTGGATGTCGGACGTGTCGCCGCTCCCGAGATCATCACCGACGACACCGGAACGTACCTGTTCTACGAGTCCGGCGATCGGCTGGGCGCGACCGTCGCCTACGCGAAGGAGGGTGCGGAGCCCGAGGTCGGCCCGATCTTCGAGGGGTTCCCGTCCGATCCGGCGAACCCGGTGTTCGCTGAATGCGCGGCGGACGGCTCGGACGAGTTCACCGCAGGACTCGCTCCCGTGTGGGACCGTGTGGTTCGCGAGGAGTCGGCGCGTCACGCTGTCGAGGATGACGCGCTCGTCATCCCGACCTACACGGGCGGGGTCGCTGCGGCGCCGCTGCTGCAGCAGGAGCTGCCCGAGGGGGCATGGCAGGTCACGACCGAACTCGACATCGCCGCGACGCAGAAGTTCCAGCAGGGAGGGATTCTGCTCTACGCGAGTGACACGCACTACGTAAAGCTCGGAATGGGACGCGCGACGCCCGGCCCGACGGTCGAGCTCGTCTTCCACCGGAACGGTGTGAACCGGCAGGATTCGCGTGCTCCCGAGGTCGCGGGCGCGACGAAGATCTGGCTGCGCCTCACGAATGATGGCGCGCAGGTGCAGGCGTCCGTCTCCTACGATGGCGCGACCTTCGCAGACTTCGGGCGTCCCGTCGAGTCACGCGACATGGCATTCACGCACATCGGACCCTTCGCGTTCCGTGGGGCGACGGAGGCGGCGGAGATGCCGGCTCGCTTCGATTGGTTCCGCTTCTCACCGAGCGCAGAGCAGTACGAAGAATGCCAGAACGCGGAGCCGCCGCTGCCCGCGGACAACGAGACTGCCACGCCCAGCGCGGGCGTCCTCTCTTCCACGAGCGGTTGGGCGACCGGTCTGCATGACGGTACGTTCGACCTGCGCTGGAACCTCTGGTGGGGCGCGAACGCATCGCGCGTGAAGGTCTATGAGAACGGTGCGCTGATCCACACGGGTGATCTCACTGCGGCGGGGCCTGCGGCGCAGATTGTCACGGTTCCGATCTCGGGCCGCGTGAACGGCGAGTACGTCTACACGGCGGAGGTCATCAACTCGCAAGGCGTTTCGCAGCCGCAGCCGCTCACGGTCACCGTGAAGGATGCGCTGCCCGGCATCCCGAAGCTCGCGCTCGCAAAGACCCCCGCTCCGGGGGAGGTCCGAATCGTCGCGAACATGTGGTGGGGTACCAACGCCTCCGCGTGGCGTCTGCTCGAGGACGGCGTCGTCGTTTCCGGGGGCGAACTCGCGGCGGTGACTCCTCAGGCACAGCGCGTAGAGGCTGTGCTGGAGGGTCGTGCTCCGGGAGCGCATGACTATGTGATCGAGTTCGTGAACGCCGCTGGCGTCACCGCCAGTTCGCCGATCACGGCGACGATCACCTAGTCCAGGAGGGGACGGCGCTCGGAAGCATCCGGGTGCCGTCCCTCTTCTATCTGTACAACTCCACCGTTTGAATGATTCGCATCCCGTGGCGGACGCGGCAGACTGCAGGCAGACGGAGAGGATTTCGCATGCATGCAGTGACCGCGGACAAAGCACGGGCGCAGGCGCCGAGTCGCCGCGACTGGATGGCGCTCGCCGTCCTCGCCGCAGGACTCGGAATGATCGTCCTCGACGGAACGATCGTCGGTGTCGCATTGCCGGCGATGATCGAGGATCTCGGGCTCACCCTCACCGATGCGCAGTGGGTCAACAGCCTGTACGCCGTGCTGCTGGCGGCGCTGCTCCTGTCGACAGGCAAGCTCGCAGACAGCTGGGGGCGCAAGCGTCTGTTCATCGCAGGCCTCCTCGTGTTCATGCTCGGCAGCGTGCTCGCCGCGATGGCATCGGATGCAGGCCTGCTCATCGCGGCGCGCGCCGTGCAGGCCGTCGGCGCCGCACTCATCATGCCTTCGACGCTGTCCACCGTGAACGCGGTGTTTCGCGGGAGGTACCGGGCGGCCGCGTTCGGCGTATGGGGTGCAGTCATCTCGGGTGCGGCTGCGATCGGGCCGCTGGCGGGTGGGGCGCTGACGCAGTGGGCGGGCTGGCACTGGATCTTCCTCGTGAACGTGCCGCTCGGGCTGATCGTGCTCGTCGCGGCCCTGTTCACCGTCCCGGAGACACGCGCGGTCAAGAAGCTCCCGGGGGCCGATGTCGACGGGGCGCTGCTGAGCGCGATCGGCTTCGGCGCGCTCGTGTTCGCGGTGATCGAGGGGCCGGACCTCGGGTGGTGGGCGCCATCGGGCGACCTGCAGGTCTTCGGATGGAAATGGCCCACGGATGCCCCGGTGTCGGCGGTTCCCGTCGCTTTCGCGATCGCGGCGGTGGCGCTGACGCTCTTCGTGATCTGGGAACGCCATCGTGAGCGCGTGCAGCGTTCGGCGCTGCTCGACCTCAACCTCTTCGTGCTCCCGACCTTCTCCTGGGGAAACCTCACGGCGGCGATGGTCGCGGTCGGCGAGTTCGCGATCATCTTCGTCCTGCCGCTGTTCCTCATCAACGCGCTCGGCCTCGATGTGATGGGTGCGGGTCTCGTCCTCGCCGCGATGGCCATCGGCGCGTTCCTCTCCGGCGCGGCCGCACGGCATCTCGCTGTGCGGTTGGGGGCGCCGGGCACGGTGCTGCTGGGCCTCGGCCTCGAGGTGGTCGGCGCGATCGTCATGGCACTGCTGCTCACGAGCACGAGTCCCGGATGGCTGATCGCCGTGCCGCTGATCGTCTACGGCCTCGGGTTGGGTCTCGCTTCCGCGCAGCTCACCGGAACGGTGCTGCGCGATGTGCCGGTGGATTCCTCGGGGCAGGCGTCCGCGACGCAGAGCACTGTGCGGCAGATCGGCTCCGCGCTCGGCACGGCTTTCGCGGGCGCGGCGTTGTCGGTCGCTCTCGCGATCACTCTGCCGGGCTCGCTCGCGGCGGCGGGCTTCAGCGGATCATCCGCCGATGCGCTCGCAGAGAGCACCCGTCAGTCTGCGGGCGCCGTCATCGGTCAGCTGCGCGATCAGGGAGAGGCGAGCACGCTCGGTGACCAGACGGCGGCGGCCGTGGACGCCCTCGCGGCGGGATTCGCGGATGCCACCCGCTGGGCGATCCTCATCGCCAGCGCGTTCCTCATCCTGGGCTTCCTCGGTGCGCTGATGCTGCGCCGCGCCTCGCGAAGCACCTCAGCGGAGTGACGCCGTGCGGCGCAGAATCGCCTTCTGTGCCTCAACGACGAGCGGCACGATGACGGCCAGGGCGAGAACGGTGAGCCATTCGCTGCCGCTGAGCGACACGGTGCCGATCAGTCGCTGCAGGAAACCGAGCTCGACGCAGGCGACCGTCATGACCGCAGGGATCGCCAGCCACTTCAGCGCATTGGCGATCGGCGAGACGAACCCTGAGCCGGGGGAGCGACGCATCGCCAGCCCGCCGAGGATCGCACCGAAGCTCGCCACCGCGAAGGCCATCGTCACTGGGACGCTCGGCTGCTCGCCGTGGAGCTCGTCGGCCCGGGTGAGCAGCGGCGTGATGGTCGTCGCGGCGATCACTGCACCGAACAGCAGCCACTGCAGCACGGCACCCGGGTGCGAGAGCGTGACCTTCGGATCGCGTGGTGGACGCGACATGATGTCGTCAGGAACCGGGTCGAGCAGGATGACGATCACGGGGAACATGGTCGTGAAGAAGTTGAGGAACAGCACCATGAGGGGTGTCATGGGCACGCCCTCGTTGATGTTGAAGATGCTCGCGGTGAGGAACAGGATCACGAGCGAGAACAGCAGCGACATCTGGAAGCGCGCGTAGCTGACGATCTTCTCGTAGATCGACCGGCCCACCGTGATCGCGGTGATGAGGGTGCCGAAGTTGTCATCGGTGAGGATCATGTTGCCGGCCTGCTTGGTCACCTCGCTGCCCGAGCCCATCGCGACGCCGACGTCTGCCTGCTTGAGTGCCGCGGCATCGTTCACCGCGTCGCCGGTCATCGCGACGATCTCACCGGACTCCTGCATGAGCCGTGCGATGCGCAGCTTGTCCTCTGGCGTCACGCGGCCGAAGACGTGGATGTTCGGAAGTTGCGCGCTCAGCTCCGCGTCGCTCATCGTACGCAGGTCGCTGCCGCTCGCAGCGCCGGGGCCCAGATCGAGCTGCGCGCCGATCGCCGCGGCGGTGATCGCGTGGTCACCGGTGATCATGCGCACCTCGATGCCGGCCTCGTGCGCCGTCCGCACGGCGTCGACGGACGAGGGCCGCAGGGGATCGATGATGCCCACCATCCCGACGAAGACGAGGTCCTCGACGGCGCTCATGGGGTTGGCGGTCATGGCCGCCTCAAGCGCATCGTCGGCGCGGAAGGCGAACGCGAGCACCCGCAGTCCCTGCTCGGATAGCTCTCGCTGTGCCTGCTCGATGCGGGCCCGTTCCTCTTCGATGTCCACGTGTGTGCCGTCGGCGGTCATGGCCTTGGAGCAGCGGGCGAGCACGACATCCACTCCGCCCTTGACGACGCTCAGCAGGCGCTCCTCCCCGCGCACAGGGGCGTGGTGGAACGTCGCCATGAACTTGTACTCGGAGTCGAAGGGCACCTCGGCCACGCGGGGGTACTCGCGGCGGGTCAGCTCGGCATCGACGCCGAGCTTCGCGGCGAGCACGATCAGTGCCGCTTCTGTGGGATCGCCGATGACGACGCCGGTGTCGGAGACGGTCGCATCGCTGCAGAGGCAGAGACCGTAGGCGAGGGCGGTGAAATCAGGCACCGTGGTGCCTGCGGCGCCGCGGATCTCGCCCTGCTTGGAGTAGCCGCCTCCGCTCACGGTGAACCACTCGTGTGCGAAATAGAGCTTCTGCACCGTCATCTCGTTGAGGGTCAGAGTGCCCGTCTTGTCGGAGTTGATCGCGCTCGTGGCGCCCAGTGTCTCGACGTCAGCGAGGTTCTTCACGACGGCGCGATGATCGGCGAGCATCTTTGCGCCGTAGGCGAGCATCCCCTGCACGAAGGTCGGCATGCCGGAGGGGATCGCCGAGATCGCCATCGAGATCCCGAGCAGCAGCAGCGCCTCGAAGGGCTGCTGGCGGGCCACGCCGATCACGACGATGATCGCCACGGCGCCCCAGGCGATGAGGGCCAGCACCTTGGTGAGCGAGCGCAGCTCCCGCTGCAGGGGCGACAGCGTCGGCTCGACGGCGGCGAGCAGTTCGGCGATTCGACCCATCTGCGTCGCGGCGCCCGTATCGGTCACCACGACGGTGGCGGTGCCGCGCGTGATCTGCGTGTTCTGGAAGACCATCGAGCTGCGATCGCCGAGTGTCGCATCGGTATCGGCGACTACGTCAACGCCTTTGTCAACCGGTGCGCTCTCACCGGTGAGCGCGGCCTCCTGCGCCTCGAGCCGCGCCGCGCGGAGGATGCGCGCATCCGCGGGCACGAGGTCTCCCGCCTCAAGCAGGACGATATCGCCGGGAACGAGCTCCGAGGCCGGGATCTCCTGCGTCGATCCGTCTCGCACCACGCGGGCGTGCGGGATCTGCAGGTCTGAGAGGGCGTCGACCGCGGCACGCGCCGACATCTCCTGCCGCGCCCCCATGACGACGTTGACGACCACGAGCAGGCCGACCATCACCGCGACGGGGATCTGATCGATGAAGCAGCTCACGACAGTGACGGCGATGAGCATGATGTTCATGGGATCCACGAGCAGGCGCAGCGCGATCTGCCAGAGCGAGGGCCCCCGTTCGGCGGGGATCGTGTTGCTGCCGTACCGCTCTCGCCGCTGGGTGACCTCGCTCGAGGAGAGCCCAGTGGTCGGATCGACGCCGAGGGCCTCGGCCACGGCTTCCGCGGGGCGGGCGAACCAGACGTCAGGCTGGTCGGAGGTGGATACAGTCATGTGCGTCGCCCTTCGCAGGAGTATGCGGTCAGTCTTGCGCACGCCACGGCGGGGCGGAAGACGAATGTCCGTGTTCCGTGTTGTCGAATCGATTCGATAGAATCGAGCAACGGTGCCGCATCCGACACCCCACATCCCCCGTTTCTGTTCTGCGAGCACCCATGGCTACCTCCCTGACCACTGGCCGCCCCTGGCGCGTCATCCTGGCCTTCTCGATCCCCCTGCTCATCGGCAACGTCGTGCAGCAGCTGTACCAGTTCGCCGACGCGATCGTCGTGGGCCGCCACCTCGGAGTGAACTCGCTCGCCGCCGTCGGTGCGACCGGAAGTCTGCTGTTCCTGCTGCTCGGCTTCGCCTGGGGTGTGACCTCTGGCTTCGCGATTCCCACCGCGCAGGCCTTCGGGGCGCGGGATGCGGCAGGGGTTCGGCGTTCGGTGGCAGCGGGGACCGTGCTCACCGGCATCCTGAGCATTCTGCTGACCATCGTCGCGCCGCTCGTCAGCGAACCTGCGCTTCGCCTCATGCAGACGCCGCCCGAGCTGCTCGCCGAGGCGACCGTGTTCACGCAGATCAGCTTCCTGGGCGCGAGCGCCATGATGGCCTTCAACTACCTGGCCGCGATCGTCCGCGCGATCGGCGACTCGCGCACACCGCTCATCTTCCTGTCGATCTCGTGCGTGCTCAACGTGGGCCTCGTCGTGCTCATGGTCGGCCCGCTCGGATGGGGAGTCGCGGGCGCAGCTCTTGCGACCGTCGTCGCCCAGGTCGTCTCCGTGCTCATGTGTCTTGAGTTCGTGCGTCGCCGCCTGCAGGACCTCAAGGTCTCGCGCGCGGATTTCCGTGCCGTCACCAAGGCCGACCTCGGCGAGCACCTGCGCATCGGACTGCCGATGGGCTTCCAGGCCTCGATCATCGCGATCGGCACGCTCACCGTGCAGGTGGCGCTCAACACCCTCGGTGCGGATGCCGTCGCCGCCTACACGACCGGATCCCGCGTCGATGGTCTCGCCGTCGCGCTGCTGTCCTCGCTCGGACTCGCGGTGTCGATGTACGTCGCGCAGAACCACGGCGGCAAGCGCCCCGACCGCATCCGCAAGGGCGTGGTCGAGGCGACCTGGATGTCGATCATCGCAGCCGTCGTCCTCGGTGCGCTGCTCGTGGCCTTCGGCACCCCGATGATTCGACTTTTCGTCGGCGAAGGTTCTGACAACGTCGTCGAGATGGCGCACCTCATGCTCATCATCAACGGCCTCAGTTACTCCGCGCTCGCCGTGCTGTTCGTGCTTCGCGGCGCACTGCAGGGGCTCGGCCACACGCTCATCCCCACTGTGACCGGCGTCGTCGAGCTCGTCATGCGCGTCGCCGCGGCCATCATTCTCGGGGCGCTGCTTGACTTCGCGGGTGTCGCGCTCAGCAACACCCTTGCCTGGGTGGGCGCCGCTGCGCTGCTGATCCCCGCGTACATCAAGGAGCACCGCCGACTCGCGAAGCTCCCGGTCGAGCCGGACGAGCCGACGCTCACGACGCCCATCGCGATCGTCGGGCCCGTCGACGGTTCGATGAATGTCGACGCCGTCGTGACCACGACCCAGCCGATCGCCATCCTCAAGAAGCCGTCGAAGCGGATGCTGCGCCGTCGCGAACCGCAACGGTGAGCTCGCTCCGCGCGACTAACGTTAAGCGGTGACATCCGCACCCCTTCGCTCCCGCCTGCGCTGGAGCGGCCTGAGCCGACAAGAGCTCGCGCTCATCGTGATCACCGTCTTCTGGGGCGGAACGTTCCTGATCGTGCATACGGCGATGGATCACAGCGGTCCGATGTTCTTCGTCGGGGTGAGGTTCCTCACCGCGGGCCTGCTGTGTGCCGTGCTGTTCTGGCGGGTGCTGCGAGGCATCCGCTGGCAGGAGATGCTCGCCGGTGCGGCGATCGGCGCCGCCATCTTCGGTGGCTATGGTCTGCAGACCGCGGGACTGCAGACCATCGACTCGAGCACCTCTGCCTTCATCACCGCCTTCTACGTGCCGTTGGTTCCGCTGCTGCAGTGGATCGTCTTCCGCAAAGCGCCGCGCGCGCTGACGCTCGTCGGCCTGGCGCTTGCCTTCGTCGGCCTCCTCCTCGTGGCCGGTCCCACAGCTGACGGCTTCGCGTTCGGCGAGGGAGAGATCCTCACCCTGATCAGCACGATCCCGATCGCTGCGGAGATCATCCTGATCAGCCTGTTCACCGCGAAGTTCGACCTGGGTCGGCTCACGGTCGTGCAGCTGCTCACGGCCGGCGTGCTCGGCTTCGCCGCCATGCCGGTCGTCGGCGAGAGCGTGCCCGCGTTCTCCTGGGTCTGGGTGCTCGCCGCGGTTGGCATGGGGGCGGTCAGCGCGCTGATTCAGCTCACGATGACCTGGGCGCAGCGCTCGGTCTCACCGACGAAGGCGACGATCATCTACGCCGCCGAGCCCGTGTGGGCCGGTGTCGTCGGGCGCATCGCGGGCGAGCGCATCCCCGCACTCGCGATCCTCGGCGCGGGGCTCATCATCCTGGGCACGCTGGTCAGCGAGTTGAGGATCCGGCGGCGTGGGGCGGATGCCTCCGGCGTCAGCCCTTCGCCAGAAACTCCAGCGCCGCCTCTTTGAACGCGCGCGACCCCGGCGCGTTGAAGTGATTGCGGCCGGGGATCTCGAAGAACTCACTGTTGGGACAGGATGCCGCCAGTGCCCGTGACCCTTCGATGACGGTGTCTTCCGAGCCGGTCGCGAACAGCGTCGGCGTCGTCGGGGCGTTCGACGCGTCGGGGTTGAGCGTGCGCGAGACGCGCATGCCCTCCGCGAGTGCGAGCAGCGCAGTCAGGTCGTTGCCGGGAACACGCTCGGTCAAGGCGATGTACGCCTGCGTCGTCACATCCTGAACGGGCGTGCCGTCGATGATGTACCCGCGAACCTCGTCGAGATCGAGGCGCTCCAGGGGGATCCCCTCGGGGACGCCACCGAGAATGGCCCGCGAGATGCGGTGCGGCAGGTCGCGAACGACCTCCCACCCCACGCGGGCGCCGAGCGAGTATCCCAGGTACATCGCGTCGTCGACGAGGTAGGTGTCCATGACCGTCTCGACATCGTTCGCGAGGGTGCGCATCGCGTACGCCTCGCCCTCATGAGGTTTGTCGCTCTTGCCATGCCCACGCTGGTCGAGCGCGAGCACGCGGTACCCCTCACGCATCAGGGCCCGTATCCATCCCGTGAGCACCCAGGTGTCGCGCGCGCTGGACGCGAAGCCGTGCACCGCGATGATCACGGGGGCATCGAGTTCGCCCCAGGTGTACGTCGCCAGGCGGGTGCCGTCCGCCGCGTAGACATACTGGGGATCGGGCATTGCGGTGAGTTCAGCGAGAGGTTCAGCCACCCCTCCATCTTGCTCCCTTCTTCGCGGCCGGGATCGGAATCGCTCCCCGGGCATGCTCGGGTGCCCGCTGGCGGATCCGGACCCTTGCAGGAACTCAGGAGATCCCTCACAGCGCGCGCGTAGACTGGGGAGGTACCCCGTCTGTCAGAGGATTGAACATGCCGGCACCTGTTGCCCACACCTTTACAGCGCGCACCGTGCAGTCCCTGCGTGCGCTGTTCGCGGCCGCTGCCGCACTCATGATCACCTTCTCGTCGGATCATTCGGCGCAGGTCGGTCTCGCTGTCTTCAGTGGTTTCGCCGTCGCCACCGCGCTCGTGTGCGTCCTCGCCGCATGGCTCGTCGCCGCATCCGGCAACCGCTGGCCGTGGGTGCTTCTCGCGGCGATCAGCTTCATCGCCGGTATCGCCGGCGGTGTTCCGATGTGGCGCAGCGACGTTCTCTTCTTCGTGCTCGTGATCGTCTGGGCGGCGGCCACCGGCCTGGTCGAGCTCATCGTCGGCATCCGCGGTCGACGCGCGCGCGCCCAGGGAGTCGTGCCCGTTCCGGGCGGTGTGGCCGACGAGACCACGCGCGACGCACTCCTCATCGGTGCGCTCGGCATGCTGCTTGCCGTCGTCCTGCTCGTCGTCCCGGTGCAGTACGCGCTCGACTACTCGATCGAAGGGGCGGGCGACTTCACGCTCACCGGCATCACGATCGCCGTCGGCCTTTTCGGAGGGTACGCGGCCATCGTCGCCGTCATCCTCGGCATCGCCGCCTTCTCTCCGCGCACGACCACCCCAGACCGTGCCGACATCATTACCGAAGCCCCCGCGCCGCGCGCTGAGGCGACCGAAAAGGGAGGCCACGCATGAGCGACAAGACCACCCGCCGCGACCTGCTGCGACCACTTCACCTTCTTCTCATCGCGCTCGCGTGCGGTGTGTTCGCGGCTGTGGTGACGCTGTTCTCCACAGGTGCCTTCACCTCCCGTGTCAACGACCTCATCTCGCGTGGACTGTACGAGGGCCTCACGCCGGTGGCGCTCAGCCTCGTCGTCGGCGGTGCCGCGTTCATCGTGACGCTCCTCGGCCTCGCGATGCTCATGCTCGCCGTCGATCCCGCCGAGGTCACCAAGACCGTCGACCGCCCCGTGCTCTATGACGCGTCCGCCGGTGACGCAGAGGGCGATGCCCCCGCCGGCGGCGCCCCGAAGCCCACGCACCCGTAGGGTCGGCTCACGCTCGGTCACGTGTCCGCACACCTGTGCAACGCAGAAGCGCACGCCCCCATGGGGACGTGCGCTTCTGCTTTAGGTCGGATCAGCGCGCGAGGCGCTCGGCGATTCCCGTGTATGTGGCGGGCGTCAGCGCGAGAAGACGCTGCTTCGCGGCATCGCCGATCTCGAGGCCCTGCACGAACTCGGCGAGCTCGGCCGCGCCGACGCGGTGGCCGCGGGTGAGCTCCTTGAGCAGCGCGTAGGGGTCGGTGATCGTCGAACGGCCAGCGACGACCTCTGCGCGGATCACGGTCTGGATCGCCTCGGCAAGAACCTCCCAGTTCGTGTCGAGGTCGTCGAGCAGCACGTCGCGGCGCAGCGAGATCGCGTTCAGGCCCCGGCGCAGGTTGTCGAGCGCGAGCAGCGAGTGCCCGAACGCGACGCCGATGTTGCGCTGCGTGGTCGAGTCCGTGAGGTCACGCTGCAGGCGCGAGGTGACGAGTGTCTGCGAGAGCGAACCGAGCAGGGCGCCGGAGATCTCGAGGTTCGCCTCGGCGTTCTCGAAGCGGATCGGGTTGATCTTGTGAGGCATCGTCGACGACCCGGTCGCACCCGCGACGGGGATCTGCGCGAAGTAGCCGAGCGAGATGTAGGTCCAGATGTCGGTCGCGAGGTTGTGCAGGATGCCACCGGCGTGACGCACGCGGTCGTACAGCTCGACCTGCCAGTCGTGCGACTCGATCTGGGTCGTCAGCAGGTTGAACCCGATGCCCATGCCCTCGATGTACTCGCGGGCGATCGTCGGCCAGTCGGCGTCGGGGTCGGCCGACAGGTGCGCCGACCAGGTGCCGGTCGCGCCGGAGAACTTCGCGAGGTAGTCGGATGCCGCGATCTGAGCGCGCACACGCTCGAGGCGCCACGCGAAGACGGCGAGTTCCTTGCCCATGGTCGAGGGGGTGGCGGGCTGGCCGTGGGTGCGCGACAGCATCGCCGCATCCGCGTGCTCTTCTCCCAGCTCACGGAGCTTGGCGATCACGGTGTCGAGGGCGGGCAGCCAGACCTCTTCGACGGCGCGCTTGACGGTCAGCGCGTACGAGGCCGAGTTGATGTCTTCGCTCGTGCACGCGAAGTGGGTGAGCTCGGCGATCTTGTCGAGACCGAGAGTCGCGAGACGGTCGCGCACGAGGTACTCGATGGCCTTGACGTCGTGCTGCGTCACGGCTTCCTTCTCGGCGAGCCAGTCGATCTCGTCCTGGCCGAAGTCGCGGTACAGACCGCGCAGTGCCTGCTTGTCGGCATCCGACAGCGGCTGGGTCTCGAACAGTGAGCGATCGGTGAGCGCGATGAGCCACTCGACCTCGACCTCGACGCGGGCGCGGTTCAGGCCTGCCTCGGAGAGGTAGTCCGACAGTGCTGCGACGGCACCGCGGTAGCGGCCATCGAGCGGGCTCAGCGGCTGGAACGGGAGGGAAGGCTGGGCAGTCAGGGGAGACCTCCTGATAGAGGCACCCTCAGTGGCGGGGCGCCGGCGGCCGAATGGCGGGTTCGAGCTGTCGGAGAAGACCGTGGCTCGCGTTCTCAATCATACCGAGCACGTCGTCGAACATCTGGGTGTCGGCATAGTACGGATCGGGCACATCGAGGCCGTCCCCGTGGGCTCCGAAGGTGAGCAGCAGCGTGACCTTGCCCTCATCAGATTCATCGCGCGCCCACTGCGTCAGAATGCGCTCGTGCGTGCGGTCGAGTGCGACGACGAGGTCGTTCTCAGCGAAAGAGTCGGCGGTGAACTGGCGGGCGCGGTGCGCGGAGCCGTCGTAGCCGCGGCGTGCGAGCGCGTCGATCGTGCGTTCATCAGCGTGCTCGCCGACGTGCCAATCTCCGGTGCCGGCACTGCGCGAGACGATGCGGCCGCTGAGCCCACGTTCCTTCACCAGCTCGCGGAAGACGATCTCTGCCATCGGGGAGCGGCAGATGTTGCCTGTGCACACGAAGATGACGCGAAACGGGTCCGGATCGGTCATTGCTCCATTATCGACCAGGAGACGGATGCTGCCAGTGCCGTTTCCTGCACAACGGCGAGCGTTCATCAACTGTGCACGCACCGGGAGGAGCGTCCGCGATGAGCCGCCACCGCACTTCACAGTGGACGTCATGGCTCCTCTGAACGCGATCCCCGTCATCAGCGCTGCGATCGAAGAATCGTGGCAGCTCTCCGAGATCCGTGCCCAGCTGCACCGCATCCGCGATGAACTTGCCGATCTGCACGCGACGCTGCAGAGCCTGGTCGCGCAGACGACGTGGGAGACGCGATCGCAGGCGATCGGTGCGTTCTCCGCGCGAATGCGCGAGCATGCGGAGCACACAGCGTCAGGTGTGCTTCTCGTCGACGCGGAGCTGATGCGAGCGGGGGGATGGTGATGGCGCATGACGGTCTCGACATCTCGTCCGGCGGTGTGGTCGCCGTTGACAGTGAGCAGCTGCGCGGCGTGCACGACCAGCTCACACGGGTGCGCGAGCAGATGAGCGACGTTCCTGCTCGGCTGCAGAACGTGGCGGGTCTGGCGCTGGACGCGGAGCAGCCCTTCGACGAGATGACACTGATCCCGAGGACGCAGCAGCTGGTCGACGACATCGCCGTGACCTGCGCGAACCTGATGACGATGGTCCATACCTTCGAGATCGTCGAGGCGCGACTGACAGACAGCCCGATCATCGAACCGCAGGAGCTTCCGTGGTGGGACGTGCTCGGACGGTCCCGCTGGTTCCGTGAACCGACGCTGGCTGAGCGCGCCGATGACGTCATCGCGGAGTGGCAGGCAGACCGGCATGCGCACTTCGTGAACAAGGCAGAGCTGATGGGCCTGCATTACGCGTGGCTCTTCCCTGGCGGCCTGATGGGCGCGGCGATGTGGCGCCAGGTGGCGCGCCTGTACCCGAAGGTGGTCGAGCAGACCGGTCTCGGGGTCGTCGGCGCGCAGACGCCTCTGCGCCCGAAAGATCACACGGTGGTCATTGAGCCCGCCGTCGTCAGTCACCCGCGCCGGCCGGTGCAGGGCTTCCGCGATCTGCTGGACCGGATGCCCGAGGGGTCGTCGCAGGTCGTCATCGAGGAGTACACGCAGCCGGGAAGAGAGCCCACCCACGTCGTGTACATCGCCGGGACGCGACTTGATCCCGATCAGCCCTGGGATATGGGGTCCAACGTGGAGCTCTACGCCAACCGGCAGGAGTCCGCTTCGTACGATGCGGTCGTCGCAGCTATGCGTGACGCCGGGATCGAGTCCGGAGATCCGGTCGTGCTGGTGACGCACTCACAGGGCGGGATGATCGGAACGCACATCGCTGCCAGCGGGGACTTCACTGTGATCGCGCACAACTCCTACGGCAGCCCGCTGCAGGGGCAGCCGCTTCCTGGTGTCGCCGAAGTCGCGGTCAGACACAAGGACGACCCTGTGGGGCTTCTCGCAGGAGGAGGATCGGGGATGGTCTCCGACGGCGTCGTTCTCGTTGAGCGGGTCGCCCGCCCCGAGCTCCACGTGGATGATCTCTGGTTGGGGAGCCACCATCTGGACGCCTACCGGGACACGGCGCAGATGATGGATGAGTCACCCGATGGGAGCCTTGGCAGAATGCGGTCGATCTTGGATCGCCTCGGCGAGGCGACCGCCATCACCTCTCGCGAATACACAGTAAAAGACGAGCCGGCGCGGTGACGCCGTTCGTCAGCGCCGGTCGCGCTTGTTCTGCGGGCGGAGGATCGCCCCGAAGACGGCGTTGATGATCGAGATGATGATGGCCGCGACGACGCCCCACCAGAAGTTGCCGACGCTCAGACCCCAGCCGAACCAGCCCGTGATCGCGGCGGTCAGCCACAGCAGGAAGCCGTTGATGATCAGCCCGATGAGGCCGAGCGTGAGGATGTAGAGCGGGAAGGCCACGATCTTGATCACGGTGCCGATGATCGTGTTCACGATCGCGAAGATCGCACCGATCGCGAGCAGCGTGAGCACGAGCTGCAGCGTCTCGCCGGGGGCGAAGGAGGTGACGGTCACCTGCAGGCCCGGGATCAACGTGACGACCCAGATGGCGAAGGCGTTGATGATGACGCGGATGATGAAGCGCATAGTGCGCCCAGTTTTACACGCGGGCCCTGCCTCTCACCAGGGCATCGCCTTGTCGGGGTTCCGCGATCCGTCATTGGGCATGTGCGGCAGAGGCGTCCCGCCGGCGCGGATGCACAGCCACCGCAGCTGTGTCGTGCTGTCCGGCCGTGCCCGCCAGGTGCGCCACACGTGCTGCCCGACCCGCACCACCGACCCGGCGCGCACCTCGATGAGATCGTCGTCGAGGCCCATCTGGCCTTCGCCGTCGAGGAACACGTAAAGCTCCTCCACCTCGCTGTGCGTGTGCCAGTAGCCGGCTTCCTCGCCCGGTTCGAGCGCATTGGCGGTCATGCCGATGTACTGCATCGTCAGCTCATGGTCCACGACCCGTCGGCCGTCGCGCGAGCGTGCGGCATCGAACCCGCCGAAGTGGTCCCGCCAGGCGTCGGGGGCGCCGATCTGCATCACCTCGTAGTCGGTCATCCTGCATCCTCTCGTCGCGGAAGTGTGCCAGAACTCTACTGCCGCCCCGTCGCCCTGATGCCTCTTCTACACTCGAACTGTGACCGAGCCCACGCTGCCCCGCATCCGCCCTGAGATCGCTGCTCTGCCCCCGTACCGTCAGGGCAAGCCCGCCGGCGCGGACGCGTTCAAGCTCTCCAGCAACGAGAACCCCTTCGACCCGCTGCCGTCGGTCGTCGAGGTTCTGGCGCAGCAGACACCCATGAACCGCTACCCGGATGCGACAGCCGCGGCCCTGCGCACGCGACTCGGGGAGCGCTACGGCGTCGCGCCCGACGCCGTCCACGTGGCGTCCGGAAGCGTGTCGATCCTCTACCAGTTCGTCCTGGCTGCGGCGAGCGTCGGCGATGAGGTCATCTACGCCTGGCGCTCCTTCGAGGCGTACCCCGGACTGCCGCTGGTCGCCGGTGCCACAGGCGTGCCGGTGCCGCTGCTGCCCGATGCTCGCCACGATCTCGACGCGATGGCGGATGCCGTCACGGACCGCACCCGCGCGATCATCGTCTGCACACCGAACAACCCGACCGGGCCGATCGTCACAAGCGCCGAGTTCGCCGCCTTCGTCGAGAAGGTCCCCTCCGACGTGCTGATCCTGCTCGATGAGGCGTACAACGAGTTCGTCACCGCGCCCGACGCCGTCGACGGCCTCGCCGAGCGCGTGTTCGAGAAGCACCCGAACGTGGTCGTGCTCCGCACCTTCTCGAAGGCGTTCGGGCTGGCGGGGCTTCGTGTCGGCTACGCGATCGGTCACCCCTCCGTGCTCGACGCCGCCCGCACGACCGCGATCCCGCTGTCGGTCACGTCCGCGGCCGAGCTCGCGGCGATCGCGAGCCTCGACGCGGAGGACGAGCTGCGCGCGCGCGTCGCCGTGATCGTCGAGCGTCGCACCGCACTCGTCGCGGGCCTCCGTGCCCAGGGCTGGGACGTGCCGGATGCGCAGGGCAACTTCGTGTGGCTTCCCGCGGGCGAGCAGACGATGGCTGTCGCTGAGGCGTTCGACGCCGCAGGGCTCATCGTGCGCCCCTTCGCCGGAGACGGTCTGCGTATATCCGTCGGTGAGCATGAATCCGTGGAGAAAGTCCTACGAGCTGCGGAATCCGTTGTGCACACTCTCCAGCCCTGAGCGCCGATGCTCGGATAGCGTAGAACGGTGACAGCTGCCGACCCCGCTCTCGTTCGCATCCTCGATGCCGACGGCGCGTTCACCCCGAGTCCTGCTGCCGACGAGTATCTGCCGCTGATCGAAGCGCTGACGGATGCCGAGCTCGAGCAGTTCTACCGCGACATGGTCGTGATCCGCGCCGTGGACACGCAGGCGATCAACCTGCAACGTCAGGGCCAGCTCGCCCTGTGGCCGCCGAGCCGTGGGCAGGAGGCGGCGCAGGTCGGATCCGCGCACGCCGCGCGACCGCAGGACACGATCTTCCCCTCATACCGCGAGCACGTCGTGACCCGCATCCGCGGCGTCGACACGATCGATGTCATCAAGCTCATGCGTGGCATCTCGCACGGCGGGTGGGACCCGACCGATCCCAAGAACGGCAACACGCGCCTGTACACCCTCGTGCTGGGCTCGCAGACGCTGCACGCGACCGGCTACGCGATGGGTCTCGCCTTCGACGGCAAGCACGCGTCCGGCGATGCCGACGTCGATCAGGCCGTCATGGTCTACTACGGCGATGGTGCCTCCAGCCAGGGTGACGTGCATGAGGCGATGGTCTTCGCCGCGAGCTACCAGGTGCCTGAGGTCTTCTTCCTGCAGAACAACCAGTGGGCCATCTCGGTTCCGGTCGAGACGCAGTCCCGCGTCCCGCTCGTGCTGCGCGGTCGCGGATACGGAATGCCCAGCATTCAGGTCGACGGAAACGATGTGCTCGCCAGCTACGCGGTCACCCGTCGTGCGCTCGACGAGGCACGCGCCGGGCAGGGCCCTCGGGCGATCGAGGCCGTCACCTACCGGATGGGCGCGCACACCACGACTGACGACCCCACGAAGTACCGCGGGACCGACGAAGAGTCGCAGTGGGCGCAGAAAGACCCGATCGCGCGCATGCGCACCTTCCTCGAAGGGCGCGGAGCAGCAGCATCCTTCTTCGCGGATGTCGAGGCCGAGGCCGCCGAGGCCGCCGACGACCTGCGCGTGCGCACGAACGCACTGCCCGGGCCCGACCCGGTGAACATGTTCGACAACGTCTACAGCGAGGCCCACCCGCTCATGGAAGAGCAGCGCGCGTGGCGTGCCCAGTACGAAGCATCCTTCACGACGGAGGAGCAGGCATGACCCTCGAGACCATGACCTTCGCCAAGGCGCTCAACGCCGGCATGCGCAAGGCGATGGAAGACAATCCCAAGGTGCTGCTCATGGGGGAGGACATCGGCCAGCTCGGCGGCGTCTTCCGTGTCACCGAGCACCTGCAGAGGGACTTCGGTCCGCAGCGCGTGCTCGACACCCCGCTGGCAGAGTCGGGCATCGTCGGCACGGCGATCGGACTCGCGATGGCCGGATTCAGCCCGGTCTGCGAGATCCAGTTCGACGGCTTCGTCTACCCGGCCTTCGATCAGATCACCTCGCAGCTCGCGAAGCTGACCTACCGTCATGAGGGCGCGATCTCGATGCCCGTCGTGATCCGCATTCCCTACGGTGGGCACATCGGCGCCGTCGAGCACCACCAGGAGAGCCCCGAGGCGTACTTCACGCACACGGCCGGCCTCCGTGTGATCTCGCCGTCGACGCCGAATGACGCCTACTGGATGATCCAGGAGGCCATCGCGTCCAAGGATCCCGTCATCTTCATGGAGCCCAAGAGCCGCTACTGGCACAAGGGCGAGGTGGAGACGGATGCCTCGGCGCTGCCGCTGCACGCGTCTCGTGTCGCCCGTCGCGGCACGGATGTGACCCTCGTCGGTCACGGCGCCATGGTCGCGACGCTGCTGCAGGCCGCGGCGCTCGCCGAGTCCGAGGGAACGAGCTGCGAGGTCATCGACCTGCGCTCGCTGTCGCCTGTCGACTACGGACCGATCCTCGACTCCGTGCGCTCGACAGGGCGCATGGTCTACGCGCAGGAGGCGCCGGGCTTCAACAGCCTGGGCAGCGAGATCGCCGCGACCGTCATGGAGCGCGCCTTCTACGCGCTGGAGGCTCCGGTGCTGCGGGTGTCGGGTTACGACATCCCCTTCCCTCCGGCGAAGATCGAGGGCGCGTACCTGCCCGACGCCGACCGTATTCTCGAAGCCGTCGACCGCGCCCTCGCGTACTGACCGGCCCCGCCGAAAGGACTCGCAATGAGCACTCAGACCTTCATCCTCCCCGACGTGGGCGAGGGCTTGACCGAGGCTGAGATCGTCACCTGGAAGGTCGCCCCCGGCGACACCGTGGCGATCAACGACGTCATCTGCGAGATCGAGACGGCCAAATCGCTCGTCGAGCTTCCCTCGCCGCACGCGGGCACGGTCGGCGAGCTGCTGGCCGCCGAGGGCGACACGGTCGAGGTGGGTGCTCCGATCATCACGTTCGTGAGCGCGGATGCTGCGCCTGCCGCCGTTGCGCCCGTGACGCCGTCGGTGCCGGGGGAGAGCGGTGGATCCGTCCTGGTCGGCTATGGCTCGGCAGGTGCGGTGTCGTCGCGGCGTCGCAAGACTCCGGAGCGCCCGGTGCGCGCATCCGTGGGTGTCGTGGCGAAGCCTCCGATCCGCAAGCTCGCCCGCGATCTCGGTGTGAACCTGGCTGACGTGACCCCGTCGGGTGCGGACGGCGAAGTGACCCGCGACGACGTCGTGAAGCAGGCCGAGCAGGCCAGCGTGTTCCGCAACATCCAGACGCCCGAGTGGGGCGCTGTGCGTGAAGAGACGCGGCCGGCGCCGGCATCCGCTCCGGTCGGTCTCGCCCGTGGCATCGCCCCCGGCGACCCGGCTCGCACCGAGTCGATCCCCGTCAAGGGCGTGCGCAAGGCGACCTCGTCGGCCATGGTCCAGAGCGCGTACTCCGCGCCGCACGTGACGGTGTGGAAAGAGGTGGATGCCTCGCGCACGATGGAGCTCGTCAAGCGCCTGAAGGCCTCCCCGGACTTCGCCGACATCAAGGTGTCGCCGCTGCTCATCATGGCGCGCGCCGTGATCTGGGCCGCCCGCCGCACCCCCATGGTCAACGCGGCCTGGGTCGACACCGACTCGGGTGCGGAGATTCTCGTGCGCCACTACGTGAACCTCGGCATCGCCGCGGCCACGCCCCGCGGTCTGCTCGTGCCGAACATCAAGGACGCCCAGCTGCTCGGCATGAAAGATCTGGCCCGTGCGCTGGAGCGTCTGACGCTCACCGCGCGCGAGGGCAAGACCTCGCCGGCCGATCAACAGGGCGGCACGATCACGATCACCAACATCGGCGTCTTCGGCATGGATGCGGGCACCCCGATCATCAACCCCGGTGAGGCAGGCATCGTCGCGATGGGCACGATCGCGCAGAAGCCCTGGGTCGTCGATGGTGAAGTTCGCCCGCGTTGGGTCACGACGGTCTCGGGTTCGTTCGACCACCGCGTGATCGATGGCGACGGCATGAGCCGCTTCATCGCCGACGTTGCTGCAGTGCTCGAAGAGCCCGCGCTGCTCGTCGACTGATCGGGGCGATCCCGGCGCCGACTCTGCGGGGTGGGGCCGATTGCGCGTGTCATCCCGCGGGAGATCTGACCTTCCTTGGGCGTGTCGCATGCGACACGCTGTTCGGCGTGACGTTTCGCCCGCGGGATGAATCACATGGGGCGAAGCTGTGAACTTCCTTATCGATAACGATTCTCATGTGCGTTATGCTTTTCGAGTGAAGAAGCCCGCCATCGCCCTCGTGACCGTCGCCCTGACCGCCCTCGTGCTCGCCGGCTGCGCGCCGTCCGCTGCGGAGACCGTCGACGACGGCACGATCGACGTCGTCACGACGACCAATGTCTACGGCGACCTGGCCGCACACATCGGCGGCGATCGCGTCACGGTGACGGCACTGATCGACTCGGCCGCGAAAGATCCGCACTCTTACGAGGCATCCGCGCGCGATCGCCTGACCGTGCAGGGTGCCGATCTTGTGATCGAGAACGGCGGCGGCTACGACGCCTTCATGCACGATCTGCTCGAAGGCAGCACGGCGACCGTGCTGACAGCGGTCGAGTACTCGCACGACTTCCCCGGCAACGAGACGCATGAGGAAGACGCGGATGTGGCGCACGACGAGGCCGCCCATGAGTCCGAGTCGCACGACGAACATGCGCATGACCACGGCGACCATGAGCACATCGAGGGCTTCAACGAGCACGTCTGGTTCGACCCTCACACCGTGAGCCACCTGGTCGACGACATCGCTCGTACGCTCACCGAGCTCGACCCCGAAGGCGCCGAGACGTTCGCCGCGAACGCCGCCGAGCTTCAGACGGATCTGGAGGGCTTCGAAGCCCAGCTCGCCCAGCTCAAGACGGATGCTGCCGGCGCCGGCGTCTTCGTTACCGAGCCGGTTCCCGGCTACCTCGCCGTCGCCGCCGGCCTCACCGACCTCGCCCCCGAGGGCTTCGCCGCCGCCGTGGAAGAGGGGCGCGATGTGCCGCCGGCGATGCTGCTCAACGCGCTCGACGTCATCGCATCCGGCGACGTCAAGGCCGTGCTCAGCAACGCCCAGACCGGCGGTGCGGAGACCGAGCGTGTCGAGGCCGCCGCTCGCGACGCAGGAATTCCGGTCGTCGGGTTCCGCGAGATCCTGCCCCAGGGAACCACGTACTCTGAATGGATGACGTCTGCGATCGACTCACTCGTCGCGGCTCTGACCGCATGAGCGTGCTGGAGATCCGCGGCGCGAGCCTGCGCCGCGGCCAGCGCGAGCTCTGGGCCGGACTCGACCTGAAGGTCGAGCCGGGGGAGTTCATCGCGGTGCTGGGCCCGAGCGGCTCGGGTAAGACGACGCTGCTGCGCAGCATCCTGGGTCTCCAGCCGCTCAGCGAGGGAAGCATCGAGGTCGAGGGTTCGCCGGTCCGCCGCGGCAACCGTCGCATCGGCTACATCCCACAGCACCGCCCGTTCGCGCCCGACACCGGAATGCGCGCGCGTGATGTCGTCGCGCTCGGCGTGCAGGGCACCCGCTTCGGCCCCCCGGTGCCGCGCCGCGGCGATCATGAGCGGATCGACAGCGTCCTCAGCGCGGTCGGCGCCGCGCACTACGCGAACCGTCGCGTCGGTGAGCTCAGCGGTGGCGAGCAGCAACGCCTGCGCGTCGGGCAGGCGCTCGTCGATTCCCCGTCGCTCCTACTCTGCGACGAGCCGCTGTCGAGTCTCGACCTCGCCAACCAGCAGGGCGTGACCGAGATCATCGACCGGCAGCGCCGTGAGCACAACGCAGGCGTGCTGTTCGTCACCCACGACATCAACCCGATCATGGGCAAGGTCGACCGCATCCTCTATCTCGCTCGCGGGCGCTTCATGCTTGGGACTCCCGACGAGGTGCTGCAGAGCCGCGTGCTGACCGACCTCTACGGCGCCCCGGTGTTCGTGCTGCGCGCGGGCGACCGGCTGGTCGTCGTCGGAGTTCCCGATGCCGACACCCACGACCACGGAGACATCGAATGAGCCTCGGGATGGTCCCCGCCGTCGACTGGAGCGACATCTTCTCGTTCCAGGACTACGGCGCGCTCGTAGCGCTGCTGGCGAACTCGATCATCGCCGGTGCAGTGCTCGGCGTCGTCGGCGGGCTCATCGGCGTCTTCGTGATGCAGCGCGACCTGGCCTTCGCCGTGCACGGCATCAGCGAGCTCTCCTTCGCGGGAGCCGCCGCCGCCCTGCTCTTCGGCGGAAGCGTCGTGGCGGGCTCGGTCGGCGGCGCACTCGTCGCGGCGATCATCATCGGCGTACTCGGCGCCAAGGCGCGCGACCGCAACTCGGTCGTCGGCGTGCTGATGCCGTTCGGGCTCGGCCTGGGCATCCTGTTCCTCTCCCTCTACGACGGACGCAGTGCCAACCAGTTCAGTCTCCTCACGGGGCAGATCGTCTCCGTCTCCAGCCCCGACCTGGGTTGGCTCGTCGGCATCAGCGCGATCGTGCTGGTCGGCCTCGTGCTGATGTGGAATCCGCTGCGCTACGACTCGCTCGATCCGGTGTCGGCGCAGGCGCGCGGCGTGCCCACGCGCACCGTCAGCATCGTCTTCATGGTGCTGCTGGGACTCATCGTCGCGGTCAGCGTGCACATCATCGGAGCGCTGCTCGTCATGGCGCTGCTCGTGACGCCCGCCGCGGCCGCGATGCGGGTGGCCGCAGGACCGGTTCTCGTGCCGCTTCTCGCCGCTCTGTTCGGTTTCACGTCGGCCGTCGGCGGCATCCTGCTCGCGCTCGCGGGCACCCTCCCCGTGAGCCCGTACATCACCACGATCTCGTTCGCGATCTACGGAGTCTGCTGGCTGGTGAGCCGTGCACAGGGTCGGGTTCGTCCCGAACGCAGAGCGCGCATCGCGGGCTAAGCTACAACCACCCCACGCCGTCGCCGAGCGGGTATCGGTACGGTCTTCCTTCCTCGCTGTCTCACATCGCCCCGGATGCTGCAGATGTCGCGAGAGCCGAATCAGGAGAGGTCGCACGTGACCGAGCAGAGCACGACCGAGAACGAGCAGGGCGACTTCTTCGACCAGCTCATCGACCGCAACCCGCGGGAGCACGCCTCGTTCACGGTGGCCTTCCGCGGCTACGACCGCGACGAGGTCGACGCGTCCGTCACGGCGCTGCGTGCAGAGGTGCGCCGCCTGACCGAGCGCCTCGATTCCGTGAACGACCGCACGCGCGACGAGATCGAGCGTGCGCGCGAGCAGATCCGCCGTGAGAGCGATGAGGCGGCGCAGTCGTCTCAGGAGGAGCGCGACGAGGCCGAGCGCGCGTCCCGTGAGGAGCTCGAAAAGACCGCCCGTGCGCAGCGCGAAGAGCTCGAAGAAGCACTGCGTGCGGCGAAGGCAGAGGCGGCCGACGCCGAGTCCGCGCGTCAGGCCGCCGACGCCGAGCGTGCGACCGCCGAGGCGAAGGTGGCAGAAGCTGCGGAGCAGGTTGCCGCTCTCACCGCCGAGCTCGCTGGGAACACCGCCCTGGCCGACGCGGACGAAGCCTCGTCGCGTCAGCAGTTCGACGCCGTCCTTCGTGTGGCCGAAGAGCAGGCCCGCTCGCTGATCCAGAACGCCGCCGTGCAGTCCGAGCGCCTCCTTGAGGCCGCTCGCGAAGAGGTCGCGGTCAAGCGCGCCGACCTCGAGGTCGATGTCGCCCGCATCACGACGCAGGCGCAACACGACGCCGATCAGGTGCGCCTGAAGATCGAGACCGAGTACACCGCGCACGAGGCGCGCATCGAGCGCGAGAGCAAGCACGCCGCAGAGAAGGCCGCGCAGGCCGAGCGTGAGGCCGCGGCCATCCGCACTGAGGCAGAGAAGGGCGCCGCGGCACTGCGTGCCCTCGTCACGCGCGAGGTCACCGACCTGCGCACCGACGCCGAGCGCAGCGCTCGTGAGATGAACGCGCGCACGCTCGAGTTCGAGGAGTCGCTGGCACGCCGTCAGGATGATGCGCAGCAGGAGTTCCTGGTGCTGCATGAGCAGGCCGTCGCGCACGCCGAGCGCATCACATCCGACGCGAACGAACAGGTCTCCTCCTCGCTCGAGCATGCGAAGCGCATCTCGGCCAAGGCGGATGACTACGAGCGTGTGGCGCGGACGCAGGCGCAGGCGGTCGACGCCGACGCCCAGGCGCGGGCACGCGAGACGCTGGAGCGGGCACGCGTCAAGGCGCAGAAGATCGTCGAGACGGTCGCAGAGCACACCAACACGGTGCTTCGCGACGCCGAAGACCGCGCCCGTCAGCTGCGCTGGCAGCAGCAGCAGA
Source organism: Microbacterium sp. GW823-FHT02G05 (assembly GCF_058797175.1). Classification (NCBI taxonomy): domain Bacteria; kingdom Bacillati; phylum Actinomycetota; class Actinomycetes; order Micrococcales; family Microbacteriaceae; genus Microbacterium; species Microbacterium sp. GW823-FHT02G05. The sequence continues at coordinate 788,100 of NZ_JBXAJK010000001.1, forward strand.
TGTCGAGCTTCATGGCCGAGGTGCGCGAGCTCATCCGCCCCGACGGCGTGCTGTCCGCGGCTGCGACGGACGACGAGCAGAAGACGGATGGTCCCGCACGCGCGGAGTCCGTTGAGGAGACGCCGGCTGAAGACGCGGATGCTTCCGCGAAGTCGCCCGCGATCACGAAACCGACCCCGAAGAAGAAGGGCTGATCCGCGCTCTCAGGGCTCTGTCACGAGGCCGGATCTAGACTCGAATCATGGCTCAACGCAACACCTGGCAGCGCGAACGCGTGCGCGAGGCACTCGCCGACGTGCGGGGCTTCGTGAGCGCGCAGACTCTGCACGGCACACTGCGCGACGAGAACACGGGCATCGGCCTGGCCACGGTCTACCGTGCGCTGGCGGGCCTGGTGGCGTCCGGTGACGCCGACTCGCTGCTGAGCCCCGACGGTGAAGCGCTCTACCGCGCGTGCAGCACGCAGGGGCACCACCATCACCTCATCTGCCGCCGGTGCGGGCTCACGGTCGAGATCGAGGCGACCGACGTCGAACAGTGGGCGCAGCGCACCGCGGCGATGCACGGGTTCCGCGATGCGGAGCATGTCGTCGACGTCTTCGGGCTGTGCACCCCCTGCGCGAAGGCCAAAGCTCGCGCCGAGGCCTGACTGTGGCCGTCGTCACCCGCACAGGGCGCCCCTCCGCCGCGATCGGCGCCGGCATCGGCATCCTGATCATCGCGGCCCTGGTGCTGCTCGACCTCTTCGCTCCGACGCTGTTCCCGATCTCGCTTCCCGAGCGTGCACAGGACGGACTGACCCTCGCGCTCAGCGTGCTCTTCGAGGCTCTGCCGTTCGTGATCCTCGGCGTGCTGCTGTCGATCGTCGTGCAGGTGTGGCTGCCGACGGGCGCGATCGAGCGCATCCTCCCGCGCCGCGGGTGGGCGCGCCGAGCCGTCCTCTCGCTGCTGGGCATGTTCATCCCGGTGTGCGAGTGCGGCAATGTGCCGTTCGCTCGCGGCCTGATGATGCGCGGGCTCGCCCCGGCGGAGGCGCTCACCTTCCTGATGGCCGCGCCCATTGTGAACCCGATCGTGATCCTCACGACGCACGCCGCGTTCGGCTGGGACGGCGGCATCCTCGTGGCACGCCTTGTGGGCGGCTACCTGATCGCCAACCTGATCGGCTGGATCTACTCCCGGCACCCTTCGCAGGACGCGCTGCTGACCTCGCGATTCATCGCCACCTGTGAGCGCGTCGCCGTCGAGCCGGGAACACCGGTGCGCCGCAGCCTCACCCAGTTCCTGATCGAGCTGCGTGCCGTGATGCCGGCGCTCGTGATCGGCTCGGCGCTCGCGGGGGCCGTGCAGGTGCTCGTGCCGCGCGACGCCCTGCTCGCGATCGGAGCGAACCCGGTGCTGTCGATCGTGGCGATGATCGCGCTGGCGATGACGGTCGCGATCTGCTCGAACGTCGACGCCTTCTTCGCGTTGTCGTTCGCCTCGACGTTCTCGCCCGGTGCCCTCATCGCTTTCCTGCTCGTCGGCCCGCTCGTCGACGTCAAGATGCTCGCGCTGCTGCGTACGACCTTCACGACACGCACTCTCGTCGGCCTTGTCGTGATCGTGGTGCTGAGCGCCTTCGCGATCGGGATCGGGGTGAATGTCTTTGGCTGACGTCTCGTTGTCGACTCCGGATGCTGCGGCGCACCGCCATCCGTCACGTGCGGCCGCGCTCGGCAGCCGGTGGCTCGGCGTCGGCCTTGCCGCGGGCATCTCCGTCGTCACGCTCATGCTGGCGTTCGCAGGTCAGCTCACCCTCTACATCAGCCCGGAATCCGTCTGGTTCGCGTGCGCCGCAGCCGTCGTGACGATCGCCGGCGCGATCTGGTCGTGCACGCTGCCGCTCGGCGCCGAGAGCGATCACGACCATGACCACGGTGAGGCATCCGGTGGTCGCCGGGCGGTCGCGGTCGGCGCCACGGCCGTCGGCGGGGTCATCGCGAGCGCGGTGGTCGCCGGGGCCGTGCTGCTTCCCCCTGCCTCGCTGTCGGTGAGCCTGGCGCTCTCCCGCGACACCGGCGGCGCCGGTCTCTTCGCGGGCGCGGATGTCGCGACGCTGGGCGCCGCGAGCGACACGAGCTCGTTCGGTGTGGGGGAGTGGTCGACGGTCTTCGCTACCGCCACCCGCCCGGAGCTGTACGACGGTGCGACCGTGACCCTCACCGGGTTCCTGACACCGGGTGCGGATGACAACGCGCAGCTGACCAGACTCGTCATCACGCACTGTGTGATCGATGCGCAGCCCGCCTCCGTGCCGGTGGACATCGCCGACTGGCAGAACGACTACGCCGTGGGGGACTGGGTGGAGATCGCCGGAACCGTGCGCGTCGCATCCGATGGTTCGCTGAGCATCGAACCGGCCGACGTCGCGCAGATCGAGGAGCCGGGGGATCCCTATGAGCACTGACGTGCCGGATCCCTCGCCCACCCCGGGCGACACCCCGGAGCCGCGCCCCATGACGCGCGCCGAAGCCCGCGCGTTGCGAGAGGCTGCCGAGGCTGCCGAGGCGGCCGAAGCACCCGCACCCGCACCCGCGGTGCCGGTTCCGGAGACGCCGCCCGCGGCATCCATCTCCCTGCCTCCGGCTCCTGCGTCCGCAGTTCCACCGCGTTCCTCGCGCCGATTCCTGCTCCTGTTCGCGTCGGTGCTCGGAGTCCTCGCCGTCGTGGTCGGAGCGCTCAGCGCGGTGAGCCTCGTGCAGGGGCCTCGGCTCGCGAGCGTGCAGGTGGATCCGAACGGCGCCGTCGAAGCATCCGGAAGCCGCCTGATTCTCACGGCCAACCAGGCGCTCGCGCCGATCGACGAGTCCCAGGTGAGCATCGAACCGGACGTTCCGTTCACGATCGACAGCACCGGGCGTGCGCTGGGCGTCCGCTTCACGGTGCCGCTGCACGATGACACGGTCTACACCGTGCGGGTCGCCGACGTCACCGGCGTCGGTGGCGGACCCAGCGCGACGCTGGAGACCGAGTTCCGCACCCCGAAGACGCACATCTTCCTGCTGCAGCGCAGCGTGGACGGTGACGACAAGATCTTCCGCACCGACCTCACCGGGCAGAAGGCCCTCGCCGTCTACCAGCACCCGCAGATCGACGACTTCCGCGCGACGGCGAACGAGCTCATCGTCGCGGTCGAAGAAGAGGGTACGTCGAGTCTGATCGCGATGGATCGCGAGGGGAAGAACGAGCGCGAGCTGCCGCTGCCGGGCGTCGGCTATGTCTCGACGCTGCAGGTCTCCGACCGAGGCGGACTCGTCGGCTACACCTTCACCGACAAGAACCTGTCTGCGACGCAGGGGCGCGCGAGCGTCCTCGCGACCCAGTCGCTGCGCGACGCGAACGCCGAACCGCAGCTCATCGAGATCGGCGGTGAGCCTGCGAGCATCGCGTCGTGGGAGTTCGTTCCGGATGCTGCTGCGGTGCTGTTCGTCGACTTCGACGGCACGCTCTCCCTTGATGATCGTTCGGGTGACGCGGGCCCGCAGACACTGGGACTGGCGCAGTCGATCCAGGCGCTCTCGCGAGGTACGTACACGGCGATCATCGAGCGCACCGAGGGTCTCTTCGTGCTCGACCTCGCCGACGGCGCGGAGGAGCCCCTCGCCCTCTCCGTGCCTGACTTCGGCACCCCCGTGGGAATCACCCTCTACCCCGGTGGTGAACTGCGTCACGTCATCGCGCGCGACGCGGGGGGCCTTCCCACAGGGCAGGCGATCATCCGCGTCGACGACGACGGTGCGGCGCAGCCGCTGTTCGAGGTCTCCAGCACGGACTCGATCGTGCAGAGCTGCGCCTCCCCGAGCGGTCGCTACGCCGCCGTCTCCGTCGCCCCCGACCTGCTGAACAACCCCTACGACCGTTCACTGCTGCCGATGCCCGAGACGGTGCAGACGCATCTCATCGAGATCGCGACGGGAGAGGAGCTGGTCGTGCTGGCGGGCTTCGACACCTCCTGGTGCGCGAAGGGGCCGCGTCGGTGAGCGCGGAGGCGAGGAAGCTTCGCCGCGCGACCCGCGCGGACCTGGCAGGCCTCCCCGCCGACGTCGGACCCTCCCTGCTGGGAGCGGAGCTGCGCACCGTCGTCGGCGGTGCCGAGGTCCGGGTGCGCATCACCGAGGTCGAGGCCTATCACGGACACGGAACGGGTGCGGTGGCGGACCCGGGATCGCACGCCCGGATGGGACGGACCGCACGGAACGCGACAATGTGGGGAGAGCCCGGTCATCTCTACGTCTACCTCAGCCACGGCATCCACTCCTGTGTGAATGTCGTCTGCGGACCGGAGGGTGAGGCCGGGGGAGTCCTTCTTCGTGCCGGCGAGATCGTCTCAGGAGTCGAGACCGCTGCAAGGCGACGCGGTGCCACGGAGCCCCTGCGCGCGACCGCCCTGCGTGATCTCGCCCGTGGGCCGGGACGCTTCGGGCAGGCGGTCGGCCTGCGGCATCCGATCCATGACGGCATCGATGCGATCAACGGGATCGCGCAGGCCGGAGCATCCGCCGAGCTGTGGCTCGGTGCACTCGAAGCGGATGTCGTGAGTGGCCCGCGCGTCGGCGTTGCCGGCCTCGCCGGAACGGCCGCATTCCCCTGGCGGTACTGGATCGCCGATGACCCGACGGTCTCGCCGTTCCGATGGGGGCGCGGAGCAGCAGAAGCCGCTCGTGGCGCTTCCCCGACGGGTGACGTCTCCGGCGCTCAGCATCCGGCGCTCTCGCCCACCGACACGCCCGGCTCCGGAGGCGTGCTAAACTGACTCCTTGTCTGTGCGCACTCCTGTGCACAGTTCGCATACTTCCCCTTCCTGAGGCCGAGAAATCGGCGAGGGATGGCTGTGTGCAGACAAGGGATCTTGGGTGAGGCCGTCCGGCCTCACGGTAATGAAGGAGTCACAACATGGCAGCAGTGTGCCAGGTGACCGGAGCTGTTCCCGGCTTCGGACACAACATCTCGCACTCGCACCGCCGGACGAAGCGTCGCTTCGACCCGAACGTGCAGAAGAAGACCTATTTCGTGCCGTCGCTCGGTCGTAAGATCACGCTGAACGTGTCCGCCAAGGGCATCAAGGTGATCGACGTTCGCGGCATCGAGAACGTGGTCAACGACCTCCTTGCGAAGGGTGTGAAGCTCTAATGGCCAAGAAGGCACAGGACGTACGTCCGATCATCAAGCTGCGTTCGACGGCAGGTACGGGTTACACGTACGTGACCAAGAAGAACCGTCGCAACACCCCCGACCGCCTGGTGCTGAAGAAGTATGACCCGGTCATCCGTCAGCACGTCGAATTCCGCGAGGAGCGTTAATCATGGCGAAGAAGAGCAAGATCGCTCGCAACGAGCAGCGCAAGGTGGTCGTCGACCGCTACGCAGAGCGTCGTCTCGAGCTGAAGAAGACCCTGATCGACCCGAACGCGACCGACGAGGCCCGTGAGGCTGCACGCGTCGGCCTGCAGAAGCTCCCGCGCAACGCGTCGCCGGTGCGTGTGCGTTCGCGCGACGTCATCGACGGTCGCCCCCGCGGTGTCCTCACGAAGTTCGGCATCTCGCGAGTCCGCTTCCGTGACATGGCACACCGTGGCGAGCTGCCCGGCGTGACCAAGTCGAGCTGGTAAGCATCGCTTTCTGAAAGGGGCGGGGTTCTTCGGAACTCCGCCCCTTTTGCGTGCCTTCGGCGGCCTTGCGACCGCGTGACGGTTTGTCCCCTGTCTCATCCTCTCCCTCTCTCGGCCTCTCCTCTTCCTTCCTCTGCCTCTTCCTGTCCCTCCATGTGCGGAGGAGTTCTCACGGACCGGAGGGGTATCCCGCGCGATTCCTCCTCCGACAGTGAGAAGTCCTCCGGAGCCGGAGCCGGAGCCGGAGCCGGAGCCGGAGCCGGAGCCGGAGCCGCACGCCTCGACCGTACAGTCCGGGCGTGTTCTGCACATCGCTCCGGGTGAGGTTCTTCTCCACGAGTCGACCCGACGGAGGCATCTGGGTGCTGCACCCTGGCCATCCTTGATGCATGCGCACGATCGATGCTCTCCGCTCCCGCGCCGGCGTCGCGCCGATCGTCGCCCTTCGGCGCGACGGCGTCTCGGAACATGCACTGCGCACGGCGCGCGAGCGCGGCCAGATCTTCTCCGTGCGGCGCGGGTGGGTGGCCCTTGCTGACGCCGATCCCATGCTCGTGGCCGCGGCGCGGCGCGGCGTCATGCTGACGTGCGTCACACTCGCGGCGCGCAAGGGCCTCTGGGTGCTCGAACAGGATGATCCTCATGTCGCCGCGCATCCGAAGTCGGGTCGTGCGCTGGTTGATCGGGGCGTGATCCATTGGAACGTGCCGGTGTTTCCGCGTGATCGGGAGTCATGTGAGGACTCGCTGGAGAACGCCCTCATCCAGGTGGCGCGATGTCAGCCGTATGAGCAGGCGCTGGTTGTGTGGGAGTCGGCGCTCAAGAAGAGGATGATCGACCCGCAGATGCTTGCCCGCGTTCCACTTCCTCCGGCGGCTCGCAGGATGCTTGCTGATGCACGTCCTTTCGCGGATGCAGGCACGGAGACGATCTTTCTCACGCGCCTGCGCTGGCTCGACATCCCGATCGTGCCGCAGGTGTGGGTTCTCGGGCATCGCGTGGATCTTCTTCTGGGCGAGCGACTGGTCGTTCAAATCGACGGCGGCCATCACGTCGGGGCGCAGCGCACCAGTGACATTGCGCATGATGCCCTGCTGAAGCTGCATGGCTACCACGTGATCCGCGTCAGCTACGAGCAGCTGATTCATCAGTGGCCACGCCTGCAGGCGACGATCATGGCGGCGATCGCACAGAGGCTGCACCGCGCCGCCTGACCGCACCCGCGAAGTGAGGAGAACTCCCTGATCGGAGGAGGGCAGTCTCTCCTACTTCCGCCGATCAGGGAGAACTCCTCCGAACGCTTGGGAGGTAGTGAAACTCCCCGCCTGGGCCCTCTGTCTGTGACTGGAGTGACGAAAGTAGCGCGACACGCCGACCGAATTCGGCAAATTCCGCGAAATGACGCGGAAATCCGGGCAGAGATTGATACATTCAAGGCGGTCGTTCCGACCATCGGGGGGCATCCGCTCTTCGACTTTCTGAACACGATGTGACGGAATCTCCGTCGCTGGAGGATGCAATGGCTGACAAGTCCATCACCAAGACCGAGCTCGTCGCGAGCATCGCAAGCGCCACCGGTCAGAGCCAGGCCGCCGTTTCCGGCGTTCTCGACGCACTGTTCTCCACGGTCGCCGACGCTGTTGCCAAGGGCAGCAAGGTCTCGATCCCGGGCTGGATCGCGTTCGAGCAGGTCGCAACTGCTGCTCGTACGGGCCGCAACCCGCAGACCGGTGCCGAGATCAAGATCCCGGCCGGCCACCGCGTGAAGGTGACCGCTGGTTCCAAGCTCAAGGCAGCCGTCAAGTAAGACCGCCTGTCGCAGAAGGCCGTTCTCTTCGGAGGGCGGCCTTTCGCGTTCCCGGGTTCTCCACAGTTCTCGGAATCGGGACAGCGGGGCGGATGCTGACCCCTACACTGGCGCGCATGACCTCCGCCCCGGGCCCTGTGCCCTCCCTGTCTTCTGGTGCCCTGCGCCGGGAGGCACAGCTGCATGATTCGTCCCGGCCGCGCTGGGGCGGTGTGGGGCCCCGGCCGGTCCGTGCGCACATCCTGCGCCCCGCGGGTGAGGGCCCGCACCCGGTGGTGCTGCTGTCGCATGGCACGGGCGGTGCGTTCGACGACCTCCTGTGGCTGGCGGACGCGCTCGTGTCGGCAGGCTTCCTGGTTGCAGGCGTCGACCATCACGGCAACTCGACAGCCGATGAGTATCTCGTCGAGGGTTTCGCCTTCGTCTGGGAGCGGCCTCGTGACCTGGACGTGCTGCTCACCCACCTGCGCGACACCGAGCACATCGATCCGCGCAGCATCGGTGCGGCCGGGTTCTCGCTCGGCGGGTACACGGTGGCGGCTGCCCTGGGGGCTCGCGTGAGCCCAACCACGGCCGCCGGCGTTCTGCTGGGACTCGTGCCCACCCCGCCGCTGCCCGAGTTCCCCGACCTCATCCCGGAGCTGCGGGCGCGTTATCCGCACGACGAGCTTCTCGCCCAGATCGTGGGCGGCACGGGCTCGCAGCGCATCCCTGAGGTGCGGGCCGGCCTGCTTCTCGCTCCGGCGATCTGTGATCTACTCGACCCCGCAAGCCTCGCTGAGATCGCCGCCCCCGTCTCGATCCTCTGGGGTGACGCCGACGACAACGCCGTTCCCTCCCGCAACGCGCACGTCTACCGCGACCGGATCCCCGGGGCCACGGGCGAGAGCGTCGGCGCGGACGTCGGTCACTATGTCTTCACGGCGGATGCCGCCGATCCGACGGGCGTCCGGGTGCGCACCGCATCCGCGGCAGTGGCGTTCTTCAGCGCGGCTCTGAGCCCGGGCGGCACCGCTCATTAACGCGCCTAGGCTGGAAGGGTGAATACGCGCGTGCCCTCCGCCTCCCCGCTCTATCGAGTCGCGGGTCTCACGATCCTGGTGGTGGCCTCGCTGGTCGGGCTCGTGATCGCGCTGATCGCGGGTGGCGGTGCCGCGCCGCTGCTGCTCGGAGACGCGGGTCCTGTCGTGCGCTGGGGGCTTCCGCTGGCGAAGCTGCTGAGCAACCTGTCGGCCGCCGTCATGATCGGCTCGCTCGTCTTGGCTCTGTTCGCGTTGCGCAGTGACGAGCGCAGCTTCGCCATCGCGTTCGACACCGCCTCTATCGGCGCGGCCCTGTTCACAGTGACGTCCGCAGTGGCGGCGTTCTTCACCTTCCTCATCTCGTTCAACCCGCAGCTGAGTCTGTCGACGGAGTTCGGTGCGCAGCTGGGGCGCTTCCTCTTCGAGCTGCCGCTGGGTCAGTCGTGGATCATCACCGTCCTCATCGGCGCTGTCGTCACGATCATGGCCTTCGCTTCGCGCTCGTGGACGGCAGGACTGTTCACCGCCGTCATCGCGGTCGCCTCTCTGCTTCCCATGGCGCTTCAGGGGCACTCCGGTGATCTCGAGGGCCACACGACGGCAGTGAACTCGATCCTGCTGCACACGGTCGGAGCCGCGGTCTGGGTGGGCGGCCTGGCCCTGCTGATCATTCTGCGCAGCGCGCGTCGCCGTGACGCGAAGGCGAAGGAAGCCCCGGCGACGCCCCTCAACAGCGTCCTGCGTCGCTACTCGTCGCTGGCTCTCGCCGCCTTCATCGTCGTGGGCGTCTCGGGCATCGTGCGCTCGCTCGTCGCGATCGGCACCTGGGACGGGCTGTTCACGCCCTATGGGGCGATCCTCCTGGCGAAGACCGTGCTCCTCGGTCTCCTGGGCGCCTTCGGTGTCTGGTACCGCGCGCGACTGATCCCGCGGATCGATGACGCCAAGAGCGGAGCCAGCCGCTGGTTCTGGATGCTGGTGCTGGGCGAGCTCGCCCTCATGGGTCTCGCCTCGGGGGCCGCTGCGGCTCTGGCGCGCACGCCCCCGCCGATCGGTGAGGAGCCGCCGGCTGTGCGCACGCCGGCCGAGATCCTGACGCGTTCGCCGCTGCCGCCCGAGTTCACGATCGACCGCTGGGTCACCCAGTGGGACGTCGACATCCTGTGGGTGGTCGCGGCCGGCTTCGGTGCGGTCCTGTACATCGCCGGTGCGCTGCGTCTGCGCCGCCGCGGTGACGCCTGGCCGGTGCATCGCACGATCTTCTGGATCCTCGGGCTTCTGCTGCTCGTCTGGGTCACCGGTGGGCCCATCAACGCATACCAGGAGTACCTGTTCAGCGTGCACATGCTCGGGCACATGATGCTGTCGATGGCGATCCCTCTGCTGCTCGTGATGGGCGCCCCGGTCACCCTTGCATTGCGGGCCATCGAGAAGCGCGACGACGGCACCCGCGGTGGCCGAGAGTGGATCATGTGGGCGGTACACTCGCCGTACTCGCGCATCATCACCAACCCCTTCGTCGCGGCGGCGATCTTCGTGCTGTCGCTGTGGGCGTTCTACTTCACCGACATCGTGCGGTGGACGATGAAGGAGCACCTCGGGCACGAGTGGATGATCATCCACTTCCTGATCTCGGGCTACCTGTTCGTGCTGTCGCTCATCGGCACGGACCCGGTTCCGAAGCGTCTGCCGTACCCGGGCCGGCTCATCACCCTCATCGCCGTCATGGCCATGCACGCCTTCTTCGGGATGGCGATCATGATGCAGGAGGGCCTGATCGTGGCCGAGTGGTTCGGGTCGATGGGGCGTACCTGGGGTCCGACGCCGATGGAGGACCAGTACATCGGCGGCGGCATCGCCTGGTCGATCGGTGAGATCCCGACGCTGATCGTCGCGGTGACCGTGGCCGTGCAGTGGAGCCGCAGCGACACGCGTGAGGGACGCCGTTCCGACCGCCACGCGGATCGGACCGGTGATGCGGAGCTCAACGAGTACAACGAGCAGCTCGCCGCTCTCGCTGAGCGTGACCGCCGACGCGCGGAGCGGGAGCAGGCCGCGCGCGGCAACCGCTGAGCGTCAGCGGCTTAGGGGCCCCGCAGACCTGCGAGCTACTCCGCGGGCGCGCCGATCCGGATTGACGCGGAGCCATCGGGCAGGATCGTGATCGTGCCGTCCACCCGGAACGGCACGTCCTCGGAGAGTTCGGTGACCTCGCCGTCGAAAAGGGACTTCACCTCGACGTCGATGTGGGCGACGGCCGATGCCGGCAGGATCTTCCAGTTCGCGCCATCGGGGACGACGCTGATGGTGGGCATCTCGATGATCGACCAGACGGGGGCGCTCGTGACGCGGTTCTGCACCTGCAGGCCGAACGGGCAGGCAGTGGGCTGCAGCACTTGCTGCTGCGCGCACGCGGTCAAGAACTCGCTCACGCGGGTGGACACGGTCTCGGTGAACGCATCGGTGGGTTCGGTCTGCACACTCAGTGGAACAGTCACGAGCGGAGCATCCGCCAGCACTCCCACCGGATCGGCGGTCGAGATCATCGTGTCGACCGCGACGGTGTACATGCCCGGCGAGAAGACGAGCAGTGGCAGAGGCTCGAGCGGCGGCGCCTCGAGGCCCCCTGCGGCGACCTGACGGCGATCGAGCGTGAAGCCGTTGACGCTGAACTCCTCGGCGCCACGGAGCGTCAGCTCTATCACGGACAGTGGGCTCTGCGCGAAGGCCCACGAGGGGGCAACGCCGATCCAGCCCTGCTGCTGCACGCGGAAAGTCGTGGTTCCTGAGTGGGAGCCGGCGCTGTACGTGGCGGTGATAAGGAACTCCTCGCCCTCCCTGCGCTGGTCGACGATCTCGACGTCGCTCAGCGTATTCAGCGCGTCGCGGCGCAGCAGCACATCCGAGGCGGTGCCGAGGATGTCGGTGGCGGCAAGGTCGGTGTGACTGATCGCCACGCCCGGCAGCTGCAGCGCGTCGGCGGCCCGACCTTCTTCCAGGAGGGAGAGGTAGCGCTGGACGAATGCGGCGGGGCTGTAGAACTCGCGGTACAGCGCGGCACCCCCAGCGCCGATCGCGGCGACGAGCAGGAGGCCGACCACCAGCAGGAGGGTCAGGTCGTTGGTCAGGTTCGCGGGGCGACGGGCGGATGCTGCGCGGCGCGCTCTGCCGGACCGGGTCGGCGGGGTCGCCGATGGATCCGCCACCCCCTGCGTCTGCGCCATGCGCTCAAGTCTAGGCAGAGCGTGCTGGGTCTCTCCCGAGTGCCCTCGGGGAGGAGATGGGCCGGGTCGCGACCGTGCTGTCCGCCGTACCATGGAGGGGCGCTTCGCACCCGAAGCGCGTGCAGAGCCGAGAGTTCGAGAGCGCGTTGAGCATCCCCACCCTGTCCGAGGAGCAGCAGGAACTGTTCCGTCTCATTGAGGACACCAGGGAGCACGTCTTCGTGACAGGACGCGCCGGCACCGGAAAGTCGACGCTTCTGCAGCACTTCGCGTGGAACACGAGCAAGCAGATCGCCGTGTGCGCACCGACGGGCGTCGCCGCGCTGAATGTCGAAGGGCAGACGATCCACTCCCTCTTCAAGCTTCCGATCGGGCTGATCGCCGATACGCAGATCGATCAGTCGGATGCGACGCGCCGCATCCTGAACGCGATCGACACGCTGGTGATCGACGAGGTGTCGATGGTCAATGCCGACCTCATGGACGGCATGGATCGGGCACTGCGCCAGGCTCGAGGGCGGCGATCCGAGCCCTTCGGCGGTGTGCAGGTCGTGATGTTCGGCGACCCGTATCAGCTGGCTCCGGTTCCCCCGCGCGGCGACGAGGCCCGCTACATCGAAGATCACTACCGATCCTTCTGGTTCTTCGACGCGAAGGTGTGGGCGGGGTCGGTCGAGAATGCCGAATCCGGCCTGCTCGACCTCGGACGACACGGTGCGCACCTGCATGTGCGAGAGCTCGTGCAGATCCACCGCCAGTCGGATGACGGCTTCAAAGCCATGCTGAACGCGGTGCGCTACGGCAGGGTGACCGCCGACATCGCGGAGAAGCTCAACACGGCCGGCGCACGCCCCGCACCCGAGCCCGCGCCAGGTGAGACGCCCGTGATCACTCTCGCCACGCGCAATGACATCGTCAACAGCATCAATCGACGTCATCTCGCCGCCCTCGCCGGCCGCGAGCAGACGGCGAAGGCAGAGGTGAACGGCGACTTCGGGCGCGGCGAGTCCGCGTTCCCCGCGGATTCCGAGCTCAAGCTCAAGGTCGGTGCGCAGGTCATGTTCCTGCGCAATGACGTCTCTCAGCAGGGGGACCCGCCGCGGTGGGTGAATGGCACGATCGGCACCGTGCAGCGCATCCTCGGCGACAGCGTGCGGGTCGAGATCGACGGCGAGAGCGTCGACGTCGAGCCCGCCGTCTGGGAACGGTTCCGCTACGCCTACAATCCCGGCACCAAGACACTCACCCGCGATGTCGTCGCGGAGTTCACCCAGTTCCCGCTGCGCCTGGCATGGGCGGTCACCATCCACAAGTCACAGGGCAAGACCTACGACCGGGCGGTGATCGATCTCGGCTCGGGCGCCTTCGCACCCGGGCAGACCTACGTCGCCCTGAGCCGACTCACCTCACTCGACGGCCTGCACCTGTCGCGCCCGCTGCGGCCCAGCGACATCCGTGTGGACCCGGACGTGACGCGCTTCATGAAGGCCGCGTGGGAGGCGCGCAACGCCGCGGCCGGTGCGGAGATCCCGGCGAAACAGGGCTGAACTGCGGCATCCGGAAACAGCGAAGCCTCCGTACAAGACGGATGCTTCGTGCGAGTGCTTCCGCTCAGGCGGCCCGGCGTTCACGGTCGAGCTCTTCGAAGAGCTCGGTGTTGAACCGGTACGCGAGGATGACCTCCTCGATGACGCGCTCGCGTTCGGTGTCGTCCCAGGGGGCGGCGTCGAGCTGTTCGCGGTAGACGTTCTTGAACTCGTTCGGGTCGGCGATCGCGTCGAACAGGTAGAAGCCGATGCCGTTCGTCTCGAAGCCGAATCGACGTGCCATGACGCGGCCGATGAAGATGCCGCCGGAGAGGTCACCGAGGTAGCGGGTGTAGTGGTGTGCCACGAAGCCACCTGCCCACGTCGCGCCGACCTTGCGAATGCGGTCGACGTAGCGCTGCGTGGTCGACAGCGGGGTGATCTTCTCGCGCCAGTCGGCACCGATCAGGAACTCGAGGTCGGCTTCGAGCGCGGGAAGGCGCGTCAGCTTGTCGGAGAGGAAGGTGGATGCCACGGCGTCGTTGCGCATCAGCTCACCGGCGGCCTCGAGGGCTTCGTAGATGAAGTAGTGCTGTGCGACGAGGTTGACGTAGTCTTCGCGTGACCCCTCGCCCTTGAGGAGGTCGGCCATGAAGCCGGCGTGCTCGCTTCGGGAGTGCGAGCCGGACGAACGCTCACGGAGCGCCGTCGAGAAGGAGATGATCTCGGTCATGCTCCTAGTGTAAGGGTGACCTTACCTTCAGCGAAGCCGAAGATTTCATGACGTGTCAGTGCGGACGCGGTGTGATGCCCAAGGTCACGCAGGCGGCGTCGTACAGGGCGACGATCTCGCGGCGCACCTCGGGGCGCTCGGTGATGGCGCCACCGGGCCACGGTACGCGCAGCTCCTGGGGTGCAGCACCCGCGTCGGCCCGGCGAATCTCCCACAGGCCCGCATCTCCGTCGAAGGCGACCATCGTCGCGGCCGTGACGTCAGAGCCGCCGAAGGCGCGGCCGATGAGCAGATTGTCGTCGCGGTGGTCGTCGTTCATGTGATGCAGAACGGCGGCGATGACCTCAGGAGAGAAAGGCGTGGACACCCGGCCCACTCTACGCCCCGATCCAGGATCATCCTCTGGGTGGATAGGATCGCGCGCGCAGGCAACCTAGACTCAAGGGGGAGCTCAGGGGGTTTGATGCAGGTCACAGCAAAGCAGCGCATGCGCGCAGCGGTCGTCGGAGTCGCCGCACTTGCGCTTGTGCTGACCGGGTGTGCCGGGTCTTCAGGCTCGATTTCGTACGCCGGTCCCGCGCAGGTCGACGGCGCACTGCCGCAGGAGACGCAGGCGCAGCTCAACGACGCCGTCACCCACGCGATGGCGGCAGCGGGTGCCTCGGGTGCCATCGTCGGCGTCTGGGCGCCCTGGAGCGGCACCTGGGTCACCGGCCTCGGTACGCAGACGGTCGATGGTGCGGACGCCGTCGATGCCGAGATGTCCTTCCGCGTGGGCGACGTCACCCGCCTCATGACCTGCGACGTGCTCTACGCGCTCGCCGACCGCGACATCCTGGAGCTCGACGATCCGGTCACGAAGTACGTCTCGGGCGTCGCCGACCTGTCTGCCGTGTCGCTCATCCACCTCTGCAACGGCACAGGTGGAATCGGTTCATCCGCCGCGGTCGTGGGCGGCTCGATGATCAACACCCCGAACCGCAACTGGAACCCCAAGGAACTCGCCAGCTTCGGCCTTGAGCGTTCACGTCTTGCTCCCGGCCTCCAGTACCAGGATTCGGACGCCGGCTACCTTCTGCTGGGTCTCGCGATGGAGCGCGCGTCCGGCAAGAAGATGGAAGAACTGATCGAGGAGTACGTGGCCGCGCCGCTCGACCTCGACCACACGCTGCTTCCCGGCTCGGCGCCGGGCGCACCGGGCGACGCGCCGCTGAACGGGCACTTCCTGGTGCCCGCTGAAGAGGGCGGCATGAACTGCGCCGCACCCGTCGACATCACGAAGAGCTCTGCGAGCGCAGGATTCTCCAACGCGGGCGTCGTGTCGACGATCACCGACCTCGGGCGCTACGCGCAGGCAGAAGCCGTCCAGGCGCTGCGTATCCGCGAGAAGCCCCAGCGCTACGCCGAGGCCATGCCTGCGTACGCAGACGCACCGTCCTGGCTGCAGGCCACCGGGGGCGCCTTCATGGTCGGATCGATGATCGGTCAGCACGGCTGGGCACCCGGTTACCTCACGGCCGCCTACTCCGACCCGACCACCGGGTTCACGGTCGCTGTCGTGCTGAACAACTCCACGGCGGGCAGGGGCCTCATCTCTGCGCTCGCCTGGGAACTTGCGGCGATCGCCTCCAAGGCGCCGGCCGCCGCGGGGCAGACCGCCCCCGAGTTCGGCCTGCCGTTCACGGCAGAGCAGTACCACGAGCAGATCACGGCTCTCGCGGTGTGTCCGATCGCGCCGCCCGCGGAAGAGCCCGCGCCGGTGGAGGGCGAAGAAGAAGAAGGCTGAGCCGCCTCCGCGGACTGACCGAGAGGGGCAGCATGGCGATCATCGACAACGGGATCTATGTCGACGGTGTGCGCACGTCGAATCCGGCGACGCTCGATGAGACGTATGAGCTCATGCGTCATCGCGGCGGCGTAGGGTGGATCGGCCTGTACCGCCCGAGCGAGACGGAGATCCGCTCGGTGGCGCAGGAGTTCGGTCTGCACGAGCTTGCGGTCGATGACGCTCTCGCCGGGCACCAGCGCGCGAAGCTGGAGCGCTACGGAGACACGCTGTTCGTGGTGCTGCGTCCCGCGCGCTATCTCGATCCGCTCGAGGAGGTCGAGTTCGGCGAACTGCACGTGTTCGTTGGCCCCAACTTCGTGGTCACGATCCGCCACGCCGAGTCGCCGGACCTGGGTGCCGTGCGCCGGCGCCTGGAAGCCGATCCGGCCATGCTCGCCCGCGGGCCCGAAGCGATCCTGTACGCGATCCTCGATGAGGTCGTGGACGAGTACATGCCGGTGCTCGCGGGACTCGAGAACGACATCGACGAGATCGAAGGGCAGCTCTTCGTCGAAGAAGCGGATGTGACGCAGCGCATCTACGAACTCGCCCGTGAGGTCATCGACTTCCAGCGGGCGACGCAGCCGCTCGCGGCCATGCTGGAAGCGCTGCTGCGCGGCTCCGAGAAATACGCCGTGGATGTGGAACTGCAGCGCCACCTGCGCGATGTGCTCGATCACGTGCTGCGGGTGAGTGAGCGTTCGGCGTCGTTCCGCAGCATCCTAGACAACGCTCTGACGGTGGAGTCGACGATCGTCGCGCGCCGACAGAACGAAGAGATGCGTCGGATGACCGAGCTGAGCGTCCATCAGAACGAGGAAGTCAAGAAGATCTCCTCCTGGGCAGCGATCCTCTTCGCTCCGACGGTCGTCGCCGGCATCTACGGCATGAACTTCACCGAGATGCCGGAGCTGGAGTGGTTGTTCGGGTACCCGATGGCTGTGGGGTTGATGCTCGCCATGGCCGGTGGTCTCTACCTGGTGTTCAAGAGACGAGGCTGGCTGTAGTCGGCCATGAGCCCCTCGGCTTGCGAATGACGGGGTGCCCGAGCATCGGGTTGTAGTCTTTCGTCGCGGGCTTCCGCGCAGACGACCCAGCGAAGGAGCCGACGCCGATGCCATCAATCGTCTTGTTCGGGCTCGCCGCGATCATCCTGTGGTCGCTCGTCGCGCACCGATTCGAGCGGTGGGGCGTCGCGGGACCGGCCGGTCTCATGCTGCTCGGCGCACTCTCGGTCATCTGGGACGTGGACGCGTTCGGTGTGACGATCGACTCGCACTTGGCGGAGAAGATCGTTGAGATCATCCTCGCTGTGCTTCTGTTCGTGGATGCCACGGAGGTGAAGGGCGGCCTGTTCGGCGGGGAAGGCCGGGTGATCTCGCGTCTGGTGCTGATCGGTTTGCCCCTGTCTCTTGTCCTCGCTGTCGCATCTGGATTCTTCCTCGCTCCCGGCGCGGGCATCCTCGTGGCACTCGTGCTGGCCTGCGTGCTCATGCCGACCGATTTCTCGTCGGCCGCGCAACTGCTGCGGGGACGACACCTTCCGGAGCGCACCCGCCAGATCCTCAACGTCGAGAGCGGATACAACGACGGTCTGATCTCGCCCCTGTTCAGCATGGCGCTCGCCGCCGCCGTCTTCGTGTTCGCGCTCGGACCGATCACCTCCGACACGATCGAGGTCACCGACGAGCAGGCAACTCAGCTCGAAGGTCCTGCGGAAGAGTTCGTCGTCGCCTTCTTCAACGCCGTCCCGGCGACCGTGAACGCGCTGATCGTCGGAATCGTGCTGGGCGCGGGCATCGGTCTTCTCGTCGCGTTCGTCCGTAGACGGGAGCTCGCCAACGCGGTGGGTGTGCGCTACATCATGCTGCTCGTGCCCCTGGTCGCGTACGGCATCGCCACCCTTCCCGTCCTCGGGGCGAATGGCTTCGTCGCCGCGTTCGTCGCCGGCATCGCCTATCGTTTCGCGCGCACGCGGAAGCTGCCGGAGCGTGAGATCGATCGCTCCGAGCTGCTTCTCATCGACGAGGTCGGCACCCTCACTGCGTACTTCGTCTGGTTCGTGGTCGGCGGTGCTGCCGTGCTCGTCTTCACGACAGGCGTCGACTGGCGCATTGTGCTGCTCGCGATCCTGGCGCTGACGGTGCTGCGCATCGGGCCCGTCTACCTGTCACTCATGGGCAGTTCCGTGGCGCGTCAGGAGCGGCTCACGATCGGTGCACTCGGCCCGCGTGGCACGGCATCGATCGTGTTCGGTCTGCTCGCGTACAACGCGCTCCCCGAAGGTCCGGATGACATCGTGCTCAGCGCGACCGTTCTCGTCGTCGTCGGCAGCATCGTGTTGCACGGCGTGATCGCGCCGTTCGCGGTGCGTCGGATCTACCGCGACGCCGCCGCGGTGAACTAGAGGAGCTCAGCCCGCAGATCTGCGGGCGATTTCGGCGACAGCAGTGCGGGAGCGACGTCGAGCACCGTGACGGCACCCGTGCGGCCCTGCTGATTGAGCCGGTGCGCCGCGCGGGCGTAGGTCACGAGCACGCTCGCCGTGAACTCGGGGTTGCTGTCGAGCGCGAGACGGTACTCGATCGTCTGCGACGCCTCGGTGCTCGTGTTGCCGCTGCGGATCACGAAGCCACCGTGCGGCATCGCGGAGTGATCCCGTGCGAGTTCCGCCGCGCTGATGAAATGCACGGTCGTGTCGTACTCGTCGAAGTAGTGCGGCATCGTGACGATGGCATGCTCGACAGCGGCAGCATCCGCTCCGTCCTCCAGCACCACGAAGCACTCGCGGGTGTGCTTCTGGCTCGTCGTGAGCGTGGGTCGTGTGCCACTGCGCACTGCATCGATCGCGGTGTCCGACGGCAGGGTGTACTGGGCGGCTCCGGCGACGCCGGCCACGCGACGGACCGCGTCTGAGTGTCCTTGGCTGAGCCCCCGGCCCCAGAAGGTGTAAGTGTCACCGTCAGGCAGAAGCGCCTCGCTGTACAGGCGGTTGATCGAGAAGAGGCCCGGGTCCCAACCGACGGAGATCATCGCCGTGGTGCCGGCGGCCGTGGCCGGAGCATCCATCGCAGCGAAGTACTCGGGGACGCGCGCATGCGTGTCGAAGCTGTCGACCGTGGTGAACAGTGTCGCGAGCTCGGGACCCTGCACAGGGAGGTCGTCCTTGGAGCCGCCGCACAGGATGAGCACGTCGATCTCATTCTTGAACGACGGAAGATCGGTCATCGTGCGCACGACCGTATCGTCGCCGAGCGTGGTGACCTGCGCCGGATCGCGGCGGGTGAAGACACCCACGAGAGTCATGTCGGGATTCTTGCCGATCGCCGCTTCGACGCCGCGGCCCAGATTTCCATAGCCGGCGATGCCGATGCGGATGTGCTCACTCATACCTTCTACGGTACCGGGGAGAGTGGGCGGGGCCGTGTCAGTGGACGGCGACTCGGCTGGCGTGATCTGCGGCGTCGGTGAGCTTCTCGAGGAACGCCACCACGACGGCATGCTCGTCGGGGGCAAGGTCGTCAGCGATGCGCTGGGTCTCGTTCTGGAAGGCGACGACGGGCGCGCCGACGGTCTGCTCCGCGTGGTCGGTCGCCGTGATGAGGAGGCTGCGGCGATCGGAGGGGTGGCGCACGCGCTCGATGGCGCCGGCGCGCTCGAGGCGGTCCAGCAGTGCGGTCATCGAGGCGGAGGTGACTCCTAGGTGCTTCGACAGATCTGTGGGCGTGACCGCGTGCTTCTCTTCGGCCTGCGTGAGGAGATAGCGAACGATGCGCATCTCGTTCTCGCTCATGCCTGATGCAGCGCGTGCGCGGTCGTTCATGGCGTTCTCGGCCATGCGGTAGCGATGCAGTGCGTCGAGCACCTGCGTCACTGAGTCGATCATCTCTGCCATTGCTGCCTCTTCCCGACGCCCATCATAGCAAGGTAGCAAGTGTGACAGATAAGTAGTTTGACAAACTAGTTTTCTGGTGAGTAAGTTTTTGAACACAACGAACCCAAGGAGGCGTCATGGGCAAGCTCTACTACGGCAACGCGATCGAACCGGTGGAGATGCCGGACCGGACGCTGGCACACGTCAAGACGCTCATCACGACGAAGCTCCGCCGCTCGGAGAGCTTCTCCCTGTCGTGGGATCGAGTGGTCGATGGCGAAGTGCAGCGATCGGGCATCTGGCTCCAGAGCTCCATCCCGCTCAGGTTCGAGCTGAGCGCCGAGGCGGCGACGAAGTTGGACATGGCCTATCTGCAGCAGCTCGCGCAGGCGGCCAACTCATCCGCCGGCGTCATCATCGACCTCTGCGATGCTCCGATCGAGACGCAAGCGCAGAGCATTCCGCGCATCAGCGAACTGGGGCGTGCCGCATGAGCATCATCGAAGACGTCGTCACCCGGGTCAATCCGGACGCGATCACCTGGAGCAAGGTGGATACAGACTTCTACGTCGCCTCGCGCGCCGGAGAGTACGTCGGCTCCGTCGACGGCACGGCGGACGGGCACTTCATCGGATTCGACGCCACCTCGACGCCAATCGGGCGCTACGCCGACCTCAAAGAGGCGCAGCGGGCAGTCGCCGAATGGGAGCCGGAGCAGGCGCGCGAGAACGACCGCCACCTCGCGCGGGTGCTCATGCCCATCGCCACGGCCGCCGGCCTCGTCGCGAGCGTGACCGCCGTGACGGGAATGCTGGTCGCCGCAGCCTGAACCGGGGAGGTCAGCTTGTGATGGGGTCGGGCTCGGTCTGAGCCTGGGCGCTGTCGTGCGCCAGCAGCGCAGCATCCGTCTTCATCTGCAGGAAGATGCACAGGCCGCTCAGCGCGCCGATATCGGCAGACAGCTGCTCGAGTGCGACCGAATCGAGGTCGAGTGCCTCGCTGCGAGGCTCGAAGGTCACGATCCAGCGGGGGAGCCCCTCAGCGATCACGGGGTGCGCGTAGGTGATCGTCGACGCCGTGCGCAGCTCGACGACGACCAGACCGGAGTTGGGACCCGACTCGAAGTTCTTGTCGAGGACGGCGACCTGCAGTGCCTCGGAGGGGCGGGATGCGAGGTATTCGGAAATCCAGGATTCGACTGTGTTGCGGTCGCGATACGGCATGCTTACCCCGTCAGTAAAGATGTGCGAATGCACTGGTCTGAGCGTACCCCAGGGGCCTATGCGTTTGTTGCTCTTGTATCTGCGCCGCTGCGGGTGTAGGACTGAGCCAGCTGATGTTCACTGGGGATCATCGGCATTGGGGTTGGTGGCTCATGGGGATGATTCATCGCGCCCGAACAGCAGCGATCGCGCTGCTCGGAGTGGCGGCAGTTCTGGGTTCCACGCTCGCCGTGCCCGCCGCACAGGCGGCAGAGGACACGTTCACGATCGTGGTGCTGCCCGATACGCAGGGGTACACCGCGACGGCGACGTATGAGCAGACGATGGGCGCGCAGACCCAGTGGATCGTGGATTCCCGACAGCAGCTCGGCACGAAGTTCGTGATCCAGGTGGGCGATCTCGTCGAATCCTGGCCGAACGTCAACCACTGGGAACGCGCGAGCCGATACATGAAGACGCTCGACGATGCCGGCGTCCCGAACTCGGTCCTGCCCGGCAACCACGATCTCAACATCACGACCGGAGAGTCGAGCACCTACGACACCTACTTCCCGCCATCGCGGTATGCGAACGCATCTTGGAACAGCGCGACCGTGTCCTACGGCGGGTACCTCGGGCAGAACCTGTACGGGCCCGATGGCATCGACCGGAAGAACAAGGACAACTTCGCTCTGCTCACGGTGGGCTCGACCAAGCTGCTCATCCTGAACCTCGAGTTCGAGTCGCCGGCGTACACGCTGACCTGGGCGCAGAAGGTGCTCGATGCGCACCTGGACCGCAAAGTGATCCTCGCGACGCATGGATTCATCAACACCGCCGGCGTGCGCTCGTCGCATGTGATTCGTACGGATGTCACGCCCATCTCGGCCGTGACGCTCTGGAATGAGTTCGTCTCGCGCAACTGCTCCATCTTCATGGTCGTCAACGGGCACTGGCACGATGGCGACATCGGTGAGGCGCGTCGTACGGACGCGAACTCCTGCGGGGAGCCCGTGCACCAGATCCTCTCGGACTACCAGAGCCGAGCGAACGGCGGCAATGGATGGCTGCGGTACTACACGTTCAATCCGACTGCGGGAACCGTCGACGCGTACACCTACTCACCCACGCTGCGGCAGTACGAGACCGACGACAGCAGTCGCTTCACCCTCCCGATCGACCTCTCTGGTGCGAAGACGGAGGTTCTGCTGCCCGGTGGATCGACGTGGAAGTGGCGCAACTCCACGCAGACCTGGCCGATCGGCTGGAACATGCCGGGCTACTCCGACGCATCGTGGGGCACGGGGGCGGCGCCGCTGGGATGGGGAACCGGCGTCGCCACCGTGCTCGACCTCGCGCCTCCGACGTCGAACCGGGCGAGAGCGATGATCTTCCGAAACACGGTGACGATCGCCGACGTGGATGAGCTGTCGGATGTCACCGTCACGACTCGCGCCGATGACGGCGTCGCGGTCTGGGTGAACGGCACCCTGATCGGCACCTCTCATCTGCAGTCCACGAATCCGAACAGCTCGACCTACGCGGATGCCACGAGGTCGACGAATCTCGCCACCTCGGATCCCGCTGTGTTCACCGTGCCGGAGGGGCTCCTGCAGGACGGGGCGAATGTGATCGCCGCGTCGGCGCACGTGAACTATCGGGCGACGGCGAACAGCACCTTCGATCTCTCCATGACCGCCCGCCGCACGACCGTCGCCGAGCCGGGTGATCCGCCGGGGGCACCTATCGTCTCCGCCACTGCGACGTCGCCGACGAGTGTCGAGGTCGCCTGGTCGGCAGGGGCCGGAGCGCCCGTCGCGAGTGTCGAGGTGGCCCGCGCGGGCATGACGACGCTGACGGGGGCGGGGGCAACCGGAACCGTAACGGATACGGCGGCACCGCCGAACACGGCGCTCGAGTACACCGTGACCGCGATCGGCGTCGACGGGCAGCGGTCCGCCCCGACCGTGGCGACCGTCACCACACCGCCGGTGGTCGTCGTTGATCCGCCCGCAGCGCCGACCGCGACTGCCACGGCGACGTCGGCGACGAGCGTCGACATCGCCTGGGCCGCCGCGGCAGGGAGCCCGATCTCCGGCGTGGAGGTGACGCGCGTCGGAATGACGGCGCTCCCGGGCAGCGGGGAGACGGGGTCGGTGACGGATGCGGCGGCTCCGCCGAACACCGCGCTGGAGTACGCGGTCACCGCGATCGGCGTCGACGGGCAGCGCTCCGCGCCGACGGTCGTGACGGTAACGACTCCTCCGGGCGGTGAACCGGTGCCGACGACGCTTGTCGCGGCCGCGAACAGCTGGCGCTACCGCTACGCCCCAGGGGCGTGGCCCGCAGGGTGGACGGGTGTTGGCTTCGACGACTCGACGTGGAGTCAGGGCGCTGCGCCTCTCGGCTTCGGCTCCGGGATCACGACTGTCGTCGATGTTCCGCCCCCGACATCCAACCGGCCGATCAGCATGATCTTCCGAACGAGCTTCGATGTCGCCGACCCGAGCAAGCTCTCGGCGCTCGTGCTCACCGCGCGCGCGGACGACGGTGTCGTCGTGACAGTCAACGGCGTGGAGGTTGGCAGGCTCCGGATGCCGACGACGGCAGTGTCCGCAGGGACGTACGCGACCGCCGCCCCGAACGCCGCCGCGGCGGCGAGTTCTCCGCTCGTTATCGCGATCCCGTCGTCCGCGCTCGTTCCGGGTAAGAACGTGATCGCAGCATCCACCCATCTGAACTATCGGGGGACGGCGGGTGTGCAGTTCACCGCGACGCTGGAGGGGATGACGCTGCCCTGAGCTGGCCGCAGCATCCGGCGGAGCGGACACAGCTGGATTAACGAGTACACTAACGATTGGTGTACAAATCAATCGTTAGTGTTCGCGCCGTGCTGACATGCGCCGGCGTGACCCCGTGTGAATGAGGCCGAACATGAAGTCTGCGCACGTCGCTCCACCAAGCCCCGCAGAAGAGTTCTCCGACGACCAGCACCTGAACGATCGCATCGAGTACACGATGTGGTCCGTCTTCGCCCACGGTCCGGAGCGGCTCACCGTCAGTCGACTCACCGCGATCGACGAGGTCGAAGCGCTGCTCGAAGACCTGCGCCGGCGCGGTGTGCGCATCCGCGGGCTCTACCGCCTCTCGGGGATGCGCGCCGACGCGGACTGGATGATCTGGTGGCATGCGCCCACGATCGCCGCTCTTCAGGACGCCTACGAGCAGTTGCGTCACACAGCCTTCGGCCGGGCGAGTGCTCCCGTGTGGAGTGCCGCGGGGCTCCACCGACCCGCGGAGTTCTCTGCGACGCACATCCCCGCGTACCTGCGCGGCCTGGAGCCGGCCCGCTACGTGACGGTCTATCCCTTCGTGCGTTCGACCGAGTGGTACCTGCTCCCGGAGTCGGAGCGTCGACAGATGCTGATCGATCACGGCGCCGCCTCGCGTGACTATCCCGATGTCCTCTCGAACACCGTGGCCTCGTTCGGGCTCGGAGACTATGAGTGGCTTCTCGCCCTCGAAGCGGACGACCTGCACCGACTCGTCGATCTGATGCGGACGTTCCGCTACACCGACGCGCGCCGACACGTCCGCGAGGAGACACCCTTCTTCACGGGCGAACGGGTCTCGGTCGGTGCACTCGTGACCGCCGCGCCCTGATCGTCACAGCTTCGGCGTGTTTGCGCCGCGCGCGGCGGCGAGGAAGGCCCGGATCAGGGACACATCCTTCTGCCCGCGCGTGCTCTCGACGCCGCTCGAGACGTCGACTCCTGCGGGCGAGGTCGCGCGAATGAGGTCGGCGACGTTGTCGGGCGTCAATCCGCCGGCGAGCAGCCAGTCACTCTGAGGGGGGTGCGTGCGCAGGGCGGTGGAATCGAAAGGCTCGCCGGCACCGGGGATCGGAGCATCGATGAGCAGGCGGTGCGCGAAGAGACTCTCGGGTGCGGTCCGCGCCTCGTGGACGTACTCGTCGATCGAGAGGGCGCGGATCGTGCCGAAGCCCTCCGCGCGCAGGCGATCGAAGTCGGCGAGTGGTTCGCCCCCGTGCAGCTGCACGGTGTCGACGCCGGCGGCCCGCGCGGTCGCGATCACCTCGTCGAGAGGCTGACGACGGAAGACACCGACGGTCTGAAGGCCATCCGGCACCGACTGCACGAGCTCGCGGACGGTCGCAGCAACCACGGTCCGCGGGCTGCCCGGCGCGAACACGAAGCCGACAGCATCCGCTCCGGCCCGCACCGCGGCATCCAGAGTCGCAGGCTCACGCAGGCCGCAGATCTTCACGAACATGCGTTCAAGACTGCCATGTCGAATCAGTGCACGAACGCTCTCAGCGCGATGGGCGGCATCTAAGGGTGCTGCCATCAGCGCGCCGGCGGCGAAGGCAGCAGCTCGGTGCGACGCGCGCGCTCGGCGGCGGCGCGCTTCCTGGTGGCACTGGCCACGGTTCTGGAACAGTCCTTCCGGGCCCTCGCGTGAGTGCGCGCCTTCCGCTCAACGCCGGTAGGTGCCGACGATCGAGGCGATGAGATCGGAGTACGCGGCATCCGGGCCGACGAAGGAGCCGTTGTTGCGTCCGTGACGCAGCACCTCGACCCGGTCGGAGACCGCCTGGACATCGGCGATGTTGTGACTGATGAAGACCACGCCGAGGCCCAGTTCGCGCAGTTGCTCGATGTACGTGAGGACATCCGCGGTCTGCGCGACGCTGAGCGACGCCGTCGGCTCGTCGAGAATCACGAGGCGGGGGCTGCTGATGAGGGTGCGAGCGATCGCCACGGCCTGCCGCTGCCCTCCGGAGAGAGCGCTCAGCGGGGTGCGGATGGAAGGGATCTGGGCGGCGAGGGAGGAGAGCGCGTCTCTTGTGGCGCTCTCCATGTCGCCGTCACGGAGCATGCCGTTGGGCGTGCGCAGCTCGCGTCCGAGGAAGACGTTCGCCGTGACGTCGAGGTTCTCGCACACCGCCAGATCCTGGAAGACCGTCGCGATCCCGAGTCGATTGGCCTCGGCAGGGGAGGAGATGTCGACCTGTTCGCCGTTGAGCCGGATCTCTCCGGACGTGGGGATGAGCGCACCTGCGATGATCTTCGCGAGCGTGGACTTCCCTGCGGCATTGTCGCCTACGAGGCCGACGACCTCGCGGGCGTTGACCGTGAAGTCGACATCGGTGAGCGCCTCGACCGCACCGAAGTGCTTCACGATTCCGCGCATCGTGAGCAGCGGTGCGGCCTGCGAGGCAGAGAGCGTCATGGCCGTTCCTCAAGCAGTTGCGAGGGGTCGGTCGACTGCAGGATGTGGATCGTCGCGCCGACGAGTACGGCATCCTTGCCAAACGAGCTCGGGATCGGCTCCCGACGGGGAACGCGCCCACGGGGTGCGTGTTCCCGAAGCGCCGCGCTGAACGCGAGCAGGAAGACGGGGCCGGCTTCGACCAGCTCGCCGCCCACAGTGATGATCTCGGGATCGAGAGTCTGCGAGACCCCCGCGACGACTCGTCCGAGAGCGGCGCCTGCATCGGCGACCACTCGCGCGCATCCGGGATCGCCCGCTGCGGCGCGGGCGATGACATCTTTGAACGTGATCTGGCCGTAGGTGGCGCGCAGCGGCGACGTGACAGCCTCCGCTCCGACGACGGTCTCCAGGCAGCCGCGCTGCCCGCACGTGCAGATGGAGCCGCCGGCATCGACCTGCACATGGCCGATCTCGCCCGCGGTTCCCGTGCGACCGCGGAAAAGGCTCGATCCGAGGATCACCCCGGCGCTCGTCGTATAGGACGCGTGCACGAAGAGACTGTCGGAGACGTCACGTGCCGTTCCGAGCGTCGCCTCTGCGATCGCCGCGAGATTGGCCTCCTTCTCGACCAGCACCGGGCAGCCCAGCCGCTGCCCGAGGACGTCCGCGATGGGCTGAGACTCCCAGCGCCGCATGACTCCCCGATAGGCGATAAAGCCGCTTTCGGGGTCGACCGGAGCGGGCACGGCGATGCACACGCCGATCAGCTCGTCCACATCGGCAGCGATCATTCCGAGCATCTCGAGAAGCAGCAGGGCGATGCGATCCAACACGGTGTCCTCTGCGTGGTCCGCGGGCAGCGGCATCGCGCGATCCGCGAGCACATCCTGCGCGACATCGGCGATCCGCACGCGCATGCTCCGGCTGCCGATGTGCACGGCGGCGACGAGTCCGGCGCGTCTCGCGATCGTCACCAGCTGCGCGCGACGCCCGCTGCGAGACGTGGGGTGAGTCTCCACGAGTCCGGAGTGCGAGAGCTCCTTCACGATGGCCGAGACCGTCGCGGTGGACAGGCTGGTCGCTTCGGCGAGCTCGACCTGGGTGAGCCCGCCGAAGCGCTTGACGGCGTCGACGATCTTCGCGGTGTTGGCTTCGCGCAACCCTGACTGGGAACCGCTTGACCATCTGCTCATAGCGGGAGCCTATCGCGAGACATCATCGACGCCGAGGTCAGCGTGCGACGCCTGCCCGGCGCTTGTTCCACACGTCGAAAGCCACGGCGATGAGCAGCACGAGCCCCTTCACGACCTGCTGCGTCGCCTGGTCGAGGCCCATGAGCTGCATGCCGTTGCTCATGACAGCCATGATCAGGCCGCCGATGATCGCCCCGCCGACCCGTCCGACGCCACCGGTCACCGCAGCACCGCCGATGAAGCATGCGGCGATGGCGTCGAGCTCGAACATGCTGCCAGCGCCCGGCTGGGCCCCGTTGGTGCGCGACGAGAAGACGACGCCGGCCACTCCGGCGAGCAGTCCCATGTTCACGAAGATCCAGAAGTTGACCTTTCGCACGTTGACGCCGCTCAGGAGTGCCGCGTGCAGGTTGCCGCCGATCGCGTAGACGTGGCGTCCGAAGACGCTCTTCTGCGTGATCACCGAATAGACGATGATCAGGACGGCCAGCAGGATCAGCACGAAGGGAAGTCCGCGGCTGCGGGACAGCTGATAGCCGAACCACATCACCACCGCCGCGATCACGAGGATCTTCGCGACGAACCACCCCATCGCCTCCACAGACTGCTGATGCGCGATCTTGGAACGGCGACTCCGTACCTGCCAGACGGCGTAGCCGACGACTCCGAAAGCGAAGATCACCAGTGTGAACACGTCGACGCCATAGCCGCCGAGAAGGCCGTTGAAGAAGCCGTTGGCTATTGAGTAGTAGGTGCCGCCGAAGGGCGAGAGCGAGACATTGCTGAGGACGAGGAAGGTCAGCCCGCGGAAGAGCAGCATGCCGGCCAGCGTCACGATAAATGCCGGGATGCCGACGAACGCCACCCAGAACCCCTGCCAGGCGCCGACCAGGAGCCCGACGATCAGCGCGGCGAGAACCCCCACCCACCACGGCTGCTGCATCCGGATCACGACGACGGCCGCCGTTGCACCCGTGAGGGCGACGACGGATCCGACCGATAGGTCGATGTGTCCCGCGATGATCACGATGACCATTCCGATCGCGAGGATCAGGATGTAGGAGTACTGCAGCACGATGTTCGTGAGGTTCCCCGGCGAGAGGAACGCCGGGTTCAGGATCGCGAAGAACGCGACGATCGCGACGAAGGCGACGAGAATTCCGCTCTGTCGCAGGTTGCGGGTGGCGAGACTCAGCAGGTTGGTGACGTCGGTCATCGTGAGTTCGTCCTTTCAACAGTCATAAGTTGCATCAAGTTCTCCTGGGTGGCTTCAGCCGCCGTGACTTCGCCGGTGACTCTGCCGAACGCCAACGTGTAGATCCGGTCGCAGATGCCGAGCAGCTCGGGAAGCTCGGAGGAGATGACGAGCACACCCTTCCCCGCGGCGACGAGGCGGTTGATGATCGTGTAGATCTCGTACTTCGCACCCACGTCGATTCCCCGAGTGGGCTCGTCGAGAATCAGAACCTCGGGCTCGGTCTGGATCCATTTGCTGAGCACGACCTTCTGCTGGTTGCCGCCGGAGAGGTTGCCGACCACCTGCAGCACGCCGGGAGTCTTGATGTTCATCTCCGCGCGGTAGCCCTCCGCGATCTGGAGCTCGCGGTTGGCGTCGATCCAGCCGCCCGGGCTGATGCGATCCAGCGAGGCCAGCGTGATGTTGTGGCGGATGTCATCGATGAGGTTCAGCCCGAACTTCTTGCGATCCTCGGTTGCGTAGGCGATGCCCGCGCGGATCGCTGCGCCGGTCGTGGAAGTGTCGACCTCCCTGCCGCGGACCAGGACGCGGCCACGGGCATTGCGCCCGTAGGTGCGGCCGAAGACGCTCATCGCGAGCTCTGTGCGCCCAGCGCCCATGAGACCGGCGATGCCGACGACCTCTCCGGACCGCACGGTGACCGAGGCGTTGTCGACCATGATGCGTCCCGGCTGGGTCGGATGCTCCACAGACCATTCCTCGATCCGCAGCACCTCGTCACCGACATCCGGCACTCGTTCCGGAAAGCGGTGCTCCAGGTCTCGTCCGACCATGCCGCGAATGATCCTCTCCTGAGTCGAGCCCGGATCGCTCATATCGAGAGTCTCGATCGAGCGGCCATCACGGATGATCGTTGTTCGGTCCGCGATGGCGTCGATCTCGTTGAGCTTGTGGGAGATGATGATCGACGTCATCCCCTCATCGCGCAGCCGCCGGAGCAGGTCGAGCAGGTGAGCCGAGTCGGTGTCGTTGAGTGCCGCGGTCGGCTCGTCGAGGATGAGAAGGCGCACGTTCTTCGAGAGCGCCTTCGCGATCTCGACCAGCTGCTGCTTGCCGACGCCGAGTTGCGCGACAGGTGTTGTGGGGTTCTCGACCAGGCCGACCTGAGCGAGCAGCAGGGCTGCTTCGGAGTTGGCGCGATCCCAGTCGATGAGACCGCCGATGCCGCGGCGTTCGTTGCCCAGGAAGATGTTCTCCGCGACGCTGAGGTGCGGGACAAGGGCGAGCTCCTGATGGATGATCACGATCCCCACCTGCTCGGAGTCGCTGATGGATCCGAACCTCGCCTCCGCTCCCTCGTAGACGATCTCACCCTCGTAGCTGCCGTGTGGGTAGACGCCGGACAGCACCTTCATGAGGGTGGACTTCCCTGCGCCGTTCTCGCCGCAGATCGCGTGGATCTCCCCCCGGTGCACCTCGAGGCTCACGCCCTGCAGTGCTTTGACGCCGGGAAAGCTCTTCTCGATCCCCCGCATCCGCAGTACCGGTATCTTCATGATCCGGATCCTTTCGATCGAAAGGGCGCGCCGCCGTGGTGGCGACGCGCCCCGTGGCCTGACTACTCGGCGACGCCTGCGTCCACCTCGGCCTGCGTCCAGTAGCCCGAATCGATCAGCAGCGAGACGATGTTGTCCTTGTAGACGATGTCCGACTGCAACAGGAAGGAAGGAACGACCTTCACACCGTTGTCGTAGGTCTTGGTGTCGTTCGCCTCCGGCTTCTCGCCCTCGATCATCGCGGCGGCTGCGACGACGGACTGCTCTGCGAGCTTGCGGGTGTCCTTGAAGATCGACGCGAACTGGATGCCCTGGTTGATGAGGCTCACCGAGCCGATCTCGGCATCCTGTCCGGTGACGATCGGAAGACCCTCGGCGATGCTCGGGCCGCGTCCTCCCGTGCCCTGGAGCGCCGTGATGATTCCGCGGGACAGGCCGTCATACGGCGAGAGCACGCCGTCGAGCTTCGTTCCGCTGCTGTAGGTCGACGTCAGGAGGTCTTCCATGCGCTTCTGGGCGGTCTCCTGCTGCCAGCGCAGGATCGCCGCCTGCTCGATCGTGGTCTGCCCGGACGGAACCGCGAGCACGCCCTTGTCGATGTAGGGCTGCAGGGTGTCGATCGCGCCCTGCCAGAAGAAGTGGGCGTTGTTGTCGTCCAGCGACCCGGCGAAGAGCTCGACGTTGTACGGGCCCTTCTGTCCGGTCTCCCGACCATCCTGGGTGAGGACTCCGAGGCCGACGAGGAGTGAGGTGGCCTGCTGGACGCCGACCTTGTAGTTGTCGAAGGTCACGTAGAAGTCGACGTTCTCGCTGTCGCGGATGAGCCGATCGTAGGAGATCACGGGGATGTTCGCGGCGGCGGCGGCGTCGAGTTGCGACGACAGTGCGGTGCCGTCGATCGCGGCGATGATGAGGAGGTCGGCGCCCTTGGTGATCATCTGGTCGATCTGCTGTCCCTGCGTGGGGATGTCGTCTCCGGCGAACTGCAGATCGACCTCGTAGCCGGCCTCTTCCAGGCCCTCCTGCACGGCGCTGCCGTCGGCGATCCACCGTTCGGACGTCTGGGTGGGCATGGACACTCCGACCAGCAGGTCGTCTGCCGTGCCTGCTTCGCCGCCGGTGCCATCCGTGGAGGCGCCGGCGCCCCCGCCGCCGCATCCGGCGAGTGCCATGACGCCGACGAGACCGAGTGCGGCGAGTGCGTACTTCTTCTTCATTCCGAGCTCCTTTGCTGTGCAATGCGTCGTCCGGGCTGGGTCCGGACGACTCGCGTCCCGGTTCTCCGGGAATCACTTCGGATCACTTTCATGAGTTCGAGACTCAAAGTCAAGTGAACGTGATCGGTTCGTAATTATTCGAATCACGCAGGATCGAGTGCGACTACTTAGGGTGAAAGCGGCAAACCGGGTAGCAGTTGAATATGAGACTCAAATTCAAGGTTGACGATTGACGCACTTGTGAAAGCTGCGATAGGTTGGCTCAACCCAAATAGTTTACGTAAACAATGGCGTTGCGTCACCCCCCAGGGGGTTCCCCGCATCCGCGGGCCGCCATATCCGAAGAGTGCACGGATGCATGCCTTCCGTGCGCACCCCATCGGTTCCGAGAGACAAGGTCGTGTCATGGAACGCTTCAGGAGATCTCCATCATCCGGTCGCAGGCCTCACGCTTTCGTCGCATCGGCCGAGCAGATTCGAGATTGGAAGATGATGTTGAAATCCTCGACATGTCGAGCAGCGGCGATGGTCGCCGCTGCCGGCGTGACATTGGCAGGGGTCATCACCGTGCCCGCGCTCAGCGCGAGTGCTGCGAGTCCCGACGTCGTACTGGCGCCCAACCCGGCATACGCCGGTGGACCGTTCGAGGGCTGGGGCACCAGCCTGGTCTGGATGGCGAACGCGACAGGGGAGTACCCCGCGGAGCTGCGCGACGAGCTCATCGACAAGGTCTTCGGTGACGGCGGCCTCAACCTGAACATCGCTCGCTACAACGTCGGCGGTGGCAATGCGACAGATGTTCCCGACTACCTCCGTCCGGGCGGCGCAGTCCCCGGATGGTGGAACCCGGATGCCCCGCTGACGGACGAGAACGGTGAGATCACGTCGTCGTACGCCGATCGCGAGCGCTACCGTGCTGCCTGGACGGGCGAGCAGGCCAGTGACTACAACCTCTCGGCCGATGCCGCACAGCTGGCGTGGGTCGCCGCAATCAAAGACCAGGTCGATACCTGGGAGGCGTTCAGCAACTCGCCGCCGTACTTCATGACCGAGAGTGGCTTCGTCAGCGGTGGCACCGACCCCTGGGCCGACCAGATCCGCGCCGACTCGCTCGACAAGTTCGCCACCTACCTCAAGACGGTCATCCAGCACGTCGAGGACACGCAGGGTATCGAGTTCGCGTCCATCGATCCGCTCAACGAACCGAACACCAACTACTGGAAGACGACCATCGGCGGTGACGGATGGCCGACGAGAGAGAGTCGCCAGGAGGGAGCGCACGCCTGGCCGGCTCGACAGGCGGAGGTGATCAGTGCGCTGGCCGCGGAGCTCGCCGAACCCGACACGACCACGGAGGCCGTGATCTCGGCTCCCGATGAGACTAACCCGGATCGCTTCGTCGAGAACTGGAACGGCTGGACCGACGAAGCGCGGAACACGGTCGCCCAGCTCAACGTGCACACATACTCGACCGGCAACCGCCAGCTCGTGCGTGACATTGCGAAGAGCGCGGACAAGCCGCTGTGGATGAGCGAGGTCGAGGGAAACTGGGGCGGCGACAGCTGGAACCCCGACTCGATCGACAACGGTCTCGGAATCGCGCAGCTCGTGAACGCGGATCTCCGCGAACTCGAGCCGGGCGCCTGGGTGCTGTGGCAGCCCGTCGAAGACCTCTACAACATGGAGAAAGTCGAGAAGAAGAACTGGGGCTCGATCTTCATCGACTTCGACTGCGACGCCGACGGGAATTCCAGCCGCCGCCTCAATGACGGTGACGCGAACCCGGGATGCAGTATCCGCACCAACTCGAAGTACAACACGCTGCGCAACTTCACCCACTACATCCAGCCCGGAGACCAGCTGGTCCGCGTCGACGACAACAACACCACTGCGGCGATCGACGGCGATGGTTCTGGCGCCACCCTCGTCTACACGAACGACTCGGGAGACGACCGCACCGTCGAGATCGATCTCTCGATGTTCGGCGGTGTCGAGGCCGGTGCCACGGTGCAGCCGATCGTGACGACGGAGTCGCCCGCGTCTGACCCCACCGTGAACGCGCTGCGTGCGGGCGATCCCGTCGCTGTGGGTGCAGACAAGAAAGCGACGGTGACAGTTCCGGCGCGTTCGGTCACAACGCTGCTCGTGAGCGGTGTTTCGGGCGCCAGTGACGAGGCTCCCGCCCTGCGCGACGGTGAATCCTTCACCATCAGCGGCGTGCAGAGTGGGCAGGCGCTCACCGCGGCCGCGGAGCAGGCGGAGCTGGGAAACCCGCGCGACCCCGAGCAGATCGAGTCCCAGACCTGGACCGCGACGCTGATCGACGACCAGCCCGGAACTGCGCGCGACCGCTTCGCCCTGCGTGCGGGCGACGGTCGGACGCTCGTCGCGGACGGCGGCACCACCGCGCTGCGCACTGTCAGCGACGAAGACGCTGCGAATGACGCCACAGCGCTGTGGATGATGAACTCCACCGACGGCGCGACCTTCGGTCTGCTCAATGCCGGTGCCAACGCCGTGCTCGATGTCGCAGACAACGCGACGTGGGCCGGTGCGCGCGTCGGCGTGTGGCAGTCGAACTGGGGCGCGAACCAGCTGTGGAGACTCGAGCCGGCGCGAGCAGCGATCGAGCCGTACACGAGCTTCCGTCCCGGTCAGCCCTGGCTGGACGACAAGGGCAATGTCATCCAGGCCCATGGCGGACAGGTCGTTCCTTCGAAGGACGACGACGGCAAGACGATCTACTACCTGTACGGCGAGGACCGCACGAACGGCTACCACTCAGCACCGGGCGTCCACGTCTACAGCTCTTACGACCTCTACAACTGGAAGGACCAGGGTGTCGCGCTTCGTTCGCTCGCTTCGGAGGACCAGTTCGAGGAACCGTACTTCGATGCGCTCTACGGCGACTACACCCAGGAGCAGAAGGACGCCGTGTATCGCGACCTGGGAACAGTGCCCGTGCCGGGCGTGACGCCGCCCATCATCGAACGCCCCAAGGTGATCTACAACGAGAGCACCGACA
The DNA here is from genome assembly GCF_058797175.1 of Microbacterium sp. GW823-FHT02G05. NCBI lineage: Bacteria > Bacillati > Actinomycetota > Actinomycetes > Micrococcales > Microbacteriaceae > Microbacterium > Microbacterium sp. GW823-FHT02G05. Next base: position 822,390 of record NZ_JBXAJK010000001.1, read on the forward strand.
AGTGGGTCATGTGGGCGCACATGGATGGCCCCACGGAGAGCTCGTCCGCGCAGTACGCCAAGGCCAAGGCGGGCGTTGCGATCTCGGATTCTCCGTTCGGACCGTTCCGCTACATCGACAGCTACTACCTGCATCACTCGCCCGATGGCTGGGACAACCCCGGCATGGCACGTGACATGAACCTGTTCGTGGATGACGACGGCACCGGGTACATCCTGTACTCGAGCGAGGGCAACGCGACCATGTACATCTCCAAGCTGAATGCGGAGTACACCGACCTCGCAACGCCCGCAGCCGAGGCAGTGGAGGGCGTCGACTACAACCGCATCTTCGCGGGGTGGTCACGGGAGGCCCCGGCGATCTTCAAGCACGACGAGCGGTACTTCCTGCTGACCTCGGGCACGAGCGGCTGGTCGCCCAACCCCACGAAGTACGCGAGCGCCACCGACATCATGGGCGACTGGACCGAGATCGGCGACCCGTTCCCGTGGTGGGCGCAGTGGAACTCGTGGAACACCCAGCCGACCTCAGTGATCCCGGTCGACCGCGAGGCGGGCAAGTACATCTACATGGGAGATCGTTGGAACGGCGGGTCCGACGACGCGCTCCGCAACGCACCTCTCGTGTGGCTTCCGCTGAACATGGGTGAGGGCGGAGACACGCTCTCCGTCGAGATTTGGGACGAGTGGACGCTCGACCAGCTCGATCAGTGGGCTGCATGGGATGTCAGCGGCGTGCCCGCATCCATCCCGGTCGGAGGCTCGCTTGATACCTCGACCGTCACGGTGCAGCAGTCCGGTGTGGAGACGTCGCAGGCTGTGACATGGAGTGTCGAGGGATCGTTTGACACCCCGGGCGTCGTGACGGCGACGGGCACGCTGCCGGACTTCGGCGGGCGCACTTTCACGCGCACGATTCCCGTTGTGCCGGAGAGCCTGGTCTACGCCGTCAATGCGGGTGGGCAGGAGACCTCCGACTGGCTTGGCGTGAAGGCTGCCGGCGGAGATGATCTGCGCAACTCCGTCGCGGATCAGGCCTATGGCGAGGATGCATCCTCGGGCTCGTCCTGGGGCTACATCAGCGAGGGCAGCAAGGTCGCGGGAAGCGCGGACGGGACGATGTACTCGACGATGAGGTACGCCGTCGAGGGACGTGACATCGCGTACCGCTTCGGTGATCTCGAACCCGGCCGGTACAGCGTGCACGTCGGTTACGCCGACCCGTGGGACCAGTGGGACGACCGCGGCGCTCAGGTCAGCGTCAACGGAACGGTCGTCGAAGCCGATCACGACTACGGCGCAGCCAACGAGAGCCGCACATACGGCGACATCTCCGTGGGCGGCGACGGGCAGATCGAATTCGTCCTCCACCCGACCCGTGGTGCCGACGTGCAGGTGAGCTGGGTGATGGTCACGCTCGACGAGGCGACTGCCCCGGCACTCGATGTGAGTGCGACGGCCACGGTGCGATGCACCGCAGGCAAGGCATTCGTCACGGTGAAGGTCGCGAACGATGCGGAGGTTCCGGTCTCAGCGGTCGTCGAGTCGGCGTACGGCACCAAGTCGTTCGCATCGATCGGCGCAGGAAAGACCTCGTCGCACGCCTTCACCACCCGCCAGGTGGACCTCGCGCCGGGACAGGTGACCGTTCGGGTCACTGCGAATGTCGACGGCGTGCCCACCGCTCGCGAACTCACGGCCACCTACCCGGCCAGCTCATGCCGCTGATATGCATCGGCGCATCCATTCCCTTGAAGGAGATACCCGAATGAACACCACTCGTATGGTCCGCTGGGCCGCCGTCTCGGTCGGAGCGACGCTCCTCGTCGGCGTCGCCGGCGCGGCCGCTGCCGCAGAAGAGCAGTACGGAGATGAACAGGTCGATGTGACCGTGTCGATCACTGAGATCGATGAGCCGGGAGTCCTGGCCATGAGCGTCGCCGGTACGTCGACGATGCTGGTGGAGAACGGATCGGACGCGATGGTGCGGCAGTTCACCGGAACGCTGCCGACCGTCACCGTCACCGATACCCGTGATCCGGCCGACATCCCCGCAGGAGTGGGATGGTACGTGCTCGGCACTTCTACCTCGCTCGTCGGAAATGCGGGGCAGCCGGCGATCGGTGCGGGGCATCTCGGATGGGCTCCGCGACTGATCGACGGCGGGGACGCCGGCCTGGTGACAGAAGGGGACCCGGTGCAGACCGTGCTCGACACGACGGCACCCGACCCCTTCGGTCTTGTCGACCAGGAGCTGTTCGCGATGGCCCTTGATTCCGCGGCGATCGCCCCAGAGGGGCAGTGGACCGCCACCGCGGATCTCACGCTGCGGACGCCGGCGGGCGTGGCCCCGGGTACCTACGCGGGCACCGTCACGCTCTCGCTCTTCGAGTAGAGCGCATAACCGGGGTCGTGGCCGCTCCTTCGCGGCCACGGCCCCGGTTCATCCCCTTCCGACTTCTCAAGGACGACGACTCATGATGATCTCCAGGACTCTGCTGCGCGCGGTGGTGACGGTCGCATCCGCCGGAGCGATCCTGCTCTCTCTGCTCACTCCGATGGCACCGGCCTCGGCGGCCGATGATCCTGCGGCGCCTACGGTGACGTGGTCGGTGCGTCCCGCGGACGAGTTCGGCCCCGATGGACGTGCGTGGGTCGAGCGCGAGCTCGAACCGGGTGAGACCACGACCGAGCACATGGCGATCGTGAATCTCGGAGCATCTCCGGTCACGTTCGCGATCTCCGGCGCCGACGGCTACTTCACCCGGACTGGGCGCTTCAACATGCTGGCGTCGGGGGAGGAGTCGACGGGGGCCGGCACGTGGATAGAGGTGCCGTCGACCGTGACGATCGAAGCCGGGGCCACCGCCGTCGTCCCGTTCCAGGTCACTGTGCCGGCGGATGCGACGCCCGGCGACCATGCCGCGGGTGTCGCCGCAGCGATCCGCTCGCAGAGCGCGAGTGAGGGAAACGCGGTGACGGTCGAGAGCCGCGTCGGCTTTCGCGTGATGGTTCGAGTGGCTGGCGAGGTGAGACCCGAGCTCTCGCTCTCCGCGACAGGTGAGTACGTGACGGCATGGAATCCTCTGGATCCGGGGGCCGTCGTCGTGCGAGGGACGTTCCGTAACAGTGGCAACGTGCGCATCGAGGCAGCGGGGCGCGTGGTGTGGGGGGAGAAGGTCTTCTTCGCGAACGGTATGAAAGCGGACACGGTCACCGAACTCCTGCCGGGCGATGTACGTGATCTGGAACTCCGTGTTGCAGGAGTCTCGCCGTTCGGACCGCTCTCTGTACCGATCTCGGTCGAGAGCTCCATCATCCTTCCTGACGGATCTCGGGAGGAGCTTCCTGTGCAGACCGAGACGATTCTGGTGTGGGCGATTCCGTGGCCTCAGCTGCTTGTCGTGCTGGCGGGGATGCTCATCATCGGCGGCATCGTCTGGCGCGGGAGGCAGCGGCGACGAGAGGTCGACTCGCTGGTCACCGCCGCCCGCGAGGAAGGTCGCCGTGAGGCGCTGACAAAGGAGATCGCTGAGTGAGGAGAACTGTCCGCTGGCTGCGTTCAACGGGTCGCCGCGGTCTCACTGTCGCGCTCAACGCCGCTCTGGTGAGCGTGCCGCTCGCCGTGGCCGCTCGCGAACCGGAGGACATCGACGGTGACCAGATCACGGTGCACGTCACGATCACGCCACGCGCCGTGCCTGCGGGGGATGGGGGAGTCCTTCCCGCAACGGGCGCGGACTCCGCCCTGCTCATCGCCGTCGCGTGTCTGCTGGTCCTGTCCGGCGCGGCTCTGATCGCGGTTCGCCGCGCTGGCGCACGCTGTGCGCTCGTCAGGAGCGCGGGGGCGGGCCGGAGCTCTTGCGGACGATGAGCTCGGTCGTCACGAGATCGGGTGTTGTCGTCTCGCGCCGTTCGATCGCTGAGATGAGCAGGCGCAGCGCCTGGATCCCGACCTGGTCGAAGTGCTGGTGAACCGTGGTCAGCGGGGGCCAGAAGCTTGCCGACTCCTGCATGTCGTCGAACCCGACCACGCTCACGTCTTCGGGTACTCGCAGTCCCTGCTCGTGAAGGGCGTGGAGCGCCCCGAGAGCCATCTGATCGTTCGCTGCGAAGATGGCGGTCACGTCCTTGCGCTGCGCCAGGGCGAGACCAGCGCGATAGCCGGACTCCGGGCTCCAGTCTCCGACGAGCACCTCGGGAACCTCTGCGCCGTGATCCCGGAGTGTGCGTTCCCAGGAAACGTGTCGCCGATGGGCGGAGTAGGACTCGGCCGGTCCGGCGATGTGCGAGACCGTCTTGTGGCCGAGGGCGAGCAGGTGCTCTGTGGCCAGTCGTGCCCCCTGCGCCTGATCGGTGTCGACGACGGGATAGCGGTCCTTCTGCTCAGAGTCGATGACGACGAAGGGCAGGCCGGTCGGCAGCTCGATGTCGGATTCCGCAAGACTGTGCGCTTCGATCACGATGACGACGCCATCGACGGCCTCTTCATTCAGTCGAGCGAATGCACCGGAGACGCTTGCCTGGGTGGCAGTGCTGAGGGGAATGAGATTCAGCGAGTAGCCCGCGGCGGAGCTCTCTGCTGCGATCGCGTCGAGAGTGCGCATGTTGCCATACGACGACAGCGAGAACATGATGACGCCGATGCTGCGGAACTGGCCCTCGCGGAGTGCTCGTGCGGCGCCGTTCGGTCGGTATCCGAGCTCCTGCATCGTCGTGATGATGCGTTGGCGGGTTGCCTCCTTGACGACCCCGCGCCCGGTGGCAACCCGGGAGACGGTCTGCCCCGAGACGCCGGCGGCCCTCGCGACGTCGGCCATAGAGACTGCTCGTCGCCGCGTGCCCTCGGCGCTTTCTTGCATCCAGCTTCTCCGTTCTCCGTGCGGGTTCTCCCGCCAGGCTTGCCTGATCAACACTGTACGGCGCACGGATAGCAGATCGGCGGACCGGCGTCACACAACGATCGGTGGGACACGGATGCTTGCCATCGGCGTACGCGCTCGTATAGTCTCGCTGCAAATTGTTGACGTAAACAATCCATTCAGGAACGAGACGATGATGTCCCTCCCCGATCGTCGACGCCCCCGAGGCGTCGCCTTCCTCCTCACCGTGCACGCCGCCCTGCTTCCGGGCGAGCGGCCGCTGACTGCTTCGTGCGTCCTCCGCAAAGGGGAAGTGCGATGAACCCGATGAATATCGAGATGCCCCGGCGCGGCTTCCTCACCGCAAGCGCGTGGGCGGCCGGTGCGCTACTGCTGGCTGATGGCACGGTGCTCGCGCGTCCGGCGCTCGCCAACCCGCAGGCGGCCGAGCTCCCGGAGCGGGGGCTGTTCGACACAGCACCCGGCGGATCATGGACCCAGGCGCTGCTTTCGGGCAACGGTGAGTATGGCGCCATGCTCTACGGGCATCCTGAGATCGAGCGCATCGTGTTCAACCATCATCGGTTCGTGCTGCCCAATGGAACGCGCGACATGACCCCACCCGACCTGGCCCCGCGACTCGCCTCGGTGCAGGCGAAGGCACTGAACGGCGACTTCAACGGTGCCAGCGCGGAGTTCTCCGAGGGGTGGTCGCTGAAATGGACTCAGCCTTTCCATCCCGGATACGAGCTCGTGATCGAGGCGCCATCCATGACCGCGCACGACGGCTACATGCGCTCGACGGACTTCCGATCCGGAGAGATCCGACACTCGTGGGTCACCGCGGCGGGTACCTGGCAGCGGCGCATGTTCGTCTCCCGCAGCAGCAACGTCGTCGTTCACGAACTCTCGGCGCCGGCCGGGGCATCCATCGATGTCGACCTCTCCGCGGAGACCGCACTTCCCGGCACCCCCGATGACGTCCGCTACTCCGTCGCCGCGACCACCAGCGGCAGAAATGGGCACCTCAATGTGCGGGGCATCTACCCTGACGCACTCGGCGCCTATGGATTCGAAGGACTCACCCGCGCGGTCATCACAGGCAGCGGCGCGTCGATCAGCGCCTCGGATGGCCGCCTCGTCATCCGCAAGGCCGCCCGGGTCCTGCTCCTCACGAAGCTCGCCCGATACGAGGCGCAGGACGACTGGGACTCTCAGCCGCTCAAGTCACGGCTCGGTGTGCTGCTGACTGACTACGACGTCCTCCTGCGCCGTCACCTCCCTGTGCACAGGGCGCTGTACGACGGCTCGACGTTCCGGCTGAATGTCTCCGACGCCGACCGGGGGCTGGGAGCGGCAGCGCTCGTGGATCGACAGGGAGAGAACCGCTCTGCCATCGATCTCGCACTGCTGGAGGCGATGTACGACTCTGGACGGTATCTGTTCGTCAGCTCCTCCGGAATCCTGCCTCCGCGCCTCACGGGCATCTGGGTCGGGGAGTGGGGTGGCGCCTGGTCGGATGACTTCACGACCGATGCGAACGTGAACCTTCAGGTCGCGGGCGGCAACATGCTGTTCCACGGCGACGTCATGAAGGGCTATTTCGACCTGGTGCTGGGCCAGCTCGACCACTGGCGCACCAACGCCCGCAATCTGTATGGAGCGCGGGGCTTTCTCGCGCCGTCGCGCACAGACGGCGAGAACGGCCACATGCTTCACTTCGAGGACGGCTGGGCGGGGCAGTGCTGGACGGGCGGGGCCGACTGGATGCTGTACCCGCTGCTGGAGTACTGCCAGGTGACAGGCGACGACGAGTTCTATCGCACCACGCTCGCTCCAGTCCTGATGGAGCTCGCCCTGTTCTACGAGGACTTCCTCACCCATACGGATGGCGACGGCAAGTACGTCTTCGTTCCCTCCTTCTCGATGGAGAACACCCCGTCCTCGACGGGACGCGAGTTCTCGATCAATGCCACGGGCGACATCGAGGCAGGGCGGCATGCGCTGAAGTCCGCCATCGACGCGGCCAACGCACTCGGCCTCGAGCAGGGTGCGGGAGAGGGTGTCGCGCGGTGGACGGAGATGCTGAGCAGGCTTCCGGCGTATCGTCTGAACGGTGATGACGCGCTCGCCGAGTGGGCGTGGCCAGGGCTGACGGATCGCTACAACCACCGACACATCTCGCACCTCTACGGCACCTGGCCGCTGGACGAGGTGACCCCCGACGAGACGCGGGCCATTGCGGCGGCCTCATACCGTGCACTCGTGGTGCGAGGGGACGAGAACATGTCGGGACACGGCAGCCTGCACAGGGCTCTCGCCTGGGCGCGGCTCAAGGACGGACGAGGCGTCTACGACAACCTGCGCAAGATCCTCGGGGAGAACATGGTGTTCGACTCCCTGATGACATCGCACAACCCGGAACTGCACACATACAACGCCGACTCGGCCCATGCCATCCCAGCGATCCTGGCAGAGTCCGTCGTGTACACGCGTCCAGGAGTGCTGGAGCTGCTTCCGGCTCTTCCCGAGCAGTTCGCGTCCGGAGAGCTGACCGGAGTGCGCGGGCGGAACCGGGTGCTCGTCGAGAGCATCGCCTGGGACATCCCGGCGCGCACAGTGAAGGCGACCATCGTCTCCGCGGTCGATCAGACGATTGCCCTGATCTGCCGTCGTGGCATCACCTCGATCTCGGTCAGCGGTGCCACCGAGGCGGGCTCTGCACTCGGGCTGCATGCGCGGGAACTTGCGCTGGCCGCCGGTACGCGCGTCCAGATCGAGGTCGAGCTTGTTCCCACCGTATGCCGCCTGGTGAACAGAGCCAGTGGGAGCGTCATCGACGTCGACGGCGCATCGACGAGCAACGGCGCTGGCGTCATCCTCTGGCCCTGGTCTGGAGACCAGAACCAGCGGTGGAAGATCGAGGTCGGTTACGACGGCGGCTACCGCTTCAAGAGCGCTCACAGCGACAAGGTCATCGAGATCCCTGGCTCTTCCTCCTCCGCTGGGGTGCGTGCGGATCAGTGGACGGATTCGTTCAGCCCGAACCAGTGGTGGCGCCCGGTCGCGGTCGGAGACGGATGGTTCCAGCTCGTGAACGTGTCGAGTGAACTGATGCTGGACACCGAAGAGGGGGCCTCCGCTGATGGCGTGCACCTGGTGCAGTCTCCGCGGCAGTCCGATGCGCACACGCAGCACTGGCGCATCGAGGGGCTCTGAGGCTGTGGTGAACGGCGAGGCGTTCTTGAGAAGAGACCTGATCGGAGGGACTGACGGGAATCGAACCCGCGCTATCTGCTTGGGAAGCAGAAGTTCTGCCATTGAACTACAGTCCCGGAGCCGGTTGGCGTCTGGCCAGCATAACAAACCTCATGGCGGAGCCCCAGCGCCCGCGTCCTTCGCGATGAAGCGCGGGCGGGGCGCGCGCTCGAAACGCATACCGGGCGCGCGCCCCTCGGCCCACAGCCTCCGCCACAGAACTCATCCCCAGGTATGGCGCCATGGGTACTAGAGGATGATGTGCCGCCCGTGCCTCCGGAAATAGCGTCGAAGGCATGATCACAGCAGAAGGCCTCACGAAGAGGTTCGGGGACAAGACGGCGGTCGACGATGTGTCGTTCACGGTGCGTCCGGGCACGGTGACCGGCTTCCTCGGCCCGAACGGTGCGGGCAAGTCGACCACGATGCGGATGATCGTGGGGCTCGATCGTCCGACATCCGGCCACACGACCGTCAATGGCACCGCGTACCGCAGCCTTCGCGCACCCCTCACCGAGGTGGGCGTGCTCCTCGATGCGAAGGCCGTGCACACGGGTCGTACGGCGCGCAATCACCTGCGGGCGATGGCGGCGACGCACGGCATCCCCGACTCCCGAGTCGATGAGGTCATCGACCTCGCCGGCATCACGTCTGTGGCACGAAAGCGCGCGGGCAAGTTCTCGCTTGGCATGGGGCAGCGACTCGGCATCGCCTCGGCGCTGCTGGGCGACCCGCACACGCTCATCCTGGATGAGCCGGTGAACGGCCTCGACCCCGAGGGCGTCCGCTGGGTGCGCCAGTTCGTCCGGCACGCCGCATCCGAGGGGCGCACGGTCCTTCTCTCCAGCCATCTGATGAGCGAGATGGCGCAGACCGCCGATCACGTGATCGTGATGGGTCGCGGAAAGGTGCTTGCGGATGCTCCGCTGCAGGAGCTCGTCCGCGCTTGGACCAGCACCACGGTGCGGGTGCGCAGCCCGCGTCTCACCGAGCTTGCGGCGGTGCTCGCGGGCCCCGCCGTTGAACTGTTCACGGCGAGCCCCGAGACCATCGACGTCACGGGCGTCTCCGCCGAGCGCATCGGCGACCTCGCCGCCGAGCACGGCATTCCTCTACATGAGCTCACACCGACGGTGGGTTCGCTGGAAGAGGCCTACCTCGCTCTCACCAACGATGCCGTCGAGTACCGTGCGGCGCGCAGTGCCCTGGAGGCATCATGACCACGACCGTCGCACCCCCTGTTCCGGCCGTGCCGCGCACGGCGTCGCCGTACCGGCACTCCTTCTCGCGCTCGCTGCGCAGTGAATGGATCAAACTCGCCACCCTGCGCTCTACCTGGTGGTCCATCGCCCTTGTCGCTTTCGCGACCGTCGGCATCGCGATGCTGTCGGCGCAGCTGATGGCAGGTCAGGGCTACCCGCCGGCGCAGTACGTCGTGGGAGCACTGCAGCTGACGATGCTGCTCGCGGGCATCCTCGGCACGATCGCCGTCACGGGTGAGTACTCGACCGGCATGATCCGCTCGACGCTCACCGCCGACCCGAAGCGTGGTTCGGTGCTCGCGGCGAAGATGACCATAGTCGCCGCGCTCCTCTTCATCTCGTCGCTGGCGATCTTCCTGCTCGCCGCGGTGGCGATCTCCCCGCTGCTGCAGGGGCAGGGTGAATCGTTCCCGTGGGCTGAGCCCGGGGAGTGGATGCCGCAGATCCTCACCGCCTCGGCCGCGATGGCCGTCTTCGCGCTGCTCGGAGCCAGCTTCGGCTTCGTGATCCGCTCGGGCGCGGGCGCCATCGCCGCAACGGTCGGCCTGCTGTTCGTGCTGCCGGTCGTGCTTGGGATCTTCTCCACGCCCGACCACCAGTGGGAATGGCTGCGGGTCATCGCCAACCACCTGCCGTCGATGGCTGCGACCAGCGCCATCTCGCCGACGGAGGGCTTCGGCCTCACACAGGTCGAGGGCTATGTCACGCTCGGCGCCTGGGCGGTCGCCGGGATCGCGGCCGGGTGGATCTCCCTGCGGTCTCGTGACGCCTGACACCCGACGCCTCGGCGCGTAGAGTCAAGGCGATGTCGACGGATTCCTCTCGCAGCTCCTCGTCCACCATGGACGAGGAGCTGCGTTTGCCGCGTCCGCCGGGAGTTGTGCGGCGGTTCTGGGCGAAGCATCCACTGCTCGCCGACATCCTGATCGCCATCGTCTGCCTGCCGCTCTCCGTCGCGCCGGCCACCTTCCTCGCCGAACGACCGCTGCCGGCACCCGCGGCGGTCGCAGCCAGCATCCTGATCCTCGGCGCGTGCGTGCTGCTGGTCTGGCGGCGCCGCTACCCGCTGCTGGTGTTCGCCATCGCCTATGCGGTGTCGACGTTCTATCTGCTGCTGCTCACCCCGTCCGGGACGCCGCTGCTGCTCGTGGCCAGTTACTCCCTTGCGGTGTACCGCTCGGTGCGGGCCGCCTGGATCGGCCTCGCTGTCGGCGTCGGGGTGCTTCTTGTGATCTCCTTCGCGCTGTTCGCGGGTGGAGCAATCAACCTGCAGTTCACGATGAACGTGGTGCTCGGAGAGCTCGCGACCGGGTTGATCGGCACGCTCATCGGCGCGAATGTGCGCGGTCGCCGCCGGTACCTGGCTGCTGTCATCGATCGGTCGAAGCAGTTGTTCGTGGAGCGGGATCAGCATGCGCAGCTCGCCGCATCGGCGGAACGCGATCGCATCGCCCGAGAGATGCACGACATCCTCTCGCACTCGCTGACCGTGGTCGTCGCGCTCTCGGAGGGTGCTGCTGCGACGAACGACCCCGAGCGGGCGCGCAGCGCCTCACGGGCCGCCGCCGACACGGCGCGGAGCGCGCTCACCGAGATGCGCTCGATGCTCGGCGTGCTGCGCGATGGTGACGCGGATGCTCCGCTCGCGCCGACCGCCCCCGTCTGCCCGAGCGACACGGTGGCGGCCGCCCAGCGCGCCGGCTTCGCCGCGACCCTCACCACCAGCGGTGAGAGCGACCTCCCGCCCGCGCACGCGCTCGCCGTCGGGCGCATCGTGCAGGAAGGCGTCACCAACGCGATGCGTCACGCCCCGCGCGCGACCCGCATCGACGTGCGCATCGACTACACCGACGAGCGCGCCCGCATCGAGATCAGCAACGACGGTGCTCACGCCCCGCAGGGCCTCGCCGGTTTCGGCCTGCGAGGCTTGGCCGAGCGGACAGCACTGCTGGGTGGCAGCTTCCGCTCTGAGCCGGCGGGTGCGGGCCGGTGGATGCTGCGCGCTGACCTGCCCCGACCATCAGGAGCCACCACATGACTGACCCGATCCGCGTGCTGCTCGTCGATGATCAGCCCCTCATCCGCGTGGGATTCCGCCTTGTGCTCGACGCAGAGCCCGACCTGCTCGTCGTCGGCGAAGCAAGCGACGGCGCCGCGGCGATCGCGACCGTGGCAGAGCATCAGCCCGACGTCGTCGTGATGGACGTGCGGATGCCGGGTGTCGACGGCATCGCGGCGACCGAGGCCATCGTGCAGCAGCATCCGCAGGTCCGCGTGCTGGTGCTGACCACCTTCGACCTCGACGAGTACGCCTTCGGGGCGATTGCCGCAGGCGCCAGCGGATTCCTCCTGAAAGACGCCCAGCGTCACGAACTGGTCGAGGCCGTGCGCGCCGTGCACCGGGGCGACAGCGTGCTCGCGCCCCGGGTGACGCGCAGCATCCTGAACCGCCTGGCCCCGCAGCTGCAGGTTCCCGTCGACATCGACGATCCGACGGGCGAACTCACCGACCGCGAACGCGATGTGTTCCTCGCGATGGGGCAGGGGCTCACGAACGCGGAGATCGCGAAGCATCTCTTCGTCAGCGAGTCGACGGTGAAGACGCACATCGGGCGGGTGCTGATGAAGATCGGTGCGCGAGACCGCATCCACGCCGTGATCCTCGCGCACAGGCTGGGACTCATCGACGCGCAGCATCCCCTGCCGCCGCTCGCGTGAGGCCCTGCCCTATGGTCGAGACATGGCAGAGATGCGGGTCGGATTTCTCGGCGACGGGCACATCAGTGGAGTGCTGCGCGACGCCGTCGAGCAGACGCGACCCTACTTCGTTGTCGGTACCTTCGGCCGCGACGATCTGATCTCCGACGGTCTCGACGTCGTCGTGGAGGCCGCGACGCAGCAGGCGGTGCGTGAGCGGGTCCCCGGACTGCTCGCCGGGGGTATCGACGTGATCCTGCTGTCGGTCGGCGCGATGGCGGATGCGGCGCTGCGCACGACGCTGCTCGCCGGACCGGGACAGCTCATCGCCTGCACGGGTGCGATCGGCGGACTCGACCAGGTGCGGGCGCTCCGCGCCGCCGGTCCTCTGCGGGAGGTGTCTTTGGAGAGTCGCAAGCTGCCCGCAACGCTCGTGCAGCCCTGGATGGCGGACGAGCTGCAGGAGCGGCTGCGGCGCGGCACGGAGGAGATCGTGCTCGCCGAGGGGCTCGCCGCGGATGTGGCGCGGCGGTTCCCGACGAGCGCCAACGTCGCCGCATCCCTCGCGCTCGCGGCCGACGCCTGGGACACCGCGACCGCTCGTGTCATCGCCGATCCCGCGGCGACGCGCACTCGGCACGAGGTCTTCGCGGCCGGTGATCTGGGCGAGGTGCGAGCCCTCGTCGCGAACGCTCCGTCATCGGATCGTCCGCGTTCGAGCGCCATCGTCGCCTGGGCCGCCCTGCGGGCGCTCGACGACTACGCCCGCATGCGGGGCTTCGTCGCGCCAGGGAGAGCGGCGTTCCTGTAGCGGGCCCGCCCGCGCCTAGCGCAGCGGATTGAACGGCGCGATCGCGGGATCCGTCCGGCCCGTGACGATCTGCTCGGCGAGGAGCTTTCCGGTCGCGGGTCCGAGAACGATGCCCCACATGCCGTGGCCGCCTGCAACGTACACGCCCTCAGCCCGGGTGGCGCCGATGAGGGGCAGTCCATCGGGGGTGACGGGTCGCGAGCCGACCCACTCGTCCCGACGGTTGTCGAGGTCGACGCCCTGCAGCAGCGTGCGCGACTGGTTGATGATCGCCTGGATGCGGCGCGGCTGCAGCACCTCGTCCGGACCACGGAACTCCATCGTGCCGGCGATGCGGAAGCGCCCCTCGTAGGGCGTGCAGGCGATGCGCTGTGCGGGCAGGTAGACCGGATGCTCCGCCGGATCCGTCGTCTCCACGGTGAAGGAGTAGCCGCGGCCCGCCTGCACGCGGGTGCGCACACCGAAGCGGCGGGCGAGCTTCGGCATCCACGCGCCCGTCGCGATCACGACGGAATCGGCAGCGATGCGCTCGCCAGTCGCGAGTGTGACGGACGGTTCTGGGCCTCCGGTGACGTCGACGACGTCGGCGCCGGTGCGCAGCGTCGCGCCGCGGGCGACGACCGCCTCGCCGAGTGCCTTCATGAACGGCCACGGCTCCAGGAACCGCTGCCCGTCGAGACGGTACGCGGCCTTTACCGCGGGGGAGAGCTGCGGGGCGAGCTCCTGCGGGTTCTCCAGCCGCTCGAGCGGAACCGACTGCCCGTGCCGCTCCACGCCCGCGATCTCGCGCAGGAAGCCCTTGGCATGCGCCTCCTCGGGAAAGCCGATCACGAACGGCCCCTCGCGCGTCCACGAATCGACGCCGCCGTCGGTGAGCTCGTCGAAGCAGGCGAGCGCGATCTTGTCGATGGGCGTGAGCGCCGCCATCGTGCGGTCCCAGGCGCGATGCGTGCCGTGCGCGGCGAACTGGGCGAGGAAGGTCCACAGCGTCGCATCCACCCGGAACGGCACGTGCAGCGCCGCATCCGGATCGATCAGGGCCTTCGGTCCGTACGTCCACAGGCTCGGGTCGGCCAGAGGAATCGCCTTGCCGGGGGTGAGCCATCCGGCGTTACCCCAGGAGGAGCCGGCCGCGACGCCGGTGCGGTCGAGGACGGTGACCTCGACCCCATGCTCCTGCAGATGCCAGGCCGTGGCGAGTCCGACCATGCCCGCGCCGATGACGATCGAGTGCACCATTGCAAACCTCCGTGAGAACAAACAACTGCGCCCAGGATGGCAGATCTCCGTGTCATGCGACAGAATGGCGGGAGATTCTTCGTAGTTTGGGCAAGAATCAGTTCTTTCCTTCGATAGATCAGGATGCTGCGGCCATGCCAGAGACGGATTCTTCGCACTACCGCGAACTCGACCGGACAGACCGGGCGATTCTCGCGGAGCTCGAACGTGACGGGCGCATCTCCAATGCCGAGCTCGCGACTCGCGTGGGCATCGCCGAGTCCACATGCCACAAGCGCGTGCGGGCGCTCGTGGCATCCGGCGCGATCGTCGGCTTCCACGCCGAAGTCGACCCTGCCGCACTCGGTCTGCACATCGAGGCGCTCATCTCGGTACGGCTCCAGGCGCATGCGCGCGGAGACCTCCGACGCTTCCAGCGCGACCTCGAGAAGCTGCCCGCCACGCGACGCGTGTACTTCCTCGCTGGCGACCGGGACTTCCTTGTGCACGTCGCCGTCCGCGACGCCCAGGCCCTGCGCGAGCTCGTCGCCGACACGATCAGCGTGCGCGAAGAGGTCGCCGGTACGACGACCAACCTCATCTTCGATCACGCCCCGCGTCATCACGAAGCGCGCTGAACGACGCGCGGAGTCGTGCGCGTGGCATCCGCTCTCGGGCACTAAGTAGGCTGTTGCCGTGCTTCTCAGTGACCGCGACATCAAAGCCGAACTCGCGTCGGGCCGGATCGGACTCGACCCGCTGGCTCCCGAGCTGATCCAGCCGTCGAGCATCGACGTGCGCCTCGACCGCTACTTCCGGCTGTTCGACAACCACAAGTACCCCTACATCGACCCCTCCGAAGATCAGCCCGAGCTGACGCGGTTGATCGAGGTCGCGCCGGATGAGCCGTTCATCCTGCACCCCGGCGAGTTCGCCCTCGGCGCCACCTTCGAGCAGGTCACCCTCGCCGATGACATCGCCGCGCGCCTTGAAGGCAAGTCATCGCTCGGCCGCCTGGGGCTCATCACGCACTCCACGGCTGGCTTCATCGACCCCGGTTTCTCCGGGCACGTGACCCTCGAGCTCGCGAACGTCGCAACGCTGCCGATCAAGCTGTGGCCCGGCATGAAGATCGGCCAGCTCTGCTTCATCCGCCTCACCTCGCCTGCTGAGAACCCCTACGGATCGGGGCCCTACGGCAACCGCTACCAGGGGCAGCGCGGACCGACGGCGTCGCGGTCGTTCCAGAACTTCCACCGCACCGACGTGGGTACGACCGACGCGGGTGCGATCGGCGGCTGAGATGTCCTCTTCCCGTGACGACCAGCACGACGACCTGATCTATCACCCGCCTCCGCCGCCCGAACCCGTCGTCGAGACGGAAGAGTCCGAGCCGGATCCGGCGACGAAGGCGGTCGTCCGTCGCAGTCGCATCCTCGTGGTGACCGTGATCGCCGCGTGCGGCACGCTGCTGCTCGGCGCGATCATGGCGATCGTGCTGCTGAGCACCGGCCTGATCTCCTCCCTCGATCGCAAGGACGAGGCGGCGGAGCCGCGACCGATCGTTGCCGCACCTGAACCGGTCGACGAGGTGCCCGCGGAGCCGGACGACACCGTGAAGACGCAGGCGCAGGAGGCCGCGGAGGAGGCGGCGCGCAATGCGCGTCGCAGCATCTACCACCCGCTCGTGCGCACGGGCGCCGAGTCCTGCGGTTCGCTGTGCTCCTCTCTCACGCAGGAGGTCGGCACGCAGGCTGGTGACTGGACGGTTGACGCGGTATGGGCGGATGCCACGCGCGACGTGGGTGCTCGCGATGCCGCCTCGGTGGGGTTCGTGCGCGGCGACGTGCACGGCACCTTCACCGTCCTGCAGTTCGCCAGCGATGCAGAAGCCGCGGAGGCTGCCGTGAAGATGCGCGTCCTGCTCGGACAGCCGGCATACACGACCGCCCTCTTCGAGAACGGGACGGGCGTGCGTTACGACTTCATCGACGCCGTCAACGCAGTCCTCTGGCATCCTGACGCCAACTCGGACGAGCACGTTCCCGGTCGGCTCTACCTCGTCGAATCGCCTTCGATCGACGCGCCGGACTTCTCGACGGAGTCCGCCTTCGAACTGTTCCTCTCGCTGCCCATCTGATCAGCGCTGCGGTGAGGCGGCGACGGGCGCCGGACACACCGCGAACGCCAGCAAGGCATCCAGCACCTCATCGGAGGCGAGGATGCGGTTGTGGCCGAAGCCGTCGGTGAGCAACAGGTGCGATCCGGGATGTGCGGCGTGCAGCCGCTCGGAGTTCCGTGCGCTCAGCGCGCGATCATCGCGGTCGTGCGCGATGAGCAGGTCCGTGCCGCCCAACGGGTGGGCGAGCGAGTCATAGAGCGCGCTCGCGTCGGTGCGGGTCATTCCGAGGCGGCGGTAGAAGGATGCCTCGAATGCCGCGCGTACCCGCGGGGTGAGGTGCAGCATCCGCTCGAACTCGCTGTGGAAGGCTTCGACCGTGCCCGCTCCTGCGATGGTGACGAGCCGTGGCGTTGTGACGCCCGCACGCACGGCGGCGAGGGCGGCGAAAGCGCCGAAAGAGTGTCCGACGATCAGGTCGAACGGGCCTTCGGTGGCGCTGAGCTGCTGCGCGGCGTCGACCCAGTCGCGCACGTCTGTGACCGCTGCGGCGGAGGCCCCGTGCGCGGGTGCGTCGAACGACACCACGCGGAATCCTTCGGCGGTGAGGTCGCGCACGAGTGTCGCGAACTGCGAGGCGCGTCCGCTCCAGCCGTGCACGAGGAGGGCGGTGCGTGATCCCGTGCCCCATTGGTAGGTGGTGATGCTCTTGCCGCGCACCAGAAGCGTGCCGCGCCGGGCCGCCTCATGGGTGACTCGATCGGCTTCGCGTACGCGCATTCGCGGACTGGTGGAGAAGAACGCTCTGCTCGCCATGTCGCCAGCGAGGCGCGGCGAGAATGCGGACGTGAGCCGGATGCTGCGGGTCAGGGCGTTCATCAGTGCGGACACGACATCTCCTATCAATACGAACGATCGTACATAGAGTATATGAACGAACGTTCGTAGACTAGGGGCATGGCGGAATCGGTCGAGATCTCAGAACGTGCACCCGTGGATGGGCGGCGCGCCCGAGGTGATGCCTCGCGCCGTGCCGTGCTCGCCTACGCGACCGACCTGGTCTCCGTCGAGGGACTCGACGGGCTCAGTATCGGACGCCTCGCCGAGGCATCTGGGCACAGCAAGAGCAGCATCGCCGGCCTCTTCCAGAACAAAGAGGGGCTGCAGCTGGCGACGATCGCGGCAGCCCGCACTGTCTTCATGGCTGTCGTCGTCGAACCGGCGCGCGAAGATGAGCGCGGGCTCACCCGGCTCATCTCGCTCATGCACCACCTCATCGAGTACTCCCGCACGCGTGTGTTCGCAGGCGGATGCTTCTTCGTCGCGGTGAGCGTCGAGGTGGACTCCAAGCCGGGACCTGTGCGCGACGCGGTGCGCGCGGCCATGGCGGATTGGTACGGCTATGTCGAAGCGCAGGTGCGCGCCGCCGCCGACGCCGGCGAGCTCGCACTCGACGCCGAGGGGGTTGAGCTGCTCGCCTTCCAGCTGCCGGCGATCTACGAGCAGTCGAATTCGCGGTCGCTCCTCTACGGCAGTGAGCGTCCCTATGTTCTCGCGCGTCGTGCGATGTGCGCTCTGCTGGCGCAGGCCGGCGCGGATGCTGTGGCACTGGCCCCTCTCGAAGCGCAGTGATGGCGAAGGGGATGCCTCAGCGCGCCCCTGAGGGTCAGGCTGTGACATCCCCGTCGCGGAGGTGTGATCAGGCGTCGCGACCGCGAAGGAAGCCCGCGTCGAAGCCGCGCGCGTAGGCACGCTCGCTGCGGCGGATCCCGTCGTGGTGACCGTGGTGGCCGTGGCTGTGGTGGCCGTGGCGCATGTGGTGCCCATGGTTGCGGTCGTGGCGACCGTCGTCGTGCATGCCGTCGTGGTGGTTGTGGCAGGGGCGTTCCCGCTGCTCGTTGCCGTGATGGGCATGGTGATCGCGAGCGGGGTGGCCGAAGCGACCGCGCACCTTGCGAGGGTGAGGCGCGTTTTCGTCCCAGCCCAGCGAGCGAGCGAGGGTCTCGAGCGTGGCGAGCGTCGTGGCGAAGTCGTCGGCGGGCACGGCTTCGCGAACGCGGGCGCGCAGGTTCTCTGCCGCCACGCTCAGGCGTTCTTTGGCGGCTCGACCTTCATCGGTGAGTGCCCAGGCGTCGTCGGAGCGGGTGATCCAGCCGCGCTCGGCAAGGGTGCGAACGCGCGGCCCACGAAGCGGGCGGTCGGAGGCGACGGTGCCGTCGATGACGTTGAGAAGGCGCCAGTCGCGGCGCGTGGCGCCCTCTGTGTCGAAGGCTGCGGCGAACTCAGCAGACAGCTGGCGGTCGAGGGTCTTCAGCCAGAAGCCGAGCGGGCGGGGAGTGGTTTCAGGGTTCTGCGGGTTCATTGGGGTCTCCATCTTTTGTATGTCATTGTGCATGTATATGTAGTGTGACATGCACCACAAGTCCATGTCAAGTTGCATGTAAAGTTGATGCCATGAGTGCTGCCGATTCTGACCCCGCCGAGATCATCGCTCAGGCGCTGGGGCGCTTGCGCGCGCGGGGTGGGCGAGGCGGTGCCGGGCGCCGAGGCCCATGGGGAAGCGCCTCGGGGCGTGGGGGCCATGAGCACGGCGATCATGATCATCCCGGCGACGGCAATCCGGCACATGGGCATGGTCACGACCGCGGCCACCATGCCCCGTTCGACGCGAACGCGCATGCCATCACCCACCCCTGGATGCACGCCGAACCGCATGGCGCTGCGACAGGGCGCATCGGCGGACCGGCACGCCTGCGCATGCTGGACGCTCTTGCCGCAGCATCCCATCCCCTGGGGGTGAGCGAGCTCGCCGATGCGATCGGCGTCGACCAGCCGCGCGCCTCGCGGCTTGTTCAGCAGGGCGTCGCGCACGGGATGCTGAAGCGTGAAGTCGATCCCGATGATGCGCGTCGCACTCGCGTGGCGCTCACGGACGACGGGCGTGCGGTGGCGCGCGGCATCCGAGGAGAGCGTCGCGAACTGCTCACTCAGGCGCTCGCCGATTTCACTCCGACGGAGCAGGCCGAGCTCGCTCGCCTCCTGACTAAGCTCGCCGACGCGTGGCCCAGACGCGGTTCTGACTGACCCGCATGTGGATCCGGGTGTGGTCAGTGCTGCCAATGCCCTAGTGTTGACGTCAACATAGTTGCGAAGGGGACGTGATGTTCATGCAGGGGCTGCCGACACTCGAATGGACGAATGGCGTCTCGGGAGTTCTCCTCGATCCGCCTGCCGGCATGCTGACGCTCCACGGCGAGGGTGGGGTCGACTGGAGCAATGATGCTCTCGGTGGCCCGCATCAGCATGGGGCGAGCATGCTCGGTTTCGCACCTCGGGGGGACTTTTCTCTGCAGGCTCGGGCGCGCGTGGTCGGAGAGCGGACGACTTTTGACGCGGCCGCGCTCGGGGTGTGGATCGACAAAGACCACTGGGCGAAGCTCTGCTTCGAGTTCTCTCCGCAGCGGCAGGCCATGGTCGTGAGTGTCGTCACCAACGGCTACTCCGACGACAGCAACGCGGCTCTGGTCGACGAGGAGTTCGTGCACCTCCGGATCTCACGAATCGGCCAGGCATACGCATTCCACTCCTCATCGGATGGACGGCGGTGGGACTTCGTGCGTCTCTTCCGTCTGAACAGCGCCGCGGATCCTCAGGTGGGCTTCTTGGCGCAGGCGCCGTTGGGGGAGGGCATCGAGGCGTGCTTCGACCAGATCGAGCTTCGGGACTCCGCACCGCTCGATCTGCGCGACGGCTCCTAGCCCTACGCCGCTGCGCGGCGCTCCTTGACCGGCAGCAGCAGGAGGAACCCGGCGATGAGTACCAGCACGATGCCCAGGATGCCGAAGGCCGTCGACTGCGTGGCGACGATGAGCAGCGTCCAGGCTCCCGAGGCCATCCAGCTCGCGGCGCGACCGGTCGTGGCGTACAGGCCGAAGATCTCTCCCTCGCGACCAGCAGGGGTGACGCGCGCTAGGAAGGAGCGCGAGGCCGCCTGTGCGGGGCCGACGAAGGCGCAGAGGATGAGGCCGCCGATCCAGAACGCGACCGTGCCGGCATCCACGAGGAAGAACACCGCGAGCCCCGCGACGATCATGCAGGCGAGCGACCACAGGATGATCCGCTTCGGTCCGAAGCGATCGTCGAATCGTCCGGCGATGATCGTCGAGACGCCGGCGATGAGGTTGGCCGCGATGCCGAAGATCACGAGCTCCATGAACTCGAAGCCGAACACGGACGCCGCGATGACCGCGCCGAAGGCGAAGACGCCACCGAGTCCGTCACGGAAGACGGCGCTCGCCAGCAGGAACCAGAACGTCGGACGCGTCTCGGCGTTGCGGTACAGGCCGATGACGTCTTTGGTGAGCAGCACGTATGACTGGAAGAAGCCGACCTGTCGTTCGGGGCGGCCCAGCGAGGGCTCGGGTACGTTCAGGAAGATCGGGATGCTGAACACGATCGCCCACACGGCGCAGCCGACCGCGATCAGGCGGAACGGCAGCCCGTTCTCGGTCGACATGCCGAACCAGTCCGCCGTGTCCAGCACGACGACGATGACGAGCGCGACGATGCCACCGAGGTATCCGAAGCCCCAGCCGAGCCCCGAGATGCGACCGATGTTCTTCTGATTCGCGATGCCGATGAGCATCGCGTTCGAGTTCACCGCAGCGATCTCGCCGAACACGGCGCCCGCCGAGATCAGCGCGACACCCAGCCAGAACAGCGACGGGACGGGCTCGACGAACCAGAGACCGAACATGCACAGGATGAGGGCACCGGTGCCGATGCCGAGCCAGAGCTTCTGCTTGCCCGCGGCATCCGCCCGCTGGCCCAGCACGGGAGCGATCAGCAGGATCGCGAGCGCGGCGATCGTCGAGCCGAGGCCAAGGCCGGAGGTGAGCTCGGCGATCGCCGCCTCTTTGATCGGATCCTTCTTGTCGAGCGCCTGCAGCTCCGGTGCGAGGAACGCATCGGTCGTCAGGTACAGCGCCGTGAAGATGAACGTCAAAATGACCGTGTTGAACGGCTGCGTCGCCCAGTCCCAGAGCGCCCACGAGTAGACCTGCTTCTTGGGTGCCGGGGTCTCGCCACGAAGGTCGAGACCGACCACCCCGACGGCGCCGGTCGTGGCGATCGTCGGGATCTGGGGCTCTTCGGGAACGCTCATGATCGCAGTCTGTCGGTGCAGGGTGAACGGCGGGTGGCGGCGCGCCGTGACGCGATCAGCGCACGGAGCGGAGGATCAGCTCGTGACGCGCTCGGTGATGAGGGGAGCGACATCGACCGTCGTGCCGGGCGCCGCGAACGTGATGGCCCCGGTGAGCAGTTCGAGAGCACGGGGGATGCGCGACGCGTCGTCGGTCATGACGGTGTACAGCGGCTGGCCCGCACGCACCTGCTCGCCGGGCTTCACGTGCAGGTCGATGCCCGCCGCGTGCATCACGGGGTCTTCCTTGCGGCTGCGCCCCGCGCCGAGTCGCCACGCGGCGATCCCGAAGGCGAGGGCATCCTCGGATTCCACGACGCCGTCGGTCTCTGCCGTGACGGTGTGGTTCTCGGATGCCACGGGCAGCGGTGCATCCGGATCTCCGCCCTGTGCGATGACGGCGCGACGCCAGGTGTCCATCGCGCGCCCGTCGCGGAGCGCTTCCGACACGTCGGCGTCGGGGAAGCCGGCGAGCGTGAGCATCTCGGTGGCGAGGGCGAGTGTGAGTTCGACGACGTCTGCGGGTCCGCCTCCGGCGAGCACTTCGAGGGACTCTCGCACCTCGTTGGCGTTTCCGATGGTGCGTCCGAGCGGCGCGTCCATGCGGGTCAGCAGCGCGGTCGTGCGCACGCCCGCGTCGTTGCCGATCTCCACCATCGTCTGGGCGAGACGGCGGGCGTCATCAAGGTCGCGCATCAGCGCGCCGGTGCCGTGCTTCACGTCAAGCACGAGCGCATCCGTGCCCTCGGCGATCTTCTTCGACATGATCGACGCGGCCATGAGCGGCAAGGAGTCCACCGTCGAGGTGACATCGCGCAGTGCGTAGAGCTTGCGGTCAGCGGGAGCGAGATCTGCGGTCGCGGCGAACACGCCGCCGCCGACGGTGCGCAGCTGGTGCAGGAACTCCTCTGTCGTCACGTCCGCTCGCCACCCGGGGATGCTCTCGAGCTTGTCGAGTGTGCCGCCGGTGTGGCCGAGGCCGCGCCCCGAGAGCTGCGGCACCGCCGCGCCGAAGCTGGCGACCAGCGGCATGAGGGGGAGGGTGATCTTGTCGCCGACGCCCCCGGTCGAGTGCTTGTCGACCGTCGGGCGTCCGAGGTCTGCGAGATCGAGGCGAATGCCGGAGTGTGCGATCGCGAGTGCCAGGTCGCGGGTCTCGTCGCGCGACATTCCGCGGAAGTAGACGGCCATGGCGAAGGCGGCCATCTGCTCGTCGGGAACCTCGTCCGCCGCGTACGCCGTGATGAGCCACTGGATCTGCTCTGTGGACAGAGCATCGCCGTCACGCTTGCGGCGGATCAGTTCGACGGCTTCGTGGGGGCTGCTCATAGGGGGCTCCGAGTTCACTGGTGCGGAGAGAATGCGCGTCGACGCCGACGGTGCTTCCTCGCCGGGAAGGATTGACAGCAACGATGTAAGAGGACTATACCTATTTGGAGCCCACACGGGAATCGTCAAAGGAGACAGTCCATGACCACCACGCCCACAGCCGCTGCGGCCGCGCCGGTGTCCGCCGCCGCCCGCCGAAAGACGGCGGCAGCGACCGTCATCGGCAACACGATCGAGTTCTACGACTTCACCGTGTACGGCACACTGACCGCCCTGGTCTTCGGGCGCATCTTCTTCACGAACCAGGAGCCCGCGATCGCCACGTTCCTGGCGCTCGCCACATTCGGCGTCGGGTTCCTCTCCCGCCCGCTCGGCGGCATCATCTTCGGACACT
The DNA here is from genome assembly GCF_058797175.1 of Microbacterium sp. GW823-FHT02G05. NCBI lineage: Bacteria > Bacillati > Actinomycetota > Actinomycetes > Micrococcales > Microbacteriaceae > Microbacterium > Microbacterium sp. GW823-FHT02G05. Next base: position 845,542 of record NZ_JBXAJK010000001.1, read on the forward strand.
TCGGTGACCGCTTCGGCCGCAAACCGGTACTCGTCACCAGCCTGCTGATCATGGGCGGTGCGACTGCGCTCATGGGCGTGCTGCCCACCTACGAGACCGCGGGATGGGTCGCACCCGTTCTGCTCATCGTGCTGCGCTTCGTGCAGGGGCTCGGCATCGGCGGCGAGTGGGGCGGAGCCATCACCCTGATGCTCGAGAGCACCCCCGAGAAGAAGCGCGGCTTCTTCGGTGCGCTGGTGCAGACCGGCAGCGGCATGGGCATCATGCTCGCCACCGGAATGGTCACCCTGCTGGTCACCGTGCTCACGCCCGAGCAGATGGATGCCTGGGGCTGGCGCATCCCGCTGCTCTTCAGCCTCGTGCTCGTCATCGTCGGACTGATCGTTCGCGCGACGATCGAGGAGTCGCCGGAGTTCACGCGTCTCGCGAAGAAGTCGAACGTGTCGCACGCGCCCTTCGCCGAGACGATCCGCAAGCACTGGCGCATGGTGCTGCTCGCCATCGGCATGTACATCGCGATCGCGGCGTTCGGCTTCACGCAGGGCGTGTACTTCATCTCGTACCTCACCAACACCGTGCAGGTTCCGCAGCCCGTCGCGACTGCGGCCAACCTCGTCGCTGCCTTCACCTACTTCCTCGCCACTCTCGGCGGCGGACTGCTCTCTGACAAGATCGGTCGACTGCGCGCCTACGTCATCGGCGGATCGCTGCTCATCCCCGCGCCGTTCATCATGTTCGGCGCCGGGTCCACCGGCAACGTCGGGCTCATCTTCGCGGCGATGGCTGTCGTGGGTCTGCTCACCGGCATCGGATACGGTTCGCAGGCCGCGCTCTTCTTCACGCTGTTCCCGCCGCGGGTGCGCTACACCGGCATCTCGGTCGGCTTCCAGGTCGCTGCCGTCATCGGCGGAGGAGTGACGCCGTTGCTCGCCGCGACTCTCACGGAGGCAACCGGCTCGACGCTGGCCATCTCGCTATACATCGTCGTACTGGCGCTGCTGCTCATCGGCTGCTCGCTGGCCGCACCCCGTCTGATTGGCAAGGAGGCCGAGCGTTGAGCATGAACGACCGGACCATCATTCTGTTCATGGTCGACCAGCTCGCCGCCAAGTGGCTCGAGAAGGCGCGGGACGGCATCGTGGACCTGCCCAACTTCGATGCGCTGCAGGCTGCGGGAGTCACTTTCCAGAACGCCTTCAGCGGCAACCCCGTGTGCAGCCCGTCGCGTGCGAGCATCGCCACCGGCATGACCTCTGCCGCGCACGGCGTCGGCGAATGCGGCTACGACCTCGACCCCGAGGTGCCGACCTTCATGCAGGCGCTGCAGTCCCGGGGGTGGCGCACTGGCGCCTTCGGAAAGCTGCACTACATCACCCAACTCGAGACCCTGTCGCCGGACTACGAGCAATACGGCTACGACGTGGTCTTCAACACCGAAGACGCGCGTGCCGGTGCCTGGGTGGACTGGGCCAAGGAGAAGCATCCCGAGCACTACGAAGCGGTGCTGTCGACGGTGTGGATGACGATGGCCCCCGACCTGCTCGACTATGGGCCCGACGGTGAGAACCTGCGCGATCAGATTCTCGCCGCACAGGAGCGCTTCCCGGAATCGACGACCAACGCCTACGAGCTGCCGTTCCCCGCAGAGGTCTCCCAGACCGCGTGGATCACCGACCGCGCCCGGGACTACCTGCGCGAGAGCACAGGTGATGTGTTCGCCCACATCAGCTACGTGCAGCCCCACAATCCGTTCACGCCGCCGGCCGAGTACGTCTCCTCGGTGTCCGTCCCAGCGATCCCCGCGCCCACTCCCGCTGCGTGGCAGGAGGATCCGATCCCCTACTACCAGCAGGAACGCTACGCGGACGCGACCTACGACGTCGTGGACTGGCGGCGCGAACGCCAGCTCTACTTCGCCGACCTGGTGCACCTCGATCACGAGCTCGGCCTGATCCTCGACGTGCTTCGCGAGACCGGACGCGCCGACAACACCCTCTTCATCTTCACGTCCGATCACGGCGAGATGCTGCACGACCAGGGCCTGCTCGGAAAATGGGAGCGCCACTACGACCCGTGCATCCGCATCCCGATGATCGTCACGGCGCCGGGTGTCGCACCTGGCGTGCGCGACGAACTCGTGGAGCACACGGATATCGCCGCGACCGTCTACGACTGGGCGGGAATCACGCCGCCCGCGCTGCCGGTGTGGGAGCTGGGCAACCCCAACCCGCCCACGGTGTCGATGATGCATGGACAGTCCATGCTCCCGTCCGCCGTCGACGGTGCTCCCGAGGTGCGCCGGGAGGCGATCCTGGTGCAGTCCAACAACAGCCACTTCTCGGCGACGCCGCGCAGCTGGGCGCGGACTGTGCGCACGGAACGCTATCGCTTCACACGTCACCTGGACGGCGGGGGTGAGCAGCTCTTCGACCTGCGCGACGATCCGGATGAGCAGCGCAATCGCGCGGCGGATCCGGCGTTCGCTGCGGTGCGCACCGAGCTTCTCGCCACGCTCGCCGAGCTCACCGCGCGCGACGCCTACCCGACGAGTCCTCGTGGCGCCTTCCAGCTCGGCTCCTGGTAGGCCGTCGAAGCCCGCCATAATGAGCACCATGGTCTCCCTCTCCCGCTCCCAGTTCGCGATCGAGCGGCTGAGGACGATCGTGGCCACGGCGAGTGTGGGCGACAAGCTTCCTGCGGAGAAGGAGCTGGCGACGCAGCTCGGCGTGAGCCGCGTCACCGTGCGGGAGGCTCTCTCGCGGCTCTGGCACGAAGGCGTCATCGTGCGCAAGTGGGGCGCGGGAACGTTCGTCGCGGAGAGCTCTGCCGCCACGAGCGCCGCCAAGTACAACAACTTCTTCATCGACTCGAACACGGTCGGCTCCCTGCCGGCGCGCATCAGCGCCGCCGGCCGTGAGGTCACTCTGCACGACTTCGCCGTCGTGGCAGAGCCCATTCCGTCGTGGGTTCGTGCCGAACAGGGTTTCGACGTCCCGTTGTGGCGCGTCTCACGATGCATGCACATCGACGGGGTGCCCGCGGTGCTGATCTACGACTACCTGCCGCAGGTCGTGGCGGGAGTGGAGATCGATCCCTATGACCTCGACCACCTGGAGAAGGACCTGCAGACCTTCCTGCGGCAGTGGGGTGAGCGCGTGGTGAAGCAGGAGGCACTTCTGCTGGCGAAAGCCGCCGAGCCGACGTGGGCCGACGCGCTTCAGGTCGAGAGCGGATCACCTGTCCTGGTCGGTCAGCAGCGCAGTGTCGCCGAAGACGGCACGATCGTGGTGTGCAGCGACCTGATCTACCGCAGCGACGGTCTCGGGCAGATCCTCGTGCGCACGCTCCCGGAGTAGTAGGTATCGCGTGTCTGGACGATCGGTCGGATTCGCCGGACGACCGGTCCTGCGGATGCCTCAGCACGCTGCGAGCGTAGAAGCATGACATCCACGGCTTCCCTTCCCATCCCGGTCGAGTTGCGCGCGCAGCCGCTGCGCTACGGCGGTCTCATCGTCATGATGCTGCTGAGCTTCCTGTTGGTCACGGCGGAGTTCCTGCCGAACGGAATGCTGATCGAGATGGCGACGACGCTCGGGGTGACTCCTGGGCAGGCGGGTCAGACGGTCACGGTGACGGCGCTCATCGGTCTGCTGGTCGCACCTACCGTCGGCCTGGTCTTCCCGCGGGTGGATCGTCGATCCCTGCTGGTCTGGATGGCGATCGCTGCGGCCGTGTCGAACCTCGTGGTGGCGATCGCGCCGAACCTCGTGATCATCCTGGCCTCGCGTCTGCTGCTGGGGGCGGCGATCGCGACGTTCTGGTCGATGTCGATCACGGTCGCCGCGCGCCTGTCCAGCCCGGAGCGGCTCGGACGAGCGGTCATGTTCACAACGGCGGGCACCTCGCTCGCCACCGTCGCCGGGGTGCCTCTCGGTGTCATGCTCAGTGAGCTCACGGACTGGCGCACCGTCTTCGTGATCGTCGGTGTCGCCACAGCGTTGCTCGCGATCGCGCTGCGCGCTCTGCTGCCGAGCGTTCCCGCTGCGGCGGCCTCGAGCATCCGCGTGCTCGTCGACACGCTGCGTCGTCCGGGGATCGGGCTTGGTCTTGCCGGTCACTCGCTCGTCGTGCTCGGGCACTTCCTCGCCTACACCTACGTGCGGCTCGCGCTGGAGCGCATCCCGGACGTCGATCCAGGAACCCTCGTGATCCTGCTCGCGCTGTTCGGCGTCGGCGGGCTCGTCGGCAACATCGTCTTCGGCCTGGTGATCGATCGCGCGTTCAGCCTGCTCGCCGTGGTCGTGCCGCTCGTGACCGCCGCGTCCGTTGCGGCGATGGTCACGCTTCCTGCGTCCATCGGGGGAGTCGGGGTCGTGATGGTGATCTGGGGCGCGCTGTTCTCGTCCTGGCTGATCGTCGTGAACGCCTGGGTCGGGCATCGGATGCCGGATCGGCTGGAAGCGGGCGGCAGCCTTGTCGTTGTCGGATTCCAGGCGGCGATCATGATCGCCGCGGGTCTCGGCGGACTGCTCGTGGATGCTGTGGGCGTCGAGCTCGTCTATGCGCTGGGCGCGGGGCTGTTGGTGGCGGGGGCGATCCTGTTCGGTCGTGCGAACCGCGCTTCGCGGCGGGCTGCGGCCTAGGCGGTCAGGAGTCGGGCGTCAGACGGGCAGGCCCACGGGGACCTGCCCGTCGCGCCGCATGGGTAACAGCTCATCGGCCGTCGTCCGCCACGCGGACGGGCTCATTCCCGTGCGCCGGCGGAAGGCACGACGGAAGCCCTCATCGGAGCCGTAGCCCAGGTCGCGAGAGGTGGCGGATACCGATCGACCCGCGTGCAGCATCCGCTTGGCCGCATCGATGCGCACTTCGGTCACATACTCCGCAGGCGAGCGGCCGATCGCGGAGCGGAAGCGTTCGGCGAACGTCGATCTCGACATGGCGCCGACGCTCGCCAGTCGTGCAACCGTCCATTCGCGACCGGGTTCGTCGTGGATCGCGGCGATGACGCGGTCGAGGAAGGGATCGCCCTGGCGTGATGGCCACGCGGCTGCCTGGTCACTCATCGCCCAGGCGCGGATCACAGCCAACAGCACGGTCGTCGCCATCATGCGGCACACGAGCAGGTCGCCGGTGCGCTTCTGGCAGATCGCCGGATCGTCGATGCCCATGTGAGCGGCCAGCGCCGCAGCCGCAGGATCGGCGGCGTCGAAGCCGTACACCGCCAGCGTGGACGGGATGTCGTGGGTCAGGCGCACCGCTGCATCGGAGAGTTCCAGGTCGACGATGACGATCTTCGCCGTGTCGACGGCCTCCAACGCGACCTCGCTCCGTCCGAAGGAGAGGAAGGCGTCACCTGCCGACAGGCGCACCGCATCCGCGCCCGTGGGTTCGAAAGCCGCACCCGCGGAGTTCAGGCGGCAGGCGAGACCAAGTCGCTGGTGCGTGCCGAGGGATCCTTCGGCGACGTAGATGAGCGTGGCGCCAGCGCGGGCGAGCGGCAGGAGATCGCCCGCCGTGAGACTCTCCCGACGCGCGGTGCCGATGCGCAGGTCGACGGCGCTGAGCACCTGGGAGAGAGCATCTGCGTCTACGGCCATAGGATCGGGAACGCCCGGCGCGGCCGTGCTATTCCGCGCGCTCGGCTCTGCGTCGGAAGTGCTCACATGTCGAGGCGGATCTGTCACGCCGGGAACGCATGGCGGGAAGACAGACGCACGCGCGGTGGATCAGCCGCGCTTTCGTCCGCCATCCGTGATTTCGCCCGCCACCCGTGCCACGGTGCGCGGTCAGTAGCTGGAGCTCTGTGCGCCGACGAGCTCACGACCCAGCACGCTGCGCGTGCCGGAGACACCGAGACGGGATGCTCCGGCCTCGATCATCTCGATCGCCTGATCCCAGGTGCGGATGCCGCCGGATGCCTTCACGCCGAGCGCGTCGCCGACGACAGAGCGCATGAGTCGCACCGCGTGGGCTGAGGCGCCGCCGGCGGGGTGGAAGCCCGTCGAGGTCTTCACGTAGTCGGCGTCGGCGGCCATCGAGGCGCGGCACGCCTGCTCGATCTGTTCGTCGTTCAGTGCGGCCGACTCGATGATGACCTTGAGGAGCGCGCCGGGAATCGCGTCGCGCACGGCGCGGATGTCGTTCTCGACAGACGCGATGTCACCGGCGATGAGCGCGCCGATGTCGATGACCATGTCGATCTCGTTCGCGCCCGCCGCCACAGCTGCGGCAGCTTCGGCGGCCTTGATCGACGAGAGGTGCTTGCCCGAGGGGAAACCCACGACGGCGGCAAGATTGAGATCGCCGCGCTGCGCGTCGACAGGCAGCATGTTCGGTGAGAAGCACACGGCGTAGGTGCCGAGTTCTCGCGCCTCGGCGATCGCCGCAGCGATGTCTGCGGGACTCGCATCCGTCTTCAGCACGGTGTGGTCAATGTACTGCGCGAGCTGCGCGGGGGAAAGATCGCTCATGGCGATGCGTCTCCTTCAAGTGAGAAAGTGGGCGTCACCATCGACACGAGCAACCTCTATGGTTTCACGGATTGCTCGACGAAGGATGTGAGACGCCTACTTCTGGGGTGGCGTGACCCGCACGAGAACCCCGTCACCCTCGCCGCCGATCGCGACGATCCAGGCATCGTCCACCCAGTTGGCGGCGTTCGCGCCGCAAAGGAAAGGCAGCGGATGCGTGGCTTCTGCCGTTCGCAGCGTGAGGGCGTCCTTGCGGAAGGAGTCGGCGCAGTCCGTGTGACCCTCGATCGTCCTGCGCGCATCGGCTGATCCACCGACGAGCACGAAGGACTCGGATGACGCCTGCGCGCTGCCGCCCCACCACAGGGTCGAGCCGTCGGGGCCGGCGGCGACGATCGGCCGCTTGACGGTCTGGGAATCGCGCCACAATTCGGCGCCGGCCGCGTCGAGGGCGAACTGTTCGGAGAGAGTCGCGACGAAGATCGTCCCGTCCGCTCCCGTGGTGATAGACACGACGGGAGCGTCGAGAACCTCCTGAGGAAGGTCCGGCACGAAGGGCTCGCTGTGAAGGACGGCGGCGGGAGTGCCGTCGAGCGGAACCTTGAAGATGTCGAGCGTGGGTTCGCTGCCGGGCGTCGCGGCGACCTGCTGCAGGGCGAGGAACGCGGTCTCGTCGTGCACGGCCAGGTCGAGCACCCGGGCGAAGAGCACGTGCGGATCCTGCATGAACGGCGTGGGGATCGTGCGGATCTGCCGCGTCGTCGTATCGAGCACGCCGAGCGACGGTGGCCTGATTCCGGACGCGGCGCCAGCGTTGGACGCATCGTGCGCGATCCCCGCGCCACCGAAGGCCACGACGAGCGTGTCTGATCTGTACGCGGCGATGTGATCGACGGTTCCGAGCAGGGTTTCGGGTTCCGCGTTGAAGAAGTCGCGCGTGTCTCCCTCGATGTCAATGTTCATCCAGGTGATACCGGACACCGCCCAGAAGCCGCCGCGACCATCGTCGGCAAGCTCGTGCATCCCGAACACGAAGTCCGTCGACTCGCCATTCGGGAAGAGCATCATGATCGGTTCGAGTGTCCAGTCGCCCGGATCCGGCTGCGCGGTGCATCCCGCCAGCAGCAGCGCTGCGCCGGCGACGGCGGTTCCGCGCAGCATCCGCCCATGTCTCATGCCTCGACCCTAGAGCTCCGGGGTGCGCATCTGTCGGGCGATTGCACAGATGTAGGGCACACGCGCGTGAATCACCCTGCATCCGTGCATCCGCCCGGCAGACGTGCGCGAGAGTCAGTGCGTGGTTGTGACGCCGATCGTGTCGTGCACCATGACAGCGGCAGCGCGGGCGCCGGTGCCGGCGGCGACGATGAGCTGCTGCGGTCCGGGGGCGGTGGCATCCCCAGCGGCGTACAGGCCGGGGATGCTGGTTCGCCCCGAACCGTCGGTGATGAGGTGTCCTTCGACGTCACGCTCCGGATCGATGCCGAAGAGGAACGACAGATCCAGCGTCCAGTGCGGACGGATGAATCCGCCGGATGCGGCGATCACGCGCCCGTCGACGAGACGGACGCTCTCCAGACGCCCCTTCTCACCGACGAGATCTGCGACGAGTTCGCGTTCCACCGTCACCCCGAGCGTCGCGAGTTCGGCTTCGGCGACCGCGTCGATCACCTCGGCACCGTGTGTGAAGACCGTGAGATCGTCGCTCCACCGGGCGATCAGGCGGGCGCGGTCGGCGAGGTCCTCGCTCTGACCGAACAGCGCGAGCGGCTGGCCGCGCAGCTCCCATCCGTCACAGGCCGCGCAGCTGAACAGGGTCACGCCGTAGAAGCCGAGCAGATCCGGCACGGGTGGCAGGGTCTCGCGCAGCCCCGTCGCCAGGAGGACGGCCCTGGCCTGCACGGTCTCCGTCGCCTGGCTGCGACCGATCTCCGCGACGAAGACGTCACGGTCGTCACGACGCAGCGAGAACACGCGCTGCCGCGTGCGCACCTCGACGGTCGAGTAGGCCGCCACCTCCTCCCGGGCGAGCTTGCGCAGCTCGCTCGGGGGGACTCCGTCACGAGTGAGGAACCCGTGCGAGAACACGGTCGCCGCATTGCGCGGGCGATCCGCATCCACCACGAGCACGTCGACGAGCGAGCGCCCCAGGTTGAGGGCGGCGGACAGCCCCGCCGGGCCACCGCCGATCACGAGAACGTCGTATGGCTCGCTCATTCGTGCCCCTGCGGGGGGAGCGCGACGATGACAGGGTGGTCGAAGTCCAGGACGCCGGTCTTCGCGGCGCCGCCGGGGGAGCCGATCTCATCGAAGAACTCGACGTTCGCCTTGTAGTAGTCAGCCCATTCTTCCGGCAGGTCGTCTTCGTAGTAGATCGCCTCGACAGGGCACACCGGCTCGCAGGCGCCGCAGTCGACGCACTCATCCGGGTGGATGTAGAGCGAACGCTCGCCCTCGTAGATGCAGTCCACCGGGCACTCGTCGATACAGGCCCTGTCCTTCACATCGACGCAGGGCAATGCGATCACGTAGGTCATCGGACGACGGCCCCCGCGGATGCCTCGGAGATCTCGACCTGCTCGTCGCGGGGAACGACCTTGACGCGCTCGCGGGCGTACACGTGCGTCTCGCCCAGGGCGCGTTCGTGGGCGTCCAGCTGCAGCCAGCCGTCCCACGTGGTGACCGGGTGCTCCGCCAGCAGCTCCAGAAGATCGGATGCCTCGGTGGGCTCGGCGAGCAGGCCGGCCTCTGCATCGGCGACCAGGTGGGTGATCGTCTCGAGGGCGTCGGACTTCGTGTGGCCGATGAGGCCGACCGGGCCACGCTTGATCCATCCGGTCGCGTAGAGTCCCGGCTCGCCGTCGACGCGCCCGCCCGCATTCGGCACGACACCGCGCGCCTCGTCGAAGGGCGCATCCACGACGCGCGAGCCGAAGTACCCGACGGCGCGGTACACGGCCTGCACGGGGTAGTCGCGGAACTCGCCCGTGCTCACGGGACGGCCGTCTGCGCCCGAGGTGGTGCGCTCGAAGCGGATCGCCTCGACGCTCTCATCGCCGAGGATCTCGGACGGTGCGTGCCAGAAGTGCAGGTGCAGACGGCGCGACGCGGCCTCGGTGCGCTCGCCCTGCTCGGCCCGCCATGCGTTGAGGGTGCGCAGCATCACCTTCAGCTGGTTGGTCTCGGCGGCCGTGATGTCGACACCCTCGAAGTCCTCGTCATGCAGCACGATGTCGACATCGCGCACCTCGCCCAGCTCGCGCAGCTCGATGGGCGTGAACTTGATGTCGGCCGGGCCACGGCGACCGAAGACGTGCACATCGGTGACGGCGGATGCCTCCAGGCCAGCGAGCACGTTGTCGGGAACCTCGGTCGAGCGCAGGTCTTCGCCGTGCTTCGCGAGGATGCGGGCGACGTCGAGCGCGACGTTGCCATTGCCGATCACAGCGACGGACTGCGCCTCCAGCGGCCAGGTGCGCGGCACATCCGGGTGTCCGTCGAACCACGACACGAAGTCGGCGGCGCCGTACGAGCCGTCGAGCTGCACGCCGGGGATGTCGAGCTGCGCGTCGCGCACGGCACCCGTTGCGAGGATCACGGCGTGGTAGCGGCTGCGTAGCTCGTCGAGCGAGACATCACGACCGACCTCGATGTTGCCGAGGAAGCGGATGACCCGACGCCCGGCAGACGGATCGGCAGAGGGACGGTCGAGCATCTCGTGCAGCGAGTTGACGATGCCCTTGATGCGCGGGTGATCAGGGGCGACACCGTAGCGGATCAGACCGTAGGGGGCGGGAAGCGACTCGATCAGGTCGATCTCGACGCGGCCGCCCGCACTCGTGACGGTGGTGTTCAGGATGTCACCCGCGTAGATTCCGGCGGGGCCGGCGCCGACGATCGCGACGCGCAGGGTGGCAGGGGCAGAAACGGTCACGAGAGCGGAGCCTTTCGGTGGGTCGTGCGAGAAACGGGGACGGTCACGAGCACGCCGGTGTCGACGGCGAGGCCGGCGTCGAAGGCGTCGGCGAGACGGCTGCGAGCCGACAGCGGGGCATGCGCGGGCTCGGGAGTCGCATCGTCGAAGAGGACATCAGTCGCAAACGGACTGAGGCGCACCACATCGCCGATCACGATGACGGCAGGGTTGCGCACCTCGCGCTCGGCCGCGCGGGCGGCGATGTCCGACAGTGATCCGATGGTCACGCGCTCGCCGCTGCCGAAGCCGTCCTCGATGATCGCGACGGGGCAGTGCCCGCCGCGGGTGCCACGGGCGAGCGTTGCGGAGACCTGCGGCAGCGTGTTGACGCCCATGAGGAGCACGAGCGTGTGGTCGGAACCGCCCGGAACCTGCTCAAGCGGATCATGCGCGCTCGCGACGGTGAAGGCCGTCGCGACCCCGCGATGCGTGAGCGGAATGCCGGCCAGCGCAGGCACCGAAATCGCGCTCGTGACACCCGAGACGACGATGGAGGAGATCCCCTCGGCCTCGGCGTACAGCTGCTCTTCGCGCCCGCGGCCGAGGATGAAGGGGTCGCCTCCCTTGAGGCGTACGACGTTCTTGCCCTCACGCGTGAGGCGTACGAGCAGCGCGTTGATCTCAGTCTGCGATACGGGGTGATGCCCGGGGTTCTTGCCGACGTCGATCACCTCGGCGCGGATGGCGACGCCGTCGGCCGCAAGCTCTTCCAGTACGGCACGTGCGCCGAGACGGTCGGCGACGATGACGTCCGCAGCCTCGATCGCCCGCAGCGCGCGCAGGGTGAGCAGGCCGGCGTCGCCGGGACCTGCCCCCACCAGAGTGAGTGTTCCGATCATGAGGATGCCTCCGAGAGAAGTCCGCGACGGCGCAGCATCCGCCGTTCCAGCGGGCCGAAGAAGACCAGTTCGATGAGGATGCCGATCGCGAGGATCAGGATGATCGTCGAGAGGACGCCCGAGAGGTCGGCCAGTTCGCGCGACTGCTGCAGCATCGTGCCGAGGCCGAAGCCGATGGATCCGCCGATCGTGATGATCTCGGCAGCCATCAGCGATCGCCAGGAGAACGCCCAGCCCTGCTTGATGCCGGCGAGGTAGCCGGGCAGTGCCGCGGGCAGGACGATCCTCGTCGCCGCCTGCCAACGGCTCGCGCCGAGCACCGTCCCGACGCGGTGCAGCTGCGGCGGGACCTGGTCGATGCCGGCGAGGAGCCCGTTCACGATCGAGGGGATCGCGCCCATCAGGATCACGAAGTACACCGTGGCATCCGACAGGCCGAACCAGATGATCGCGGCCGGAACCCAGGCGACCGACGGCAGCACCTGCAGACCCGAGATCAGTGGACCGGCCGCACGGCGGAGGAACTTCCACTCGGCGAGCAGCAGCCCGATGGGTGTTCCCACCACGACGGCGATCGCGAAGCCGAGCACGCCGCGTTCGAGGCTCGTGAGCACAGCCTCCTGCAGACGCCCGCTCGACCAGGCCTCGCCGAACGCGCCGATCACCTGCGCCGGGCCAGGGATGATGTCCGGTCGGGGCTGAGCGATCACAACGTAGGCCTGCCACGCGGCGATCAGCACGAGCAGCAGCACGATCGGCGGCAGCGCCTTCGAGAGGATGTCGCGGGTGCGCGGCGTCGCCACGCGCTGCTCGGACTGCAGGCGATCGAGCCCCTGTTCGAGATCGCGCAGGTCGTCGGCCGGTGCCTCGCGGGTGACGGTGAGTGTCGTGTCACTGGGCATTGCGGCGGATCTCCTTGCGCAGTTCAGCGGTGATCTCGGTGGCGAGCGCCGCGACCTCGGGGGACTCGATGCGTCGGCCTGAGGTCGATGCGACCCGCCACTCGCCCGCGATCCGGCCTGGGCGGCTGGAGAGCAGGATGACGCGCTGCCCGAGTCGAGCCGCCTCGCGCACGTTGTGCGTGACGAACACGATCGTGCGTCCGGTCGCTCGCCAGACCCGTTCGAGCTCTTCGTGCAGCAGGTCGCGGGTGATGGCGTCGAGCGCTGCGAAGGGCTCGTCCATCAGCAGCACGGCGCGCTCCTGCGCGAGGGCGCGGGCGAGCGCGACGCGCTGGCGCATGCCGCCGGAGAGCTCGTGCGGACGCTTCTCAGCCGCATCCGAGAGGTTCACCGTCGCCAGCAGCCGCAGCGCCTCCTCGCGACGCTCAGCCCGCGCCACGCCACGCAGACGCAGCGCGAGCTCGATGTTGCCGCGTGCGCTCAGCCAGGGCATGAGCGCAGACTCCTGGAACATGACCGCTGCACCGCCATCGGGAGTGGTGATCTCGCCGGCACTCGGGCGCTCGAGCCCCGCGATGAGGTTCAGCAGGGTCGACTTGCCGCAGCCTGAAGCCCCCAGCAGGCAGACGAACTCACCCGGCGCTATATCGAGAGAGATGTCGTCGAGCACGACGGGTCCCGTCCCGTAGCGCTTGGAGACGTGGGAGATGCGCACCGAGGGATCGACCGGCTCCGACGGCGTCGCCGGGAGGGCGATGCCGTCGAAGCTCGGCGCGATCGGGACGGCGGTCCGCGGAGCATCCGTCGTCTCGACGCCTGTCATTTCTTGGCTCCCAGCCCCGCATCGTCGACCTCGTCGGCACCGGCCGCGGTGAGCAGACCGTTGAGTGCCCGCAGATCGAAGAGACCCTCGATAGAGCCGTTCTTCTGGGTTCCCGCGGCGACGCCGTTCTCGACGAGTGCGGCGAATGCCTCGGCGTGCGGGTCCGGAGAGAAGGTGACGTTCTCCAGCGCCCGGGCGAGCACATCGTCGGCGAGCGGTTTGCCGGTCGCGGCGTCGAGCGCGGCGTTGATCGTCGCCGGAAGGGCGTCGGGGTTCTCGTCGATCCAGGCGAGCGCGGCCAGATGGGCCTCGAGCAGGTCTTCGACGACATCCGGATGCTGCGCCGCGAACTCGGCACGAACCAGGAGCACCGTCGTGGGGAAGGCGCCGTCGGGCCACAGTTCGCGCTCATCGACGAGGACATGCGCACCGCCCTCGATCACGAGACGAGACACCCACGGCTCGGGGAGCCAGGCGCCGTCGAGCTTCCCCTGCTGGAAGAGGGTCAGCGTCTGCGCGTTCTCGGTCGGAGTGACCTGCACATCGCCTCCACCGGAGGTCGTCGTCTCGAAGCCCTCATCCTTCAGCCAGCTGCGCAGCGCGACATCCTGGGTGTTGCCGAGCTGAGGGCTGGCGAGCGTGGTGCCCGCGAGGTCCGCGGGGCTGTCGATGCCGTCGCGCACCACGAGCGCCGCGCCGCCGGACGTCGCACCCGCGATGACGCGGGCGGATGCGCCGCCGGACTGGATGAAGGTATTGATCGCCGGATTCGGTCCGATGTATGCCGCATCGATGGCCCCCGCCGAGAGCGCCTCGATGACCGCAGGACCCGCGTTGAAGACCTGCTCCTGCACGGTCACGTCTCCGAGAGCCTCATCGAACAGCCCTTCCTCGACGCCGACCAGCGCGGGCGCATGGGTGACGTTCGCGAAGTAGCCCAGGCGCAACTCAGAGACGGCGGTGGGCGCCGCATCCGCAGAGGTCGACGCGCACCCCGCGAGCATCGCCATGGCCAGTCCGAGCGTGACAGCGGTGGTGGTGATGCGGGTGGGGGTGTTCATAGTCGCCTCCTTAGGCGGTTGTGGGGATGTCAGTCGAGATCGACGACAGTGGCGGCGGCGAGTGTGGCGCCGTCGACAGGGTGGATGATCAGAAGGGCTCCGGACTCGCGGTTACGCGCGTACGGCTCCAGCGGCAGTTCGGCCGCGAACCGCAGGCGGACCCGACCGATCTCGTTGACGGCGAGAGCGTCGGCGCGCTCGTGCGACAGCGTGTCGAGCTCGCGGCGCGACAGGACCTCGGAGACCAGCCCCTGGACCGTCGCGGTGCCGTGCTTGACGAGCACACGATCGCCGCTTCGCAGCGGACGGGCATCGAGCTGGAACACCTCGACCTCGGCCTCTCGCAGGCCGACCGGCAGCGTCCCGGCGGCGGCGATCACAGCGCCGCGCGCCGCATCCACCTCATCCGCGAGGGTGAGCGCGACAGACTGCCCGGCGCGCGCAGCGGATGCTTCGGCACCGGCGACCCGGATGCCGGTGACGGTCGTCTGCCACCCGCCCGGGAACACGGTGACCGTCTCGCCCACCGTCACCGTGCCGGAGGCGATGCGCCCCGCGAAGCCGCGGTAGTCGCGCAGACGCTCGGCCTCGTCTGGGTCTGCCGCGTACTCGGGCGAGAGCCCTCCCTGCGGGCGGATGACCGACTGCACCGGCAGGCGGAAGTGCTCATCATCGCGCGCACCGATCGTGGGCAGCGTCTCGAGCAGGTCGAGCAGCGTGGGACCGTCATGCCAGGGCGTGCGCGGCGAGAGCTCGACGATGTTGTCGCCGTCGAGCGCCGACACCGGTAGGACGTGCGGAGCGTCCAGGCCGAGCGAGGTCGCCACGCGGTAGACATCATCCTCGATCTCGCGGAACGTGGTCTCGTCGAAGTCGATCAGGTCGATCTTGTTCACGGCCACGATCACGTGCGGAACGCGCAGCAGCGACACGACGGCGAGATGGCGGCGCGTCTGCTCGGAGACGCCGCGGCGGGAATCGACGAGCACGATCACGGCATCGGCGGTTGCGGCGCCGGTCACCATGTTGCGCGTGTACTGCACGTGTCCGGGGCAGTCGGCGAGGATGAAGCTGCGGGTGTCCGTCGCCAGGTACCGGTAGGCGACATCGATCGTGATGCCCTGCTCGCGCTCCGCCCGCAGGCCGTCGGTCAGCAGCGCGAAGTCGAACTCCCCGTGCGCGAAGCCGCGCTCGGCGGACGTGCGCGCGATCTGCGCGAGCTGATCGGCGAGGATCCCCTTGGTGTCGTGCAGCAGGCGTCCGACGAGCGTTGACTTGCCGTCATCGACCGAGCCGGCGGTGGCGAAGCGGAAGAGCGTGCTCTGGGTGGTGGTGCTCATCAGAAGTACCCGTCCTTCTTGCGGTCTTCCATCGCGGCCTCGCTGATGCGGTCATCTGCACGCGTGGCGCCGCGTTCGGTCAGTGTCGACTGGGCGATTTCCGCGACGATCGCGGCGATGTCGGCAGCATCCGATTCCACCGCCCCGGTGCAGCTCGAGTCGCCCACCGTGCGGTAGCGGACGCTGCGTGTGACGATCTCTTCGCCCTCGCGTGGCTGAGAGTGCTCGGTCACCGCCCACCACATGCCGTCGCAGCGGAAGACCTCGCGGTCTGCGGCGAAGTACAGCGGGGGAAGGGCGATGTTCTCGCGTTCGATGTAGCGCCAGATGTCGAGCTCGGTCCAGTTCGAGATGGGGAAGGCGCGCACATGCTGGCCCGGCAGATGACGACCGTTGTAGAGGCTCCACAGCTCGGGGCGCTGATTGCGCGGATCCCACTGCCCGAACTCATCGCGCAGCGAGATGATGCGCTCTTTCGCGCGGGCCTTGTCTTCATCGCGCCGCGCACCGCCGAAGACGGCGTCGTGCTTGCCCGCCGCGATCGCATCGCGCAGCGGCTGGGTCTGCAGGGTGTTGCGCGTGCCGTCCGGGCGCTCGGCGAGGCGGCCGTCGTCGATGTACGACTGCACGCTCGCGACTTCGAGGCGCAGACCGAGGCGGGCGACCGTCTCATCGCGGAAGGCGATGACCTCCGGGAAGTTGTGGCCGGTGTCGACGTGCAGCACCGGGAACGGTATGCGACCGGGCGCGAACGCCCGCGCGGCGAGATGCAGCACGACGACCGAGTCCTTGCCGCCCGAGAACAGCAGCACCGGGCGCTCGAACTCGGCGACGACCTCACGGATGATGTGGATGGCTTCTGCCTCTAGAGCGTCCAGCGTGCTGAGGCCGGGGCCTGCGTCGAGCTCGTCGGTGAGGGAGGCGATGTCGATGAGGGTCATACGTGGAGTCCGCATTCTGTCTTGGCCTGGCCTGCCCAGCGGCCGGAACGAGGGTCTTCGCCCGCCGCGACGGGGCGGGTGCAGGGCGCGCATCCGATGGACGGATATCCCTGGTCGATCAGCGGGTTGATGATGACGTCGTGAGCGGCCGAGTAGTCGGTGAGGTCATCGAAGCTCCAGGCGGCGACCGGGTTGACCTTGACCAGGCCGTTGCGCTCGTCCCAGACGACCAGGGGTGTGTTGGCGCGCGTAGGGGCCTCATCGCGACGGACGCCGGTGAACCACAGTTCGTAGCCGCCGAGCGCACGCTGCAGCGGCGCGACCTTCCGTCGGGCGCAGCAAAGTGCAGGGTCGCGCTCGAACAGGTTCGCGCCGAACTCGGCGTCCTGCTCGCGCACGCTCTGCTCGGGGAGCACGTCGACGATGCGCACGTCGAGCGTTCGTGCCACCTCGCTGCGCGTGAAGCTGGTCTCGAGGAAGTGGTATCCGGTGTCGAGGAACAGCACGTCGACGCCGGGCAGATGCTCTGCGACGAGATGCGGCAGCGCCGCATCTGCCATCGAGCACGCCACAGACACCTGCCGCACGTCGAAGTTCGCAGCGACCCAGGCCACGACCTCGGCGGGGCTCGCCTCATCAGGCTGGCCGCTGCGCAGCTCGTCGTTGCCGCGCGCAGCGAGCGCGCGCAGCTCTTCGGCGCTGCGGCGGGCGGGCGTGATCGCGATGGCGTTCACTGCAGGGCCTCTTCGTCTGCGCCGTGCGCCCAGACCGCGAATGATTCGCCCTCGGCACGGTCGGCGAGATAGCGGCGGATGACGCGCTCGGCATAGTCCGCGATGCCGGTCGCCTCGACCTTCAGGCCACGGACGGTGCGGCCGAGGCCGGCCTCTGCGCGCCCCTCGCTGGCGAGACCGCCGCCGAGGTGCACCTGGTAGCCCGGCACCTGCTCGCCGGCGGCGTTCGTGATGAGCTGACCCTTGAGGCCGATGTCGGCGACCTGGATGCGGGCGCAGGAGTTGGGGCATCCGTTCACGTGCAGCGTGATGGGGCGGCCGATCTCGGGCTCCAGGTGACCGAGTCGCTCTTCGAGCTGGGTGATCGCGTCCGCCGCGTTCGCCTTGGTCTCGACGATCGCGAGCTTGCAGTATTCGATGCCCGTGCACGCGATCGTGCCGCGGCGGAACAGGCTCGGACGGGCGGCGAGGCCCAGGCGATCGAGGCCTGCGATGAGTGATTCGACCCGATCTTCTGCGATGTCGAGCACGAGCAGCTTCTGGTGCGGCGTGGTGCGGATGCGCTGCGACCCGTGCGCCTCGGCCAGGTTGGCGAGGGCGGTGAGGATCGAGCCCGAAACGCGTCCGACGGCCGGTGCGGCGCCGACGTAGAAGAGCCCGTCCTTCTGGCGGTGCACACCCACGTGGTCGCCCTGACCGATCGGCTTGGGGGCGGCAGGACCGTCGGGAAGCGGGGAGTCGAGGTACTCGGTCTCGAGCACCTCACGGAACCGCTCGACGCCCCAGTCCGCGAGGAGGAACTTCAGCCGCGCCTTGTTGCGCAGGCGCCGGTATCCGTAGTCGCGGAAGATCTGTGTGATGCCGTGCCACACTTCGGCGACGCGCTCCGGCGGCACGAACGTGCCCAGACGCTCAGCCAGACGGGGCACGGTGGAGAGCGCACCGCCGACCCACAGGTCGTATCCGATGCCGAGTTCGGGGTGCTCGACGGCGACGAACGCGCAGTCGTTGATCTCGTGCACGACATCCTGGCTGGGGTGCCCGGTGATGGCGGTCTTGTACTTTCGGGGCAGGTTCGACAGCGACTCGTCGCCGATGAAGCGCTCGGCGATCTCGTGGATCTGCGGCGTCGGATCGATGATCTCGTCGGCCGCGATGCCGGCGACGGGGGAGCCCAGGATGACGCGGGGCACATCGCCGCAGGCCTCGGTCGTGCTGAGTCCGACCTCTTCGAGGCGACGCCAGACCTCGGGCACGTCCTCGATCGCGATCCAGTGCAGCTGCACGTTCTGGCGATCGGTCACGTCCGCGGAGTCGCGGGCGAACTCGGTCGAGATCTCACCGATCACGCGCAGCTGCTGTGTCGTCAGCTGGCCACCGTCGATGCGCACCCGCAGCATGAAGTACTCATCTTCGAGCTCGTGCGGTTCGAGCTGCGCTGTGCGTCCGCCGTCGATCCCGGGCTTGCGCTGCGTGTACAGACCCCACCAGCGGAAGCGGCCGTGCAGGTCGGTCGGATCGATGGATGCGAAGCCACCCTTCGCATACTCGTTCTCGATGCGCTCACGCACGTTGAGACCGTTGTCGGCGAGCTTGAACTCCTCGTTGCCATTGAGCGGCTCGGTGCCGTCGACGGCCCACTGGCCGTGCGGCTTCGTGGGTACGCGGGCGGTGCGGGTGCGGGCACCCCGCACGGCGATGGTGGGTTCGAGCGTCATGTCGCCACGCTAAAAAACGTGACGAGCGTGTGCATTCGGGGGTGACGTCGGAAGTCACGCACCGTCATACGGCGTCACACAGCGTGGACGAGCTCCGATTCGAGCAGTGCGACGCCCTCGAGGTAGCGCGCAACGATGAGGTCGACAAGCGCCGTCGGAGGTTCGGTGGGATTCGCGACCGTGCCGTCGAGAAGCGGGTCGCTGAGGAGTGCAGGACCGGCGAGGCGGCGGGCGACGTCGAAGAAGAAGCCGCGGCCGAGCAGATACGTCGCCACGACAGCATCCGGATGCTGCGCCCGCACGGCATCCAGTCGCGGTGCGCGTGCTGCGAGGAATGCCGGTATCACGGTGCGTCCGAGCTGTGCGCCGAGCAGCGCGGTCATCTGCTCGGCATCGTCGAGGGACGCGGGGTCACGGGAGCCCGCGATCGCGAGGATCACGGGAGCAGCCATGTCGTGGGGGATATCCGCGATGCGTGCTGCGAGCACTTCGGCGAGCCTCGGATCCGGGCCCAGCGGTGTGGTCGCGACGACCCCGCGGCGGTCGCGCACCGCGCGCCCGAGGTCGACGCGCACGTGGAAGCCGCGCGACAGCAGCAGCGGGATGACGACCGTGGGGCCGTCCATCTCCGCGAGAGCCGCCTCGGGATCGGGCTGCTGCACGTCGACGAATGCCGCCCGCACATCGACGTCGGGCAGCCGCTCGGCGACGCGGCGCACGAGCAGATCGATCGCGGCGGCGCCGTCCGGATCGGACGTGCCATGCGAGACGGCGAGAAGCGACGGGGACATGGCCACGGAGTCTATGGCGCAGCATCCTGAGCCACCATCATCGGCGTCATCCGGCGAAACGACCCGCAGTTCGCCCGACGTCGTGGGGCAGCGGGACGGATGGCGGGAGAAAGCACGGATGGCGGGGCGAAACAGCGTTTCGCGCCCGACATCCGGCAAGGCTCCCGCCATCCGTCCCTCGTGGGATGGCCGCCGCGCGGACGGTTACGCCTTCCGGGCGACCGCATCCTCCCAGCGCTGCGACGGAAGGTGCAGCAGGACGAGCCCGATGCCGGCGAGCACCGAGTTGCGGAATGCGGGGTCGAGCCCGTTCCACGCCTGTGAGCGCCACATCTGGAACCATTCGCCGCCCATCGTGATGAACCCGCCCACGAACAGCAGGATGATCATCACGAGACCGATCGACGACCACACGCGGGCGGCGGCGAAGCCATGGCCGAGGAATCCGCGCACGAAGAAGACCACCGCGGTGATGAGGACGAGCGCCGCTGCCGATTCCCAGATGATGATGCCGATGTAGCCGAGGTTCCAGATCACAGGGTTCGTGATCGCCCGCCACATGACGTCGGGGTCGAGGCCTTCGCCTGCGGCCTGACCGAAGTTGGTCGTGTCCATCGACAGCACATGCTGCACGAACGCGAAGTTGGTGTCGTAGTCGGTGATGTTCCCGAGCGCGACGAGGAAAATGTAGAGCCCGTTCACGAGAACGAGTGCCGCTGCTGCGAACGGGAGAGATCCGAGCAGGTGCCAGCGGGGCGTCTTTGCATCCGAAGCTGTCATGGCCACACCGTAGCGGCCTTCTCCACCTTTCGATGGATCTTCGCGCCCAGACGCGCGAGATGGCGCAGAACCATAGGCGCGCTGTCCTAGCGTGGAGGCAGACAACCCGAGGAGACCCGTGTTCACCCAACCTGCCCGTCTGTACCGAGTGCTCGCGATCGCCGAGGCGATCACCTGGACGATCCTGATCGGCGCGCTCATCGCTCGTGCGCTGGGGGCGAACCCGCTCGTTGTGACGATCGGCGGAGGCATCCACGGATTCGTCTTCCTCTCGTACGGGGCGACGGCGATCCTCGTCGCGCTCAACAACCGCTGGAAGCCGGGGGTTGCGATCGCCGCGGTCGCCAGCGCGATCGTCCCCTATGCGACGATCCCCATGGAGATCTGGTTGCACCGTACCGGCCGTCTCGCGGGCGAGTGGCGACTGACCGAGACCGATGACCCCCGCGACCGCACGTGGTTCGACCGGCTCATGCGCTGGTTCCTGCGCCGCCCGTGGGTGCTCGGCGCTCTCATCGCCGCGGCGATCATCGCGCTCTACACGATCCTGCTGATCCTGGGTCCTCCCGGGGGCAAGTAGGGAGCGACAGAGAGGAGGGCCGGATGCTGCGCAGCATCCGGCCCTCCTTGCTTCCCGCCTCAGAAGCTCGTCACCAAGTCGCCCAGAATCGCGGTCACCTTCGTCGGGTCCGTGGCGTCGTAGAAATGCGCCCCCGTCGTCGACGAGATCGCCCGCAGCGTGTTGACATCGGCGTTCGCGCCGTACGCGAGCGTGAATACGAGCACCGGCGAGGAGTGGTGCAGCTCGCTGAGCTTCGCGAGCAGCCCTGCCTGGTCGATCGTCGGCTCGGCTGTCTCGTTCGCTCCGTCGCTCAGCAGGACGACCGCGTTGATGCGGTTCGGATCGTGCTGGCTGGCATGCTGCGCCGTGAACTGATCGACCGCCGCGTACAGCGGTGTGAAGGTCAGCGGCGTCAGCCCCTGCACTCCCGAGAGCAGGGCATCACGGTTCGTGCCGATATCGGCGACGGGGGCCACGAGGCCCGGCGCGATCTCTGCGCCGCCGGCGGAGGAGAACGCCGCGAGCCCGACGGAGTCGCCCGGCGTGAAGTGATCGAGCGCCGCGATGATCGCCGACTTCGCCGCATCCAGCTTCGACTGCCCGCTGGGGATGGTCTCGGCCATCGAGCCCGACACATCGATCAGGAACAGCACCGACGCGCGCTTGCGCACTTCGGGGAAGGCGTAGTGCAATCCCGCGATGATCTCCTGCGCGGGCAGGTTGAGGGGCTGCGGGATGCGCCGCGGCAGGATCCCGATGTCCTGCACGGCGGGCGCGAGGCGTCCGTGCAGATCGCGATACCCCGAGTCCGTCACGATCTTCTGCCCCTCGGCGGTGCCCGCGAAGCGGATGAAGTCTTCCGCCGCCGCAGCCTCCTGCGGGTCGACCCAGTCGCCACTCAAGACGACGGCAGGGTTGTCGGCGACGTACACCCCCTCCTCCGGGTAGATCGCGACGAGCTCATCGCGCGGGGCGTGGCCCTTCGTGCGAGTGATGCCGTCATTGCTGGTCATTCCGCGGTTGTAGTCCCACACGGATTTCTCGTCGACGATGACGGCGGACAGGAAGTCGGCCGACGAGCCGCCGGCGTCCTCGGCCTGCCGGGCGTGCCAGAGGAAGTGCTCCGGAGTGGCCATGTAGTGACTCGTGGCGAGCTCGTTCTTTGTCACTCGCTCGATGATCTCGGGGTCGGCGAGGTCGCTGACGGTCGTGGTGCCGAAACCCGATCCGGATGCTCCGAAGGAGGCGAGCAGCGCTGCCTCTCCGGATGTCGCCACCAGAGGGCTGGTCTTGCCGAGCTTGAACTCACCCCATTCGGGGTGACCGAGGGCGCTCCAGATATCAGGATGATCTGCGGCTTCGAAGACCTTCTCCCAGGTCGGAGGATCGGTGTACCACCCGATTGCGAACGCCAGCGGCGCGGGCATCGCGAGGACGATCGCGGATTCGGCGATGCCGATGCCCTTGGCAGGAACGGCCGTAGCCCCGCTCGCATTGGCCATCGAAAGCCATGACGTCGAGTCGGGAATCCACACTGTCGGGCGCAGTTCGGGCGCGCTCTCGGTGAAGCCGTTTGCGGCACGCAGCGCTGCGTTGCCGGACTTGTCCTTGCTCGCGACCACCGTCACGCACTGCCCGTTGATATCGCGCGGCATGTCGTTGTAGCCCTTCGCGAGACGTTCGACCATCTCGGCGTTCTCGAACGACGACACCACGGTCACGACCGTGCAGGGGCCTGCGCCCGCTGCCGCGGCGGTAGTGTCAGCGGGGAAAGGTGGTGGGGGCGGCGTCGAAGGGTCGAGTTCTTCCTCGGCGTGCGAAGCATCAGGCTTGTTCGTCACGATCGCGAAGCCGAGGGTGCCCAGCGACACGGTGAAGACGGTGATGATCGACAGCAGCGTCCACAGCAGCGCCCGCCGTGGGGTTCTCGGCGGGGCGGCGTCGGGTTGGATGAGGCCGCCGGCAATCGGAAGGTTCGGGTTCTCCTCGGGCGGACGAGGGGCGATGCTCCCTCGAAACCTGATCGGGGGGTCGTCGGACATGGGTCTCCTCTTTGTCGGTGTGCCCCCTCATAGGCTCCTGTCACTGAGCAGCCCACACGGTACTGCCTGGCGAGCCCCGTGTGGCAGGTCCGCATCGCAACTGTGGATAACCCGTCGACTACGCGCCGCGGCTCGCCGTGTTGAGAGTGCCGAGGAGAACGGCCGACCACCAGGCCAGCTGCGAGACAAGGCCCGTCGCGAGCGACCAGCTGCGCAGCCGCCACGGCGCGCGTCGGAAGGGAAGGTCATCGGGCAGGCCGTGCAGGACGACCGTGAGCCGCGCCGTCGCCACGGCGTTGAGGCCGATCGCGAGGACGGCGATCATCTTGAGAGCGGTCAGCGGATTGGAGACGTCGGGGGAGAGGAACGTGCCCGTCAGGAGCATCCCGCCGAATCCGAGCCAGGCGAGGGGCGCCAGGCGCTCCTCGGTCGCGCGGACCTCGTGCAGGGTGCCACGGCCGATGGTCCACAGGAACCCGGCGTACTCGATCATGACGGCGGCGCCCAGCCCGACGACGAGCGCGGCAAGGTGGCCGACGAGCCAGATCCAGCGCAACTCTCCGGCTGGGAGGATTCCGCCGATGATGACCGAGGCCGCCCAGAGGATGGTGACGGTGATGCCGCGAAGCGCGAACGTGCCGCGCCCGACAGCGCGACGGTGAGAGGCAGGGCTGGGGGAGCGCAGGTCAGGCGCGACAGGCGCCCGTGTCGAAGTCTCTTCCACGGTTTCTCCGGTGTTCGTCGAATGCCGCGACATGCTGTCGGTCCCCCGGCACTGCGGGTGATCCGCGCTGGAACAGTAGCGGTTCGCTCGGGCGCTGCGCGGGGAGCATCCGTCACATGTGGAAAACCTTTGAAGTTGAGTCAAGTGATATCAAGTTTTTGACAGACTTGACGAAGCGAGGTACAGTTGAGTCATCGCGACTCAGGTTCTGTGGAGTCGCCCCCGAACTCAAAGAATCCGCCTCGGCAAAAGGAGAAAACATATGTCACGTGCTGTCGGTATCGACCTCGGTACGACGAACTCTGTCGTCAGCGTCCTCGAAGGTGGCGAGCCCAAGGTCATCGCCAACGCCGAGGGCTTCCGCACCACCCCCTCGGTGGTCGCATTCACCAAGGACGGCGAGGTGCTCGTCGGTGAGACCGCCAAGCGCCAGGCCGTCACCAACGTCGACCGCACGATCGCATCGGTCAAGCGCCACATGGGCACCGACTGGTCGTTCGACGTCGACGGCAAGAAGTGGACGCCGCAGGAGATCTCTGCGCGCATCCTCCAGAAGCTGAAGCGCGACGCCGAGGCCTACCTCGGCGACACCGTGACTGACGCCGTCATCACGGTGCCCGCGTACTTCAACGACGCTGAGCGTCAGGCCACGAAGGAAGCCGGCGAGATCGCAGGCCTCAACGTCCTGCGCATCATCAACGAGCCCACCGCTGCGGCTCTCGCCTACGGCCTCGACAAGGGCAAGGAAGACGAGCTCATCCTGGTCTTCGACCTCGGTGGCGGTACCTTCGACGTCTCGCTGCTCGAAGTGGGCAAGGACGACGACTTCTCCACCATCCAGGTGCGCGCCACCGCCGGTGACAACCGCCTCGGCGGTGACGACTGGGACCAGCGCGTCGTCGACTACCTGATCAAGCAGTTCAAGGAGACGACGGGTGTTGACGTCTCGGGCGACAAGATCGCGCTGCAGCGCCTGAAGGAAGCCGCAGAGCAGGCGAAGAAGGAGCTGTCGAGCTCGACCAGCACCTCGATCAACCTGCCCTACCTCTCGCTCACCGAGAGCGGCCCGGTCTCTCTGTCGGAGACGCTGACCCGCGCGAAGTTCGAGGACCTCACCAAGGATCTCCTCGACCGCACCAAGAAGCCCTTCGAGGATGTCATCCGCGAGGCCGGCGTCAAGGTCAGCGACATCGCCCACATCGTCCTCGTCGGTGGCTCGACCCGTATGCCCGCCGTGGCAGAGCTCGTCAAGCGCGAGACCGGCAACGAGCCCAACAAGGGTGTCAACCCGGATGAGGTCGTCGCGGTCGGCGCTGCCCTCCAGGCCGGCGTTCTGCGCGGAGAGCGCAAGGACGTGCTGCTGATCGACGTCACCCCCCTGAGCCTCGGCATCGAGACCAAGGGCGGCATGATGACCAAGCTCATCGAGCGCAACACGGCCATCCCGACCAAGCGCAGCGAGACCTTCACCACGGCCGACGACAACCAGCCGTCCGTCGCGATCCAGGTCTTCCAGGGTGAGCGCGAGTTCACCCGCGACAACAAGCCGCTCGGCACCTTCGAGCTCACCGGCATCGCCCCGGCTCCCCGTGGAATGCCGCAGATCGAGGTCACGTTCGACATCGACGCGAACGGCATCGTGCACGTGTCCGCCAAGGACAAGGGCACGGGCAAGGAGCAGTCGATGACGATCACCGGTGGCTCGTCGCTGTCGAAGGACGACATCGAGCGCATGGTGCGCGAGGCGGAGGAGAACGCCGCTGAGGACAAGAAGCGCCGCGAGGCGGCTGAGGTCCGCAACCAGGCCGAGTCGCTCGCGTACTCGATCGAGAAGCTTCTCAAGGAGAACGACGAGGCGCTCGCCGCAGACGTCAAGCAGAGCGTGCAGGCGGATGTCGACGCCCTCAAGACGGCCCTGGCCGGCGAGGACGACGACGCCGTGAAGACGGCCTTCGACAAGCTCAACGAGAGCCAGTCGAAGATCGGCGAGGCGCTCTACGCCAAGTCGCAGGCGGATGCTGCCGCTGGCGCCTCCGCAGAGGGCGACGCCCCTGCCGGTGACAGCGCCTCGGATGAGGACGTCATCGACGCAGAGGTCGTCGAGGACGAAGACGAGAAGAAGTAACCATGACAGACAAGAACTTCGACGAGAACGCCGAGGTTCCGGGCGAGGGGTCGGGTGCGCATGCACCCGGCCCCCAGCCGCAGAACCCGGCTGCCGCAGACGCGCAGGCCGCGGAGGGCTCGGACGACGAGCTCACGATCGACGACATCCTCGGCGCTGCACAGACCGCAGAAGCGGCCGGCGCGGAGGAGACCGACCCGATCCTCGCCGCCGAGAGCGCTCTGCTCAACGACCTCAAGCGGCTGCAGGCCGAGTACGCCAACTACCGTCGGCGCACCGAAGAGCAGCGTGGCGTCGAGATCGAGCGCGCGAAGGGCGAGGCCGTCAAGGGTCTGATCCCCGTGCTCGACGACCTTGACCGCGCCGCCCAGCACGGCGATCTGCAGGAGGGTACGCCCTTCTTCGTGATCGGCGAGAAGGTGCGCGCTGTGGTCGAGCGGCTCGGCGTCGTCGCGTACGGCACGGCGGGCGATGACTTCGACCCGCAGCAGCACGAGGCGATCTTCCAGCAGCCCACGCCGGGCGCCGAGAAGGCGACGATCCTCGAGGTCGTCGAGGTCGGCTACCGACTCGGAACGGTCGAACTGCGCCCTGCGAAGGTCGTCGTCGCCGTTCCCGCAGAGTAATCGGAGGAGGCCTATGGCAAGCCAGGACTGGTTCGACAAAGACTTCTACAAGACGCTCGGTGTCGACAAGAACGTCACCGACGCCGACCTGAAGAAGACCTACCGCAAACTCGCGCGCAAGTACCACCCGGACTCCAACCCGGGTGACGCGAAAGCCGAGGCGACGTTCAAGGAGATCAGCGAGGCGTACGCCGTGCTCTCCGACAAGGAGCAGCGCGCGGAGTACGACCAGATCCGTGCGATGGGATCGGGTGCCCGCTTCACTTCGGGCGCTTCCGGTGCCAACGGTGGCTTCGAAGACGTCTTCTCGATGTTCAATCAGAGTCGGGGTGGGCAGCAGTCCGCAGACTTCGAGGACATCTTCTCGATGTTCAACCAGGGTGGCAGCTCGTTCGGCTCGGGTCGTTTCGGCCAGCCGACGGGCGGCTACCGTGGACGCGGAGGTCCCCGTCGCGGCGCGGATGTCACAGCGCGCACGACGATCGACTTCATCACCGCGGTGAAGGGCGAGACGATCTCGCTGCAGGGCGAAGACGGCAAGCCGTTCAAGATCAAGATTCCCGCCGGTGTCGCCGACGGGCAGAAGATCCGCCTGCGTGGTCGTGGTCGTCCCTCGCCGGACGGCGGGGAGAGCGGCGACATCGTCGTTCAGGTGACCGTGCGTCCGCATCCTGTGTTCACCCGCGATGGGCTCAACCTTCGCGTCACCGTCCCCGTGACTTTCACGGAGGCAGTGCTCGGCGCGACGATCGAAGTGCCGACTCTCGGCGGCGACCCGGTGAAGCTGCGCGTGGCGGCGGGCACTCCCTCGGGGCGCGTTCTGCGCGTCAAGGGGCGTGGCGTCGAGACGAGCAAGGGTACGGGCGACCTGCTCGCCCAGTTGGAGGTGGCTGTGCCCAGTCATCTCGACGAGGCAGCGCGTGAGGCGCTCGCGAAGTTCCAGGAACTGGAGCCGAAGGAGAACCCTCGCGCCGACCTGATGGCGAAAGCACGGGCATGAACACCCGTTTCCGGCCGTTGAGCGGGGCGCGAGGCGTCTCGCTCAACGACCGCACCCAGGAGGTGATCTGAATGGCTGATGCGCGCATGAACGCGGACACTCCGGTCTTCGCGATCGCCGTCGCCGCGGAGCTTGCCGGCATGCACCCGCAGACGCTGCGCCAGTACGACCGCATCGGTCTCGTGGTGCCGGGGCGCACTCGCGGCGGTTCTCGCCGCTACTCCACGCGCAATATCGAGCAGCTGCGCGAGGTCGCGCAGCTCTCCGCAGAGGGCATGAGTCTGCCGGCGATCGCGCGGCTTCTCGACCTCGAGGACGAGGTGCGGATGCTCCGGCAGCGCGTCGCCGAGCTCGAGGGCGCCCTTCGTGTGGAGCGCGAGAGCCGCCCGGGCGTTCGTGTGTTCGCCGCCGGCTCGAGTGGCCAGGTGACTCCGGTCCCCTCGGGGCGCCGCATCCGCCGTTCGACCGAGGTGGTGCTCTGGAGCCCCCGCGCGGGCGGCTAGCTCGTTTCCGGGCCCAGCACGGTATCGTGGCGACACCATGAGGATGACGCGGCGCACTCTGCTGATCGGTGCCGGAGCCGGGTTCGTGGGGGTTCTTCTCGCCTCCTGCACACCCGAGCCGGTGCCGACGCCCACGCGTACCCCCTCGCCGTCGCCGCAGCCGACGGGCGACACGATCACGCCCCTCGCCTTCGCGCGCAGCGCCTGGACGACCGATCCCTTCTCGCTCGGAGCCGCCAGCTTCACTCCGGTCGGCGTGCAGAAGAGCGTTCGGGGGGCACTGGCGCAACCCGTCGTCGACCGGGTCTTCTTCGCCGGCGAGGCGACGGATGACGAGCTGCCGGGAACTCTGGAGGCTGCCCTCCGCTCCGGGCGACGCGCCGCCGCGGAGGTGCGGGACGCGTCGGGGCCGGGTGAGCGCATCGCGGTCATCGGCGCCGGGTTGGCCGGTGCGGCCGCGGCGTCAGTCCTGGGCGGCACTGATCTTGAGGTGACCGTCTTCGAGGCGCGCGAGCGCGTCGGAGGGCGCATCCTGTCTCACGTCGACGAGAAGAAGTGGCCGTTCCCGGCTCAGCTCGGCGGATGGCTGCACAGCGCGCAGGACGCCGAGTGGATCGAGCAGTTGAACTCCCTCGACATCCGCAGTGCGGTCCTCGCGTCGTCGGCCTGGCGTTCGAGACAAGGCGCCGTCGAGCCCGCATCCACGGAGGCGGTCGCATCGGCGGTGGTCACGGCCCAGGAGCTGCCGGGCGACGTCTCGCTGGCTCAGGCGCTGTCCGACGCCGGATCCGACCTTGAAGATCCGGCACTCGCGACGCTCCTCGCAGCGGTCGCAGCGGCAGCGGGAGCGGATGCCGACGAGCTGTCTTCGTGGTTCCCGCCATCTCTTCCGGCAGCGGAGCCGATCGCGCCCCTCGCTGATCTCGACGCCGTCGTGCGCGACCTGCTCGGCGACGTGCGGGTCAGTCTGTCATCACCGGTCGCCCGCATCGTCTACGACGACGCAGGTGTGAGCCTGGCGATGGCGACGGGGGAGTCCCTGTCCTTCGACCGCGTGATCGTCACGGCTCCCCTTGGCGTACTGCAGAGCGAGGGCATCGAGTTCTCGCCCGCCCTGCCATTCGGTCACCGCGGCGCGATCGCGACGCTGGGTATGGGACGCATCGAGACGGTGTGGCTGCGTTTCGAAGAGCCGCTTGTCGAGAGCGAGGCGGAGATCTGGCATGTCGTCGGCGGAGATGCTCTGATCCGCACGTGGATGAATCTGGCCCCGGCCACCGGGGAGACTGTGCTGGTCGGCGTGGTCGGCGGCACCGCTGCAGAAGAGTTCGCTGCTCTCGATGATGACGGCGTCCTCGAGGCGGCGATCGCCTCGCTCGCCCCGTTCATGCAGGCCGACGCACCCGGCTGATCACGACGAGAACTGCGGCGACGACGGCGAAGATCAGAAGCGCGAGGGCGCTCGTCAACGCGAACTCTGCAGGACCGGAGACCTGCCGCGGGTCGAGGAAATAGTACGGGTACCAGCCGACGCGAGGCCCTCGCCACAGGGTGACGACGCCCCAAACGATAGGGAAGGCCAGGGATGAGGGGACCACCCACCACGGGACTCCGCGGTGTCCGGGTGTGAGGACCCAGGCGATGGCTGTGCACGTCGGCAGCCAGAAGTGGAGCAGATGATCGGACCAGGGGACGTCGACGCGGATGCCGCGAAGTCCTGCCTGCCAGACGATCAGCGCGAAGGCGAGCCCTGCCGTGACCGTCCACGTGAGCACGAGTGCGAGCGCGACGCTGAACCACCGCGGGTCGACCGGGCGGAGGAAGGCGAGAAGCGCCCCCAGGGTGAGCACCGCGACCAGTGCGAGGTTCGACTGCACTGTCAGGTAGGCGAAGAAGTTGTCTCCCGCGATGCTGCGTGAGCTCAATCCCCATAACAGCCGGTGCACGAGAGCGATCACGCAGACGACCGCGGCGGCCAGACGCAGCACACCGAAGATCGTCCGAGCCTTCACAAGCCGTCTGCTCTCCTCTCTGCGCGGAGCCCGCGCCATCCGGTGAGTCTACGGAGTCGCGTGAGGAGAAGGGCGCGCGGTCGGAGGGCGTGCCGACATCATCGCTCGCTCCCGGATCCCCGACCGCGGCAGCGGTCAGGTAATCCCGAAAGCGCGGCGCAGTGACTGCTCGACCTGGGCGGGCACATCGATCGCACCAGGATGCAGTGCGCTGTAGACCTGCAGCCCCTCCCAGGTGGCGATGATCAGACCGGCACCCTGTTCCGGGGTGAGTCCGTCATCGAGCACCGCGCCCTTCTCGCGCTGCGTGCGGATCATCGAGCCGATGATCTCGATGAGCGCCTCATGCCGGGTTCGAAGCGCGTCGCGAGCGGGATGACCCGGTGTTCCCGCCTCGGCGGAGAGCGTGGACAGCAGAGCCACGAGCCCGGGGGATTCCTCGTTCTGCCTGGCGACTTCCGTGAATCCGGCGACCAGGAGTTCAGGAGTGATCTCGGTGGGCAACTCGTCCGGCATGCTCTGGAGATCATGCCATTCGAGCACGGCGAGCAGCAGGGCGACCTTGTTGCCGAAGTGGTGCAGCAGCGTCGAATGATCGACGCCCGCTTCGCGGGCGATCGCCCGCATGGATGCGCCGTAGAAGCCCTTCTTTGCGAAGGCCTCTGAAGAGCGCGAGACGATTAGCTGCTTCGTGGCGTGTCCTGTTGCGTATCCCTGGGTGCGCCACGACGCGGGCAGTTCGGTCATGATCCTCCTTCGGCGCGGACAAACCAGCGTATCGAGGCAATACTCGTTCAACTTCCACCAGGTGGTGGAAGTTGGGCTAATGTAGCCAATCATGGCTACTTCCCGCAATGCTGCGCGCACGATCGAGGGCATGACGCTGGCCGAGAAGGCGTCGCTCACCTCGGGAGCGAACTTCTGGAACACGAAGGCGATCGACCGTCTCGGCGTGCCGTCGATCATGCTCACCGATGGACCGCACGGTCTGCGTAAACAGGGCGGTGCCGCCGACCATCTCGGCCTCAACGCGAGCATCCCCGCCACCTGCTTTCCCACCGCTTCAGCGCTGGCGAACAGCTGGGATCGTGCGCTGGTCTCTCGTGTGGGGGGAGCGCTCGGAGCCGAGGCTGCCGCAGAGAGAGTCAGCGTCCTGCTGGGGCCGGGTCTCAACATCAAGCGCAACCCGCTCGCGGGCCGCAACTTCGAGTACTTCTCGGAAGACCCGCTGCTGTCAGGCGCACTCGCTGCGGCGCTGATTCGCGGCATTCAGTCCCAGGGGGTCGGCGCGAGTGTGAAGCACTTCGCGGTCAACAGCCAGGAGAAGCACCGCATGAGCATCGATGAGATCGTCGATGCTCGGGCACTGCACGAAACGTATCTCGAGGGATTCCGCATCGCGATCACCGAGGGCGGCGCCTGGACGGTCATGAGCGCCTACAACAAGGTCAACGGCGTCTACGCGAACGAGAATCAGCCGTTGCTCGATGACATCCTTCGCACGCGCTGGGGTTTTGACGGGCTGATCGTCACGGACTGGGGTGGCAACAATGACCGCGTCGCCGGGCTCATCGCGGGCAACGCGCTCGAGATGCCGTCAACCGACGGTGTCACCGATCGCGAGGTCGTCGCCGCCGTCGAAGCCGGCACGCTCGATGAGGGCGTGCTGGATGAACGGGTCGGCGAGGTGCTCACCCTGATCGAGCGATCACTGCCGGGCAAGGCATCCG
The DNA here is from genome assembly GCF_058797175.1 of Microbacterium sp. GW823-FHT02G05. Classification (NCBI taxonomy): domain Bacteria; kingdom Bacillati; phylum Actinomycetota; class Actinomycetes; order Micrococcales; family Microbacteriaceae; genus Microbacterium; species Microbacterium sp. GW823-FHT02G05. The sequence continues at coordinate 877,244 of NZ_JBXAJK010000001.1, forward strand.
CCGTCGATCACGATGCGCACCACGAACTCGCCATCGAAGCGGCCCGGCAGTCAATCGTGCTGCTCGAGAACCGTGGCGGCACTCTGCCGCTCGACGCGAGTTCCGGACGGGTCGCCGTCATCGGCGACTTCGCCGCCACGCCGCGATACCAGGGCGCGGGCAGCTCGCTCGTGAATCCGACCAGGGTCGACTCCGCGCTCGATGCACTGCGGGCGACGGATCTTCGCATCGTGGGCTATGAGCCCGGGTTCGCGCGGATGGACCGCCCCGCGAAGCGCCGTCGTCGACGCGCGGTGCGCCTGGCGCGGCAGTCCGATGTCGTCCTGCTCTTCCTCGGCCTTGATGAGTCGGCTGAGGCCGAAGGTGTTGACCGCGCGCACATGCGTCTGGCCGACAACCAGCTCGCACTGGTACGCGATCTCACGGCGCTCGATGTGCCCGTCGTCGTCGTGCTCGCGGGAGGGGCGCCGGTGGAGCTGCCCTTCGCCGATGATGTCGCAGCGATCGTCCACAGCTACCTCGCGGGTCAAGGCGGTGGGCGCGCAGTCGCCGATGTGCTCACCGGACAGGTCAACCCCGGCGGGCGTCTGGCCGAGACCTACCCGATCCGCTACGAGGATGTCTCCTCGGCCCGCACCTTCGGTCTCGCCGATGCCACCTCAGAGCATCGCGAGCATCTCTACATCGGCTACCGCTATTTCGACAAGGTGGGCGCCGCCGTGCGCTTCCCCTTCGGGCACGGTCTCAGCTACACGTCGTTCGCGTACTCCGATCTGCACGTGGGTCGGGATTCGGCGCGGGTCACGGTGACGAACACCGGCGATCGCGCAGGCACCGAGACAGTGCAGCTGTACGTCGAAGCTCCGGATGCTGCCGCGAACACGATTCGCGCACCACGCGAGCTGCGCGGCTTCACTAAGGTCGCGCTTGCGGCAGGAGAATCGGCGTCGGTCGAGATCGCCTACGCGGACCACGCGTTCGACGTCTTCGACGCCGATCTCGACGACTGGAGAGAGGTCGGCGGCGCGTACACGGTGCTGGTCGGTGCGTCATCGCGCGACATCCGACTTCGTGCGCCTCTCGACGTGGATGCCGCGCCGCTGGGCGTGCCAGAGGAATCCGCTCTCTCTCGCTACGTGAGCGGGCAGGTCACCGAGGTCACGAGCGATGAGTTCGCCGCACTTCTCGGCCGCGAACTGCCCGACTCCGCATGGCTGACGGGTCGGCCGCTCACGCGCGACGACATCGTCGCCCAGACGCGCGGGCGCGGTGGTTTCGCCAGCGTGCTCTACGGGGCGATCGATGGAACGAGTCGCCTGCTCATGCGCCTCGGACGCCCACTCGCCGCGAACAACACCCGGTTCGCCCTCGACCTGCCGTTCCGATCGATCGCTCGGCTCTCGGGCGGATCCGTGACCGACGACATGCTCGAGGGCCTGCTCCTCATGGTCAACCGACATTTCTGGCGTGGGGCGCGACACTTCGTGCGCGCATGGATCGCCCAACGACGAACCGCTCGTACGCGGAGGAAGGACTAGGTCGTGGCAACACGCAAAGAGATCAAGCAGGAGGCGCTCGTACGCGTCGCCGCGGAGCGCGAGCAGGCGAAGCAATGGCGTGCCGAGCTGAAGGCGATGACGCCGGAGGACCGCAAGGCCGCCAAGGCGCAGCGTCGCGCCGAGGAACGCGCGGCGAAGCGCGAAGCGAAGCAGCAGCGTGCCGAGGCACGGGCCGGGATGACCCGGGCGGAGCTCCGTGAGGACAAGCGTCGCGAACGCGTCTACCGCAAAGTCAAGCACCGTCCTCGCCGCATCGTCGGCTGGAGCATCGTGGTCGCCCTCATCACGGTCATCGCCGTACTGCTGGCGCCGATCGTCTCGGACATCAGCCGCCTGATGTCGATCACCATCGACTCGTCGTCGAAAGCAGGCGTCGCCGCTCGCGAGCACGGCGGCGTCGTCGCAGAGCAGATCAGCGATGAAGGTCTCGTGCTGCTGAAGAACGACGGTGCGCTGCCGCTGGCAGACGAGAACGTCAATGTGTTCAGCTTCGCGTCGTTCAATCTGCGTTTCGGCGGATCGGGGTCGGGCTCCTCGGACCAGTCGCGCTCCGTCGGCCTCTACGAGGCGCTCGAAGACCAGGGAATCCGGTACAACACCGACCTCTACGCAACGATGCAGGATGCGGGCGCGAAGACCGAGCAGGCCAGCGCCAACGGTCTGTTCGCGATCATCAGCATGCTCGCCGGCGGCGGAGTCGAAGAGCCGGCACCCGACTACCTGACCGACGAGGTGATGGCTCAGGCCAAGGACTACTCCGACACGGCGTTGCTGGTGATCGGCAACGACGGCGTCGAGAGCGCCGACATGACGGCGCAGCAGCTGACGCTGACTGACGAGCAGCGCGCCCTGTTCGACACGGTGACCGCGAACTTCGACGACGTGATCGTCGTCGTGAACTCGGGCAACCAGATGGAGCTCGGCTTCCTCGATGAGTACCCGCAGATCACGGGTGCGATCTGGATCGGAACCCCCGGGCCGCGCGGTGCCGTCTCGCTCGCGAAGATCCTCACGGGCGACCTCAACCCGTCGGGGCGCCTGACCGACACCTACGCCTACGAGATCGACAGTGCTCCGGCGACCGAGAACTTCGGCGACTACCGCTACGACAACGCGAACCGTGCGCTGCTCGAGTACGAAGAGGGCATCTACGTCGGCTACCGCTACTACGAGACCCGGTACGTCGACGATGAGGCCGGCTACCAGGCCGCGGTGCAGTATCCCTTCGGCTACGGCCTCAGCTACACCAGCTTCAACTGGGTTGCCACGGCGCCTGTCGTGAGCGATGAGGGTGTGAGGGTCGACGTCACGGTGACGAACGCCGGTGACGTCGCCGGCAAGGACGTCGTCCAGGTCTACGCTGCAGCTCCGTACACGCCGGGCGGGATTGAGAAGTCGGCGATCACCCTGGCGGGTTACGCGAAGACCTCGCTGCTTGCGCCGGGCGCTTCGGAGACCGTCGCGGTGGAGTTCGCGCTGCGCGACATCGCCTCGTGGGACACCTCGGGCGGTGGCGGATACGTGCTGGATGCCGGTACGTATGACATCGCGATCTCGACCGATGTGCACACACCCGTCGCCTCGTTCCCGATTCAGATCGCAGAGACCGTCGCGTACGAGACAGACGACGTGACGGCGGCCGCGCTGGAGAACCGCTTCGGCTACGCCGAGGGTGACCTCACGTATCTGTCACGCGATGACTGGGAGGGCACGTGGCCGACCGCGGACGACGTCACGAGCGAGGCATCCGACGCGGTGCTGGCAGCGATGAACCCCGAGATCACGCCGTCAGAGGGAAACGCACCCACGACCGGCGCCGATAACGGCCTGAAGCTCGAAGATCTCGCCGGTCTCGACGTCGACGACCCGCAATGGGATCTGTTCCTCGATCAGTTCACCGTCGACGAGCAGATCCGCATGTTCGCGACCGGCGCCTACCGCACCGCCGCCATCGAGCGCCTCGGCATTCCCTCGGCCGAGCTGCTCGACAGCCCCTCCGGGCTGAGCTTCGTGTTCGGCGAGGTCATCGCCGCGGCCTATCCGACAGCCGTGGTCGTCGCATCGACCTGGAACGACGAGCTCGCCTTCGCGCTCGGTGACGCGGTCGGCGCCGAGGCCAACGCCTACGGCGTCGAGGGATGGTACGCACCGGGGCAGAACCTGCACCGCACCCCGATGGGCGGTCGCAACTTCGAGTACTTCTCTGAGGACCCGCTGGTCTCGGGGAACATGTCTGCCGGCATGATCGCTGGCGCGCAGAGCAAGAACGTGCTCACCTTCATGAAGCATTTCGCACTCAACGAGCAGGAGGTGAACGCCCGGGCTCCGGGAGTGAACGTCTTCCTCGACGAACAGGCATTCCGTGAGCTGTTCCTGCGGCCGTTCGAGATCAGTGTCAAGGATGCCGGGGCGAATGGCGCGATGTCGTCGTTTATCAACATCGGCGGGCGGTGGGCTGGCGGCAACGAGCAGCTGCTGCAGGAGGTCCTGCGCGGCGAGTGGGGCTTCGACGGTGTCGTATCGACGGATGCGGTGCTGGGCGGCTTCATGGATCCGGCTCTCGCCGTGCGCTACGGCAACGACTGGATGCTGGCCATGCTGCCGAGCTCCACGATCAAGGCCACGAAGCAGGCGTACGACGCCGACCCGGTGGGCGTCGGCGAGGGGCTGCGCGACCGTGTGCATGCCATCAGCTATGCGCTGCTGCGTACCGAGCTGTTCGACTGATCCTGGTCACGGCGCAGGGCCCGGATGCTCCTCGGAGTGTCCGGGCCCTGCGCCGTGTGTGGACGGTGGTCAGGCGGGCTTCGCCGCGAACGCACCCTCGTCGATGGTCGTGTCGGTCGAGACGCGCCCGCGAATGAGAAACAGTGCGACGGCGCCGAAGATCATGACCGCCCAGTTTCCTGTTCCGGCGATCGTGAGCCAGATGTTCTGCGAGCCTTCCACGGCCGTGTCGATGCCGCCCGTCGCGAGGAAGAGCGTTGGGTCGGTCAGCGCGTGCAGCACGATGGCCCAGACGATGGATCCGGTCGCACGCATGACGACGTACATGCAGATTCCGTAGAAGAACGTGTAGACGACGGTGAGGGCGACGGTGATCGTGAAGCCGCTTCCGATCGCGTTGACCAAATGCATCGAGGCGAAGAGCGCGGCAGACAGCACCGCGACGACGAGTTCCTTGTACCCGCCCTTGCGCAACAGGGTCACGGCCGCGCCGCGCGTGACGAGTTCTTCGGCGATGCCGATGAAGAGTCCCGCCAGCAGCGTGAGTGCGACGACGCCCGGTTCGAATCTGCCGTAGTCGATGCCGATGAAGCGCAGGATGATCGGATAGCCAACGACCCCCACAGCGATCCACATCCACGGTCGGCCGGCGATCGGCTGACGGCCGAAGACCGGGGTGAGCCAGTGGATGGCTGCGAGGAACGCGACGATGAGAAGCGCACCGACCCCGATGGGGAGCACGAGCAGCAGGAAGACATTCCATGCGTTGGCGAATGGCCCGCCATCTGCAATGGTGTGGCCGAGCGTGAGTCCGATCAGCTGGCCGATGGCGACGTACGCGACAAGGTAGACGGCGACCACGAGGACCGCTTTCCACCACCCTCCACGGTTCCAGAATCCTTCGCGGTTTGTCCAGAAATCGCTCATGGTTCCCCTTGCTCTCCGCGCTGCACCGTTATGTGCGCGTCGGGAACATGGTGACGGAAGTGCTCTCGACCCACAAGAGCACACTCGCCTGAAATCGATTACGGATGCGATGAGGGCACGCGGATGCTCTCGGGAAGAACAAGGGCACCGAGGGGTCGCGTTGCAGGTAGGGGCGCAGGGCCGATCTGAAGATCCATAGCCGGGACTGCTCGGCGACTCTTCCTGCGTGCCCTGGCGAGGTGGAGGACTAGCTTCGTGAAATCGATTGCGAAGATCGCTCGATTCGGATACTCTCTCAATCATTGACCGATGTGGATCATGACGTGAGGCGGGCAAACATGCGCTGGTGCTACTTTGCGATTCTCATTGTCATCGGTTTCATAGCCAGCGTTGGCTGTGCAGCAGGAGGCGTGACAGTGGACAAGAATCAGGACAAGCCCTTCGTCTTGCAGGGCGTGAGCGGATTGACGCAGATCGCTCAGCTCACGGGCCCCGGTGCGATCAATGACACCGAGAGCTTCGGGGTGGTCGGCACGGACCTCGGCTCGATGGTCAATCTCGGCGACAAGACCTTCTTCCTTTTCGGCGACAGCTACGGCATCCGCGAAGACGACGCGTGGGGCGGCGGGGGAGACCTGTGGCGCTCCAACCTCGCTGCGTGGTCGACGGACGACGACCCGCGGGACGGGATTGCGTTCGACGGATGGACGCCCACGGACGAGTTCGGCCTCGCGGCGGCACTCGCGGAGGGAGACCATGCGCCGAACGACGGCACCGGTGAGGTGACGAAGATTCCAACCTACGGTTTCGCCGTCGACGGCGTGCTCTACGTGCACTACATGTCCGTCTCGCACTGGGGTGTCTCCGGTGTATGGGATGCCAATCATGCCGGACTGCTCCGTTCGACGGACGAGGGGGCGACCTGGTCCGAGCTGACCGGCGTTCGCTGGGACGGCGGGTCCGGTTTCGTTCAGGTCGCCGCGGCGACGGTGAACGAGGACGGCGCCGACTACGTCTATCTCTGGGGCATCCCCGCGGGTCGATACGGAGGCGTGCAACTCATGCGGGTCGCCGCGGAGAATACCGCGGTGGAGAGCCTCAACGCCTACCAGTACTTCGCAGGTGTCGCGGAAGACGGCGATCCGACCTGGTCGGCGGAGATCGCCGACGCGGTCACTGTCGTGGACCCCCGGGTCGGTGAGCTTTCGGTGATGTGGTCGAGCCATCTCGACCGATGGCTGATGACGTATGCCGACGAGGGCACGGCATACATTCGTGAGGGCATCACGCCCTGGGGGCCGTGGGGTGATGCCATCGAGCTTGCATCGCCCGAGGAGTACCCCGTGCTGTACTCGCCCTACATGAACCCGCGGTACACGACCGACGGTGGACGGACGATCTACTTCACCCTGTCACTGTGGGGGCCCTACAACGTCTTCTGGATGTCCGTCGATCTCGACCGACTCGATGAGGGCGCTGCGCAGTAGCGCGACGGGGCGCAACCCGGATCAGATTTTCGCGACGATGACGATCCCGAAGTCATATCGAACCGTCGCGCACCAGCCGGCTCATGGGTGAGTCGGCCCAGTCGAAGGAGAAGCACACATGACATTCACATCCCGCTCACGGCGCTGGGTCACCCTCGGTGCGTTGACGACGGCGGCAGCCCTGGCCCTGACAGGCTGCGGATCGAGCACGCCGGGACAGGCGGCAGGAGACGCGGCGGAGGACGGCGTCGAGACCGTCAACTTCTGGTATCGCACCTTCTCCGAGCCCGAGAACAAGTGGTATCGGGACGTCGTCGCGCAGTTCAACGCCGCGCAGGATGCGGTCAAGGTGGTCGTCACCGAGGTGCCCGGCGACGCCTGGGACCAGAAGATGAAGGCCGCGCAGGCCGCCGGGAAGGCGCCGGATCTGTACCCCGTTCCCGGTGCGATCGAGCAGGCGGTCTCCGCCGGCCAGTACCACGAGCTCAACGGCATCGTCTCGGACGCCGCGCTTGCGGAGATCGTCGACGAGGCCAAGCCGATCGCGGCCATCGGTGACACCTACTATTCCTATCCGCTGCTGCTCGAGCCGCAGGTCGTCCTCTACTGGAACAAGGACATGCTCGAAGCTGCAGGGCTGGACCCCGAGGTTGCTCCGAAGACGTGGAACGACCTGTTCGCCGCGTGCGAGAAGATCCAGCCGACCCTCAGCGACGGGCAGTTCTGCCTTTCCACAGCGCAGGACGCCGGTGACATCGCCTGGACCAGCTGGGGCCAGCAGGTCAACGCTACCGGTGGCCTCGCACTCACCGACGACTGGTCAGAGCCGAACGTCGACAGCGAGGGATACCGCGCCCTCGCGGGGAACTACAAGAAGCTCTGGGATGAGGGCTTCATCCCGAAGCAGGCGCTCGCGCACTACAACGTGGTCAAGGACTTCGGAGAGGGAAGCGTCGCCTTCAAGGTCTCAGGCTCCTGGATGATGTCTGAGATGAGCGTCGACTATCCCGAAATGCTCGACCGCGTCGGGATCGGCGCCTTCGTGAGCATGCCGGGCAGCGAAGGTCAGACGACCAGCACGCTGGGCAACTACAAGTGGGTCATCGATGCGAAGACGAAGCACGCCGAGGCTGCCGGGAAGTTCGTGGAATGGGCGCTCGCCGGCGACCCCGAGCTCCTCGTGCCCTTCTTCGAGGAGACCCAGTTCACCAAGGTCCCTGTGCGTCAGTCCGTGCGCGACCTGGTGACAGCTGGGGCCGCTGAGGCCGGTGTGCCGTGGACCTCTGTGCTGCTCGATGACATCGCCCCGGTGGCCATTCCCGAGCCGACCTACCCGTGGGATGTCTCGTTCGCCGTCGGGACGATGATCGAGTCGATCATGAAGGGCGCCGCCTCCCCCGACGATGCCGTTCGCACCGCTGAGGAGGCCATCCGCCTTGTGATCGAGCGCGACGACCTGCCGGCGCAGGTCTCCAAGTGAACCCCGGCGGGGCGCGGGTGACCGCGCCCCGCCATATCCTGTGAGGTGAGACAGTGACCGGAATCCGAATCCGAGCTCAGCGGTCCGGTCCGGGCCGGGCAGGCAACCGTTCTCTGCGCGACGCCAAGGTCGCCTATGTGCTGCTCCTGCCCGCCGTGGCGCTGTTGGCAATCTTCATCATCTGGCCAGCCGTGTACGCGGGGTTCCTGTCGTTCCAGGACTGGAGCTTCTACTCCGATCCCGAGTTCGTCGGCTTCCGCAACTATCAGAACGTCCTCGCAGACGGTGCGTTCTGGGCTGCCATCGGTCGAGGATTCGTGTTCGTCCTGCTCACAGTGCCTCCGATGCTCGTCCTCGCGTTCCTGTTCGCGAGCCTCGTGGTGAGCGTCTCGCGGCGATTCGCCGACGTCCTCAAGGTCAGCATCTACATCCCGACGATCATCTCGGGTGTGATCACGTCGATCGTGTTCGCGATCATCTACAACTACTCGGGCGGCGTTCTGAACTGGATGCTCGCGCGTTTCGGGGTGGAACCCATCGCATGGTTGGGCGATCCCGCGTGGGCGCTGCTCGCGATCGCAATCCCCGCAGTGTGGCTGGGGATGGGCCTGACCTCGCTCATCATGATCGCCGCGATGGTCGACGTTCCCCAGGAGTTCTACGAGGCCGCCGCGATGGAGGGGGCGAACTGGTGGCAGAAGACGCGATTCATCACGATTCCGCAGATGAAGAACGTTCTCCTCTACCTTCTGATCACCGGCATCGTGGCCGCGATCCAGCAGTTCGAACTGCCGCTGGTGATGACCGGTGGGGGGCCGTTGGATTCGACAATGCTCCCCAATCTCTTCATCTTCAACCATTTCCGATTCGACATGAACGCCGGATACTCGATCGCTGCCGCCCTGCTGCTGTTCGTCGTGCTGGGCACCGTATCCGCCGTCGTGTTCCGCTTCGTAAACTCCGAGAAACTGGTCGACTGATGGCTGTAACCCCTGATTCGCGTATGAGTGCCGGAAGGATCGCCGGCGCGCTCGCCAAAGGCCTCGTCGGTCTCGTGTTCATCGGCGCGGCGCTCTTCCCGCTCGCGTGGCTCGTCATCGCCGGATTCAAGTCGAAGACCGAAGTCGTGGCGAGTCCCTTTCAGTTCTTCCCCGAAGTGTGGCTGTGGAGCAACTACGTCGAGATCCTGACGGATCCGACCTTCCTCCGTACGCTGGTCTGGACCTTGTTCGGTGCGATCCTGTTCACACTTCTCTCGTTGACGGTCAACTCGCTTGCCGCGTACGTGTTCGCCCGACTCGAGTTCCCATTCAAACGCGCCCTCTGGGTGGTCGTGATCACGACGTTGTTCGTCCCCGGCATGACGATTCTGCTCACAAGCTTCATCGTCGTCACCAAGCTGTCGATGCTCGACACGCTCGCGGTACTGGTGATTCCCGGTGCCGCGACCGCGGGGAGCATCTTCTTCATCCGCCAGTATTACCTGAGCATCCCGGCGAGCCTCGAGGAGGCGGCCATGCTCGACGGCTGCGGTCGCATCCGGATCTTCGCCTATCTCTTCCTCCCCCTGTCGAAGCCTCCTTTCGTGGTGATGGGCATCGCCGCGTTCCTCGCCTATTGGAACGCCTACGTCTGGCCGATCCTCACCATCACCAGCCCGGAGCAGTTCGTTCTCCAGCAGTACCTGGCGACGTTCCGCTCGGAGAGAGGAACGGAGATGGGGATGCTCATGGCGGGATCTGCGCTGGCCGCAGCCCCCGTGATCCTCCTCTTCCTCATGTTCCAGAGGCAGATCATCGGCAACATCAAGATGGCTGGGCTGAAGTAGCCCCGCCTTCCGCGGGCGCGATCAGCCGAAGAAGGGGAACCGCGAGCAGCAACGCGGCTGCGGTCGCGACCGCAGCCACCCAGACTGGCCCCAATGCCCCGGGAACAACGCCGAGTGCGCCGACAGCGAGGGCGGGGCCGACCGCGGCCCCCACGTTGAGTGCCGCTGTCGCGTAAGATCCGGCCATTGTCGGCGCACCCGCCGCCGCGTAGAGCACTCGCGTGATCAGTGTGCTCCCTACAGCGAACCCCAGGACGCCCTGCGTGAGAACGAGCCCGAGCAGGGCAACGGGGTTCGTCGCGAAGAGCGCCAACGCGATCCACCCGAGCAGGAGAATGCTTCCGCCGGTCACGATGACAAGTCTGGGGCGGGCATCCGAGAGTCGTCCCGCAACAGTGACACCGATGAAGGAGCCGACGCCGAAGAACACGAGCGTCACTGACACCCACCACTGGCTCAAACCGGCGACATCCGTCACGATCGGTGCAAGGAAGGTCAGCATGGCGAAGGTCCCCGCATTCACCAGAGCGGCGAGCAGCATCGTCAGAATGAGACGCGGAGACGCAAGCTGAACCAGGTCCTCCCGCAGTGGTGGCGGGGACGCTTCCGTTTTCTGCGAACCCTCCGCGGGGGCGGTGAAGCCCGTGGCGATGCCGATCGCAGCGGGCGCGCAGAGAAGTGCGACCGCCCAGAACGTCGACTGCCAACCGAGCGCCGTGCCAAGAAGCGCACCCGCGGGAACGCCCGCGACTGTTGCGACAGTGGTACCCGCTAGCAGAACCGCCACAGCCCGACCCTTGGCATCGGGTGCCACGAGTTTCGACGCTGCCCCCAGCGCCACTGCCAAGAAGCCCGCATTGACGATCGCCGCGACCACGCGTGTGATGAACAGAACAGTGAAGTCCGGTGTGAGCGCCCCCACGACGTGAGACAGCGCGAATACGAGCACGCAACCCAAGAGGATCGCTTTCGCTGGGAGGCGGCGAGTAGACGCGGCCATCGCAGGTGCGCCGATCACCATCCCGGCGGCGAACGCCGATGTCAGAAGACCGGCTGTCCCGACGGAAACACCGAAGTACGCGGAAATGTCGGGCACGAGGCCTGCGAGCATGAACTCAGAAGTGCCCATGGCGAAGACCACCAGGGCAAGAAGATAGAGAGTGAAAGGCATCGAGAGAGCTCCGAAGCGAGAGTACGAACAAGTGAACGTCTCGTCACCACGGTCAGCGCCCAAAGGGCACCCGAGCGTCGTGCTCCGCGCAACGCGAAGAGCAGCAGGACTAGGAACTCAACTGGGGTGAGGGGCTGACGGCGTGACCGAAAGCCCCTGAGTGTCCGATTCAGGGCTCGACATACCGCTCATCGTACCCGCCCGCGCCACCACCACTCAGAAGCGTCAACAGCCTCCTGATCAGCAGCAGCAGCAGCTAGCTGCCGGCCATCGACTGAATCTGGCTGTGCAGGACGACCGTTCGTGTCGGCTGCAGATCGCCGCGGATGCGGTCCAGCAGCATGTTCGCCGCAGTCACACCCATGTGGCGGGCCGGGAGGTTCACGACGGTGAGTGCGGTCGGTGACAGGGTGCTGAAGGGCAACGGCCCGAAGACCGCGACACCGAGCTCCGGTGGAGTCAGTCCCCGTTCGGTGAGCACTTGGATCGCTCCGACGCCCATCAGATTGTTGGTCACGACGACGGCATCCGGGGGCGTGGGGAGAGCGAGAAGTCGCTCCATGCTCTCTCGGCCGCCCGCGACGTGATAGTCGGAGAAGACCAGCAGCTCGTCGAGATCGGCGCTGCTCATTGCTTCCGATACCGCCTGTCGCCAGCCGGCTGCACGCTCCGTTGCCGTTTCGATGTGCTCGGGGCCGGTGATGCAGGCGATGCGCTGGTATCCGGCGCGGAGCAGATCGGATGCCGCGGTGCGGCCAGCGGCTCGATCGGGCATGAGCACCCCATCGACGTCGAATCGCGTGGCGCGGTCGACCGCGACAACCGGCCGTCGGGCGTTCAGAACGGGGGTGAGGTCGCTGCTGTCGGCGGCGGCCGCGAGGATGATGCCCGCCATCTGCTCGGAGACGGCGATCTGTAGATATGTGCTCTCCTTGGAGGGCTGAGAGTCGGAGTTGCAGAGAACGACCGAGTATCCGGCTTCGGAGGCGACGTCCTCGACGCCCCGTGCGAGCTCGGTGAAGTAGGGGTTCTCGATGTCGGGGATCACAAGCGCGATGAGCTCGGATGCCTGGCGGCGCAGGGTGCGTGCCGTGCGGTTCGGTGTGAAGTTCAGGGTGTCTGCAGCCGTGCGGACGGCGCGGATCTTCTCCTCGGAGACGCGGAGTCCGTTGAAGACCCGGGAGACCGTCGCAGGGGAGACGCCGGCCAGCTGCGCAACCTCGTAGATCGTGGACACGATGCCTCCTGTCGCTTGGCAGCGATCGTTGACAAACCAATGGCTCCATCCTACACTTATGAAATCGATTTCTAGTCTCTCCAACGAGGAAGAGGTAGAGGAAAGTGAAGATGAAAAGCGATTTTGTCGTCGGTGCCCTGAATGGAATCTCCTCTCTGAGGAGTGTTCAGACGCGATCGATATCACCAGAGAACTTCGATGGGGCCGCCGGTGGCGGGGGGCGGGCGACCGAGGGGACCGGGGCCGCATGCGCGCGCGACCTGGGGCCCGGCTGGAAGATCTCGCCCAGCGTCGACGTGAAGGCGGGTCAGACGCTGGAACTCGCGAACATCGAGGGTTCGGGCAAGATCACCCACATCTGGATCACCACGCACGTCGACAACTGGCGCACCCTCGTTCTCCGCGCCTACTGGGACGGCTCAGAGGAGCCGGCCGTCGAGGTTCCCTACGGTGACTTCTTCTGCAATGGCTGGGGAGTTTTCACCCAGGTCGACTCGCACGTGATCGCCGCAAACCCGCACGGCGGCTTCAACTCCTACTGGCCGATGCCCTTCCGCGACGGCGCGCGTCTCACCCTGGAGAACACCTCGGTCGTCGACGTCCGCGTCTACTACCAGGTGACCTACGAACTGGGCGGTGACGTGTCGAACGACGCCTACTTCCACGCCCAGTGGCGCCGCTCGAACCCTCTTGAGGAAGCGGTTCCGCACGTGCTCCTGGAAGACATCGAAGGCCAGGGGCAGTACGTCGGCACCTACATGGCCTGGGGTGTGAACTCGAACGGCTGGTGGGGTGAGGGCGAGATCAAGTTCTATCTGGACGACGATGTCGACTATCCCACGATCTGCGGCACCGGCACCGAGGATTACTTCGGTGGAGCATGGAACTTCGACATCCCCGGAAAGGGGTACACCGAGTTCTCGACGCCCTATCTGGGGATGCCGCAGGTAATCAAACCCGACGGCCTCTACATCAGTCAGCAGCGCTTCGGCATGTACCGCTGGCACCTCCCTGACCCCATCCACTTCGCATCCGGCATTCGAAAGGTCGACATTCAGGCGCTCGGATGGCGCAGTGGATGGCGCTACCTGCCGCTGCGTGACGACATCGCGTCGACGGCGTTCTTCTATCTCGATCGCCCGACGGCGAAGCGACCTGCGGCGCCGACTGCGGACGCCATGGAGATCCATCTCGGAACCGCTCCCGTTCCTGACGTCGGAGCGACTCCGCCCCGCCACCCCCAGGACTGAAGCACCCCACCGACCGCGCACTTCCCTCGTGAAAGGATTCCAATGAAGAAATCGATTTCATGCATCTCCGTGCTTGCTGCCGCGACCGTGGTACTCGCGCTCGCCGGACCGGTTCCCGCAACCGCGAGCTCTGGAACGACGCCAGCGGTGCTCGTCGAGCGCCTGACGGGGCCGAACCTGCCGAACGACACAGTCGGCCGGTTCGCCGTCGGAGCGACAGATCTCGGTGTGCTCTGGGACAACGGCGCCGGCGAGACGCTCGCCGCGTTCGGGGATACCTACGACGGCGCCTGGCTGAGCCATGCGAACGACGGGCACAACGGCGCGGACTGGCGAAGCAACGTCCTTCTGCGGAGCACGGACACGGATCTGTCCGATGGAATGCGCTTCACATCGGCGGCGACGGATGTCGCCGGGCATGCGAAGCAGATCATCCCCTCGCAGCACGGCGGGACCATCGCAGACGGGCGATGGGAGGAGACGACCATCCCAACGGCGGGTGTGTCGGTGGGCACCCGACAGTTTCTGAGCTACATGTCGGTGCGCAGCTGGGACTTCCCGGGGGAGTGGGCCACGAACTACGCCCGAATCGCCTACTCGGATGACAACGGTGAAACCTGGGACAGCACGAGCGGGCCGACCTGGGACAACGGAACGACGGATCTCAGTTCGTTCCAGATGCATGCGCTGGTGCGCGATGGTGGCTATGTCTACATGTTCGGCACGCCCAGCGGGCGATTCGGCAGTGTGAAGCTCGCTCGGGTGCCTGAAGCGCAGGTTCTCGTGAAGAGTGCCTACACGTACTGGACCGGCTCAACCTGGTCGAGTACCGAGTCGGCCGCTGTCGCGCTGTTCACGGGGCAGGTCTCCGAGATGTCCGTGATCCACGACACGGCCGCCGGCAGATGGATCATGATGTACACCTCGGCGAACGAGGACGTCGTCCTTCGGACTGCGAGTGCGCCGACAGCGGCGTGGACGGCCGCACAGACCGTCGTGACGACGGCTGACTACCCGTGGGTGTACGCGCCTTTCCTGCATCCGTCATCGTCGAACGGCGAGCTCTACTTCACGATCTCGCAGTGGCACCCCTACAACGTGTACCTCATGAAGGTGCGTCTGGATGCGGGCGGGACAGTCACCACGCCGAATCTGATCGCTGACCCCAGCTTCGAACGCGACACGATCGGCACGACCTGGGAGTGCATGGGCGGGTGCGGCCTCGATGAGGAGACCTGGGGACTCTCGGGAATCAACAACGCATGGATCGCTGCAGAGACGGGATGGACGGACATCCACCAGAGCGTGGTGGTCACGCCGCACACCAACTACACGCTCACGGCATGGGTGAGAACCTCAGCGAACAGCACGGCCGGCTACTTCGGAGTGCGCAGTTCGACAGCCATCGTGGCGGAAACCCCGTACGGTCCCTCAACCGGATGGACGCGACTCGTCGTCCGGTTCAACAGCGGCTCATCGACATCGCTCGATGCGTTCACGGGGCTGTGGGGTGTGACAGCGAACACCTGGGCACAGGTCGATGACGTCACATTGACAAAGGACTGATGCATGTCTCAATCCGTGACCCTCGGGGTCGATATCGGCACGTCCAGCAGCAAGGGCGTGTTCGTCGACCCCGAGGGTGTGATTCTGGCAACAGCTGTGCGGGCGCACGAAGTGAGCCGCCCGCAAAGCGGCTGGGTCGAGATGGATGGACGCATCTGGTGGGACGAGTTCGTCGCGATCACGCGCGAACTGCTCGCTGCGGTGCCGGATGCGGTGGTCGCCGCCGTCGGCGTGAGCGGTATGGGCCCGTGCGTGCTGCTGGCCGATGAGAACGACGAGCCCGTGCGGCCCGCGATCCTCTACGGCGTCGACACCCGCGCTGGCGCGCAGATCACCGAGATGTCTGCGGAGCTGGGCGACGAAGAGATCGCGCGCGTCGGCGGCTCGCTGCTGACCTCGCAGGCTGCAGGTCCCAAGATCGCCTGGGTCGCGGAAGAGGACCCGGATGCCTGGGCGCGTGCGGTCCGGCTGTTCATGCCGGCCTCGTGGCTGGCGCGCAAGCTCACGGGCGCCTATGTTCTCGATCACCAGTCGGCCAGCCAGACCACGCCGCTCTACGACATCGAGCGCGAGGCCTGGCACGAGCCGTGGTGGCAGCGCTATGCCGGGAGCATCGAGCAGCCGCCGCTGGGGTGGGCGGGGGACATCGTCGGACACGTCACGGCCGAGGCATCCGCGCTCACCGGTCTTGTTGAAGGCACCCCTGTGATCATCGGCACGGTCGACGCCTGGACCGAGGCCGTCAGCGCCGGCGCGCACGAGGTCGGCGACCTCATGCTCATGTACGGCACGACGATGTTCATGGTCTTCACCGGCGCAGAGACCCTGCGCACTCCCTCGATGTGGACGACGGTGGGTGCCTTCGCGGGAACGCGGAACCTCGCGGGCGGTCTGTCGACTTCGGGCGCTCTCACCTCGTGGCTCAAGGGCCTCACGGGACGCGACTATCCCGAACTCCTGGCGGAGGCCGAGGCATCCGGACCCGGCGCCCGCGGTCTCGTGATGCTGCCGTACTTCGCGGGGGAGCGCACGCCGATCCAGGATCCGGATGCCCGCGGGGTGATCGCAGGTCTCACCCTCGATCACGGTCGCGGCGACCTGTATCGCGCCGCGCTCGAGGCCACCGCGCTCGGGGTGCGGCACAACGTCGAGACCATGCGCGCCGCGGGAGCGGACATCCGCCGCATCGTCGCCGTCGGCGGAGGCACCCAGGGGCAGCTCTGGCTCCAGGTGGTCTCCGACGTCACGGGGCTCGTACAGGAGGTGCCGCAGATCACGATCGGGGCGAGCTTCGGTGCGGCGTTCCTTGCAGCATCAGCGCTCGCCGCTCGCGATGGCGCCACAGCGCCCGTCATCACCGACTGGAACCCCGTGGCGCAGACCATCACCCCGAACCCCGCGCTCGCCAGCCTCTACGACCAGCTCTACGACCGCTATCTGCGCCTCTACACCGGCACGCGCGACGTCGTGCACGAAATCGCTGCCGACCAGCGCGGCGCCTGAGCGCAGCATCCGATTCCCCACACTCACCACTTTCGCAATTCATCACGGAGACACCATGACGTACCTGCTTCCCGCACCGATCGCGCGCCCCTCGGCGGCACCGAAGACCGCGTACCTGATCGCCTCGGGTGATCTGCGCGAGGCGGCCAATGTCGGCGGCTGGCCCGTGCAGGCCGCGATGGAAGCCGACGTCACCGCCGCATTGGCTGACCTCGGCTGGACCGTCATCCGCGCACATGAGGTCGACCCCGCCACCGGCCACGGCTTCATCTCCAGCCAGCGAATGGGTCTTGAGGTCTTCAAGAGCATTCCGACCGACGCGCCCCTCATCGTCGCCGAGGCCGTCTGGCAGTACTCGCATCACGTGCTCGCAGGTCTCCGCACGCACGAGGGACCGATCCTGACGGTCGCGAACTTCGCGGGCGACTGGCCGGGCCTCGTCGGACTGCTCGGACTCAACGCGGGCCTGACGAAGATGGACAAGCCCTACGCAACGATCTGGTCGGTCGACTTCACCGACGACTGGTTCAAAGCCGGCCTCAAAGAGTGGACCGAGACCGGCGCCATCACCCACGACGCCTCGCACGTGCGCGCTCTGCCGACGCTGCCCGACAGCCCCGAGAAGCAGCTCGGTGAGGCGCTCGCCGCAGGGCTGCTCGCCGACAAGGCCATCATCGGAGTCTTCGACGAGGGCTGCATGGGCATGTACAACGCCATCTTCGACGACGAGCTGCTCAACCACACAGGCATCTACAAGGAGCGCCTGTCGCAGTCGGCGCTCTACGCCGAGATGCTCGAGGTCACCGAGGCCGAAGCCGACGCGGCATACGACTGGCTGATCGCCGCGGGTATGACGTTCGTCTACGGTGAGGACGCTGCGACCGAGCTCACCCGCGAGCAGGTGCAGTGGCAGCTCAAGATGTACATCGCGGCCCTCCGCATCTCCGACGACTTCGGCCTCGATGCTGTCGGCATCCAGTACCAGCAGGGGCTCAAGGACCTCGTTCCGGCGTCTGACCTCGCCGAAGGCATCCTCAACTCGACCGAGCGCCCACCGGTGTTCTCTCGCGACGGGCAGCGGGAGCTGTTCGCCGGTCGTGCATTCCCGCACTTCAACGAGGCGGATGAGGGAGTCGCCGTCGACGCCCTCGTGACCGACCGTGTCTGGACCGCGATGGGCCTCGTGCCCGACAACACCCTGCACGACGTGCGCTGGGGTGAGGACTACGACGGCCAGTTCGTCTGGGTCTACGAGATCTCGGGCTCGGTGCCGGCATCGCACCTGGGCGGATGGCAGAACGCCGAGGGATGGCGCCAGGGGCACGTGTTCTTCCCTGCGGGCGGCGCGACGATCAACGGCGTCTCGAAGCCGGGTGAGATCGTGCTCTCGCGCGTCTTCATCGCCGACGGCATCCTGCAGGCCGACATCTTCCGCGCCTCCGTCATCGAGCTTCCCGAGGAGGAGACCGAGCGCCGCAAGCAGGCGACGAACCCCGAGTGGCCGATCGCGCACGTCGTGCTGCACGGGGTCTCGCGCGACCAGTTCATGGCCCGCCACAAGGCCAACCACGCCCAGCTCGTCTATGCACCCGACGCCGAGACCGCTGACAAGGCGCTGATCGCGAAGGCGGCTATGTTCGCAGGTATGGGCATTGCGGTGAATCTCGTCGGAGACGTGGCGGTCTGATCATGGGCGGGGTCGTCGTGCTCGGCAGCGCCAACATGGATCTGGTGGTGCGGATGCCACGGCGACCGGAGCCGGGGGAGACCCTGACCGGAACGCGCTTCGAGGCCGGCGCCGGAGGCAAGGGCCTGAATCAGGCCATCGCCGCCGCGCGCGCCGGCGCCGATGTCGCGTTCATCGGGGCGGTCGGATCCGACTCCTTCGGCGAACGGCTGCGGGCGCGGCTCGTCGACGACGGTGTCGACGACTCGCGCCTGCAGACCCTCGAAGCGGCGACCGGCATCGCGCAGATCAGCGTGACCGACGACGGCGAGAACACGATCGTGATCGTTCCCGGTGCGAACGGGCACGAGGGTTTCGATGCGGCGGATCGCGCGCTCGTTCAGGGCGCATCCCACCTAATCGTGCAGCTGGAACGTCCCGCCACGGTGATCGCGGAGGCGATGCGCTTCGCTCGCGAACAGGGCGTGACGACCGTGCTGACCCCGGCGCCGGCGCGCGGGGGCATCGACGACCTCATCGACCTGAGTGACATCCTCGTGCCGAACGAAGGGGAGGCGATGCTGCTCTCGGGCGCCCCGGACGCCGAGTCCGCGGCGATCGCGCTCAGCGAGAGGGCCGGCACCGTCGTCGTGACACTCGGATCGCGGGGCGCGATCGTCGCTGAACGCGGTCAGATCGTGCGACGGGTCGCGCCGCGGCCGGTGGAGGCCGTCGACACGACCGGTGCCGGCGACACGTTCGTGGGCGTGATGGTCGCATGGCTCGTCGCCGGGCGTCCGCTCGCCGAGGCGCTCGACGCCGCGACCGCTGGCGCATCCATCGCCGTGACCCGCCGGGGCGCGGCCTCGTCGATGCCGATGCGGAACGAGATCGTCGCCGCGCTCGCGTAGTGCAGGGGCGGACGTCAGCGCGCCGCGACGAATGCCGCGTAGTCGGCGAGTGAGACCTCGGCGTAGGCGCGCGCCCATGCGAGAAGCGCCTGGCCGACGACCCGGCCGTTGCCGATGTACCCGGCGACCTCACCGGAGGTGACCGACTGGCTGTGGGCGCGAGCGATCACGGCGGCGCACGACTGCGCGTAGGTGATGAAAGGGCCGTCATCGAGTTCCTCGATCTCGATGCTGCCCTTCATATCGTGGAACTGGCGCGAGTAGTAGTCGAAATTCGGCCCGCGGAGTGACCCGAGGAAGGGATCGGAGAGCGCCTGCAGAATGCGCTGCATTGCGACGACGCGACCGCCCTCGCCGTGGCTCTCGATGATGTCTCTGATGTCGCGCGGCTGCTCGATCCGCCCGTACTCGACGAGCACGCTCTGCGCTGCCTGCTTCGGCTGCATGAGAAGCGCGTTGCCGTCGCCGTCCTGGAAGAGCACGAGGTAGCAGCGCGTTCCGACGCTCCCCACGCCCACCACCCGGCGGGCGACGTCGCTGATCGCGTAGTGCTGGAAGAGGAGAGCGACGTCCGGCGTCGCGGTCACCCGGTACTGCGCCACGAGATCGTGCACGCGCTCCAGGATCTCCGGCTCGACGGGTCCCGTCGTCGGCGGCTGGTGGATGAACCGGAGGCGGCCCGTGTCATCCGCTTCCGTCAGCTTTCGCACGGCGCGCTCGCCGGTGCGCTTGACGGCGTGCTTCACCGCAGCGCGCGTGGCCTTCTGCGAGGCGCGATCGAGCATCGAGGTGGTCGATTCGACGTCGAAGTGGGTGAAGTAGCGTTCGGTGGGGCTGAGGGCGGAAGCGCGTGCGATGTTGCGCGCATACGCGGTGATGGCCGCGAGGACAGCCTGGTCGACGACGCTGTCTGCGCGTCCCGAGGCCTGTCCGCCGATCACGATGCTCGCCGCCAGGCGTTTGACGTCCCACTCCCACGGTGCCCAGGCGGCTTCGTCGAAGTCGTTGAGGTCGAACATGAGGCGGCGCTGCGCCGAGGCGTAGAAACCGAAGTTCGACACGTGCGCATCTCCGCAGGAGGCAACCATGATGCCGCTGTGCGGCGCCTCTGCGAGGTCTGCGGCCATGAGCGCCGCGGTCCCACGGTAGAACGCGAAGGGGCTCGCAGCCATGCGTTCGATGCGGAGCGGGACAAGTTCGGGGATGCGGTCCGCGTTCTGTCGGGACAGGATCCCGAGTGGATCGCGGCGGCCGGGGTTCATCTCAGCGAGGGCGCGCCGCGGTGTCGTCTTGCGGGCGGCCATGCCTGCTTCGCGATGCTCGGCCAGGGAGAGGGGTGGCGCCCATGCGGAGATCATGGCGACATTCTGGCAGGTGTCGTCCGCGCTGCCTCGGGACGTCGAGGTCCGCGCGTCGTCAGTTGCCGAGGAGGCGCTCGGTCGCGCCGATCACGTGCGCGCGCATCGCCGCGGCGGCTGCGGGCCCGTCGCCTTCGACGAGTGCGTCGAAGATGGCGCTGTGCTCGGGTGCCGCCTTGCTCGCTCCGGTGCGTCCGAATTTGGAGAACAGACGGAAACGTTGGATCTGACCGCCGAGCGCGGCGTAGGACATCTCGAGGAAGCGGTTGCCCGACTGGGCGGCGATCAGCATGTGGAAGCGGTCGTCGGAGCGCCAGTACAGATCGAAGCCCTCCGTCTCGACGTCCGCGAGTTCCGCGGAGCGGTGGAAGTCGTCGACGGTCTCCTTCAGCTTCCGGATGAACTCGTCGGTCTTGCGCAGCGCGGCCTGCTCGGCGAGGGTCGGCTCGAGAATGAGGCGCGCCTCCATGAGCTGCTGTACTTCGGTGCGAGTCATCATGGGCGCAACGCGGTAGCCGCGCAGTGCCTCGCGCTCGACCAGGCCGGTGTGCTCGAGCCGGGCGAGCGCCTCGCGGAGCGGAGTCTGGCTGACATCGAGTTCGCGGGAGAGAGCGCCGATGTTGAGGCTCTGCCCCGCGCCGCGATCCCCGGACATGAACTGCTGCAGCAGAACGTCGTACATCTGATCGGCGATCGGCTTCTTCGTCGTTGTCTGCTCGATCATGCCCTCATTCTAGGCGGACGGCTCGCACCCGCCTGTGATGCCGTGGCCGCGACGCGCGGGGGCGTGGCGGCTGATGGATTGTGGTCTGTCGCCTGTGCGCGGATCGACGGAGCGGCGGTCAGCCAGCGGTAGGCCCAGAGGAACGTGGTGCCGGTGAGTGTCGTCGCGATCGCCACCAGCAGCGAGACCGGGATGCTGTCGGGCACAGGAGCGAATCCGCCCAGATGCACTGCGAGCAGCGTGGAGAACCCGATGAACATCCCCGGAACCGAGGAGAAGCGGGGGTGGCGGCCGAGCGCGATCATGAGCGGATTGGCGATCGCGAGAGTGAGCAGGCTGCTCACCCATTCGGGCACGGAGGGTCCGAATGCCGGGATGAGGGCGGCCTGCGCGGCGAGTGTTGCTGCGCCGAACGCGCCGCCGACCGCGAGGCAGAGCATGAGGACCGAGATGCGGGCGCGGGGGATGCCGAAGGTCAGTGATGCAGCGGCCCAGCCGAAGAAGATCCCGAACGCGGGCACGTGGAGGATCACGCCGAGGAGTACGGCGGAGAGTGCCAGGAGAGTGGCGGCGAGCTCCGGGGGAAGTCCCTGACGGGAGGGCGCGGGGTCAACCGTGTGCAAGACAGCGTCGTCTGTCGTGGTCGTCATCGTTCACCTCGGCCTCGATGGGGAATTCAGGGGGAGAATCGAGTGCGAGCGCGTGAGCGTTCCGAAAAGCTCACCCCTGGACTTTTCCTATACTATAGTTCATAGTATTGAACGGAGGCGATGATGCACGGAGCAGTGTCGACGGCGGTGAAGTCGTCATGAGCGAGTACCAGGCGCACCCGCTTGTCGAGGGATTCCCGGGCAAGTCCTCCTCGCACGGTGCCTTCGGCTGGAGCAGTCTCTGGCTCCTCGATGACGGCACCCGCCGCGTCCTCATCGATGCAGGCCAGCCCGCGTACATCCCGCTCATCCATGACGGCCTCGCCCGGCTGGGCCTCACCACTGACGATGTGACCGACGTCGTGCTCACCCACATGCACTGGGATCACGTGTCCAACTTCACGATGTTCGCCCATGCGACCACCTGGGTGGGGGAGAAGGAGCTCGCGTGGGCTGCCGAACAGCCGGCGGGCACGAAGTTCATCCCGGACCTGCATGTGCAGGAGCTGCTGCGACGCACCGAAGGTGTCGAGCGCATGTCGCCGGGGCAGGAGATCATCCCGGGCATTCATGCGATCGCGAGCCCCGGGCACACCCCGCACCACCTGGCGTTCCTGACCGAGCGCACCAGTGAGGCAATGATCTTCGCCGGTGACGCCGTCAAGAACATCCATGAGCTCACGACGCTGCGCGCCGACTCGAGCATGGACGACGACCAGAGCACGCGCACGATCGACCGGCTGCGCTCCCTGCTGTCCGCGACCTCGGGAGTGCTCCTCCCCGGGCACGACACGGGGCTCTCCCTGACCGACCGTGAGGTGCACCGCGTGCGCCCCCAGCGCGCCGCCATCGGCTTCTTCGCCGACGGCGCCGGCGGCGAAGAAGACCGCAGCATCGGCTGACGCCGCTGCCGACGAAAGGACCAAGATGACGACAGTGCTCTACACCGGTGGCGCCGGACGCATGGGGCAGGTGATCCGCGAGGGACTCGCGGGCCGTTATGACCGCGTCGTGCTCTACGTGCGCAGCGCGCCGACGGAACCGCTGTTCCCGCGCGAAGAAGTCATCATCGGAGACCTGGTCGACCTTGACCGGCTGACGGAGGCCGCGCAGGGTGTCGACGTGATCGTGCACCTCGGCGGCGTCGCCGACGAAGCATCCTACGAGGCCATCCGCACTGCCAACATCGACGGCACCTACAACGTGTATGAAGCAGCTCGCCGCGCCGGCGTGCGCCGTGTGATCTACGCGAGTTCCAACCACATCGTCGGGTTCCACCCCGCGAGTGAACTCCTCGACGAATCGGCCCCCTTGCGTCCCGACACGTATTACGGAGTCTCGAAGGCCTTCGGTGAGGCGATGGGCAGCCTGTACTGGGATAAGTGGGGAGTGGAATCGGTCCTGCTGCGGATCGGCACGTTCCGGCCGGCGCCCGAGGACCGCCGTCAGCTCGCCCTCTGGCTCAGCTGGGCGGACGGCGTCGAACTCGTCCGCGCATCGATCGAGAGCGGCCCGGTGGGATGCCAGGTCGTCTACGGCACGTCGGCGAACACCGAACGCTGGTGGAACGCGGATGCCGGATGGTTCGCGATCGGCTACGTCCCGAAGGACAACGCGTCTGATCATGCCGACGCCGTCGATCATGACGCCCCGGCCCCGCAGTTCCACGGCGGCGCCTTCACGGCTGTCGACTACGCAGGAGGTATCTGGTGAACGACGTCGCCGATGTGCTGATCACAACCGCATACCTCCACCCGGGCGACGAGGTCGACCAGATGCTCACGGATGCCGGATTGCGTACGCGCCATGTCGCCGACATCGAGGCGCTCGACGCCGGCGACCGGGCTCGACTGCTCTCGTCGGTGCGCGCCATCATCGCCGGAACCACGCCGCTCACGGCCGAAGCCCTGAGCCAGGCCGAACAGCTGCGGATCATCGTGCGCACGGGCGTCGGCTACGACAGTGTGGACCTGGACGCCGCGACGGCGAAGGGCATTCCCGTCTGCATCACGGCCGGCGCGAATCGGCAGGCCGTCGCCGAGCAGGTGTTCGCGCTCATGCTCGCGGCATCTCGGACACTCCCCGAGAACCTGCGCATCGTCTCGGAAGGTCCATGGACCCAGCCCACGGGGCGCGAACTGCGTGGCGCGACCCTCGGCATCCTGGGGCTCGGATCGATCGGAAAGGCCGTCGCCGGCATCGCGATCGGCTTCGGCATGAAGGTCGTCGCCTTCGACCCCTACTTCGATGAGGCGTTCGCCGCGGCGCACGACATCCGCCGCGCCGATCTCGACGAGGTGCTCGCCGAGTCTGACTTCGTCACTCTGCACCTGTTCCTCGACGATTCGACACGCAATCTCATCGACGCCGAGCGGCTGCGACAGATGAAGTCGGATGCCGTCATCGTGAACACGGCACGCGGAGGGATCATCGACGAGGATGCTCTTGTCGAGGCTGTGCGCGAAGGAGTGATCGGCGGTGCCGCGCTCGATGTCTTCGCCACCGAGCCGCTCCCGCACGACAGCCCGCTCCTGCACACGCCCGGGATCATCGCGACGCCGCACGTGGCGGGTGCCACGCGCGAAGCGCGGGGCGAGTCCGGGCGGATGGCCGCGCGCAACGTGATCCGCGTGCTCACGGCGTCCGAGGAGCCGCAGTTCGTCGTCAATCCCGCGTACGAGGGCGTCCGAGCATGATCATCGAAACGGACGGCGGCGGAGTGATCCGCCTCGCTGCGAATCTGAAGTGGATGTACACCGAGCTGCCCTTCGAGCAGCGATTCGACGCGGCTGCCGCCTCAGGGTTCACCGCGGTCGAGTTCGCATCCTCGTACGAGCTGCCGGCGTCGCAGGTGCGCGCACTGCTCGATGCTGCCGGAGTTCAGCAGGTCCTCATCAACACGCCGCCGGGAACGCCGAAGACCTCGACCGCGATGGGGGCGGCGTTCACCCCGTCGGCGCGAGCCGAGTTCCGTGCGGGCGTTGAGACCGCCTTCGAGTACGCGGCTGTCATCGGTGCCTCGGTCGTGCACGTGATGGCGGGGCACCAGCCCGATGACGTCTCAGACGAGCTCGCCTTCGCGAACTACGTCGCGAACATCGGCTGGGCGGCGGAGCAGGCGCGCAGTGCCGGCATCCGCATCGTGCTGGAGGCCATCAACAAGCGGGACCAGCCGGGCTACGGGCTGCGCTCGATGGAGATGGCCGCGAGCGTCGCCGCATCGATCGACCCCGAGACGGTCGGCGTGCTGTTCGACGTGTACCACGCACAGGTCGACCGGGGAGATCTCCTCGAGAGGTACGACCACCTGCTGCCGAACATCGGGCACATCCAGATCGCGGACAACCCGGGCCGGGGCGAACCCGGCACCGGGGAGATCGCCTATGAGCGCGTGCTCGCCCACATCGCAGCCAGCTCCTACGACGGCTGGATCGGTTGCGAGTACGGCCCGCGCGCCGGAACCGTCGAAGGACTGTCATGGATCGAAAGGATCATCCGATGACCACCGTTCGCATCGCGCTCATCAGCGCCACCCCGCTCGCCATCCCCCCTGCCGCCGCGGCGATCAGCGATGCCTTCCCCGGCGGAACCGTGTGGAACCTGCTCGACGACCGTCTGCTGGCCGATGCGCAGGATCAGGGCGGAGTCACCCCGGAGCTGGCGACGCGCATGGATCGTCTCATCGACTCCGCGATCGCGGGCGGTGCGGATGGCGTCCTCATCACGTGCTCGCAGTATGGGTCGCGCGCGGATGTCCGCGACGGCGTTGAGGACGGCATCGCCGTGCTCTCGCCGGACGGATCGATGTTCGCGGAGGCGGTTGCCGCGCGCCCGGCGCGGGTGCTGCTCGTCGCGTCTCTGGAATCGTCCTCCGCGGACAGCTCCGCGCGCCTGTCCGCAGCCTTCGAGGCGGCCGGTGTGAGCACGGACCTGCGCGCACTCGTCGTCCCGGCAGCCGCGAAGCCACTGGACGCTGTGCAACTCGCGGCGGCACTGGGCGACGCGATCGCCGAGGCCGAGGGGGGCTACGAGATGATCGTGCTGGCGCAGTTCTCCCTCGCACCCGCCGCGCCCGCACTCGCGGAGCGCTTCGGTGTGCGCGTGCTCGAGGCACCCGGCGCCGCAGCCCGCCGACTCTCGGCGGAGATCGAAAGCCGACGTCCATGATCGGCGTCATCGCAGACGATGTCACCGGGGCGACGGATGTGGCCGCAGCGCTCAGTCGGGCCGGTCTGCGGACGCTCCTGTCGCTCACGACGGAGATCGACGGTGACGCCGGGGAGGCGGACGCCATCGTCGTGGGGTTGAAGACCCGCTCGATTCCCGTCGCTGAGGCGACCGCACAGAGCCTGGATGCGCTGCGCGCACTCCAGGGCGCGGGCGCGGACACCTTCTACGTGAAGTACTGCTCGACGTTCGACTCGACCGAGACCGGCAACATCGGTCCGATCACGGATGCGCTCGCCGAGGCGCTCGGTGTTCGCACCGTCGTCACGACCCCCGCCGCTCCGCTGCACGGACGTACCGTGTACCAGGGGCACCTCTTCGTCGACGGTCGTCCGCTGCACGAGACGCACATGCGCGAGCATCCCGTGACACCCATGCGCGACTCCTCGGTTCTGCGGCTGCTCGCCCCGCAGACGCCGGGAGAGGTGCAGGGCCTTGCTCTGCCCGCGATTCACGGGGGTGCGGACGCCGTTCGCGACGCGATCGCGAATGCGCAGAGCGCGGACATCTCGCATCTCGTCGCCGACGCGATCACCGAATCCGATCTCGCCACACTCGCCGAGGCCGTGGAGGATCATGGACTCGTCGGTGGCTCGGCGGGCCTCATCGGTGCGCTCGCCCAGCGCCAGGAGGCTCGCGGGGACCGTATCCCTGGTCCCCCCGCGGGTCCTACCGTCATCCTCGCCGGAAGCTGCTCGGCGCGCACGCTGGAGCAGGTCGCCCGGTTCCGGGAGAGCGGAGGCGCGTCGTACCGACTCGCCGCCGAGCCCGGTGACACGGCGGAAGAGCTGGCGGCGAATGCGCTCGCCTGGTGGGCGACGCAGCCGAGCGGTGTCTCGGTGATGATCTACTCGTCCAGTCCCGCGGAGGAGCGCGATCCTCGGATTCCGCACGCGGGCGAACTCTACGAACGTGCGGCCGGGCTCACTGCGCGCAGCCTCTCGGACGCGGGAGTGCGCCGCATGCTCATCGCCGGAGGCGAGACTTCGGGCGAGGTCGTCAAGCAGTTGGGGCTGCGGACGGCCGTCGTGGGGGAGGAGGCCGCGCTCGGTGCACCGTGGATTCACGATCAGGCCCGCGGACTCCATCTCGTGCTGAAGTCCGGGAACTTCGGCGCGCCCGATCTGTTCGTTGACGTGTCCCGCAGCGGAGCGACCTCGTGAGTGAGCCCGTCCGCGACAGCATCGTGCGGGTCGCGCACTCGATCCACCGGCGCGGACTCACCCACGGTCGCACCGGCAATCTG
The DNA here is from genome assembly GCF_058797175.1 of Microbacterium sp. GW823-FHT02G05. Lineage (NCBI taxonomy): Bacteria > Bacillati > Actinomycetota > Actinomycetes > Micrococcales > Microbacteriaceae > Microbacterium > Microbacterium sp. GW823-FHT02G05. Next base: position 904,761 of record NZ_JBXAJK010000001.1, read on the forward strand.
GCGGTGCGCGACGGAGAACGCATCATCGTGACTCCCACGGGGATCGGACTCGACGCCGTGACGGCCGAGGAGCTCTCGGTCATGGACGAGTCGGGGCGCCATCTGGAGGGCCCGCCACCGACCAAGGAAGCCTTCCTGCACGCCGCGGTCCTGCGCGCACGACGCGACCTGGGCGCTGTCGTGCACACTCACTCCGCCTACTCCGCCGCGCTGTCCTGTCTGGACGACCTCGACGCGCAGCATCCGCTTCCCGCGCTCACCGCGTACTACGGGATGCGAGTGGGAGCGCTCCGGGTGCTGCCCTACTACGCGCCAGGGGACGCAGCGGCAACCGCGGCGATCGAGAGCGCCGCGGGAGACACTCACGCGCTGCTGCTGCGCAATCACGGTCCTGTCATCGCCGGTGTCGACCTCGATGCGGCGTTGGACGCGCTCGAAGAGCTGGAGCACACCGCGCAGCTCTTCTTCATCACCCGCGGACTTCCGACGGCGCCACTCACCGACGAGATGCTCGCCGCACTCCGTCCGCCCTCTGGAAGGAAAACGACCCCATGATCACTCTGTACAGCGGACTGGTCGTCCGACAATCACTCGTCGAACGACTGATTCCGGCCTTCGAAGACGCCACGGGCGAGCGCATCGTTCCCACCTTCGAGCCCACGACGGTGCTGTTGAAGCGCATCGAGGCCGGAGAGCGTCCTGATCTCATGCTCGGCGTGACCTCCTCGGTGCTCGATCTTGCCGATCGCGGCATCCTCGACCCTCGTTCGGTGACCGAGATCGCGGTGTCGGCCGTCGGATTCGCTCGGCTGCCGGAGTCGCCCGCGCCTGCGGATGAGTCTGCAGAGGCGTTCCTTGACTATCTGCTCACCGCGGATGCCGTCGCCTACTCGCTGTCGGGGGCGAGTGGGCTGCACTTCATCGAGGCCATGCGTCGACGAGAGAAGCTCGACCGGATCGATGAGCGCGCCGTCCGCTTCCCCGACGGGCTGACCGCCGAGGCCGTCGTGGACGGCCGTGCGAGTGTCGCGATTCAGCAGGTCAGCGAACTGCGGTCCGTTCCCGGCGCGCACATCGTCGCGCCGATCCCGCATGAGCTGCAGTCGTACGCGCGCTTCGCGATCGGGGTGCGCCCCGGAGCGCCGGAAGCCGCCGCCGCCTTTGCGGCATCACTCACGAGTGTGCGCGCGAACGCCGCATTCGCCGACGTCGGACTGAGCGCTCCCTGAGCGTCAGGGAGCAAGAAGGAGATCTCATGAGAAAAGTCATCATCGACACCGACACGGGCGTCGACGACGCGCTGGCCATGATGCTGCTGGCGGCAGACCCTGAGGTGGAGATCCTCGCCGTGGTCAGCGTGTTCGGCAACACCTACGGTGAACGCGCCGCGAACAACGCCCGCTACGTGCTCGACACCTGCGGTCGTCAGGATGTGCCGGTGTACCGCGGCAGCGACGCTCCGCTGAAGCAGGAGCTGAAGCTGTCCTCCGGTGTGCACGGAGACGACGGCTTCGGCAACACCGACCTGCAGCCGGAGGTTCCCGTACTCGCCGAACCCAGCGGCATCCCGATCGTCGTCGACCTGATCAACGCCCACCCGGGGGAGATCGACTACATCGCGCTCGGCCCGCAGACGAACCTCGCGCGGGCGCTGGAGATCGACGGCGCGTTGATCGACAAGCTCAAGAGCGTCATGATCGTCGGCACCCTCGGCCCTGCGCTGTACAACGACACGGAGCCGTGGGCGGATCGCCGTTTCCGTGTCTCGCGCGACCCGAACGTCTCGTTCGACATCGATGCTGCGCAGATCGTGGCGCAGCGGCCGGGCGACATCACCTGGTGTGGTCCGTATGTGACGCGTCAGGCACTCGTGCCGGAGCAGTTCTTCCTCGCAATCGCCCAGGAGACGGGGTCCGCTCCGGCAGAGTTGATCACCGCCATCAGCCGGGACTACTCGACGTTCTACTCGCGCTCCTACGGGCGTTCCGAGGACGAGCGCGTCATGGGCATCAACGACAGTCTCGCTGTGGCGGCGCTGCTGCGACCTGAGCTCGTCGCGGGCGCCGTACAGCGGCCGTTGCAGGTGTTCGAGGACGCCGAGACCGGCGACCGCTTCCTCGCAGGCGTCCACCCGGAGCAGGGCGAGACCCGCCCTCAGCATCGCATCATCTTCGACATGGACTTCAACGGGGTCCTGGCGTTCATCGAGGAGGTTCTGCGGCGTCCGTTGCCATGGCGCTGACACCCGTTCATCGACCTGCGGATCGGTTCACACCCCTAGGTGAATCGTATAGTGTCCGCTATAGTATTTCTTGCTAAGACTCTGAGCGAAGGAGCTCGTTGCTATGTCCCACCTGAAGGAACAGCCGTCGGTGACCCCCACCGGTGCCACGGCCGTCAAGAAGAAAAGTCACGCGAAGATGCTCTTCGCGCTCAGCGCCGGTCACGCTCTCGAGTGGTACGACTGGGCAATGTTCGGTCTGCTCTCGGTCTACCTGGGGCAGGCGTTCTTCCCGGGTGACAGCCCGGTCGCAGCGACGCTGAACGCCCTCGCGATCTTCGCCGTCGGCTTCGTCGTGCGCCCCATCGGCGGCGTCGTGTTCGGCATGATGGCCGACCGCTTCGGCCGCAAGCCCGTCATGATCGGAGCGGTCGGCGCCACCGCGCTCGGCAGCCTTGTCATCGGCATCACCCCGACGCACGAGACCATCGGCATCTGGGCCGGTGTGATCGTCCTTCTCTGCCGCATCCTGCAGGGCTTCTCGACCGGCATCGAGGGCTCGTTGGGCGCTGCCTACGGCGTCGAGCTCGTCCCGGACCGCCCCGGCTACGTCGCCGGCTTCATGGCCACGTTCAACAACTTCGGCAACATGCTCGCGCCGCTCACCGCCTTCGTCGCGAGCGCGACGCTCGGCCCGGAGAACATGGCGGAGTTCGGCTGGCGCATCCCGTTCATCCTCGGTGGCCTTCTCGGCATCATCGTGCTGTGGCTGCGCCGCAGCCTGCCCGAGACCCTTCCCTCGGGTGGGGCGAAGTCCTCGGGCGCGGCGCTCACCCCGACGCGCACGGAGTCGATCGAGGTCTGGCGCGGCGTGCGTCACTACTGGCTCAGCATCCTCGCCGTCGTGTTCATCGTCGGCGCCCTCCAGGCCTACAACTACACCTGGCTCTCGGGTCTGCCCTCGGCCGCGACGGGATCGTACGGAGAGGACCCGACCGGCGTCTTCGCCGTCTCGACCACGCTCGGCATCATCCTGACCGTCGGTGCTTTCGTGCTCAGCCGCGTCCTCGACAAGTTCGACCTGTCGCGCTGGTTCGTCTGGGGCCGCATCGCCGCCATCCCGACGATCTTCCTCGTGCTGCTCTACACCGGCAACGGCGTGGGCACCCTTGCGGGCGTCATGCTGGGCGGATCGCTCGTGCTGCTGCTGAACCTCACGATCTTCAGCACCGTCGCGAACCTCATGATCCCGCAGCGCTACCGCGGCACGGCCGTCGGTCTCGGCTACGGCATCGGCGTGGCCGTCTTCGGCGGCACGGCGTCGTACCTTTTCGTGTGGCTGCGCAGCATCGACCTGGGCTGGGTGTTCCCGTTCTACGTGGCGACGCTCTGCACCATCAGCGTCGTGCTCTACCTGGTCGCGAAGCGCCGCAACGGCGTCTTCACGGCAGACAGCTGAACCTGACCGCATTCATGAAGAAGGCCCCCTCCGCGCGGAGGGGGCCTTCTTCTCGTCCAAGGAACGCCGTCAGTGCGCGGCGGTGTCGTCATCTGGATGCGCGGCGCGCTCGTCCGTGAGTGTGCGCTGTCGCGCCTTCTCGACATGCGCCCGCATCAGCTCGCGGGCACGGTCATGGTCTGCCTGCGCGATCGCGTCATAGATCTCGCGATGCTCGTGGGCGGCTTCTAGCGCGTGCGTGCGCCCGGCGGTGCCGCTGAGCCGGAAGCGCTGGAGCTGGCTGCCGAGGCCTTCATACGCGCGGCGTGTGAAGGGGTTGCCGGCCTGGATGCTGATGAGGGAGTGGAAGTGCTCGTCGGCGATCCAGCTCGCCTTGAGGGCTTCGGGGTCGGTGACCTCTCCTGCGTCCTCCATCGTCGTGATGGTGTCCATGAGCTGCTGCAGGAAACCGGTATCAGCGCGCGCGGAGGCTTCGGCGGCGAAGGACGGCTCGAACAGCAGACGGGCGTCCATCAGCTGGCCGATCTCAGTGGGGGAGAGGAGCGGTGAAACCTCGTAGCCACGTAGCGGATTGCGGCGTACGAGGCCGGTCGGCTCCAGCCGTGCCAGAGCTTCACGGATCGGGGTTGCGGAGAGGCCCATCTCGCGTGAGAGGGCGCCGATGTTGAGCCACGCGCCGGGTGGCCGGTTTCCTCCGATGACCTGCAGCAGCAGGGCTTCGTAGGCGCGGTCGGCCAGCGGCACGCGCGTGGATCGCTGTCGCGACGGCGGGACGCGATTCTCGCTCATCGAACTCCTTGGAAGGGGGCAGCCGGACAGTGCTTCCGGGGTCCTGCACCTCTCTGACGAAACTATCGCCTCCACGCGGCGCATGCCGCAGAACTGCCGCTCATGAGAGGTGCGGGGAAAAGAAGTGAGGCCCGCGCCTTACGGCACGGGCCTCACTCGGGGACTGCTTAGGCGGTCTTGCCGCCGCGCCACAGGCCGACGAACTCGCGGGTCAGCTCGCCGCTGGCGGGCAGGTCCATGTCGTGGCCCTTCTTCGAGCCGTAGCCGAAGACGGCACCGTCGGCGACCTTCGCGTACTGCGCAGCGTGGCGGGCGGTCATGCCCGAGCCGAGAATGATCGGCGCGTCCGAGATCGCCTCCTTGACGGCGTGCAGGCGCTCAAGGCTCGGCGGCATGCTCGTGTCGTCACCGGCGAGGATGATCGCGTCGGCGCCACCGCGGTGCAGCATGTCGGCCGCGATCACGCCGACCGGACGGTCAACGAGCGGACGGGCGTGCTTGGTGAGCAGGTCAGCCAGGGTGAGGATGTGCTCGCCGCCGATGTGCTTCTTGTAGCGAGCGACGAGGTGCGCCTCGCTGTTGATGATGCCCTGATCGGTGACCGATGCGTCGGTCAGGATGTTCAGGCGGATGAACTGCGCGTCGACCGCTGCGGCGATTCCGAGCGATGCCTTCCACGAGTTGCGCAGGATGTTGATGCCGAGGGGCAGGTCGGTCTGGCGCGCGACCTCGCGAGCGACGACGGCCGCGGAGGCGACGGTCTCGGGCTCGACGGTGTCGGGGTAGAAGGGGTAGTCGTGGAAGTTCTCGACCAGGAGCGCGTCGACACCGCCCTCGGCAAGCGTGGTCGCGTCGGCCACGGCGCGGTCGATGACGTCGTTCAGGTTGCCCGAGAAGCCCGGGGCGCCGGGAAGCGCGTACATGTGGACCATGCCGATGACGGGGGACTTGCCGGCGAAGACGCTGTTGTAGCGCTGGAGGTACGGGTTGCTCATGGGGGTCTCCTCATTGATGGGTGAGCGGCTGACACTTCAAATAATATTCGATAATTTGGACCTGTCAACACACTGTTGGGTGACGGCGAGGGCGGCGACCCCGTGCGGTCGCGGGGAGTGTCGGCGCGACGGGCGAGGTTGCAATGAGGAACTAAAGCGTATTAGTGTGCATGACATTGGGTCTGGTCCCGACTGCACCCAGGGCGCTAATGCGCTTCAGTAATCACAGAGCCGTCTACAGGAAGTGTGTTCAATGAAGAAATCACGTGTTGTCGTTGCAGGTGCAGCGGTTGCGCTGACCGCCATGCTGGGTGGCTGCGCCACCGGTGGGGCTCCCGCGGGGGGCGGAAGCGACGCGAACGGCGAGGTCACTGGAGAGATCACGTTCCAGACCTGGAACCTGAAGGCCAACTTCCAGGAGTACTTCGAGGGCGTCATCGCCGACTTCGAAGAGGAGTACCCCGGCACGAGCGTGAAGTGGGTCGACCAGCCCGCCGAGGGCTACGCCGACAAGCTCTCCGCGGATGCCGCCGCCGGAACGCTCCCGGATGTCGTGAACCTGGACCCCGGCACGGGCTACCCCCTCGCCCAGGCCGGCATGCTCATGAACCTCGCGGACGCCGATCCCGAGGCGAAGGACCTCTACCTCCCCGAGGCATGGGCGGCGATGGACTGGAAGGCCCTCGACGGCAACTTCGGCTACCCCTGGTACCTGAACACGGGCCCCTCGATGTTTAACAAGGCGCTCTTCACCGAGGCTGGCCTCGACCCGGAGAACCTCCCCGAGACCTACGACGAGCTCTTCGCGCAGGCCGGTGAGATGGCGAAGGCCGTCGGCGGCAAGTACTCCATGATCGGCCGCACGCCGAACATCGAGGTCTTCGGCATGTACGGCGTCGAGCTCATGAACAAGGACCAGACCGAGTTCACGTTCAACAACGCCAAGGGTGTCGAGCTGGTCGAGACCTACCAGAAGCTCTACAACGAGGGCGCGTTCCTTCCCGAGTCGCTCGCGACCGACTACACAGGCGTCGACAAGTCGTTCCAGTCGGCCAAGATCGCCTACATGCCGGGCAGCGCGTACAACGTGCAGGCTCTGCAGGACAACGCGCCGACCGTGTTCGAGAGCCTCGCGCTCACGCCGCTGATCACCAACGAGAAGCCGAACATGTACATCCAGCTGGTCGCCGTCTCGGAGCAGTCCAAGAACAAGGCCACCGCCAAGGAGTTCGCCCGCTGGGTCACGAACGCGCAGAACCAGCTCGCCTTCGCCAAGGTCGTCAACATCTTCCCGTCGACGGTCGGCACGATCGAGGACGAGTTCTTCACGACGAGCGACGGCACGCCGAACGAGGATGTGCGCGTCATGGCCGCAGCGCAGCTCAAGGACGCGATTGTGTACTCGCCGGCATCCTTCACCGAGCCCATGAAGAGCGAGCTGCGTGACCAGCTGGCCCAGGCCATGCTCGGTGAGAAGACGGCCCAGGAAGCTCTGGACGCCGTCGTCGAGTACGCCAACCAGCGTCTGTCGAAGTAACGGAGTTCGCTCGAATGTCGACGACAACCGCGCGCGCCGCCCGGCCGGGATCCACTCCCGGCGGGGCGGCGCCCGCCGCGTCCACCCGGGGTAAGGGTCGCGGCATTCGCTACAACTGGTGGGGAACACCCTGGCTCTTCCTCGCCTTCGGCCTGACGATCGTGGGCGTGTTCACGGTCTACCCGTTCCTGAACACCCTCGTCCTGGCCTTCACCGACGCCACGCGCCTGCGCGCCGGCGAATTCGTCGGCATCGACAACTTCGTGCGCATGGCCGGCGATGAGCGGTTCTGGACCGCTCTGCTCAACTCGACGCTCTACACCGTCATCGTCGTGCCGCTCATGATGCTGCTGCCGCTTCTGCTGGCGCTGCTCGTGAACAGCTCGATCCCCGGCATCAGCGCATTCCGCACGGCGTACTACATCCCCGTCGTCGCCTCGGCCGTGGCCGTCGGCGTGATCTGGACCTGGATGCTCGACAGCCGCGGTCTGGTCAACCAGACCCTCATGGCGCTGCAGTTCATCACCCAGCCCATCCCCTTCCTCTCCGACCGGTGGCTGCTGCTGTTCAGCGCCATGGCGGTCACGGTGTGGAAGGGCCTCGGCTACTACATGGTCATCTACCTCGCCGCGCTCTCGAACGTGAACCGCGAGCTCTACGACGCCGCGGCCGTCGACGGCGCGAGCGCATGGCGCACCTTCTGGTCGGTCACCGTGCCGGGCGTGCGCAACACGATGGTGCTGATCGGCGTGCTCTCCGCCGTCGCTGCCTTCCGCGTCTTCACCGAGGTCTTCGTGCTCTCCGGCAACACCGGCGGACCCGGAGGCAAGGCCATGACGATGGTCATGCTCATCCAGCGCGAGGGCACAGGCCTCGACGCGCAGCTCGGCTACTCCTCTGCCATCTCGCTCGTCATGTTCGTCATCACGATCGGCCTCATGCTCGCGATGCTCAAGCTCCAGACCAAGGGAGGCGAGGACTGATGGCCGAGACCGCCACCCTCGATCAGCAGGACGAGATCGCCCTCCGGGCTCGCGAGGCCCGCCGTGCGCGCCTGCGCAAGAAGGCGCCGGGAATGGTGCTGCGCTACGCGATCCTGCTCATCATGCTGGTCATCATGATCGGGCCCTTCCTCTGGCAGCTGTCGACCTCGCTCAAGGGCATGGGGTCGGATCTCTACTCGATGCCGCCGCAGTTCATCCCGGAGGACCCCACGCTCGCCGCCTACGGCCGCGTCGGCGAGGTCGTGCCGGTGTGGCGCTACGTGCTGAACTCGTTCATCGTCGCCGGCGGCGCCGTGGTCGGCGAGGTCATCGGAGCGACGCTCGCGGGCTATGCGCTCGCGCGGCTGCGCTTCCGTGGTGTGAAGCTCGCCCTCTCGGTGTTCCTCATGGGCATCCTGATCCCGGGCGAGGTCATCCTCATCGCGAAGTACCTGCTCACGCAGGAGCTGGGCTTGAACAACACCCTGCTCGGCGTCATCCTGCCGACCGTCGTCGGCTCGCTCAACGTCCTGCTCATGCGGAGCGCCTTCATGGCGATCCCGCACGCGATGGACGAGGCCGCGATGCTCGACGGTGCGAACGCCTGGCAGCGATTCCGTCACATCGCCCTGCCGTCGGTCAAGGGCATGGTCACGGTCGTCGCGATCTTCTCGTTCGTCGGCGCCTGGGATGAGTTCCTCTGGCCGCTCATCGTGCTCTCGGATCAGAACCTCTACACGCTGACCGTCGGACTCAACTTCCTCCAGGGCACGTTCACGAACGACCCGCGGGTGGTCGCCGCCGGCACGATCATCGCGATCGTTCCGCTGATCATCCTCTTCTTCTCGCTGCAGCGGTACTTCTTCCGCGGCATCGGCGAGGGTGGGCTGAAGGGATGAGCGCCGCGCAGCAGACGCCGAAGCGTCCCAACATCGTGTTCGTCCTCACGGACGACCACGCGGCGAACGCGATCAGCGCCTACGGGTCCGTGATCAACCAGACGCCCGGCATCGACGCGATCGCCGAGGCGGGGGTGCGCTTCGACACGGCTCTCGTCGAGAACGCGCTGTGCACGCCCAGCCGTGCGGCCTTCCTCACCGGCACGTACTCGCACACGAGTGACGTGACGACGCTGGCCACGCACCTGACGAACGACCATGAGACCTTCATCACGGCGCTCAAGGCGGCGGGCTACCGCACGGCGATGTTCGGCAAGTGGCACCTCGGCCACGGCGAGGGATACGACCCGGTCGGCTTCGACCACTGGGAGGTGCTGCCCGATCAGGGCGAGTACTTCGATCCCGAGTTCTACACGCCAGAGGGCTCGGTGCGGTTCGAGGGCTACGTCACCGACATCATCACCGAGCGCGCCCTCGCGTGGATGGCCGCACAGGGCGACGAGCCGTATTGCGTACTCGTCTGGCACAAGGCGCCGCATCGTCCGTGGCAGCCGCATCCGAAGTACGCCGACGCGTACAACGACCCGATCCCGCTGCCGCCGACGTTCTTCGACGACTATGACGGCCGCGGCACTCCCGCGCACCACGCCACCATGCGGATCGCCGACTACCTGACCGACATCGACCTCAAGGAAGAGCCCCCCACGGAGCTCGGCTACAACGAGCGGGCGATCTGGAAGTACCAGCGTTACATGCAGGACTACCTGCGCTGCGTCGCCTCGGTCGATGAGGGCGTCGCCGCGATCACGCAGGCGCTCCGCGACCGTGGACAGTGGGACGACACCGTCACGATCTACGCCTCCGACCAGGGCTTCTATCTGGGCGAGCACGGCTGGTTCGACAAGCGCTTCATGTACGAGGAGTCGCTGCGGATGCCGTTCGTGCTGAGCTACCCCGCGCGCATCGCGGCGGGACAGCAGATCGCGAGTCTCGTGTCGAACGTCGACGTCGGACAGACGATCCTCTCCTTCGCCGGAGTCGAGGCGTCTGTGGAGATGCAGGGTCACGACCTCGTGCCGCTGCTCGCCGAGGCATCCGGAGCTGCCGCTCCCGCCGACGCCGTCCGCGACGCGCACTACTACCGCTTCTACGAGCACGACGACCACATGCACCATGTGTGGGCGCACTACGGCATCCGCACGGATCGCTACAAGCTCATCTACTACTACGCCGATGGGATGGGCCTGCCCAACACCTCGAACGTGACCTATCCGCCCGAGTGGGAGCTGTTCGATCTGCAGAACGACCCCTTCGAGCTCTCCAGCGTGCACCTGGATCCGGCCTATGCCGAGATCCGCTCCGACCTCACCCTGCGACTGTGGGATCTCCAGCACCAGCTGGGCGACACCCCGCACCCCCGCCAGCCTGTACCGGAAAGACCCCTGCAATGACCTTCGCCCTCACGCCCGACGAGCCGCTCCGCTTCGGAGCGAACTACACGCCGGCGACCGAGTGGATGCACTCCTGGCTCTCCTTCACCCCCGACAACGTGCGCCGCGACTTCGCGGGGCTCGCAGAGCTCGGCCTCGACCACGTGCGCGTCTTCCCGCTGTGGACGGTGCTGCAGCCGAACCGCACCCTGATCCGTCAGGAGGCGATCGACGACGTGCGCACGGTTGTCGACATCGCGGCGGAGTTCGGGATGGACGCCAGCGTCGACGTGATCCAGGGGCACCTGTCGAGCTTCGACTTCATCCCGTCGTGGCTGTTCACCTGGCACGACAAGAACATGTTCACGCACCCGCAGGCGCTGAGCGGCCAGGTCGAGCTCGTGAAGGCGCTGGGGGCGTCGCTGGGCGAAGCCTCCAACTTCCTCGGTTTCACTCTCGGCAACGAGACCAACCAGTTCTCGGCGAAGAACCACCCCTCGCCGTGGCCGGTGACCCCCGACGAGGCGGCGAACTGGATCACGACGCTGCTGGATGCTGCAGAGCAGAGCGCTCCGGGGCTGCCGCACGTGCACAGCGAGTACGACGCGGCCTGGTACATGGACGGTCACGGCTTCGTGCCCGCGCACGCCAGCCGACTCGGCGCGATGACCACGATCCACTCCTGGATCTTCAACGGCACCGCCCAGCGTTACGGCGGGCGCTCGATCGCCAGCGACCGTCACGCCGAGTACATGATCGAGCTGTCCCGCGGCTTCGCCACGGACCCGACCCGGCCGATCTGGCTGCAGGAGATCGGCGCTCCGTCGAACTGCCTCACGCCCGAGCAGACGCCCGACTTCCTCGAGGCGACCGTGCGCTCTGCGGCCCGCACCGAGAACCTCTGGGGCGTGACCTGGTGGTGCTCGCACGACGTGAGCCGCGAGCTCGCCGACTACCCCGAACTCGAGTACTCGCTCGGTCTGATCGACAACGGCGGCGCGGCCAAGCCGATCGGGAAGCGGTTCGCCGAGATCATCCCGGAGCTGCGCGCGCGCCAGACGCCTCCCGCTCGTCCGGTCGGCATCGTCGTTCCCGTCGATGAGAACGAGATCCCGATCAGCCGCGGTGCGATGAGCCCGGGCGGCGCGATCTTCCAGGCGTGGGTGGATGCCTGCACCGACGGCATCGACCCCGCGATCGTCACCTCGAAGGACGCCGAGAACCCGGCGCTGCTCGCCGCACGCGGCATCACCGAGCTGATCCGGCCCGACCTGGGGGCGGCGACCGAGTACTCGTCGAACAACACGGTCGTCGACCACACCGCGAGCGCGCTGTGACGCGCCCCAACGTCGTCGTCATCTACGCGGACGACCTCGGCTACGGCGATGTCGGATGCTTCGGCAGCGAGGACATCCGCACACCGCACCTCGACCGGTTGGCCGCCCGTGGCATCCGCCTGACGAACTGGTACTCGAACTCTCCGGTCTGCTCGCCCTCACGCGCGTCCCTGTTGACGGGACGCCACCCGGTGAACGCCGGGGTGCAGGAGATCCTCGGCGGCAAGCGCGGAACACCCGGTCTGCCGGAGCAGCCCACACTCGCTTCGCGGCTTCGTGATGCCGGGTACGGCACCGGGCTCTTCGGCAAGTGGCACCTCGGCGCGAGCGACGGCTACCGGCCGATGGATCGCGGCTTCGACCGCCACTTCGGCTTCCTCGCCGGATGCGTCGACTACTACTCGCACATCTTCTACTGGGGTCAGGGGCAGAACCCCGTCCACGATCTCTGGGATGACGAGACCGAGGCCTGGGACAACGGCCGCTACCTCACCGACGTCATCGCCGAGAAGGCCGCGGAGTTCATCCAGGCGCAGGGCGAAGACCCATTCTTCGCCTTCGTGCCCTTCAACGCGCCGCACTATCCGATGCACGCGCCGAAGGAGTACGTCGACCGCTTCCCCGAACTGCCCGAGGGTCGCCGCATCATGGCAGCGATGATCTCGGCGATGGATGACGGAATCGGACGCATTCTCGACACGCTCGAGCAGCGCGGCCTCACTGAGAACACGATCGTCTTCTTCTCCAGCGACAACGGCCCCTCGACTGAGAGCCGCAACTGGCTCAACGGCGAGGAGATCGACTACCAGGGCGGGTCGACCGGTGGCCTCCGCGGCAACAAGGGCTCGCTCTTCGACGGCGGGATCCGCGTGCCGGCGATCGTCTCCTGGCCCGCGGCACTGCCCCAGGGCGCGGAGTGGACGGAGCCGGCGGCGATGATGGATGTCGTGCCGACCGTGCTCGACGCCGTCGGTCTGCCCGCGGCTCCCGGGGTCGACGGCGTGAGTGTGCTGGAGGCCTGGAAGGCTCAGGATGCTGCGCCAGAGCGGACGCTCTTCTGGGAGTACGGTCCGCAGCTCGCGGCCCGCCGCGGCCCGTGGAAGCTCGTCACGTCGGCCCGTGAGCACCTCGGTGGCCCCTTCGAGCTGGGCAGCGTCGTGCTGGTCAACCTCGACGACGACCCTGCAGAGAGCACGGACGTGTCGGCACAGCATCCGCAGATCGCCGCTGAGCTGCAGGCGGAGCTCTCGGCGTGGGCTGCGAGCTTCGACTGGGATCCGACGCCCTGGGTCGCGTGAGCTGACGCGCCGCGCGCTCAACGGAGCACGGCGCGGAAGAAGGCGTCGAGTCGCGATTCGAAGCCGTCGATCCGGGTCGAGATGATCTCGTCGATCGACGCATCGAGCGAACCTGGCGCGGGCGGTGAGCGCAGCTTGCGGTGGCATCCGAGATCTTCGCAGGCGAGAATCCCGACCGCATCGCCGCGAAGCCCGGCGCTCCCGCTCCGTGGCGCTGTCAGAAGGACGACCTCGTCGAACCGTGCCGTGAATCGGCAGAGACTGCACATCACTGCGCGGTCGGGACGCGCCGGTGAGGCGCCGACTCTGAGCAGGACGCCCTCGGGTCGGTTGCAATGCCAACGCACGATGTAGCCGCGATGTCGAGCCCGCGGATCGCGCCAGGCCAGGGCGTCGCGGCCAGCCCAGTCGAGCGTGGACAGATCGCGGGGCAGCTGCATGGTGTGGCGGGCACGCTCGTCGACGTTGCGGAGCGACGCGCGCACCTGGGCGGGGGACATCGGCTGCATGGCTCTTCTCTCTCGTGTGACGAAATTGAGCGTATGTCCAATTTGGGCAGATGTACAATTTGAAGACTGACAAAGGGAGCCTCATGTCCTACCTGCCGAAGGATGAGCGGCGCGCCGACCTGGTGCGCGCTGCCGTGCGGGTGCTCGCTCGTGACGGGCTCTCGGCGGTCACGACGCGTGCCGTCGCCGCAGAGGCCGGAGTCTCCGCAGGGCTCGTGAGCCATCGCTTCTCCGGGGCGGCGGAGCTCGTCGCCGAGGCGTGGCTGGTCTGGGTGGAGAGTGAGAGCGACGACTTCGTCGCCGTCGGACGCGAGCCGGGCCCGGCCGCGGCTGCGGCCTTCTTCGACGGCTTCGACCGGCCCGACGGCGCGTTGGATGTCTGGGCGGATGCCTGGCGCTATGCGCAGACGGAGAGGGCCTTCGCGCCTGCGTTCACGCGGAGCTTCTTGCTGCTTGCGGAGGCTCTGGCATCGTGCCTCGGAGGTGATGCGGCGGCGCAGGGAGCCGCCGTGCGGCTCCTGCTGCTTGCGTTCGGCCTCGCGGCGGCTCGACAGATCTCGTCGGGCCTCGTGGCGGCGCCCGCGGTGGTTCTGCGAGAAGCGATCGAGCGCGAACTCTCTGACTGACCCGCGTCCGCCGACAAGTGTGGCCGGTTCAGCGGGCCGCGGCGGTGCTCTCGCGCACGGTGAGTCGCGGCAGTGGGCCGGAGAGGCTCGGCAGCGCGACGGGGGAGTCGATCTGCTCGAGCAGCAGGCGAGTGGCCGTCTCGCCGAGTTCGAACGTGTCGCGGGTGAGGCAGGTGATCGACGGATGCACGAGGTCGGCGATCACGGAGTCGTCGAACGATGCGAGGGACAGGGCGTCGGGAACCGTGATGCCCATCTCCTGTGTGACGCGGAGTCCAGCGACCGCCATCACGTCGTTGTCGTAGACGATCGCGGTCGGCCGTGCCGTGCGGCTCAGCAGGCCACGCGTGGCTTCGGCCGTGCGCTGTGACGAGAAGTCCGTGATGATCGTCTCCGCGCGCACGCCGCGCGCCTCCAGCTCGTGCAGCACACCCGCACGCAGCGTGGTGTGCTCGAACTCGGCGGGACCGGTGATGTACGCGATGTGCCGGTGTCCGAGGGCGACGAGGTAGTCGAACAGGGTGTGCGCAGCCTGCGCGTCGTCGATCCAGACGGTCGGTGCCTTGCCGTCGGGGGAGGGGTGGGAGCCGACGACGACGGCCTTGGCGCCCATCGATGCGAGCGCGGTGAGACGCGGGTCGTCTTCGCGGGGATCGATCACGATCACGCCGTCGACCTGGTGCGAGCTGTGCCAGCGACGATAGGTCGTGATCTCTTCGTCGATCGACGACACGAGTCGCAAGTGCATGCCGACCTGCGTGGCCGAGAGGCCCGACTGGATGCCGGCGATGAGGTCGGTGAAGAACGCCTCGGTGCCGAGCGTGCGGGCCGGGCGGTTGACCGCCAGCCCGATGACCCCGGCGCGGGATCCGACGAGTGCGCGGGCGGCCGAACTCGGCTGCCATTGCAGCTCCTGTGCGATCGCGAGGATGCGTTTGCGCGTGTCCTCGCTGACACCAGGACGGTCGTTCAGCGCGAACGACACAGCGCCGACGGACACCCCCGCGAGTCGGGCGATGTCCGAGATCGTCACGCGCTTGCCCGGTGTCATAGACTCACCGTACTAGATCGTTTTAGTTCCCGTGATAGTTGCTGTGAACCACCCTCGGAGATTGCCCCATGCATGACGACACCTCGCTCACCGTCGGCCGCGTCAAGCGCGTGCTTGACGAGCGCATCCGCCCCACTGTTCACTCGGCGTCCAAAGCCCTCACAGTGGAGATTCACGAGCTTGCTGGTGAGCCTATCGCGCCGAGCGAGGGCATCGCGCTCGACTACACCCCGACCGAGGTCGGAACGATGTGGGGACCGGCGTGGGGGACGACCTGGTTCAAGGTGACCGGCACCATCCCCGCGGAGTGGGCGGGGCGCCGCGTCGAGGCGCGCATCGACCTGGGCTTCGACATCAACATGACAGGATTCCAGTGCGAGGCGCTCGCCTACCGCGCCGACGGAACCCCGGTGAAGAGCCTCAACCCGCGCAACCAGTGGGTGCCCATCGCCGAGAACGCAGAGGGCGAGGAAGCGGTCGAGCTCTATCTCGAAGCCGCCTCCAACCCGGTGCTGCTCGACTACCACCCCTTCCTGCCGACGCAGGAGGGCGACATCCTGACCTCTTCGAAGGACAAGCTCTACCGCACGCGCCAGATGGACCTCGTGCTGTTCGAGTCGGATGTCTTCGAGCTCTCGCTCGACCTGGAGGTGCTCTTCGAGCTGCAGGCAGAGCTGCCCGCGACCGCGCCGCGCCGCATGCGCATCCTGCAGGCGATGGACAACGCCCTCGATGTGCTCGATCTGCAGCGCATCATCGAGACCGCCGCCGATGCCCGCGCCGAACTCGTCGAGGTGCTCTCGGCGCCGGCCGAGGCGAGCGCGCACCGCATCGCCGCGATCGGCCATGCCCACATCGACTCGGCCTGGCTGTGGCCGGTGCGTGAGACGATCCGAAAGGTCGCCCGGACCTCCTCGTCGATGACGGCACTGCTCGACGAGGAGCCGGAGTTCCAGTACGGGATGTCGAGCGCCCAGCAGTACGCCTGGCTCAAGGAGCACCGTCCCGAGGTGTTCGCGCGCGTCAAGGCCGCTGTCGCCGAGGGGCGCTTCCTGCCGCTCGGTGGCATGTGGGTCGAATCCGACACCGTCATGCCCACCGGCGAGTCACTCGTACGCCAGTTCTCGCACGGCCAGCGCTTCTTCGAGCGCGAGTTCGGCATGCGCTCGAAGGGTGTCTGGCTGCCCGACAGCTTCGGCTACTCGCCGGCTCTGCCGCAGCTCATGCGCCGCGCGGGCTTCGAGTGGTTCTTCACGCAGAAGATCTCTTGGAACCAGCAGAACGTCTTCCCACACCACACCTTCCTCTGGGAGGGCATCGACGGTTCGCAGATGTTCACGCACTTCCCGTCGATGGACACCTACAACTCGCAGCTGTCGGGCATGGAGGTCGCCAAGGCCGCCCGCCAGTTCAAGGAGAACCGTCTGTCGTCGCGCTCCATCGCACCGGTGGGCTGGGGAGACGGCGGCGGCGGCACGACCCGCGAGATGGTGGGGCGCGCTCGCCGCATGAACGACCTCGAAGGCAGCGCGCGCGTCGAGTGGCAGCATCCGGATGCCTTCTTCGACGCGGCCAAGGCAGAGCTTCCGCACCCCGCAGTGTGGGTCGGTGAGCTCTACCTCGAACTGCACCGCGGCACGCTCACGAGCCAGCACGGCACGAAGTCGCGCCACCGCTGGGCGGAGCACGCGCTCATCGAGGCCGAGCTGTGGGCCGCGACCGACGCCGTGCGCACCGGTGCCGCCTACCCGCAGGACGAGTTCGACGCGCTGTGGCAGCAGGTGCTGCTGCACGAGTTCCACGACATCCTGCCCGGCACCTCGATCGCGTGGGTGCACCGCGAAGCCGTGGCCGTGCTGGAAGACGTCATCACACGGGCGCGTGCGATCTCTGACGCCGCGCGCCAGTCGCTGGCGGGCGAGGGGGAGCGCGAGCTCGTCTTCTCGCCGGTGTCGGTCGCGGGTCCGCTCGCGCTCGGTGCGACGGCCGCTGTGGCATCCGCGGATGCTGTCACGCTGGATGCCGCCGGCGACAGCATCGTGCTGCAGAACGAGCTTGTGCGCGTGACGATCTCGGCGGAGGGGCTCATCGTCTCGGCGATCGACCTCGCGACCGGCCGGGAAGCCGTCGCGGAGGGCGCGGCAGCGAACCTCCTGCAGTTGCACCAGGACTTCC
The DNA here is from genome assembly GCF_058797175.1 of Microbacterium sp. GW823-FHT02G05. Taxonomy (NCBI): domain Bacteria; kingdom Bacillati; phylum Actinomycetota; class Actinomycetes; order Micrococcales; family Microbacteriaceae; genus Microbacterium; species Microbacterium sp. GW823-FHT02G05. The sequence goes on from NZ_JBXAJK010000001.1 coordinate 922,070, forward strand.
CGAACATGTGGGACGCCTGGGACATCGACAAGTACTACCGCAACCGGGTCAGCGACCTGCGCGATGTCACCGCGCTCACGTCACGCCTGGTCGACGGCGTCGCCGAGGTCGTCATCGAGCGTGCCTTCTCGGAGTCGACGATCGTGCAGACGCTGACGCTCGCCCCGGGGGAGCGCACCGTGCAGATCGTCAACACGATCGACTGGCGCGAGACCGAGAAGCTGCTCAAGCTCGCCTTCCCGCTCGACGTGCAGGCGTCGCACACGGATGCCGAGACGCAGTTCGGCTACCAGTCGCGCGTGACCCACACGAACACGAGCTGGGAGGCGGCGAAGTTCGAGACCTCGATGCACCGTTTCGTGCTCGTGCGCGAAGCGGACTTCGGTGTCGCGCTCGTGAACGACTCGATCTACGGTTACGACACCACGCGCGAGGTCGCTGATGACGCGATCACGACGAACGTGCGGCTGTCGCTGCTGCGCGCCCCGCGCTTCCCCGACCCCGACACCGATCACGGCGTGCACGTGATCACGGTGGGCATGGTCATCGGCGCGGATGTCGCCGAGGCGACGCGTGCGGGTATCGAGCTCAACGCTCCGGCCACCACGGTGCGCGGAGGCAACGACGTCGAGCCGCTCGTCGCCGTCGAGGGCGAGGGCATCATCGTCTCGGGCGTCAAGCTCGCCGACGACGGCTCCGGTGACGTGATCGTGCGCGTCTACGAGTCGCTGGGTCGTCGCACCGTCGGCTCGCTGAAGGTCGGCTTCGAGCACCGCGAGGTGCGCGAGGTCACGCTCATCGAAGACGCCCTGGAGGGCGCCCGCGTCGGCGGCGAGCTGAGGCTGCGGCCGTTCGAGGTTCGCACCGTGCGCATCACCCGCTGAGTCACAGACAAAGGGCCGCACCCCGACGGGTGCGGCCCTTTGTCGTTGGGGGGATGCTGTGCGGAACCTCAGTCCGCCGTGTTCGCTGCGGAGAGCAGACTCGGCACGGGTTGGGTGTGGTGGGGTTCGTCGAGGAGCTCTGCTTGCAGCGTCCAGAGTGCGGCTTTGAGTTCTTCGCGGATGTCGGCGTATGCCGGGTCGTGGTAGATGTTGTGCATTTCTTCGGGGTCGGTGGCCAGGTCGTACATTTCCCATTCGGGTGGGTAGGTGTGGGGGGAGGATCCGGGGAGGCCGAGGCCGTCGTTGTAGAAGTAGATGAGTTTGTGGGTGTCGGTGCGGATGCCGTAGTGGGCGAGGGCGTGGTGGTTGATGTCGTCGTTCTCGAAGTACCGGTAGTACATCGCCGCACGGGTGGGCGCGTCGGGGGTGGTGGTGAGGTGCGGCCAGATGCTGACGCCTTGCATGCGGGGGTGTGCGGGGAGGCCGGCGGCGTCGAGGATGGTCTGCGCGAAGTCGACGTTGGTGACGATCTGCTCGATCGGGGTGTCGGTGGCGGGGATGCGGGCCGGGTAGGAGATCACCAGCGGCATGCGCAGCGATTCGTCGTACATGAACCGTTTGTCGAACCAGCCGTGGTCTCCGAGGAAGAACCCCTGGTCGGAGGTGTACATCATCATGGTGTCGTCGAGCTGGTCACGCTCACGCAGCCAGTCGATGACCCGGCCGACGTTGTCGTCGACGGACGCGACGCAGGCGAGGTAGTCCTCCATGTACCGCTGGTACTTCCACAGCGCGGCCTGCTCGTAGGTGAGCCCCTCCGGGGGCATCTGCTTCAGGTCGGTGAGGGTGAGGTGGTCCGCGATCCGCATCGCCGCCCGGTGCGCGGCCGAGGAGCGTGTCGCGTAGTCGTCATCGAACGTCGCCGGCACCGGGATCGGGTCCGCATACATGCCCTTGTGCTTCTCATCCGGCTCCCACGGCCGATGCGGCGCCTTGTGATGAATCAGAATGCACCACGGCTCGTCGCCGTCCAACGACTCCAGCCAGTTCAGTGACAGGTCGGTGATCACATCCGTCGCATACCCGGGCACGATCTGCACCCCGTCTTTCGTGAGGATCTGCGGGTCGAAGTACTCGCCCTGATCCCGCAGCACCGCCCAATAGTCAAACCCTTCCGGGTCGTGCCCTGGCCCCTCACCCATATGCCACTTCCCGACAATCGCGGTGCGATACCCCGCCTGCTGCAACTGCGACACGAACGTGGGCTGCGACGCATCAATCGGCGTCTCCAACGTCGTCACCCCATTCACATGACTGTATGTCCCGGTCAGGATCGACGCCCGACTCGGGGTGCACAACGCGTTCGTGCAGAAACAGTTGTCGAGTCGCACACCCGCCGCCGCGATCTCATCAATCCGCGGTGTCGCATTCACCACCGACCCATACGCACCGATCGCATGCGACGCATGATCATCCGTCAAAACCAACACGATATTCGGGCGGCGGTTCTGGTCGTTCATCTTCCTCATTCGTTCCAGGAGGGGTGGGGCTGATGCGGGGCGGGCAGAGTGCAGTCCACCCGCCCCGCAGGACTTTCGTGTTACTTGCCGGCGCTGACGAACTGCTCGCCGAGGTAGTACGTCGACGCGTCGGTGGGCTTGTCGAGCTTCCCGGCCGAGACGAAGTACTCGTTCAGGCTCGTGAGCCAGGTGGCGACCGTGCCGTCCTCGGTCAGGGCGTCGAGCTCGGCGGCTGTCAGGTACTTCGCGTTCTTCGCGTCAGAGGCGAAGCCCGCCGCGTCGCCCTTGAGCATCTTCGCGGTGAGCTCGACGGTCTCGTCGATGTTCGCGGCGCGGAAGTCCATCGCCTCGCGGAGCACGGCGAGCACGGCCTCGGTGGCCTCCGGGTTCGCCTTCGTGAACGCGGGGTTCGCGACGAAGGCGCTCGGGAACGCGACCTCGTCGGAGAAGTCCTCGTTCTCCGCGAGGATCTCAAGGTCGGGCACCTGCGCCTCGATCGTGTTGATCAGCGGGTACCAGATGCCTGCGGCATCCACCTGCTGCGAGGAGAACGCGGCGACGACGGTGGCCGGATCCATCGCGACCTTCTCGACGTCGTTGATCGTGAGGCCGACGGACTTGAGAGCCATCGTGAGGATCATGTCGCCCGAGGTGCCCTCGGGAACGGCGATCTTCTTGCCCTTGAGGTCCTTGAGGGAGGTGATGCCGGGCTGTGCGATCACGCGGTCGGCGTTGCCGAGGCTGTTGATCGCGGCGACCTCGGCCTGACCGGATGCCGGCAGCCACATGGCGCCGGGGCCGATGTATCCGAAGTCGAGGTCGTTCGTGCCCAGAGCCTGGATCTGCAGCGGTCCGTTCGTGAAGACGGGCGTCTCCACCTCGAGTCCGTGCTTGTCCCACAGGCCTTCGGCATCCGCGATCGCGAGCAGGCTCGCACCGTTGAAGTCGGCGATGTACCCGAAGCGGATCTTCGGGAACTCGACGGCGGGAGCAGCGCTCTCGCCGTCCGCGGCGGGAGCCTGGGCGGCGGGGGCGCAGGCGGCCAGCGCGAGGGCGGCAGCAGCAGCGACGGCGACGGCGACGATGCCGCGGCGCGATTTCCTGATGTTCATGAGGTTCCTTGTGCGTTGAGCTGTCAGGCGACAGCGGGGGTGGATCGGTGTCCGGGGGTCTGGTGGTAGACGGCGCTCCACACCCGGTTGCGGAGTTCGGTGAACTCCGGGCTGAGGCGCATCTCCTCCGTGCGGGGGTAGGGCAGGTCGACGTCGATGACGTCGTAGATGCGGCCGGGGCGGGCCGCCATCACCACGACGCGGTTGGCGAGGAACACGGCCTCGTCGACGTCGTGGGTGATGAACATGACGGTGCGCTTCTCGCGGCTCCACGTGTCGAGCAGCTGCTCCTGCAGCTTCACGCGGGTGAGGGCGTCGAGCGCGCCGAAGGGTTCGTCCATGAGCAGGATGCTGGGGTCGACGGCGTAGGCGCGAGCGATCGCGCAGCGCTGCTTCATGCCTCCGGAGAGCATCTTCGGCAGGGCATCGGCGAAGTCGGAGAGCCCCACCATCTCGATGAAGTGCTCGGCCTTCGCACGGCGCTCCTTGGCACCGAGGCCGGCGGTCTTCAGGCCGAACTCGACGTTCTTGCGCACCGTGAGCCAGGGGAAGAGCGCGTACTGCTGGAAGATCACACCGCGGTCAGGGCCGGGGCCTCGCACGGCCTTGCCGTCGACGAGAGCCTCTCCGCTGGTCGGTGCGTCGAGGCCGGCGAGGATGTTCATGAGCGTCGACTTGCCGCATCCGGAGGGTCCGACGACGGTGATGAACTCGTTGTCCGCGACGTCGAGCGAGACGTCGTCGAGGGCGTAGAAGGCCTCGCCCTTCAGGTCGAAGGTCTTGGTGACGTTGCGCACCGAGATGCGCGGCTGCTGCGGGTCCAGCGTCTGGGCGGTCATCGACGTTCCTGCCATTTCGTGAGCTTCTTCTCGGCGAGCAGCAGCAGGCGGTCCATGACCAGGCCGAGCACGCCGATGACGATGAGTCCGACGAAGATCGTCGGGAGGTCGTAGTAGAGCTGTGCCTGCTGCATCCGGTATCCGAGACCGGCCTGTGCGGCGATGAGCTCGGCGGCGACCAGGGTCGCCCAGGCGGCGCCGAGGCCGACCCGCATGCCGACGAGGATGAAGGGCACGGATGCCGGCACGACGACGCGCACGAAGATCCCGGCGTCGTTCGAGCCGAGCACGCGTGCCGCGTTGATGAGCGTGCGGTCCACGTTCACGACGCCCTGGAAGGTCGAGATGACACAGGAGAAGAACGCCGCGAGGAAGATGACGAGGATCTTCGGCTCCTCGCCGATGCCGAGCAGCACGATCGCCAGCGGGATGATCGCGAGGGGCGGGATGGTGCGGAAGAACTGGATCCACGGCTCGATGAGTCCGCGCGCCCAGGCGTACCAGCCCATGAGGAAGCCGACCGGGATGGCGACAGCCGTGCCGAGCGCGAAGCCGATCAGCACGCGGGTGAGGCTGGCGACGATGTCGGAGCCGAGCGTGCCGTCGGCGGCGAGCTCACCGGCGCGGACGACGACCTCGACAGGGGTCGGAAGACGGAAGCCGCTGACGGAGAGCAGCCACCAGATGCCGATGCCGGCCGCGATGCTGATCGCGCTCAGCAGCAGCATCCGCTTCTTGCCGCTGTCTTTCTTGTCGCGACGGGCGCGCGCACGGGTCGTCGGCACAGGATTCGCGGATGTCGCGGTTTCGGGGGTGCTCCCCATGACGAGATTGTCACTCATCGAGGGCATGGCGTTCCTCCTCGGGATGGACGGGTCACTTGCGGGTGCTCCTTCGCACTAGGGTTTCGGCGCGTGCGCTCTCCCCGTGGAGTTCGCCGTAGCCGACGAGCAGGGGGGAGTTGCGCAGCAGCGCGATGATGCCGCCGATCGCACCGGCCTCGTCGCCGAGGACCGTGCGTCGGATGCGGGGTGAGAACTCACTGAACGGGACGAGCTCGTAGCCGACGGTCGCCGCGATCTGATCGATGATCACGGGGGAGATGTCGGCGACCTCGCCGCCGATCACGATCTCTGCCGGGTTCGTCGCGACGGCGAGCGAGCCGAGGACGTGCCCGACGGACTCGCCGACGGCGCGCAGGATTCCGAGAACGAGCGGGTCGCCCTTCTCTGCTGCGGCGGTGACGTCGGCCAGGGTCGTCGCGGACAGTCCGGCGTCGGCGCAGCGCTGGAGGATGCCGCCGAGGGATGCGACGGTCTCGAGGCATCCGCGCTTGCCGCAGGCGCAGTCCGCCTGTGAACCGGGGACGGTGATGTGACCGAGCTCACCGGCGAATCCGGCCGCGCCGCCGACCAGGCGTCCGCCGATCACGAGGCCACCGCCGATTCCTGCGGAGAGGCGCATGTAGAGCAGATGCTCGGTGGGGGCGCCGACATCGCCCGCAGCCTCCGCCAGTGCGGCGAGGCGTGTGTTGTTGTCGATGAGGATCGGCATCGCGAAGTGGGTTTCGAATGCGCTGCGCACGTACTCGGCGCCCGCACGTCGTGCTTCGGCGACGGGTTCGGTGTCGCGCCGCGGCAGACGGGAGGAGAACGGACCGGGGAAGCCGATCGCGACGCCCCGCAATCCGTCGAGGTGCAGGGCGGGGCTCGCGCTCATCTGTGCGATGAGGTCGAGGCTGAGGCGGACGCGCGCGGGCCAGTCCACGCCGGTGTCGTAGGCGGCGGTGTCGGAGGCGATGATCTCGTGGGCGGCGTTGGCGAACACGATCCGCACGCGGCGGTGCGAGAAGTCGACTCCGGCGTACTGTCCGGCTGCGGGATCGAGGGTGAGGATCTCGGCGGGACGTCCGCGTCCGGCGCGAGGCGCGGCATCCTGCGTGACCGAGATCACGCCGCGCTCGATGAGGTCTCCCGAGATCTCCGAGAGCGTCGTGCGAGAGAGTCCGATGTGGGTGGCGATCTCCGCGCGGGTCATCCCGCCGTGCTCGCGCAGCAGCTGAAGCACACGGCCTTCGTGTGTTCGTCTGACGAGTGCATGCACTCCAGTGGGCATTGGCATGGGTGCAACGCTAGGAACGCCGATTTTTTCCGTCAACTTACCGACATAATTCCGCCCGATATTTTCCATAACATTTTCGAAAAGACGCCCGGAAGAATTTCTGACGCTCCCGCCGTGCAGAATCGTGCGTCGTTTCGGAGGGGATCCTCGTTCCGGAGGGCTGATCTGGCAGATTCATCCTCCTTTGCGCAGATCTCCTCCGAAGCGCAGAGGCATTGAGGCAGGATCATCGCGGTGTGACGATGGAGCATGGCCTCCGTTGACGACGTCCGTGAGATCGCGCTGGCGCTCCCCACGGTCGAGGAGCGCGCCAGCGGGTTCACAGGCGAGCCGATGTGGCGCACGACGCGGGGGCTCGTCGTGTGGGTGCGGGGCCCGAACGGTTCGGATCTCCGTCAGCTTGACGAGATCGGGCAGGAATGGCCCGAGGGCGAGGTCGTCGCGGTGCGTGTGGAGAGCCTGGAAGACAAGGACGCGCTGCTCGCCGCCGAGCCGGAGTTCCTCTTCACGATCCCGCACTTCGAGGGCTACTCGGCGGTGCTGGTGCGGCTGGACCGCATCGATCGCGAGCGTCTGGCCGAGCTCATCACGGATGGGTGGCTCACGCGGATCCCCGTGCGCATGGCACGCGAGTGGCTCGCCGAGCACGGCCTCGAGTAGCAGGTGGATGCGGCGCAGCATCCGCCCTCGTCATTCGGCCTATGCCGGATCGATGCGCAGCACGCCGGGCGTCTCGCCGAGCGTGAGGTCTTCCACGGTGCGCAGCGTGCGTGCGATCTCGTCGACCGCTCCGATGACGGTGCCGAAGCGCTCCTTGTCGGCGCAGACCGCCTGCAGAGTGATGAGGTGCGTGCCGGTGTCCCACGTATAGGTGACGAAGGGCGGCGTCTTCGGCTCGGGCGGCATCGCCATCACGAGCTTCTCGCCCGCACCGAGGTAGGGATTGCGGAACTCTTCCGTGTCGTCGTACTCGATTGGCATCATCGCGCGCGCCGTGCGCAGCTGTGGAGTGAGCTCTTGCGCGGTCGCCATCGCGACGATGAGCTCGGGTTCGGCCTTCCACGTCCACACGAGAACTCGGCCGTCGGCCTTGCGCATGAGGAGGGGTGCTGCCTGGCTCATCGCCCAGGCGGCGAACCCGGATCCCGGGCGCGGGGTCGCGCCGGCAGCCTGGTTCATCTGTCCGAGCAGCATCCCGATCGCCGCCTTGCGATGACGGCGTCCCTTCCATCCGAGGGATCCGGTCACGGGGATCCAGCGGGCGGGGTCGGCATCGGCGTCAAGGCGCATGACAACCACGGTAGAGGATACGGCTGAACGGCTGCCGACCGGCTCTGCACACCTCGTCGTGGCACCCGGTCTCGCTCAGCGCGCTCAGGTAGAGTTGCCTCCGCCCGAACCTGGGCGCATTCCCTGTCCGCGGGCCAGAAAAGGCAGCATCCACGTGACCTCACCCGGCGATCATCGCTCCTCGTCCGAGCCTGCGCAGTCGACCCGACCGCTCAAGATCCTCATCGGCGCCGACACCTTCGCTCCTGACATCAATGGCGCTGCGCGGTTCGCCGAGCGCCTCGCCGCCGGTCTCGTCCAGCGCGGGCACGATGTGCACGTCGCCGCCCCCAACTCGGCGTACCGCCGGGCGGCCGCACGCACCGAGGTCATCGAGGGTGAGCCGATGACGATGCACCGCCTGCCGTCGGTGCGCTGGGCTCCGCACGACTGGCTGCGTTTCGTGTGGCCGTGGCGCGCTAAGCACTATGCGCGTGCCGTGCTCGATCGTGTTCAGCCCGACGTCGTGCACATCCAGTCGCACATCATCATCGGCCGCGGCCTCGCGCGCATCGCGCACGAGCGCGGCATCCCGGTGATCGCCACGAACCACGTGATGGCCGAGAACCTTCTCGATCACTCCGCCATGCCGCGCGCCTGGGACGCCCAGATCGTCAAGTGGGCCTGGGCGGATGCGGCGCGCACCTTCGCGCTGACGCGTGCCGTGACGACGCCGACGCGTCGTGCCGCGGACTTCCTGGAGCGCACGGTCGGCATCAGCGGCGTGATCCCGATCAGCTGCGGTATCGACCGCTCGCACTACCTGCCCGTGGTCGGCCCTCGCGAGAAGAACCGCATCATCTTCGTAGGGCGCCTCACGGCCGAGAAGCAGATCGACGTGATCCTGCATGCGATGACGAAGCTCGACTCTGCTCTCGATGTCACGTTCGACATCGTGGGCGGCGGCGACCAGCGCAAGAACCTCGAGAACCTGACGCGAGACCTCGGCCTCGCGGATCGGGTGACGTTCCACGGTCGCGTGAGTGACGAGGACCTGCGCGCGCTGTACTCGCGCGCCTCGGTGTTCGTGATCGCGTCGATCGCCGAGCTGCAGTCGATCGCGACGATGGAGGCTATGGCATCGGCACTGCCGGTCGTCGCAGCCGATGCTGTCGCGCTGCCGCACCTCGTGCACGACGGCGAGAACGGCTACCTGTTCCCCCCGGGAGACGTCGCGGTGCTCGCTGAGCGTCTCACGACGGTCCTGACGGCGGATGCTGCGGAATACGAACGGATGCAGCGCGCATCCCTCGACGGTGTGGCCGTGCACGACATCACGCGCACGCTCGACACGTTCGAGGCCCTGTACCGCGACGAACCGCTGCCGGAGTAGTCCGTGCACGTCGTCTTCTTCGGCGACCAGCACCTGGAGTCGCTGGGCGGGGCGCAGGTGTCGATGAGACTGCAGCGCACCTACCTGGAGCGTGCAGGGCACAGGGTGACGGTCGTCGCCCCGCGCATGCACGGCCCTCGCGCGGCGCTCGGTGCCGGAGACGCCGGGTACCTCGACCTGCCATCGATGCCGATCACGCTCGATCGGGAGTACTCGATGAGCTGGCCGGGGCGGCGCACGGACGTCTACCTCGACCTGGCATTCCGTGATCTGCCGCCCGTCGATCTCGTCCATGTGCAGGCCGACTTCTGGGGTGCGTTCATCGGACACCGCTTCGCCCGGCGGCACGGCATCCCGGTCGTGCACACGATGCACAATCGGGTCGAGGTCGGCATCGCTGCCGTCACGCCGCTGCACCGACAGGTGCTGTGGGTCCTCAACGCCTGGCGCCGCCGCGCGGTCGGAGGCGGTGCCGGATCCGACGGGTGGGCCTACCTTCGGGGTATCGCTGAGGGCTCGCGCGCGGTGACTGCGCCGTCGGGACACTTCGCGCGTCGGCTCGAGCAGCACGGCGTCTTCTCTCCGGTCGAGGTCGTCTGGAACGGCATCGACGACGAGATGCTCGCAGAGGTGCGCGCCGAGGTGGCGAAGGACGTGACGGATGCTGCGCCTCGGCGCCCGCGGTTCATCTGGCTCGGTCGGATGAGCCCCGAGAAGCGTCTCCTGCCGTTCCTGGAGGCGGTGGTGGCCTCCGACGTCGATGCAGATGTCGAGATCATCGGCGGTGGCGGCCAGCTACGCGCGGCCGAGCGGATCGCCGCACGTGCGACGAACACGCGCATCCGCTTCGCCGGCCGGGTCAGCTATCGCGACGTGCTTCTGCATGTCGCGCGGGCGGATGCCGTCGTGCAGACCTCGATCGGATTCGAGACGCAGGGCATGACGCCGTTCGAGGCGGCAACCCTCGGCACTCCGACGATCGTGAGCGACCCGGACATCGCGGGGGAGCTGCGTGGTGGCCTGTGGGCGGTTCCGGATGTCGGTGCGGACGAAGCCGCGCGCATTGCCGCGCTCGCGGAGACGTTGCGCGTCGCCGCTGCCGACATCCGCTCGGGCACCGCGCCGTTGCCGCATCCTGCGGTGGTCGCGGAGTTCACGCAGTCATCGCGCACCGCCGCGATGATCGAGGTGTACGAGCGCGTGCTGCGCGAGGCGCACGGCGCCTGAGCAGGTCCGCGGTCTAAGCGTGTTCGCGCTGGGGATCGGTCGGGAGGGCTCGATAGCCATCCGTGCGCAGTGCGCGCACGGTGCCGACGAGACCCCAGAGGGCTAGTGCGGTGAGTGCGATGATGAGTACCATGGCAGAAACACTACGTTCAGCGCAGAACGGCCACGAGTGGCAGGAATGCCGATGAACATAGGAAATCCGCCAATCGTGTGAGGTTCCTGATGAAGACCGTCGCCTGCATCATCCAGCCGCACTTCTCGCCGTTCGAGTTCGGCATCGCGTGCGAAGTGTTCGGCCTCGATCGTTCCGACGACGGCATCCCGAAGTTGGACTTCCGTGTGGTGACCGCAGAACCCGGTGTCGTGCCGTCGAAGATGGGCTTCTCGGTCAACGTCGAGCACGATCTGTCCTTTGCGCACGAGGCCGATGTCGTGGTCGTGTGTCCTTTCCCTCGGGAGATGTGGGACACGGTCGACGAGCGAGTGCTCGACGCGATCCGCGCGGCCGACGAGCGCGGCGCCTGGATCGTCAGTGAGTGCAGTGGGGTGTTCGCCCTCGCCGCCGCGGGCGTGCTCGACGGCCGCCGTGCGACGACGCACTGGATGTACGCCGGGGAGCTTGCGCGCCGATACCCGCAGATCGACGTCAACCCGGATGTTCTGTTCGTGCACCACGACCGCATCATCACGAGCGCCGGAACCGCGGCGGGCATCGATGCGTGCCTGTCACTCCTGCGCATCGAGCTCGGTGCCGAGACGACGAATCGCATCGCCCGCCGCATGGTCGTCCCTCCGCAGCGCGACGGCGGGCAGGCGCAGTTCATCGACCGTCCGATTCCATACGACGCGGACGCGTCCCTGGCGCCGATCGCCACCTGGGCGGTGGGGAATCTGCGCGATGACCTGTCGGTCGAACGCCTCGCCGCGCACGCGCACATGTCGCCGCGCACCTTCGCTCGTCGCTTCAAAGCGGAGTATGGGGCGACGCCGGCAGCCTGGCTCACCCGGCAGCGTCTGATCCAGGCGCAGCGGATGCTGGAGCGCACGGACCTCTCCATCGAGCAGATCGCCGATGAGTGCGGCTTCGGTTCCGCCGCCGTGCTGCGTCAGAACTTCACGCGCGTGCTCGATACGACGCCCACGGCGTACCGTGCGCGGTTCTCATGCGCGGATGCTGCGGAGATGTCGGTCGCATAGCGCGCATGCTCGATTGCGAGGGCGTGCGCGCATGATCCGGGCTATTAGCGGCGGATGACCATGGGCGTGCCTGTCACCGGGTCGGGCACGACGAGCGCGTCCAGCCCGAAGACGTCGCGGATGCGGTCTGCGGTGAGGAGCTCCTGCGGTGAACCGGTGCCGGCCACCTGGCCGTCCTGCATGAGGATCAGGTCGCTGGCGTAGCGTGCGGCCTGGTTGAGGTCGTGCAGCACCGCGACGATCGTCTTGCCCTCGTCGTTGAGGGTGCGCAGCAGATCGAGAAGCTCATATTGGTGCGAGATGTCGAGGAAAGTTGTCGGTTCGTCGAGCAGCAGGACGGGCGTCTGCTGGGCGAGGAGCAGTGCGACCCACACGCGCTGCCGCTGACCGCCGGAGAGCTCGTCGACGCGCCGCTGCGCGAGATCGCTCGTGCGCGTCGCCTCGAGGGCGCGACGCGTCGCCTCGTCATCCTCTGCGCTCCAGCGGCGCAGTGGCGTGTGATGCGGGTGCCGTCCGCGGGAGACGAGGTCGACGACGCGCATCCCCTCCGGTGCGATCGCATCCTGCGGGAGTAGCCCGAGCTGACGGGCCAGCTCTTTCGACCCGTAGTCGGCGATCGCGCGGCCGTCGAAGCGCACCTCGCCGGAGGCGGGATGCAGCACGCGGGCGAGTGCGCGCAGCACGGTGGATTTGCCCGAGGCGTTGGGGCCGAGGATGACCGTGAATGACCCCCGCCGCACTTCGATGCTCACGCCGTTCACGACTGTGCGGGTGTGGTCGTAGGTGACGGTCAGCTCGTGCGCTTCGAGGGCGGGCGTCGTCGGGTTCACGGGGTTCCTGATGGTGGTTCGGGTGAGAAGGCGGGGCTCCTCATCGTTGCATGAGGAGCCCCGTCGCGCTCAGGAGAGCTGATCTTCGATGTCGTCGAGGATCAGGTTGGCGCCGATGACGCCGATGCCGACCATCCAGGTGTCGTCGTCGACGCCGAAGGCGTTGCCGGATGCGACGCCGGGGAGGCCGCCCCACAGGGTCGAGATCGTGGCGTAGCTGGTCGCAGACGGGTCGCCGCCGGGCGTCGTGTAGAACACGATGTCGCCGTCGATCTGCTCATAGAGCTCAGGGCTGAGCTCCATCATGGAGTACTCGTTCCAGTCGCGCTCACCCAGGTCGAAGCCCATGTCGGCGAGGATCGAGCCCGAGAACGTGCCCGGACCGTAGAGGCGGAAGTTGTCGGTGCGGAAGCGGACGATCGACGCCGTCTTACCGGTGGCCTTCACGGCCTCGCCGACCTCGGCGGCCCGCTCGGACACCTGTGCGAGGAGGCCATCCATCTCGGCGGACTGGTCGACCGCGGCGGCCGTCAGCTCTGCCTGCTCGGTCCAGTTGGTGCCGGAGTCCTTCGCGAAGACCGTCGGTGCGATCGCGTTGAGCTCGTCGTAGATGGCCTCGTGGCGCACCTTCGAGCCGATGATCAGATCAGGGGCCAGGTTGGCGATCGCGTCGATATCGGGCTCGGCGATGTTGCCGACGGTCTCAGTGCCGTCGAGCTCATCGGCGAGGTAGGCGGGGAAGCCCTGACCTGCACGCACCTCGGGAGCGCCGACAGGCGTGATGCCCAGGGCGACCAGCGCGTCGAGAGCGGGGGAGTCGAGCACGACGATGCGCTCGGGAACGGCGTCGAACTCGACCTCGCCCATTGCATCGGTCACGGTGTACGAGGTGCTGGCCGCAGCGGGCTCGGCCTCGGACGGGGCGGGAGCGCTGCTGCATCCCGTCGCGACGAGCGCGAGGGCGATGACGGATGAGGCAGCGGCGAGAAAGGAGCGGGTGCGCGAAGATCTGTTCACAGTCACATGATCTTAGACAGTTTGGGTAGGCTAACCAAACGTGTCTACCCGACAAGCTCCTCCACCGATCCTCGCGGATTCCGCGCAGCGCATCGGGCGCGGTGCGCTGCCCTTCGTCATCGCCGGCGTCGCGCTGGTCGCTGCTGTCATCCTGAGCCTCGCCATCGGGGCCCGCGCTGTGGCGATCGATGAGGTGGCTCTCTCACTGCTGGGAATCGGCGATGAGAACGTCGTCGGAATCGTGGGCACACTCCGTGTAAACCGCACGATCAACGGGCTCATCTGCGGTGTGGCGCTGGGCCTCGCCGGAGTCCTGATGCAGGCGCTGACGCGCAACCCGATCGCGGACCCCGGGATGCTCGGCGTCAACGCCGGTGCCGCTTTCGGCGTCGTCGTCGGGCTCAGTGCCTTCGCGACGCTCGGTGCGGGAGGAACCATCTGGTTCGCACTCGGCGGCGCCGCGCTCGCGGCCGGAGTCATCTTCGCCTTCTCGACGAGCCGGGTCGTGGCGGGCTCGCCTGTGCGACTCACCCTGGCCGGCGTCGCGTTCTCCGCCGTGCTGGCCGGGGCATCGCAGGCCATCGTGCTGTCGAACGAGACCGTGCTCGACAGCTTCCGGTTCTGGCGTGTGGGCTCGCTCACGGCGCGCCCCGTCGAGGACGCGCTGCCGCTGATCGGATTCGTCGTCGCCGGGACGATCCTGGCGCTCCTGCTTGCATCATCGCTGAACATGATGGCGCTCGGTGACGACAGCGCCATCGCGCTCGGAGTTCGCCCCGGAGCTGTACGCCTGCTCGTACTCCTCGCGGTCACTCTGCTCTGCGGAACCGCGACCGCGCTCGCCGGTCCGATCTCCTTCGTCGGACTGCTCGTCCCGCATCTGCTGCGCCGCGTCGTCGGGCCGGACCTGCGCATCATCCTTCCGCTCGCGCTGCTCGCATCGCCCGTGCTGCTGCTCGTCGCCGACGTCTGCGGCCGCGTGATCGGCAACGGAGCCGAGGTGCAGGTCGGTGTCGTGACCGCCCTCATCGGAGGTCCGCTGCTCATCGCGATCGTCAGCGGCCGTCGCCGGAGAGCCCTCTCATGACCACCACGGAGCGACCGATCGTCGCGCCTCGGCACGTCCTGGGCGATGAGCAGCGCGTACTCCGCACCCGCCGCGGCTGGTCGATGCGCTATCACCGCCGCACGGCGATCGTCGTCGGTGTGCTCGCGCTCGCGCTGGTGCTGCTCCTGGTCGCCGCCCTGATGCTCGGCGACTACGTCGTGAGCCCGGCCGCCCTGATCGACACGCTGCGAGGGCAGGCGCCGGATCGGCGGACGGAGTTCTTCGTCCTCGGGCGGCGGCTGCCGCGAGCACTCGTCGCGATGACAGTGGGCGCGTGCCTCGCCGTCGCGGGTGCGATCTTCCAGGGACTGACCCGCAACCCGCTTGCGAGTCCCGACGTCGTCGGCGTGAGCAGCGGAGCCGCGGTCGGCGCGGTCCTGGTCATGCTGGTGTTCGAGGGCTCTGTCGATCAGGCCGCGATCGGAGCAGCGGTCGGAGCGATCGTCGTCGCCGCTGTGATCGTCCTGTTGACCTGGCGATCCGGGTTGCACGGGGTGCAGCTCATCCTCACCGGCATCGCGCTCTCGGTCATCGCGATGGCGATCGTCGACTACGTGCTGTCACAGGTCTTCGTGGCCAGCGCGACCACGGCGCAGACCTGGCTGGTTGGTTCGCTGCAGGGCCGCAGCTGGTCGGATCTTCTTCCGGCGCTCATCGCGCTCGCTCTGATCACTCCGCTTCTCATCTGGAAGTCGGCGGATGCCCGGGTCATGGCTCTGGGTGACGGCATCGCGATCGGGCTGGGTGTACGCACGACGCGCGCTCGCTGGCTGCTCCTGGTCGCCGCGACGCTCCTCGTCGCCGTCGCCGTCGCGACCGCGGGGCCGATCTCCTTCGTCGCTCTCGTCGCGCCGCACATCGCGCGCAGTCTGACGAAGACGCCGAGCTTCGCAGCATCCGCCCTCGTCGGAGCGATGCTGCTTCTCGTCAGCGACCTCATCGCGCTGTATGCCTTCCCCGCGCCGCTGCCGGCAGGGGCCGTGACGATCACCGCCGGAGGAGCCTTCTTCCTCTGGCTGCTGTGGAGAGAGGGAAGAGCCCGTGCCTGACAAGACCGAGGTGCGAGAGCGCGAGGAGCGTGCACCGCAGCGTCCGCAGCGCGAGATGAGCCGAATCTTCCGGGCTGAGGTCACGGCCGTGATGGATCTGACCCCGCACCTGCGGCGGCTCACGATCCACGCTCCCGAGCTGGCTGATTATGAGACGGTCGGCCCGGACGAGTATCTGGGTCTCATCCTGCCGCGCACCGAGGCCGATCCGCTCGTGCTTCCGGATGCCTCGAACCCTGCAGCGATCCGCGCGGCGGTCGCCGAGCTTCCCGAGGACGTGCGTCCGGATCTGCGCTGGTACACGGTCCGGGAGCACCGACCGGAGGCATCCGAGCTCGACATCGACTTCGTCGTGCATGGCGACGAGGGACCAGGGTCGCGATTCGCGCTGCGTGCCCGCCCGGGAAGCGTGCTCGGCGTACGCGAGTGCAGCGCGCTCTACGCATTGCCCGACGGCGCGCGCAGCCGCGTCATCATCGGAGACGAGTCGTCGCTCCCCGCGATCGCACGCATTCTGGAGACGACACTCGACGAACCGGAGCCGTTCGTCTTCATCGAGACCGCCGATCCCCGCGACCGCATGGAACTGGCCGCGCAGGTCCGGTGGGTCGATCGCGTCGGCGAGCCCGGCGTTGCCCTGGAGGCAGCCGTGCGGGAGAGCGCCCTGCCTGAGGAGGTCGACTACGCCTGGGTGTGCGGAGAGCGCGTCGGCGTGCAGAACATCCGGCGCCATCTGGTCGCCGATCGCGGTGTGGCGAAGAGCCGGATCACCTTCTCGGGCTACTGGCGTCTCGGTGAGGTGCGCGCCTAGCCCCAGTGACCCGGACGGGTCAGCTCCCGATCGTGCACGGTGACGCCGGTCGGCGAGACCTCGGCGACGGCGTAGAGCAGGGAGAGCGTCGGATAGCCGTGCGGACGGTTGTCGCGGATGATCGCACGGTCGTCTTCGGGATCCAGGCGAGCGGATTCGCCGAGCAGCGACACCCAGGGGCGCCACCACTCCTCATCCGTCGTCGACGCGTCCGCGCGTTCGGCGAACTCCGGAAGCCAGCGCGCGATCCGGGGCGTCTCCGGGTCGTCGAGGTCATCGTGCGCGATCATGTGCACACCCGCGTCAATCGGCGTCTCGCGCAGGTCGGCGCCATCCCACGACAGGACCCGAGCGCCATCCGCCCACACCTCCAGCAGGTTGAACCCGTGCATCCGCTGGGGCCCCTCGGGTGAACGCCCCGCCACGGACTCGAGTGCGAGCGATCCGCGGGAGATCGTCTCGGTGTCGGCGAGCTCCAGGACATCCGCGCGGTTCAGCAGCACCGCAAGCCGACCGGAGTTCCGGTCGGCGGCCAGCCACGCGCCCCCGGCTCGTCGGTCGCGCACGCCGATGACGCCGGGATAGGTCTCGGGCCACCATTCGCCGATGGGGTCCCACGCGCGGTGCGGGTCTTCATCCCGCACCGCCAGCAGACGGGAGGAGCCATCATGAGCGACATCGATCATCACTGTGCACACGTTTTCGAGTCTAGGCACCGTACCGGCGCCCGTCCCCGTCCCCGCGAATCGAGTGGTCGGTCTCTGATCTGTGACAGTCTGGGGTGCTATGCACGATGGGGTCGATGAACAGCTCGCGATACTCGCTGACGAGATCGGGGCGCCGTTGGTGCTGCTGGACGCCGAGTACTCGGTCGTCGCGTTCACCCCGCACAGCGTCGACGCCGACCCCTCGCGTGCGGGTGTGATCCTGCGCGGCTCGCCCCGCGAGTCGGTGCGGCAGGGCTTGGATGCTGCGGGCGTGCGCGAGGCGCGCGGACCGGTGCAGACCCCCGCGGTGCCGGGCGTTCCGCTGCGGATCCTGCTCCCTTTGCGTGTCGATGACGTGCTGATGGGCTTCGTGAGCTGGCTCGACGAGAACGATGACGCACAGGTGCGTTGCGCCGAGGGCAGTCCCCGTGTGCGAGCGATGGCCCAGCTGCTGCACGCGCGCGCGAGTGCCGATGATCGCTCGGAGCTGGTGCGTCGTCTGATCGCCGGGCAGGTCTCGGTCAGCGAACTGCAGGACGCGGGCCTGACGGCGGATACGCCCTCTCGGGCGATCTCCGTGCGCGCCGACGGCACGGTTCCCGCAGTCGCGGAGCTGCTGCTTCCCGGTGCGCTCGCTGCGCAGGTCGGCGGGGTGCTGGCGTTCATCGTCGCCGATGAACTTCCCCTCGATGCTCTGCGCGAGCGCCCGGGTATCGCTGTGGGTGTGGGCCCGGCGCTCCCTCTGGCGGACGCGGCGACATCATGGCGGCAGGCGGTGCTGGCGTCGCGGATCGCGTCCCGCGGTGACACCGAGCACGGCAGCTTCGTGCGCTGGGATGACCTGGGCGTCGAGCGTCTGCTTGCGCGCATCCCGCTGGAGCTCGTGCGGCACGAGGATCTGCCGAGGAGCGTGCGGATGCTGCTCGCTGACAGTCGGGGGCTCGACCTTGCTGACACGCTTCTCGCGTTTCTCGATCGCGGGGGCGACGCGGCGGCCGTGGCCGCCTCACGCGGGATCGCGCGCAGCACGGTCTATCACCGGCTGGAGCGCGCGAGTGCGGTGTCGGGTGTCCGGCTCGACGACGGTTCGGCACGCCTGGATCTGCATGCCGGTCTGCGCATCGCGCAGTTCGCGGGCCTGCTCGACTGAGAACTCGACGCTCACGCGTCGACGGCGCGGAGCACGTCGTCCATGGTCTTCGCGGGGCCGCTGATGGCGCGGTGCCCGTCTTCGATGTCCCACAGCGTGTTCTGCAGCAGGCGGGCGAGCGTCCAGGCGGCCGCACGATCACGGTCGAGCGAGAGCATCTCGGTGAGGATGTCGAAGCGCCGCCGCACGATGCGCGGCGCGTCGGCGACGCGGTCATCCGTGCTCCACCCGCTGTCGAGGGCAGGCCAGAGATCGAACCCGGCATCGCCGACGAGGGGCTCCGGATCGATCGCCAGCCAGGGCTCGCGGTCGGCGGCGAGGACGTTGCCGTAGTGCAGGTCCCAGTGCAGGAAGCGTGCGCCGGGCTCCCTCGCTACCTCGGCGACCCTGCGTACCCAGCGATCGATCCGAGACTGATCGTCGCTGTCGAGATGACGCATCGCCGGAGGCACGCCCTCGATCATCTCCGCGAGGATCGCCCCGAGGGTGGGGAGACCATCGGGGGCAGGCACGCCGTGCAGCCGCGTCAGGAGGCCACCGATGACGCGGATCGCCGCGTCATCGTCTTCGACGGATTCAAGACTGCGATCGCCGTGCAGGCGCTCGAGCAGCATTGCACCCCGCTCGGTGTCGCTGTCGAGGAGTCGAACCACTCCACGGCCGTCCCACCGGTCGAGGCCGAGAACGGCTGCCCGAGTCTCCGGGCTCGGAGCCTGCAGCTTCAGTGCGGCCTGCGTCCCGTCGGAGCGGCGGACGGGCACGAGGACCCCCGCCTCACCCGAACGGATCGTTCCGTCCGGTCGAAGATCCCACCGCCGCGCGAGATCGTGGGCGATCGACGGCAGCGCGCTCGCCCAGGTGCGGCGCGCGTCATCCCCGTCCTCGAACCTGCGGAGGCTCTCCGCAGGAATGACGATCTGCTGCTCTTCGCCCATGCTCAACAGTTCACCACGGCCCGCGAGGCCTCGGCCGAGTGAGACGCGAATCCGATCAGGTGCGGTCGGATTGCGACACTGTGTCGGATGCAAGCCCGAGGATGTCGGACTGGAGTCCGATGAGTGGTCTCCCTCCTCGTTCGTAGGCTGACGGCACGACGGTGAGCCCGTCGCATCCGTTCACCGACGAAAGGCTGATCATGGGCTCCGATACCGGGATCTTCCCCCTCACGATCGACCAGACCCGCTGCGAGGCCTATGGCTTCTGCACCGAGGCGGCACCCGGGCTGCTCGAACTCGACGATGAGGGTTACTTGCACGCTCTTGCGCACCCGGTGACAGCCCAGGCGATCACTGACGCGGAGGCTGCTGTGCGCGTCTGCCCGGTCGCGGCGCTGCGGCTCGAAGCTGAGCGCGTCGGAGGGTGAGCATGAAGCACATCGTCATCGTGGGATCCGGAATCGCGGCCGTGACCGCCGCCAACGCTCTGCGCCGTGCCGGTCATGTGGGGCGGATCACCGTGATCGGTGCCGAGCCGCACCTTCCTTACTCGCGTCCGCCGCTCTCGAAGGGCGTGCTCAAGAAGACAGAGACGCTCGATTCCGTCACGCTCCCTCCGCTGCCCGCCGATGTCGAGCTGCGCACGAGAACGGCCGCCGTCGCTCTCGATCGCGAAGCGCGGACCGTCCACCTCGCCGATGGACAGTCCCTCGCCTACGACGGCCTCGTGATCGCCACGGGAGCGCGGGCGCGCACACTGCGCGCGGATGGCGTCGGGGAGACCGTGCTTCGCAGCATCGGCGACGCGCTCGCACTCGAAGCCCGCTGGGCACATGCCCGCTCCGTCCTCGTGATCGGCGGTGGATTTCTCGGCATGGAGATCGCCTCCACCGCGCGGCATCTCGGTCTCGACGTCACCGTCGTCGATCTGGTTCCCCCGCTCGTCCGGCAGTTCGGCGCCTACCTGGCGCAGCGGATGACGGCGGTCGCCGAAGCATCCGGAGTCTCCCTCGTGGTCGCCCCCGAGGGCATTGAGCTCATTGGCGACGACGTCGTGCAGGGGGTGCGCACCGTCGGTGGGGCGGAGCTGCGCGTCGACGTCGTCGTCAGTGCTGTCGGCGACCTGCCGAACGTCGAATGGCTCGCATCGGCGGGGCTCGCGGATCCGCGGGGTCTCCTCGTCGACAGCCGTTGCAGAATCGCCTCCGACATCGTTGCGATCGGCGACGTCGCGCGCACGGGAGAACGTCGCACCCCGCACTGGGGAGCCGCGATCGATCAGGCGCGCGTCGCGGCGGCGGCCCTGCTCCACGGCGACGAGGCGCCGGAGTACGTTCCCGCGCCGTATTTCTGGACGGAGCAGTGGGGACTCGACCTCAAGATCTGCGGGGAGATTCCGACCGACGTCGAGCCGGAGATCATCGCCGGGTCCTGGGACGAGAACTCACTCCTGCTGCAATACCGCGTCGATGGGGTGCCGGTCGCCGCCGCATCCGTGAACCGACGCTTCCCCATCACGAAGCTGCGCGCACTCGCGCAGCCCGCTCTCGTCGCTTCCTGACGCTCGAAGGAGAAGCCATGCGCGCTGCGCTTCTGGAAGAACCCGGACGGGTCGTCGTCGCCGACGTGCCCGAACCCGTCATTGTCGACCCGCGCGACGTCATCGTCGACATCCGCTTCGCCGGGGTCTGCGGCTCGGATCTGTGGCCGTACCGCGGTCTCGTGGCGAAGACGCCCGGCTCGACGAGCGGGCACGAGTTCCTCGGGGTCGTGCGCGAACTCGGTGCGGAGGTCGCTGGGCTTGCCGTAGGCGACGCGGTGATCGCGCCCTTCCTGTTCTCGGACGGCGACTGCGAGGCGTGCGGCCGCGGTCACACCTCGCTCTGTGCGCGGGGCGGGATGTGGGGGAAGGATGCCGGTGGCGGGCAGGCCGAGCGGATCCGCGTGCCCTTCGGTGACGCGACCCTCGTGCGACTCCCGTGGGCTGCCGACGAGCTCGACGGAGCTCTGGCGCGGGCGCTCATGCCCGTGACGGATGTCTTCGCGACCGGCACGCACGGCGCGATTCTCGCCGAGATCGCGGACGGCGATGCCGTCGTCGTGATCGGCGACGGTGCGGTCGGCATCTCTGCGGGCATCGCCGCACGCCGCCAGGGTGCCGGCAGAGTGCTCGTCGTCGGTGAGAATCCGGCGCGGCTTGCCGTGGCATCCGACTACGGGCTTGACGTTCTTCTCACGCATCGGGGAGATGACGCCGCGGGCAGTGTGCTCGCATCGACCGGGGGTCGTCGCCCCGATCGTGTGATCGAGTGCGTTGGCGTCGATGCGTCTTTCGACACAGGGCTGGATCTTGTGCGCGACGGCGGACGGATGAGCTTTGTCGGTGTGCCGCACGGTGTGGCACCGATCGCGCCGATGCGGGTGTTCGCCCGCCAGGTGTCGCTCGTCGGCGGAGTGGCGCCTGCGCGGCACTACCTGCCGGGGCTCGTCGAAGAGGTGCGGTCCGGGGCGCTCGACCTCGCACCCCTTGTCGAGGCCGAGTACGCGCTCAGCGACGTGGCAGACGCGTACGCGGCGATGGACAGCAGGGAGGCCCTCAAGGTCATCCTCGACGTGAGCAGATGAAAGAGCAGACCATGATCCAACCGACACTCGACATCGACCTCTTCACGGACGAGACCCTCGCTGAGCCTTTCGAGGGATACCGGCGGATCCGCGATGCAGGACCGGCCGTGTTCCTGGAACGCTACGGCGTCTGGGCCATTGGGCGATACGAGCCGCTGCGTGCGGCACTCGCCGACTGGGAGACCTTCTCCTCGGCGCAGGGGATCGGTCTGAGCCAGGCGTCGAACCGCACGACCAAGGGGCTCATCATCGCGACCGATCCGCCTGAGCATGACCGGCTGCGCGGGGTGCTGGCGGACAAGCTGTCACCGCGGGCGCTGCGCGGGATGGGCGGATGGATCCGCGAACAGGCCGAAGCGCACGTCGAACGCGTGCTGGCGCAGGGCGAGTTCGACGCCGTGACCGACCTCGCCGCACCCTTCCCTGTGCAGATCGTGCTCGACCTCGTGGGGCTTCCGCAGGAGATGCGGCCCAAGGTGCTGGGGTGGGCCGAGGCCGCATTCAACGCGGGCGGACCGCCGGTGCCGCGCACATTCGAGGCACAGCCGCTGCTGGAGGAGCAGTTCGCGATGCTCGCCGAGATCGACTCCGATGCGCTCGCCGAGGGCAGCTTCGGTCGGGCGATCTACGATGCCGCGGCGGAGGGCAAGATCGATCGTGACTCCTGCGTGCCTCTCATGTCGGCCTACGTCACGGCGGGGCTCGACACGACGATCAATGCGGTGAGCGCAGCGATCCAGCTCTTTGCGGAGCATCCGGAGCAGTGGGATGCGATCCGTGCCGACCAGTCACTGATGGGCGGAGCATTCAACGAGATCGTGCGGCACCAGTCGCCGGTGTCGTGGTTCAGTCGGGTCACGACGCGGGATGCGGATGTCGACGGGGTCGTCATCCCCGCCTGCTCGCGCGTCATGATGATGTACGCCTCGGGCAACCGTGACGAGCGCAAGTGGGACGATCCGGAGCGGTTTGATGTGCACCGCAACCCCGTCGACCATCTCGCGTTCGGATACGCCGTGCACGGCTGTGCGGGACAAGGGCTTGCTCGGCTGGAGGCCATCTCCCTGCTGCAGGCGCTGAGCACGCGGGCCGCGCGCTTCGAGATCGGCACCCCGATGCCGCGGCTGAACAACCGCATCCGTGGCCTCGCCTCGTTGCCGACGGTGGCCCATCGCGCCTAATAGACGTTGAAGGAGCGATGTTCACCCTGATCTCGACGATTCCAGGGCGAACATCGCTCCTTGAGTGGTGCGTCAGCTCTCGGTGCGGCGGCGGCGTGCGATCACGAGGATCGCGCCGCTCAGCGTGAGCATGACCGCCATGCCGATGAGCGCCCAGGCGGGCTCGGCTCCGGTGGTCGCGAGGGCGCCGGTAGCGGATGCTCCGGAGCCGCCCGCGTTCGCGCCGCCTCCGGGCGTCGTGCCGGGGGTGTCGGTGCCGCCTCCGGGGGTGCCGGGGATGCCGGGCTCACCGGGGGTTCCGGGTTCGCCAGGTGTTCCGGGGCCGCCCGGTTCGCCGCCGCCATCGGTCGTGCAGGCCATCGCTCCTGCGCGCAGCGCGTGTCCGCCGGTCTCACCGTCATCCGCCCAGACGGCGCCGCGCGCCCCACCGGTGCAGATCGGGGAGAGCGCGAAGCCCTCGTTGTTGAGGTTCGGCATGCCTGCGGGGCGTGCGACGACGGTCGACACGGTGAAGGATCCGGATGCGGCGCGGGCTGCCGGTGCAGCATCCGCACCGATCTCCAGCGCGGCCATGCGGCCCTCGCAGGTGTCGTCGCAGACGGCCCACAGCGTGTCGGACGCGGGGTCGTACTCCAGCTCCATGACGCCGGGAAAGCCGCTGTCGATCGTCGCGACGCGGGTGAAGCCTGCACCGTCCGCGTCGAGCACGTAGCCGTAGACGCCGCCGGTCGCTTCGAGGGCGACGAAGAAGACGCCTCCGGCATGCGGGCCGTAGCCGCTCGGATCGTAGGCGAGGCCGGTCGACTCGTCAACGAATCCTGCGGCGACGAGGTCGGCATCCGGGATCCACGCGATGCCCTCGAGGCCGGCGTTCGCACCGACCACGGGCAGATCGCTCACCAGGTTCCACTCGGCGCTTGCGACGAGCTCACCCGCGGTCGGTCCGGGCTGGTACCGCAGCACGGACGGGCGGCTGATCTTGCTGGCGCTGTTGTTGCGCTCGGATGCCACGAAGATCTGGTCGCCGACGAGGGCGACGCCTTCCGCGTCGACCTTGCCCGTGCCGTCGGGGTAGCGCAGGGCGCTTCCGCCGGTCCAGCCGGCATCTTCAACCCAGGCGGCGCCGTCGCGCACCAGGCGGTGCAGCGTGCCGTTGCCGTTGTTGACCGCCCAGAGGACGGTGCCGTCGGCAGAGAAGGAGAGGCCGCTCATGTCCGATCCGAAGGTTCCCGCGACATCTGCTGCCGTGATGTCGGCTGCACCGGGCCAGACGTCCGCGGTGGGTTCCGTGCTGACGCAGGCGTTCGCCGCACCCGGCGTCGCCGCGGTGCTCTCGGCGAAAGCGCCCGTGCCGTCGGGGCAACGCGCCCACGTGATCGCGGCGTGCGCGGACCAGGCGTGCTCGTCGATGAGGGTGCCGGTGGCATCGAACAGACGCGCAGCATCCGCTCCGCCCAGACCGAAGTTCTCGAACACGCTCACCTGCAGGTATCCGCCCGCGGCGATCGTCGTGCCGACGGGAAGGACGACCGGCGCCTTGTCGCCGGAGTCGCGCAGGCTGAAGCCTGAGGCGTCCACCGGCTCGTTCGAGATGTTGATGAGCTCGATCCAGTCGCCCACGGCATCGCCGTTGCTCTCGATCTCGTTGATGCGCACGGGCGTCGCGCAGTCGTTGGGAGCGCCCTTGGTCGGTGCCGTCGTGACGCCCCACGCTCCCGTGCCATCGGGGCAGCGGCCGAACGTGGTCGGGGAGTGGCCGCCGTCGGCGCCCGCCGTCCAGGAGTAGGAGTCGACGAGCGTGACGCCGTCGGCGAGGAACAGACGTGCCGAGTCGGCCTTGCCGAGTCCGTATCCGAGGAAGGTCTCCTCGGCGACCCAGAAGCCACCCGCGGGGATGCTCGTGCCCGCCGGGATCACGGCCACGTGCGCATCGTCACTGTCGCGCACGATGAAGCCCGAGAGATCGACGGCGGATGCCTCGGTGTTGTAGAACTCGATCCAGTCGCCGGGAACACCGTCGCTGGACTCGACCTCGTTGACGACGACCTTCGGAATCGTCGAAGGATCGACCGGGTTGACGGGGTCGACCGGCTTCTCCGGGATCGTGCAGTCGTTCGCCGCACCCGGCGTCGCCGTCACCGAGACGAGGAATCCGTCACCGCAGAAGCTGTAGGAAGTGGGGGCGTGGTCGGTCCAGGCGAACTGGTCAACGAGCGTCGTCGCGTCCGGCAGGTAGACACGCACGGTGTCGGCGCGGCCCAGACCGAAGCCCGATTCGGAATCGTCGTCGACCGTGATCAGCGCGAAGGCACCCGGGGCGAGGAGGGTTCCGGCGGCAATCGCGAAGGTGCGGTCGTCCTTGTCGTCCTTGACGACCCAGCCCGAGAGATCGACGGCCGCGTCACCGGTGTTGGTCAGCTCGACAGCATCCGCGACGGTGCTGTTGTTCTGGAACACCTCGTTGATGCGGATGCTTGGAGCCGGTGCAGCCGCGGGCAGTGGCTCGGCGGCTGCCGCGGGGCTCGCCGCCAGCAGCGGCGCGACGAGTGCGAACGCGGCGAGCGCGGTCGATGCACCGCGGGCGACGGTGCGATTCGGAGGTCGGACGGATGAACGCAAGAGCAGCTCCTTCGGGTGGGCGCGATGTCACGCGCATGCCCGTTCACGCTCCCGAGGTCGGGTGAACGCGGGCCGTGCGTCCGGTGAACGCCCCGGTGCGTCGGCATGAACGTCCACCCGACCGTGCGCGCACCGCGTGAGGCAGAATCGAAGCGTGAACATCGTCGTAGGGGTCACCGGTGGTATCGCCGCGTACAAGTCAGTCCAGCTCGTGCGGCTGCTGATCAAAGCGGGGCATGAGGTGCATGTCATCCCTACCGAGGATGCGCTGCGCTTCGTCGGCCTGCCGACGTGGGAGGCGATCAGTCGCAACCCGGTCACGACGAGCGTGCACGACGACGTCGCAAAAGTGCGCCACGTCGCCCTCGGCCAGAACGCAGAGCTCGTCATCGTCGCCCCCGCCACCGCGAACACGATCGCGAAGATGACGGCAGGGCTCGCCGATGACCTGCTCGGCACGACGCTGCTGGCGACGAAGGCACCGGTCGTGATCGCCCCCGCCATGCACACGGAGATGTGGCAGCATCCGGCGACGCAGGCGAACATCGCGACACTGCGTGCACGCGGCGTGCACATCGTCGGCCCGAATGCGGGTGAGCTGACGGGCGGCGACAGCGGACCCGGGCGGATGGTCGAGCCGGAGGCGCTGGTGGATGCTGCGTTCGCCGTGCTCGCTCCACAGGATCTCGATGGAGCGCGGGTCGTCATCTCTGCCGGTGGAACCCGCGAACCGATCGACCCCGTGCGCTACCTCGGCAACCGCTCTAGCGGACGGCAGGGGGTGGCGCTCGCCGCGGAGGCGGCCGCCCGCGGCGCAAGCGTGACGCTGGTGGCGGCGAACATTTCGGGAGATGTGCTCGCCGCGGCATCCGGAGTGCGGGTGGTTTCGGTGGGGACGGCGCGCGAGCTGCAGGACGCGATCGGGGATGCTGCGCCCACCGCAGATGTCATCATCATGGCCGCCGCGGTCGCGGACTACCGGCCGGCGACCGTCTCGACCTCGAAGCTGACCAAGGAGGACGGTGTGCTGGAGCGCATCGAACTCGTCGAGAACGACGATGTGGTTGCAGGGCTGGCGGCAGCGCGCGTGCCAGGTCAGATCGTCGTCGCGTTCGCCGCGGAGACCGATCTGGATGCCGCAGCCCGTCGCGATCGCGCTCGCCGCAAGCGAGAACGCAAGGGCGTCGACCTGCTCGCCGTGAATCTTGCGAACGAGGAGCACGGTTTCGAGAAGGCCGACAACGCGGTGGAGATCATCGGTGCGGAAGGCGCTGTCGTGGGTGAGGCTTCCGGGCCGAAGCGCGTGGTCGCCGCGGCGATTCTCGACGCGGTTGTTGCGCAGCGGGCCTCCCGCTAGCGGAGGCCTTCTCCTCCATCGGAGGGCCTCTTGCTCAGAAGAGTCCTCCGATCAGCGAGTTCTCCTTCGCAGCGGCGGCGCGAACGTGGCGCGGGCATCCTCCTCCGGGCGTGTCGTCCACAGGCTGCGGGAAACAAGCCGCGCGAGTCCGGTCTGTTCGCCATGATGTGAGCGTGAACACACAGAGCACCGAGAATCATGGCCCTCCGGTCGATAGCAATCATGTGGGCGGGAGTCTGGAGAGTAGTCAGGCTGCACTGTTTCTCATCGCAGGTCCGTTCCTGACGTTCTCGTGCGCCTTGATTCCCTTCATGCTGGCCGGTGTGTTCACGAGTCCCAGCCAGCCGGATTACTGGCTGCAACTGGGGCAGATCGCAGGCCTGCTTCAGCCTCTCCTCGGCGACTTCATCGGCGTGGCCGGAGTCATCGCAACGCTTCTGGTCGCACTTGCCGCCGCTACGAACTTCGGCCGGGGACACCACATGCTTGATGCGCGAGCGAGGTTCGCGATCGCCGCGATCGTGCTCATCTGTGTGATCGGACTGTCGATCGTCGCCGCGGGAACGATCGTGATTGCCGTTGACAATCCACGGGAGTGGGTGAGAGTTCTTCCGATCCTTCTCGTCTCGTGGGTTGTCGGACTGGCTGGGCAGGTCGTCGGATCGGGCGCAACGCCGCAGCTTCGTGCACATGAGGCCAAGAAGGTCTGGCATGCGCGCAAGAAGCGTGCGCAGGCTCGAGGGATTCGCTGGCGGGACTCGTATCCGACGACGTGGAAGCGAGTGCTCGCAGAATTGCTCCTGTGGGGCGGGCCGGTCGTCGTCTGGGGAGTGATCGTCGGGGTGTTGATCGTGACGGGCGAGGATTGGCTGCGCGAGAACGGCCCGTCGATGTTCGGGCTGGGGATGACGCTCTTCGGTGGCAACCTGCTCGTGGTAGCTGGCTGGCGGGTATCCGCCGATGTGTCGGTGTCGCCATGGGCGCGGGTAGTGCAGGCCCTGAGTATCGGGATCGTCGGACTGGCTATGAGTGTCTCCCTCGCGATCGTGGTCATCACTTCGTCCACGGTCATCGCATCGTTTGGCTGGTGGGTTCTCGGCGCCTCAGCGGTGACGGCTGTCGTGGTCGCGGTTCCGTGGGTTCGTCGTCGGATATGGCCGATGGCCATCATTGAGCACGCTTCCACGATTGGGGCGTTGAGGCGTGTTCGCGCGTGGAGGGATCGGATGATCGCCGCGCGAAATGCGGAGGCTCCTGGCGAAGCATCCGCCCCTCTGTTAAACTTGAGTCCAAGCCACTCAACTTTGAAGGAGTCTCTCCAAGGAGGAAACGATGACAACGCCCCAGAACGACGAACAGCAAAGCGCCCTCGAACAGTTCGGAATCAACCTCACTGACCGCGCCCGCCAGGGCAAGCTCGACCCGGTGATCGGTCGTGACAGTGAGATTCGCCGTGTGAGCCAGGTGCTCACCCGCCGCACGAAGAACAACCCTGTCCTGATCGGTGAGCCCGGCGTCGGCAAGACCGCCGTGGCGGAAGGGCTGGCGCAGCGCATCGTCGCCGGTGACGTCGCCGAATCCCTGAAAGACAAAGAGCTCGTCTCTCTCGACATCTCAGCTCTCGTGGCCGGCGCCATGTACCGCGGCCAGTTCGAAGAGCGCCTGAAGAGCGTGCTCAAGGAGATCACCGAGTCGGATGGCCGCATCATCACCTTCATCGATGAGCTGCACGTGCTCATGGGCGCGGGTGGCGGCGAAGGCTCGGTGGCGGCATCCAACATGCTCAAGCCGATGCTTGCGCGCGGTGAGCTGCGCCTGATCGGCGCCACGACGCTCAACGAGTACCGCGAGTTCATCGAGAAGGATGCTGCGCTGGAGCGCCGCTTCCAGCAGGTGTACGTGGGCGAGCCATCCGTCGAAGACACCATCGCGATTCTTCGCGGGCTCAAGGGCCGCTATGAAGCGCACCACGGCGTGACGATCTCCGACAGCGCGCTCGTCGCTGCCGCTGCGCTCTCGAACCGCTACATCCCGAGCCGTCAGCTGCCGGACAAGGCGATCGACCTCGTGGATGAATCGATGTCCCGTCTCAAGATGGAGATCGACTCCTCGCCCGTCGAGATCGACCAGCTCAAGCGCCAGGTCGACCGGATGAAGCTCGAAGAGCTGGCGCTCAAGAAGGAGAAGGATGCTGCTTCGAAAGAGCGCCTTGCTGCGCTTCGCGAGCAGCTTGTTGACTTGGAGCGCGAGCTCGATGTTCTCGAACAGCGCTGGGCACGCGAGCGCCAGAGCCTCAACCGCGTCGGCGACCTGAAGAAGAAGGTCGACGAAGCGAGGACCGAGCGCGACCGCGCGCTGCGCGAAGGCGACTACGTCAAGGCGTCGAAGCTCGAGTACGACACGATCAAGCGGCTTGAGCTCGAGATCGCCGAGGCCGAGCAGGCCGAGGCATCCGGAGCGGATGAGCCCCGCATGGTCAACGAGCAGGTGACCGAGGAGGACATCGCCGCCGTCATCGCCGCATGGACGGGTATTCCCGTCGGCCGGCTCATGCAGGGTGAGAGTGAGAAGCTGCTGCACCTGGAAGCCGAGCTGGGTAAGCGCCTGATCGGTCAGAAGAATGCCGTCGCAGCGGTGTCGGATGCAGTTCGTCGCTCGCGTGCGGGCATCAACGATCCCGGGCGTCCGACCGGATCGTTCCTGTTCCTCGGGCCGACCGGTGTCGGAAAGACCGAGCTGGCCAAGGCTCTCGCGGAGTTCCTCTTCGATGACGAGCACGCCATGGTGCGGATCGACATGTCGGAGTACGGCGAGAAGCACTCGGTGTCTCGGCTCGTCGGTGCCCCTCCGGGCTACGTCGGCTATGAGCAGGGCGGTCAGCTGACCGAGGCGGTTCGTCGCCGCCCCTACAGCGTCGTGCTGCTGGACGAGGTCGAGAAGGCGCATCCGGAAGTCTTCGACGTGCTCCTGCAGGTCATGGATGACGGACGCCTGACCGACGGTCAGGGGCGCACGGTCGATTTCTCGAACGTGATCCTGATCCTCACCTCGAACCTCGGTTCGCCGATTCTCATCGATCCGACGCTGTCGCTCGAAGAGAAGAACGACGCCGTGCAGGCGCTCGTGCGCCAGGCCTTCAAGCCGGAGTTCGTGAACCGGCTCGATGACATCGTGATCTTCCAGGCGCTCAGCGAAGACGATCTCGCGCAGATCGTCGAGCTCGCGGTCGATCAGCTGCAGGCTCGCCTGCACGAGCGTCGGCTGACTCTCGCGGTGACTCCGGATGCTCGCGCCTGGCTGGCCGAGCGCGGATACGACCCGGTGTATGGGGCGCGCCCGCTGCGTCGGCTCATCCAGAAGGAGATCCAGAACCGTCTCGCCACCGCGCTGCTCTCGGGCAGCGTGCACGACGGCGACACCGTGCGGGTCGACGTCGCGACCGACGGGGCAGGGCTCACGCTCATCCCGCAACGCTAAGACGCGATCTCACTTGTGGCGCGCATCACGCTTCGGCGGATGCGCGCCACTATCATTTCGGCATGAAGCTCTCGGGACGATTCGTGTTCGTCTTCCAGTGGATCGCGCCGATCGTGCTCATCGGATGGGTGCTCTTCGGCAGGGGACTGCTGGGGGCGCCGCTCGGATGGCTCGCCGCGATCGGTCTCTTCCTGTCGCCCATCGCGCTCCTCGCCATGTACATCCCGCCCGTACTCGTGCTCTTCGACCGCGAGGCGCGAATGTCGGCACGCACGCGGCGTGGGTATGAGATCGCGAGCTATGCGCTCTGGGGCGTGCTGGTCGTCATGGGCCTCGTGATCGTCGACGGAGGAGACGCCGGTCCCGTCGGTTCGGTGCTCACGACGTGGACCGGGATGGATGCTGGCGCGGGCGAAGTGTTCCTCGTCCCGGTGATGATCCTTGCCGTTCTGGCGCTGGCCGCGCAACTGGTCATGGCTGTTGTCGGGATCGTCGCCGGCCGGACGGCTACGGTCCTCGCGAACTAGACGCCAAAGGCTTCGGGTCAGGCGTGCGGTTGAAGTCTGCTTAGGTACGCATAAGTCGATGCGATCGATTTCTGCAGGCCACGGAGTCCGACGGCGGCGAGTAAATACTTCCCGCGCCAGCGTACGAGATTGACGATTGGCGCTAGCGTCAGTGCCAGCGTCGAGAGCGTTGGCGCAGGTGTTCCACTTTCGACGGCGACGACCACAGTAGTCGCAAGCGATACGAAAGCCGTTGTGATGATTGCGGTGATACGTGCTGCGCACTGAGTGGCTTCGCGGCCCGAAAATGCTTCGATCCAGAGCGCTATCGGAATCCAGCAAAAGACGACGAGGTATCCGAAAACCGCCCAGGCGGTTCGCGCCTCCATGGCACCGAATTTGCTGAGAACGAGGAACAGCAGCGCTGGCGCGAGCAGAACCCCAACACCGAGGGCAACAGGCCACCATGCCGGGCGCTCATTCACATGGATCGTCTGGGAGGTCACGCGAGGTACTTTCAGTCGCCGCTGCACGAGCACTGCGCGGGCATCGCTTCGGCGCTGTTCCCGTGTTCCCAACGATGCTCGTGAGCCGAGAAGCGCCAGCGTCAATGTCAGTACTAGTCCGATCAGTGTCCCCACTCCCGAAGAGCCGGGGCTCCACCCTGGTATCAGCCATGCAAGCACGATCCAGATTGTCCAGATGAACAGGGCGAGAGCGACCCCCAGGCATAGGTTGCCGATGAGGCGGCGCACTTCTGCGGAATCGACCAGGTCGACACGTCCGATGGCTGCGCGGGCCCGCCAGTCGGGAAGGTAGATGACCGCGATGCCAGCGATGAGTGCCGACATGCACATCGGGAGTACCCAGGATGCGGCGGAGCCAGCCTCGCCGAGCGCGCGATTCACCGTGACGGCCATGTTCAGGGACAGAAGGGCCGTGATACCGCTCGCGACCGGGACACTGCTTGCTGCCAACAGGCTGCCGAGGACGACTACTTGGACGGATGCGAGCCGAATGGTGAAGAGACCGTCTGGGGTCGGGCTTTGCTTCCGTCGGGGTCGACTCTGGTTCGCAGGCGTAGTCATGCCCCGATCGTAGGAAGCCCGCACATCGCTACCGCTCTGTGTGACATCGGAATGCAGCTACACGCGAAATCGCCCTGGTCGCCACGCAGAATGCATGACGGCCAGGGCTGTCGATGACAACTCAGTCGTTGAGAAGAACCGTCTCGGCCAGCACGCGACGCTCGCGCGGTGCGACCTCGCGCTCAGCGAGCGGGCCGGGCAGGGATGAAGGGTCGCCGACGAGGCCGACAGCGATCATTGTCGTGGGAACGAAGCGGCCTTCGAGGCCGGCGATCTCACTGACGGCGGCACGATCGAAGCCACCCATCTGGTGCACATGCAGACCGTCGTGGTGGGCCTGCACGGTGAAGTGCGCGACTGCCTGGCCGAGGTCGTACGCGGCGAAGTGAATCGGCTGGCCCTCGGCATCGGTCGTCTCGGCGACGGCGACGATCAGCGCCGCAGCGGAACCTGCCCACGCGGTGTTGAACCCGGCGAGCGTGCCGAAGAGCTGGCGGTGAAGCTCGGACCCGCGACGGGCGACGATGAAGCGCCAGGGCTGCACGTTGTTGGCAGAAGGCGACCAGCGTGCGGCCTCAAGGGCCGAGGAGAGAGCGTCCTCATCGATGGGCGTGATCGGGTCGAACGCGCGAGGGCTCCAGCGCCCGTCGAGGACGACGGGGTGGTCGGTGGGAGCGGTGCGATCGAGGACAGCAGTCATGAAGAGGCCTTTCGTGGTCGGAGTGCTTGGACCACGCTGTCCGCAACATGATCGTAAACGCATGCACGCGGATGGATATTCCGCGCTTCGCCAGCGAGAGCGCGCGAGTTGACGCGGAGGGGTGCTCACGCCCCGAGTTCCGGAGCGACCTTCTTCTCGAGTACCTGCACGGCTTCGTCCGACAGCGAGATGAGGCCGTCGAGCTCTTGGCGGACGCGCTTGTACGCGGCCTGGCGTTCGGCTGATGTCGCGGACTCGTCGACGGCGACCTTCAGCAGCTGCTGTGCGCGGTCCAGACGTTTGCGCTCGTCCTCGGTGAAGGTCGAGTTGCGCAGTCGGCGCGCATCCTTCTCGGCGATCTCGAACGCGACAGCGTAGTCGCCGACGGCATCGAGGTACTCGGCCGCCTGCTGCTCGGTGATCTTGGCGTCGGCGGAGGCGGGGCGCAGCGCATCCGCGGTCTTCTTCGCGCGGAGGAACGCCGCCGTCAACGGCTGCCGACCGTCACTCATGGCAGGAAAGGCGATGAGCTTCGCGACGTCGAGCTCGTAGTCGAGCCAGCGGGCGGTGATCTCGTCATGTTCGGCGAGGGTGCGCGCGAGGAGCTGCGCGGATGCTGCGGCAGGCGCGCTCTTCGCGGGAAGAACGGTCCGCGCAGGTGCTCCTCCGCGCGCGGCGATCTGCGCGGTCTTGATCTCCGCCTTGAGGCGCAGCGTCTCCATGCGACGCTCGTGGCGGCGTTTCGCACTCTTCTCCATCGCCTTGTAGACGCCGCCGACCGCGCCGGACGTCATCGCGAGGATCGGAAACGCCAACCACCAGTAGTTGCCGGCGAAGGTCCAGAACTCGTTCATGATGCTGACAGCCTACTGTCCGCCTGGCCCTGTCAGCAGGGGCGCAGGACCTACAGTGCGGGCGAGAGCGACGCCGCCGCAGCGAGCCGCAACGCACCCTGCGCGGGGGCATCGCCGCCGTGCTCACTTACGACGATGATCGCGTCGATCGCCGGGTCGAGGTGCCGACGGAGCGCTGCGCGGGTGGCGGGTGCGCCGCCGAGGCCGCCGGTCAGCACGATCCGCCCCGGATCGACGGTCGCGACGACCGTGCGCATGCCGTAGGCGAGCCACTTCGCGTACTCATCGATCGCCTGAGTGGCGGCGGGGGAGCCCGCGGATGCCTCGTCGAACAGCTCGTTGGTGTCGGCGGCTGTTGTTCCTCCGGCCGCGCGATATGCCTGCAGCAGGCCGCTGATCGAGACGTGGTCTTCGAGGATGCGCCCGTCCGGGAGTGGCAGGTCGGCGATCTCGCCGGCGGCGCCATGAGCCCCGCGCAGGACCGATCCGCGGTACACCAGTCCGAGACCGATTCCGGTGCCGGCGGCGACGACGGCGAGCGGCTCGCCCGCGTCCTCGCCGCGCTCTGCGAGTGCCGCCGTGAGGACGTCATTCTCCACAGCGACGGGAGCGCCGAGTGCCTGCTGCAGATGCGCGGAGAGAGTGAGTCCCTCAAGTTCGGGAACGTTCGGCACCTTGGTGATGACGCCCGTCTCAGGGTGCACAGCCCCGGGCACTCCGATGCCGATGCCGTGTGCGGGGCCGAGGTCGCGGATGAGGCGGACGAGCTGCGCGACGATCTCCGGCGCGGTCGGCTCCGTCGCCTCGGCGAGCACGACGCCGTGCTCGTCTGCGGCGATGGCGCGCACCTTGGTGCCGCCGACGTCGATGCCGATCAACCGGCGTCCGGCGTCGTTCTGAGAGAAGGTCATGAGGTCTTTATACCAAATTGATAGAAAGGAGGGAAGTCGTCATGCGACGCATCATTACGGGAAAGTATCGAAGATGAACGCACGAGCGGCCTCGTGTTGACAGGACGCTTTCGGCTGTGCATGATTGCCTTTAGTTCAACCTGAAACTATCAATGACGAAAAGGAAGGGGTGGCTCGTGCCCAAGCGAATGCGTTACACGCTGATCTCGGTGGCATCGATCGTCGCCGCGCTGCTGGCGTGGTACGTCGCCAGTGATGTGCTGCGTCTCGCGCCCCCGGTGATGCTGCCTTCGCCGGTCACGGTCTGGAACCGCTTCGTATGGATGCTGTCCAACCCCTACCAGGGCTCGACGCTGCTCACTCACCTGTGGGCGAGCCTCGGAGTCGTCGTTGTCGGATGGCTGCTCGCCGTCGTGATCGGCGTTCCCCTCGGCATCCTCTTCGGATGGAACAAGAAGGCGCGTGAGTTCCTCGAGCCGCTCTTCAACCTGATCCGTCCGATTCCGCCGATCGCCTGGACCCCCTTCGCCCTGCTCTGGTTCGGCATCACCCCGGGCGCGCGCATCTTCGTGGTCGTGATGGCGGCATTCGCCCCCTGTGTGATCAACGCCTACGAGGCCGTCCGCGGCGTCGACAAGGGGCTCATCGGAGCCGCTCGCGTCTCGGGAGCATCCCGGTGGCAGACGCTGCGCTCTGTCGTCGTCCCCACGGCGCTCCCGCGCATCCTCGTCGGCACCAACCTCGCGCTCACCGGCGCATGGATGACGCTCGTCGCCGCAGAACTGCTGGCCGCACAGGCTGGTATCGGATACATGATGCAGATCGCGCGTTCGGCATTCCAGGCCGACATCATCATGGTCGGCATGATCCTGATCGGCCTCCTCGGCCTGGCAATGACCTTCGTGCTCAAGCACGCGTTCGCGCGGGCCCTCGTCTGGGATGGAGCTTCTCGTGAGCGTTGAAACCGTCGCCGCCACAACGATCGTGCCGGCATCACGCCCGCGCATCAGCTCGGGAGTGCGCCGCGGTGCGATCTCGATCCTCGTGCTGCTGCTGGCCTGGTTCATCTTCGATGACCTGCTCGGCCTCATCCCGACCCGCACGCTTCCGCCGCTCATGGAGGTGTTCGGCACCGCCGCGAACCTCATGATCGAGCCGTATGCCGGTGAGACCCTGTGGGGCCACATCGGGCAGTCGATGATCCGCTGGTCGCTGGGTGTGCTCGCGGCCGTCGGGCTCGGCGTTCCGTTGGGCATGCTCATGGGCTGGTATCGGTTTGCGGATGCTGCCCTCAACCCGCTCTTCAACGCACTGCGCAGCGTGCCGCCGCTGGCCTGGATCCCCCTGGCCATCCTGTGGCTCGGCACCGGCCTCGTCACGGAGCTCCTGCTCGTCTTCATCGCGGCTTTCCCGCCGATCGTGATCAACGCGTATCACGGTGCCCGCAGCATCGATCCGCAGGTCATCGGCGCTGCGCGGACCGCGGGCGCGAGTTCGCTCCGCCAGCTCGTGCAGATCGTGATCCCGACCGAACTGCCGCAGCTCGTCAGCGGTCTGCGGGTCGCCCTCGGCAACGGTCTCATGGCCGTGATCGCCGCGGAGCTCGTGAGCGCCAAGTCGGGCCTCGGGTTCCTCATCATCCGCGGTCAGCAGGATTTCCAGCCTGACCTGATCGTCGTCGGCATGCTCGTGATCGCCTTCATCGGCCTCACCGTCGACGCTCTCCTCACAATCGTCACCCGTCCGCTGCTCCGCTGGAGGAACACCGATGACCGCCACTGACCAGACCCCGAAGCTGCGCATTGACGCGCTCACCAAGGTCTTCCAGACCCGCAAGGGCCCCCTGCAGGCGCTCGAGCCTGTCTCCTTCGACGTGCCGCGCGGCGGCTTCGTGACGCTCGTCGGACCATCCGGCTGCGGCAAGAGCACGCTCCTGCACATCGTCGCCGGTCTCGAAGACGCCACGAGCGGCACGATCGAGGTCGACGGCAAGAAGGTCACCGGCCCTGGCCGCGACCGCGGCATGGTCTTCCAGAGCTTCGCGCTGTACCCGGCGATGACCGTCGCGAAGAACATGGAGTTCGGCCTCAAGGTCGCAGGACTCAGCAAGGCGGAGCGCGCTGCGCGGGTGGAGGAGTACCTCACGATGGTCGGGCTCGCCGGCTTCGAGGACCACTACCCGAGCCAGCTCTCCGGCGGCATGAAGCAGCGCGTCGCGATCGCCCGCTCGCTCGCGATGCGCCCCGATGTGCTCCTCATGGACGAGCCGTTCGGCGCCCTCGACGCGCAGACGCGCATCATCCTGCAGGAAGACATCTCCCGCATCTGCCGTGAGCAGGACCTGACGGTGCTCATGATCACGCACGCCGTCGAAGAGGCCGTCTTCATGTCGGATCGCGTCCTGGTGATGACCGCGCGCCCCGGCCGTATCAAGGAGGACGTCGAGATCGAAGGCCGCGAGGAGTGGCGCGGCGGCCCGGTCGACGACGCCTACACGAGCGAGCGCTTCTCGTACTGGCGCGAGCGCATCTGGTCCTCGGTCCGCGAAGAGATCTCCAGCCCGCGACCGGCCTGATCCACCCACCACCGCACCACCGCACCACCCGAACCCGAAGAAAGTTCCAAGGAAGGAATCACCATGCTTCGCTCTACCCGCACCGCACTCGCCGGCGTCGCCCTGGTCGCCGCCGCGGCGCTCAGCCTGACCGCCTGCAGCTCCGCTGCTCCCGCTCCCGCCGAGTCCGAGGGCGCCGCCGCCGCCGACGACGTCACGATCCGCATCGGCGCGCAACCGGTCTTCGCGCTTGCCCAGTGGTGGGCCGCCGACCAGCTCGGCTACCTCGAAGAGAACGGCGTGAGCATCGAGCTCGCCGAGATCTACCCGAACGGTGCGCCGCAGGTCGAGGCCGGCCTTCGCGGCGACTGGGACATCGCTTTCACCGGCGAGCTTCCCGCGATCAACGCCGGCAAGGCGTGGGACCTGCAGACCATCGGCTTCTTCGGCAACGAGCCCTTCGCGCACGGCATCTACGTGAAGAGCGACAGCGGGATCACGGCCAAGAACGCCAAGGACAAGCTCGCGGCTCAGCAGGTGCTGTTCACGCAGGGCTCGACCGACCAGCTGTTCTTCGAAGGATGCCTCGACCAGTTCGGCCTCGCGTTCGAGGACATCCAGCCGGTCAACCTCGCCCCGGTCGACATCGTCGCCGCCCTCGCCTCGGGCAACGGCGTCGCCGCATCCGCCTACCCTCCGTTCTCCTTCCAGCTCGAGGCCGACGGCTACGAGAACATCTGCGACATGTCGAAGCTCGACGTGGCCGCATACCCGACGATGGTCGTCCGCAAGGAGTTCCTGGCGGAGCACCCCGAGGCCGTCGCGAAGTTCACCGAGGCCGTCTTCCGCGCCAATGCGCTGTTCGCATCCGATGCGGACAAGGCGTTCGAGCTGGCCAAGGGCTTCTACAAGGAGACCGGTGTCACTCAGACCGATGAAGACCTCAAGCGCACGATCGGCCTGTACGAGTGGGTCGACCTCGCCGGTGGCCAGAAGATCTTCACCTCGGGCGACGCCGAGAAGAGTGTGAACGCCTACCAGGACATGCTGGTTCGCAACGGCACGGCGACAGACGTGCTCGAGCCCACTTGGCTCAACGTCTCGGCCATCGAGGGCGCGCTCGCCCTCGGCTCCAAGTAATCCCTCAGAAGGAACAGCGATGACTCAGCCCGGCACCTCATCCACCCCGCTCCGTGTGGGCATGGTCGGTGCCGGGCTGATCAGCGCGTACCACCTGGACGCCCTGGGTTCCGTCGCCGACGCGGATGTCGCGATGCTCGTCGCCCGCGATGTGCAGCGAGCCCAGGCCGTCGCAGACCGCCACGGAATTCCACACGTCGTCGCGGACTGGAGAGAGCTGGTCGGTCACGTCGACGCCGCGATCGTCGCGACGCCCGATGACACCCATGTGGAGATCGCTCGCGGTCTCATGTCCGCGGGGATCCCCGTCATGGTGCAGAAGCCGATCGCGACGAGCGCTGCCGCGGCGGAAGCTCTCGTCGCCGATGCGCCTGCGGGGCTGCTGTCAGCGAGCTTCATGCACCGCCATCTCGATGCGACCGTCGCGCTGGCTGACATCCTGGCGCGCGGCGAGTTGGGCGAGATCATGAGCGTACGGATGCGCAACGCCACCCCCGGGCCGGATTGGGGTGCCTGGTTCTTCGAGGCAAGCAGCCCGACGGCGGGTGTCGTCTCGCAGCTCGGCGTGCACGGCATCGATCTCGTCGAGCACCTGATCGGGCCGATCCGCACCGTGCAGGCGCTGACCGCGATCCGCATGCCCGTGCGCCCCCTGCGTGACGGCACGACCGTGATCTCCGCCGTACCCGATCATGCGCACGCGATCTATCGGCTCGCCTCGGGTGTTCTCGTCTCGCACGAGCAGTGCTGGGCGGAAGCAGGTGGCACGGAGCGCTTCCAACTGGAAGTGCACGGAACGAACGCGACGGCCGTGATCGACGCACCCTCCCGCCCCGTCACCGTGCATGAGCGCGGTGGGGCGTCGCGCTTCGTCGCCCTCGACCCCGAGCCCGTGCTCGGTCACCGACACCATGCCGCATGGGTGCGCGATGTGCGCACCCGACAGGATGACGGCACTGCCGCAGCGGCTGCCCGCGGGCTGCGTGTCGCGGAGACGATCGCCGTCGCCGCTGCGTCCGGTGCCCTCTTCACCGTTCCCGATCTTGACCTTCCCGCACCCGAGGAGAGTGCTCGATGAGCATCCTGAACGTCGCCTTCGTCGGCCTCAGCCACTATCACGCCCGCGACTGGACGCAGGCAGTCGCCGCGCACCCGCAGGCGCGCCTCATCGGTGTCTGGGATCGTGACGCCCAGTTGGCGAAAGAGTTCGCCGTGGCGGCCGGTGTGCCTGCGTTCACCTTCCGCGACGAGCTCCTCGCCGCCGCAGATGTCGTTGCGATCGCATCCGTCACGACGGATCATGAATCGGATGCTGTCGCCGCTGCATCTGCGGGCTGCCACATCCTTCTGGAGAAGCCGCCGACCGTGGACCAGGAGGCGCTTGACCGCATCGCCGCGGCCGTCGCGGAGAATCGCGTCACATTCGCGCAGAATCTGCCGAAGCGCCTCGATCAGGCGAGCATCGCGCTGCGTGACCTCGTCCGCGGCGGCGACCTCGGACCGATCGTCTCCCTCCGCCTGCGGCACGGACACTCGCAGGGCTGGGATGAGGGATTCCGCTCGTCCTGGTTCGTCGACCCGGCCCGCGCAGGGGCGGGCGCACTGCTCGACGAGGGCATCCACACTCTCGACTTCTGCCGCTGGCTGCTGGGGGAGCCGTCGTGGGTCACCGCGCAGACCTCCTCGCAGCTTGGCCTGCCTGTGGAAGACACCGCGCTCATCACCGTTGGATACGAGGACGGTCCGTTGGTTTCCATCACGACGTCGTGGTCGATGGCGGGCGCTGACGGCAGCATCGAAGTGCACGGCCGTGATGCGAGCGTCGACGTCGGCGGGGTCGACATGGCGTCGCGCTCTGTCAGCGGGGATGCGCTGGTGCGCCGGATCGATCGCGTCGCCGCATCCCGCACCGCCGAGCGCACGTGGCAGGATCTGGGCATCACCCCGACCTTCAGTGCGGGTGGCTTCCACGGCCTGGGCATCACTGACCTGCTCGGCGCGCTGATCGAAGGCCGAACTCCTGCCGCCGGCCTTGATGACGCCGCTGCTGCTCTGCGTCTCGTCGACGCCGCTTACGAATCTGCACGAACCGGAAGGACGACATGGCTCTCTTGAGACCGACCACAGACCTCGACGGATACTCGGGGCTCACCGGGTACGCCGGCGACCTGCACAACCACTGCGGCATCAGCTACGGTCACGGCAGCATCGAAGACGCCTACCGCAACGCACAGTTGCAGCTCGATTTCGCGACGGTGACCGGGCACGCGAACTGGCACGACATGCCGGAAGAGCCGACGCACGTCGCCGACTACCACCGGCAGGGCTTCGCCCGTCTGCGCGACAGCTGGGAGCACGTGCAGGACGTCACGGAGGCCGCGCACGAAGACGGCCGCTTCGTCTCCTTCCTCTCCTTCGAGTGGCACAGCATGACGTACGGCGACCACTGCGTGTACTACCGCTCGGGTCGTGGCCCGTTGGCTCCGGCCCAGTCGGGCAGCTTCGACGAACTGCGCACGAATCTCCGGTCACTCGCCGCGGGCGGCTTGCCGACCATGGTGCTGCCGCACCACATCGGCTATCTCAAGGGCTACCGCGGCATCAACTGGGACACCTATACAGAAGAGCTCTCGCCCGTCATCGAGCTGCTGTCGATGCATGGCAACGGCGAAGACGACCACGCGCCTCGTCAATACCTGCACACGATGGGCCCGCGCGACAAGGCGAGCATGGCGCTCGCCGGTCTCGGCGCCGGGCACCGCTTCGGCTTCATCGGATCCACCGACCACCACAGCGCCCACCCGGGCAGCTACGGCTACGGTCGTGCGATGGTGTGGGCGCCCGAGCTGACCCGCGAGGGCATCTGGTCGGCGATCCAGAACCGCCAGACGTACTGCGTCACCGGTGACCGCATCATGCTCGCCGTCTCGCTCGATGGCCAGCCGATGGGCTCCGTGGTGGATGCCGCAGGAACGCGCCGTTTCGAGATCGCGGTGTGCGGTGGATCCGCCCTCGACTACGTCGAACTCGTCCGCAACGGGACCGTCGTCGCCCGCACGCGTCCGACCGCACCGGGCAGCGCTGACGAGTTCCGCGGTGTCGTGTCGTTCGGCATGGGCTGGGGCGAGATCGGCGTCGACACGCCCTGGGATGTCGAGCTCGAGGTTGAGGGCGGTCAGATCGATGCGGTCGAGCCGCGTCTGCACGGCTACGACATCGTCGCGCCCAGTGCGGAAGAGCCCGAGCACTACTCCTTCTCGGACTGGGAGCGCACGGGCGAGCGCTCGGTGCGCCTGCGCACGCGCACGCGTGGAAACCCGACGGTCATGACGGATGCCACCCAGCGGCT
The DNA here is from genome assembly GCF_058797175.1 of Microbacterium sp. GW823-FHT02G05. NCBI lineage: Bacteria > Bacillati > Actinomycetota > Actinomycetes > Micrococcales > Microbacteriaceae > Microbacterium > Microbacterium sp. GW823-FHT02G05. Next base: position 963,600 of record NZ_JBXAJK010000001.1, read on the forward strand.
CGCGCTGCACCTGACCGGCGACGACAGCACCCGTGTGAAGGCGCGCATAAACGGCGACATCGAGGCGAGCTACACGATCGGCGAGCTGCGGGAAGGCCCTCGCGTGGGCTTCACCGGTGGCTTCGTCAGCGGCAGCTTCGTCTTCGAGCGGGCGGAGCCCGCAGGTGCGATCGAGCTCGCCTGGTCCGTCGAGGACGAGGGGACCGACGCTGAAGAGGACTGGTACTACGTGCGCGTGCGTCAGCACAACGAGCAGTACGCCTGGAGCTCGCCCATCTGGGCGCGCCGCGAGCCCGCGCAGGGCTGATGGAGTGGGTGCTGCTGCTCGCGACGTTCCTCATCGCGGGCATGGCACAGCGCATCACGGGGATCGGCTTCGCGCTCATCGCGACGCCGATCGCCGTCGTGCTGATCGGTGCGGAGGCGGTGTCCTCGGTGGCGGTGCTCGGCGCGATCTCGAGCGCGGCGGCGCTCATCGCGACGCGTCGGCAGCTGCAGTGGAGGGAAGTGCTTCCAGTCGTGCTCGCGACGGTGCTCTGGATGCTGCCGATGATCTTCCTCGTGCAGCTGATGAGCGCCTCGGCGACGGGCATCGCGGCGGGTGCGCTCGTGATCGCGGCGACCGTGCTCGCGGCCATGCCGCTACGGGGAGCGCTCGCAACGGTGTTCGGATCGAGGATCCTCGGGGGTGCTCTGGTCGCCGCCTCCGCTTCGATGGCGGGACTCGGGGGTCCGGCCGGCGCGGCCCACGGCACCGTGCGCCAGTGGGGTGAGGCCTTCGTGCCGAATCTGCAGGTGCTGCTGCTCGCGACGACGCCGTTCGTGGTCTTCGCCCACGGCTGGCCCGCGTCGCTGGATCTGCTGCCGTTCGCCGCATCCGCTGCGGCCGTCGCCGCAGGAACGATCGCGGGCTCGTGGGCGCGCTCTCGGATCAACGGTCGGCTTGCGCTTCTGCTGACCCGCATCCTCGCGGTGATAGGTGGCGTCTTCGCCCTGGTCGGCGGGATCGCGTCGTTGTGAACAAGTTCAGCGCACAGAGAAGAAAAGACGCCATGATGAGGGATATGACCGTTTCGAGCGATCGCCGCCCTGTGCCGCGCACGGCCTCGAACCGTACCGCCTCGCAGGTCAACAGCACCGTGCTGCTCGATGCGCTGCGCGCCGGTGGTGCGCTCTCCCGTGCAGACCTCGCCCGCCGCACGGGTCTCAGCGTCGCCACGGTCAATCGCCTCGTCGAACGCCTCGTCGAAGACGGCAGCGTCACCGAGACCGGACAGGAATCCGCGACGGGCGGGCGCCCGGCACGCCTCCTGGAGTTCAATGCCGCGGCGCGTTCGGTGCTCGCGATCGACCTCGGCGGTCGTCGCGCGACGGCGGCCGTCATGGATCTTGAAGCCCGATCCCTCGCCCGTCGAGAGCGCGCGCTGAGCGTCCCGATGCAGTCGCGCGAGGCCGCACGCGACGTCTTCGAAGCGGTCGCGGAGCTCGCGTCCGAGATGCTGGATGAGGCCCGCCGACTGAAGTCCAACGTGCACACCGCCTGCATCGGAGTGCCGGGCGTCGTGCGCACGCAGAGCGGTCGCGTTGACTTCGCCCCCGCACTGCAGTGGTTCGACTTCCCGCTCGTCGCCCTTCTCGAAGAGCGTCTCGGCATCCCGGTCAGCGTCGAGAACGACGTCAATCTCGTCGCGCTCGCCGAGCTGCGGCACGGCGTCGCGCGTGATCGCGCCGATGTGCTCACGATCTCGGTCGGCACCGGCGTCGGCGCCGCGCTGATTCTGGATGGCCGGCTCTACCGCGGTGCCGCGGGTGCTGCAGGTGAGGCCGGGTACACGATGCTCGACCGCGCCTCGCTCGGCAGCCCCTGGCCTGGCTTCGGCGACCTCGAGTCGCGCGTCGGCACGGCGGGCATCCTGCGCAGGCTCGGCGACGAAGCATCCGACTCCGAGGCATTCCTCGCCCAGGTGCGCGCCGGTGACGCACCGGCGGTCGCCGTCTTCGATGAGATCATCGACAACCTCGCGCTCGTGATCGGCAACGCCAGTGCTCTTCTGAACCCGGAGCTCATCGTCCTGAGCGGCGGTTTCGGCCGAGCTGCGGCCGACCTGCTCATCCCCGCGATCGAGCGCCGACTGCAGGGCCGCATTCCGTTCGAGCCGCAGATCGTGCGCGCCGAACTCGCCGATGCTGAGCTCATCGGTGCCGCAGAGGTCGCGATCGACGCGTCCGCGCAGAGCGCCGCGCTCGCCGACTGACGCCGACGAGAGAAGGTGGGATCCGATGCGGATCCCACCTTCTCTCGTTCGGCCTAGCTCGCGTGTGGATGCGCGAGACGGATGCCGTAGCGGCGCAGCATCCGCTCGACGAGCACCTCGGGAGCCGCATCCACCTCGATCGTGATGCCCTGCTCATCGTCGCCGAGCGGCTCGAGCGCGGCGAGCTGCGACTGCAGCAGCGCGGGCGGCATGAAGTGCCCCTGGCGCGCCGATACCTGGGCTTCGATCTGCGTGGCGTCCGCCGAGAGCAGCACGAACGGAGTCTGCGGAGCTTGCGCACGCAGCGCATCGCGGTATGCGCGCTTGAGGGCGGAGCAGGCGACGACAGCAGGAGGATGCTGCGCCAGCTCGGCGCCCACCCGGGCAAGCCACGGCCAACGGTCCTCGTCGGTGAGCGGAATGCCCGCGCTCATCTTGGCGATGTTGGCCTTCCCGTGCAGGTCGTCGGCGTCAACGAAGCGGAGACCCGTGCGCTGCGCGAACAGCTCCGCCACGGTCGACTTTCCCACTCCGGAGACCCCCATCACCACGAGGGAGGTGCCGACTTCGGCCGACGTGGGGATCACCAGTCGTGCACCGTGCCGTCGGCGAGTCGGTTGTACGGCAGGTAGGCCTGCTCGTACGGGTACTTGCCCGCCTCGTCCACGTTGAGCTCGACGCCGAGTCCCGGCTTGTCACCCGGGTGCAGCAGGCCGTTCCGCCAGGTAAAGGACTGCTCGAACACCTGATCGGTCTTGGCTCCGTGCTGCATGTACTCCTGGATGCCGAAGTTGTGGATCGCGAGACCCAGGTGCATCGCGGCGGCCATGCCGACGGGGGAGATGTCGGTGGGCCCGTGCATGCCGGACTTGATCTGGTACATCGCCGCGTAGTCGAGAGTCTTCTTCAGCGCGCTGATGCCGCCCATGTGCGTGACGGCGCCGCGCACATAGTCGATGAGCTGGTCGCGGATGATGTCCTTGAAGTCCCAGACCGTGTTGAAGATCTCGCCGATCGCGAGTGGCGTCGTCGTGTGCTGGCGCACGAGGCGAAGGGCTTCCTGGTTCTCGGCGGGCGTGCAGTCCTCGAGCCAGAACAGGTCATACGGCTCGAGCGACTTGCCGAGCTTCGCCGCCTGGATCGGCGTCATGCGGTGGTGACCGTCGTGCAGTAGCGGGATGTCCGGGCCGAACTCATTGCGCACGGCTTCGAAGACACCGGGGAGGTGGTGCAGGTACGCGCGGGTGTCCCAGTCCTCCTCGACGGGCTTGGCGCCGCGGCGGGCGGGCTCGTGGTCGTAGCGTGCCTCGCCTCCGCCGGTGTCGGCGGCCTGAGATGCGATGCCGTAGATCGCCTTCAGCCCGGGGACGCCCGTCTGGATGCGGATGGCGCGATACCCCTGCTCCAGGTGGGAGCGCACCGAGTCGAACAGCTCGGGCAGTTCCTTGCCGGAGGCGTGGCCGTAGGCGAGCAGCCCGCTTCGCGATGCGCCGCCGAGCAGCTGATACACGGGCATCCCGGCCTTCTTGCCCTTGATGTCCCACAGCGCCATGTCGACCGCGGCGATCGCCGCCATCGTCACCGGACCGCGCCGCCAGTAGGCGCTGCGGTACAGGAACTGCCAGGTGTCTTCGATGCGGTCCTCGTCGGCGCCGATCAGCAGCGGAACGACGTGTTCGCTGAGGTACGCGACGACCGCGAGCTCGCGACCGTTGAGGGTTGCGTCGCCGAGGCCGGTGATGCCATCGGCGGTGGTGATCTTCAACGTGACGAAGTTGCGGTCGGGGCTCGTGACGATGACGTCGGCTCTGTCGATGGTCATGGGTCTCCTCAGGAGGGTGGTGGGTCGCCAGCGTTCTGGATCGACGGGAAGGGATGCCACGGCGCAGCGGTGCGCGTGGCGCGAGGGGGGGAGAAGCGGCGTCAGACGGTCGCGGGTTCGCCGGCGATGAGCACCCGCACGGGCTGGATCTCGGTATCGCCCGGGGCCCATTCGAACTGCACGACATCCGCGCGTGCGCCCGGCCGCCAAAGCGCGGGCAGCCCGAGGGCCACTGCAGGTGCATGCGTAGCGAGGTGGTACGCCGTGGCGAGGGAGCCGGTGATGCGGGCGACAGTCGCGACGCCCACGTCGAGCGTCTGAACGGATCCGGCGAGGTAACCGGTGGCCACGTGTCGCAGTGCTCCGTCGGAGGCGAGTTCGACGCCGCCGCCCACGGTCGACTCGCCGCCGTGGCGCAGAGTGGCAGGCGTGGCGACGGCATCGCTCACGAGGAAGATCCCGTGGTCGCGCTTGGCCGCCAGCATCGTCGCGAGGGTGGAGTCGGGCAGGTGATGACCGTCGGCGATGACCCCGGCGCGGAGGCGGGGCTCAGCGAGCTGCGACCAGATGTAGTTGGGGTGTCGGGGCAGCACGCCATGCGCACCGTTGCCGAGGTGCGTCGACAGTGTGGCACCGGCGTCGACGACCGCGCGGATCTGCTCCTCGTCGGCATGTGTGTGGCCGATCGAGACCTGCACGCCGTTGGCGACCAGAAAGCGGGTCGCCTCGACCGCACCGTCGTGGTGCGGAGACAGGGTGACGACGCGGAGCAAACCTGATGCGGCATCGAGCCAGCGCTGCAGCTCGTCGATGCGGGGAGGACGGATATGCGCGAGAGGATGCACACCGCGGGGTCCGTCCTGCTCGGAGAGGCTGGGCCCTTCGATGTGAATGCCGGCGACAGAGCGGGCGACCGCAGGATCGGCGCAGGCGTCGACGACGGCGCGGATCCGGGCGAGGATGTCGGATTCGGAGGCGGTGATGATCGTCGGAAGGAAGCGGGTGACGCCCCGAGCGCTCAGGCTGCGGGACATCGCGGCGATCTGCGACGCATCCGGCTGCGCCGCGTTCGCATCGCCTTCCGCGTGCCCATTGACCTGCAGATCGATCAGGCCGGGGCCGATCCACGGAAGGCTTGCGGCGGATGCGGCAAGCGGGCGGATCTCGACGATCTCATCCCGTTCGACGACGATCTCCACAGCCTCGCCGCTGAAGACGTCGCGACCGTGCAGGACAGTCATGAGCCGTGTACGACGACGCGCTGACGCGCCGGTCCGGTCAGAGGGATGAGCGACGCCGCATCGCCGTCGACGTGCACCTCGCAGCGGGTGTGACGACGCAGGACCGTGCACGGCCACGCCTCGGTCACGGGTTCCTCGATGAGTGCACGCACGGCGTCGGCTTTACGGGCGTCGGGAACGGCGCACACCAGATGGGCGCCTGCGAGAAGCGCCGGGATCGTCAGCGTGAGTGCGTGGGTCGGCACGTCTCCGAGGGTATCGAAGCACTCGTCATCCACCTGCTGCACGCGGCTGGCCTCGTCGAGAGCGACGATGCGCACCGGGGATGCTTCGTCGAAGCGCGCCTCGGGCGGATCGTTGAAGGCGATGTGCCCGTTGACGCCGATGCCGAGGCACACCAGATCAATCGGTGCCTCCTCCAGCAGTGCGACGTATTCAGCCGCTGACTGCTCCGCGCCGAGCTCGGTGCGCATCGCGTGGAACACCGGCGGGGAGGAGAGCGCGTCGAGAAGGTGCGCGCGCAGCCAGTTCCCGAATCGCTGGGGCGCGGCGGCGTCGAGGCCGACGTACTCGTCCATGTGCAGCACGGTGACCTTGGACCAGTCGATCCCCGGCTCCTGCGCAAGAGCGCGATACACATCGAGCTGGCTCGGCGCTGCGGCGGCGATCATGCGGGCCGCACCTCGGTCGGCGATGGCCGCACGCAGCGTCGCGGCGGCGGATCGGGCAGCGCTCAGGCCCATCTCGACGCGATCGGGATGGACATGCAGGGCGAACGTAGGCGTGCTCATGCGACACAACAATAGTGCAACCGGTTGCAAGCGCAAGTCCGGATCTGTCGAATCCCCACTATCGTTGACGCATGACCTCGAAACGCAACGGCAGGGCGACCCTGGCCGATGTCGCCGCGGCCGCGGGTGTGTCAAAGTCGACCGCCTCCCGCGCTTTCAGTCGCCCCGAGCTGATCAGGCCGGAAAACGTCGATCGCATTCGGCGGATCGCCGCAGAGCTCGGCTACACGGCCGATCCCCGTGCCCGCGCGCTCTCGACAGGGCGAACGGCGAACATCGCGGTCATCGTTCCCGACATCGCCAACCCCTTCTTCCCTCCGCTCGTCCGGGCCGTCGAGTCGGGGGCCGAGCGGGCGGAGCTCGCCGTGTTCCTCGGCGACACCGACGAGAGCGCCTCGCGTGAGCGAGTCCTGATCGACCGGCTCGAGAAGCAGGTGGACGGCTTCGTGCTCGCCTCCCCGCGCCTTCCCGATGCGCAGATCCGCGAGCTCGCTGAGCGGGTGCCCACGGTGCTGATCAATCGCGACATTCCGGGCGTGCATCGGGTTCTGGTCGATGCGGCGACCGGTGTGCGCGAGGCAGTCGAACTGCTCACCGCCCTCGGACACCGGGCCATCGCGTACCTCGCGGGTCCGCCGGAGTCGTGGGCGGATCAGCAGCGCCGGGCCGCCGTCGTGCAGGCCGCCGCGCATGCGGGGCTCGCGCTCTCGGTGCTCGAGCTCGGGCGCCCCAGCTATGAGGCAGGCCGTGAATGCGTCGGCTCCATGATCGCGACGGGGGCGACGGCGGCGATCGCCTTCGACGATGTCATCGCCCATGGGGTGCTCGCCGGTTTCGCGACGCTCGGTCGCGAGGTGCCGGCGGACTTCAGCGTCATCGGGTGCGACGATGTGCTCGCGGCGACGACGTTCCCGGCGCTCACGACGATCTCCGGCGGGTCGGCGGCGAGTGGTGCGGCTGCGCTCGACACGCTGCTCGCGCTCATCGACGGCGAGCACCCGGAACAGCGCACCGCGATCGCGGGTCATCTGGTGCATCGGGCGAGTGTCTCGGCGGTGCGTCAACACGCACGTTGACACTGCAACCGGTTGCATGACACAATGCCGACATGACAGGCATCGTGATCGCCGGCGTGGCCCACTCCCACGTCGACTACGCCACCGCAGAGCTGCGGGCGCGACAAGACCTCTCCCTGCTCGGCGTCTTCGACGCAGACCGTGACGCGGCGGCGCGCATCGCCGAGCCCTTCGGCGCACCCGTGGCCGAATCGCTCGACGCACTGCTCGCGCTCGGCCCGGAGATCGTCGTCTGCGCCGGCGTGTACAGCGAGCGCGCCGCCACCGTGGTCGCCGCCCTCGATTCCGGCGCCGATGTGCTCTGCGACAAGCCGCTGTGCATTGCCCTCGACGAGCTCGACCAGATCGTCGCGGCCTGCCGCCGCACCGGGCGCCAGGTCGCGCTCATGCTGGAGAAGCGCACCTACCCCGAGACACTCGCGCTGCAGGCGGCGCTTCGTTCAGGAGATATTGGTCAGCCCGTCGCCTTCTCGTCATGGGCGCCGCATAAGCTCCTGCGCGACGTGCGCGCTCCCTGGTTCCTCGATCCCGCCCGCTACGGCGGCATCCTCGCCGACCTGCTCGTGCACGATGTTGACATCGCGCTGCAGGTGACGGGGGCCACCCGCGGAACCGTCCGCGGCTGGCTCGGCCCGCAGATCGACACCGGCTTCCACCTGCAGGGCGGGGCGACGGTCTCGTTCGGGGGCGAGAGCGGAAGCCCTGTGCTCAGTGCCGAAGTCGATTGGCTCACCCCCGCAGGATCCGAGATCCACGGTGACTACCGCATGCGCGTCGTGGGCACCGAGGGCACCGCGGAGCTCTATTGGGGCCGCGGCCGCTGCGAACTCACCACCGCGACCCAGGCTCGCCACGATGTGACCCTCGACGCCGGCCGTCGTCCCGCAGAAGACGCCCTCGACGCCCTGCTGGCCGGTGGGGAGCGTGCGGCCGAGGCCACGAGTGACGCGATTCTGGCCACCCGCATTGCGCTGCTCGCCGAGCAGAGCGCCCGCTCCGGTGGGATCGAACTCACTTGGGAGCACTCCGCATGATCGACATCGCCATCATCGGAGCCGGATTCATCGGCGGCGTGCACGCGCGCCTCATCGACTCGATCGAGGGCGCGCGGGTCAGTGTCGTCATCGATGCGAACCTCGATCGCGCCGCCGCCCTCGCGGAACCGCGGGGTGCTCGGGTCGCCGCGTCGCTCGACGAGCTGGGCGATGAGATCCCTGACCTCGTGAGCATCTGCACGATCAGCGCCGGTCACGCGGATCTCGCGATCGCCGCGCTCGAACGCGGCTCTCACGTTCTCGTCGAGAAGCCCATCGACATCACGCTCGAGGCCGCAGCCCGTCTGGCCGACGCGGCCCGTGTGCATGATCGTGTCGTCGGAGTGGTCAGTCAGCGCCGCTTCCTCCCGACTTCGCAGGCGCTGCGCGAGGCCATCGACGCCGGACGCCTCGGGAAGCTGACCGGCGGCACCGTCGAATCGCCGTTCTTCCGGGCCCAGTCGTACTACGACTCGGGCGATTGGCGCGGCACACGCGAATACGACGGCGGTGGCGCACTGATGAATCAGGGCGTCCACGCCCTCGACCTGCTGCTCTGGTTCCTCGGCGACCCGGCGAGCGTCAGCGCGGCATCCGCCTGCGTGGCGCATGAGCGTATCGAGGTCGAAGACGTCGTCGGTGCGGCGATCGCGTTCCGCTCCGGGGCCGTCGGCACTGCCTTCGCCTCGACCGCTGCTTTCCCCGAAAGCGGTGTTCGGCTGTCGGTGTTCGGCACCGAAGGATCAGCCACGATCGCCGACGGGCGCCTCACGATGCGCTTCGCGGACGACGAGGTCGTCGTCGATGACGCGGCGCCCGACGGCTGGTCGACGATCGACTGGGCGCACCGGGCACAGTACGTCGACCTTCTCTCAGCCATCGCCGAGAACCGCGCGCCGGCGATCGGCATCGAGGACGGCCGCCGAGCACTGGCATCCGTCCTCGGCATCTACGAATCGGCCGAGACCGGCCGTGCCGTCTCTCTCATCTGAAATCCCGACACCATACCCACCCGGTGGTGGATTCCCCACCACCGCTACCAACGGAGGTAGAAGCATGAAGCGCACAGCACGACTCAGCATCGCTCTCGCAGGCGTCACCGCAGTGAGCCTGGCACTCGCAGGCTGCGCGGGCAGTTCAACGCCCGCCACGGAAGAAGGCGGCGATGTGACGCTGCGCTTCGCCTGGTGGGGTTCGGATGCACGCCACACAGCCACGCAGGCGGCGATCGATGCCTTCGAGGAGGCCAACCCCGGCATCACGGTGGAGGCCGAATTCGGTGACTGGGGTGGCTACTGGGATCGCCTGGCGACGCAGACCGCCGGCGGTAACGCCCCCGACGTCATGCAGATGAGCGACGCCTACCTTGCGGAGTACGCCGGTCGCGGAGTGCTCCTGCCGCTCGATGATCGCGCGGAGATCGACTTCTCGGGTCTCGATGAGGGCGGTGTCGCGAGCGGCGAGGTGGACGGAAAGCTCTACGCGCTGCAGGCGGGAGCCAACTTCCCGGCGGTGCTCGCCAACCCGGCGCTCTTCGAAGCCGCGGGCATCGAGATGCCGGATGACAGCACCTGGTCGTGGGAGGACTACGTGCAGGTCGCGGCGGACCTCACCACGGCCGGCGTCGGCGCTGTCGGCACGGACTCGATCATCGGAGACCCGGTGACCAACGCCTGGCTGCTGCAGCACGGCGACTCGCTCTTCACCGCAGACGGCAATGTCGGATTCGACAAGGACGGTCTGACCGGATTCTTCGAGCTCGCCTCCGAGCTCTCGACATCGGGCGCGGCCCCGGCGGCCTCGGTCATCACTGAGCAGATGGTGCTCTCGCCCGATCAGTGGGGCATCGCCACCGGCAAGAGCGCGATGGGCTTCGCCTGGTCGAACCTGCTGACCACGATCGAGGGATCGCTCGGGTCAGAGCTGGATCTGCTGCGCATGCCGACCGACAGCAAGGAATCGGGCATCTACCTTCGCGGGGCGATGTACTACGCGATCTCGGCCGGCACCAAGCACCCTGTCGAGTCCGCGAAGCTCATCGACTTCCTGCTCAACGATGAAGCGGCAGCCGACGAGCTGCTCGCCGAGCGCGGCCTGCCCCTGAACACGAGCATCCGCGAATACATCGCAGACAAGGTCAGCGACCCCGAGCAGCGACTCATCGCCTTCACGGTCGACAACGCCGACGCTCTCGGCAAGGCGCCGTCGGTCCCCGCCGTCGGTGGCGGGACGTACGACCAGGTGATCCAGCGCGGCATCTCGGACGTGCTGTTCGGCACGCAGACGCCCAAGGCCGCATCCGAGCGCGTGCACACGGAGCTCAGCGACCTGTTGACGGCCGCCGGCTGACGGATCCTCTCGTGACAGACACCACCCTCACTCGCACCCCCTCCCGCGCCAAGCGCGGGAGGGGGTGGCGGGACTCCCTCGCCGCCTACGGGTTCCTCGCGCCGTGGATCATCGGCATGCTCGCCTTCACGATCGGGCCCGTGATCGCGTCGTTCTTCCTCTCCTTCACGCAGTACAACCTGCTGCAGCCGCCCACCTGGATCGGCACGAAGAACTACGAGATGATGCTGCAGGACGAGCGCCTGCACCACTCGATCGGCGTGACCTTCACGTATGTCGCGATCGCCGTGCCGTTGCAGCTGATCGTCGCTCTCACGCTCGCGATGCTGCTCGACCGCGGCATGCGCGGCATGTCGTTCTACCGCTCTGCCTTCTACCTGCCATCGATGCTCGGGGCGTCGGTCGCGATCGCGGTGCTGTGGCGGCAGATGTTCGGTGCCGACGGACTCGTCAACCAGGTGCTTGCGATGTTCGGGGTGGAGGGCGCCAGCTGGATCGCCAGCCCCGACACGGCGCTCGGCACGCTTATCCTGCTGCACATCTGGACGTTCGGTTCCCCGCTCGTGATCTTCCTGGCGGGGCTGCGCAACATTCCGCGCATGTACTACGAGGCCGCACAGGTCGACGGTGCAGGGCCCCTGCGTCGATTCGGCGCCATCACGCTTCCGCTGCTGTCGCCCATCATCTTCTTCAACCTGGTGCTGCAGATCATCGGAGCGTTCCAGACCTTCACACAGGCCTTCGTGGTCTCGAACGGAACAGGCGGCCCCTCGGACGCCACGCTGTTCTTCACGCTGTACCTCTACCAGAAGGGCTTCCCGGGCTTCCAGATGGGCTATGCCTCGGCGATGGCCTGGCTGCTGCTGCTCATCGTCGCCGCGGTGACGGCCCTGAACTTCTGGATCTCGAAATGGTGGGTGTTCTATGAAGACTGAGACCGCGAAAACAGGCGCTGCCGGCGAAGGCTCGGCAACGCAGCTGATCGTCACGGGGTCGACGGATCCGCGGCCGATGCGGATCACACGTACCGCGGGAGCGCGCATCCGGTCTGTGCTCAAGCACGTCGGTCTCTCGCTGCTGGGACTGCTCATGCTGTATCCACTGCTCTGGATGCTCGTGAGCTCGTTCCGCCCGACGGAGGACATCTTCGGCTCGCCGGGACTCTCGCTGGAGGGCTTCACGCTCGAGAACTACACGCTCGGCTGGGACGCGCTCTCGCATCCCTTCGGTCGCTACCTGCTGAACTCGGCCGTCGTCGTGCTCGGTGCGATCGTCGGTAACCTCATCTCCTGTTCGCTCGCCGCCTACGCGTTCGCCCGGCTGACGTTCCGTGGCAGCAAGTGGATGTTCGGGCTCATGCTGCTGACGATCATGCTGCCGCTGCAGGTGATCATCGTGCCGCAGTACATCATGTTCAATTCGGTCGGCTGGGTGAACACGGTGCTGCCGCTGATCATCCCGAAGCTGTTCGCGACGGATGCCTTCTTCATCTTCCTCATGGTGCAGTTCATCCGCGGGCTGCCGCGCGAGCTCGACGAGGCGGCGCGCATCGACGGCTGCGGTCACTTCCGCACCTTCACGCAGATCCTGCTGCCGCTCATGACCCCGGCGCTCGCGACGACGGCGATCTTCACCTTCATCTGGACGTGGAACGACTTCTTCAGCCAGGTGATCTACCTCACCTCGCCTGAGTCGTACACAGTGCAGCCCGCACTGCGCGCGTTCCTCGATTCGCAGGGACAGAGCTCGTGGGGTCCGCTGTTCGCGATGTCGATCGTCTCGATCATCCCGGTCTTCCTGGCGTTCCTCTTCGGCCAGAAGTACCTGGTGCGGGGTATCGCGACGACGGGAATGAAGTGAGCGAAGTGCTTCTCGGGTCCCCTCGGCTTCGTCGGGGGGACCTTCCCCGTCCGCCTGTGCGCCTTGTTCACCTGGGCCTTGGGGCCTTCCACCGTGCGCATCAGGCCTGGTACACGGCTCGCGCGGCGGATGCCTCCGAGTGGGGGATCGCTGCGTTCACCGGTCGCAGCCCCGAGGCGGCGCGCGTACTCGCAGAGCAGGGCGGCGTGTATACCCTCGTGGAGCGCGGCCCGGAGGCCGATCGGTTCGAAGTGATCGGCTCCATCGTCGAGACGCGGGATGCGTCGGAGACGACGGCGCTGCGCCGGCTGGTGAGCGACCCCGCGGTGACGATCGTGACGCTCACCGTGACCGAGAAGGGCTACCGACTGGGGGCGGATGGCACGCTGGACCTGGGCGATGCCGATGTCCGCGCGGACGTTGCCGCGCTGCAGACTGCACGCGCGACCGGTGCGCTCGATGACGCTGTGCTCCGCACGATGCCCGGGCGTCTGTTCTGGGCGCTGGACGGGCGTTTCGCCCTACGCGACGACGTGGCGATCGCCGTCGTCTCCTGTGACAACCTGCCAGGGAACGGCGCGGCGGCCCGCGCCGCCGTCGAAGGTGTTGCGATGGCCGTGCACGGTTCTGTGCCCGCATGGCTCGATGGGGGAGTCGACTGGATCGAGACATCCATCGATCGGATCACCCCGCGCACGACCACCAGTGACCTCGCCATCGTCGAGGAGAACTGCCGGTACGTGGATCGTTCCCCGGTCGTCACCGAGCCGTTCTCGAGCTGGATCCTCAGCGGGGAGTTTCGAGCGGCGCGCCCGTCATGGGAGACCGCGGGAGCGGAGTTCGTCGAGGAGCTCGCACCCTTCGAGAGCCGCAAGCTCTGGATGCTGAACGGGGCGCACTCACTGCTCGCCTACGCGGGGATACTCCGCGGGCATGGCACCGTTGCCGCCGCGATGGCGGACCCGATCTGCGCATCGATGGTGCATGATCTCTGGGACCTCGACGAGTCGATCCTCCGTACATTCGACGCTGAGCTCTCTGTGGAGGCCTACCGGGCAGCCTTGGTGACCCGTTTCGAGAATCCGGCGATCGTCCATCAGCTGCGCCAGATCGCCGCCGATGGCAGCGTCAAGCTGCGCGTTCGGATCGCCGACCCGGTGCGGCGTGCGCGGGCTGCAGGTGGCATGGGCGATGCCGGCTTCCGTGTGATTGCGACGTGGATCCGCTTCGTGCGGGACGAGCATGCGAGGGGGCACGCGATCGATGACGTCGCCGCCGACGAAATCGCCCGCGGCGCAGCATCCGAGGATCCGGTCAAAGCGCTGCTGAGCCTGATCTCGCCGGAGCTGGCGGACGACCCGCACAGCCTGGCGCAGGTCCGCGCGCAGACCGTCGAAGGCGCGGTCACGGGCTGAACCCGGAGAGGCGCGGTGCGCGAGTCTGTCCAGCAGAGGCGTCAGCCGCTGAGCTTCTCGGCGAGCATCACCAGAATCCCGCTGGGACCGCGCAGATAGGTGAGCTTGTAGATGTCCTGGTAATTCGCCACGCCGCGCAGCGGGAAGCATCCGTGCCGCGCGGCGATCTCCAGAGACGCATCGAGGTCATCGACGGAGAACGCGATGCGATGCATGCCGATCTCGTTCGGGAGCGTCGGCTCCCTCTCGACCGCGTCAGGATGGATGTACTCGAAGAGCTCGATCTGACCATGTCCGTCGGGCGTCTGGAGGACCGCGATCTTCGCGTGATTGCCGTCGAGCCCCACCGCGGTCGAGGCCCACTCGCCGCTGACCTCATCACGCCCGAGCACCGTGAGCCCGAGATCCGTGAAGAAGGCGATCGTCGCGTCGAGGTCTCGCACGGCGATGCCGACGTTCTCCAGGGTGATGGGCATGGTTCGGATGCTACGCCCGGAGCGCGGGCGGCGCCAGGGAAATCAACCCGGGTTGATTTCACGAAGAAGGCGGGCACCCCCTCAGGGATGCCCGCCTTCTTCGTGTGTTGCGAATCAGCCGAAGATCAGCGTCAGCACGGTCGCGCCGCCGCCGACGAGGATCAGCGATGCGATCACGACCCACGCGATGATGCGGATACGCCGGTTGCGCTTGTCGCCGAGGTCGCCGTAGTCCTCGCTGAGGTCGCTCATGCGACGGGCTCGGTGACGGTCGGGCCGAAGGCAGCGGTCAGGGTCGCCTTCGAGGTCTCGCGCAGTTCGGCGACGGATGCCGTGAAGACATCCTGGATCTCGAGCTGCGGTTCGCTGTCGGTGACACCGATGCGGAGGACCGGGTAGTTGCGGCCTTCGCAGAGACCGCGGAACTTCACGTCGTCTTCGCGGGGAACGGTCACGATGACGCGGCCGGTGGACTCGGAGAAGAGGGCGGATGCGGCATCCACACCGTCGCGCTCGATGATTTCGTTCAGCCACACGCGGGCGCCAACACCGAAGCGCATGACGCCCTCGGCGAGGGCCTGGCCGAGACCACCCTCGGAGAGGTCGTGCGCCGACGAGATCAGCCACTCGTCGCGCGCTGCGCCGATGAGGCCGGCGAGGCGACGCTCCGCGGCGAGGTCGACCTTCGGGGGCAGGCCGCCGAGGTGGTTGTGCACGGTGTCGGCCCAGGCCGAGCCGGAGAGCTCGGTCGAGGTGGTGCCGAGCAGGTAGATGTTCTGCCCCTCGTCCTGCCAGCCCGACGGGATGCGACGCGAGACGTCTTCCATGATTCCCATGACGCCGACGAGCGGAGTCGGGTGGATCGGGGTGTCGCCGGTCTGGTTGTAGAACGAGACGTTGCCGCCGGTGACGGGGGTGCCCAGCTGGAAGCATCCGTCGGCCAGACCATCGACCGTCTGACCGAACTGCCACATGACCTCGGGGTTCTCGGGGGAGCCGAAGTTGAGGCAGTCGGTGATCGCGGTGGGCGTCGCGCCGGTGACGGCGACGTTGCGGTACGCCTCAGCGAGGGCCAGCTGGGCACCCGCGTACGGGTCGAGCTGGCAGTAGCGGCCGTTGGCGTCGGTCGAGATCGCGAAGCCGAGACCGGTCTCCTCGTCGACGCGGATCATGCCGGCGTCATCGGGGAAGGCCAGGGCCGTGTTGCCGAGCACGTAGTAGTCGTACTGGTTGGTGATCCAGCTGGTGTCGGCCAGGTTCGGCGAGCCGACGAGCGCGAGGAACTGCTCCTTCAACGTGGCCGGGTCATTCGAGCGGGGAAGGTTCTCCGCAGCATCCGCCTGCAGTGCGTCGATCCACGTCGGGTAGGCGACCGGACGCTCATAGACCGGGCCGTCGACGGCGACGGTCGACGGGTCGACGTCGACGATGCGCTCGCCCTGCCAGTCGATCGTGAGCCGTCCGTCGCCGGTCACCTCGCCGATCACACTGGTCTCGACCTCCCACTTGTTCACGACGGCCATGAAGGCGTCGATCTTCTCGGGGGAGACGATGGCCATCATGCGCTCCTGCGACTCCGACATGAGGATCTCCTCGGCCGTGAGCGTGGGGTCGCGCAGCAGCACGTTGTCGAGCGAGACCTTCATGCCGCTGTTGCCGTTGGCGGCCAGCTCGCTGGTCGCGCACGAGATGCCGGCCGCGCCGAGGTCTTGGATCGCCTCGACGAGTTCGGCCTTGTAGAGCTCGAGGCAGCACTCGATGAGCACCTTCTCGGCGAAGGGGTCGCCCACCTGCACCGCGGGGCGCTTGGTGGGGCCGCCGTCGTCGAACGAGTCGGAAGCGAGGATGGATGCTCCGCCGATGCCGTCACCACCGGTGCGTGCGCCGAAAAGCACGACCAGGTTGCCGACGCCCGTGGCGTTCGCGAGCTTGAGGTCCTCGTGACGCAGCACGCCGACCGCGAGCGCGTTGACGAGGGGGTTGGCCTGGTAGACACCGTCGAAGACGGTCTCGCCGCCGATGTTCGGCAGACCCAGGCAGTTGCCGTAGAAGGAGATGCCGCTCGTGACGCCGTGCACGACGCGGGCCGTGTCGGGGTGGTTGATGTCGCCGAAGCGCAGGGCATCCATGACGGCGACGGGGCGTGCGCCCATGGAGATGATGTCGCGGACGATGCCGCCGATGCCCGTCGCCGCACCCTGGAAGGGCTCGATGAACGACGGGTGGTTGTGCGACTCGGCCTTGAAGGTGACGGCCCAGCCCTCGCCGATGTCGACGACGCCGGCGTTCTGGCCCATGCCGACCATGAGGCGCTCGCGCATCTCATCCGACACCTTCTCGCCGAAGCGGCGCAGGTAGTTCTTGGACGACTTGTAGGAGCAGTGCTCCGACCACATCACCGAGTACATCGCCAGCTCGCCCGAGGTGGGGCGGCGGCCGAGGATCTCCTTGATACGCGCGTACTCGTCGGGCTTCAGGCCCAGCGCGGCGTACGGCTGCTCCTTCTCCGGAGTGGCGATCGCGTTCGAGACAGAGTCGGGAACATGCTTCTTGACGGATGCTTCGGGGGTGGTCACGCGCACTCCAAGGGAAAGGGCCGGCGGGGCAGCTTCAGTCTACCGGCGCGAACTGGGCGTGACGCGTGGGTTGCGGGCGTCGCGCCGACGGAGTCGTTGCGTCTGCGAAGCGCGTGGCGAGAGCGGCGGCGGTTGCGCGTGGCCGGTGCGCGACGGTTGCGCTTCGTGCGCGAAAAGCCCTGTCTGCCGTGGCTTCTCGGGCAGGAAATGGTTTCTCGTGGAACGCTCGCGGGGAGTCGCTGGCAGCCTGTGGAAAACCCGAATGAGGCGGATGCTGCGCCGTTAGCGTGGACGGATGATCACCCGCACACGCCCTGTTGTTGCGATCGCCCTCTCGTTCGTCGCGTTGGGGGTGCTCAGCGGCTGCGCCCCGCAGTCAGAGCCCGAGCCGACGCCCAGCGCCGTGTTCGCCAGCGAGGAAGAGGCATTTGAGGCGGCGGAGGAGACGTATCGGGCTTACACGGACGCGCTCAACTCCCAGCGGCGAGGCGAGTCCGACGCTCGCCCGCTGGAGTTCTTGACCGGATCTGCCCTAGAGGATGAGATCACCGGCCAGCAAGAGATCGTGGAGCAGGGACTCGAACTCAAGGGGGACGTCGCTATGGTCAGCTTCGAACCTGGATCAATCAATCAAGAACGCTCACCCATCGATATTGCCGGCACCGTGTGTCTCGATACATCGCAGGTGCGGGTGACTTCGGCCGACGGAGAAGATCTGTCCCCGCCGGATCGAGAAAGGGTAGCGATGAAGATCTCCTTCATCGCTACTGATGATCGCAGGGTACTCATTAGCGAATCGATTGGCGGCCAGGGAGCATGCTAGGTCGCGCCATGCTTCTCGCAGCGCTGGTATCGGTGATCCCTGCTACAGCAACTCCGGCGGTCGCCTCTCAGTGCAGTCAGGTGACTGAGATCGCGGGGCTGTGTCCAGAGGAAGTTGATAATGACGGTACAAGTCTCGGAGTCGGCGGCGAGCAGGACACAGGTGGTGGCCCTGGGCGCCCTGGCGAGGACGGTGGCTCCGCCGGTGATGACAGCGGTTCGGGCGGTGAGGTTGAGGCTGGGCCTCCGGCGGTCGTGCCGTTCGATCCCGAGGACTGTTTTCGGGGCTCTGACAATCTGAGCCCCAACATGTATTGTCCCCAGCCCGGGGAGGATCCGCTCCCCGTGATCACGATTCGCGACCTGGTGCGTTTCGTTCCCTCGGACAGCACGATCGCGGGGGAACCCAGCAACCTCGGCGTCGCGGGGCTCGCGACCAACTTCGTCGCCAACGCCCAGACGACGGTTGTCGAGGCGACCCTCTTCGACCGTCTGATCAGCGTGGAGTTCACGCCCGTCGAGTATGACTTCGACTATGGCGATGGCGCAGCCGCGAGTCACGCGACGGGCGGAGCATCCTGGGAGTCCCTCGGGCTCGCGCAGTTCACGCCGACGGATACCAGCCACGTGTATCTCGACCGCGGCACGTACACGGCGAGCATCACCGTCGACTACACGGCCCGCATCAACTTCGGATTCGGCTGGCTTCCCGTCGACGGCATCGTCACCGGTCCACCCGCGACGCAGGACATCCAGATCTTCGAAGCCCGCACCGCGCTCGTCGACCGCACATGCGACGAGGATGCCCACGCCGCAGGCTGCTGAACGCACACGGTGGGGCGATGGCACTCGCGCACCATCGCCCCACCGGTGAAATCTAGAGCTGGACCTTGCCGCTCTCTCCGCCGTCATAGGTCTCGCCGGTCAGCTTCGACTTCACAAAGCTGAAGACCGACGCGATCCTGCCGCCCGGCGTATCCCAGTACTGGGCGGACTCTGCGGAAAAGCGCAGGATTCCAATGTCGGGATCCTCTGGCCCTTCCGGGAACCACGCCTCGACGAACGGGTTCCACAGGTCCTTGATCTTGGTCCGGTCGTCGCTGAGCCACGCCGTGCCGGAGAGCGAAAGCCAGGAGTCGCCGGAGCTCATCGCGACGTTGGCCTCCGCGTCTGCGGTGAGGTCCTTCACGGGAGAGGAGCTCTTCGAAACGAGGAACCAGAGATCCCCGTCGAATTCTGCCTCCTGGACGGTGAGCGGGTGCGCGACCAGCTTTCCATCCGCATGCTTCGTGGTCAGCATGGCGAAGCGGAACTTCTTGATCAGCGCGGCGATCTTCTCGCGGTCTGCGGTGTCGGTCATGATTCACGCCCTTCTCGATCGGATGCGGGTGTCCGAACACCCTCGCCGCGGAGGCGGGTATGCGCGAGGGGGTTGCGGTATCGCCTCTCACCGACTAGCCGGCCCCCGGCGATCGCACGCTGGAGCGCAGGACGACCTCGGCCTCTGATCAGTGCGTGGTCTCGGTGCCCAGGATCGCGCGGGCGAGCAGTTCGTCGGCAACAAGCACGTCGATGAGTCCCGACCGAGCCGCGGCCGTCGTGGCCGCCGCACGGTGACTGCCGTACGAGGTCGCAATGATGTGCGGGACGTCGCGCAGCGCATCGAGGGTCGCCCCGATCACGCGCCGATCGATCTCGGGGCTGACGGAGCGCCCCTCGGCGTCGAACACTCGACCCGAGACCTCTCCGACGGCCCCCGCGCTGCGCGCGGCCTCCGCCATCTCGCGCGGCACGATCGGATACAGGGCAGAGCCGGTCTCCTCCCACGTTCCTACCGAGACAACGGCGACGTCCAGCGACGACACCCGCTCCAGGCATTCGGCGATCTCCGGCTGCTGCCTCAGTGCCGCGGCGGCGTCCAGATCACCGACGAACAGCGGGGCGTACATCGGGTGCGCCGTGCCCTCCGCGACACGGGCAACCTGGCGGATGACCTCGACGGAGCCGAGTCGATCCCCGGAGAAGGTGAGAGCGCCCGCGAGCTGCACGACATCGCACGGGGCAAGGCGGTCGAGGTGATGGGTCATCGCCTCGATCGCTCGACTCCAGGTCAGGCCGATGGTCTGCCCTGCGTGGACCTCCTCGGCGAGGAGCGCGGCGAGAGCCCGTCCGATCCCGTCGATCGTCGGCGAATGCGCGGACTCATCCGCCCGCGAGATCACAATCGCCGACTTCAGGCGCAGGTGCGCAGCGAGGCGGCGACCGAGTTCCTCGTTCTCCTCGCTCGGGTCTCCGACCTCGATCCGCACGAAACCGCGGGTGCGCGCGGTGGAGATCAGACGCGCCACCTGCCATCGGGAGAGTCCGGTCTCGGCGGCGATCTGCACCTTCGAGTGGTCGTCGAGGTAATACGAGCGGGCGACCCGGAGCATCAGCTCGTCGTCGAACAACTCGACAGAAGGTGGTTGTGTCGCCACGGGGAACCTTTCGTCGGGCGTGGATGCCATCGCATCAACGCGCTCATATGAGCACCACTCTAGCGCTCAGAATTGAACTTTCTGCAGGTGCGTCGTACGTTAACCAGACCCGCGCTCAAACGTGAGCCTAGGTATGCTCAAAAGTGAGACACCCCTGGAGGAATCCCATGACCGCACCCACCCGTGGCACAGTCGCCGCTCGGGCTGAGGGCAAGACCGCACGTCGCGCCACGACCGCCGCCTTCGCAGGCGCCTTCATCGAGTGGTACGACTTCTATCTGTACGGCACCGCGTCGGCGCTGATCTTCCCGGCGGTGTTCTTCCCCGAGACGACTCCCGCGCTCGCGCTCATCCAGTCGTTCGCCGCTTTCGCGGTCGGATTCCTCACGCGCCCCATTGGCGCGATCCTCTTCGGTCACTTCGGCGACAAGATCGGCCGCAAGCCGATGCTGCTGCTGACCGTTCTGCTGATCGGCATCGGCACGTTCGCGATCGGTCTGATCCCCAGTGCGAACCAGATCGGCATCTGGGCTGCCGTCCTGCTGATCTTCTTCCGCCTCGTGCAGGGTGTCGGCATCGGTGGTGAGTTCGGCGGTGGATCGCTCGCTGCGCTGGAGAACGCGCCGACCGGCAAGCGCGGCCTCATGGGCAGCTTCCACCAGATGGGAACCCCCGCGGGTCTGCTCGTGTCGACCGGGGTCTTCAGCCTCGTGCAGCTTCTCCCGAAGGAAGCACTGTTCGACTGGGGATGGCGTATCCCGTTCCTGCTCTCCGGTGTGCTGACGCTCTTCGCGTTCTACATCCGTCGTCACCTGCCCGAGACCAAGTCGTTCACGGAAGACGCCGAAGCCACCCGCAAGATCCCGTTCTTCGCACTCATCCGCGAGAACTGGCGCGGCCTGCTCATCGGCATCGGCGCACGCATGGCGGATGCTGTCACCTACAACGTCATCAACGTCTTCGCCATCTCGTACGCCACGATGTACATGGGCCTCGACAGCAGCTACATCCTGACCGGCTTCATCATCTCCGCTGCCGTGCAGATGTGCATCCTGCCGTTCATCGGTGCGCTCTCTGACCGCATCGGTCGCCGCCCGGTCTACATCGCCGGCATCGTGATCTGTGCCGTCGGCGCGCTGTTCTACTTCCCAGCGCTGCAGGTGGGCAACCCCGTGCTCACCTGGGCGATGATCATCCTCATCCACGCGGTGGGCACCGGAAGCATGTTCGCCATCCAGGGCGCGTTCTTCGCAGAGCTGTTCGGCACGCGCATGCGCTACACCGGTCTCGGCGTCGTCTACCAGGGCTCGGCTCTGCTCGGTGGCGCACCGACCCCGGCGATCGCGCTGGGCCTCAGCCTGGCGTTCGGCTCGTACTGGCCGGCCGTCATCTACCTCGTCGCCATCTGCCTCATCAGCATCGTGTGCGTCTGGCTGGCCGGTGAGACCAGCCGCGTCGACCTCAACCAGGTCGGTCGCGCGCGCACCGCTGACAAGGCCAGTGAAGCGGCCGTCAAGGAGAACGCATGACAACCCGCCCGAACATCGTGCTGATCATGACCGATCAGCAGCGCTACGACTCGATCGCAGCCCTCGGTCACGACCACGCCGTCACTCCCGTGCTGGATCGCCTGGTCCACGAGGGTGCTGCTTTCACGAACACGTATGTCGCCAGCCCGTCGTGCGCACCGAGCCGCGCGAGCCTGTTCACGGGTCTGTACCCGCACAGCTCTGGCGTGCTGCGCAACGACGACCCGTGGAAGCACTCGTGGGTCGAGCTGCTGGCGGATGCGGGCTACCGCACCACCAGCATCGGCAAGATGCACACGTACCCGTACGAGGCGCCGGTCGGTTTCAAGGAGCGCCACGTCATCGAGAACAAGGATCGGGCGCACCCGAACCTGCCGTACTTCCTCGACAACTGGGACAAGGCGTTCTGGATCCGCGGCCTGCAGAAGCCCAGTCGTGTCACGTACCGCGACCTCCCCGACTACGAAGAGCGCCTCGGTGCCTTCGAGTGGGAGCTGCCGGAAGACATGCACGCCGACAACTTCGTCGGCGGTCTGGCCGAGCACTGGCTGCGCACCTACCCGAACCGTGATGAGCCGTTCTTCCTGCAGATCGGTTTCCCTGGCCCGCATCCGCCCTACGACCCGACCCCGCGTCACCTCGACCCGTTCCGGGACAAGGACATGCCGGAGGTCCCCCGGTCGCAGGAGGATCTGGACAGCCAGCCGACGCCGCTCAAGGAGCTGCGCAAGCACCACCAGGCGAACGACCACGACGCGATCGTGATGCTCGAGAACCCCACACTTGAGCAGCTGCGGCGTCAGCGTCGGCACTACTTCGCGAACGTCGCGATGATCGATGAGAAGGTCGGCGACCTGATCACCGCTCTCGACGAGCGCGGTGTGCTCGACAACACGATCATCGTGTTCACGTCTGACCACGGTGACGCGCTCGGCGATCACGGCCACTCGCAGAAGTGGAACATGTACGAGGGTTCCGTGCGCGTGCCCGGCATCATCTGGGGCCCGCCCTACCTGCGCGGTGCGCAGGTGCACGACGGCCTCATCTCGCTCATGGACTTCGCGCCGACGATCCTGGAGTTCGCCGGCATCACGCCGCCTGCCTGGATGGAGGCGGACTCGCTCGTTCCGGCGCTCTCCGGTGAGAAGTGGGAGGGGCGCGAGTACGTGTTCAGTGAGCACGCCCGCGACTTCATCCTCACCGAGACGGCGCTCATGACGATGGTTCGCGACGCGCGCTACAAGCTCGTCGACTTCATTGACTACGACGAGGGGCAGCTCTTCGATCTGCAGGAAGACCCGCGCGAAGAGTTCAATCTGTGGGCCGATCCTGCGCATGCGGAGACACGCGTGCGGCTGGAGAAGGCCATCGCCCGATGGCGTGCCGAGAGCTCGATGCACACCGCCACCTGGGGAAAGGACATGCGCTGATGGAAGCTCGCGCCACGATTCCGGAGCGCATGCGCGCCTCGGAACTGCTCGCGCAGGACTCGCTCACGGTGGGGGATCGGGCGGTGCCCGCTCCCGCCGCCGATGAGGTGCTGATCCGCGTCGCATCCGTCGGTGTCTGCGGTTCTGACACGCACTACTTCACGCACGGCCGCATCGGCCCGTTCGTCGTCGAGCAGCCCCTGGTGCTCGGACACGAGGCATCCGGTGTCATCGTGGCTGTGGGTGCAGGGGTGGATGCTGCGCGCATCGGCTCGCGCGTCTCGATCGAGCCGCAGCGCGCGTGCCGTGTCTGCGAGCAGTGCAAGAAGGGCGCATACAACCTGTGCCCCGAGATGCAGTTCTTCGCGACGCCGCCGATCGATGGTGCGTTCGCCGAGTACGTGACGATCCAGAGCGACTACGCACACGACATCCCCGACAGCGTGTCCGCGCATGCGGCCGCTCTCATGGAGCCGCTGTCCGTCGGCATCTGGGCCTGCCAGAAGGCGGGCGTCACCGCTGGGTCGCGCGTTCTCATCGCCGGTGCCGGTCCGATTGGTCTCGTCACGGCGCAGGTCGCCCGTGCGTTCGGCGCGACCGAGATCATCATCACCGACATCTCGGAGGAGCGCCTCGCGGTTGCCGCTCAACACGGCGCGACGCGCGCCCTGCACGCGAGCGAGTCGGTCGAGGACATGACCGTTGATGCGTTCATCGATGCCTCGGGTGCAGGTCCGGCGATCCGCGCCGGCATCCCGGCCGTCAAGCCGGGTGGACGCATCGTGCTGGTCGGCCTTGGTGCCGATGAGCTGACCCTGCCGGTCAACCTGCTGCAGAACCGCGAGCTGTGGCTCACCGGTGTCTTCCGCTACGCGAACACCTGGCCGCTGGCCATCGAGCTCGTGGCCGCAGGTCGGATCGACCTCGACGCGCTCGTCACGCACACCTTCGGGCTGGACGACGTCGAGAACGCGCTCATGGCTGGACGAATCCCCGGAGCCCTGAAGGCCATCGTCGAGCCGTGGCGATGAACGGCAGCCGACTCGTCGTGATCGGCGAGTCACTGGTTGATGTGATCGTCGAACCCTCCGGCACGCGCACCGCGCGACCGGGGGGTTCGCCCATGAACGTCGCGATCGGCGCCGCCCGTCTGGGCGTGCCGTCGACACTGGTGACGGCACTCGGCGCCGATGCGCACGGAGACCTGGTGCGTGCGCACATTGCGCAGGATCCGGTCACGCTGATCGAACGCGGCAGTGCCGCGCTGCCCACGATCGAGGCCATCGCCACGATCGATGAGACCGGTGCCGCGGAGTACGCCTTCCGGCTGACGAATCCGGTGCGCGGCGCAGCATCCGCGATTCCCGACGAGATCACCCACCTGCATGTCGGTTCACTCACCGCGGTCACCGACGAAGAGTGGGGCAGCCTGCTCGCCGTTGTGAAGGCAGTGCGCGGGCGTGCGACGGTCAGCTACGACCCCAACTGTCGGCCCGATATCGGCGTGCCGCATGCGGAGTACCGCGCGCGCGTCGAGGAGTTCGCCGCGAACGCTGACATCATCAAGGCCAGCGACGAGGACCTCGACTGGCTGTACCGTGACGAGACGATTGACGAGGTTGCGGCACGCTGGCTCGCCGGCGGAGCACGTCTGGTCGTCGTCACGCGCGGTGGCGCCGGCCCGATCGGCTTCACTCCCGGATCGAGCGTGGCCGTGCCCGCTCGCCGCATCACCGTCACCGATACGGTCGGTGCGGGCGATTCGTTCATGGCGACGATGCTCGCCTGGTGCGCGGATCACGGGATGCTCGGCCTGGAGGCCGCGGCTGTCGTGGATGCTTCGCAGGTAGAAGAACTGCTGGACGTCGCCGCGTGTGCGGCCGCGATCACCTGCACGCGCGTGGGGGCGAATCCGCCGACGCGTGCCGAGCTGGATGCCGCGATCCGCGCCTAGATGCGGATGTAGGCGGCGCCTGCCCATTGCGCGTCGCTGAGCGCAACGACGGCAGAGGGCGTGGTCAGGATGCCCGGCTGCAGTGCATCTGCGGTGATCGCATGCGCGCGCATGCCGACTTCGCACGCTTCGACAGTCGCGAACTCGGGCAGCTCCAGCGTCTCGGCATCGCGTGTGACCCCGGTGATCGCGGGCCCGTTCACGATGATGCGGATCTGCGCGTCGGGGCGGAAGCGGTGCAGGGTGCTCGCGGATCCGATCGCGCGCGCGAGGTCTGCGGGCGCGGTGGAGACGTGGAGGACGACGTTCTGCGAGCTGGGCATGATGCTCCTTGCCGGTGGGTAGGTGTCTCCCCACCCTACGAAGAAGGGGTGGAGCGCGTTCGGGTCGCACTCCACCCCACCGGCGGCGCTGACTCCGGGGGAATCGTCAGCGCCGGGGCATCCGGTTGTCTTACTGCACCGACCAGCCGCCGTCGGAGGCGACGATCGCGCCGTTGATGTTGACGGCGTCGTCGCTGAGCAGGAAGGTGATCGATGCGGCGAGGTGCTCGGCGGTCGCGACCGTCGGGATCGCCTGCTGGAACGGAGCGAGGCGGGCGGATCCGACCTCCGACATGTTCGGAGGCATCGGAATGCCGGTGGCGACACCGCCGGGAGCGACCGAGTTCACGCGGATGCCCTTCGGTCCGTACATAAACGCCGCCGACTTGGTGACGCCGATGATGCCGTGCTTGCTCGCGGTGTAGGCGTTGCCCGAGGCGTTGCCGCGCAGCCCCGCTTCGCTTGAGACGTTGAGGATGGATCCTGTGCCTGCTGCCTCCATGAGGGGGAGGACGGCGCGCATGAGCTTGAACGGTGCGGTGAGGTTGATCGCGATGACGCGGTCCCACACGGCATCCGGAGTCTCGCCCGCGGGGGAGAAGTCGTCGTTGATGCCGGCGACGTTGGCGAGGCCGTCGATGCGGTCCCCTGCGGCGGTGATGACCGCGTCAATTGCGTCTTGCTTCGTGAGGTCGCCCGCGACCGTGATGATGCCGGGGAACTCGGCCTTGAGAGCATCCAGCTTCTCGGCGGAGAGGTCGGCGGCGATCACGCGGCCGCCTTCGCGCGCGATGCGGGAGGCAGTGGCCTTGCCGATTCCGGATGCTGCGCCGGTGACGATGATCGTCTTGCCGTCGAAGCGCCCGGGGGTGACCTTCTCGATCCAGCCGGTCGGCTCGGTCTCGGCGGGGATCTCGCCGCCGTTGGCCGCGCGCACGAGGTCGTCGACGACAGACTGCGGCATCTGGCCCTGGCTCAGCGCGACGAGCTGCTGCAGGGGCAGGCCGAGGATCGGCGCGAGCGAATCGGCGTTGGCGCCGGACTGAGCGAGGAGGCTCTTGATGAGGTCTCCACCCGTCGGATCATTCAGCCAGTCGCCGATGGAGGACTGAGCGGTAAGTGCCATGACATCTCCTTCTTGTTGCCTACAGAGGCGATAACGCAACGCATCGTCTACTTATTCCAGCGTACGCCCGATAGCCTGGATCTGTGCCTCGTCCTCGCAGTGAAAAAGCCCGCCAGTCGGTTCTGGCGTCGATGCGCGCCGCCCTCGCAGCCGGCCACTACGAGGCGCTGACGATCGAGGGCCTCGCCGCCGAGGCTGAGGTGTCGAAGCAGACGATCTACCGCTGGTGGCCGTCGAAGGCCGCGATCCTTGGTGAGGCACTGCTGGAGGGTGAGCTGCTGGGGGCGGATGCTTCGGTGCCGACGACTTCGGATCTGGAAGCCGACCTGCGGGGGTGGTTCTCTCTTGTCTCACGCTCTCTGGGGTCGCCCGAGAGCGTTGCGGTCGCACGCGCGCTGATTGCGGTGACGGCGACGGATGCTGCGCTTGGCGCTGTGCTGAACGAGAAGCTGGCTGCGCCTGTGCGGGACTGGGTCGTGGCGCGGATCGGGGTCGCCGTGGCGGCGGGGGATGTTCGGGCGGATGTTGACGCGGAAGTCGTCGCGGAGCACTTTGTGGCGCTGGCGAGCTACGCGGCGCTGTTGGGGACGCCGCTCGGGGAAGAGCGGGTTGCGGCGATGGTGGGGGTTGTTGTGCGGGGGATAGAGGCGGGGTAATCAGGGTGGGGGTTGTAGCTGGAGCCTCCACGAAACTTTCTGGTCGCTGTGTGGGTGGTAACGATCGGACCCCCTCTGGCGCGCCGGCTGGATTTTGGTGTGGGCGAGCTCTATTTTCTGAAGTGTGGTACAAATATTGACCTCAGAGTCGGACATGAAGTCCGACGAGCCCATACGAGTGATCGATCTCTTTGCTGGCGCGGGGGGGCTCACGGCTGGCTTCCATGCTGCATCAGATCGATACTTGACGGTGCGAGCTGTCGAATGGGACTTGGCGGCTGCGGCCTCGTACGAGGCCACTTTCGGTACAGGGCTCGTCTACGCAGGCAGCATTCAGGATTGGCTTGCAAATGAAGATGTTCCAAGCGCGGATCTGATCATTGGTGGTCCGCCGTGCCAGGGCTTCTCGACGCTTGGCAAGCGGCGAGAAGAGGATGCGAGAAACGCACTCTGGCGCGAATATATGGAAACCATTCTCCGGGCAAAGCCGCGGTACTTTGTTATTGAGAATGTCGCAGCTTTCGCGAAGTCGCCGCAATACGCGCTCTTTCTCAAGGAGACGGAAGAAGGGGGCAGGCTTAGCCAATACACGTTTCAACATCGAGTGTTGAACGCCGCTGACTTTGGTTCCCCCCAAGCTCGAAAACGCACCGTCGTCATTGGGCATTTGCGTGCCGTTCCGTTTCCGGGTTGGCCCGAACCAACACATCTAAATAAGCCAAGATCCGTCAAGGACGCATTTACTGATGCCCGGATCCCTGCCACTACCAAAGGAATCGATCTCCCCGACGGCCGGAACATAACCGTTGCGGGGAGAGAACTCGCTGGACCTTTTACGCCGCAGGAACTTCATCTCGGGCGCAGATATACCCAACTTTCTCTCGACAGATTTGGCGTGATTGGAGAGGGCGGTAATCGCTTTGATATAGCGAGAAAGCGCCCAGACCTACTCCCGAAGTGCTGGAAGAACCATACGACAGGGTCGGCAGACGTCATGGGGAGACTCCACTGGGACAAGCCATCCGTCACGATACGCACGGAGTTCTTCAAGCCTGAGAAAGGTCGATATCTGCACCCGACGGAGAATCGTGCGATCACGCACTACGAGGCAGCGGTGCTGCAGGGCTTTCCTCCTGGGCACAAGTTCGTGGGGTCTAAAACCGCGATTGCGCGTCAGATCGGAAATGCCGTTCCAATTCCATTGGGTCAAGCGATCGCCAATAGGCTACTTGAGAGCTTCTAGTCACCGAGTGGTGTATTCGAAGCTTCCGGCTGGTCCTCTATCTTCCCGAGTCGCCTTCGTAGGTGAGAGACGAGACTCAGTGCATCCAGGCAATCTTGGTATGAGAACACGCCATTATTTCGTAGATCGCGGACGCTCTCATGCTGGATAGGATTCCGAAATCCAGTCCATGCGGCGACCGACAAGGCCTTTTGAGCCTCCCGCAAGTTCTTCTCTGTTTCTGGAGCTAGGCCTACCTGGGCGTATGGCCCAACGACATCAACGAGGGGGTTTCCTCCACCGTTGAAAGCGAAAGCACTCTGCAAAACGCTGTGCTCCGCCATACCGGAATCCTGTCCGCCGAGCCGGCGAACGTCCTTGACATATTGTTTGATCGCTTCCACCACGGCGTGGTGATAGTTCTCGGACTTATACTCGTCCTCAGCGGCGCCCTGGATGGCTGAGTGCAGCGCGCGCCAATGGAGATCCGCGTAGTCTGGAGCAATCCTGCGAAGGCTGGTTATGATCGTGTGGCGGTCATCGTCCTGAATGTCGTTGTCAGGGGAGACTAGGGTATCGATGACTTCCCTCAGGGCTTCAGATTCGGGTCCGTGGATTGTTGACGTCCATGCTTCTATGTCCACGCCAGCGTCCTTTCCCGCCTTCTCCTTGTTCTTCTTTTGGCGGAGCGCGCGATGTTTGGTCGCGGCCTCTCGAAGAACGGCGGCAAGATACTTCTGTACATGGGATGCGCCTTCTGTCTCCCATCCAACAGATCGCCGATCGGTGGAGATCACGTCAGCTTCGCTATCGAGGTCATCTGCGTCGATGTAGCCCGATAAGTACGCGTATGCCTGGGAGGAGTCAGGGACGCCAAAGAACTCAGGCTCGTTCGCCATGCGTCCGCGGACGTAGAGGGTTACGCCGCGCAGGTGCGCTGGAAGTGGGCGGGCGGCAGCGATGATCTTTCCATTCACCTCGATGGTTCCGGAGTTCTCAGCACGAAACTCCGCAGGTACCGCCCACTCAGCCTGTGTCGTAATCGAGTCATATCGAAGACGACGATCGACCGTAATTCGGTCGTTTCCCCTGTTCACTTCCAATAGGAAGTCTGCGTCCGTGTAGTTGAAGAGGCGGGAGAGCTGTTGCGCGAGTAGCAACGGTTTGATTTCGGTCTTGCGGCTCAGGTTTTTGATCAAGATGCGTGTGAAATGCTCATCTTTTCTTCCGGGTAGTATCTCGAGTTTGGGTTGGTACTCACTTCCGCTTGAGCGCTTGATGTCGCCCCAAATGAGGGTGACTCGCGCGTAAGCTGGAGACCCCGCGCGCTTTGTCTCAACCACGATAGTGTTACCGATCCCGAATACGGAGAGCTTGCCGAGCCCCTTCCGGCCGGCGGCCTTGCGTCTGCCGGACTCGGAGGTGTCGCTATCAGTGGCCTCGCGCCTGTTCCGGCCGATCTTTAGGTAGTTCTCTTGAATTTCCGCGATGGACATGCCATGTCCGTCGTCATCGATCCTGATTGAGTCGCCCGACGGGGAAATGCTGACACTGACGCGACTGGCATCTGCGTCGTATGAGTTTGCGATTAGTTCAGCGACGGCGTTAGGTAGATGGGAGTACATCTTGAATCCCAAGTGTTCGATCGTCATCGGATCGAAAGTCAGCTTTAGTACCGTCATCATCGCCTCCGGGTCGTGGGCATTGTTTAGAACATACCGAAGGGGAGTGTTCTGTGGCGACTACGATGCGGTCTGTTTCTTTGTCGGGATACGGATCTCCGCGAAACCGGGAACGCTCGATCGCCAGATGATCCCTGTGCCGCCGTGTGATCGTAGGAGTAGATTGAGTCTGGCCTGGGGCGTTCAACAGAATCAATCTGTCGGCACACCGAAGCCCAGCTTGTGGCCATGGCTCGCCGCTCGACCGACCCTGATCAAGGCGTTCTGAGGTTGGCTGCACCCCTCACCCAGGCTCAACGAACGCCTGCTCCTTCTTCAGCGCCTCCGCGGCCGCCGCAATCCGGGCGGCCATTCCGGCAAAGATGAACCCGTGGAACGGCAGCACTGCCAGCCAGTAAAGCCTTCCCGCGAGCCCGCGCGGGAAGAACACCGCCCGCTGCTCGTACTTCGCTCCCTCAGCATCCGGCACCGCCCGCAGCTCCAACCATGCATCGCCAGGAACCTTCATCTCGGCCCGCAAGCGCAGCAGCCGCCCAGCATCCGTCTCATCGACCGCCTCGACGCGCCAGAAATCGATCGCGTCGCCGACGCGTGCCCCGGCACGACTGCGGCGACCGCGCTGCAGGCCGACGCCGCCGACGAGGCGGTCCATCCACCCGCGCAGTGCCCACAGCAGCGGCGACGAGTACCAGCCGTTCGAGCCGCCGATGCCCTGGATCACCTGCCACAGCTCCTCGACCGACGCGGATGTCTTCACCGAACGCTCGTCGGTGAATACGGTCCGTCCGGCCCAGTCCGGGTCGCTCGGCAGGGGGTCGCTGGGCACGCCGAAGACCTCCGCATCCTGCCAACTCGTCTCCACCGAGTCCGCATCAACGCGACCCAGTGCCAGGGCGACCGCGCGGCGGTAGGGCGTCAGCCCTCCGGCCGGCGGCGGAATCAGCGCATCCACCGAGCGATCCTTCACGATGCACTCGTTCTGCAGTGATGCGACCAGCGGCCGGGCGATCGACCGCGGCACCGGCGTCACCAGGTTCACCCAGTGCGACGCGAGACCCGGCGTCAGTACCGGCAGTGCGGTGATCGCTCGCTGCGGCAGTCCTGCCTCGACGGCATATCCGTTCATCATCTGGCCATAGCGCAGCACATCTGGCCCGCCGATATCGACCGCCCGATTCACCGAAGGGTCAACCCGCGCCGCCCCCAGCAGGTAGTGCAGCACGTCACGCACGGCGATCGGCTGGATCCGATTGCGTACCCACTTCGGCGCCGGCATGTACGGCAGTACCTCGGTTAGATGCCGGATCATCTCGAACGACGCTGACCCCGAACCGATCACCACTCCGGCCTGCAACACGAGCGTCGGCACCCCCGATTCGAGGAAGATCTCGCCCACATGCACCCGCGAACGCAGGTGCGCCGACAGCTTCGCGTCATCCGGATGCAGCCCGCCCAGATACACGATCCGACCGACTCCGGCGCGACGGGCGGCCTCCGCGACGGTGCGCGCCGTGCGCTCGTCCGCCTCTTCAAATCCCTTGCCCGCGCTCATCGAATGGATCAGGTAGTAGACGACATCGACGTCATCCATGGCTTCCGCGACAGCGTCCGCGTCGTCCGCCGAGCCCTCGACGATCTCGCACTCGGAACCCCAGGGGAAGGATGCTGCGCGCACCCGATCCCGAGCCAGGACCCGCACTCGATACCCCGCGTTCAGTAGCCGCGGTGTGAGTCGCCCGCCGATGTACCCCGTTGCGCCGAGCACAAGCGCCCGCGGCGACGATCCGTCGGGGCGGGGGAGCGCATGCAGTTCGTCTTCGGTGCCGGTGGGCTGGGAGAGATCGACCATGTCTTGAGGGTAGGTCGGTGGGCGGATGTGAGACAGGGGGTTGCGCTCGGCGGATGTCGCGCCCCACCGCTACGCTGATGCGCGTCGCCCCCCGGAGGAGCCCCATGCCCGCAAAGACGTCTGACCTCGATTGGAAGGCGCTCGACGCGCACATCCTCGAACGCCTCGCTGCGTCGGTGCGCGCGCACGCGGCGGGGCATCCTGGCGATCACATCTACGGTGCCGCGTTCCATGTCTTCTATGGGGAGACCGGTGGGGTGGTCGCCTGGCCAGCGCTCGCGATCGCCACCGAAGAAGACCTCGCCGCGATCACCGCAGATTCGCGCTTCGAACCCGCAGATCTGCGGTGGAGCCCCGCGGACTGGAGCGAGCAGCTCGATCCGTCCGAGGAAGACGATGCGTGGGCTGCGAGAGTCGAGGCGCACGCCTGCGCGGGCGACGACGAGCACTGGGAGAAGGTCTACGACCGTTTCCTGCGTGCGTTCGCGAAGGCCGCGAAGAAGGCGCGCGGACCACTCGTCGCCGAGGGCACGGTCGAGAAGAGCTTCATCGCCGTCGCGATGGATGAGGCGTGGGAGCTCATCCCACTGAGCCTCACCCCGGCGCAGGTGCGCGCGCACTTTCCCGAACTCGACGAAGAGGCGCAGGAGCTCGCGCGGCTCGCCGCCCTTCCGCCCCGCGAGCGCGCCGCCGCACTCGGTGAGATCATCGATGCGTTTGTGCCGGGAGCGGTGTCGGGTGAGGATGCGGTGCGCCTGCTGGTGCAACTCGGCCCGGATGCCGCGGCCGTCGCCGTCGAGCGGATGCCCCGCTCCCGCGACCGCTGGCGCTGGGCGAAGGTGCTCGCCGATACCGGCATCGCCGACGACACCGTGATCGACGCGCTCACGCCGGTGATGAAGGGAAAGAAGCTCTCGGAGCCGGATCGCGCCTGGGCGGCGGCTGCGCTGGCGCGTCTGGGGCGTCTCGACGTCGTGCTGGCGGAACGCGAACAGTTGCCGCGCCCGGTGCTGGTGCGTGCGCTCGCCGCGCCGTACACGTCGTTCCGCGATCACGCGGTGACGCACATCCCCCTCGATTACACGCCACTCGAGGAGGTGCTCGCGGCGGACCTCGCACTGGCGGAGGAGATACTCGACGCCCTCGCGCCCGGAAGTGGCTACTGCACGATCACCCGTGAGGAGGTCGAGACCGCGCGCGCTGCGCTCGACTCGCCGTTCGAAGTCGTGCGTCGTCATGCGCGCATTGTGCTGGAGGATGCGGGAGCCTCGTAGGGGACGGGGGCCTCCACGAGGGAGAGAGCAATGTGACTACTGAAATCGTGCGCAAGTAGTCGAAACGCATACCAGTTTACCCTTGTTGGATTGCGTTTTGCTCTCCAATTTGGAGCGAGGGCCACTCGCGTCGGATACTCGTGGCGTCCCGCCGTCCCGCTCCTACCGGAAATCGCCATGACCAGCTCGCATGCGCTCGGCCCCGAAACGACGTTCGCCGTGATCGGCGCGGGACGCCTGGGCACGGTCCTCACCGGGGTCCTGCGTGCGGCGGGCTTCGCCGTGCACGGGCCGCTACGCCGCGGTGAGTCTGCGCACGCGGACATCGCGCTTCTCGCGGTGCCCGATGCGGTAATCGCGGATGCTGCCGCTGCCGCCCGCGGCTTCGCTAGCAGGGTCGGCCACCTCTCGGGTGCGACGTCCCTGGAAGGTGTGGACTTCCGCATCCATCCGCTTCAGACCTTCACGGGAACCGAGCATCCCGACGTCTTTCATGGCGTCGGCGCTGCGATCACCGGTCGCACTGCACAAGATGAGAGCCTCGCCGCCGACATCGCGTTGGCGCTGGGCGCCCGGCCCTTTCCTCTGGACGATGCGCACCGCGCGGCGTATCACGCAGCCGCATCCTTCGCCTCGAATTTCGTGCTCACCGTGCTTGACGCAGCGGAACAGCTCGCCGCAGCGAGTGACATCCGTGGCTCCCGTGAGCTTTTTGCCCCTCTCGTGCTGCAGACGGTTGAGAACTGGCGCAGCGCCGGTGCCACCCAGACGCTGACGGGGCCGATCGCCCGCGGCGACGAGGAGACGGTTGCGCGGCAGCGCGCAGCATCCGCTTCCGCGGATCTTGGCGACCTCTTCGACGCACTCGCGGCGGCGACGCGCACGATCGCGGCGCGCTCGGCGCAGCATCCGCCCACCGACAGGGAGACCGCCGCATGAGAATCCTCCGTACGATCGACGAGGTGCGCGCGGCTGTCCGCGAGGCCCGCAGTTGCGGCGAGAGTGTCGGCTTCGTCCCCACCATGGGTGCCTTTCACGAGGGGCACCTCTCGCTCATGCGCGAGGCGCGTGCGAACAACGACCTCGTCGTGGTCTCGCTCTTCGTCAATCCGACGCAGTTCGGCGCGAACGAAGACCTCAGCACATATCCGCGCGACGAAACCAGAGACGCAGCGCTCGCCGAAGCTGAGGGCGTCGACATCCTCTTCGCCCCGGATGCCGCCGAGATCTACCCCGACGGCTTCGCGACGAGCATCCATGTCGCAGGCGTCACCGACGTGCTCGACGGAGCATCCCGCGGTCCACACCACTTCGACGGCGTCGCGACGGTCGTGACGAAGCTCTTCGGCATCGTGCGGCCCGACGTCGCGTACTTCGGGCAGAAGGACGCCCAACAGGTGCTCGTCGTGCGCCGCGTCGTGCGCGACCTCGACCTCGACGTGCGGATCGTCGCTTGCCCGATCGTGCGTGAATCCGACGGGCTCGCCATGAGCTCACGCAACGTCTACCTCGACGCCGACTCCCGGGCGCAGGCCACCGCGCTGAGTCGGGCACTCGATGCCGCCGAGGCTCTGCGTCTCGCAGGCGAGCGCGACGGCGCGCGAATCGTGGAGGCGGCGCGCAGCGTGCTCGCAGACGCCGGAATCACCCCGGAGTACCTCGAACTGCGCGACGCCGAGACGCTGCATCCGGTGACGACGGTCGACCGAGACACGCTGCTCGCCGTCGCCGCCCATGTCGGCGCCGCACGCCTGATCGACAACCACACTCTGCAGGCAAAGAACGCACACGCAACCCACGGGAGAGGCGACGCCTGATGCGACGCACCATGCTGAAGTCCAAGATCCACCGCGCCACGATCACCGGCAGCGACCTGAACTACGTCGGCTCGATCACGATCGACCCGGACCTGCTCGACGCGGCGGACATCCTCGTGCACGAGCAGGTGCACGTCGTCGACGTCGACAACGGCGCGCGCTTCGAGACGTACACGATCGCGGGCGAGCGCGGCTCGGGTGTCATGCAGGTCAACGGCGCCGCCGCGCGTCTCGTGCACTCCGGCGACACGATCATCGTCATCTCCTACGCCGATTACTCGCGCGAAGACCTCACGACCTACGAGCCGACGGTCGTGCACGTCGACCGTGCGAACCGCATCATCCAGGTCGACGACGTGGTCGACGCGTTACTGACCGAGGCCACCGCATGAGCGCACACGCCGCCCCCGCAAAGCGCATGACGCTTGCCGACCTTGCCGTGAAGAAGGCCGCACGCGAGCCGATCGTGATGGTCACGGCCTACGACCACCCGAGCGCGCAGATCGTCGAGGCCGCGGGCGTGGACGTCGTGCTCGTCGGTGATTCGGCCGCGATGACGGTCCTCGGCTACGACAGCACCGTTCCCGTGACAGTCGACGAGATGCTCATGCTCACCCGGGCCGTGCGTCGCGGCCTCACTCGGCCGCTGCTCGTCGGTGATCTGCCGTTCGGCTCCTACGAGGCATCCGACGAACTTGCGATCGCCACCGCGCAGCGCTTCGTGAAAGAGGCCGGATGCGACCTCGTCAAGATCGAGCGCGGAGGGACGAGCGTGGATCGGGCGCGAGCGCTCGTTCAGGCGGGCATCCCGGTCGTCGGTCACATCGGGCTCACTCCGCAGTCCGTGGCTGCGCTCGGCGGCTATCGCGCCCAGGGGCGAACAGCGGAGGCGGCACTCGTACTGCGCGATGAGGCACTCGCGCTGCAAGAGGCCGGATGCTCGCTGCTCGTGATCGAGGCCGTGCCGAGCGAGGTGGCTGCGATGATCGTGGCTGCGCTGGAGATCCCGGTGATCGGCATCGGCGCGGGCGCTGCGGTCGATGGGCAGGTGCTCGTGTTCCACGATCTGCTCGGCATCTACGACGGTCCGGCGGCGAAGTTCGTCAAGCGCTACGCCGACCTCCGCGGTGCGATGGTCGACGGCGTCGCGGCGTACACACGCGATGTGCGCGACGGCTCCTACCCAGCCCCAGAGCACGAGTATCGGATGCCCGAGGACGAGTCCGCGCGACTTCGGGATGAGCTCGGCTCGCGCTGAGGAAGGCGGGTTCTTTCGAAATCCGGCCTGATGTCCGAGACCGGACGCAGGATGGGGGCATGACTCCCGAGTTCGCGCACTTCCGCACTCTGCTCGACGACCGGCGTGCCGAGCTCGAAGAGCTTCTCGCGCGGCTGGAGCGCGACGAAGCCAGCATCCGCCATGACCGCGCCGACGCGACCGCCGATGACGAGCACGACCCCGAGGGCACGACGCTCTCGGGGGAGTGGCAGAAGCTCGACGGACTGCAACGGTCGATGAAGGCAGAGCTCGCTGAGGTTCTCGCCGCACTCGGCCGTATCGACGACGGCACCTACGGAACCTGCATCCGCTGCGGCCAGCCGATTCCGAAGGGGCGGCTGGAGGTGCGGCCGATGGCGACGATGTGCGTGCCGTGCGCAGAGAAGGCGAGCTGAACGGCGCGCGGCGCGTGACAGGATTGTTCGGATGAATGCCTCGGGTGACTCCTCGACCGCCGACGCCCGTGTGATCCCGGATGCCGCAGCCCGCCGTGCGCGACTCGCGGTCGCCGCGCTCTTTCTCACCAACGGCGCGCTGTTCGCGAACCTGCTGCCGCGGTACCCGGAGATCAAGGCGGCGCTCGGCCTCGACAATGCGACGTTCGGGCTCTCGGTGGCGGCGCTTCCGGCGGGCGCGATCGTCGCAGGTCTTGCCGCGGCAGTGATCATCCGCCGCTTCGGGTCGGCGCGCGTCGCCGTCTTCGGCACGACTCTCACGAGCCTCGGCTTCCTTGCCGCAGGCCTCGCGCCGTCGGCGGCGCTCTTCGCGCTCGCGCTGCTGCTGGCGGGCGCGAGCGATGCGATCACCGATGTCGCCCAAAACGCGCACGGGCTGCGTGTGCAGAAGCGCTACGGGCGTTCGATCATCAACTTCTTTCACGCGATCTGGTCGATCGGTGCGGTCATCGGCGGCGTCATGGGGGCGGCGGCGATCGCGCTCGGCCTGCCGGTCGGCGTGCACCTTGGCATCTCGACGGCCGTGTTCGCGACGGTCGCGCTGTTCGCGCTGCGCTTCTGCCTGCCGGGCAAAGACGAGGCGGATGCTGTCGCTGACGTCCCCGAGGCTCTCACCCCGCCGCGCCGCGGCGTGAGCCCCCGGATCATCGTGATGCTCGCCGCGCTCACCCTCGTCGCGATGGCGGGCGGTATCGCAGAAGACGCCGGCAACTCGTGGGCCACGATCTACCTCGCCGAATCCCTGGGAGCGGCACCCGCCATCGCGCCCATCGGCTTCATCGCCCTCGTCGGAGCACAGTTCATCGGGCGCATGCTCGGCGACCCCATGACCGACCGGTTCGGTGCCCGCGTGGTCGCTCGCGTCGGCGGCCTGATCGCCGCGGTCGGGATGGGACTCGCACTCGCCTTCCCATCGATCCCCGGCACGATCGCCGGTTTCGCGGTCGTCGGTTTCGGCATCGCGACCCTGATCCCGGCGGCGATGCACGCGGCCGACGAGCTGCCCGGCCTTCGGCCCGGCGTCGGCCTCACGATCGTCTCGTGGCTGCTGCGCCTCGGATTCCTGCTGTCGCCACCGTTCGTCGGTTTCATCGCCGACAATGAGTCGCTCCGTGCCGGGCTCCTCATCGCCCCGGTCGCGGGGATCGTCGCGCTGCTTCTCGCCGGCGCCCTGCCCTCGCGTTCGTCACGGAAATAGCTCCGCTCTACGCGTCCAGCCCCGTCGGCCCGTCCACCCGTCGCACTGGTCCCAGCAATACAGGCGCTACGTCACATGGCGGCAGAGTTTCTGAGACCGCTGGGAGCGCCGGCCGTGAGCGGTCCCAGCAACGCGGCCTCGGCGACCGGAAGTGCCGTCTTTCTGGGGCCGCTCAGAAGCTCGGGAACACAAAGCGCCCGTCAGGTCCGAAGACCTGACGGGCGCTGTCCCAGCGGTGTCTCAGCCCCGCAGGGCCTCCTTGAGCTTCACACGGCTGCCCATGCGCAGCAGCGAGTTCTCGTAGATCTTCGCGCCGATCGCGATCGCTACGCCGCAGCTGACGAGCAGGATCGCGAGCGAGACGAGCGGCTCCCACCACTGCGCTTCGCCGACGAACAGGCGCATCGGCATGCCGACGGGCGCCGAGAAGGGCACGTACGACAGGATCGTCATGACCAGCGGGTTGTCGTTGAAGAAGATGACGAGGAAGTACGGCAGCATCACGAGCATCGTGATCGGCATGGTCGTCGATCCGATGTCCTCCTGGCGCGAGACCATCGCGGCGGCGGCGGCGAACAGCGACGCCAGCAGGATGAATCCGAAGAGGAAGAACACGGCGAACCACAGGATCGGTGCGCCGAGGAACGACAGCACCTCGCTCTGCCCGGTCACCGAGAGCCCGACGACGGCGATGGCGGCGAGCAGCAGGATCTGCCCCATCGCGAGCACCGTGTTGCCGAGCACCTTGCCGGCCAGGAGCGTACGGGCGGGGATGGCCGAGATCAGCAGCTCGACGACGCGCGTCTGCTTCTCTTCGACGACGCTCTGCGCGATCGTGCCGCCGAACGTCGATGCGGCGATGAGGAAGACGATGCCGAAGGCGATGGCGATGAAGTAGCGCAGCATCCCATCGGTCGTCGCCGGCTCGAGAATGTCGACCGACGGGACCTTCGCGAGCTGCATGAGCAGCGAGTTGGAGACGCCATCGAGGAAGACGGCGCTGTACCCGAAGGTCGGGTCATCGCTCGGAACGATCGCCACGCTCACGTCGCCGTTGCGCACCAGTTCTTCGGCAGCGGCAGCATCCGCGACCTCGGTGATCTTCGTGTTCTGCATCGCCTCGGCGACAGCGACGGTCTCGGAGGTCACGGCGATCGCCGTCGGGTCGGGGTTCTTCGCGGTGAAACCGCCGAA
Organism: Microbacterium sp. GW823-FHT02G05; assembly: GCF_058797175.1. Lineage (NCBI taxonomy): Bacteria > Bacillati > Actinomycetota > Actinomycetes > Micrococcales > Microbacteriaceae > Microbacterium > Microbacterium sp. GW823-FHT02G05. The sequence goes on from NZ_JBXAJK010000001.1 coordinate 1,002,782, forward strand.
GAGCACGCCGGCGAGGGCGATCAGCATCATGATCCCGGTCGAGATCATGAACGCCTTGCTGCGCAGCTTCGAGCCGATCTCGCGCTCGGCGACCAGCCAGACCGCGGACGTCTCGCGCACCGGAGTGCGGGTGGGGGTGCTCACTGGATGACCTCCTTGAAGATCTGGGCAAGAGTCGGATGCTGCGGGGCGAAGCTGTTCACTCCGCCGCGGTCGACCGCGGAGCGCAGTACGCGCTGAGCGGTGTCGGGGCTGTCGACGTCGAAGACGGCCGAGCCACCCTCGAAGTCGACGACGGTGACGCCGGGCTCAGCGCGCAGCCAGCCCGCGTCTCCGGCAGAGACGAGTTCATAGCGGGGCGCCGAGTACTGCGCGCGGAGCGCATCACGCGACCCCGATGCGCGGATCGTGCCGCCGGCGATGATGACCAGATCGTCGCAGAGGCGCTCGACGACATCGAGCTGGTGCGAGGAGAACATTATGGACACACCCTGCGCGGCGCGCGCCTGCAGGACGCCGGCAACGACATCGACGGCCAGAGGGTCGAGGCCCGAGAACGGCTCATCGAGGATGAGCACCTCCGGGTCGTGCACGAGCGCCGCAGCGATCTGTGCGCGCTGCTGGTTTCCCAGCGACAGCGACTCGATCAGCGAGTCCAGACGCTCACCCAGGCCGAGCTCGGTCAGCAGCGCGGTCGCGCGCGCCGTGGCATCCGCCTTCGAGAAGCCGTGGAGGCGTGCCAGATAGGCGACCTGCTCGAGCACCTTCATCTTCGGGTACAGCCCGCGCTCTTCCGGCATGTAGCCGAAGCGACGGCGGTCGGCGGCCGTGATCTCCTGGCCGTTCAGCGTGACGCTGCCGCCGTCGGCGGACAGCACGCCCAGGATGATGCGCATGGTCGTGGTCTTGCCGGCGCCGTTGCCGCCGACGAAGCCCGTCAGGCGGCCAGGAGCGACCGGGAAGGTGATGTCATCGAGCACGCGCCGCGAGCCGTAGCTCTTGGTGATGCCGGAGAGGTTCAGCTGCCCTGTTGTCATACCTCCACGGTACGAATCCGCCGGGCGGCGGACATCCCCCGCGCGGCGGATTCTCATGGGTCATCCCTGCGGTGGAGTCGTCGCCCTTGACGGGGTCAGCGTCGCCCGAGATGCAGGACGCCCCGCACGAGCAGCCCGGCCACGATCGCCCAGAATGCCGCGCTGATGCCGAGGACCGCGACACCGGAGGCGGCCACCAGGAACGTCACCACGGCGGGGATGCGCTCGCCGGGGTCGTCGATCGCCTGCTGCACGGATGAGCCGAACGCGGCGAACAGGGCGATGCCGGCGACCGCCGGGATGACGGCGGGCGGTGCGAGCAGGACGAGTGCGGCGAAGGCGGCCGCGCATCCGCCGAGCAGAACGTAGGAGACCCCCGTGGAGAGCCCGGCGACCCACCGCCGCCTCGGGTCGGGATCCGCCTCGGGGGCTGCGGCCAGCGCTGCGCTGATCGCCGCAAGATTGATCGCGTGACCTCCGGCGGCGGCGCCCGCGGCAGTGCCCAGGCCCGTCACCAGCATCGCCGGACGCCACGGCACCTCGTATCCGAAGCTGCGCATGATCGCGATGCCCGGGACGTTCTGCGACGCCATCGTCACGACGAACAGCGGCAGGGCGATGCCGATCACGGCACCCAGCGTGAAAGTGGGTGCCGTCCACTCGAGTTGCGGGATGAGGAGGGCGGGATCGACCGTCTTGCCGGAGGTGACGACGCCGATGATGACGACGACGGTCGCGGCGACGAACGCCAACGGCACCGCCCAACGTGGCGCGAGGCGCGCGAAGATCAGCCAGGTGATCGCGACCGGCGCGACACCCCAGGGGTTCAGCGCGAGCCCGGTGACCGGCGCGAGACAGAGCGGCAGCAGCACCCCGGCGAGCATGGCCTGGGCGATCGACGCGGGGATGGACGCGATCAGCGCGCCGATCTGCGGCACGAGTGCGGTGAGCAGAATGAGCGCCGCCACGACGAAGAAGGCGCCGACGGCGGCGGGCCACCCGCCCTCGACGACGCCCGTGGCGGCGAGGAGCGCGGCGCCCGGCGTCGACCAGGCGACCGTGATCGGCATCCGGTAGCGCGTGGCGAGCACGATGCAGGCGATGCCCATCGTGAGGCTCAGCGCGAGCAGGCCGCTGGCGGCCTGGCCCGGGGTTGCCCCGACGGCGGCGAGTCCGGTGAGCACGACCGCGAACGAGCTGGTGAACCCGACGAGCGCGGTCACCACCCCCGCGATGATCGGGCGCGACAGGGGTGCGATGGTCGGCGCAGAAGAGTTCGTCATCGAGACCTCGCGGTAGGCGGATGCTTCGAGGCTAGCGTCGCTCGCGGTCTCCGCGAGGTATCCGCTCTCAGAAGTTTTTTGCATTCATTGGAATAGAGTTGCCCGACGCGTGTGTTCTCTTCTTCGTACGCACCACCTCAGACGCACAAAGGATTCTCTGTGACTCGCACCATCGGCTACATCGTCGGCAGCATCTCCAGCACCTCCATCAACCGCAGCCTCGCCACCGCGCTGGAGAAGCTCGCACCAGAGGGCACGACGCTCGTCGAGATCCCGATCAAGGACCTCGGCTTCTACTCGCCCGACCAGGACGCCGACTACCCGCAGGTCGCCCGCGACTTCAAGCAGGCCATCGCCGATGTCGACGGTGTCCTCATCATCACCCCCGAGTACAGCCGCTCGATCCCGGGTGTCCTCAAGAACGCCCTCGACTGGTCGGCACGCCCCTGGGGCCAGGGCTCGTTCAACGAGAAGCCCGTTGCGGTCATCGGCGGCTCGATCGGCGGCGTCGGCACGGCGGCTGCGCAGCAGCACCTGCGTGCGATCCTCGGTCACTACAACGCACTGACGATGGGTCAGCCCGAGGGCTTCATCCACATCACCCCCGGCCTCATCACCGAGGACGGCGACGTCACCAACGCCGGAACCGCAGAGTTCCTCACGGCATGGCTGGAGGCCTTCAACCTGCACATCTCGCGCTCGCACGCGGCTCTGCAGCTGGTCTGATTCAGCCCGAACAGCACACGGCGGATGCCCCGAAGACACGATCTTCGGGGCATCCGCCGTTTTCACCGGGTGATGGCGTCCTCATCGGCACCTGGCGCGCCAGGGCCAGGGCCGGGACGCACCTCGGCGTCGGGTGCGATGTCGACGCGAGTGTTGCCGTCATGCCTGCTGACGGTGATCCGCGCAGCTGCATCCTCCTCGGTGGCTTTCGGCGCCGTGGTGAGCTGATCGCGACGCTTCTCGGCGCGAGTCATCTCGTCGTCTTCGGGCGGAGGTGTGGTCTCAGACATTCCTGCTCTCCTTATCGTTTCCCACTGGTCAGGCGGCCGCAGCCACGCTATGCGGGGACGCTCGAGTGCACGACGGGGTTGACACGCGGGGCGCTCTGGCGAAGGGGCCAGGTGCAGAGGGGATCGCCGACGCCGAGTGGGAATCGTTCAGGCGATGCCGTGTCGCAGGGCGAGCACGATGGCCTGCACGCGGTCGCGGGCTCCGAGCTTCTGCAGCACGCGGGACACATGCGTCTTCACCGTTGCCTCACCGATGAAGAGGGCAGCCGCGATCTCGGCGTTGCTCCGTGCCTCCGCCATGAGCCGCAGCACCTCGGCTTCCCGCTCGGTCAGGGGCTCTGCGAGCACCGGAGAAAGGGAGCCGGATGCCGTGCGGACCGCGCCTGCCATCGGCGTCCCCACCGGTGCAGTGAAACGCTGCAGCACGCGTCGGGTGACCTCGGGGGCGAGGATACCGTCGCCAGCGCCGAGTGCGCGTACGGCCGTGACAAGCTCCTCCGGCGTCGCGTTCTTCAGGAGGAATCCGCTGGCACCGGCGTCGAGCGCGGAGAACAGATAGTCATCGTGATCGAAGGTCGTCACGATCGCGATCGCCGCGGTGACGTTCGCATCCGCGACGATGCGGCGGGTCGCCTCGATGCCGTCCATGTCGGGCATCTGCACGTCCATCGTGATGACGTCCGGCTGCAGAGCGGATGCGGCGGCCACCGCCTCCGCGCCGGTGGCAGCCTCACCGATCACCGTCATGTCGGGCTGGGAATCGATGATCGTGCGGAAACCGGCGCGCAGCATCGCGTGATCGTCGACAAGCAGAACACGAAGGTTCATGAGGCGGATCCTGTCGCGGCGGAGGTCGGGGTCAGGGCATTCGACGCCGTGTCATCGCGCAGCGGAACCGTCGCCCGCACCCGGAAGCCGCCGTGCTCGCGCGGCGTCAGCTCGATCGTGCCTCCGGATGCCAGAGCGCGCTCACGCATGCCGACGAGCCCCAGGCCGGGGCGCAGCACTGTCACCCGCCGTCCCGTGTTCACGACCTCCAGCTCGACATCATCCCCACCGAATCGCACCCGCACATCCGCAGACGCATGGGGCCCGGCGTGGCGCCGCGCATTCGTCAGCGACTCCTGCGCGATGCGGTAGAGGTTCACCGCAGTCAGGGAGGGGATCGGCGTAGGGTCACCGACGACGGTGTAACTCGTCGGGAGCCCCGCCTGCTCGGAGGCGGCGATCAGATCTGGGATGTCATCCAGGCTCACCGTCGACCCTGCTTCGTCAGTCTCGGTGTCCGGAGTGCGCAAGGTCTCGAGCAGATGCCGCAGCTCACCGATCGCGGTTCGTGCCGAATCCTCCACGCCCCGGAGAATGCGCCTCGTCTCCTCAGGATCCTGATCCAGCACCATCCGCGCAGCACCTGCCTGCACACCCATCACCGAGACGTGATGCGCGACCACATCGTGCAGTTCGCGTGCGATGCGCACCCGATCGAGAGCGACCGCCTGTGCTGCCGTCAGCTCGCGCTCGCGCTCCAGATCGGCGGTGCGCTGCTCCAGAACCGCACGCTGCTGCGCGGACGCCCAACTGCGCTCGCCGAAGTAGTAGGCGCCGCCGAAGTAGAGCACGTTCGTCAGGACGTTGATCAGCATGAACGCGATGTAGGGCGAGAACAGCCCCGCGGCGATGTCCATCTCATCCGCGTTGATGAGCGCGTCACGGAACATCGTGACGATGAGCCAGATGAACATCCCCACGATGATCGCGACGCGCACGAGCATCGCGCGCATCCGGTCGTTCATCCAGGCGCCCGCTGTGTACAGACCGATGAACATGGCGATGTTGCCCACATAGATCTCGGGAATGCGCAGCGTGACCGCGGCGAAGTACGCCGCAGCGACAACGACGGCGACGATCGCCGGCCACCGGCGGCGCACCGCGAGCGGCGCCGAGATCGCGAGGGCATAGATCGGAGCCGCCCACAGCGGCCCCTGCTCATCGCCGTACACCTCCGCGATGGAGCTGAGCCCGGCACTGAGCACCGCACCGACGAACACCACTCCCGCGAGGATGCCATCCAGGCGGTGATCCCGCGGGGTCGGGATGCGCGGCACGAGAGGCGCAGACGAAAGGGACATGTTTCCACCGTACGGGCAGGGCACGGCGCGCAGCATCCGTCACAAGGGGGATCTGCCGCGCCCGCGCTGCGGGACGAAGTGGGGCTTGACGATGCGGATGCGGTTTGCGAGCATCGCCGTGTCGCGCCGAAACCTCGTGTGCGATGCCGCGCCGAAGGAGTCACCATGACCAAGGTCTTCGTCAATCTGCCCACCGCCGATCTCGAACGCTCCAAGGCGTTCTACGTCGCTCTTGGATGCGAGATCAATCCGCTCTTCACCGATGAGAACGCCGCGAGCGTCGTGTGGAGCGACGACGTCTACTTCATGATGCTGACGCGCGACTTCTTCACCACGTTCACCGACAAGCGGCTCATTGAACCCAAGGACGACGTGCAGGTGCTTGTCGCCCTCTCCCGCGATTCTCGCGACGATGTCGACGCGATCGTGGCCGCGGGGCTCGCCGCCGGTGGCACCGAACCGCGCCCGGCCACCGACTACGGCTTCATGTACTCGCGCGATCTGGAAGACCCCGACGGCAACGTGCTCGAGTTCGTCTACATGAGCGAAGAGGCCGCCGAGCAGGGACCCGAGGCGTACCTGAACGACCAGGACGGGCTCGGCGCAGCCTGAGGTTGCGGCGAGAACCTCGATCATGAGCGCGGCAGGACGCATCGTCATCGATCTGTTCACGACCCTCGACGGCGTCGCGCAGGCGCCGGGAGGCCCGGAGGAAGACCCCTCGGGCGACTTTCCCTTCGGCGGATGGCAGGCTCCGCTGATCGACGAGGCGGTCGGCACCGGCGTCGATGAGGCCATGCGTGACATGGACGGGCTGCTGCTCGGCCGACGCACGTACGACATCTTCGCCGGATACTGGCCGCACCACACGACCGGGCCGGAAGGGGCGATCGGGCAGCTCTTCAACCGGATCCCGAAGTACGTCGCCACCCGCGACCCGGGGTACCCGCTGGAGTGGGAGGGCTCGAGTCGCATCGGGGACAACCTCACGGCGGAGATCGCACAGCTGCGCACCCGCCACCGCCAGGTGAACGTCATCGGCAGCGTCGACTTCGTGCAGACTCTGCTGGCCGAACGGCTCTACGACGAACTGCGCATGTGGGTCTACCCGATCGTGCTCGGCACGGGCAAGAAGGTGTTCCCCACGGGTGCCGCTCCCGCCAATCTGCGCCTCACGACACCGCCGGTGGTGTCGGATCGCGGCGCGGTGCTGCTGCGATACGCCCCCGAACCGGGGATCCCACAGACCGGGACGATGGGGGAGTAGGGGTCAGCGCAGGCGCAGCATCCGCTCGATCACCTGAGCGACCCCGTCATCGTCGTTCGATGCGGTAATCTCGTCCGCCGCGTCCTTCGCGGATGCCTCGGCGTTCGCGACCGCGACGCCATGCCCCGCCCACTGCAGCATCTCGACGTCGTTCAGGGCGTCGCCGAACGCGAGCACCTCATGCTGCGCGATACCGAGATGGGCGCAGAGCTGGGCGAGACCGGTGGCCTTGCTGACGCCCTCGGCCATGACTTCGACGAACGGGGCGCCGGAGAGAGTCGCCGCGAAGCCGGTGAGTCCGAGCGCCTGCAGGGATTCGTAGATGAGCGGAGGGGCGAGTTCGGGATGCCGGACGACGAGCTTGAGCGTCGGTGCATCCAGCACCTGATCGAGCGGTACGCCGCCCATCGTCTGCGGATCGCGTTTGTGGTCGTTCAGCTGCGCGATCGCCGCGTAACCGTGCTGGGCGACGAAGGCCTCGCCGCCCTCACGGACGCTGGCGAACAGCAGGCCAGGGATGCTCGCGCTCAGCGCCTCGGCGACCGTGCGCAGCGTCGCGGAATCGAGTTCGTCGGCGAAGAGCATCTCATTGGTCGTGAGGTGGATGCCGAAGGATCCGTTGCTGCAGAGTGCCCATGCGTCGAAACCTGCACCGGCCGCGACCGCCCGCAACCCGATCGGCTGACGCGCGGTCACGGGCACCACCTGGATTCCGGCGGCACGGGCCGCGTCGAGCGCGGCACGGGTGCGTGCTGAGACCTGCGCGTCGGAGGCCAGCAGCGTTCCGTCGAGGTCGGTCGCGATCAGGCGGACGCGTGGCTCCGTCGCCTCCGGAATCTGAGGCGTGCTCACGCGAAGATCATCGGCATGTCATCGTCGTCTTCGTCGCTTCGCAGGTCGAGATCGACGACGACGGGCACGTGGTCGCTGGGCTGCTCGCCCTTGCGCTCATCGCGGTGGATCGATGCGCCCGTCACTGCGTCGGCCAACGCACGGGAGCCGAGCACGAAGTCGATGCGGATGCCCTCGTTGCGGGGGAACTTGAGCTGCTGATAGTCCCAGTACGTGTAGCCGGTGGGAAGCAGTGGACGCACGACATCGGTGAGGCCCGCGCCCTCGAACGCGAAGAATGCGGCGCGCTCTGGCTCGGAGACGTGGGTCGAGCGGCCCTTCACGATGGCCGGATCGCCGTTGTCGTCATCGAACGGGATGATGTTGAAGTCACCGACGAGCGCCAGCGGGAGATCAGGCTTCGTCCTGAGCTCTGCCTCGGTCGCCGTGCGCAGCGCCTCCAACCAGTGCAGCTTGTACTGGTAGTGCGGGTCGTCGAGCGAGCGGCCGTTCGGCACATACAGGCTCCAGACGCGCACGCCGTTGATCGTGGCACCCAGCGCGCGGGCCTCCAGCGGAGCATCCGGACCTTCATGCCCCTTCGCGAAGCCCGGCATTCCTGCGAAACCCGTCTCGACATCGGTCATGGGCTCGCGGCTCGCGATCGCGACGCCATTCCACTGGTTCAGTCCGTGCACCTCGACGTGGTAGCCCGCCTCTTCGAAGGGCGCGTACGGGAACTGCTCGGGCTTGCACTTGATCTCTTGCATCGCGAGCACATCGATGTTCTCGCGAACCGCGAACTCGACCGTGCGACGAACACGGGTGCGGATGGAGTTGACGTTCCAGGTGGCCAAGCGCATGCCCCCAGCCTACGGCGGGGGCCGGACATCGCCGGACCGTCCGATGCCGGCGGCTGGCCAGACCAACATGGGTGCCCGGGGGACGGATGGCGGGAGAAATACCGGGTGGCGGGAGAAACAGCCGGGCCGGGGGTGCGGATGCTGCAGGCTCCCGCCATCCGTCCCCGCATAGGGGGTGTGGATGCTGCGCTCAGTGCTCCGTCGGATCCGCGGTGCCGATCAGCACGCCCCGGGCGAGCGTGTGGAAGTGCCGGTTGAAGCCGAGGATTGCCGGGGTCGATCCTGCGGGGATCTCCAGGTGGTCGATGTCGAGCGCATCCACCACGAAGAAGTAGCGGTGCACGCCCGTCCCCGCGGGCGGGGCGGCACCGATGTAGCGCTCGGTACGCGCCTCGTTGGGAAGTGTGAGCGCACCCAGCGGCAGCGCGCCCTGGTCGCCCGAGCCGACGCCGGCGGCCAGACTGCGGATATCGGCGGGGAGGTTGTAGACGGCCCAATGCCAGTATCCGGATCCGGTCGGAGCATCCGGATCGAAGCACGAGACGGCGAAGCTGCGCGCGCCCACCGGCGGCTCGCCCCAGGCCAGTGCGGGGGAGCGATCCGCGCCGCCGCGGCCTTCGGCCCACGCCGACAACGGCAACGGGCCGCCATCTGTGAAATCGGGGCTCGTGAGCGGCAGGGGGGCCATCGGGCGCAGCGCGGCGAGCTCGGCATAGGGGTCGAACGAGAACATGTGATTCCTCCTGCGGCCTACGTTAGGCCACGACGTGCGGAGGAGACGAGTGATGCGATGTCGCGCGCCGGGCTCGTGCCCCGACCAGCACGAGGACGGGGACGGCGGCGCAGAGCGCCGCAGACAGCAGGAACGTCGCGCTCGACGCGGGGCTGTCGCCGACCAGGAGCACGAGCGATGGCACGAAGGTGCCGCCGACGGCACCGCACGCGACGAGCGCACCGGTCGCGGCGGCGCTGTTCGCAGGATCCAGACGATCGAGGGCGACGCCGACGATGAGGCCGTAGCTCGGAGCGAACAGCACGATGACGACCGCGATCGCGAGCAGGGCGAACACTGGCGCGGTCTCGATGAGCAGTCCAGCCGTGGCCAGCAGCACAGCGGCACCCGCGGTGCAGCTGGCGAGGATCACGACCGGACTGACGTCGAGGCGGCGCAGGCCGGCCGCGGTGAACCGGCCGACCGCCATGAGTCCCCAGAAGACGGAGGTGCCGAGCGCGGCAAGGGCCGGATCCAGCGCGAGCGCACGTTCGGGGATCGTGGCCGACCAGCCCGAGAGGACGGTCTCCACGCCGACGTAGAGGGGAAGGGCCACGGCGAAGGGGATCAGGACGATCAGGGCACGAAGGTCACGACGCGCCGGGGCGTCGTCGGTCGTGGCAGGCGCTGAGTGCGCCGGTTCGGAGCGCCGGGCGAGCAGGACAGCGGTCGCGAGGGGCACGAGCGCGAGCAGGCTCAATACCGGCAGCATCGATGCTCCCAGTGCGACGAGCAGGGGGGTGACCGCCGCGCAGACGGCGACCGTGCCGAGCAGAGCGCTGAGGATGCCGGTCGCGCTGCCGGTGCTGACGCTTTTGGCGCTCACCGCGCCGGCAGCCTCGACGAGTCCGAATCCGAGCCCCGCGATCGCCGCGGCGACGAGGAACACCGCCGCGGTGCCCGCCCAGGGCGCGGATGCGATCGCCAGCGCCTGCAGCACGCTGCCCAGGATCAGCGTCACACGCGGGGGGAACCGCATGAGCAGCGGCCCAGAGAGCAGCACTCCGATCAGCAACCCGCCGAAGAGTGCGGGCACGGCGGCACTCAGTTCGCCGTCGATCGCACGCTCTGCGGCAGGAAGCATCGCGGGGATGAACGCGGCGGTGACTCCCAGGCTTGCGAACGCGGCGAACAGCCCCGTCCGCAGTCGTGTGTCGAGCATCAGGGCCGACCGTCGACGGCGCGGTGCACCGCGACGTAGGTGTTCCGCAGCGCTTCCATCGAGCGGTCGTAGCTGGACTGTGCGACGCCGATGAACATGCAGTCGACGACCATGAGCTGTGCGATACGGCTGCCGAGCGCGCCCGAGCGGAAGCCGGTCTCGCGGGCAGCGGTCGTTAGTACGATGTCGGCTTCGCGGGCGAGAGGCGCCCCTGCGTGGTTGGTGATCGCGATCGTCGTCGCGCCCGAGTGGCGTGCGATGCGCAGGAACTCGATCGTGTCGCTCGTCGCACCGCTGTGCGAGACGGCGATCGCGACATTTCCGGGGCGCAGGGTCGCGGCGGAGGTCCAGGCGGCGTGCGGGTCTGACCAGTCCAGGGCTGTGCGACCGATGCGGGTGAGCTTCCGCTGCAGGTCGAGGCCCACGATCGAGCTCGCGCCGACACCGAAGATGTCCACCCGCGTGGAGGTGGAGACGGCGTCGACGGATGCGCGCAGAGACTCCGTGTCGAGGACCTTGGCCGTATCGGCGAGAGAGAGGGTCTCCGCGAGGGACACCTTGGCCACGATGTCGGTGAGCGTGTCGTTGCGATCGATGTCGCCCGAGACATCCGGAAGGGATGCGGTGTCGAAGGTCTCTCGTTCGACGTCGCGGAGCACGGCGTTGCGCAGTTCGCGCACATGGTCGTAGCCCAGCCGCTTGCAGAAGCGCACGACAGAAGTCGTGGACGTGTCGGCGCGATGTGCGAGCTCGGCGACGGCGAAGCCGGCGGTCTCAGCGGGCGAACCCAGGAAGAGATCCGCGATGCGCTGTTCGCTGGGGCGCAGCTCGGGGCGGATGGCGCGCATGCGCACGAGCACGGGGATGGCGTTGGCTTCCTCGCGAACGACTTCTGGGGGCATGGCGTCTCCGATCACTAAAGATCACACTAGGGGAACATTTGGTACACGCAACAGAGAATTCGTGTACTTTTGGTACTTACCAAGACCAATGATGTTCGCTGGCGACATGGCAGTAGCCGACCCGGCGCCGATGCGATGCATCCACAAGCCTGGAGGAAAACAGCAATGAGCACAGCACGGCGGGCGTCATACGGCGCCATGACCGCGACGGGCATCGCTTTGGCGCTCGTCCTCACGGGATGCACGACGCCGACGTCGACTCCCGATGCCACCGAGACCGCAGCCGCCGGCGGCGACCTCGTCATCGGCGTCACCAGCGACCCGGACACCCTGTTCCCGTGGAAGGCCACGCAGTTCCAGGCCGTCAACGTCCTGCAGAACCTGTACGGCACCCTGACCGAGTTCGATGCCGACCTCAACGTCGTCCCCGGCCTCGCAGAGTCCTGGGATGTCTCCGAGGACGGCCTGACCGTCACCTTCACCCTGCGTAAGGGTGTCACCTTCGCTGACGGCAGCACGTTCGGCGCGGAGGATGTGAAGTTCTCGCTCGACGCGATCGCCACAGAGGCCACCGCAGCCGTCGCGCGCAGCTCCCTGGCATCCGTCGCCTCGGTCGAGGCGACCGACGAGCACACCGTGACCCTGACCCTCAAGGCCCCGGATGCTGCGCTGCCGGCCAACCTCGCCGTCATCAACATGGCGATGCTGTCGTCGGACGACACCGAGGAGGCGCTGAACACGACCCCGAACGGCACCGGTCCGTTCGTCCTCGACGCCCGCAAGCCCAGCCAGTCGATCACGCTCGCCAAGAACGACGAGTACTGGGGCGACACCGCGCTTCTGGACACGGTCGAGTTCCGCGTGATCCCGGATGAGTCGTCGATCGTCTCTGCCATGCAGTCCGGCAACGTGCAGTTCGCCGTCTTCAACGACCCGCTGGTCGCGCAGACCGCTGAGGGCGCGAACGTCACCGTCGCGACCACCCCGCAGCTGAGCTACCACGCCCTGCAGCTCAACGCCGCACGCGGCGGTGCGCTGGCCGACGTGAACGTGCGCCTCGCGATGCAGTGCGCGATCGATCGCCAGGAAGTCCTCGACACGGCTGCTCTCGGAGAGGGTGAAGTCACCGGTCCGATCACCTCGCCGGCGTACAAGTCCGACCCCGACGCGCGCCCGTGCGCGAAGCGCGACCTCGACAAGGCCGCCGAGTACCTGAAGAAGGCCGGTATGGCCGACGGCGTCACGATCAACGCGATCGTCTCGCAGGGTGAGTACGCGACCTCGGTCAACGAGGCGCAGAACCTGAAGGCACAGCTCGCCGACGCGAAGATCAACCTCGAGCTCGAGGTTCTCGAGTCGGGTGCGTTCGTCGACCGCTGGATCGCTGCCGACTTCGAAGCTGCTGTCGCGCTCAACGGCGGACGTCCCGACCCCGATGGCATGTACGGTCGCTACTTCACGAGCACGGGCAACCTGAACAAGGTCGCCGGCTACTCCTCGCCCGAGCTGGACGCGCTCTTCGAACAGGGCCGCGAGTCGTCTGACCCGGCCGAGCGCAAGAAGATCTACGCCGAGATCTCGGAGAACCTCGAGGACAACGCCGCCTGGATCTGGCTGTTCACCAGCTACACCTACACGGCAACAGCATCCACCGTCGACGGGTACGTCCCGATGGCGAACGGCTCGCTGCAGTTCCTGCGGACGACCTCCATCAAGTAGTACCTCAGGGGCGGCGCGGGCATCGGCCCGCGCCGCCCCTCCCAACGACAGGCAACCACCCACGCGCATGTTCAGACAGATCCTCCGCAACAGCGTGCTGCGCCGCATCCTCGCAGCACTCGGCACGCTCCTCGGCGTCGCCGTCTTCGTCTTCCTGATGCTCCGGGCGATCCCCGGAGACCAGATCAGTGCGGGCCTCGGCACCGAGGCGGCCGCCCTGACTCCGGCACAGCGCGCGGCGCTGGAGGCCTACTACGGCCTGGACCAGCCGCTCTTCGTGCAGTTCTTCTCGTGGCTGGGCAACATCTTCACCGGCAACCTCGGCTACTCCTCGCGAGCGCAGATGAGCGTGCTGGAACTCACCGCCGACGCGCTCCCCGTGACGCTGGAACTCGCGATCTTCTCGATCGTGATCGCGCTGGTCATCGGCATTCCGCTCGGCATGCTCTCGGCGTCGAAGCCGGACTCCTTCCGCGATGGTGCAGGGCAGGTCGTCGGACTTGCGGGCCTGTCGATCCCCGCCTTCCTCCTCGGCACCGCGCTGCTCGCCGTGCTCGCCTCGTCGTTCGGCTTCAACCCGAACGGTCAGGGCTACGCCTACCTCTTCGAGAACCCGCTGCTGAACCTGCAGCAGATGCTGCTGCCGTCCTTCGTGCTCGGCTTCGGCATCGCCGCTCCCATCATGCGCACGACGCGCACGGCGGTCCTCGAGATCCGGGCGAACGACTTCATCCGCACCGCCCGTGCGAAGGGCGTCCCGCCGCGTCGCCTGCAGCTGCGTCACGTGCTCGGCAACGCGCTCGTCCCGATCGTCACGATGACGGGTCTGCAGTTCGGCTACCTGCTGGGTGGCGCCGTGGTCGTGGAGCAGATCTTCTCGCTCCCCGGCATCGGCCGCCAGGTGCTGCTCGGCATCCAGCAGAAGGAGTACGCGCTCGTGCAGAGCACGGTGCTCGTGATCGCGCTCGCCTTCGTCATCGTCAACCTGCTCACCGACCTGCTCTACCGGGTCATCGATCCCCGGGTGCGTGCCGCATGACTGACATCTCGCAGACTCCCACACTGGCCCCTGGTGGCGGACGCACGATGGAGCGGGTCCGCCTGCTTCTGCGCAGCCGCAGCGGTCTGGCCGGTCTCATCATCGTCGTCGTGCTGGCGCTGCTCAGCCTCGTCTCGGCGTTCGGGTTGCTCCCGTTCGACCCGCTGGCGCAGGATCCGCCGTCGCGTCTGCAGGCGCCGAGCGCCACACACTGGTTCGGCACGGATCAGTTCGGCCGCGACGTGTTCTCCCGTGTGGCCGCGGGTGTGGCCAACTCGGCGCTGATCTCGGTCGTCGCCGTCGCCTTCGCGACGGTCGTCGGAACGGTCTGCGGTCTTATCGCCGGCTTCTACCGCGGGGTCTCGGACGGCGCGATCACCGCGGTGACGAACGTGCTGTTCGCGTTCCCCCCGCTGCTGCTGGCCCTGTCGCTGGCATCGGTGTTCGATCGCAACTGGTTCACGATCGCCGTAGCCATCGCGATCGTGTACGTGCCGATCTTCATCCGCGTGACGCGCGGTCCTGTGCTCTCGCTGCGTGAGGTCGAGTACGTCAAGGCCGCCAAGAGCACGGGTCAGAGCCGGATGGCGACGATGTTCCGCCACGTGCTGCCGAACATCACCTCGATCATCATCGTGCAGGTCACGCTGTCACTGTCGTGGGCGGTGCTGACAGAGGCATCCCTGAGCTTCCTAGGGCTCGGCACCCCGCCGCCGGCACCCTCGCTCGGCTCGATGATCTTCGAAGCGCGCACGCTCGTGACGATCGCGCCGTGGACCATGATCGCCCCTGGCGTCATCGTGGTGCTCCTCGTCGTGGGCCTCAACCTGCTGGGCGACGGGCTGCGCGACAGCCTCGACCCCCGCAACAGGGGGAAGCGATGACCGTCGAGAACCTCGGTGCTCTGGCGACGGAGTCTGTCGACCCCCGCTACGCGCGGATCGACCAGATGAGCGTCGCCGAGCTCGCACAGACGATGAATGAGGCGGATGCCACGGTGCCCGCCGCCGTGCAGCGCGCGCTGCCGCAGATCGTGCCGGCGATCGAGGCGACCGCCGAGCGGATGTCGCAGGGCGGACGTCTCGTCTACGTCGGTGCGGGCACCCCTGGCCGGATCGGCATCCTCGATGCCTCCGAGTGCCCCCCGACGTTCAGCACGCCGCCTGGCCTGGTCTTCGCGATCATGGCGGGCGGACCCGGCGCGATCGTCACGCCCGTCGAGGGCGCGGAGGACGACGCGGATGCCGGCGCCGCGGCGATCGACGAGGCCGGGATCACACCCCTGGACACCGTGATCGGCATCGCGTCCAGCGGTCGCACGCCCTACGTCGTCGCGGCGGTGCGCCGTGCGCGCGAGCGCGGTGCGCTGACGGTCGGACTGTCCTGCAACACCGGGGTGATCCTGAGTGATGTGGCCGAGCACGGCATCGAGGTCGAGGTCGGGCCCGAGGTGCTCTCCGGCTCGACGCGTCTGAAGTCAGGCACCGCGCAGAAGCTGGTGCTCAACATGTTCTCGACGATCGCGATGGTGCGTCAGGGCAAGGCCTATGGCAACCTCATGGTCGACCTCAAGGCGACGAACCACAAGCTGCGCGAGCGGGCAATCCGCATGGTGCAGACGATCGCCGACGTCGATCGGGAGACCGCGGTCGACGCTCTGGAGCGCGCTGACTACGACGTCAAGATCGCATCCATCATGATTCGGCGCGGCGAGGATCTCGCCGCCGCGACGATTCGACTCGCAGACGCCGACGGGCGACTGCGCGCAGCCTTGGAGGAGAGCTGATGCGGGTACTGGGACTCATCTCGGGAACATCTCACGATGGCATCGATGCGGCCGTGATCGATTTCGTGACCAGCGCCGGCTTCGCATCCGAGGGCGTCGAGCTCAGCGGCACCGTCCTCGCGGCGACGAGCGTCCCCTACGCCCCGGAGCTGCGCGCGCGACTGATCGCCGCGCTCCCGCCCGCGCAGACGACACTCGCCGAGGTCGCAGAGCTTGACACCCTGATCGGCCAGGCGTTCGCCGAGGTGGCGGCCGACATGGCTGCTCAGGTCGGCGGCGTGGACGTGGTGTGCTCGCACGGGCAGACGGTGTACCACTGGGTCGAGGGCGCGCATGCGCTGGGCACCCTGCAGATCGGCCAGCCCGCGTGGATCGCCGAGCGCGTGGGTGCGCCGGTCGTCTCCGACATCCGCATCCGCGACATCACGGTCGGCGGACACGGCGCACCCCTGGTCTCGTTCCTCGATGAGCTGCTGCTGCGCGCCCGCACGGGCACCTCGGCCGCGCTGAACCTGGGCGGCATCTCCAACATGACGGTCGTGAGCGACGCGGGTCTGTATGCCTATGACGTGGGACCTGCGAACGCGCTGGTCGACGCGATGATCGTCGAGCACGGTCTGAACGACCTGGGGTATGACGAGGATGCTCGCGTCGCGCGCACGGGGACGGTCGACGACGCGCTGCTGTCGGCCATGCTGGCCGATCCGTACTACGCGCTGACCCCGCCGAAGAGCACGGGCAAGGAGCACTTCCACCTGGCCTACGTGCAGTCGCATCTCGCCGCGCAGGGCCGGGAGATTCCGGTCGCGGATGCCATCCGCACGCTCACCGAGCTGACGGTGCGCACGGTCGCTCGCGACGTGCAGGCGGCGGGCATCAGCTTCCTCGCCGTCTCCGGCGGCGGATGCCGGAACCCGCTGATCCTCGACGGGCTGCGTGCCGCGCTCCCCGACACCGAGGTCGTCCTCGCCGACGAGCTCGGCGCCCCGGCGGATGACAAGGAAGCGATCCTTCTCGCGCTCATCGGCTGGTGCACGATGCACGGCGTCCCCGCGATCGTTCCCGGGGGAACCGGAGCGCGCGAGCCGCGCATCCTCGGCACGATCACTCCGGGCGCAGGCCCCCTCGTGATGCCCGAGATCATCGCCGGTGTCACCTCGCTCTCGCTGCAGGCGGCGTCGGCATCATGACGCTCGAGGTGCGCCGAGCGACCCCGGACGATCTGTCCGGGGTGCTCGGCGTGTTCCTCGGATGCTGGCGGGAGAGCTATCAGGGAATCCTCCCGGAGCACTCGATCACCGAGATGACGGATGAGCGCGCGGAGGCGCTGTGGCGTCGCGTGCTCGCAGACACCGTCGGGGTCGTGCTCGTCGCAGTTCGCGAGGGTGAGATCGTCGGCATGACCCGCTATGCGCTCGGCGACGACGGGGAGGGCGCGGTCCATTCGCTCTATGTGTCACCGCGAACCCACGGCGGGGGAATCGGGCGGCAGCTCCTGACCGCGGCGGTCGACGCGATGGCGGCCGCGGGGTCGACGTACGCACGACTCTGGGTCTTCGCGTCCAACGCCCCCTCGATCGGCTTCTACGAGAAGCAGGGCTGGGTCGCAGACGGCACGACCCGCACGCAGGACGAGTTCGGTGCGCTCGAGCAGCGGATGCGACGGGAGCTGACATGAGCCTCATCGAACGCGTTCGCGTGCTGCGCGTGCCGGTGCCGCTCTCACGTCCCTTCATCACGAACGTTCGCCGCGCTGATCAGATCGACGTCGTGCTCGTCGAGGCCACCGACGCCGACGGCCTCATCGGATGGGGCGAGGCCGCAGCGAGCTGGCGCGTCACCGGGGAGAGCCCGGAGAGCGTGGCTGCCGCAGTGAGCGGACCCCTGGGTGACGCGGTCCTCGGTCAGTCCGCCCGCGAGTCGTCCACCATCGACGCGCTGCAGGCATCCGTCTGGGGCAACGCCGCGGCGCGCAGCGCCATGGAGTGCGCTGTGCTCGATCTGGACGCCCAGCAGCAGGGGTTGCCGCTGGCGCTGTCCCCGGCGGCGGATGCTGCGCCGCGCCGCATCCGCACCGACATGACGCTCTCGGCTGCGGCTCCCGCCGAACTCGCCGAGCGTGCGGCCGCGCACGTGTCCGCCGGATTTCGCTGCCTGAAGGTCAAAGCGTCGGCGGGAACCGACACAGTGGCGGGGCTCCGCGCGATCCGCGCCGCGGTCGGGGAGAGCATCGAGCTGCGCGTCGACGCCAATCAGGCCTGGGACGCGGACACCGCCATCCGCGTCATCCGTGAGAGTGAAGACGCAGGACTCGCTCTCGCGTTCGTGGAGCAGCCCGTCGCAGCGCATGACCTCGACGCGCTCGCGCAGGTCGCAGGTGCGGTGTCGACACCGATCATGGCCGACGAGTCCGTGCGCACGGCGCGCGATGTGCGCGCCATCGCCGATCGCGGCGCCGCTGCCCTCGTCAACATCAAGCTGGCCAAGACCGGCGGACTCCGTGAAGCGCAGACTGCGGCGCGGACGGCTCAGGATGCCGGACTCGGCGTGATCTTCGGCTGCATGATGGAGGCGCACGTCGGCGTGACCGCGGCAGCACATCTCGCCGCGGCCCTGTCGCCGGACGTCGTGCACGATCTGGATGCGGCACAGTGGCTGCGCACGTCTCCCGTGATCGGAGGCGTCGCCTTCGACGCGGACGAGATCATCCTTCCGGCGGGCGCGGGGCTTGGGATCGCCGGGCTCGCCGCCGACGCCGAGGCTGTCGTGCTCGCAGATGTGCGGGCATTGTCGAGAGGAAGGATCGCATGAGCGCAGCATCCGCCCTTGCCGCCGTCCTCGCGCACCCCGCCGCACCCCTCGGTGCTGTCGTCGGGGTGGACTCCTCTGCAGAGCGCGATGTCGCCGTCGGGGGTTCGGCGACCCCGGACGGCGTCGCCGTCACCCGCGACACCTCGTTCGACCTCGCCTCGGTCACGAAGGTGGTGGGAACGACCACGGCCGTGCTGCGCCTGGTGCATCTCGGCCTGCTGCGCCTCGACGATCCGGTGTCCCGGTTCCTGCCGGATTCGCCGTGCGCCCCCGAAGCGACCGTGCGTCATCTGCTGCTGCACCGCGCAGGGCTCTGGGAGTGGCAGCCGCTCTACTTCGCCGACACCGACCCCTTCGCCACGATCGCCGGGCTCCCGCCGCGCTACGCCCTCGATGCGGGCAGGCACTACTCGGATCTCGGGTTCCAGCTGCTGGGCCGTGTCGTCGCGCAGGCGGCCGCGGCGCCGCTCGACCAGTCCATCCGGGCGCTCGTCACAGAGCCCCTCGGGCTGGCCCGCACGGCATTCGGCCCCGCAGACGCGCCGGTGGCATCGAGCGCCATCGGCGACGCCGCAGAACAGCAGATGACGCGCACCGGCATCCCGTACCCGATCCTGATCGACGATCCGGGCTTCGCCTGGCGCGACAGCGAGATCACCGGCGCCGCCAACGACGGCAACTGCTTCCACGCCTTCGGCGGTATCGCCGGCCACGCGGGTCTCTTCAGCACCGTCGATGACCTGCTCGACCTCGGCTCCGCGCTCGCCGCACCGGACGAGAACGCCGACCTCTGGCATCCGGATCTCGTCGCCGAGTTCTTCCGTGACGGCCCCGACGACGGCCAAGCGATCGGGTGGCGATCCGAGAACGTCGTCATCGACGGTCGAGAAGAGCGGACGCTGTGGCATCCAGGATTCACCGGCTGCGCTCTCGGCATCGTCCCTGCCCTCCGCACCACCGCCGTCCTCCTGAGCAACAGACTTCTCGCCCCCGAACCCATGCCGACCCAGACGCTCTGGCACACCGCACTTCCCGAACTCCTCGGCGGACGCACCGCCACCGAAGAAAGAACGACACCATCATGAGCACCGAGCCCGTTCTGAGCATCCGCGGCCTGGCAGTCGCGTTCCGCACCGGCGCCGACCTCGTCACCGCGATCAGCGACATCAACATCGATGTCGCCGCCGGTGAGACCGTCGCCATCGTCGGCGAATCCGGTTCCGGGAAGTCGACGACGGCGGCCGCCGTGAACCGTCTGCTTCCGGAGAACGGTGTGATCACGGCCGGAAGCATCCGCTTCGACGGCAAGGAGATGACCGAGCTTCCGGAGAGCGCGCTCGTCTCGCTGCGCGGTGCCGGCATCGGCCTCGTCCCGCAGGATCCGATGTCGAACCTCAACCCGCTCATGCGCGTCGGCACGCAGATCGGCGAAGCCCTCGAAGTGCACGGCTACACGTCGGGGGAGGCGACGCAGGCCCGCGTCGTCGAACTGCTGGAGATGGTGGGAATCCCGGATGCCGCGCAGCGCGCCAGCCAGTACCCGCACGAGTTCTCCGGAGGCATGCGCCAGCGCGTCCTCATCGCGATGGGGCTCGCCTGCCGTCCGCGACTTCTGATCGCCGACGAGCCGACCTCCGCGCTCGACGTCACGGTGCAGCGCCGCATCCTGGATCAGCTCGACACGCTCACCACGGAACTCGGCACGGCGGTGTTCCTCATCACCCACGACCTCGCGCTCGCCGCAGAGCGCGCGGACCGCATCGTCGTGATGTTCCGCGGAAAGATCGTCGAGGAGGGGACCTCCGCGCAGGTGCTCGGCAACCCGCAGCACGAGTACACGAAACAACTGCTGGCCGCCGCCCCCAGCCTCGCCTCACAGCGCGAGATCGAGGCGCGCCCCGCCGATGCCTCCGAGGGGCAGCCGTTCGTCGAGATCCGCGACCTGCGCAAGGAGTTCGCGCTGCGCTCGCCGAAGGCGGGCCAGCCGCAGACCTTCACCGCCGTTGACGGCGTGAGCTTCGAGATCCGCCGGGGAACCACGGTCTCGATCGTGGGCGAGTCCGGTTCCGGCAAGTCGACGACGGCGAACATGGTGCTCGGCCTTGAGGACGTCACGAGCGGATCCATCCTGTTCGACGGACTGGATCTGACGAAGCTCCGCCGCAAGGAGCTCTTCGCCCTGCGCCGTCGAGTGCAGCCGGTCTTCCAGAACCCCTACGCCTCGCTCGACCCGCGTTACACGGTCGAGCAGTCGATCGCCGAACCCCTGAAGGTGCATAAGGTCGGCACAGCGGCAACGCGTCACGCCCGCGTGCTCGAACTGCTGGAGCAGGTCGCACTGCCTGCGGCGATGGCCGAGCGTCTGCCGCATGAACTCTCGGGCGGACAGCGCCAGCGTGTCGCGATCGCGCGCGCCCTGGCTCTGGAGCCTGAGCTCGTCGTGCTCGATGAGGCCGTGTCGGCCCTCGACGTGCTCGTGCAGGCGCAGATCCTCGATCTGCTCAGCGATCTGCAGAAGCGCCTCGGCCTCAGCTACCTCTTCATCAGCCACGACCTCGCCGTGGTGCGGATGATCTCCGACGAGGTGCACGTCATGCAGCGCGGCGTGATCGTCGAGAGTGGCACGCCGGAGCGGATCTTCGACGCGCCCCAGCATCCGTACACCCGCGAACTGCTCGCGGCGATCCCCGGAGCGTCGCTGGCGTCGTGATGGCGCGCTCTAGACTGATTCCGTGACCGCGCGTACCCCTGAACTCGAAGCCGACCGCCAGGCCCTCATCGCCCTCATCAAGGATGAGGCGGTGTTCCACGGTGACTTCACGCTCTCCAGTGGCAAGAAGGCGACGTACTACGTCGACATGCGCAAGCTCACCCTCGACCACCGGGCGGCTCCGGCGATCGGCCGCATCATGCACGATCTCGTCGCCGACCTCGACGTCGTCGCCGTGGGCGGTCTGACGCTCGGCGCCGACCCGATCGCGAACGCCGTCATGCACGCGTCCGCGGGCCTCGACAAGCCGCTCGACGCGTTCGTCGTGCGCAAAGAGCCGAAGGATCACGGCCGTGGCCGTCAGATCGAGGGCGCAGACGTCAAGGGCAAGCGCGTCGTCGTGCTCGAAGACACCTCGACGACGGGCCAGTCGGCACTCAAGGCGGTCGAGGCTCTGCGCCGCGAGGGTGCAGAGGTCGTCGCCGTCGCCGTGATCGTCGACCGCAAGACCGGCGCGCAGGCCGCGATCGAAGACGCAGGACTCACCTGGTACGCAGCCATCGACCTCGACGACCTCGGGCTCGCCCCGCAGTAATCGTGGCGCAGCGATCGGGGGAGGGCTCGGGTCGCTCCGGCCGTCCGACGATGAAGGATGTCGCGGCGCACGCCGGCGTCGGACTCTCCACCGTCTCCCGAGTCGTCGCGGGCTCTCCGGGCGTGAGCATCGAGAAGACGCAGGCCGTCGAAGATGCGATCGCTGCTCTCGGCTTTCGCCGCAACGACTTCGCGCGCACACTCCGCACGGGTGCCACGCACACGATCGGCGTCGTGGTGACGCGGATCTCGGATCCGTTCTATGCCACCCTCGTCGGCGCGATCGAGCGACGCGCGCAGGCGCAGAACATGCTCGTGCTCGTCGCCTCCGGCACGGATGACCCCGACGAGGGTGTGCGGGTGCTGCAGCGTGTGCTGAGCCGCCAGCTCGACGGACTGATCCTCGTCGCGCACGAGGACGCCGACTATGCCTTCCTCGCTCAGGAGCAGCGCGCCGGTGCGCCGTTCGTCTTCGTGGATCGACCGCCTCGGGGAATCGTCGCCGACCTCGTGACGGTCGGCAACGAGGAGGGGGCGGCCGCGGCAGTCGCGCACCTCGTCGCCGCGGGCCATCGTCGGATCGCGTGCATCGCGCATGTGTCCGGCCGGTTCACCTCGGAACGGCGGCAGGCCGGGTACCGCGCGGGGTTGCGCGCCGCGGAGATCCCGGTGGATCCCGAACTGGTCGTGGCCGTCGAGGACGACGTGGATGCCTGCGTCGACGTGCTGCGAGCGCTTCTCGCCGCGGATGCTCCGCCGACGGCGCTCTTCACGACGAACAGTCGTACGACCACCGCGGTGCTGCAGGCACTTCGGGCGCTCGGTGAGGCACCGGCGCTGGTGGGTTTCGACGACTTCGCACTCGCGGACCTCATGACGCCACCGACGACGACGGTCGCGCAGGATCCGATCGCGATCGGTGAAGCGGCCGTCGATCTGCTGTTCGAGCGCATCGCGGGGACGGCCGGTCAGCCGCGGCACGTGGAACTCGGAACCCGGCTCGTCGCCCGCGGCTCCGGCGAGATCTCGCCTCGCTAGAAGGCGGCTTCCGCGCTGCACTTTTCGCTCTGCGTGAGGGATGGTAACGTTTTCAAGATTCCGTGGAGACGTGCCGCGGACGCGCGCCTGGAGGATCCCGTGACCCGTTTCGCCCTCGCCATCGACGTCGGTGGCACCAAGATCGAAGCCGCGCTCGTGAGCGAGCGGGGCGCCGTCATCGAGGGCACGCGCAGCCGCCGGGCGACGGGACCGACCGCCACTCCCGACGACATGCGTGCCGCGATCGCCGCCGTCGTCGACCACGCGCTGTCGTCGGATGCCGCCCGCGGGGGCACGCTCCTCGGCGCGGGCGTAGGAAGCGCCGGGCCGATCGACAAGACCACCGGCACGATCCACCCGGTGAACATGGTGCAGCTGCGCGGCTTCCCTCTCGAAGAGACCGTGCGCGACGCCGCATCCGCCTCCTGGGGCAGCGATGTGCACACGGTCTTCGCGCACGACGGCGGATGCCTCGCCCTCGCCGAATCGTGGCTCGGCGCCACCCGTGATGCACGGGTCTCGTTCTCGATGGTCGTCTCGACCGGGATCGGCGGCGGATTCGTCCACGACGGTCGCTACGCTCCCGGCGCCTCCGGCAACGGCGGGCACATCGGTCAGATGCGCGGCGGCGAGGGGTTGCGACTGGAGCCCACCGCCTCCGGGCCTGCGAGCGCCGCCTGGGCGCGGGCGCAGGGCTGGACGGGCGAGACCGGCGAAGACCTCGCTCGGGATGCGGCTGCGGGTGATCCGATCGCCCGTGCGGCCATCGAGCGCTCGGCCCGGGCGGTCGGTGCGGCCCTCGCTGACGCCGTCACGCTCGTCGACGTCGACATGGTCGCGATCGGTGGCGGTTTCTCGCACGTGTCCGAGGACTACGTCGACCTCGTGCACGCAGCTCTTGTCGAGAACGCGGTCCTCGATTACGCAGCGCGGGTGCAGGTCGTGCGCGCGGGACTGGGCGGAGAAGGCCCGCTGATCGGCGCGGCCGCGCTCATCCTGCGCCAGGGGTGACCGTCGGCGTGGTTCGATAGGCGGATGACTGCAGGGATTGTCGAGCGCTCCTTCGAAGGCTTCTACGCGGATCTCGATCAGGTGCGCTCCGCGACGGGCGCACGGCACATGGTCAAGCGGTTCCGCCGTCGCGGCATCGCCGAACCCGAGTCGCGTGCCCTCGCGCTGCTGCGTGCGCACACCCCGGCCGAGATCGCCGTGCCCGCGCTGCTCAGCATGGACCTCGACGGCGCGGACGAGACGCTCGTGCTCAGCTACATCGACGGTGAGCCCGCAGAGGACGCTCAGAACCTGGATGCTGTCGCCGAGCAGATCATCGACGTTGTGACCTACTGGCACGCCCAGCGCGGCAGCACCTTCGAGGATCTCGACGGCGCGCAGCATCCGGACTTCGTGAGCGCCTACCGCGCCGACATCACGCGGCTGAGCGACTGGCTGCGCACGGCTGACCGCTTCGACGAGACCGTGCGCCATCGGATCCTCGCGCTCGTCGCCGACGTGCCCGTCCTGCTCGCACCGCTCGCCGACGACGCCCCGGTGTTCATCCACGACGATGCGCACGCGGGCAACTTCCTCGCCGCGGACGACCGGCTCGTCGGTGTGATCGACCCGGGCCGCGCCCGCTTCACACATCGCGAACTCGACGTCTTCCACCTCGCGGACGCGGGGGCCGCGCTTGACCTCCTGCCGCGCTACCTCGCCCGCGCACCCCTGGCCGCCGGATGGGAACAGCGACGGCTGCTGTTCAGCATCTGGGACGACGTGAAGCATGCCCGTGACGCCGACTGGCGTGACGACGCGTGGTTCACGACGAAGCTCGACGCCTTCGGAAAGACGTCGAGCTCGTTCGGGTAATGGCGCGGATCAGCGCACGACGGCGGTGACCGACGCCAGGCGCTGCAGCACCTCGTGGCTGATCGAGCCGAGCAGGAAGGTTCGCAGGCGGCCGTGTCCACGCGAGCCGACGACCGTCAGACGTGCGCTCTCACCGAGCTTGTTGAGCACTTGCGAGGGATACCCCTCAACGACGCGCTCGGTGATCTCGAGGTCGGGGTAGCGGCTGCGCAGCCCCCCGAGCGACAGTGACAGCGCCTCCTGGGCTGCGCCCTGCATGCCCGAGCGGTACATCTCCGGAACCACGGCGAGTGAGTTGCGGGGTGCGGAGATGGGCGTCCACACCGTGACGGCCGTGAGCGGTTCGCCCAGTCGGTCGGCCTCGGCCGCGGCGAAGGCGATCGCCCCCTCAGAGACGGGGGAGCCGTCCACGCCGACGACGACGCCGCGGCGATCGGCCACGTCAACATCGAAATCGGGGACGACGATCACCGGGCTGTGTGCGGCAGCGGCGATGCGGATGCCGTGCGCACCGCGGGCGGGACCCTGGCCCGGGCCACGGTAGTCACTGCCGATGACGAGGAGCGCCGCGCTTCGGGACGCCTCGATGAGAATGTGCACCGGGTTGCCGGCTTCGACACGGGTCATGACGACGAGCCCATCGGTGGCGATGCGCGCTGCTTCAGCCTCGAGATTCGCGCTTGCCTCGGCGAGGGTCGCGGTGAGGATGTCGGCTTCGCCGACGGCCCCGATGGCCCCTCCGACGATGCTCACGAGCTCCAGCTGCTGCTTGCGCGCGATCGCTCGGGCGGCCGCCCAGTCGACAGCGCGACGGCTGGCTGCGGCTTCGGTGACGCCGACGACGATCTTCTCAGTCATTGCGGTTCCTCCTCGTTCGGTGCGGCAAGTCTACGAACAAAGTGCGAAGCGGGGGTGGGCTGAGCGCCGTGGAAATCGGCGCCGCCTAGCGCTCGTCGTCCCAGGGGCCTTCCCACCAGTTCCCGCCGTTGCCGCGTCCGCGGCGGGAACGCACCCATTGCACGATCACGACCACGAGGGTGGTCGAGATGATGCCGATCATCACGAGGAACATGACATCGCGACTGTTCATGGGCGCTTCCCCTCTGCGGCGTCGGCGACGATCTTGGCGATCCGTGCGGCGCGGGTCTCGTCTCGCTTGGCCATGGCGATGTTCGTCAGGCCGAGCTTCTTGACCGACTTCGGAAACGCATCCCAGTGCGCGCGGGCGGCGGGCAGGGCGTCGAGTGCGACGGTCAGCGCGGGCGGTTCGATGCCGGCTTCGGGGCCGTCGAGCATCGTCCACGAGCCGTCCTGTCGTGCCTTCTCCAGCACGCGGATGCCCGCCGGGGCGAGCAGGCCCGCCGCCTCCAGCTCGACGAGGCGAGCCTTGTTCGTCGCCGCCCAGCCGCTGCCCGGGCGGCGCGGCGAGAACCACTGGCCGTTCGAACCGTCGTCGAACGTGCGCACGGGCCCGTCGATCCACCCGAAGCACAGTGCCTGGCGGACCGCGTCCTCATAGCTGACGCCGTCGATGGCCGCGCCGCGGACGTTCAGCAGCCATACGCCGGCTGTACGCGTGTGATTCTCTTCGAGCCAGGCGCGCCAACGCGTAGCATCCGCCGCGCTGATGCGCTCGCCCTCGTCGAGAACACCCATGGTCAGTCCTCGGTGGACGCGCTCTCGCGAGGAAGCAGATCGGCCACCGAGTTCACGATCTCATCGGGACGGAACGGGTACTTTTCGATCTCGGCCTGGTCGCTGATGCCGGTGAGGACGAGCACCGTGTGCAGCCCCGACTCGATGCCGGCGACGATGTCAGTGTCCATGCGGTCGCCGATCATGCCCGTCTTCTTCGAGTGCGCATTGATCTTGTTGAGGGCCGAGCGGAACATCATCGGGTTCGGCTTGCCGACGACGTACGGCTCTTTGCCGGTGGCCTTCGTGATGAGCGCGGCGATCGCACCGGTCGCAGGCAGCGGGCCATCGGCGCTCGGTCCCGTGGCATCCGGGTTCGTGACGATGAAGCGCGCACCCTTGTTGATGAGGCGAATCGCCTTGGTGATCGCATCGAAGGAGTAGTTGCGGGTCTCGCCCACGACGACGAAGTCGGGGTTCGTCTCGGTCATGATGAAGCCCGCGTCGTGCAGAGCCGTGAGGATGCCCGCCTCGCCGATGACGAAGGCCGAGCCGCCGGGCACCTGCTGCTTGAGGAAGTCGGCGGTCGCGAGCGCGGAGGTCCAGATGCGGTCTTCCGGGACGACCAGGCCGCTCGCGCGCAGGCGAGCCGACAGGTCGCGCGCGGTGAAGATCGAGTTGTTCGTGAGCACAAGATACGGGATGCCGCGAGCCTCCCAGCCCGCGAGAAGCTCGGATGCCCCAGGGATGGCGATGTTCTCATGGACGAGAACGCCGTCCATGTCGGTCAGCCAGCATTCGATGTCATCGCGGTGTGCCATGTGCCCAGCCTATTGGGCGGGGGCGACGCAGGAGATCACGTGTCGGCACGCGGCGCGGTGGACGAGTCCCCTCGTCTCAGACGCTGAGCCACACCACTTCGGCCGTGCCCTCGGGCAGTTCCACGGCGACGCCGTCGAGCTCGATCCCCGAAGCCGTGATCGCGATCGTGGAACCGACCGTCAGCCCCAGAGCCTCCAGCGAGCGCAGCAGGGCGGGATCGCGGTCGCTGACCCGCAGTACGCGGCCGCTGTGACCGGGGGTGGCGTGCGCGAGCAGGACGAAATCCTCTCGGATCACCGCACCCCTGGCATCCGGAATCGCATCGCCGTGCGGATCGAATCGCGGTCGCCCCAGCCGCACGTCGATGCCCTCGAGTAACCGATCGCTGATCGCGTGCTCGAGCACCTCGGCCTCGTCGTGCACCTCATCCCAGGCGTAGCCGAACTCGCGCACGAGCCAGGTCTCGATCAGGCGGTGGCGGCGGATGACGGTGAGCGCCCGCTGCTCGCCCTCGTCAGTCAGGCGCACAGCCCCGTAGGGCACATGCGAGACCAGGCCCGCCGCGGCGAGCTTCTTCACCATCTCCGTCACGGACGACGGGGCGATCCCGAGGCTTGCGGCGAGCACCGACGGGGTGATCGGAGCATCCTGCCATTCCGTGTGCGCGTAGACCGTCTTCAGGTAGTCATCGGCGGCGGGGGATCGCATGTCAGCTTCCGAGGGACAGAAGGACGTTGAACGCTGCCGCGCCCGCGAAGAACAGGGTGATGAATCCGAGGATCGCGGCGAGCAGTGACAGGCGTCCGTCGTAGTCGTTCACGCCGCGGCTGCCGATCGAACGCGCACGGAACGCGAGCACGAGCGTGATCACGCCGAGTGCAAGCTGCACCCAGGGGGCGCCGACGGTGAGCAGATCCGGCCAGGTGATGAGCACGACGCCGAGGACGCCGGTGCCGACGGCGAACCAGGTGCTCAGGCTCATCGCCCGCCGTGCGGCGGAATCATCGCGGGCGGGCGTCTTGTCGCGGGCGGAAGGCATGCATCGAGCCTACCCGCGCGGCGACTCAGCCGCCGGTCGTCACCAGCCACAGCAGCGTCGCGTTCAGCGCGATCAGCAACACGGAGGCGATCACACCGGCGACCGTCGTCAGAATGCGGTTGCTGAACGCCCCGAGCGTGCGCCGCTGCGCCGTCAGAGCCACCAGCGGAATCAGGGCGAACGGGATGCCGAACGACAGCACGACCTGGCTGAGAACGAGAGCGAAGGTGGGATCGACACCGAGGCCCAGGATCAGCAGAGCCGGGATGAGCGTGACCAGGCGCCGGGCGAGCATCGGGATGCGAACTTTCAGGAGCCCGTGCAGGATCTCCCCACCCGCGTAGGCGCCGACCGCGGTGGATGCCAGGCCGGATGCGAGCAGGCCGACGGCGAAGAGCGCGGCCACGACCGGGCCGAGCCCTGCGGCGAGTGCGGCATGCGCGCCTTCGAGGGAGTCGGTGCCCTCGACGCCGGCGAGGTTCGCGGCGGCGAGCAGCAGGATCGCCAGGTTCACGGAGCCGGCGATGAGCATCGCGACCGATACATCCCAGCGGGTCGCGGTCAGCAGGGTGCGCACGCGTCCGGCGTCGGTGGTGTGGATGCTGCCACCGAAGCGATCGCGCGTGAGGGCGGAATGCGCGTAGATCGCGTGCGGCATGATCGTCGCGCCGAGGATCGAGGCTGCGAGCAGCACCGAACCGGTGTCCGCGAAGCGCGGCACCAGACCGCCGACCACGCTCGCGGGATCGGGCGGCCCGACGAAGACCCCCGCGGTGAACCCGACGGCGATGATGACGAGCAGTCCGATGATCGCGAACTCGAAGGGCCGCGCACCGCGGCGCGCCTGCACCAGGAGCAGCCCGATCGAGACGGCACCCGTGATCGCCCCGCCGAGCAGCAGGGGAATGTCGAACAGCAGGTACAGGGCGACAGCTCCGCCGATGACCTCGGCGATGTCGGTCGCCATCGCGACGAGCTCGGCCTGCAGCCAGTATGCGCGACGAGCCCACGGATTGCGGATGCGCTCGCCGAGGACCTCGGGAAGGCTCTTGCCCGTGACGATTCCCAGCTTCGCGGACAGGTACTGGATGAGCCAGGCCATGACGTTGCCGACCACGACGACCCAGACGAGCAGATAACCGTAGCTCGCGCCGGCGGTCATGTTGCTGGCGACGTTGCCGGGGTCGAGGTAGGCGACGCCGGCGACGAGGGCGGGGCCGAGCAGCCAGAGGCCGCGCGGAAGGGGCGTCGCGGGCCGGGTGTCGGTCAGCGAGCGAGGGACCACGATGTCCGACGCAGAATTCTTCGGCATGCCGAAATCATAGGCTGTTTTCGGTGCACCTAAAAGCGGACCCTGCGCTCGGCGTCAGCCAGTCTCGAGGCGCGGGATACGCTTCTGAGATGGAAGAGCGGATGCCCGAGCCCGTCCCGACCACCCCGGCGGATGTCCCTGCGACCCCCGAGTTCTCGACCCATGGGGTCGGCCCCTGGCCCGGCGGTGAGGCCGAATGGCCGCGCGAGGAGTGGTTCGATCCGGAGCTCCTCGCGAACGGCGACACCCGCAACGTCATCGACCGCTACCGGTACTGGCGGATGGAGGCAATCGTCGCCGATCTCGACACGCAGCGGCATCCGTTCCATGTCGCGATCGAGAACTGGCAACACGACATGAACATCGGCTCGATCGTGCGCAGCGCCAACGCCTTCCTCGCGGACACCGTGCACATCATCGGTCGCCGTCGCTGGAACAAGCGCGGGGCCATGGTCACCGACCGCTACCAGCATGTCGTGCACCACGAGAGCGTCGAGGCGTTCACCGAGTGGGCCGCCGTTGAGGAGATCCCGATCATCGCCGTCGACAACGTCGGTGATGCGGTGCCGGTGGACAGAGCCGAACTGCCCCAGCGGTGCGTGCTGCTCTTCGGTCAGGAAGGGCCGGGGCTCACGGACGAGGCCATGGCCGCCGCATCCGGACATATCGAGATCACCCAGTACGGATCGACCCGGTCCATCAACGCGAGCGCCGCGGCGGCCGTCGTCATGTACGAGTGGTGCCGTCGATACGCGGCCTGACTCTCAGCCCCCGGCGGTGACCCAGCGCCCCGTGCGGATGCGTGCGCCCAGGGTGATCAGTCGGGCGATCAGGTAGACGCCGAAGAACGCCACGGCGAGCCAGATCAGGCCGACCGTGCCATCGACGCCGGTCGCGGCGACGACCCAGAGCGCGGGCAGGAACGGCACGAGGTTGAGGCCACCGGCAATCGCGAGATATCGGGCATCGCCCGCGCCGATCAGGACACCGTCCAGGACGAACACGATGCCGGCGATAGGCTGCGCGATCGCGAGCACCAGCATCGCGGGTTGGATGAGGGCGGCTACAGCGGGATCGCCCGTGAAGACGAGGCCGATCACCCCCGACAGCGCCGCCAGCAATCCGCCGACCAGCACGCCGAACCAGGTGCCCCAGGCGACCGTGCGCGCGAGCACATGCTTCGCGTCGTCGACATCGCCAGAGCCCAGGCTCTTGCCGATGAGCGCCTGTGCGGCGATCGCCAGTGCATCGAGCGCGAATGCCGCCGCAGAGAAGATGGTGAAGACGATCTGCCATCCTGCTAGCTCGTCCGTGCCGATGCCCGTCGCGACGGCGACCGTCGCGAGCAGGGCGATGCGCAGACTGAGCGTGCGCAGGAACATCCAGCCGCCCGAACGTGCGGACCCGCGGATGCCCTCGCGCTGTGCGCGCACCGACGCGGAGTGCGTGCGGGCCAGGCGGCCCACCACCACGACGTAGGCCGCCACCATGCCCCACTGCGCGAGCACGGTGCCGACCGCGGAACCGGCGATGCCCCAGCCGAGTCCGTAGATGAAGAGCACGTTCAACGCGGCGTTCGCGGCGAAGCCGAGACCTGCGATCCACAGCGCCGTCATGGTGTCTTGCATGCCGCGCAGCAGACCCGTCGCAGCGAAGACGATGAGCATGGCCGGCAGACCCCACACCGAGATGATCAGGTAGGTGTTCGCCTGCTCGGCGACCGCGTCGCTCGCCCCGAACAGGCTCACGAGCCAGGGGGACAGCAGCGCACCGGCCGCAGCGAGAACGGCGCCGAGGCCGAGTGCAAGCCACATTCCGTCGATGCCGACCGAGACCGCATCTCCGGGCTTCCCTGCGCCGAACTTGCGCGCGACGGCGGGCGTCGTGGAGTACGCGAGGAAGACCATCAGGCCCACGAAGGTTTGCAGCACTGCGCCCGCGATGCCCAGACCCGCCAGCGGAACGGTGCCCAGGTGGCCGACGAGAGCCGCGTCGATCATCAGGAACGCCGGTTCGGCGATGAGAGCTCCGAGTGCCGGGACCGCGAGTCGGACGATCTCGCGGTTGAGCGAGGAGGAGCGAGTGGTCACGGTGACGAGCCTAGACGGGGGTTCGGACACCTGCCGCCGTCGCTAGGCTTGCGCCGTGAACGCCCGATCACTGCCGCACCATCCCATCAGGGTGCTGGCGCATGCGGTCGCCCGACTTCCAGAGCCGCTCGTCCTGGTCATGGCCGTGATCGGCCTCGTCGCCGGCGGCTTCCTTCTGGTGCGCCCGACGACCTCGCTCGACGTCCTGGTGTCGGTGATCGGGATAGGGCTGATCGCCGCAGGCGGGATGGAGCTCGCGCTGCCGGGCACGCGGCGCGAGGGGAGCCGCGGCGTGCTGTCGATCGGATGGGTCGTCTCCGGCGTCGCCATCCTCTTCCTGCCGGGATTGACGGTACGCGCCCTTGCTGTGCTCGTCGGGTTGCTGCTGATCGCGCGCGGCGTCGTCGGCCTCATCTCGCCCTGGCGCTCGACGCTCGGTGCGCCACGTCCGATCGATGCGCGGATCGCCTCGGGGCTGCTGGGCGTCGGCGGCATCGTGTTCGGGGTGCTGGCGATCGTGTGGCCCGATATCACGCTGCTCATCGTGGGCGTGCTCTTCGGTGTGGCGTTGATGACCGCCGGTGCCGTCGTGCTGCTGCGGGCACTGCGTCGGCGTCGCGCCCGCCGCGCGGCGGCTGCGGCCGAGGGGGACATCCTGGACCTCACGGTGCAGCCGACGCCTGGCGCTGGGGAATGGGGAGCGCGGTCGCGGTGGGTGCGCACGATCGGGGCCGTGCTGGTCGTGGCGATCGCCACGACGGCCGCAGGGCTCACGATCACACTGCACGATGCGACGACCGTCGCCGACGAGTTCTACGCGCCGCCTCGCGGGGTGCCGGACGAGGCGGGGCAGCTCATCCGAGCAGAGCCGTTCACCCGCGGAGTACCTGAGGGGGCGATCGGCTGGCGGATCCTCTACACGACGTCGCTCGATGACGATGAGCCCACGGTCGCGAGCGGCCTCGTCGTCGTGCCTGAGGAGGGCACGGATCATCCGGTGATCGCGTGGAACCACGGCACGACCGGTTTCGATCGCTCCTGTGCGCCCTCGCTCGCGGAGCAGCCCTTCGAATCAGGCGCGCTGTTCACGCTCGATCGGATCGTCGACCACGGCTGGGCCCTCGTCGCGACCGACTACATCGGGCTGGGTACGCCCGGACCCCACCCGTACCTCGTCGGGGAGGCGAGCGGTCGCGCCGCGCTCGACGCGGTGCGGGCCGCGCGTCACCTCGAAGACGTCACCCTGGGCGCGCAGACGGTGCTCTGGGGGCATTCACAAGGCGGGGGATCGGCGATGTGGGCAGCGGCGATCGCCGAGGACTACGCCCCTGACCTTCCCATCGCCGGTGTGGCTGCCTTCGCGCCCGCGAGCGACCTCGTGGGGCTCGTGGGCAATCTGCCGAATGTGACCGGCGGCAGTGTGTTCGCCTCGTTCGTGCTCGCCTCGTTCACCGAGATCTACCCCGACATCACGCACAGCGGCTATGTGCGACCCGGTGCGGAGGTGACGGTGCGCGAGCTCGCGAAGCGCTGCCTGTCGGGCCCGAGCATGATGGTCATGCTGCTCAATGTCGTGGCGCTCGCCGACGATCCGAATCTGCTCACCAGCGATCCCACGGCGGGGGCGATGGGCGCGCGACTGCAGCAGAACGTCCCGCCGAGCAGCATCACCGTGCCGTTGCTGCTCGGGCAGGGTGAGGACGACACGCTCATCGCGCCGGATGTGCAGTCGCGCTTCGCGGATCGACTCTGTCGCGCCGGCGTCGACGTCGACTTCCGACGCTATCCGGGTCTTGATCACGTGCCGCTCGTGGAGGCGGACTCTCCGGCGATGACCGATCTCTTCGCTTGGACGACCAAGCTGCTCGCGGGCGAAGACGTGCGCGTCGACTGCCGCTGATACACCGGGGCTCGAGCATCCGCCGTGAGATGACTGCGCCTGCGGTTGCTTTCGGTGTGCCTAAAGCCTATGTTTTCGGCATGCCTAAAAATTCTTCCATCGGTGTTGTCTTGGGGATAAGCGCACTCGCGCTGCTGTCGCTGTCGGGGTGTGCTGCTGCGCCCGTTGAGGCTGCGGGTGAAGAGCGTCCGGTCGTGCTCACGACCTTCACGGTCCTCGCCGACATCGCCGCGAACGTCGGGGGAGACCACATCCAGGTCGAGTCGATCACCAAGGCCGGTGCCGAGATCCACGGCTACGAGCCGACCCCAGGCGACGTCGCCAAAGCCTCGAAGGCCGACCTGATCCTCGACAACGGACTCAATCTGGAGTCGTGGTTCGCGCAGTTCGTCGAGGCGGTCGACGTGCCGCACGTGGTCGTCACCGAGGGCATCGACGTCATCGACATCTCCGGAGACGCCTACGCCGGGCTTCCCAACCCGCACGCCTGGATGAGCCCCGCGAACGTCGAGATCTACGTCGACAACATGGTCCGCGCCTTCGGCGAGCTCGCCCCCGAGCATGCCGAAGACTTCGCGATGAACGCGGGGGCCTACAAGGCCGAGCTGCGCGACATCCGGACCGATCTGACGGATGCGCTGTCTGTGCTCCCTCCGAACCAGCGCGCGCTCGTGACCTGCGAGGGGGCATTCTCCTACCTGGCCCGCGATGCCGGGCTGACCGAGGCCTACATCTGGCCCGTGAACGCCGAGCAGCAGGCGACGCCGAAGCAGATGGCCGCCGCGATCGACTTCGTGCGCGCGAATGATGTGCCCGCGGTGTTCTGCGAGTCGACCGTGTCGGACAAGCCGATGCAGCAGGTCGTCTCCGCCACGGATGCGGTCTACGGAGGCGTGCTCTACGTCGACTCCCTCTCCGAGGCTGGCGGGCCGGTGCCGACGTATCTCGACCTCATCCGTCACGACGCCGACACCATCGTCGCGGCTCTCACAGGAGGTGCACGATGACCGCGGCCATCGAGGTCGCCGACGTCAGCGTCCGCTACGACAGTGTCGCCGCGCTCGACGGCGTGACGCTCGCGGTCGAGGCGGGACGCGTCACGGGGCTGATCGGCATGAACGGATCGGGCAAGTCGACGCTCTTCAAGAGCATCACGGGCGTCGTCAAGCCGGGGCGCGGCAGCGTGCGCATCGATGGTGCAGCACCGGCCCTCGCGCGCAGGCGGGGACTTCTGGGGTATGTGCCGCAGAGCGAGGACGTCGATTGGACGTTTCCCGTCTCGGTGCGGGATGTCGTGATGATGGGGCGGTACGGACACCTCGGCGTACTGCGCTCGCCGCGCGCGCGCGACCGCGCCGCCGTGGACGAGGCGCTTGCCCGTGTCGAACTGAGCGACTTCGCCGACCGTCAGATCGGGCAGCTGTCGGGTGGGCAGAAGAAGCGCGCCTTCGTCGCACGGGCGCTCGCCCAGGATGCGCGCATCCTGCTGCTCGATGAGCCCTTCGCGGGCGTCGACAAGAGATCCGAGGGCACAATTGTTCAGCTGTTGCGCGAACTCGCCGCTGACGGCCGCACGGTGCTGGTGTCGACGCACGATCTGCATGCCCTTCCCGCACTTGCCGATGAGGCGGTGCTCCTGCGCCATCGGGTGCTGTTCCACGGATCTGTGCGCGAGGCACTGCGACCCGAGCGGCTCGCGCAGGCGTTCGGGCTGAATCTCGCCCTTGAGGAGGAGGCGGCATGACCGTGATCGACATCCTCTTGGAACCCCTGCAGTACGAGTTCATGACGCGTGCACTCGTGACGACCGTGATAGCCGCAGTCGTGTGCGCTGTGCTCTCCTGCTGGCTCGTGCTCGTCGGCTGGTCTCTCATGGGAGATGCGGTGTCGCACGCGGTGCTCCCCGGTGTCGTGCTCGCGTATGTCGTGGGGGCGCCATTCGCTCTCGGTGCGCTCGTCTTCGGCGTGCTCGCGGTCGTGCTGATCGGGGCGATCCGTGGGACGAGCCGCGTCAAGGAGGATGCCGCGATCGGCATCGTGTTCACGACGCTGTTCGCCCTGGGGCTCGTGCTGATCTCGGTCACACCGAGTCAGACCGACCTCAACCACATCATCTTCGGCAATGTGCTCGGTGTCTCGGTGAGCGACATGGTGCAGATCGGGGTGCTGGCGGCGATCGCGTTCGGCGCTCTCATGATCAAGCGGCGCGACCTCACCCTCTACGCCTTCGACCCCATGCACGCCTTCGCGATCGGACTGTCGCCCAGGTTCCTCGGCGCGCTTCTCCTCGGGGTGCTCGCACTCACGGCCGTCGTCGCCCTGCAGGTGGTGGGTGTGATCCTCGTCGTCGCGATGCTCATCATCCCGGGAGCCACCGCCTATCTGCTCACCGACCGCTTCGGACGGATGCTGGTGATCGCGCCGACTGTGTCTGCGCTGTCGTGCGTGGTCGGAATCTACCTGAGCTACTGGATCGATGCTGCGTCGGGCGGACTGATCGTGGTCGTGCAGGGGGCGGTGTTCTTCCTGACGTACCTGTTCAGTCCGCGCCAGGGCGTGATCGGGCGTCGAATCGCTCGGCGACGTGCCTCCATGTCGCAGCCCCCGCATATCCTGGTCGCATGACCGATGCTCTGCCCGCAGGCCTTGCCCTCGATGACCTCAGCTCCGACATCCGCCCCCAGGACGACCTGTACCGGCACGTCAACGGCGCCTGGTTCGCGCGCACCGAGATCCCGGAAGACAAGGCGCGCTGGGGGTCCTTCCACCTGCTCGCCGAGCAGGCCGAGAAAGACGTCCGCGCGATCATCGACGAGTCGCAGACGGCCGAGGCGGGCAGCGAGCAGCGCAAGATCGGCGACCTGTACGCGAGCTTCATGGACACGACGCGCATCGACGAGCTCGGCACGCAGCCGCTCGCCGCGACCCTCGAAGAGATCGACGCGATCTCCTCGGTCTCCGAGTTCCTTGCCGCCGTCGGTGCGTACGACCGTGATGGCCGCGCCTCGGTCATCGGCCTCTACGTCGACGGCGACCCGGGCAACCCCGAGCGATACCTGCCGATTCTCGTGCAGGCGGGACTCTCGCTGCCCGACGAGAGCTACTTCCGGCTCGACACATTCGCGGGCACGCGTGCCGCGTACCACGTGCACCTCGAGCGCCTGCTCGTGCTGGCGGGAGTGGCGGATGCGACGGCGAACGCCGACCGTTCGATCGCCCTCGAGACCGAGCTCGCCGGCCACCACTGGGACAACGTGCGCAGCCGTGATGCGGTGGCCACCTACAACCTGAAGACCTGGGACGAGCTGCAGGCGCTCGCCGGTGTCGACCTCACACCGTGGCGTGAGGCCGTGACGCCGTCCAACCCCGCGGCCTTCGACGAGGTCGTCGTCGCGCAGCCGAGCTTCTTCGAGGGGCTCGGATCCCTCCTCACCGCGGAACGCCTGGACGACTGGAAGGCGTGGCTGCGCGCGAAGGTTGTGCACACGGCTGCCGCCTATCTCACCGACGATCTCGTGCAGGAGAACTTCTCGTTCTACGGCACCGAGCTCACCGGCGTCCCCAGCATCCGTGAGCGCTGGAAGCGCGGCGTCTCGCTCACCGAGGGCGCACTCGGCGAGGCGATCGGCAAGGTCTACGTCGCCCGGCACTACCCGCCGACGGCGAAGGCCGCCATGGACGAGCTGGTCGCGAACCTCATCGAGGCGTACCGCCAGAGCATCACCGATCTCGAGTGGATGACTGCCGAGACCCGCGAGCGCGCGCTCGCGAAGCTCGACTCCTTCACTCCGAAGATCGGTCACCCGGATGTCTGGCGCGACTACTCCACCCTCGAGATCGACGCGGCCGACCTCATCGGCAACGTGCGGCGAGCCGCGATCTTCGAACACGACCGCAACATCGACAAGGTGGGCGCGCCGATCGATCGCACCGAGTGGCACATGCCGCCGCAGATGGTCAACGCCTACTACAACCCGTCGATGAACGAGATCGTGTTCCCGGCGGCGATCCTCCAGTACCCGTTCTTCGACGCCGAGCGCGACGCCGCTGCGAACTACGGCGGCATCGGCGCGGTCATCGGGCATGAGATCGGCCATGGTTTCGACGACCAGGGCAGTCGCTACGACGGTTCCGGAAAGCTCGAGGACTGGTGGACGGACGCCGACCGCGCCGCCTTCGAAGAGCGCACGAGCTCGCTCATCGCCCAGTACGACGCGCTCGTGCCCGAGGGTCTCGACTCCGAGCATCACGTCAACGGCGCGCTCACGATCGGTGAGAACATCGGAGACCTCGGCGGTCTGGGTATCGCGCTGAAGGCCTACGAGCTGTCGCTGGGGGCGGATGCTCCTGCGGAGGGCCCGGTCGTCGAGGGCTACACCGGCGTGCAGCGCCTGCTGCTGTCGTGGGCGCAGGTGTGGCAGCAGAAGAGCCGCGACGCCGAGACGCTGCGCCTGCTGACGATCGACCCGCACTCGCCGAACGAGTTCCGCTGCAATCAGATCGTCCGCAACATCGGCGCGTTCTACACGGCGTTCGGTGTCACCGAGAGCGATGAGCTCTGGCTGGCGCCCGAACAGCGCGTAGAGATCTGGTGACCAACAGGGGCGGCTGAGAGTCGCCCCTGTGAACCTGCACTCGTGCAGGGTTACGATGTCCGTGACGTTTGAGGGAACGCGCGTAGTTGTCTGTGCCTGTGGCGTGGGTCCGCAGGTTTCATCCCTCGACTTTCCGCGGAAGGAGCATGCGTGGGCACCTCCTCCGAGCCTTCGCCGTCACGTGTCACGGTGCGCCGATCGCAGCGCTCGACGCGCCGACTGCCACGCCGTGCGGCGCTGGGGCGCCGCTCGTTCGACACCACGTTGCGCACGCTGGATCGGCTTGCCGCATCCGGTGCGCAGGTGGGCGTGCATGTCGTCGATCTCGACAGCGGCGAGGAGGTGCTCCTCGGCGACGATCACGTGACGCTGCCGATCGCCGGGTTGGGCATCGTGCCGCTGTTGATCGAAGTCGCGGCGGGTTTCGCCGACGGCACGCTCGAGCCGTTGGAGATCATCGAGCGCAGCTCGCTCGACCCGGTGACGACCGCGGGAACGTGGCGGCATCTGAAGGCACCGGCCTTGCCGTTGTGCGATCTCGCGGTGCTGGCGGCGGCGACGGGCGACCCCCTGGCGTCGAATGCGCTCCTGGAGCGGGTGACGCACGAGAAGGTCCGCGCCCGCATCGAGTCGCTCGGTCTGACGCGGACGGCACTGCTCGACCGCTACCGGGACCAGCGCGGACCCGATGACGCGCCGCGGCTCGCGGTGGGGTCGGCGCGCGAACTGGCCAGGCTGTTCTCGGAGCTCGTGAACACGCGCGTCGTAGACCCCGCGGTGAGCGCGCAGGTCTCGGAGTGGCTGAGCCTCAACCACGATCTGAGCCTGGTGGCATCGGCGACGGGGCTCGACCCGTTCGCGCACGACAATGACGCGCACGGGGTGCTCTTCGTGAACAAGACGGGCCGCGAAGCGGGCATCCGCGCAGAAGCAGGCGTGCTCGCCGGGCCGCGCGCCGGAATCTCCTACGCGCTGATCGTGGCCTTCGATGATCTGTCGATCATGCACCGCCTGCGCGTGCACGATGCCTTCCGCGTGCTGGGTGTCGAACTCATGGAGTACGCCTTCTAGTCGCCACTCTCGTCCGGCGCCTGATCGGGCATCGGTCCGAAGCGGTGCTGTGGATCGAGTCCTGCGACGATCGGCGCGAGGGCATCGGCGAGCGTGTTCAGCTGGGTCTCGTCCAGGTGATCGAGGACGAGCCGGTGCACGGTGTCGAAATGTCCGGGCGTCGCGTGCACGAGCTGACGGCGTCCCGTGCCGGTGAGCCGGATCTCCACGCTGCGGCGGTCGGTCGTGTGGTCGACGCGTTCGACGAGGCCGCGTTCACGCAGGCGGGTGACGACTTTGGATGCGCGGGGGAGGGTGGCGTTGGTGGCCGCGGCGAGGTCGCTCAGGCGCTGCGGCCCGCGCCGTTGCAGCGTGCTGAGCAGGATGAACTCGTAGTGCGTGAGGGCGTCGTCGCGTTGGAGCTGCGCGTCGAGTGCGACGGGGAGCAGCTCGGCGACGGTGATCAGTGACAACCATGCGCGCGACTGCGCGGGGGTCATGCGGGCGAGCTTCTCGGACATGGATCCATTCTGCCGGGAATAGTTGCCGATGCAAGTGAGTTGTTGTTGATAGTTGCCAAGGCAACAAATTTGAGACTCTCTCTGAGGAAGGCAAGACAATGACTGCGATCACCGTCATCGGAACAGGAAACATGGGCCAGGCCATCGCCGGCATCGCCGTCAAGGGTGGTGCGTCGGTGCAGATCCTGGGACGCGATCTGGAGAAGGCCGGATCGGCGGCTGCGCCGCTGCGTGCGAGCGCCGGAGTCGTGGGAGATCCGATCACCGGCGAAATTGTCATCGCCGCAGTGCCCTACCCGGCGCTGGCGGAGCTTGCCGAGACCTACGGCGCACAGCTCGCCGGGAAGATCGTCATCGACATCACCAACCCGCTCGACTTCACGACCTTCGACGCGCTGGTCGTTCCCGCGGACTCCTCCGCGGCAGCTGAGCTCGCCGCGATGCTGCCCGGTGCTCGCGTGATCAAGGCGTTCAACACGAACTTCGCCGCGACCCTGGTCGGCGGAGAGCTGGGCGGCGAGCCCACTACGGTGCAGCTCGCCGGCGATGATGACGCTGCGAAGAAGCTCCTGGCAGACGTCATTGTCGCTGCCGGGCTTCGTGCTGTGGATGCAGGCGCGCTGAAGCGAGCGCGTGAGCTCGAAGCTCTCGGCTTCCTGCAGCTCGTTCTCGCTGCGCGTGAGCAGATCGGCTGGACCGGCGGCTTCGCGGTTCGCGCCTGAGCGAGCTGGCACGGTGAGCGCCGGAACGCAGGTCCCGGCGCTCACTCGCGCGGCTACGCTGGGGCGCATGGTTGCAGCCGACTGGACTCCGCACCGTCGCGATGACGGTGAACTTCTCGGATGGATCCACCCCGACGGTGAACTGTGGGTGTCTGTCGACGTGCTCGGGCGCCCCGTCTCCGAGCCGAGCGAGTGGCTGGACGCGGAAGCGGCGCTCGACGCGCACGGCATCGGCTGGCTCGCGGATGCCTGGATGCTGGAGAATGAGGCCGATCGTCCGCTGCGTGTCGGCATCGTCGAGGTCACGCCGACAGCGAATGCTCGTGCGGGGCGTATCGTCGTCAAGATCGACGATTTCGGCGATACGAGTCGGCCCGCCACCGAGCCGTACGTCCTGGAATGGCCGCTGCCGGCGCGCCTGCGTCCGCCGCATGACGGCGATCCGGATCCGCGCGTGCTCTGAGGTGAATGCGCGGACTCCCGCTCTGACGCGGGGCTCGCGGCTACCGCAGCGCGGCGTGCGGCAGCGGCTTCGGGCGCGGGATCATCAGCGACAGGATGACGGTGACGACGCCCGCGCCGATGGCCAGCCAGAAGCACAGCAGGAATGCCTCGCGGGTCGGAACCATGGCCCCGGCGACCTCGACGCTCATTCCGGCGAGCACGGCACCCATGACGGCAGATGCCGTTGACGTCCCGACCGAGCGGAACAGGGCGTTGAGCCCGTTGGACGCCCCGGTCTCATCGGCGGGCACGGAGCGCATGATGATCATCGGCATCGCCGCGAACGTGAAGCCGATGCCGACGCCGATGAACAGGTTCGCGACGAGGATGTGCCACACCTCGGTCGACCAGAGCAGCACGAACACGTAGGCGAGCACGATCGCCGCCGCGCCGACCGTGAAGAGCGGCCGAGGCCCGACCGTGCGCTCCAGCCATCCGGACAGCGGTGAGATCACCATCATCACGAGACCTGCGGGCATGATGACGAGGGCGGCGCCGAGCATGTCGAGGCCGAATCCGCCGCCGAGTTCTTCCGGCATCTCGAGCATCTGCGGGAAGGTCACGTTCGACGCGAAGAGGGCGAAGCCCATCCCGATGCCGGCGATGTTGGTCAACAGCACCGCGGGGCGCGCGGCGACGCGCAGGTCCAGGAGCGGATCTGTCGTGCGCAGCTGATACCAGCCCCACAGCAGCAGCATCCCGATTCCGCCGACCGCGCACCCGAGCGCGAGGGGTGAGGTCCAGCCCCATTCGGCGCCCCGAGAGATGAAGAGCAGGATGCCGCTGAGTCCCGCAGCGAGGCCGATTGCGCCCCGCCAGTCGAGACGCCCGGGTGAACGCAGCACATCCTCGGGAACGACCAAGAAGACGAGCACGAGTGACAGCACGCCGAGGCCGGCCCCGAGCCAGAACAGGGCGTGCCAGTCGGCGTTCAGGGCGATGAACGCGGCGAGTGGCATGCCCACAGCGCCGCCGACGCCCATCGTCGCGCTCATGAGCGCGACGGCGGTGCCGAGTCGCTGGGGCGGGAGCACGTCGCGCATGATCGCGATGCCCAGCGGGACGACACCGCTGACGGCACCCTGCAGACCCCGGCCGATGATGACACCGATGATCGAGGTGGACAGCGCGGCGATCGCGGATCCGACGACGAGGGCGAGGAGCAGGGCGATGACGACCCGGCGCTTGCCGTACATGTCGCCGAGGCGTCCTGCGATCGGGGTGGCGACCGCGGCGACGAGAAGCGTGATGGTGATGACCCATGTGGTGTCTTCGCGGGTGGCGTTCAGCAGCCGTGGCAGGTCGGCCTGCAACGGCACCACGAGAGTGAACATGAATGACGAGCACATGCCCATGAAGGCGAGTGCCGCGACGATCGCCCACCGGGGAGGGGTTCGGGAGAGACGATTTCGGGCGCGGGCATCATCTCTCATCGATCCAGGCTATCCCTGCCGGGATGACTCTTCGGCCGCCGCTCGTGAACCCGCACCTTCCGATGCGGTGCGTAGCTTCAGGCGGGGTGCGGCTCGTCGAGGTGGGGGAGCAGTGCTTCGGAGATGTCGCGCAGCTGCTGCAGCTGTTCTGAGCTGAGCGCCTGGGTCACGTAGCGACAGACGGCCGCGTCGTACGTCTCTTTCGCCGTCGCATGGGCGGCCCGACCTGCGGTGGTGATGGTGATTTCGAAGCCGCGCCCGTCGTCGGCGCAGCTCTCGCGGGTCAGTAGGCCGCGCTGTTCCATGCGGCGCAGCTGGTGCGAGAGGCGGCTCTTCTCCCAGTCGAGTTCGCAGCCGAGTGCTGTTGGTCGCACGGGGCGATCTTCGCGGACGAGCGCGCCGAGGATCTCATAGTCAGCTTCGGAGAGCCCGGTTGTGGCGAGCTCGCGGGCGATGCGCGCCGAAAGCCGTTGCCGCATGCGCTGGTAGGAATCCCAGGCCTGCAGGTCAGTGGCGGTTGCGTGCTCCATCCCTCCAGTGTAGTTGATGCATCATCTAGTTCTGCTATCATCGTTGACGCATCAACAAAACTCGTCGCCACAGGCGGCAGGAAGGGAGTGGACGTGCTCACGAAGATCGCCGTCCTCGGTGTCGGACGCGTCGGAGCCGCTGTCGCACGCACGGCCATCGCCGCGGGCCTGG
This sequence comes from Microbacterium sp. GW823-FHT02G05, assembly GCF_058797175.1. Taxonomy (NCBI): domain Bacteria; kingdom Bacillati; phylum Actinomycetota; class Actinomycetes; order Micrococcales; family Microbacteriaceae; genus Microbacterium; species Microbacterium sp. GW823-FHT02G05. The sequence continues at coordinate 1,045,932 of NZ_JBXAJK010000001.1, forward strand.
AGGTCACGGTCGCCGGATCCGGTGCGGCAGAAGACATCGCACTCCTCGCCGAGATCGTGATCCCCGGCGCGAAGGTCGCCACGGCGGCGGATGCCGTCGCTGATGCCGACCTCGTCGTCGTGGCCGTGCCGCTGCACAAGTTCCGCTCTGTCGACCCGGCCATTCTCGCCGGCCGCATCGTGATCGACGCCATGAACCACTGGGCGCCGATCGACGGAGAGCTTCCCGAGTTCAGGGATCCCGAGGTGGGCACGAGCGAGGTCGTCGCCGCGTACTTCGCAGAGTCCCGCATCGTGAAGGCGCTCAACCACATCGGCTACCACGAGCTCGAAGAAGACGCCCGGCACGACAGTGCTGACGGCCGTCGGGCACTCGCCTACGCCTCGGATGACGCGGAGGCGGCCGCATCCGTCCACGAACTGCTCGACCGCTTCGGCTTCGATCCCATCTCCGCGGGCCGCCTCGCCGTCGGCATCGCCTTCGAAAGCGGCACCCGCATCTTCACCTCCCGGCTCGACGCCGCGGGCATGCACGCTGCGCTGTCCGAGGCCGCGGAAGACTCCGCGCTCGCCGCCTGACGATCTCTCAGACCAAAGGAACCCTTATGGAAATCGGTGTCTACAGCTTCGGCGACTCTCAGCGCAACGAGGACGGCTCCCTGCGCAGCACGACCGAGGCGATCACCAACCTCTTCGACGCGATCGTTCATGCCGACCGTGTCGGCGCGGACTTCTTCGGCGTCGGCGAGCACCACACGCTCGAGATGCCCGCCTCGTCGCCGGGCGCGATGATCGCCGCCGCCGCAGCGGCGACGACGCAGATCCGCCTCGGCAGCGCCGTATCGATCATCAGCACCGACGACCCGGTGCGGGTGTACCAGCAGTTCGCGACGGCGTCGGCGATCTCGGGTGGTCGTGTGGAGATCACCGCCGGTCGAGGATCCTCTGTCGAGTCGTTCCCGCTGTTCGGCTACGATCTCGTCGACTACGAGCGCCTGTACGAAGAGAAGCTCGAACTGCTCATGGCGATCAACAACGCCGGCGACGACGCCAAGGTCACCTGGAGCGGCACCGTCCGCCCTGCGCTCGACGGCCTCGAAGTCGTCCCACGCCCTGCCGGGGGAAAACTTCCCATCTGGATCGGCACCGGCGGCAGCGCACCCTCCAGTGTGCGCGCAGGGCGACTCGGGATGCCCGTGACCTACGGCATCATCGGCGGAGCCCCCGCGCGCTTCGCCCCGCTCGTCGAGCTGTACCGTCGCACCTTCGCGCAGGGCGGGCATGCGATCGAGAACCAGAAGGTCTCGGTCGCCGCGCTCGGCCTCGTCGCGAAGACGAAGCAGGAGGCGCTGGAGCGCGCATACCCGGGCTGGTACAACATGAACCTCGAGATGGGCCGCCGTCGCGGCTGGCCCGCGCCACAGCAGGATGCGTTCCTCGCGCAGGCGCACGGTGCCGGCGCGTACTACATCGGCGACCCCGACGACGTCGCCGAGCGCATCGTCGACCTCCACGGCCACCTCGGCCACATGCGACACTTCCTGCAGATGGACATCGGCAGCCTCCCGCAGCCGCACTACCTCGAATCGATCGAGCTGCTCGCCACCGAGGTCAAACCCCGCGTCGCGCGCCTGCTCGCGAAGAAGTAGCGGGCGGATGCTGCGTCATGGCCCCTGTGTTTACATAGGGGCCATGACGACAGACGGCGACTTCGCGCAGCATCCGGCTGATTCCGAGTGGCACCGCAGGCTCACCTTCGGTGAGCGCCCCGACGGATCCTGGATGACGCAGGGCCCAGCGCACGCCTACGAGAGCGTCGTGATGCGACCGCTGGAGCCGATGTTCGTCCCGGAGAAGCCACGCCATGGCGAACTCGACCCGGAGAAGTGCGGATCGTGTGCACCCTCGGAGCACACGATCTGGGCGGATGAGCACTGGCAGGTGCGTGCGGGGTGGGAGACCGGCGGGCTTCCGTTCATCGGCGCGATCGCGCCGCGCGCGCACTGGCTGCTGGAGGATGCGCCGCTCGAGGTGATGGCGGCACTCGGGCCGCTGATGCAGCGGATCTCCGAAGCCGTGAAGACGATTCCCGGCGTCGCGCGGTGCCACTTCAGTCGCTGGAACGACGGATCTGCGCACCTGCATCTGTGGGCTTTCGCACGCCCTGCAGGCATGATGCAGGGGCGCGGTGCGGTGCTCTCGTACTGGGACGGGATGCTGCCGGAGATGACCGAGGAGATGATGAACGAGTACATCGGCATCGTCGCGCATGCGCTCGCCGCCGGCGGAGGAGAGGCGTTCCCGCACCGCGCGGTGTGAACGGTCGAGCATCCGGGGCCGCAAAGGGGCAGACTAGACGCGTGCGCACCATTCGTGATCTGGACACCGTCGAACTCATCATCACGGCGCAGGAGCTGCTGGATTCGATCCGCGGCCCCGAGCGCGTGATCGATGCGGGCACGCTGCGTGCCCTGGAACAGTCGGGCAACTACGTCGTCGGCCTCTTCGACGGCGAGGGTGCGGATGAGCGCATGGTCGGCGCATCCATCGCCTTTTTCGGCGTGCCCGCCCAGCGCACGATGCACTCACACATCACGGCGCTGCTGCCGGAGTACCGCGGGCGCGGCTGGGGGCGCGAGCTCAAAGAGCACCAGCGCCAGTGGGCCTTCTCGCGTGAGGTCGGACGCATCACGTGGACGTTCGACCCGCTCGTCGCCCGCAACGCGCACTTCTTCCTGTCCGTGCTCGGTGCGCGCGTGACCGGCTATTCGGTCAACAACTACGGCATCTTCGGCGGCGGCGACGCCGGCGACGAGAGCGACAGGCTCGACGTCGAGTGGAAGCTCGCCGACATCGCGAAGGCTCCTGCGGCTGATGCGGTCGCGGCGACGCTGGAGATCCCCGACGACGTCGAGGCGATGCGCCTGAGCGATCCGGATGCTGCGCACGAGTGGCGTCTGCGCCTTCGTGACGAGATGCAGCAGCTGCTCGGCCAGGGCCTGCGCCCGGTCGGATTCGAGGCGGGTCGCGGCTACCTCTTCACGGCGTAGGCTCCCGCCTCAGCGCACACCCTTCATCAGGGTGAGCACGGGGCGAGAGGTGAGAAGCAGGGCGACGCCAATTCCGATCGCGATGGCGCCGAGGATGAGGAAGTACGGCACCTCGTTCGACGGGTCGTAGAACTGGGCCAGCCAGCCGGCGATCGCCGTGCCGAGTGCGACCGACAGGAAGTACAGCGCCACCATCTGGGTGTGGAACCGTTCTGGGGCGAGCTTCGTCGTCACCGAGAGTCCCGGAGGCGAGATGAAGAGCTCGGCCATCGTGAAGACCAGCAGGATGAACACGATCGCGATCAGCGGGCTGGAGTTCGGCGCGCCGTTCGCCCACGGCAGGAACAGCAGGAATGCGGCGCCCATGATGATCGCGCCGAGCGAGAACTTCACCGGTGCCGACGGTGCCCGGGTGCCGAGCTTCGACCAGATCGCGGCGAACACCCCCGACAGCACGATGACGAAGATCGGGTTGATGGAGTTGACCCAGGACACCGGCATCTCCCACCCGATGATCGTGCGGTTCAATCGTTCATCGGAGTAGATCGTCAGCACCGTGAACTGCTGCTGGTACAGCGACCAGAAGCCGACGTTCACGACGAACAGCGGGATGAACCCGATCACGCGCGAGCGCTCGTCGCCGCTCAGCTCCCGCGAGGAGATGATGACCGCGAAGTAGGCGATCGCTGCACCGAGCGTGACCAGGATCACCACGCCGGCCAGGTTGTCTGCGCGGATCACCCCGGTCAGCACGAGTGCCACGAGAGCGACGATGACGAGAGCGGCGATGCCGAGAAGGAGCGGCCGGCGGCTCGCGGGCAGCGGGTTGGCGATGACCCGGGAGGACTCCGGCAGCTGCCTGCGGCCGATCGAGTACTGCAGCAGGCCGAGGGCCATGCCGACAGCGGCCGCGCCGAAGCCCCAGTGGAAGCCGATGCTGTCCTGCAGCAGGCCGGTGATGATCGGGCCGAGGAACGCACCGAGGTTGATGCCGAGGTAGAACAGTGAGAAGCCCGCGTCGCGGCGGATGTCGCCGGCGGCGTAGAGGGTTCCGACGACGGCTGTTGCGTTGGCCTTGAGTCCGCCCGATCCGACCGCGACGAGGACGAGCCCGAGGCCGAGACCCCAGACGCTCGGCAGCAGCGCGAGCGCGATGTGGCCGGCCATGATCACCCAGGCGCTGTAGAACAGCACCCGCTCCGACCCCAACAGGCGGTCGGCCGCCCAGGCGCCGAGGATCGACGAGAGGTAGACCGTGCCGCCGTAGGCGCCGACGATGCCGGTCGCGATGCCCCGGTCCAGGCCCAGACCGCCGTCCGTGACCGAGTAGTACATGTAGATCAGCAGGATTCCCTGCATGCCGTAGAAGCTGAATCGTTCCCACATCTCGATGCCGAAGATGTGGGTCAGTGCCCAGGGCTGCCCGAAGAAGCGGGTGTCGTTTCTGTCGGTGCGCGGCTGATCTGCCTCTGCGGTGCTCATGCATTCGACGGTAGTCCCGACAGGCGCCGGAGTGTGAGCCGCGGCCTCTCTCGTCTGCGGCCTCGCGGCTAGGATTGAGGATGCCGCGGCATCGCCGTGCGCGCACCCCGGATTCCGCCCTCCGACCATTGGAGCCACCGTGGCCGAACAGTCCCGCCTTGATAAGGTCATCGCCCTCGCCCGTCACCGCGGGTTCGTGTTCCAAGCGGGTGAGATCTACGGCGGTTCGCGTTCGGCATGGGACTACGGCCCCCTCGGTACCGAGCTCAAAGAGAACATCCGCCGTCAGTGGTGGCAGACCTTCGTGCGCGGCCGTGGTGACATGGTCGGCCTGGACTCGTCGATCATCCTCCCCAAGCGCGTGTGGGAGGCCTCCGGCCACGTCGCGACCTTCACCGACCCCCTCGTCGAGTGCCTGAGCTGCCACAAGCGCTTCCGCGCCGACAACCTGATCGAGGACTTCGAGGCACGCAAGGGCCGCGCGCCCGAGGGCGGCCTCGCCGGCGTGCCCTGCCCCAACTGCGGCAACAAGGGCCAGTTCACCGAGCCCAAGGCCTTCTCCGGCCTGGTCAAGACCTACCTCGGCGTCGTCGACGACGAGAGCGGCCTGCACTACATGCGTCCCGAGACCGCGCAGGGCATCTTCGTGAACTTCGCCAACGTCGTCACCGCGAGCCGCAAGAAGCCGCCGTTCGGCATCGGCCAGGTGGGCAAGGCGTTCCGCAACGAGATCACCCCCGGAAACTTCATCTTCCGCACCCGTGAGTTCGAGCAGATGGAGATCGAGTACTTCACGCCCCCCGCCGAGGCCCAGCAGTGGTTCGACCACTGGGTCGAGGTCTGCTGGAACTGGTTCCTCGACCTGGGCGTCAACCCCGAGAACATGCGTCAGTTCGACGTTCCCAAGGAAGACCGCGCGCACTACTCGGCCGGAACCATCGACTTCGAGTACCGCTTCGGCTTCCCCGGCAAGGAGTGGGGCGAGCTCATGGGCGTCGCCAACCGCACCGATTACGACCTCTCCAGCCACACCGAGGCATCCGGTCAGAGCCTGACGTACTTCGACCAGGCGTCGGGCGAGCGCTACACGCCCTATGTCATCGAGCCCTCCTTCGGCCTCACCCGCGCGATGATGGCCTTCCTCGTCGACGCGTACGTCGAAGAAGAGGTCCCCAACGCCAAGGGCGGCACCGACACGCGCACCGTGCTGAAGCTTGACCCGCGCCTCGCGCCGGTCAAGGTCGCCGTGCTCCCGCTGTCGCGCAACGAGAACCTCTCACCGCTCGCACGCGAGGTCGCCGACCAGCTCCGCGGCCGCTGGGTCATCGACTTCGACGACAGCGGGGCGATCGGTCGCCGCTACCGTCGTCAGGACGAGGTCGGAACCCCGTTCTGCGTCACGGTCGACTTCGACTCGCTCGACGACCGGGCCGTCACCGTCCGCGACCGCGACACGATGGCTCAGGAGCGCGTGTCGCTCGAGAACCTCGACGCGTACCTCTCGGAGCGCCTGAAGGGCGCCTGATCCGAGCGAAGGGGCGGATGCTGCGGCATCCGCCCCTTCGGCGTCTCCGGCGTGGCCGGGGGCCGTCGATAGGCTGGGCGGATGATCGACCGGACGTTCACTGCCCCTTCGACCACGTTCCGCAACGTCTGGATTCTCGCGGGCGGGCTGCTGGTGGCCTCGGGCGTTCTCAGCGTCCTGCACTCCCCGCTTCTCGCGGGCCCGCTGGGGCTCGCCGACGGAGGCCTGACGCCACTCGTCGTCCTGCTGTTCGGCGCAGGGGGGATGCTGTTCGCGCTGGGATTCCGTGGCGTGGGGAGCGTCACTGCCCGACGCCCGTTCGGGACGACGGCGATCATCCTGCTCGTCGCGATCCTGCCGTTCGTGCGTCTGTTCGTCTGGGACGCGGTGTCTCCGTCCGTCTATGCGTCCGGATGGCTGTTCTTCTATACCGGGATCGACCTTCTCGTGGAGTTCGCGCTCGCGCTGGTGGCGGCGATTGCGATCGCCCGCGCCGGTGTCGTCCCGGCACCCTGGTGTCGTGCACCGCTGTGGGCGGTGGGAGTCTCGGCGGCTGCTGAGGTCGTGCGCGTCGTCGTCGGCGTCCTCGGGGACGGCGCGTTCGCGGATGTCATCGTGGGGATCGCGCACATCCTTCCTGCGCTGGCGACCGCGTCGCTCGGCGTCATCGCGATCCTGCTCGTGACCCGGGGGCGTTTGGCGAGGTAGCTCGCCGGCGGGGCGCGTCCTCGACCAGGCGCTCGGCTACGCTGTGGCCATGACCGAAGCGACGACGCTCGACCATCGCATGCGCCTCCGGCGTGTCTGGGCCATCGGCGGCATCCTGTTGCTGGGCTACGTGCTGATCGGCCTCGCGCTGCCGATGATGGCGGGTGCGGCAACGGTGACGCGGATCGCCTTTGCCGCAGCGACGGTGCTGTTCGCGATCGGATGGCGCGGTGTCGGCAGCGTCACTGCGCGTAGACCACTCGGGACCGTGACGCTGATTCTGCTCGGCGTGTGGCCCTGGGTGATGGACCTGCTGTGGTTGGTCTTCCCTGCGACGCCGTCGTCTCTGGCCGCGATTCCGATCGTTCCCGTGGGTACTGTCGTGCAGCTCCTGCTGGCGATCATCGCTGTGACGCAGATCGCGCGGGCGGGCGTTGTGCCCCCGCCGTGGTCGTGGGCGCCGACGATCGCGTTGGTGATCGTCGTCCTCGCACAGGTGCTGATGATGGCGTTCGCTTCGATCACTCAGGACCAGACGGCGCTCGTGGCTGCGATGGACGTCGCGGCGCTGGCGCAGGCGGTCGCCGTTGCCGGGGTGGGTGTCGTGGCGATCATCCTCGCAACTCGCATTGAGCCGCGCGCACAGCTGTAGCCCTCGGGTCAGACACCCAGGGCGCGGACCATCTCGTCCCTCATGACGGCGCCGAGCAGTGTCTGGGTGAGTGCACCCTCGCGATAGATCTTGACCACCGGCACGGAGGAGATCCCCTCGCTGGTCACGAGGTCGGGATGCTCGTCGATGTTGATCTTCACGAGCAGGATCTTCTCGGCGTGTTCTTCTGCGATACCGGCCAGCATGGGCGACATCGAGCGGCACGGGCCGCACCAGGGTGCGCCGAAGTAGAGGATCACGGTCTCCTGGCGAGAGAGGAGTGCCGCGTCGATGACGGGTGACTCAAGCGAGATGACTGCGGTCATGGAGGGTTCCTTCGTTGAAACGGATGCTCTGACAGTGCACTGGAGTGACCATAATGACAATGACGAGTTTGATTGAGGCAAAATAACGAAAGCTTATGAACGCCGACAACGTGCCCCTCCGGACGACTCAGAAGTCAGCAATTTTTCCTTATATGTCCTAGAAGGAACTCATCGTTGTACTTATGCGAATTCGCCTGACAGGCTGTGACTCACACCTCGTGCTCGAAGGAGAGATAAATGACCGTACGTAGACGTGTCGTCGCCATCGCGGCTCTTGCTGCCGCCACTCTCGCGCTCGGTGCCTGCGCGCCCGCCGGCCCGGCGGCCGCGGGCGCAGGCAGCGGCGACGACGGCGCCACCAAAATCACGTTCATGTACTCCCCGTATGCCGACTACGCCGGGTTCTTCGTGGCAGAGGAGAAGGGCTACTTCGACGAGGCGGGCCTCGACGTCGAGCTGATCCCCAAGGGCGGCAGCTCCGGCGAGACGTTCCAGCACGTCAGCACGGGCAACGTCAACGGCGGCGGCGCGTCCTGGGGTGCGGGACTCTTCAACGCCACGGCGGCCGGATCATCCCTCGCTGTCATCGCCGGCGTCTCCCGCGTCCCCGACTCCGGACCGAACCCCGCTCCGCTCATGGCCTCCGAGGCCTCGGATATTGAGGACCTCAAAGATCTCAAGGGCAAGAAGATCGGTACTCCGGGGCAGACTGGCTTCGGGATCTACTCGATCTACAAGGCACTCGACTCGGTTGGCCTCACCCTCGACGACGTCGAGCTGATGAACCTGAGCCCCGGCGACATCATCCCCGCGATGGCCAACGGTTCGATCGACGCGAGCTGGACCATCGAGCCCATCTCCTCGGCCCTGAAGCAGCAGGGGATCGCCCACGAGATCACCGACACGAGCTATCACGCCGGCACTGAGCTCGGCATGATGCTCTTCAACGCGAAGTTCGCCGATGAGAACGAGGAAGCGGTCGTCGCATTCCTCGCCGCCTACCTCAAGGCCGCGCGTGAGCTGAAGGACGGCGGCTGGCAGGACCCGGAGATCAAGAAGATCGTCGCAGAGTACACCGAGCTCTCCGTCGAGGCACTGGAGTCCATCGCCCTGACCGACGTCGATCTCGACGGCAAGATCGACTGGAAGAGTGTCGCCGAGCAGGAGGCGTACATGCGCGAACTCGGAGTTCTCGAGTTCTCCGGCGAATCCGGCATCGAGAAGGCCTACCGCGATGACATCCGCACGCAGGCCGTCGAGAAGGCCAACCAGATGGCGAAGGGCTGATCCGTCATGAGCGCGGTTTCGCTGAGCAACCTGTGGATGGCGTATCCGAACAAGGATTCTGCCAACGGGCTCCGCGTTGTGCTCGAGGACGTGTCGCTGGAGATCGCTGAGCACGAGTTCGTCTGCATCCTCGGTCCATCCGGATGCGGTAAGAGCACGATCCTGCGAATCGTCGCCGGGCTCGAGAAGCAGAGTCTCGGTACCGTTTCGACCGCGAGCCGGCCATCGGTCGTGTTCCAAGAGCACGGCATCTTCCCCTGGCTGACCGTCGCAGAGAACATCGCATACCCGCTCAAGCTCCGCGGCGTCTCCCGCGCGAAACGCAAGGAGCGAGTGGACGAGCTGCTCGAGCTCGTGGGTCTCGTCGACTTCGCGAAGTACTACCCCGGGCAGATCTCGGGCGGCATGCGGCAGCGCACCTCTGTGGCACGAGCGCTCGCCGACGATGGCGACGTGCTGCTGATGGATGAGCCGTTCGGTGCCCTCGACGAGCAGACCAGGGTGCTGCTGCAGCAGGACCTCCTGCGGATCTGGGACCGCACGTCGAAGGCGGTGATGTTCATCACGCACAGTGTCGACGAGGCACTGCTGCTCGCTGACCGGGTGCTGGTCATGTCGACGAACCCCGGAACCATCATCGAGGACGTGCGGGTTCCCTTCGATCGTCCGCGTGACCTGACCACCCTGCGCCGCGATCCGCGCTACTCCGAGATCACTGACCACCTGTGGTCGGTGCTGGGCAAGAACACCGACACGATCGAGGTGGCATCATGACGAACGTCGCGGAGCGGACGGAGACCGCACCTGCTCTCTCACCAGAGATCGAGTCCCGGCTCACGTCAGCGGTGAAGTCGGCACAGGGCTCGACCGTCATCCGCCGCATCGGCCCGTTCATGCCGCTGCTGATCATCGTGGCGTGGGAGCTCTGCAGCCGGCTCGGGGTCATCGACGCGCGGTTCTTCCCCGCGCCGACCGCGATCCTCGACACGTTCTGGCAGATGCTGGTGAACGGATCCCTCATCGAGGACATCGGGATCACCCTCTCGCGTATCGGCATCGGATTCGTCATGGGAGCCGTGCCGGGGATCGTCCTGGGGCTGCTGCTCGGATCCGTGCGCCCGCTTCGCCAGCTCCTCGAGCCGATCTTCGCCTCGCTGCTCCCGATCCCCAAGATCGCGATCTTCCCGCTGCTGTTGCTGATCTTCGGACTCGGCGAGACGAGCAAGTACCTCATCGTGGCGATCGGCGTGTTCTTCTATCTCTTCTTCAACACGCTCTCGGGTGTGATGCAGACACCGCCGCTCTTCAACGATGTCGCGCGGGCGTCCGGAGCGTCAAAGCTCCAGATGCGACTCACCGTCTCGCTGCCCTACGCGCTTCCCTCGATCTTCACCGGAATACGTCTTGCGACCGGTGGCGCGTTCGTCATCATCGCGGCGGCCGAGTTCGTCGGCTCGAGCAGCGGTCTGGGGTATCTGATCTGGAGTGCGTGGTCGGCGTTCGCCGTCGCGAAGATGTACGTCGGCATCGTGACGATCTCGGCGCTCGGATACGGAATCACGATGCTCGAAGGCGTGATCGAACGCCGCCTCGTGCCGTGGGTCAAGTACTGAGGCGGAGATGAACGTGCGAATGGAGCAGGCGGAACTGCTCGCCGTAGTCGAGCGCGTCCTGCGGGTGCAGCGCAACCGCGCCGGCGTGGCATGGGACGTCGCGGATGTCACGGCAGAAGACGTCACCCGGGCGTCGCGATGGCTGGTCTCCGCGGAGCAGCTGGGACTCGGCTCCTTCGGTCTGAGCATGCTCATCCGCGAGATCGATCGTCTGGGCGCCTCCCCCGAGGGAGAACAGGCCGTCCATGACGGAGACGGCTCCGCCGACGCGACGGTGACGGTCGACGCCGCCCGGATTCCCGGGCCGGTCGCGCTGGCGGTTGCCGTGCGGCGCCTGCTTGCGCCGAGTGCAGGTTCGGCATCACGGGCGATCCGCGCGGTCAGCGTCGAGAACGTGGGGGCCCTGGGCATCCTCGGTCTCGCGGCCCGGGACGTCGCGGAGCAGGGGCTCCTCGCGCTGCTCTGCGCCCGCGCCCCCGCCATGGTCGCACCGTGGGGCGGGCATCAGTCTGCGATCGGCACGAACCCGCTGGCATTGGCCGCGCCGCGTCGCGACCGCGCTCCGCTTGTCCTCGACTATGCGACCTCGTCGATCTCGATGGCAGCGCTGAAAGCTGCGGCATCCGCAGGGGAGCAGCTGGATGCGCCCGGAGGCTTCACCGCCGAAGGCGCACGGACGACGGATGCGACGGAGGTTGCGACCATCGCCCCCGACAGTCGTATCGCGTCTCTGACCGGGCTCGCGGTGGAGCTGCTCACCCGCAGTACGACGGCCCAGCGGCCGGAGCCGACCTCGAGCACTCGCAGCGCGCTGCTGATCGCCATCGATCCGCACAGCTTCGGTGCCGCGTCCTTCCCGGACAGCGTCGCGGATCTCGCCGCCGGCTGGGCAGCAGCCGGAGGACACGTCCCCCGCCGCTTCGATGCGGGGCCCACGGCGACAGCGGTCGAGATCGACGAGGCCCTGGTGCAGACGCTCCGTGGCTACGCGGATGATGGCGCCAACGCGGATCGGAGCGAGCCATGACCGCCGAGCGGACTCTGGGCGTGCGAGTCGTGCCCGCAGACGCAGAGCTGTGGCGACGTCGCACGATCACCATTGAGGGCGCGACGCCCGATGCCGTCGTCACCGTGAAGGCGACGACCGTGCGCAACGGCGTCGAGTGGACGAGCCGGGTGAGCTTTCTCGCCGACTCTGCCGGCCGGGTCGATCTCGATGCGGATGCGCCGATCTCCGGTCGCTTCCGCGTCGCCGACGCCATGGGGCTGCTCTGGTCGCAGACCGCGGTCGACGCGCGCCCCGGCGGACTCGATCCGGAATCCGTCGAGACGCCGCTCGTAACGACGATCGAGGCGTGGAGCGAGGTCGGCACGGGAGCCGGTGCGAGCGGAGCGGGTGAGGAGCGCGGCAGCGCGCAGCTCATCCAGCGCTTCGTCGGCGAGGGCATTCGCCGCGTCGAGGTGCGCGAAGAGGGCCTCGTCGGCACGCTGTTCGTGCCCGATGGAGAGGGTCCCTTCCCGACGATCATCGTCATGAACGGCTCGGGTGGCGGCCTCAATGAGGTGCGCGCGGCGCAGTACGCGTCGCGCGGCATCCAGGCCCTCGCACTGGGGTACTTCCGGGTGCCCGGGCGGTCCCGGTACATCTCGCGCACGCCGCTGGAGTACTTCGAGACGGCCATCGACTACGTCACCAGAGAGCTGGCGCCCCTCGGCGGCAAGCCCCTGGTGAGCGGCCAGTCCCGTGGGGGTGAGCTCACCCTGCTGCTGGCGGCGCGGTTCCCGGAGCGCATCGCGGGGATCGTCGCGTTCGTACCGGCGGCCTTCGTGTTCGGCGCGCAGGGTGCGGCCGATCCCGAAGAGGGATGGGACGGTCCGACCTGGACGTGGCAGGGGGAGCCGCTGGAACACCTCTGGCACGACAACAGCGGCGTGACCTGGCAGCCCTGGGACGGCCTGGTCCACGACGATCCCGATCGGGACGTCTACATCGACGGGCTGCACGACCGGGAGCTCGTCGCTGCAACCCGGATTCCGATCGAGCGCTTCCGCGGACCCGTCGCCTGCGTCTCGGGCCTCGACGATCGGGCGTGGCCGTCCAGCATGGCCTCCCGCCTTGTGATGCGGACTCTCGAAAGATCAGGACACGAGGCTGAGCGGCTTCACCTCGACTTCGAATCCGCCGGGCACATCACTCCGCTCCCGTTCATGCCCACAACGAACATCGACGTGCTGCATCCGGTCTCCGGGGCGCGGTACTCGAACGGCGGCACGGTGCTCGGAAACGCGCGAGCGGCCGAACGGTCCTTCGAAGAGGTCTGCGCCTTCATCCACCGAGCCTCGCGCGAACCGCAGCGCTCATGACGCGAACGCCGCGTGGCGGCGATTCGACGTGTCGACACTGAGAAAGGAAAATCATGTCCACTCTTGAACATCTCGCAGGGCAATGGCGCGAATGGCGGTATGCGCACGTGGCAGACATGTTCCGCCCGTACGGCTGGACATCGCTGGTCGCTCAGTATTGGCTGCACGACGGTGACGTGGATCGCGAGTTCGAGCTGCTCCCCGGCAGCTGGTCGGTGCGTGAGGGCAAGGTGATCTTCACTCCTCCGACCAGCGGGCCGTCCCTCTCTGTCGACGGCGCCTACCCGGAGGGGCCGGTCGAGATCGTGCCCGGACGCAACATGACCTACGGCCATGGCGACAGCCGGCCGGTCTACTACGGCGACTGCGAGGTCGAGACGCTGGTGCGCTCGACCGATGACGGTGAGGCGATCTACGCCGTTCGCGTCCGCGACCCGAAGCATGCATCCGAGCTGGCCGCAGCGGGCATCACCGAGTACCCGTACGAGCCGGCCTGGCGGATCCCCGCACGGTTCACCCCCACGGCTCGCGTCGATGTCGAAGCCGTCACGGTGGAGACGGGCGTCCGCGAGGTGACGCCGCACATCGGCACACTCGAGTTCACCCACGGTGGGCGCGAGTACAGCATCGTCGTGCTCGGCAAGGACACGGACGCTGGGACGGTGCAGCCCGTCGCGCACGTGCGCGACCGGACCAGTGGCCCCATCACGTATGGTGCAGGGCGCACGGTCGAGCTGCAGTTCGCGGACGATTCCGGGGAGCGTATCGATTTCATCGACTTCAACTACGCGGCCGCGTTGCCGTGTGCGTTTACGAACTTCGTGACGTGCCCGCTTCCCCCTCAGCAGAACAACCTCGACTTCGAGGTCACGGCGGGTGAGAAGAAGCCCGTGATCGAGGTCGCGCGCTCCCTGACCTACCAGGGCGCCGGCTCGGGGTTCTGACGGCGGGCAGAGGGCCGTCCATTTGGGGCGGGGGAGAGGCTGGTTTCGCTCTTCTCCGCCTCAGATGCTGAAGGTGGGATGCTCGACCTCGAGCGAGGCGTTGTAGCGTCCGACCGCGTTCTGCAGTTCGAACATGAGCGCTCGTGTCGACGGCTGACGTCGGGCGATCGGGCTGATCATCGCCGCGATGCGACGATCGAGCGTCGGGGTGCAGGGGCGCACCACGACACCGGGGTGCTGCATCGGAAGCAGGTTGAGTCGGGTGATGAGCGCAACGCCGAGACCGGCTGCCACGAGTCCCTGAGCGGCGTTGTGGCTGTCGACCGTGAACCTGATCCGTGGTTCGAAACCCACGGAACGACAGAGATCCGGAAGCGGAGAGCGGTAGGCCGCGGAGATCCACGCCCGGTCTCGGAGATCGCGCAACGCGACGACCGGCTTCTGAGCCAGCGGGTCGGTGCGCGGCAGGACGACCATGACGGGATCGAACAGCAGCGGGATCTCTTCGATCTCGGCATCCGCGTTGTCGACGTAGTCATACAGCACGGCGATGTCGAGGTCGCCGGTCTCCAGCGCGCTGAGCGCGGCATCCGGGCGGGATTCGACCATCGAGACGTCGATGTTGGGGTGCGTCGAGGACATCGAGGCCAGCGCCTGCGGGGCGAGGGTCGCGGCGAAGCTCGGAAATACCGCAAGGCGCACTCGGCCTGCGCTGAGGCCGTTCAGCTCGGCGATCTCCTCTTCCGCTGCCGCGAGACTGGCGATGGCTGTCGCGCCGCGCTGGGCGAGGATGGTTCCTGCCGGGGTGAGGACGAACTGTCCGCCGAGGCGGACGACGAGTTGTGCACCATAGCGCTGCTCCAGCTTGGCCATCTGCTGACTGACCGCGGGCTGAGAGAAGCCCAGCGCCCGGGCTGCGCCGGAGAAGCTCCCCGTTCGAGCGACTTCGCGGAGCATCGCGATCGCGACGAGGTCCTTCATGTACCGCAGTATAGGTCGGGCTTATGGTTTGCCAAAGGCGTATGTCGTTTGATGAATGCTGACCGGCGTCATGAGGTCGGCGCCTCAGCGCTGCGGGTCAGGAGAATCTGCGCGACGAGAGAGTTGCGGATGCAGCCGTGGGACGATGGCTGGGTGGACATGACGACCTTCGCTGCGACCGCCGACTTCCCGCACACCGCTCTCGTCGGGGTGACGAACAGCGCCGAGACGCTCGCGCTGCAGGGCGGTCCGCAGGAGGTGCTCGCGCTCGCATCGGTGACGAAGCCCCTGACCGCGTGGGGTGTTTTCGTCGCGATCGAGCAGGGACTTGTCGATCTCGACGACGCCGCGGGGCCGGAGGGATCGACCCTGCAGAACCTCCTCGATCACACGAGCGGGCTTCCCTTCGAGGGTGAGGAGCCGCAGCACGCACCGGGGGCGCGCCGCACGTATTCGAATGCCGGTTTCGATGCGCTGGCGACACACGTCGCGGGCGCCGTCGGGATGGACTTCGCGCAGTGGATGACGCAGCAGGTCGTCGGCCCGCTGGGTATGACGAGCACCGACGTCACGGGTCGTCCGTCGGCGGGCGCGCAGGCATCGATCGCTGACCTGCTCGCCTTCGCCCGGGAGGTCCTTCGTCCGACGCTGATCACCTCCGAGCTGCGCGACTACGCTCTGACCGTCTCACACGAGGGGCTTCGCGGGCTCGTGCCCGGCTACGGAACCTTCGCCGACAACCAGTGGGGTCTCGGCTTCGAGCTGAAGGGTGCGAAGACTCCGCACTGGACCGGAGACACCCTGCCTGCCGAGACAGCCGGCCACTTCGGGGGGCAGGGAAGCTTCCTGTTCATCGATCGCTCGCACGATGTCGCGGCGGCATTCCTCTCGGGCGTGCCGTTCGGTGATGACCACAAGCGAATCTGGCCGGGTCTGACCGACGAGATCCTCGCTCGCTACGGGCGCTGAGGTCTTCGGTCAGCCGGTGACCGTCAGGCGCGCCTGCTCGGAGCCGCCCGCTTCGCTCCACGCGAGCGAGCGTTCCAGGATGCCCCGCAGCACGTCGAGGTCGACCTGTTCCAGGTCTTTGATGTAGAGACATCCGACGCCGGTGGTGTGAGGTCCGAGGTCGGCGAGCTCGGCGGCGTACTCGTCGGTCGATTCGAGGTAGATCGTCGTGGCCGTCTTGCGGGGTGCGAATGCCAGCAGGGGCATGTCGCCCTCGGTGCCCGTCGGATAGACGTAGTGGCAGGAGCCGAAGCCGATGATCGTTCCCCAGGTGACCGGCTCGCGCCCGGAGATCTCCTGCATGAGTGCGGTCAGCGTCTCGGCGTCTCGACGGCGCGTCGCGGGGGAGGAGCGGGCGATGAGTCCCGCCACATCGGTGCCGGTGGGTTGCATGAGGTCCCCTGTCTAGGCGTGCGCGTTGGCACGTTCGGTGAAGCGAAGGAAGTAGCCGTCAGGATCGAGAAGGCGGAAGTCGATGAGTCCCCAGACGCGGCGCTGCAGATCGTCGAGGAGCGGGATGCCCGCGGCCACGATGCGTTCGCGTTCGGCGACGATGTCATCCACCTCCAGCACGATCTCGACGCCGAAGGGCGGGCGGCGATCACCGACGGTTCCGGGCGATCCGAGCAGGCCGATCCGCACGCCGTCGCGGCGCACGGCCACGTACGGCGTTCCGGTTGCGCGGTCGTCTTTCTCCACGGTGAAGCCGAGTCCCTCCGTGTAGAAGGCGACGGCGCGTTTCAGCTCCGCCGGAAACAGCTCGATGCGCAGCGAGACGGCCATGACCTAGTTCGCGGCCTTCGCCGCGGCCTTCATCGCCTTCTTGTGTGCACGCACCTGGGCGAGCGACTCTGGTGAGACGATGTCGGCGACGCTGCGCAGTGATCCGTCCTCGCCGTAGGGGGCGGATGCCTCGCGCCATCCCTCGCCCGTGAACCCGTACTGCTTGCCCAGCAGGGCGAGGAAGATCTTCGCTTTCTGCTCGCCGAAGCCGGGGAGCTTCTTCAGTCGCTTCAGCACCTCGGCGCCCGTCGGGTCGCCCTGCGTCCAGAGTGCTGCGGCGTCCCCGCCCCAGTCGTCGACGAGTGTCTGACAGAGCGTCTGCACGCGGGTGGCCATGGAGCCGGGGAAGCGGTGCACGGCGGGCGTCTCTTTGAACGCCTCCAGGAACGTCTCCGGATCCATCTGCGCGATGGCGGAGGCATCCGTCGCTCCGGTGCGCTGCTCGATCTTGAGCGGACCCGCGAACGCCGTCTCCATCGGAACCTGCTGATCGAGGAGCATGCCGACGAGCAGTGCGAGCGGGTTCTCGGTCAGCAGGCTGTCAGCCGCGGTGTCTCCGGTGATGTGAAGGGCCATGCATCCAGTGTGGCACCGTGACGCGTCGCGCGGCGTGCAGTCGGTGCGCAACCGTGAGCAGTACGTCGATATGTTTGTTCCCACGAATCCATCGAACGAGGAGCCGACATGATTGACGCCGACCGCGGGAGTACATGGGTGCGGTTCTGGAACACGGGGAACTGGTGGAAGGCGCTGGCGCTGGTCGTCGTCTACTGGGGTGTGTATCAACTTGTGAGTCTGGGCACCTCGACACTCTTCAGCCCTTTCATCGACGTTGACAACGTCCTCTCGAGCCCGCTCAGCATCCTCCTCGGCGTTGCGCTTCCCATACTCATCATGGGGGGACTCTTGATGTTGCTCGCGTTGTCCCTCGGTTGGTCGCGCGAGCTGTTCGCGCGTCAGCCGCTCCGAGGAAGACCGTGGATGTGGATCGCCGTCGCCCTTGTGATCATCCCGATCATTCTGCGGTTGATGGCGACGAACTGGTCTGCATACTCGGTTGCGACCGTGGTGTCGCTGTTGTTCCTCGGCCTCTGCGTCGGTTTCGCGGAAGAGGTGCTGACCCGTGGATTCGTCGTCAACCTGCTGCGCAAGGGCGGGTCAGGAGAGAAAGCGGTGTTCGTCCTGTCGTCGGTCTACTTCGCCGCCCTGCACTCCGGCAACATCGTCTCAGGGCAAGCACCCCTGGCGGTCCTCCTGATCGTGATCTACACGTTCGGATTCGGGGCGATGATGTACCTCTCGCTGCGAGTCACCGGCAGCATCGTCTGGGTGATCCTGCTCCACGCGGCCACCGATCCCACCACGATCCTCGCCACCGGCGGGATCGATGCCCACTCCGCCACGACCGCCGGCTCCGATGGACTCATCGGCTTCGCCGGAATCTTCAACTTCGTCTACATCGCCCTGGGACTGCTGGCCATCATCTTCGTGAAGAACCGCCAGGAGAGATCCGACGCGCACGTGGCAGCGAACGGCCGGGTATCCGCCACGACCGAGAGCTGATCAGCGCGGACCGCGAACCGATGTCGGCGCCCGTTGGCGCTGCGCGCCGACATCGGGCTGAGTCGGTGTCAGAGGCTCAGGCGATGTCTGATGCGTCTGCGGTGTCGACGTCGTCGGCGATGCCGAGTCCGAAGAGTGTCGAGAGTGCGGTCGCGAACTCGTCTCCGCGACCCTCCGCTGCGAGTTCGTGCGCCCGGGCCGTCGGGGTGTGCAGAAGGACTCCGGCGAGGTGGCGCATCGCCTGTTCGACGCGTCCGTCGTCATCACCGCGGCGGCGCGCGCGGTCGATCTCGGCGTCGAGGAGCGCGAAGATGTGGGATCGCAGGGCGACGACCGCGGGGGTGACGCTCTGGCGCTCGCCGACGAGGTGGAAGGTGTCTGCGGCATCGCGCACGATCGTGCGGGCAGCATCTGTCGCCTGAAGCTCTTCGAGAGGCGCGTGCAGTCGGATCGTCTCGAGGTCGAGCAGCGCGACACCCTCGATGCCGGCGACGTCGGGGTCGACGTTGCGGGGCATCCCGAGGTCGATGACCAGCTGGCCGTGGGCTGCGCCCATCGGGCATCCGATGCTCTCAACGGCGACGGGACCGACGCCTGTGCGCAGCAGGGAGGCATTGAGCACCGGCTCGGTGGCGCTCGTGCAGGTGATGATGAGGCTCGACTGGGCGGCGGCGCGCGCATAGTCGGCGGCGTCGAGCGCTGTGATGCCGTACTTCTCGGCGAACGCGACGGCACGGCCGGACGGAGAGTGCACGGAGATGTTCGTGGCCCCGCGCTCGCGAAGGGTTGCGAGGGTCACCGCAGCGTACGCGCCGGTGCCCACGAGCAGGACGCGCTCGGCGGACCAGTCGGCGATCCGGCTGTCGGCCAGTTCCAACGCGAGACGAACGAGCGAGCGCCCTGCCCGTCCGAGCGCCGTGACGTTCTTGACCTTGCGCTGCGCCTGGCTCGCGCGCTGGAAGAGGCGCTCGAGTTCGGGGGAGGTCGTGCCGCTCTTGCGGGCGGAGGTGAGCGCACGCCGAACCTGGCCGGCGATCTCGCCCTCTCCGGAGACGACGGACTCGAGCCCGGATGCGACGGAGAAGAGGTGCTCGGCGACGCGGCGACCCGAGTGCACGCTGTAGGCCCCATCGAGGTCGGCCATCGGGATGCCGGTCGCGGACTCGACGGCTTCGAGGACCGCTTCGACCCCGATCGCGCCGGCGGCCGTCACCGGCTCGTCCATCTCGACGTACGCCTCGAAGCGATTACAGGTCGCCAGAACGACCGCACCCTGCACGCACGGCGCCAACTCCACAAGGATGGGAGCGACGTCTTCGGGGGTGCGGCTGAGGCGTTCGAGAAGGTCGAAGGAGGCGGTCTTGTGACTCGCCGTCACGCAGAGCAACACGTCAACAGGATACGCCTGCCTGCCTTTGGGTCGGCTGAGGTGACCGCGAAAGTCAGAACCCCGGTGCACAACAGACTCATAACCACCGGTGTCAGGATGGCCGCCATGTCCCTTTCTGATGCTCCGCTCCTGCGCGCTCTCGCCGGTGACCGCCCCGATCGCACTCCTGTCTGGTTCATGCGCCAGGCAGGCCGATCGCTGCCCGAGTACCGCGAACTGCGGGTGGGAACGCGGATGCTCGACGCGTGCCTCACGCCGGACCTCGCGGCCGAGATCACGCTGCAGCCGGTGCGTCGTCACGGAGTGGACGCGGGCATCTTCTTCAGCGACATCGTGGTGCCGCTGCGCCTGGCCGGTGTCGAGGTCGAGATCGAGCCCGGCCGCGGCCCCGTGTTCGCCGAGCCGATCCGGACCGCCGCCGACGTCGAGCGCATCACTTCCATCGACCCCGAGTCGCTGGACGCATCCGCTGTCGCCGAGGCGGTGCGCATCGTCGTCTCCGAACTCGGGGAGACGCCGCTGATCGGCTTCGCTGGCGCCCCCTTCACGCTTGCGGCCTACCTCGTCGAGGGTGGCCCGTCGAAGGAGCACATGCGCGCACGTGCGCTCATGCACACCGACCCCGAGTCGTGGCACCGCCTGGCCGGGTGGCTCGCCCAGGTCTCTCGCGTGTTCCTGCAGGCGCAGATCGATGCGGGCGCCTCTGCCGTGCAGCTGTTCGACTCGTGGGCGGGCTCGCTGAGCCGGGCCGACTACCTGGAGTTCGTCGCTCCGCACTCGACCGCTGCGCTGCGCGACGTGACCGCGCCGATCATCCACTTCGGTGTCGGCACCGGACCCTTCCTGGACGACATGCGTCTCGGGGGAATCGCCGACGCCGTGGGTGTGGACTGGCGGATGCCCTTGACCGAGGCGATCTCGGTGCTCGGTCCCGACGTCACGGTGCAGGGGAACATCAACCCTGCGCTGCTCTCGGCGCCGTGGTCGGTCCTCGAAGCCCACGTCCGCGACGTACTCGCCCAGGGCCGCGGCGCGCGTGCGCACATCGTCAACCTCGGCCACGGCGTACCGCCGGAGACCGATCCCGACCAGCTCACTCGGATCGTCGAGCTCGTCCACAGCGTCTGACGCGCGCAATGAAAGGATTGAGCGTATGACCGCTCAGCCCCCGGACCTCGCCGCTCGCGCCGCACAGAAGAACGTCATCGTCATCGGTGGTGGCATCGGCGGACTCATTGCGGCGCGCGAGTGCGCGAAGGTCGGCATGAAGGTCATCGTCCTTGAGGCAGAAGGCTCCGCAGGCGGGGCGATCCGTCGCGCCGAGCTTGACGGCCTCGTGGTCGACGCGGGCGCCGAGAGCTACGCGACCCGCGGCGGAACAGTTCGCGCAGTGCTGGAAGAGCTCGGACTCGCAGATCGCATCGTCACGCCCGCCGCAGGAGGCGCCTGGCTCGCGGGTATCCCCGGCGTCGGCGCGGCACCGCTTCCCATCGGGGGGATCCTCGGCATCCCGGGCAACCCGTTCCAGGATGACGTGCGCCGCATCATCGGGTGGTCGGGGGTGTGGCGGGCGTACGTCGACCGCCTCCGCCCGCCGCTCACGATCGGCCACACGCAGAGCCTCGGACGGCTGGTCTCTTCGCGCATGGGCGCGAAGGTGCACGACCGCCTGGTCGCCCCCGTCGTCACGGGCGTGTACTCGGCGTCTCCGGACGACATCGATGTCGAGGTCGCGGCTCCCGGGCTCAGCGCGGCACTGACCCGCACGGGCTCACTCGCCGGCGCCGTCCAGGTGCTGCGCGGTGAGAGCGCCGAGCGTGCCAAGGCTGCGCCGGGCTCCGCCGTCGAAGGTCTGCGCGGGGGGATGTCCACCCTGATCGACGCTCTTCTCGCCGACCTGGCGCGGTTGGGCGCCGACGTCCAGACCGGTGTGCAGGTCGCTGCCGTCACGCGCGACGGGCAGCGCTGGCTCGTGCGGGCGAACAAGGACGCAGATGCGGCGGCATCCGCTCTCGTGGATGACCAGGAGGTCGCATCGGAGGCGATCGAGCTCGGTGCCGACGCGGTCATCGTCGCCACATCCGAAGACGCCGCGCGCCAGCTTCTGGCGGACGCAGCGCCGGCGCTCGCCGAGACTCCGTCGATCACATCGCCCGAGATCGAGATCCTCACTCTTCTCGTGTCGTCCCCGGCTCTCGACAGCGCCCCGCGGGGCACCGGCGTGCTGACGGTCCCGGGCAGCTTCACCGCAAAGGCGCTCACGCACTCGACCGCCAAGTGGCCGTGGCTGAGCGAGGTCGCGGGCGGCCGCCATGTGGTGCGTGTGTCGTTCGGCGCACAGGGCGAGCCCGCAGCGACCGCGACGATGAACGACGAGGACGCGACGCAGCTCGCGCTGCGCGAAGCATCCACGCTCCTCGGCGTCTCTCTCGGCGAGGCCGATCTGATCGCCTCGCACCGCTCACGGTTCACGCAGTCGCAGCCCGCATCGATCATCGGTTCTGCCGAGCGTCGATCCGCTGCGCGCACCGCCGTCCGCGGGGTGCCGGGGCTCGCCGTCGTGGGGGCGTGGTTGGCGGGAACCGGGCTCGCCCAGGTCATCCCGGACGCTGCGAAAGAGGCGGATCGCTTGCGCGCGAGCCTGCTCTGGGGCGGCGAGGATACAGGTCCGCGTCCTCCCGCGAAAGCCTAGATACCGAAATTGGCATATGGGGTTACGCTGGAGGTTCGCAAGGCCGGACCACAACGTGAGGAGACCCCATGAAGGGGAAGATCGGACTCGTCGTCGGACTCGGCGTCGGATATGTGCTGGGCACCCGCGCCGGACGCGAGCGCTATGACCAGATCAAGACGCAGTGGCTCAAGGTCTGGAACCTCGACCCGGTGCAGGCGCAGGTGTCGAAGGTCAAGGGCTTCGCGAAGGAGCAGGCCGCAGCCGTGCCGCAGGCGTTGTGGAAGGGCGCAGTGAAGGTCGTCAAGGCGGCCAGTGCTGACGGCACTCCCGGCCAGCGCGTCGATGCCGCCGTCGCGACGGCGAAAGATGCGATCGACGACGTGAAGGACGCGGCCGAAGACACGATCGAAGCCGTCGAGAAGAAGGCGAAGGCGGCGTCCAAGCCCGCAGCCAAGCCCGCCGCGAAGCCGGCGGCGAAGAAGTCCACGCAAAGCGGTTCCTGACATGCCCCGCGCATATCGCGATCGCGCCGAAGACAGCTTTCTGTCACTGATCGGCGACCTCCCCGACCTGGTCAGCAACCTCGTCAAGGCCGAGATCAACGCCGCGAAGGTGTGGATCTCGCGCACGGCGAAGGATGCCGGAATCGGCAGCGTCTGGTTCCTCGTTGCGCTGTTCTTCCTGTTCTGGGCCATTCCTCTGCTGCTGACCTTCGCGGTCGCCGGACTCTCGTCCTGGTGGCCGGTCTGGCTTTCGGCGATCGTCGTTTTCGCCGGGCTGCTGCTCGCCGTCGCGCTGTTCGCACTGCTGGGCGTGCTGAAGTTCCGCCGCGTGCTCGCACGTGAGAACCCGGCGCAGGCCGTCGCCGAAGACATCCGACTCGTACGAGAGGCAGACGATGACTCCCTCTGATCACCTTCCCGGTTCGCCGTCTGCGCGTCCCCTGCCTGCTACGGCCGTGCCCGCCGGGATCGTCGATCCCGTGGCATCCGCGCGCGCCGAGCTGAAAGCGGCTCTCGCTGCGATCGAGCAGAAGGGCAACCTGCCCCGCCGCCTCGACAAGGCGGCGAAGCGTGGCGCGGTGCGAGCGCGGGCTTTCGCCGAGCAGAACCCGGCCGGCGCGATCGCTGCGGCCGTGGGCGTTGCGGCGACGGTCGGTGGGATCGTCTGGCTCGTCGCGCGGGCGCTGTCGCGCTGAGCGAACTTCGGTGGATGCTGCCCCGCAGCAACCGCCGGATCTCCTCAATTCGGGTGCAGAAAGCACCCCGGGTTCGCTCCTCGTTGAGAGAAGGGGCAGACTGGGGGGCATGTCCGACGTGCACGCACAAGCGCCCGCTGACCCGTCCGCCTCTCCCGAGGGCTTCACCCTCTGGGCTGTCTGGCGCCGCAACCCCGACTCGCCTGTCCTCGAGACCGACGCGACCGAGCTCGAAGACATCGTGGCCCACATTGAAGCTGGCGGCATTTCTGTCCGTGGCTTCTACGACGTCAGCGGACTCAAGGCCGACGCCGATCTCATGGTCTGGCTGCACGGCGACACCGCGGAAGAGCTGCAACGCGCGCTGCGCCGCCTGCGTCGCACCGAGATGCTGCGCCCGCTGCTTCCCGTGTGGAACGTGCTGGGCGTGCACCGCGACGCGGAGTTCAACCGCTCGCACGTGCCCGGCTTCCTGCGCGGCATCGAGCCGAAGGGCTGGCTGTGCCTGTACCCCTTCGTGCGTACACCCGAGTGGTATCTCATCCCGGAAGACGATCGTCGGCGGATGCTCGCGGAGCACGGACGCAAGGGTGCCGCATTCACGGGCGTCATCGCCAACACGGTCGCGTCCTTCGCGCTCGGCGACTATGAGTGGCTGCTGCCGCTCGAGGCCGACGACCCGAAGGAATTGGTCGATCTCATGCGCGACCTGCGGTACACGGATGCGCGCAACTTCGTGAAGGAAGAGGTGCCGTTCTACACCGGGCGCCGCCTGCGCCTGGACGAGATCGCCGAGGTCCTGCAGTAGCCATGACCAGTCGCATCCGTCTCGGAACCCGTCGCAGCGCGCTCGCGCAGGCGCAGTCGGGGCATGTCGCCCTCGCACTGGAGAAGGTCTCCGGCCGTGCCGTCGAGCTCGTGCCGATCACGTCCGAGGGTGACACGAACCGTGCCTCGCTGTCGGAGATCGGCGGAGTCGGCATCTTCGCCACCAGCCTGCGCGAGTCTCTCCTGCGCGGGGAATGCGATCTTCTCGTGCACTCGCTGAAGGATCTTCCGACGGATGTTCCCGCGGCCCTCACGATCGCGGCCACCCCGCGCCGTGCGGATGCGCGCGATGTCATCGTCACGCGCGACGGCACCCCGATTCACGAGCTCGCTCCGGGGAGCCGCATCGGCACCGGGTCTCCGCGCCGGATCGCGCAGGCGCGGATCCGCGCACCCCGGGTCACGGCGGTCGACATCCGCGGCAATGTGGATTCGCGCCTTGAGCGGGTGCGCTCGGGTGACCTCGATGCGGTCGTGCTCGCCGCCGCCGGGCTCTCGCGCCTCGACGGTGATCCGCTGCACGGTCTGTACGCCGAGCCCATGGGGCTGGCCGAGTGGCCGACGGCACCCGGGCAGGGTGCGCTGGCAGTCGAGACGACGGCGGATGCTTCGGCTGAGCTCATGGAGGCTCTGACCGCGCTCGATGATCTCGACACCCGGATCGCGGTGACCGCTGAGCGGGCGGTGCTGGCTGGACTGGATGCCGGATGCCAGGCGCCGATGGCTGCCCACGCCACCGTGGAGGGTGACAATCTGCGTGTTCGTGCGGTCGTCTACGCGCCGCACGAAGAGTGGCGAATCGGCATCGACGTCACGGAAGCCCTGAACGGGGGGTATATTCGACAGAACGGCAGCAGCAATGGAGCGGACGCTGCCGATGGTGCAGACCCGATCAGCGCAGCGCGCGAGATGGGGTTCGCTGTTGCCCGTCGGCTGCTCGAACGTGGGGCGGCTGACCTCCTCCCACGAGAGCGTTCCTGATTTCCATGACTGAATTGAATGACCCGAAGCCCCTGACCGGTTGGCGCGTGCTTGTTCCGCGCGGTGGCCCCTGGGGTGATGGTGTTGCGGCCAGCCTGCGCGCGCAGGGCGCGGTTCCGGTTGTCGCGCCGCTCATCAACTTCGCGCCGACGACTGACCAGGGTGCTCTCGATGAGGCGCTGGTTCGCCTTTCCGAGGGGGCGTTCGACTGGTTGACGGTCACGAGTGCGACGACGGTCGACGTGCTGTTCGCGCACCGCGCGGTCATCCCTACGAGCACGAAGGTCGCCGCTGTCGGTGAGACGACCGCCGCAGCGCTGCAGGCTGTCGGCTACAAGGTCGACCTCGTTCCGGAGACCGACAACTCCGCCGCGGGTATGGCGCAGCAGCTCATCGCGCTGGAGGCGGAGCCGCGGCAGATCCTGACCCTCCGCAGCGAGATCGCCAAGCCCGTCCTGACGCAGTCGCTCATCGACGCGGGGCACCACGTCGAGAGCGTCGTCGCCTATCGAACGGTCGGCGTCCCTGTCACCGAGCGCATCCTGCGGGATGTCTCGAACGGCCGGATCAACGCGATCCTCGTCACCAGCGGTTCGGTTGCCGAGCAGGTCCGCGAGCAGTTCCCGGAGATTCCCGACACGACGCTTCTCGCCGCGATCGGGCCTCGCACCGCGCAGGACGCCCTGAACGCCGGTCTGTCGGTATCAGTCGTCGCAGACCGGCAGACGGTCGATGCGCTGATCGAGGCGGTCTCCACCTTCACGCTTCCACACGCCTCGGACGAATTCGCACCGTGACCGATTCCTTCCCCGACGCGCGTCTGCGTCGGCTGCGCCAGTCACCCGCCGTGCGGAACCTCGCACGCGAGACCGACCTGTTGCCCCGTCAGCTCGTGCAGCCGCTCTTCGTGCGCGAGGGCATCTCCGAGCCCACTCCGATCGGCTCGATGCCGGGTGTCCTCCAGCACTCGCTCGACTCCCTGCAGCGCGCGAGTGCCGATGCCGCAGCGGCGGGCGTCGGCGGCATCATGCTGTTCGGCGTCCCGGCGGTGCGTGACGCGCGGGGCTCGGGAGCGGACGACCCGCAGGGCATCCTGAACCTCGCGACGGCCGCCGTGGCGTCCGAGGTGGGGACAGCACTCGTCGTGCAGACCGACCTGTGCCTTGACGAGTTCACCGATCACGGGCACTGCGGCGTGCTCGGCGCCCCGGACGCATCCGGAGCCCCCACGGTCGACAACGACGCGACTCTCGAGCGCTACGTCGCGATGGCGCTTTCACAGGCAGAGGCCGGTTCGCAGCTGCTCGGGCTGTCGGGGATGATGGATGGCCAGGTCGCCGCCGTGCGCCACGCGCTCGACGCCGCCGGCCACACTCAGACGTTGCTGCTCGCCTACGCCGCGAAGTACGCGAGCGCGTTCTACGGGCCTTTCCGTGAGGCTGTCGACTCGCAGCTCTCGGGTGATCGGCGCACCTACCAGCTCGACCCCGCGAACCGCCGTGAAGGCGTGCGCGAGGCGCTGTTCGATGAGGCCGAGGGCGCCGACATCGTGATGGTGAAGCCGGCGATGTCGTTCCTCGACGTGCTGCGTGAGGTCCGCGACGCCGTGCGCATCCCGGTCTGGGCGTACCAGGTGTCCGGAGAGTACGCGATGATCGAGGCGGCCGCGGCCAACGGGTGGATCGACCGACGCGGAGCCGTGCTCGAGTCACTGCTTTCGATCCGCCGCGCCGGTGCGGACGCTGTTCTGACGTACTGGGCGACCGAAGCTGCCGGCCTTCTGCGCGATCGCTGAACCAAGGAGTGTGCGATGACTGACCGCAACGATGATCTGTTCGCCGCCGCTCGATCGGTGATCCCGGGCGGGGTCAACTCGCCCGTTCGCGCCTACGGCTCGGTGGGTGGCACGCCGCGCTTCCTCGCGCAGGCGTCCGGGGCGACGGTGACGGATGCGGCGGGTACGACCTACGTCGATCTCGTGGCGTCCTGGGGTCCTGCCCTGCTGGGGCATGCGCACCCGGAGGTCGTCGCGGCCGTGCAAGAGGCCGCCGTGCGCGGCCTCTCCTTCGGTGCTCCCACGGAGGGCGAAGTCGAGCTCGCAGAGCTCATCGCCGGTCGTGTGCAGGCGGGCGGGCTGCGCCCGGTCGAGCGCGTGCGTCTGGTCTCGACGGGTACCGAGGCGACCATGACGGCGATTCGTCTGGCGCGCGGCGTCACGGGTCGCGACCTGCTGGTGAAGTTCGCCGGTCACTACCACGGGCACTCGGATGGACTCCTGGCCGCGGCCGGCTCCGGTGTCGCGACGCTGGCGCTGCCGGGCTCTGCGGGGGTTCCCGCGCCGATCGCCGCGCAGACTCTCGTGGTTCCCTATAACGACCCTGACGCGCTCGCCGAGGTCTTCGCCGAGCACGGCGATCGCATCGCGGCCATCATCGTCGAAGCATCCGCCGCGAACATGGGTGTCGTCGCTCCGCGTCCCGGGTTCAATGCCCTGCTCGCCGAGACCGCGCATGCGCACGGCGCACTGCTGATCCTCGACGAGGTGCTCACCGGCTTCCGTGTGCACTCTGCGGGCTTCTGGGGCCTGCAGGTCGAGGCGGGTGAATCGTATCTGCCCGACATCATCACCTTCGGCAAGGTCGTCGGCGGAGGCATGCCTCTGGCAGCGCTCGGTGGCCGGGCCGAGGTCATGGACATGCTCGCGCCCGTCGGACCGGTGTACCAGGCGGGGACTCTCTCGGGGAACCCGCTGTCCGTCGCCGCGGGGCTCGCGACGCTGCGGCTCGCGACGCCGGAGGTCTACGCCCGGGTGAATGCGGCTGCAGCCCGCGTCTCGACGGCGCTTGACCGAGCGCTCACGGAAGCCGGCGTTGTGCACGCTGTGCCGCACGCCGGAAACCTCTTCGGAGTCGTCTTCGCCCCGGACGCTCCGCACGACTATGCGGCAGCCCTCGCGCAGGAGTCCGCCCGCTACGCGCCGTTCTTCCACTCCATGCGGGAGCAGGGCATCGCACTGCCGCCGAGCGTCTTCGAGGCGTGGTTCCTGACGGCCGCGCACGGGGATTCCGAACTCGAGAAGATCGAAGCCGCACTTCCCGCCGCAGCGCGGGCAGCTGCGGCGGCGGTCTGATCTCACGCGGAATCGACAGCGCGCAGCATCCGGCGCCGTGATTTTTCGCGGATGCTGCGCGAGGCAGGACAAGGATCGTTGCCGTCCTGTGAGGTTGTCACAGTCACACGGCGGGCGTCGCACTGGCAGACTTGACCCATGGTGACCCTGCTGTTGGATCGGACGCAGCTCGAAGTGGTGCTCTCGCCCATCGAGCGCGCGGCAGCCTTCCACCGCGAGAACCTGCGCATCGATCGCGAGTCGATCGTGAAGGTTCAGCTCACCGATGACGCCTGGACCTGGCTGCGCGGAGTCGCAAGCCCCGGTACCCACATCCCCGGCGTCCTCGCCGCGGGCACGTGGAAGTCGGCCACCGGCGAAGACTTCGTGTTCATCCGTCGGCGTCGCCCCAGCGTCATCATCGACCTGGAGAACTGCGAGTATGACCGTCTGATCTTCACCACGCGCAATGGTCTCGCCCTCACGCAGGCGCTGCGCCTCGAGGTCGCAGAAGAGCCGACCGACGTCGTCGAGATCGCCGCAACCGGGGCGATCCCCGTGGCCACTCCGTCGAAGCGCCGCAAGACGACCCCGGTCGTCCGCCCCGTCTGACGCAGAAAGCGCCTCATCGACTCGGAGTCGATGAGGCGCTTCGCTGTCTCGGTGCGGTCTAGAGGCCGCGACGCTCGTCGTTCGCCGTCGTCTCGTCGGCGTTGTCCGCGTCGTTCGTCTCGTCGGCGTCGTCGTCGGTGTCCTCTGAGGAGGACTCTCCATCCGCTTCCGCTTCCGCCTCGCTCTTCGCGAGCGGAACGGTGTCGATCACGCCGGTGATCGCGACGGCCCACGCGGCGCGGATCTCCTCGCCTGCGGCATCCTTCTCAGCCTGCGCCTCCTCGGCCGTCGCCGGTCCGGGCGTGTACGAGGGGGCGTCGCTGTCGTCGCCCTGGAAGTAGGCGCGGGCAGCGGCGGCCAGTGAAGCGCTCATCGCGGCGGCGCGCGGATCCGCCTCCGCAGCTCCTGCGTCGGCATCGGCGGCGTCGTCACTGTCGTCGACGCTGGTGGCGTCATTGCTGTCGTCGGTATCCGTGTCGGATGCCTCGCTGCCGGACGGCTCCGACGCGGGGGCCTCGCCGGTGCTGGCCCGCGGAGACGGCTCCACGGTCTGGATGTTGCCGTCTTCATCGAGGTGGAGAATGTCGACGCCGAGCGTGTCGAAGACTTCGATGCCCTCGACCCTGCCCGTCTCGGTCGAAGGCTCCTGGGTGACGCGCGGCGTGGCGACAGGAGCCTCGTCCTCGGTGCCAGAGGACTCGGGCTCGTCGTCGAGGACCGGGATGTCGAAGCCCTCGACCGTTACCGGTGCCGTCAGCGCGACGTTGGCGTGCAGCGCCGCATCGGCGGATGGGGTGTCGTCTTCGACGGAGGCATCGGCCGACGGCGCATCGTCGGTGTCAGATTTTTCGGTGACCGGCAGCTCGACATGGAATTCGTCGGAGTCCGCTGCTTCTTCCGGCGTCGTATCCTCTGATCGGAACTCGTCCGTCGCCTCATCCGAGGTCGGCGCAGCGGGTTCGATGGCCTGCTCCTCAACGGGTTCGTCTTCGGCGGCGTCGCTCGCAGCGGCCGCGTCCCCGACGGACTGGTCTTCGGTCGCGGGCTCAACGGCCTGCTCATCGCCGGCGTGCTCGTCGCTCGCCTGCTCGTCGCTCGCCTGCTCGTCGCTCGCCTGAGCATCGGAGGGAGCGGCATCTGCCTGATCGCCGTTCTCCGCCGTGGTGAACATGTGCTCGAGGTTCAGCGTGATGCCGGCGATGGGGGTCTCGTCAGCGATGACATCTGCGTCGTCTGACTCTTCCTTGGCGTGCCAGGCATCCAGCAGCACCTCGGTGCCGAAGCCCGACGGCGTGACCGGAGCCGTGAGCGCGACGCCGGCGATCAGGTCATCGAACGAGGGCGCGACAGGAGCCGACTCTGCGTCGGTGGCCTCATGCTGCCCGTTGGCGGCATCCGCGTCCGTCGGGGTGGCATCCGCACGCTGTGCCTCGGGCTCCGCGTCCGTGCTGTCTGCGGCCTCCACCGCGTCGGTGATGGCGTCGTCGATCGACTCGATCGAATCTGCCTCTGTCTCCGGCGAATCTGCGTCTGTCCCCGGCGCATCCGCGTTCGGGAATCCGGTCGCAGCGAAACCTGCGCCTGCGAGCGTCGCCGACGCCGCGGCAGCAGGAACGGCGAGTCCGAGCTCAGCTGCGGCGATCGCGTCGTCCTCGGCGAGGTCGGCGTCCTCGTCGATCGCGGTGTGCGCGGTCGCGGCGGATTCGGCGGCGGAGTCAGCAGGCGCCTCGACGTCGTCGACCGCATCCGTCTCGTCAGGAGCATCCGTCGGGTCGACCGCATCCGTGGCTGCGTCCGGCGAAGCATCCGCCTCGTCCGACTCCGTGACGGGCGCGTCGAGCTCCGGCGCGTGCTGCACCGGTACCGCCATCGTCTGGGTGCGCACGATGCGCCCCTCGTTCACGAGCTGCAGGAAGACGTCTTCGAGTGTCGGACCGCGTTGCTGGAGGGTGGTCAGGGCGATGCCGGCGGAGGCGGCGATCGCACCGACGGCTGCGGCATCGCTGCCGCGCACCGTCAGACCGGAGCGCAGAAGCTCCACCTCGGCGCCCGCCGCATGCAGAGCGGATGCGAGCCCCGTGCGGTCTTCCGCATCGACGACGACCGCTGCCGACGTCGGATCGACGAGGTGCTCGATGCCGTCCGAGTAGACCAGGCGGCCTTTCGAGATGACCAGAACGTTGTCGGCGACCTGTTCGATCTCGCTCAGCACATGCGAGGAGACGAGCACGGTGCGACCCTCATCGGCGAGACGGCGCATGAGCATGCGCATCCAGCGGATGCCGGCCGGGTCGAGTCCGTTGGCCGGCTCGTCGAGAACGAGCGCACCCGGGTCGCCGAGCAGGGCGCTGGCGATGCTGAGGCGCTGGCGCATGCCCAAGGAGTAGGTGCCGATGCGCGTCTCCGCGTCGTCGCCGAGACCCACCAGGCGGATGACGTCATCGACACGGGACAGCGCGATGCCGTTGGCTTTCGCGGCCATGGTGAGTTGACGCACGGCCGTGCGGCGCGGACGGTAGGCGACGTCTTCGAGGACAGCACCGATCGTGCGCAGCGGATGGCGCAGCTCGGAGTAGGGGACGCCGCCGATCGTCGCGGTGCCGGAGGTCGGTCGGATCTGACCGAGAAGAATGCGCAGCGAAGTGGTCTTGCCGGCGCCATTCGGGCCGAGGAATCCGGTCACTGCACCCGGCTCAATGCGGGCTGAAAGGTCCGAGACGGCAGCAATCGTGCCGAAGCTCTTCGTCACCCGAGAGAACTCGAGCACCTGTCCATCGGGCATTCGGGGCCTTTCCACTCGCGGGTGTGTCACCCTATCTTGTCGGAACCCGGTGGAAAACGTGGTTTCTCCCTGTGCATTTCGCCTGATTGCACCGCTCAATGACGTCAGAGAGGGCGGTTCTCAGACACGATGCAGGAATCGGATGCGGCGGGCGCCGCAGCACCCCGGGGTAACGTGACTGTCGTGACCGCTGCTGCTGACGCCCGTGACCGCTCGCCCGTTTCCGCTCCCCGTGTGCTCACCCGTGCTGAGGGCTCGCTGGGGCGCATCACGCTGAACCGACCGGAGGCGCTCAACGCCCTGGACATCGGGATGATCCGCGCGCTGCGCGACGCACTGGACGCGTGGCGCGACGACACCGACGTGCAGCTGGTGTACATCGACGGCGCCGGGGAGCGCGGGCTCTGCGCCGGGGGCGACGTGCGCGCCCTCTACGACTACGTGCGTGCCGGGCAGGCAGAGGATGCCGCGCAGTTCTTCCGTGAGGAGTACGCGCTCAACGCGGCGATCGCCGAGTATCCGAAGCCGATCGTCACCATCGCCGACGGCATCACGATGGGCGGCGGCATCGGCGTCGCCGGGCACGCGACGATCCGCATCGTGACGGAACGCTCGAAGCTCGCGATGCCCGAGACGCGCATCGGCTTCACCCCGGATGTGGGCGGCACTCGTCTGCTCGCCCAGGCCCCGGGGCGATTGGGCGAGTACTTCGCGATGACCGGCCGCACCATGACCGCCTCGGACGCTCTCTACATGGGCTTCGCCGATTACTACGTGCCCTCCGAGAACCTGGAGGCGCTGCGCGAGGCGCTGGCCTTCCGTGCCGATCCGGCTGGGCCCGCCGAGATCGTGCTGCTTTTCGATGAGACCCCGGATGCGTCGCCGCTGGCGCAGGCCCGCGCCGAGTGGATCGATGAGGCCTTCGCTGCGGGGTCGCCTGCCGAGATCGTGGAGCGACTGCGGGAATCGACCGCGGAGGAGGCATCCGCAGCCGTCGACCTGCTCGGCGAGCTCTCGCCCACCGGACTCGCCGTCACGCTCGACGCGGTGCGCGAGGCGCGGGAGCTGCCGACGCTGCGCGACGCGCTCGAGGGAGAGTACCGCCGGGTGATGTGGTTCGTGCAGCAGCATCCGGACCTCGTCGAGGGGATCCGCGCGCAACTGGTCGACAAGGACCGCGATCCGAAGTGGCAGCCGGCGACGATCGCTGAGCTTGCAGCGGATGCCGGGGCCGGAGCGCGTTCGTTCGTGCCGGCGCTCCCGCTCTGGGACTGAACTGCGGGAATAGTGCACGCCGGTACGGCGTTGCGAAGCATGCACATCGTTTCGCTGACAGCGAAGGTTTACCTTCTCCATAGGCGAATGTCGGTGGTGCGTGGCACCCTATGTCGTGGCCATTTTTCGGCCCGCCGAATGCTGATTGAGGAAGTGCGCTCGTGCTCGCCAAACTTCTCGTCCGATATCTCACGCGATACCGATGGTTGCTCCTCGCCGTTCTGGTCTTCCAGTTCGCGAGTGCCATGGCATCGCTCTACCTTCCCCGCTTGAACGCCGACATCATTGACAAGGGCGTAGCCGTCGCCGACATCGGCTACATCTGGTCGCACGGCGCATTCATGCTGATGATCTCGCTCGGTCAGATCATCGCGTCGATCATCGCGACCTACTTCGCGGCTCGTGCCGCGATGGGCGCAGGGCGCGACATCCGCGCTGACGTGTTCTCGCGCGTGAGCGGCTTCTCCGAGCGCGAGGTCTCGCAGTTCGGCGCGGGCTCGCTGATCACCCGCAACACGAACGACGTGCAGCAGGTGCAGATGCTCGCCATGATGGGCGCGACGATGTTCGTCACCGCGCCGCTGCTTGCCATCGGCGGCATCATCATGGCCGTGCAGACGAACGTCGGTCTGAGCTGGCTCATCGCCGTCTCGGTGCCCGCGCTGCTCATCGTCGCGGTCATCATCATCGGCCGCATGGTGCCCCTGTTCCGCTCGAACCAGAAGAAGCTCGACAGTGTGAACCGCATCATGCGCGAGCAGCTGACGGGTGTGCGCGTGGTTCGCGCCTTCGTGCGCGAGCGCATCGAGGAAGACCGTTTCCGCGACGCCAACACCGACCTCATGATCCTCGGTCGCAAGATCGGTTCGCTGTTCGTGCTGCTCTTCCCCCTGTTCATGCTGATCCTCAACGTCACGATCGTCTCGGTGATCTG
This sequence comes from Microbacterium sp. GW823-FHT02G05, assembly GCF_058797175.1. Classification (NCBI taxonomy): domain Bacteria; kingdom Bacillati; phylum Actinomycetota; class Actinomycetes; order Micrococcales; family Microbacteriaceae; genus Microbacterium; species Microbacterium sp. GW823-FHT02G05. The sequence goes on from NZ_JBXAJK010000001.1 coordinate 1,080,000, forward strand.
GTTCGGCGGCATCGAGATCAACAACGGCGGCGTTCAGGTCGGCACGCTCTTCGCCTTCATGCAGTACATCGGTCAGATCATGATGGGCGTCATCATGTCGAGCTTCATGGCGATGATGATCCCGCGTGCGGCCGTGTCGGCCGAGCGCGTGGGCGAGGTGCTGGACGCGACCTCGAGCATGGAGCGCCCCGAGCACGGCGTCACCGCGTTCCCGACTCCGGGAGCGGTCGCCTTCGACAACGTCGAGTTCACCTACCCGGGTGCGGAGGCGCCGGTGCTCACCGGCATCACCTTCGAGGCTGCTCCCGGCGAGACGGTCGCGATCGTCGGTTCGACAGGTTCGGGCAAGACGACGCTCATCTCTCTGATTCCGCGGTTGTTCGACGTGACGGGCGGCGCGGTGCGCGTCGGCGGCGTCGATGCGCGTGAAGCCGACGTCGACGCGCTGTGGAAGAGCATCGGGCTCGTGCCGCAGCGGCCATTCCTGTTCACCGGCACCGTGGCGTCGAACCTGCGGTACGGCCGAGAAGACGCGACCGACGAAGAGCTCTGGGCCGCGCTTGAGATCGCCCAGGGGCGTGATTTCGTCGAAGAGATGCCCGATGGCCTGTACACGCGGATCGCCCAGGGTGGAACGAACGTCTCCGGCGGTCAGCGCCAGCGTCTCGCGATCGCTCGTGCGATCGTGCACCAGCCCGAGATCCTCGTCTTCGACGATTCGTTCTCGGCGCTCGACCTCACGACCGACGCGAGACTACGGCAAGCGCTCTGGAGGGAGCTGCCCGACGTCACCAAGATCGTCGTCGCCCAGCGCGTTTCGACGATCACGGATGCCGATCGCATCGTCGTGATCGAAGACGGCACGCTCGCCGGCGTCGGCACGCACGAAGAGCTGCTCGCCACGAACAAGACCTATCAGGAGATCGTCGAGTCGCAGCTGGGGGTGGACGCATGAGCGAGAACGCCAAGGCTGAGAAGAAGGCCGCACGTCGCGAGCGCATGGCGGCAGCCCGCGCCGGCTCCGGGGCCACGGTTCCCGCAGTTCCCCTGACCGCCGCTGAGCTCGAAGAAGCCGAGCTCGCCGAGAAGGCGCGCCTCGAGGGCGGTGGCATGTTCGACGGCCCCGCACCCGGCAAGGCCGATCACTTCGGACCGAGCTTCAAGCGGATGATCGGGCTGCTCAAGCCCTCCGCCTGGTGGTTCGGCTTCGTGTCCCTGCTCGGCGCCATCGGCGTCGTGCTGGCCGTGATCGCACCGAAGATCCTCGGCGAGGCGACGAACATCGTCTACGAGGGCTTCATGTCCAACGTGCTGGCCTCGGGTCTGCCCAAGGGGACACCCGGCTTCCCCGACGGTGTGCCCGGTCTTCCTGAGGGAATGACGCAGGCGCAGGTCGTCGAGATGCTCCGTTCCGCGGGGCAGGACGACTTCGCCAACATGATCGGCGCGATGAAGGACTTCACGGTCGGCGCCGGCGTCGACCTGGATGCCCTGCGCTGGATCATCATCGCAGTGCTCGCGATCTACGTCGCGTCGGCTTTCCTCAGCTGGATCCAGGGCTACGTCATCAACGTGATCATGGTCCGCACCATGTGGCGCCTGCGCGAAGACGTCGAGGCGAAGATCAACCGTCTGCCCCTGTCGTACTTCGACAAGGTGCAGCGTGGTGAGCTGATCTCGCGCGTCACGAACGACATCGACAACATCACGCAGACCATGCAGCAGTCGCTGTCGGGCGCGCTCACCGCGGTTCTCACCGTCGTCGGCGTCTTGATCATGATGTTCTCGATCTCGTGGCAGCTGGCCCTGGTGGCCCTGGTGTCTCTGCCGCTCATGGGTGTCATCTTCGGCATCATCGGCCCGCGTTCGCAGAAGGCCTTCGGTCTGCAGTGGCGCAAGGTCGGTCGCCTCAACGCCCGCGTCGAAGAGGCGTTCTCGGGTCACGCGCTCGTGAAGGTGTTCGGACGCGAGAAGGAAGCCCTCGAGAGCTTCCAACACGAGAATGACGAACTCTTCGAAGCGAGCTTCAAGGCGCAGTTCCTGTCGGGCATCATCATGCCCGCGATGACCTTCGTCGGAAACCTCACCTACGTCGGCATCGCGGTGCTCGGCGGCCTCATGGTCGCCGGCGGCAACCTGCGCCTGGGTGACGTGCAGGCGTTCATCCAGTACTCGCAGCAGTTCAGCCAGCCGCTGAGCGAGCTGGGCGGCATGGCAGCGGTCGTGCAGTCGGGTACCGCATCGGCTGAGCGCGTGTTCGACTTCCTCGACTCCGAGGAACAGGACGCGGATGCCGAGAACGCGCCGACCGTCACGGACGGCCGTGGCGTCATCGAGTTCGAGCACGTCGAGTTCGCGTACGATCCTGCGCGTCCGCTCATCCGCGACCTCTCGTTCCGGGTCGAGCCAGGGCAGACCGTCGCGATCGTCGGACCGACGGGTGCGGGAAAGACGACGCTCGTCAACCTGATCATGCGGTTCTACGAACTGAACGGCGGGCGCATCCTGCTCGACGGGCAGGACATCTCCGAGATGACCCGCCACGACCTGCGTTCACGCACGGGCATGGTGCTGCAGGACCCGTGGCTGTTCGCGGGCAGCATCCGTGACAACATCCGATACGGCAACGAGGCGGCCAGCGACGAGGAGATCCAGCAGGCTGCCGCGGCGACCTACGTCGATCGCTTCGTGCACTCGCTGCCCGAGGGGTACGACACGGTCCTCGAAGAGGACGCCTCGAACGTCTCGGCCGGCGAGCGCCAGCTCATCACGATCGCGCGCGCGTTCGTGTCGCAGCCCTCGATCCTCATCCTCGATGAGGCCACGAGCGCCGTCGACACCCGCACCGAACTGCTGCTGCAGCACGCCATGGCGGCGCTGCGCGAAGGCCGCACCTCCTTCGTGATCGCGCACCGTCTGTCGACGATCCGCGACGCCGACCTCATCCTTGTGATGGAGCACGGTGACATCGTCGAGAAGGGCAACCACGAAGAGCTCATCGCCGCGAAGGGCGCCTACTGGCGTCTGTACCAGTCGCAGTTCGAGCAGGCATCCGACGTTGAAAACCCGCTCACGGAGTCGACACCGGTCCTGGTCGCGGGCGACGCGGTCGATGCCGAGCAGGTCGGGGTCGCCGCCTCTGAGGCGTCCCCATCTGGCGACAGGGGCGAGAGCCCAACCGGCGCCTGAGCCGTTCCGGCACACGCATACGACAGCGGGTCCGTCCCTTCGGGGGCGGACCCGCTGTCGTATGCGGCTACTGTGCGTCGATTCCCAGAAGCTCCAGCGGGTGGGTCAGGCGCCACCAGAAGGAGGGGCCATCGATGTCCTCCGCAAGCTCCGCCGCGACCGTCGTGTCATCGAGTGGGCCGGTGACCGTCAGTGAACCCGCATCCGCACCCTGCGTCCAGTCTTCTCCGAGCGCGTAAGAGCCTGCTGTCGAGGCGACCGCACCGTTCCACAGCACGACCCGGGCATCCTTCGCAGCGACCACGGGGACCTCCGCGCCCCACATCGTCCGCACCGTGCCCAGCACGTCGCCCTTCGTGACCGTCTGCGGCTGCGCCTTCAGGGCGGCCTCGACCTCGGTGAACAGTGAGCGGCTCGCGGTGACACGCTGCTCACCATCGGCCTGCCCGAGCACGGAGGCGTACACGCGTACGGTCGTCCCGCCGACCTCGATGTCCTTCGCGGACAGCAGGTTGTAGAGAATGTCCGGATCTTCGCCGATCGTGCCGGTCTTGACACCGATCACACCCGGATCCTCCAGTACGAGCTTGTTCGTGTTGGTCACGAGCCCCGCACCGGGGATATCCGCCTCCTTGGTCGCCACGATCTCCGCGATGACCGGGTTGCTCTCCGCGAGAGCGGCAAGCTGCAGGAGCGCGCGCGGCGTCGCTGTGTTGCCCCAGCCGATGCCGGAGGGGTTCTCCAGCTGGATATCCGTGACCCCGCGATCACGGAGCCATGCCGTTGCCGCGATCACGAACTCGGAATCGGAACCCCAGATGTCATCCGACAGGCGATCGGCGTAGTTGTTCGCCGACCCGAGCAGGATGCCCTGGAACAGCTGATACTGCGTGAGCGTCCCGTCAATCGGCACGTCGAGCGCCGACTGGTCATCACGCCGGTAGTCCCAGTGGACTTCGCTGTCATCGCTCGTGAACGCGAACGAGGTGCCCTGCTCACCCAGGCCGAGCGGCATGCGCTCCAGTGCGGCGAGAACCGTGACGACCTTGGTGATCGAGGCCATAGGCGCGGCTTCTTCCGTGGACGCCACGGCCGAAAGGCCCTCGATTCCCACAGCGGCGCTGCCGACGGCTGGCCACGTGATGGTCGCGAGTGCGGCGGCCTCGGGTGCGTAGGTCGCGGCGTCGATCGTCGGCGCCACCTCGTGCAGGGGCCAGAGCGCCATAGCGGAGGCGTAGACGATGCCGGTCGTTGCAAGCACGGCGAGCGGCGGCAGGACTCCCGATCGCAGGAACGAACGCCGCGGAGCCCCGGCGGTCAGCGCGGGGCCGGCGGCGGCACCGGTCAGGGGAGCCGGCGGGGTGGGCGTGGAGCCTGCGGCAACGGTGGCGACGTCGATCCAGCTGAGCGCGGGACGTCCGGTCGGGGCCGGGGCGGTTGCGGGTGGGCCCGCAGGTGCGAAGGTCGGCAGCTCTCCCGTCTGCTGCGCGCGCAGCGCGGCGCGGGTCCCGGGAGCATCGGCGCTGGCGGGAGCGTCCATGCGAGGCGCAGCTGCGGGGTCAGCCGCCGCCTCGGGAGTGTCGGTGGTCACCGTCCTAACGTAATGGACGCGTCCCTTGTGTCGTCTGCACGCGCGGTCTGCGACCGTGCACGGCGGGATATGATGACCTCAACACCACGGGAGTCCGGTGATCCGGGCTGAGAGGAAGCGAAAAGCGCTTCGACCGTCGAACCTGATCTGGGTCATGCCAGCGCAGGGAGGAGAAACAATGTCTACTGTCACGCCCACACGTCTCGGCCTTGGTCGTCCGGAACTCTGGCGCTGGCGCGTCGTCGACATCGTCGTCGCGAGCGTCATCGCGGTCGCCTGTGCGGTGATCTTCCTGCTCTGGAACGTCGGATACGAGGCGCCGAGCACCCTGCTCAAGCCGCTGCTGCCGGGCCTTCAGGGCCTGCTGGCCGGCCCATGGCTGATCGCCGGCGTGCTGGGTGGGCTCATCATCCGCAAGCCGGGCGCGGCGCTGTACACCGAGCTCGTCGCCGCGGTCATCTCGGCTCTGATCGGCAACCAGTGGGGGCCGCTGACGATCGTCTCGGGCGTCGTTCAGGGTCTCGGCGCCGAGCTGATCTTCCTCATCTTCCTGTACGGCGTATGGCGTCTGCCGGTCGCGATCCTCGCGGGTGCCGGTGCGGGACTCGCCTGTGGCATCAATGACCGCATCCTCTGGTACGCGGGTGCCGACACTCTGTTCACGACGGTCTACATCGCCTCGACCACGGTCTCCGGCGCCATCATCGCGGGCTTCGGGGCCTGGCTGATCGCGCGCGGTCTCGCGGCGACCGGCGCACTCAACCGCTTCGCCTCCGGGCGGGCGGCCACAGCCCGGGTCTGATCATGGGCGGTGCGGCGGCGCCGACCCCGGCCGCGCTCGAGGCGCAGGCCTGGGGGTGGCGCTATGCGACCCGGCATCGGTGGGCGCTCTGCGAGGTGACGCTGCGGATCGAACCGGGGGAGCGCGTGCTGCTGCTCGGCGCCTCAGGCTCGGGCAAGTCGACTCTCCTGCAGGGGCTGGGTGGTGTGCTCGGCGGCGCGGATGAAGGAGAGGAACTCGGCGCTCTGCTCGTCGACGGGGTGCCTGCCGCACAGGCCCACGGCCGGGTCGGCATGGTTCTGCAGGATCCGGACACGCAGACGATTCTGGAGCGCGTCGGCGACGACGTGGCGTTCGGATGCGAGAACCTGGGCGTCCCGCGAGACGAGATCTGGCCGCGGGTGGACGCTGCGCTCGACGCGGTCGGGCTCGACCTGCCGCTCGACCGGTCGACCGCCGCGCTGTCCGGAGGGCAGAAGCAGCGGCTTGCGCTCGCGGGAGTGCTGGCGATGCGCCCCGGTGCGATCCTGCTGGACGAGCCGACCGCGAACCTCGACCCGGACGGCGTCGCCGAGGTGCGCGATGCGGTCGCGGCGGCATTGGATGCCACGGGCGCGACGCTCGTCGTGATCGAGCATCGCATCGACGCCTGGCTGGATCTCGTCGATCGGGTGATCGTGCTCGGGACGGAAGGCGAGACGACGGTCGTGCACGCGGATGGCACGCCTGAGGCCGTGCTCGGCGCCCGAGGAGCAGAGCTCGCCGCTGCGGGAGTATGGGTGCCGGGGCATCCGCCCGCAGTTCCGCCCGCGCCCGCCGTGACGCCGGGGGAGGAGCTGCTGCGCACGCGCGACCTCGTCGTGGCGCGGCGGCGCGGTGTGCCGGTCGCAGGCCCCTTCGAGCTCACCGTGCGCGCGGGTGAGGCCATCGGGATCGTCGGCCGCAACGGAGCCGGGAAGTCGACGCTCGGTCTCACCCTGGCCGGTTTGATCGCACCGGAGAAGGGGCGGGTCGAGGCATCCGCGGTTCTTGCGGATGCTGCGAAGGGTGACCCGATCTCGTGGTCGTCACGTTCCCTGCTCACGCGCATCGGCACTGTGCTGCAGAGTCCGGAGCATCAGCTCCTCGCGCGCACGGTGCGTGACGAGCTTGCGGTCGGCCCGCGGGCGCTGGCCCTGCCCGAGGACGAAGTCAACACGCGCGTCGATGACCTCCTCGACCGTCTGCGGCTCACCGCGCTCGCTGCAGCGAATCCGTACACACTCTCCGGCGGCGAGAAGCGCCGACTCACGGTCGCCGCCGCGCTCGCGACGCGTCCTCGGGTGCTTGTGCTGGATGAACCGACGTTCGGGCAGGACGCGAAGACCTGGGCGGAACTCGTCGGCATCATCGCCCGTCTGCGTGACGACGGTGCCGCAGTCGTGGTGATCTCGCACGATGAGCAGGTGCTGCGTGCACTGCACGCGCGTCGGATTGAGGTGGGGGCATGACAGACCTGCTCTCGCGCGACACCGGCCGTGTGGTGCGCACCGGCCCGATCGCGCCGCGCAGCGCGCTCGCGAAGCTTGCGGCCGCGCTGCTCATCTCGGTGCCGCTCATCCTGTCGATCGATGTGCTCTCGGCGTCGGTCGCCCTGTTGCTGTCTGTGCCGCTGCTGCTGATGTCAGGTCTGCGCCCGCGTGAGTTCTGGCTGCGGACCGCCGTGCTCTGGATCGCTGCCCCCCTCAGTGCCGTGACGATCGCGCTGTACGGGGCAACGAGCGGCACGATCTACTTCGAGTGGCTCGTGATGCGCGTGAGCGAAGGATCTCTCACGCTCGCTGCGGCGACAGCCCTGCGCGTGCTGGCGATCGGCCTGCCTGCCGTCGTGCTGTTCGCCACCGTCGACCCCACCGACCTTGCCGACGATCTCGCTCAGCGTCTGCGCCTGCCTGCGCGATTCGTGATCGGCGCGCTCGCCGGACTGCGGATGCTCGGTCTCCTCGCCGACGACTGGCGGGCACTCGCGCTTGCTCGTCGCGCACGGGGCGTCGCAGACCAGGGGCGCATCCGCAGGGGCCTGGGCATGGCCTTCGCCCTCTTCGTCCTCGCTATCCGCCGTGGTTCATCGCTCGCGACCGCCATGGAGGCCCGCGGGTTCGGTGGGCACGGTCGACGCACATGGGCGCGTCCGTCTCGGTGGGATCGGGGCGACACGATCCTGCTCCTGGTCGCCGTGATGATCCCGACTGCTGCGCTCTCGGCGGCCGTCTTCTTCGGGACCTGGAACTTCATCCTGGGTCCGTCCGTCGCGGGATAGGCGACGGCGGGGCTTCAGAGGAGGCGGACGGCGTTCATGAGCTTGGTGGCCGCATTCTGCGCTTCGGTCACTCGTTGGGCGGCCATCGGCGCTGCGCCGTAGCCCGCTGCGGACTTCATGCTGATCAGGCGCTGGAGCGGGGCGGCGAGCGCCCGATCCGCGCGCTTCAAGAGAGCGACGGCATCGCTGTGGTTCGTCGAGTTCGAATACTCTCCCAGTCGCGCGCAGCAGATCGCGTCTGCCGCTGCGATGCCGGCATGAACGTAGAGCGTCACCAGAGTGTTCGGACTGGCCCCACCCAGGGTGTGCAGATCTCCCGCATCGTTCCAGAAGCCCTCGGCTTGTGCGATGCGCCCGGCGCGGTCGGACGCCGAGCACTCATTGGTTCGGGGAGCTTTAGGCGTCATTCATCGTTCCTTCGCGTAGCGCTCGTCGCAGCCAATCGACGTCTCCCGCGAAGACTATTCCCTGCTCAGCGATCTCGCGGAACAGCGGCGTCAGAGGTGTGGACAGCACATCCTGGTCTGTGACGTCGATGATGCGTGCATCATTTCCGGTCCACCGCGTCGCGTCTTCCGCGAGCTGTGCGACATCGGCACTCCATGCCTCGTCGGATGCACCCTCGGGGCGGACCAGGAAGATGTCGATGTCGCTGTCCTGCCGCATCTCATCGCGGGCGGCCGAGCCGAACAGCGCACCGAACACGGGCGGTATCGTCCACCCCGACACCTCCGCGCCGAGTCGTGCGACCAGTGCCGACTTGAGAGATGCGATCTGACGGATCGCCTCCGCTGCCAGATGGTCCTGGTTCAGCGAGAATGCGAGGGAGCGCCCGACACGGTGTGGATTCACGATGCCCTGCTGTGAGAGCCGGGCGAGCGAATTGCGGATGCCGACGGGCGATCGGTCGGGAATGAGCGTCTGCAACTGAGCGACGGTGAAGTGCGAATCAGCCCGCGCGAGCACGCTGAGCACGTCACCATCGACGGTCGAGGTGACGACACCGAACGGATGCTGCAATTGCATTACATAATTCTATACGCTCGTACAGAATTATGTATCTTGTTTGAGTCCGTCGACGTCTGCTCCCTGCGCGGCGCGACGGACGATCTCGCTGAGTCGGTCCCAGGCGGTGTCGTCGGGATCGATGAGCGCGTACGCCGTGGGCCACAGGCCGCTCGGATCGTCGAGGCTCGCCTGGGCGCTCACGCCGAAAGTGGAGTATCGCTCCTTGTCCATCTGCCCACTGCGGAAGAAGACGATGACCTTGCCGTCACGGGAGTAGCCGGGCTGCCCGTAGTACAGCTTCGGGGTCAGGTCCGGAGCGACGTCCGCGACGATCTTGTCCAGGCGTTCGGCCATCTGCCGGTCGCCCTCGGGCATGCTCGCGATCTTGGCGCGCTGTTCCTCCGCTTCGGCGGCGGCCTTCGCCGCCCCCTTCGCTCGTCGGGCGTCGGCCTTCAGCTCCGCGGCGCGGGTCTTCATCGCCGCACGTTCCTCTGCAGAGAACTTCCCGTCTGTCGATGCCATGTCAGTGGTCTCCCTTGTCGTGTGCGAACCACGCTAGCGAGCGGGATGCTGCGCTGCTTCTCGATTCCTGACCAGCCGGAGCGGATCGCTTCCGGCACAATGAGGGGGTGGGTGAGGCAGGGGATCGACGCGACATCAGGGTCATCCGCCGTGTGCGCGACCGGATCGATCGCGAGTTCGCCCAGCCGCTCAACGTGGAAGAGCTTGCACGCGGCGCCCTCATATCGGCCGGTCATCTCAGCCGGGAGTTCCGCCGTGTTTACGGGGAATCGCCCTATTCCTACCTGATGACGCGCCGGATCGAGCGGGCGATGACGCTGCTGCGGCGTGGAGACCTGTCTGTCACAGAGATCTGCTTCACAGTGGGGTTCTCCTCGCTCGGCACCTTCAGCTCGCGCTTCTCGCAGCTCGTCGGTGTCTCGCCCAGTGCGTATCGGGAGGACCGGTCTCGGTCCGTCGAAGGCATTCCGGCATGCCTGGCGAAGCAGATCACGAGACCGGTCAGGAATCGAGAAGCGGCCACCGCCGGAGCGTCCTAGCGTGGCGGGCATGGATATCTCGATTCACTACACGTTTCTTCCCCACACCGATGCTGAGGCCGCGCTCGGCTTCTATCGCGACCTCCTCGGCTTCGAGGTCCGCCAGGACGTCGGGTACGAGGGCATGCGCTGGATCACGGTCGGACCTGCCGGCAGCGCGACGTCGATCGTGCTGCATCCGCCGGCAGCAGACCCGGGAATCTCGGATGCGGAGCGCGAGACGATCCTGGATCTGATCGCCAAGGGCGTCTACGGGGCCGTCACGCTCGCGACCGACGATCTCGACGCGCTCTTCGAGAAGCTCGAGGCGGGTGGCGCGGACGTCGTGCAGGAACCCACCGACCAGGACTACGGCGTGCGGGACTGCGCGTTCCGTGATCCCTCCGGGAACCTGATCCGCGTGAATCAGCGCTGAACGGTCGTCAGCCGGCGTTCCACAGGTCGCGGTAGTACGCGAGCCGTTCCCGGTCAGGGTCGACTCCGTAGGCCTCGATGAGGGTGTCTTCCCATCCGGGACCGAAGTTCCACAGGGTGCTCATGGAGGCGACGGCGATGTCGGCCCAGCGGTCGCCGGTGCCGAGGGCGGCGAGATCGACGTGCGCGATCCCGCGGCCGGCATCGTCCAGCAGAGTGTTCGGCAGGCAGGCGTCGCCGTGGCAGACGACGAGGCGATCGATGGAAGGTGCGTCGCGCAGGGCATCCGGAATCTCAGCGCCCCAGCTCTCTGCCTGCGCGATCCTGTCGGCGACGCTCCATTCCCAGGGGCACTCGTCGACCGGCAGCGCGTCGTGCAGTATCCGCAGGGCTTCGCCCACGGCCCGCACCGCCGTCGCCGGTTCGTCCTTCCACCGCGGATCGACGGCGCTGTGCCCGGGGATCGCGACGGTGACCAGCCACTCGTGGGTGGCATCCTCTCCCTGCGTGATCACCTCGGGAACCGTGATCCAGCGCCGCGCCCAACGCATGCGCTCGGCTTCGTCGCGCATGCTCGCCTCAGGATCGTGCGGGCCCCACTTGATGTAGCGCCCGTCGTCGGTGCGGAAGGTGAGTCCGCCGATCCCGTTCTCCCACACGGGCGTGAGCGCCGCGCCCCGGGCAAGGTCGCGCACGAGCGCAGGGGCGGGCGTGGTCGCGACGGGGATGCTCACCGTCCGAGCCTATCCGCGATGGTCAGAGCAGCCCGCGGAGGGCGGCTTCCAGAACTACGGTGTGATTGTGCACGGGGTCATGGGCCGCGTAGACGAGAGTGACGCGCGGATGCTTCCGCACGATATCGGCCAGTCCGCGGAGCGCCTCGGCCGACTCGCCGTGCAGTTGCGCGCGGTAGCGGTCGGCGTAGGCGTTCCAGTCGGCGTCTGGTGCGGCGTGCCATTCACGCCGCAGCTCGGTGCTCGGGGCCGTGTCCTTCGCCCAGAAGTCGATCGCGGCGTGCTCCTTCGAGACACCGCGCGGCCACAGGCGATCCACCAGGATGCGGAAGCCGTCATCGGCGGAAACGGTGTCGTAGGCTCGCTTGCGACGCAGTTCCATATCGCCAGCATTCCCTTATCGGGGCGTGAAATCCAGGCGATCTTCTGCAGCGTGAGTGAATCAGGTGAAACTGAGAACCGCGTATGCTGAAACCCCGTCGCACGACGTTTCGAAGGAGAACACGTATGCAGATCCAGGGATCCGGCGCACTCATCACTGGCGGCGCGAGCGGCCTCGGCCTCGCCACGGCCCGACGACTCGCCGCCGCAGGTGCGCACATCACGATCATCGATCTGCCCTCCTCGCCGGGTGCTGACATCGCCGCCGAACTCGGCGGCCTCTTCGTGCCCGCCGACGTCACGAGCGTGGACGAGGTGCACGCGGCCGTCGCCGCCGCCCAGTCCGCAGGGCCCCTGCGCATCGTCGTGAACTGCGCCGGCATCGCGCCTCCGGCCAAGGTGCTCGACCGAGAGGGCAACCCCGCTGTGCTCGCCGACTTCGAGCGCATCGTCCGCATCAACCTCGTCGGAACGTTCAACGTCACCTCGCAGGCGGCAGCGGTCATCGCCAAGAACGATCCGGATGCGACGGGCGACCGGGGCGTTATCGTCAGCACCGCGAGCGTCGCGGCGTTCGACGGCCAGATCGGCCAGCCCGCATACTCGGCGTCTAAGGGCGGCGTTCACGCGATGACGCTGCCGATCGCACGCGAACTCGCCCGCTACGGCATCCGCGTCTGCACGATCGCCCCCGGGATCATGGAGACACCGATGCTGAAGGGGCTGCCCCAGGCGGCTCAGGACTCGCTCGGTGAGCAGGTGCCGTACCCGTCACGTCTCGGCAAGCCCGAGGAGTACGCGGCGCTCGTGCAGTCGATCGTCGAGAACGGCTACCTCAACGGCGAGACGATCCGCCTCGACGGCGCGATCCGCATGGCGCCGAAGTGATTCAAGGAGCGATGTTCACCCACATTCGCGCCGAACACCCCACAACATCGCTCCTCGAACGCTGAAAGGGATCACCATGAGCACTCTGGCAGGAAAGACCATCCTCATGTCGGGCGGAAGCCGCGGCATCGGCCTCGCGATCGCGCTGCGCGCCGCGGCCGACGGGGCGAACATCGCGATGCTCGCGAAGACCGACACTCCGCACCCGAAGCTCGAGGGCACGGTGCACACGGCCGCCGAGCAGATCCGTGCGGCGGGCGGGCGTGCCCTGCCGATCGTCGGGGATGTGCGCGATGACGACGACATCACCGAGGCCGTGCTGAAGACGCAGGGTGAGTTCGGTGGCATCGACATCGTCATCAACAACGCCAGCGTCATCGACCTGTCTCGCTCGCTCGACCTGGGTGCGAAGAAGTACGACCTCATGCAGGACGTCAACGTGCGCGGCACTTTCATGCTGTCGCGCGCGGCGGCGCCGATCCTGAAAGAGGCGCCGAACCCGCACATTCTGTCGCTGTCGCCGCCCCTCAACATCACGCCGCGCTGGCTCGGTGCCCACACGGGGTACTCGCTCGCGAAGTTCGGCATGACGATGGCGACACTCGGCTTGGCCGCTGACTTCGCGGAGTACGGCATCGCCGCGAACACCCTCTGGCCCAGGACGACGATCGCGACGGCCGCCGTGCAGAACCTGCTTGGCGGAGATCGTGTGATGGCGGCGAGCCGGACGCCCGAGATTTACGCGGACGCTGCCCATGAGGTGCTCACGAAGCCTGCGCGCGACTACACGGGGCAGACGCTGATCGTCGAGGACGTTCTGGAGGCTGCGGGCGTCACCGACTTCGCGAAGTACGCCGCGGTGCCCGGAACCCCGGACGACAGGCTGTTCCCGGACATCTTCCTCTGAGCGGGGCTCAGCCGGCGCGATCGATCTCTGCGACGATCGCGTCATACCCGCTGTTCGCGGCCAGATCGCGCGGGCTCACTCCGTTGCCGTCGGGGATCGTGACATCTGCGCCGCCCGCGATGAGTGCGCGCACGATGTCGACGTAGACGGCTGAGCCGTCGCCGAGCACGATCGCCTCGTGCAGGGCGGTCCAGCCGAGGTTGTTGATGTGGTCGGGGTCGACACCCGCGTCGAGCAGGATCTGCACGGTCTGCAGGTGGCCGCGTTCGGATGCCGGGATGAGGGCGGTGCCCCCGTAGCGGTTGGTGCTCGTGAGGTCGGCGCCGTTCGCGAGGGTGAGCTTCAGGATCTCGTTGTGCCCGCGGGCGCCGGCATAGAGGTAGGCGGAGTCCTGGATGTCGTCCTTGGCGTTCACATCGGCACCCGCGTCGATGAGCACGCGCGCCGCCTCGACGTGGTTGGACTTCGTCGCTGCCACGAGCGCCGTCATTCCCTCGGTGCCGCGCGCGTCGAGGTCGGCGCCGGCGTCGATCGCGGCCTGGACGCCGGTGGCGTCGCCGGCGGCAGCGGCGGTGAAGAGATCGGTGGTGGCCATGGGGTTCTCCTCGGCGATCGGGGTCGCGCTCGCGCGCGGGGTCGACGAGGTGCTCGCCGTCGGTTCAGGGGCGGATGCTGCGCAGGAGGCCAGCCCCGTCAGCGCAGCCGTGAAAGCTGCGGCGAGCAGCATCCGTCGAAGTCTCATAGCTCAGGTGTACCAACAGCGCCTGAGCACTGCGCTCAGCCGCGGACGGCTGCGAGGGCTGCGGCGAAGCGCACCGAGCGCTGTTCGATGTCTGCCCAGTCGCAGGCTGCGATCGATGCGCCGTTCGCGAGGTCGCCACCGGCCCCTACGGCCACAGCGCCCGCCGCGAACCACGCGGCCAGGTTGTCGGGGTTCACTCCACCGGTCGGCATGAGCGGAGCATCCGGGAACGGGCCGCGCAGCGCGCCCAGGTACGAGGGGCCGCCGAGGGAGGCGGGGAAGATCTTGGCCACATCGACGCCGAGCTCGAGTGCTGCCATGACCTCGGTCGGCGTCATCGCGCCGGTCATCACGACGCGTCCGGTCGCCAGCATGGCCCGGGTCAGGTCAGGCAGCGTGCCGGGGCTCACCAGGAACTCCGCGCCCGCTTCTGCTGCCGCCTCGGCCTGTGCGACGGTCGTGACGGTACCTGCGCCGACATAGGCGGCGTCGCCGTGGCGGGCGATGAGCTCGCGTATGACGGCGGGGGCGTCGGGGGTCGAGAAGGTCACCTCGATTCCGGTGATCCCACCTCGGATGATCGCTTCGGAAGCCTCCAGAGCAGCCTCCGGTGTGGCGGCACGCAGCACAGCGAGGACTCCGGTGGAGCGGGCGCGGGAGAGGCGGTCAGTCATGGGGCTCCTTCAGTGATCGCCTTCGCGGTCGTCGGCGTGAGTCGGGGGATCACTTCATTCTCTCGCGGTTCCTGCGGCGGCATGCACAACCGGCGTTGCAAATGATGCATCGTGCTGCGGCGTTGCATCCTCGTCCCCACGGCGACCCCAGGCGTCTCCCATCCGACACCGCGTACCCTAGGGGGTATGACTGAGTCACCTTCCGCGCGCCCTGCGAACACCGGCGTCCGTCAGACGCGCCCGCGCACCGAAGGCTGGACCCAGAAGAAGGATGCCGAAGGGCGTCCGCTGCTGCAGTTCGCCAGCCCCAAGCGCGGCAAGCCGCCGGTGCACCTGGCCGACCTCACGGTCGCCGAGCGCGCTGAGAAGGTGAAGGAGCTGGGGCTTCCCGGTTTCCGCGCCAAGCAGCTCGCGACCCACTACTTCACGCACTACACGTCGAACCCCGACGACATGACCGACCTTCCCGCGGCGACGCGGAGCGACCTCGTCGCCGGCATGCTTCCGCCGCTGCTGACCGAGGTGCGCCGGCTGGAGACCGACCGTGGAGACACGATCAAGTTCCTGTGGCGTCTGCACGACGGCGCACTCGTCGAGTCAGTGCTCATGCGCTACCCCGGACGCATCACGCTGTGTGTGTCGAGTCAGGCCGGATGCGGCATGAACTGCCCGTTCTGCGCCACAGGCCAGGCGGGTCTGACGCGCAACATGTCGGCCGCCGAGATCGTCGAGCAGGTCGTGCGCGCCAACGCGCTCATCGCCGCCGGTGGCCTGGGTGGCAAGAAGGCCGACGATCACAGCATGGAGCGTGTCTCGAACATCGTCTTCATGGGTATGGGTGAGCCGCTGGCCAACTACAACCGCGTCATGCACGCGGTGCGCACGATGGTGGCCCCGCAGCCAGAGGGCCTCGGCATGAGCGCCCGTGGCATCACGGTCTCGACCGTCGGCCTCGTTCCTGCGATCAAGAAGCTCGCTGACGAAGACATTCCGGTGACGTTCGCGCTGTCGCTGCATGCGCCGGACGACCAGCTGCGTGACGAGCTGATCCCCGTCAACTCGAAGTGGAAGGTCGACGAGGCTCTCGACGCCGCGTACAACTACTACGAGAAGACCGGCCGCCGCGTGTCGATCGAGTACGCGCTCATCAAAGACATGAACGACCACGCCTGGCGTGCCGACCTGCTCGCGACCAAGCTCAATGAGCGCGGCCGCGGTTGGGTGCATGTCAACCCGATTCCGCTGAACCCGACGCCCGAGTCGGTGTGGACTGCCTCCGACAAAGATGTGACCGCCGAGTTCGTGCGTCGTCTGAACGACGCCGGCATTCCGACGACGCTCCGCGACACCCGTGGCAAGGAGATCGACGGCGCCTGCGGACAGCTCGTGGCCACGACAGAAGACGAGGCCGCCGCGGAGGCGCTGGCCTGACGTTCCTGGGAGTGCGCCCAGCGCTCTCGCACCGGTCTTCCAGGCGGGTTTTCGTACATTTGACGAATGTCTTTCTCCGCGCATCGGCCTGGGCGTCTCGATTCCCAGGGGCGAATCTCCTTCGGCGTCGACGGTTCCGCTGAGGGCGAGAACGCGATCGATGACGAGCTTCTCGACTTCGTTCGCGAGTTCGAGCCCGATGCCACGGGCGGCCGTCCCGCGCAGGCGAGCACCGCTCCGACCGAGGTCGTGACAGCACAGGGTCAGCGGGATATCCCGCATGTGCCGACGTTCGGCCGCGACACCCAGGCTGCGCCGGCCCAGAGCCCTCCCGCTTCGACGGCACCGATTCTGCCCGAGCCGCAACCCGTCGCATCCGCACCTGCTCCCGCCCCGCAGCCGCGCGCCCAGCGGGCGCCGAGGCTTCCGCGCGAGCGCCGCGAACGTACGCCAGGATCACGTCTGCGTCAGCTGGCGATCCTCGGCGGAGCATCCGGCCCCATCCTCGATCGCGTGCCGATCGAGACGTCCCGGTTCGTGCAGATGTTCTTCGTGCTGCTCGGAACGGCCGTCGTCTCCGGTCTGTCGATGCTCTTCGCGCTGACCACCGGTGTGCAGGTCGTCGTCTGGCTGGCGGTGCCGCTGTCGATCGTGTGGGCGCTGCTGATCTTCAACCTCGATCGCTTCCTCACGTCGACCATGAAGTCGACCCGCAGCGCGTGGAAGCTCACGGGGCTTGCGATTCCGCGTGTGATCATGGCCATGATCATCGGCTTCGTCGTCGCGGAGCCGCTCGTGCTGCAGGCGTTCCACAACGACATCGCGCGTGAGGTCGCCTCGACCAACATCACGCAGTCGCTCAGTGACCAGGAAGCCCTGGAGACCGGACCCGAGCGCAAGGCGCTGGATGCTGCGACCGAACGCGTCGCGACACTCGAGACCCAGGCCGCGACAGGAATCGTGGCGGGTGCGGAAGGAGCATCTGCCTCGCAGTCCGCGGCGAAGTCGACCGTCGATCAGCTGACGGCGCAGATGGCGGAGCAGCAGCTCGTGATCGACCAGGCGCGCGCGCTGTACCAGTGTGAGCTGACCGGTGAAGGCGTCGGCACGGTTCCCGGCTGCACAGGTGTGTCCGGTGAGGGCGCGAGCTCGGGTGCCGCGGAAGCGCAGCTGGCTCAGGCCCAGCAGACGTACGACGGTCTGGCCGCGCAGCTGCGCGATGCGAACGACCAGCTCTCCGCCGCGGACACCGCCGCGAAGGACGCCACCTCGGCGTCCGAGGCGCAGAACCGCGAACAGGCCAAGGCGCAGCTCCCGCAGGCGCAGGCCACCTATGAGCAGGCGCTCGCCGCCTACGAGGCTCGCTCCGCCGCCGTCGCGGGAACGAACGCGGATGCCATTGGTCTGCTCAGCCAGATCGGGGCGCTCAACCGCCTTGCCGAGAAGGAGCCCACGATCCTCTGGGCGCATCTCCTCATCGCGGCACTCTTCTTCATGATCGAGTTGCTGCCCGTGATCGTGAAGGTGCTCACGAGCTGGGGCGAGCCCTCGCTCTATGAGAAGGCCGAGCGGATCGCGACGCAGACGGAATCCGACCGCATCACGGCGCAGGGCTTCCGTGATCGTGCGGGCATCGTCGCGGCGGGTGCCACGGCGGTCGAGCGAGCTTCCGCCGTCGAGCCGCTCTCTGCGGTCGAGCAGACCCCCGCGGACGAGGAGCGCACGACGGAGCCCGAGCCGGTCGGGGCGCGCGCCTAGCGACCGACGAGCGCTTCGGCGGTGGTGGGGCGAGTACTGTGATCGCGACGCCCATCGTCGGCGCCCAGCTGCTCGGCGCGGTCGAGCCAGCGGGCGATCGTTGACGGCGAGGCATCCTTCACCCCGAGCATCCGGTGCGTGCGCACCGAGCGCACGCCGCCGAGCTTCAGCGTGTTGCGCGCCACCTGCGTCTGCGCGGGCAGTCCCGTGAACGGCAGGAAGAACCAGGGAGTGTCGGCGAGCAGGAACAGCCGCGCGCGATCTGCAGGGATGAGCCCGACCGGCAGCCCCAGCGCCGAGTAGCGGTACTCCTGCTGGGGCAGGAATGCGCGGTCGAAGAAGCCCTTCAGTAGAGCAGGGACGGAGCCCCACCACAGGGGTGATGCGACGATGATGCGCCGTGCATCGTGCAGCGCCTCCTTCGCGCTCACGAGGTCGGGTTCGAGAGTCATCCGCGCTCGGTAGCCGAAACGCAGGTGCGGGTCGAAGTTCAGATCCCGCAGCGCCAGCACCTGCGCGTCGGGGTGGCCGGCGGCGTAGCGCTGGGCGATCGCGGCGGTGAGGGACTGGGGGTCGGGGTGGCCGTCGATCACGAGGGCTGAGGGCATGCGCGCTTCCTATCTTGACAGTGTCAACCTGCTGGACACTGTCAAGATAGGAGAGGATGTTGCTCATGTCAAGTTCGAAGGATGCCTACCACCACGGCGATCTCGCTCGTGCGCTGGAAGACGCGGCGATGCAGCTTCTCGAGCGCATGCCCGCATCCGAGGTCAGCCTTCGCGAGGTCGCGCGCGCAGCGAACGTCAGTCACAACGCGCCCTACCACCACTTCTCCGACCGACGAGGTCTGCTGAAGGTGCTCGCCGAGCGCAGCATGGCAGACCTCAACGCGGCTGTCCGTGCCGCCGTGGAGCGGGCGGATGCCCCGGGTGCGGCCCTGCGTGCCGGGGGAGCCGCATACATCCGCTTCGCCGTCGCGCGGGCCAACGCCTTCGACGTCATCTACGACCCGACCGTGTGCATCCCCGGGGCACCGACCGCGACCATGGCGCCGCTGATCGTCGAACTGGAGGAGCTTCTCGGAGCGGCAGCCGCGGCCGTCGGGCGCGGAACGGCCGACGAGATCACGGCGCTGTGGGGGGTGGTGCACGGCCTCGGCACGCTCGCCGCCGCCGGGCACTTCACGCTCGACCAGGCGCTCTCGGCCTGGGATGCAACTCTCGTGGCGGGCTAGCCCGCGAGGGTGATGTCCACCTGGATCTCCGTCGCCAGGCGCTCGAGATCGGCGCGGAGGCTCTCGGGATCGACGCTCGACGGAACGTCCGCGGTCACGGCCGCCTCGAAGAGCCGCCCGCCCGCCATCGCAGCGTCGCGGGTCGTGGTGCTCATGTCGTCGATGTTCACGCCATGCGCTCGGAACACCGTCGAGATCTCTCGCACGATACCCGGACGATCGTTCCCGAGCACCTGCACCGTGAGCGGTCGGGTGTCGGCGGTGGCATCCGCGGTTTCAGCGCCAGCCTGCACCGTGACCGTCAGCAGGGAGTCCAGGCCACGCAGCGCCCGTTCGAGGTCGGATGCGCGTTCGGGCGCGATCGACACCTCGACGACGCCCGCGAAGACACCGGCGAGCTCGGTGAGGCTGCTGTTCTCCCAGTTGCCCCCATGCGCGTCGACGACATCCGCGACAGCGGCGACGAGGCCAGGGCGATCGGAACCGACGACGGCGAGGATGAGCGTGGTCATGGTGACAGCGTAGGCCGCGGCTTCGCTGGTGGCTACGACCAGGCTCCGCCGTCGAGGAAGCGCTCGTATCTGTCGCGGTGGGGCGTGAGGTCCCAGCCCTGCGCGCCGACCCAGTCATCCGAGTAGTAGGTGTCGGCATAGCGGATGCCGCTGTCGCAGATGAGGGTGACGACGCTGCCGGTCTCGCCGGCATCGCGCATGCGGGCGATCACCTCGAAGGCGCCGTAGAGGTTCGTGCCCGTTGAGCCGCCCGCCCAGTGCAGGGTGCGTTCGCGCAGCAGGCGGATGGCGGCGACGGATGCGGCATCCGGAACCCGGATCATCTCGTCGATGACCCCTGTGACGAAGGACTTCTCGACGCGCGGACGGCCGATGCCCTCGATGCGGCTCGGGCTGCCGGTGATGTCGTTGCTGCCGCTGCGCCATCCTTCGTAGAATGCCGAGCCCTCGGGGTCGACGACAGCGATCTGCGTGTCGTGGCGGCGGTAGCGCACGTAGCGTCCGAAGGTCGCGCTCGTTCCGCCCGTTCCCGCTCCGACGACGATCCAGCGCGGGATGGGGTGGCGCTCGCGGGAGAGCTGGCTGAACACGCTCTCGGCGATGTTGTTGTTGCCGCGCCAGTCCGTCGCGCGCTCGGCGAACGTGAACTGGTCGAGGTAGTGTCCGGTGCAGTCGTTAGCGAGACGCACGGCTTCGGCGTCGATCTCGGAGGCGTGGTCCACGAAGTGGCAGCGCCCACCGTAGAACTCGATGAGGTCGATCTTCTCCTGGCTCGTGGAGCGGGGGACGACGGTGACGAACGGCAGCCCGAGCATCCGTGCGAAGTACGCCTCGGAGACAGCGGTGGAACCGCTGGATGCCTCGACGAGCGTCGTGTTCTCGTGGATGCGCCCGTTGACCAGGCCATACAGGATGAGCGATCGCGCCAGGCGGTGCTTGAGCGATCCCGTCGGGTGCACCGACTCGTCCTTCAGATACAGGTCGATTCCCCACTCGGCGGGAAGGGGGAAGAGATGCAAGTGCGTATCCGCGCTGCGGTTGGCGTCCGCCTCGAGCTTGCCGATGGCGGAATTGACCCAGTCGCTCATGAGATCGAGCGTAGTGCGTGGCCGCGTTCATCCAGCAGTGTGTACATAAATAGGCCATCTATGCCTTCTGATGGCCTTCAAGTGGTTCTGTGTATACACTGAGGTGATGAGTTCGGCGACAACGACGCGCACCACGGCGAGTGACCGCGCCTACGCGGAATTGCTGACCGAAATCCAGTCGGGAGCGCTGTCGGCCGGCACCGTGCTCGCCGAGGTGGAGCAGGCGTCACGGCTCGGAGTCAGCCGCACCCCGCTGCGGGAGGCGCTGCGCCGTCTCGCCGCGGACGGGCTCGTTGTGCAGCAGTCCCCGCGCGTCACGGTCGTCGCAGGTATCGACGCCGATGACATCCGCGGGCTCTTCGAGATCCGCCGCGCACTGGAGGAGACCGCCGCGCGACTGGCCGCCCAGCGCGGCGACCGTGCCCACTTTGCCTCCCTGGCCGCGGAGCTCGCCCGCGTCCACCTCGACGGCGAAGCCGCCCGCGACGACTACTACGCCCTCATCGCGCGTTTCGACCGGGCACTCGACGACGCCGTCGCCAACGACTACATCACGGCCGCGCTCCGCACAGTGCGCACGCATCTCGTGCGGGTGCGGCGGATGGCCCGCGACAAGCCCGCTCGCCTCGCTGCGTCCGTGGCCGAGCACCGTCTGCTCGCCGACGCCCTTGCCGCCGGCGACGCTGAGCTCGCCGCCCACGCCACGCACGTGCACCTGCACAACGCGCTCACCAGCATCCTCGATTCCCTGTCGGAAGGAACATCATGACCGTCACCCACCACCTCCGTGTGCACCGCAGCGACGAGAACCTCGCCCGCGAAGGACAGCTGGCCTGGCGCATCGCCGAGATCGCCGCGGACCCGGTCGAGGTCGACGCCGACGTCGTCGACATGATCATCAACCGCCTCATCGACAACGCCTCGGTCGCGGCAGCATCCCTCACCCGCGCACCGGTCAGCGCCGCCCGTCAGCAGGCGCTCGACCACCCCGTCTCGGTCGGCGGCGCCGGCGCCACCATCTTCGGCGCCGCGCTCGAACGCCGCAGCAGCCCCGAGTGGGCTGCGTGGGCCAACGGCGTCGCCGTGCGCGAGCTCGACTACCACGACACGTTCCTCGCGGCCGACTACTCACACCCCGGCGACAACATCCCGCCGATCCTTGCCGTCGCGCAGCACGTCGGCTCCGACGGCAAGGCCGTCGTCCGCGCGCTCGCCACGGGCTACGAGATCCAGATCGACCTCGTCAAGGCGATCTGCCTGCACAAGCACAAGATCGACCACGTCGCCCACCTCGGCCCCTCGGCCGCGGCCGGCATCGGCACCCTTCTCGGCCTCGACGTCGAGACGATCTACCAGGCGGTCGGTCAGGCACTGCACACGACCACGGCCACGCGTCAGAGCCGCAAGGGCGAGATCTCCACATGGAAGGCGCACGCCCCTGCCTTCGCCGGCAAGATGGCCGTCGAGGCTGTCGACCGTGCCATGCGCGGCGAGACGAGCCCCTCGCCGATCTACGAGGGTGAGGACGGTGTGATCGCGTGGATGCTGGACGGTCCGGATGCCTCCTACGAGGTGCCGCTGCCCGCCGCCGGTGAGGCGAAGCGCGCCATCCTCGACTCCTACACGAAGGAGCACTCGGCCGAGTACCAGGCGCAGGCCTGGATCGACCTCGCTCGCAAGCTGCACAACGAGCGTCCGGAGCTCGGCGACCCGGCGAACATCGAATCGATCGTGCTCCACACCAGCCACCACACGCACTACGTGATCGGCTCGGGGGCGAACGACCCGCAGAAGTACGACCCGCACGCCTCGCGTGAGACGCTCGACCACTCGATCCCGTACATCTTCGCTGTCGCACTGCAGGACGGCACCTGGCACCACGTCGACTCCTACGCGCCGGAGCGCGCGCAGCGTGAGGACACCGTGGCCCTGTGGAACAAGGTCACGACGTTGGAAGACGCCGAATGGACGCGCCGTTACCACTCGAACGACATCACCGAGAAGGCATTCGGCGGGCGTGTGGAGATCACGCTGACCGACGGAACCACCGTCGTCGACGAGATCGCCGTCGCCGACGCGCACCCGCTCGGCGCGCGCCCGTTCGTCCGGGAGAACTACATCGCGAAGTTCCGCCTGCTGGCGGAGCCGGTGCTGGAACCCGCCGAGATCGAGCGCTTCCTCGACCTCGTGCAGCGTCTTCCCGAGCTGACGGCCGATGAGGTCGCGCAGCTGTCGATCGTCGCGAAGCCCGGTGTGCTGGCCAACGCGCCCGCTCCCAAGGGGCTGTTCTGATGCTGTACTCCACGACCCCGGCGTCCGAGAAGCGGCGGATCTTCCGCGAGCGCCTCGCCACCGGCGAGCTGCTGCGCTTCCCGGGGGCCTTCAACCCGCTGAGCGCGCGCCTGATCGAGCGCAAAGGCTTCGAGGGCGTGTACATCTCGGGCGCCGTGCTCTCGGCGGACCTCGGCCTGCCGGACATCGGCCTGACGACGCTGACCGAGGTCGCTGGCCGAGGCCAGCAGATCGCCCGGATGACGGAGCTGCCCGCGATCATCGACGCCGACACCGGATTCGGTGAGCCCATGAACGTCGCGCGCACGATCCAGACGCTCGAAGATGCGGGCCTTGCCGGCATGCACATCGAGGATCAGATCAACCCCAAGCGCTGCGGGCACCTCGACGGCAAGGCCGTGGTCGATGAGAGCACGGCGACCAAGCGCATCCGCGCCGCGGTCGACGCCCGCCGTGACCCGAACTTCCTCATCATGGCGCGCACGGACATCCGTGCGGTCGAGGGGCTGGATGCGGCGATCGATCGCGCGAAGGCGCTGGTGGATGCCGGCGCTGACGCGATCTTCCCCGAGGCGATGCGCACGCTCGCGGAGTTCGAGGCCATGCGGAAGGCGATCGACGTGCCGATCCTCGCGAACATGACCGAGTTCGGAAAGAGCGACCTCTTCTCGACGGATCAGCTGCGCGATGTGGGCGTGAACATCGTGATCTGGCCGGTCTCGATGCTGCGCATCGCGATGGGAGCGACGGGTCGTGCGCTTGACACGCTGCTCGACGAGGGGCACCTCACGGGCAAGCTCGACGAGATGCAGCATCGCGCCGATCTCTACGATCTGGTGGACTACGAGCACTACAACCACTTCGACACGAACGTCTTCAACTTCCGCATCACGAAGGAGTGACCATGACCGATACCGAGATTCGCAAAGGCCTGGCCGGCGTCGTCGTCGACTACACGGCGATCTCCAAGGTGAACCCCGAGAGCAACAGCCTGCTCTACCGGGGCTACCCCGTGCAGGAGCTCGCGGGGACCCAGCCGTTCGAGGCGATCGCGTACCTGCTGTGGAGCGGTGAGCTGCCGGATGCCGCGCAGCTGGAGGTGTTCCAGAAGCATGAGCGGGCGCAGCGGAAGCTGGATCCGCGGACCGTGGCGCTGCTCGACACGATGCCCGAGGATGCGCACCCGATGGACATCGTGCGCACGGCGGTCAGCCAGTTGGGCACGTTCGATCACACGCTGCACCGTCCCGGCGGATGGACCGATCCCGACCTCGACCTGGGTCGCGCGCTTTACCTGTTCGCGCAGATCCCGACGATCGTCGCCGCCGTCCAGCGTCGTCGCCGCGGGCTCGAGCCGATCGCTCCGCGCGATGACCTCGACTACTCGCGCAACTTCCTCTGGATGACCTTCGGAGAACTGCCCTCGGACGCCGCCGTCGACGTGTTCCGGGTCTCGATGGTGCTGTACGCCGAGCACTCCTTCAACGCCTCGACGTTCACGGCGCGCGTCATCGCGTCGACCACCTCCGACATGTACTCGGCGGTCGTCGGTGCGATCGGCGCGCTCAAGGGCCCGCTGCACGGCGGCGCCAACGAGGCCGTCATGCACATCTTCGACGAGATCGGCGCCGCCGAGAACGTCGTCCCGTGGCTGGACAAAGCGCTCGCCGAGAAGCGCAAGATCATGGGCTTCGGGCACCGCGTCTACAAGAACGGCGACTCGCGTGTGCCGACCATGAAAGCCGCGCTGGATGTGCTGCTCGAAGAATCCGGACGCACGGATCTCGCCGAGCTCTACGCGACGCTCGAGAGCGAGTTCGTCGCACGCAAGGGCATCTACCCGAACCTCGACTACCCCTCGGGGCCGGCCTACAACCTGCTGGGCTTCGACACCGAGGTGTTCACCCCGCTGTTCATCGCCGCACGCGTGACCGGCTGGACCGCCCACGTCATGGAGCAGGCCGCATCCAACGCACTCATTCGGCCGCTGTCGGCCTACAACGGCGTCGACGAGCGGCACGTCGAGGGCTGAACCTCTGAACGACGAGAAGGGCGGATGCTTCGTGGCGAAGCATCCGCCCTTCTGTCAGCGCTGGAGCCAGGGGCGCAGCGCCTTGGTGACCCACGGCAGCACCCAGTACGCCATGATCGGGGTGAGCACGAGAGTGGTTGCAAGAACCCGCAACCAGATGTCCAGCGAGCCCCAACCCGGAATCGGGTTCGTCGCGTAGGAGAACGCGAGGTTCACGGGGAAGAAGCCGAGCCAGATGGCGGTGGCCTGCTTCCAGCGCGGGGGAGTGCGCACGAGCGCGACCGTCGTGGTGCCGTCGCCGGTCGGGGCAGGGATCGTGATGCTGCCCGTCGCCGGCTCATCGAACCAGCCCTCGATGCCCGTCCGGCGGCGGCTGCGTTCGCTGATCACGAGTCCGTCGCCGGTGGAGCGCCACCATTCGCGCTCGGGTGATTGCTCCCAGGCGTCGAGTGTCTCTTCGCTGTCGAAGCGATAGAGCATGTGCCAGACGTGCGAGTCGGAACTCTGTCGCACCCAGCCGGAGCCGAGAAAGCCGGGGTACGTGTTCGCGAGGTTCACCCCGCTCTGCGCCCAGGCCGTCGCTTCGGCGATGCGGGTGGGATCGACCTCGCGACGGATCGACACGGTGATCGGTGCGGGGGATGCAGTGACGCGGGATTCGCTGGACATGGTGAGCCTCGGGAAAAGCGTCTCCCCAGTCACACCCGGGTTGCGGAGGCGATGAGGAGACAAGACGACGCGCTCGGGGTTTCCGAGCGCGGGACACCTCCATTCTACGGATCCCACAGCTGGGCGGATGCTTCATGACGACGAGCGCGCGGGCGCGGATCGCGAGGCACGGAGTGGACGAATCTGGCAGGGTGGCAGGGTGTCCGCATCCTCGCTCATGATCCGTGTGTCTCGTTCCGTCGCCGCCGTCGCCCTGGCCGCCGTCGTGCTGAGCGGCTGCGCGCCCGCCGCGCCCGAGGCGACGCCGTCGCCCTCTGCGCCGGTCGCCGCGGAAACCTCGACCCCGACGCCGGAGCCCACCGTGGAGCCGGTCCGTGCAGAGCAGGGGTTCCGCACCTGGCTGGAGCTCTCGCGCATCCCGGATGCTCCCGCAGCCTGCGCGCTCATGACCCCCGCGCTCATCGAGAAGATGCTGGCCGAGGTGGCCGCGAGCGGGATGCCCATGAGCTCCTGCGAAGAGATGGTCGCCCTGACGGCCGAGGCATACCGCGCGACGGGTACGGATGCCGAGGTCAGCATCGCGGTACAGGAGGAGACGGCGACCGCTGCCACTCTGTTCGTCACCTACGTGAGCTCCGGCAAGTGCGGCACCGTCGTGATGGAGCGCGCCGGAGATGACTGGATCCTCACCGAGCAGTCCGAGGTCTGCGGCGCCTGATCCCTCTGCACGCGCGATGATGGAGGCATGAGCACGCGCAGAGAAGCCGTCATCGTCGATGTCGTCCGCACCCCGGTGGGGCGCGGCAAGCCGGGAGGTGCACTCTCAGGCGTGCATCCGGTCGATCTCGCCGCCGGAGTGCTCGCGAGCATCCTGGATCGAAACGGTCTCGACTCTGCTCTCGTCGAGGATGTGCTCATCGGATGTGTGAGCCAGGTCGGCGAGCAGGCGATGAACATCGGTCGACAGGCCGCGCTCGCCGCGGGTTTCGATGAACGGGTCCCTGCGACGACGATCGATCGGCAATGCGGATCCAGCCAGCAGGCGGTGCACTTCGCCGTGCAGGCGATCGCCGCAGGAGACGCGGACATCATCGTGGCCGGCGGTGTCGAGTCGATGAGCCGTGTGCCCCTTGGCTCCTCGCTCGGTGGCGTATCGCCGATGTCGCCGCGCCTACGCGCCCGCTACCCGGACGGTCTGGTCAACCAGGGCGTCTCGGCCGAGCTGATCGCTCAGCACTGGGGCTTCGACCGTGCGGCTCTGGATGCCTTCTCGGCGCGGTCGCACCAGCGTGCGGCGCAGGCGTGGGCGGACGGATGCTTCGCCGATGCCGTCATCCCCGTCGAGGAGGCTCCCGACGCCACGATCGATGAGACGATCCGGGTGACGACGACCGCGGAAGGCCTTGCCGGGCTGCCGGTCTCGTTCCGCACGGACGCGCTGGCCGAGCGATTCCCCGAGCTCGATTGGCGAGTCACCCCGGGCAACTCCTCGCCCCTGACCGACGGCGCCTCGGCAGCGCTGATCATGAGCGCGGAGCGTGCGGCCGAGCTCGGGCTGCGCCCCCGCGCGCGCATCCACGCAATGGCCGTCGTCGGAGACGATCCGCTCATGATGCTCACCGGCCCCATTCCGGCGACGCGCGCGGTGCTTGCGCGTGCGGGCCTGTCGATCGACGACCTGGATGCCTACGAGGTCAATGAGGCGTTCGCCTCGGTGCCGTTGGCGTGGGTGGAGGAGCTCGGCGCAGATGAGGCGAAGCTCAACCCCTGGGGCGGCGCCATCGCACTCGGTCATGCC
The DNA here is from genome assembly GCF_058797175.1 of Microbacterium sp. GW823-FHT02G05. Lineage (NCBI taxonomy): Bacteria > Bacillati > Actinomycetota > Actinomycetes > Micrococcales > Microbacteriaceae > Microbacterium > Microbacterium sp. GW823-FHT02G05. The sequence continues at coordinate 1,107,483 of NZ_JBXAJK010000001.1, forward strand.
CTCGGTTCCTCGGGAACCCGCCTGCTGGGCACCTTGCTCGCCTATCTTGAGCACACCGGCGGACGCTACGGGCTGCAGACCATGTGCGAGGGCGGCGGTATGGCCAACGCCCTCATCATCGAGCGCCTCTAGGTGGCGTAGCTGCCGTTCAAGGAGCGATGTTCACCCTGTTTTCGCGCGAAAGGGGGTGAACATCGCTCCCTGAATTGACGGCCAGGGCTGCCCGAACGCGCGCAATCAGATCTTCCGGACGCCGCAGCAGCGGCGCTGTGACTTCGATCACTATCCAGCCGGCGGCGCGCAGGGTCGCGGCACGTTCGACATCCTGTGCCCACTGCAGCCCATGCAGCATCCCGTGATACTCGATGGCCACCTTCGCCTTCGGATACGCGAGATCCGCGCATCCGAGAAAGCGACCGTTGTCGTCGTAGAGATCCACGTTCAGCGCAGGCTCGGGCAGCTCGTTCGACACCAGGATGCACCTCACGCGCGATTCCCGCGGCGACCAGGAATCCTCGCGGACCAACTCGAGTGCTGTGCGGAGGCGTGATGCGCCCAACCGGCGCCCGGCGCCCATCGCTTCGCGCAGTTCCGCGATCGTCGCGAGTGGCGGCCGGCCGGCGTGGAGACGACCACGCCCTTCACGCCACTGGCGGCAGAAATAGTCGCCGATGGCGACCAGATCGAAGGTCGGCAGGTGCCCGAGCATCGCCCACGTCGTGGCCGGAGAGGAGACGCGAAGACCTGCGTGCTCTCGCAAGATGGCCATGCTCGCGCGTACACGATGGCCGGTGATGCCGGCGGCCCGCGGTAACGGGACACCTCCCAAGGCACAGACATGCATAGCGAGCTGAGTGCGGTCAGCGATCTCGACCTCCGACGAGAACGCAAGGGGCAGGGGTGCACCCCAGATCGACGCGGCGGTCTCATGGCTGAAGAAGTGGCCGGTGTGCAGACGTGGGGCGTAGTCGCGGGCCGTCGCCACGCGGAATTGGCGTTGGCGTTCGTAGGGATCGTCGATCGCTGTGAGGAGCGCATCCTGCGAAGCATCCGCCGGGCGACGCACGCCGGGGAAGGGCGACCGCAGGTCTGCGCTGCGCAGTCGACTGTGGCTGATCCCATGTCGGCGTGCCGCCTGGACGGAGAAGTCGTCGCCGAGCTCGGAGGGGAGGATGCTGCGCGTGACCATCGGCTCAGCGTGCCATGCCGCGCAGAGCGAGGTGTCGGACTGTCCACAGCCTCCGTTCGAGGAGCGATGTTCACCCTGTTTTCCCGCAGAAGGGGGTGAACATCGCTCCTTGAACGGGAGGAGGAGACCCCCGCCGACCCGAATTCGGCGGGGGTCTTCGCGGCGTCAACACCGCGGCGGAGGCCCACGACAGGGCGGTCCGCGAAGCACGGAGGACGTACACCCCATCCGGTCGGCGTCTGCGATCCGCGCTGAGACAGTTCTACGCGGGAAAGATTTCCGTGAGGTAAACAGCGGGCGACAGCTCGCCCTGACGCTTTCGAAGAGCGATGTTCACCCCGTTCTTGGCCGAAACAGGGTGAACATCGCTCTTCGAACAAGATAGAAGGGCTCCCTAGTAAATTCTCTGTGATCCGCGTATCCTGAACAGGATGCCAATGACGGCACGAGAGGATCGAGCACAATGATTCGTGAAATCCCCCACTTCATAGGCGGAAAGCGTGTCCCGACCGCCGGCGGTCGCGTCGCGGACGTCTTCGAACCGAGCACCGGAGCCGTTCAGGCGCGCGTGCCGCTGGCCACCGCAGACGAGGTGCGCGCCGTCATCGCGAACGCCGAAGAGGCGCAACCGGCCTGGGCGGCCACGAACCCGCAGAAGCGCGCGCGGGTGCTGCTGCGTTTCCTCGAACTCATCCAGGGCGAGATGGACGACCTCGCACGACTTCTCGCGAGCGAACATGGCAAGACCGTGGACGACGCGAAGGGCGACATCCAGCGCGGTCTCGAGGTCATCGAGTTCTGCGTCGGCGCACCGCATCTGCTCAAGGGGGAATACTCCACCGGCGCGGGTGCGGGAATCGACGTGTACTCGATGCGTCAGCCGCTCGGCGTCGTCGCCGGAATCACGCCCTTCAACTTCCCGGCGATGATCCCGCTGTGGAAGGCAGGCCCCGCGATCGCCGCGGGCAACGCCTTCGTGCTCAAGCCCAGCGAGCGTGACCCCTCGGTGCCGGTGCGCCTGGCCGAGCTCTTCATCGAGGCGGGACTGCCCGCGGGCATCTTCAATGTCGTGCACGGTGACAAGATCGCGGTCGACACGATCCTGGAGGATCCGCGGGTGCAGGCGGTCGGATTCGTCGGGTCGACCCCGATCGCCGAGTACATCTACGCCACGGCCGCGGCGAACGGGATGCGCGCGCAGTGCTTCGGCGGGGCGAAGAACCACCTGATCGTGATGCCCGACGCCGACCTGGACCAGGTCGCCGATGCCCTGATCGGAGCGGGATATGGCTCGGCCGGAGAGCGCTGCATGGCGATCTCGGTCGCCGTTCCGGTGGGGGAGGAGACCGCGGACGCTCTCGCCGCGAAGCTCGCAGAGCGCGTGCGCGACCTCCGGGTCGGTCCCTCGCTCGCTGAGGGCATCGACTACGGACCGCTCGTCACCCGGGCCGCCGTCGAACGCGTCGAGGGCTATATCCAGCAGGGCATCGATGAGGGGGCGACGCTGCTCGCTGACGGGCGTGGACTGGTGGTCGACGGCTATGAGAGCGGCTTCTACCTCGGGCCGACCCTTTTCGATCACGTCACGACCGACATGGCGATCTACCGGGAAGAGATCTTCGGCCCTGTGCTGGTCATCGCCCGCGCTCACGACTACGAAGAGGCGCTGCGGATGGCCTCCGAGCACGAGTTCGGCAACGGGGTCGGCATCTTCACCCGCGACGGCGACGCCGCCCGCGACTTCGCCGCGCGCGTCAACGTGGGCATGGTCGGCATCAACGTGCCCATCCCCGTGCCGATCGCGTACTTCACCTTCGGCGGCTGGAAGAACTCCGGCTTCGGCGACCTGAACCAGCACGGCGCCGACGGCTTCCGCTTCTACACGAAGACCAAGACGGTGACGAGCCGCTGGCCAAGCGGCATCCGCGAGGGCGCCAGCTTCGTCATCCCCACCATGCACTGACCCACCGCCCACAAGGCAAAGGAGCCTCCGATGACCACCGTCACCCCAGAAGAACGCACCGCCATCCTCGACGCCGTGCGCGAGTTCGCTGACACCGAGCTCGCGCCGTTCGCCGCCGAGCGCGACGAGAAGCACCTGTTCCCGAGGGAGTCGCTGCAGAAGGGAGGCGAACTCGGCCTGGGCGGGATCTACGTCAGTGAAGAGCATGGTGGCACGGGCCTCGACCGGGTCGACACGGTGGCGATCTTCGAGGAGCTCGCGAAGGGGGACCCGGCCGTCGCCTCGTACATCTCGATTCACAACATGGTCGTCGGAATGATCGACGTCTACGGCGACGATACGCAACGAGCGAAATGGCTTCCCCTGCTCACCTCGATGGAGGGCTTCGGTGCCTACTGTCTGACGGAGCCGGGTGCCGGATCCGATGCCGCCGCGATCGCGACGAGTGCGATCCGCGAGGGCGATGAGTTTGTGCTGACGGGGGTCAAGCAGTTCATCTCCGGTGCGGGAGAGGCATCCGTGTACGTCGTGATGGCGCGCACGGGTGAGCCCGGGGCAAAGGGGATCACGGCGTTCCTCGTGCCCGCCGATACCGCAGGCCTCAGCTTCGGTGCGCCGGAGAAGAAGATGGGCTGGCATGCGCAGCCGACCCGTCAGGTGATCCTCGATGCGGTCCGGGTTCCGGCTGCCAACGTGCTGGCGGGCGAAGGGCGCGGGTTCGGCATCGCGATGTCGGCGCTCAACGGCGGCCGGCTCAACATCGCGGCCTGCTCGCTGGGCGGTGCCCAGTGGGCGCTCGATCAGGCAGTGCGTTACGTGCACGAGCGGTTCACCTTCGGCGACCCGCTGGCGGAGAAGCAGTCGATCATCTTCGCGATCGCAGACATGGAGACGGAGCTGCGGGCGGCACGACTCATGGTGCGCGACGGGGCCACCGCGATGGATGAGGGTGCGCCGGATGCAGCGATGCGCTGCGCGGCAGCCAAGCGCTTCGCCACCGACGTCGGCTTCCGCGTCGCGAATGAGGCCCTTCAGCTGCACGGCGGCTACGGGTACCTTCAGGACTACGGAATCGAGAGGGTCGTGCGCGACCTGCGCGTGCATCAGATCCTGGAAGGGACGAACGAGATCATGCGTCTCATCATCGGTCGTGAAGTTCTCAAGGCGGATGCCTCGGCACCACGTCTCACCACCGCGCAGAGGGCGTCCTGATGGCTACCCGGGTGGCCTTCCTCGGCCTGGGGCACATGGGGCTGCCGATGGCGCACAATCTCGTCGCCGCGGGCTACGACGTCATCGGATTCGATGTCGTCCCCGCGGCGATCGAGGCCGCGCGCGCCGTAGGCATCCCGATCGCGGAGAGCGGCATCGCCGCAGCATCCGACGCGGACGTCGTGCTGACGATGTTCCCCAGTGGTCGACACGTGATCGACGCCTACGAGAAGGGGCTGCTGGCGGCCGCGCGCGCAGACGCCCTGTTCATCGACTCCTCCACGATCGCCGTGGATGAGGCCCAGACCGCGCACGAGCTCGCGCTCGCCGCAGGACATCGCAGCATCGACGCACCGGTCTCCGGTGGCGTGGTCGGCGCGGAGAACGGCACGCTCGCCTTCATGGTCGGCGGATCGGACGAGGACTTCGCGAGCGCGCTGCCGCTGCTGGAGGTCATGGGCCGAAGGATCGTGCACTGCGGCGGCCCGGGACTCGGACAGGCAGCGAAGGTGTGCAACAACATGATCCTCGCGGTGTCGCAGATCGCTGTCGCGGAGGCATTCGTCCTGGGGGAGCGGCTGGGGCTGACGCATCAGGCGCTTTACGACGTGGCATCCAACGCCTCGGGGCAGTGCTGGGCGCTGAGCACGAACTGCCCGGTGCCGGGGCCGGTTCCCACAAGCCCGGCGAACCGCGACTATCAGCCGGGCTTCGCCGGAGCGCTTATGGCGAAGGATCTCGGCCTCGCGCTGCAGGCGATCGAGGGCACGGGAACGGACGCCAGGATGGGCCGTCTCGCGCAGGAACTGTACGCGGCCTTCGCCGCGGGCGAGGGCGCGAGCCGCGACTTTTCGGGCATCATCACCGACATTCGCGACGGCACCGTTTAGCGGGAGATACTGGAGGGGCCGCAGCGTCGCGGCGGAGGGGAGCCGACATGGCGGAGTACGAGACTGTCCTGGTCGAGCAGCGAGGACGCGTGGGGTGGATCACCCTGAACCGTCCTGACGCACTGAACGCACTGAATGCGCAGGTGTCGCGCGAGGTCTCGCACGCCGCTGCGGCGTTCGATGAAGACCCCGGTGTGGGGGCCATCGTCGTCACCGGATCCGACCGCGCCTTCGCCGCGGGTGCCGACATCAAAGAGATGGAGGACATGACGGCCGAGCGGATGCTCGCGACCGACCACTTCGGCGAATGGAACACGTTCGCCGCGGTTCGCACCCCCGTCATCGCCGCCGTCTCCGGCTACGCGCTGGGCGGCGGATGCGAGCTGGCGATGATGTGCGACATCATCCTGGCCGCCGACTCCGCGAAGTTCGGACAGCCCGAGATCAACCTCGGCGTCATCCCCGGCATGGGCGGCACGCAGCGACTCATCCGCGCGGTCGGCTACTACAAGGCCGCCGAGCTCGTGCTCAGCGGGCGGATCATGGATGCCGCCGAAGCGGAGCGCAGCGGCCTCGTGTCGCGCGTGGTTCCCGCTGCGGAACTGCTCGCCGAGGCATCCGCGCTCGCCGAATCCATCGCCGCGAAGTCACTGCCCTCGGTGTACGCGGCCAAGGCGGCCCTCGACACCGCGATGGAGACGACCCTCGCTGAGGGGCTGGCGCACGAGAAGACCGCATTCGCGGCCCTCTTCGACACCGCCGATCAGAAGGAGGGCATGTCCGCCTTCCGAGAGAAACGTCCGCCGGAATTCCGACACCGATGAGCATGACGATCGATACGACCCTGCCGGACGACGACGATCTGGAGTTGCCCGAGCGCGACCGCCGCGCCCTTGTGGAGTGGACAGTCGCGTGCGCGGAACGGCTGCTGCCGCTCTATCTCGCGGAACGTCCGGATGACACGCGCCCCCGCGACGCCCTCGACGCGGCGCTTTCGTTCCTCAGCGGCGAGCTGAGCATCGACGAGGTGCGCGAGAGCGCGTTCGCCTGCCATGCCGCCGCGCGCGAAGTCGAGGACCCCGCGGCAAGCGCCGCCGCACGGGTCTGCGGGCAGGCTGCCGCTGTTGCGCACATGGCCGGCCACAGTCGCCAGGTGCCGCGGCACACGGCCAAGGCCTTCCCCGATGACAGGTCGCGCCGCGACGAAGAGCTCGCCTGGCAGCGGATGAACATTCCCACGCGTTACGACCGCTACGTCTACGAGGGCGACTGACCCTTTTCCGGCGCATAGAGTGGACGGTGCGACCCCCTCGGCGGCGACTGCCCAGCATCCGCTCGAGCTCATGGCAGACGGAGTGAATCACAGTGCACAAGGCTTTCGACGAGACCACGATCGCAGACCTGCAGGAGCAGGGGAGCCTGAAGTGGACCCACTTCCCGGACACGATCGGCGCGTTCGTCGCCGAGATGGACTTCGGCACTGCTCCCGCCGTGCGGGACGCGATGCACGCGGCCATCGATCGCGGGCAGCTCGGCTATCTGCCGCAGCACCTGCTCACCGGTCTCGGTGAGGCGACCGCCGCCTGGCACCGCGATGCCTACGGCTGGGAGATCGATCCTGAGCGCGTGCACCACGCCTCGGATGTGCTGAACGCGCTTGAGGTGACGATCCGTCACTACTCGACCCCGGGGTCGCCGGTGATCGTGCTGACGCCGTCGTACATGCCGTTCCTGCGTGTGCCGAAGGAGTGCGAGCGCGAGATCATCGAGGTCCCGATGCTCGTCCGCGACGGTCGATACGAGATGGACCTCGACGGCATCGAGCGTGCGTTCGAGGCCGGTGCGAATCTCTTCATCCTGTGCAACCCGCACAACCCGGTCGGAACGGTGTTCCGCCGCGACGAGCTGCTCGCGCTGAGCGAGGTCGTCGAGCGCCACGGCGGACGTGTGTTCTCCGATGAGATCCATGCGCCGCTCATCTATCAGGGTGGCAGCCACGTGCCCTATGCGAGCCTGAGCCCTGAGACGGCCGCGCACACCGTGACGGCCACCTCGGTGACCAAGGCCTGGAACATTCCGGGCCTCAAGTGCGCGCAGCTCATCTTCAGCAATGATGCGGATGTCGCGACGTGGAACGACGGCGCGCAGGTGGCGCGCAGCTCGGCGAGCACGATCGGCGTCATCGCGAGCATCGCCGCGTACAACGAGGGCCGCGAGTGGCTCGACGGTGTCATCGAGTACCTTGACGGCAACCGTCGCGAGCTGCACGCGCAGCTGGCCGAACACCTGCCCGAGGTGACCAGCACGCTGCCGGAGGGCACGTACATCGCGTGGCTTGATGCGCGTGCTCTGGGGCACGAGAACGCGTCGGTGTTCTTCCGCGAGGTGGCCGGTGTGGCGCTGACGGATGGCGTCGCCTGCGGACGCGGCTACGAGAACTACCTGCGCTTCATCTTCGCGACGCCCCGTCCGGTCATCACGGAGGCCGTGCGCCGTATGGCGGCGGCCGTTCACGGCTGAGCTACGGCGAGAGCGGTTCGGGCTGCGGCCGCGGATCTGCGAAGTCGCCCGCGTTCTTGCGCATGCGTGCGACGATCGCGACGAGGTCGGTGGCGTCGTCTTCGCTGAGGCCCGGATCTGCGAAGACCTCGCGGTTGAGGGCCTCGGTGGCGTCCTCGACGAGCGTGCGTCCTGCGGGGGTGAGTTCCAGCAGAGCCGCGCGTCCGTCGTGCGGATGCTTGTGCCGGGCCACCAGGCCGTCGCGAACGAGACGGTCGGCGGTGCTCGAAACGCTCGTCGCGTGCACCTGCAGACGTGCCACGACACTTGACAGAGGCAGGCGCCCTTCGCGGCTGAACGCCAGAAGTCGCAGCACCTCGTAGCGGGCGAACGACAGCTCGAAGGGCTTCAGCGTCGATTCGACGCGGGCGAGGAGCAGCTGCTGCGCGCGCATGACCGAGACGACGAGAGACATGCCGCCTGCGGCATCCGTCCACCCGTGCGCGAGCCACTGCCGCTTCGCCTCGGCGAGCGGATCGACAGGCAGCGGGTGCGATCGGGCCACGGCTCTACGGTACCGGCAGGGCAGTCGATTTCCCCGTCGTGACGAAAGCCTGGATCCAGTGCCTGAACCTGAGTCGCAGGGTCGATGAGACTCAGTCTCACCGGCTAGAATCGAGAATCAAGAGCGTCGTGAGGAGTAGTCGATGAAGATCTTCGTCCTGGTCAAAGAGGTGCCCGACACCTATGGCGACCGCACCCTGAACCTTGCGACGGGACTCGCCGAACGCGGGGCGAGTGACGCCGTGCTCGACGAGATCACCGAGCGGGCACTCGAAGTCGCGCTCGTGACCGCCGCGGCGAATCCGGGTTCAGAGGTCGTCGCACTGTCGATGGCTCCCGAGACGGCGACGGCCTCGGTTCGTCGCGCTCTCGCGATCGGTGCGGATTCGGCGGTGCACATCGCCGACGAGGCGCTGCGTGGGGCAGACCTGGGCGTCACAGCGAAGGTCCTCGCGGCGGCGATCCGCCGTGGCGCTCCCGATCTCGTCATCACCGGAAACCTCTCCACCGACGGCTCGGGCGGCGTGCTTCCGGCGATGCTCGCCGAGCACCTCGGCTTCGCCCAGGTCACCGCGCTGAGCGCTGTGCAGATCGGGGCGGACGCCGTCACCGGCACCCGCGCCACGGACTTCGGCGCGCAGGAGGCATCCGCGCCGCTGCCGGCCGTGATCTCGATCACCGAGGCGCTGCCGGATGCTCGCTTCCCCAACTTCAAGGGCATCATGGCGGCGAAGAAGAAGCCGCTCGAGGTGCTGAGCCTCGCCGACCTCGACGTCGACATCGACCCGGCCACAGCTCCCCAGGCGATCATGACGACTGTCGCCGAGAAGCCTGCCCGCGCCGCGGGTGTCAAGATCACGGATGAGGGCGACGCCGGCGTGCAGCTGGTCGAGTTCCTTGTGCAGAACCGGCTGGTGTGAGGACCATCATGAGCTACCCCGCAGACGCAATCCTTGTTCTCGTCGACGTGACCCCGACCGGTGACGCGGCGCCCTCCACGGCAGCCCTCCTCGGTGCCGCCGCGCAGATCGGCACTCCGGTCGCGCTCGTGGCCGCCCCGGCGGGCACCGCCCAGGCTGCGGTCGACGCCGCCGCATCCGCGGGTGCCGCCGTCGTGCTGACGGCCGACGCGGATGCCACGGCGCTGACCGTTCCCCTCGTCGATGCGCTGCAGGCCGCGGATGCGCTCGTGCACCCGGACGCCGTGCTGGTCTCGAACTCGATCGCCGGTCGTGACGTCGCCGGCCGCTTCGCCGCCCGCGCCGAGCGCGCCCTGCTGGTCGACGCGATCGGCGTCTCCCGTGACGATGAGGGCATCGTCGCGCATCACTCCGTCTATGGAGGGGCGTTCCTCACGGACTCGGCGGCGACGTTCGGCGCTCCGGTCATCACCGTGCGCCAGGGTGCCATCGATGCGCGTGCTGAGGCGCAGCAGGCGCAGGTCGAGGAGCTCTCTGTCACCGCTTCCGGTGCGGCCGTGGCCACGGTCGGCGTGATCGAAGCGGTCGAGGCGACATCCTCGCGTCCGGATCTCCGCGGCGCAGCGCGCGTGGTCTCCGGCGGACGCGGGCTCGCCTCGAAGGAGAAGTTCGTACTCGTCGAGCAGCTCGCCGATGCTCTGGGCGCTGCGGTCGGTGCATCCCGTGCGGCTGTCGATGCCGGGTACATCCCGCAGTCGCACCAGGTCGGTCAGACGGGCGTCTCGGTCTCGCCGCAGCTCTACATCGCCCTGGGGATCTCGGGCGCGATCCAGCACCGCGCAGGAATGCAGACGGCGAAGACGATCGTCGCGATCAACAAGGACGGCGAGGCGCCGATCTTCGACGTCGCCGACTTCGGCATCGTCGGCGATCTGTTCACGGTCGTGCCGCAGGTGATCGAGGCACTCGAAGCCCGGAAGAAGTAGTCATGGTCGAGCGGATGCTGCGCCGAGGCCTGCCACGCGTCGCCGGAGGCGATCCGTGGCCGCCTGCTCAGGCCGTCGAGGTCGTGGTGAGTGCCGAGGCGTCCGCCGGGCCCGTGCCCGTCGTGTCTCCCGTGCCCGCGCCTGCGGTCCCAGAAACCCCGGTCTCCGCAGGCCTGAGCCCCGCAGAAGTGGGACCGCTCGCAGAGCAGAGCCCCGCGGTCCCAGAAACTCCGCCAGCGTCGGCCGCTCACACTGCGAAAGCAGGACCACTCGGTGCGATGCGTCGCGGGCTGCCGCGCGTCGCCGACGGTGAGCCGTGGCCCCCTGCTGGCGTCGCGTCGCCGGCGGGTGTCACCACGCCCTCGTCAGTGGTCCCAGAAGCTCCGGCCTCGGCGGGACTCAGCGCTGCAGAAGCGGGACCGCTCGCAGAGCAGAGCCCCGCGGTCCCAGAAACACCGGCGGCGGGGACTGCGCAACCAGCACAGACGGGACCGGCCGCGACGATGCGCCGCGGGCTGCCGCGCGTCGAAGGGGGCGAAGGGTGGCCGCCCGCAGGGGTGACCGCTCGCGTCTCGGTGGCCGCGGCGACGACGGATGCGCCGCCCGTGCCGGCATCCGAGGTCGCTGAGGTTCCCGTGGTCGCACCCGCCACCGTTGCGACGGCCATCGTCACGCGTGACGTCTCGACGCCGCTGCCGTTCCGTCGAACGGTCTGGCAGGGAACGGCACCGCGCCATGCGGTCGAACCAGAGCCCGAGGCATCCCGCTTCCGCCCCACCTGGCCGCAGGTGCTGGCCGGACTCATGGGTGCAGTTGCGCTCGGCATCATCGCAGGTGCCGGCATCGCGCTCGTACGCGCAGTGCTGAGCATGTCGTTCATGCAGGACTTCCTGGCGGCGTTCCCCGGTGAGTACCACCTGCCGGAGGGCACGCAGCCCGGCTTCCCCGCCTGGATCGGCTGGCAGCACTTCTTCAACGTGTTCCTTATGGTGCTGATCATCCGTTCGGGTCTGCGCGTGCGCAGCGAGAAGCGGCCTACGGTCTTCTGGGCACCGCGGGGCAACGCGAAGGGCAAGATCAGCCTGACGCTCTGGTTCCACCAGGCGCTCGACATCCTGTGGCTCGTCAACGGTGTCATCTTCGTCGTGCTGCTCTTCGTGAGCGGACACTGGGTGCGCATCGTGCCGACGAGCTGGGAGGTCTTCCCGAATGCGCTGTCGGCGCTGCTGCAGTACATCTCGTTCGATTGGCCGACCGAGAACGGCTGGGTGAACTACAACAGCCTGCAGCAGCTTGCGTACTTCACGACCGTGTTCATCGCGGCTCCACTCGCGGCGATCACCGGCTTCCGCATGTCGGGGATGTGGCCCAAGAAGGCCGAGAAGCTCTCGAAGGCCTACCCGGTCGAGTGGGCGCGCACACTGCACTTCCCGATCATGCTCTACTTCGTGGCTTTCATCTTCGTGCACGTGATGCTGGTCGTCCTCACCGGATTCCTCCGGAACCTGAACCACATGTATGCCGCGCAGGATGCCGTCACCTGGACCGGCTTCTGGGTCTTCATCGCATCGATGGTCGTCATCGTCGGCGCATGGATCGCGGCGAGACCGATCGTCCTCGCACCGATCGCCAAGGTCTTCGGCAACGTCAGCGGGCGCTGAACGCAAAGACAAAGTGAGGGGCGGATGCTGTGCAGCATCCGCCCCTCACTCTTGCGAAGATGATCAGCGCACGAAGCGCACCTCGGTGAGCGTCTCGCCGAGGAAGGGCTCGGTGTGCGAGGCGCCGTCGAGGGTCATCCCGTTGCGCGTGTAGAAGCGGTGCGCGCGGGGGTTGTCGTCGGCGACCCAGAGGTAGACCGGCTCGTCCTTCTCGATTGCCGCATCGAAGAGGCGCTGGCCGATGCCGGTGCCGTGCCACTCCTCGAGCAGATAGATGAAGTACAGCTCGCGGAACGCGGGGGCATCCTTGTCGCGGGCAGGACCCGAGCCCACGAAGCCCACGATCTCGCCGTCGACGAGGGCGGCGCTCATGCGGAAGTCGGGACCCTGGGCGGCCCAGTGCGTCCAGAGCTCTGCCATGCGACGGGGCGACACGTTCTTCAACGCGGCTTCGCTGATCAGGTGGTCGTAGGTCTCGTGCCAGCACTGGGCATGGACGCGACCGAGGGCTTCCGAATCCACATCACGGACCGGACGGACAATGACTTCAGGCTGGGCAACGGCGCTCATGCCGTGACTCTACGCTCGCGACGCCCTGACACGAAATCGAGGCGAAATCCAGGGCGAGATGCGCGAGGCCGTCGGTCGTCTCTGTGCGTTCTCTACAACGGAATGTCGGATCTGTGCGGTGATTGCTACGCTCGCACCTCGTGAACGTGATCTGGCGCACTCTCCTGACGATCCTCGGCGCACGACGACGTGTGCGACGCGAAGGGCACATCGACGCGACCGCCGTCGGCAGCATCCGCCTCACCACCCTGCCGACAGATCTCGACATCCTGCAGCACATGAACAACGGCCGGTACCTGTCGCTGTTCGACCTCGGACGCTGGGACCTGCTCATCCGCACCGGCCTGTTCGACGCGATGAAGGAGCGCGGCTGGTACGCCGTCGTGTCGAGTGAGACCGTCACCTTCCGCAAGTCTCTGGAGCTCTGGCAGCGCTTCGATGTCGAGTCGCGCTTCATCGGTCATGACGACAAGGCGCTGTTCCTGGAGCACCGCGCTGTCGTCGACGGTGAGGTCTATGCGCGTGTGATCGTGCGCGCGCGGATGCTGCGCCGCAGCGGCGGGACGATCTCGCATGAAGAGCTCTTCGGCGCGCTCGGACGGCCGGAGGGTGTTCCTGACATCGACGAGTGGATCCACGACTGGGCCGTCGCCAGCGCCCTGCCGCCGACGAAGAAGCCCGCCCCGAGCATCTGGGCGTGATGCGTCCGCGTCGTCAGCTCGTCGGCGTCTGTCGGCGAGCGAGTGCCCGGCGGAGTGCCGGTCCGAAGAGCGCGACAAGAGTGGCGAGAAGCGCCCACAGTGCGAGCGCCGTGAGTGAGACGTTGCCTGCGAGCGCCAGCCAGTCCACCGTCGTGGGGAGGGGATCCACCCGATCGCCGATGATCCGGACGACCGTCGGGTAGTCCGAGAACGCGTATCGACTGAGGTCCTGGTGATACCAGGGGATCGGCCATCCGAAGGCGACGCTGCGCATGGCCTCAGCCGAGCGCACCGTCACCGGAACCATGTGCGCGATCGTCCAGGTCGTCGCGAGCGCGGCGAACAGCAACCCGGCGATCATCGCGATCCGCTGTGGCCAGCGCCCGTGCAGTGCCCGCGTTGATACGCGCTCAGGCGAGTCAGGCTGCGTCATTCCAGGCCTCCAGGAAGGTGCGCTTGTGCCGAGTGGCGTCACGGATCTCGGCCGGATCGCCAGCGCGGGTAGCGGAGAAGCAGAGACTGTCATCCGGCCATTCGACGCAGACCCTCTCGTTTCCGTTCGACAGTGCGCGCAGCGCCTGTGCAGAGGCGATCAGAGCGGCCTTCGCCGGTGGGGTCCGGAGCACGAGATCGATTGAGATGCCGTGCACGGCGCTGACGGATGCGACGCCATCGTCCGAGGCGAGGGCGTTGGCAAGAGAGAGCCGCTCGGCGAGGTCGCCGGGCGTCGCCGTGACCCGCAGTGACGGCGCATCAGCTGGTCCCGCCGTCGCCTCGATCGTGGAAAAGCCTGCGGCTTCTGGAGCGGCCGAGAGTGCCGCGCCGAACGTGCCGGCGTTCTCGCGCGAGTCGAATCGGAACGAGGCGGAACGGTCGTCGGTCCAGACGGCGAGGAGTCCCGTGTGCGCGGCGGCGCCGAGACCTGAGAGCAACGCTCGCGTGGTGGCTCCACTCGCACCCGGAGCCAGCGTGACCAGATCGCTCTGCACGAACACATCGACCGGCGCACCACCGAGGAGGGATGCCGCGAGAGACGCCGCGTCGTCCGCGTCGTTCTCGTCGGGCACCTTCAGCGTCAGCTCGCTCTCCGACGCCCGGAACACACGGAGGGGCAGTGCGGCGAGGATCCCGTCATACACCTCGCGGGCCGTCTGCAGCCACGGCCCCGGTCGTCCCTCGACGCGCACGGCGACAGAGGCATCGCCGGGGGTCTCCACCGTCAGCGCGGCGTTCCGCGCGGCGGCGGGCAGCGCCTTCTCTGATTCGGCGAACAGGGCGAACGCGTCGGTGGGCGCCGTGACGACCAGGCTCACGTGATCGACCGTGCGCCGATAGTCCGAGGACTGAACGGCACCGGAAGTGACGCGAGGATCGGAGCGATAGTCCTCGACGAGATCGAGCACGTTCTCATTCGCGGCGTGCTCGGCCAGGACAGGGAAACGCCATCCGTCGCCGTCGAGGTCGATGCGGTAACGCGGATCCGACGCATCGCCGATGAGGTCTTCTCCGAACGCCCGCACGTCCTCGGAGAAGGCGCGCCTCTGCGGATCGTCCAGGTCGGGCCGGAGGAAGACCGTGCCGCCCACGCCGCCGGTGAAGGGCATGTTGTCGGCGGTCGACAGTTCGAGGCGCTCGACCGCGGGAGCATCCGCGAACTCCCTGGTGAAGTCCGTGACCTCCGCGCTGCCTGCCAGGCAGCCCGTGAGAGACATCGCCGCCGCACATGCCACGGCGACGGTCAGCAGGCGTTTCGGTCTCGACATTCGGCGCATCGTGCCTCACTCTAAGCGACGAGATGGCGCGCCGTGCGCGGTAGCGTAGGCGCGTGCTCTCGATTCTGCAGACGTTCGGTCGCGTGCTGCGGCGGCACTGGCCCGCCCTTCTCGCATGGGCCCTGATCGGTGAGCTCGGCAGCTATGCCGCGATCGAGATCTCGGGTTTCGTCGGCGCGTACACCTCCGTCGGCGGCCTGCTCCTGCTCCCGCTCGCGGTGCTTGTGCGACTGGTGAGTTTCGTGGCGATGTTCCTCGTCATCCGCGATGCCCTGCAGAACCTCCAGGCGCTGGCGCCGGTGCCGGCATCGCCCGCGGAACGGCGCAGGACCTTCGTCGACGCGCTGCTGCTCAGCATCCTGCCGTTCTTCGCTGTGTATGCGGCATGGGGGATGCTGCGCGATGACGTAACGGCGTACTCCGAGCGCGCGCTGGAGGTGCGGCAGGGGCTTCGCTTCGAGTCGATCCTGAACGGCTCGACGCTGGCGGAGGACGCCGTCACCAATATCGCCTTCAGCCCGCTGACGGTGTCGATCGTGCTGGTCGCGTTCTCTGCCCGCTGGCTGGTGAAGCGCTTCGCGGAGCGGCTTCCGAAGATCGCCGCCGTCATCTCGGTCTACCTCGAGGCCGCCTGGGTCTTCTTCACCGCCTTCTTCGTGTCGAACGCCATCGGCTCAGTGACCGGATGGATCGACAGCCGCGTCGCCACGCAGTGGCTGGCCGATGCGCGGCAGTGGTTCAGCGATCAGTTCGTGCCGGTCGCCTGGATGTGGGACTTCGTCGAGTGGGCCCTGGGTGCGATCGGCGGAGTGATCCTGGAGCCGCTCGCCTGGCTCGCGATCGCGGGTGTCATCTATGGCCAGGCGATCGCGCCGGAGCGTCTTCGCGTGAAGTTCCGTTCCGTGGAGACCGCGAAGGGGCGCTACGAGCGCGTGCCCGAGGTGGTGCGCGCACGCATCGATGACGTGGCGGATGGCTTCATCGGGCGCTTTCGGCCGATCGGTCGCTCGCTGCTGCTGATGTTCCGTTCCGGGCCGCTTCTGCTCGCGGGTTTCGTGTTCGCGCACGCCGTGCTGATCTTCGTGGAGAACTCCGTCAAACCGGCGATCGTGCTGCTGTTCGGTCCACAGGATCTCTACACCTTCTGGATCGTCGCCGACACTCTGATCTTCACGCTCATGGCGCTGCTGATGGAACCCCTGCGTGTCGTCGTCGTCGCGGTCTTCTACGACGCGACGCTGGGTGGATTGCGCAGGTCGGTGGTCGCGGAAGCGGCGAAAGCGGATGCTGCCGCGCAGTCGCCCAGTCCTCCGGGTCCGGCTACGGATCGATCGTGAAGCGGATGAACTCCGGACTCGTGAGGGTGTCGATCTCGACCCAGTAGGGTCCCTCTGCGTCGTCGGGCACGACGAACGGCACGAAGATGTCGAACGGCTCGGATTGATCGGCCAGACAGTCGGTGGGCTCTTTGGAGTCCGAGGGCAGACCGATCTCCGTGCGGACCTGCGTCCAGCGGCGGCCGGTGCGCTGCTCGACGAGTTCCGGGGCCTCGCAGTTGGTCTTCTCGCCCCGCACATCGACGGGGATCTGCACGAGGATCAGGCTGCTGCCCGGTGGGACATCGAAGCCCTCGTCCGTGGCGAACGCCTTGGACTTCACCGGACCCCAGATCGCGTCGGCGTGCGTGACGACACCTTCCTCGTCCGGGTCGATCGCGATCACGGGCCGTCCGGAGAAGTATCCCCACCATTCGTAGGAGCCGATCACACCCACCGCGAGGGGGAACAGGACGGCAATCGCCCCCAGGGCGAGTCGATTGCGGCGCCACCAGGTCTCGCGCGGCGGCGCTGCCGACGCGGCATCCGTGATCTCGGGTACCACGAGCGGCGGAGCCAGCGGTGGGGCAAGAGGGTTCTGGGCGTCTTCGGGCAGAGTCATCGTGTCGACCACCCGTTCGGGAGGAGCTCGGCGTCGGTGGCCACGGGAAGCGTGTCGAGGTCGATGGGCACCTGGATCACGGAGTCACCACGGGTGTCGCTGCTGGTGGAGAGCGAGAGGACCGCGGTTCCGGTGAGTGCGCCTTCCGGAAGCTCGAACGCGACGCTGCCGGAGCGCGGCACGCCGGCCACGAGACGCTGCTGGAAGAACGACTCCATGCGCTCGCTCGCCTGGAACGTCAGGTCACCGATCTGGAGGGTCGCCCCTCGCAGGCCCGCCGTCGACGAGACCACGGCGGCGGCGTCGAGATCGACGACGAGCCAGGTGCCGGCGGCCTGCCACTCCGGAGTGGACGCCATTCGCGCGGCACGTACGTCGGTCACGGTCGCGACGATGTTGCGCCCGCCCGCCTCTTCGCCGATCTGCGCCGTGACCACGTGCGCGGGTTCGATCGCGTGTTCCGGCGGGGTCGCCACGCCCACGCCCCAGGCCGCGACCAGGAGGACCGCCGCTCCGGCCCACGGGGCGGCGCGGCGCGGCCAGGTCTGTCCGGTCATGGTGTCGCCTCCACATAGGCGGTGCCGAGCCCGATGTCGTCTACCGTCACCGTGACGTAGGCGCCGGTGCGGAGGTCCGTCCAGTACTCGCCGCTCACGACCATCGTGCCGACCGTCTCGACACCCGTCGGCAGGCGGAGACGGATCTCGTCGCCGTCGCGAAGCGTATCGGCGGCGACCTGCCACGACAGGACCACCCGGACGGGCACGTTCGGCTGGAGGTAAGGGTTGAAGGTCACTTCGTCGATGCGCGAGACGCTGGCCTCTCCGTTGAGGATGCCGGTGGTCTCGTCGACATCGCGCGTCTCGACATCGACGAGCGTGATTCCCCGCGCGGCGTCGAAGCCGAAGGAACTCCGTGGCTCCTGGTCGCGGTTGACGAGATCCATGACAACCGTGAGCACTCGGTCATCGCTGTCGTCTGCCGGATAGACGCCTGATCCGCTGCGCTCATCCGCGAGCTCGGCGCTCACGACGGTCATCTCCAGCTCCGCGCCGAGGAACATCTGTCCTGCGCTGAGCTCGGGGATCGCGGGCTTCGCCACCTCGGCGGCACCGCCGAAGGCCGCCGTCGCGCCCAGGAATGCGAGCGTGCCGATCGTCGCGATCCACTTCGTCGGCACACGATCGTTGACGGCGCGCGCCCAGCGGCGGGGCGACCAGCGCGGAGGAGTATGCGGGGGAGCAGCGGGCGGCGCAGCATCCGCTCCGCCGGGGCTCTGCTCACTCGTCACGCCACACAGCCTAAAGCCGCGAGCGTGATTCTGCGCGCCGCCGGGGTGTGCAGAGAACAAGGCCCCGACGCAGGGGGATGATGGAACCACCGCCCGATGCCGTGCGGACCGTTCGATGAGAAAGACCCGATCGCTCTGATGCCGCAACCACTGTCCGACGAGACCCGAGAACGCGCCGAGAACGCGATCGTTCTGACGCAGCGGTGGATCGCGGAAGCATCCGTCGCCGAGGTGGATCCCGCGGCCGAACGGCTCGCCGGCGTGCTGCACGACCCGCAGGGGCTGCCGTTCACGGTCGGCTTCATCGACGGCGTCATGCGCCCCGAGAGCCTCGCCGCCGCGGCGACGCAGCTCAGCAGAGTCGCCCCGCTCGCCCCGGACTTCCTGCCCTGGTACCTGCGCGCGGCTGTGCGCGTGGGAGGTGGCGTCGCGCCGGTTCTTCCGACGCCGGTCGTGCCGATCGCCCGGCGGATGCTGCGCGAGATGGTGGGCCACCTCGTCGTGGATGCCCGCCCGAAGAAGCTGGGGCCGGCTCTGGCGCGGATTCGAGAGAACGGCTCGCGACTCAACCTCAACCTCCTCGGTGAGGCTGTGCTCGGCGAGAAGGAGGCGCAGCGTCGACTCGATGGCATCCACGAGCTCATCCGCCGCCCGGACGTGGACTACGTCTCGGTCAAGGTCTCGGCGATCGCCAGTCGCCTGTCGATGTGGGCGTTCGACGACGTCGTCGAGGATGTCGCGGCTCGTCTGCTGCCGCTGTACCTGACGGCCGCGAGCGATGGCACCTTCATCAATCTCGACATGGAGGAGTATCGCGATCTCGATCTGACGATCGCGGTGTTCACTCGGATTCTCGAAGACCCCCGCCTGAGGAATCTCGAAGCGGGGATCGTCCTGCAGGCGTACCTGCCCGATGCCCTTCCCGCGCTGCGAGAGCTCACCGCCTGGGCGGTCGATCGTGTCGAGCACGGCGGCGCGCGCATCAAGGTGCGTCTCGTCAAGGGCGCGAACCTCGCCATGGAGCGCGTCGAGGCGACGATGCACGGCTGGTCTCGAGCTCCCTACGACCGCAAGGCCGACACGGACGCGAACTATCTGCGGTGTCTGAACGAGGCGCTGCGCCCGGAATCGACGAAAGGCGTGCGCATCGGGGTCGCCGGGCACAATCTGTTCGACATCGCCTATGCGTGGCTGCTCGCCGGTGACCGCGGGGTGCGCGACAGCGTTGAGTTCGAGATGCTGCTGGGCATGGCGGAGGGGCAGGTGCGCGCGGTCAGCCGCGAGGTCGGTCGGGTCCTGCTGTACGTGCCGGTCGTGAAGCCCGCGGAGTTCGATGTCGCGATCAGCTATCTCGTGCGTCGCCTGGAAGAGAACGCCTCAGACGAGAACTTCCTCTCCTCCGCGTTCCGGCTGCACGCGGATGCTGCGCTCTTCGACCGCGAATGCGAGCGCTTCGTCTCCTCCCTGGAGCGATCCTTCGACACAACCCTGCCGATCGGACCGCGGCGTACGCAGAACCGTCTCGCGCCCGTGCACGAGTCCTTCGCGCGCCCGTTGGAGAACGCCGAGGCGGATGCGGCAGAGCTGACCGCCGCGGTTCTCGGCATCGGACAGGATGCCCGCGACGACGACGGCTACGTCGAAACCGCCGTGTACTCGTCGCGAGAGCATTCGCCGCTCGTCTCCGCGTTCGGTGATCCGCTGGCGCTGCCGCAGGGAGCCCCTGGCTTCCTGAACACCGCCGACAGCGATCCTGCGCTTCCATCGACGCGCGAGTGGGCACGGGGAATCCACGCCCGCATCGGGGAGTCCGCGCTCGGTGAGGCGACGGTGCGCACCGCGCGCATCGAGGATGCGGAGACCCTGGAGCGGACGATCGTGCGCGCCGCTGCGGCCGGTGCGGCATGGGGCGCGCGCCCCGCCGCGGAACGCGCCGAACTGCTCTCCCGCGCCGGTGTGGTGCTGGAGGCGCACCGTGCAGAACTCATCGAGGTCGCCGCATCCGAGACCGGCAAGGTGCTCTCGGAGGCCGATGTCGAAGTCAGCGAGGCGATCGACTTCGCCCGCTACTACGCAGCGAAGGCCAAGGAGCTCGACACGATCGCGGGCGCCGCATTCGTGTCGGCGGCTCTCACGGTGGTCACGCCGCCCTGGAACTTCCCGCTCGCGATCCCCGCCGGTGGCGTGCTCGCCGCGCTCGCCGCAGGGTCTGCGGTCGTGCTGAAGCCGGCGCACCAGGCGCGGCGCTGTGCCGCCATGCTCGCCGAAGCACTCTGGGAAGCCGGCATCTCGCGGGACGTGCTGACGCTCGTCGACCTCGATTCGCGCGAACTCGGACAGCACCTCGTCGCGCACCCGCGCGTCGATCGGGTGATCCTCACCGGCTCGTGGGAGACCGCAGCGCTGTTCCGCAGCTGGCGTCCGGACCTGCCTCTGCTCGCCGAGACGAGCGGCAAGAACGCGATCATCATCACGCCCTCCGCGGACGTGGATCTCGCGGTCGCCGACCTCGTCAAGAGCGCGTTCGGGCACGCCGGGCAGAAATGCTCGGCGGCGTCGCTGGCGATCCTGGTCGGACCCGTTGGGCGTTCGAAGCGCTTCGCACGGCAGCTGTCGGATGCGGCGCGCTCGATCCGCATCGGCCTGCCGAGCGACCCGCGTGCCGAGATGGGGCCCGTGATCGAGAAGCCGACGGGCAAGCTCGCGTGGGCGCTGAACACGCTCGAAGCGGATGAGCAGTGGCTGCTGAAACCGCAGTCACTCAGCGAGGACGGGACGCTCTGGAGCCCCGGTATCCGCGTCGGCGTGCAACCGGGTTCGCGCTTCCACCAGGAGGAGTTCTTCGGTCCTGTGCTGGGCATCATGCATGCGCCGTCGCTCGCGAAGGCCATCGAGCTGCAGAACGGGGTCGCCTACGGGCTGACCGCGGGGTTGCACACCCAGGATCCGGACGAGCTCGCCTTCTGGCTGCGCCGCGTCGAGGCCGGAAACCTGTACGTCAATCGCGGCATCACCGGGGCGATCGTGCAGCGGCAGCCTTTCGGTGGATGGAAACGCTCGGCCGTCGGGCCCGGGGCGAAGGCGGGCGGCCCGAACTATCTGATCGGTCTCGGATCGTGGAAGGCGACGAGTGGCGGGGCGCCGTCGAGCACGCTGCATCTGCGCGGGCTCGACACCCGGATCACGGCACTCATCGAGGCCGCGCAGCCGTCGCTGGACTTCGACGGTTTCGAGTGGCTGCGCCGCGCAGCGCTCGCCGATGCCGTCGCCTGGGACCGAGAGTTCGGTCGCGTCCGCGACGTTTCGCGCCTCGGTGTGGAGCGGAACCTCTTCCGTTATCGCCCTGTGCCGGTCGCCGTGCGGGCGACGGGCGATGCGCCGTGGCGGGAGCTGCTGCGTGTCACGATCGCCGCGATCCGGGCGGGTTCGGACTTCACGCTGTCGACGCCGGTCGGACTGCCGGCTGGCGTGCGCCGCGTGCTCGGCGAGCTGAGGGTTCCGGTGTCGGTCGAGACGGACGACGAGTGGATCGAGCGGATGCGGCGTCGCGGCGATGCCGTCGGGATCGATGCGGACGCCACGGGCGACTCCGTCGTCGCGACACCCGCTGCGCGCACGCGCATCATCGGGGGTGCGGCATCCGTCGCCGCGCTCCACCGGGCGCTCGCGGAGGCCGTCGATGGCGATCCCGACCTCGCGGTGTACGACGGCGAGGTCACGACGGCCGGCCGTATCGAGCTGCTGCCCTTCGTGCGGGAGCAGTCGATCGCGATCACGGCGCATCGCTTCGGGCACCCGGACGCCTGGTCGGAGGATGTCATCTGAGCCGCGCGGGTGTGCTCTTGCGGGAGCTCTGACGCGCGGGGCGGCGTGTCGCGCGCGACGCGCCATGCGGCGCGCGTTTCGCCCGCACGACGACACGGATTCCGGATGGCGCAGTGCGCAGCATCCGGAACCGCGACCGAGGCATGTAAATAATTCTTGACACGCGTTCCCGCCAGGCGTACCGTTCTGCATGTAAAGAAACTTTGACATGCAGGAGGTTGTCATGGCCTACGAAGAGCGCAACGTCTGGGCATCGCTCGTCGTGAGCGTCATCACGCTCACGACCTACATCGTGCTCGTCTTCCAGCAGGCCGGCGGTGGGCCGCTCACCGACGTCGACTGGCTACCGCTCATGCTGTGGACGATCGGCGGCGGCATCGTCGCCGTCATCGTCATCAGCATTCTGTGGGGGATCATCGCCGGTGCGCGCGACCGCGACGGCATCGGCACGGCAGACATCCGGGATCGCGACATCAGCCGCATGGGCTCCCGTGTGGAACAGGGCTTCGTCGTGATCGCCGGACTCGGCGTGATCGTCCTCTGCGCGGTCAACGCGGATGTGTTCTGGATCGCCAACACGATGTTCCTCGGATTCGCGGTGGCGGCCTTCGTCGGCGGCATCGCCCGCGTCATCGCCTACCGGCGAGGTCTCGTGTGATGGTCAAACCCACCCTCGTCACCAACGTGATCCGTGAGCACCGCGAAGCCGCCGGGCTCACGCAGGCCGAGCTCGCTCGTCAGATCGGCGTCACCCGACAGACCCTCATTGCGATCGAGCAGGGCAGGTACTCGCCGACACTCGAACTCGCCTTCCAGATCGCACGAGCCTTCCGGCTCCCACTCGATGACATCTTCCAGTACCCCGACGCCTGAACGCACGACCGAACGAGAGGTGTGACATGACTCAGAAGACCGCGGCACTGCCGCACACCATGACCGCCTGGCAGCGTGAGACCTATGGGCACGCGGAGGGCACGCACAGGAGCCAGATCCCCGTGCCGACGCCCGGCCGCGGCGAGGTCCTGCTGAAGGTGCGCGCCACCGCGCTGAACGCCGCGGACGTGCGCATCCTCCTCGGCGACCCGCTGCTCGTCCGGCCGGTGTTCGGGGTGCGGACGCCGAAGCAACCGGTACGCGGGATCGACGTCGCAGCCAGCGTGGTCGCGATGGGGTCAGATGTTACGGGGATCGCACGCGGAGACGAGGTCATCGTCGAGCTGCCCGGAGGCGGCGGGCTCGCCCCCTACGCGGTGGCTCCCGCCGAACGACTTGTGAAGCGCCCGGCGACGCTCGCACCGGAGGTCGCGGCGTGCCTGCCGGTCGCCGGTGGGACCGCCTGGCAGGCGCTGGATCTCGCGGGGGTCGACGAGCAGACCGGGCGGGTGCTGATTCTCGGCGCCTCGGGCGGCGTGGGCACCTTCGCCGTTCCGCTCGCCGCGCTGCGCGGTGCCGAGGTCTGGGCCACCTCCGGTGAACGCAATCGCCGCCTTGTCGAGAGCCTCGGTGCGGTGCGGACGTTCGATCACCGCACCTCACCGCTCGACGACCTCCCCGCCGACCATTTCGACGCCGTGATCGACATCGCCGGCGGGGTGCCGTTGCGCGCGCTGCAGCGCCTTGTCGCCTCGGGCGGCACGGTCGTGCTCGTCGTCGGCGATGGCGGCCACGTTCTGGGGCCCGTTCCGCGGATGATCCGCGCGGCATTCCTGTCGATCGGATCGAGACGGCGCATCCGCCCGCTGGCCGCGACGGCCAGGCACGAGATCGTGCGTCAACTGGTGGCACTCGCCGCAGACGGGCGGATCGCCCCGGTGATCGAACGCGAATGGCCGTTCGAGGAGGCACCCGCCGCCCTCGCCCATGTCGAAGCCGGACATGCCGTCGGCAAGGTGGTCGTGCGCGGCGCGGCATCCGCTGGATGAATCGCCCGCCGGATCTGGTGCCTCACAGCGCCGGGATGCGACAATGCTTCTGGCGTGCCTGAGTCGCATCTTCCCCGCATGGTTCTTCGGAGCGCGGGTCGAACTTCCGCCAGGCCCCTGGACAGCGTCCGCCGCGCCCCTCTCGAGGAGGACCCATGACGACGCCCGAAACTCTCGCCACCCCGGCCACGACGCGGACCGCGCACCACCGCCGGTACCTGATGTGCCGGCCCGAGCATTTCACGGTGAGCTACACGATCAACCCCTGGATGGAGCCGGCCAAGCCGACCGACACCGCCAAGGCCGTCGCGCAGTGGCAGAAGCTGTACGACCTGTACCTCGAGCTCGGTCACGAGGTCGAGCTGATCGAGCCGCTCGCCGGCTACCCCGACATGGTCTACACGGCCAACGGCGGTTTCGTGATCGGCGGGCGTGCGTACGTTCCCGAGTTCCGCTTCGTGGAGCGACAGGGTGAGGCACCGGCGTTCGCCGACTGGTTCCGCGCCAACGGCTACGACACCGTCATGCCCGAAGAGGTCAACGAGGGCGAGGGAGACTTCCTCCTCGTCGGCGACGTGATCCTCGCCGGCACCGGCTTCCGCTCGACGGGCGACAGCCACCGGGAGGTCGGCGAGGTCTTCGGCCGCGAGGTCGTCTCGCTGAACCTCGTCGATCCGCGTTTCTACCACCTCGACACGGCCATCGCGGTGCTCGACCCGGTGCAGGGCGTCGAGAACGGCGGCCCCGAGCGTGCCAACATCGCCTACCTGCCTGGCGCGTTCGACGACGAGAGCCGCGCGATTCTCGAGGACCGCTTCCCTGACGCGATCCTCGTCGCGGACGAGGACGGTGCGGTCTTCGGGCTCAACTCGGCCAGCGACGGCTACAACGTCATCATATCGCCGCGCGCCAAGGGCTTCGAGAAGCAGCTGCGCGAGCGCGGGTACAACCCCATCACGGTCGATCTCTCCGAGCTGCTGCTCGGCGGCGGCGGCATCAAGTGCTGCACGCTCGAACTGCGCGGTGCCTGATGAGCGCCGTTGCGGGCGTGAGCGTCGAGCCGCACGTCGCTGAGAACTACCACCCGCTGCCGGTTGTCATCTCGCACGGCGAAGGCGCGTGGGTGACCGATGTCGACGGCAAGCGCTACCTCGACCTGCTCGCGGCATACTCGGCCGTCAACTTCGGTCACCGTCATCCCGACATCGTGGCAGCGCTCGAGAAGCAGCTGGGACGCGTGACCCTCACGAGCCGGGCGTTCATGAACGACCAGCTCGAGCCGTTCGCCGCGGCGCTTGCGCGCCTGTGCGGCAAAGAGCTTGTGCTGCCCATGAACACGGGCGCCGAAGCGGTTGAGACCGGCATCAAGGTCGCTCGCGCCTGGGGTTACCGGGTCAAGGGTGTCGCGGCGGGACAGGCGCGGGTCATCGTCGCGGCCGGCAACTTCCACGGGCGCACGACGACGATCGTCGGCTTCAGCGACGATGAGACGGCGCGTGACGGCTTCGGCCCGTTCACGCCCGGCTTCGACGTGGTTCCGTATGGGGATGCGGATGCCGTCGCTGCGGCGATCACTCCGGACACGGTGGCCGTTCTCATCGAGCCGATCCAGGGAGAGGGCGGCGTCATCATTCCGCCTGAGGGATACCTGCGTCGCATCCGCGAGATCTGCACGGCGAACAACGTGCTGTTCGTCGCGGATGAGATCCAGTCCGGACTCGGCCGCGTCGGCACGACCTTCGCCTGCGACCGCGAGGGCGTCGTACCCGACCTGTACCTGCTGGGCAAGGCTCTGGGCGGCGGCATCCTCGCGGTCTCGGCCGTCGTGGGCGACCGCGACGTGCTCGGGGTCATCCGCCCCGGCGAGCACGGCTCGACCTTCGGAGGCAACCCGCTCTCTGCTGCCGTCGGCCACAAGGTCGTCGAGATGCTGGAGACCGGCGAGTTCCAGAAGCGCGCCCTGCGGTTGGGCACTCACCTGCGGGAGTCGCTCGAGGCGCTGATCGGACACGGCGTGACCGCCGTCCGCAGTGCCGGCCTCTGGGCGGGCGTCGACATCGATCCCGCCTACGGGACGGGGCGCGAGATCGCCGAGCGTCTCCGCGAGCGCGGCGTGCTCGTGAAGGACACGCACGGTCAGACCGTGCGCATCGCGCCGCCCATCGTGATCCGGGCGACAGAGCTCGACTGGGCGGTGGAGCAGCTCCGGCTCATCCTGGAGGGCTGACGCCAGACCAAGGGGCCGGATGCTGCGCAGCATCCGGCCCCTTCCTCGTCCCTGTGCGATACGACTCAGCCGAGCCGCTTCTTCTCCGTGCGGATCGGGGTCGTCGCGGCGACCTCGTCGCTGAACTCCGCCGGCTCGATCGGTGGGACGACGGTCAGGGACCGCGTCTCGTCGATCGTGAGCAGGAAGCGGCGTCGCTCGCTGCGGTGCAGACGGCCGGAGGCGATCATCCAGATGAGTCCGAACAGGCAGGCGATGATGCCCGCTGCGGCGCCGACGGTGATCGCGACGCGGGGGCCGAAGGCGTCAGCGATCCAACCGATGAACGGGGCGCCCAGCGGGGTGCCACCCATGAGGACCGCCATGTACAGGGCGAGCACGCGGCCGCGCAGTGCCGGATCTGTCGTCGTCTGAACGTAGCCGTTCGCGGTCGTCAGCGTTGTCACGATCGCGAAGCCGATGAACACCAGCAGTCCTGCATACAGCCAGTAAGACGGCATGAACGCCGAGATCAGCGAGGCGATGCCGAATCCGCCGGTCGCGAAGATCACCACGCGCAGCCGTGCACGATCCCGGCGGGCTGCCATGAGCGCACCCGAGAGTGAGCCGATCGCGAGGATCGACGAGAGCAGGCCGAAGCCGTCGGCGCCGTGGCCGAACTCGAGCGCCATCGTGGAGGCGTAGATCGGGAAGTTGAGCCCGAACGCGCCCAGCAAGAACACGATCAGGAACACCACGAGCAGGTCAGGGCGCTTCGAGACGTAGCGGAAGCCCGCGGCGAGACCACCGCGGCTTGCGCCGGCGACGCGTGGGATGAGCTCGTGCGGGCGGATCAGGAACAGGGCGATGCCCATGCCGATGAAGGTGACCGCATTGATCAGGAACACCCAACCGCTGCCGAATGCCACGATCAGCACGCCGGCAGCCGCGGGGCCGATCATCCGTGCGCCGTTGAACGACGCGGCGTTGAGGGCGACGGCGTTGGAGGCGTTCTCGCGGGTCACGAGGTCGGAGACGAATGCCTGCCGTGCGGGGTTGTCGAACGCGGCGACGATGCCGAAACCGAGCGCGAACGCGTACATCATCGGCAACGTCATGACATCGGTCAGCAGCAGCACGCCGAGGGCGATGGCGAGCGCCATCAGCAGCCCTTGCGTGATGAGGAGGAGCTTTCGGCGGTCGAAGCGGTCGGCGACGTAGCCGGTGACGCTCACGAGCAGCAGGGGAGGGGCGAACTGCAGGGCCATCGTGACGCCCATCGCGGCGGCGTCGTTGTCGGTGAGCTGCGTCAGCACGACCCAGCTCTGCGCGGTCGACTGCATCCACTGCCCGACGTTCGAGACCAGCGCGCCGATGAACCAGACGCGGTAGTTGAAGGACGAGAACGATCGGAACATCGCGCTCATCGTTCGGCCACCCTTCGCATCAGGGCGCTGGCTTGGCGCAGGATCTCGAGTTCCTCTTCGCTGAGGTGCAGTTCGGCGAGCGCCTCTGCGAGTGCGTGATCACGAAGACGGATCGTCTCGGCGACGATCTCAGCGCCGCTCTCGGTGATCTCGATCAGCACGCGGCGACGGTCTTGCTCGTCGGGGGTGCGCACGAGGTAGCCGGTCTCTTCGAGGACGTTGACGGTGCGGTTCATGGAAGGCGCCGTGACGCGCTCGCGCTCGGCGAGTGCGCCGAGCGTCTGGGTGCCGTGCTGGCGCAGGATCACGAGAACGGCGAACTGCGCGTCGCTCATGGAGTCGAGGGCGCGCTCGTGGCGCAGCCTCCGTGCCAGGCGGAAGGTCGCCAGGCGCAGGTCGGTGGCGGCGAGGTCGAGGGAGGGATCAGGCGAATGCGGCATTGTTTAGGTAGTCTAACTAAATTTTCTCCGCGGATGCTGGGTGTCGTCGGATTCCGTCACCGAGAGGGTGCCACGCACGAGAACCGGCAGAATGGAAGCTCCACTCAGCCAGGAGGATCCATGAGCCGCTCGCTCGCCCTTGAAGTCGCCGTGCAGGATGCTGCGGGAGTCCGCGTCGCGCGGGAGATCGGCGCCGCTCGTGTCGAGCTCACCCAGGGTCTTGCGCTCGGAGGGCTCACCCCGTCGCCGGCGACGCTCGACCTCGCGCTCGAGGTCTCCGCAGATGGCGGCCCGGAGATCCATGTGCTCGTGCGCCCTCGTGCGGGCGGCTTCCAGTACGACGCCGGCGAGCTGGAGACGATCGAGCGAGACATCCGCTTCGCCGTCGAGCGCGGTGCGCACGGCGTCGTGATCGGAGCGCAGGATGCCTCGGGCGGTCTGGATGTCGACGCGCTGAAGCGCCTGCGTGACGCGGCGGGCGAGGCATCCGTCACCCTGCACCGCGTCATCGACGTGACCCCTGATCTGCTCGCATCGCTCGCGATCGTGCGTGAGCTCGGCTTCGCGCGCGTGCTGACCTCGGGCGGAGCATCCGCCGCGATCGACGGTGTCGAGACGCTGCGCGCTCTCGTGGGCGCTGCCGAGGGCGCCGTGCAGATCATGGCGGGCAGCGGAGTGACCTCCGCGAACGTCGTCGAGATCGCCGGCACCGGTGTCGACGCGGTGCACTTCTCCGCCAAGCGCACCGTCGCGGAGCAGGGCGGCGTGCGTATGGGGTCCGCCTCCGACGGTGTCGGCGGCTACGAGGTCACCGACCTCGCCGAAGCGCAGGCCGTCCGCACCGCACTCGGCCTCTAGTCGAGAGATGTTGCGGATGCGTCGGCATCCGTAGACTGCATCCATGCCCGAAACCCGCACCGCCGAGTTCCGCGACGCCTACGACATCGCCATCATCTATGACGTGCACCCCGCCGAGGGCGACGTCCGCGGGGTCGTGCAGCTGCTGCACGGCGTCGGCGAACACGCCGGACGCTACGGCGCGCTGATCGCCGCCCTCACCGGCGCGGGGTTCACGGTCTATGCCGACGACCACCGCGGCCACGGGCGCACCGGCATGCGCCAGCATGGCGACCCCGAGAAGCTGGGGCGCCTCGGGCCGGGTGGCCTGAACGCCGCGGTTGACGCGGTCTGGCAGCTCACCCAGATCATCCGTTCGGAGAACCCCGGGCTTCCGCTGATTCTGCTCGGCCATTCGTGGGGGTCGTTCCTCTCGCAGAAGCTGGTGAACCAGCATCCAGAGGCCTACGACGCCGTCATCCTGAGCGGATCCGCGCACCTCACTCCGAGCGACCTGAACGCGGCGCCGCTCAACGCGCGCTGGGCGGGAGACGATGCCACCGGCCTCGAGTGGCTCTCGCGCGACCCGGCCGTTCAGGAAGACTTCCACAACGACCCGCTCACGACGGAGGTGCCGCTGCTCAAGCTCTTTGGAGTGATCGAGGCGGCGAAGCTCTACGGTCGTCCGAAGAAGAACCTCGGCCACGACATCCCGCTCCTGCTGCTCGTCGGACGCGATGACTCCGTGGGTGGGCCGCGCAGCGTGCACAAACTCGCCGATGCCTACCGCACCCGCTCGGGCCTGACCGACGTGACCACCCTCGTCTATCCGGACGCGCGTCACGAGATCTTCAACGAACTGCAGCAGGACGAGGTGCGCGCCGACGTGCTCGCCTGGCTCGACAAGCACTTCCCTCGCGCCTGACACGAGGCCCGCGCCGTAGGCTGGGATCATGCACGGTGAGTACAAGGTTCCTGGCGGAAAGCTCGTTGTCGTCGACGTCGATGTGATCGACGGCGAGCTGGCGAACTTCCGGCTCGCCGGAGACTTCTTCCTCGAGCCCGACACGGCGCTCGACGACATCAATGCCGCCGTCAACGGCCTTCCCGCAGAGACCGATGCGGTCGGCATCGCGACTGCCGTGCGCGAGGCGCTGCCGCAGGGGGCGCAGCTGCTCGGGTTCTCGCCGGAGGCGGTCGGCACCGCGGTGCGGCGCGCTCTCGTCACCGCGCCGGGCTGGCGCGACTTCGAGTGGGAGATCGTGCACGACAAGGCCGTCTCGCCGCGCCTGCACCTCGCCCTCGACGAGGTGCTCACGACCCGCGTCGGCACGGGCGACCGTCGCCCCACCCTGCGCATCTGGGAGTGGGACGAGTCCGCTGTCGTGATCGGCTCGTTCCAGTCGTACCGTAACGAGGTCGATCCGGAGGGTGCCGCCCGTCACGGCTTCGACGTCGTGCGGCGCATCTCGGGTGGCGGCGCGATGTTCATGGCGGCCGGGCAGATCATCACGTACTCGCTGTACGTGCCTGCGGCTCTCGTGCAGGGCATGACGTTCGCGGACTCCTACGCGTTCCTCGATGACTGGGTGCTGCAGGCGCTGCGCTCGCTGGGCGTGGATGCCACGTATCAGCCGCTGAACGACATCGCGAGCTCCACCGGCAAGATCGGCGGCGCAGCGCAGAAGCGCCTCGCCAACGGCGGAGTGCTGCACCACGCCACACTCTCGTACGACATCGATGGCCAGAAGATGACCGAGGTGCTGCGCATCGGGCGCGAGAAGCTCAGCGACAAGGGAACGACATCCGCTGCGAAGCGCGTCGACCCGCTGCGCACCCAGATCGGACTGGAGCGCTCGGCGGTGATCGAGCGGTTCATCGAGACGTTCCGTGGGCTGACCGGTGCCGTGGACGGTGCGGTGACCGATGAAGAGTATGCGGAGGCAGAAGCACTCGTCGCATCGAAGTTCTCCACCGATGCGTGGCTGCATCGCGTGCCGTGACCGACGCTCCTTCCGTGCCGGCGCGCGGCGCGGTCACCCTCTACGAGGGAGACAATCTCGAGGTGGCGGGCCGTCTTCCGTCGTCGTCCTTCACGCTCGTGTATCTGGATCCGCCGTTCAATACGGGCAGGATGCAGGGGCGGCAGATCGTGACGGCTCGTCGCGCGTTCGCGACTCCGCAGGGCTCTGCGTTGCCGGACGAGCAGGTGTCGGAATCTCATGAGTCTGTCGCCGAGCAGGGTGCAGAACCGAAGCACGCGGGCGAGGTGCGCCACGGCTTCCACGGGCATGCGTACGAGCGCGTGCGGGGGATGCTGCGCGCCTACGACGACCGCTTCGACGACTACGGCGCCTTCCTCATGCCGCGTCTGGAAGAGGCCTGGCGCCTGCTCGCCGATGACGGCACGCTCTATCTGCACCTGGACTACCGCGAGGCGCACTATGCGAAGGTCATGCTCGATGCCGTCTTCGGGCGGGACTGCTTTCTCAACGAGCTGATCTGGGCCTACGACTACGGCGCGAAGCCGCGCACCCGCTGGCCCACGAAGCACGACACGATCCTCGTCTACGTCAAGAATCCCGGCGAGCATGTGTTCAATGTCGACGACATCGAGCGGGAGCCGTACATGGCTCCTGGTCTTGTCACGAGGGAGAAGGCGGAGCGCGGCAAGCTGCCGACGGATGTGTGGTGGCACACGATCGTGCCGACGACGGGTCGGGAGAAGACGGGCTACCCCACGCAGAAGCCGGAGGGTGTGCTGCGCCGAATCGTGCAGGCGTCCAGCCGCCCGGGTGACCGCGTGCTCGACCTTTTCGCGGGGAGTGGCACGACGGGTGCGGTCGCGGCGGCTCTGGGGCGCGATGCGGTGCTTGTCGATGACAATCCGGAGGCCATCCGGGTGATGCGGGAGCGGATCCCGGATGCGGTAGTCGGCGACCGTTCGAACCAAGCTTGGACAGAGTAAAAGTTTGCACTGGATCCATAGTTATACGTAGAGTGTGATTCTCCCATCCCGTGGAGAGCCGCTTGCGCATGACAAGGACCGTCTGTGACCACTTTCACCTCTTCCGCCGCTGAAGCGGCGCCCGTCGCCCCTGCGGCCACGCCCACGAACGCGCATTTCCGCCACCGGGCGGAGGTTCCGATGCTGATCGTCGGCGGGTTGACGACGATCGTCGCTTTCGTCGGGGCTCTCACCTTCATCACGCAGGGCGTCGATCAGCTGCCGGAATGGGCGGGAGCTGCGCTCTCGGCCATGATGATTCCGCTGCTCGCCGTCTTCCTCATCCGGTACATGTTCTGGAGCACGATGGGCGATGCCGTGCCGGTCACGCCCAAGCAGTTCCCCGAGTTGTACGAGCTGTACTCGGAGCTCGGCACCGAGATGGGCTTCACGGGCGAGAAGCTGCATGCTCTGCCGCAGCTGTACGTCGTCAACGGCAACGGTGTGCTGAACGCGGCTGCCGCGAAGTGCCAGGTCCGCAAGGCGTTTGTGCAGATCAACAGCGACCTGCTCGACATTGCGTATGAGCTGGGTGACTTCCGCACGGTGCGCTTCGTGCTCGCCCACGAGCTCGGGCATGTGAAGCTGCGACACGTCAGCATCTGGCGCATGATCCTCCGGCCGGTGAACACGCTGCTGACCCTGGCGCCGAGCATCAGCCGTGCGCAGGAGTACTCGGCGGATCGCGTCGGCTGCTACTACGAACCCGAAGGTGCGCGCGGCATGGCCGTGCTCTTCGCCGGCAAGCGCATGTACCAGCGCGTCGATGTCGAGGAGTACTACGACTCGATCCGCACCCACCGTGTCGGATTCTGGTTCAAGGTTGCGAACTACTTTGCCGACCACGCTCTCGGCTTCCGTCGTATGGCGGCGATCGAGCAGACTGCGACTCAGGGCTGGAACGTGCACGGCAAGATGCTCTGAGCCCCGGTTCCCCACACGACGCCCGGCCTGTGTGCCGGGCGTCGTCGTGTGTACGGCGGTGTCTTCTCGGCTGGCGGTCAGGGTATGAGTCGACCCTCACGCAGTTCGATGACATCGTCGACCGCGGTGAACTCCCCGGGGTCGTGGGTGGCCGCGACGACCGCGGTGCCGCTCGTGACGAGCTGATGCAGCGTGTCGGCGATGATCTGGCGGGAGCGCGTGTCGAGTGCCGACATCGGCTCGTCGAGCAGGACGAGATCGGCGCGCTGGGCGAGCGCCTGTGCGAGCAGTGCCCGCTGGCGCTGCCCGCCGGAGAGCATGCTGATCGGGCGACGTGCCTGCGCCGTCAGCTCGACGGCGGCGAGAGCGGCGTCGACGATGCTCCGGTCGGCCGGGCGGCGCCGGCGCCAAGGGCCGAGTCGAGCCCATGTGCCCATCGTGACGACGTCGCGCACGGTGAGCGGCAGATGTGCGGGCAGTGGCGTCGACTGCGCGAGAAGGGCGATGCGGATGCCACGCTGACGCTCGACGCTGCCGCGCTGCGGCTCGCGCAGACCGGCGGCGACGTCGAGCAGAGTGGATTTTCCTGACCCGTTCGGCCCGACGATGACGCAGAGTCGTCCGGCGTAGAAGGCGGCGGTGACGCCCTGAAGTGCGACGTGGTCACCGTGGGTGACGCGTACGTCCTGCAAAGAGAGCACGCGGGTCGTCGTGAGCGGTGGTGTCGTCATGTGTTCATTATTGCAAATGAAAATCATTCTCAATAAGTGCTACCGTGTCGGACTATGCTCCCGTTCCTCGAGCTCTTCGACGTCGCCTTCGTCCAGCGCGCCCTGGTCGCCGGCGTGCTTGTCGCCGTGATCTGCGCCGTCGTCGGCACGTGGGTCGTGCTGCGCGGCATGGCGTTCCTCGGGGAGGCTATGGCGCACGGGATGCTGCCGGGTATCGCCGTCGCGACGCTCGTCGGTGCTCCGCCGCTTCTCGGCGCTGCGGTGAGTGCCGCGGCCATGTCCACGGGCATCGGCATGCTGCAACGGCGTGGTCGCATCTCGGCCGACACGGGTATCGGGCTGTTGTTCGTCGCCAGCCTGGCGCTCGGCGTCATCATCGTCTCCGCCTCGCGCTCCTTCGCCACCGACGCGACCGCCATCCTCTTCGGCGACATCCTCGCGACGACGACGGGCGACATCCTCACTCTCGCCGTGGTCGCCCTCGTCACACTCGTGGCTGCGTGCCTCGGGCATCGTGCGTTCGTCGCGCTGACGTTCGATCCACGCCAGGCCCAGCTGCTCGGTCTGCGGCCGCGCGCAGCGCAGGTGCTGCTGGTCGCGCTCGTGACACTCGCCGTCGTGGCCGCCTATCAGTCCGTCGGCTCGCTGCTCGTGGTCGGCATGCTGCTCGGACCCGTCGTCGCGGCGTCGAGATGGACGCGCCGCATTCCGACCACCGCAGCGCTGGCCGCGGTCATCGGCGCCGTCAGCGTGGCCCTCGGAGTCTTCATCTCCTGGCACTCCAGCACCGCCGCCGGCGCGACGATCGCATTCGTCGCGATCTGCTCTGGTGCTGTCTCGACCCTCGCGCACCGCCTCTTCGTGCGCCCGGAAAGGAACTCATGACACCTCGTCACACTGCTCGCACAGCGCTCCTGCTGGCAGCGGCGCTCACCCTTCCCGCCTGCGCATCCGCCGTGGAACCGCAGGACGATCCTGCGCCTCCCGCGGAGAGCGCACACGGGGACTTCGCCGGCGCGCGCGAACTCGCTGAACCCGCGCTGCATCTCGCGACGGTCGACGTCGCGGGAGAGGTCATCCATGTCGACCTGATCGACGGGAGCCGCGAGACGCTCGCCGAGATCGACCCCGTGGACGAGCTCATCGGCGACGGACGCTTCCTGTTCGGAGTGCGCGAAGGATCGGTCAGCGTGATCGACAGCGGCGTGTGGACATGGAGCCACGGAGATCACTTCCACTACTACGAGACTCCTTCGCGCGTCGTGGGGGAGATCGCCGGCGAAGGCATCGCCACGGTCGTCGCGAACGACCACGGCGTGGGTCTGCGCTTCGCCGAAGAGGCGGTGTTCCTGGATCAGAAGGCGCTCGGCGAGGGGAGGATCGTCGAGACGTTCCGCGCAGCGGTCGAAGGCACGCACGGTATCGCCGTTCCACTGAGCGGCGGCGCG
Organism: Microbacterium sp. GW823-FHT02G05; assembly: GCF_058797175.1. Lineage (NCBI taxonomy): Bacteria > Bacillati > Actinomycetota > Actinomycetes > Micrococcales > Microbacteriaceae > Microbacterium > Microbacterium sp. GW823-FHT02G05. The sequence goes on from NZ_JBXAJK010000001.1 coordinate 1,142,406, forward strand.
GCGCTCGCCGGAACTGATCCCGACGGCACATCTGTCATCGAGATCGTGACGGCCGGGGGAGAACTGCACTCCACACAGGAGTGCGCAGGCGCGGGAGGAAGCATCACGACCACGGTCGGCGTGATCATCGGCTGCGCCAACGCCGCACTGCTCAGCGTCGGCGGCTCCGTCGACGAGTGGGAGCGCATCCCGGCGCCTGCGGATGCGCTTCTCCCGACCGACTTCGAGGGGCGAAAGGGCCGGCCCCGCGTGTCGGGTCTCGCCGACGACGGCACGCTGTGGATGCTCGACACCCGGGCGCGGCAATGGGTGAGGCACGACATCGGCGAGCCGATCGTGCGTGCCGCGGCGATCGACGATTCCGAAGGGCGGATCATCCTGCTGGCGGCCACGGGAGAAGTGCTCGTCCTGCAGGACGGGATCATCGTGGCGCGCACGGCGCCGCTCGTCGCGGAGTCCCTCGCCACCCCCGAACTCGCCCTCGGCCTCTCCTTCGTCGTCGATCAGCAGCGTGTCTACCTCAACGGCCCCGCGGAGAGCGCCGTGTGGGAGATCGCCCCGGCAGACGGTGCCCGCATCTCGCGGACGTTCGAGGCGCAGCATCCGCCCCTCCACCTCGCGGGGACAGGACGATGAGCATGCGCCGCCCCCGATCCCTCGCGGCACTTGCAGCGACAGCGCTCGCGCTCGCCGTGCTCAGCGGATGCGCGCCGGCCGCGCAGAGCCAGCGGCCTCAGGTGCACGTGACCACGAACATCCTGGGCGATGTCGTCGCCGAGCTGGCCGGTGATGAGATCGACGTCACGACGCTGATGGCGCCCGGAGCCGACCCGCATTCGTTCGAGCTGTCGGCTCGCCAGGCAGCGGGGATGCGCAGCGCCGACCTCATCGTCGCCAACGGCCTGGGCCTGGAAGAAGGCCTCGGCCAGCACGTCGCCGCGGCGGCGGCGGAGGGTGTCGCGGTCTTCGAGGCGGGCGCGGTGGTGGAGGTTCTGCCGTACGCCGAGGGAGCCGGGGACGACCCGCACTTCTGGACCGATCCTGCCCAGATGATCCGCGTCGTCGACGCACTCACCCCGCTCCTGGCCGGCCTCGCCGCAGATACGCGCGGAGCCGAGCGAGTGCGAGAGGCGGCCGCGGACTACCGGGCGCATCTCACGGCGCTCGACGAGGACATGACTGAGGCTCTCGCGGCGATCCCGCCGGCACAGCGCGCGCTTGTCACGAACCATCACGTGTTCGGATACCTCGCGCGCCGCTTCGACTTCGACGTGCTGGGCGCGGCGATCCCGAGCGGCACGACGCTTGCGGCACCCAGCGCCGCAGATCTCCGGGGCCTCGTCACCGCGATCGATGCCGCCGGTGTGCGCACGATCTTCGCCGAATCGTCGCAGCCGGACCGGCTCATGCAGGTGCTCGCGGAGGAGGCGCACCGCGAGGTGGCCGTGGTGGAACTGCTGACCGAGTCACTGGCACCGCACGGAGAGGAGGGTGACACCTACATCACCATGATGCGCACGAACACGGCGCGTCTGGCGGCCGGACTGAGCCGCTGAAGAAAGTCCCATGAACCCACCCAGAAAGGTGACGATGAAACATCCCTCACGCAACAACACCCGCGCACTGCTCGGTCTGGCCGCAGTGACGGCGCTCGCCGGCATGGTGCTGGCCGGCTGCGCCGCACCGGCGCCCGCAGCCCCACCCGCAGAGGAACCTGCTCCCGCGGCCGACGGCCCCCGCGTCGCGGTCGCCTATGAAGGCGGCGTGCTCGTCGTCGACGGTGCGACCCTGGAGGTGATCGACGACCTCCCTTCCGAGGAGTTCGTGCGAGTCAACCCCGCGGGCGACGACCGCCACGTCGTGGTCACGACGTCCGAGGGCTTCCAGTTCCTCGACATGCGGGCCGCAGAGCTCACCGATCTCGTCGTCCCGGCGGCGGCCGCAGGCCATGTCGTCCGGCACGCCGGTCGTACCGTCCTCTACGACGATGCGACGAGCGACACGACGATCTTCGTCTCGGCCGCGCTCGCCGACATGGACGGTGCACTGCCCGACGCCGAGGTCATCCCCGGTGTCACCGCGCATCACGGCGTCTCGGTCGTTCTCGAGGATGGCACGCTCGTGTCCACCGTCGGAGACGAGAAGACCCGCACCGGCATCCGCGCCACCGACGATCACGGTCATGAGATCGCGGCGAACGCCGACTGCCACTCGGTGCACGGAGAGGGAGCCGCCGCGAACGAGGCGCTCGTCTTCGGCTGTGAGAACGGCGCACTGCTCTACGTCGACGGTGAGATCACGAAGCTCACCTCTCCGGATGCGTACGGCCGCATCGGCAACGCCTACACGAGCGATGACAGCCCGCTCGTGGTCATGGACTACAAGAACGACCCGGATGCCGAGGGTTACCTGCTGACGAACATCGCCCTCGTCGACACCGAGGCTAAGTCACTGCGCACCGTGGCACTGCCGGAGGGAGTGAGCTACACCTGGCGGGGTGTCGTACGCGGTCCTTCGGGTGACGCTCTCATGATCGGATCCGACGGCAAGCTGCACGTGATCGACCCGGCGACCGGTGAGGTCACGGCGTCGCACGCCGCGATCGAGTCCTGGGAGAGCCCGAGCGAGTGGCAGCAGCCGCACCCCGCGATTGCCGTCGCGGGCGATGTGGTCTACGTGACGGATGCCGCGGCGCAGAAGATCGTCGCGCTCGACGCGACCACCGGAAAGCGTCTCGCCGAGGGCGAGCTGCCCCACGCCCCGAACGAGATCGCCGTCGTCGGCTGACCTCGCAGAATCCTGGCGGCACCCGGTCTCAGAGGCCGGGTGCCGCCGTGTGGGCGGCGAAGGCATCTGCGAGCGCCTCGCGTGCGGTGCGGATGCTCGCGCTGTCGCGGGACGCGGTGCGCATCGCCGTGAAGACCTCGCGCACGGGTTCCCCAGGAAGCAGGGCGAGGGTGACCGGCGGCTGCTGGGCGGTCCAGACGAGGTCGGGGAGCACCCCCACGGCGTGTCCGGCGGCGATCAGACGCACATGGGCGGCGAGGTCTGCGGCCTCGAAACGCACCTCGGGCTCGAATCCGGCGGCTCGGCACTGCTGCACGGCCCAATGCCGGGAGGCGGTTCCGTGTGGCTCCATGACCCAGATCCGGTCGCGCATCTCCGACAGTCGGGTCTCCGTCTCGCCGGGCGGGAGCACGAGGCGGATCGGGTCGTGGCCGAGCAGGCTGTGCTCGACGCCCTCGTGACGCTCACGCGTGTAGCCCGGGTACTGCTCGGCGATCACGAGGTCGAACCGACGCGCCGACAGCTCGAAGAGTCCCTCCTCAGGTGGTGCTTCGGTCATCTCCACGCGCAGTGTCGGTGCGCGTTCGGCGAGCAGCGTGAGTGCCGGAGGGATGATCGCCTCGGCTGCGGTCTGCATCGCGCTGATGCGCACGGGGTCGAGGCTGCTGTCGCCGGTCGCGAGCGCCTCGCGCGCGGCTTCGTCGAGTTCGAGAGCGCGGGCGGCGTGCTCCGCCAGCAGGCGTCCGTGCGCGGTGAGGCGGATGCGGCGCCCGTCGGGTTCGAGGAGCACGACCCCCGCCTCTCGTTCGAGCTGGGCGAGCTGCTGAGACACGGTGGATGGGCTGTAAGAGAGGTTCGCGGCGACCTCGGCGATCGTGCCGCGCAGGGCGAACTCATGCAGCAGACGCAGGCGGCGCAGCTCGAACATCAGGTTCTCAATTCATCGGGAATAGTGGATGGTATCCATTGTAAATGTGCGCTTTTCTCGGATAGTAGTCTCGCTCCACACTGAGGGGAGCGCTGCCCACCCGGCGGCCTTCACGAAAGCCGAGCACCGATGACTGCTTCCCCCGGCGCGCACACCCGCGCAACACCTTCCACTGATCTCGCCGACCTCGCCGACGACGCCGTCGCCCTCGTGCGACAGTGGCTCGTCGAGAGCCGGAAAGCGCCGGTGGATGCCGCGGCGGAGCGTCTCGCCGGAGTGCTGCGCGACCCGAATGGTCTTGACTTCACGGTCGGCTTCGTTGACGGCGTGGTGCGCCCCGAAGACACCAAGGTCGCAGCCCGGGCGCTCAAGGACCTCGTGCCGCTGACGCCGGCCTTCCTGCCTGCTCCGCTGCGCGGTGCGATCGCTCTCGGCGGTGCACTCGCCCCCGCGTTCCCCGGCATCGTCGTGCCGATCAGCCGCCGGGTGCTCCGCAGCATGGTGCGTCACCTCATCGTCGACGCCCGTGACGCGCAATTGGGCGCGGCGATCCGTCGCATCCGCTCGGAGGACGTGCGGCTGAACATCAACCTGCTCGGCGAGGCGATCCTCGGCCAGGAAGAGGCGGCTCGACGCCTCGATGGCACCCGCCGCCTTCTCGAACGCGACGATGTGGACTACGTCTCGATCAAGGTCTCGTCGACCGTCGCCCCGCACAGCCCGTGGGCCTTCGACGAGGCCGTCGCGCACGCCGTCGACGCGCTGCTGCCGCTGTACCGCATCGCCGCGAACGGCACGGCATCCGGGCGCAAGTTCATCAACCTCGACATGGAGGAGTACAAGGACCTCGACCTGACGATCGCCGTGTTCACGAGCATCCTCGATCGACCTGAGTTCCACGACCTCGAAGCCGGCATCGTGCTGCAGGCCTACCTCCCCGACGCGCTCGCCGCCATGATGCGCCTGCAGGAGTGGGCTGCTGCCCGCATCGCCTCCGGTGGTGCGCCGATCAAGGTGCGCGTCGTCAAGGGCGCAAACCTGCCGATGGAGACGGTCGATGCCGAGGTGCACGGCTGGGAGCTCGCGACCTGGTCGACCAAGCAGCAGTCGGATGCCTCGTACAAGGCCGTGCTCGACTACTCGCTGCGCCCCGAGCACATCGATAGCGTGCGCATCGGCGTCGCCGGTCACAACCTCTTCGACATTGCACTCGCGTGGATGCTCGCCGAGCGTCGCGGGGTGACCGCGGGCATCGAGTTCGAGATGCTGCTCGGCATGGCCTCGGCGCAGGCGCAGGTCGTGCGGCGGACCGTCGGCTCGCTCCTGCTGTACACGCCCGTCGTGCGTCCGCAGGAGTTCGACGTCGCGATCGCCTACCTGATCCGCCGCCTCGAAGAGGGGGCGAGCCAGGAGAACTTCATGTCTGCGGTGTTCGACCTCGACGAGAACCCGGCCCTGTTCGACCGTGAGAAGCAGCGCTTCCTCGACTCGATCGCAACCGTGCCGGCGGAGGTGCCCGGTCCGAACCGCGTGCAGAACCGCGCGCTGCCGGCTGCGCCCGCCCCGACCGACGCCTTCGGGAACACCCCTGACACCGACCCGTCGCTGCGCGCGAACCGTGAGTGGGCCGACGGCATCCGTGCTCGCATGCAGGGATCGACGCTCGGCAACGACACCGTCGCACAGAACACGCTCTCGACGACCGATCAGGTGGACGCCGTCATCGCCACTGCGGTGGCCGCGGGGGAGAGCTGGCGGGCGCTGGGCGCCGAAGGGCGTGCGGCGATCCTGCACCGCGCCGGCGATGTGCTCGAAGCGCGCCGCGCCGAACTGCTCGAGGTCATGGGCTCGGAGGCCGGCAAGGTCATCGAGCAGGGAGACCCCGAGGTCTCCGAGGCGATCGACTTCGCGCATTACTACGCGGAGAGCGCGAAGAACCTCGCCGCCGTCGACGGTGCGACCATGCAGGCCGTGGGGCTGACGGTCGTCACGCCGCCGTGGAACTTCCCCGTCGCGATCCCCGCGGGGTCGGTGCTCTCGGCGCTCGCGACCGGATCGCCCGTCATCATCAAGCCTGCCCGTCAGGCCCGACGCTCGGGCGCGGTCATGGTCGAGGCACTGTGGGAGGCCGGTGTGCCCCGTGACGTGCTGCAGTACGTGCAGCTCGACGGGCGTGAACTCGGTACGCAGCTCGTGAGCGACCCGGAGGTCGAACGTGTGATCCTCACGGGTGGCTACGAGACCGCGGAGCTGTTCCGCGGCTTCCGCGCTGACCTGCCGCTGCTCGCCGAGACGAGCGGCAAGAACGCCATCATCGTCACGCCGAGCGCTGACCTCGACCTCGCCGCGAAGGACGTCGCCTACTCGGCCTTCGGCCACGCGGGCCAGAAGTGCTCGGCCGCATCGCTTGTCGTGCTCGTCGGCTCGGCCGCCCGCTCGGAGCGCTTCCGTCGTCAGCTCGTCGACGCTGTGAAGGCGTACCCCGTCGGCATGCCGTGGGAAGGCTCGACCCGTATCGGTCCGATCATCGCTCCCGCCGAGGGCAAACTGCTGAGCGCTCTCACGACGGTGCACGCGGGCGAGTCGTGGCTGCTCGAGCCCGAGAAGCTCGACGACGCCGGTCAGCTCTGGCGTCCCGGCATCCGTCAGGGTGTCGCCGCGGGCTCCGAGTTCCACCTGACCGAGTACTTCGGCCCCGTTCTCGGCATCATGACGGCCGAGTCGCTCGATGAGGCGATCGACATCGTCAACGCGATCGACTACGGCCTCACCTCCGGCTTGCACTCGCTCGACGAGGATGAGATCCAGACCTGGCTCGCCGCGATCCAGGCCGGGAACGTCTACGTCAACCGCGGGACGACGGGCGCGATCGTCCAGCGGCAGCCGTTCGGCGGGTGGAAGAAGGCCGCTGTCGGCGCCGGCACCAAGGCGGGTGGCCCGAGCTACCTGGTTGGTCTGTCGAACTGGGCGGATGCTGCGGTGCAGACGAGCACGCCGCTGGACGCTCTGGCCCGCGCAGCAGCAGTTGCGGGTGGCGACGACGAGTGGCTCCGTGCCGCGCTCGCGACCGACATCGACGCGTGGAACACCGAGTTCGGCGTCGTGCGCGACGCGACGGGACTCGTCTCCGAGCACAACGCCCTGCGGTATCAGGCCGTGCCCGTGACGGTGCGCTTCGAGGGCGACCGCATCGCCGATCTCGTGCGCGTCGTCGCCGCAGGTGCGCGGGTCGGATCGGCGCTCACCGTGAGCACCGTCGATGCGCTGCCGACCGCGCTGCGCGCGTGGGTCGCATCGACGGGCGCGACGGTGGCGGTCGAGGATGCGTCGGCCTGGGGTATCCGCGCTCGCGAACTCGCCACGCAGGGCGGCCGTGTGCGTCTGATCGGCACGTCTGCCGCAGCGACCGCCGAAGCCGTCAACGGTTCTCCGAGCCTTGCGATCTACGCGGCGCCGGTCGTCTCTGCGGGACGCATCGAGACGCTGACCTTCCTGCGCGAGCAGGCGGTGTCGATCACGGCGCACCGCTTCGGAACGCCCCACCGCTACGAGATCCCGGTGCTGCAGCCCGCGCGCTGAATCGCTAGATGAGGGGAAGTGCCCCGTCGTAGGCATCCACACTGAACTGCTCGGCAGAGTAGTCGGATGTCTCGGCGGGGCCGACCCCGAAGTCGCGGGTGTATCCAGGGTCGGAGCGCCAGCGCGCCCACCCGGGGTCGCCGTCGGTGACGAAGCGCACGGCTGCTGTATGCATCGCGGTGGCGAGAGCCTGCGGCGGGTTGTCACCGGTCTGATCGGCGACGAACGCGTCGTCGAGGCAGTCGAACCAGAACGGCACGTCGAGGCAGTGGCTGGCATGGCCCGTCACGGGAGACGCCCAGGCGAAGCGGTACGCCCAGGTGGGGGCATCGGTCCGCGCTTCCGCCGCCCGCGCGACCAGCGAGCGAAACACGTAGTCGGTGACATAGCGCCCGAGCAGAACAGGGGTTCCTGCGTGAACGAGGGCGCGATTCGCGTGCACATAGGCGCGGCGGCGGACGCGATCCTTCTGCAGCTGACCGAGCGCGATACGCGGCGGAACCCAGCGCAGCTTGCGGCTGATGGGGCCAGCAGGCAGAGCGAACTCGTCGTCTGCGGCACCGAGCAGGAGCGGCTTGTCGGCGCCGATACCCGCCCGCAGTGCCTCGATCGTTCGTTGCGGGAGCAGTTCGCCGTCGATCGTCGGCCCCCAGGGCAGGCCCTGCGTCAGCTGCGTCAGCGCGCCCGCCGGGCCGTGCGCGCCGAGAGACCCGGCCTTCCCCTGCAGCTCGTGCACGCGCTGTTCGGGCAGAGAACGGATACCGTCGACATTCGCGTCGACGCCTGCGAGCTCGGCGAGCAGCTGCGTGCGCTGCTGCGCGAGACCGAGCGGCACGTCACCGAGCGCCGCCGAGATCGCGAGTGCCCCGTGGAAGAGGTGCTGCGCGCGCTCCATCCCGAGCAGTGTGAGCACGGCCCCGCCGCCGGCCGATTGTCCACCGATCGTCACCCGAGCGGGGTCACCGCCGAAGGCCGTCACATTCTGTTGCACCCATTCGAGGGCGGCGATCCAGTCGAGGACAGCACGGTTCGAGGGAGCGCCGTCGATCTCACCGAAGCCGTCGAAGCCGAGACGGTATGACACGGCGACCAGCACCACGCCATCGCGGTTGAACGTGCGGCCGTCGTACCAGGGGCTCGACGGGGAGCCCGCGATGAAGCCGCCGCCGTGGATCCAGACGAGCACCGGCAGCGCCGCGCCCGGCGTCGGATCCGGCGAGAAGACATTGACGTTGAGAGTGCTGTCGCCGGGGATGCTCGGCTCAGGGATCAGCGTCTTGCCCATGTCGCCGCGCTGTGGCGTGGGGCCGTATGCCGTGGCATCCCGAACCTCCGACCATGGCGCAGGCGGGACGGGCGCGGTGAACCGCAGGGCACCCACAGGAGCCTGCGCGAACGGGATTCCGAGAAAGGCCGCGGACGCGCCGGCGCTGCCGGGGTCACCGCGCCACGTGCCGCGCACGGGACCGGCGCTGGTCACGACGACGGGGGCGGTATCGGGGGTCGCGACAGTCATCGTCACCTTTCGCGGCGTCGGGCGTTTCCGTCAGCGTACCGGCCGCCTGACACCCGGGTGAGATCAGCCCGCGTTGCGGTGCGCCGCCCAGCCGGATGCCACCATCTCGTCGACGGTGTGCCGCATCGTCCATTCGAGGTCGCGGGCGGCCAGCTCACCGGATGCCACGATGCGGTCGGGGTCGCCCTGGCGACGCTGATGCATCTCGGGCACGAATTCGATCCCCGTGACGCGCGCCATCGCATCCATGATCTGCTTCACCGAGAGTCCATCGCCCGAGCCGAGGTTGTACGCCGGCTCGATCGGCTCGCCAAGGGACAGGCGCTTCGCAGCGACGACGTGCGCGTGGGCGATATCGCCGACGTGGACGTAGTCGCGCACGTTCGTGCCGTCCGGGGTGTCGTAGTCGTCGCCAAAGATGCGGGGCGTGCGGCCCTCGAGAAGTGCCGAGAACACGAGCGGGAACAGGTTGTGCGGGCTGGAGTCGTAGACCGTCGGGTCGGACGAGCCGACGACGTTGAAGTAGCGCAGCGAGGTGTGGCGCAGGGGGCGATCGGATGTCTCGGTGGCGACGCCCTGATCGCGCAGCAGCCATTCGCCGATGAGCTTCGACTCGCCGTACGGGCTCGCGGGTCGCTTGGCGGTGTCTTCGACGACGAGGTCGACGTCGGGGGTCCCGAAGACGGCGGCGCTGGAGGAGAAGACGATGTTGCTGACGCCCGCGGCCTCCATCGCCTCGAGGATCACGCGCGTGCCTTCGACGTTCTGCGCGTAGGTGTGCAGAGGCCGCTGCACCGAGACGCCGGCGTACTTGAACCCGGCGACGTGGATCACGCCCTCGACGCCGTGGGCGCGCAGAGTGTGTTCGACGAGCTCCCGATCGAGGATGCTGCCTTCGACGAGTACGACGTCACCGGGGACGAAAGATGCGTGCCCCGACGACAGGTCGTCGATCACGACGGGGGTCATTCCGGCTTCCGCGAGAGCGCGTACGACGTGTGCTCCGATGTATCCGGCGCCGCCGGTGACCAGCCAAGACATGTGAGCTCCTTACATCCTCCGCGAGACTCGCGGTGGTCTTCAGTCTGACAGACGCCTTCTCCGACGCCAGGTGTGCGAACTATCAGGCGTCGCGGCGCGGACCTGCGGAGGGCGCCACCGTGAACAGGTACGGTGCGTCGAATCCGGATGCCGCGAACGTGGCTCGCACGGATTCGGCGACCTGCTCGCTGCGGTCGTGCTCGATGAGAGCGATCGCGGAGCCCCCGAAGCCGCCGCCCGTCATGCGGGCACCGAGCGCTCCCGCCGACAGTGCCGCATCGACGGCGACATCGAGCTCGGGGGAGGAGATCTCGAAGTCGTCGCGCATCGAGGCATGCGAAGCCGTGAGCAGCTCGCCGATCGCTCGCGGTCCCTGGGCAGCGAGGGCGTCGACGGTGTCGAGGACTCGCTGGTTCTCGGTCACGATGTGGCGCACACGGCGGAATGTCACGTCATCCATCAGGGCTGCGGCACGATCGAGGTCGTCGACCTGCACATCGCGCAGGGCGGGAACTCCCAGGATCGCGGCCCCGCGCTCGCAGGACTCTCGGCGTTCGCGGTAGCCCCCGGTCGAGTGGGCGTGCATGACCCGCGTGTCGATCACGAGCAGCTCCAGACCGGCGTCGGTGAAACCGAGGGCGACCGGGCGTGAGACGAGCGAGCGGCAGTCGAGGAAAAGGGCGGCGTCGGGTTGTCCGAGCATCGATGCCATCTGATCCATGATGCCGGTCGGCGCTCCGACCGCCTCATTCTCCGCGCGGCGGCCGACCCGCGCGAGGGTGACGGCGTCGAGCCCGAGATTCCAGAGGTCGTTGATCGCAGATGCGGTCGCACCCTCGATTGCGGCCGACGAGGAGAGCCCCGCCCCGACCGGCACGCCTGACGACAGGGCGATGTCGAGTCCGGGCAGCGCACCGCCATCCGGCGCATTCGCGAGAAGCGCCCACGCGACACCCAGCGGGTAGGCGGCCCACTCGGTCACCGCGGGCACCGCGCCAGAGGCAGTCGGGAAGATACGGTCGAGATCGTCGATCGCGACCTCGACCGCCTCGGCGGTGAAGGTGGAGGTGACCCGGATGCGCCGGTCGGCGCGGGGGCCTGCCGCGGCATAGGTGCGCTGCGGGATCGCGAAGGGCAGGACGAAGCCCTCGTTGTAGTCGGTGTGCTCGCCGATCAGATTCACGCGGCCGGGCGCCGACCAGACGCCGGCAGGCGAGGTGCCGGTGACGGCGTCAAAGAGGGTGCGGGCAGCATCCTGAGAAGTCATGGTGTCTTTCCTTGTCGGCGTGCGCCGGAATCGTGGGACGAAGGGGGCGCCGGCTCAGACGGCGACGGTGTCGATGGCCGTGCGGAGTCGATTCGCGGTCTCCTCCGGGAGGATCTCGGCGGTCCAGGCTGACATCGCCGCTTCGGAGCCTGCGAGGAACTTGAGCTTGTCGGCGGCGCGGCGCGGGCTCGTGAGCTCGAGACGCAGTCGCACGGAATCGCGCCCGACGTGCACCGGCGCCTGGTGCCAGGCGGCGATGTAGGGCGTCGGCGTCTCGTACAGTGCGTCGACGCCCCGCAGCAGTCGCAGATACAGCGGCGCGAGCTCGTCGCGTTCGGCGTCGTTCAGCGCGGCGAAGTCGGGCGCGTGCCGGTGCGGCATCAGCTGTACCTCGAGCGGCCACCGTGCGGCGAACGGCACGAATGCAGTCCAGTGCTCGCCGCGGAGCACGACGCGCTCAGATGCCTGCTCGAACTCGAGCACCCGGGCGAAGAGATCCGGTGCCGTGCGATCGATGCCGTCGAGCAGTCGCGCGGTGCGGGGAGTGACGTAGGGGTAGGCGTAGATCTGCCCATGCGGATGCGGCAGTGTCACGCCGATCGCTTCACCACGGTTCTCGAAGGGGAACACCTGCTCGATGCCGGGCAGCGCGGAGAGTGCGGCGGTGCGATCGGCCCAGGCCTCGATCACAGTACGCGCTCGGGTCACGCTCTGGGTGCCGAAGGAGCCTGCGTGCTCGGGGCTGAAGCAGACGACCTCGCACCGACCGACGCTCGTGCGCGTGCGACCGAGGCCGAGAGCGGCGAGATCGTCGAGTCCGCGGGGCGCGTTCGGAGCGGCGGGAGCGCCGCCGACAGCCTCGGCAAGGTCGGGGCCGAACGAGGGGGAGCGGTTCTCGAACACCGCCACGTCGTACATGCTCGGCACTTCCGAGGGGTTGCTGGCGGTCTGCGGCGCGAGCGGATCGGCGTCGGTGCTCGGCATCATGACGCGGTTCTGTCGCTTCGTGGCGAACGTGATCCAGTCACCCGTCAGGACGTCCTGTCGCATCGTCGCGGTCTCGGGGCGGGGGTCGAGTACACGAGCGTCCACACCGCGATCGGAGCCGAGCGTCGTGCCGGCATCGTCGAAGTAGATGAGTTCGCGGCCGTCGGCGAGCAGCGTGGGGCGCTTGATGACGCCGGCGCTGAGGGCGATCGTCGTGGAAGAGTCGTCCATGTTCACGTGAACATGGTACGCATGGCGACGTGATAACGTCAACACGACCGAACGGAACGGGGGAGCGGATGCCGCAGCCGCAGCGTGTATCGATGGCGCAGGTTGCTGCGCTGGCTGGTGTCTCGACCCAGACGGTGTCCCGGGTCGCGAACGACAGTCCGCGGGTTGACCCCGCCACACGCGAGCGCGTCGAGCGAGCAATGGGTGAACTCGGATACCGGCCGAATCGCGCGGCAAGGGCCCTGCGCACCGGTCGTACGCAGACGCTGGGTCTCGTTGCGCAGACGCTCTCCACGGTGGGGAATGCGCGCATGCTTCAGGCGGTCGCTGAGGCGGCAGCATCCCGCGGCTACGCGCTCACGATCTTCACGCTCGGCGCCGATGACGATATTGCGACCGCGTTCGATCGCCTGCATGACCAGGGTGTCGACGGTGCGATCGTGCTCAATGAGGCGACGGCGCTTGCGCGACACGCTGCGTCGGGAGGCCTGCGCCTCGTGATCATCGATTCGCCGCCCGACGATCGCTTCTCGGCGGTCTCCACCGACCATGCTGTCGGCGCCCGGGCTGCCACAGACCGCCTGCTCGCCGCGGGGCATCGTGTTGTGCATCATCTGTCCGGTCCAGACGACTCTTTCGCGGCTGCAGAGCGCGAGCGCGGCTGGCGTGCCGCTCTTGTGGTTGCGGGCGTCGAGGCTCCCGCGATCGTGCGGGGTGATTGGAGTGCAGCATCCGGCTATGAGCAGACCAGGCGGATGCTGAACGGTGGCGCGATCACAGCTCTCTTCGCAGCGAACGACCAGATGGCTCTCGGGGCGCTGCGCGCGATCGACGAGGCCGGGCTGCGGGTTCCGCAGGATGTCGCGGTGATCGGATTCGATGATGTCGTGGATGCTGCACAGTTTCGTCCTCCGCTGACCACTGTGCGGCAGGACTTCGACGCGTTGGGTGAACGCGCGGTGCAGCAGCTGATCGCGCTGATCGAGGGGGCTCCGGTGCAGGATCTGCGCTTGGCGCCCGAGCTGATCGCTCGGGAGAGTGGTTGAAGGGCGTCCCTATGGTTGCTGTTCCTCAATAGTTGCGAAAGAGCAACTATCGGCGTATGGTTGATATCCATCAACTTTCTACGCGGGAGCGCCCACCTTTTGACTTCACACACAACCACCACGCCCGAGACCGTGCGCTCAGCTCGCGAGGTCTTCACCGCGATCTCCGGGCTCGTCGTCGGCATGTTCGTCGCCGTCCTCTCGGGGACCGTCGTCTCCACCTCTCTGCCCGTCATCATCGCCGACCTCGGCGGAACCCAGGCGCAGTACACCTGGGTCATCACGGCCAGCCTGCTGGCCACCGCCGTTTCGACCCCGGTCTGGGGCAAGCTCTCCGACCTGCTCGATCGCAAGATGCTCGTGCAGCTGTCACTGGGGCTGTTCACGATCGGCACCGTCATCTCGGGCTTCGCGACTGACACGAACATGCTCATCGCGGTTCGCGTCGTCCAGGGGATCGGCGTCGGCGGTCTGATGTCGCTGGTCATGGTGGCGATCGCGCTGATCATCTCGCCGCGAGAGCGTGGCAAGTACATGGGCGTGGTCGGCGGAATCATGGCGTTCGCCACCATCGGCGGGCCGCTGCTCGGCGGATTCATCACCGATGTCTGGGGATGGCGCGCGAACTTCTTCGTCGGCGTCCCGTTCGCGATTCTCGCGTTCATCCTGCTGCAGGTCACCCTGCACCTGCCCAAGCCGCAGAACGCCAAGGTGTCGATCGACTACCTCGGCATCGTGCTGCTTGCCGTCGGCGTCTCGGGTCTGCTGATCTGGGTGTCGACCGGCGGCGCGCAGTTCGAGTGGGATTCGATGACCAGCTATGTGCTCGTGATCGGCTCCGCTCTGACACTCGTCGCCTTCGTCGTCGCGGAGTTCTTCGTGAAGGAGCCCATCATCCCGATGACGCTCTTCCGCAACAGAACCTTCACCCTGTCGGTGATCGCCTCGATCTCGATCGGCGTCTCGATGATCGCCACGTCGGTGTTCCTCGCTCAGTACTTCCAGCTCGCCCGCGGGGCGACACCTACCGAATCGGGACTGATGACGATCCCGATGATCGTCGGCCAGATGGGCGCTTCGATCATCATCGGCCAGCTCGTGAGCCGATTCGGCAAGTGGAAGGGCTGGATGCTGCTGGGGTCGGTGCTCTCGGTGGTCGGCATCAGCCTGATGGCGACGCTGCGCTACGACACCCCCTTCGCTCTGGTCGCGGTGTACATGTTCGTTCTCGGTGCGGGCCTGGGCATGGTGATGCAGAACCTCACCCTGATCGTGCAAAACGACACCCCGCCGCAGCAGCTGGGCGTCGCCTCGTCGGGCGTGAACTTCTTCCGCACCATCGCCGGCACCGTCGGCGTGACGATCATGGGGTCGATCCTCGCCTCCAACGTGGCCAGCTACATCAAGGACGGACTCGGTGCGTTCGTTCCGACGACGCCTGAGGAGATCGGGGCGCTGAAGGCGCTCGGGTCGGGCAATGTGCCTCACATCGCAGACCTGCCCGACGGCATCCGCACCGTCGTGGAAGCGGCATACGGAAACGGCATCGCCGATGCCTTCTTCATCGCCGTGCCGCTCGCTCTGATCGGCGTGATCGCGATCGCCTTCATCAAGAACAAGCCGCTGTCGACCAAGACCGCCGCTGAGCACCTGCGGGAGCAGGCGGAGGAATCTGTGATCGAAGTGGCCGAAGCCGAGATCGGAGCGTCGCTCAACTCGACGGGATCGATCCGCACGGCAGAGGTGAAGTAGCGCGGCGATGAGTACCGTCGATGGCGCAGATCGGGTCGACCTCGATGCGGTGGTGACCGAGTTCCAGGGGCACATGAGCCTCATGTTCACGCGGGCACGATCCCTGTGGCGAGAGTCTGCGGCGATGGTGCACCCCGATCTGCAGCCATCCGGATACAAGCTTCTGACCCATATCGCGCGGGTCGGCAGCTCGAATGCGCACCAGCTTGCTGAGTGCTTCGAGATGGACAAGTCGGCGATCAGCCGGCAGGTGCGGATGCTGGAAGAAGCCGGCCTGATCGAATCGCGCGCTGACGAGAGTGACGGGCGGTTGCGGGTGCTCACAGCCACCGCATCCGCCCGCGAGCTGCTGGCGACGGTGCGCAGTCATCACAGCAACCGAATTCGCACGGCCATCAGCGGGCTGACACCGGACGAGATGCGGGTCGCATCGATGGTCTTCAGCCGCCTCGCTGAGATCTGAGTCACGACTGCCGCGCGGATCACCGGTGAGCGTTCCCCGTAAACTGGCGAACATGGATGCCCAGCCCGCCGACGACGTGGCGCTCGATGCGGCCATCGCTCGGGTCGAACAGGAACTGGGGCGTCTGTTCGCGCGAATTCGCGTCGGCTGGCGAGAAGCCGCGGCCACGGTGCATCCGGACCTGCAGCCTCTCGGCTACCAGGTGCTCACCTCGATCGCCACGGGCAAGGCGACCTCGGCCGGTGCGATCATCGATCGTCTCCAGACCGACAAGTCGGCAGTGAGCCGCCAGGTTCGTCAGTTGGAGGAGTGGGGCCTCATCGAGAGCGTCCGTGACCCGAACGATCGACGGGCTCGGCTCCTCGTGGCCACACCCCTCGCGCAGGAGCGGGTAGAGATCGCCCGGTCCCGCTACCACGACCGCATCGGTGAGCGGCTCCGAGCCTGGTCAGCAGAAGACGTCGATCATTTCGCCGAGTTGATCCACGCTCTCGGAGCCTGACGCAGCGTCGTCGCGGGCACTGGATCAGAGCGATACGGGCTGTCCGTGTCGCAGCGCCGCAGAGCCCGCGGTGACGATCGCAGAGATCTCTCGAATCTCCGCAGGGGTGATGTTCGGCACTCCGGTGCGGCACGATGTCACGATGCCGTCGAGCAGGCCGGTGAGCATGTCCTGGTTCGCTTCAATCGCGAACTCGATGCGCGCGGTGCCGTGCCGCGCGGTGCCGCTGGTCCAGGCGACCCACTCGGCGGGGCCGGCGATGGTCGCGATCCGCCCGTCATCCCAGACCAGGCGCAGTCCGCGTCCCTCTGGTTCGACGACGCGGCATCCCGGGCCGAACGCGGCGACGGCGAGATCGACGAGGTGCACCCCGTACCAGGCGAGGCCCTCATGGCCGGGCTGCTCGACGAGGGCGCCGGTGAGGTCGAGGCGATCGGTGCCGGCGGTCTCGCGGACAGGCCGGAACTCCGGCGTGAAGCGCTTGGGGGAGCCGCTCAGCACCAGGGTGCCCGACTCGTCGGCGATCCGCAGCATCCGCTCGGTCTCCTCGACGCCCGCGGAGAAGCGAGTGTCGAGGTACACGGGCAGCCCGTAGGGCACGACGCGGGTGAACTGCGCCAGTCGGGTGCGCGCATCCGCCGAGACCACCAGCAGAGCATCCGATGCCTCCGCGACCGCCTCCGGTGAGTCGAGCAGCTGCACGCCGAGCCCGGGGAGCTCGGCCGCGTGCGCCTCGGCGCGCCTTCCCGGGGGGAAGTCCTCGGCATCCGGTCCGCGCCATGCGGTCGTCACAATCCCGTCCGCGACGAGCCCGTCACGGAACAGGCGAGTGAACTGCAGTGCGTGTGAGGAGTCGATGCCGATGAGGCCGAAGCGCAGCGGCCGAGCCATGTTCATCCCTTGATGCCCGTCGCGGTGATGCTCTCGACGATATGGCGCTGCAAGAAGATGAAGATCAGGAAGCACGGGACGAAGCTGATGAGAGCGGCAGCCATGATGTTCGACGTGGAGACCGTCTCGGTGTTGAGCGTCGCCAGGCCCACCGTCAGCGTGCGCGCGGCATCCGACTGGCCGACAACAAGCGGCCACAGCAGATCGTTCCAGTGCCAGAGGAAGACGAAGATCGCGAGCGTCGCGAGCACCGGCTTGATCAGCGGCAGAACGATCGAGACGAAGGTGCGCCATTCGCCGGCGCCGTCGATGCGGGCGGCGTCGAACAGCTCATCGGGCATGTCCAGGATGAACTGGCGGATGAGGAAGACGGCCTGAGCGTTCGCCAGCGTCGGCAGGATCAGGCCCCACAGGGTGTTCACGCCGCCCGCGCCGGCAATCATGATGAACGTGGGAATCAGGGTCGCCTGCATCGGAACCATGAGCGTTGCCACGATCGACCAGAGCAGCGCATTGCGGCCAGGGAATCGCTTGCGGGCCAGCGCATACGCGGCCATAGACGCCGTGAACAGCACGATCACGACCGAGACGACGGAGTAGACGATCGAGTTCCACACCCAGACGGGGAACTCGCCCACGCGGAAGATGCGCAGGATGTTGTCGAATGTGAGCGACGGTGGGAGTGCGTGGGGGATCGTCGGGCTGTCAGCGGGAGACAGCGCGAGAATGACCACGGCGAGCAGCGGAGCCACGGTGAACAGGGAGATCAGAATCAGCGTGACGAGAGTCCACGGCCGACGATCGACTTTGCGGCGACGGGCCGGCTGCCGGTTCGAGGGGGCGGGCGAAGGATGCACGCCGCTGGACGTGCCTGCGGGGGCGAGTGCGGTGGTCATCACCGCTCCTTTCTTTCGAAGACTCCGCGCTGGATCAGGGTGAGAACGAGCACGACGGCGAACAGCACGAGTCCGATCGCGGCGGCATAGCCGAAGTCGAAGAACTTGAAGCCCTGGTCGTACAGGAAGTAGATGAGGCTGTAGCTGGCGCGGGCAGGGCCGCCTCCGGTCATGACATAGATCGTGTCGAAGACCTGGAACCCGACGATCGTCTCGATCACGAGCACGAAGAAGAGAACGGGCTTGAGTAGCGGCAGGGTGATGTGCCAGAACGCCTTCCATGCTCCGGCGCCGTCGATGGTGGCTGCTTCGTGCACCTCGGCCGGCTGGGCCTTGAGGCCGGCGAGGAAGATCAGCATCGAGTAGCCGAAGCCCTTCCAGACCGCGACCAGGGCGAGGCTGGCCAGAACCAGCCACTGATCGCCCGTGAGGAACGGCACCGGCTCCAGACCGACCGCTGTGATCGCGGTGTTGACGGGCCCGTCGACGGCGAAGATCCACTTCCAGACGATGCCGGCGAGTACGAAGGAGCTGAGATAGGGCACGAACAGCAGAGCCCGGAACAGGCCGCTCAGGTGCAGCAGGCGGTTGAGCAGCACAGCGCCGGCGAGCGAGACGACGATGATGAGCGGCACGAAGAGAAGTACATAGCCGATCGTGACCCAGAGGCTGTGCCAGAAATGGGGATCGGCGAACAGTCGGGTGTAGTTGTCGGCGCCGATGAACTGCACATCGCCGTTGAGGCGGTAGCGGGTGAGGCTCATCGCTCCGGCTCCGGCGATCGGCAGGAACTTGAAGAGCGCGAAGATCACCAGCGTGGGGAGGATGAACAGGATGCCGGCCAGCGCTTCGCGGCGACGCGCGGCGCGGCCCGCGATGGCTCGAGCGTCGGAGGCTCTGCGCGGGGCGTTGGTGACGGTCATGTCGACCTCTCAGGAGAACGTGCGGGGGCCGGAGCCCCCGCACGGGGTGGAATCAGGAACGATCGAGAACGGCCTGCGCCTCGTCGGCGGCCTTCTGGAGCGCCTCCTTCGGCGTGAGGTCGCCGCGCAGGGCTGCCTGGATGTAGGGAGCCAGCACGGCCATGACCTGGCGGGCGGCGGGGTTGGACTCGCCGGGGTTGGCGACCTTGAGCGCAGCGGCGAAAGCCTCCTTGTCGGCGGGCTCTCCGAGAAGGGCGACATCCGTGCGCGTCGGGAAGTTGCCAGCCTGCTTGTTCAGCGCGCTCTGGAACTTCTCGGTCGTGAGGAACGAGAGAACCTCGTAGGCAGCGGCGCGGTTCTCACTCTTGTTGATCGAGGTGAGCGACAGCAACCCGGGGTTGCCGTAGGTGGCTTGTTTCTCACCCGTCAGCGGTTCACCGAGCACGACGTTCTCCGCACCCAGCGCTGCACGCATCTGCGCGACCTCGGGCGGGAAGGCGATCGCGCGCAGGCCTACGGTGCCCGCTGCGAACGGCGAGCCCTCGATGCCGACGGTCTGGGTGGCGGCGTCGGTCGGGACTCCGCCCTCCTTCTTCAGGTCGACGAGGAACTCCAGAGCCGCGACGCCCTCCTTCGAGTTGAAGGCCACCTTCGTGCCGTCCTCGGAGAAGATCGTGCCGCCGGCCTGCCAGACGAGCGGGTAGAAGGTCATGTTCAGCGTCTGCTCGGGCGAGCCGATGTAGTCCATGACGGCGACGCCCTGCTTGGCGAGCACGGGTGCGGCATCGCGCACGTCATCCCACGTCTTCGGCAGCTCGAGACCTGCGGCGTCGAAGGCGGCCTTGTTGTAGGCGGTCGTGTAGATGTTCTGGAACAGCGGAACCCCGTAGAGCTCGTCATCGAAAGTCGCGGCGTCGAGCGTGCCGGGGAAGAAGACGTCGCGCTCTTCGGCGATCGCCTCGTCGACGGGCTGAAGTCCGCCGACGTTGAGGTAGGTCGCGGCCTGGTCGGGCGTGATGAGCACGATGTCGGGACCGGAGTTCGCGGCCAGCGCAGCGGAGATCTGCTCGTCGCGCTTGTCGAACGTCTGCAGCTCGATGCTCAGATCGACATCGGGGAACTCCTTCTCGAAGTCGGCTTCGGCCTGTGCCCAGAAGTCTTTGCTGGCTGCCTCGTCGCGGATGACGGGGTACATCCAGAGGGTGACTTCTCCGGCCACGGCACCGTCTTCGACGGGGTCGACGGTCGTCGGGGCCGTCGAGGCGCAGGATGTCAGTGCCAGGGCGGCGACAGCGCTGAGTGCCGTCACGCGGGCGATACGGTGCGTCATTGCAGTGATCTTTCTTTCGGGGGCGGGTCAGACCGGGCGCAGGACGTCCGCTGCGGGACGCACGCGCGCGATCTGGTCGAGGGTGGATAGGGCAAGTGCATGGCGGGGCGAGGCGGGCTGGGACAGCAGCGGGTCGGAGGTCTCGTGCATCCAGTCGCGCAGAGCGAGCGCGCATTCCGCGATCTGATCCGCGTATGCGACGTCGTCGATGCGGTTGTCGAACTCGTGAGGGTCGGCCCGGAGATCGTAGAACTCCAGGACAGGGCTCGTACCGATCGTGGGGCCGCGCAGGTCAATCGGCACGCTCCGGTGCATCCAGGACTGCGTGGGGTCCATCGCCTTCGGGGCGTTCGACAGGTTCAGGATGAGCTTCGCGTCGGCGGAGCGCACCGACCGCTTCGGGTCGAAGTACGTGTGATAGGTCAACTGACCGAAGGTGTACTCGCGGATGGGACTGTCGCGCTCCACGAGGGGGACGAGGCTCGTGCCGGAGACGCCGGCGTCCCCGTGCTGGCGCGTGAGCTCCCACAGGGTCGGCAAC
Organism: Microbacterium sp. GW823-FHT02G05; assembly: GCF_058797175.1. Classification (NCBI taxonomy): domain Bacteria; kingdom Bacillati; phylum Actinomycetota; class Actinomycetes; order Micrococcales; family Microbacteriaceae; genus Microbacterium; species Microbacterium sp. GW823-FHT02G05. The sequence continues at coordinate 1,163,086 of NZ_JBXAJK010000001.1, forward strand.
ACGTCGACGTGGCTCACAAGACCGTCGATGCGGCGACCGCTCCATTCCGGGCGATCGGGGACGCGCACGATCAGCGCGACGCCGACGCCGGCGTCGTACAGCGTGCACTTCGCACGCGGGAGGGCGAGGCCGTGGTCGGTCGTGAACACCACGATCGTGTCGTCGGCGAGGCCGAGTTCGTCGAGCATGGTCAGGATCTGCCCGACGCCCTCATCCATGTGGCGCACGGCGCCCTGCAGCTCGGCGATCTCCTCGCGGGCCGCGTCAGTCGGCGAGAGGTAGGCAGGGACGGATACGCCTGCCGCGGCATCCGGTTCGATCTGCTCGCCGAGGAATCCCATGATTCCGGTGCTGTCGCGCATCGATGGGGACCGGTGGGGCTCATGGAAGCCGACCTGCAGATAGAAAGGACGACCATCTGATGCCGCGAGCGAGAGTGCATCCTCGGCGCGGGTGACGACCGTGTCGCGGTCGCCCCCGGTGCGCACGCGGTCGAAGCCGAGCCGCTGTTCGATCTGCTCGTCGGGCAGGTCGGCCGACTCGTGGTGCACGCCGATGAGCTCGGTGCGGAGGCCCTCCGCACGCAGGCGGTGGGCGATGTGCGTCGACGGCTCGCGGAGATCCCAGCCGAAGGGCTCGTGCGCGAGTCCCAGTACACCGTGCTGCTGCGGGTAGGTGCCGGTGAAGAGCGATGCCCGGGCAGGGCTGCAGTGCGGGGCCGTCGCGAACGCCGACTCGAAGACGGTGGATTCGGCGGCGAAGGCGTCGATGTGGGGCGTGCTCACGGTGCTCACGCCGTAGGTGCCGAGGAAACGGCCCAGGTCGTGGCAGTGCAGGATCAGGATGTTGCGCGCCATGCTCAGCCCATCCGCTCGAGTGCGTCGCGCGTGATCGCGTGCTGCAGAGGGCGGTCGGCGAGGAAGTTCTCGATCTCGTCGACGACGATTCGGCCGGCCCGTGCGCGGGAGTCGGCGGTGGCTCCGGATACATGCCCGGTCAGCAGGACGTTGGGCAGGGAGCGCCAGCGGTCCTCGAGCGGCAGCGGCTCGGCGTCGAACACGTCGAGGGCGGCGTCGAGTCGACCCGAGGAGACCTCGGCGAACAGGGCGTCGCTGTCGATGAGAGTGCTGCGGGCGGTGTTGACGATCGCACCGCCGTCACGGAGCAGAGCAAGCTCCGCAGGGCCGACCATTCCGGCGGTCTCGGCGGTCGCCGGCGCATGCAGCGCCACGACATCGCTCCACGCCATGAGCTCGGGCAGCGTCATCGAGAAGGGCTGCAGGGAATCTTCCGTCGGGAGGTAGGGATCGAAGACGCGGATGTCGGCGCCCAGGGCGCGGCACATGCGGATGTACTCGCGGCCGGTGCGGGATGCGCCGATGATGCCGATCCGCGCCCCGGAGATCTCGCGTGCACGGGTGATGGCGCGTGCGCTGTCCCAGTCCTTGCCGTTGCGGAGGGCGTGATCCATGCGGTGCACGCGACGCAGCAGCGAGAGGGTGAGCGTGAGGGACATCTCAGCGACGGCGGGTGACATCGCCGTGCCCGACTGCGTGATCGGGATGCCGGTGGCCCAGAAGTCCTCGGTTACCAGCGAGCGAACGGAGGACGCGGCGTTGACGACCAGACGCAGCTGGGGCAGGCGCTCGAGCATCGCCGCGTCCAGGCGAGGAAAGCCCCAGGCGACGACGGCGATCTCGGTGGAGTGGGGCGCGGACGATGCGGCAAGATCTGCGGGGTCGATGACATCGACGTTCCGTGACACGGAGGAGAGTGCGGCCTCGGTGCCCTCCGGGAAGAAGGCGGAGCGCTCGTGCGGCGCAATGCTCACGAGGAGGTGGGGCTGCGTGTCCCTCACCGCGTGGTGAGTGCGGACGACATCGTTCGGCATAGCAGAAGCTAATCAGGCGCATTTCGTTTTGTCAATGACAAAAATAATAGAATCGTGGCAAGCTAACGACGAGGAGAGGATGTGCGGCGATGGTGCTTCACGAAGAGCAAGAGCGTGCGGCAGCGCGTGCGGGGAGCAAAGCCCTCATTCGCGAGATCAACGAGGCGCTCGTTCTCGATATCGTCCGCCGCCGAGGTGTGACCTCCCGTGCGGAGATCACTGCAGTGACCGGGCTCAGCCCCGCCACCGTCACCGGCATCACCGGTCAGCTCGTCGGAGACCGGCTTCTCCTCGAGAGCGATGTGCTGCGTGGTACGGGTGGGCGCCCCGCTCGACTTCTCGAACTCGGCCGGGATGCCGTCGTCGCTGCGGGCGTGCGCCTGGCGCGCGACAGCGTTGAGGCTACCCTCGTCGACCTGCGGGGCGACGTCATCGCACGCTACCGATCCGCACTATCCACGACCGATCCCGATGTCGCCGCGGACGCCGTGGTCGCGGCTGTCGCCGCAGTGCGCGCAGCGAAGCCGCAATCACGTCTTCGCGGGGTGAGTATCGCACTGTCCGGCATCGTGGATCGCGCTCGCGGTACCGTGCGCCACAGTGGTTCCCTCGGATGGCGGGATGTGCCGTTCGCCGCACTCGTCGCGCAGCGCAGCGGCTTGCGAGTGCTGGTCGACAGCCTCGTCAACTCCTTCGCGACCGGGCTGCTCTTGCGCGATGAGCAGCTCGCCCATCGCGACGCGCTCATCTTCAACGTGGGCATCAGCCTCGGTGTATCCGTTCTCGTCGAAGGGCGCATTCATCGGGGATTCGCCGGTTCGGGGGGCGGTTTCGCCCACTCGGCCCCGGGGGTTCGCGATGCGGCCCGCCCGTGTCACTGCGGCGATGTGGGCTGCCTCGAGACGTGGAGCAGCCTCTGGGGGATGAGCGCTGAGCGCGAGCGGCGCAGCGCGGGCGATCTCGCGGACGCTGATGGCCAAGAGGTGCTACGTGAGGGCGGCGAACGACTCGGCGTTGCCGTTGCCAACGCGGCGAAGATGTTCGCCCCGGAGCGCGTCGTGCTCGTGCTGGCGTCCGACGTCTTCGATTCGCCCTTCGCCGTATCCTGCGAGGACGCCATCGCGCGGGAGTTCCTGCACGGGGAGACGTCGGCGCCGCAGATCACGTTCGTCCCGGCCGACAGCGACGTCTTCGCGCGTGGCGCCGGGTACGACATGATCACCGAGCTGTTCGCGGTCGATGGGAGGGACCCCGCCTGATTCGCCGCTAGTAGGGGCGGGTGAAGATCTCTCGCTGCGTTCCCGCCGGTGCACCCGCGGGGAGCACCAGCACCTTGAGGAAGCCGCGGTCCTCGGTGGCGAGGCACCACTCCAGCAGGCGCGTCCGCATCTCTTCACGCACGGCGTCGAAGGCGGACTCGACCGCCAGATTCCGACGCTCGCCGGGATCTGCCTCGATGTCGAAGAGCTGCTCGCGATAGCGGCCCCAGCTGTACACGACGTACTTGTAGACGCCGTGGTACAGCGCACGCCCGCGGGTGCGCGGCGGAGCGTCCTGGTCGAACAGCGTCTCGACGACAATGCTGCGCGACGCCGCGACGTCCGATTCCTCCGCGCTCTCCACCGGCAGCGCGTGTCCGGGCAGGTCTTCCGGAGCCGCTGTCTGCGCCCAGGCGAGCACACTCGGCAGGATGTCGATGCTGGCGGAGACGCGAGTGCGACGGGGGCCGGGCGTGATTCCCGGGCCGCTCACGATCAGAGGCACGCGTACGCACTCCTCGAAGAGCGCCGTCTTCTGGTTCCAGCGGTGCGCCCCGTCACCGTCGCCGTGATCGCTCGTGACGATGACGATCGTGGACTCGGTGAGGCCCGCGGCATCCAGACCGTCGAGCAGAACGCCGAGAGCGTCGTCGAAGCGCTCGATCAGCCCTCGATAGGCGAAGCGGTACTGGCGCCAGTCGTCAGGGGAGTAGTCCAGGGTGCCGTAGGACTGCGCGGCACGGGCCTGCTCGTCGCGCACGGCCTGCGACTCGAAGGGCGCCGGCGCGAAGTTCGGCGGCAGCGGCGGGGCGTCGCGCACGTCTCCGAGCGTGATATCGCCGTAGGGGAGCGGCTGGTTGCGTGCGAACTCGCAGATCGTATGGGGGTCGTCGAAGGATGCCACGAGCAGGAACGGGCTGTCCTCGGCGTCTCGGTCGGAGAGCCAGGACGTGCACGCGTCGACGAGGCCGACGTCGCCGAAGGGATGGATGACGTCGAAGCCGGCGTCGTGCGGCGGTTCCGGCGTGGTCGCGTGCCATTTGCCCGCGTAGGCGCAGTCGTAGCCCGCGCCGGAGAGCAGGTGCCCGAGGGTGTCCGGTCGCGTGCCGGGCTCGACCACGTCGGCATGGCGGTTGCTCATGATGCCGACTTCGTGCGGCATCCGCCCGGTCAGCAGACTCGCCCGCGCCGGTACGCACAGCGGGAACGACACGTACGCGTTCTCGAACGCGGCTCCGGAGGCGCGCAGACGATCCAGCTGCGGTGTCCGCACTCCCGCGCGATCCCGATCCAGAACGTGGGCCCCGAGCTGATCCGCCATCACGAGCAGAACGTTCGGGCGGCCGCCGGGGCCCACGCGGGTCACTTGCCCATTCCCAGAGTGAGGCCCTCGGTCAGGCGGCGGCCCAGCCAGAGGTAGATCGCCAGCATCGGAAGCACCACGATGCAGAGTCCGGCGAAGAGACCGCCCCAGTCCGCACCCGAGTAGGTCTGCTGCTGGATGAACGAGATGAGCGCTACGGGCAGCGTGTACTTCTCGGTGGACTGCAGCAGGGTCAGCGCGAGCAGGGTCTCGTTCCAGTGCGAAATGACCTGCAGGACGAAGGCCGTCAGGATGCCGCCCTTCGCGAGCGGCAGCGTGATGCGCCAGAAAGTGCCGAACGCCGTCGTGCCGTCGAGCGCCGCGGCCTCCTCGAGTTCCAGGGGCAGTGATCGGAAGAACGCCGTCAGCAGGAACACCGTGAACGGCATCGAGACGCCGATGTAGACGAGGTTGAGGCCGATCAGGCTGTCGGTCAGATAGACCTCGTTGAGCATCACGAACAGGGGGATCACGATGACCTGCGCGGGGATGCCGAGGCCGAGCACGAAGTACAGGGTCAACGAGTTCGTGAGGCGGTTCTCGACGCGGCTGAGGTAGTACGCGGCAGGGGCTGCGAGGAGCACGGTGAGGAACGAGGAGACGAGGGTCGTCACGACGCTGTTCATCGTCGCGGTCGCGAAGTCGCCCACGGTCCAGGCCGTCACGAAGTTGATCGGGTCCAGCGAGGTGGGCATGCCCCACGGGTCGCTGAGGATCGCACGTGTGTCGCGGAACGCCTGGATGACCATCCAGACCATCCACGCCACATTCAGGACGACAAACGACCACAGCAGGACCAGACCGACGCCGCGCAGCAGGCTGCGCTCGTGGCCGATCGCCGCGCCGCGCCGACGGCGCCGCCGTTTCTGAGCCGGGACGACGACGGCCTCCGTGGAGAGGGTCGGGGTGGGGAGCATGTCAGTGGTGGTCACGATTTCTCCTAGAACTCCACCGCATCGCGCTTCATGACGCGACGCAGAAGCAAGACGAGCACCGAGACCAGTGCAAGCGAGAGCACAGCCGACGCGGTGGCCGCGCCGTATGCGGGGACCGACTCACCGGAGAAGGCGGTCACGTAGGTGTAGACCGCGGTCGTCCAGGTCTGGGTCGGCGGCATGCCGGCACCTGTGGATCCGCCGAAGACCCAGATGATCTCGAAGATCTTCACCGAGGAGATCGTCCAGAGCACGGCGCAGGTGCCGAAGACATCCCAGGTCAGGGGGAGGATCACGTAGCGCAGACGCTGGAAGGCATTGGCGCCGGCGAGGGCGCAGTCCTCGTAGTAATACGGGGGGATCCGGTCGACGCCAGCCATGAGGATCGTCGTGAAGTAGCCCGTCGTGACCCAGGTCATCATGACCATGATCAGCGGGAACAGGTTGTCGTGCGACAGCCAGGCGGGGGGTTCGTTCACGCCGAAGACGGCGAGAAGCGAGTTGACGAGGCCGCCCGGGTTGAAGATGAAGCCGGCCAGGACGCCGAAGATCATCGCGTTCACGAGGTGCGGGAAGAAGATCACCGACCGAGCGATCTTCCGTCCTGCCATGTCGCGCAGCACGAGCGTGAGTCCGAAGGCGATCACGAAGATCGCGATGCCGACGACGAACAGCAGCAGCAGCGTGTTGCCGAACGACTGCAGGAAGAGCTTGTCGGAGAACAGGCGGATGTAGTTGCCGAACCCGACGAACTCCATGGGGCCGGCGCCGGCCCACTTGTTGAAGCTGATCCAGACCGCGTACCCGGCGGGGACGACGAAGAGCAGCGTGTAGAGCAGGAATGCCGGTCCCACGAAGGGGACGAACAGGCGCTTGCGGGCGCGATCGATGGCGTTGCCGCCGGTACGGCCACCCCGAGGGGCAGCCGTACCGACGGTCAGACGCTCTGTCGCGGTGGCGACCTGGGTCATGAGTTCTGCTTCCAGTAGTCGATCTGGCCGCTCTTCATCTGGGCGACGAACTCCGCGGCGGAGATCTTTCCGAGCACCAGCTGATCGATGGTCGGCCACAGCAGCTTCTCGGTGTAACCGGGGAAGCTGATGCCGTCGTTCTGCTGGTAGTACCCTTCCGCGTTGTCGAGGGCGGCCTTGACCGTCGACATCTCGGTGCTCACGGTCGCGTCGCTGCGAATCGGGATGATCTTCGCGTCGCTGCCGAGGCTGTCCTGGTAGGACTTGCCGAGGAAGTATGCGGCGAACTTCTGCGCGCTGTCGGCGTTCTTTGCGCGCGTCGGAACAGCGAACCCGACGAAGTCGGCGCGCTGAGCGTTGCTGCCGCCGTCGACCGTCGGGAACGGGAACGACGAGTACTCGAATCCGTCGGCGGCGTAGGGGCCGGTCTCGGTGGGGATCCAGGTGCCGTTGAAGAGCAGCGCGGCCTTGTTGTCGGCCCAGGCCTGCTGCTGCGCCGGCCACTTGCTGGCGTTGTAGCCGGAGATGAAGTAGCCGCCCTGGACGAGCTCCTCGACGAGTTCCGCGGCCTTCAGCGCCTCCTTCGAATCCCAGCCCTCACCGCTCGGGTCCTCGGCGATCTCCTTGAGCGAGCCGGGTCCCGCGACGCGCACCATCGCGGTCGTGTACCAGTAGGCGTTGTAGCCCGAGACATCGCCGTCGACGGCGAACGAGGTCTCGCCGCCGGCCTTGATCGCATCGAGGGTGTCGATGAAGCCGTCCCAGTCGGCCGGCGGGGCGTCGACGAGCTCGGGATGCGCCGTCGCGTTGAACCAGATCGCGTCGCTCGTGAGCGAGTAGGGGAGCATCCACGGGGCGTCGCCGCCGTCGACCGACAGCGTGTCGACATCGAGGTAGGCGCTCGGGATGAGCTCGGACACCTTCGAGCCGTCGACCTCAGCGTCGTAGGCGGCCTCGAGTGACTTCGCCTGACCGGTCTCGGCGAGGATCGGCGCGAGCTTCGCGAACGAGCCGTCCACAAGGTCAGGCACCTTGTTCGTGTTGAGCGTGGGCACGACCTTCTTGATGTTGTCGCGGCCCTGCCACTGCACATTCACCTCGATGCCGGTCTCCTCCTCGAAGTCGGCGATCGCGGCAGCCACGACCTTCTGCTGAGCCTCGCCCTCCTTCCACATGGACCAGTAGGTGAGGGAATCACTCGATGAGTCGCCCGCGGCGGAAGCGCATCCGCTGGCGGTGACCGCCAGAACGCTGACGAGGGCGAGTGCAGAGAACGTACGGATCTTCGCCATCGGATTTCCTTTCGTGTCGAGGGTGCCTCTTCGCCCCTCGGAGCCTCGACTCAAACAAGCACTAGAGAGAGTATTCAAGGAGTAATTCAGAATCGATTTCTTTGGGTTTGGCGCGAGATCGAACAAAACCCGAGATATCCGAGAGTCCTTCCCTCAAATACTTCTTTATTCCTCTCTTCTGGAGAGGCAGACTCGGAGAAGTACGTAGGAGGGGAGAAGCCGTGGCGACACGACGATCTGTGATTCGCGATGCGGATTCGAAGGGACTGAAGTTCGAGGCCCTTGCGGACGAATTGCGCCGCGGAATCCTTGCGGGCACCTGGACGGCGGGGCAGAAGCTCCCGACCGAGCAGCAGCTCGCAGAGGAGACCGGATACTCCCTGACAACGGTACGCCGTGCATTCGACGACCTCGTGGCGGAGGGCGTCGTCGTGCGTCGTCAAGGCGCGGGCAGCTTCGTCGCCCACACCCGTCCGCGCGAGCAGCGCGCGCGACGTCGCATCGGCGTGCTGCTGCCCGACACTCAGCTCTACTACCCCCGCGTGCTGCAGGGCATCGACGAGTCGCTGTCCGCTGCAGGTGCGAGCCTCCAGCTCGCGACCTACCGCTACGACCGGACCAAAGAGGATGCGGCGATCGAGTCGCTGCTGGATGCCGGTGTCGACGGGCTGCTGCTCTCTCCGACTCTCACCGAGATCGACGATCCGGATGCGCGGGCCCAGACGCTCATGCAGCTCCCCGTGCCTGTCGTGATGGTCGAGCGCAGCCTCGTGGATCTCGGGCCGCGTGACCGCACAGAGCACGTCTGTTCGGACCACCGCGGTGGCGCGTACGACGCGGTGCAGCACCTCGCGGCCCTGGGGCATCAGCGCATCGCGCTGCTCATGCGCGAGCGGACCCCGACCGGGCCGGCGATCATGAACGGCTACCGCCATGCGATCGCCGATCTCGGTCTTCCCTCGGGGCTGGAGTTCACCCAGGCGAAGACCGCCTGGGAGGTCGACTCGGCGCAGGGTGCCTTCGATCGGCTGCGCGAGCTCGAGGCGACGGCGGCGCTCGTCTTCGGCGACCGTGAGGCCACGCTGCTGCAGGGCGCCATCCGTCGCAGCGGCCTGAGCGTGCCCGGCGACATCGCGCTCGTCTCCTATGACGATGAGGTCGCCGACCTCGCGGAGGTGCCACTGAGCGCGGTCGCCCCGCCCAAGTACCGCATCGGACGGATGGCCGCCGACGTGCTGCTGCGTCGCCTCATCGAGGGTGATGACTGTCCGCTGCATCAGATCAGACTTCGGCCGCGTATCGTCATCCGCCGCTCCTGCGGCGCTGTCGCGGCCGAGTAACGACGAAGGAGTTTCATGCGTATCGGACTGATTGGCGCCGGAGCAGTCGCCAAGTACCACGTCGAGGCCGCGCTGGCGCTGCCGGGCGCGCACTTCACGGCGATCTGCGATCTCGATGAATCCGCCGCGGCGCGCGCCGCGAAGGGCGTCGACGGCGTGCAGTTCTTCACGGACTATCGGGCGCTCGTGGAGAGCGATGACGTCGATGCGGTCATCGTGAACACTCCGCATGCGCTGCACCTGCCCATGGCGATCGACGCGGCGCGCGCAGGCAAGCACGTTCTCGTGGAGAAGCCGATGGCGACGAGTCTCGCCGACTGCGACCTCATGCAGGAGGAGACGGTCGCCGCCGGAGTGAAGCTGGCCGTCGGCCACATCCAGCATTTCCTTCCCGACAAGGTCGCGGCGCGGACTCTTCTGGAGCAGGGCGATCTCGGCGAGGTCGTGATGATCCGCGACCAGCGCAGCACCGACTATCGTCCCGGCACCCGCCCGGAGTGGTTCTTCTCCCGGCCGATCGCGGGCGGCGGCGCGCTCATCAACATCGGAGGGCACTGTCTTGATCGCGCGCTCTGGTTCGGTGGCGCGCCGGCGGTCGAGGTGAGCGCCAGCGTGGCGCAGCGCTTCGGTGTTCCGGTCGAGACGGATGGCACGATCGCGCTGCGCCTGGCCAACGGCGTCGGCGTGACGATCGCCGTCGTGAGCGATCCGCCCGCGCGCAGCGACCTGCTGGCGATCGTGTGCGAGCGAGGAGTGATCGAGGCAGACCCGCGCGTCGGGACTCTGGTCCGCGTCGACGGGCACACCCGCGTTGTGCGCGACCCGGATGCCGGCGACATCCAGCGGGCCTTCACCGCACAGCTCGCGGACTTCCTCGGTGTGATCGACGGCGACGCCCCCGCGGTGCCGCTCGAGCATGCGCGGCACGTCGTCGAGCTGGTTCTCGCCAGCTATGAGTCCGCCGCCGCGCAGCGCTCGCTGCAGATCCCTCTCCGTGCAGAGGTGCCGGCGTGACGCAGGAGACGCGTCGGGCTCCCCACATCGTCTTCGTGATGAGCGACGATCAGGGCCCCTGGGCATTGGGAGCGGCGGGCAATGCCGAGATCCACACCCCTGTGATCGATGCGCTCGCGGACCAGGGCATCCGCCTCTCTCGTTTCTTCTGCGCATCGCCGGTCTGCTCCCCGGCCAGGGCGTCACTGCTGACGGGGCGGGTTCCCTCGCAGCACGGCGTGCACGACTACCTCGACGGGGCGCATGCGGGACCGGACAGCGTCGACTACCTCGGTGGAATCCCCACGTTCACGGATGCGCTTGCGGACGCCGGGTACCGCCTCGGCCTCAGCGGCAAGTGGCATCTCGGTGCGAGCGATGTGCCGCGTCGTGGCTTCGTGCACTGGTTCGCGCTCCACGGAGGCGGAAGCAGCTACGACCGTGCGCTCATGTATCGCGACGGCGTCGCCGAGCATGTCGAGGGGTATCTGACGGACATCATCGCGGACGATGCGATCTCGTTCATCGAGGCGGAAGCAGGGGGATCCGCGCCGTTCTTCCTCGCGGTGAACTTCACGGCACCCCACAAGCCGTTCGCCGGGCAGCACCCGGAGCAGTTCACATCCCTGTACCGTGACTGCGCCTTCGAGAGCTGCCCGCAGGAGCCGCCGCATCCCTGGTTGCAGACGCTGGACGGCGGGCCGATCGGCGGTGAGTCGGACGCGCGCGAGGCGCTGATCGGGTACTTCGCGGCGGTGACCGCGATGGACGCTGCAATCGGCCGCATCCTGGATGCGCTCCGCGAGCAGGGGGACGAGCGAGAGACGATTGTCATCTTCACGAGCGACAACGGCTTCAATGCGGGGCATCACGGCATCTGGGGCAAGGGCAACGGCACCTTCCCGCTCAACATGTACGACGAATCGGTCATGGTGCCCCTCGTGATCCGTGCTCCAGGTCTCGTGCCCGAGGGTGCCGTCGACGATACGCTCGTGAGCGCCTACGACATCGCTCCTACGCTGCTGGATCTCGTCGGCATCGACCCGACGCGCTTCGAGAGAGGGCCGGGGCGAAGCCGGGCGCCGCTTCTGCGCGGAGAGACCGAGGGTGACACGGACGCGGAGATCGTCGTGCACAACGAGTACGGTCCGGTGCGGATGATCCGCACCGCCGATCGCAAGTACGTGCACCGCTTCCCCTATGGGCCGCATGAGTTCTACGATCTCGCCGCCGACCCCGGAGAGCGGGAGAACGTCGTGGACGATCCCGCACGTGCGGACGAGGTCGCCGACATGCGGCGACGACTGGCCGACTGGTTCGCCACCCACCGAGGCGATGCGCGCTACGACGGCGCGCTGCTGCCGGTCACGGGGGCCGGGCAGACCGCTCCGCTGGCCGACGATCCGCAGTCTGCCTTCGGTATGTCAATGTGGGATGGCGCGCTCGCGCAGAACTCCGAAGGAAGAACCAGAGCATGAACCAGAAGCGGCCCAACATCGTCTTGATCGTCTCGGATGATCACGGGTACGCGGACCGGTCGGCACTGGGAACCCCCGGGGTCAGCACCCCCGCTCTCGACCGGCTGGCCGCAGAGGGCGCCACGTTCTCCGACGCCTACGTCACCGCGCCGATCTGCTCGCCGTCCCGGGCGGGACTCATCGCGGGGCAGTATCAGCAGCGCTGGGGTGGGCTCTGGTTCGACTCAGCGGAGATCGGCGACGTCGACACGATCGCCGAGCAGCTCAGCGCCGCCGGGTACACGACCGGCTACTTCGGCAAGGTGCACTACGGCACCGAGACCGAGAAGGATCGAGGGGCACCTCCCGGGCACGGCTTCCACGAATCCTTCTACGGGCTGGCTGGCCAGTCGATGGGACGACTGCACTATCGACACCACAGCGCCGAGGCTGTCGAAGCCTACGGCGACGCTGCCGAGGCGATGGGCGTGCAGCCTTTCTGGTCGGGCACGGAACAGGCCGAGTTCGACGGCTTCACGACGGATGAGATCGCCGATCGCGCCATGGACTTCGTCGAGCGACACCAGGACGAGCCGTTCTTCGCGATGGTCGCCTTCAACGCGGTGCACAATTTCTGCTGGCAGCTTCCGGACGACGAGCGTGAAGCCCGCGGCCTGCCGGACTTCGCCGACTGGAACCCGGGGGCGAGCGAGTACCTCGACTGGTACGACGGCGCGATCAGCCCGAACCTTCCGGACGGGCGTGCGTTCTACCTCGCGCAGCTCGAGCTCATGGATCGGGCGATCGGGCGCATCCTCGACCAGCTCGATGACGCAGGCCTCGCTGAGGACACGATCGTCGTGTACCTCACCGACAACGGAGGCTCGCACTGCAACTACGGCGACAACGGCACCCTGCGCGGCTCGAAGTACACGCTCTGGGAGGGTGGCATCCGTGTGCCCTTCCTCGTGCGCTGGCCCGGCGTCTCGGCACCCGGAGCGACGTTCGATGCTCCCGTGAGCGCGCTGGACCTTGCCCCGACCTTCGCGGCGGCGGCCGCTGTCTCACCGGCGCCAGAAAGCGACGGCACGGATATCCGTCCCGTGCTGGAGGGTGCGAAAACAGAAGAGCGTGCGCTGCACTGGGACTGCGGATGGCAGTGGGCGGTCCGCCACGGCGACTGGAAGCTCAGCTGGTTCGACGGTGCCGATCCGACCGCGGCGTACATCCGCAGCGTCGAGCACACCGAGCCGGGCGATGGCCTGATGCTCTGTGACCTGACGAAGGATCACAGCGAGCAACGCAACGTCGCCGCGGAGCATCCGGACATCGTCGAGAGCCTGCTCGCGCAGCATCAGCAATGGCGAGCCGAGGTCGGACTGTCGTCACCCGGCCCCGCCTGAGCACTTCCGCTAGGAAGTGAGGGGGGAGAGGGCTCGAAGAGCGTCGGCCCCCTCGAAGTTATCCGCTGTCGCGTCGAGCGCGGCGATGAGCCGCTGCGCGAGCAGACCAGCCGCGGCCGAGTCCGCCTCATTGCGCACCTCGAACGGGTCGCGTGCGAGGTCGTAGTACTCCACGCGCAGCCCGGTGGTCGGCTCCCACGTCGTGATCAGCTTGTCGACGCGGGTGCGGATGCCGCGGGCGCTGCTGTGATCGCTGCGGGAGGGGTAGCGGTAGTAAAGAGCCGCGGGATCAGAGGATTCCGGGGCCTCACCGCGGAGGGTCGCAGAACTGTCCTGACCGACCATCTGTGCGGGGATCGCGTGTGCAAGGCCCGCGAGGCCGAGCAGGGTGGGCGCGAATCCCAGGGAGTCGATGAGTTCGCCGCTCTCCTGCGCCGGCAGCAGCCCGGGGGAGTGCACGATGAGCGGAATGCGCATCGACTCCTCGTAGCCCACGTTCTTGTAGAGCAGCCCGTGGCTGCCGAGCTGCATGCCGTGGTCCGAGGTGAACACCAGGATCGGTGCGGGAGAATCCGGATCGGATGCGTCGCGGAGTTCGTCGAGTGCCGCGACGAGCCGGCCGATCTCGGCGTCAACGCCCGAGACGGCAGCGAAGTAGTCTGCGGCGACGGAAGCGGCCTCGTCCACGGCGACCGCTTCGACGGAACCGGGCTCGGCGTCGCGCGGCACATTCGGACGCGTGAGGAGATCCGCGCCGTCGACATCGGCATAGATGGCACGGTACTTCTCGGGCACCTGATCGAACGGCTGATGCGGAGGGTTCAGAGAGACCATGAGGGCGAACGGCGGCGCATCCGCCCTGTGCCCGCGAATGAACTCGATCGCGACGTCGATCTCGTGCTGGGCCGACCACTGGTCGACATCGATGCGCTCGCCGCGTTCTGCATCCCCGTGCCAGTAGTGCGGTGCCAGATGGCGGTCGGCGGCGCCGTAGGAGTACCAGAAGTCGAACCCGAAACGACGTGCGGGCGGCGACCAGGCGTCCCACACCTTGCCGTCCGGGCGACGCCCTTCGCCGTGCGTCTCGTCATCGGGGGTGGGCGGTTCGAGATGCCACTTGCCGATGTAGCCCGTGCGGTATCCGTGCGCGTGCAGGATGCTCGCCCAGGTCGGAAGCCCGTCGCGCAGGCCGACGCCGTCGGCGCCCGTCTCGGAGTTGACGTTGAGCGTGACGCCGTTGTCGGCGGGGCGCAGTCCGGTGAGGAACATCGCCCGGTGCGGGCTGCACACCGGATAGCTGCTGACGGCATTCCGTACGAGACGTCCCTCGCGGGCGAGACGATCCAGATGGGGAGTGCGGACCGGATCCTCTCCGAGAAGTCCCAACGCCGAAGCGCGGAACTGGTCGGCCATGACGACCACGATGTGGGGGTGCGCGGACATGCGGGCTCCTCTGTACGGCGGGCTCCTTTCGATCAAAGCGGGTGGGTACCAGAGGATTCCACGACTTTTGGTCTGTAATCCTCTGCTCGTGTGCGCGGACGATGGGGGCATGCCCTCTCGTCTGCTCGCTCCTGCCCTCACGGCATCGCCGCCGTGGATGCCCGCTTTCGACCGTGACACCTCCCCGTTCACCGGGTACACGCGGGCGCACTGGGAATCTGCCGCCGACCGGCTGCTCGCCGGTGCGCGCACGCGCGCAATCGAGGGTGGTGCGCTGATCGACTTCTCTGCGGACGGGTCGTCGGCTGCGGTCGACCGGCTCGAAGGGTTCGCCCGGGTGTTCCTGCTCGCGGCATTGCGGATCGCAGGCGACCCGTCGGCAATGGCCGAGGAAGCGGAGTACTGGCGCGAGGCCCTGCGCCGCGGCATCGCGGGGCGGTTCTGGCTTCCGCTCACCGATCACAGCCAGCCCACAGTAGAGGCGTCCGTCATCGCGATCAGCCTGCATGTCGCGCGCGCCGAGCTCTGGGAGCCGCTGGAGGAGGCGACGAAACTCGGCATCTGCGAGTGGTTCGACGGTGCGGCCGGCACCTGGTGCGCCGACAACAACCACGTGCTGCTCGGAGCGACGCTCGCCGCGTTCACGACAAGCGTCGGCTTCGGTGATCGACGCGCTCTCATCGAGAATGCGCTCGACCGTATGGAGGACTGGTATCGCGGCGACGGCTGGTACACGGATGGCGACGGTCGGCGTTTCGATTACTACAACGCCTACGCGTTCCACTGGTATCCGTTCTTCATCGCCCGGATGCTGGGCGCGCGCCTCGACGACCGTCGTGCGGCCTACCGTCAGCGGCTTGCGGCGTTCCTCGATGGCTATCAGCACCTGTTCTCGCCGAGCGGTGCGCCCGTGCTGATGGGGCGCTCGCTCATCTACCGCTGGGGGATCACGGCCCCGTTCTGGATGGCTCGCTGGGAGGGCGTGGAGTCCCTGCCGCCGTCAAGGATGCGGCGGATCGCCAGCGGGACGTTGCGGTACTTCGCCGATCGGGGCGTGCTCGATGACGGGGCGCTCTCACTCGGCTGGCGTCGAGGGGCATCGCACGACATCGTGCAGTCGTACAGCGGATCCGGCTCTCCCTATTGGGCGAGCAAGGGGTTTCTCGGGCTGCTCCTCCCCGCCGATGACGCGGTCTGGGCCGATGTCGAGGCGCCGATGGTCTCGGAGGGGCGGGATGTGCGGGTGCCGTTGCGCGCCCCGCGCTGGTTGGTCGAGAGCCGGGACGGGCTCGTCACGCTGCACAACTTCGGCAGCGACGGTCACCCCACGCGAGACGACCACCTCTACCGGCGTCTGCTGTTCTCCTCGGCGACGGTCCCGGTGCGTGGCGACGGCCTGCGCGATGCCGATCTGACCGTCGAGGGGGCGGCGCACCGGGCTGCGGCCACTGCGACCGTCACGCCCCGGGGCGGAGCGGTGACGCGCGCGCTCGACGCCGCGGGGCGGCACGTCGACACGTCTGTTTGCGCCCACGTGACCGCGGATGCGACCGTCTACGTCGCGCGCGTTCGCGGCGCGGTTGGGCTGGCGGTGGCGGTGAGCGGCGCAGCGGTGTCGTGGGACGACGCAGATGCGCCCGATGTGCACGACCGTGTCTCATCGGTCGGCGAAGCCGCGGTCGCCACAGCAGGACTGCGATCGGCGATCCGCTGGCTCGGAGCCTGGCGTGCGGAGGCGGGATCCTGTCCTGCGGAGGCTGCGCTTCTCCCGGTGGAGGCACTGATCGAGCAGACCCCCGGGGGGACGGCGCTGGGCGACCATGCGGCATTTCCGCGTGTGCGCGCGTCGCCGCTCCGCGGTGACGTCGTGATCGCCTGGGCGGTCTCGCTCCGCGCAGGGGCGAGTGGGGGCGCGGAGATTCGCTCAGAGGTCTCCGACGTGCACGTCGCCGATGACCATGTGCGTCTGCGTCTCGACGGCGAAGAGCGTGTGTTCCGATGGGCGGCGTCTGAGCGATTCGACGGTGATGGTCGTGCACAGCAGGTCTTCCGTCCCTGAGTTCTTTTGGGCTGGTCGCAAGGCATTTTTCGACTGACTTCTTGAGTGTTCTGTTGCGGCCTCCCAGAATCTGTGACACCATCTCGGAAAGCGCTTACCCGAATCGACGCCGCGACGCGATCGATCCGACGAACTCCCTCCCGCGGCGCAGCCGCCCCACAGAACGGACCTCCTCATGTCTTCCACGCAGACCCGCGAGATCGGCATCATCATGAACGGCGTCTCCGGACGCATGGGCTACCGCCAGCACCTCGTGCGCTCGATCCTCGCGATCCGCGGTCAGGGCGGCATCGTGCTCTCCGACGGCAGCCGCGTCACCGTACGCCCGCTGCTCGTCGGCCGCAACGAGCAGAAGCTCGCAGAGATCGCCGCGGAGCACGGCATCGAGGACTACACGACCGATCTCGATGCGGCCCTCGCCGACCCGAAGTGGGAGATCTACGCCGACTTCCTCGTCACCAAGGCACGCGCCACGGCTATTCGCAAGGCGATCGCCGCAGGCAAGGCGATCTACACCGAGAAGCCCACGGCCGAGTCGCTCGAAGAGGCCCTTGAGCTTGCGAGCCTCGCGAAGGCGGCAGGGATCAAGACCGGTGTCGTGCACGACAAGCTCTACCTGCCGGGTCTGCAGAAGCTCAAGCGCCTCATCGACTCCGGCTTCTTCGGACGCATCCTCTCGGTGCGCGGCGAGTTCGGCTACTGGGTCTTCGAGGGGGACTGGCAGCCTGCACAGCGCCCCAGCTGGAACTACCGCACTGAAGACGGCGGCGGCATCATCTCGGACATGTTCCCGCACTGGAACTACGTGCTGGAGAACCTGTTCGGCGAGGTCAAGAGCGTCTACGCGCAGGCGGCCGTGCACATCGCCGACCGCTGGGACGAGAACGGCGAGCACTACAACGCCACGGCCGAAGACGCCGCGTACGGCATCTTCGAGATCGAGGGCGGCATCATCGCCGAGATCAACTCCAGCTGGACCGTCCGCGTGAACCGCGACGAGCTCGTCGAGTTCCAGGTCGACGGCACGCATGGCTCGGCCGTCGTCGGTCTCTTCGGCTGCAAGATCCAGCCGCGCAACGCAACCCCCAAGCCGGTGTGGAACCCCGACCTGGAAGACACCCGCGACTACGACGCCGACTGGCAGCAGGTGCCCACGAACGACGTCTTCCTCAACGGCTTCCGCCAGCAGTGGGAGGAGTACCTGGAGTCGTATGTGCTCGGCACCGACTATGCCTTCGACCTGCTGGCTGGCGCGCGCGGCGTGCAGTTCGCCGAGGCAGGACTCACCTCCAGCGCTGAGGGTCGCAAGATCGTCCTCGACGCGCTGAGCCTGGACTGATCCGATGAGCACCCTTCGCCTGCTCGCGGCATCCGGGGCCACCTCGGATGTGCCGCTCAACGACTCCGGCGTTTACACGCGCCCGACGTCGCCGCTGCTCAGCCGCGTTGCCTACGCGGCCGCGCACGTCGTGCCGAAGACGCACGCCGACAACACCCCCGGCCAGCCCGCCGACATCGACTGGGATGCGACGCTCGCGTTCCGCCGCAACGTGTATTCGTGGGGTCTCGGCGTCGCCGACGCCATGGACACCGCACAGCGGAACATGGGCCTGGATGCGGCGGCCACGCGCGAGCTGATCGCGCGCAGCGCCGAGGTCGCTCGTGAGGAGGGCGGATCCGTTGTGGTCGGCGTCAACACGGATCAGGTCGACGAGACGCACATCTCGCTCGACCAGGTCATCGACGCCTACAAGGAGCAGCTGCACTTCACCGAGGAGCAGGGTGCGGGGCCTGTGCTCATGGCTTCGCGCCACCTGGCACGGGTCGCGCAGAGCGCCGACGATTACCGCCGTGTGTACCGCGAGGTGCTGGCCAGTGCCACGACCCCGGTCGTGTTGCACTGGCTCGGCACTGCTTTCGACCCGGAGCTTGCAGGGTACTTCGGTGCGGACGACTGGCAGACGGCCTCGGCGGTGCTGCTCGACATCATCAACGAGAATCCCGCGAAGATCGCCGGCGTCAAGATGAGCCTGCTGAACGCCGAGAGCGAGATCTCGGTGCGTGAGCGCCTGCCGCAGGGCGTACGCATGTTCACCGGCGACGACTTCAACTACGTGGGACTCATCGGCGGCGACACCGTCGGTCAGGGCGACAGCCATTCGGATGCCCTGCTCGGGGCCTTCGCGGCGATCACCCCGGTCGCCTCCGCTGCGATCCAGGCTCTCGATGGCGGCGATCCGGCCCGGTACCTCGAGATCCTCGGCCCGACCGAAGAGCTCAGCCGCCAGGTTTTCGCAGCACCCACCTTCTACTACAAGACGGGTGTGGCCTTCCTCTCCTGGCTCAATGGGCATCAGCCCGCGTTCCAGATGGTGGGAGGTCTGCACTCCGCGCGCAGCCTGCCGCATCTGAGTCGCATCGTCGAATTGGCCAACGCCTCGCTCGCTCTCGAAGTTCCGGATCTTGCGCGTGAGCGCTGGCACGGGATGCTGCGCCTGAACGGGATCGACGCATGAGCGCCGTGGATCCGCGCCTGTCGATCAACCAGGCCACCATCAAGTACGCCGATCTCGCCACGGCGCTGCGGGTGACCGCAGACACCGGTGTCGAGGCCATCGGCCTGTGGCGCGAGCCCGTGAACGAGGTCGGACTCGACGTGGCGACGAAGATGCTCGCCGACTCCGGACTGCGCTTCACGACGCACTGCCGCGGGGGCTTCTTCACTCTCCCGGCGGGCGCGGAACGCGACGCCGCGCTCGATGACAACCGGCGTGCGATCGATGAGACTGCCGCACTCGCTGCTGCGGGCGCGGAAGGATCGACGGCGGTGCTCGTGCTCGTCGCAGGCGGCCTGCCCGAGGGCTCTCGCGACCTCGTCGGCGCACGGGAGCGCGTGCGTGACGCGATCGGTGAGATCGCGCCCTACGCGCAGAGCGCTGGGGTGACGCTGGCGATCGAGCCGCTGCATCCGATGTTCGCCTCTGACCGCTGCGTCGTCTCGACGCTCGGTCAGGCGCTCGACATCGCCGCGGACTTCGATGCTGCCGTCGTCGGAGCGGCCGTTGACACCTTCCACATCTGGTGGGATCCGCAGGTCGAGGAGCAGATCGCTCGCGCAGGGCGGGAGGGCCGCATCGCGACCTATCAGGTGTGCGACTGGGCGACTCCACTGCCAGCAGATGTCTTGTTGTCACGGCACTACATGGGTGACGGTGTGATCGACTTCACCGCTCTCACTCGTGCGGTCATCGCGACCGGATACGACCGAGACATCGAGGTCGAGATCTTCAACGCCGACATCTGGAGCCGCCCGGCAGACATCGTCGTGCGCGAGACGATCGAGTCCTTCGCGCGGACAGTGTCGCCGGTGCTGCGCTAGGGGCCGGCCACACACGACGTGAGAGAGTGACACGATGACCACGATCCGACCAGGCCTGTGCTCGGTGACCTTCCGCGCGCACACGCCCGAGCAGATCATCGAGGCTGCCGCCGCGGCGAAGCTCGAGGTCATCGAATGGGGCGGCGACGTGCACGTGCCGCCCGGAGACGTCCGCACGGCGGAGCGGGTTGCGACAGCGACCCGCTCCGCCGGGCTGCTCTCCTGCTCGTATGGTTCGTACTATCGGGCGACGCCGTCCGACGAAATCGCCCCCGTGCTCGACAGCGCGGAGGCGCTGGGCGTCGATCGCGTGCGGATCTGGGCGGGGCGCACCGCCTCGAAGGACCTGAGCGGCGCCGAGCGCGAGGCTCTCGTCGATCGGCTGCAGGACGCGGCGGACCTGGCCGCACAGCGCGGCATCCGCCTCGCTCTCGAGTACCACGCGCGCACGTTGACCGACACGGTCGAGACGACCGAGTGGCTGCTGCAGCGCGTGCCTGCGCTGAGCACGTACTGGCAGCCCGACGTCGGGGCTCCGGACGATGTTGCTCTCGCGGGCTATCGCGCACTTGCATCGAAGGTCAGTGCTGTGCACGTCTTCTCCTGGTGGCCGACGATCGAGCGGCTTCCCCTCTCGGCGCGCGAGAGTCTGTGGCGCGCGTTCGTGTATGAGGCATCTCTCGCCGATCGGGCGCCCCGCGACGCCCTGCTCGAGTTCGTTCCCGACGACGACATCGACGTGCTCGCACGCGAAGCCCAGACGCTCCGCGACTATCTCGATTGCGGTCTGAACGCGGGCGCGGCCGGGTGACGCGACCGAAGCTCCGGGGATGGCGCCGGATAGGGTCGGAACATGACCCGGCCTGACCCCTCCGCACCACCGGCACCAACGCGACGGGCGCCGGAGACGACCGGACTCCCGACACTCGAGGACGTCGCTCGAGTGGCGGGCGTCTCGCTCGCGACAGCCTCCCGGGTGCTCAACGGATCGACCCGCAAGGTCGCGGATTCCTACCGCGAGCGCGTCGAGCGGGCTGCTGCAGAACTCGGCTACTCGACGAACGTCTCCGCGCAGGCCATCGCCCGCGGCACCTCGCCCGTCATCGCGCTCCTCGTCGCGGACATCGCCGACCCCTACTTCGGTCTCATCGCGAGCGGGGTGGCACGGGGTGCAGACGAGCACGGACTCATCGTCACCATCTCCGTCACCGAGCGCGACCCTGCCCGGGAGGCGCGCACTCTGCGTGCCCTGCGCGGCCAGCGTCCCAAGGGGCTCATTCTCGCGGCGTCCCGCGCCGCTGACGCATCCGAAAGCGACACCCGGCACGAGATCGCCGAGTTCGCGCGCACCGGCGGACGCGTCGTCGTCCTCGGTGCCGCGGGGCCGGACACGCGCGGTATCGAGATCGACAACCGGGGCGGAGCCGAGATGCTCGGACGCCAGATGGCCGAGCTCGGCTATCGTCGCGCGATCGCTCTCGCGGCCGACGACGGCGTGCACACCTCCGATGAGCGTCTCGCGGGCTTCCGGCGCGGCTTCGCAGACCGCGACGGCGTCGTCGACCGGGTGTACCGGGGCGACTTCCGGCAGGAGTCCGGAGCCGAGATGATGTCCTCCGCCCTGCAGGACGGCGTCGAGGCAGGCACCCTCGTGTTCGCGCTGAGTGACGTGGTGGCGATCGGTGCGATGTCGGCCATCCGCGCCGCCGGACGCGAGATCGGCCACGACATCGCGGTCTGCGGCTTCGATGATGTCCCGTCGAGCAGCGACGTCACACCGCCGCTCACCACTGTCCACGTGCCTCTGAGTGATGTCGGGCACGAAGCGTTCCGTGCGGTCGTGGACGAGGACTGGACGCCGGGCGACCTCGCGCTCGACGTGGTCGTGCGCGAGAGCACACCACCCCGACCCGCCACACGGGAGTCTGCATGACCCGCATCGTCCTCGCCCTCGACAGCTTCAAGGGCTCCATCACGGCAGCGGAAGCCTCAGTCGCGCTCGCGGCGGGCATCCACGATGTCGATCCGTCGATCGATGTGGTTCCGCGGCCGATGGCAGACGGGGGCGAAGGCACGGTGGCGGCGTTCGCGAGCGCGGTGCCGGATGCGCGGCTGATGCCGGTGACGGTCGACGGCCCGGCGGGTCGTCGCGTCGAGGCATCCTGGCTCCTGCTCCCTGCGACACCGGATGCGCCAGAGGGAACCGCTGTCATCGATCTTGCATCGACCTCGGGGATCGAGCTGCTCGACGAGTTGCGTCCGTGGGATGCCGACACGACGGGGTTCGGGCAGGCGATCGCCGCGGCGCTCGATCACGGGGTCTCTCGGCTCGTGCTCGGGATCGGCTCGAGCGCGTCAACGGACGGCGGCACCGGTCTGCTGACGGCACTCGGCGCGCAGTTCCTCGACGCCGCAGGCCAGCCGATCGCCCGCGGCGCCCGGGGTCTCGGCGAGCTGGCCCGCATCGATCTCTCCGGCCTCCGCTCACCGATCGAGGCGCTCGTGCTGACGGATGTGCTGAGTCCGCTCGTGGGGCCCGCCGGGGCCGCCGCGGTCTTCGGCCCGCAGAAGGGGCTCAGGGACGCCGCCGATATCGCCGCGGTCGATGCGGCGCTCGTGCGGTTGGCGAAGCTTCTGGGCGTTGACCCGGCCACGCCTCGCACCGGCGCTGCCGGCGGCGCCGGACTCGCGCTGCACGCCTGGGGGGCGAAGCTCGTGTCCGGAGCCCCCGAGGTCGCCGCACTCATCCGCCTCGACGAGGCGATCACCGATGCCGACCTCGTCGTCACGGGTGAGGGTTCCTTCGACGGACAGTCTGAGGAAGGCAAGGTGCCTTCGCTTGTCGCCGAACGGGCGCAGGCGCACGGCGTGCCGATCGCCCTTGTCGCGGGGCGTATCGCGGCGGATGCGGATGCCACGGCGTTCGCCTCCGCGATCTCGTTGACCGTGCTGGCCGGTAGCGCCGACGCGGCGATCGCCGACCCCGCGCGCCACCTGCACGAGGCGGGGGCGTCGCTCGCCTCATCCATGCGCTGAGTCCGCAGGACCACCTGCACGACGCTCCGGGCGCACCTGCACGACGCTCCGGGCGGATGCATCATCCGTATCCGCGTTGTGCATCCGTACCCGACGGACGGGCCTCGTGGTCAGCCCCCGAGGGCCGCGCTGACGACCGCCCGCGCCTCGTCCTGCACCTGCGCCAGGTGCTCCGGGCCGAGCAGGCTCTCGGCGTACAGCTTGTAGACGTCTTCCGTGCCCGAGGGGCGCGCGGCGAACCAGGCGTGCTCAGTCTGCACCTTCAGCCCCCCGATCGCCGCGCCGTTGCCGGGAGCGTGCGACAGCTTCGCGATGATCGGCTCACCGGCAAGCTCGGTCGCGCTGACCGCATCCGGAGCCAACTTGCCGAGCGTCGCCTTCTGCTCCGGCGTCGCCGGCGCGTCGATGCGCTGATAGACGGATGCCCCGAACGCCGCTTCCAGTTCGCGGTAGCGCTCGGACGGGCTCTTGCCGGTCACCGCGGTGATCTCGGCGGCGAGCAGACACAGCAGGATGCCGTCCTTGTCGGTCGACCATGACGTGCCGTCCATGCGCAGGAACGAGGCGCCCGCGGACTCCTCGCCGCCGAACGCGACCGTGCCGTCGAGCAGGCCGGGGACGAACCACTTGAAGCCCACGGGAACTTCCAGCAGACGTCGACCCAGCGACTCGGCGACGCGGTCGATGATCATCGATGAGACGAGCGTCTTGCCGATCGCGGCGTCCCGTGCCCAGTCCGGACGGTGCGAGAAGAGATAGTCGATCGCGACCGCGAGGTAGTGGTTCGGGTTCATGAGTCCGGCGTCCGGGGTGACGATGCCGTGGCGGTCGGCATCCGCATCGTTGCCGACGAGCACGTCGAACGAGCCCTTCTTCGCGACCAGCGACGCCATCGCGTGCACCGACGACGGATCCATGCGGATCTTCTCGTCCCAGTCCAGCGTCATGAACCGCCAGGTCGGGTCGACCTCCGGGTTCACGACCGTGAGCTCCAGGCCGAACAGCTCGCCGATACGCGCCCAGTAGTCCACCGCGGCGCCACCCATGGGGTCGGCGCCGATGCGGATCCCGGAACGCTTGATCGCATCGATGTCGATGATCGACGGCAGATCGCGCACATAGCTGTCGCGGAAGTCGTAGGCGCCGATGCGGTCACGGTCGATGTCGGCGAAGCGCACCCGCTGCACGCCGTCCAGGCCCGCCTCGATGAGCTCATTCGCGCGGGCCGCGATCCAGCCCGTGGCATCCGTGTCGGCAGGGCCGCCGTGCGGCGGGTTGTACTTGAATCCGCCATCACGGGGCGGGTTGTGCGAGGGCGTCACGACGATGCCGTCCGCGCGGCCCGCAGCATCCGGCGCGAGCGCGCGGTTGAACGTGAGGATCGCGTGGCTCAGCGCCGGCGTCGGCACCCACGCGTCGCGCGAGTCGACCAGCACCTCGACACCGTTCGCGACGAGCACCTCGATCGCGCTGCGCTCGGCAGGGCGCGAGAGCGCATGCGTGTCGCGGCCGAGGAAGACGGGGCCGGTGAGTCCCTGCGCGCGGCGGTAGTCGACGATCGCCTGCGTCGTCGCGAGGATGTGCTGCTCGTTGAAGCTGCCTGACAGCGAGGAGCCGCGGTGCCCGCTTGTGCCGAAGGCGACGCGCTCTGCGGTGACCTCGGGATTCGGCACGCGGTCGTAGTAGGCGGCGATCAGTTCGTCGACATCGATCAGATCAGACGCCTCAGCGGGGAGGCCAGCACGGCTCGTCATGGTTCTAGTGTGCCCCGCGCGTCTGCATGTCGCATCTCATGCGTCCTCACGTGGCATCCGCCGATAGGCTGAACGCCGTGACTGAACGCCGCACCTACAGCTACCTCGGCCCTGCGGGCACCTTCACGGAAGCGGCTCTGGCACAGGTGCCCGAAGCCCGCGGCCAGGTCTGGAACCCCGTGCACAACGTGGGCGAAGCGCTCGCCGACGTGCTCGAAGGTCGCAGTGACGCCGCGATGATCGCGATCGAGAACTCGATCGAGGGCGGAGTGTCCACCACGCTCGATGCACTTGCGACCCTTCCCGGTTTGCGCATCGCGGGGGAGTACCTCGTCGCGGTGAACTTCGTGCTCGTGGGGCGCCCCGGCATCCGGCTCGAAGACGTCCAGGTCGTTGCCGCGCATCCTGTCGCCTACGCGCAGTGCCACGGATGGCTCGGCGAGCACCTTCCGCGTCATGCGCATGTGCCCGCGGCGAGCAACGTCGCCTCAGCGCTCGGAGTGCTTGACGGATCGCTGCCCGCACAGGCCGCGATCGCGGCACCCGGTGTCGTGCAGCACCAGGACGTCGAGGTTCTCGCGGAGCAGATCGGCGACAACGACAACGCCGTGACCCGCTTCGTGCTCGTCACGCCGACGACGGTGCCGCCCGCGCCCACCGGCGCCGATAAGACCTCGCTCATCATCGAGCTGCCCGTCGACCAGCCCGGTGCGCTGCTTGAGATGCTGGAGCAGTTCTCCACCCGGGGCATCAACCTCTCGGCGATCCAATCGCGTCCCATCGGCGACGAGCTCGGACGCTACCGCTTCGTCATCGACGCCGACGGACACATCCACGACGAGCGCATGTACGACGCACTTCTCGGCATCCGCCGGTTCAGCCCGCGGGTGGTGTTCCTCGGCTCGTACCCGCGTGCCGACCGCCGCATCGTGCAGTACCCGGAACGCTACGCGGACGACATCTTCGTCGAGGCCCGCGACTGGATCCGCGGCCTGCTCAGCGGCGAGCCCGAGGCCTGAGAGTCGCCCGGAACAACGCGCCGCCTGTCATCTTCTTGCGCGATCACGCAAGTGGCTTGCGTATGATGGTCGGATGACGAAGCGTCTGGTCGAGGTCGCCCGCAAGGTGGGCGTGAGCGAAGCAACCGTCTCGCGGGTGCTCAACGAGAAACCCGGTGTTTCGGACGCGACGCGTCAGGCCGTGCTCACTGCTCTCGACGTTCTCGGCTATGAACGCCCCACGAAGCTGCGCGGCGAACGTGCCCGCCTCGTCGGTCTGGTCGCTCCCGAACTGACCAACCCCATCTTTCCGGCACTCGCCGAGATCGTCGGAGGCGGGCTCGCGCAGAACGGGTACACCCCGGTGCTCTGCACACAGAACGCGGGCGGGATCACCGAAGCCGACTATGTGGACCTGCTTCTCTCGCAGCATGTCTCGGGCGTCATCTTCCTCGGCGGTCTTTACACCCAGGAGGACGCCCCCCATGAGCACTACGAGCGACTGCGCCAGGTGAATCTGCCGACGGTCTTCGTCAATGCGCGAGTGGATTCGCTGCGCGTGCAGACGGTGGCCACCGACGACCTGGCTGCGGGAGAGCAAGCGGTCTCGCATCTGCGTCAGCTCGGTCATCGCAGGATCGGGATGCTCCTCGGGCCGACAGATCACATTCCGTCGCGACGGAAGCTGGAGTCCGCGCGCCGCCTGCTGGCGCGGCAGGGTGCGGACCTGGACGACGACCTCGTCGTCCATGCGCTGTACACGCTGGAGGCGGGGCAGGCGGGCGCGACGAAGCTCATCGATCGTGGGGCCACCGCGATCGTCTGCGCCAGCGACCCGCTCGCACTCGGCGCTATCCGGGCCGCACGCCGTCGCGGGCTCACCGTGCCGGAGGATCTCTCGGTTGTGGGTTTCGACGACTCGGCGCTGATGAGCTGCACGGAGCCGCCGCTGACGACGGTTCGCCAGCCGATCGAGGCGATGGGGCGCGCGGCGGTGGAGTTACTGATGGCTCAGATCGCCGGAACCTCTGATGCAGGGGACGAGTTGCTCTTCGAACCGGAGCTCGTGCTGCGCGGTTCCACGGCACCCCTGACCGCCTGATCGCAGGGGCGAGGCAGGCACTCGGAGCGCACCGCGCTTAGGTGGGCTGAGAACGCCCGTCCGGTATTGCGCGTTCCATCGCCGCGCCGCGTTCGTGGATCTTCATTTGTCAAGTTTTTGCAAAGTTCTATTGAGTTGTTGCTTAACAAGGTTCATAAAGCTACAGTCATCGCATCGGCGAGTCGCGCCGAGGGAATGACGGAGAACGATGGACATAGGCGTCCGCACGCAGGAGTCGACCGCGCAGGTCGCGCAGGATTCGACGTGGTGGCGGTCCGCGGCGATCTACCAGATCTACGTCCGCAGCTTCGCAGACGGGAACGCCGACGGAATCGGCGATCTGCGCGGGGTGCGTGAGCGCCTTCCGTACCTGGCTGAGCTCGGAGTCGACGCGCTCTGGTTCAACCCGTGGTACCCGTCGCCTTTCGCGGATGGCGGCTACGACATCTCGGACTATCGCGACATCCACCCGTGGTTCGGCACGCTGGCCGAGGCGGAGGAGCTGATCAATGAAGCCCGCGCCTACGGCATTCGCACGATCATCGACATCGTTCCCAATCACGTCAGCGATCAGCATCCGTGGTTCCGCGAGGCGATCGCCGCCGAGCCGGGCGACCCGGCCCGTGAGCGGTTCTGGTTTCATGCGGGCAAGGGCGGGGACGGCGCGACCATCCCGACGAACTGGGTGTCCAGCTTCCAGGGAACGACCTGGACCCGTACAACCCAGGATGACGGCCGTCCCGGGGAGTGGTATCTGCATCTCTTCACTCCCGAGCAGCCCGATCTCAACTGGAACCACGAAGATGTGCGCCGCGAGCACGAGGACATCCTGCGGTTCTGGTTCGATCGTGGTGTCGCCGGAGTGCGTATCGATTCCGCGGCATTGCTGGTGAAGGATCCGGCGCTGTCCGAAGTGGGTCAGAATCCGGACCGCACCCATCCCACCCAGGACCGTGACGAGCTGCACGAGATCTATCGCTCCTGGCGCGCGATCGCCGACGGCTATGTCGAGCCGCGCGTGCTCGTCGGAGAACTCTGGCTCGAAGATGCCGAGCGTTTCGCGGCGTACCTTCGCCCCGATGAGCTTCACACGGCCTTCAACTTCGATTTCATGACTCGCCCCTATGGTGCGGAGTCCTTTCGAGCCTCGATCGATCAGACACTGCGCGCGCACGCCTCGGTCGCGGCGCCCTGCACGTGGGTGCTTTCCAACCACGACGTCACACGACCGGTCACCCGCTACGGTCGCGAGAAGACCGGATTCGCCTTCCTGGACAAGCGGTTCGGCACGCCGACGGACCTTGTCCTGGGCACGCGCCGTGCGCGCGCGGTGAGTCTGGTGGTGGCCGCCCTTCCCGGGTGCCTCTACATCTACCAGGGCGACGAACTGGGCCTCCCCGAGGTCGAAGACCTTCCACGGGATCGGATCGAGGACCCGATGCACTTCCGGTCCGGTGGGGTCGACCCGGGGCGTGACGGATGCCGGGTGCCTCTGCCGTGGTCGGGGTGGGAGTCACCGTTCGGTTTCGGCGAGGGGGCCGAGCCCTGGCTGCCGCAGCCAGATGACTGGGCATCGCGCGCCGTCGCCGTGCAGAGCGAGGACCCGCGGTCGATGCTCGAGCTCTACCGGCGCACGCTGCAGGCGCGTCGACGGATCGAGGACCTGCGCACGGGTGACTTCGCATGGTCGGAGGACTTCAGCCCGGAAGTGCTCGCCTTCCGACGCGGCGACGACTTCCTCTGCCTGCTCAACACGGGGGCAGCCCCCGTTCTGCTCCCGCGAGACGCGACCGTGCTCGTCGCCAGCGAGGAGCTCTCCAGCCGTCTGCTGCCGCGCGACACAGCCGTGTGGTTGCAGCTGGCGTCCGCAGCCGCGGACGACAACCAACAGGGATGACCGGCGCGCGCTTCACGCGCCTCCCGCACACGAAAGGTATGACAATGAGGTCACCACGAAAGGTCCTGCTCTCCGGTGCCGTGACGATCGCCGTCGTCGGTCTTGTCGCAGGCTGTACCGGAACAGCAGAGGACTCCGAGGCGGGCGACAAGGTCCAACTGCGCGTCGCCACCTTCCCTCCTGGGGCGGATGCGGCCGCGTACGAGGCGTTCGCGGCGCAGGAGGAGCAGTTCGAGAAGCTCAACCCCGGAATCGACATCATCGGAGTCGAGTACGAGTGGAAAGGGCCGACGTTCGCGGTTCAGCTCGCCGGCGGCTCTCTTCCCGATGTGTTCACGGTGCCGTTCACCGACACGAAGACTCTGCTCGAGAACGGCCAGCTCATGGATGTCACCGCGGAGGTCAAGAGCCTCGGCTATGCAGATGCGTTCAACCCGATCATCCTCGACGGGGTCACGGGCGCGGACGGCAACTTCTACGGCTTCCCCCGCCAGGCGTACGCGATGGGTCTGCACTACAACCGCGACCTGTTCACACAGGCCGGCCTCGATCCGGACAAGCCGCCGACCACCTGGGATGAGGTGCGCGCGTATGCGAAGCAGATCGCCGAGAAGACCGGCAAGGCCGGGTACGTCCAGATGGCCACGAGCAACACCGGTGGCTGGCAGCTCACAGCGCAGACGATCGCTCGGGGCGGACGCACCCAGACGGACGCGCAGGACGGCAGCGCCACTTCGACGATCGACAATGAGGCGACGAAGGCCGCGCTCGAATTTCTGCACGATGTGCGTTGGGAGGACCAGTCCTTCGGCTCGAAGTTCGATCTCGACTGGGGGACGATCAACCAGGAGTTCGCGGCCGGCAACGTCGGCATGTACACGTCGGGCTCTGACGTCTACACAGCGCTGGTGCGGGACTTCGCCCTCGACCCGGATGTCTACGGCCTCGGCGTCGTGCCGATCGAGGGTGCTGCCCCGGGCACCCTCGGCGGTGGCGACGTCGCCGTGATCAGTCCCAAGATTGACGACCGCACGAAAGCGGCGGCAGTCACCTGGATCGACTGGTACTACATGCAGAAGCTGATGAATGAGGAAGCGGCGATCACCGACGCGAAGACGCTCGCAGATTCGGGTCAGGCGGTCGGTACCCCGGTGCTTCCGGTTCTGAGTCGCGAGCAGTACGAGCAGTCGCTGGAGTGGATCGCGCCGTTCATCAACGTGCCGCGCGAGCAGATGGCCCCCTTCACCGAGAGCATCTGGGAGCAGACGCCGGTCGGCGAAGCGAAGAAGAAGACTCAGGAGGTGTACGCGCTTCTCGACGTCGTCGTGCAGACCGTGCTGACGCAGCAGGACGCCGACATTCCGGCACTGCTGAAGAAGGCTCAGTCTGACGCTCAGGCGCTTCTGGACCAGTGAAACCGTGGGGCCGCCCATCCTGTGGGCGGCCCCACCCCATCTGTGGAGAGAGATGACGACTCTGTCGGAAGAACGTGCAGCGGCGAAAACGGTGCAGACGATGCAGGAACCCCGGCCGAAGGTGCGCCGCAGCCCGAAAACCTGGTACCGCGGCGGTGGCCTGTGGAACCTGTTGTTCCTGCTGCCGATGATCCTCGTGTTCGCGGTCTTCAGCTGGTCGCCGATCGTGCAGTCCGTCGTGATGAGCCTGCAGAAGACGAACCTCATCACATCGCACTGGGTCGGTATCGACAACTATGCGCGGGTGTTGTCGGACCCGCTGCTCGGTGAGGCGGTGCTCAACACGCTCTGGTTCGCGCTGCTGGCTCTGCTGTTCGGCTTCCCGATTCCTCTGCTCATGGCGGTGCTCATGAGCGAGGTGCGCCGCGGCAAGGGTCTCTACTCCGCGCTGGCGTATCTTCCCGTCGTCATTCCGCCGGTCGTCGCGGTGCTGCTCTGGAAGTTCTTCTACTCGGCCGACGCGAACGGCGTCTTCAACACGATTCTGGGAGCCGTGGGTATCCCGCCCCAGCCATGGATCCAGGACGCGGTGCAGGCGATGCCATCTCTCGTGCTCGAAGCCACCTGGGCAGGAGCGGGGGGATCGATCATCATCTATCTTGCCGCGCTGCTCGGAGTGCCGCCGGAGCTGTATGACGCCGCCGAGGTGGACGGCGCAGGCCTCTGGCGCAAGGTCTGGCACATCACCCTGCCACAGCTGCGGGGCATCCTCTTCATCATGCTGATCCTCCAGATCATCGCGACCGCGCAGGTGTTCCTCGAACCGTTCCTGTTCACGGGCGGCGGACCGGCGGGTGCGACTCGAACGATCCTGCTCTACATCTACGACAAGGCCTTCCGCAACAGTCTGGGAGGTGCGTACGGCGAGGCGACCGCGGTCTCCGTGCTGCTCGCCCTCGCGCTTGCCCTGCTCAGTTGGCTCTACTTCCGCCTCACGAACCGTTGGAGCAGCTCATGAGCGTCGTCATCCGCCGGCAGGCACGACGGAGATCCGCAGACGAGACCGAGCGTACGATCGTCTCGGGATTCGATCGGCGAAAGCGCACGACCCGCATCGGCATGGGTGCCACGCATGTGTGCCTCGTCGTGACGCTGCTGATCGCCGGGCTCGGGCCGATTCTCTGGCTGATGAAGTCGGCGGTGACGCCTACGCTGGACACCCTCACGCAGCCGTTCGCGCTCTGGCCGAATGGGATCGACTGGGCAAACCTCTCTGCGGCATGGAACGACATCGGCATATCGCACTACTTCTGGAACACGATCGTCATCGCCGTCGGCGCCTGGTTCTTCCAACTGTTCATCGCGACGACGGCCGGGTACGGGCTTTCGGTGCTGCGCCCGAAGTACGCCCCGATCCTGAACGGCCTTGTGCTGGCGACTCTGTTCATTCCGGGCATCGTCCTGCTGGTGCCGCTGTATCTGACGATCGTGAACCCGCCGCTGGTGGGGCAGTCGATGTTGAACAGCTACTTGGCCGTCTGGCTGCCGATGGCGGCGAACGCCTTCAACATCCTCCTCGTCAAGCGCTTCTTCGATGCGCTGCCACGGGAGGTCTTCGAGGCGGCGCGCACAGATGGCGCCGGGCCCGTGCGACTGTTCTGGTCTGTCGTGCTGCCGATGTCGAAGCCGATCCTCGGCGTCGTGTCAGTGTTCGCCATCATCGCCGCCTGGAAGGACTACCTGTGGCCGATGCTCGTGCTGCCGGATCCAGCTGTTCAGCCGCTGTCGGTTCGGCTACCCGCGGTGCAGTCCCAGACGGAACTGGACGTCTTTCTCGCCGCGCTTGCGATCGCGACGCTGATTCCGATCGCGATGTTCATCGCGTTCCAGTCGGTGTTCCTGCGGTCCGCGGGCCTGGGAGGCGCGGTGAAGGGCTAAGCCAGCAATTCCAGCGTCTGCTGGCGCCCGGACGCGGTGTCCAGCGACTCTGTATCGAACGCCCCCGCCACCGGTGAGATCATGATCTCGTCGACGCCATAGCGCGCGGCGAAGGCTTCGAGCTCCGTGCGCACCTCCGCGCCGGTTCCGATGAACCATCCGGCTCCCGCGGCAGCGAGGGTTGTCGGATCTGCGGCAGCATCCGCGGCGGCGACGCCGGCCTGCGCCTGCTCGACGGTCTCCAGGGGAGTGAGCGGCAGGCCTCGACGCAGACGCACCATCGTGCGCAGCTGCGGCAGCGCTCGAGCTTCGGCTTCGTCGCGGGTCGGTGCAGCGACAGCGTTCGCGGTGAGGAAGGTGCGAGGCTCTGGATGCTGCTCACTGGGCCGGTAGCCGCTGCGATAGAGATCCAGCGCACGTTCGAGCCCGGCGCCGGAGAAGTGGTTCGCGAAGACGTACGGCAGGCCGTGCGATGCGGCGAGCTGCGCGGAGTAGTCGCTGGATCCCAGGAGCCAGATGTCAGGGGTTCCGGATGCGGCGGGCGTCGCGTGTACCGAGTACTCGCCGCCGCTCGTGAACTGCACGGTCGCGCCGTCCGGCTGCAGCATGAGTCCGATGTCCTGCACGTGCGAGGGGAATCGCTCCACGTCGCCGGCGGTCCCCGATGCGCGCAGAAGCTGGGTGATGACCGGATCGCTGCCGGGGGCGCGTCCGATGCCGAGATCGATGCGCCCGGGCGCGAGTGCTTCAAGTGCAGCGAACTGCTCGGCGACGATGAGCGGTGCATGGTTCGGCAGCATGACGCCACCGGAACCGACGCGGATGCGAGAGGTGCGCATGGCTGCGGCCGCGATCAACACGGGTGGCGCCGTGGAGGCGACCGCCGGCATGTTGTGATGCTCGGCGAACCAGTAGCGGCGGTACCCCAGAGCATCCGCCTTCTGCGCCAGCGTGAGCGATGCGGCCATGGCCTGCGCGCTGGTCTGCCCGGTGCGCACCGGGACGAGGTCGAGAACAGAGAGTGTGAGAGCAGTCATCCCTCAGAGCAACCGCCCCGGGGTCGCATCAATTCCCGCGGTCGGCCGCGTACTCTTGCCGCATGGACGCCGCCCTCTTCTACATCGTCGTCGGTGCTGTCGCTGTGGCGGCGATCGCACGCTGGCGAGGATGGCCCGCTCCGCTGCTCGTGACGATCGTTGCGCTCGCGGCATCCTTTCTTCCCTTCGTGCCTGAGATCACGATCGACGGGCATGTGCTGCTGAACATCGTGCTCCCGCCGTTGCTGTACTCGGCGGCGCTGGATGTGTCGTTCGTCAGCTTCTCGCGCAGTCTTCCGCAGATCCGACGTCTGGGAATCGGCCTCGTCGTCGTCACCGCGGTCGCCGTCGGGTTCGTCGCCTGGTGGCTGATGCCGTCGCTCACCCTGCCTGGTGCCCTCCTGCTGGGGGCGATCGTCGCGCCGCCGGATGCGGTCTCCGCCGCCGCCATCGGGCGCAAGCTCGGCTTGCCTCGACGGGTGATGACCGTGTTGTCGGGGGAGAGTCTCATCAACGACGCGACCTCGCTCACGATGTACCGGGTCTTCGCGGGCGTGATCGTCGGTGCGGCATCGTTCGCTCTCTGGGAGTCGATCTGGCAGTTCCTCGTTGCGGTCGTCGTCGGTGTCGCGGTCGGTGTGGTCTTCGGGATCGTGCTGCATCAGCTGCGGATGAGGGTCAGTGATCCGGTCGTCAACGGCACGTTCGGTCTGCTGGCTCCCTTCGGCGCCTACGGCATCGCGGAGCACCTGCTCGGATCGGGCGTGCTCGCGGTCGTCGCGATGGGCCTGTTCGTCGGCTACAACGCTCCGCGCACCGACTATCTGACGCGTCAGCAGGAGGCGCCCCTGTGGCTGTCGGCCGACTTCCTGCTCGAGTCCTTCGTCTTCGCGTACATCGGACTCCAGCTGCCTCGTGTGCTGGCGGATCTCAACGACGGCGCGGTCGGAGAGGTCATCGTGCTGGCGATCGGGGTGCTGCTGGTCGTGCTGGTCGTCCGCCCGCTGTTCGTGTACCCGGCGCATGCCTGGGGGCAGTGGTGGCTGCGGCAGAAGGTGCGGAGGTGGGAGAATCACCACCGATCCGCACCGGAGGGGCGCGGGCGCGCCGGAAAGCGCGGCCGTCATGCGTGGACGGAACAGCAGCTGAAGGCCCTCGTCGCCGAGTCCGCTCTGTCCTGGCGGGACAACGCCGTGATCTCCTGGGCGGGAATGCGCGGCGTCGTGACGCTCGCCACTGCGCTCGCCGCCGCCGACCTGGCGGGCCTCGATCGAGACGCGGAGCATGCGATCGTCGTGGTCGCTTTCGTCGTCACGGTGGGCACCCTGCTGCTGCAGGGCCTGACGCTTCCCTGGATGATCCGTCGGCTGGAGGTCGTCGACGACGTGGAGGCGAAGGAGGATGAGCGGCAGATCGCGGCGGTGCGCGCCCGCAGCCGCGAGGTCGGCAAGGCGTACCTGAGGGAGGCGCGCACCCGCTGGGCCGCCGAATACGGCGAGGATCAGCTGCGTACTTTCGACACGTTCGCGAAGCGGCTGGTGAAGTTCGAATCGGATGCCGACGCGGTCGGCCCTGATGCTGCGCCTGCCCAGATCGCATACGAGCAGTTCCTTCCTCTGATGAAGGGATGGCTGTCCGTGCGGCGTGCGCTGCTGCTGGAGGAACGCGACGCAGGCACGCTGAGTGAAGAGGTCATGCACGAGCTGATCGCCGCGATGGATGCCGAAGAGCTGGCGCTGGATGCGCGCGCCGCTACTCGTTTTTCCCGTTGACGACACGCCTACTCCGGAGTAGGTCTGGAGTACGAGGTGAGCGCAGTGGACAGATTTCGTGATCGCGACGAGGCGGGTCGTCTGCTTGCCGACCGGCTGGCAGAGCAAGCACGGCCGGAAGCCGTCGTGCTGGCATTGCCTCGCGGAGGGGTACCTGTCGCGGCCGTCATCGCCGCACGCCTCGGGGTGCCGCTGGATGTGCTCGTCGTGCGGAAGCTGGGTGTGCCGTGGCATCCGGAGTTGGCGATGGGCGCGGTCGGCGAGGAGGGTGCGACGGCGTTGAACGACGATGTCATCGCCGCGGCGCGCATCGACGAGATCACGCTGCAGGGCGCGATCGCTCGGGAGCGATCGGAGGTCGCGCGACGCGTCGACCGGTTCCGGGGCGCACGGCCGCCGGTTGCGCTGGCGGGGCGCACGGCGATCATCGTGGACGACGGTGTTGCCACCGGGGCCACCGCCCGGGCGGGGTGCGCGGTCGCGCGGCTTCGTGGTGCAGCATCCGTTGTGCTCGCCGTGCCTGTCGGTGCGCCCTCGGCGATCCGCGATCTACGTGACGTGGCGGACGAGATCGTCTGCCTGCAGGAGCCGAGCGGATTCATGGCGGTCGGGATGCATTATCTCGACTTCCGCCAAGTCGAGGACACGGAGGTGGGGCGTCTGCTGCGCGCGGCACACCATCCGGAGACGTCGGCATGACCACGAGACCCCGCACTGCGACGCAGTGCGGGGTCTCGACGGGAGTGCTCGGTATCAGCGGGTGGGAGCGGGCTCCGCGGATGCCTCGGGCGCCGCATCCGCTGCCGTGGTGTCGTCCTCGGCGCTGTCATCACCAGAGTCGTCTGCGAACGGCAGGCCCTCGCGAGGAGCGTTGTAGAGATCCTCATCGAGGATGCCCTCACGCTTCGCGACGATCGTCGGGATGAGCGCCTGACCTGCGACGTTGACCGCGGTGCGGCCCATGTCGAGGATCGGGTCGATCGCGAGCAGCAGGCCGACGCCCTCGAGCGGCAGACCCAGGGTCGACAGCGTCAGCGTGAGCATGACGATCGCGCCCGTGGTGCCGGCGGTGGCGGCCGAGCCGACGACCGAGACGATCACGATCAGCAGATACTGCACGAAGTTCAGCTCGATGCCGAAGAACTGTGCGACGAAGATCGCGGCGATGGCCGGGTAGATCGCGGCGCAACCATCCATCTTGGTCGTCGCGCCGAACGGCACGGCGAAGGATGCGTAGGCGCGGGGCACGCCGAGGTTGCGCTCGGTGACGCGCTCAGTCAGGGGCAGCGTGCCGATCGACGAGCGGCTCACGAAGGCGAGCTGCACGGCGGGCCAGACACCCGAGAAGTACTGCTTGATCGAGAGGCCGTGCGTCTTCACGAGGATCGGGTAGACCACGAACAGCACGAGCGCGAGGCCGACGTAGATCGCGATCGCGAACCAGGCGAGACCCACGAGCTTGTCCCAGCCGTACTTGATGACGGCCGAGCCGATGAGGCCGAAGGTGCCGAGCGGGGCGAGGCGGATGATCCACCACAGCACGCGCTGGATGACCTTGAGCAGCGACTCGGTGAAGGCCAGGAACGGCTCGGCCTTCTTGCCGGCCTTGAGGGCGGCGATGCCGATGACGGTCGCGACGACGATGACCTGGAGGATGTTGAAGCCGACGCTCGACGAGAACGTGCCCTCAGCGGCGCCCGGGTAGGTGCTGACCGTGATGCCGAGGAAGTTCTGCGGGATGAGGCCGAGCAGGAAGTCCCACCACGAGCCGACGCGCGACGGCTCTGCGGGCGCTTCGAGGCCTTCGCCGGCACGAGCACCCGGCTGGATGATGAGACCGAGGGCGATACCGATCGACACGGCGATGAACGCGGTGATCGCGAACCACAGCAGCGTCTGACCTGCAAGGCGCGCGGCGTTCTGCACGCGGCGCAGGTTCGAGATGCTCGCGACGATCGCGGTGAAGATCAGCGGAACGACAGCCGCGCGAAGGATCGTGACGTAGGACGAGCCGATCTTGTCGAGCGTGTCGGACAGCACGGTGGCGGAGCCGTCGACGGAGATCTGGCGTCCGATGAGGCCGGCGGCGATGCCGAGCACGAGCGCGGCGAGGATCTGGAAGCCGAACGACGTCAGCAGCTTGCGGATGGGGCTGCGCGTGTCGGGCGCCTTGGCGGCGCGGGCGGTGGTGGTGCTCAAGGGGACTCCCGTCGATGCGCGCCGGGTGCGCGCCGTGGAGTTCAACGCTAGACACCGTCATTCATTCCCGTGAATGGTGTGACGCTCGATGACACCCAGTGTGACGCTGCGTGACACTCCGGCGGTCAGCGGGCGGGGGTTGAGGACGGGACGGCGGGAGCTGTGCTGGGGCGGCGAGACGGATGGCGGGAGCTTGGCACGTTTGGCGGCGTGGAATGGCCAGAACGCCCGTGAGTGCGTTGCGGTTCCCGCCATCCGTGCTTTGGCTGTCGGCCATCCGTCCCCGGCCGCGCACGATCTCGCCCGCTCGATCGGGTGACGGCATACTGAGGGCTGGTCAAAGAGAGTGGGCGCGATGTCGGTCATGCAGAAGTTCTCCCTTGAGGGGAAGGTGGCGCTCGTCACCGGCGGCAGCCGGGGAATCGGACGAGGGATCGCGCAGGCGCTCGCCGAGGCGGGAGCGAAGGTCGCGGTCACCGCGCGCACCGTGCAAGGGGCGGCGGATGCTGCCGCAGAACTCACTGCAGGAGGCCACACCGTCATGGGGGTTGCGATGGAGGTCACCGACGCAGAGAGCGTTGAGCGCGCGGTCGCCGAGGTCGAAGCATCCCTCGGTGCTGTCGACGTTCTCATCAACAATGCGGGCGTCTCGATCGGGGGTGCGGCTCTGGAGATCGAGGACGACGTCTGGACGCAGACCCTCGACACCAACCTCAACGGAGTCTGGCGTTGCAGTCGTGCTGTGGGACGTCGGATGGCTGAGCGTGGCGGCGGCACGATCGTGAACATCGGCTCGATGTCGGCGATGATCGTGAACCTGTCGCGCTGGCAGCCGGCCTATCTCGCATCGAAGGCCGCGGTGCATCAGCTCACGAAGGCGCTGGCGGCGGAGTGGGCACCGCACGGGATCCGCGTGAACGCCATGGCGCCGGGGTACATCCTGACGGAGATGTCGCCGGTCGATCAGCCCGTGCTCTACGACACGTGCATCGCCCCTGCCGCGATGAAGCGGCACGGGACGGTCGACGAGATCGGATCGGTCGCGGTCTTCCTCGCCAGCGACGCTTCGAGTTTCATGACCGGATCCGTGCTCGTCGTCGACGGCGGATACACGCTGTACTGAGAGCGAGCCGCCCGCGAGACGTTCAGCGCTCCGCGAGCACGAGCAGGTCGCCGACTTCGCAGTCGAGCGCATCGCAGATCGCGCGCAGCGTCGAATAGCGGATGGCCCGGGCGCGGTCGTTCTTCAGCACCGAGAGGTTGACGATGCTGACGCCGACCCGGACGCTCAGTTCTGTCAGCGTCATGCCGCGCTCGGCGAGCAGCTCGTCGAGGCGGCAGTGGATGCCCGTGTCCTCCTCGGAATCCGCGGGGGTCACACGAGTCCTCTGCTGTCCTCTTGCAGGCGGATGCCGCGGCGGAAGGCCACCCCGAGAATGCCCATCGCGACACCGATCAGCCAGACCGGCGCGTAGTTCCAGAAAGCGAGGGGGTGAAGTGGCTCGCCTGTCACGCCGAGGGACGCGAGGATGCCGTTGCGCACCACATTCTCCAGGCCGAGCACGACCAGCCCGCCGATGACGAGCGTCCAGCCGAGCAAGGTGAACGTCCGTGCGGTGCTGCGCACGAAGAAGCGGCCGCGCAGGAAGCTCCACGCCAGGAACATCACGGCCGCGACGATCACCAGCGCCGTGAGTGCCGACGCGATAATCGATGCGGCACCCGCGACAGCTGTCGCCGTGGCCACGTCGGGATCGACCACCAGAAGCGCGCCCGCGTAACCGTTCACGGACGCGGATCCGGAGGCGACCGTGGTTTCGACGGGCGTCTGGTCGACGTCGAGAGTCCAAGCGAAACCGTCGGGACGGAACGCAGACCAGAGACGCGTAGCCGTGGCTGAGGCGACGACGATGGTCGTGAGCGCGCCGAGCACGATGACCGTCACGAGATCAGCGGTCTCGTTTCGCTGTGCGCGGGTGGGGGAGGGGGCGTTCATCAGACGAGTCCTTCCGTGTCGCGTTGCATCCGCTCCGCCAGCAGCAGCACGGCAGAGATGACGAGCAGCAGCGTGGGCACGGCGAGCATGTCGGAGCTCAGGGTGAACGCGAAAGGAGCGTCATCGCCTGCCGGACCCAGTGTGAGTGCTTCGGTCGCGGCGACGGCATTCAGGAACGGCGCGAAGATCGTGCCGGCGAACGCCGCAACCGAGAGGCCCGCGAAGGTGAAGCCGACGCGGCGCTGGAACCGCTCGCGGGCTGTTGTGAGGCCGAGGATGATGATCGCGATCGTCATGCTCAGAGGAAGGAGCGCGGATGCTGCGGCTGAACCGATCACGAGGTTCCTGATCCCGGATGGCGGCTCGGCGACCATCACGTCGACCTGGCTGACCGAGGCGCGCACCTGGGTTCCCGACAGCACGTCGTACGGCGCGGGCTCGGTGAGCAGGGCCCCGGGGATCGTCAGCACCGACCTTGTCGCCGCCGACACGATCGCCGTGCCAAGGGCCACGAGAATGACGAGCAGTGCGAATCCCGCCAATCCGACGATCACCCAGAGCGTGCGGCGGTCTACGGCGGCCAGTCGTGCCTGACTCATGAGAGCTCCCTTTCGAGCGGTGGCTTATCGATGATCGTTAACATAACGACTATCGATAAAGACGTCAATGGCTCCCTGGAAACGGAAGGCTGAGTCATCCGCTCGCCACGGCCCTGCCTGCGCACCCCGCTCCGCTATGCCGACGGCGAACACGGGCATACGCCGTGGCGCTGGTCGTTACTCTCGATGTACAGGCGCCGCAGCGTCTTCGCCCTGTGCGATAAGGAGTCACAGCATGTTCGAGAGATTCACCGACCGAGCCCGTCGTGTGGTTGTGCTCGCCCAAGAAGAGGCGAAGATGCTCAACCACAACTACATCGGCACTGAG
Source organism: Microbacterium sp. GW823-FHT02G05 (assembly GCF_058797175.1). NCBI lineage: Bacteria > Bacillati > Actinomycetota > Actinomycetes > Micrococcales > Microbacteriaceae > Microbacterium > Microbacterium sp. GW823-FHT02G05. The sequence goes on from NZ_JBXAJK010000001.1 coordinate 1,202,942, forward strand.
CACATCCTGCTCGGCCTCATCCACGAGGGTGAGGGCGCCGCTGCCAAGGCACTGGAGTCCCTTGGGATCTCGCTCGACGCCGTGCGCGAGCAGGTGCAGGACATCATCGGCCAGGGGCAGCAGCAGCCGACCGGCCACATCCCCTTCACGCCTCGTGCGAAGAAGGTTCTCGAGCTGAGCCTGCGCGAAGCGCTGCAGCTCGGCCACAACTACATCGGCACTGAGCACATCCTCCTCGGCCTCATTCGTGAGGGTGAGGGTGTCGCCGCTCAGGTGCTCGTCAAGCTCGGCGCAGACCTCAACAAGGTGCGTCAGCAGGTCATCCAGATGCTCTCGGGCGCTTCGGGCCGTGAGCCCGCCGCCGTCTCGGGCGCCGCGCACGAGACCCAGCAGTCCGCACAGGGCGGCTCGGCCGTGCTCGACCAGTTCGGCCGCAACCTCACGCAGGCCGCGCGCGACAACAAGCTCGACCCCGTCATCGGGCGTGAGAAGGAGATCGAGCGGGTCATGCAGATCCTCTCGCGTCGCTCCAAGAACAACCCCGTCCTGATCGGTGAGCCCGGCGTCGGCAAGACCGCCGTCGTCGAGGGCCTCGCGCAGGCGATCGTCAAGGGCGATGTGCCTGAGACGCTCAAGGACAAGCAGGTCTACTCGCTCGACCTCGGCTCGCTCATCGCCGGATCCCGCTACCGCGGTGACTTCGAAGAGCGTCTGAAGAAGGTCACGAAAGAGATCCGCACGCGCGGCGACATCATCGTCTTCATCGACGAGATCCACACCCTCGTGGGTGCAGGTGCCGCCGAAGGCGCGATCGACGCCGCCTCGATCCTGAAGCCGCTCCTCGCTCGCGGCGAGTTGCAGACGATCGGCGCGACGACGCTCGACGAGTACCGCAAGCACTTCGAGAAGGATGCTGCGCTCGAGCGCCGCTTCCAGTCGATCCAGGTGCAGGAGCCGAGCATCCCGCACGCGATCAACATCCTCAAGGGGCTGCGTGACCGCTACGAGGCGCACCACAAGGTGCAGATCACGGATGGCGCGCTCGTCGCCGCCGCGAACCTCGCAGACCGCTACGTCTCCGACCGCTTCCTGCCCGACAAGGCCATCGACCTGATCGACGAGGCCGGCGCTCGCCTGCGTCTGTCGATCCTGTCGAGCCCGCCCGAGCTGCGCGAGTTCGACGAGAAGATCGCCGCCGTCCGCGAGCAGAAGGAGCTGGCGTCGGAGGAGCAGGACTTCGAGAAGGCCGCGTCGTTGCGCGACCAGGAGAAGGAGCTGCTCGCCGAGCGCCTCCGCCTCGAGAAGCAGTGGCGTTCGGGTGACGTCGCCACGGCCGCCGTGGTCGACGAGGGCCTGATCGCCGAGGTTCTGGCGCAGGCCACGGGCATCCCGGTCTTCAAGCTCACCGAGGAAGAGACCAGCCGTCTCGTCTTCATGGAGAAGGCGCTGCACCAGCGCGTCATCGGCCAGGAAGAGGCGATCGCGGCGCTGTCTCGGACGATCCGTCGTCAGCGCGCCGGTCTCAAGGACCCGAAGCGTCCTTCGGGCTCGTTCATCTTCGCCGGCCCCACGGGCGTCGGAAAGACCGAGCTCGCGAAAGCACTCGCCGAGTTCCTGTTCGACGACGAGGCTGCTCTCATCTCGCTCGACATGAGCGAGTTCGGTGAGAAGCACACGGTGTCGCGTCTGTTCGGTGCTCCTCCCGGGTTCGTCGGCTTCGAAGAGGGCGGCCAGCTCACCGAGAAGGTCCGTCGCAAGCCGTTCTCCGTCGTGCTGTTCGACGAGATCGAGAAGGCGCACCCCGACATCTTCAACTCGCTGCTGCAGATCCTCGAAGAGGGTCGCCTGACCGATGGTCAGGGTCGCATCGTCGACTTCAAGAACACGGTCATCATCATGACGACCAACCTCGGAGCGCGCGACATCGCGGGTGGCCCGGTCGGCTTCCAGGCCGAGGGCGAGACCTCGACCAGCTACGAGCGGATGAAGGGCAAGGTCAACGAAGAGCTGAAGCGGCACTTCAAGCCTGAGTTCCTCAACCGTGTCGACGACATCATCGTCTTCCCGCAGCTGTCGAAGTCGGAGCTCATCCAGATCGTCGACCTGTTCACGAAGCGTCTCAGCGAGCGTCTGCTGGACCGCGACATGACGATCGAGCTGTCGCAGGTCGCCAAGGAGCGCCTCATCGAGATCGGCTTCGACCCGGCCCTGGGTGCGCGTCCGCTGCGTCGCGCGATGCAGCACGAGATCGAAGACCGCCTGTCGGAGAAGATCCTGCACGGCGAGCTCAACTCGGGCGACCACGTGAAGGTCGACGTCGCAGACGGCGCGTTCACCTTCGACCACGGTCCCCGCGGTGAGAAGGTCTCGGTCGGCATCAACACCGGCGGCGAGATCTCGGCCACTCCCGACCTGGCGGTCGCCAGCGGCGAGTAAGAACGTCTGACAGGAGGGCGGCGGATGCTTCGGCATCCGCCGCCCCTCGTCGTTCGCGCGACACCGTGTCGCACGCCGGTGCGCACTCTTCGCACGCCGGGGCGACGACGGCGCGGCATTCGACCCCTAGCCTCGCGGGTAATGCTCGAGGAGGACGACGATGACCACGGCTGACGATGTGCTCGACGTGTTGCGCGGATGGCAGATCCCCTATGTGTTCTGCTGTCCGGGAACCAGCGAGACTCCGCTGCTGGATGCTCTTGCGGATCCGGCGAACGAGGGACGCGGGCCGGAGTTCCTGCTGACCACTCACGAGGCGATCTCCGTCTCGATGGCGGACGGCTACGCCCGTGCATCCGGGGAGGTGGGCGTCGCCTATCTGCACACGAACGTGGGCCTCGCCAACGGTCTCGCGCACCTCTATGCGGCGCAGCTCGCGCGCAGCAGCGTGGCGCTGCTGACCGGCGTGAAAGGGACGGCCACGCTGCCGCACCGCGCGCTCACCACTTCGTCGCGCATCCTCGACACGGCAGCGCCGTACAGCGGCTACACCTGGCAGAACCTGCGTGGTGAAGACCTCATGACCGACATCGACCGGGTGCTCTGGAAGACCACGGTGGTGCCCGAGCAGCCCGCCGTGCTGACGATTCCGCAGAACCACATCGGTCGCACCCGCGCGGACAGCGGCGGCTTCCGGCGTCGTCGCGCCGCACGCCAGAGTGCCCACGCCGACGAGCTCAACGAGGCCGTCGCGCTGCTCCAGAAGGCCCGTCGACCCGTCATCGTCGCGGGCACGGACATCGCCCGTCGCGGTGCAGAGGCCGAGATCGAGCGCATCGCCGAACGGCTGGGGGCGCCAGTGCTCGTCGAATCGCGCCGCGATCTCGAACGCTGGGCGTTCCGTACGGACCATCCGCACTACGCCGGGCTCTTCGACCCGCGCTCGCCCCTGTTCGCCGAGGCGGATCTGCTGGTGATCGCGGGCGCGCCCACGCCCCTGGAGTTCTCCGCGGAGCGACCGATCCTTCCGCATGGCGTCCCGCTGCTGCACATCGCCGAGGACGCCGGAGAGCCGGGGCGGCGACAGGCGCCCGCAGCGAGCATCGTCGGCGATACGGGCGCGGTGCTGCGCAGCATCCGCCAGTTGCTGGAGCAGGAGTCGGCTGCCCGCTGTAGTCAGGGCTGGCTCGATCGTGCTCGGGGCGTCTTCGCCACGCAGCGCGCGACCTGGGCAGAGCAGGTGCCCGCTCGGGCTGACGGTGCGGAGTTCAGTGCGGCCAGCGCGATGCGTGTGCTCGCCGAAGAGCTTCCTGACGATCGTCCTGTCGTGCTCGATGCCGTCACCTCGACCCTGCCGCTGCTGCGCTTCATTGAGCGTCCCCGGCGCGACACCCTCTTCGCCACGGCGAGCGGCTCGCTCGGCTGGGGGATGGGCGCCGCGCTGGGTGTCACCCTCGCACGGCAGGAACGCACGGTCACGGTGGTCGGAGACGGCGTCGTGCAGTTCGGCGTTCCCGCCCTCTGGACGGCATCGCACTACCGCATCCCCGCAACCTACGTCGTCGTCAACAACGGCCGGTATCAGGCGGTGATCGCCGGTCTTGTGGGCATCGACGGCACGGCGCACGCCGAGGGCACCTACCCGCTGACGGACATCGGTGGTGTCGACATCGCCGCGCTCGCGCATTCGTTCGGGATCGCCGCCGAGCGCGTGCACGGCTCGGAGGAGCTGCGCGCGGCCCTTGCCGAAGACCGCGTACGCTCCGCCGATGACGGCCCCTACCTGATCGAGGTCATGGTGAACGGGGCCATGTGGCCGGAGAAATCATGATTGCGACATGGTGTCGGAATCGGGTGCGCAGAATCACTCCTCTGTTCCGTATCGACGGGTGATCCGGGCTTCCTAGCCTGGGGTTCCACGCATCCGAGGAGGAATCCGTGCCTGAATCCGTGAAGAGCACTCTCACACCCCTGCCCGCCATCAGTGACGATGTCTGGCCCACCTCGACCGAGGTTCTGATCATGGGCGGCGGCCCGGTGGGACTCACCTGCGCCATGCTGCTCGCCCAACAGGGTGTCGACGTGCTGCTGGTCGAGCGCCGCGACTTCGTGTTCCGCTTCCCGCGCGCGCACCTGCTCAACACTCGCACGATGGAGGCATTCCACGACATCGACGTCGCGGACGACATCTACGCGGCTACGCCCACGCACGACCGCTGGCGCAAGGCCGTCTGGTACACGACCGCAACGGGCCCCGGCGAGTTCGACGGCCTAAAGATCGGGGAGGTCCCCGCATGGGGCGGTGGACCCGACGCCGAGCGCTACCGCCAGTCGTCCCCCCGCGCCTTCGCGAACATGCCCCAGCTGCGCCTTGACCCGCTGCTGTACCGCCACGCGCTCGCCGCCGCGCCCGGACGCATCCGCAAGCGCCAGGAGGTCGTGGGCATCGAGCAGCAGGCGGATGCCGCGGTCGTGTCGATCCTCGACCGCACCACGGGCGACCTGCGCGAGGTGCGCGCGAACTACGTGATCGCCGCCGACGGTGGCCGCAGCAGCGCGGACATGCTCGGCGTCGAGATGGAGGGCCCGCGAGACATGCGCGAGGTCGTCAACTACCACGTGAGCATGGACCTCTCATCCTGGTCGGAGCCGGATGCTCTGCTCGGGCACTTCCTGCACCCGGCCGGCGGCGCGCGTCGCCGCGGCACGATCCAGGCGATCGGTCCGACCGAGTACAACCGCAACTCGGAGGAGTGGCTCGTCTCGGTGGCCGCATGGATGGTCGAGGGCGACCCCGACGACGAGGCGGCGCTGTTCGCCTCGATCCGCACGATGCTCGGTCTGCCGGAATCGCATGAGATCACGATGCACTCGATGACGCGCTGGAGCTACAACGGCCTGGTCGCGAAGCAGTTCCGCAACGGCCGGGTCTTCCTCGCCGGCGACGCAGCGCACAAGCATCCGCCCACGGGCGGGCTCGGCCTCAACAGCGGCATCCAGGATGCCCAGAACCTGTGCTGGAAGCTCGCCGCCGTGCTGCACGGTGAGGCATCCGACGGCCTACTCGACAGCTACCAGGCGGAGCGCCGCCCGATCGTCGCCTGGTACACGGCGCACTCTCTGGAGAACGCGAACCGGCACCCTCCGATCGCAGAGGCTCTCGGCTTCACCGAGGACGTCGAGGAGGGCTTCCGCAACTTGGCCGAGTTCGTCGCAGACACACCCGAGGGTGATGCGCGTCGCGCGCAGGTCAAGGCCGAGGTCGACCACAACGAGCACGACTACAGCCAGCTGGGTGTCGAGGCCGGGTACCACTACTCCGAGGGCGCGTTCGTCCCCGACGGATCGCCCGTCCCCGGTGACCCGAACGACCCGGTCGCGTTCCACCCGACATCACGACCGGGGCATCACCTCCCGCATGTGTGGTTGGCGAAGGCGGATGCTGCGGGCCAGCCAGTCTCGTCGCATGATCTGATCGCGCGTCACGGCCTCACGCTGCTGACCTCTGCCTCGGCGGCGGAGCGCTGGCGTGCCGAGGCGGAGCGAGTGCGCACGCACATGCCGCTCACGATCGCGACAATCGCCGACGACGATGCGGCATGGGCCGAGGCCCGTCAGATCGACGCGGATGGCGCGCTGCTCGTGCGTCCTGACCGCAAGGTCGCGTGGCGGGTGACGTCGCTTCCCGCGGATCCTGCACAGGCGCTCACGGACGCGCTCGATGTGATCGTGCGCGGCGGTGACCGGCTCGACAGCGACCCCGCCGAGCCGTACCTGGTGCGCATCCGCGCCGCAGCCAACGTCCTCGTGCGATGATCCGCGTCGCCATCGTCGGCGGGGGCGTGATCGGCCTGACGGTCGCTCATGAACTCGTCGGCGACGGCGCGCGGTGGTAGCAGGTGCCTGCGCGGGCTGCGGGTTCTAGGCTTGTCATGTGAGCGAGATCATCGTGCGGCCGGCCCGCAGCGCAGACGTCAAAGGCATCAGCGCGCTCCTTGCGCCGATGGTCGAGCAGCGCATCCTGCTGGGTAAAGACCTCGCGGTGCTCTATGGGGCGGTGCAGGAATTCGTCGTCGCGGAGGCGGAGGGCGAGCTCATCGGATGCGGTGCGCTGCACGTGTTCTGGGAAGACCTCGGCGAGGTGCGCACTCTGATGGTGCGCGGTGACTGGCTGCATCACGGTGTCGGCGGCGCGATCGTCGGCCGCCTGGAGGAGAACGCCCGAGAGCTGGGGCTGTCCCGCCTGTTCTGCCTGACCTTCGAGGTCGATTTCTTCGGACGCCGCGGTTTCACACCGATCGGCGAGCAGGTCGTCGACCCGGACGTCTACTCCCAGCTGCTGCGCAGCGGCGACGCCGGTGTCGAGGAGTTCCTCGATCTCGCGCATGTGAAGCCGAATACGCTCGGCAACACCCGCATGCTCAAACTGCTCTGAGCGGAAGCGTCTAGCCTGGAGTCATGACCGCGCGTGTTTCTCCCGCCGTGTATCGGCGGCGTCGACTGGTCTTCTTCGGTGCCCTCGTCGTGATCCTCGCGCTCATCGCAGGGCTGGCCTGGTTCCTTGTCGCTCGGGCTCAGGAGGCGTCGGCGCCGTCTCCTACGGGAACGGCAGAGACTTCGACTCCGGATGCGTCGGCGACGACCGACACGACGGTGACTCCGACGCCCGGCGACTCGACTCCGCCCGATGACGGCGCCGTGGGTCCGTGCGTGGAAGGGGATGTCACGGTCGCCGCAGTGACGGACTCGGAGAGCTACGCCGCGGATGCCCTGCCGCAGATGTCGATCTCGTTGACCAACAGCGGGGCACGCGACTGCACGATCGATGTCGGCACGGCGACCCAGCAGTTCACCGTGGTGAGCGGCGCGGATGTCTGGTGGCGTTCGATCGACTGCCAGCAGAATCCCGAGGGGATGATCGTCACGCTCGCGGCGGGATCCACGGTGACGAGCTCGCAGCCAGTGGTGTGGGACCGCACCCGCTCCTCGCCGGACACCTGCGCTTCGACCGAGCGACCGCGCGCTCCGGGCGGTGGGGCTTCGTACCACGTGAGTGTTTCGATCGGCGGCTTCACGAGTGCCGAGAGCGCTCAAATCCTGCTCTACTAGAGCTTTTATGGCAATGTTTGTGCACAATTGCCGATCCTTTGGGATACCATTGGATACAGCTACTGTGACACAGGACGAAAATCCATCCCCAGTGGTGTCGAGTTCATAGCGTCCCCAGCGCTTCGACTTCGTCCTCCAGGAGCATCCTGGGCCCTCTCGAATCATCCAGTCCCCAATGGCGGATTCGAGAGGGCCCCTTCTGCTTTCCTCCGTGACGCTCCCGCTCGTCGGTCGCAGCGTGCGGAGGAAAGCGGAAGCACTCCTGCGCCTAGGCTGGAGACATGGCCGCGAAGAAGTCTGCGCGCGCGAAGCGCGCTAAGGGATCCAAGAGCAAGCCCGGTCCGGAGGAGTTCCGCTCCGAGGCGCTCGCTCAGGCTCTCGAGAAGCAGGACATGGCCGCGGTGGCCCTCGCTCTGCGTCACGGCACCACCGTCGTTCCGCTGATCCGGCCCGGCGCTCGCGACAACCCCATCGACGGGGGTGAGGTGTGGACGTACCGCGATCCGCGCACGGGCGAGGTCGCGCTGCTGCTGTTCAGCGATGCCCGCAACAAGCCTGCCAACCTGCCACCCGGTGTCGGGATCTACTCGGCGGGCTGGCTGCGTGCGTTCCTCACGACGTATCAGGATCGCATCACGACGGTCTTCCTCGACATCGCCGGCCCGCACCCCATGCAGGCTGCGCCCGCTGACCTTCTTGCTGCGTTGAACGTCGATACCGACCAGGACGCCGACGCTGCGCCTGAGGAGGATGCTGCGGAGGAGGGCTCTCCGGAGGCCTAGAACGCCGGGATGTCGTCTTCGCGGCGCCGCTGCGTGCCGCGGGCTTTGACGTCGTCGATGGCGGCGCGCAGTGTGCCGGAGCGGTCATCGACGACCTGCGCGTAGCCCAGCCGGCCCGCTTCCGACCGCCGCTGCGCGGCCTGGGTGACCGGACGCACCTCGCCCGCGAGGCTGAGCTCGCCGACGGCGGCCACCGTGCGGGGTACGGCGACGTTGCGTAGCGAGCCGGCGACGGCGATCGCGATCGCGAGGTCGGCTGCCGGCTCGGTGAAGCGCACGCCACCGACCGTCGAGACGTAGACGTCTTGATCGCTCGTCTTGATGCCGGCGCGGCGTTCGAGCACCGCCAGCACCATCGCGACGCGTGCCGAGTCGAGGCCGTTCACGACGCGGCGCGGGTTGGGTGCTGCGGTCGGAATCGTCAGCGCCTGCACTTCCACCGGCATCGCGCGACGGCCCTCGAGGGCGATGGCGACGCACGTTCCCGGTTCGGGCTTGCCGCGCGAGAGGAAGAGCTGGCTGGGGTCGGGCACTTCGGCGATGCCTGCGCCCGTCATCTCGAAGCAGCCGACCTCGTCGGTCGGGCCGAATCGGTTCTTCAATGCCCGGACGAAGCGGAGGGCCGTCTGGCGGTCACCTTCGAAGTGGCAGACGACATCGACGAGGTGCTCGAGCATGCGCGGACCCGCGACCTGCCCGTCTTTCGTGACGTGGCCGACGAGGATGATCGGCAGGTCGCGCTCTTTCGCGATCCGGATGAGAGTGGAGGCGACGTCGCGCACCTGGCTGGGCTGCCCGGCCGCTCCGTCGATGAGCGCCGACGCGACCGTCTGCACCGAGTCGACGATGACCAGCTGCGGCTGCACCTCGTCGATGTGCCCGAGGATCGTGCCCAGGTCGGTCTCGCTCGCCAGGTACAGCTCATCGTGCAGGGCGTTCGTGCGCTCAGCACGCAACCGCACCTGCGCCTGCGACTCTTCGGCGCTCGCGTAGAGCACACGTCGTCCGGACTGGGCTGCCCGCGCGGCGACCTCGAGGAGCAGCGTGGATTTGCCGACGCCCGGCTCGCCGCTGAGCAGAATGGCGGCACCCGGCACGATGCCACCCCCCAGGACCCGGTCGAACTCGGCCACACCGCTTGATCTGCGGGGCGAATCGGCGGTGGTGATCTGTGTGATCGGGCGAGCGGCACGCCCCGCGCTCGGCGCCACCGGTGAGACCTGTCGCACGATGCCGGTCTGCGCTGCGCGTTCGACGACGGTGCCCCACTGCTGGCACTCTCCGCAGCGGCCGGCCCACTTCGCGGCGGTCCACCCGCATTCCGAGCACACATAGGCGGAAGGAGCGGGTCGACGAGTGGCCATGAGATCAGGCTAATCGGGGCAGCGGACATCGAGGTCGCGCCGGCCCGCAGCATCCGCCTTCGCGGCCCCGTGATCCGCGGAATTCCGGTGCAACTCATTATTCACGGCCCGACGAATAGGGGTTTTATACGGACCCGTGAATAATGGAGACATGCCTCCCGCAAGGCCCACCTACGGGCCGATTTCGAGCTACTCGCGAGTGCGGATCCTGCACCTCGTGCAGTCGCAGCCACATCGCACGATCGGTGAGCTGTGCGATGCGACCGGGCTGCACGCGAACACCGTTCGCGAGCACCTGCAGCGGCTCATCGACGGCGGGTATGTGGTGCAAGAGAGCGAGAAGCGTGCCACTCGTGGTCGCCCCCGCACGCTCTACAGTGCCGCGACCGGCGCCCCCGGAGCCTCCAGCTCCATCGCCCAGAAGAAGGTCATCGCGGCTGCTCGCCGTGGCGACCTGCTTCGTCGCGCGATCCCGGGAGCCGCGGGCGAGACCCTCGAAGAAGCAGCGACCCACCAGCTCGACGCCCTCGTCGAGCATCTGGAGGAGTCGGGCTTCGAGCCCCTCATCGACGAAGGCGCGCTCACGGTTGACCTTTCCCCCTGCCCGCATGCCGCAGCGTTGCCACAGCACCGACCGGTGCTGTGCCAGGTTCACCTGGGGCTGATGCAGGGAGTGCTGGCGCAGGCGGGAGGGCCGCTTCTGGCCCGGTGCGTGCGCACGACCGATCAGGTCAACGACTGCACGGTGGAACTGGCTCACGCCTCCTAGGGCGTGCGGAGACTGCAAAAAGGCAGCACAGGGGCAGACGCAGTGAATTATCACGGTGCCGGCCCCCGAACTCGGCGTACCCGCCGAACTAGCGTGGAGAACAGGGCAGAAGCCTGAGGAGGCACGATGGAATGGCTTGATCCACTCGTATTGTCGAGATGGCAATTCGGATTGACGACGGTGTACCACTACCTGTTCGTCCCGCTGACGATCGGCATGGCGCTCGCCGCGGCGATCTTCCAGACCGCGTGGGTGCGCACCGCCAAGGTGCAGTACCTCCACCTCACCCGCTTCTTCGGCAAGATCTTCCTGATCAACTTTGCGATGGGCGTAGTGACAGGAATCGTGCAGGAGTTCCAGTTCGGCATGAACTGGTCGGACTACTCCCGGTTCGTCGGCGACGTCTTCGGAGCTCCGCTGGCTTTCGAAGGTCTCCTTGCCTTCTTCTTCGAGGCGACCTTCATCGGCCTGTGGATCTTCGGCTGGGACAAGCTGAGCCCCAAGCTGCACCTCATGACCATCTGGTGCGTCGCGATCGGAAGCATCGTCTCGGCGTACTTCATCATCGCCGCCAACGCATTCATGCAGAACCCGGTCGGCTATGAGTTCAACCCCGAGACCAACCGTGCCGAGCTGGTCGACTTCGGTGCGCTGCTGACCAACCCGGTCGCACTTGCGGCGTTCCCGCACACGATCTTCGGTGCGTTCATGTTCGCCGCCGGTGTCATCATCTCGGTGTCGGCCTGGCACCTGGCGCGCGGGCAGCACCTCGACACGATGCGCATCTCGCTCAAGTTCGGTCTCTGGGCGATGATCATCTCGACCGTGGGCGTCGTGCTCACCGGGGACCAGCTGGGCCTTGCGATGTACGCCACGCAGCCGATGAAGATGGCCGCAGCCGAAGCGACCTTCAACACCGTGTGCGGCAAGGAGGCGGCGTTCAGTCTCTTCACGCTCGGCACGCCGGACGGCAAGACCGACCTCTTCTCGATCCGCGTGCCGTACCTGCTGTCGCTGCTGTCCACGCACACCCTCGACGGCTGCGTGCACGGCATCAACGACCTCAATGCGCAGTACGCGATCGAGTTCGCTGACACGGGTCTCACCGACTTCACCCCTGTGCTGTGGATCACGTACTGGGCCTTCCGCTGGATGATCGGTCTCGGAATGGCGGCTGCCCTCGTCGCCGTCGTCGGTCTCTGGATCACGCGCAAGAAGGCGAAGAACCCGCCGGCACCGTGGATGTGGAAGATCGCGATCTGGTCGTTCCCGTTGGCGCTCTTCGCCAACATCATGGGCTGGGTCTTCACCGAGATGGGCCGCCAACCCTGGATCGTCTTCAGCCTCATGTCGACGCAGGACGGCGTCTCGCCCGGCGTGAGCGGAGTCGAGGTGCTCATCTCGCTGATCGCCTTCACCGCGATCTACGCGGCGCTCGCCGTCGTGGAGATCCGCCTCATCGTCAAGGCCGCCCAGAAGGGGCCTGACACGTCCGAGAAGCCTGACGAGACGGCCAAGCTGCCGTCGGTCGTCTACTGAGTGAGAGGAGAGACACATGGATCTCGCAACAATCTGGTTCTGGATCGTCGCCTTCCTCTTCGTCGGCTACTTCCTCCTCGACGGCTTCGACTTCGGTGTCGGCATGTCCCTGCCGTTCCTGGGCAAGAACGACGTCTCGCGTCGGCAGATCATCAACACGATCGGCCCGGTCTGGGACCTCAATGAGACGTGGGTCATCGTGGCCGGTGCCGCGCTGTTCGCGTCGTTCCCGGAGTGGTACGCCTCGCTGTTCAGCGGGTTCTATCTGCCGCTGCTGATCATCCTGCTCGCTCTCATCGCCCGCGGTGTGTCGTTCGAGTACCGGCACCAGCGCGATGACGACCGCTGGCGCAACCGCTTCGACTGGATGATCGTGATCGGCTCGGCGGTTCCCGCGCTGCTGTGGGGTGTCGCCTTCGGCAACATCGTGCAGGGTGTGCCGCTGGATGAGAACCACATCTTCCGGGGCACGATCCTGACGCTGCTGAATCCCTACGGCCTCCTGGTCGGTGTGACGACGCTGCTGCTGTTCTTCGTGCACGGCCTGTACTTCATCGGCCTCAAGACCGACGGGCAGGTGCGCAGCGATGCGATCCGGCTTGCGAAGATCGCCGCTGTGCCGACGATCCTCGCCGCCGCCGGCACCGTCGTCTGGACGATCGTGATCGCTGCGGGGCGTCCGGATGCGCTGCTCTGGCTCGTCATCGCGTGCGGTGCGATCGCCGCGGTCTTCCTGATCACTGCGACCATCTTCTCGGCGAAGGGCCTTGAGGGCTGGGCGTTCACGAGCATGCTCGTCACGATCGCCGCAGCCGTCGTGATGCTGTTCGGAGCACTGTTCCCGTACGTGCTGCCGTCGACGATCGACCCGGCGTACAGCCTGACGATCGCCAACGCATCGAGCACGCCGTACACCCTGCAGATCATGAGCTGGACGGCCCTGTTCGCGATCCCGTTCGTGCTGCTCTACCAGGGCTGGACGTACTGGGTGTTCCGCAAGCGCGTCACGCGCGCCTCGATCGAGGCGGCGCCTGCGCACGCGTAATACTGTCAGTGCTCGCTCTCGGCGAGCAGGCTCCTGATCTGCGGATGCTTCTGCGCGAAGCATTCGCAGATCAGGGCCTGCGCCGAGAGAGACCTGCACGCCGATTCGGAGCATTCGCATGAAACCCCTCGATCCTCGCCTCCTGCGCTATGCGCCGGCGGCGCGAACGTACGTTGCCGCCTCGGCGCTGATCGCGGTGGTGCAGACCGTTGTGACGATCGCGTTCGCGTGGTTCCTCGCGGACGCGCTGACCGGACTGATCGCGGGGCGCGACGTGCGCACGTCGCTGCTGTGGCTCGTCGCGATAATTCTCGTGCGCGGCCTGCTGATCTGGGCCAGCGAAGCGTGGGGCCTTCGCGCTGCGGCGCAGACGGGGGCACAGCTACGGGCGGCCCTGTTGCGCGCGATCGGGCGCAGGGGCCCAGGATGGCTCGCGCAGCGCAACCAGGCAGAGCTCGCGGTCACGGCGGGGCACGGGCTGGATGCGCTCGATCCCTACTTCGCGCGGTACATCCCGCAGCTCGTGCTGACCATGATCGCGACTCCTGTGATCGTCGCGGTGATGTGGTGGCAGGACTGGCCGAGTGGTGTCGCGGCTATCATCACGCTTCCGCTCATCCCGCTGTTCCTCATTCTCATCGGCATCGCGACGCGCAGCGTGCAGCGTCGTCAGCTGGGTGTGCTGCAGCAGCTGGCCGCCCGGTTCGCCGACACCGTGCAGGGGCTCGCCACGCTGCGCGTCTTCGGGCGCGAGCGCCGCGCCGTGACGCGGATGCGCGAGACGGCCGAGCAGTATCGCCGTGAGACGATGAGCGTGCTGCGCTACTCGTTCATCTCGGGCTTCGCGCTCGAGCTGCTGTCGTCGCTGGCGGTTGCGATCATCGCGGTGTCGGTGGGCTTCCGCCTGCTCGACCGCGACATCACACTTGAGGTCGGGCTCTTCGTGCTGCTGCTCGCGCCCGAGGCGTTTCTGCCGCTGCGTCAGGTGGGAGTGCAGTTCCACGCTGCAGCCGAGGGCGTGGCGGCGACGGAGCAGATCTTCGAGGTGCTCGACGGGGACGCGCCTCGCGCCGCAACCCAGGCCGTCGCTGAGCAACCGACAGACGCGCAGGCCCCGGCAGGCGCCGCGCTCGTGCTGCAGGATGTGTCGGTCCGCTACGGCGATCGCGTGCTGCCCCCGGTCTCTCTGACAGCCGCGGCCGGGACGGTGACCCTGATCGAAGGCCCCAGTGGCTCCGGGAAGTCGAGTATCTTCGCCGCGCTTCGCGGCGCGGCGGACTTTGATGGGTCCGTGACGGTCGGGGAAGCGGATGTGCGCGCCCTCGCGCCCTCTGACTGGATGGCGTGGGCGGGGCAGCGACCGGGCCTCATCCGCGGAACAGTCGCCGAGAACGTCGCCCTGGGGCAAGAGCCGGATGCGGCGCGCGTCGCTCATGCGCTCACCGCCGCGCAGGCGGACACGATCGATCCTGCGCTCGCGCTCGGCGTGCAGGGTTCGGGGCTCTCCGGCGGTCAGGCGCAGCGCGTCGCGGTCGCCCGTGCGCTGTACCGGCTCGATGACGGTGTGCAGGTTCTCGCGCTCGACGAGCCGTCCAGCGCTCTCGATGCTGAGACGGAGGAGGCGCTGTGGCGGAGCATCCGCGCGGTGGCCGATTCCGGCGTCGCCGTTCTACTGATCTCGCACCGTCGATCGGCACGGGAGATCGCCGACCACATCGTCTCGGTGGGGGTGTCTGCATGAGCGTCTCGACCTCGTCGGTCCGCGGAATCCTGCGTGCCGCTCAGCCGCCGTTCCGACAGTTCTGGCCCGGGCTGCTGAGCGGCATCCTGTCGGCCGCGGCCGCGATCGGACTCCTGCTTGTGAGCGGATGGCTGATCGTCAGCGCGTCGATCGTCGACTCGCTCGTGCCGCTCTCAGTCGCGGTCGTCGGCGTGCGCTTCTTCGCCGTCTCGCGTGCCGTGTTCCGCTATCTTGAGCGGCTCGCGGGACACAGCGCCGCGTTGAAGCAGCTCGCGGGGCTTCGCGCCGGGATCGTCGATCGGCTCATCCCGCTCTCGCCCGCGGGGCTCGGTTCGACCGACCGCGGCGCGGTGCTGTCGAGTCTCGTCGACGATGTCGAGAACCTGCAGAACCTTCCTTTGCGGGTTGTGCAGCCACTTGTGACGGGCGGGGTCATCGCGCTGACGGCCATCGCTGTGGTGGCGTTCATCTCACCCGCGGCGGCGCTGTCGCTCGCCGTCTGCCTCATCGTTGCGACCGTCGTCGCGGTGCTCATCGGGGGCGTGCTCGGCAGCCGCGCAGAACGCGAGATCGCTGCGCGCCGCGCCACGCTCTCCGGTGCGCTCGTCGACTACCTGGCCAGCCTCGACGTGCTGCTCGCCTATGGGGCGGAAGAAGCGGCACACCGCCGGATCACGGATGCGGATGCTGCGCTGCGCCGTGCGGTGACCCGCGCCGCGCTCGCGCAGGCGGTGTCGGCCGCGGTCGTCTCCGTCGCTGCGGGTGCGGCGTCGGTGGGGGCGCTCATAGTGGCTCTCCCCGGTCAGCCCGGCGGAGCCGTGGATGCGCCGTGGTTCGCGGTGGCGGTGCTGCTGCCGATGGCCGTCTTCGAAGTGTTCGCGGTCGTGCCGCAGGCCGCGTCGTCGTGGCGGAGTGTGCGCGCGAGCGCCGAGCGTATTCACGCGGTGCTGCCGCAGGCGCTTCCCTCGGTAGTGCGCGACGACGACGGAGAACCGCTGGCGTCCGCGTCCGGTGTGCCGGCCGTGCGGGTGCGAGCCCTCCGGGCTTCCTGGCCGGATGCGCCGGAGACCCTGCGCGGTATCGACCTGGACGTCGATCCGGGGGAGCGCGTGCTGGTGACAGGATCCAGCGGCGCCGGAAAGTCGACCCTCGCGGCTGTTCTCGTCGGCTTCCTGCGCTTCGAGGGCGAGTACAGTCTGGGGGATCAGGATGCTGCGCGCATCGCTGGTCCGGAGCTTCGCCGCGTCGTCGGGCTGTGCGAGCAGTCGCCGCAGTTGTTCGATGAGGACATCCGGCAGAACCTGCTCTTCGCGAACGATTCGGCGACCGATGAAGAGCTCCTGGCCGTGCTCGACAGGGTCGGCCTCGGCGCGTGGGTGGCCGAGCGCGGCGGCCTCGATGCGCGGGTCGGCGAGCGTGGCGCGCTGGTCTCGGGTGGACAGGCGCAGCGCATCGCGCTCGCCCGTGCGCTGTTGCGTGGCTTCCCTGTGCTGGTGCTCGACGAGCCGACCGCGGGCGTCGACCCCGAGGCATCCGATGCCCTGCTGCGCGATCTGCTCGCTGCCGCCGATGCGCAATCGGTCATCCTGATCTCGCACGTCGCACCTCCGGCAGGGACGATCGACCGCACGGTGCGGATCGTCGCCGGACAGACCGTCGCGCACTGAGGGGTGACACCTCTGCGGTGCCGACGTAGCGTGGAGGGATGACGCGCACAGACGAAGTACGCCGAATGATCGATGCCTCACCGGTGCGGGTGTTCACCGCGCTGACGACGCCGGAGAGTCTGGAGCAGTGGCTCGCCCCTGACGGCATGACGGCGCGCGTGGAACGCTTCGATGCGCGCGCCGGCGGGGAGACGCGTATGGTGCTGACCTACGACGACGCCAGCGATGCGCCGGGAAAGAGCGATGCCGCGCACGATGTTGTGGAGACCACGATCGTCGCGTTCGAGCCCGGGGTGCGCATCGTGCAGGCGATCACGTTCGAGACTGACGACGACGCCTTCGCGGGTGTCATGCGCATGACCTGGGAGGTCGTCGCCGATGGAGCGCACTCGCAGGTGCTGTTCCGTGCGGAGGATGTTCCGTCGGGGATCTCTGCCGAGGATCACATCGAAGGACTGACGGCGTCGCTGCGCAACCTGGCGGCCCACGTCGAGCGCTGAGCCTCAGGCTCAGAGGTCTTCGGGTTCGGGCGGATCGACCGTGAAGCCCTGGGCCTCCAGCATCCGCCGACGCTCTTCCAGACGCCGGTGCAACTCCTGCTGCCCGTCGGCGATGAGATCGGCCGGCAGGTCGATGTGAGCGCCGCGAGCGGCACCATGGCGCTCGGCGATGAAGCGGTCGAGCTCCGGGCCGGAGGTCCACGAGGAGATGAGCGCGTACCGCGGTGCGGTGCCGCGGTGCCAGACCGCGTGCCAGAAGCGCTGTGTGTCGAGCACGAGTCGGGTGCCTGCGGGGAGGGGGATTCGCGTCTCGGTCGCGGGATCGAAGCGATCCTCGCGGAGGATCAGCAGCGATTCGCCGTCGTCGCTGAGGTTCTCGTAGCCGCGGACGACCCAGCCGGTGCCCTCGGGGTTGAGGCGGTTGTTGTCGTCTTTGTGCAGGTTGTAGATGGCGTCAGCGTAGGTGTTCGGCTGCAGTTCGATGACGCGGCAGCGGCCGACCCCTGCGCCGGCCGCGAGAGCGCGGCGCTGCAGAGACGGGGCGATCGCGACCTGAGATGCGATCCACACGCCGTCCTTGTCGGTGCGCGGGGGAGTGTGGTTCCAGAACGCGTTGCAGTCGACCTCGCCGAAGGCACTCGCCAGCGGTGCGAAGCGGGTCACCCCGGAGGACCGCCACGGCACGTACGCGAGGTTCATCCACTCGCTCGCATCCACGTCGCGCTCTGCACGGTCGAGGATGACGTATCCGGTCTCGTCGAGAGCACTCGATCTGAAGTACGGCATGCGCTCACCCTTTCCTGCGGCACCAAAGGCACTAAGGGCATGCTAAGCCAGAGTGCGGAAAGCGCCGATTCGGGCCGCCGTGAATAAGGCGCGGGAGGTGACTTGGGATGCCTCGGCGCGAAGCATCCGCCTGAATGAAACCGATAGCGTGGAGGCATGACGCAACCCCAGGGAGCCCACCTCGTCGGCAGCGTGAACTACGACGACGCCGAGAAAACGATGCGCACGGCCGCGGCCGAGATGGGGCCGCTGCTGCATCGCATCCCGGACGGCGAGGTCGGCAAGAGGTTCCACTGGATCATGTTCCAGCCCGACGTGCTCGGACAGACCGAGGGGCTCGAGCGCATCGGCGACGAGCCGCGGATGCTGCGCACTCTCGACACGCGTCCTCTGCGCATCGCCGACGGCGTGGACGCTGCCGCGCTGCAGTTCCCGCCGCTGGGGTACGCGTCTGCGGCGATCGAGTCGTACGCGATCTTCGCCCGTCTGCGCGCCGAGGGCGCGATCGCGGCCCGAACGCGTTTCCAGGTGTCGCTGCCGACGCTCGTCGCCGTCGTGTCTGCGTTCTTCTTCGGAGATGACCGCGAGGCGATCGAGCCTGTCTACACCGCGGCGATGCTGCGTGAGTTGGACGAGATCCTCGCGGCGATCCCTCACGAAGACCTAGCGATCCAGTGGGACGTCGCCTCGGAGATGGGCATCATCGAGCAGGCCGCCGTGTATGGCAAGCCCATGTCGGCCTGGTGGCCCGGCGATCCCTTCGACGGGCTCGTCTCGCGTCTCGCCGCGCTCGTGGATGCCGTGCCCGTGGACGTCGAGGTCGGTGTGCACCTCTGCTACGGCGACATCGCCGAAGCCCACTTCATCGAGCCCAAGGACGCGGGAACACTGACCCGCTTCGCGAACGCCATCGTCGCGGCGTCCGCTCGTCCGCTGACCTGGCTACACCTGCCCGTGCCGATCGAGCGCGACGACGAGGCGTACTACGCGCCGCTCGCAGATCTCACGCTGGCGGACGAGACCGAGCTGTACATCGGTCTCGTGCACCGCGAAGACGGCGTTGAAGGCGCGCATCGCCGCATCGCCGTCGCATCGAAGTTCGTGCCGGCGTACGGGGTGGCGACCGAGTGCGGCATCGGCCGCGCGCCCGAGGGAACGACCGAAGGCATCTTCCGCACGCACGCTGAGGTCGCAGCGGCCTGGTGACACGCCGCCCCGCGAACTCGATTCGCGCTGAGGCGGGCGGTGCCGTAAGCTTTTCCGCGGTGACGTGTCCGAGCGGCCGAAGGTGCAACACTCGAAATGTTGTGTAGGTTCACCCCTACCGTGGGTTCAAATCCCACCGTCACCGCCATGGAAACCCCCTCCTTGTGAGGGGGTTTTCGCATATCTGGAACGGTCCTCAGTAATACACCCAGCTGTATTGAGCCGGCAGGACGAACAGGGCGACGACCAGAGCTCCCACGGCGAGGACGCTGGAAAGGGATACGAGGACAACCCCGAGAACTCTCACCTTGACGCCTGCGGTCACGGCCGAACCGGGCCAGGAAGCAATAGCCGTCACCACAAGCGACGACACCCACACCAGGAGAAGCACCGAAGCAAGTATCACGCCTACTTCGCTCTCTGTGTCCTCCCAATAGGGAGCGCGACCGAAACTGCCTCCTACCCACACCAGTCCTGAGAGGTTGAGTTGCGCAGCGGCGCCGAGGCCGCACAGTATCCCGACGACGCTCGTTACGACGAGAACGAAGATCCTCAATGGATGCGCCTTTCTGATCTCGCTGTGCTCAGAACCCCTGGTGCCAACGGTGATCGTCCAGTACAGCATGTGGCGGTGACGGCCGCAGACATTCCTCGCCAGGGCGGCGGCTCGCGAGGCCACGCGTGAACACTCCAACAGATGAACTTCATCTTTCATCCATTCGCCCGCGTCACCTCTTCGACCGTTCGGACTCCTTCTTCATGTAACGACGCCTAGTCGGGCATGATCTGAGGGGATTCTGTGTGATGAAGGGGAGTGGAACGATGAGAAGCACGTTTGTGAAGAGATCGAGCCGAGGGGGAGCGATGTTCGCGGGGGCGCTGCTCGCCCTCGGTGTGATCTTCGCGCCCAGCGCAGCGATGGCCGCCGAGATCGAGAACGGCGACCCCGTCTACATCGGCGGGCGGGAAGGGTACCCGGGCACAGGCATCTTCCCGATCTGGTCATCGGGTAGTCAGGCTGGGGAGCCTGACTACTGGGCCTATTGCATCGAGCACGACGTGACCGCCAAGACCGGTCTCCAGGGCATCGCTGGCGACGCCGACAGCTTCCTCGGAAGCAACTACTTCGCCGATCCGGCGATCCCCGGCAAGGTCCTCTGGGTCCTCGCCAACAGCTACCCGGCAGTGAGCCTCGAAGAGCTGGCTGCTGAGTCGGGCGTGCCCCTGATCTCGCGCAGTGACGCGATCGAGGCCACGCAGTATGCGATCTGGCGCTACACGGATCTCACCTTCGATGCGGCGTGGGCGTGGGAGACGCCCGAGTCGGAAGCGGCCTATTGGTATCTGGTGAACGGCGCGAATGCCAGCTCCGGTCTGACGCCGAGTGAACTCACCGTCACGGCATCTGTGACGGCACCGAGCGCGGCGCAGGCGGCCGGAACGCTCGTCGGCCCGTTCCTCGTGAACACCAACCAGGCGACTGTCGCGCTCTCCGTCGACCCCGCCGTCACCGTCACGGACGTGGACGGGAATGCGATCGACGTGAACGCCGTCGCCGACGGGCAGGAGATCTATCTCGACCTGCGCGGAACCACGGCCGCCGGAAGCGCCACCGTTCGGGTCGTCGCGGACGGTGCGACAACCGGCAAGGTCGTGTCTGTCCCGAACACACCCGGAGGCACGCCGAGCGAGGCGGATCATGCGCAGACGATCATCTTGGTCGCCCCGGGCTCGGCGACCACGACGGCCGAGGCGGCCGCGGCGTGGGCCGCAGTGCCGGGAGCTGTCGTGCCCGTCATCGGAACGTCTTTGGTCGACTCCGCGGACGGAGACCGGGTGCTGGCCTGGAACGGCGGCACGGTGATCGACACCGTCGCCTACGAGAACCTGGTGCCCGGCACGGAGTACACGCTTGTCGGTGAGCTGATGCGCAAATCGGATGGCTCGTCGACGGGCATCACGGGAACGACGACGTTCACCCCGACGTCCGCCAACGGATCGGTCGATGTCAGCTTCGTCGTGCCGGAGGGATTCGCAGGTCAGACTCTCGTCGCATTCGAGTGGCTGTTCGTGGGGACGGACACACTCGGCGAACCTGTTGCGGCTCACACCGACATCGAGGACGCGGCTCAGACGGTCGTCGTAGACGCCGCAGTGCCGGTCGCGCCGGTCGTGCCCGCCGGACCGAGCCCGTCGGGCGGACAGCACCTCGCCGCGACCGGTTCACCGGCGCCGGTTGCGCTCGCCGCCGGTGCGTTGCTCAGCGTCATCGCCGGCGCGGCTCTGCTGATGGCCAGACGGCGATCAGCAGAAGCCTGATCCGACCAGTGAGGCAGGGGAGCGGAACCCGAACCGCGCCCCTGCCTCACTCATGCACCACGGATATCCGCTCCACGGAAACTTCTGTGAGAGAGGTGCCACGCGGGCATCCGACTTCTAGGATGTGGATGCGGGCGAGGCGGATCGGCCGTGCTCGTCCTCTCGGCCCGAAGCCGGAGAGGCGGGCGAGCGTCGTTCTGAGGGGAAGACGTGAACGAGTCTCGTGGCGACGCCGATCTTCTTCGCAGCCTGCGCGAGGGAGATCAGAGCGCATATGCGATTCTGTGGGAGCGCCACATCGGCGCCGCCCTGCGCTATGCGCACCGGGTCTACCCTGCGCGCGGGGAGGATCTGGCCTCGGAGGCATTCCTTGCGATCTACCAGCAGGTGACGACCACCGGCAAAGGGCCTGAGTTCGCCTTTCGCTCGTACCTCAAGGCGGTGATCCGCAACACCGCCATCCGGTGGCGGAAAGAGGCCGACCTCGTCGACGACACCGCCGCCGCTGACAGCACGGACTTCCGCGATGCGCTCAACCTCATCGAAAGGGAGGCGAACGCCAGCGATCTGCGAGGGGCATTCGAGGAGCTTCCGGAACGCTGGCAGCGAGTGCTGTGGCTGAGCGAGGTCGCCGAGGTCGGGCGTCCCGAGATCGCCCTCGAGCTCGGCATCAAGCCGAACGCCGTCTCCGCGCTGCAACGCCGCGCCCGCTCGGGCCTCAAGCTGAACTGGCTTGCGCGACAGATTCCGCTCGCGTTGCGCGACGACACGGCCCACGCTGCGCATCTCTTCCCTCGTCATCTTGCGGAGCCTCAGGACATGACCGTGGCGGAGGAGGTCTCCACGCATGTCGCGGAATGCTCCGTCTGCAGCGAACTGCTCCTCAATCTGCGCAACGACGCGCGGAGACTGCAGAACGTCACCTTGTCGGCGGTCGGTTTCGGTGCCCTGGGCGTCACGCTTCCTTCCGTGAGCGCATTCGCGCCCGGAACCGTGGCTGCGGCGGCGATCGTCACCGCAGGGGCGGGGATCGGCCTCACCGGACTCATCACCGGTGGTATCGGCGCACTCTCCCTCGGCGGCGTTCTGCTCACGACACTTCTGCTCCCCGGGCCGGGGCCGGTGGCTCCTTCTGAGGCTGTCGCGGACTCGACGACGAGCACGGCGCCCGTCGCGCCCGATCTGATCGTTCCCGAAGGTGCGGTCGTCGCGCCCGCGCCCACCCTGCCGGCCGTGCCATCGCCGACCGGACGCTGGAATGCCGACCCTTCGATCGATTCCGTCGATCTCGTCAATGATCCGGCTGCGGAGGTGCCGCTGGCCCCGACCGCGCCTGTGACGGCACCCGGCACGACACCGGGCCCCGGCGAAGGCGCGGAATCGGCGCCGAGCCCGGGAATGTCCACACCGCCGACGTCATCCGGCTATCTCGCTCCGGTGCTGGCGGGGCGGACGACGCCGGGGGCGGAGATCGGCATCGAGGTAGACGGACAGCGCTATGCGCCGGCGGTTGCGGCGGACGGCACGTGGTCGTTCGATCCGCGCGGCCTTCAGCTCGCCGCGGGAGACTATGAGTATCAGGCGTGGGCCTTCGACAGCACCGGACCGTCTCCCTCGACGACAGGGACCTTCACGATCCTTCCCGTCGTCATCGGCGGCTTCGAGAATATCTCCGGTATGGAAGACATGCAGGTCGCGGAGGCGAGCACCACGGGTCTCGTGATCTCCGCCACCGGGCCGGCGAACGGCTCCATCTTCATCACCACCATGCAGGGGCACACCGCGATCATCCCCCTCGATGAGAACGGGAACGCGCTGAAGCGGCTGCGGATGCACTCACGAGGCTGGTACTGGTTCACGTTCCGCGCGCTGGACGTAGACGAGAACTGGGGCCCGCCCACAGAGCATGCGCTCGATGTCTACGACCCCGAGATCATCTTCGACCCCTGGGGCCCCGGGCCCGAAGAGATGACGTTCGAGATCACTGATCCTTAGTCGACGGGGTCTCCGTTGTTCGACGGCCGCGGTCTCCGCCACCAGAGGCGCCGCTTCGGCGTGGGCGGGGCAGGCTCAGGGATGGCCGGGCTGGATGCCCGCTTGCGCTCGCGCCAGGCCGTGATGTCGTCATCGATGTTGCGCAGCGCGGTCACGACGGGCGGCCCGCCGAGCAGTTGCATCCGCGCGTGGCGGACGCGCTTGTTGAACTCCTCCAGGTACTCGCGTACATCGGACTCGTGCCACATGGCGTCGAGCGTCTCCTCGACCTCCGCCGATTCTTTGCGCAGCTGGAAGGCAGGCGGTGCGAGACCTGTGAGGTCTTCGCTCTGGATCTTCCGGCGGATCCACCAGTCCGGATCATTCGGGCTCCCGAGACCTTCGATCGGCTTTCCTGCGCCCGGAAGGTTGTCGAACTCGCCGCGGTCAATCGCCATCTGGATCGTCAGCTCGACCGCAGCCCAGCGCTCTTCCGTGGTCGACCACCGCGGTGGGCCGCCCGCGCCGTGCTCGGGCGTATCGTCGGCGTCTTCACGGTTCACATCATGCTCCTTCCGGGACCGAAATCTCTGGTCAACAGCGTCGGCCGGGCTCAGATACCCAGCGCCCGCGCCCACTCTGCTTCGTGAGCGCGCGCGTACTCGGTGGCTCCCGCCCAGTATGCGCCGTGGCCTTCGACGAACATCGTCGACCATGGTTCGACACCGGATGTGGAGGCGTCGCGCAGCATCGTATGCATGGCGGCCGCGCGGGTGCCCAGCATTGCGGGCAGTGCCGCGCGGAGCTCGTCAGACGGCGCATAGCCGTCGATGATCGCCGCGAGCCGCGCCGCAGCGGCCTCCACAGGCGCGCCTTCCGCGATCCCGGCGAACGCCTGCGCCGAGTATGCGAGATCCCACAGCCGCGAGCTCGGACCGGCCGCATCCCAGTCGATGAAGGCCCACCGTTCACCCATCACGAGATTCCACGGGGTGAGGTCGTTGTGGCAGACCAGGTCGGGGTCCGGAGCGGGGATCAGCGCGGGCTGCCAGTCATCGTCGAGCGGTACATCCGCGCACGCGTCGTGGATGCGGCGGATCAAGGCCCCCACCTGTCGCAGGTCGCGACCGTTCAGCGGCAGCAGGTCCATCGCCATCCGGCCGGGCACGAACTCGATGCTCTGTCGACCCGCTGCGTCAGCACCCAGATGCGTCGGAACATCGATCCCGGCATCCTGTACGACCGCCATCAACCGGGCCACCGCAGGCGTCGAGGACAGCCATGGCTTGCGCACCGTCTCGCCCACGCGCACGACGCCCGTCGTCGCGTTGCCGCCGGCGAGGGGCTCTTCCGTGGTCATCCCCTCAGCGTAGGCGGCGTGCGCTGTTCCCCAGGCAACCTCGGGTTGCCTCGCGTAGTGTCGAGGTTCCTGCCCCGCCCTGGCGCCTTTCCAAGGTGTCGGGCGAACGAATCGAGGGAGTTACTCCGGATGCCACGCATGGTGCAGTTTCCCGAGGGGCGGCAGATCGCGCTGACCTGGTCGATCCCCGACTCCTTCGGCGGGCTCACGACGGCCATGCTGCGCCGCTCTCGGGCGTTTCGAACCCTGGGGGGAACGGATGTCTCGGTGTTCACCCTGGATCCGCGCGAGAACCGCGTGCGCCGCGACCAGGTGCTGGCCGAGCGCGAGGCGCTCATCGACGGTGTGACCGTCGGAAACCTGTACGACTGGCTCCGAGAGCATCCTCTTCCCGGCGGTGGCTTGTACCTCGACCGAGAGGTCTTCACCCCCATCGAACCCGGCCAGGGGCTGGACGAGCGTGACACCGAGGACGGGCCGGCGCGTCGTCGCATCCGGCACAACGATGCCGGTGACGTGATGCAGATCGACCACCTTCGTGCCGACGGAACGCTCGTGCTCAGTGACCGCTACGACAGCACCGAACCGGGCACGAAGAGCGGCCGTTCGCTCGTGCTGTGCGATGAGACCGGCGCACCGGTGAGGTCGTGGCGCAAGGTCTGGCATCTGTACACCGCCTGGCTCGACCGCTTCACAGCGAAGAAACCGTCGTTCCTCATCGTCGACAGCAAGGTTGTCGCGAAGTTCGTCCTCACGTATCGACGTGAGCACGTCACCACGATCCATGTCGTGCACGGCTCGCACCTCAACGACGGCCCGGAGCCCGTGCGCGTCTCCCGCCGTGAAGTGTTCGCTCGCCTGTCGGACTTCGACGCCGTGGTCTTCCCGACCAACGGACAGCGGGCCGACGTCCGCACGATCGTCGGTCCCGAACCGCGGCTCTTCACGGTGCCGAACTCACTGCCCGATCCGATGCCGTCCGCGGACTCCGGCAGAACCGGCGCAGCCATGGTCGCGCGACTTGAGCCCCTCAAGCAGGTCGAGCATGCGATCGAGGCCGTGCAGCGCGCGAACGAGACACTCGCCTCGCCGATCACACTCGATGTCTACGGAGACGGCCCCCTGCGGGCGGAGCTGGAAGCACAGACGAACGGCGACCCGACCGTGCGGCTGAACGGCTTCACGACCGACGTGCAGGAACGTCTGGCGCAGGCATCCGTCCTTCTGCTGACCAGCCGGTCCGAGGCCTTCGCGCTCGCCATCGGCGAAGCCATGGCGGCGGGCTGTTTGCCGATCGCCTACGACATCAGCTACGGGCCGAGCGATTTCATCGAGCACGGCAAGAACGGATGGCTCGTCGCGAAGAACGACATCGCGGGCCTTGCGGCCGCACTTGTCGAGGCATCCCGCCTCCCCGAGCGGCGCCTGACAGCGATGCGTCGCAGTGCGCGCAAGCGCGCCGCGGACTTCACCGAGGCACGCGTGATCGAGATCTGGGCGCGAGTGCTGCGCGAGGCCGCAGGGCACGAGCCCGTCGAACCCCGCGGGTTCCTGTCTCGCCTTCGTCGCTGAGATCGCGTCACGGGAATCCGTCGAGTGGTGGCGACTGCGAGGATGTGACCATGATTTCGCGTGAGGAGTATCGGCGACAGTGGGTGGCTCAGTTCCTGCCGCAGGCCGATGAGACGGCCCGCTCCGAGGGGTTCAGCCTCGCTTCTTCGCAGAACGGCACGTGGGAGTGGGAACGCGCGCAGTCAGAGGGGGTTCGTGCGCGGGTCGTGATTGGTGAGATGACCGGTCGGCACACCCGTGACGGGATCGACCTCACCGCCTCGGGGACCCTCATCATCACCGAAGTCGAGGAGCGGATGCGTGCGTCCTCCGCGCGGCCCGCAGAGGCGGCCACGCTCATTGCGCCCCTGCGTTCGTGGGGGCTCACGTACACACGAGACAATCGCTACCCGCTGCGGTGGGCGGCCGATCCGGCTGTGCGCATCACGCAGCTCTGTCGCGACCTGCGTGCGTTCGCGCAGTTCGCACGCGGAATCGCCTCTGTGACAGATTTGGCGCCGCAGAGGCTGACCGTCTCCCGTATTCGGCGCCACGTCATCGACGGGCTCGCCCCGAACTACGCTCATGCGGGGGTCGCGGAGATCATCTCCGAACTCACGTCCCCGCCCGTGTCGAGGTGAGCTCTCAGAGGCCGAGCGTGGCGAAGCGGATGCCGCGCACGACGCGCTTCCAGGGGTGCTCGCCGACCGTCCACAGCATCTGATCCTGCGGGTCGAGCGCCAGATCCTCCGTGCCCACCGGCAGAGGGATGGGGCTGCGCTGCAGCATCCGCCCCTCACCGACCCAGAGGCGACCGGGCTTGCTGAGGCCTCGCGACTGGGAGACGAAGATCTGATCGCCCCATCGGGCGACGCCCTGCATGCGGGGGATGCCCGGTGCATCCGCCTCGATGTCGGCGACCGGCGTCGGGTCGTCGACAGGGACGAAGCCGGAGGAACCCTCGGGGATCGTGAACTCGCCGATGCGCCCGCGGTCGTCGGCGCGATACTCGCCGATCAGCACGCGCGGCAGAGGGGTGCCATCGGCCTCGAAGGCGCGGCCGAGGAACGAGCAGCGCAGTGAGACGGGGTGGACGCGCGTGCGCACGACGGCGAGACCGCTGAGCCCTCGTCGCCCCGTGATCCGGCGCACATCCTTTCGGTGCAGACGCGTGACCGAGCTGAGATCGAACTCCCAGACGCCCTCGTTGGTCGCCGCCGCGAAGAGACGGTCGTCGAACCAGGCCAGACCGCCGGCATGGATCTGCGCAGGCTGGAGATCGCCGTTCTCATCTTGGATCGCGAAACTCAGATCGAGGTGACGGGAGCGCTGTGGATCGATGAGGGTCACGCGGGACGCGAGGTGCAGCCCCGTCTTGTCTTTGCGGAACCAGCTCACGGCGAGCGCGCGCCGGCCCTGCCAGACGCCGACGTCGATGCCCTGCGGGTACCACTTCTCGGTGAAGGACCTCGCCGACAGCCACCGCAGATCCACGGTGTCACGGTGACGGCGCAGCATCCGTCGCCAGCGAGAACCAAACATCTCCCTATCGTCGCTGACGTTGCCCCCGCACGCTACTCGCAGGCGCTGGGCGAGCGCGTCTCAGGTGGAGCTGCGGGGTGCGGATAGGGAAATCCACACGCCCTCGTGCAGCGCCCCAACCGCGCGCTCTCGTGGTCGACACTGAACGCTGCCCGCCAAACAGGAGGCTCATTCGCCTCTTCTTCGGCTGGTCTTTCACGCAACTCGATAAACACACTCAACACGAAAGACGCCAGAATGACGACCGGAAAACTCACTCACAACGCCCGTCGGATCCGACTCGCTGCACTCGCCGCGATGGTGATCGGGGCTCTCTTCATCACAGCGGGCATCGGTGCCTGGATCATTGTGAGCACTCAGCTCGCATCGGAGAACATCACCGTGTCCGACGACGCAGCGCTTCTCGCCGGAAGTAGGGTGCAGGATCCGATCTCTGCGTTCGCGCAGGCGGAGGCCATCAACCAGCACGCCCTGTCGATGACCGACGGCAAGACCTACGCCGAACTCGACCAGGACGATCCGAAGCGCGAAACCGTCAAGACCGCCTCATTCCTGCGGGCGTCGCTGTTCACCTCGGTCGTGTCCTTCGGCGTCGCCCTCTTCGCGGTCGGGGTTGGCGTTATCGCGGTGCTCTTCGCCTACATCGGTCTGCTGTCATCGCGGCGGGGGGCCGCGCCGGCAGTCTAGGCACCCTTTGCAGCGCCCTGTCGCCCGCGGAGGCGACAGGGCGCTGCGCTGTTGCTCGGTGAGCGTGAGGCCGCGAACGGCGAACGGGAGGAAGGTTTCATGAATATGCAAGAAACTATTGCATATTCATGAAGTCTCGCGCATGATGGTCGGAGTCGCTGCGACCTGAGGCAGTGGCGAGGAGTTTCCACATCCGCTCAGTTCCAATGGAGGAATACGAGATGACCGCAATCGTCCGTCGAACAGCGACAGGCGCAATCGCGCTTGCCGCGGGCCTGTCGCTCGCGGCATGCAGCGCGGGAGCGCCCGCTACGCCCGAGGCCAGCCCTCTGCCCCAATCACACGACTCCAGCACCCTTGAAGGCTGGGGAGCGAACATCCGCGAGGCCTATGAAGGCACCGAGATCACGATCGCCGCGCACGCGCACCCGTCGATCGAGGCGTTTCGCACCATGGATGCTGAGTTCACCGATCTGACCGGAATCAAGGTCAACTGGGACGTCATGGAGCAGACATCGCTCAAGAACAAGCAACTGCTCGACTACACCTCGAACACCCAGATCTACGACATTCTTCTGGTCGACCCGTTCGCGCAGGCGGAGTTCGTCGACAAGAAGGTCATCGCACCGCTGAACAGCTACCTCGACGACGAGAATGCTGCTCCTTCCTGGTTCGACTATGACGACATCGTGCCCGCCTACTCCTCGGTCGATGACTTCGATGGTGAGATCTTCGGCGTTCCCATCGCGGGAGAGACCCGCTTCCTGGGCTATCGCGCCGATCTCTTCGAGAAGTACGGCAAGCAGCCCCCGAAAGACATGGCGGAGTTCCTTGAGCTCGCAGAGTTCTTCAACGGCAAGGAGCCGGGCCTGTACGGGGTCGCGATGCGTGCCCAGCGCGGCATCCACTTCGGGTCGGGCCTGATGAGCATCATGTACACAATGACGGACGGCTTCATCGACCAGAAGACGGGCAAGCCCACGATGAACGATCCCGAGATGGTCGATGCCCTGCAGTTCTACGTCGACTTGCTCAGCTTCGGACCGCCCGACATCGCCAACTACACACACGAGGAGGCGCTCTCGGCATTCGCATCCGGCAAGACGGCGATGTGGTTTGATGCCACGGCAATTGCGCCGCGCCTGCTCGATCCGGCCCAGTCGCAGATCGCCGACACCGTCGCTTTCATGTCGCCCCCGGACGGGCCAAAGGGCGAGGCAGCCGCGATTGCAGGTTGGCGCATGGCGCTCGCATCTAAGAGCAAGAACCCGGGCGCTGCTATGGCGCTGATCACGTACCTGGCGAGCAAGGAGATGAGCACCACCTACGTCGCAGCGGGCGGAGTCCCCACGCGCACTTCGCAATTCTCCAACCCGTCGACGCCTACGGAGGAGACCCTCTTCCCGACGATCCTCGAGTCACTCGACAAGGCGAAGGCGCTCTCGGATCGCGGTATCAGTTACGTGCCCGCGAACCCCAACCTGGGGCAGATCATGGACCGGATCGGCTACTGGGGCTCGCTAGCCCAGACCGGTGAGACCTCAGTTCCGGATGCTGCTGAAGAAGCGCAGAAGGAACTCGTGGAGATGACTGAGTAGTCCCCGTCCCTTCGATCGAGTGGGGTGGCGGCGCACGCCGCCCCACTCAGAGGAGCCGAACGAGCCGCATGTTTCGACGTCGCCCGTACCTGCCATTCATCCTTCCCGCCTTCACGATCATGGGCGTGCTCATCGCAGTCCCCGTGATCGTCATGATCACCTACGCCATGACCGACTACGAGATCGGATACCCGAGCTTCGAGTTCGTCGGAGCCGAGAACTTCCTGCGGCTGTTCCGCAGCGCGAGCTTCTGGCACTCGGTCACCCTCACGCTGCGCTACGCGCTGATTGTGACGGCGCTCTCCCTTCTCATCGGCTTCCTCATGGCGCAGCTGATCGACCGGCACCTCCGCTGGCGCCCGGTCGCGATCGCCGCCCTCGTCGTGCCGATCGCGATGACTCCGAGCATCGCCGGACAGATCTGGGGACTCATCCTCAACTCCGAGTACGGCGTGCTGAACTTCCTCCTGGATGCCGCGATCAACGTGCGCCAGCCCTGGCTGGCATCGGACTGGGCTTTCGCTTCCGTCGTCGGCGTCTCCGTGTGGCAGAGCGCGCCCTTCGCCGCTCTGATCATCTTCGCCGGACTGCAGTCCATGCCCGCAGAGCCCTTCGAGGCGGCGCGCGTTGACGGGGCCGGAACCCTGCAGACGCTCTGGCACATCACCCTGCCTCTGCTGCGTATGCCGCTGCTGCTGGCGCTGATCTTCGTCTCGATCGATGCCCTGCGTATCTTCGACATCCCCTTCACCTTGACCCAGGGTGGGCCGGGTGACGCGACGGAGCTGCTGGGCATGTACATCTATCGGACCGGATTCGGGCAGACGGGCTGGATCGGCCGTGCTTCGGCAGCGTCCGTGATGCTCATGCTCTTGACCCTCGCGATCAGCCTCGTGCTCATCAGTGTTGTGCGCCGCTCGATGAAAGGCATCACGAAATGACCCTCACCCGCGTGGAACGGGCCACTTCGACCCGCCGTGGCGCGCGATCGGCGAAGCATCGGCTCGGTCGGACCCTCACAGGGGCTCTCCTGCTGGGGATGCTCGTGGTCTGCGTCTTCCCCCTGTTCTGGATGGGCGTGGTCTCGTTCAAGCAGGCCAAGGACGTCACAAATCCGGCGATCTGGTTCGTCGCGCCGAATCTCGAGAACTACATCGACGTCTTCGTCAATCGAGGCCTCGGGCAGTACCTCGCAAACAGTGCGATCGTCGCGGTGAGCGCGACCCTCATCTCCGTCGCCATCGGCGCGTTCGCCGCCTACGGTCTCGCCCGCTTCGAGTACCGCCGGCGCGAGGACCTTGCATTCCTGGTGCTCGCGATGCGGATGCTTCCGGCGATCGCGATCGTGATTCCGCTGTTCGTGATGGCGCAGACGATCGGGGTGCTCGACACGCATCTCGTGCTGGTCGTCTGCTACATGCTGTTCAACATCCCATTCTCGATCTGGATGCTGCGGGGGTTCTTCGAGGAGATCCCTCGAGAGATCGAAGAGGCGGCGCTCATTGACGGGTGCACGCGTCGACAGATCCTCGCGCGGATCATGTTCCCGCTCGCAGCCCCCGGCCTCGCTGCGACGAGCATCTTCTGCCTCATCAACTCGTGGAACGAGTTCACTTTCGCGGTGTTCCTCACGAGTGTGCGTGCCTCGACGCTGCCCACGACGGTGACGCAATTCCTGTCCGCGGCAGGCACGTCCTGGGGTGCGATGGCCGCGACGGGTGTCGTGACGATCATCCCGGTGCTCATCTTCTCGCTCCTCGTGCAGCGATACATGGTCAAGGGCCTTTCCTTCGGAGGTGTGAAATGAGCCGCCTGAGGGTCGGTGTCATCGGAATGGGCGCGATGGGACGTACTCATCTGCGTGCATGGCGCAGCATCGAGGAGGCCGACGTGATCGGTGTCGTGTCCTCGCGCCCCCAGGAGGGCGTCGCTGTGTACGAGACGGTGGAGTCGCTCCTCGCGCACGGACACCCGGATCTCGTATCCGTGTGCACACCGACAGACACTCATCCGGCGATCGTGCGAGAGCTGCTCGTGGCTGGATGCGATGTGGTGTGCGAGAAGCCGCTGGCCCTGACTGCGGTGGAAGCCGCCGTGCTCTTCGCTGAGGCAGAGGCCGCGGGAAGGATGCTTGCCGTCGGACACGTCGTTCGGCACTTCCCGCAGTACTCAGAAGTGCGCGCGATCCTGGATTCGGGACGGCTGGGCACCCCCGCAACGGCACGACTGCGTCGCGCGGTGCCGTGGCCCGCGGGAGCGTCCGACTGGTTCTCGGACGAAGCACGCTCCGGCGGCGTCGTCTTCGATCTCATGATCCATGATCTCGACTTCCTGGTCGGTGAGTGGGGGCGACCCGAAACGGTCTTCGCTCGTCGAGCGGACGGCCCGGGAACAAGCGTGGTCACGGCGACGATGCGTTTCCCCGAGGGGGTGCTCGCACATGTTGAAGCTCTCTGGGGTGGAGTCACCGAACTGGAGTACAGCTGTGAGATCGCGGGCAGTGCGGGCTCGGTGGAGTTCTCTTCGCGGCGCAGCGCAGGAATGGTCCTGACCAGCACCGTCACCGGTGCGATGCGCCACGAGTCTCCGACCATCCTCGATCCGTACGCGGCGCAGCTTCGTCATCTCGCTGAGGTCAGACGCGCACGCTCCGTCGCCACTTCGGATCAGCAGGCGATCGAGACGATCATGACGTGCGAGATGATCGGGCGCTCGCTGCAGACAAGTCAGTCCGTGAGCGCACAAGGATGGGGCAAGGCATGAGTCGGATCCGAGTGGGGATGGTCAGCTTCGCCCATTCCACCCACCCTGAGCGCGCGCTCTCGGCCTTGTTGCGGAACCCTTCCGCAGAGATGATCGGCATCTGGGATGACCGTCCTGAGAGGGCGCGTCCCCACGCCGAGCCTGCCGGGATCCCGCTCTTCGATGATCTCGCGGCACTCCTGCTCCGCTGCGATGCTGTCGTCATCAGTTCCGAGTATGACCTCCGCGCGAAGCATCTCCGGGCCGCCGTCGATGCGGGAGTCGCGATCCTCTGCGAGAAGCCGCTCGCTCCCACTGCGGAGATGCTCGATGATGTCGTCGCCATTCTTGCGGAGGGAACTCGCCCGTTCATGGTCGCATTTCCGTGTCGGTTCATCCCCGCCGTCGTTGCCGCGCGAGAGGCGATCGCGGCTGGCGAGATCGGACGAGTTCTTGCTGTCAACGCGACCAACCGAGGGGCTTGTCCCCATGACTGGTTCGTGGACCTGAGGCGTTCCGGCGGCGGCGCGATCATGGACCACACGGCGCACGCGGCTGATCTGATCCGGTGGCTCACGGGCGCTGAGTATGCGTCGATCCATGCGCTCGCCGGCGACAACCTGCTCGGGCTCGCTGTCGAGGACTCTGCGCTGCTGCACGTCGAGATGACGAACGGCGTGGTGGGGTCGATCGACACGAGCTGGTCGCGCACAGGCGCCATGCCCAGCACGTTCGACATCACACTTCGCATCGTCGGCACGGAGGGCACGATCGAAGTCAACGCACTTGCGCAGCACGTCGACGTGTACGCCGAGACGCTGTCATGGAATCTCTACAGCGGGTCGATCGATGACGCGATGATCGACGAGTTCCTGCGGCATGTGTCCGAGGGCAGCGTGCCTTCCATCGGTCTCGCGGATGTCGCCGCGGCGACCGCCCTTTCATTCGCCGCATATCGCTCCATCGACGAGGGGAAGGCCATCCGTCTGGTTGAACAGGACTAGGGTCGTTCTCGTCAGATGGAGACCGCATTGCAAGTGCTCACACCGCAGGACGTCGGCCGCGCGAACCGCTATCGCGTCCTTCAGGCCCTCGTGGATCATGGCCCGCTCTCGCGCGCGGAGCTTGCCCGGGTGATGGGCGTTCCTCGCGCGTCTGTCGGAACCATCACGAACACTCTTGTAGAGGACGGCGTGCTTGCAGAAGAACCAGCGGCCGGCGCGCAGAGGGGGCGAGGCAAGCCGGCTCGCCCCCTCTGGTTCGCGGATGACGCGGGCCTCTGCGGCGCGGTGGCGATCGAGTCGGGTCGGGTGCGCTGTGGCCTTGTCGATGCATCAGGCGCGGTATCTCATGCCGCGGAGGTTGCGATCGATGAAACGGCCACGGAGGAGCAGCTGATTGCTGCGGTGACGGCGATGTTCGAAGGGTTTCCGGTCACAGCGCGTCAGCGCATCCGCACCGTGGGGCTCACGGTGCCCGCCCAGTGCGATCCGGCGGGACGCGTGATCGAACTCTGCACCGTGGTGCCGGCACTCACCAACAGCGCCCTTCCTGAGCGTCTCGCCGAGATTTTCGGCTGCGAGGTCGCTCTGGAACAGGACGTGCGTGCCTTTGCCAGCGCCGAGCGCTGGTTCGGCAACGGTCGCGGCAGAGTGTCTTTCGGAGTCCTCCAGGTGGACCGTGGCGTCGGTGTCGGGCTGGTGGTCGACGGACATCTCTTCCCGGGCGTGACGGTGTCCAGCCCGCAGTTCGGGCATATCTGCGTGGACCGAAGTGGGCTCGACTGCTCGTGTGGTCAGCGCGGATGCTGGGAGACGATCGCATCGACCGAGTGGCTGGCCACTGCGATTGCGCACATGCAGCCGGAGCGCGCGGACGCCACGCTCGGCACCTTGCTGCAGCGCGCGGAGGATGGCGACGCTGCGGCCGCAGATCTGATCGAGGAGTACGCGGATAACATCGCGATCGGCATTGCGACGCTCGGCCAGATTTTTCGAGTACCTCATGTGGTGCTCGAAGGTGAGCTCTCTCACGCTGGAGAAGCGATGCGGGCGCGTCTCCAGCGCGCGACGAACCGCAGAGCGGCGATGATGGCGCACCCCCCAGAGATTCTCCGTTCGGGACTGCTGCACGAAGCGGCGCTGCTCGGCGCAGGGGCGACCGCCCTCAGCCAGGAGCTGGGCGTGCGTCTCTAGCAGCCAAGTCGTACGGCGGTCTGAGAGCTGACACGTGGATGGGACAGCGTCAGAGGTCGGCGTAGCGCCCGCGGAATCCGCAGAAGACGCCGTAGAGGATGAGCCCCGCACCGATCCCGAGCGTCAGCGCGGGGCCGAAGGGCATCTCGAGCAGTGCGGCGATCGCGGCGTCCAGCCCGCCTGCGGCATCCGGATCGACTTTGAACGCGGCAACGAGCAGCAGCACTCCCATGCTCAGCAGCGATAGTCCCTTCGCGATGAATCCCGCGGCGCCGAGCGCGGTGACAGCGTGCCCGACGGGACCGTCCGGCAGGCGCATCTTCGAGACGAAGCTGCGTCGCACGCCCATGACGGCGAAGGCGACGCCGGCGATCGCGAAGCCTGCCCCCACGCCCCCGAGAACAAACACCCCACCGGGGACGAAGAGCACGCCGCGGCTGACATCCGCCGCCGTCTCGTCCGCGTCAGGGCGCGCGCCCAGCGCGACCGACGCGGCGAGGATGCCGATCACGAGGAAGACCGCGGCCTGGCTCCACTCCGAGACGCGTCGACCCCACTTCTGCGCGGTGCTGCCCCGCGGCGCGAGGACGCCATCGAGAACATGCCACAGAGCCAGTGCCCAGAGCGCCGCGGCCAGAATCCAGAGCAGTGCGAAGCCGAACGGTGCGGCGGCCAGCGCCTTGAATGCGCCCGCCTGATCCGACTCGCCCCGGCCGCCTAACGCCACCGCCAGCACCAGCGACCCGATGAGCACGTGCACGACGCCGTTCGCGGCGAAGCCCGCGCGCGCAAGCACGCGCAGAATCGTGGATGACTCGGCTTTGCGCGCGGCCCGACGGGCTTCGCTTCTCATGTGCCCATCCTAGGGATGGCGTGGTTGTCGCGCGGAACCAGGCATGGAAGCATCGCATCATGAGCACAGTCGTCATCGCGGGAGCATCCGGTCTCATCGGCACAGCGCTCACCCACAGTCTGCGCGCCGATGGCGTCGATGTCGTGCGGCTGGTGCGCCGCCCTACGCGCGGGACGGACGAGCGGGAGTGGCTGACGGATGCTTCGCCGTTGAACCCCGATGTGCTCGCGGGGGCTTCCGCGGTGGTCGGTGTGAACGGTGCGAGCATCGGACGTCTGCCGTGGACGCCTGGCTATCGGAAGACGCTGCGTGAGTCGCGCCTGCGCCCGACCGAGACGCTGGCGGCGGCCCTGAAGTCGCTCGGCTCCGACGCGCCACCCTTCCTGAGCGGCTCTGCTGTCGGGTACTACGGGTCGCAACCGGGCGTCGAGCTCGATGAGGCCGGTTCCGGCGGTGGCACTTTCCTCGCGGAGCTCTGCGTCGAATGGGAAGCCGCGGCGCGCACCGCGGGGTCGTCGACGAGGGTCGTGCACCTGCGTACCGCGCCGATCGTGCATCCGGATGGTGTGCTGAAGCCGCTTATGCGGCTGACGGCGCTCGGCGTCGGTGGACCGATCGGACGGGGCACGCAGATCTGGCCGTGGATCTCGCTCGACGATGAGGTGCGTGCCATCCGGTACCTCATCGACGCCGACGTCGAAGGTCCTGTGAATCTCAGCGGCCCCACCACGGCATCCGCGAACGATCTGGGGCGTGCCGTCGCCCGTGCGATGAATCGTCCGTTCTGGCTCCGGGCGCCGGAATGGGCACTGCGGCTCGGCCTCGGGCGCGCGCCGGTCGATTCGCTGCTGACCTCTGATGCGAGGGTCATTCCGCGCGTTCTGCGTGACACCGGATTCACCTTTCACAATGAAACGGTCGAAGCAGCCACAGCGGCGGCCCTCGGCTGATAGCCCCTTTCGGGCGGTGGAATTGCTCGCTAGGTTGTGGAGCACATCGGCTCCACACCCTGCGACGAAAGAGGCATGATGACGACGGCGACGATCTCAGGAAATGCTCGAAAAGTCCGCATCCTCGCGATCTTCGCGATGGTCGTCGGTGCGATCTTCATCGTGGCGGGCATCGTCGCATGGATCGCCGTCAGCGTGCAGCTGGCCGCGGAGAACATCACGGTGTCCGACGACGCGGCCTTCCTCGCGGGGAGCCGTGTGCAGGGACCCCTCTCGGCGTACGCGCAGGCCGAGGTCATCAACCACCACGCGCTGGCCATGAGCGACGGCAAGACCTACGCCGAACTCGCGCAAGACGACCCCACGCGTGACACCGTGATGAATGCGTCGTTCCTGCGTGCATCGCTCTTCACCTCGGTCGTGTCGTTCGGAGTCGCTCTCTTCGCGATCGGGGTCGGCGTCCTCTCGATGGTCTTCGGCTACATCGCCATTCTGCTGTCCCGTCGTGAGCCAGCCGTCGTGGTCTGAGCGCCGCGCATTACGCTGTGCAGGTGACCAGCCCCGCTACGCCCGCTCCTCCTCTGCTGTCGCCGACCCTCCGAACGCTCCTCGGTCTCGCCGCAGCCGCGGTGGTGATCGCGGGCATCTTCTTCGCGAAGGAGATCGTCGGCCCGATCGCGCTCGCGATCGTGATCGTCGTCATCTGCGAACCTCTGCGGGTGCCGCTGGAGCGTCGTGGCTGGCCGCGCTGGCTCAGCACGACGAGCGTCATCGCCCTTGCCTATGGGATCCTCCTGGCGATGGGCGCATTGCTCTGGTTCGCCGGAAACCAGTTCGTCCGTCTCGTGATCGGCCTGACCGACGACGGCGAGCTCGGGAAACGTCTCGACGAGTTTCTGACCTGGCTGGAGTCGCTCGGCATCACCGAGCAGACCACCGATTCCCTTGCGCAGGCGCTCGACCCCGCCACTCTGCTGCGGCTTGCCTCCGGCATCGGCGGCACTGTCCTCGCGGTGGCGACGGCGCTCTTCTTCGTCTTCGCCTATGTGATCTTCATGGCCGTCGACGCCGCCCGCTATCGGAACGTGCCGGGGGCGTTCCGTGCGCCGCACGCCGCAGCGATCGGGCGCATCACTCGGCTCAACTCGGGTATCCGTCGCTACTTCATCGTCAACGCCGCCTTCGGCGCCATCGTCGCGGTCATCGATGGCCTGGCGCTGTGGTGGATGGGCGTGCCGGGACCCGCGATCTGGGCAGTGCTGGCATTCGTCACGAACTTCATCCCCAACATCGGCTTCGTGCTCGGTGTCATCCCGCCGGCGATCCTCGCCTTCGTCGTCGGGGACTGGCCGATGCTGATCGGTGTGATCGTGGTCTACTCCGTCGTCAATGTCGTCCT
Organism: Microbacterium sp. GW823-FHT02G05; assembly: GCF_058797175.1. Lineage (NCBI taxonomy): Bacteria > Bacillati > Actinomycetota > Actinomycetes > Micrococcales > Microbacteriaceae > Microbacterium > Microbacterium sp. GW823-FHT02G05. Next base: position 1,241,056 of record NZ_JBXAJK010000001.1, read on the forward strand.
GCAGGTGCTCGTGCAGCCGAAGTTCGTGAGTGATGCTGTCGACCTCAGCCTCACGCTCAGCTTCTTCTCCGTGATCTTCTGGACGTTCGTGATCGGACCGCTCGGCGCCATCCTGTCGATTCCGCTGACACTCGCAACGCGCGCGCTGCTCCTGGAACCGAATCCCGATGCGCTCTGGCTGCGGTGGATCACGGGTGATCGCACGGCCGTGCCACCGGGCCCGCAGCACGAGCATGTGGATGCCGCAGAGGCGGAGAGCGACGCGGCACCGGAAAGTGTGTCCCGCACCGACGAAGATCCGGTCCCGGACGACAGGACGTGACCTCGCCGGCTGCCGGCCGCACCCGTTAGGTCACACCGCCGACCAGAGCCTCGACCGTCTCGGGCTGGCGCCGCGACCGGTCTGCCAGTCGTGCGATGAGAGCTGCCGCGAGCACGAGCGCGGCAGCCGTGAATGCGGTCGCCCCGACAAGCGCAGAGGACGGTTCGTCGACCACGCGTGCGACGCCGATCCAGGCCAGTCCCCAGGCGGTCGCGATCGCCGGAGCGAGACGCCCGCGGCTCCACAGTGCCGTCGCCACGGAGATCGTCGCTCCCACGACGATCACGATCAGCCCCCAGACCTGCGCGGGCCAGCCGAATCCTTCGAAGCCGATCGCGACGAGCCACGCGGTGATGTTCGCGATCGTCGCGACGGTGACCCATCCGAGGTACAGACCCATCGTGGCATCCATTGTCAGCATGTCGACCCAACCGCGAGCGTCCAGCTGTCGCATCCGCACGAAGACGATGATCAGCACGAGCAGCAACACAGCGATGATCACGACCGAGGCGCCGAGGAGCCCGGCCTGCACGGTCAGGATCCAGAGTGCGTTCAGTACCTGAGAGGCCAGGATCCACCAGCCGAGCAGACGATGCCGCGGACGGGCGGCTTGGCTCGGGAGCAGCTGCCAGATGGCGTAGCCGAGGAGCCCTGCGTAGATCACGGACCAGATCGAGAAGGCGGGGCCGTAGGGGGCGAGCAGCGTGGCGTCCGCAGCGAGCGCGCCGCCCGCAGCATCCTGAACCGACGTGCCGCCGAGTGCCCCGGAACCGAGGAACGCCCCGAAGAGGGCGAGCAGCCCGCCGAGGAGGACGGTGACCTGCCGCACGCGATCTGCGGGGGTGGGGGTGTGATCACTCGGTGTGCTCATGTGCACACCGTACCCAGGCAGACGCATCGGCGACAGAGGGTTGCGAGGGCGGAGAATCTCTGAGATGCGGATGCTCAGGCAGAACCGTAGAGCCGTGCGATGTCGGGCGAGTCGAGGCCGTGACCGTAGGTGGGGCGCTGCGGCCATCCGTCCGGCACATCCTGCCATTCCTCCTGGCGTCCGTAGGGCAGGACGTCCATGAGGCCGTGCAGGTAGCCGAGCTGCTCGGTGCCGCGCCCGTCGGTGTGCCACGCGCGATAGACCGTGTCGCCAGAACGAACGAAGGTGTTGAGCGCGAAGCCTTCGCCGGGAGCAGCGCCCATGTCGGCGCCGAAGGGGCTCTCGGCGCTCGAGTACCAGGTCATCTGGTTGCCGACGCGGTCGCGGTAGGCGAGCGCCTCGTCCAGCGGGCCGTTCGTCACGATGACGAACCGGGCGTCGTACTCTTCCTGGAGGAAGTCCAGGCGTGTGAACTGCGAGGTGTACCCCGTGCATCCTGGGCACTGCCACGTCTCGTGCGGGAACCACATGTGGTGGTACGTGATCAGCTGTGAATGACCGTCGAACATCTCCGCGAGGGTGACGGGGCCCTCCGCGCTCTGCAGGGTGTACGTCGGCAGCTCGACGACGGGAAGCCGCCGTCGCTGGGCTGCGATCGCATCGAGCTCGCGTGTCGCCGCCTTCTCACGCACGCGCAGGGCATCGAGGTCGCGTCGCCACGAGTCGGTGTCGACGACCGGCGGCAGGGGGAGATCGCTCATGAGAAGCCTCCAGCGGGAGTCTTAGGTCTGCGCCCGCTCCGGAGGGGCGTCAACCGGGTCGACGGGCACGGCGGGCGGGCGACGAATGCCGATCCACGACACGATCCCGCCGAGGGCCATGAGGATCGCCGTCACCCACGCCGCCGTGTGGAAGCCGGCGAGGTCCAGCGTGCCTCCCACGATCGTGGCGAGCAGTGCGACGACGAGTAGACCAGCCACGCGAGCGACCGCGTTGTTCACGGCCGAGGCGATGCCGGAACGGCTCTCGTCGATGGCTCCGAGGATGGCGGAGGTCAGTGGTGCGACAGTGATCGCAAGGCCGAGGCCGAGCACGGTCACCGACGGCAGGACCTGCCACCAGTAGTTGAAGTCGAGGGAGACCGTCAGCAGCAGGATGGCGCCGACGGCCATGACCAGCGGGCCCACGGTCATGAAGATGCGCGGCCCGAAGCGACCGGCGAGAGCGCCTGCCCGAGAACTCAACAGAACCATGAGCACCGTCGTCGGAAGGCTCGCGAGACCCGCGAGAGTCGCGCTCAGCCCTGCACCCTGCTGCAGATACACGCCGATCACGAAGCCGTTCAGGGCAAGGGCGGCGTAGACGAAGAGCGTCGCGAGGTTTCCCCAGCCGAAGTTGCGCACGGTGAACAGCGAGAGGGGCATGAGCGGGGCATCCGAGCTCTTCTGCCGCAACAGGAACAGGGCGAACAGCGCCGCACCGCCGAGGGCGGGGATCCAGATCGCGGGCGAGCCCCAGCCGAGGTTCGGCTGCTCGATGAGTGCGAACACGACGGCCCCGAGCCCCACGGCGCAGAGCGCGCCGCTCACCCAGTCGACGCGGGCGCCCCGGGCGTGCTGTGGGAGATCGAGCCGCGCCAGCAGGAACAGCGTCACAGCGATCGGCACGACGTTGATGAGGAACACCCAGCGCCAGGAGGCGTAGTCGACGAAGAGCCCGCCCATGAGCGGTCCGATGAGGAAGGCGGCAGTCGTGAATGCCGTCCATGCACCGATCGCCCGCGCCTGCACTTCGCCGCGCATGGTCGCGGTGATCAGGGCGAGCGAGCTCGGTACGAGCAGGGCTCCGGCGGCCCCTTGAAGAGTGCGGGAGATGATCAGGATGAGCGGGTCGGGCGCGAGTGCGACGGCGACGGACGCGATGCCGAAGGCGATGAGGCCCACACGCATGATGAGCACGCGGCCGTACGCGTCGGAGAGGGACCCCGCCAGGAGGATCAATGCGCTCAGAGTGATGAGATACGAGTCCACGACCCACTGCTGCGTGGTGATGCCCCCGCCGAGTTCGCGGCTGATCGCCGGCAGGGCGACGGTCACGACGCTCCCGTCGAGGAAGGTCACGAAAGACGCCAGGATCGCGACGACGACGACGCCGCGCTGCGTGGAGGTGAACGTGGTCACACGCTGAGCGTACGCCCGTCCGGGACGCTGCGGGGCGGATTCTGTGAGACGGATTCCTGCTCGTCGAGGGCCGCGCTGATGGCCGTGATCACGCGCGTGGCCGCGGCGAGTTCGTCGTCGGTGAACTCGGCGACGGCTCCGCGCATCGCGCGCAGGCGCACGCCGAAGAGGCGGAAGAACTCCGACTTGGCGAAGTCGGTGAGGGTCACGACGCGGGCGCGGCGGTCGATCGGGTGCGGCCCGCGGAGAACGTGTCCGGATGCCACGAGGCGGTCGAGCAGCTTGGTGGTCGAGGCGGTCGAGATGCGCAGGTGTCGGGCGATGTCGGCGGGGGTGACTTGCGCGCCGCTCTCGGCACGCATGATCAGCAGCCGGAGAGCGGCGATATCGGTGATGTTCATGTCCATCCCGAGCTTCATGCCGGTGCTCATCCGGTCATGAGAGTCGCCGAAGGAGCGCACGGCGCGAAGCACGTCCATGACGATGGCTTCGCGTTCTCCCATCGGGGATTCACGCACATCTTCCTCCCGCATTCCCGGAACTCAGTATTTCATCATGCAACGAGTTCGGTTATATTGCTAGATAAACTAGCGATTGGATGCACATGGGTCACGAAGAACGCGTCGTCCTGTTGGACGACGATGGGCAGCCGATCGGTACAGCGCTCAAGAGCGAGGTGCACCACGAGACCACTCCGCTGCACCTTGCGTTCTCCTGCCATGTCTTCGACGACAACGGTCGGATGCTGATGACACGTCGCGCGCTCACCAAGAAGACCTGGCCCGGAGTGTGGACGAACTCCTTCTGTGGACACCCCGGCCCAGAGGAGCCGATGGAGGACGCGATCCGCCGTCGGGCACGTCAGGAACTCGGTCTCGAGCTCGATGACATCACCGCACTGCTCCCCGACTTCCGCTACTCGGCTGTCGATGCGAGTGGCACGGTCGAGAACGAGATCTGCCCGGTGTACGCCGCGCGCGCGACATCAGCGGTGCAACCCGACGCCACCGAGGTCGCAGAATTCGTCTGGGCTGATCCGCGGAACCTGCGCACGGCGGTGAGAGCGGCTCCCTTCGCATTCAGCCCGTGGTTCGCGCGGCAGCTCGACGAGATCGCTACAGGAGAGAAGACGCCATGGGCAGCGTGAGCGACCACCATCGCGTCGATGAGGAGATCTCTCGCATCATCGACGAACTTCCGCTGCCCGGGACATCCGGACACGCGCTGCGTGAGCAGATGCGCGCAGCAACCATCGGAGGAAAGCGGTTCCGTCCGCGCCTGGTGCTGGAGTCTTTCCGCGCCTTCGCGTCGTCGAGCCCGGTCCCCGACAGCCTCTGGCGGGTTGCCGCCGGCTACGAGATCCTCCACGCCGCCTTCGTCGTGCACGACGACATCATCGATCAGGACACCCACCGCCGTGGCCGCCTGAATGTGCGCGGGGATCTGGCGCGCCAGGCGCAGAGCGCCGGAGAAGCGGAAGCAGCCAGCACCCGTATCGGAGACGCGGGCGCGCTCCTCGTCGGCGACCTGCTGCTGTACGCCGCCTCCCGGGCCATCCTCACCGCAGATGCGGAAGCGCCCGTGCGGGCACGCCTCGCCACGCACCTCGATGCCGCGCTCGCCGTGTCGGCGGCCGGCGAGTGGGAAGACGCGACCCGCGCAGGCGCAGACCGCGATGCAGCCCTGGGCATGACCGCCAACAAGACCGCGGTCTACTCGTTCACGGCGCCGCTGTGCGCGGGCGCGGCGCTGGCCGGCGCCGATGAGGACGCAGAGCAGACCCTGCGCGCGGTCGCCCACGAGCTCGGAGTGGCCTTCCAACTCGCCGACGACCTCATCGGGGCCTTCGGCACCGACGCGCAGGCCGGGCGGGAGAGCGGCGCAGATCTTCGTGAAGGTAAGCGCACGCCCCTTGTGGCGCTGGCGCAGGAGAGCGCAGACTGGCCGGAGGTCGAGGGCGCGCTCGCGCTCGCGAACACGGGCCCCGTCGCGGTGCGGCGCGCACAGCGGATGCTGGAGCGCAGCGGTGCCCGGGAACGGACCGTCGTGCTGCTGCGCGGACACCTGGAGCGGGCGCGGGCGCAGGCCGCCGAGCTGCCCGTGGGGATCGTGATGCTCGTCGAAGATGTGGCCGCCGAGATCGAAGGGCGAGTGCCATGAGCCGCAGACTCACTGACAGCGAGCGCTACGACGAGACCGCGTCGGCTGCTGCCGCCGTGGTGATCGGCCATTACTCCACCTCGTTCTCGCTCGCGACGCGGATGTTCGGCCCGCGCGTGCGCCCCCATGTGCGCAACGTCTATGCGCTGGTGCGCATCGCCGACGAGATCGTGGACGGGCCTGGACGCGGAGCATGCCGCGACGCGGAGGCGCTGCGGACCCTCATCGATGCCTTGGAGCGCGAGACCCTGTCGGCGGTGGCATCCGGCTTCAGCACCGATCTCATCGTCCACGCCTTCGCGCAGACCGCGCGCGAGAGCGGCATCACCGAGGGGCTGATCCGTCCGTTCTTCGACTCGATGCGCACCGACATCGATGTGACGGCGCACGACCCCGCGTCGCACGACCGCTACGTCTACGGCTCTGCGGAGGTCGTCGGTCTCATGTGTCTGCAGGTCTTCCTCAACGCGGGCTACCACCGAGCCCGCACGGCGCCCGCGCACCTCACGGCCGGAGCGCGGCGCCTCGGGGCGGCCTTTCAGGACATCAACTTTCTCCGCGACAGCACGCACGACCGTCAGGTCCTCGGGCGTGACTACGTCGGGGCGGATGATCCGGCCCAGCGCGAAGAGGTGCTGCGGCGTATCCGACAGGATCTGAACGCGGCCGCACGCGTCATTCCCGACCTTCCGCCGGACTGCCGTCGCGCGGTGATCCTCGCGCACCAGCTGTTCAGCGCGCTCGCCCGACGTCTGGAGACGAACCCGACGGAGCGGGCGTCGGTGCCGACCTCGGCCAAGGCGCTCATCGCCGTGCGCGCGCTTCTCGGCGGCTCGGCGAGCGAGGTCGCGGCATGAGCCATGTGATCGTGATCGGCGGGGGAGTGTCGGGACTTGCCACCGCCGCGCTGCTCGCCGCCGACGGCCACGACGTCGAACTGCACGAGGCGCGCGATCAGCTCGGCGGACGCGCGGGCATCTGGGAGAAGGACGGCTTCCGCTTCGACACCGGGCCCAGCTGGTATCTGATGCCCGAGGTGTTCGAGCACTTCTTCGCGCTGCTGGGCACGAGCGCAGAGGAGCAGCTCGACCTGGTCGCTCTCGACCCCGCATACCGCGTGTACAGCGAGGGGCATTCGCCCTTCGACGTCGTGAGCGGACGGGCGCAGACCATCGCGCTCTTCGAGTCGATCGAGGCGGGCGCGGGAGCCAAGATCGATCGCTATCTGGATGCGGCCGAGCACGCGTACCACCTCTCCGTGGACCACTTCCTCTATGACGGCTATCAGAATCTGTCGGGCCTGAGGCATCCCGCCGTGCTGCGCAGCGCGCCCCAGCTCGTGCCGTCGCTGAGCCGTTCACTCGCACGGCATGTCGACTCCCGCTTCACTGACACGCGACTGCGCCAGGTGCTCGGCTACCCGGCGGTCTTCCTCGGGGGCACGCCCTACACCGTGCCTGCCCTGTATCAGTTGATGAGTCACCTCGACCTCAACGACGGGGTGCTCTATCCGCAGGGCGGCATGTACACGTTCGTCGCCGCGTTGGAGCGTCTCGCCCGCGAGCGCGGCGTGCGCGTGCACCTGGGCAGTGACGTGCGGCGGATGCTGGTGAGCGATGGTCGTGCGCGCGGCGTCGAGCTCGCCGACGGAACCACTCATGACGCTGACCTCGTCGTCGCCGCCACCGATCTGCACCACCTCGAAGCGGACCTTCTCGCCGGTGCCAGCACCGGACGGAGACGTGAGCGCACACCGAGTTCCGGGGCGCTGCTTCTGCTGCTCGGCGTGCGCGGTGAGGTGCCGCAGCTGGCTCACCACACACTGCTGTTCACCGCCGACTGGCAGCAGAATTTCGATGCGATCACGCGCGCCGGCGGTCACATCCCCGATCCTGCGTCGCTGTACGTGTGCGCCGCGTCGCAGACCGATCCCTCGGTTGCGCCCACGGGAGACACGAACCTCTTCGTGCTCGTCCCTGCACCCGCGGATCCGGAATCCGGGGCAGGCGGCATCGACCGCGGTGGCGACGACGAGATCGAGCGGACGGCCGATCGTGTGATCGCGCAGATCGCCGAGTGGTGCGACATCCCGGATCTGGCTGAGCGCATCGTGGTGCGCCGTACGATCACGCCGCAGGATTTCGCGACCGACCTGCGCACCTGGCAGGGCAACGCGCTCGGGATGGCGCACACGCTGCGGCAGAGTGCACTGCTGCGCGACCGCAACACGGTTCCGGGAATCGAGGGTCTCTACCGGGTGGGTGCCGACGTCACGCCCGGTATCGGCCTGCCGATGTGCCTGATCTCCGCCGAGATCGTCACGAAGCTCGTCCGCGGTGACACAGCGCCCGGGCGCATCGGCGCGCTGCGGAGCGCGCTCTGATGCCGGGCCTGTACCTCGCAGCGATCCTGGTCTCGACGGCAGGCGTCGCCGTCTGCGATGCGCGCTGGCGGCTCGCCCTCTGGCGCGATCGCCGTCGTACGCTGCTTCTGCTCGCGATCGGGTGGGGGTTCCTGCTCCTCTGGGACATCGTCGGGATTGCGACCGGGGTGTTCGTGAAGGGCACGGGTCCGTGGTTTCTGGGCATCGACCTCGCTCCTCATCTGCCCCTCGAAGAGCCGTTCTTCCTCGCCTTCCTCACGTATCTCACGCTCGTGCTGATCGGTGCGGGCGAGAGGATGGGGAGCCGACGAGGGGTGGATGCCTCGTGACCTACCTGCTCATCAGCGTGCCGTTCCTCGCCGCGACCGCGCTCGCCGTCGGGCTCTCCGCTCGCGTTCCTGGCATCGGGCGGCGCCTGCTCGTGTCATCCGCTGCATTCGCCGTGCTCTTCGTCCTCACCGCCATCTTCGACAACGTCATGATCAGTGCAGGGCTCTTCACCTACCCGTCGCACCTCATCAGCGGCCTCCGCATCGGCCTTGCTCCCATCGAAGACTTCGCCTATCCGCTCTGCCTCGCTTTCGGGCTGCCGGCGCTCGCAGCGCTCCTGTCGCAGAAGACCGCGCGAAAGAAGGAGAGAGCCTGATGCTCGACACCATTCGTCAGCTGTTCCTCGCGTCGCGTCCCATCAGCTGGATCAACACCGCCTATCCGTTCGCCGCCGCCTACCTGATGACGGTGCGCGAGATCGATGCGAATCTCATCGTCGGGACGCTGTTCTTCCTCGTGCCGTACAACCTGCTCATGTACGGCATCAATGACGTGTTCGACTACGAGTCCGACCTGCGCAATCCGCGCAAGGGAGGCGCGCACGGCGCTGTGCTCGGAACGCGGATGCACCGCACGACGATCATCAGCGCAATCGCTCTGAGCGTGCCGTTCGTGCTCTGGATGCTGCTCGTCGGCAACACCGCGAGCCGCATCGTGCTGGTGATCAGCGTGTTCTTCGTCCTGGCCTATTCGGTGCCGAAGCTCCGGTGGAAAGAGGTGCCTTTCCTCGATTCCTTCACCAGCGCTGTGCACTTCGTCTCACCCGCCCTGTACGGCCTCGTCCTTGCAGGAGCGCGCTGGGATTTTCCCCTCGTGCTTATCGTCGTCGCGTTCCTCTGCTGGGGCATCGCGAGTCATGCCTTCGGCGCGGTGCAGGACATCACCGCCGACCGGGCGGCTGAGATCTCCTCGGTCGGCACCGTCATGGGCGCGGCGCGCACGACCCGGTTCGCGCTGATCGCCTATGCTGCGGCAGGCGTGCTCATGCTCTTCACGCCGTGGCCGGGCCCGCTGGCGGCCGTGCTCGTGGTGCCGTACCTCGTCGCGATCTGGCCCTTCCGCTCTCTCTCCGACGAGGAATGCGAGCAGGCGACGCGCGGGTGGAAGAGGTTCCTCTGGCTCAACCAGATCGCCGGATTCGGTGTGACCATGCTGCTGATCTGGGTGTGGAACCTGCCCAGCTGATCCCTCGCGTAGGCTCGTGGACTATGGCTATCGGCGCGACCATCCACACGTTCACGGTGAATCTCGCCGATGTCGACCGTGGAGTCTACGAAGAACTCACGTTGCGTGTCGCGCAGCACCCGTCGGAGACACCGGCATACATGATGACCCGCGTGCTGGCGTACTGCCTGGAGTACGAGCAGGGTATCGGCTTCAGCGAGGGCATCTCGTCGGTTGATGAGCCCGCGATCCTGGTGCGTGATCTCACCGGACGGGTCACCGGATGGATCGAGGTCGGCGCTCCGGACGCCACTCGTCTGCACTACGGCAGCAAGCTCGCCGACCGCACGACGATCTACACGCACCGCGACCCCGCCAAGGTCGTGATTCCGTGGACGGGCAAGACGATTCACAATGCCGAGGCCATCACGCTGCACAGCTTCGACCCTGGATTCATCGACGACGCGGTTGCAGCACTCGAACGCCGCAGCACCATGACCCTGTCGGTCACCGAGGGACAGCTGTACCTCGAGCTCAACGGGACGCATCTGAGCTCCGCCGTGCACGCGCAGCCCATCCAGTAGACAGCCGCGATGGCGGATGCTGCGGGTCGTCGCATCCGCGTCAGAGAGAGGTCTTCGGGCCTCGGCGTCGGAATCCCTCGCCGGCGAGCAGGACGAGAGCGAGTGCGATCGCGGCGTAGGTCGGAAGCTCCTGCGCGGACAACGGCTCTGCGAGCACGACGGTCGCGGCGACGATGAGCAGCACCGGCTCCAGGTAGCTGAGCATGCCGAAGAGGCTCAGCGGGAGAACCTGACTCGCTCCGATGTACAGAGCGAGCGCGCCGGCGCCGAGCACGGCGAACAGGCTCAGACTGAGCGCTGAAGCGGGATCACGCAGCGTCGCCAGCGTCGGGTCGTCGATCAGCAGAAGTGCGAGTGCGACCGGCAGGATCAGAATCATCTCGGCAGTCAGGCCGGCGCTGCCCTCGATCCGCGCAAAACGGCGAACAGCGAAGTAGATCGGGTATCCGAGCGCCACGGCCAGGGTCTCCCACGACAGGCCGCCGAACTGCCAGATCTGGTAGCCGACACCCACGACCGCGACGCTCACGGCGGCGATGCGCCACGGACCCAGCCGCTCGCGGAAGAGGAGTCGTCCTGTGAGCGCGAGAGCGATCGGCATCACGAGGTAGCCCAGCGCCAGGGGCAGGCCGCGGCCTTCCCCTGGCGCCCACGTGAAGAGCCACTGCTGGAAGCCCAGCATCGCGGCCGATACGGCGAGCGCAAGAATCAGACGCGGGTTGCCGCGCAGTCGTCGCAGAAGCCCGCGGAGCGCGGGCAGGCGGCGGCTGAGGCCGAGGAAGCCCAACAGCAGGACGACGGCGAAGGCGATGCGCCAGCCGAAGAACACGTTGCCGGTGAAATCGAGCGATGCCGACAGGACGAACACGATGCCGAAGATGGTCGACGAGAGCACCGAGGCGATGACGCCGAGGCGGGCTCGGGGCGCGGACTCTGACACGGTACTGCTCTCCCGCCACGGAGGGCGGCCGGGCGTGCAATCCAGCCTATCCGGGGGCGCCGACGTGGGAGGATCGCAGCATGACCACCGTGCGACTCACCGGACAACTTCGCTGCGCCACTGACACTGACATCGAACGCGTGCGCGCGCACCTTCCCGAGCACGTGCGTCTGACGAGGGAAGAACCGGGATGTCTCTCGTTCGAGGTCGTCCAGACGGCCGATCCGCTCATCTGGCAGGTCGACGAGGAGTTCACGGATGCTGCCGCGTTCCGCGCGCATCAGGAACGGGCTGCAGACAGCGAGTGGGCGAGGGGCACGGTCGGAATCGAGCGCGACTACACCGTCGAGGGCCTGGGTGCGTGAACGTCGGTTCAGCGTCGCCCGCGTCCCGAGTCGTGGAGCGGTTGCGATCGGCGGGGTGGCAGCATGCGTCCGCACCGATGCCAGACGCGAACCTGCCGGCGCGCCTCGAGGGGGTGCATCCGGACGTCATCGCATGGGTGACCTCCTTCGGGCTGCTGTCGAACGCGGCGGAGACGAGATGGTTCCTCTCCCGCGATGATTACGCACGCGCCGACGCAGACGGTTTCGCCTGGGATGAGTTCGAGCTGCTCAGCAGGGACGCGGCCGATGGTCCCGAGAGCCTCGCTGCGGTGGCGGCATTCTGGCGGGCGCATCTGCCGATCCTCCAGTCGGTTGGCGGCGCGTACGCCTATCTGGCCGTTCGCTCTGACGGCGCTGTCGTCTACGGAGAAGAGCCCGAGTTCGAGGAGACGACTGTCGTCGCGGACAGCATCGGGCATCTGCTGGAGCAGATCGTCGCGGAGACCGCGGTGCCGGGCGACATCATCGATCGGCTGTTCTTTCACGACGCGCCTTAGGGCACGCGCTCGCTCCGGAGATCAGAGCCCCGTTGCCGCCGAAACCACCGCGAAGAGTGCGACGGCACCGACAGCGACTGAGAACAGCACGCTCGCGAGAAGCAGCCGCGCGTCGGGCAGCCGAGAGGCGTCCTCCACCGGTTCCAGCGCCCGATACGCTGCCCGGTAGCGGGCCCGTGCGGCGACCCACAGCAGCGCGGCGACGATGAGCCCGATCACTCCCGCGATGATCCACAGCGCCGAGTCGAGCATGACCGGCAGGATCCGCATGCTCACGAGCGATCCCACAGCGATGGCGAGAGCCGTCCGGCGCCAGGCGAGCTCGGTGCGCTCGGGCTGCAGGCCGACGTCGTAGAGAGCCATCAGAGCAGGGTGGCGATGACGATCAGGACGCCCGCGACGGTGACGGCGATGCCCACGGCGGGGGCAAGCAGCGACGCCGGCAGGGGGGTGTTCAGGCGCATCGCCTTCTCGCTGCGGATCCAGCTGAACCAGGCGAGGGCGGGCGTGATGACCCCGGCGATGATCAGCACCAGCGAGGCCGCGAACTTCAGATCGGGCTGCAGATCGAGCCCGAGCAGTTCGAGAGCGACGCCACCGGCGATCAGCGCGAGCGCGGTGCGGGTCCACGCGAGGAACGTGCGCTCGTTCGCGAACGTGAAGCGCGCGTCGGGCTCGGTGCCGTGGCGGTAGACGGCCTGCGGGAATCGGCGGTCAGACATGGGTCTCCGATCGGGTGGTCCTCAGAGCGCGACGGTACGGAAACCGGCGTTGCCCATGGAGGAATCGGGGGTGTTCTGCGAGCGCGCCGAGTTGCGGTAGCGGTTGCAGTAGGAGATGTGGCAGAGGAAGCTGCCGCCGCGCAGGACGCGGGAAGTTCCGGATGCTGCGCCCGTCGGGTTCGCGGATTCGGAACGCTCATAGTAGGTGGGGTCGTACCAGTCAGCGCACCACTCCCACACGTTGCCGACGGTCTGCCACAGGCCGTAGCCGTTGGGCTCGAAGGTGCGCACGGGGGCCGTGGTGAGGAAGCCGTCGTCGAGCGTGTTCTCGCGCGGGAAGGTTCCCTGCCAGATGTTGACGCGCCATCCGCCGTCGTCGACCTCGTCGTCGCCCCATGGATACTTCTTGGCATGGAGCCCGCCGCGGGAGGCATACTCCCACTCGGCCTCCGTCGGCAGGCGGCGCCCCGCCCACTCGCAGTACGCGACCGCGTCGTTCCAGCTCACGTGGACGACAGGGTGGTCGCCGAGTCCTTCGATCGACGACTCGCTGCCGCCGGGGTGCGCCCAATCGGCGCCGCGCACGCCGAGCCACCATGGCGTTCCCGGGGGCTGGCCGAGGATGTCTTCCTGCGGAGCGGCGAGTGCGAGGTGGAAGACAGCAGAGAAGCCGAACGTCTCTGCCTCGGTACGGTACCCGGTCGCGGCCACGAAGGCCGCGAAAGCGTCATTGGTGACCGACGTTGCGTCAATCGAGAAGGCATCGATCGTGACCTCGTGCAGCGGGGTCTCGCCATCGCCGGGATTGCGGTCGCCGGACGAGTCGCCCATCAGGAACGTGCCGGCGGGGATCTGCACCTGCTCGACCGAATGGGTGCTGCCGGCCTGCGAAGCCTGGGCTGCCTCTGTGGGGCGGGGCTGCAGGGTGAGGAACTGCTCGCGTCCGGGCGCGCCGCAGGCGCATTGGGGGCCGCAGCCCTCGCCCTCAATCGTTTCAGTCATCGGAATCGATTCTACCGAGAGGCTAGACGTCGCATGTCGAGATGTGTACCGTCTGACTGACACAAAGTGTGTCAGTTGCTTGGTACGAAGGGGCAATGGTGGGACTCATCTTTCTCGCGTACTTTGGCGCCGTCATCCTGGCGGCAGTCATCGGGATCACCTGGTGGGTGTCTCGTGGTCGCACTGACGTCGCGCTGGCGGGGATCGTGCGTACTCTCACCATCGTGGCCGCGGGTGTGCCGCTCGTGGCCTTCCTCGCATACAGGCTCTGGGCCGGGCTTCCCTTTCTCGGAGTGCCCATCGGGCCGCTGCCGATCGAACTGGCTCGGTTCGCGATCGACAGCCGATACTTCCTCCCGCTTGCTGTGGCCCTGCCCATGCTGCTTCTCCTGGCCGTGCCGGAGCCTTCCCCCAGGATCACGGGATCGGCGGGTATATCCCGTCGTACGATCGTCAGCTTCGTGTCACGGGGGTGGTGGATAGCGGGTGCGTCTGTTCTGGCCGTGATCGGCATCATCACAGTGAGCGCAGGATTCGCCTCGTCCCCTGACGAGGAGGGACACTGGCGCATGTTCGAGATCGAGCTCGGCACCACGACCGCCAGCACCTGGATCTACGGCTGGTACTACTCGACGACGAGTCTCGTCCTCATCGCCGGCGTGCTTGTCTTCACGGCGCTGGCTCTCGGAGTCGTCGCGCGTCCGCCCCTTGCCTCGGACCCTGAGCTCGACATCGCTCGTCGCGGAGTCCGCAGCCGCAACATCATGGCCGTCGCTCTCGGCGCGCTGCTGTGCCATCTTGCGGGCGTGCTGGGCGGGCTGGCCGGAACAGCGGGGCTCAGAGTCGGGATCGGTTCCTCACCCGCCGGCCCGATTGAGGTCGGCACGCCGTTCGCAGCGCTCTCCGCGCCGCTCTACGCCGCGGAGATGCTCGCGCTTGGTGGGGGAGTGGGGCTGTGGTTCATCGTGCTGCTGTCGGCGGTTCGTGCGAGCGTGCGCAAGCCCGCGGTCGTGACGTCATGATCATCACCGTCACCCCGGCAGGCGGCACTCCTGCCGAGCAGATCCATGATCAGATTCGCGGGCTTATCACGACGGGCCAGCTCGCGGCCGATGAGCGTCTGCCTTCCGTGCGCCAGCTTGCCGCTGACCTCGGGGTCGCCCCCGGAACCGTCGCGAAAGCGTACAAGGCGCTGGAGTCCGAGTCCCTGCTGATCACGCGTATCGGTGCCGGGACGCGTGTGCGCCGCGGTGCAGCATCCACGCCCGCGAGCGTCGTGGCTGCGGCCCGAAATCTGAGCGCCGCCGGCCGCGCCGAAGGCCTTGAGCTCGAGGAGATCATCCGCATCGTGCGCGCGATGTGGTGAGGCGACAGCGCAGCATCCGGATGCATCGCCGATACGATTCAAGAATGGCCAGCGAAGAGCAGATCGACGACGTCTCCATCGGGGGCGATGTCATTCGCCTCGGGCAATTCCTGAAATTCGCAGGACTGATCGACTCCGGCGGCGACGCAAAAGAGGCCATCATCGACGGCTACGTTCTGGTGAACGGCGAAGCCGATCGTCGCCGCGGACGGCAGCTGCACGACGGCGACATCGTCAGCTTCGAAGGTCGTTCCGCGCGCGTACGCCCCTGACGGAACGGGGTCAGAAGCCCACGGAGAAGACGACGTGCTCCTTCGCTGATGCCGCATCCGCGAAGAAGGTGCGTACACCGGCGAGCCATCCGAGCGCGTACCCCTCTTCATCGGGGCCGTACTCCGGGTTGCGAAGCTCTTCCGGCATGACGGCATAGGCGCGCGAGAACTCCTCGTCGCTGAGCGCCGCGAGGTACTCGGCAACCTCCGCGACCTCAGCCGGATCGAGGTGCGTCACCCAGGATTCGTCGTCATCCTCCTGCAGCTTTCGGGCGCCGCCGATCACTCCACGGGCGGGCCATGCGGCCTCATCGCCCTCGGGTGCGATCGCGCAGTGGATCGGATCCCATGCCTTGTCGGTCTCACACGCCCGCGAGTAGACCTCTTCGTTCTCTTCCAGGGCCGACAGCGCCGCCCCCAGAGCCTCGTCGTCGCCCGCGCAGGCGAGGACCTCCGCTGCCTGTTCCGCCGTCAGTCGCATGTGCAATCCGAGTTCCATGGGGACAAGCTAGCGCAGACGACGGGGCTCTATGGCTGTGTGGTGTGAGCGTTCAGGAAGTCGATGGTCTTCTGCAACGCAGTCTGCGCATCCGGCATGTCCAGATGGAACTGGTACTCGTGCGGCAGCGCAGGCTCGTGATCGGCGGGCCAGAACTGCGTCGTCAGGTCGACGCCGAGCGCATCCAGGCGCTGGGCCATCGGGATCGACTGCAGCCAGGTGAGTCCGTCGCCATTTCCGCCGGAGATGTAGGTCGTGGGGAAGTCCTCGTTCACGAAGTCGATCGTCGACATCATCGCGCCGGTGGAGCCCACCGCCCAGTTCTTCGTGCCGCTGTACGCCCACATCGACGTCTTCAGCCCCCAGCCAAGGATGCCGTCGAGCGCCGCGAGAGCAGAGAGGTCGTAGACGCCGCAGTTGAGGACGGTGGCGACGAGCTGGGATGACGTGAGCGCGGGCGTCATGTCCATCAGAGCGGCATAGTCGGGGTTCGTGACGATCGTCGCGACCTGGCTTGCGAGCTGCGCGCCGGCGGAATCTCCGGCGAGCACGATCTGCGAAGGATCGACGCCCAGGTCCTCGGCGTTGTCGACGATGTACGCGAGGGCCTCGTTGATCTGGCGGACGGCGAGGGGATAGACGCCTTCGGGGCCGCGCGTGTAGTCCACGGCGATCATCGTGTAGCCCTCGCCGGCGAGGATCTGCATGTAGGGATCGACGTCTTCCTTCGACCCGGAGATCCAGGCACCGCCGTGGATCCACACGACTGTCGGGAGCGGCTCCGTGGCGGAGGCGGGTGTGAAGACATCCATCGTGGTGTCGTCGTCGCCGGTGAGGCCGTCAGAGCCGTAGGCGATGTCGAGCGTCGCCGTGACGGGGGTGTCGGGGATATGCCGCTTCATCTCGGCCGCCGTCGCCTCACCGCCCTGCGTGAACACCGCGCGGATGAGCATCGCTGATGGCCAGGACGTGATCGAACCGACCAGAGCCACGATCACGCCGACAGCGAGGATCACGCCGATCGTGATGCGGGTGCGGTGCCATGGGCGGCGCCGCTTCTGGTTCTTCGACGTCGTCGCAGCGGCGGGCTCGTCGTGCTGGGTGGTCTCCGCGGGGTTGGTCATCGTCCCTCCTCGCACTCAGTGTGGCAGGAGAGACGTCGCGGAGGCCAGCGCCGGTATTCCGGGCGATGATGGCTCAGAGCGCGGCGGCCTGCACGATCGCGAGGTTGCGCTCGGCGGTCGTCACGATCGCGTCCACGGTGACGTCATCGGGACGTCGCGCCACCTTGACGGAGAGCCACGGCACATCGCCCGCCGCGGCGAGGGCCGCCGACACGTGCGCGGCGTCGAGCAGAGACTCCGATTCGGGGAACGTCTCGGCGATCGGCAGATGGGCGTCGAGCCAGGCGGGGCCGTAGGCCCCGGTGACGGCGGATGCTCCGGAGAACGCCACCCCTGCGAGATGGCCACTCGCGGCGGCATCCGCGATCTGGGCGGTCACGGCGTCGGCGTCCTGCAGCTCGATCGCGGAGCGGCCCCAGTTGATCCACATCCCGACGGGAGCCTTCGACACCTCGATCGCTTCGAGTTCGGCGGCCATCGAGAGGAAGCGCTTCTCGCCGGCGTGTCCCGCGACGAAGGCGTCGCAGTGTTCGATGACCAGTTGCGCCCCTGACCAGTCCCAGCTGCCGATCTCGGCGAGGGAGCGTGCGAGCGCGTCGATGCTGTCCTGCCCGTAGGCCGCAGCGTTCTGGGGTGCGCTGTGCAGCGTCACGATCGCGACGGATGCCGCGCTCTCCGCGCGGACTCGCGCCACATCGGCGGCCACGCGACGCAGATCAGCGAGGGCCTTCGCGCGACCGGTCTCGTCAGGGGAGGCGATGCCGTAGGAGGCGTCTGCGGCGCAGCTCTTCATGACCCACGGAATCGCCGTCAGTGCGAGCTGCGCGCCTGCGGGGACGTGGGCCAGGAACCAGGCCTCGTCGTGCGGATGCAGTCCGTCGACCCAGGGGACTTCGAGACCCGTGACTCCGGGGAGGGCGAACAGCGCCGGAAGGAGCTCGGCTTCCAGAGCCGGATCCCACTGCGCGTGCGCGGGGGAGAGCGGGTACGAGCTCAGGATGATGGGCGTGCTCATGCGTTCGCTCCCTCGGCGATGGCGGCGACGAACCAGGAGGTGATCGTCGACGGGTGCGTGATCGCCGTGCCCACGCACACCGAGTCGGCGCCGGCAGCGAGCGCTGCCGCCGCCTGCGCCGGGCTGTGCACACGGCCTTCTGCGACGATCGGGCGCGAGCACTGCGCCGCGAACTGGGCGATCAGCTCGAGGTCGGGGCCTTCCGTCTTCGGACGCTCACCGGTGTAGCCCGAGAGCGTCGTGCCGAGGATGTCGGCGCCCGCTGCTTCGGCGGCGATCGCGTCGTCGAGCGAGCCGCAGTCGGCCATGATGAGCGCGTCGCTGTGCGCGCGGATCTGTGCGATGGTTTCGGCGAGTGTCAGGGCATCCGGGCGCGGGCGGCGGGTGCCGTCGATCGCGATGATGTCGGCGCCCGCATCGGCGACGGCGCGGGCGTGTTCGGCCGTCGGGGTGATGAAGACGTCGGAGTCGCCGTCCTTCCACAGGCCGATGATCGGCACGGGGAGCTCCGACACGGCGCGGATGTCGGCGATGCCCTGCACGCGGATCGCGGCGGCGCCGCCGACGATCGCGGCCTGGGCGACCTGCGCCATGGTGCGCGGGTCGCGCATCGCTTCGCCGGGGTACGCCTGGCAGGAGACGGTGAGCCCGCCGCGCAGGCGGTCGATGATCTCGGAGGGGGTGAATCTCATGGGGTGGCCTCTCCGGCGTCGACGGCATCCCAGGCGGATGCGGCGGCGCCGCGCAGCGGTGCGTCGTTGCCGAGAGCACCGGGAAGAAGGGGGATGGTCTGCAGAGCGTCGATGACCTCGGCCCGGAAGGCCTGCTCCATCGGCTGCCACCAGGCGTCGCCGATGTGCGGCACGCCGCCGGTGATCACGATGCGCTCGGGATCGAGCAGCGTGGCTGCTCCGGCCACCGCGCGGCCGACGGCGGCGGCGGATTCCCGCATCGCGCGGAGCGAGAGGGCATCGCCGGATGCCGCAGCGGCGGCAATCCCGCGGGCATCGCGGATCTCGGGGGATCCGCCGATCGCGAGGTAGTGGGCGTGCATGCCGATGCCGGATCCGATCGCCTCCAGGTGGCCCACGCGACCGCAGGGACAGCGCAGATGCTCGGCACCGGGAGTGGGGACGTGCGCGATCTCGCCGGCGACGTGGTGCGCACCGCGCACGGCCCGCCCGTCGAGGATGAGCCCGGAGCCGACGCCCGTGCCGACCGCGACGATGAGGGCGCTGCGCGCACCGGAGGCGGCGCCGTGACGGAACTCGCCCTCCGCATGCGCGTCGACGTCGTTCTGCACGGCGACGGGGGAGTCTGCATCCAGATGGGCGGAGAGGCCCGCACGCACGAGATCGGCTAGGGGTGTTCCTGGCCAATCGGTGAAGGTGTCGGTCGAGGAGACGATGCGGCCGCGTGCCGCATCCACGACCCCTGCCGTGCCGATGCCGACGGCCCGCAGGCGCACGCCGTCGGCATCAGCGAGGAGTTGTTCTGCAAGGGTGATCACTGTCGCCACGACCGCCGCCGGTCCCTGCAGTGCGGGGGTCGGCGCGGTCGCGGTGAACAGCGGAACATCGTCACGGCCAGCGAGCGCGGCAGCTGTCTTCGTGCCGCCGATATCGACAGCCAGGACGACGTCAGTCATCAGGCGCTGACTCCCGCAGGAAGCAGCTCGTGTGCGGCGAGGATGCCGCGGATCTTCTCGACGGCAGCCGCATCGAGCGACTGCACGCCGGCAGCCATCGTCGCGTGGTCGATGATGCCGCGTGCGTGCATCGCGGCCTTGAACGCGCCGACGCCGGTGGCGTCGCCCGAGAGGCCCTTGGGCTGGAAGACGATGTCGAAGATGCTGTTGATGCGCTCCTGCTCGGTGCGCGCAGCCTCCCAGTCACCGCGCTCGGCGGCATCCCACAGACGCACGTAGCCTTCGGCCTCGACGTTCGCGAGCCCGGGGACCACGCCGTCGGCGCCTGCGAGCGCCATCGCGTCGACGACCATCTCGTGGCCCGTCAGCAGCTGCAGCGGGTGTCCGGCGGCGTCGTTTGCGGCGAGGAGGCGGCGGAAGCCCACGTCGTCACCCGAGGAGTCCTTCACACCGTGAATCGTACCGTCGAGGGCGAGCTCCATGAGCAGGTCGAGGCTCAGCTTGGAGTGCACGCGCACCGGGATGTCGTATGCCCAAAGCGGCGCATCGATCGCCGCGGCGATGGTGCGGAAGTGCGCGGCGTGCTCGGCCACGGAGTTCAGCGTGTACAGCGGCGTCGTGGTGACGACAGCGTCTGCGCCCGCGGCGACGAGCTGGCGTGCGAGGGCAGCCGTGCGTGCCGAGGTGAGGTCGATCGCACCGGCGATGATCGGAGCACGGCCTGCGGATGCGCTCTTGATCGTGGTGAGGATCTCCAGGCGCTGTGCGTCGGTGAAGTACGCGGTCTCGCCCGTCGAGCCCAGCGCGAACAGGCCCTTCACCCCCGCGGTGACGAGGTAGTCGACCAGGCGCTCGAGCGATGCGTGGTCGATCTCGCCGCTGGGGAGCAGGGGAGTGGCGACGGGAGGGACAACCCCGGTGAAGACGGGGGCAGAGGTGGCAGTCATGTTCTTTCCTGTGTGATCTCTAGAGCGAGGAGTGAGGTTCAAGCAGCGAGGGCGCGGCACCCAGCAGGGTGCGCGTGTACTCGTCGGAGGGGTTGTCGAAGACCTGGGCTGCGTCGCCGAACTCGACGACGCGACCCTTGTTCATGACGGCGATCTCATCCGACAGGTAGCGCACCGTCTGGATGTCGTGCGAGATGAAGACCATGCCGAGGCCCAGCTGCTCTTTGAGGTCGGTGAGCAGGTTGAGGATCTGCGCACGCACCGACACGTCGAGGGCGGACGTGGGCTCATCGGCGATGATCACCTGCGGATCCAGCACCAGGGCGCGGGCGATCGCCACGCGCTGGCGCTGACCGCCGGAGAGCTGACCGGGCAGAGCATCCAGAGCGGATGCCGGCAGCCCGACCATTCCGATGAGGTCGCGCACCTTGCGCTGACGGCTCGCCGGTGTGCCGAGGTGGTGCACCTGCATCGGGTCGATGAGAGCATCGCGCACCGTCATGCGGGCGTTGAGCGCCGTGGCGGGGTCCTGGAACACGACCGAGAGGATGCGTCCCAGACGCTTGCGAACCGACGGCGTGAACGACCGCACGGATTCGCCGTCGAAGACGACCTCGCCGCTCGTGGGCTGTTCAAGCCCGATCAGGACCTTCGCCGACGTGGACTTGCCCGAGCCGGACTCGCCCACGATGCCGAGGGTCTGTCCCCGCTTCACGGTGAGGGAGACACCGGCGAGCGCGTCGACGTAGTTGCGCTGGAACAGGGACGAGTTGCGCGTCTTGTAGCGGACGTGCACATCCTTCAGCTCGATGACTGCATCGCTCATCGTCCGGCCCCGATCGCTTCGACGGGCGCATCGTCGGGATGCGCGGAGTAATAGTGTTCAGTGCCCTCGATCTGACGGCGCACCGGGGTGATGCCGCGGTAGCGCGCAGGGTTCGAGGAGCGCGGCGCGAAGCGGTCGCCCTCCGGGAAGTCCCGCGGCGACGGGACGACGCCGGTGACCTGGTGCAGGCGGTCAGAGCCTGCCTCGATCGACAGCACAGCGCCCAGCAGGCCCTGCGTGTACTCGTGCACCGGCTGGGTGAGCACCTCACGCGTCGTGCCCTGCTCGACGACCTGCCCCGCGTACATCACGGTGATGCGGTGGGTGAGCTCGGCGACGAGTGCCAGGTCGTGCGAGACGAAGATCATCGCGAAGCCGAGCTCGCGCTGCAGACGCATGAGCAGCTCGACGACCTGTGCCTGCACCGTCACGTCGAGCGCCGTGGTGGGCTCGTCGGCGATGACCAGTCGCGGGTTGCGGGTGAGCGCCATGGCGATCAGCACGCGCTGGCGCTGTCCGCCGGAGAGCTCGTGCGGGTACGACGCGAGCGTGCGCTTCGGGTCGAGGCCCACGAGTTCCAGCAGCTCCTCAGCGGTGCGGGTGCCACCGCGCGAGGTGAGCTGCTTCATCTGCGAGCGGATGAGCATGGCCGGGTTCAGGGAGCTGAGTGCGTCCTGGTAGATCATCGCGATGTCGTGGCCGCGCAGCGCGTTGCGCTCGCTCGCCGACATCGTGAGCAGATCCTTGCCGTCGTAGAGGATGCGGCCGGTGACCTTCGCCTTGGCATCGAGCAGACCCATGATGGCGAGCGAGGTGATCGACTTTCCGCAGCCGGACTCGCCCACGAGCGACATGGTCTCGCCGGGGCGCACCGTGAAGCTGACATGGTCGACGACGTTCACGTCACCGTGGCGCGGGAACGCGATGGACAGATTCTGCACTTCGAGCAGCGGCGCCGCGTCGCCCGTGTAGACCATCCGGTCGGTGCGCTGCAGCTCCGTCTCGCGGAGCTGGGCGAGGCGCTCTTCGAGCGGAACCGCCGAGGTCTGCGGTACGAGGATGTCGCGCACGCCGTCGGGAACGGTGACGTTGACGCCCGTGTCGATCGTGGTGATCACGTTCGTCGCGTCGGGGCCCGCCATTGCGGTCTCGAGGTCGTGCGTGGACTCCTCCGTGTTGGCCGCATCCGCGGTCACGCGACGTGCGCGCGGGGAGACCATCGCGTCCGTCATGCTCTCCGACAGGATGTTCAGCGCGAGCACCGTGAGCAGGATCAGCAGTCCGGGGAAGAACGTCGCCCACCAGGCCCCGCTCATCACGAGGTTGCGACCGGCGGCGATCACGTTGCCCCACGAGGGCTCCGGGTCCGGAACACCGGCCTGGATGAACGACAGCGACGCCTCGAAGACGATCGCATCCGCAACCAGCACGGTCGTGAACACGAGCACGGGGGCGATCGAGTTGCGCACGACGTGCTTGATGATGATGCGCGGCGTGGACGCGCCCATCACCCGGACGGCGGAGACGTAGTCCTCGCCGTACTGGTCGAGGATGTTCGCGCGCACCACGCGGGTCAGCTGCGGTGTGTAGAGGAAGGCGATCGTGAGCACGAGCACCGGCAGGGACTGTCCGAAGACAGCGACGAAGACGGCGGCGAGGGCGATGCCGGGGAACGACATCACGATGTCGAGCACGCGCATCACGGTCTCGGAGATCCACTTGGGAGCGGTCGCTGCGATCGTGCCGAGCACGGCGGCGGCGGCGAGTGCGACGAGGGTCGCGCCCAGGCCGATCACGAGCGAGTAGCGGGCGCCGAACAGCAGGCGGGACAGGATGTCGCGTCCCTGGCGGTCGGTGCCGAACCAGTGCTCGGGGCTCGGCGGCTGCACGGGTGCGCCGGAGGCGAGCGGGTCGTAGGGGCTGATCAGGGGCGCGAAGATCGCGGCGAGGGCGATCAGCGCGACGACGGCGAGGCCGACCTTCGCGCTGATGCTGAGCCCACCCAGGCGCAGGCCGGGGACGGAGAGGCGTTCTGTCAGTTTGCGTCGCATGTCACACCGACCGGATTCGGGGGTTGATGAGGACGTACAGGAGGTCGACGATGATGTTGATGACCACGAAGGCCATCGCGACCGCGAGCGTCACGCCCTGCACGAGGTTGGGTTCGTTGTTGGTGACGCCGTTGAGGATCAGCGTTCCCATGCCCGGGAGGGCGAAGATGATCTCGATCACGACGGCGCCGCCGAGCAGGTAGCCGACGCGCAGTCCCAGCACCGTCACGGGGGTGATCAGAGCGTTGCGCAGCACGTTGCGGCCGACGACGACGCGGCGGGGGATGCCGAAGCCGAGAGCGGTGCGCACGTAGTCGCGATCGAGTTCCTCGACCATGGCGGTGCGGACGACACGCGAGAGCTGGCCGATCACCGGGACGGCGAGGGCGAGAGCGGGCAGGGTCATCCGGGCGAGCCAGCCGGCGGGATCTTCGCTGAATTCGGGAAGCTTGCCCGAGGAGGGGAGCAGCCCCAGCTGCAGTGTCACCAACTGGATGAGCAGGATCGCGAGCCAGAACGACGGCGTCGACAGCGACGCGATCGAGACGATGCGGATGACCTGGTCGGGCCAGCGATCGCGGTAGACGGCGGCCACGATGCCGAGGATGGCGGCGCCGATCACGGCGATGATCAGGCCGAGGAACGTGAGCTGGAGGGTGATCGGGAACGCGCGGGCGACCTCGTCGATCACGGGGAGCTGACGGGCGGAGTAGGTTCCGAGATCTCCCTGGAGCAGGCCGAGGAGGAAGCTGAAGTAGCGCACCAGCAGCGGGTCGTTGAGACCGTGGGCTTCGCGGTATGCCTCGCGGCTCTCCAGCGATGCGCCTTCGCCGAGCGCGGTGAGCGCCGGGTCGACCGGCGAGAACGACATCACGACGAACACGAGGAACGTGATGCCGAGGATCATCAGAGGCAGCTGCAGGAGTCTGCGTCCGATGAGGCTGAGCGTGTTGGACACGAGGTCGGGCCTTCCTGGGGAGGAAGCCGGGGGCGCGGACAGGGATCCGCGCCCCCGGCAGGGACTACTTGGCGGCTACTCCGACGTCCAGGAACGAGAGTCCCGTGGTCGGAACCGGAGCGAAGCCGACAAGGCTGTCAGCGTCCCAGCCGGTGGGCAGCTTGCGGTGGAACAGCGGGTACAGCGGAACCTCGTCGGAGAGGAGGTCGAATGCCTCGTTCCACGACTTCTGCTGTGCGTCGCCGGTCTCGCGAACAGCGGCGTCCATCAGGGAGGTGAGCTCTGCGTACTCTGCGCTGTCTGCCCAGTTGTAGCGGGTGTTCGGCCACACGTTGTCGCCGTACCACCAGCGCATCAGCACGTCGGGGTCGTTGCCGAAGACCGAGGGGTCACCGGGGGCGACCATGACCTGGTAATCACCGGCGTCGACCTTCGTGTACTGCGCACCGGACTGGCCGATGTCGAGCGTGGTGTTGATGCCGACAGCATCCAGCGACTCCTTGATGAGAGGCGCAACCTCGCGGACCCAGCCGGTGTCGGTGGTGAGGAGCGTGAGGTCCATGCCGTCGACGCCCGCTTCCTTCAGCAGCGCCTCGGCCTTCTTCGGGTCGTAGGTGTAGACCGTCGATGCCTCGTTGTAGTTCGGGTGCGACTTCGGCAGGAACGACGTGGCGGCCTCGGCGTTGCCGAGCAGACCTGTGCCGATGATCTTCTCCATGTCGAGTGCGTAGAAGAGCGCCTGGCGCACACGCACGTCGTCGAAGGGGGCCATCTTCGTGTTGAACATCATGAACAGCAGGCCGAAGGACTGCACGCTCTCGACGTCGGCGGTCGCGGCGAGGCCGTCGACGTCGATGTAGGGCACGTCTTCCATGGCTTGGATCGTGCCGCTGGACAGTGCCGTGACGCGAGCTGCGGCGTCCGAGAGCAGGTTCCAGTTCATGCCGGCTGCGAGCGCGGGGCGCGGGCCGGTGTAGTCGTCGAAGCGCTCGAAGACGATCTTGTCGTCGGGAACGGCCGAGACCAGGCTGTACGGTCCGGTGCCGATCGGCTGCGAGCCGAAGGCCTCAGCTCCTGCCTCGACGACGGCCTTGGGGACGATCTTGACGACGCCGAGGCGCTCGTTGACGAGCGAGAACGGGTAGTCGGTGGTGATGCGCACGGTGTCTTCGTCGACGGCGGTGACCGTGTCGACGAAGTCGATGAAGCTCGTGAACAGGCTGTTGTTCGCCGGGTCGAGGACGCGCTCGTAGCTGTAGACGACGTCTTCTGCTGTGACCGGGTCGCCGTTGTGGAAGACGGCGCCGTCACGGAGGGTGACCTCGTAGGTGGTGTCGTCGATCTTCTCGGGCATTTCGGCGGCCAGGGCCGCGTAGGGCTCGCGGGTCACGGGGTCGAGGTCGACCAGACCCTCGAAGACGTGCCAGTTCACGGCCTGCGTGACGGCGCCCGATGCGAGCATCGGGTCGAAGCTGCCGCTCAGCGAGTAGGAGATACCCGCTTCGATGATGGCGTCCTTATCGATTTCTGCTGCTGCGCTGCCACCGTCGGCAGGCTTCTCGGCGGCGGGTGCGCCACAGCCGGCAAGTGCAACCGCGGCGGCAACGGTGCCAGCCAGCGCGATCGCGATACGTCCCGCGCCTCGGCGGGATGTGTTGCGGTACATGTGTACTCCAGTTGGGTGTGGGGAGAACTTCTTGAAGACATCAGATGTCTGACGTAATATAAACATGTGGATCGAGAATTCACAAGAGTGGGATGATCATGCGAAGCACATCGATACAGGAGCGAGATTTCGTGAGAACCACGGGACCGGGGCGTCAGGCCCGCATGCGTCGATCCACGACGGCGGATCAGATCAAGCAGTTGATCCTCACGCGCGAGCTCCGCCCGGGGGATCCACTGCCGACGGAGGCTGAGCTCTGCGACATCCTCGAGGTGTCTCGTTCCTCCGTCCGGGAGGCGATCCGCACGCTCTCCACGTTGGACATCGTCGACGTGCGACACGGCCACGGCACCTACGTCGGCGCCATGTCTCTGGATCCCATGGTGGAGGCGCTCGTCTTCCGCGGCGTTCTCGCGCCCGAGGGGTCCCTCAATGCACTGCGCGAGGTCGTCGAGGTGCGCCTCGCCCTCGACCTCGCCATGGCTGATCGTGTCGTCGCCGCCGTCAGCGCTGCAAGCGCGGACGATCTGAACGAGCTGGCGGCTCTCGTCGACGAGATGGTCGACAACGCGAGCCGCGGTGAGAACTTCCTCGAGGCGGATCGCGCCTTCCACACGAAGCTGTTCGCGGAGGCGTCCAATCACCTCGCGACGCAGCTCGTCGGAGCGTTCTGGGATGTGCACACCGCGGTCCTCCCGCAGCTCGGCATCGCTCCGCCTGCCGACATCCAGCTCACTGCCAAGGCGCACGGTGACATGCTCGACGCGGCGCGCAGCGGCGACATCGACGCATATCGGCGCGCGGTGATCGAGCACTACCAGCCGCTGCAGCGGGTTCTCGCTCAGGCGGGCTGACTCCGCGAGCAGGGCTGCGCGGTTTCGCTGTCCGTGATGCCCGCGATGATGTGCGCGAGGGCGTACTCGAAGGCGGCGTCGACATCGCCCCCGAGTCGGAAGGCGCCCGCGATCTCCATCGACAGGAAGCCCGTGGCCCAGGCGGTGAACATGCGAGCGGCGTGTAGGGCTGCCTCGGATTCGCCCACCTTGGCGGCGCAGCTGCTGATCACCGGTTCTGCTGCGCGCTGGAGTGCGTCAAGCGGTGCCAGTGGGGTGGACAGCAGGCGAAAGCCCTCGGGGTTCGCGTGAGCGAAGCCGCGGAAGGCGACGGCGAGTGATCGCAGGTCGCCGGTGTGCGGGTTCAGTGCCGATTCGAGGTCATGGATGACGTCCTCGACGATCGCGGTGAGGAGGGCGTCTCGATCGGCGATGCGCTTGTAGAGCGACGGGGCGCGGACGCCCACGTGGTCGGCGACCGCTCGCATCGTGACCCTCGACGGGCCTTCGCTCTCGAGGAGGGCGCGGCCGGCGGCGATGATCTCGCTCCGTGAGGTGCGGTCGGGGGTGGGCATCGTCGTGCTCCGGCTCGTCATCGATGGCTATTGACAGTAGCCATGATAGCTAACTAACGTAGCCATGTCATCCCCTCGCGCTCAGAAAGCTCCTGATGAAACTCGCACCACACCTGCACCGCCTTGGCAACGACATCGTCGCGTCCTATCTGATCGACCTGCCCGAGGGCATCACCCTGATCGACGCAGGGCTGCCGGGGCACTGGAAAGATCTGCACAATGAACTCGCCGCAATCGGGCGCTCGCTCAGCGACGTGCGCGGAGTCATCCTGACCCACGGCGACTCCGACCACATCGGATTCGCAGAGCGGCTGAGACAGGAGGCCGGGGTCCCCGTGTTCATCCACGAGGCTGACGAAGAGCGTGCGCGCACGGGCAAGAAGCCGAAGACGGGCGTCGAGCGGATGGCCCTTGCCGGCGTCGTGTCGTTCTTCACCTATGCCCTCAGCAGGGGAGGTCTCCGTACGAAGTACGTGCAGGAGATGAGCGTCGTCGCCGACGGCGATGTGCTGGAGCTCCCCGGCTCCCCGGTGATCGTGGGCATCCCCGGCCATTCGCCGGGCAGCATTGCCGTGCATGTCCCCGCGGTGAACGCGCTGTTCGTCGGCGATGCGCTCACGACGCGTCATGTGCTCACAGGAGAGCTCGGACCGCAGGCGGCGCCGTTCACGGACGACCCCGCCCGCGCGGATGCATCCCTCGACCGCCTCAAGAATCTGTCGGCATCGTGGGTGCTCCCGGGCCACGGCGAGGCATGGCAGGGCTCGCCCGCCGTGCTCGTCGACGCCCTTCGTGCTCGCTAGCGCCGACGAGCTCGGGGTTCGACCCCGCGGCGCGCGTCAGCGAGACGCGAGCACCCTCGCGGTGTCACTGAGTGAGATCTGCGGTGGGTAGAGGCCCATGATGTGGAGCGCAGCCGCGTGATTCTCGGCGGTCGATCCCGCGCAGGCATCGGCGGCGACCGTGACGTACGCCCCGGCATCGGCCGCGGCGAGCGCAGTGGAGATCACACAGCAGTCGGTGCTGACACCGGCCAGCACGATGTGCGCTCCATGGCCGATGATCGCCTCCAGTTCGGGCCCCCACTTGCCGAAGGTGGGGAGGTCCAGTGTCGGGTGCGGGCTCAGCGCGGCAGCATCCGGCACCAGTGAGAAAAGCGGATCATCCGCGGGCTGATCCGCGAACGGCCAGTCGGCGAAGTACGCCCCCCATGATGTCGAGCGATCCGCCGTCGGCATCCATCGCGTCACGAGCACGCGCTCACCGAAGGCCTCGGCAAGACGCGTGATCTGAGGCATCGCCGCGGCGAAGAAGGGCGAGCCCCACGCGGAATCCGGGGCCGCGAAGATGTTCTGCGGGTCGATCACGATGAGCCACGGCTGCGGAGTGATCGGTTCCGACACGGCGAGGTTCTTCGCGTTCTCGACGACCGGGTTCGTCATCCGTTCTCCTGCGCTCGGATCTTCGCGGCACGCGCGAAGTAGGTCACGAGGAACGAGAGCACCAGGGCGAAGAAGACTCCGAGGTTGGCGTAGGCCCAGTCGCCGTCCGCCCCGCCCACGAGACCGAGGAAGTAGCCCTGCCAGTTGTTCCACGGGGCGGCGTCCGCGAAGCCGTTGAGCACGAAGCCCCAGCCGATGATCGACGCGACGATCATCGTGCCGATGGAGGTCCAGTCCCAGGCGCCGTAACGGCCGTTGGCGTCGAAGAGTCCGTCTTCGTCGTACGTCTTCCTGCGGCGCAGGATGTCAGCGATCAGGATGCCCGCCCAGGAGGCGAGCGGAACACCGAGCGTGATGAGGAAGCTCTGGAACGGGCCGAGGAAGTCAGCGGAGAAGAACACGACGTAGATCGTGCCGAGCGTCAGGATGACGCCGTCGATCGCCGCCGCCGAAGGGCGCGGGATGCGGATGCCGAGGCTGATGAGCGTCAGGCCCGAGGAGTAGATGCCGAGCACCGCGCCGGAGACGAGTGCGAGCACGGCGGTGAGCAGGAACGGCACCAGCACCCAGACCGGCAGAATCGACGCGAGTGCGCCGATCGGGTCGGCGCCGACGGCATCCATGAGCTCCTGGTCGGAGCCGGCGAGGAGCAGGCCGAAGACGACGAGGATGACGGGGGCGATTGCGCCGCCGAAGGTGTTCCATCCGACGATCGCGGCATCCGAGGCTGTGCGCTTCTGATAGCGCGACCAGTCCGCGGCGATGTTGATCCAGCCGAGACCGAAGCCGGTCATGACCATGACGAGTGCGCCGATGACCTGGCCGATTCCTCCATCGGGGCGAGCGAGGACCGCCGCGAAGTCGATGTGCGGCACGGCGAGGATCACGTAGAGGATCGTGACCGCGCCGGTGATCCACGTGAGGATCGACTGCATCTTCATGATCGTGTGATAGCCGAGCACGGAGGCTGCCACGATGAGCGCGGCCACGATGACCGTCGCGATGATCTTGAGCACGACACTGTCGCCGTCGCCGCCCAGCTGCGTGATGACGGTCGCTGTGGCGAGCACCGCCATGATCGCGAGGAAGGTCTCCCAGCCGATCGAGGTCAGCCAGGAGACGATGCCCGGGATCTTCTGCCCGTGCACGCCGAAGGCGGCGCGCGACAGCACCATGGTGGGTGCGGAGCCGCGCTTCCCGGCGATGGCGATCAGCCCGCAGAGGAAGAACGACACGACGATGCCGATGATCGACACGAGCGTGGCCTGCCAGAACGAGATGCCGAACCCGAGCACGAACGACCCGTACGACATGCCGAACACCGAGACGTTCGCCGCGAACCACGGCCAGAACAGATCGCGCGGCTTCGCCGTGCGTTCGGACTCGGGGATGATCTCGATCCCGGCGCGCTCGATGAGAGTCGACGGCACCGTGGTGGTTTCGCTCATACGCCCATATTGGCACCGGCCGGGGGCGTGCGGGTGGGAACGTCCGAGGCTGTCTGCGGTGTCAGCGCGTGAAGAACGCCTCCGCGACCCGCGCGAGGTCGTACAGGTCGGTCACGCCGGCAAGCTCACGAGCCGAGTGCATCGACAGGATCGGGATGCCCACATCGACCGTGCGGATGCCGAGTCGCGTCGCCGTGATCGGACCGATCGTCGAACCGCAGGGAACCGAGTTGTTCGACACGAACTCCTGTGAGGCGACGCCCGCGCTCTCGCACCAGCCTGCCCACGCGGCGGCGCCCACGGCATCGGTGGCATAGCGCTGATTCGCGTTGATCTTGAGGATGGGGCCCGAGCCGAGCAGCGGCTGTACCACCGGGTCGTGCTTCGCGGCGTAGTTCGGGTGCACCGAGTGCCCCACGTCGCTCGACAGGCACCAGGATGCCGCGTAGGCGCGGTGCTTCTCGGAAATGTCTGCACCGAGGCCGGCGTAGATGCGCTCGAGGATGTCTTCGAGGAAGGGGCCCGCGGCACCGGATCGCGACGCGGAGCCGAGTTCTTCGTGGTCGAACGCGGCCAGTACCGGAATGACATCGCCGTCGACGGGCGCCGAGGCCAGCGCTGCCAGCGCGACGACGCCCGCGTGCACGGAGGCCAGGTCGTCGAGGCGGCCGCTCGCGAAGAACGCCGAATCTTTGCCGAAGACGGCACCCGGCGCAGCATCCGCCACGACCGCGTCGAAGCCGCGGATGTCTGCGGCATCGACCCCTGCGGCATCCGCGAGCTCCGCAAGCAGATCGGCGTCGCCCGGATCGCCGAGGCCCCACACCGGCTGGGTCTCGAACTGCTTGTCGAGCGAGAGGCCGTTGTTCGCGCCGCGGTCGAGGTGGATCGCTAGCTGCGGCAGGCGCAGCAGCGCGTCGGTCGCGGCCAGCACGACAGAGCCATCAGCCATCGCCAGGCGCCCGGCCAAGCGCAGCTCGCGATCGAGCCACGAGTTCAGCAGCGGGCCGCCGTACACCTCGACACCGGCCTGCAGCCAGCCCTTGTGACCGGTCGTCGGCTGCGGCTTGAGCTTGAACCCGGGGGAGTCCGTGTGCGCGCCGAAGATGCGCGTGCCGGTCGTCGCCGTGGCCTCCGCGGGCACAGCCCAGGCGATCGCCGCGCCATCGCGAACCACCACGAAGCGCCCGCCGGCCTGCGTCGGCCACGCGTCGTGTTCGTCGAGACGGACGAAGCCGGCGGCTTCGAGGCGGCGTGCGACCTCTTCCGCGGCGTGGTAGCTCGAGGGCGATGCGGCGACGAAGTCCGCGAGGTCTTCGGCGTGGCTGAGGGCTGCGGGGGTGGGGGTCATCGACCGGCCTTCCTTGTGGGAGCAGACCCTTCGATCGTATCCGGCGGGGCCGGCTGCTCCCCGTCGCCGACCCCGCACGTCCTGAGTTGCCGAGCAGTGTTCACGCGCTGGTCGTTCTGCGCGGGTGAACACCACTCGGCGAAGGCGCCGCCTACCCGCCAGCGATCTCGAAGACGGGCTCGCCCCAGCCGATCACCGTCTCGGTGGCGACCGTGAGTCCCGCGCGCTCGATCAGCGACAGGACCTCTTCGCGTGTACGGAAGCCAGAGCCGTACAGGCCGTAGAGCTGCAGGTCTTCTGCCGCGTCGTGATCATCGATCTCTGCTTCTTCGAGAAGGTGCTCGACGACCAGCATCCGTCCGCCGGGGGTCACCGCGGCGTGCGCCCGCTGGAGCGTGAGGACGGCATCTGCGTCGGGCAGCACCGCGAGCGCGCTGCCCAGAATCACGGTCTCCGCCTCGGGCCAGGTGCCGAGCACCGTGCCGGGGTGGATCGTGACGTGCGGTCGGGATCGCTCGTCGATCAGGGCGAGAGCGGCCTCGGCGCGCGACGGGCGGACGATGAGGGAGAGAGCCGGAGGTGAAGCCGAAGCGAGCGCGTCGGCGAGCAGCGTCGCCGCTCCCGCGCCGCCTGCGGTGACGCGCTCACCCGCTGCGAAGGAGTACGCCCGTGCGAACGCGGGGCGCAGCCACTCCAGCTCGTCGACGGCATGCTCCTCGTGCGCGGCGGCGACGGCGGGTGAGGCGTCGCCCAGTTCGTCGATCGTGCCGCCGAACACGCGGGATGCGACGGGTGCGCCGCCCTCGACGGTATCGAGGAGTGCGTCGAACACACGGATCAACCCACCCAGAGGATGGCGCAGATCGAGCTGGTCGATCGCCTCCTCATCGTCCAGCGCGGAGCCCAGCGAGGTCAGGCCGTAGCCGCCGTCGGGCAGAGTCTCCAGCACCTCGATCGTGCTGAGGTAGCGCAGCAGCTTGCCGAGCGCGACCGCGTCGGCGCCCACCGTCTCGGCGATCGCGGATGCCGTCGTATGGCCGCGACGGATCGCCGGAACGACACCGAGCGTCGCGGCGACGCGAATCGCGCGCGACGGGACGGGGTCGATCAGCTCGTGCATCCGCTCGACATCGTCGATCTCGCTGTCGGGGTCGGGCAATCCACCCGTGCCCTCGATCTCGTCGACCTCGGTGCGACGCCAGTACCCGGTGACCTCGACGCGCTCGGGCGGCAGGCCCTTGTCTTCGCGCAGCCAGCGCCGGATCGGTTTGATCGCGAGCGTCTCGCCGGCCACCCACGCGAAAGGAGTGCCGTCGTGCCACGGGGTGCGCAGCACCGCATCCGCGAGGTGCGTCGTCGTGCCCGCCGCCACCGGACCGCGATGCACCCAGGTGATGCGTACGCCGGGGTGCGCGTCGATCGGCTGCTCATCGGCGGGTCCGCTCACCTCGATGAAGACCTCCGCGGTGACGTCGGGGGCAAGCTCCTCGACCCAGCGCGCGATCGCAGGGATCGCGGTGTCATCGCCCGCGATCAGCAGCCAGTCCGCGCCCACCGGGTGCAGCAGCGACATCTTGGGTCCAGCGATGTGCACGCGGTCGCCGACCTCGCAGCCGCGGGCCCAGGTCGAGGCGACGCCGGTGCCGTGCAGCACGAAATCGAGTTCGAGGCGTGCGTTCTCTCCGTCGATCGCGCGCACCGTGTAGGTGCGTGCGACAGGGCGAGGGTCGCGCGGCCACTCGATCACGTTCTCGCGCTGGATGGGCAGATGGAGCTCGCCGGTGAGCGGGTCGGGGAAGAAGACCTTGATCTCATCGTCGAACCCCTGGCTGACGAGCGCAGGCAGATCGAAGGGGTCGCGGCGGAAGTCTGCGAGCTGCTCACCGCCGAGCACGATCCGACGCATGCTCGACGAGATGTCGAAGGAGTCGAGCACTGTCAGCTCGCGGAGCGTGATCGGCTCGATCGTGGAGGGGCGGATGCTGCGTGCCATGAAGACGTCTCTCTTCTCGTGGAGGTGTCAGGACGCCGCGTCGGCGAGGAAGGGGAGCACGTTCTTCAACGCCCAGGGCAGGCCGAGCGGCGAGGGGTAGGCGATGGGGGAGGCGACGTCGTCGCCGATCACCGTGTACCCACCGGCCTTGACGACGGGCAGGCTCTGGAAGAGCGCATCCGATTCGAGCTGATCGCGGCTGAGCATCCCCTCATCCCCGAACGGGAATCCGACGACGAGCACATCGGCGTTGAGCTTGTCGACGTTCTCCTTGCTGAGCCCTGTCGTGTCTCCGGTGAACTCGGATGCCTCCGGCGGAAGCACGAAGCCCAGGTCGGTGAAGAAGGTCACGTCGCTGCCCTCCCAGGAGCTGTACGTGATCTGGTCGGGGTGGATGACGGCGTAGGTGATGGTCTTTCCAGCGAACTCCGGATGCTCGGCGGCGGCATCGGCGAAGGCGTCGGTCACGGCCGACACGGCGGCATCCGCCTCATCCCCGAGCCCCAGGGCGCAGCCCGCGAGTTCGGTGCGCTCGATCCAGGTCATCGAGTCGAGACCGTTGTCTGAGGTGTACGCGATGACGGGGGCGATCGCGTTGAGCTTGGCGTAGTCCTCGTCGAGGCTCCACCCGCTCGTCGCGAGGATGGCATCGGGCTTGGACGCGGCGATGGCCTCGAAGTCGATGCCATCGGCGGGGTCGTAGCTGTCGAGCTCGATGCCGTTCTCGTCGAAATACTCCTGCTGCCAGGCGCCCAGTTCATAGCCGGGGTAGATGACCGGTTCCACTCCGAGGGCCAGAGCGATGTCGAGATCGACGTCGGTGACGACAGCGACGCGCTTCGGGGCAGCATCCAGCGTCACGGTGCCGAACGCGTGGTCCAGCGTGTACGGGAAAGTGCCGCATGTGCTGGTCGAGGCCTGCGTGCGATCGGCGCTGCACCCGGCGAGGGCTCCACCGGCGAGCACAAGGCCGAGGGTTACAGCGCTGACGCGGAGCAGAGCGGGGCGGGACGGGATGTTCATCGGTTCTCCTGTGACGGTGTGGTGGTGAGTCGCGCGAGCGCATGTCGGCCGCGCGGAAGGACAAGGGGTGTTCCCGTGTCGGGGTCGGGGATGATCCGGGACCGCAGCCCGAAGACGTCGAAGACGAGCTCTTCCGTGAGCACGGCCGATGGATCGCCGTGCGCGACGATCTGTCCGTCGCTCACGACGACGAGCTGATCGGCGTAGGCGGCCGCCTGCTCGAGGTCGTGCAGCACCATGACGATCGTCTTGCCGCGGGTGTCGCGGAGGTCGGCGAGCAGGTCGAGGACCTCGATCTGGTGGGCGATGTCGAGGAAGGTCGTCGGCTCGTCGAGCAGCAGCAGCGGTGTCTGCTGGGCGAGCGCCATCGCGATCCAGGCGCGTTGTCGCTGCCCGCCGGAGAGCGCATCCACGGGACGCTCTGCCAGGTCGGCGATGCCCGTGACCGTGAGCGCCTCGGCGACGATCGCGAGGTCATCGTGCGCTGGACGGCGCAGCAGCCGACCGTGCGGGTGCCGGCCGCGCGCGACGAGGTCGGCGACGGTGATTCCCTCGGGGGCGAGGGGGCTCTGCGGCAGCAGACCCAGACGCTGCGCGACCGTGCGGCTGGGCAGCGTGTGCAGATCGACCCCGTCGAGCAGCACCGACCCTGACTGCGGGGGCAGCAGACGGGAGAGCCCCTTGAGAAGAGTCGATTTGCCGCAGGCGTTCGGTCCGATGAGCGCTGTGATCGATCCCTGCGGGAAGGCGACGTCGATGCCGTCGATCACGACGCGCGTGTCGTAGCCGAGTCGGATGCCTTCGGCACGGAGTGCCGCGGGGGAGTCGACCGTGGCCTCGGTGGAGGGCCGTGCGGCGGATGGCAGAACGCGGGTCATGAGGTCCTCCGACGACGGATGAGCAGGTAGACGAGTGCGGGGGCGCCGATCACGGCCGTGATGCTGCCGGTGGGTGCCGGAGAGATGAACGGCGCGGTCTGGGCGACGAGGTCGGCTGCGGTGACGACGACGGCGCCGACGAGCGCCGCTGTGGCGGGAGCATCCGACCGGCCGGACAGGCGTGCGGCGATCGGTCCCGAGACGAGGGCGACGAATCCGATCGGCCCCGTGATGCTCGTCGCGATCGCGGCGAGGGCGGCACCGAGGAGAAGCGCGGCCAGGCGCACCCGCGTCACCCGTGTGCCGAGTCCCGCCGCCAGTTCGTCGCCCAGAGCGAAGGTGCCGAGCGCCGGTGCGAGCAGCGCAGCGGCGATGCCGCCCGCGACGACCGTGGCGAGGAGAACAGCGACGCCGGCCCAGTCAGATCCGCTGAGTGAGCCGATGATCCAGCGCAGGGCGCGCTCCATGCTCATCTCGTCTGCGCGCGTGACGAGATAGGTGGTGACCGCGCTCGCGCAGGCGCCGATGCCGATTCCGACGAGAACGAGCCGGTACGCGCTGACCCCGCCCTGCCAGCTGAGCAGGAAGACGAGCGTCGAGGCGACCACGGCGCCGAGTACGGCGCTCACCTGTACGCCGATTCCGATCACTCCGAGCGTGATCACTGCGGTTGCGGCGGCGGCGGCACCTGCCGAGATGCCGAGGATGTCGGGGGTGGCCAGCACGTTGCCGACCAGCCGCTGGTACATCTGCCCTGCGAGGCCGAACAGCGCGCCGGCGAGAGCGGCCGTGAGGGCGCGGGGAACGCGGGTCTCGTGGATCACGTAGGCCGAGAGACCGTCACCGAATCCGAGCGCCGAAGGAAGGATCTCGTCGAACGGCACGTCCGCGGATCCTCCGACGAGCACCTCGACGACAAGGAGCGCGACCAGCACAGTGAACAGGACGATCGCTACAGCGGCGGATCGTCGTCGGGCTGCGCTCCGCGCGATGCGGAGGCGGGTCAGGAGCGTGCCGTCCTCCGTGGCAGCGAGAACGCGAGGCGCGTCGAGAGCTGTCATACCGGGATCACCCGCCGACCGCGGGCGAGCATGACGAAGACGGGGGCACCGATCACGGCCGTCGCGATCGCGACCTGCAGCTCACCGCTTCCCGGGAGGAGACGGCAGGCGACATCCGCGAAAAGGAGGAGGACGGCACCGCACAGGGTGCCGTAGGGCAGCAGCCAGCGGTGGTCCGCGCCGACCAGCAGGCGCGCCGTGTGCGCACCGAGCAGTCCGACGAAGGCGACAGGGCCCACCGCGGCCGTGGCTGCCGCGCACAGCAGCACGGCGACGCCTGCGCCGAAGAGCTGCCAGCGCACGACCGGGACTCCGAGTCCTGCGGCGACCTCATCACCCAGCGCGAGCGCGTTCAGGGCGCGACCGAGCACGAGCGCGAGGGCAAGCCCGATGACGGCGAAAGGCCAGATCTCGTCGATCACGCCGCCGCGTCCCGTGAGCTGGCCGACCGACCAGTAGTTGTAGTGCGCGTAGACGGCGGTGTCGCGGATGATCAGCAGGGTGATGAGGGATCCGAGGATCGCCGACATCGCGGCGCCGGCGATGACCAGGCTGATCGTGGTGCTCGCAGCGAAGCTCGCGAGTCGTGCGATCAGCAGCACGATGACGGCGGTGACCGCGGATCCGGCCAAGGCCCACCAGAAGTAGGAGGAGGCGCCGCGCACTCCGGCGAAGAGAATGCCGAGGAGTACTGCGAAGGCGGCGCCGAGCTCGATTCCGAGAATGCCGGGGTCGGCGAGAGGGTTGCGTGTGAGTGCCTGCATGATCACGCCCGAGCAGCCCAGGCACGCACCGACGAGCAGGGCGAGGAGGGTGCGCGGCATCCGCTCGGTCATGATGACGAGCGCCTCGTATTCGCCGTCGGCACGGGCCCCGAGAAGCGCCTCGATCACCGTCCACGGCGCGATGTCGCGCGCGCCGAGCGCGAGACCGAGGACGATCCCGATCACACTGAGCACCAGCAGCGCCACGAGACCGAGAACACGCCGGCGGGCGCCGGTCTGCACGGTGTCCCGCAGGGCCATGCGGAGCGCGTCCTCCGGGGAGGCGACCGGAGAGGACGCGAGGAGAGAGGGCATTGAATGAGCGTAGGCTTACCTAAGTTGCCCTGAATCACACTCAGCGATCGAGGTGTCCCTTGCTCCGCTCAATCCCCGCCGCTGCGCCGTCCCCACCGCCGGCTGCCTCCGACTTCGGCGACCTCAAAGACTGGGGGCACGCGGCCCACAGCCATTCCTACGGTCATCTCGTCACGGCGATCGTCGGGTCCGGCGTGCTCGTCGTCGACGGGCGCGAACACCCCTTCGACTCGACCCACGGCGTCTGGGTCCCCCCGCACGTCGTGCACGAAGGGCGCTTCGGGACCGACCTGCTGCCGCTTGCGGTCGACATCCTGGATGACGCCGCCGTTGCGTGTCTCTCGCACACCGGGGTGCGCGGGATTCCGATCGATGCCGAGCTGCGCGCCGTGATCCTCGCCTGGGGTCGAGACCACGATCCCGCGCGCACGAGACAGCGCGAGCGCCGCATCGCCGACGCCGTCTGCGACGCTCCTGTGCTGCGCGAGGGGCTGCGGCTGCCCGTCGGGCCGTTGACGCACCCCATCATGGAGTATCTGCGGGTGGCGCCGGCGCATCTGCTCTCCCTCGAAGACTGGGCGGCGAAGCTGCACGCCTCCACCGCCAGCATCCGACGGGCGTTCCTCGCCGAGACCGGGCGGCCGTACTCGGAGTGGACGACCTGCTTCCGTCTCGAGCTCTCCACGGCTCGGCTGCTCGGCGACGAGCCAGTCGCGCTGATCGCCCGTGCCGTGGGGTTCAGCCCGAACGGCTACACCCTCGCCTTCCGTCGTTGGGCGGGGTGCACGCCCTCAGAGTTCCGGGCCCGCGCACGCTCTCAGTGACTCGTGACCGCGCGCACGTGACTCCAGGCGGCGCCGGCCCAGCGCGACGACAGCTTCTCGAAGAGCGTGAAGCTGTGCATGCCGGGCCAGTCTGCCGGAAGCAGAGACGACGGCAGGCCGGGATCGA
Source organism: Microbacterium sp. GW823-FHT02G05 (assembly GCF_058797175.1). Taxonomy (NCBI): domain Bacteria; kingdom Bacillati; phylum Actinomycetota; class Actinomycetes; order Micrococcales; family Microbacteriaceae; genus Microbacterium; species Microbacterium sp. GW823-FHT02G05. The sequence goes on from NZ_JBXAJK010000001.1 coordinate 1,279,603, forward strand.
CGTAGGGCAGAACGCGCCAGCTGTCGATCAGGTGCACATAGGAGTGAAAAGCAGTGCCCCTGTCGAGCGATTCGAGCCTGGCCTGAAATCGCTCGTGCTCGGCGCGTAGGGCGTCGAGGTCCCACCATTTCGTCACGGCCTCGGTGAGCGGTGTTCCCGGCCGCGGGTCTTCGGTCTGGAAGAGGGTGGCGAAGGTGCGAGCATCCAGCTCTTCCAGGATCTGCTCGACCTCGACGGCAAGATGATCGGGGCAGATCCAGAGTCCGGGCGCGACGGCGCCGCATCCGATCCACTGCAGGCGTCGCCGCAACTGGTGGCGCAGGTCGCGTCGCGACTCCGGAACGGTGAAGGACACGAGACACCACGGATCGCCGGCGCTCATCTGCCGCATCTCGAAGATGCGACGGTCGCCGCGTTCGAGCATCGGCAGAGCCGCAGGATCGAGCACGTAGTCGCCCGCGTCCGCGAGCAGCAGCCCCTTCTGCTTCAGACGAGTGATGCCGGTGCGGGCACGCGGCGCGGGAATGCCGGCATCGGCTGCGAGCTGAACGAGCGCGGACGCGCTGATCCGACCGTCCAGCGGGCGCAGGTAGAGGCCGACGATCGTGCGCAGCAGGGAGGTCGTGCTGCCGGGGCGGGCGTCGAGATCATCGAGAACCGTGGCCGCCGGAGAGCCGTGGCTATCGGGCATCAATCGCCTCGCGCACGGCGAGCACCCCGCGGGCGACTTCTTCGAACGAGGTGCTGAGCGGGGAGAGACCAAGGCGGATCCCGTCGGGGAAGCGGAAGTCCGGGATCACGCCGTCGGCCCAGAGGGTCTGGGTGACCTCACGGAAGGAGGGGTGGCCGATCGTGACATGGCTGCCGCGTTGCGTGGCATCCCTCGTGCTGAGCAGTCGCACACCGGCTGGTGCGAGCACCTCATCGTAGGCGCGCACTGCGAAGTCGGTCAGGGCGATCGACTTCGCGCGCACAGCGTCGATGCCGACGCTGTCGATGAGGTCGAGCATCCCCTGCATCGCGAGCATCGAGATGACCGGCGGGGTGCCGCTGAGCAGCTGACGGATGTCGGCGGAGGGCGCGTACTCCGGGCCCATCGCGAAGATGTCGGCGGCGCCCCACCAGCCCTGAATCGGCTGGCGCAGCGTGCCGAGCAGCTCGCGCCGCACATAGGCGAAGGCGGGGGAGCCCGGACCGCCGTTGAGGTACTTGTAGGTGCATCCGACCGCGAGGTCAACGCCCCAGGCATCCAGCTGCATGGGGATCACGCCGACCGAGTGGCACAGGTCCCACATCATCAGCGCACCCACGTTCTTCACGGTCGCGGTGATCGCGGGCATGTCGGCGAGGGCGCCCGAGCGGTAGTCGACGTGGCTGAGGGCGACGAGTGCGGTGCGCTCGGAGAGGAGGGATGCCACGTCGTCGACGGTCACACCGCGAACCGCATCCGGCTCCAGCCAGCGCAGCGTCATGCCCGCTTCGGCCGCGACGCCTTCGGCGATGAACCGATCGGTGGGGAAGTTGCCGCGCTCGATCACGATCTCGGTGCGGCTCGCGTCATGCCCCGCAGCGGCGCGCATGAGCTTGTAGATGAGCACGCTCGTCGAGTCGGCAACGACGGTCTGGCCGGACGCGGCGCCCAGCGCCACGGCGCCGATGCGGTCCCCGAGCACCATCGGCAGGTCCATCCACTGCTCGTCCCATGAGCGGATCAGGCGTGTGCCCCAGTCGTGCCGCACGAACGCGGCGATCTTCTCGGCGGTGTCGCGGAGCGGGCGTCCGAGGGAGTTGCCGTCGAGGTAGGCGTCGACACCGGGAGCATCTGCGAAGGCGCTGAGGTGCGCGTGCAGCGGATCGGCAGCGTCGAGCGTGCGAGCGGCGTCGAGCAGGTCAGTCATCGGGGCTCCAGTTCAGCGGGGGCACACAGGTCGTCGGCGGTGAGCGGCCTGGTGGCGAGAGGGTCGAAGTCATCGGTCGGTGCGGGTGCGGCAAGGAGCACAGCACCCGGCGTGCGCGGGTCGATCGGGGCGAGGGCGGCGAGGAGCGCGGCACCCTCGATGCCTGCCGCGCGCATGGCGTCGATCTCCTCGGCGCGGAGGTCGATGGGCGTCGGTCCATTGCCCATGTCGGTGCCGTACAGCACGGTGCCGCCCGCCGCAGCGAAGCGTCGGAGATTGTCGATCGCAATGGCCAGCGGCTCGCCCTCATGAATCGCAAGGGTCGTGATCCAGGCGGCGGATGCTGCCTGCCGTGCGATCTCGTCGTCGTCGAGTCGTTCGGTGAAGGGGGTGTGCACGAGCGTCGTCGCGCCCAATTGCACCGTGCGCTCGGCTTCGCCAGGGCCCTCGGCGTGGGCGTAGACGGGAATCCCGTGTTGCGCCGCGGACGCGACGACTGCGGCGAAAAGATCGTCCGCGAAGACGGGTCCTGCCTCGCTGTTGCTCATGACCTTGATGCAGGATGCTCCGGCGTCGACCATCTCGGCGACGGCGAGCGCCGCGGCATCCGCATCCGCGATCTCGCGCACCGAACCCTCGCGCGCCCACCAGCGGTCGGAGGGGTAGCCGCCGGGAGGTGTGAGAAAGGCCCCGGCAAAGTCGATCTGCACGGGGAGCTTCGGCGCCCACTCGCGCAGCCGGGCGAACGGAGCGCCGAGGTCGAGGACGCGGCCCAGACGCGAGTGCGCGAGAGGCGCGGGGTCGACGAGCATCAGGTGTACGTGGTGGTCTGTGAAACCGCCGACGATCGCCTGCGGGAAGCGCGGCAGCGAAGCATCCGCCGCCTCATCGCGCAGGACGGGACGCCCCTCTTCGACTGCCAGCACCCCCTCGCGCCAGGTTGTGCCGTCGAAGTAGGTCACCGCGAACGTCGTCATGACGCTCCGATCTCCGTGCGCACCGAGTACAGCTCAGGGAAGAAGGTCAGCGACAGCGCACGCTGCAGGAAATCGACCCCGCTCGAACCGCCGGTGCCCTTCTTCATGCCGATCGTGCGGGTGACGGTGCGGAGATGGCGGAAGCGCCAGAACTGGAAGTTGTCTTCGACATCGACGAGCTCTTCGCACGCCTCGTACAGATCCCAGTGCTCGCGCGGGTTCTCGTAGATCTCGCGGATCACCGCGACCAGCTCTGGCGTCTCGCGGTACGCCTCGCGAACGTCGCGCTCCAGAATCGAGGCCGGCACCGGCAGGCCACGTCGGGCGACGAGGCGGAGGAACTCGTCGTAGAGGGTCGGGCGCTCCCACTCGGCGGTCAGCAGCGCGAGGTTCTCAGGGTGCGTCTTGAAGACGCTCAGCATCCGCTCGTTCTTGTTGCCGAGGGCGAACTCGACCGCCCGATACTGCACCGATTGAAAACCCGAGGAGTTGCCGAGCTCGCCGCGGAACTCCGCGTACTCGGTGGGCGTGAGAGTCGCCAGCACCGACCACTGCTGCGTCAGCACCTCCTGAATGTGCTTGACGCGTGCGACGTGCTTCAGGGCGGCGCGCAGGTCGTCGTCGGCGAGGCGATCGCGCGCCGTGCCGAGCTCGTGCAGCACGAGCTTGAGCCACAGCTCGGTGGTCTGGTGCTGGATGATGAACAGCATCTCGTCGTGGTGCTCCGGAGAGCTGACCGGATGCTGCGCCGTGAGCAGACGGTCGAGGTCGAGATAGCCGCCGTACGTCATGCGGTCGCGCAGATCGGTGACGATTCCCTCTTCGAGGGCGCGTTCGTTGCCCGTGGTCGTCGGTTCGGCGTCACTGCTCATGCAGCGAACATAACACTTTCGTGGCGATCGTCACAGATGTGAAATGTGCGCCGAAGGCTAGCCTTAGTAGATGCGAGTCGAAAGCGTGGATCCCGCGCGAGTCCCGGCGGGCTATCTGCTCACGACGCGGGAGTTCGATGTCGAGGCGCCGATCACCTGGCCCGAGCATCGACACGATGAGCACGAGCTGCTCTGGTCGGATGGGGGAATGGCGCGCCTCGAGGCGCGCGGTCGGGTCTGGGCGATTCCGCCTTCGCTCGCGGTCTGGGTGCCGGCGGGGATCGTGCACACCGCATCCGCGGGGCGCAGCGCGCGGGTGCGCGCGACATACTTCGCCGCGGTGGAGTCCAACCTGCTCGCCATGCCGTCGGAGGTGACCGGAGTCGCCATGACCGAACCGCTGCGCGTTCTGCTCACCCACAACCTCCAGGGTGACCTTGACGAGGCGGCTCGTCTGCGGCTGCAGCGGGTCATCCTCGATCTCCTGGTGCCAGCGCCGCAGGAATCGTTCGCGCTGCGGATGCCGCACAGCGCCCACCTGCATGGGGTGGCGAGCGCGATTCTCGCCGACCCGGCCGACAAGCGCACGACCGCGTACTGGGCGTACGAGTGCGGCCTGCATGCGCGCACGCTCGCCCGACAGTTCGAGGCGGAGACGGGGATGACCTTCACGCAGTGGCGCATCCTGGCGCGGCTCCAGCTCGCGGTGCGCGAGCTGACGCAGGGGCGTTCGATCGTCGCCGTCTCGCGCCTGGTGGGGTACCGGAATCCGACGACGTTCATCGAGCACTTCCGCGAACTCACGGGGCAGACTCCCGCAGAGTACCTTCGCGAGGCCCGCGTTCCCCGTAATCACGCGGGTTGAGTACCGAAAGCGGTACAACTCGTCCCCTCTTCGATACGGGGTCTCGACTAACTTAGGTCAGGCAACCCTAACCAGCCTCGCGGCGCTCCGGCGCCCGGCTTCACATGCCCGTCCAGGAGACCCATGTCCCAGCACGCTTCCGCGCCGAACCGTCGCGCTCGCCGCATCCTCAGCATCCTTGTCGCCTCGGCGACCGCGCTCTCGCTCGCGGCCTGCAGCGGCGCCGCTCCTGCCGCAGAGGAGATCTCGTCCCGCATCTACGAAAGCGATTTCGGCCCGATCGAACTGCCGGAGACGATCGAGCGCATCGTCTCCGTGGACTTCTACACGCCCGCGGCCCTCATGGACCTCGGCATCGTTCCGGTCGGCGTCGTGAACACCTACTTCACCGACACTGCGGGGGACGCGATCCCTCTCGAATACACCACCGCGATCGCGGACAGCGGCGCGGAGTCGATCGGCGAGTACTACGAACTCAACCTCGAAGCGATCGTGAAGGCGAAGCCGGATCTGGTCATCGCGACCAATGACTTCCTCCCCCTCGACGACCCGATGCGCGCCGAGATCGAGAAGGTCGCGCCGATCCTCACCTTTAACGCGCGCGACGGCGAGAGCTGGCGCACCCGGGCGAATGAGCTGGCCGCGATCTTCGACAAGGAGGACGCGCTGCAGCCGCTCATCGACAAGTACGAGAAGCGCCGCGACGAGATCAAGGCCACCTACGCCGACATCCTCGCCGACAACACCGTCACCGTCTTCGGCCCGGAGCCCGACGAGTGGGGAACGTACGCCGACACGCACTTCAGCACGCCGATCCTGCGCGATCTGGGTGCGAAGTTCCGCGAGCAGGAGGCGGATGAGGTCACCAAGGACGGTTTCCCCGCCTGGTTCTCGTACGAGACCCTCGACCGCATCTCCAACGCCGACCTGATCTTCATGCGCAACGGTGTCGCCCCCGAGATGCGGGCGCAGCTCGACGCGAACACGATCTGGCAGAACCTGCCCGCCGTGAAGAACGGCATGGTGGTCGAGTACATCACCAAGTCGCCGACGGGCTCGTTCGGCTGGGCCCTGGAGAACCTCGAATCCCTGGACGCGGTCTTCGCCGAGGTGCAGGCGAAGGTCGACGCTGCCCGCTGATGACCGATCTGCATGTCGCAGAGGTGACGCGCGTCTCCTGGCTCACGCCGGGCATGGTGCGCGTCACCTTCGCAGGAGAAGGCCTTTCCGCGTTTCGCACGACCGGCATCGGTGACGAGTACGTCCGCGTGCACTTCCCCTCGGAGGGGGTGCTGCACCTGCCGCGCATCGACGATGAGGGGATGTGGCACTACCCGGAGGGGGTGGAGTCGCACGTCGAGCCGTACACGATCCGCCGTCATGACGCTGCCACGGCCGAGGTCGACATCGATCTCGTCGTGCACGGACACGGCAGGGCGGGCGCCTGGGCATCGGGGGCGCAGCCGGGCGATCGCGTCGCTTTCGGCGACCCGCGCGGTCTGTACGAGCCGCCCGCTGGTGCCGTCGAGCAGTTCTTCGTGACGGATGCCACGGGGCTCCCCGCCCTCGCACGGCTCGCCGAGCAGTTCGATCCGGGCGTTCGCGCGATCGCCGCCGTCGAGATCGCCGAAGAGTCGCACCGACTGGAGATCCACAGTGCGCGTCTGCAGGTGCGCTGGATCGTGGGGCGAGGCAACGGAGTCGGACCGAGCGCGATGACCGAGGCGCTGCGCGCGCTGCCGATCACGGCGGAATCCTACGTGTGGGTCGCGGGCGAGGCGGGTGAGCTGCGTGATGCGCGTCGTCATCTCCGCCACGAGCGGGGGCTCAACGCCAGCCAGTACAAGGTGATCGGCTACTGGCGCGATCGTCAGGAGGAATGGCTCGAACGATACGAGGCCCTCAGCGCGCGGGAGCTGGAAGAGCTGAACGCGGCATGGGAGTCGACGAGCGACGAAGAGGCACGTCGGGATCTGTACGACGACCGCCTCGCCGCACTCGGGCTCTGACCCGACCATGACTCTCACATCACCGGCGACTGTCGACGCCCTTCCCCCGGAGAGCACCCACGCTGCCCCGCGCGTGCGGCTCACACGTGCGCTCTTCCTGGTCGGAGCGCTCATCCTGCTGGCGGCGTGCTTCGTGCTCAGCCTGTGGGTGGGCGCGCGCGGGATCGGCTTCGCGGAGGTGTGGGAGACGCTGTGGCATCCGGATGGCGGGGAGAGCTCGTTCATCGTGCACGAGATGCGGATGCCACGGGCGTGGCTCGCCGTGATCGTCGGCGCGGCGCTCGGCGTGGCCGGCGCGCTCATCCAGGCACTCACCCGCAACCCGCTCGCAGACACGGGGATCCTTGGCGTCGGGGCGGGCGCGAACTTCGCGGTCGTGATCGCCATCGGCCTGCTCGGCGTCACCGCGATCTCGCAGTATCTGTGGTTCGCCTTCCTCGGAGCCATTGTCGTGACGGTGCTCGTGTACGTGCTCGGCTCAATCGGCTCTTTGGGCGCGACGCCCGTGCGTCTCACCCTCGTCGGAGTCGCGCTCGGGGCGCTGCTGGGCGGCATCGCGTCGGGCATCACGATGCTGCATCCGGACTCCTTCGATGACATGCTGCGGTGGAGCGCCGGCTCGCTGGCAGGCAGGGGCTGGGGAATCGTGGGGACGGTTGCGATTCCCATCGTGCTCGGACTCTTGCTCGGAGTCGTGGCCGGGAGACCACTCAACGCGATCTCGCTCGGAGACGACCTCGCCCGTGCGCTGGGGGCGCGCGTGATCCGCACCCGTGTGCTCGTGATCGTCGCGGTCACGCTGCTCGCCGGGGCGGCGACGGCCGCAGCCGGACCCATCGGCTTCGTCGGACTCATGGTGCCGCACGTCGTGCGCTGGTTCGCGGGGCCGGACCAGCGGTGGATCATCCCGTTCTCCGCGGTCGGGGCAGCCCTGCTGCTGCTGGCGTCCGACGTGGTGGGGCGCGTGATCCTGGCGCCGCGAGAACTCGAGGTCGGCATCGTCACCGCGATCATCGGGGCGCCCGTTCTGATCATCCTCGCTCGTCGCCGACAGATGAGCGCCCTGTGAGTGCGGAGAGGACGGTGTCCACGACGACGTCGCCGGTGGATTTCGGCGCGCGGATGCTCGTGACCCAGCGCCCCGGTTGGTCGTGGACGATCTCGCTGCGGGCCGTCATCGTCACGATCCTCATCGCGGCACTGACGCTGCTGGGCGTGCTGCTCTCGATCACGACCGGCACCTATGAGCTCACGATGGACGAGGTGCTCGGCGGACTTCTGGGCACGGCGGATCGCGGCACGGTGCTCGTCGTGCGCGAATGGAGACTTCCGCGGGCGCTGCTGGCTGCGCTCTTCGGCCTGGCGCTCGGCATGTCCGGTGCCATGTTCCAGTCGATCACGCGCAATCCGCTGGGCTCCCCGGACATCATCGGCTTCTCCGCAGGTTCATACACGGGCGCGCTCGTCGTGCTGCTCGTGACGGGCGGAGGCTATTTCGCCATCGCGTCCGGAGCGCTGATCGGGGGAGTGCTCACGGCGCTCGCCGTCTTCGTGCTGGCGTACCGCGGCGGAGTTTCCGGGTTCCGCCTCATCATCGTCGGGATCGGAATCTCCGCGATGCTCGCCGCCGTCAACACCTACCTGATGCTGAAGGCGAGTCCCGAGGAGCAGCTCACAGCAGGAGTCTGGGGCAGTGGCTCGCTCAACGGCGTCACGGTCGACACGCTCGTGCCCGTGCTCATCGTGCTGGGTATCCTGCTTCCGCTGGCGCTCATGCTGTCGCCTCGTCTGCGGGTGCTGGAGATCGGCGACGACGCCGCAGGATCGCTCGGCGCTCGACCCACCACGACGCGCCTGGCCGCGGTGGTCGTCGGCGTCGGGCTTGTGGCACTCGTGACGGCGGCGGCTGGCCCCATCGCCTTCATTGCACTCGTTGCGCCGCAGATCGCCCGCCGGCTGACCCGCAGCACCGGGGTGGGTCTTCTCGCCGCAGGAGTCACCGGCGCGCTGTTGCTGGTCGCGAGCGACTTCCTGGCGCAGCGGCTCTTCGCCCCGATGCAGCTGCCCGTCGGTATCGTGACGGTGTCTGTGGGCGGCATCTATTTCGTCTGGCTCCTGATCCGGGAGACCCGGCGACGATGAACACCACGCAGAGAGAACTCGAAACCATGGCATACGACGCCGTCCTCGAATCCGCGCGACTGCACACGGAGGGAGTGACCATCGGGTACGACCGGCGGGTGATCGCGGAGAACCTGGACGTACGAATCCCGGATGGCTCGTTCACCGTGATCGTCGGCCCCAATGCCTGCGGCAAATCGACGCTGCTGCGCGGGCTCGCGCGGCTGTTGAAGCCCACGGTGGGACAGGTGCTGCTCGATGGCCGCTCTATCGCGTCGATGCCCGCCAAAGTGCTCGCGCGTGAAGTGGGTCTGTTGCCGCAGACCTCCCTCGCACCGGATGGCATCGTCGTCGCCGATTTGGTGTCTCGGGGGCGGTATCCGCATCAGAAGCTGATTCGCCAGTGGTCCGCGGAGGATGCGCGCGCCGTGGCGGTGGCGCTCGCCGCGACCAACACGACTGACCTCTCCACCCGCCTGGTCGATGAGCTATCCGGGGGTCAGCGGCAGCGGGTCTGGGTGGCGATGGCGCTGGCCCAGGAGACACCGATCCTCCTTCTCGACGAGCCGACGACGTTCCTCGACATCGCGCATCAGATCGAACTTCTCGACCTGTTTCGCACACTGCACGGCGACGGCCGCACGCTCGTCGCCGTGCTGCACGATCTGAACCACGCGGCGCGCTACGCGACGCACATCATCGCGATGAAGGACGGCCGGGTCGTCGCCGAAGGCGCACCCCGCGAGATCGTCACGGCAGAACTGGTCGAGGAGGTCTTCGGTCTGCGCTGCGTCGTGATCGACGATCCGATCACCGGCAGCCCTCTCGTGATCCCTCGCGACTCGGCGGTCCACGGCGATGCGTGAGGCCTCGCAGCGACACGGTGCCGTCACCCCGGCCGGTGTCTTCGCGGAGAGCGCGGGGCGAGGCAGACGTCGGTGGGCGCTGGGGCTCGCCGTGCTCGGGTTCAGCGGTCACCAGCTGAGCGAGGTGATGGTGCCGGTCGCCATCGGACTCGTCATCGACCGGGCGATCGCCCCGCACGATCCCATCGCTCTGGTGTGGTCGATCCTGTTCCTCGTTGCCGTCTTCGCTGTCCTCATCACCGCGTGGCAGCTCGGTGCGCGTGTCGGCACGCGTGTCTACGCGATCGGCGAGCATGTGCTCCGTCAGCGCATCCTGCGTCGAGCACTGCGGGGATCCGGTCGCCGTCGCAGTGCCGGCGAGACGCTCACCCTTTCGTCAGGCGACACCATGCAGGCTGCCGGGATCGTCTGGATCATCGGCGAGCAGGCGGCGGCGTTCACGGCCGTGCTGGTTGCCTGCATCGTGCTGTTCTCGATCGCCTGGCCTCTCGCTGTCGCCGTCCTCGTCGGAACCCTCGTGCAGGGCGTCGTCGTGCACCTGCTGAGCGGGGGGCTGCGGCGGCGCGGGTATGCCGCACAGAAGCAGGCGGCGCGACTGGATGCCGTCGGCGCTGATCTCACCACTGGGCTGCGGGCACTGGAGGCACTCGGTGCGACATCGCGCGCTGCAGCCCGGTACCGCGCAGAGAGCGAGGTCGCCGCGGATGCGGCCTATCGTGCCGAACTCTCGCGGGCCTCACTCAGCGCGGTCAATGCCGCCGTCAGCGGCGTGGTGTTCACCGGAATCGCGCTCCTGGGCGGCTACCTGACGCTTCGCGGTGATGTCACGGCCGGTGGTTTCGTCACGGCGATCGGCCTGGCGCAGACGATTCGCTGGCCACTGCAGACACTCGGGCACCTTCCGGGGGCGATCGCAGCGAAGTACGGTTCGGCCCAGCGCATCGCGGAGTACCTCTCTGAGGGAGAGAGGACAGGGGGCGTCGTTGACGCACCCCTTGCCGTGGAGCCGTTGACACTCCGCGACGGCGAACGTCACCTTGTGATCCCCGATGGTGCGCTGACGGGGATCCGGTGCTCGGCTGATCAGGCGGTCGCCTTGGCCGACCTGTTCGCGGGCCGCAGGGCGGCCGAGCAGGGAGAGCTCCGTATCGGCGCGACCGATGTCTTCGATGTGGATGCATCCGTATTGCGTGCGCATGTCTTCGCGCCGCCTCATGACGCGGCGGTGTTCAGCGGGTCGGCACGGCGGAACATCGCCACGGATGTGGAGCACGCGCACATCGTCGCCGCCGCTTTCGACGAGGTTCAGGAACGCCTGCCCGAGGGACTCGATGAGCGCGTGGGCGAACGCGGGATGCGCTTGTCGGGTGGCCAGCGCCAGCGGCTGCTGCTGGCGCGGGCTCTGCACCAGCCGCAGCCCGTCCTGGTGCTGCACGAGCCGACGACCGCGATGGATCCCCTCACCGAGGCCGCCGTCGTGGCGAACCTGGCGGCGCACTGCGCACCCGGACGCTCGATCGTTCTCTTGAGCGACAGGCCATCGCTGCTCTCGGCGTGTGCGATCGTGCACGATCTGAGCGCGCAGAGTTCGCAGGGGCAGATCTCGTCGGCGACGGAGACGAAGGCGGTTCAACGATGAGCGATGCACGGCTTCCCATCGCATCCGCCCGCGTCACTGCGCGGGAGCTCCTGCGTGTGCTGCGGCAGAGGACGCTCCTTGCCATCGCGTGCATCCTCGCGCTGGTCATCGGCGTCGCCTCGGGGCTTGCTGCCCCCTGGATCATCGGCCAGATGGTCGACGACATCGCACGGGGCGGACAGCACCTTGTCGCCTTCACCGCGGGTCTCGGCGGTGCACTGCTGGTCGGCGCCGCCCTCACCTGGACGGGCAGTGTGCTACTTGCCCGCCTGGCGCAGCACGCGGTGCGCTCGATCAGGGAATCCGCGTTCGACGCCGCCTTCGCTCAGTCATCGACGATGGTCGAAGAAGCGGGCAGCGGCGATCTCGTCTCTCGGCTCTCCGACGACGTTCGCGCGGTCGGTGCCGCAGTGGGTGAGGCGCTTCCGGCCTTCCTCACCGCCCTGCTCATCACGGTGCTGAGCCTCGTCGGTATGGCCGTGCTCGATCCGCGCTTCGCGCTGGCTGCGCTGTGCGCCGCTCCGGTGCAGATCCTCGGGCTGCGCCGTTTCCTGCGACAGTCGGCGCCGGTGTATCGCCAGCACCGCGCCGTCATCGCTGAGCGCGGTCAGCGCACGATCGAGGCGGTCCGCGGGGTCGACACGGTCGTAGCTCTCCGGCAGGAGGACCGCCATCTCGACGAGGTCGCTGAGGCGTCGCGGCGCGGGATCGGCCTCGACATCCGCGCCACCCACGTGCGCAACGTGTTCTACGGACAGCTCAACTTCGCAGAGCTCGTCGGCCTGTCGGCGGTTCTGATCACGGGGTACTTCCTGGTCACCGCGGGCGAGGTGACGCTGGGAGCGGCGACGACGGCAGCGCTCTTCTTCCTGGGGCTTTTCGGCCCGCTGGGGACACTGCTCGGCACGGTGGATGACCTGCAGGATGCCGGGGCGAGCCTGGCACGGCTCTTCGGTGTCGTCGGACTGCCGCTGGCCGCGCCGCGTCCTGTCGCCGATGCGGGTCGCTCTGAAGGTGCGGCCCGGATCGAGGTGGAGGCGTTGCAGTTCGGCTACCGCATGGACGCTCTCGACCTCGACGTGCCCACACTGCGGATCGAAGCGGGGGAGAGGGTGGCGATCGTGGGCGCGAGCGGGGCAGGAAAGACCACCCTCGCGCGCGTTCTCGCCGGGCTGATCCCGGCGAGCGTCGGGCGGGTCACGCTCGATGGTGCGGCGGTCGAGGAGTGGCATCCGCACGATCTGCGCGAGACGGTCGCGATGCTCAGCCAGGAACCCCACGTCTTCGCGGGCAGTGTGCGCGACGATCTGCGACTCTTCGCTCCGGATGCCACGGATGCCCAGCTCATCGACGCCCTCGAGCGGCTTGGGGCCGAGTGGGTGCAGGCACTTCCTGAGGGGCTGGACACGCTCATCGGCGATGAGGGGCGCACGCTCACTCCGGGGCAGGCGCAGCACCTCGCGCTCGTGCGGGTCGCACTCACGTCTGCGCGTCTGGTGATCCTCGACGAGGCGACCGCCGAGGCAGGGTCCGCGGATGCGGCTCTGCTGGACGACGCGGCGGTCGCCGCGATCGGCGACCGCACGGCGATCGTGATCGCGCACCGGCTCAGCCAGGCGGTCACGGCCGATCGGGTGCTTGTCATGGCGGACGGGAAGGTGGTGCAGGACGGCACACACGACGAACTTGTCGCAGTGCCTGGGCCGTACGCCGCGCTCCGGCGGGCATGGCGCGAGTGGTGACGGCGGGGTGCATACGGGCGGAGTCTGTGTCTCTGTGTGACCCTCGATGAAGCGGCATGTCGACCCCAGGTGACGCTGCGCGCTGCGACACGGATTCTTGGTAGCACACCAACGCTGCCATCACCGTGAGGAGTGCCATGACCGTCTTGTCTTCCGGTGCGCCGCGGTGCGCGAATCTCATCTCGCCACAGGAGCTCGCGGCGGCGCAGGAGGCCGCCGCGAACGGGACAGGGCCGACGGTTCGCCTTCTGGATGTGCGTTGGCGCCTGGACCGGCCAGAAGGACGACCGGAGTATCTGCGCGCGCACCTGCCGGGAGCTGTCTACGTCGACCTCGACCACGAACTGGCCCGCAAGGGCGATCCGGCAGAGGGGCGGCATCCGATCCCTCTTCTTGACGACCTGCAGCGATCTGTGCGGGGATGGGGCGTGAACGAGGGGGATATCCTCGTCGCCTACGACGACATCCGCAGTGTCGCCGCCGCCCGGCTGTGGTGGCTCCTCTCCCGCGCGGGAGTCGCCGTGCGCGTGCTGGACGGAGGGCTGCGGGCGTGGATCGGCGCCGGCTTCGCCCTGGAGAGCGGAGATGTGCGACCGGTCGCCGGCGCCATCACGCTCGCCGACTTCGACTCCGGCGCGCTGACGATCGATCAGGCGGCGGTATTCCCGGCAGACGGGGTGCTGCTCGATGTGCGATCTCCTGAGCAGTATCGCGGGGATCGGGCGCCGCTCGATCCGGTCGGAGGGCACATCCCCGGAGCGGTGAATCTGCCGACGATGGCGCACGTGGCGGATGACGGGCGCCTGCATGCGCCCGACGTCCTGCGTCGCATCTTCCAGACCGCGGGTGTCACGGAGAAGACCTCGGTCGGGGTGTACTGCGGATCCGGGATCGCCGCGTCGCACACGGCGTTGGCGCTCGCCGAGGCGGGAATCGCCGCACGCGTCTTTCCCGGTTCGTGGAGCCAGTGGTCGAACACGAAGGGGCGGCCCGTTGCTGTGGGCATCCTGCCGAGCGGCCGCATCGAGGCGGTGTGAGCGCGCCATCGGCGACCGAAGCGCGAACCGCCGCCGTGTAGGGTGAAGGCGATAGCGCCTAGGGTTCCGGAGTCTCACTCGACTGGTCCGAGCGGCGCCACGGTCCGCCTCCGCAGGCGGGGCGTCATCTGACAGGACAAAAGCCCGGAGGAACCTCGTTCGGCATGCCGTCATGTCGTCCGGAAGGTTCTTCGTGTCTCTTCTCGCATTCGTCCTCGTCTTCGGCGCAGCGCTCGCTCATGCAGCGTGGAACATCATCGCGCATGGCGTCAGCCGCGCCGGTCTGCCCTTCCTCTGGTGGGGTGCGCTGGCGAGCACAGTGCTCTGGGCGTTCGCCGTTCCGTTCACGGGCGGACTCGGGACGGACGATCTGTGGGGCGTTGCGATCGGCGTTCTCGTCTCGGGTGTGCTGCACGTCGCCTACATGCTGGTGCTGCAGCACGGGTACCGGGTCGGCAACCTCTCGACGGTGTACGCGACAGCGCGCGGAACCGGACCGTTCCTGGCGGTGCTCATCGCGATCGTCCTGCTGGGGGAGCGGCCCACACCGCTCGCGCTCGTCGGGGTCGCCGCGATCATCGTGGGCGTCGTGGCGATCGGATTCGTCGACCGCGGAGCATCCGGATCCCCTCGTCGCGGAATCGACCCCGCGCTGCTGTTCGGCCTGCTCACGGGCGTCGCGATCGCCGTCTACACGATCTGGGATGCCCACGCCGTGCGCACCTGGAGCCTCTCACCCGTCGCCTTCATGGTCGGCACGACGCTCGTGCAGATCCCGTTCTACTCCTTCGCCGTGCGCAAGCAGTGGGGCGCGGTGCGAGAGCTCGGACGACGTGAATGGCGGCGCATCCTGGCGTTCGGCATCCTCTCGCCGCTGTCGTACATCCTCGTGCTCACCGCGATCACGATGGCGCCCGTCGCACTCGTCGCGCCGCTGCGCGAGGTGAGCGTCGTGCTGGTGAGTCTTTTCGGCGCCTTCGTGCTGAAGGAGTCGCGGCCGGGGTGGCGCGTGGCCGCGTCGGTCGTCGTGCTCGCCGGAGTGGTGCTTTTGGCCGTGTGAGGGCTCAGCGCGGCGGGTACGGCGAACCCGGAGCGGACGGCGGCGCCGTGTATCCGCCGCGCGGTGGCGTCGTCATTGCATATCCGCGGCGCAGGCGTTCCTCGTCTGCCTTGAGAATGCCGTTCTTCACGGCCGTGCGGATGATCAGATACGTGATCCAGAGCGACAGCGCCAGGACGCCGAGATAGATCACCGCCATCAGCAGGAACATTCCGATACCGAGTCCTGCGGCCCATCCGTAGTCGTCGTTCATGACTTCCCCCTTCGTGGGCGACGATCGCGCTCCTCGGAGCGGATGCCGCGTCGATGTGTGGTCAGTGTAGCGGCGCCGGACGCACCCCCTTCGGACTCTGCGTGCATCCTGCCGTCAGTAGGGTGGACCGCATGGGAGACCCTGGCCTTCGCGTGCACACCTTCGGCGACCCCAGCGGCGAGCCGCTGCTGCTCCTGCACGGTGGTGGCGTGGCCGGGTGGATGTGGAACCCGCTGCGCGAGCACCTCGACCCGCGCTTTCACGTCATCGTGCCCGACCTGCCCGGTCACGACGTCGACTCCGACGAGCACTACCTCTCGCACGCGGCGACGATCGAGGCGCTTGCGCCGCTGCTCGCCGCGGGGACGACGGTCGTCGGTTTCTCGCTCGGCGCCCAGCTCGCGGTGCTGCTGGCCGCACAGCATCCGGATCTTGTCGCCCGCGTCGTCGTGATCAGCGCGCAGGCGATCCCGACCCGCGCACCTGGCGCCACGCTCGCTCTGCTCCGAGCCGCCGCGCCCCTCGCCCGCTACGAGTGGTTCGCGCGGCTGCAGGCGAAGGAGCTCTTCGTCCCCGACGCCCTCATTGACGAGTACCTGCGCACTTCGCGTCGCATCTCCGTCGAGACGCTCACTCACGCGGTCGGTGAGAACATCCGCTTCACGATCCCGGCGGGCTGGGCGCAGTTCCCCGGAACGGCAGTGATCCTCGCCGGATCCCGCGAGAAGGCCGTCATGCGTGCCTCCGCCTGGCGGCTGCACGAGACGCTTCCGGGCAGCGAGTTCGCACTCGTCGCCGACTGCGGCCACGGCATCCCCCTGCAGAAGCCCGAAGGGCTCGCGCAGATGCTGAACGGCTAGCGTTCACCCACCCACGGCGCGCAGGTACTGGCCCTCGGCGGAGATGCCGGATGCCGCCACCGTGAATCGCACGATGGTGGAGAGGTAGCGGTCTTCGGATGCCTCGAAGACACGGCCCTCCGCGTCGCGTGACGTGCGGGTGAGGCGAAGAATGGGGGAGGAGACCGGCACGCGCAGCAGCGCGGCATCCTGGTCGTCCGCGGCGACCGCGTCGATCTCATGCTGCAGTCCGACGATCGGATGCCCGTGGGCGCCGAGATACTCGGTGATCGAGATGGCGTCGGTGTCGGCGTCGAGCAGCAGACGGCCGACGGATTCGATGTAGTTGAGGCGCTCCAGCATCGCCGGGCGCCCGTCCAGCAGCCGCAGGCGCACGACGCTCACGATCGTGTCGCCGACCGCGACATCGAGGGCGGCGGCCAGGGCCGCATCCGCGCGCCGCAGACTCAGCTCCTGCGTCTGCGCTCCCGGAACCACACCGAGATCGCGCGCCCAGCGCGTGAACGGCACCGAGACATCGACGGCCTGGGTCGCCTTGGGCGCGGTCACCCGTGCCGGGCGCCCACGAGCCGTTTCGATCAGCCCCTCGCCTCGCAACAGCGCGAACGCGTTGCGGATCGGCCCGCGGGACGTCTTCCACCGTTCTGCCAACTCGGCCTCTGTCGGAACCGCTTCACCCGGGCGCAGCTCACCCGACGAGATCCGGGTGCGCAGATCGTCGGCGATCTGTAAGTAGACAACATCGCTCACATAGGCATACTACTTCGCCGGTATATCTCCGCAAGGCGCGTTCTCGCGATGTTCACGCGTATGGCCAGCGGGTGAACAGCCTGCGAACAGTGCCGAGATAGGTATACATCTCGCGGAAATCGCTGGAAGAGTGCTCTCGGATCATCCGAATCCCACACACAGCGAAAGGTCCTCATGAAGCTTCGTGCTCTCCCCGTACTGGCAGGCGCAGCCGTGCTCGCCCTCGGTCTCGCCGCCTGCTCGGGCAACGCCAGCGCCGCCCCCGGAGAAGACACCGCCGCCGCGACCAGCGGCTACGCGGTCAACGAGAACACACTCGTCTTCGGCGTCGTGCCGGACTCGGTCGACACCGAGACCAACTACCAGCCGCTCATGGACTACATCGCCGAGGTCACCGGCAAGGAGGTCGAGTACCACGAGTCGACCGACTACGCCGCACTCATCGAGGCCGCGATCGCCGGCAAGATCGACGTCGCATCGTTCTCGGGCTTCACGTACGTCACGGCGACCAACAACGGTGCCGAGCTCACCCCGATCTCCTCCATCGTCACGAAGGAAGGCCAGGAGCCCGGCTACTACTCCATGGCCATCGCGCCGAAGGACAGCGCCGTCAAGACCATCGAGGACTTCGCCGGCAAGAAGGTCTGCTTCGTCGACCCGTCGTCGACCTCGGGCTACCTGTTCCCGTCCTACAACCTGCTCGAGGCGGGCATCGACCCGAAGACCGACATCACCCCGGTCTTCGCCGGTAAGCACGACGTGAGCGTGCTCAAGACCGGTGAAGGTGCCGAGTGTGAGGTCGGCTTCGCCGAGGACTCCGAGGTCGCCAAGTCGGATGACGTCAAGGTCATCGCCGAGACCATGGTTCCCGGAGCGCCGCTCGTCGTCTCGACGAAGCTTCCGAAGGACGTCGCCTCGGTAATCACCGACGCGCTCGCCGAGGTCACGATCGACGACATCATCGCCGCGGGCATCACCAGCGCCGACAGCGAGGGCTTCCGCAGCGTCTTCTACGCCACCAAGCCGGTCGACGACACCTACTACGACCTGATCCGCGACATCTGCAAGAAGACCGAAGCCGAGCAGTGCAAGGGCTGACCCGCCCGCAGCACTGAACGCAGCCCGCTGAACACTGCAGCCCACTGAGATCCCGGAGAGCCCAGCCATGAGCACCACGACCGATTCCCTCATCCGCCTGGACGGCGTGACCAAGACCTTCGGGTCGACGACGGCGCTGCGGGATGCCTCGCTGCAGGTGTCGCGCGGAGAGATCGTCGTGCTGCTCGGGCTCTCCGGGTCGGGCAAGTCGACGCTGCTGCGCCACCTCGACGGGCTGGAGGTTCCGACCTCCGGTTCCGTCGAGGTGCTTGGCGCCGACGTCCCGAGACTGCGCGGACGGGCGCTTCGTCGCCTGCGCAGCCGGGTCGGCTTCATCTTCCAGCAGTTCGAGCTCGTGCCCTCGCTGACGGTGCTGGAGAACGTCCTCACTGGATCCCTCTCTGGCATCCGCGGCCCGCGCCTCGGTCTCTGGGGGTACAGCAAGGCCGCCAAGCTTCGCGCCCTGGAGCATCTCGACCGCGTGGGCCTGCTCGACCGCGCCTACCAGCGCAGCGACACCCTCTCCGGCGGCCAGCAGCAGCGCGTTGCGATCGCCCGCGCACTCATGCAGAAGCCCGAGATCCTGCTCGCCGACGAGCCGGTCGCCTCACTCGACCCGGAGTCGAGCGACCAGGTCATGGCGCTCATCCGCGAGATCGCCCGCGATGAGGGTCTGACCGTCGTGTGCAGCTTGCACCAGGTGGATCTCGCGATCTCCTGGGCCGACCGCATCGTGGGTCTCCGCCACGGCGAGGTCGTTCTCGACATGGCGACCGAGCATCTCACCAAGGCCGAGGTCATGGAGATCTACGGACGCGTCGCGACGACCACGGCAGAGCTCGCGATGGTCTCCGACCTGGAGAGCGTCCCGACGGATGCGCCGCCCGCCGCGAAGCCCGCGCGCACTCCGGAGCCCGTCGCATGACGCTCACCACGGAACGTCCCCGTGCGGCGCGCGTGCCGTCGCACCTCGCCGACCTCGAGCACCGCGCACCGCGTCCGCAGCGCTCACCGGAGCGCATCGCTGCCGGTCTCACCCTGATCGTCCTGGTCGTCCTCGGCATCGCCGCCGTGAACGAGACCGGCATCTCCCTCGGCGGAATGCTGGAGAGCTGGGGCAACGCCGAGCGGTTCTTCGCCCGTGTCGGCGCGCTGCAGGTCCCGGAGCCCGCTGATCTCGTCGGCCTCATCGCGCTGACCGTCGGCCTCGTGCTGGTCGGCACTCTGCTCGCCGCGCTCATGTCGGTGCCGATCGCGTATCTGGCGGCATCCAACACGACTCCCGGACCTGGATGGCGTGCCGCCGCCCGCTTCATCGGCGTCTTCACCCGCGCTCTTCCCGACGTCGTGCTCGCCATGGCGTTCGTGCTGATCTTCTCGCTCGGCACCCTGCCCGGCATCCTCGCGATCGCGATCCACTCCATCGGCATGATCTCGAAGATGTTCGCCGACGCGATCGAGCAGATCGACGAGGGTCCTCGTCTCGCCATCCGCGCCGCCGGCGGCACGAAGATGCAGGAGTTCGTCTCCGGCATCCTGCCGCAGGTGCTGCCCAGCTGGGTGGCGACGGTGCTGCACCGCAACGACATCAACCTCCGCGGCAGCGTCGTGCTCGGCTACGTCGGCGTCGCGGGCCTGGGCCTGGAGATGTCGTACGCCTTCAAGTCCCTCAACTACGGCCTCGGACTCGGCATCGCGCTCGTCATCTTCCTGCTCTGCATCGCGATGGAGATCGTCTCCAGCACCGTGCGCGGCGCGATGCTCGGCCGCACCGCACAGACGCGGTCCTGGATCGATCGGATCCTGCACCCGCGGATGGCGAAGGTGGATGCTGTGCAGACACCTGTGGCGTCGGCGAAGCCGGCCTGGGCGCAGACGCCGGAGACGGCCCTGCGGCGCCCCTGGACCGGTGCACGCGTGCGCGGCAACCTCGGCGGCATCATCGCCGTGCTCGTCGTGATCGGCAGCGTGGTCGTGAGCAACATCACCTGGAACGACTTCTTCACCGTCTGGGCGAAGATCCCTGCGATGGCCGTCCAGTTCTGGCCGCCGACCTTCGGAACCTATGAGGCCGACGCCATGATCGACGCAATGCGCGACACGATCGCGATCGCGCTCGCCGCCACCGTTCTCACGCTGCTGCCCTCGCTGATCCTCGGATCCCTCGCGGCACGCAACGTCGCCCCGACCTCGGGTATCCGCAGCGGAGCACGCTTCCTGCTCGTCGGCATCCGCGGCATCCCGGAGCTGATCCTCGCGATCGTGCTCATCGTCGTGACCGGGCTCGGAGCCCAGGCGGGCGTCATCGCTCTGGCCATCGGCGGGATCGGCCTGCTCGGCAAGCTCATCGCCGATTCGTTCGAAGAGGTCGACGCGGGCCCGGAGCGCGCACTGTCGGCGGTGGGCGCGACGCGTCTGCAGCGTTACTCCTCAGCGACCCTGCCGCAGGGCATGCGCGCGCTCATCGGACACAGCTTCTACATGCTCGACACCAACATCCGCGCGGCCACCGTGCTGGGCATCGTCGGCGGGGGCGGCGTCGGCTACTACCTGCTGAACGCAGGTCAGGGCGCTCGCTACGGCACGGTCACCGCGATCGTGCTCATGATCCTCGCCACGGTTCTCGTGGTCGAAGGACTCGCGATGTGGATGCGGCGGGTGTACCGATGAACCGATTTGACGTGATCGTGGTCGGGTCGGGCATCGTCGGACTCGGCGCCGCCTACGCGGCCGTCCGCCGCGGACTGCGTGTCGCGGTCGTCGACCGCACAGAAGCCCCCGTCGGCGCGAGCATCCGCAACTTCGGACACCTCTGCATCGGCGCACAGACCGGCGAGGCGCGCCGCTACGCGGACATCGCGCGGGACCTGTGGCTGCAGCTCTCCCGAGACGCCGACTTCTGGCTGCGTCCGTCGGGCACGCTGATCGCCGCACGTCACCGTGATGAGCTCGAGGTGCTGGAAGCCGCGACGCGCGACGGCGGGGAACTGCGGATGCTGGAGGCGGATGAGCTTCGCAGGCGCGCCCCGCTGCGGGCCGATGGTCTCCTCGGCGGTGCGCTCATCCCCACCGACCTGCAGACGAACCCGCGCACGGCGGGCGTGGCGATCGCCCGGCATCTGGCCGCGCTCGGCGTCGATTTCCGCTGGCGGACGGCCGTCACGGGTGTGCGCTCAGGCGTCGTCGAGACGACGCGCGGCACACTGACCGCCGCGCAGATCGTGCTCGCCGTGAACCACGACATCGACCAGCTGCTCCCGGATCTCGCCGAACAGCGCGGTGTCGTGCGCTGCGCACTGGACATGATGCGCGTCGCCGCCTCGCTGCCGACGCCGCTGAGCGCGCCGCTGCTGACCGGCTGGTCCCTGGTGCGCTACGGACGCTTCGCAGCCCTGCCCGAGATCGACGCGGTGCGTGCGCGACTGCACGCCGAGCGTCCGGACCTCGCCGCGATCGACCTCAACCAGATGTATACGCAACTGCCGGACGGCACGCTCATCATCGGCGACTCGCACGTCGGGGCTGTGCAGCCGGATCCGTTCCAGCCGGAGGTCGCCTTCGACGCGTTCCTCGATGAGGCCCAGGCGCTCTTCGACATGCCACGCCCTCGTGTGCTCGAACGCTGGCAGGGCATGTACGCCAAGGGGCCCGCCGACTTCCTGATCGAACAGGTCGACGACGGCGTGCTGGCGCTCGCCGCCACCACGGGCATCGGCATGACGACGGGCCTCGGCCTCGCAGAAGACTCTCTCACCACCGCCTTCGGGTGGGAATCCGCTTTGGAAGGAACATCATGAACACCCCCATCGAACTCGTCGTCCTCGACATGGCAGGAACCACGATCACGGATGACGGCATCGTCGAGCAGGCATTCCAGCGCGCCGCGGAGCGCACCGGGATCGCCGAGCGGATGTCCTGGGACGAAGCGATCGACTACGTGCGCGTCACGATGGGGCAGTCGAAGATCGACGTCTTCACGCACCTCGGCGGCGGCGATGTCGCGGCAGCAGAGCGCGCGACCGCCGCGTTCGAAGGTGCCTACGCCGAGATCGTCGCCGAGCAGGGCGTGGAGGAGATCCCCGGAGCGGCAGCGACCATCACCGCTCTCCGCGACGCGGGACTCAAAGTCGTGCTGACCACGGGCTTCGCCCCGGTCACGCGCGACGCCCTGATCGACGCCCTCGGCTGGCACGACCTCGTCGACCTCGCGCTCTCCCCGGTCGACGCAGGTCGCGGGCGTCCGGCACCCGACCTCGTTCTCACCGCCGCACTGCGCATGCAGGTCAGCGCCATGTCGGCTGTCGCGGTCGCGGGTGACACCGCAAGCGACGTCGCGACCGGCCGCAACGCCGGCGCGGGCTTCGTTGCGGGGGTGCTGAGCGGTGCACACGAACGGGACGCACTGGCATCCGCGGATGCGGTGCTGAACAGCGTCGTCGAGCTGCCAGACGCCCTCATCGCTCGCGACCTGCTGCGCCTTGCCGCGGCGGTCTGACGTGCGACTGCCGCTGCTGCGACGCCCCCAGACGCACCGCGACGTCGTCCTGCGTCCCCCGGCGACTGCCATGGTGTGGCTCGGCGAGGGACAGCCGCACGAGACTGTCGCCGTGCCAGGCGTCGCGCTTGCGACAGGCGACGTCCTCGTCGCGGTGGAGATGTCGACGATCTGCGGGTCGGATGTGCACACGGTGCACGGACGTCGCTCAGCACCCGTGCCGCTCGTCCTCGGGCATGAGAGCGTCGGACGCGTGATCGCGGTGGGCGACGACGGAGCATCCGCCGTCGACGGCGCACCGGTCCGCGTCGGCGACCGCATCGTCTGGTCCGTCGCCGTCACCTGCGGCACGTGCGACCGCTGCGTCGCGGGTCTCAGTCAGAAGTGCCGCACGCTCTCGAAGTACGGCCACGAGCGCATCGGATCGCACCGCGAGCTCACCGGCGGATTCGCCAGCCACTTACAGCTGCGAGCGGGTACCGCGATCGTCCGAGTGCCCGAATCGCTGCCCGCCCAGACGCTCGCCCCGGCCGGCTGTGCGACCGCGACTGCATGGGCGGCCGTCGCTCGTGCGGGACGCGACCGTGATCTGCGGGGGGCGCGGGTGCGCATTTACGGTGCCGGTCTCGTCGGTCTCTCCGCCGCGGCGATCGCGACGGCCCAGGGCGCCGTCGTGGACGTACACGATCCGCACTCCGGTCGAGCCGCGCTTGCTGCGTCCTTCGGTGCGACCGGACTGGATCGCGAGCCGGATGTCGTGATCGAGGCATCCGGGCATGGCGTGTCTGATGCGCTCGACACCGTCGCCATCGGGGGAACCGTCGTGCTCATCGGCAGCGTGTTCCCTGCACCTCCGGTTCCGCTGGATGCCGAGAGCGTCGTACGGCGGATGATCACGATCACGGGCGTGCACAACTACACCGCGGGTGACCTCGCCGCTGCCGTCGACTTCCTCGGTGGCGCCGGACGCGACTATCCCTTCGCCGACATGGTGGGCCGCGTGCGGGCACTCACCGATCTCGATGAGGCGCTCGACGACGCATCCGCTCCTGACGCTCCACTGCGCGTCGGACTCGTGGCGCGGTAGCGCGAAGCCGCGGGCGCGCCGAATTGCCAGGCGAGCGACCGCGGGTACAGGCTGGAGGGGTGCACGCCCCCTCCACCTCACGCCCCGCCATCGGCGTCGCGCTCGTCATCGGCTCCTGCCTCTCGCTGCCGTTCGGTGCGGCCATCGCCGTGCAGCTCTTCCCCGCGCTCGGATCGTGGGGCGTCGCGTCGTTGCGCATCACGATCGCGGCGCTCGTGGTCATGCTGCTCGTGCGTCCGCGCCTGCGACGCTGGAACCGACAGCAGTGGGGCGCGGCCACGCTCTTCGGCCTGACGCTGGCAGGCATGAACGGCTTCTTTTACGCGGCCATCGAGCGCATCCCGCTCGGCCCTGCCGTGGCGATCGAGTTCATCGGGCCCCTTGTGCTCGCCGCCGTGCTCACCCGTCGCCGTGCCGACGCGATCTGGGTGGGGGTCGCCATCATCGGGATCGCCCTGCTCGGCGTCGACGGCATGATCGGGCAGGATCCGCTGGACCTGCTCGGAGTGCTCTTCGTGCTCGTCGCGGCCGGATTCTGGGTGCTCTACATCCGGATGAGCGCCCGCGTGGGTGCCCTGATCCCCGGCGCGGGCGGGCTTGCCGTGGCGCTCGCGGTGGCTGCTGTCGTGCTGCTGCCGTTCGGTATCCCGGCCACGATCACCGCGGTCGGCGACATGAATCTGCTGCTGCTCGCCGCACTCACCGCGCTGCTGGCATCGGTGATTCCCTACACGTTCGAACTCGCGGCGCTCAGACGCATTCCGCAGCGCGTTTTCGGTGTGCTGCTGAGTCTGGAGCCGGCGTTCGCGACGCTCGCCGGGTTCATCATGCTCGGTCAGCTCGTGTCGCCGCTGAAGCTCCTCGCGATCGTGCTTGTGATCGCGGCGAGCGTGGGCACGACACTCACGTTGCGCAAGAAGAAGGGGGCGGATGCCTCGCAGCAGCCACTTCCTCCGGTCACGGCCTACACGGGCTCGATTCCGGTCGTCCCCGACTGACCGAGCCGCGCATGCGCTGGGGGGCGTAGCCTCGAAGAATGAGTGATCTGCGCGCCCTGCTCGGAGTGGATGTCCCCGTCGTACTCGGTCCGTTCGGCGGGCTGTCATCCGTCGCTCTCACGGCGGCCGTGAGTGAAGCAGGCGGCCTCGGATCCTACGGCCTGTACGGATACGACGGCGAGCGGATTCACGCCACCGCCACGGCTCTGCGCGAGGCGACGAGTGCGCCGTTCGCGTTCAACATCTGGCTGCCGATGGGAGACGAGGTCGAGCCAGGTGTGCAGCACTCCGTCTTCGCGCAGGCTCTCCAGCCGTTCTATGAGGCGGTCGGGGTCGATGTTCCGGCCAAGCCCGACCGCTACCTCCCACCTCTCGACGAACAGCTCGACGCGATCTGGGACGCGAGCCCCGCCGTGCTGAGCGTCGTCTACGGTGTGCCGGCGCCAGAGATCATCGAAGAAGCACATCGCCGCGGCATCCGCGTGGTGGGGACGGCCACGACCGTGGCCGAAGCGGTCGCGTTAGGTGAAGGCGGCGTGGATGCCATCGTCGCCACGGGGTTCGAGGCGGCCGGTCACCGGGTGTCGTTCTTGGGCAAGGCAGAAGAATCGCTGGTCGGCAGCTTCGCGCTGATCCCTCAGGTCGTCGATGCGGTCTCGGTGCCGGTGATCGCCGCCGGCGGCATCTCGGATCGTCGCGGGGTCGCCGCAGCGTTCGCGCTCGGCGCCCACGGCGTGCAGGTGGGCACCGCGTTCCTCGCCACGGCGGAGTCCGCGGCGAACGACGCTCATCGCACGACCATCCGCACGACACCGGCCGAGGCGACCGTGCTCACCCGTGCGATGAGCGGCCGTCTCGCACGCGGAGTGCGCAATCGCACCGTGCGCGCGATCGAGGCATCCGGCTTCATCGCGCCGTTCCCTGCACAGAACTGGCTCACCGGACGCTTCCGCGCTGCCGCCGGCGCGCAGAACCTGCGCGAGATGCAGTCGCTGTGGCTCGGGCAGGCGGCACCGCTCGCCCGGTGGGATGCCGCAGCCGATGTGTTCGCGGAGCTCGCGGCCGGGGTGCCTAGAGGATGACGGTCGAGCGACCGTGCACGATCACACGGTCTTCCGCGTGCCACTGCACGGCGCGCGCGAGCACCTGACGCTCGACGTCCGCGCCGCGGCTCTGCAGTTCGGCGGCGTTCTCGGCGTGCGTGACGCGGGTGACGTCCTGCTCGATGATCGGGCCCTCGTCGAGATCGGCGGTCGCGTAGTGCGCTGTCGCGCCGATCAGCTTCACACCACGGTCCTTCGCGCGGGCGTAGGGGTTCGCGCCGATGAAGGCGGGCAGGAAGGAGTGGTGGATGTTGATGACCGGCGCGCCGAGCTGCTGGATGAAGTCGTCTGAGAGGATCTGCATGTAGCGGGCGAGCACGACGAGGTCGACGTTGCCCTGCAGCAGTTCGAGCTGACGCGTCTCCATGGCGGCCTTGTCGGCCGAGGGGATGTGCACGAACGGCACACCGAAGGAGCGCACCGACTCGGCGAGGTCGGGGTGATTGGAGACGACCATGGTGATGTCGACGTCGAGCTGGCCGCGCTGCGTGCGCCAGAGCAGCTCCATCAGGCAGTGGTCGTACTTCGAGACGAAGATCGCCACGCGCTTGCGCTTGGAGATGTCGTGCAGAGACCACTCCATGCCGAACCGTTCGGCGACGTTCTGGATGCTCGCCTCGAGCGCCGGCCGTGCGGCGGCGAGGCCATCCAGATGGATCACAGTGCGCTGGAAGAAGCGCCCGCCCTCGGAGTCCGTGGAGTGCTGATCGAGCGAGATGATGTTCGCTCCGTGCTCGGCGAGGACGCCGGCGACAGCGGCGACGATGCCGGGCTGGTCGTCGCAGGCGATCAGCAGGCGAGCGGTATCAGGCTGATTCATGGATGCTCCTTGCAGGGGGTCTTGCTCGATTCTGCCGCTCCGAGCGCCGTCCCCGCGAATCGACGGCGATCTGCACCGCCGAGCGGTGGCAGGATCGCTACCCTGAATGCGTGACTCCCAACGATGCCGCGCTCGTGCTGATCCCCGCGCTCGCGGTGGTCGCACCACTGCTGGCGCGGATGCTGCGCCCGCTGCTGCGCGTGCCGATCGTCGTGTTCGAGCTCCTCCTCGGCATCCTCGTCGGCCCGGCGGTCCTCGGCTGGATCGCACCGCATGACGTCATCGACACGCTCGCAGACTTCGGGCTCGCGATGCTGTTCTTCATCGCGGGGACCGAGATCGTCTTCGCGGGCATCCGCCGGGCCACTCTGGCGCGCGCCTCCCTCGGCTGGCTGCTGAGTCTCGCGGCGGGTATCGGGATCGGACTGTTCTTCGCTCCCGGAGAGGGAATGGTCGTCATCGGGATCGCCCTGAGCTCGACAGCACTCGGGACTCTGCTTCCGATCCTGCGCGACACCGGCGATCTGCCGACCCCCTTCGGTGTGGCGGTCACCGCGATCGGCGCGGTCGGCGAGTTCCTTCCGCTCGTCGCGATCTCGATCTTCCTCAGCACCCGCACAACACTGACTGCAGCTCTCGTCCTCGTCGGATTCGTCGTGCTCTCGATCGTCGCGATCGTGATCGCGCGTCGTGCGCCCCACGGCCAGCTGCACGGCATCGTGCGGGCGACGCTGCACACCTCGGAGCAGTTCGGGGTGCGCTTCGTGCTCATGCTGATCGCCGCGCTGGTGGTGCTCAGCCTCGTGCTCGATCTCGACATGCTGTTGGGTGCCTTCGTGGCGGGAATCGTCTGGCGTCTGGTCATGGCCCGCGCACCGGAGGCGGATGGCGAGGCGATCGAGAGCAAGGTCGAGGCGATCGCCTTCGGCTTCCTCGTGCCGATCTTCTTCCTCTCCACGGGCGTGAACTTCGACCTGGATGCGCTCGTGAGCGACCCGGCGGTGCTCGCGCTCGTGCCGATCTTCCTCGTCGCGCTGCTCGTGATCCGGGGCGCCGCGGCGCAGCTGTCGGCCCCTGCAGGATCGTCCGCCCGTGATCGGGGCGCGCTCGGGCTTTTCGCGGCCACCGGCCTTCCGATCATCGTCGCGGTCACCGCGATCGGAGTGGAACAGCAGATGCTCGACTCCGGCATCGCCGCCGCCCTTGTCGGTGCCGGGATGCTCTCGGTGCTGCTGTTCCCTGTGCTGGCGATGTCGCTGCGCGGCGAGCGTGTTCCCGTCGTCGCACCCCAGGGAGAGCTGTGAGTACGACACGCGCAGTCATCGACAACGCACGCCGTGCTCTCGCAGGCGTGGCTCAGGAGGCGCTCGGCGCCGACAAGATCTCGCGGTGGCGGGCTCCCCGCATTGTGCGGGTAGGTGCGGCCTGGCACATCGGAGTGCTGCTGATCGACGAATCCCGAGTGCTGACCACCGCCGAGGTGCTGCGGGCAGCGGACCCCGGACGCCGCGGATACACGGCCGAGTCGGCGCGAGCCCGCGCCGAGCGCCGCGCGCAGGCGCTGCGCGGAGGTTTCACAGCGGGGGAGACGGTGCACGTCGGGTGGGAGGCGATTGACCTGGATGCCATCGACCGGGGCTCCACGTCGGGTCCGCTGGCGCTCATCGACGGAGTGCCGTCGGTGCGGTGGTCGTCGACCGGCGGCTACATGCCGCTGGAGAGCTACCTGCGCGAACGCATCGCGTTGCTGCGTGGCGACGGGCTCTGATTTCTCACACGGCGAACGTCTGCGCGAACCGTCGCAGCAGCAGCGGCGGTTCGATGACATCGGCCTGAAGCACGGCGGCGGCCACCGTGTCGAAAGCCGTGGGGTCGAAGTACCCCGTCGAACGGTAGAAGTGCATGCGATCAGCGAAGTCTCGCGGTGTCGGCTCCGGATGGAACTGCGTCGCATACAGGCGGTCACCGACCCGGTACGCCTGCACCGGACATGCGTCGTTCGTGCCGAGCAGCACGGCACCGGGAGGCACGGCGCGAGAGCCCTCTTTATGTGCGGTGAGGGCCGAGTAAGAGGTCCCCGCTGGTCCGAAGATCGGATCTGCCGCAGCATCCGCCGTCGCTGAGACGTGCGACGCACTCGTCGGCTCTGGTGTGTCGAGCCCGACCGTCCCGCCCAGCATGCGTGTCACGACGCCGATGCCGTAGCAGGTGAAGAACGCCGCCGTGCGCCCGTCGAGGGCGGCGTGCGCGATGCGCTCCAGGTCGCGTTCGACGCGCAACTGCACATCGGACTTAGCCGCGTCGGTGACGTTGAAGGGTGAGCCGCCGATGACGAATCCGGCATAGGAATCGAGGGCGCGCTCGGGCAACTCATCGCGCAGCAGGTCGATGCGATCGAGGCCGCCCGCGCTCACGCCGAGGGCGCGCTGGAACGATGCGTGCTCGGCCGTCGCTGCTTCCAGCTCAGGACGCACACAGACATAGGCAAGCGGCGGCATCCCGCGATTCTAAGCGAGGGGGATCGTGGGCCGGAAAACGGGTCAGCGCGACGAGTTCGCGGTGCGTCCGCGGATGATGCCGATGAACGTCTCGACATCCGCTGTCGTCCGCGCCGCGGGCCACGCGAAGCCGACCGGGGCGACGGGGCCACCGCGCAGCACTCGGTACCCGGCGTCCTTGCGGTGATGCAGTCGGGCGAGCGACATCGGCACGATGACGATGCCGACCCCGGCGGCGACCGTTGCGATCGCGTCCTGCGTGGTGTTCAGGGGCGGCACGGTGCTCGCCCGCGTGCCGGGAAGATCCAGCGGCCCGAGTACGTCTTCGTGTGTCGTCAACACGACTTCACCCGTGAGGTCGGCGATGTCGAGCTCCTCGGCAGCCATCAGGTGAGACTCGACCGAGGCGACGACGACAGGAAGCTCCTCGTACAGCGGAATGACCTGGAGCCCGGCATCCGTCAGCGGAAGACGGACGAGCGCCGCATCGATCAGTTCATCGGCGAATGCCCGCTCCTGCGTCTGCGCGGTCAGCTCGACGATCTCGATCCCGACGTGCGGCATCCGCTGCTTCCACGTGTCGACCCAGCGGCCGACCGTGGCTCCGGGCACGATTCCCAGACGGAAGAGGCGCGGCTCCTCTTCGATCACGTCCGGGCGCTGATCGAAGACGACGGGAGCCTTCTTGCCGGTCGCCTTCGCGCGTGGGCTTGACGGACTCTTCCCGGATCGGCCGGCCCCGGACTTCTTCGGGGCGCCTGCGCCCGACTTCCGCGCAGGGGGGCGCCCCGAGCGGCGCGGTCGGTTTCCGGAACTGGCCATGATTCGAGCGTACTCGCCGTGGCGTCCGCGCTTCGGCGGGAACGATCAGGCGGCGAGCCAGAGCCCGCGACGGTCCGTCGCGATCGCGGCACCCGCCGGCACCGTCTCGTCGTCGCCGATGCGTGCACCGCGGGCGATGCGTGCACCTGCACCGACGTCCGTGCGGACACCGACGTGCGCCCCATCCGCGATCACTGTGCCCTCGCCGATGCGCGCGTGCGCCTCGACGCGTGCGCCGACGCCGACGGCCGCGTTCGGTTCGATCCAGGCGCCGCGTCCGATGAATGCGTGCGCGCCGATCTTGGCGCCCGGTTCGACATAGGCGCCTGCTTCGACAACCGCCTGCGGGTGCACCTTGGCACCGTGCGCGATGAAGCCACGCCCGTTGGCGTGTTTGCGGTATCGCAGCACGTCGCCGCGGTCGTCTTCGATGTCGATGTAGTTCTTACCCACGAAATCCTCCCGTGCCCGGAATCCTCCGGCACTAGAAGGTAACGACAGACCTGGGTGGGGTATTCCGGCGATCGCGGATGCGGATGCGGGCGGGCGTGTCGCGGGTTACCCCTGGCAGCGGGGACACCAGAAGGTGATCCGCTCCTCGGTCTCGACCGCGCCGAGTTCACTGGTCTCGATGAGCGTTCCGCATCGGCGGCACGCGCGGTGGGCGCGGCCGTAGACCCAGGTGCGCTGGCCAGGGCGGGCAATGCCGGTGAAGGTGCGTTCGCTGCGTTCGATGTTGGCGCGGATCGTGCGCGCCCCGAGATCGACCAGCGCCCGCGCATCGACCTCCGACGCGGGAGCCGTGGGCAGCACCCCGCGCAGAAAGAGAAGCTCTGCGGCGTACTCGTTGCCGAACCCGGCGACGTTGCGCTGATCAAGGAGGGCGACGTGGATGCTGCGCTCGTCAGCGTGCAGACGGCGGGCGGCCTCCGCCGCATCCCAGTCGTCCTGCAGGGGGTCGGGGCCGAGATGCCCGATCAGTGATTCCTCCTCACGGGTGGGAACGAGCGCCAGCATGGACACCTCGAAGCCCACGGTCTCCGCATGGGCGGTGGCGATGACGGCCCTCGCGCGGTGGGCGGGTGCGCGCCACTGCTCGCCCGGCCGGTACACGTGCCAGGACCCATCCATGCGCAGGTGCGAACGGAGCGTCATGTCACCGATGCGGTGCAGCAAGTGCTTACCGCGAGGGACGACCTCGTGCACGATCTCGCCACGTAGATCCGCCGTCGCGAGCGCCGGGACGCGCAGGTCGAAGCGCGTGACTTCATCGCCCTGCAGCGCGCGGTGCAGACGTCGCGCGGCACGGAAGACGGTGTCGCCCTCAGGCATCCGCACTCTGATCTGCGGGCGAGGACGATGGCGCTTGTGCACCGGAGGTGGCGTCGCCTGATGTGGGGGAAAGGCTGGGTGCGGCGCGGTCGAGCACGCTCCGGGCGAGCATCGTCGCCCCCGCGACCGCGGCGGGCATCGTGAGCACAGCGCCGAGCGGCACCAGGAAGCAGAGCTGCGTCGCAACGCCGAATCCGAGGACCCGCGCCCGGGAGGTGCGCAGCAGGTCACCGCGTACCGTGCCTGCGAGATCGCGTGCGTCGAACGCGCGGCCCGTGAGCTCGCGGGCGAGGACGCGACCGGTGAGGACGACGCCGCCGACGGCCGCGAGTGCACCGCCGACGATGGGGACCAGGCCGATCAGCAGCACGAGCACCGCGACGAGCGTGCCGGTCAGCACCAGGCGGATGCCCTCGTTGACGGTGGACCAGAACGAGCCCTCGCCGGTTGGCAGCGGGGCACCCAGATCGCTTTCGACGGCGCGCCAGATGCGCTGGTAGAACGGGTCGCCGATGATCAGCGCGAGCGCACTGAAGAGCGCCGCAGACAGCGCGAGCGCGGCGACGAAGATCACGAACCCGACCGCGATGCGCAGGGCGGTCCGCCAGCCGATGATCCAGCCGTCGGCGAAGGGCGTCATCGCATCGGACAGCGGACCGAGGTTCAGCGTCAGGGGGACGAGCGCGGTGGCGAGAAGGACGAAGGCGATCGCTGCGGGAAGGAGCCCGAGCGCCATCAGGGCGGGGCGCTGCTTCCAGTACGCGAAGCCGCGCAGCAGCATCCGCACTCCAGCGAAGAACTCGGTGACGACCGACATCACACGCCCTTTCTCAGGGTGAACCCGCGGGGCGTGGCGACGAAGCCCGCCTCCTGCAGTACGCGGCTCAGCGCCGCGCCCTGTTCGGTGCCGTACATACCCTCGCCGTTGACCTTCTCGACCGTCAGGGTGTCGAGGCGGTAGGTGCGTGCTGTGGTGGCGAGGTCGGATGCTGCGGCCCGCAGAGTCTCGTCGTCGTCGTCGAACGCGAGAACGGTGCGGCCGCCGCGCTCCAGGTACAGCACGAGGCGTCCGTCGACGAGCACGACGAGCCCGCCGGCCTTGCGCCCGGGGCGGTGGGAGACACCCTCGATGCGGGGCCAGCTGAGGGCGGCGCCGTAGGGGTTCGCGGGATCGGTGGCGGCGAGGGTGATGGCCTTGCGCGGCGGAGGGTCGCTCATGCCGGAGTACTCGCGCAGCCGGTCCACGGTCGCAGACGCGGCGAACTGGGCAGCTCCGAGCTTCTCGATGACGTAGCCGCGGCGACAGTGTCCGGCCTCTTCGAATCCGGCGAGCACGCGGTAGACCTGCGCGAAGCCGCCGGGCACGCTCTCGGCCTGCACCGCGCCGCGGGTGACGACGCCGTAGCGATCGAGGAGCAGCCCCGCGGTGACAGTGGCGCGACGAGCCGGATCGCCGTCGGGCGGGGGAAGCAACGACCAGCGCCCGCCGGGCGCGGTCGGTCGGGGAGCCGTGACGGACGAGCCCAGGGTTACGCCCCGGTAGGTGCGGGTGCGGGGCGCACGACGTGTGACCTTGTGGGCCTGCGATCCGCCCGAGAGAAGCGCGCGGATCGGAGCGAACGTGTCGTTGGTGACGTGTCCCGCCCACGCCAGGTTCCACAGCGCCTCGGTGACACTCAGATCGTTCTCGGCGCCGGTCATCGCGCGGAGCTGGCTGGCGAAGTACGCACCACCCGCGTCGAGCGCCGCTAGGAGCTGCGCCTCCAAGGAACCGGCGGCGGGCTGCTCCTCGGGCTCGGGGCGGGTGAAGGCAGAGAGATCGGTGGGATGGAGGGAGATCCATCCGTCTCGCCCTGGCATCGATCCGTGGCCCGCCCAGATCACCTCGCCCGTGGAGGTGAGTTCGTCGAGCATGGCGGGCGCGTAATCGCGCACGCGCCGGGGGAGGATCAGCGACTCCCAGGCGCTCGCCGGAATCGGCACACCCGCGAGCTGTTCGATCACGGTGAGCACCCCGTCGATGCCTTCGAGTGGGCGCGTGAGGTGCTGCCAGGAGGGGAGGAACCGTGCGAATGCCTCGGGAGCGACGGGTTCGACGCTGCCGCGTATCGCCGCGAGCGAGCGCATCCGCAGGCGCCGCATGACCTCGGCATCGCACCATTCGGTCTCGGATGCGGAGCCCGCAGCCTCCGGAAGGAAGTACCCGCTCGTCAGACGCCCCTGCTGCTCGAGGCGCTGCAGAGTGTGGCGGGCGACGGCGGTGCCGATGCCGAAACGCGTGGCTGTCGCATCCGCCACGAAAGGACCATGGGTGCGCGCGAAGCGGGCGAGCAGATCACCGAGGGGGTCTGCGACCGGCTCGAGGAACGCCACGGGAATGCCCACCGGCAGGGGAACTCCGAGCGCATCGCGCAAGCGCCCCGCGTCTTCGATCGCGGCGACGCGCGGGGCGCCGCCGATCGTGACCTCGATCGCGCGGCGCGCGTCGACCAGTGCCTGCAGGTGGGCGGATGCTTCGGCGACCGTCGCGTGCGGTTCGGCTGCGTCGTCGGATTCCGGGGCTGGCGCCTCCGCCGCGAGCCGCTCCGCGACCTCCGTCGCATCCAGGGGGCCGAGCAGACGCAGCAGATCTGCCACGCCCTCCAGCCCGCGCGCTCTGCGGGCCGAGTCGAGGCGCTGAGCCTCCCGTTCGAACTGCGTGATGACTCCGGGATCCAGCAGCTCGCGAAGCTCGATCGTGCCGAGCAGTTCGCCCAGAAGCGCGGGGTCGACGGACAGCGCGGCGGCGCGCCGCTCCGCGAGGGGCGAGTCGCCCTCGTACATGAACGCCCCGACGTAGCCGAAGAGGAGATCACGCGCATAGGGGGAAGGCTGCGCGGGGGCGGTCTCGACCAGGCGCACCTTGCGGTCGGCGATCGACGTCGCCAGCCGACGCAGCGCCGGAAGGTCGTAGACATCCTGCAGCACCTCGCGCAGGGTCTCGAGGATGATCGGGAACGTCGGGTACTTGCGGGCGACCTCCAGCAGCTGCGCGGAGCGCTGCCGCTGCTGCCACAGTGGCGTGCGGCGCTGTGGATTCGTGCGCGGCATGAGCAGAGCGCGTGCGGCGCACTCGCGGAAGCGCGAGGCGAACAGTGCCGAGCCTCCCACTTCGGTCGTGACGATCTGCTCCAGCTCGTCGGGATCGAAGACGAAGAGCTCGGCCCCCGGTGGTTCCGCGTCCGCATCGGGGATGCGGACGATGATGCCGTCGTCGCTGCCGACGGCCGAGCCCTCGACGCCCAGACGCTCGCGAACCCGCGCGTTGACCGCCAGCGCCCAGGGCGCGTGCACCTTCATGCCGTAAGGGGAATGAAGGATGAGACGCCAGTCGCCGATCTCGTCGCGAGAGCGTTCGACCGTGAGGGAGCGGTCGGTTGGCAGCGTCCCCGTGGCCTCACGCTGTTCGTGCAGGTATGAGATCAGGTTGGACTGCGCGTGCTCGTCGAGCCCGGCTTCGGTGAGACGCGCGCGGGCGTCCTCCGCCGGGGCGGCGTGAACCTCGCGGGCGAAGCGCCCGAGCGCCTCACCGAGCTCGAACGGGCGGCCGATGCCGTCGCCGTGCCAGAAAGGCACCTTTCCCGGCTGACCGTAGGCGGGGATCACATTCACGCGGTCGTGGGTGATCTCGGCGATGCGCCAGCTCGTCGTTCCCAGGGTGAAGACATCGCCTACGCGTGACTCGTAGACCATCTCTTCGTCGAGTTCACCGACCCTGGCGCCGGTCGTCTCGCCCGCGACGAACACACCGAAGAGCCCGCGATCGGGGATCGTGCCGCCGCTCGTGACCGCGATGCGCTGCGCGCCGGGACGGCCGGTGAGCGTGCCCGCATCGCGGTCCCACACCAGCCGAGGACGCAACTCCGCGAACTCATCCGAGGGGAAGCGCCCTGCCAGGAGATCGAGCGTCGCCTCATAGGCCGAGCGCGGCAGTGACGCGAACGGCGCGCTGCGTCGTACCGTCTCGAACCACGACTCGACCTCGATGGGAGTCAGTGCGCAGGCCGCGACCGTCTGCTGCGCGAGGATGTCGAGGGGATTCCGGGGGACGGAGATCGCCTCGATCTTGCCCGCCAGCATCCGCTCGGTCACGATCGCCGTGTGCAGCACGTCGCTGCGGTGCTTGGGGAAGAGCGCGGCACGACTGATCTCGCCGACCTGGTGACCGGCGCGCCCGATGCGCTGCAACCCGGAGGCCGCGGATGGCGGGGCCTCGACCTGAATCACGAGGTCGACCGCTCCCATGTCGATGCCGAGTTCCAGGCTGCTCGTCGCCACGACGCAGCGCAGCACGCCGGACTTCAGCTCTTCCTCGACCTGTGCGCGCTGTTCCTTCGAGACGGAACCGTGGTGCGCCTTGGCGAGCACAGGATCTGCACCCGCGGTCGTGCCCGCCTGCGCCATCATCTGCGCGGGCACGCTCGGCGCAGGGAGGTCGAGGCCGATCCGCTCGCTGTAGATCTCGTTGAGCCGTCCGGTCAGCCGTTCGGCGAGCCGGCGGGAGTTCGCGAACACGATGGTCGAGCGGTTCTCGAGAATGCGATCGACGATCGCCTCCTCGACGTGCGGCCACACGGATCCGGTGATCTCCGTGTTCTCGAACCGGCCGTCGGGATCGTCGTCGATGGCGCTGACACCGGGCGGAGGCGGCGGGTTCAACATGTCTTCGATCGGCACGACGACAGACAGATCGAACGTCTTGGATGCGGGTGGGGCGACGATCTCGACCGGCTGGGCGCCGCCCAGGAACCGCGCCACCTCATCGATCGGACGGACCGTCGCCGACAGCCCCACCCGCTGCACGGGCGTGCGGTCGGGGTCATCGGCTCGACGCAGTGCATCGAGACGTTCGAGCGTCACGGCCAGATGTGCGCCACGTTTGGTCGCAGCCACGGCGTGCACCTCGTCGATGATGACCGTGTGCACATCGCGGAGAGTCTCACCTGCACGGCTCGTCAGCATGAGGTACAGCGACTCAGGGGTCGTGATGAGGATGTCGGGCGGTGAGGCGACGAGCTTGCGCCGATCGCTCGAGGTCGTATCGCCCGAGCGCACGCCGACACTGACCTCGGGGGCGGGAAGCCCGAGGCGGCGGGCCGACTGTCCGATGCCGATGAGCGGCGAGCGCAGGTTGCGTTCGACGTCCACGCCCAGGGCCTTGAGCGGCGAGATATAGAGGATGCGCGTGCGTGCAGCATCCGCCACGATCTTCTTCGCGCCCCGTTTGGGCGGATCGACCGGGGCGGATGCTGCGCGCTCTGATCGTTCTCGGAAGACACTGTCGATCGCCCAGAGGAACGCGGACAGCGTCTTGCCGGATCCGGTCGGCGCGACGACGAGGGCATTCTTGCCAGCGGAGATCGTCTCCCACGCGCCGGCCTGAGCGGACGTGGGCGCGGTGAACGCCCCGCGGAACCAGTCTTGGGTCGCAGGGGTGAAGCGGTCGAGCACGTCGCTCATGCCTCTATCTTTGCGGAGGCCGCCGACATCCGCCCGACGGTCACAGCCGCGCCCATCGGACGGCGCAGCGACGCGAGTGAACGAAGTGCGGCGTCACGCTGTTGATAACCTCGGATTGCCTTCGCGCGACTGATAGAAAGAGCGGCGGAGGATCGCATGAAACCGCAGGACGAACCCACCCCCGAATCGTCCCCGGCGCGCCGTCGCTGGCTCCTCTCCGGCGCGCTTGCGGCGGTCGTCGTCGCGGTCTCCCTCGGCGTCGTCGCGTTCATGTACGCCCATGCGCCCCAGGCTGTCGCCGAACGCTACCTCGGGCACATCGCGTCCGGCGATGCGACTGCCGCCGCCGCGATGCTGGCCCCCTCGCATCCGGGGGTCGCCGGTTTCCGTGATGACGCCCTGCTCACGGACGAGGTGCTGCAGTCAGCGGTCGAGCGGATCAGCGACGTGTCCGTCGCGCAGCATCCGGCCTCCGACGTCGACATCGCGAGCTTTGACATCACCTTCACTCTCGCCGGAGAGAAGTACGACGAGCGCCTCGATCTCATTGCCGGACCGCCGCTGTGGGGCGTGATCCCGACCTGGCAGGTGCGTGCGCCCTTCTCGGTGGCCTTCCTGCTCGAAGCATCCGGCCCTGCGCCCGTGACGATCGCGGGCGTCCCGATCGCTGCACCCGCCCGCGGAGACGTGGCCTGGGTGACGATGTATCCCGCCGTGTACCCGCTCGGCGTCGCTGGCGACTACTACGCGCCCACCTCCGACACGATCACCGTCGGCATCGACAACTCACCCGGCACGGTCGACCTCCGGCCGACCGAACGTCTACAGCGGGCCGTGCAGGAAGAGGTGGAAGCGGTGCTCGCTGGCTGCATGGCGCAGGCGACGATGGCCCCGGACGGATGCCCGTTCCGGGCCAGCGCGGATGCCACCGGTGTGCCCGTGGCCTGGGGGATGGACGCCCCGCCCAGCGTCGAACTCGACGAGACCGGTACGAGGTTCTCCTTCGACGACGGGTGGATCCGCGCCGTGTACACGCCGGCGACCGCCAGCGGCGAGACGCAGGAGGAAGCCGCGCTGTGGCTCAGCGGGACCGTCTCGGTGCGCGGCAGCGACGTCGAGGTGCGCTTCGGCGACTGAGACGACCCCGTTGCCTCAGCCGATGGCGCGGAGTCCCTCGTGGTCGAGCTCGAGCGTGAGATCGAGATCGAGCCGGTCGAGGAACGCATCATCGTGGCTGACGACGAGCACGGCGCCGCGATAGGCGCGCAGCGCTTCGACGAGCTGATCGACCGTGTCCAGGTCGAGGTTGTTCGTCGGCTCGTCCAGAACGACCAGATGTGGTGCGGGCTCGGCGAGCAGCAGCTGCGCGAGCGCAGCACGGAAGCGCTCGCCGCCGGAAAGCGCCCCCACCGGGCGGTCCACGGTCGATCCTCGCAGCAGGAAGCGCGCCAGGCGGTTGCGGAGCTCCTTATCCGGGACGTGCGGCGCTGCCGTGGTGACGTTCTCCAGAACCGTTCGCCCGTCATCCAGGCCGTCGACGCGCTGAGACAGGTAGCCGATGCGGTCGGTGTGCGGTACGCACCTCCTCAGATCTGAGGAGGCGTGCTCGCCTCCCGCCACCAGCATCCGCAACAGCGTCGTCTTGCCGACCCCGTTGGTGCCGATCAAGGCCACCCGCTCGGGGCCCTGGATGATCCACTCGCGCTCGCCGTCACGCAACGTTGCCACGCGTCGTGACGGGGAGAGCCCGGGGTCGGGCAGCTCGATCTTCATGCTCTCGTCGCTGCGCACCCGGTGCCCCGCTTCATCGAGCGCGCTTCGCGCCGCGGACTCCCGCGACTGCATGTCTCCGCGCAGCTTGCTCGCAGACAGCTCTGCCGAGTTCTTCAGATGATTCGCGATGATCTTCGGCATGTTCTGCTCACGCTGAATGCGCTTCGCCGTGCGAGCGCGTCGGGCCAGCTTCGTCTCCGCCTCGATGCGCTCGCGCTTCTCCCGTCTCACGGCTTGCGCGGCGGTCCGCTCCGCCTGGCGTGCGGCTTCCTGCTCCGAGTCGAGCCAGGCGCGCCACTGCGAATAGGGTCCGCCGAAGACCGTCAGCTCCGTGCCATAGATCTCCGCGGTCGCATCCATGAGCTCGAGCAGTGCCGTGTCGTGGCTGACGATGATCAGAGTCCCGCGCCACGCGCGCACCATGTCGCCGAGCCGTGCCCGCGCGTCGCGGTCGAGGTTGTTGGTCGGCTCGTCGAGAAGCGTGATCGGTGCGCGGCGAAGGCGGATGCCGGCGACCGCGACGAGCACGGCTTCGCCTCCCGACAGCTCGCCGACGGTGCGGTCGAGGAACGAGGGGTCGAGCCCGGCGTCGGCGAGCGCCACCTGCGCGCGCGCCTCGACGTCCCAATCGTCACCGACGGCGTCGAAGTGCGAGGGGTCGACGTCACCGGCGGTGATCGCCCGTACGGCGTCCAGCGCGTCGGCGACGCCGAGCAGCGTGGCCACCCGAGCGGTCGTGTCGAGCGTCAGTTGCTGAGGCAGATAGGCGACCTCGCCGCTGCGTGCGATAGTTCCCGCCGTCGGTGTGAGTTCGCCGGCGATGAGACGCAGCAGTGTGGACTTGCCCGAGCCGTTGCGGCCGACGAGACCGGTGCGCCCGGCGGCGAAGGCACCGGAGAGTGCGTCGAGGGCGACGGAGCCATCGGGCCAGACGAAGGTGAGCTGGTCGAGAACGACCGATGAGGAAGAGGGTGTGAACATGAGCGGCTCCCGGAGGGTATGCGGGTGCGCTGCACGACGAGACGGTCGTCGAAGACGTCGAAAGGACCGGATGCCGGAGCAGACGCTCAGGGCGGGAAGGGTCGTCGGGTCAGCGCGTGGACAGAACGCGGAGGCGACGACTCAGATCAAGGGACTTCCCAACACGGCGGACAGGACTCGACGAGACTATCGACCGGCGACGGTTCGTGCAACCCGGGCGTGTCGTGCGCGCATCCGCTGGTGGCCCGAGGCGAAGGGGGACTTCGTCAGAAGCCGGCCAGTCCCTTGCCGATCACCTGCGCCCCCAGCACCAGGAAGAGCACGGTCATGATGGCTGCGTTGTGCGCAGCGAGCCAGGTGCGCACGCTGGCGAGAACGCTCGCCGCTCTCTTCGGGGCGAAGACAGCGAGGAGCACCGGTACGGCGACGGTCAGCGCGGCGATGACGGTGAAGAGTCCGATCGTCGCGAGCTGACCTCCGATCGTCAACTCCGCGGCACGTCCGATCACGGTACCCGCCGCGGCGGCCATGAGCAGGTTCTTCGGGTTGACCGCAGCCAGCGCGAAGCCTAGTGCGAGCGCGGCCAAAGGGCGCATCGAGTCGATCTTGGACATCCATGCAGGAAGCGCCGCATCTTCGCCGGGCTTCGGCCGGGACTTCCACTGCCGCACTCCGAGCAGCACGAGGAGGGCGCCGAGAACAAGCTGGATCACCGCCATCACCGGACGTGATCCTCCGGAGGAATCCGGCTCGGGGATGACGCCGGCGAGCAGGGTGAAGACGGTCGTGGCCGCGTAGACGCCGATGACCCAGCCGAGCAGGAATCCGACCCCCAGCTGTCGTGCGCGCGGCGACATGAGCATGAGGATCACGGCGATGATCGGCAGGGGGCTGATCGCGATCGCAACAGCGTTGGGCAGCACGCTGCCGAGGGATTCCAGCATTCGATTTCTCCTTGTTGCGCGGGCGTTTCGCACCCGGAGGGACTCAGGACGAGAGCAGCTGCTGCTTCGCGAGGGCGAATTCTTCGGCGGACAGAAGGCCCTGCTGGTGCAGTTCGCCAAGCTGCTGCAGGCGGGCGACGACATCGTTCGCCGGAGCCGGAGCCGGAGCCGGAGCCGGAGTCGGAGCCGGAGCCGGAGCTGGAGCCGGAGCGACCGGCGCGGTTGCGGCGGCCGCGGCCTGCGCGTAGGCCGCGGCCTGTTGCTGCTCCATCGCCTGGTGCTCAGCTGCACGCGCATGCTGGCGTTGGGCGACGGCGCCGCTCACGGCGGTCGCGGTGCCGGCGACGACGGCCGTGCGGGCCGCCATCCCGAGGAGGCCGGGACGACCGGCGCGTCGAAGGATGGGCATCTCAGACCTCTTCCTGAGCAGGGGTGCCCAGAGCGAGGGCGACCAGTTCGTTGACGACGGGCGCGGGGATGCGCTCGGCACGGACGACGCGTCCCCCTGCCTCGGAGACGCGGGAGGAGAGCGTTCTCGCCCAGCGCATCTCGAGCGCCAGGATGGCAACGCCAGAACCGGCCGGGGTCTGGGCGATCGCTTCGGAGATGTCGTCCTCGCCGATGACGCCCTCGAGGTCCATCACGAGTTGCGAGATCACGCCGGTGGCGCTTTCACGCATCTCGGTGATCTGCACAGAGTCGTCTGAGCGCCGCACGGCGATCACGAGGTCGAGCACACGCACAGTGTCGGAGACGGCAAGGTCGGCGACGGCGGCGAGCACACCCGCATCCGGGGCGTCACCGTCGAACTCGACGACGAAGACCTCGACCGGGCCGAAGGCGAACTCCTCAGACATCGTCAGCGACCTCCGATGGTCGGGAACGTCCACGAGCCGTCGAGGATCTCGGGACGCGGACGGTACAGGCGGACGAGGTAGTTCCAGCCCTCCATGATCGGCAGGGTGTTCGGGCGGTGGGGGTCGCCGCCGAACCGCGCGGTCACCGTCCCGTCCTCATTGTGGGCGGCGGTGATGTTGTTGATGCTGTAAGCGTTCGTGGAGTTGGGCTCAAGGTAGCCCTCCGCGTTGTAGAGGGTGATCGACCAGAAGCCGTCGACGGGCACATCGCCGACCACCAGCTCGTACTCGCCAACGGGCAGCTCAGGATTGACGTTGATGTAGTACGCCTCTTCGACGGGGAGACCGCCCCAAGCCGAGGCCGTTCCGAGCAGGTGACGGATCGGGTCGACGTCTTCCTTTCGCCCGAAGCATCCCTCCATGCCACCCAGGCCCTTGGCGAGCTCGATGAGGGCGGCACGGGTCGCCGCGAAGGACGTCTCATCCCAGACCACCGGTGTGAAGATCCTGCCGCCCGCCGAGGTCGCTGCGAACTGCCGCTGGAGCTGGTTGACCGTGGCGATGTCGTCGGGGTTCTCGGGGTCGACCAGAATACGGCCCGCGGCGAGGACGAAGTCGCTGCCGATCTCCTCCGCGGTCAGCTCGTAGGTCCCGCCGCTGTGCAGTACACGGGGGATGTAGTGATCCTGGCTGACGAGCATGACTGACACGTAGCGCTCTCCGGCATCGGGGATCGTGATCGTGGCCCCGCGCGACACATCCAGGATGATGGCGCTGTAGAGGGTGTCACGGTTCATGCGGATCACCGTCTGCTTGTCGACCGGCGTCGGCGAGAAGTAGTGGTTCCACGTGTTCGGCGCGGGTGCTGCGGCGGCGATGCCGGCGAACATCCGGTCGCTCTCCGCGCGAACGAAGTTCGCGAACGTGACGGGGGTCGGTGCGGTCGTCATGGTGGTGCCCTTTCTGCGCAGGTCCTGTCATCCTCACGGGGGGACGGCGCCGGCGCATCATCATCTGCGGATGATTTCTCGGCCATGACTCTGTCGAGCGCGTCGGTATGCACGAGAGGATCGGAACGATCCGGAACGACGAAGGGAAGACGATGACCGAGGTGACGATCGGCTCTGTGCTGGGGGACCCGGAGGCGCCGGTGCGTCTGGATGCCCGGCGGTTCAACCGGCACACATTCTGGTGCGGGCAGAGCGGCAGCGGAAAGACCTACGCGCTCGGCGTCGTACTGGAGCAGCTGCTGTTGCACACGGAGCTGCCGATCTTGATCCTTGACCCCAACGCCGACTTCGTGCACATCCCCGAGGCGCGGTCGACCGCGAACGCCGAAGACGCGCAGCGGCTGGCAGAGACCGATATCCGCGTCTTCCGCTCATCTGCGGGTGAGGGTGAGCCCCTGCACGTCCGTTATCTTGATCTGTCCACGGCATCGAAGGCGGCGCTGCTACGGCTCGATCCGATCACAGATGCAGAGGAGTACAACGTCCTTCTGAATTCGGACGAGCGCGCAGAGACTTTCAGCGCCGCGGAGATGCTGGCGCGACTCCGCGGGTCCGGCGACCCGGGACAGATTCGTCTGGCTAACCGCATCGACAATCTGGAGGTGCTCCGCTGGGACCTCTGGTCGCGCGGCGAATCCTCGGTCGTGGATGTGATTGATGAGCGACCGCGTGGAACAGTTCTCGATCTCGGCGGATTCACCCACCCCGCCGAATCCAAGGTCGCTGCTCTGGCTGTGCTGGAGCATCTGTGGGCGCGGCGAGAGGAACGGCGACCGATCCTGATCGTGATCGACGAGGCGCACAATCTCTGCTCCCCTCATCCGCGCACCGATGTCGAACGCGCTCTGACGGAGCAGCTCGTGCAGATCGCCGCGGAGGGGCGCAAGTTCGGGTTGTGGCTGCTGCTTTCCACGCAGCGTCCGACGAAGATCCACCCCAATGTGCTCTCGCAGTGCGACAACCTCGGACTCATGCGCGTCAATGCCCCGCGCGACCTCCTGGAGCTCTCCGAGGTGTTCGGTTTCGCCGGCGAGGAGGAGGTACGGCGCTCC
This sequence comes from Microbacterium sp. GW823-FHT02G05, assembly GCF_058797175.1. Classification (NCBI taxonomy): domain Bacteria; kingdom Bacillati; phylum Actinomycetota; class Actinomycetes; order Micrococcales; family Microbacteriaceae; genus Microbacterium; species Microbacterium sp. GW823-FHT02G05. Next base: position 1,322,921 of record NZ_JBXAJK010000001.1, read on the forward strand.
GCGAGCTTCGGCCTCGGGCAGGCGCTCTTTGCCGGCGGATTCATCGCCGAACCGACCTTCGTGCAGATGGGAGAGCGCGTGACGGAGGAGGGCGGCGGCGACGTGCGTGTGCCGCTGCGGGGGACGCCGCCGGCCTGAGCGCTCAGGTACGGAAGCGGACGGCCTCGCGGCGGTTTGCGACGCCAAGCTTTCGGTAGATCGCGCGCTGGTGCGTGCGGATCGTGTTGACGGAGACGAACAGCGCCTGGGCGATCTCCTCGGAGGTCATGGTCGTGCACAGATAGCCGAAGATCTCGCGCTCGCGCGCCGAGAGCGGCAGACCGACAGCGTCGCCTTCGGGCGTGGTGGCATCGAAGGCGGTGATCCGCGCGGCGATGAACCCGCCGTGGGCGGTTCCTGCCGCTGCGTGATCGGCGAGGAGGGCACGGTAGCGGGCGTCGCGTTTGGTGAAGGGCTGCAGAATCCCCTCGGGAATGGCGACGTCGAGGGCCCGCTCGAACAGTCTCCGGCTCTGCGTCGCATCGCTCCGCTCATGAGCGATGAGCGCGGATGTGAGGTATCCGGAGGAGGCCACGAGGGAAACCCGGCGGGCCTGTGCTGAGATCCGGGCGAGGACGCGGATGGCTTCGACTGAGCGTCCGGCGCTGCGGAGCACTTCTGCCGCGATGACGCTGACGAGGGGGACGTCGTCCATGTCGGTGATCGTTGCCAGTATCTCAAGGGCGCGCTCATGGTCTCCCGCGGCGGAGAGCAGCCGGGCGTCGGCGATGGCCCGGTAGGTGGGCCACGGAAGCCCGTGCACGCGCTGCGTGCTGATGCCGTCGAGCTCGGCCCGGGCGGACTCCCACTCGTCGGGGTTCCCGTCGTCTGCTGCGCTGAGTGCCATGTAGACGCGGGCGAGCGCGGCGTAGGACGCCTCATGCCCACCCTGTGAGAGGAGGGCACGGAACACAGTGCGTGCGTCGCCTGTCCGCGCTTGCCAGTAGTCGACGAAGCCTCTCGCGAACAGGGCGATCCCCCCGTCGTAGTGGAACCAGTCCTCCGCATGATCTGCGGCGTCGTCGCCATCGTCGAGCAGGCGACGAGCGTGCTTGAGGTGCCCGCCGTAGCCCAGGGCGAAGGCGAGGTTGCCGCGGGCTCGTCGGGCAAGGATCGGGCGTGCGCCGGCATCGGCTTCGAGAACGGCTGACTGCAGCAGCCGCACAGCCGACGGTGGGTCGCGCCGAAGGCGCAGCTCCACCCATCCGAGCAGGAACACCCGATACGCGTTCAGAGAGGGATCGGATGACGCATGCGTCATCACGGTGCGTGCGCGATCGGCGGCGGACGCGAGGACAGCGGAGTCATCGGTGAGGAACAGGGCGGCGAAGGCCTCTGTCGCTACGAAGTTCGGGTCTGACCCTCCCGTCGCTGTCGCCTGTGCGTGCAGCAGCGTCGAGCCAGTCGTGTCATCGAGCAGGTTGAGGCACGCGGCACGGATCACGAGGAGTTCAGGGTGGTTGCGCAGTTCGGGTGAGAGCCGAAGGCACTGGGCATTGAGCTGTCTCGCGCCCGATTCGGTGATCACTCGCAACCACATCGTGCGGATGATGTCGACGGCCACGTCATCCGCGCCGGCGCGAAGGGCGTGCGTGATCGCCTCCGCGGGGGAGTGCGGTGCAAGCCAGCGCGCCGCGAGCGTGTCCAGGGCACGACGACGCACGCCGTTCGAGCGCGCCAGGATGTCACGGCACCGAGTCGCGAACTCTTCGTTCCAGCGGTAGAGCGCGTTCCCTTCGGCATCCCGGTATCGCGTGAGGAAGAGTCCGTGCGCGATGCACTCCTCCAGGAAGCGCTCGCTGTCCGGCTCGCTCGTCAGCGCCTGCGCCAGTGCGGGTGTGAGCAGTGAGCAGGTGGTGGCGGAGAGGACGAACTCGGCGAGTGCGGGAGGAAGTCTGCCGAGGACGTGATCTGCGATGTAGTCGGTCAGCAGAGCGGCGTGTTCGGGCTCGGGAAAAAGCTGTCCGCTTGTCGCTCCGCGGCTGTCTTGTGCGTGTGCGGTCAATCGGTGCAGGCGCGCAGCGATGGGCCATCCGCTGCTCGAAGTGATCAGCGCGCCCGCCTCGGCTTCTGTGATCTGGGCGTCCCAGTGGGCGTACTCCTCCATGACCTCCTCGACGGTGACCGCGAGGTCACGGGCGGAGAGCGTCGTCGCACGCTGACTTGCTACGGCACCGGCGAACCAGGTGCGGAGCGCGGGAGCCCCGGCCGCGATGATGCGCACTCTTCCCTCCGTGCGCGCGATGAGGGTGTGGAGAACATGGGGTGTGAGTGCGGCCCCCGCATGGTGGGCATCGTCGATCACGAGCGTGACCGGTGCGCCGAGGCCGTCGACCACTGCGGTCAGCCGTTGCCAGGCATCCGCGGACGGCGCGGAGCCCGACGAGGAGAGCGCGATTCCGTCGATCTGGAGCAGTGCGCTCCGGATCCCAGTGAGGAGATGCTCTTCGTCCATGTCGTCGTGGGCAGTGAGTGTGAGCCATGCGGTGTGTGCGGTGCTCCGCAGCGCCCAGGCGGAGAGGAGCGTCGTCTTGTCGTAGCCGGAGGGGGCGGCGAGCAGCGTCAGCGGGTAGTCCCGCACTGCGGCGTCGAGGTGGGCAAGGAGACGCGGACGCGCGGGCGCGGTCATCGCCGACTCCGGCGGTGACATCAGACTCCACGGCGAGGCCCCCCGGACCCGCATCGACTGCTCCCTCACAGGGCAGATTCTAGTGAGCGGGATACGCGAGGGGGCGCATCGTCGGCGATAGACCTGCCGCAGCCACGGTCATCATCTCTGGATGAGATCGGCGACGGGTCCTTCCGCGGGGTCCAGACGATGAGCCATGGTGGGAAGCGCTCCTTCCCTGCGAGCCATAAGGAGGATGATCGATGCGGCGACCGCTCGCGGGGCTGACCCGCCATAATGTCCTGCGCGAGGCTATCGCCGGCGTGACCCTGCTGGCGATCTCGGTGCCTCTGAACATCGGCTACGCCCAGATCGCGGGGCTCCCTGTGACCGCGGGACTCTACGCGCTCGTCGTGCCGACTGTCGTGTACGCGCTTCTCGTCTCCTCTCGGCAGGTGGTGGCGTCCCCAGACGCCGCCGCGGCGGCACTCGTCTTCTCCTCTCTCACGGGGCTGGGCATCGCCGGCGCGGACTTTCCCACGATGGCGGCCGCACAGGCGATCATCTGCGGGCTCGCCCTAGTTATCGCGTCCTGGCTGAAGCTCGGCTTCCTCGCCAACTTCCTGTCGAAGCCGATCCTCGTGGGATTTGTCGCGGGGCTCGCGCTCGAAGTGCTGCTCAGCCAGATCGCGAAGATGCTGGGCATCAGCATCGAGAGCGGTGGCGAGTTCTTCGAGAACATCGCGTCGCTCGTGACACGCCTGGGCGAGGCATCCGCGCTTTCCGCGGTGATGGCACTCGCAGCCCTCGCCCTGCTGCTCGCGGGAAGACGGTTCGCGCCGAAGGTTCCCGCAGCGCTCGTCGTGCTCATCGTCGCAACTTTCGTCACCGTCGCCTTCGGGCTGGACGAGCGCGGGGTGGCGGTGCTGGGTGCGGTGCCGGCGGGGCCGCCCCGGTTCGATCTGCCTTCGCTCTCGCTCTCACAGTGGATGGCGATCGTTCCCTCTGCGCTGGCGCTGGCGCTGATCACGATGGCGGAGGGTGTGCTCGTGTCGCGCTCGTACGCCGATCTGCGCGGCCACCGGGTCGACGCTGATCGCGACCTTGCCGCATTCGGCGCCGCGAATGTCGCCGCAGGGCTGTCCCTCTCGTTCGCCGTGGGCTCGTCGACCTCGCGAACCGCGGCGATGGATCAGCTCGGCTCGCGCACGCAGTTGCCCAGCATCGTCCTTGCGCTCGGATCTCTTCTCCTCCTGCTCTTCGGGACGGGCCTGCTCAAGGGGATTCCTTCCCCGGTGATCGGGGCAGTCGTGGCGGTCGCCGTGATCCGCCTCCTCGGCGTCGCGGAGTTGCGCCAGGTCGCGAGGCAGTCCCGATATGAGGCAGCCATCGGCGGCGCGTGCGTGCTGGGCGTGCTGATCCTCGGCCCGATCGGCGGGCTGTTGCTGGCGTTCGTCCTCTCACTCGTCAACCTCGTGCGTCGTGCGGCGCATCCGGAGGTGAGGGCGCTCTCGATCCCCGCGGATCCGGATGCTTCGCTCACGGACGTCGCCGAGGACGCGCAGCCGGACGAGGCAGGAACGCTCGTCGTCCGTTTCGCTGCTCCTCTGTTCTTCGGAAACGGCGCCACGCTCGCCGGATTCCTCGACGACGCCACTCGGGACGGCGACGTTCGTATCCGCACTGTCGTACTCGATGCCGAGGCCGTCACGGATGTCGACGTGACCGGAGCTGCAGCGCTGCGTCGGGCGATAGACGCTCTCGACGCCAGGGGCATCGGGTTCAGCCTGTCGCGACTTCGGCCAGAGCTCCGCGCGCGGTTCGCCCGTTTCGGGCTGCTGGACGAGAGCGTGGGGGAGTTCGCCACGACTCGTGAGGCCGTTCGGGTGCTGCGCGAGCGGTACGGGCCGCACAGCGGAGACAGCTGACTCCGCCGCGCGACGGATGCGCCCACGCCCACCCGGCTCTACCGTGGACGTATGGCACGCGATGAGATGAGCAGGCACGAGGCGAAGCAGCGCATGAGTTGGGGCGTGGGCATCGCGCTCGGCATGGGCGTCGGAGTCGCCATGGGTGTCGCCACGAAGAACATGGGCGTGGGCATCGGAGTAGGCATCGCGATCGGTCTCGTGTTCGCGATCGCGGTCAACGGGGCGCCCGGCCGCCCGAAAGCGCCGCCCGCGGAGCCGTCGGGCATCGAACCGGACGGTGACGCTCCGTACATGGATGCTCCGTCGACCGGCGTTCCGTCGACCGATGTGCCTCCGACCGACGTTCCGCCGCGCAGAGACGAGCCTGACTCAGACCGCTGACTCTTCGGGACGATCGCGCCACTTCGTGAGGAAGACGTGCACGTCGTCGAGCTCGTCTTCGGAGATGCTGTGGGTGAGCCCCGGGTAGACCCGGCCGGAGAGCTCGCTGTGATCGGGCAACCACTGCGCCGTGTGCGCGATGAGTGCCGCCGGGATGACATCGTCGTGGGAGCCGCGTCCCCAGAAGACGGCGGGCTTCTGCTCCCGCAGCGCGGCGTCGCCGTCGAGTGCGCCGGGCGCCGCATACCCGCTCAGTGCGACGACCGCACCGAAGCGCTCGGGGGCAAGGCGCAGTGCCTGCAGTGATACTGCGGCGCCCTGGGAGAATCCGAGCAGCGCCACGCGCGTGGCATCCGGAGCCTCGGCATCGAGCCAGTCGAGCACGGCCTGCGCTGCGGCCGTCACATCGGAGGATGAGCGGCCATTCAGCCCCTCGATCGGATACCAGGAGCGCCCGGGCATGGGCCACGGGGGAGACAGCGGGGCCGCGACGGATGCCACGGCGATGCCGGTCGGCAGATAGCGGACGAGCCCGAACAGGTCGTTCTCGTCGGCGCCGTACCCGTGCAGGAGAACGAGCAGCGGCGCGTCCGGGCCGCGACCCGACCAGCGGGTCGCGGACGTATCGAGCACAAGCGGAACAGTCACGATTCCATCCTGCCAGCGGGTGCCGACATCGACGTTCTCACGGAGTTTCCGCGCCCGCTCCTGTGTTCGCAGGTTCGCCCTGGTAGAACTGACACATGGCGGTACGCACACCAGACCCCGATCCGTCCGACTCCGGCGACGAGCTTCCCGAGTTCGGCAGCGACGGCGTGTCCGACGTCAGCAACCCGGGCTGGCTCAGCGAGTTCGAGCTCGCCGAGGCGCGCCGAAGGCTACCCATGCTGTACGTCGAGGCCGTCCCGGTGCGCACCGACGGATCCGGGCAGGTGACCGACATCGGCATCCTGCTGCGGGCGACCCCCCTGGGCGAGATGAAGCGCACGATCGTGTCGGGGCGCGTGCGCTTCGGTGAGACCGTACGCGATGCGCTCTTCCGCCACCTCGAGAACGACCTCGGACCGATGGCCTTCCCGCTGCTGCCGGCATCGCCGGCGCCGTTCACGGTCGCCGAGTACTTCCCGCTTCCCGGCGTGAGCGCCTTCCACGATGACCGCCAGCATGCGGTCTCGCTCGCTTTCATCGTCCCGGTCACCGGCACGTGCGAGCCGCGGCAGGACGCGCTGGAGGTCACCTGGTTCTCGCCGGAGGAGGCGGTGTCGGATGCCCTCGCCGCCGAGATGGAGGGTGGCCGAGGTGCGCTCGTGCGTCAGGCCGTCGCGCACCTCGGACTCATCCGCTAGACAGCGGGCTGCGTTTCTGCTCAGGCCGTGAGGCGCGCGACCTCGGCGACGAGCGCGTCGATGTCGGACTCCTGCGTGTCGAAGCTGCACATCCAGCGCACCTCGTTGCGTGCGGCATCCCAGTCGTAGAAGCGGAACTTCTCGCGCAGCGCATCCGCGATGCCGTCGGGCAGAGTCGCGAAGACGCCGTTCGACTGGGTGTCCTGAGTGAAGCCGACACCGTTGATGGTGCCCGCGGCGATGCCCTCTTCGAGTTCGCGGCGCAGGCGTGCGGCCATCGCATTGGCGTGGCTCGCGTTGCGCAGCCACAGGTCGCCCTCGAGCAGGGCGATGAGCTGCGCCGAGACGAAGCGCATCTTTGAGGCGAGCTGCATGTTGAACTTGCGTGAGTAGCGCAGACCGTCGGATGCCTCGGGGTTGAGGACCACGATCGCCTCGCCGAGCATCGCGCCGTTCTTGGTGCCGCCGAAGCTGAGCACGTCGACGCCGGCGTCGCGCGTGAAGGCGCGCAGCGGCAGGTCGAGGGCAGCGGCGGCGTTCGCGAGGCGCGCACCGTCGAGGTGCAGCTTCATGCCGCGCTCGTGCGCGTGATCAGCCAGCGCGCGGATCTCATCGACCGTGTAGAGGGTGCCCAGCTCGGTCGACTGCGTGATTGAGACGACGAGCGGCTGCGCGCGGTGCTCGTCGCCCCAGCCCCACGCCTCCTGATCGACGAGCTCAGGAGTGAGCTTGCCGTTCTCGGTCGGGACGTTCAGGATCTTGAAGGCGCCGATACGCTCGGGAGCACCGCCCTCGTCGACGTTGATGTGCGCTGTCGAAGCCGCGATCACCGCGCCCCAGCGGGGCAGCATCGACTGGATGCCGGTGACGTTCGCCCCGGTGCCGTTGAAGACGGGGAAGGCCTCGACGCCCTCGCCGAAGTGCTGCTGGAAGACCTCCTGCAGCCGAGCCGTGTAAACGTCGCCGCCGTATGCGCCCTGGTGGCCGTCATTGACCGCCGCGATCGCCGCGAGCACCTCAGGGTGGATGCCGGAGTAGTTGTCTGATGCGAAGCCTCGTAGGCCGCTGTCATGCAGTGGGGTCACCAGATCAGCCTAGTTCCGGATGCTGACATCCGGCCTCGTCGGTGGTACGTGCCAACCGCCCCTATCCAATGTCCGCCCCCCGAACTACCCTTTTCCTGTGAACCAGGACGCACCGCATCCGTCCGCAGGTGAGGTTTCGATCCCTCCTGCGGAGTCCACAGGCACGCACTCGATGCGCAGCTTCATCCAGGTGCTCATCAACACGGCGGTCGCGAACCTGACGACGAGCTTCCTCTGGTTCGGGCTGACGTTCTGGGTGTACCTCGAGACCGAGAACGTGATGGCGACCGGCATCGTCGGCGGGGCCTACATGCTGCTGATCGCGCTGTTCGCGATGGTGTTCGGCACCTTCGTCGATCGCCATCGCAAGCGGGCCGTCTTCGTGCTGTCGAGTGCGGTGACGGCCGTCGCGTTCGTGCTTGCGCTGCTTCTGTACTTCTGGCAGCCCGAATCCGCTCTGCTCGATTTCGGGGGTCCGTGGTTCTGGCTGTTCGCGGGCGTCATCCTGCTCGGGGCGGTCGTGGAGCAGATGCGCAACATCGCCCTGTCGACGACAGTCACGCTGCTGGTCCCCGTCGAACGTCATGCGAACGCGAACGGGCTGGTCGGCACGGTGCAGGGCGTCGCCTTCATCGCGACGAGTGTGTTCAGTGGTCTCTCGATCGGCTTCCTCGGTATGCAGGGCACGCTTCTCATCGCGGTCGCACTCACGGTGGTCTCGCTCGTGCACATCCTCTTCGTGCAGATCCCCGAGAAGTCGCCGGAGGTCGATCCGGATGCTCCGTCCGCTCTGGACTTCCGAGGAAGCGTCTCTGCGATCCGCGCGGTACCGGGCCTCTTCGTCCTGCTGTTCTTCGCCATGTTCAACAACTTCATCGGCGGCGTGTACATGGCGCTCATGGACCCCTACGGTCTCGAGCTCATGCCCGTGCAGTGGTGGGGCATCGTCTTCGGGGTCGCATCCACCGGGTTCGTGATCGGTGGCATCGTCGTTGCCGCTCGCGGACTGGGACGCAATCCGATCCGCACGATGCTCACTCTGGTGATGGTCATGGGTGTGCTCGGGGCGCTTTTCACGATCCGTGACTGGTGGTGGGTCTACGCGCTCGGTATCTGGGTGTACATGATGTTGATCCCCGCCATCGAGGCGGCCGAGCAGACCGTGATCCAGAAGGCCGTTCCTTTCGAGCGTCAGGGACGCGTGTTCGGTCTCGCATCCGCGATGGAGGCGTCCGCTGCGCCCGTCACGGCGTTCCTGATCGCGCCGCTCGCGCAGTATGTGATCATCCCGCACGTGGAGTCTCCGGCGGGAGTCGCGCAGTGGTCCTGGCTCGTCGGCGAGGGCGATGCGCGAGGTATCGCGGTCATCTTCTTCTTCGCGGGACTCGCGACGATCGCCCTGGGAGCGATCGCCTTCACGACGAAGGCGTATCGACGCTTGAGTACGCTCTTCGTCACAGACGCGACCGGCGCCGAGAGCAAGCCCTCCTCCGCAGAGAACGTCCCGGCGGCCAACGACTGATGTGGCGGGCAGCGCGCCGAGTGCGCCTGCCCGCCACGGGGCCAGATCAGCTGCTGCGACGGATCGCCCGCACGCCGACGACGAGCCCCACAGCCGCGACTGCGAGTGCCGCGAGCGATCCCCACAGCACGGTGATGTCGGCGAGGTCTCCCGCGAACAGCGCGCGTTCGGCCTGCACGATCCAGTTGACCGGATTGACGGCAGCGACCCCGCGCATCCACTCGGGGGCCGCGTCCAGCGGCAGCAGCATCCCGGAGAGGATCAGCAGGGGGAAGATCAGCATCTGCTGCACACCCCAGAAGAGCCATTCGCGCTCCTTCGACGCGATCGCCAGCGCGTAAGACAGCGATCCGAGCCCGATGCCGAAGATCGCCAGCAGCACCAGGCCGATCACGAGCCCGAGCGGGTTGACCGCGAAACCGAACGCCCACGCGATCGCCACGATCACAAGCGCCTGGATCACGATTGGTGCGACCTCCTTGAGTGCGCGACCCGTGAGCAGCGAGGAACGGGCGAGAGGTGCGACCAGGGTGCGCTCATGTGAGCCGGTCATCATCTCGTACTGAAGGTTCGAGCCGGTGGCGCCGGTGCCGAAGAGCACGATCATGACGAGCACTCCGGGCACGAACCACGCGAGGGTCTCCGCGGGCGGCTCTCCGGAGCTGCCGATCAGCAACGGCCCGAACAGCCCCAGGAAGACGAGTGGCTGCAGCAAGCTGAAGATCATCGTGAACGGATCGCGCAGTACCGGCTTGAGTTCGCGAGTCAGAACGTTCTTGGTGTCGCGCAGGAGATGCGGACGCACGAGTGTGTCGGGGGTGGTCATGAGCGGACTCCTGTCTCGGTGAGGGCAGCGGGGACGGCGGTGGTCGTGGCATCGGACGTGGGATCGCCTGCTGTGGCATCGCCCTCGCCCGCCTCACGGAGCGTGCGTCCGGTGAGCGCGAGGAAGACGTCGTCGAGGGTCGGTGGAACGCCGGTCGCGCGAACGACGCGGACATCCGCGGCATCCAGTTGCCGAAGGATGACCGGCAGCAGACGGTCTCCGTCCTGCGCTGTCAGCGACAACGACGTCCGGTCGATCGTGATCTCGCCGGGGGTGAGGCTGCTCACGATGGTGTGTGCCTGCGCGGCCTCTGCCGCATCCGCGAAGCCGAACGTCAGCACGTCGCCGGCGAGCTGCGCCTTCAGCGCCGCTGCGTCGTCGTCGGCGATGATGCGTCCGCGATCCATGACCATGACCCGTTCGGCGTAGCGGTCGGCCTCTTCGAGATAGTGCGTCGTGAGGAACACGGTCGTGCCGTGTTGCGCGCGCAGCGTGAGGATGTGCTCCCACAGGTTGGCGCGGCTCTGCGGGTCGAGTCCTGTCGATGGCTCGTCGAGGAAGAGCAGGGGAGGAGCGTGCATGAGTCCCAGCGCCACGTCGAGGCGCCGCTTCTGGCCTCCGCTCAATTGCCGCACCGATCGCGTCGCGAACGACCCGAGATCGAGAGATTCGATGAGCTCGTCCGCGCGACGGATGCTGTGGCGTTTCGACATCCCGTAGAACGCGCCCTGGCTGAGCAGCTCATCCCGCACGCGCTGCGAGAAGCTGCCGCTGGTGAGCTGGCCGACGTACCCGATTCGCGCGCGGACGCCCGCGGCATCCGTGCGGATGTCGTGGCCGACGACCCGTGCAGAACCGGACGTCGGCGGGATCAGCGTTGTGAGCATGCGCAGGCTTGTCGACTTCCCGGCGCCGTTCGGGCCCAGGAAGGCGACGAGCTCGCCTCGTGCGGCCGTGAAGGTCAGGTCGGTCACCGCGGCGACCTGCGCCTTCTTGACGGTGAAGACCTTGCTCAGGCCCTCGGTCTCGATGATGGGTTCGTGTGTCATGCCGCGAGCGTAGGAAACTATGCGGACAGATCCTGTCCTGGAGGCATGAGAATCTTGGATCATGTCCGACACCACCTCGCGCGCCCTCGCACTGCTCAACCTGCTGCAGACGCACCGACACTGGCCGGGCGGTGAGCTGGCCGCACGGCTCGGAGTCACCGAACGAACGGTGCGCCGTGATGTCGATCGTCTGCGCGAGCTCGGCTACCGCGTCGAGTCGACGCCGGGGTCCGCGGGCGGATACCGGCTCGAAGCCGGTAGCGCGCTGCCTCCGCTTCTGTTGACGGACGATGAGGCTGTCACGATGGCGATCGGCTTGCGGGTGGCGGCGACCCAGCAGTTGTCGGGCGGAGCGGAACTCACGCTCACGGCCCTCGCGAAACTCGAGCAGGTTCTTCCCTCAGGGCTGCGCCAGCGCGTGCACGCGCTCGCCGCATCGATCCAGACGACACCCGGAATGGGGGCCGCGATCACGGTCTCCCCGGCGGTGCTCGGCGAACTCGCGCTCGCGACGAGGGACACTGAGCGCTTGCGCCTCCGCTACGTCGACGCGGAGGGGCGAGAGAGCATCCGCCGGGTCGAGCCGCACGCGCTGGCTCCCGCGGGACGCAAATGGTTCGTGCTCTGCTGGGACCTCGATCGCGATGACTGGCGCACGTTCCGTGTGGATCGGATCGAATCGGTCGAGCACACGCGCGTGCTGTTCACTCGCCACGAGATCAGCGCTGAGGAGGTCGAGGAGCTCATCGCCGTCGCGGCATCCTGGACGCCACAGAAGGTCGAAGCCGATGCGGTCATGGAGCTTCCGCTCGGGGAGGTGCAGGCGCAGTTCGGCCCATGGGCGCAGGGCGCGATCGCAGAGGACGCCGGGCGCACGCGGTGGCCCTTCGGCGGCGCCGACTGGCGGGAGGCGATGTACGGAATGCTCTGGATCCCTGAGGGTGTGGAGTACACGACGACGTTCCCCGAGCCGGAGCGTGCCGCGTTGAGAGAGGCGCTGGGGCGGATGCTGCGCGCTCTCGATGCTCCGTCTCCTCGCGAACCGCAGTCATCCGCGGACGCATAGGGATATCCCAGGCAACAGACCTAGCCGCCGAGGTCACGGCCCGGTAACGTCGGGGTCATCGCGGCGATCCGGGTGGTCCCGGGCCTCAGCTCATACCTGCGGGCGTTGCGGGTTCGACTCCCGCCGTCGCGTCTATCCCTGAAGGGCCGTCACCGGCTCCGCTAGCCTGAGCGCATGACGCGTGTGTGGCTGTCCGGGTGGGAGTGGGGCTGCTGCGGCGATCCCTTCGCCGTCGGCGATTTGGTGGACTTCGGTATCCAGTCGCGCACCGTCGACGCATTCCTCATCGACACCCTCGGGCCTGATCTCGCCGCGACCGTGGAGGCGGCGGAGTCGCACCACGAAGAGGAGTACGCGGATCGCGTGCGCGGCCGTGTCGCGGCGGTCTACGCCGTCACACAAGAGTCCATTCAACGCTGGTCGCTGCGGCGACCCGGACACGGGGCGCCGCCGGATGCGGGCATGCCGCCGGACGGCGAGGAATGGCCGGATACGCGACAGGATCTGGGAAACGGGATCATCGTGGGGTCCCGACCTTCGCGCTACATCTCCGAAAGCGTCCCGGTCCCGAACTCGGCGACGCTCGTCCCCGTCCGTGGTGTGCGCCTCCCCGGTGAACGTGAACACGGTACGCCTGTCGATCGCTCCGGCGACCCTCCACCGGAGCACCGCATCCGCACGCAGCCCGGATGGCTCGTCGATGTCGATGAACAGGCTGTCGCTGGGCAATAGACTGACCCGCACGTTCCCCGACGATCAGGAGCATCCATGTCCTTCCAGGCGTATCTCGACAAGGCAGAAGAACAGACCGGTCTCACGCCGCGGCAGTTCATCGCGCTCGCGAAGGAGCAGGGCTTCGACGAGAGCACGAAGTCGTCGGTCGTGCTCAACTGGCTCAAGCAGGAGCACGGCCTCGGGCACGGCCACGCGCAGGCGATGGTGCACGTGATCCTGAAGGGGCCAAAGATCAGCAGCAAGCACGTCGGCACCGGTGGCACGCACAGCGACGCCTCCGACACCCTGTGGCTCGACGGTAAGGCGAGCAACCCGAACGGCTAGCTCAGGTCGCGCACGCTGTCGTTGAGCGCGGCGGCATCCTGCGTCCAGAGGTCGAGGAAAGCCGGTGCCAGAGCCGAGGCATCGAGCGCCTTCACGCGGAAGATGACGGATGCTGCGCGCAGCGGCACTTCGGAATCTCGGGCGGTCTTCACGAAGCCGTGCGCGACGGCACGCGCCCACGCTTCCGCCGCGGCCTTGACTGCTGCATAGTTCGCGCCACCGGCGAGCGGACGCGCCACGGCCGTCGATGAGACGATCGCGAAGCGGCCAGCCTCCGATTCCTGCAGTGCCGCGTCGAAGGCGCGACTCGTCGCACGCACTGCCTCCAGGGAGGGGAGGAGTGCAGCAAAGTCGGCATCCGATTGTCCCGCGAGTCCACCGCCGCCACGCCAGCCGCCGACGAGCGGCAGCACGCCGTCCACCCGGTCGAGACGCTCAGCGAGCGCCCGCATGTCCGAGAGCGACGTCGCATCCGCGACCTCGACCTGCGCACCGGCCGCCCGCAACGGTTCGAGGCGCTCGGCCGATCGGCCCGTCACGACCACGCGCGCGCCAGCCGCGATCAGCGTCGTTGCAAGAGTGAGGCCCGCAGCGCTCGTGGCGCCGGCGAGGACGATGGTTCGTTCGCTGACAGTCATGATTCCCACCTTCGCGGATCGGTGCGGGTTCTGCGACCGCACACGGCGGGATATCCCGCACTGTGCGGCCGCAGAACCCTCGCGTCCCCAGCTGCTGCGGGCCGCGACGCGGCCGCAGCAGGTCTCTCAGTCGTCGCTGCCGCGAATGCCGGCGGTCGACTCGATGACCGGCTTCATCTTCTTGTCGAGTGCTTCGAAGAACATCGACAGAGGGAACTCGTCGTCGAGCACAGCATCCGTGTAGCCCTTCGGCGGTCCCGCGAGGACCTCGTCCGACAGGCCCCGCGCCCACACCGACGCGGGGTGCGGGGTCACCGTGGCGCGCACGAGGTCGTACGCCGCCAGCCAGTGAGCCGTCTTCGGACGGTCGATCGAACGCCAGTACAGGTCGTCGACCGCATCACCGAGCGCGACGACCGCATCCGGTACGCCGTCCCAGTCGAATGCGAGTGCCGTGTCGGTCCAGTGCAGCACGCCGCGCTGGTGCAGCCACGCGAAGAGCAGCTGCCCGCCGAGGCCGTCGTAGTTGCGCACCCGCGAACCGGTGATCGCGAAGCGGAAGATGCGGTCGAAGATCACCGCATACTGCACGAGTCCCGCGTGGTCGAGCGTCTCGCGCTCGATCTCCGTGAGGTCGTCGCGCGCTGCGAGCGCCCGCTCGATCTTCACCGACTCGCGGAACGCGGTCAGATCACAGCGCAGCTCCTCCAGTGAATACAGGAAGTACGGCATGCGCTGCTTGATCATGAACGGATCGAATGGCAGGTCGCCCCGCATGTGCGTGCGGTCGTGAATGATGTCCCACATCACGAACGTCTTCTCGGTCAGATCCTGGTCGTCGAGCATCGCCGCGGCACGCTCGGGCAGGTCGAGCTTGGTGATCTCGGATGCCGCGCGCACGACGCGACGGTACCGCGCCGCTTCCCGATCCTGGAAGATCGCGCCCCACGTGAACGTGGGAATCTCGCGCATGGCGACGGTCTCCGGAAAAAGTACAGCGGAGTTCGTGTCATATCCAGGCGTGAAATCGATCAGGCGCAGTGAGACGAAGAGCTTGTTGCCGTAGTCGCCGGCCTCCAGCTCGGCGATGAACTCCGGCCAGATGGCCTGCACGATGAGCGCCTCGACGAGCCGCTGGTTCGATCCGTTCTGCGTGTACATCGGGAAGACCACGAGGTGGCGGATGCCATCGACGCGGTGCTGCTGGGGCTGAAATGCGACGAGCGAGTCGTAGAAGTCGGGAACGCCGAATCCTTCCGCCACCCAGCGCTCGAAGTCGACGATGGATGCGTTCAGATAGGCGGAATCATGCGGAAAAGCGGGTGTCAACGCGCGGATGCCCGCGGTGAGAGTGGCGACGAGTTCCGTCGCGGCCGGGTGCAGCGAAGCATCCGGGATCGACCCGTCTGTGCGTTGCAGGTCACGAAGGGAGATGGCGGCACTCTTGAGCTGCGCCCACGCGCTAGTGTTCTCGGCAGTGGACGCGTCTTCGACGACCTCGGGTTCGCCGATGACGGACGGTGCGACAACATTGTTCGCGGTGGTGGGGGACATCAGTGCCTCCGATCGTGAAGTCTGCAGGAAATATTCCTGCGGTTGACGTTTTCTATGGATAATCTTACGGCATGGTGGATTCTGTAGACCGGGCGATCCTCACCGAGATCTCCCGCGAGGGGCGTGCGACGCTCGCCCAGCTCGCCGACGCTGTCGGCCTGTCGATCTCCGCAGTGCAATCACGGCTGCGACGGCTGGAGACCCGGGGCGTGATCTCCGGGTATCGGGCCATCCTCGACCCTGAGCAGGTGGGGACGCCTCTCTCCGCCTTCATCGAGATCACCCCCCTCGACCCGGCGCAGCCCGACAACGCCCCCGAACTGCTGCAGCACCTCGAGGCGATCGAGGCCTGCCACTCCATCGCCGGCGACGCCAGCTACATGCTGTTCGTGCGGGTCGCGTCGCCACGCGCTCTGGAGGAGCTCATCCGCGACATCCGCCTGGCAGCCTCGGTGAGCACCCGATCGACGGTCGTGCTCCAGACCTACTACGAGCATCGGCCGATCGTTCCTCTGGACGCGTAGGTTCGCGGTCTCCGCGCCAATAGGCTGGAGCGATACCAGCGCACGGAGAGGAGCCGCATGATCACGGGCACCACGGCGAACGAGATCGCCGAGAGCGTCCGCCAGCAGATCGATGCCGGCATCCTTCATCCGGGCGACCCCCTGCCGCCGGTGCGCGCGCTCGCCGAGCAGCTCAGCGTCAACCGCAACACGGTGTCCTCCGCGTACCTGGCACTTGCGCGTGCCGGCGCCGTCATCAGCCGCGGGCGCGCAGGAACCATTGTCGCCGGAGCTCCCGTGCTCACAGAGGAGGAGGGCTTCGCGCCCGAGACGGTGCTGCGCGATCTCGGCAGCGGCAACCCTGATCCTGACCTGCTGCCCCTCCCGGTTCTCGCGGAGGTTGACCTGCGGACGCCCGCGCTCTACGGCGACGCCCTGATCGACGCGGATCTGCGTGAGTGGGCGACGGCATGGATGCGGCAGGCGCAGCCTCGCGAGTTCGAACTCACGGTCACGTCCGGCGCGGTGGATGCGATGGAGCGTCTGCTCGCGCAGTCGCTCACCCAGGGCGATGTGCTCGGCCTGGAGGACCCCTGCTTCCTCTCGAGCATCAACACGGTGAAGCTCGGCGGATACCGGCCGATCGGCATCCCCCTCGACGACGAGGGCATGACCGTCGAAGGGCTCGCCGCTGCGCTCGACGCCGGCGCGCGAACGATTGTCTGCACACCGCGGGCACACAACCCCACCGGGATCAGTCTGTCCGCACGCCGTGCCGCGGCGCTGCGTGATCTGCTTGTGGGCGTGCCGCACGTGCTCATCATCGAGGACGACCACTACTCGCTGCTCGCGCGCACGCCTTATCACTCGATCATCCCGGAAGGGCATCCCCGCTGGGCGCTCGTGCGGTCGATGTCGAAGTTCCTCGGCCCGGACCTGCGCCTCGCACTGCTCGCGAGCGACCCCGACACCGCGCAGCAGCTGCGCACTCGCCTGTCGCCCGGTACGACGTGGGTCAGTCGCATCCTGCAGCGGGTGGCCGTCGGGATGCTCGACCACGAGGCGACGGCCGACAACCTCGCCGGGGCGAGCGCGCACTATGCGGAGCGCAACGAGGCGCTGCGGACGCTGTTGAGAGAGCGTGGCATCGCCGAACGCGGTGACGATGGCCTCAACGTGTGGGTCGAATGCGGCACGGATGCCCGGGCCGTCTCGGAGTCCATGATGCGGCGGGGCTGGCTCGTGCGCACGGGCGGTGTGTTCCGCCTCGACGGCGACGAGTCCGCTCCCGAGCTGCGCATCACCGCGCACACCCTCGACGATGCGGAGATGCGCACGTTCGCCGACGACCTCGCCGCATCGATCTCGGAAGCCCGCATCGCCGTCGCGAACCGGGGCCGGCGCTAGCTCGGGTGGGTGCTGCGGCGCGCCGACCCGCGCCGACCCGCGACGCCTTGCCCCCGCCTCGCGCTGCGCTGTCGCACCCCGCAACGCCTTGCGCGACGCCACCCACGCAATGCCCTCACGCAACGGAGGAGTTCCCCCGGAACGGAGGACGTTCTCGGCGCAGGAGTCCTCCGTTCAAGGAGTTCTCCTCCGCACACCCTGCCCCGTGCACGGCCGGAGACCTGCTCCAGGGGTGCGGGAGTCCCAGCCCGCGCGCTGCCTTCTCCGCATCATCGCCAGAACTAGGCTGGTGCCGTGGCATCCTCGAAGCGCTCCTCCCGTCCCTCGCCCGTCCGCCGTTCCGGCAACCCGGCGAAGAAGCCGATCATCGCGGCAGGCCCCGTGACCGTCGGCGACTGGATCGGCGCCGCGCGTCCTCGCACGCTGCCGCTCGCGATCGCCCCGGTGCTCATCGGCACGGGTGCCGCGATCGTCGCGACGGGAGTGTTCCACTGGGTCATCGCGCTCGCATGCCTTGCCGTCTCGGTGCTGCTCCAGATCGGCGTGAACTTCACGAACGACTACAGCGACGGCATCCGTGGAACGGACGCGCACCGCGTCGGCCCTGCGCGCCTGACCGCTTCCGGTCGTGTGCCGGCGCGCACCGTGCTCATCGTGGGGCTGTCGTTCTTCGCCCTGGCCGCACTCGCGGGCCTGGCGATCGTCATCCGCACGCAGCAGTGGTGGATGCTGGCGGTCGGTGCCGTCGCGATCATCGCGGCATGGTTCTACACCGGCGGCAAGCGCCCCTACGGCTATGCGGGCCTGGGCGAGGTCTTCGTGTTCGTCTTCTTCGGACTCGTCGCGACCCTCGGCACCACCTGGGTTCAGGCCTTCACGCTGCCGCAGGAGTCGTGGGCGGGGGCGATCGCCGCGGGACTGTTCGCGTGCGCCGTGCTGCTCGCGAACAATCTGCGCGACATCGATCAGGATCGCGCCGCGGGCAAGCGCACGCTCACCGTGCGCATCGGAAAGCGCGCGACGCAGGTGCTGTTCACCGTGTTCGCGCTCGTGCCGTTCCTGATCGCCGCGTGGTTGGCGCTGTTCTACCCCATCGCCTGGTTGGCGCTGCTCGTGCTGCTGGCGGTCGTTCCCGCGGTCATCATCATCTGGACCGCGCGCACGGCGAAGGAGCTCATCCTCGTGCTCGCGCTCACCTCGGTCAGCTCTCTGCTCTATGCAGGGATGCTGTTCTGGGCGTTCGTCGGCTGAGGCCTAGGCGGCGGGGTCTGCGCTGTCTTCCGCCTCTTCATCCGAGGCTTCATCGCGCTGACGGTTCTGACGGCGGCGGTAGATCTCGGTGGAGGCACCGGCGAGCGGCGCTCGCAGGAAGAGCAGCGAGATGCTGATGCCGATGAGCGCCGCGAAGAGCGCCGCCAGCCACCAGAACTCGCGGAAGATCGGGAAGAAGAACCAGAGGATCCCGAGCGGAACGAGGAAGGCGAGCAGCCGCAGCACGGAATACACAAGGAGGGGCGGAAGCTTCACCCCTCCAGTCTAGGTGGGCACATTAGCCCTCAGCTGTGCGTGGGACAGAGGGCGGATGCTGGGGGTTCGCCGCATCCGGGGTCGCGGCGCGGGAACCTGCCTAGACTGGGAAAATGGCACGTTTACTTGTCGTCGGCGGTTTCCTCGCGGCGATCTTCTGGATCTACAGCGTCGTGGACTGTGCGCTGCAGCCTGCCACACGCCACCGGGGCGTGTCGAAGGGCGTCTGGGTCGCGATCGTGCTCCTCATCCCCGTGCTCGGGGGCATTCTCTGGTTCGTCCTCGGCCGTTCGCGCCCGGGGCAGAGCCCGCGCGGTGACCTGTATGTGCCGCTCGACGATGACCCGACGCATCTGCGTCGTATCAGCGAGGCCGAACAGGACCGTCGTATCCGCCAGCTGGAGGAAGAGCTCGCTCGTCTGGACCAGGAGGGCGATGCGCCCGAGGCCGGAACAGGCACGGGCGAACGCTCGTGACGGCGACGGATGCTGCGACGCCGTCCATGTCCGCCGCAGCGGCGCTGTTCGCGGAACTCGTCGCGCAGGGCGTGGAGCACGTGGTGCTCTCACCGGGGTCGCGTTCGCAGGCACTGGCGCTGACGGCGGTCGCGCTCGAGAGGCAGGGCCGCCTGCGGGTGCACGTGCGCATCGACGAGCGGGTGGCGGGATTCACCGCTCTCGGCCTTGCCCGCGAGACGGGACGACCCGCGGTGGTCGTCTGCACGTCGGGCACTGCTGCCGCGAACCTGCTGCCGGCCACCATGGAGGCCTTCCACGCCGGGGTGCCGCTGCTTCTGCTCACGGCGGATCGCCCGCCCGAGCTGCGGGGGATCGGTGCCAACCAGGCGACGATCCAGCCCGGCATGTTCGCCTCGTGGGTCCGGTACGAGCTCGATGCCCCGGTCCCCGGTGAGGGGGGCTTCGAGACCTTCTCCCGCATCGCCGCGCATGCCGTCGCGGCGTCGCTCGGCGCGTCCGGTGTCGAGGTCGACGGGCTCCCCGGAGTCGCCGGCCCCGTGCACCTGAACCTCCCGTTCCGCGAGCCGTTGTCGGGGGCCGTCGTCACGACGTCCATCGCGGACGCCCCCGTCCCCGCGGCCGTCGCGCGCGAGCCGTTCCTCCTCAGGCGCGGTCCGCGCACGATCGTCATCGCGGGCGCGGACGCCGGCCCCGACGCGGAAGAGATCGCGCATCAGGGCGGTTGGCCACTGATCGCAGAGATCGTCAGTGGGGCGCGCTTCGGTCGCCACCTCGTGCACGGCTATCGTGCCCTGCTGCAAGAGCCCGTTCTGGGCGGGCGCATCGAGCGGGTCGTCGTGCTGGGGCACCCCACGCTCAGCCGTGAGGTCCCCGCGCTCCTGCGCCGCACCGATGTCGAGGTCATCGCCGTCCGCTCCGGCGGCGAGGCGCTCGACTTCAACGGCGCCACGCGCGCTGTCGACGCCGTCAGGGTCGAAGCCGGAGCATCCGATCGGGAATGGCTGGGGGAGTGGATGCGGGCCTCCGCCGCCTCCGCCGTCGACTTGGATGCCCCTGCGCGCGACGTCGAGGGGCTGTCGTCGTTCGATCGTGTGGAACGGCTCAGCGCCGTGAAGGCGGAGCTCCAGGCCGTGCGGCGTCCTCTCGATCGTGAACTCCTCGTCGATTCGCTCTGGCGGGCGACGTGGCCGCACGACCGCCTGGTGTTCGGATCCTCGCGCCTCGTGCGTGTCGCCGATGCCGTGCTCGGCGGAAAGCGGGTGCCCGTGCACGCGAACAGGGGCCTGGCCGGAATCGACGGCACGGTTGCGACCGCGACCGGCGTCGCGATCGCAAGCCAGGCGGCGGGCGGCGCGGGCGTCACGCGCGTGCTTCTCGGCGATCTCGCGTTCCTGCACGACGTGGGCGCGTTGCTGCTTCCGCCGGATGAGGCAGAGCCCCGGCTGCAGGTCGTCGTCGGCAACGATGGTGGCGGAACGATCTTCGACGGACTCGAAGTCGCGGCGACCGCCGACCGTGGCGACCTCGATCGTGCCTTCTACACGCCGCACACCGCCCGGCTCGAGCATCTCGCGCTGGCCTACGGGTGGGAGTATCAGCGCGTCACGACCCGGTCGGCGCTTGATCAAGCGCTGACCTCGCCGGTCGGAGGACGCCAGCTGATCGAGGTCCCGCTCGCGCGGTAGGCATTCCCCACAGGGCTGCACTGCGGCAGGATGTTCGCATGAGCACAGACCACTCCGGTTGGAAGGCCGCCGCATCCGAGGTTCTCCGCGTGGGGCCGGACTTCCGCCTCGGCGCGGTCGACCCGGAGACGACTCCGGGCTATGAGGGCGGCAAGGCCCGCGGGGCCGCGGATCTCGCGGGAGGGATCGGCCAGCTCAGCGAACTGCAGGAGCGTCTCTTCGCCGAGAGTCGCGTCGGCGTGGCAAAGGACTCCGTGCTTCTCGTGCTCCAGGCGATGGACTCCGCAGGCAAGGGCGGCATCGTCCGTCACGTCGTCGGCGGCGTGGATCCGCAGGGAGTCCACTTGACCGCCTTCAAAGCGCCCACGGCGGAGGAGCGCGCACACGACTTCCTCTGGCGCATCGAGAAGCGGCTGCCGGAGCACGGCTTCATCGGCGTCTTCGACCGCTCGCATTACGAGGACGTGCTGATCGGTCGCGTCCGTCAGCTCGCCCCGACGGAGGAGATCGAACGCCGCTACGACGCCATCAACGCGTTCGAGGCCGAGATCGCGGCATCCGGAACACGCATCATCAAGGTGATGCTGCACATCTCGCGGCATGAGCAGAAGAAGCGTCTCAGCGAGCGTCTGGAACGTCCGGACAAGCATTGGAAGTACAACCCGGGCGATGTCGATGAGCGTCTGCTGTGGGGTGACTACATGGCGGCGTTCCAGACGGTGTTCGAGCGGACCTCCACCGCGGCGGCGCCCTGGTACGTGGTTCCGGCGAACTCCAAGTGGTACGCGCGTCTCGCCGTGCAGGAGCTGCTGCTGGAGACGCTCACTGCGATCGATCCGCAGTGGCCCGCGGCGGACTACGACGTCGAGGCCGAGAAGAAGCGGCTCGCCGCGAGCTGACGGCGCGGATGCCTCAGGCGAGCGCGTCGACGATGGGGCGGAACTTCACGCGGGTTTCGAGCAGCTCGGATTCCGGATCGCTGCCGGTGACGATGCCTGCGCCTGCGTAGGCGGTGACCGTGATGGGCCCGCTGCCCGTGCCGCGCACGTGTCCGCGTTCGAACTGTGCGCACCGCAGCGCGATCGCCCACTCGCCGTTTCCGGCGGCGTCGACCCAGCCGACCGGGCCGGCGTAGCGTTCGCGGTCGAAGGGCTCCAGGCGGCGGATCGCCGCGATCGCGGCCGGGGTGGGGGAGCCGGCGACGGCAGCGGTCGGATGCAGCGCGCCGACCAGATCGAGGGAGGTGGCGCCGTCTGACAGCTCACCTTCGACATCGGTCGCGAGGTGGAAGAGGTTGGGCAGCTTCAGCAGGAACGGCTGCTCGCTCGACGCGAGCGCGCGCGTGTGCGGGCGCAGCTCGGTGAGTACGCTCTGCACCGCGTATTGGTGCTCGTCGAGGTCCTTCTCGCTGGAGGCGAGGGCGGCGGAGGCGGCGACATCGGCATCCGCATCCGCCCCGCGTGCCGTCGTTCCGGCCAGCACCCGTGCGGTGACCGTTCCGTTCTGCGCCGTGACGAGCGTCTCGGGACTCGCACCCATCAGGCCGTCGACCGCGAACGCCCAAGTGTCGGGATACTCGCTCGAGAGCGCGCGGACGAGCCGGCGCAGGTCGGCGCCCTCGGGAACCGTGCCGGTGAGGTCTCGTGCGAGCACGACCTTGCTGACCTCGCCCGCCGTGATCGCGTCGAGTCCCGCGCGCACGCTGTCCTGGTAGCCCTGTGCGGTCTGCGCGCCGGGGCCGAGGGTTCCCGCCCAGTGCGGTCCGTACTCGCGAGGTTCGACGAGCGCGTCGGGAACATCGTCGTTGCCGCGGATCGTGGTGATCCACGAGCGCCCCTGTGCGCGGCCGATGATCGCGGACGGCACGATGAGGACGCTCGCGGCAGCGGAGGCGTCGTCGAAGACCAGGGTGCTGAAGGCGACGAGCCCGGTGCCGGGGAGCCCTACCGGGTCGTCGACGTCGGCCTGAGCGACGAGCCGCTGCCAGCCGGACGACATGATCGCGGCGTGCGGCTCGTCGAAGCCGCCGGTGATGCGCAGGTGGGTCTGCATTCCCGAGCCGACGGCGACGATGCCGTCGCCGCGGCGCAGCCACGCGAGGGGGGTCGTCGGGTCGGCGTAGGCGAGCAGATCTTCGACCGGATCGATCTCGCGCGTCACCACGGAAAGGCGGAAGGGCATCACCTGCCCAGCTTAGGCCGCGGGCCTGCACCGCGCCGCCGCGCGGGCAGTATGCTCGCCCCGTGACCTCTTCGCTCCCGGCTCCCGGAACCCCGATGATCATGCAGTGGCGCAAGTGGGACGACTCCGTGCACTGGAGGCACGAATGCGTGTACCTCGGGTCGGATGAATGGGGTGACTGGGTCGGTCAGCCCATCGGCTGGCACAGCGCCCGACCCGGAGTCGAGATGGACGCGGAGTGCCTCAACGTCACGCTCATCCCGCCGATCGGCGAGTACGCGATGACGGTGAACCGGGACCATCCGCGAGGGCTGCGCGTCTACATCGATGTGGCCTGGGACGTGCACTGGGGCGCTCCCGCCGGTGTGACGAACGCGGATGCTGAGGCAGGGCTGCCCCTCGTCACCGGAATCGACATGGATCTCGACGTCGTGCGTCGATTCGACACGCAGGGCGCGTACCCGTCGGGAACCTACGTGGACGATCGCGACGAGTGGGAAGCGCACCAGGCGAAGTTCGGCTATCCGGAGGACGTCATCGAGGTGCTGGAAGAGCTCACCGCAGAACTCGAAGAAGCCGTCCGCGATGAGTACGCGCCGTTCGACGATGCCACCGCGGATGCCTGGCTCGACCGCCTTGAGGCGCTGAACCTGCCGCCTAGACTGGAAGCGTGACCCCCGAAAGCGAAGCCAATCGCGCCGACCTCGGCAAGGACCCTGATCGCGTCAGCAGAATGTTCGACCAGGTGGCGGCGGGGTATGACCGCACGAACTCCGCGATGACGGTCGGCAACGACGCCCTCTGGCGGGCGGCGACGACCCGTGCGGTCGCACCGAAGCGCGGGGAGCGCATCCTCGACCTGGGTGCGGGCACGGCATCGTCGTCAGCATCCTTCGCAGCGAGTGGCGCCGAAGTGGTGGCGGCAGACTTCTCGCCGGGCATGCTCGCCGAGGGCAAGCGCCGCCACGGGCATCTGCCGAACCTCAGCTTCGTGCAGGCGGATGCCACGGATCTCCCCTTCGAAGACAACGAGTTCGACGCGGTTTCGATGTCGTACGCGCTGCGCAACGTGCAGGACCCGAAGAAGGCTCTCGCAGAGCTGTACCGGGTGACCAAGCCGGGCGGACGCCTCGTGATCAACGAGTTCTCCACTCCGCCCAGCGCCCTCGTGCGCGGCTTCTACCGCTTCTACAACAGCCAGGTGCTGCCCCGCGTCGCTCGTGTCGCGGGCACCAACGGCGGCGCCTATGACTATCTGAACGAGTCGATCCGGGATTGGCCCGACCAGAGGCGCCTTGCGGCCTGGATTCGTGAGGCCGGATGGTCGAACGTCGCGTACCGCAACCTCTCTTTCGGAATGGTCGCGCTGCACCGTGCGACGAAGCCCGCGGAGCCCAGCGGATCCTGACCGTTCGCCCGAATCTGCCGCCCACGACAACAGATAGGCTGGAACACGTGACTTCGAGCCACTCCGCCTCGGGTTCGCGCCTCGCGAGCCGTCTTGGCTTCAGCGACCGCGTGTTCGTCGGCCCCTCCGCGCGCCGTCTGGCCCGCGAGGTCGAGGCCGGACTCGATGTCATCGAGAGCGGTCTGTCGGAAGATCTGCGCGTCGCGGATTCCCTGGCCGATGCCGCTGCTCGCTATCTGTTCGAGGCCGGCGGTAAGCGCGTGCGGCCGGTGCTCACGCTCCTGGTCGCTCAGCTGGGTGACGGTAACATCGCTCCTGTCATCGATGTGGCCAAGGCGATCGAGATCACGCATCTCGGCTCGCTGTACCACGACGACGTCATGGACGGCGCAGACCGCCGGCGTGGTGTTCCCTCGGCCCATGAGGTCTGGGGCAACAACGTCGCCATCCTCACGGGCGACATCCTCTTCTCCCGGGCGAGCCAGATCATGTCGCGTCTCGGAGAGCGCGCGATCCGGCTTCAGGCCGACACCTTCGAGCGCCTCGTGCTCGGACAGATGCACGAGACCATCGGCGCTCAGCCCGATGACGATCCGATCGAGTTCTACATCCAGGTGCTGGCCGACAAGACCGGCTCGCTCATCGCGGCGGCGACGCAGGCGGGGATCATCTTCTCGAACGCACCGTCCGCCTTCGAAGAGCCTCTGCGTGTGTATGGCGAGAAGGTCGGCGTCGCGTTCCAGTTGCTCGATGACGTGATCGACCTCTCGGCTGATGCCGAGAACACCGGCAAGGTTCCTGGTACCGACCTGCGCGCGGGCGTTCCGACGATGCCGTATCTGCTGTTGAAGACCGACACGGATGCGACATCGATCGACCTGGCGGCACGGATCGACTCCGGCGTCGCTGAGATCGCCGATGGCGCAGACCCGGCGATCCTCGATGGGCCGCTCGCCGAGCTTCGCGACCACGCGGCGACGCAGCGCACTCTGGATCTGGCGCGCACCTGGACCGACGACGCGATCGCCGCGATCGCCCCCCTTCCCAGCGGCCCGGTGCGCGAGGCGCTCACCCGGTTCGCACAGACTCTCGCTGATCGCAGCAGCTGAGGCGTCCCGCGGCCGGCGTGCCGCGTGTGGGCGCAGTGACGAAAGGACCTCATGACCAAACTGAGACTCGCCATCGTCGGAGCAGGACCGGCCGGCATCTACGCCGCAGACATCCTGCTGAAGGCGGAACGCAAGTTCGACGTGTCGATCGACCTGTTCGAGCAGCTTCCTGCGCCCTACGGCCTGGTCCGCTACGGCGTTGCTCCCGATCACCCGCGGATCAAGGGCATCATCACGGCGTTGCGCGATGTTCTCGACCGCGGCGACATCCGCATCTTCGGCAACGTGCGCTTCGGTGAAGACATCACGCTCGAAGACCTGAAGAACCACTACAACGCGGTCATCTTCGCGACCGGCGCCATCCGCGACACGAGTCTCGACATCCCGGGAATCGACGCCGTCGGCTCCTACGGTGCCGCGGACTACGTGAGCTGGTTCGACGGCCACCCCGATGTGCCGCGCGAGTGGCCGCTGGAAGCGGAATCCGTTGCCGTCATCGGCAACGGCAACGTCGCGCTCGACGTGGCCCGGATGCTCGCGAAGCACGCCGAAGACCTGCTGGTCACCGAGGTGCCGCAGAACGTCTACGAGGGTCTCGCCGCGAGCAAGGTCACCGATGTGCACGTCTTCGGTCGTCGCGGACCGGCGCAGGTGAAGTTCACCCCGCTCGAGCTGCGTGAGCTCGGTGAGCTGCGCGACGTCGACATGGTCGTCTACGACGAGGACTTCGACTACGACGAGGCATCCCGCGATGCCGTCGCGAGCAACAAGCAGGTCATGGTCATCGACCGTGTGCTGCAGTCGTGGCGCAAGCGGGACTCGGTCAACAACGCAGGCGGCACGGCATCGCGCCGCCTGCACCTGCACTTCTGGGCGCGCCCGGTCGAGGTGCGCACCGACGAGGAAGGCCGCGTCGCCGCGATCGTCTACGAGCGCACGAGGCCGGACGGCGAAGGTGGCGCAGTGGGCACGGGCGAGATGCGCGAGATCGAGATCCAGGCGCTGTACCGCGCGGTCGGCTACTTCGGTTCGCCGCTG
Source organism: Microbacterium sp. GW823-FHT02G05 (assembly GCF_058797175.1). Taxonomy (NCBI): domain Bacteria; kingdom Bacillati; phylum Actinomycetota; class Actinomycetes; order Micrococcales; family Microbacteriaceae; genus Microbacterium; species Microbacterium sp. GW823-FHT02G05. The sequence continues at coordinate 1,349,362 of NZ_JBXAJK010000001.1, forward strand.
CCGGGTGTGCCGTTCGACAAGAAGCACGGTGTGATCCCGAACCGCGAGGGTCAGGTGATCGAGGCCAAGTCGAACCAGCGCGTGCCCGGGATCTACGCCACCGGATGGATCAAGCGCGGACCGGTGGGCCTCATCGGCCACACCAAGTCCGACGCGATGGAGACGGTACGCCACATCATCAACGACCAGGGCTCCTGGTGGCAGCCGAGCGACCCGTCGGAAGAGGAGATCCCGGCGCTGCTCGCTGAGCGCGGCGTGCAGTGGACCGACCTCGACGGCTGGCACCGCCTCGACCAGCACGAGATCGCGCTGGGCGAGCCGCACGAGCGTGCGCGCGTGAAGGTCGTTCCGCGCGACGAGATGGTGCGGATCTCGCGCGGCGAGTGAGCCAGAGAACATGACGGCGGATGCCCCGGACCGATCGGTCCGAGGCATCCGCCGTTCTCTCTGCGATCAGGGAGCGGGCGTGACCTCGACGGTGAAGGTCACGCTGTCTCCGCTTTCGGAGTTGTCGAGGGTGACTTCGGTGGACCCCTCAGCCAGGGCTTTCAGCCCCGGGTTGAACTGCGCCGAGCCGTCGTCCTTTCCGGGAGTGAATTCGACGATCTTCGGGTCGGCGATGTCCGCCTCCCACGACGTGTACGTCTTGTCGTCGCCGGTGAGGTCGATGACGTTGCCGACGCCGACTGTGACGGTCGTGCCGTCGATCTTCGTGAGGTCGGCGATGACGGGGGCGATGACACCCGTCGAGGGTGCGGCGCAGCCGGCGAGGGCGAACACGGAAGCCATGCCGAGGGCGAGGAACGCGGCGGTGCGGGGGCGGGGCGTGCGGGTCATAGGAACCTCCGAAGGGCAGAAGACGGGGTAGTTGTGCCTGTAGCGCTCAGCGTAGGGGGAATGGCGCACGCAGCGGCTGGGAAAGCACAGTGATCCGCGCGTGCGAAATGGGGCGACGGATCTGAGAGGATGGAGCCATGCGACAGTCCCGGGCCACGCGCGTCCTGCGTGGTGCTGTCGCGGCCTCGGTCGCGACGTTCGTCGCGCTGCTCTCCCACGTCGCCGGTGGCGGTCCGCTGCCCGGCCTCCTGTGGATGCTGACACCGTGGGTCTTCTCGATCCTCATTTCGGTGATCCTCGCGGGGCGCGCGCTCTCGCTCCTGCGGTTGTCGTTCACAGTGGCTCTGAGCCAGGTGCTGTTCCACGGGATGTTCGCGCTCGGCGCCGTTCCGACATCGGGGCTCGTGGGCGTTCCGGAGGCTGCAGGCGTGCACGTGCACGGTGGGGCATTCATGCTTCCGGCGCTGGGCGCATCTGCGGCGAGCCCGCTCGCCGGCGATGCCCTCATGTGGGCGATGCACGCGGTCGGCGCGATCGTCACGACGGTGGCCCTGTACCGGGGCGAGCGTGCGGTGCTGCGGCTGCTCCAGCTTGCTTCGGACCTGGTCGCGTGGGTGCAGCGCAAGCTCATCCCCGTGCAGACGGTCCTGGCGGCCGTGCTTGCGCCTCGGCCGCGCGGACTCGCTGCGGCGACCGCGCTTCTGCCGGTGGCGGCGACGTCGCCTCATCTCTCGATGGTGATCCGTCGAGGCCCTCCTCTCCTCTCGGTGTGAGTTCCTTCGTGCGCCAGATCCGCGCACGCCTTCACCCATCTGTGCGCGCACGGCGCTGATCGTGCGCGCCCTGGGGCGTGGTGCTGCCATGCCCCGAAAGGAGAGACATGTCTCGTATTCGTACCCTTCTGGCGGGCGCCGCGTTGGCGACCGCTGTTGTTCTGGGCACAGCGCTTCCGGCTGCCGCCCATGATGATCTCGTCGGGAGCACCCCGATCGCGGGCGAGACGCTCGCGACCCCGCCCGCATCGGTGACCCTGTCGTACAGCGCCGACGTACTGACGATCGGGGCACTCGTCTCTGTCGTCGACGCGAGCGGCACGGACTGGGCGGCCGGAGAGCCCGTCATCGAGATGACCGACGTGACCACGCCGTTGAAGGACGGTATGCCCGCCGGGGCATATGAGATCCGCTGGCGTGTGGTCTCCAGCGACGGACACCCGATCTCGGGTCTGGTTCCGTTCACGGTCGAGGCATCCGCGGTCCCCGAGGTCGTGCCGTCGCCGACGCCGGAGGTCACCGCGTCCGCGACGTCGGAGCCGGAGCCGGAGGTATCCGCCGTTCCGGTCGCCGACGATGCACAGGACTCCCTGTGGGACTCGCCGGTCGCCCGCACCATCGCGATCGCCGCTGCTGGTGCCGTCGTGGCCCTCGGGTTGTTCCTCGGCATCTCGTTCTTCCGTCGACGCCGCAAGGCCGCCGGTTCCGCGGGCGAGAAGCAGTGAGAGGGCGAATCATCGTGAACACGACATCGCGCAGCATCCGCCTTGCCGCTCTCGCAGCCGCCGTCCTCGCCCTCAGCGCCTGCGCGCCGGCGGCACCCGCTCCTGAGTCCGCCCAGGCGGAGGTGACGATCGCCGCAGACTCCGTGACGATGGCGGATACCTGGGTCAAGGCCGTGCCCGAGGGCATGTCCGCAGCTTTCGGCGTCATCGAGAACCCGAGTGCCGTCGATGTGACGATCGTCTCGGCGACCACCGAGGTCGCGCACATGGTCGAACTGCATGAAACCGTGGAGGACGAGAACGGCCAGCACGTCATGCGCGAGAAGCAGGGCGGGTTCGTGATCCCCGCGGGCGAGCGTCTTGCGCTCGAGCCCGGGGGAAACCACCTCATGCTCATGGGGCTCACCGGTCCGCTCGTCGCGGGTGCGGATGTCACGCTCACGCTGACGTTCTCGGACGGATCGACGCTCGAGATCACGGCGCCCGTGAAGGATTACGCCGGTGCGAACGAGAACTACGAGGGCGGGCACGGTGGCTCGAATGAGGACGCCGGTCATGATCACGGCGGCGATCACTGATGCCTGACCCGGACACTGCCAGCCCGCGGCGAGCCAGTCGACGGCAGTTTCTGCTGGGCGGCGCCGTCGCGGGCGTCGGTGCTGTCGCAGCGGTGGGGCTCGACGCGCTCGTCGCGTCGGCCCGCCCTGCGCCGGCGACGGCGGAGCCGGCAGCACCCCCACTGCACGGTTCCGAGACGGTGCCGTTTCACGGCATCCATCAGGCCGGAATCGCGACGGATGCCCCTGCGCACGCCCTGTTCATCGGGCTCGACCTCCGCCCCGATGCCGACGCCGCCGCGCTGCGCCGACTCATGCGCACGCTGTCGGACGATGCGGCGCGTCTCACCCAGGGGCGGCCGGCGCTCGCCGATACCGAACCTGAACTCGCAGTGGCCCCGGCGAAGCTGACGGTCACCTTCGGGTTCGGTCCGGGGTTCGTCGCCCGCGCACAGGGGGAGGCGCCTTCGTGGTTGCGGCCGCTGCCGGCGTTCGGCATCGACCGCCTGGAGCCCGCGTGGTCGGACGGCGATCTGCTGCTGCAGATCTGCGCCGAGGACCCGCTGGCCACGGCCCATGCCGCGAGGATGCTGTTGAAGGATGCTCGCAGCTTCGCCGAGGTGCGGTGGTGGCAGGACGGCTTTCGCCGGGCGCACGGCACCGTCGCTCCGGGCACCACGATGCGCAACCTGTTCGGACAGGTCGACGGCACGAGCAACCCGATCCCCGGCAGCGCGGACTACGACCGGCTCGTGTGGGTGCCAGACGGATGGATGGCCGGTGGCACGGGGTTGGTCGTGCGCCGCATCCGCATGGATCTGGACACCTGGGATGAGCTGGACCGCCCCGGACGCGAGCAGTCGGTCGGGCGCACACTCGGCACAGGGGCGCCGCTGACCGGGATGCGCGAGCACGACGAACCCGATTTCACCGCGGTGGACGGGCTCGGGTTTCCGGTGATCCCAGAGTTCTCGCACGTTCGGCGTTCGCGCAGCGATGACCCGCGTCAGCGCATCTTCCGGAGGGCGTACAACTACGACGTCGCCCCGGACGGCAGGGGTATCTCGGAGTCGGGCCTCGTCTTCGCGACGTTCCAGGCCGACATCGATGCGCAGTACGTGCCGTTGCAGCAGCGCCTCGATGAGCTCGACCTGCTCAACCAGTGGACGACGCCCATCGGCTCGGCTGTGTTCGCCATCCCCCCGGGATGTGCGGAAGGCGGGTACGTCGGCGAGACTCTGCTCGGCTGAACCAGGGGTGCGACGTCTTCGCGACGTCGCACCCCTGCCGTTGAAGTCTCGACGCTACGCTGGCACCATGGCCGACTGGATGCCCGACGTTCTCGGAGACGAGTTCGAGCAGCTGACGCTCCCGCTCGGGCAGGACGACGAGGGGGAGGTCGTCGCGACCCTCGTGCGCGCCCTGCCGCAGCGTCCGTTCTGGAAGCGTCTGCTCGAGGGGCCGCTCCCGCTCGCCGATGTCGATGTGCTCTACGTGCACGGGTGGTCCGACTACTTCTTCCAGAAGCGCCTCGCCCGATTCTGGACGTCCCGCGGAGCCCATTTCTACGCCCTTGATCTCCGCAAGTACGGCCGCAGTCTGCGTGAGGGGCAGACGCACGGCTTCGTGACGAGCCTCTCCACCTATGACGAGGACATCGCGGCGGCCCTGGCTATCCTCGGGATCGAAGTGCCGCCGAGCGATGGCGTCGACACGGCGGGGGATGCGCCCCCCGCACGTTCACGGCGTCTGGTGCTCCTCGGTCATTCCACGGGTGGGCTCACGCTCAGCCTCTGGGCCGACCGGCATCGCGGCATCGCGGACGCGCTGGTGCTGAACAGCCCCTGGCTGGAACTCCAGGTGCCCCGGTTCGCCCGCGAGACGATCGCACCGTTCGTGGGGTTGCAGGCGCGCCGGCGTCCGCTCGACAGAGCGCCCCAGATCGATCTGGGCTTCTACACCCGCGCGCAGGCGGAAGCCGCGGATCCGCTCGACCCCGTCGAGCCGGACCGCCACTGGCGTCCCGAGGTCAGTTGGGATGTGCACGCCGGGTGGCTCCATGCGATCCTCACCGGCCACGCGACGGTGGATGCGGGTCTCGCGATCGACGCGCCCGTGTGCGTGCTGCTGTCCGCGCGATCCACGCTGCCAACTGCCTGGTCGGATGACCTCACGCGAACAGACAGCGTGCTCACGGTCGACAACATCGCGCGCGCAGCACTCAAGCTCGGATCCTCGGTGACGATCGAACGCATTCCCGGCGCCCTGCACGACATCTTCCTCTCGCGCCATGACGCACGCGAGGACGCCTACCGGCGCCTGGATCGGTGGATCACCGGATGGAACGCGGTCGAGACCAGGGAGATCAAAGGTCTCCCTCGCTAGACTGGAGGCATGGCTGACTCATCTTTCGACATCGTCTCCAAGGTCGATCACCAGGAAGCGGAAAACGCCCTGAACCAGGCGCACAAGGAGGTCGAGCAGCGCTACGACTTCAAAGGCACGGGCGCATCGATCAAGTGGAGTGGTGAGCAGATCCTCATCATCGCGAACACGGAAGAGCGCGCGAAGGCGGTGCTCGACGTGTTCCAGTCGAAGCTCATCAAGCGGGGGATCTCGCTCAAGAGCCTCGACGCAGGCGAGCCCTTCGCCAGCGGCAAGGAGTTCCGCATCGTCTCCTCGCTGAAGGACGGCATCTCCTCGGAGAACGCGAAGAAGGTCAACAAGATCATTCGCGATGAAGGGCCCAAGGGCGTCAAGAGCCAGATTCAGGGTGATGAGCTGCGGGTGCAGTCGAAGAGCCGTGACGACCTGCAGGCGGTGATCGCGCTGCTCAAGGGCAGCGACCTCGACATCGATCTGCAATTCGTGAACTACCGCTGAAATTCGCGGGCCTCTACGGCACCTGCTGGCCACGGCCACGGGTGCCGTTCCCCATTGAGGCCTGCTCAACATATTGGTTTGCCCAGATCGTTCGATGCTCTTGAGAATCGGACGATCGGCGTGGTGTAGTTGTCCTCCTGGGCACTGACGCTGGGCAAGACTTGGGGGTGCAAGGACTATGGATATCGCCGAAGGAACGCCGGGCGGCAAGAAGCTCCTGGCCGACGAGGTCTTCGACCGACTCGCGCATTCGATCATCGACGGAACGCTGCAGGCAGGTGAGCGCATTCGCGATGCTGAACTCGCGGCGAGTTTCAACATGTCGCGCATGCCTATTCGTGAGGCGCTTCAGCGCCTGGAGCGCATCGGCATGGTGGTGATGTACCCGAGCCGCTTCACGCAGGTCACAGAGGTCACTCCGGAGGTTTCGGATGCCTCGCTGGAGTTCGCTGGATACCTCTCGGGATCGGTGGCGCACATGAGCGTGCCGAGGCTGACGAGCACGGAGCGCGAGCATGCGGCGAGTCTTGTGGATGCCATGATCACGAGCATCGGGAATGCGAAGGAGACGTCGAACGCGCGCTGGGCGATGTTCGACTATCTGGGGGCCCGAACGGGTAACCCGCTGGTGCGCTCGGTGCAGCTGGAGTACGGCATCGCCATGTTCCGTAACCTCAGTGAGTGGCATCTGACCGATGAGCAGTGCGCACGAATGCGCGAGGTCACCGAGGAATTCCGTGCGGCGCTGCTCGCGGGCGACGCCGCCGCAGCGGAACGGGCGGCGCGGGCCATGCACCTCGTCGATTGACGCACTCCACTTCGCTCGACTCTGATTCAGACACGACGTGGACGCGCCACCCCGAGCGTCGCGCGGAGGAAGCGCCGGTCCTTCCGGACACGATCCGCGCGCCTCGCCGTGGTCGTGCATTCGCGAGTTACCGTGAGGGCATGGCACGGATCGCGGGGAGAAACACGGCGATGGCCTGGACCGCCGGAGTCTTCTGCATCGGGGTGGTTGCAGGACTCTTCGTCCTCGCTGCCCCTCTCGCTCCCGTTCTCGCGGAGTTCGCCGGAGACCTTCTGCGGTCGGTGGCGGGCTGAGCGGAAGGAGTTCCGATCTCACGCGGCATCCGGTCCTTTTCGGCACGCCTCACGGACGCGGGGCTCCGCACGGAATACTCTCTGTGTGGCACACATCCGAGGTGAGGAGCACTCATGAGCGAGCCCCAGGTTCCCCAGTCGTCAGACAAGGACGAGGTGAACGAGGTCGTCGACAGCGCCAATGCCGCGCTGGCTGACGCCGAGGTAGCGCGTGCCGACTCCGGTGCGGACGCCGCTGCTGCGAGCGACGAATCGGCCGTAGACGCCCCCGGCCCCGACACCAAGGTCGAGGCCAAGGCGCCCGGAGTCGACGCCGATCTCGCCGCCTTCGAAGAGGCTGAGCGCGCGTTCCCCGGCACCTTCGGCGGAACCTTCACGCCCCCGCCGCCCGCGGTCGAGACGCCCACACCAACCCCGGTTGCGGCCGACACCGCCGACGACGTGGCCATCGCGGCCACCGCAGCGACAGTCGCCTACACCACAACGGCGAACACGGCTGATGTCACCGAGACGCGGATCGTGGCACCGGAGCCCGTCTTCGTTCCCCCCGCACAGCCGCAGCCCATCTTCGTGCAGGCGCCGGAGGCTCCGCGCGAGCGCGGCAACCGCGGCACCATCGCCGGCATCGGCCTTCTCGCCGCTCTCAGCTTCGCCGTGCTTCTGCTCGGCACCGCTCTGGGCCTCGGCGCTCTGGCGGGTGAGGTCTCGTTCGAGAACATCGGCACCGCTGCGCTCGCGACGATCAGCGGCGTGGAGTTCTGGACGACCGTCGTCGTCTTCTATCTCGTCTTCTGCATCCTCGGGGCGATCATCAACCGCGGACGCTGGGGCCACTGGGTGATCTGGGGCCTTGTCGTCGGCCTCGGAGCCTACGGCGGCTACCTGCTCGGCGCCCTGATCGCCGCCCCGTTCTGGACACTCACCGCCAGCCAGGGATCCGCGCTCCTTGCCGAGCACCTGTTCGCTCCCCTCGCGATCGCCTCCTTCGTCTTCGGACGCGAGCTGACAATCTGGTTCGGCGCGTGGGCGGCCCGCAGCGGCGCGCGCAAGACCGTGCTGAACGCCGAGGCGCAGCGCGAATACGAGCGTACGCTGGAGGCAGGGCCTCAGCTTCCCTAGGGAACCCCGAGGGGCCTGAACGCTTCTTGCATCGAGGTCACCGTGAATGCTTCATCGCCCAACCCCCGCAGCCCTGGGTCTGCGGGGGTTTCGGCTGTCCTGGCGCTGGTGCTCGCGATCATCTCATTCTTCGCGTTGACCATCGGCGGTCTCGGTTTTCTGAGCCTGCTCACCGAGACCGACATCATCAGCGTGCCGGGGCTGGGGCAGCTTCCCGGCGTCATCGGCATGGTGAGCGCGGTCGCCATGTTCGCTCTCCTGCTCGGGGCCGTCCTGCGCGCAGCGCATCCTTCGTACTTCGCGAGCCTCGGGGTCGCCCTCGCGACCGCGCTGGTGCATCTCGGTGCGGTCTGGATCACCGCGTCCGGCACCGGCGACGGACCGGTCGCGGCCGGGGCCGTCGTCGGGCAGCTCGTCCTCGGCGGATCCAGCGCGCTCATCGCCGCGTCTGCGCTGATCGCCGCCTGGGGCGGGATCGCGCTGCGGCGAACACGGGCGCAGCATCCGCAATGGCCGTGGGAGAAGCGGGGCGAGTAGCCGAAGGGGGTGCTGCGGAGCATCCGCCTCTTCCGCGTCGAAGTGCCGCACCACGGGCGCAGCGTCGTACGCTAACCACGTGGAGCGTTCACTGGAGACGCAGGTCAGCCTGGCCATCGAGGCCTGGCTGCGATGGGTGCCGCGCTGGGAGCCGGCAACGCATCGCGGTCGCGTCGCGCCCTGTCGACGCTGTCTCGGATCGCCCATCCTCGCTGCCGCCGGGATCGGAGCCAACGTTCCGCACGGAGTGCAACATGGGCTCTCCACGCGAATCAAGGCGATTGTGGACGCGGCGGTCGCCGCGTACACCGCCGTGAACCTGCCGATGCTGCAGGCCGAGCTCGACCAGCAGTCCGCCCGAAACCGTGCCCGCGCCTACCGGCCGGCCGAAGACCTGGCCCCGGAGTTCGAGGGCATGCCGTTGGACCCGGAGCCCGTGCCCGGCGCGCCGTTCCTCTTCACTCTCGCGGGACTCGCCGACGAGGCATCCGCGGTGTTGCCGCCGTTGCCTCCCCTGAGCGACGAGGCGAAAGCCGCGCTGCGACGCGAGGTGGCGCTCGCGGATGAGTACGCGAACATGATCGGCCGGGAGATCTGCGGATTGCTCTTGCGGCATCGGCTCGCGGTGCAGTCGGCGATCTCGCAGTACGTCGAACCGCAGATCGAGGCGATGCTCGCCGAGCTCACCGAATCACTCGACTCGCCCTTCGACCCCGATACCCTCTGAACAGCTACTTGCTCTCGTCGAGGATTCCGAGCGGGTCGCCCTCCAGGTCGTAGACGCGCAGCGTGCCATCGACGACCTCGGCCGATCCGGCGTTGCGCAACCACGTGTCCACGCCCATGCAGGCCTTCAGCGTGCCGAACCCGAGCTCGAGCTGGATCGCGTCGCCCTCGCGGGTGTACGTGCCGCCGAACGCGTTGCATCCGTCGAAGCCGCCGAGGGTGCCATCGGAATAGAGCGCAAGTGTCGGCTCGCCCGGCTGGGCGCTGGACCACGTTGCCGTGGCTGTCGGCGTGGGCGAGGGCTCGGTGGCCGACGGGGCGGGCGAGGCCTCGGGCGTGGCCGGCGCTGCGCTCGCGCAGCCTGCCAGGAGAAGGACGCTGGCAGCGGCGAGCGTGGCGAGGACGAGGGGAGCGCGCATGATCGGTGCCTGCCTTAGGTGATTCGTCATTGTGCTTCGAATCTATTCCCTTGGCTCGACAGTCCGCGATATGTTGGTCGCGTCGTGTGTGAAATCGCCACGAAAATGTTCATGTCAACGGTGGGGAACAATCTGTGAAGAGTACAAAGCAGGTACGCGCAGCGGGGGCGGCACTGGCCGCACTGGCTCTGACGGCGAGCGGTGTGGTGCTCACGCCACTCGCGGCATCAGCGCAGGGAGCGACCGAGGTCGCGCCGACGGACGATGCGGGCTACCAGGCCTTCGTTCAGGAGCTGATCGCAGAAGACGCCGCGGTCACCGCTGTGAGCCAGGACGGCAACGGCAACGTCGTCGTCGCCGCCGTCGAGGGAACCCTCGCGGAGACCACGGTCGCCCAGCTGCAGGGGTACGAGAACGTCGTGCTCAAGGACCGTCCCGTTGCGCAGGCGTACGCGATCGACGACGTCGTCGGCGGTGCTGGCTACGCAGTCAACCGTGCCAGTGTCTGCTCCTTCGGATTCAGCGGCTGGTCGCCCACCGGCGACCCTGCGATCATCACCGCTGGGCACTGCGGCCCGGCAGGCGCGACGATCGAGCGCACCCTGCCGAGCGAGGACGACGCCCCCTACTACCCGGAATTCGAGCCGCGGTACAGTCCCATGATCCTCGACAGTGTCGGCACCATGGCGTTCTCGCAGTGGGGTGGCCCCGGCGGCAGCGAAGGTGGCCACGGCGATCTCGACAGCACCGACATCGCGGCGATCGCCGTCACCAACTCCGACCTGCGCCTTCGTCCGCTCGTCACGGACTGGACAAGCTGGGAGAGCGAAGACCTCTCTCTGTCTGGCACGCCCGTGACTGCGGTCGGCACCGTGCAGGTGGGCGACCAGATCACCCGCAGCGGACGCTCGACCGGCACCACGACCGGCGACGTCACAGGGGCGCCCGGCGCTGAGGTCATCGAAGACAAGTCATGGACCCGCGTCTGCGAGGTCGTGACTCCTGTTCCGACCAACTGCCACTGGGTCTACGGCTTCTGGACCGACGCTGACACACGCCCCGGCGACTCCGGCGGGGCCTACATGCGCGGCACGACCGCGGTGGGTGTGCTCTCCGGCGGTGGCGGCGGCATGAGCTTCGCCACCGACCTGCAGAACGGTCTGCGCCTGACCGGCGGCTACACGGTCATGCTCGACCTGGCAGAGCCGGTCGTCACCTCCGACCTCGCCGTCGCGCCGAACGGCATCGTGCACGGCACGGGCCCGGCGGGTCTCACCCTGCGCGTGACACTGGGCTCGTCCACCACGGAGCTCCCCATTGCTGCCGACGGAACGTGGAGCTTCCGCGCGCCGACCGCCGAGGGACCCCACGCGTACGATCTCGCCGTGATCGACGACGGCTTCAACGTGTCCGACACCGTCTCGACGACGATCACCGTCGACGGCGATCTCGTCGTGCAGCCGCTGATCACCGCGCCCGCGAACGGCGCGGTCGTGACCGGAACCGCTGTCACGTTCAGCGGCATCGGTGCCCCGTCCGCCACCATCACGCTCTCCGGTGCGGCTTCTGGCACGACGACGGTCGACGCGAACGGCGCATGGTCGGTGACGGCAGTGCTCGGTTACGGCCCGGCAACCGTGACCGCGACTCAGGACATCTTCGACGTCACCGCGGCGACGTCGATCGACCTGTCCGTCATCCCCGTCTTCGCTGCGCTGACGAGCCCCACGGCGGGAACGACGTACACGACAGCTCCGACCGAGATCACGGGCACGGCGTTGCCGGGTGCGACGGTGGTCGTCACTCTTGACGGCAAGCAACTCGACGGCGTGAAGTTCGCAGCGGCCGCAGCGAACGCCCGCGCACTCGCGGCGGACGCGGCGTGGTCGGTTCCGATTCCCGGTGCGCTGGCGGTCGGAGCACACGAGATCACGGTCGTGCAGACGATCGACGGTGTGTCGAGCGCAACGCTTCGCGCATCGTTCACCATCGCCGCACCTCCTGCAGGCGGCGGTGACGGTGCTGGCTCGACGCCGGGCTCGCTCCCCGCGACCGGTATGGACCTGGCATCCGCTGCCGCTCCGACCGCCATCGGCGGCGCGCTGGTTCTGGTGGCGGGCGCGCTGCTGCTGATCGCTCGGAGGCGTGCTACGCGCATTTGACCGTCAGGTTACGTCGCATTACCATTGATCGGGTGTGGGTGTGTCTTGACGCGCCCACACCCTTTGGGCTCCGACACTCGTCGGTCAGCCTCCACGGCATACCCGTCACAACAGCGCAGCGGTTCCGTTGCGCTGGCGGGTCATGATGTGAAACCCATCACGCTGTCACCGTGCAGCACAACAAGGAGAGAACGTGCCAACTATTCAGCAGTTGGTTCGCAAGGGACGCACGCCGAAGGTCACCAAGACCAAGGCTCCGGCTCTGAAGTCGAACCCGCAGCAGGCCGGCGTATGCACCCGTGTGTACACCACCACCCCGAAGAAGCCGAACTCGGCGATGCGCAAGGTCGCTCGTGTGAAGCTCCGTAACGGCACTGAGGTCACCGCATACATCCCGGGTGAAGGTCACAACCTTCAGGAGCACTCGCTGGTGCTCGTCCGTGGTGGTCGTGTGAAGGACCTCCCCGGTGTCCGCTACAAGATCGTCCGTGGTGCGCTCGACACCCAGGCAGTCAAGAACCGTAAGCAGGCTCGTAGCCGCTACGGCGCGAAGAAGGGTTAAGACCAATGCCTCGTAAGGGTCCAGCCCCCAAGCGTCCCGTCGTCAACGACCCGGTATACGGCGCTCCGATCGTCACCTCGCTCGTCAACAAGATCCTTGTCGACGGCAAGAAGTCGCTCGCAGAGTCGATCGTCTACGGCGCCCTCCGCGGTGTCGAGGCGAAGAACGGCCAGGACGCCGTCGCCACCCTCAAGAAGGCGCTCGACAACGTGCGCCCCACTCTTGAGGTTCGCAGCCGCCGCGTCGGTGGTTCGACGTACCAGGTTCCGGTTGAGGTCAAGCCTCACCGTGCCAACACGCTCGCACTTCGCTGGCTCGTGAGCTACGCGAAGAGCCGTCGTGAGAAGACCATGACCGAGCGCCTCCAGAACGAGATCCTGGATGCCTCGAACGGCCTCGGTGCCGCGGTGAAGCGCCGTGAAGACACCCACAAGATGGCCGAGTCGAACCGCGCGTTCGCACACTACCGCTGGTAACAGCGATGCCGGTTCCGCACCCTTTCGGGGGTGCGGAACCGGCACCCACATTCTTCGCACGCGTCGCATCGCGACCGCACAGCAGATAAGGAAACGCCCGTGGCACAAGACGTGCTCACCGACCTGAGCAAGGTCCGCAACATCGGCATCATGGCGCACATCGACGCCGGAAAGACCACCACCACCGAGCGCATCCTGTTCTACACGGGTGTCAACCACAAGCTCGGTGAAACCCACGACGGTGGCGCCACGACCGACTGGATGGAGCAGGAGAAGGAGCGCGGCATCACGATCACGTCGGCCGCCGTGACCTGCTTCTGGAACAAGAACCAGATCAACATCATCGACACCCCCGGTCACGTGGACTTCACGGTCGAGGTGGAGCGTTCGCTCCGCGTCCTCGACGGTGCTGTCGCCGTGTTCGACGGCAAGGAGGGCGTCGAGCCCCAGTCCGAGACCGTGTGGCGTCAGGCTGACAAGTACAACGTCCCGCGTATCTGCTTCGTCAACAAGATGGACAAGCTCGGCGCCGACTTCTACTTCACGGTCGACACGATTGTGAAGCGCCTCGGTGCACGTCCGCTCGTTATCCAGCTGCCGATCGGTGCGGAGAACGACTTCATCGGTGTCGTCGACCTCGTCGAGATGCGTGCGCTCGTCTGGGCTGGTGACTCGAAGGGTGACGTGACGATGGGTGCCTCCTACGAGGTGCAGGAGATTCCTGCCGACCTCGTCGAGAAGGCCGCCGAGTACCGTCAGGCGCTGCTCGAGACCGTCGCCGAGACCGACGACGCGCTGCTCGAGAAGTTCTTCGGTGGCGAAGAGCTCACGGTCGCAGAGATCAAGGGCGCCATCCGCAAGATGGTCGTCGCCTCCGAGATCTACCCGGTCCTGTGTGGCTCGGCGTTCAAGAACCGTGGCGTGCAGCCCATGCTCGACGCGGTTGTGGACTACCTGCCGAACCCCCTCGACGTCGGTGCCATCGAGGCACACGACCCGAAGGACTACGACACGATCATCGAGCGTCGCCCCTCGGCGGACGACCCCTTCGCTGCTCTCGCGTTCAAGGTCGCCGTGCACCCGTTCTTCGGTCGCCTCACCTACGTGCGCGTCTACTCGGGTCACCTCGACTCGGGTTCGGCCGTGCTGAACTCGACCAAGGGCAAGAAGGAGCGCATCGGAAAGATCTTCCAGATGCACGCCAACAAGGAGAACCCGGTCGACTCGGTCACCGCGGGCAACATCTACGCCGTCATCGGTCTGAAGGACACCACCACCGGTGACACCCTGACCGACATCGCGCAGCCCGTCGTCCTCGAGTCGATGACGTTCCCCGAGCCGGTCATCGAGGTCGCGATCGAGCCGAAGACCAAGGCTGACCAGGAGAAGCTGGGCACCGCGATCCAGAAGCTCGCTGAAGAAGACCCGACGTTCCGCACGGAGCTCAACCCCGAGACCGGTCAGACGACCATCAAGGGCATGGGCGAGCTGCACCTCGACATCCTCGTCGACCGCATGAAGCGCGAGTTCAAGGTCGAGGCCAACGTCGGCAAGCCCCAGGTGGCGTACCGCGAGACCATCCGCAAGGCCGTCGAGAAGCACGACTACACGCACAAGAAGCAGACCGGTGGTTCGGGTCAGTTCGCGAAGATCCAGTTCAACATCGAGCCTCTCGAGCTCGACTCGGACAAGACCTACGAGTTCGTGAACGCCGTCACCGGTGGTCGCATCCCGCGCGAGTACATCGGCTCGATCGACGCTGGTTTCCAGGACGCGATGAACGTCGGCGTCCTCGCCGGCTACCCGATGGTGGGCGTCAAGGCCACCATCGTCGATGGTGCGGCGCACGACGTCGACTCGTCCGAAATGGCGTTCAAGATCGCCGGCTCCATGGGATTCAAGGAGGCCGCTCGTAAGGCCAACCCGGTGATCCTCGAGCCGCTGATGGCCGTTGAGGTCCGTACCCCGGAGGAGTACATGGGCGACGTCATCGGTGACCTGAACTCCCGTCGTGGTCAGATCCAGTCGATGGAAGATGCCACCGGCATCAAGATCGTCCGTGCATCTGTGCCGCTGTCGGAGATGTTCGGCTACATCGGTGACCTGCGCTCGAAGACCTCGGGTCGCGCCGTGTACTCGATGGAGTTCGACAGCTACGCCGAGGTTCCTCGCAACGTGGCTGACGAGATCATCCAGAAGACCAAGGGCGAGTAAGCCCTCGGGAGCCCCGGATGCGTCTGGCGCCGAATCACTCGGCAGACGGCGCATCCGGGGCACCTACCCCGGCTGGTGGATCACCGCCGTCCGGGAATCGCACAACTTCACATTCATCTCTCTACTAAACTGAGAAAACAAACCGTAGTGAACCGGTCGCAAACCAGTGCCCGGAACATCTACACGATGTCCTGAGGAGGACCCAGTGGCCAAGGCCAAGTTCGAGCGGACCAAGCCGCACGTCAACATCGGTACCATCGGGCACGTTGACCACGGCAAGACCACGCTGTCGGCAGCAATCTCGAAGGTGCTCGCTGACAAGTACCCGTCGGAGACCAACGTTCAGCGCGACTTCGCGACGATCGACTCGGCTCCCGAGGAGCGCCAGCGCGGTATTACCATCAACATCTCGCACATCGAGTACGAGACCCCGAAGCGCCACTACGCGCACGTTGACGCCCCCGGCCACGCCGACTACGTCAAGAACATGATCACCGGTGCTGCACAGATGGACGGCGCGATCCTCGTGGTCGCCGCCACCGACGGCCCGATGGCACAGACCCGTGAGCACGTTCTGCTCGCGAAGCAGGTCGGCGTTCCCTACCTGCTCGTCGCACTGAACAAGTCCGACGCGGTCGAGGACGAGGAGATCCTGGAGCTCGTCGAGCTCGAGGTCCGTGAGCTGCTCGCCGGCCAGGGCTTCGACGAGGACGCTCCCGTCGTGCGCGTCTCGGCTCTCAAGGCTCTTGAGGGTGACGAGAAGTGGACGCAGGCCATTCTCGACCTGATGCAGGCTGTCGACGACAGCGTTCCGGAGCCGGAGCGTGACCGCGACAAGCCGTTCCTCATGCCTGTCGAGGACGTTTTCACGATCACCGGTCGTGGCACCGTCGTCACGGGCCGCGCCGAGCGTGGCACGCTGGCCATCAACTCGGAGGTCGAGATCGTCGGCCTGCGCCCGACCGTCAAGACCACGGTCACGGGTATCGAGATGTTCCACAAGCAGCTCGACGAGGCATGGGCCGGCGAGAACTGTGGCCTCCTGCTCCGCGGCACCAAGCGTGAGGACGTCGAGCGCGGCCAGGTCATCGTGAAGCCGGGTTCGGTTACGCCGCACACCAACTTCGAGGGCACCGCCTACATCCTCTCGAAGGACGAGGGTGGCCGTCACAACCCGTTCTACACGAACTACCGCCCGCAGTTCTACTTCCGTACCACGGACGTCACCGGCGTCATCTCGCTGCCCGAGGGCACCGAGATGGTCATGCCTGGCGACACCACCGACATGACGGTCGAGCTGATCCAGCCGATCGCTATGGAAGAGGGCCTCGGCTTCGCTATCCGTGAGGGTGGCCGCACCGTCGGCGCCGGCACGGTCACGAAGATCCTCGCCTAAGCATCTGCTTACAGCAAAGGGGTCGAGCCTTCGGGCTCGGCCCCTTTGTCGTACCCGGCGAGCTTCCCTGGGGAGCAGCCGACTTGCGCCCGCCCGCTTTCGATATATAGGCTGACCTCGATTGGCTCTTGCAGCCATGCCATTGGGGGCACAGTCTGTGCGGCACCGATTACCCGATCGGGGCCTGCGCGGGGGAACTTGCCATTGCGCGTCTTGTCGCGCGCTCACCGGCATGCGCTTCCGGAGCCGTATGAAGCGATGGACCCGCCATCGCTCATCCTGAGGGGGATGGCTCATGCGTGCAGTCCTGCGCAAGCAGAAACGTCAACAGCGTGTCCGGAAGATCACTGCGATGATTGCCACGGCATCTCTGCTGACGGCAGGCCTCATCGTCGGAGGTCTGGGCATCCAGGGGGCGCTTGCTGCGCCGTTCACTCCGCAGGTGACCGTGGACAGCACGGGTAATGCAGGCAAGGACTTCATCCTCGCGGGTGAGGATGCGACTTTCGAGATCACGGTCTCCAACGAGACAGGCCCGAAGCAGTTCAACCTCGGCGTTACGGCGATGGTGTCTGACAGCGTCTCGCTGGTCTCAGGTGGCGCCTTCGGAGCGCCGACGATCTTCCGCGCGGGAGACGTTCTGCCCAACACGTCGCGAAGCGGCAACGTCGACTGCGCATCCCTCGGCTTCGTTCCTGCGCCTGGCAACCTCAACCGCTGCGCGGTGCCAGCGGGCCAACAGTTCTGGGTGTGGTCGGACGTCAACGACCTCCCGACCGGCGGTGACGTGACGTCGAGCGTGACGGTGCGACCGCATGCGACGGCGTTCCCGGTGGGGACCGAGATCGACTTCGCGGTCTCGGCGTACACGAGCAGCGAGCCCTCGCGTCTGCCCACTTTCGACGGTTCTCCGAGCAAGGCGAAGACGACCTCTCACACCTCGGCGCCTGGCCAGGACACTTCTCCGACGGCGCTCCCGGTGAAGGCTCTCCGCATCACCAAGAGCGAGCCGAGCCCCGAGAGCGAGCTGCTCCGAGGCGTGCACGAGAATGTCACGACATACACGATCACCGTCGACGCGACCGGCGAGGCCGCGACCAACGGCATCACCGTCACGGACTACCTTCCTGCGGGGCTCGAGTACCTCGGCGTGGCCGGGGGCGACCAGTCATCGGGCAGTGACGAGTACCCGACATCGGGCACGATCCCCGGCACCTGGACGCACAGCGGCGAGAGCGTCGAGACCGTGGCGCTGGACGCGACCGAGGCGAGCGCTCTCGGTCTCTCGGGCGCAGGCGTGTACACCAAGGTGACCTGGACGCTGCCTCCGATCACCAGTGGCTCCGCACAGGTGCTTCCGGGCACGCCCGGAACCGCTGGCACCTACACCTTCACCTATCAGGCGGGTATCCCGCTTTTCGAGAACGTACTCTGGCCCGCCGGATCGGAGCCGGACGTCGCATCCGGAGCGCAGGCAGCGAACCTCGACAACAACACCGGCCCGTCGACGCGTCACGGCAGCACCGATTCGAACGCACCCGCGCAGGCACAGTCGCTGGTGAACGCGGCCGTTGCTGAGGGAACCTACACCGGAGCGGTGACGGACGAGGCGCTGCGGGTCACAAGCGACCGCGACACGGAGTCCGTGGACGCCGTGGATCTGCGCGTGATCAAGAGCGTCATCACGGACGGCGACGGCGATGCCTTCGCCACGGGAACACTCGCGACCTACACGCTCTCTGTGGGCGTGAGCGAGTACGTGAACGCGTCGAACATCACTCTGACCGACGTCATCCCGAATGGCCTGTGCCCGGCCTTCCCTGCGCAGGCGACACCACCGACCCTCCTCATGGACGGCAACGTGGTCACAGCCGGGGTCTGGAACACGACCGTCACGCCCGGGAGCCGTTGCAACTATCCGAGCACGGAACCCGGTTCGACCCTGACCGGGGCGACAGCGACATCGATCGAGTACTCGTCGACGGACGGAACGTTCACGGTCGTCTTCGCCGCGTCCGACATCCCCGCGGGCACCGATCACGCAGGTGTGCAGTACACGCTCATGCAGCGTCCCGACTACACCGGCAGTGACGGTGGTACCAGCTCCGGTGACGTGCTCACGAACACCGTCAAGATCACCGGCACCACGACTCCGATCGATGAGATCGCCGGTGACCCCACGCTCTCCGGCAAGGTCGGTGGCGATTACTTCCCGCTCGATGACTCGGAGGCGACGATCACCTCGCCGCCGTCCATCCTCCAGAAGGACGTGCTCGAACGCGGAAAGACTCCGGCGACCGCAGCAGCAGGCGACTGGAAGGAGAGCTCGAGCGAGCCCTTCTCGACAGGAGACTCGGTCTGGTACCGGCTTCAGATCGATTTCGCCGACGGCATCGACACGCGCGGCGCGACCCTCGAGGACTACATTCCCGTGGGCGTTGAGTACGTCGGCGCGACGTACCAGTGGGCCGGCATTCCTGGATTCTCCGACCAGACGAGCCCCGTGGCTCACGGTGCCGGTGCCTTCCCCGGCGACTACCTGCCCGTGCCCCAGGTGAACGGAAACGTCATCGCTTGGGAGCTCGGTGCCGAGAACCGCGACGGCAGCACCGCGCGCTTCATGCCGGCGGGGAGCGCCATCACGATCCTCGTTGAAGGGCGAGTGACAGGCGTCTCCATCTCGAGCACCGACATCGACAGTCCCCTCAACCACGCGAAGTACCAGCAGGAGAACGTCAAGGGAAAGATCGTCTTCCAGCGCGACTCGGCCGGCTTCGACCTGGACTGGACCCCCACCCTCACCAAGGGCATCAAGACGAACCCGCACGCCGGTGGGAGCACGAACAAGACCTTCGACCAGGGCGGCACCAACGAGCTGGTCGTCCAGGGCGATCAGGTCATCTACCGCATCGACGTGACCGCACCGCAGAACACGACCGACGACTACCTCATCTGGGATGTCCTGCCCAAGGGCGTCAAGGCTGCGGATGTCTCGAACTACACCGCCGCCCTCTACGACGGTGGCACGGAGACGGCGACCGGCGCGTTCACGGCGCAGGCCTACGACACCCTGCCCGTTGGCATCCAGCTGAGCACGGCATACACGGGTCGCTCTGTGGTCATCTGGAACTTCACGGCGAGTGTCGCCGGATCCGAGAAGGGCACGAGCCCCGTCACCCGCGGCTTCACGCTGGGCTACACGCTGACCGTGCCGGACGGCTCGACGGCGAGCACCGCGGCCGAGCTCGGTCAGAGCTTCACGAACACCGCGGGGATCGTCAGCTACGACGTTCCGAACAATGGGGGAGGAGCCTCGACTCTCGTTCCGCAGAAGCCGGCCGGTGGTCAGGAGCTCACGACCCGCGTGCCGACCTCGTCGGAGCACGCCGTCGGCGACGCCAACACCTATGACTCCGCAGAGATCCACCTTCCCCAATCCACGATGGTGAAGAAGCTGGTCTCGACGGAGGTCGGCCCCGCCGCAGCCATCGGCGCGGATGGCACTGTCGGTCTGAACAACCTCAACGACGCCAACAACACCCAGACGCGCATCGTCCAGGGTGAGTACGCGACGTTCGAGTACAGCGCGACGATTCCCGCGTACACCAGCGTCTCGGGGGCCGTGCTGGCGGACAACGGCAACTTTGGCCCGACTCCGTACACGTTCGTCGCCGGCTCCGCGGTGTTCTCCGGTCCTCGTGGGCAGACGGCGAGCGATCTGGAGACCGCAGGCTTCACGCTCTTCCCCGCGAAGGTGGGCGCCGACAACGCGGGAACCATGAAGTTCCCCGCCACGTACACCAACTCCTCGGCGTCCCCAGAGGTCTTCTCCGTGCGCATCACCGTGCGCGTGGGGGATCTGAACAACAACACGACGCTGACCAACACGGCGACGTTCAGCCACACGAACGTCAACGGTGGCGCACGCGTCGTCAAGTCCGACACGGCCCAGACCGTGTACGTCGAGCCGGCGCCGTCGATCGCGAAGTCGGCGAGCCCGTCCTCCGATGTGCGCGCCGGCCAGGACATCACCTACTCGATCGTCGTCTCGAACGCCGGAGGACGCCCGATCAGCTTCGACAACAGAGTCGTCGATACAGTTCCTGCAGGACTGCACGTCGATCTCTCGTCGTTCACGGCGACGGTCGGCGCGACCACGGTCCCCGTTCCGCAGAGCGCGCTGACCTTCACGGGCGACGTGGCAGCAGGAGACGGCGGAACGATCACCTGGGCGCCCAGCGCGGTGACGGCACTCGGGGCGATTCTGCCTGCTGTCACCCTCACGTACACAGCGCAGATCACTGATATCGCTGCAGCGGGTCAGACGTACACCAACTCCGCGACTGTGACCGGCTACACCCTGCCGTCCACCGTCGGCGGTGAAGATACGACGACACGTCGCGGCCAGCGCACGGCGACGGACGACGCGGTCATCACGGCTACGACCCTCAAGCTGACGAAGGGCGTTCGCCTCGGCAGCAGTGGTGCGTACACGCCGACGACGACTGCACCCGTCGGCGAGACCGCCTCGTACGAGGTGTCGGTCGTGTTGCACGCGAACATCAACTACTACAACATCGAACTCCGTGACCTGCTGCCGCAGGGCGTGACGCTCGTCGGCAGCGCGCCTGTGGTGAGCGTGACACCATCAGGCTCCGGTGCTGACGCTGCGTGGAACTGGACGGAGACGTCGAACCGTTGGAAGGGCACGTACAGCGGCTCGGGAGGTGACATCCTCGCGAGCCCGCAGGAGCGCGTGCTGACCTTCACGTACGACGCTTTGCTGACCACATCGATCCCGCAGAACGCGACGACCCTCACGAACGAGGCCGGTGTCAGCTGGACACAGGGTGAGACGGGCCCGCGCACAGAGATCACCGATGACGCGACCATCACGGTCGCGAACCCGAACATCGTGATCGCGAAGAAGGTCCAGGGCGTCGACGAGATGCACGACCACTCCAACAAGACGTTCACGTACACCGTGCAGGCCCGCAACACCGGGACGACCGCGGGCTACAACATGACGTTCGTCGACACTGTTCCGAGTGGCGTGATCGTCGACCCCGCCACTGTGACAGGGGGCGGTGTGCTGACCGGCGCATCGGCTACCACGGGCGGTGGAACCATCACATGGACGGACGTGCCGGGGCCGCTGCCGGTCTACACCAACGGTGGCGCAGGGCAGCTGCTCGAGTTCACCTACGGTGCGCGCTTCGCGGATGCGGAGCACCTCGCAGGCAACCTCGCCACAGGTCGCGGCGCCACGCTCACCAACACCGTGCGCGCCACGCATCTCGAGTCGTTCCCCGACGGTGGACGCGAGTACACCCCGTCCGGGCCGGATTCGGTCGCAGACGCCAAGGTCGTCCCTCTCTTCCCGGCGGTAACGCTCGGTAAGGACGTCGTCGGCGGAGTGACCGAGGCCTTCGTGGGAGAGTCCTTCCGCTGGAAGCTGACCGCCTCGAACAACGGCCAGGGCAACGCTCAGACCATCACCCTCACCGACACGCTTCCGGCGAACTGGGAGTACGACGAGTCGGTTGCGCCGATCATCATGGTCGGCGGAGTGGCTGTCGCATCGCAGGCGCCGACCGAGGGCACCGCAGGCGGTCGTACGACGCTCACCTGGGTGTTCGGCGACGCGACAACCGCCGCTCTGCGCGGGACGGTGCTTGAGTCCAACCCGGCGAAGCGTGTGATCACGGTGGAGTTCGCGGCCAAGCCTCTGCCCGATGCGCTGCAGGACGCAGGTGCAGGTCTTGGCACCCCGCACACCAACACGGTGTCCGCGGTGACGACGGACCCGAGCGGGAGCTCCGGTAATGCGACGGGCTCGTTCACGGGCATTGATCGCACGGCGGACGCGGAGATCGCGCGCGCCGATCTGAAGCTCGAGAAGGACGCTATCGGCGGCGCCAGCGGGGTATGGATCCCCGGCAAGGCCGTGAGCGCAGACTACGCGCAGCCGAAGTGGCAGATCACGGTCACCAACCAGGGACCGGATGCTGCGCACGGACCGTTCACGGTCATCGATACTCCGACGCTTCCGACGGGTGTGACGACCGGTTCGTTCACCGCGCGCTACTACTCCAGCGCGGCAGACACGAATGGAACGGCTCTGACGCTCAGCGGAGCGGGAACTCCCGCATCGCCGTACGTCGTCGGTGACGCCGGTCTCGTGCTCGCGGCTGACCAGTCCGACCGGATCGAGCTCGTCGCAGACGTCACGATCGTGGCGGGCGCGACGGGCACGGCGGAGAACACCGCGAGTGTCATCGGCCGCACCTACGAGACTCAGACCGATATCGACAGGGACAACGAGGATGACGCGTCGAAGTCGCTGAACCCGCAGGCGGACCTCGCGATCCTCAAGAGCACGCCCACGACGGATCCCACGGCCGGCGCACCGCTGTCCTGGGGCATCTCGCTCACGAACCGTGGCCCGTCGATCTCTGAGTCGACCACGGCGAAGCCGATCGTCGTCACCGATGTGATCCAGCCCGGCGTCGCAGGAGTCGCGGAGCCCGCGGCGACGCCGCAGTGGACGGTCGCCGCGAGCGACGGTTGGCCTGCATCCGCCGGTGACACGATCACCTGGACGTTCACGGGAACGAGTCTCAGCGTCGGTGCCGTCGTCAACTTCGCCCTGGCGGGCACGGTCGACTCCGCCTGGACGGGCGGAGCTATCTCCAACACCGCAACGGTGACCCCCGGGGTGACGCCGGATCCTGACCCGGACAACAACGAGAGCACTGTCGTCGTGACCCCTGGCGACGAGACCACCCTCGGCATCACGAAGACGCGTGTCGTCTTCCACGAGGGTGCATGGAAGGACGCCGCCCAGCTGGGCAGCGCTCTTCCCGACATCATCGCCGGTGGGGAGGCGAGCTACCGCGTGACCGTCAGCAACAACGGTCCCGCTGATGCACGCCAGGTCTCGATCGTCGACGCGCCGCCCGCGGAGTTCACCTATGCCCGCGTCGCTGACGAGGTCGGAACGTGGACGCACTCGGTCGTGGCGGCACCTGGCACAGGAGATCGCCTCTCCCTGGGCGGCACGCTGCTCGCGCTCGATTCGGCATCGTTCATCGTCACCTACGGTGTGGACGACAGCATGACGGCGGGCACGGTGCTGGTGAATACTGTGACGGCGTCGGCGGAGAACTCGACGAACACACCGACGGACGACGATTCCAACTCGACCCAGCGTCAGGCGGATCTCAGCATCGTGAAGTCGGTGCTGGATGCCGCGGGTGACCCCGTCACGAACGCGACGGCCACTGCGGGAACGCAGCTGAGCTACCGTCTCGTCGTCACCAACAACGGTCCGAGCATCTCCTCGGCGCCGATCAACGTGACCGATGCGCTGCCTGCGGGTATGTCGTACGTCTCCTCGGAGATCACGTACGACGGCACGTCGGCTGCCGCGTCGCCCAGTGACGCCAGCGGAGTGCTGACCTGGTCGAACGTCACCGACGGAGATCCTCTCGCCGTGGGTGACACGCTCGTGATCGAATTGCTCGTCGACATCGCATCGACCGTCGGCGCTCAGGTGCTCACGAACACCGCGACGGTCAGTGGTCCGGAAGACAGCGACCCGACGAACAACACCGACACGGAGCCGGTGACGATCGAGACGAGGGCAGACATGTCGATCGTCAAGGACGTCGCAGCGGGTCCGTGGATCGCAGGGACGAACGTGACGTACACCATCACGGTGACCAACAACGGTCCCTCTGTTGCAGATGCGACGGTCACCGACGTGCTTCCGACGGGCCTCACGGCCGTATCGATCGACGGTCCCGGATGGGCATGCGACGGCACAGCGGCACCGTGCGAGTATCCTGCGCATCCGGTGGGCACGAGCACGATCACCGTTGTCGCTGCCATCGCCCCCAACGTCGCGACGGGGACGAACCTCGTGAACACGGCGACGCTGCAGTGGACCGACACCGATGGTCCGCACAGCGAGTCCGACCCGGCCGACATCACGGTCACGACGCAGGCCGACCTTGCGCTCGTGAAGACCGCAGTGGATGACGCCGGGAACGAGATCACCCACGTCACGGCGGGCGCCACGTCGCGCTACCAGATCGTGGTGAGCAACAACGGATCGAGCGATGCGGTTGCGCCGTTGACGGTCGTCGACACGCTGCCCGCCGGCATCAGTTTCGTTGCGCTGGTCGGGGCAACCGGGTGGACGGCTTCGCCCGCGGCTCCCGCGATGGACGGCACGCAGCAGGTGACGTTCACGCGTGACCCGAGCACGGCGGGACTTGCGAGCGGTGCGACCGCGACCATCCTGTTCGACGTGCAGGTGGACTCCGATGTCATGCCCGGTGCGGTGCTCACGAACACGGCGACGGTGACCTCCGGGACGCCCGACCCCGATCCGTCGAACGACACCGACACGGCTGATGTCACCGTCGACGCGCTCGTCGACCTCATGATCACCAAATCGGCCACCGGCCCGACAGTGATCGGCGAGACGGCGACGTACGAGCTGCTGGTTCACAACAAGGGCCCGTCCACGGCACGGGGGATCGTGGTCGAAGATCACCTTCCGGACTCGCTGGAGCTCGTGGGCGCATCGGGAACCGGATGGAACTGCGTGGCGGACATCGCGACAGGGCAGGTCAGCTGCACGCTCGATGAGCTCGCGGCAGGAGACGACGCTGCGGTGATCACGATCGAGGTGCGTGTCCTCCCGACGGCGTACGACGAGGTCTCGAACACGGCGACGGTGGGTTCGACCACGCCGGAGCTTCCCGAGACGCTCGACGACAACACGTCGACCGTGACGACTCCGGTGCCTCCCCTGGCCACGCTGAAGGTCACCAAGACCGCAGTCGGAACGTTCCAGGTCGGCAAGACCGGCACCTATTCGATCACGGTGCGCAATGACGGTCCGACCGAAGACCCGGGCCCGATCACGGTGACCGACGTCCTGCCAAATGGCCTGACCTTCGCCGGCTCTCCGGATGCAGGTGTCTCGGTCGCCGGGCAGACCGTCACCTGGACGCTCCCGGACACTCTCGCCGTCGGTGAGGAAGTGGTGCTCACTCTTGAGGTGAACGTCGGACAGGGGGCGTACCCGAAGGTCGAGAACACGGCGACGGTGCAGTCCCCGACGACGCAGACGCCGGACGCGGAGCTCACCGACAGCGTGACCGTCGAGGTCAAGGCCGCTGACCCGCTCGCGCTCACGGGCGGTGAGATCGCAGCGAACATCATCATCCTCGGGCTGGTGCTGACGCTGCTGGGAGCAGCGGGCGTCGTGATCGCACGACGGGGCCGCGACCTGGAGTCGGCGCAGTAGCCTCCGCCTGACGCGAACCGCCCCCGGGAGAAGTGATCCTTCCCCGGGGGCGGTTCCTTTGTGCAGAATGGGGGCAGGCCACGACCGCTGGCGCACACGCAAACGAAGGGGGACTCCATGGGCATTGGAGACTCGGTCAACGACGCAATCAACAAGGGCAAAGACTTCCTTGAGCAGAACAAGGACAACATCGAGGGTGCGCTCAAGAGCGAGCAGGCCGAGGGCATCAGCGACAAGGTTCTCGACGGCCTTTCCGACCTCGCCAAGAAGATCGCTCCTGACGCCGCAGACAAGATCGACGAGGTCCGTGACAACGTCGACAAGAGCGTCGGCAACGAGTAGGTTCTTCGCCCGCTGATATGTGGGTGTGAGGCGGTCCGCTCCGTGAGCGGGCCGCCTCGTCTTTTCCCCCGAGAACACGCGGATGTCACGGGGCGCCGGGGGCGACCGAACAGTGCGACACGCCCGGGTTTGCGTGGGTCAGATCCGCATGGCAAAATAGACAGGTTCCACATTTCGGCGTTGCGCTTGCGTGCGCCGAATCACTGCCAGGCAGTGCATAGACGGCGCGAAGCGCAGGGATCTAGGCCGCGGGTAGCAGAACACACAACCGACTCTCTCTCCGGAGAGACCCGCATGCGCGGGCGTCGGCATCCGTTCGCCCTCGGGCAGCGGGCTGACAGAAGAACAGTGGTGCAGCAGATCGACTCGCAGAGCCGGTCCGGTGCCAGGCGTGAAACACGCTGTGGTGCGTCCAATGCCCCCGATCCACCTGGGTCGGGACGGTAAGACGCTTTAAAGAAAGATGAGCAGACAATGGCGGGACAGAAGATCCGCATTCGCCTGAAGTCGTATGACCACGAGGTCATCGACACGTCGGCGCGCAAAATCGTCGACACCGTGACCCGTGCGGGCGCGACCGTCGTCGGCCCCGTGCCGCTTCCGACCGAGAAGAACGTCGTGTGCGTCATCCGGTCGCCGCACAAGTACAAGGACAGCCGCGAGCACTTCGAGATGCGCACCCACAAGCGTCTGATCGACATCGTCGACCCGACGCCGAAGGCTGTCGACTCGCTGATGCGTCTCGACCTGCCGGCCGATGTCAACATCGAGATCAAGCTCTGAGGTTCGACATGGCTACCATCAACGAGAAGATTTCCAAGGGCATGCTGGGCACGAAGCTCGGCATGACGCAGGTGTGGAACGAGAACGGCAAGCTCGTTCCCGTCACCGTCATCGAGCTTGCGCCCAACGTGGTCACCCAGCTCCGCACCATCGAGAAGGACGGCTACAAGGCTGTTCAGATCGCTGCGGGACAGATCGACCCCCGCAAGGTCAACAAGCCCCTCACCGCTCACTTCGAGGCCGCAGGCGTCACGCCGCGTCGTCACGTCACCGAGATCCGCACCGCGGACGCCGATGACTACACGCTCGGCCAGGAGCTCACGGTTGACGGCCTTTTCGAGGCCGGCCAGCTCGTCGACGTCGTCGGCACGAGCAAGGGTAAGGGCACCGCGGGTGTCATGAAGCGCCACAACTTCGCTGGTGTCAGCGCTTCGCACGGTGCACACCGCAACCACCGCAAGCCCGGCTCCATCGGCGCATCGTCGACGCCGAGCCGTGTTTTCAAGGGCATGCGTATGGCTGGCCGTATGGGTGGAGAGCGCGTGACCGTGCTCAACCTGACGGTGCACGCCATCGACACCGAGAAGGGACTCATGCTCGTCAAGGGCGCGGTCCCCGGTGCACGCGGCCGCATCGTTTTCGTCCGTAACGCAGTGAAGGGTGCCTAAGTCTCATGGCTGACACGACTCTCACTCTCGACGTCATCGGCGCCAGCGCGAAGAAGACCGGCACGGTCGACGCTCCCGCAGGCCTCTTCGATGTCAAGACCAACGTCCCGCTGATCCACCAGGTCGTCGTCGCGCAGCTCGCTGCCGCACGCCAGGGCACCCACTCGACCAAGCGTCGCGGTGAGGTCTCCGGTGCAGGCCGCAAGCCGTTCAAGCAGAAGGGCACGGGTAACGCTCGTCAGGGCTCGATCCGTGCACCGCACATGACCGGTGGTGGCATCGTCCACGGCCCGAAGCCGCGCGACTACTCGCAGCGCACCCCCAAGAAGATGATCGCTGCCGCCCTCCTGGGCGCGCTCAGCGACCGCTTCCGCGGCCAGCGCCTGCACGTCGTCGAGTCCTTCGGTCTCGAGGACAAGCCCTCGACCAAGGTCGCGGCTGCGCACCTCTCGGCTCTGCCGGGTAAGACGGCGCTCGTCGTGATCGACCGTACGGACGACAACAGCGCTCTGAGCATCCGCAACCTTGCTGGCGTTCACCTGCTGTACGTCGACCAGCTCAACGCATACGACGTGCTCGTCGCTGACGACATCGTCTTCACCAAGCCCGCTTTCGAGGCGTTCGTCGCCGCGAAGACCGGCACCATCGAGGAGGTCTCGGCATGAGCGCACAGGACAACGTCCTCGCAGCCGCGAGCAACAAGGACCCGCGCGACATCATCCTGAAGCCGGTCGTCTCCGAGAAGAGCTACGGTCTCATCGATGAAGGCAAGTACACCTTCCTGGTGGACCCGCGCGCTTCGAAGACCGAGATCAAGCTCGCCATCGAGAAGATCTTCGGCGTCAAGGTTGCTGCGGTCAACACGATCAACCGCGTCGGCAAGGCCCGCCGCACTCGCTTCGGCACGGGAAAGCGCAAGGACACCAAGCGCGCCATCGTGACCCTGAAGTCGGGCACCATCGACATCTTCACGGCAGTCGGCTGACCGGGGGATAAGGACTAATAATGGCTATTCGCAAGTACAAGCCCACGACCCCGGGCCGTCGCGGCTCGTCGGTGGCTGACTTCGCTGAGATCACCCGATCGACGCCCGAGAAGTCGCTGCTCCGCCCGCTCTCGAAGACCGGTGGTCGCAACAACCAGGGCCGCATCACGACCCGTCACATCGGTGGTGGCCACAAGCGCCAGTACCGTGTCATCGACTTCCGTCGCAATGACAAGGACGGCGTCAACGCCAAGGTCGCTCACATCGAGTACGACCCCAACCGCACCGCGCGCATCGCGCTGCTGCACTACTTCGACGGCGAGAAGCGCTACATCCTCGCGCCGGCGAAGCTCAAGCAGGGCGACATCGTCGAGTCGGGCGCAAGCGCTGACATCAAGCCGGGAAACAACCTCCCGCTGAAGAACATCCCGACGGGTACCGTCATCCACGCAATCGAGCTCCGTCCCGGTGGCGGCGCGAAGATGGCGCGTTCGGCCGGTGCATCCGTCCGTCTCGTCGCCAAGGATGGCCCCTACGCTCAGCTGCGTCTGCCCTCGGGCGAGATCCGCAACGTCGATGCGCGCTGCCGCGCGACCATCGGCGAGGTCGGCAACGCCGAGCAGTCGAACATCAACTGGGGCAAGGCTGGCCGCATGCGCTGGAAGGGCGTCCGCCCGACCGTGCGTGGTGTCGCCATGAACCCGGTCGACCACCCGCACGGTGGTGGTGAGGGTAAGACCTCCGGTGGTCGTCACCCTGTTACCCCCTGGGGTAAGGCAGAAGGTCGCACCCGTCACGCCAACAAGGAAAGCGACAAGTACATCGTGCGTCGCCGTACCGCTGGCAAGAAGCGCAAGTAGGAGTAGAGGAAGATGCCACGCAGTCTTAAGAAGGGCCCCTTCGTCGATGACCACCTGCTTCGCAAGGTTGTCGTCCAGAACGAGGCGGGTACGAAGAACGTCATCAAGACCTGGTCGCGCCGATCGATGATCATCCCGGCGATGCTGGGTCACACGATCGCGGTCCACGACGGTCGCAAGCACATCCCCGTGTTTGTCTCCGAGACCATGGTCGGCCACAAGCTGGGCGAGTTTGCGCCCACCCGCACCTTCCGCGGCCACGTGAAGGACGACAAGAAGGGCCGCCGCCGCTAACGCGGGGCGAAAGAGGAGAGAGAAATGGTGGAGTCCATCGCACGCGTGCGACACATCCGCGTGACCCCTCAGAAGGCTCGTCGCGTCGTTGCGCTCATCAAGGGAAAGCAGGCGCAGGAAGCGCTCGCGATCCTGAAGTTCGCACCGCAGGCCGCAAGTGAGCCGATCTACAAGCTCGTGCACTCGGCTATGGCCAACGCACAGGTGAAGGCAGATCGCGACGGCGAGTACCTGAACGAGGCAGACCTGTACGTGAGCAACGCTTACGTCGACGAGGGCACGACGCTCAAGCGTTTCCAGCCCCGTGCACAGGGTCGCGCCTTCCAGATCAAGAAGCGCACGAGCCACATCACGGTCGTGCTCTCGACGCCGGAGGTCGCTGAGACCGCCGACGCCGCAAGCAACAAGAAGGCGAGCAAGTAATGGGACAGAAGGTTAACCCGTACGGCTTCCGCCTCGGAATCACGACCGACCACGTGTCGCGTTGGTTCTCGGACTCGACGAAGCCGGGCCAGCGTTACGCCGACTACGTCGCCGAGGACATCAAGATCCGTCAGTTGCTGCAGACGCAGCTCGACCGCGCCGGTGTCTCGAACATCGAGATCGAGCGCACCCGTGACCGCGTCCGCGTCGACATTCACACCGCCCGTCCGGGCATCGTGATCGGTCGCCGTGGCGCCGAGGCCGAGCGCATCCGCGGCGACCTCGAGAAGCTCTCGGGCAAGCAGATCCAGCTGAACATCCTCGAGGTCAAGAACCCCGAGGCTGACGCTCAGCTCGTCGCACAGGGCATCGCCGAGCAGCTCTCTGCTCGTGTGGCGTTCCGTCGTGCGATGCGCAAGGGCCTTCAGGGCGCGCAGCGCGCTGGCGCCAAGGGCATCCGCATCCAGGTCTCCGGCCGCCTCGGCGGCGCCGAGATGAGCCGCTCGGAGTTCTACCGCGAGGGTCGTGTGCCGCTGCACACGCTGCGCGCGAACATCGACTACGGCTTCTACGAGGCGAAGACCACCTTCGGCCGCATCGGCGTGAAGGTCTGGATCTACAAGGGCGACCTCACCAACAAGGAGCTCGCTCGCGAGCAGGCAAACCAGAAGCCTTCGCGTGACCGTGGTGGCGACCGTCGCCGTGGCCCGCGCAACGAGGCACCTGTGGCAGAAGGAGCGTCGGCATAATGCTCATCCCCCGCAAGGTCAAGTACCGCAAGCAGCACCACCCCGGTCGTGCTGGCCAGGCCACCGGTGGCACCAAGGTGTCGTTCGGTGAGTTCGGCATCCAGGCACTGACGCCCGCCTACGTGACGAACCGTCAGATCGAGTCCGCTCGTATCGCGATGACCCGTCACATCAAGCGTGGTGGAAAGGTGTGGATCAACATCTACCCCGACCGTCCGCTCACGAAGAAGCCGGCCGAAACCCGAATGGGTTCCGGTAAGGGTTCCCCCGAGTGGTGGGTCGCCAACGTCAAGCCGGGCCGTGTCCTCTTCGAGGTCGCGGGTGTCAACGAGGAGCTCGCACGCGAGGCTCTGACCCGTGCCATTCACAAGCTGCCGCTCAAGGCACGCATCATCAAGCGCGAGGAGGGCGACGCGTAATGGCGATCGGCACCAAGGAGCTCGCTCCGGCAGAGCTCGACACGTTCGAAGACCAGCGCCTCGTTGAGGAGCTGCGCAAGGCCAAGGAGGAGCTGTTCAACCTCCGTTTCCAGTCGGCCACCGGCCAGCTGGAGAGCCACGGCCGTATCCGCGCCGTCAAGCGCGACATCGCGCGCCTCTACACCGTGATCCGTGAGCGTGAGCTCGGCATCCGTGCGACGCCGGCTCCGGTCGAGGCTCCGGCCAAGAAGGCGACCAAGTCGAAGGCGAAGAAGTCCGAGGATGCCTCGGCTGACGCCGAAGGGAAGGCTGAGTAATGGCCACGAAGAAGGAAGCAGCCGTCGAGGCTGAGCACGCCGCGCACGATGTGCGCGACGCCGACGCTCGCGGTTACCGCAAGTCGCGTCGTGGCTACGTCGTCAGCGACAAGATGGACAAGACCATCGTCGTCGAGGTCGAAGACCGCGTGAAGCACCCGCTTTACGGCAAGGTCATTCGCCGCACCTCGAAGGTCAAGGCGCACGACGAGTCCAACTCGGCCGGCATCGGTGACCTCGTCCTCATCAACGAGACCCGCCCGCTCAGCGCCACGAAGCGCTGGCGTCTGGTGGAGATTCTGGAGAAGGCCAAGTGATCCAGCAGGAGTCACGCCTCAAGGTCGCCGACAACACCGGCGCGAAGGAACTGCTCACCATCCGCGTTCTCGGTGGCTCGCGCCGCCGTTACGCCGGTCTTGGTGACACGATCGTCGCCACGGTCAAGGACGCGATCCCCGGCGGAAACGTCAAGAAGGGTGATGTCGTCAAGGCGGTCATCGTCCGCACCAAGAAAGAGACGCGCCGTCCCGACGGCTCGTACATCAAGTTCGACGAGAACGCTGCCGTCATCCTGAAGAACGACGGGGAGCCCCGCGGCACCCGTATCTTCGGCCCGGTCGGCCGTGAGCTTCGTGACAAGAAGTTCATGAAGATCGTCTCGCTGGCACCGGAGGTCATTTAACTATGGCGAACATCAAGAAGGGTGACCTGGTTCAGGTCATCACCGGACGCAAGCAGGACAAGGGCGGCGACCGCGGCAAGCAGGGCAAGGTCCTCGAGATCCTGACCGAGCAGAACCGCGTTGTCGTCGAGGGCGTCAACTACGTCACCAAGCACACCCGCGTCGGCCAGACGCAGCGTGGCACGAAGACGGGCGGCCTCGAGACCATCGAGGCTCCCATCCACATCTCGAACGTCGCCGTCGTCGACCCCTCGACCAAGAAGCCGACCCGTGTCGGTCACCGCGTCGAGGAGCAGGTGAAGGACGGCGTCAAGCGCACCGTCCGCGTGCGCTACGCCAAGAAGAGCGGTAAGGACCTCTGATGAGCACCAACGCTGCCGCGCCGGCTGGCAAGATCCAGCCGCGCCTGAAGCAGAAGTACAAGGCTGAGATCCAGCAGAAGCTGCAGGAAGAGTTCGGCTATGCGAACGTCATGCAGATTCCTGGCCTGGTCAAGGTCGTCGTGAACACCGGTGTCGGTGAAGCGGCTCGTGACAGCAAGGTGATCGAGGGCGCGATCGACGACCTCACCAAGATCACCGGCCAGAAGCCGATCGTCACCAAGGCTCGCAAGTCCATCGCGCAGTTCAAGCTGCGTGAGGGGCAGGCGATCGGTGCACACGTCACGCTGCGTGGCGACCGTGCCTGGGAGTTCCTGGACCGTCTCGTCTCGCTGGCTCTTCCCCGTATCCGCGACTTCCGCGGCCTCTCGGCGAAGCAGTTCGACGGAAACGGCAACTACACCTTCGGTCTCCAGGAGCAGAGCGTGTTCCACGAGATCGATCAGGACAAGATCGACCGCGTTCGCGGTTTCGACATCACTGTCGTGACCTCGGCGAAGACGGATGACGAAGGACGCGCACTGCTGCGTCACATCGGCTTCCCCTTCAAGTCCGAGGACGCACAGGCGTAGCACTCTCAGCGGGCCCGGTGACCACGTGTCATCGGGCCCGCTGGATGGCACGTACAATTGAAGATTGCTGCTTCAGAGCAGGTCGTCTGTCGTGTAACGGCAGCCGAAACCTCTTGAACAAAGGAAAACACCATGACAATGACAGACCCGGTCGCAGATCTGCTGACCCGTCTGCGCAACGCGAACTCGGCGCACCACGACTCTGTGTCCATGCCGTCGAGCAAGCTCAAGACGAACATCGCCGCGATCCTCCAGCAGGAGGGCTACATCGCTGGATGGGAGGTCACCGATGCACGCGTCGGCAAGAACCTCACCATCTCGCTGAAGTACGGTCCCAACCGCGAGCGTTCGATCGCCGGCATCAAGCGCGTGTCGAAGCCCGGTCTCCGCGTGTACGCGAAGTCGACCGAGCTCCCCAAGGTCCTCGGTGGCCTCGGCGTCGCGATCCTGTCCACCTCCTCCGGTCTCCTCACCGACCGTCAGGCTGAGACGAAGGGCGTGGGCGGAGAAGTCATCGCCTACGTGTGGTAATCCAAAATGTCGCGTATTGGACGTCTTCCCATCGACATTCCCGCCGGCGTGACCATCACGGTCAACGACGGTGTGGTTTCGGTCAAGGGCCCCAAGGGTGAACTCACCCTTCCGGTCGCATCCCCCATTCAGGTCG
Organism: Microbacterium sp. GW823-FHT02G05; assembly: GCF_058797175.1. NCBI lineage: Bacteria > Bacillati > Actinomycetota > Actinomycetes > Micrococcales > Microbacteriaceae > Microbacterium > Microbacterium sp. GW823-FHT02G05. Next base: position 1,383,312 of record NZ_JBXAJK010000001.1, read on the forward strand.
CCGTCGAGGGCAGCCAGGTTCTGGTCACCCGTCCCGACGACGAGCGCGAGTCGCGTTCGCTCCACGGCCTCACCCGCACGCTGATCAACAACGACATCATCGGTGTCACCCAGGGCTACACCAAGGGCCTTGAGGTTGTCGGCACCGGTTACCGCGTGATGCAGAAGGGCGGCTCGGTCGAGTTCGCTCTCGGCTTCTCGCACCCGGTCCTCGTGGACCCGCCGGCGGGCATCACCCTGACGGTGGAGGGCAACAACAAGCTCACCGTCAGCGGCATCTCGAAGCAGGCTGTCGGCGAGGCCGCAGCGAACATCCGCAAGATCCGCAAGCCCGAGCCCTACAAGGGCAAGGGTGTGCGTTACGCCGGCGAGGTCGTGCGTCGCAAGGCCGGAAAGGCTGGTAAGTAACCATGGCTGTGAAGTCAAAGTCCGTCGCCCGCGCGCGTCGCCACGCACGCCTTCGCAAGAAGGTCGTCGGCACCGAGCTGCGTCCGCGTCTGGTCGTCAACCGTTCGGCCCGCCACGTCTTCGTGCAGCTGGTCGACGACAGCAAGGGCCACACTGTGGCATCCGCATCGACTCTCGAGAACGACGTTCGCGCCATCGAGGGTGACAAGACCGCCAAGGCCCGCAAGGTTGGCGAGCTCGTCGCCGAGCGTGCGAAGGCTGCCGGCATTTCCGAGGCTGTGTTCGACCGTGGTGGCAACCGCTACGCCGGTCGTGTCGCCGCTATCGCCGATGGCGCCCGTGAAGGGGGGCTGGCACTGTGAGTGACATCAAGGAGACTGAAGTGACCGAGACGGCTCCCGCCGCCACCGAGGCAGAGCCCGCGCGCGATCAGCGCGAAGGCCGCCGCGGAGGACGCGACCGTGGCCAGAGCCGCGACCGCAACTCGCGCGACCGTGGGGACAACCAGTTCCTCGAGCGCGTCGTGACCATCAACCGTGTGTCGAAGGTCGTGAAGGGTGGTCGTCGCTTCAGCTTCACCGCTCTCGTGGTCGTCGGTGACGGCAACGGCCTGGTCGGCGTCGGCTACGGCAAGGCTCGTGAGGTTCCCCTCGCGATCTCGAAGGGTGTTGAAGAGGCCAAGCGCAACTTCTTCCGCGTTCCCCGCGTCGCCTCCACCATCCCGCACCCGGTGCAGGGTGAGGCCGCTGCAGGTGTCGTGCTGCTTCGTCCGGCCGCTGCCGGTACCGGTGTTATCGCCGGTGGTCCGGTTCGCGCCGTGCTCGAGTGCGCCGGTATCCACGACGTGCTGTCGAAGTCGCTCGGTTCGTCGAACACGATCAACATCGTGCACGCGACCGTCGCGGCTCTGAAGAGCCTTGAGGAGCCTCGCGCCGTCGCCGCACGTCGTGGTCTCGAGTACGACGCTGTCGTGCCGGAGATCATCATCCGTAACGAGGCGAAGGCAGCTGCTGCCGCCGCCGCGCAGAAGGTAGGTGCCTGATGGCCGCTCGGCTCAAGGTCACGCAGATCAAGTCCAAGGTGAGCGAGAAGCAGAACCAGCGCGACACGCTGCGCAGCCTCGGTCTCAAGCGGATCGGCGACTCGGTCGTCCGTCCCGACGACGCGCAGGTGCGCGGTTACGTCAAGACCGTTGCTCACCTCGTCAAGGTTGAGGAGATCGACTAATGGCTGAGAAGAACGAAGCCGTCGAGGCCGAGAAGGCCCCGAAGAAGGCCGCTGCTCCCAAGGCAGCTGCCGCGAAGAAGCCCGCTGCGGAGAAGGCTCCCGCAAAGGCCGCTGCGAAGCCGGCTGCTGCGAAGAAGCCCGCCGCGAAGAAGGCCGAGGCGGATGCTCCGGCGTCGCGCCCCAGCGTTCTGAAGGTTCACCACCTGCGTCCGGTCCCCGGCGCCAACACCGCCAAGACTCGTGTCGGCCGCGGTGAGGGCTCGAAGGGTAAGACGGCAGGCCGTGGCACGAAGGGCACGAAGGCCCGCAACACCGTGCGCGTCGGCTTCGAGGGTGGGCAGATGCCTCTGCACATGCGCACCCCGAAGCTGCGTGGCTTCAAGAACCCGTTCCGCGTCGAGTACCAGGTCGTGAACCTGGAGAAGCTCGCGGAGCTCTACCCGGCCGGTGGCGATGTCACCGTCAGCGACCTCGTCGCGAAGGGTGCCGTTCGCAAGAACGAGAAGGTCAAGGTTCTGGGCAACGGCGACATCGCCGTGAAGCTGAACGTGGCAGTGGACAAGGTCTCCGGCTCGGCTGAGCAGAAGATCGTTGCCGCTGGCGGTTCGGTCAAGTAGTACACAAGTCGAGAGGGGCCGGAGAATCTCCGGCCCCTCTTGCGTTACCCTGGTGTTTCAGCCGTCTTCGTCGACGGCATCCCCTTCAGGAGGCCCGCTTTTGTTTAGCGCTATCGCGCGGATCTTCCGCACGCCAGACCTGCGTCGGAAGATCGGTTTCACGCTGGCGATCATCGCCATCTACCGCCTCGGTTCGACGATCCCTGCTCCGTTCGTGAATTTCCCGAACGTCGAGGAGTGTTTGGCGCTCAACAGCGGCACGGATGGGCTCCTGGGCCTTGTCAACCTCTTCTCCGGCGGTGCTCTGCTGCAGCTGTCGATCTTCGCCCTCGGTGTGATGCCGTACATCACCGCGACGATCATCACCCAGCTGCTGCGCGTTGTCATCCCGCACTTCGAGGCGCTCCACAAAGAGGGGCAGGCTGGTCAGTCGCGTCTGACGCAGTACACCCGCTACCTCACGATCGCTCTCGCGCTGCTGCAGTCGACGACTCTGGTCACGGTCGCGCGCAGCGGACAGCTGTTCGGCCAGACCGACTTCGCCGCGTGCCAGCAGCTCCTGACCAACGATGTGTGGTGGGCGCAGCTGCTCATGATCATCACGATGACCGCCGGTACCGGCCTCATCATGTGGTTCGCCGAGCTCGTCACCGAGCGCGGCATCGGCAACGGCATGTCGCTGCTCATCTTCACGTCGATCGCTGCGACGTTCCCCGGTGCCATGGGCGTCATCTGGGAGTCGCGCGGCTTCGAGGTCTTCCTCCTCGTCCTCGCCGTCGGCATCGTCGTCATGGCCCTCGTGGTCTTCGTCGAGCAGTCACAGCGTCGCGTGCCTGTCCAGTACGCCAAGCGCATGGTGGGGCGCCGCACCTATGGCGGCACGAACACCTACATCCCGATCAAGGTCAACATGGCTGGTGTGATCCCGGTCATCTTCGCCTCGTCGCTGCTCTACATCCCGATGCTGATCGCGCAGTTCAACACCCCGCAGGACGGCTCGACGCCGCCGGCGTGGGTCACGTGGGTCTCGCAGTACCTGACGACGGGCGATCACCCGCTGTACATGGCCGTGTACTTCTTCCTGATCATCGGCTTCACCTACTTCTACGTGGCGATCACCTTCAACCCGGTCGAGGTCGCAGACAACATGAAGAAGTACGGCGGATTCATCCCGGGCATCCGCGCCGGTCGCCCGACCGCGGAGTACCTCGACTACGTGCTGACCCGCATCACGTTCCCCGGTTCCATCTACCTCGGTCTCATCGCTCTGATCCCGCTCGTCGCGCTGGCCACGATCGGCGCCAACCAGAACTTCCCGTTCGGTGGCGCATCGATCCTGATCATCGTCGGTGTCGGTCTCGAGACGGTCAAGCAGATCGACGCGCAGCTGCAGCAGCGCCACTACGAAGGGCTCCTCCGCTAATGGCATCCACTTCCGCCACGACCGCTCGTCTGCTCATCGTTGGGCCTCAGGGCTCCGGTAAGGGCACGCAGGGCATCCGCATCGCTGAAGCGCTCGGTGTCCCCGTCGTCTCGACCGGCGACATCTTCCGCGCCAACATCAAAGAGGGCACCGAGCTCGGCCGACAGGTCACCGAGATCCTCGACCGTGGCGACCTCGTGCCTGACGAGCTGACGGGCGCGATCGTTCGCGATCGTCTTCAGCAGGCGGATGCTGCACGCGGTTTCCTCCTCGATGGCTACCCGCGCAACGCGGCCCAGGTCGCCGACCTCGACGCTTTCCTCGCGGAGAGCGATGCCGCTCTCGACGCCGTCATCCTTCTGGACGTCGCCCGCGAAGAGAGCATCGCGCGCCTGAGTCTCCGTGCTGTAGAGCAGGGGCGCTCGGACGACAACGAAGAGGCCATCGCAAAGCGTCTCGACATCTACGAGAAGGAGACCGCTCCGATTCTCGAGGTGTACGGCGCTCGTGGCATCGTCGACCGGATCGACGGCGCGGGCGACCTCGACGAGATCACCGAACGCATCCTCGCCGCGCTCGAGGCTCGTGGCCTCGCACCGGCTGCCGCGGTCTAAGCAGTGTTCCGCCGCTCCATCTACAAGAACCCCGCGCAGTTGCGGGCGATGGCCGAACCCGGCCTTATCACCGCAGAGGCTCTGGCGGGCGTGCGTGCGCTCATCCGGCCTGGGGTGACGACGGCCGAGATCGATGCCGAGGCGTCGCGCATCATCGTCGCGCGTGGTGCAGAGTCGAACTTCAAGCTCGTGCGTGGCTACCACCACACGACGTGCATCTCGGTCAATGAGCAGGTCGTGCACGGCATCCCTGGTTCACGGGTGGTCGAGCCCGGAGACATCGTCTCCGTTGACTGCGGCGCCCAGTTCAAAGGGTGGAACGGTGACAGCGCGATCACGGTGGTCGTCCCGGATCCGGAGCGCCCCGATCTCATCGCGCGCCGGGAAGAGCTCTCTCGTGTGACGGAAGGCTCCATGTGGGCCGGAATCGCCTCGTTCGCGACGGCACGCCACCTGGGTGATGTCGGGGCCGCGATCCAGGGCTACATCGAGGCGCAGGGGCCCTCAGCGGTATCGGGGGAGACGTACGGAATCCTTCGCGAGTATGTCGGGCACGGGATCGGTCGCAAGATGCACGAGGCGCCGAGCCTGTTCAACTACCGCACGCCCAACCCCGGCGCCGAGGTTCGTCCCGGCCTGGTCATGGCGGTGGAGCCGATGGTGACCGCGGGTGGCGAAGAGACGTTCATCGAAGACGATGACTGGACGGTCTCGACGATCGACGGCTCTGACGGCTCGCACTGGGAGCACAGCGTCGCCGTGCACGAAGGCGGCATCTGGGTGCTGACGGCGCCAGACGGCGGTGCTACGGGGCTGGCGCCTTTCGGTGTCATGCCGACACCCATCGCCTGAGTTGTTCTCCAGAGACGCCATCCTGCGGGGTGGCGTTCTCTGTTTGTCCACGCCTTTGTCGCGTTCACAAGCGGGGCATAGGGTTTTGCGCGAAAATGTTGACAACTGCGCCACTGGCGCGCTGAACGAGAGAACGGATTGCACGTGGCTGCAGCGAAGGGCAAGACCAACTGGTTTGCCATCATCATCTCGGCGGTCGTCGTCGTCGCCCTCGTGGGCCTTGGCGCAGTCGTCGTCAACCTGAACAACCAGGCGACCGCACCGGCAGAGATGCCCAAGGCAGAGATCATCAACCAGGAGACCGGCGCGATCACGTTCGGTACCGGCGAGAAGGTCGTCGACACCTTCCTCGACTTCATGTGCCCCGCCTGCAACGCTTTCGAGCAGCAGTACGGCGGCGAGCTGCAGGACGCAGCGGCAAACGACCAGATCACACTCAACGTGCACCCGATCGCGATCCTCGACCACCTTTCGCAGGGCACCAACTATTCGTCCCGCGCAGCCGGTGCGATGTACTGCGTCGCGGAGAAGGCTCCGGACGCTGCCCTCGACTTCATGAACCTGCTGTTCGCGAACCAGCCTCAGGAAGCTTCCTCGGGCCTGGATGACGCAGCTCTTGCCGAGATCGCCAAGGAAGCCGGCGCGGATGCCGCTGTGGACTGCATCGCGGATGGCACCTACAAGAAGCTCGGCGTGCAGCAGGCGCAGGCACACGAGATCCGCGGCACGCCGACCGTGGAGATCGACGGCGAGCGTCTTGAGAACAAGGACCTCAGCACCCGCATGCCGGAGCTCTTCAGCTCTCTCAAGTAGTCGCGGTCTGACAGTGGACGGTCCCGGCTTGCCGGACCGCCCACTGTCAGATAACATAGATCCTTGGTGCCTTGCGCCTTTGTTCGGCGTGTCCGACAGGTGTGCACCACCATCCATCACCCACCGCAGATCGACCGATCTGCAGAAGCGTCAGCGAGGCTATGGCTAAGAAAGACGGTGTCATCGAGATCGAGGGCGTGATCTCCGAGGCTCTTCCCAACGCGATGTTCCGCGTTGAGTTGGCCAACGGTCACAAGGTCCTTGCAACGATCTCCGGCAAGATGCGGCAGAACTACATCCGCATCATCCCCGAAGACCGTGTGGTCGTGGAGCTCTCTCCATACGACCTCACTCGCGGTCGTATCGTCTACCGCTACCGCTAATCGGTCGAGAAGTAACGACTCTCGGCTGCGCTCTTCGCGAGCACAGCAGCGAGTACGAAGACAGCGAACAGGAAACATCATGAAGGTCAACCCCAGCGTCAAGCCCATCTGCGATCACTGCAAGGTGATCCGTCGTCACGGCCGCGTCATGGTGATCTGCAAGAGCAACCCGCGCCACAAGCAGCGCCAGGGCTGATCCCCGTCGGCGACGCCGACAGGGTCTCTTCAGATCTGACTCACAACTGAACACGCATCAGGCAGAGCTAAGAATCCGCACCAGCGGAAGACACCTCGAGACAGAGGCTCGGGTCCATGTTCTGCCCCACACCTCTACACATCCCAGGAGAACCGCATGGCACGTCTTGCCGGCGTTGACATCCCGCGCGACAAGCGCGTGGTGATCGCACTTACCTACATCTACGGCGTTGGCCGTACCCGTTCGGTCGAGATCCTCAAGGCCACCGAGATCGACGAGTCGATCCGCGTCAAGGACCTTAGCGACGACCAGCTCATCGCACTGCGCGACTACATCGAGGGCAACTACAAGGTGGAGGGTGACCTTCGCCGCGAGGTTGCTGCAGACATCCGCCGCAAGGTCGAGGTCGGCTCCTACGAGGGCCTCCGCCACCGCCGTGGTCTTCCGGTCCGTGGCCAGCGCACCAAGACCAACGCTCGTACCCGCAAGGGCCCGAAGCGCACCGTCGCTGGCAAGAAGAAGGCCCGCTAAGTAGCGGCCAAGGGACTAGGAGAACACTTTCATGGCTGCACCCAAGGCCGCCGCGCGCAAGCCGCGCCGCAAGGAAAAGAAGAACATCGCGCTGGGCCAGGCCCACATCAAGTCGACGTTCAACAACACCATTGTTTCGATCACCGACCCGTCCGGCGCTGTCATCAGCTGGGCCTCGTCGGGTGGCGTGGGCTTCAAGGGCTCGCGCAAGTCGACGCCCTACGCCGCTGGTATGGCTGCCGAGTCGGCTGCCCGCCAGGCTGCCGAGCACGGCGTCAAGAAGGTCGACGTCTTCGTGAAGGGCCCGGGTTCGGGTCGCGAGACGGCGATCCGTTCGCTGCAGGCCGCTGGCCTCGAGGTCGGTTCGATCCAGGACGTCACGCCGCAGGCACACAACGGCTGCCGTCCGCCGAAGCGTCGCCGCGTCTGATTTCCGGCCGTTGCCGGGGGTGCTTTCGAGCATCCCCGGCAACTCTGGTTGATCTTCCGGGCCTCCGTGCCCGTACACAATTCAAAACCTCACTCACCGCACGTGTCATATAGCGGGCACGTGATCGAAAGGAACCATAGTGCTCATTGCACAGCGTCCCACTCTCACCGAGGAAAAGATCGCCGAGAACCGTAGCCGGTTCGTCATCGAGCCGCTCGAGCCCGGATTCGGGTACACGATCGGCAACGCGCTGCGTCGTAGCCTGCTGTCGTCGATCCCCGGCGCGGCAGTCACCAGCATCCGCCTCGATGGCGTTCTGCACGAGTTCAGCACCATCCCCGGTGTCAAGGAAGATGTCACTGAGATCATCCTGAACATCAAGCAGCTGGTCGTCTCCTCAGAGCGCGACGAGCCCATCACGGCATACCTGCGTAAGACGGGTGCCGGCGAGGTCACCGCAGCCGACATCTCGGCTCCTGCGGGCGTCGAGGTGCACAACCCCGAGCTCGTGATCGCGACCCTCAACGACACCGCGAAGTTCGAGCTGGAGCTGACGATCGAGCGCGGCCGTGGCTACGTCTCGGCCGCGCAGAACCGCAACGAGTACGCCGAGGCCGGCCAGGTGCCGATCGACTCGATCTACTCGCCGGTCTTCAAGGTCAGCTACCGTGTCGAGGCGACTCGTGCCGGTGAGCGCACCGACTTCGACAAGCTGGTGCTGGATGTCGAGACCAAGTCGTCGATCCTGCCGCGCGACGCCGTCGCATCGGCTGGTCGCACCCTGACCGAGCTGTTCGGCCTCGCTCGCGAGCTGAACGTCGAGGCTGAGGGCATCGAGATCGGCCCCGCGCCGGTCGAAGCTGTTCTCTCGAACGAACTGTCGATGCCGATCGAGGACCTCGATCTGTCGGTGCGTTCGTACAACTGCCTCAAGCGTGAGGGCATCAACACGGTGTCTGAGCTCGTCGCCCTCTCGGAGACGCAGCTCATGAACATCCGCAATTTCGGACAGAAGTCGGTGGACGAGGTGCGCGACAAGCTCGTGTCGCTCGGCCTGTCGCTCAAGGATTCGGTGCCCGGTTTCGACGGCGCCCACTTCTACGGCGGCTCCGAAGACGAGTCCTACTGAATTACCGACCCTTCTGACCAGGAGTTAGATCACTATGCCTAAGCCCACCAAGGGTCCCCGTCTCGGAGGCGGCCCCGCACACGAGCGTCTGCTTCTCGCGAACCTCGCGGCAGCCCTCTTCACCAACAAGTCGATCCGCACGACCGAGACCAAGGCCAAGCGCCTTCGTCCGCTGGCCGAGCGCCTCGTCACCTTCGGCAAGCGCGGCGACCTGCACGCGCGTCGTCGCGCCCTGTCGATCCTGCGCAACAAGGAGGCCGTCCACGTCCTCTTCGCCGAGATCGCACCGCTGGTCGCTGAGCGTGAGGGCGGCTACACCCGCATCACGAAGGTCGGCAACCGCAAGGGTGACAACGCCCCCATGGCCGTGATCGAGCTCGTTCTCGAGCCCGTCGCGCCGAAGGCGAAGTCGGCCAAGAAGGCTGCTCCGGCCGCCAAGGCTCCCAAGGCCGAGGTCGTCGAAGAGGCTCCGGCGGAAGAGGTCGTCGAGGCGCCGGTCGAGGAGACCGCTGCTGCAGAGGCACCCGCCGAGGAGAAGGCTGAGTAATACTCACCACCTCGTCACGAAGCCCGTCACCCCATTCCGGGGTGGCGGGCTTCGTCGTTTCTCGGTGCAGAGGCGTGGGTGGCTGCTGGGCTCATGGGCAAGGCTCGAGGCGTGAGTGGCGACCGGGTAGATGGCCGCGGTTCGAGGCGTGGGCTGGTCGGATGCTGGGGGCAACCGGAGATATCCTCCGAGACGAAGGCACGATCGTGCCGAATTCGAACGGCGCCTCAGAGCTCAGGCGCGGGCTCCGAGGCGGACGCCGCGGCCTGAGGTGACGCTGCGGGCCCTGAAGCGCGGGCGCCGCGCGGGCCTGAGGTGCAGACGCCTGCGGTCTCGGCGCCTGCGGCCCCTGAGTCGGGATCAGGGGGCGCAGATGCGATAGGCGCCGCTGTCCACCAGCGGTTCGCCGTGCGCGCAGGAGCCGGTCGTGAGCTGAGGGACGTCCTTCATCGCCGGAGCGTCGAAGAGGCCGAGATGCGCCCCGCTGAGAACGACGGCAGACACAGGGCCACCCCAGGGATTCGCGGCGAGCCAGGGAACGTTGTAGTCCGTGACCCAGGCGCGAAGCGGCTCGACACCCGCGCGCTGCGCCTGCAGAGTCTCGCCGCGTGGCGAGAGCGCTGACTGGACATGCAAGGCCGCTGCACCCCCGAGCGTGACGACGAGAGCAGCCGTCATCGCGCCGGCGAGAAGTCGCCGCGGGAACGAACCCTTGCGCCAGGAGGTCTGCAGCGCGCGCACGACGAATGCGGCGAGGATGGGGGCGAAAGCGAAGACTCCTGGCGCGGGGTGGCGCACCCAGAGTGGTGTGTGGGCGGCCTGGGCCCACCAGCCGACGAACATGACGAGCCCGACCACGGCGCCGAGTGCGAGCGCGAGGAGCTCCGGTGAGAGCGGCTGTGTGCGTGCGCGCAGCGCGACGATGATCACTGCCGCGGCGAGCAGCACGCCGATCGCGATGATCCACGGAGCCACGAACCAGGACTCCGCGAGCGTCGAGAGCTTCTGGAACACGGTCGTGGGGCTCTCGCTCTGGCCGCCGCTGAGCAGGAACCCGCCGAGTGCCCGGAGATGACGCACGTAGCCCGTCACGCCCAGAGTGAGGAACGCCGCGACCTCCATGAGGAGAGTCGGGGCTGCCGTCAGCACAAGCGGCAGGATGCTGCGTCGAGCCGTCGCGCCGATCCGAGCCCATCCGCGTCCGGGCGTCAGCGCCCAGAGCGCGACGGCGAACGCAGGGAGGGCGATGAGCGCGATGAGCTTCGCCTGCAACGCGAGGCCGAACAGGAGACCCGCCAGCCAGGCGCGGCGAGGCAGCACGATGAACGCCCAGACGATGAGTGCGGCCGCGGGGATCTCGCCGAGCAGGTCAGCCGGACCTTGAATGGGGGAGAAGCTCAGCCCGGTCTGGAACGCCAGCGGCGCGGCGATGGCGACGAGGGCGCCCCAGCGGCCGGCGATGCGACGGCCGAGAATCCAGAGCCCTGCGAGCAGGAGCATCCAATACAGCAGCGGGATCAGCCGTGCCCCGATGACGGGGTCGATGCCGGTCGCCAGGACGAGCGCCACAGGCAGCAGCACGGAGGCCCCGGTGGAGATGCGCGGATCGAAGGGCGTGAGCGTGGAACCGGAGAGCGCACCGTCACTCGTGTAGCCGAGGCCGGCGAGCAGGTTGCGTGGCACCGTGAGGTTGAAGGCTTCGTCTTCCCAGAAGCGGTACGTTGTGAGGCTCTGCCAGCAGACCACGACGTTCGCGACGACGAGGGCGGCGAGGATCGCCCAGAACAGGCTGCCGGAGAGACGACGCATCATGGCTGCGTGCGTTTCGCCGGAGCATCCGGGATCAGACGGATACCCCGCAATGGTGCCGTGGGCGAGAGCGACGTGCGCCACACCTCGCCGAGTGCGTCGACCGCGAATCGACGAAGCCGGGCAGGGGGCAAGGCGATGCGTGGGCCACGGCCCCACATGGTTCCGGTCGCGGAGGACCCGCGACGCGGGATGCTGCGCACGCGGACGTAGCGGACGGTGAAATCGCTATGCACCTCGGCGAGCGAGAAGTGCACGTGGGGCACGAGCGCTTCTTCGGGGACGGCGGCGACGAGGGCCTGCGCGATCTCAGGCCGGTAAGCGCGGAGCGGCGTGTTGACGTCAGGGACGCCGCGCCCGGCAGCGAGTGCGACGAGCAGGCGCACGCATCCGGTGAGCGTCTTGCGGTACCAGGGGTCCGTGCGGCCGCCGCGGACGCCGTGGACGACATCGGCGTCTGCACTTGCGAGGGCCCGCAGCAGCGGGGGGAAGTCCGTCCCGAGGAACTGCCCGTCTCCGTCGACGTGCACGAGGACATCAGGGGAGAGGGCGAGCCCGGCACGGTACGCTGCGAGCGCTGTGGGGCCGTGGCCGCGGTTGACCGCCTGACGTTCGACCTGCACATCGGGGATGCCCTCAAGCACGGAGGTCGTCGCGTCCGTGGACTGGTCGTCGGCGACGACGAACGTGAGGCGCTCGGCGAGCGGCGCGACGTTGTCGCGGATCTCGTCGATGAACCCGGCGATGCCTTCGGCCTCGTTGAAAGCGGGCATCACAACGACAAGATGGGGAATCGACAAACCGGATCCTCAGGAAAGAAGGTGGCGGCGCGGGGCGCCCGAACTGCGCTGGAGCACTTCGAGTATTCTATGGGAGTCATGAATCGCCTCTCTCAGGTTCGCCGTATCGCTGGCGTCGGTACCCGTTTCCTCATCGTCGGCGGCGTGAGCACCCTCATCGAGGTCGGCGTCTTCAACTTGCTGGTCTACGTCTTCGGCTGGGATCTCGTCGCCGCCAAGATCGCCGCGTCACTCGTCGCCCTCGTCAATGCCTACATCGGCAACCGGGAATGGGCGTTCCGCCATCGGGATCGTCGCGGACGCATGTCGGAACTGTTCTGGTTCCTGCTCACGAACCTCGTGTGCACCGGCTTGGGGGCCGCTCTCGTCTGGGCGGGTGTCGAGGCGCTGCGCGGCGTCCTGGGTCATGAGCCCGGCGCGTTCGCGGTCAACATCGTGAACCTCTTCAGCATCGGCATCATCGTCCTGGTGCGGTTCGCGATGTATCACTGGGTGGTGTTTCGCGTGGCGCCGAAGCCGGAGACCGATCAGCCCGCGAGCTGATGCAGCGCCGTGCGCACGTCATGCAGCAGTGACGCTGCCGCCTTCTCACGCTCCTTTGCTTCGCGTCGCTCGACGGTGACATCCCGGAGCGCCTTGTCGACAGCGTCCGCGAAGAGCTCGCCTCCGCTGTCTCCGGGGTGCACAAGGTCTTCTGCGAGCAGGTCGGTGCGTGCGGCGATGGCGGCGGACCAGTCGGCGACGACGACGCCGACGCGGGCATCGGCGAACGCGGTGAGCTGTTCGTTGACGCCGGGAATCCAGTCCCGCGGCGCGTAGGCGTTCACGAGGATGAGGTCGCGCTTGGGGCTCACACTCGCAGCGATCCGGTCGAGGGCTTCCTGCTCGATTGCACCGTTGGTGCCGAGCCCGACGACGACGGTCTCGCGGAGCTCTCCTGCCGAGGCCAGGCCTGCCACGATGTCGGTACCCGCCCACATCGAGCGGGAGACCTCGGCGTCAACGGCGATGCCGGGAAAGCGCGCGAGCAGCGCTGGCGCGGAGGCGAGCATGACGGAGTCGCCGATCGCAACCATCTCCGGGCCATGTGCGACGGGTGCAGTCGTCGGTTCGGGTGCGCCCGGCAGGCCGCCTGTGAGGGCGTCGCTGGGATTCGGTGTCTGGGTGGGCGTGGCGGATGCCGCCGCATCCAGGGCGTCCTGGCCCGCGCGGATGCTGGCTGCTGCTGACGACTCGGCGGGTGCACTCGTGATCGAGGCGACGGTACCGGCGACGGAGGCCACGACCACGGCCGAGATCGTCAGAGCGATGAAGCGGCGCGCGGGGCGTCCGCCGAAGGCGCGGACGAGACTGCGCGCGGAGACGCGGAGACCGCGCCGACGGATCGGCATCTCGATGTAGCGATAGGAGAGGGCCGCGAGCAGGAGCGTGAGCAGCAGGGTCACGACCGCCGCGATAGGCGGGACGTGAAGATCGACGCTGCCGCGGCTGGTCGCTGCGACGATGAGGACGAGCGCCGGCCAGTGCCAGAGGTAGATGCCATAGGAACGGTCACCGACCCAGCGCAGCGGCGCGATGTCGAGACGCGCACCGAAGCGGGTCGCTGGCCATGCTGATGCCGCGATGACCGCGACGGTCCCGAGGCTCGCCAGCAGCAGCGTGCCCGGGAAGCTCGCAGCATCCGCGGTCTCGGGGAGCAGAGCGGATGCGACGATCGCCGCGAGGCCCACACCACCCAAGGCGGTGGCGGCGCGCCGAGCGGCGGGGCGCCGCATCCACTCTCGTTCGATGCGTCCGATGCCCGCGAACGCGAGGGCAACGCCGAGCAGGATTCCGAAGGCGTGCGAGTCGGTGCCGTAGTAGCCGCGGGTGACGGCGCCGCCGCTGGAGAGCTGTGCCATCCACCACGCGGATCCGGCGGCAGCGACCAGCACGAGAGCGATGCGTGCCCAGGTGCGCGGGATCAGCAGAAGCAGCGGAAGAAGAAGCGGCCACAGCACGTAGAACTGCTCTTCGACGGCGAGCGACCACAGATTGCGGAACAGCTCAGGGCTCGTCGCGGTGAAGTAGTCCGAGCCGGCGCCGAGCGCGACCCAGTTGTAGCTGAAAGTCGCCGCCCCCAGCACCTGGCGTCCGAGGTCGACGAGAACATCACCACCGATCAGCCACGCGACGGTTGCGCAGACGGTGACCACGAGGCCGAGTGCGGGAAGGAGACGGCGGGCACGGCGCGTCCAGAAATCGACGAGGGACGCCCGCGAGCCGAGACGACCGACCGCCGACGGCTGCAGAAGCAGAGAGGTGATGAGGAAGCCGCTGACCACGAAGAAGACGTCGACACCGACGAACCCGCTGCGCAGGATCGAGCCCGGGAACAGGTGATAGATGACCACGAGGGTGACGGCGATCGCGCGGAGACCATCGAGCCCGGGATAGCGTGCGGGGCGCAGTGAGGACATGGATTCGAAGCGGTCTCGACGAGGGCGTGCGGCGGCGCAGGGAGTGCGCGCGGGGAATGCCCCAGTGTACGTCGTGAGCCTGAAAGCGGTGGGAGGGACGGCATCCGTGAATGCTGCGCGCGATACCCTGAAACGTGCGCATCCGCCTGGACATCTCTTATGACGGCACCCATTTTCGAGGGTGGGCGCGCCAGCCGCAGCTGCGCAGCGTACAGGGCACGCTGGAGGCGGCCCTCGCGCGGATCGTGGGCTCGGATGTGCGGCTGGTCGTCGCAGGCCGCACGGATGCCGGCGTGCATGCCACAGGGCAGGTCGCGCATGTCGATCTCGACGAAGCCCAGTGGGAGCGTGTGAAGGCGCGCCGCGGTGTGCCCGAGGACAGCGCCGCGGCTGCTCTCGCCAGCAGGCTGCGCGGAGTGCTCGGCGCCTATTCGGATGTCGCGGTGCTCGCGTCATCCGAAGCGCCGGAGGGTTTCGACGCTCGCTTCTCAGCGGTCTGGCGTCGCTACGAGTATCGGCTCGCCGACGATGTGGCGGGATACCATCCGCTCGCACGACACAACACGACGTCGATCAAGGGCACCTTGGATGTCGATGCGATGGATGCCGCGGCGCAGAGTCTCATCGGACTGCACGACTTCGCCGCGTACTGCAAGGCGCGCGAGGAGGCGACCACGATCCGGACTCTCCTCGACTACCGCTGGCGGCGCGACGAGCGCGGTGTGCTCGTCGCTCACGTGAAGGCGGATGCCTTCTGTCACAGCATGGTGCGCGCGCTCGTCGGCGCGTGCGCCGCGGTGGGCGAAGGGCGTCTGAACGTGGAGGACGTCGCGGCCCTGCGCGACCGACTCGAGCGGACGAGCGAGTTCAAGGTGCTCGCCGCCCGCGGGCTCACCCTGAGTGAGGTCGGATATCCGGACGCCTCGCTGCTCGCCCAGCGTGCTGAGCAGACCCGGGCACGCCGCGATCTGGGCGGAGACTGACCGGCACTGCGGGTGCGCAAGCACAGCGACACGAAAAGTCGCAACCCCCTTCTCCGGGGTGCCAACCGGAGTAGCGTGGGTGGCAAATGAAGGTCATCTCGTACAACCTGCGAAAGCACAAGGCAGCCGACGAGCTCGTTGCGCTCGTTGAGCAACACGACCCCGATCTGCTCTGCCTTCAGGAATGCCTCACGAGCAGCCTGCCTGAGCGGATCGGCTCGCTGAAGCTCGTGGATGCGACGCAGGGAAACCGATTGGGTCTCGCGCTGTACTCGCGGACCGCGATGTTCCACGTCGAAGACGTGCGTACGGTCGGACTGAAGAAATCACTGCACGACCGAGTCCTGAGGCCTGCCCATGAGCGGGTGCTGGGTGCGCGACTGCGAGACATCGATTCGGGTCGAGCATTCGTCGTGGCGTCCTTCCACGCCGCACCGCTCACGGCGCTCAATTCGCTGCGCCGCCATCAGATCCGCGCGGCCCTCGATGCGCTCGCCGAGTTGGGAACAGGCCTGCCGATCCTCATGATGGGCGACTACAACTATCCCGTCTTCAAAGAGAACCTGAGTCAGAACATTAGTCGGCATGGATATGCCATGACGCTCAGTGATGACCACACCTACACGCGCTACCGCGTGTTCCGAGGTCACTATGATTTCGCAACATCCACCGGATTCCGCATCGACCGGATGCAGACCCTTCCACAGGGCGTCAGTGACCACCGTCCGGTCGTCGTCGAGGTCGAAGCGGACTAGGGGGCGGCACTACCCGCACTGCGTGATGGTGACCGGCGTCGCCCGCACCATCGGCGTGTGACGCACTTCGACCGGCCCCGTCGCGCCCTCGGGCTTCGCGAATGTGGCAGACACCGAATGCGCCACGCCGGGCTGTGTGAGCACGTTGACCTTGACGGCTGTGCGTCCGAGGTGAGGCATGGGGGTGACGGATACCGGGGCGCCGTCGAACGTCGCCGAGATGAACTGCGATCCGGCAGGGCCATAGAGGACGAGGTCGGTGGAGATGTCGCCCTTGGGGAAGAAGCGTCCGGGTGCCACGTACACGGCCAGGTCCTGTGCCTGCTCGGGGGTGAGCGTGTTCGTGAGCGTGGCGGCGATCGTGTAGCCGGCGGGCTCCGCGGCGGAGCACTGCGCGGTGAGATCGAGCTGCAGGTAGTAGTCGAGCTTTCCCTCGGTGATGTCGTTGACGTAGGCGCCGAGGACGGTCGACTCGGCATTGTCCGCGGGGAGCTGTCCTGCGACCTCGGTGCCGGCGATGAGCTCGGCTTCGGCGGGATCGCCGGGGGCATACAGCAGACGGCCCTCGTCGGCAGCCTTCACGAGCATCTGGATGAGCATGCGCGGATCCGGGCTGTTCTGCAGCAGCGCACTGAACACAGCTCCGGCAGCGCCTGCGAAGAAGAGATCCTGCATCTCGGGGTCGGGATACATGGAGTACACGTCGCTCAGGAGCATCGGTACCGCGTTCTCTGCGGTGAGCGTCTCGCCCGTGGGCAACAGGACCGGGCCCGTGGCCTGGAGCAGGTAGCTCAGCGCGACGGGATCGAACGAGGCCACTCCGTCGACGGGCGTGCCGAAGGACTCCGCCCAGAACGCCCTGACGATCTGCGCGGACTCGGTGAAGTCCGGCGAGAGCGTGACATCCTGCACGAATCGTCCGATCTTGTCGCCGTAGATCGCCACCGTCTCGGGATTGAGCGGTGTGATCGGTTCGACGCGCCCGTTGTTGAAGTCCGCTGAGCTCGCCTGGCCTCCGAGCGCGATTGCTCCGTTCGTCGCGGTGAGGACAGCGATCGCCGCGGGGTTTCCACCGGTACCGCGAGACTCGGCGTTGTTCTGAAAGAGCAGGAGGTAGTTTCTGGGGCCGTCGCTGCCCAGGGCCCTCGGCAGGATCGCCAAGACGTTGCTGACGGGCTCCAGATAGGGGTCGATCTTGTCGAGGCCCGCCTCGAGCTTCGTCACCGCGCCAGCGACCTGGTCGATCAGAGGGGCGCGGTCGATCGCGTCGAGGTCGCTGCGGACGGACGCGACGGTCGCCGTCGCAGATTCGACGATCAGGGCGAGGTCGTTCAGGCCTGCGAGGTTGATCGTACCGTTCTGAGGGAGCAGCGCATCCAGGCCGAGCGAGGTCAGCGGGACGACCGCGTCGCGCACGAGTGCGTCGGCGGACGCCGCGGCGACCCGAACGGCAGCGAGGTTGGGGCCGGCGACGGGGATGGACTCCGCGGTACGCCAGAGGTCGCCACTCGTCTTCTTCGCCGCGGATGCCGTCAGCTCGGCGATCTGGTCGGCCGTGGCCTTGGCTGCGGCGGAGTCGCCGGAGAGCATGCTCGTCTGAACGTTCTCGACGAGCGGCAGCGCTCGCTCGAGATCGTTCTTGGCAGACATGGCATCGTCATAGAGCTGCTTGGCGGTCACCGCGCCGATGGCTCCGACCACGAGGAGCACCAGCACGAGAGACACCGGGACCCAGAACGCGGCACGACGAAGGAGGGGGCGTTTCGCCGCGCGGGGAGCGTCTTCGTGCCGATCCATCGGGGCAGGAGAAGAGTCGGCGGTTGTCGGCTGCGGTGCTGCGGCGGACGCGCGCGCTTCACGGGCTTCTCGGCGGGTGGTCACGGGAACGAGTCTAGGAGGGATGCCTGGGGGAGTGATGCGCGCCGTCACGCTGCGGGCGGTGCTGTGAAGTGCGGGTATCCTGTGTATTGGCTGAGGGTGACGTTTTCGAGTCTCAGTGACAACGAAGAGGAAGCGACAGGTCCGGGGGGACGATGGCGATCACGGTGAACACGGCGCTGAACATGCCGACCGTGGAAACACCCGAGGTCCGCCCGAATCAGGGCTGGCGGCAGAGCATTGCACGCTGGCTGACCCTCAGCGACACGGTCGTCGTGGCGTTGGTCGTCTTCATCACACAGTATTTCTGGCTCGGCTTCCAGCCGGAGTTCGGAGAAGTGCCCTACTGGGTGATCTCTTTGGTGATCGTTCTGGCGTGGAGCTGGGCGCTCGGCCTGAACGACTCCCGCTCCTACCGAATTCTGGGAATGGGCGGCACCGAATACGTTCGCGTCATCTCGGCAAGCCTCCGCCTGTTCGGTGTGATTGCGATCATCGCCTACCTTGCGAAGGCCGATATCGCGCGAGGTCTGCTTCTGCTCTCGCTTCCGATCGGGATCATCGCGCTCGTGTTCTCGCGTTTCTGCTGGCGACTCTGGCTCCTTCGGAGGCGTGCGCGCGGGCACTTCGCTGCGCGCGTCGTCCTCGTCGGAACCGCGCGCTCGGTCAAGCGGCTGGCCGCGGAGCTGCGTCGTGCACCGCAGAGCGGGTTGATCGTCGTGGCAGCGTGTCTGCCTCCGGGGCAGAACCTCGCGGCGTCGGTCGGCTTCCCGGTTCTCGGCGACACGGAGGATGTCGTCTCGGTACTGCGGAAGACCAACGCCGATACGGTAGCGATCACCTCAGCCGACGAGCTTCCGATCGAGAAGGTCAAGCAGATCTCGTGGGCGCTCGAGGCCGGACAGCAGCATCTGATCCTCGCGCCGAGCATCATCGATATCGCCGGCCCGCGAATGCACATTCGTCCGGTGTCCGGTCTGCCGTTGATTCACGTGGAGACGCCGAAATTCAGCAACGGGCAGCGTCTCGGCAAGCGACTCTTCGACATCGTGGGCGCAATGATCGGTGTCCTTCTGCTTTCGCCGGTGTTCCTGGCCGTCGGCCTGGCGGTGAAGCTCTCCTCGAAGGGCCCGCTCCTGTACCGTCAGGTACGCATCGGCCGCAACGGCACCGAGTTCCGCATGCTGAAATTCCGCACGATGCGCGTCGGCGCGGACCAAGAGCTCGCAGGGCTTCTCGATCTGCAGGGCACGAGCGATCGTCCGCTGTTCAAGGTGAAGAACGACCCTCGGATCACCGCGGTCGGGCGGTTCTTGCGACGCTACAGCCTGGACGAACTGCCCCAGCTCTTCAACGTGATCGGCGGATCGATGAGCCTCGTGGGTCCGCGACCTCAGGTCGCCGGCGAGGTGGCCCTGTACGACGATGCGGCACGTCGACGGCTGCTGACTCGTCCCGGCGTGACGGGGCTCTGGCAGGTCAGCGGCCGTAGCGCCCTGAACTGGGAGGAAGCCATCCGCCTCGACCTCTCGTACGTGGAGAACTGGTCGTTCACCAGCGATCTTGTGATTCTCGCCAAGACAGTGAAAGCGGTCGTCGCGCCGGGCGAATCAGCCCATTGACGTCGCGCCCATACTCGAAAGTGTCAGACACCACGTTGGATTCCTCGATCTGTGAGACGACGGCTACCGTGTCCGTCGTTCTTCCTGTCTACAACGGGGATGTCGGGCTCATCGACCGGGCCGTCGACAGTGTGCGGCAGCAACGGTGCCCCCACTGGGAGCTGGTGATCGTGGACGACGGCTCTGAGCCCCGTGTCGCCGATCACCTCGATTCATACCCGGCGATGGACCATCGGATCACAGTTCTGCACCAGCTGAACGCGGGAGTCTCGGGGGCGCGTAATGCCGGAGTGGAGTCGGCGATCGGCGACTACGTTGCCTTCCTCGACGCCGACGACTGGCTCCTGCCCGGCTTCCTCTGTCAGGCCAAAGGCCTCTTGAAGAAGCTGCGTGCCGATGTCGTCTTCGGCGCGATGGAAGTGCGAACGGACAGCACAGCGTTCTGGCGTTCGGGCGGACCGAGCGCGGCAGACGCGAGAGTCGCAGACTCGGCTTCGCGGCGGGAAGCGGCGATGCGCGCGTTCTCGGATTCTCCGTCCCCGACAGAGGCGTCCTCGGTCCTGTCGGTCACGAACGCCGTCGCGGCGGTGTACGCGCGACGACTCGCACGCGATCAGAAGTTCCCCGTCGGCGTTTCGCACGCGGAGGATCGGCTCTTCACCGCAGGAGTGCTGACTCTGAGCGATCGCGTCGTCTTCTGCTCGGAGCCCTGGTACGTCTACGACCAGACGAGCGAACAGGGCGTGACACGAAATGTGAGCAGCGATACGCCGGAGCAGTTCGCCCGCACCGTGCGAGCGATGGCGGATCGGGCAGCCGTGTCTGCCGAAGATGAGCAGCTTGCGCGTGCTGCTGCGGGAGGCATGGTGAACTATCTGAAGCTCGTCGCAGCTGTCGAGGGGGCATTCCCTCACATCGTCGCCGGAAGAGGGGTCTTGCGTCCGCTCCTCGGTGAGGCCCGCGTGAGGACCGCAGCCCGCGCCTTCCGCCCGACGCGTGTTCGCGATGCGCTGGTGGTCATGCTGATCCGCATCCGGTCCGCCGTCGGCCTGCGAATCCTCGGACGCCTCTGGGTTCGTTCGGGTGCGCTTGCGATGAGGCCGCCCCTGTGACGGCCCGGCGAGGACGAGGTCCGTCAGACGCGGGGGCGGCGACGCCGCAGAGCAGCCTCTCCGCCACAGGGATGCGCGGCGGCAGCATCACCCTGATCGGCAGTGCTCTGAGCTTCGTGCTTCAGCTGCTCTCGCTCATGGTGCTGTCCCGCCTGCTCCTGCCGTCTGACTTCGGAATCGTCGCGATGGTCGCCATGTTCGTCGCGCTGGGCAACCTGCTCCGGGACTTCGGACTGCCACTGGCAGGACTGCAGAAGCAGATACTGAGCCCCCAACAGGCTTCGAACCTCTTCTGGGCCAGCGTTTCGATTTCACTGCTCTGTTCGCTCGCCCTCGCACTTGCGACGCCGCTCCTTGTCGCGCTGTTCGATGAGCCGCGCCTGCATGATGTCGTCCCGCCGCTCGCGCTGGGGGTGTTCCTCGGGGGGCTTTCCGCGCAGATCCAGGTTCAGCTGGCGCGATCGATGAAGTTCAAGGCGCTGGTCGCCAGTGATCTCGTCGGTCAGACGCTCGGACTCGTCGCCGCCATCGCCGTCGCGATCGCGGGCGGAGGGTACTGGGCGCTGGTCGTGCAGACCCTTGCCGCAGCCGTCGTCACCCTCGTGTGGCGATGGGTTGCTTCTGCGTGGCTGCCGGGGCTGCCGAAGCGTGGCCACGACACTCTCGGCTTGCTGCGCACGGGTGTCACGTACGGCGCTGCTCAACTGCTGACGTTCGTGCAGAGCAACGTGGATTCACTGCTGATCGGAACCCAGCTCGGAGCGAGCGCACTCGGATACTACAACCGCGGATTTCAGATGCTGACCGCCCCGGCTGCCCGGCTGCTCGATCCTCTCACCCAGGTGGTCATCCCTCTGCTGAATAGGGCGAAGGGCGAAGAGCGCGACCCGGATGACATCCTCTACAAGGCCCAGTTCATCGTGGGGGCCTTCATCGTCTGGATCTTCGTTTCGACCGCCGGTACGGCGCCCGCACTGGTCCCGCTGGTGCTGGGCGCACAGTGGATGCCGGTCGTGCCCATCTTTCAGATCCTCGCGGTGGGCGGCTGCTTCTGGGTCTTCAACCACGTCAGCTACTGGGCATTCATCTCGAAGGAGAAGCCGAAGGAGCTGCTTCTCTACAATCTCGTCTCGAAGCCTCTCGCGATCATCGGCATCGTCGTCGGATCCACGCATGGTATTCTCGGGGTCGCTGCGGGGTACACGGCGGCGATGGCCATCTCGTGGCCGATCAACCTCATCTGGCTGGCGAAGACCGCCGATTTTCCATCGATGCGTTTCCTCGTGAATGGTGTTCGTGTGCTCTGTGCAGGTGCCGTCGGTGCCGCCGGAGCGGTGGGGGGCTTTGCGCTCGGGAATATGCTCTCGCCGCTCATGGGCATCCTCGTCGGACTGGTGGCCAGTACCGCGCTCATGTTCGCCGCGCTGGCCGTCATGCCGGGGAGTCGAGCGCTCCTGCGGGGCACCATCGCCAGCGCTCGGACGCAGTTGATTCGAGTGGGAAAGGACTCCGATGCATAGGATCGAGGAGACGATCACTCGCGGCATCTGCATAGGCTGCGGAGCATGCAGTGCGGCAACCGGCGGAGCCGTCAAGGTGACGCTGGGGCGGACTCGTCTCTATGAGGCCGAACTCGGGGGTGTGCCTGAGGAAGCACTTCGCGTGGCGAGTCGCGTCTGCCCCTTCTCGGACGAGTCGCCGAATGAGGACCAGCTGGGTGCACCACATCCTGATGCCGACATGGTGCACGACACCAAACTGGGCACGTACTCCTGGACGTTCGCGGGGAGAGTCGCCGACGAGGAGTACTTGAAGGGCTCGAGCTCCGGGGGACTGGCCTCGTGGTTGACTCAACGACTGGTCAGCGCGGATCTTGTGGATTCGGTGCTGTCCGTCGGGCGGACCGCGGGCTCGGAAGGCGAGGAGCTGTTCCGTTTCGGTGCGAGTGAGAATCCTGCCCGGGAGGACGCCCGCAAGTCCCAGTACTACGCCACCACCATGGCGGACGCGCTCGCTCAGGTCATGCAGACTCCGGGGCGTTACGCGATCGTCGGGGTGCCGTGCTTCATCCGTGCCGCACGAGCGCTCGCGAGGGAGAATGAGACCTTCGCGACACGTGTGCAGTACTTTGTGGCTCTCGTCTGCGGACACTTCAAGACGCATGCGTTCGCGGACTCTCTCGCGTGGCAGGCCGGTGTGCACCCGAATGACGTCCAGGCGGTCGATTTCCGGGTCAAGGACGGCGCCCGCACAGCGAACGACTACGATTTCGCGGTGAAATCACGGACGACCGCAGAGACCACCCAGGTTCCGATGCGCGAGCTCCTCGGTGGGAACTGGGGGCACAGCGCCTTTCAGCCGGAAGCCTGCAACTTCTGCGATGACGTCGTCGGCGAGACGGCCGACGTCAGTTTCGGCGATGCGTGGCTGCCGGAGTACACGCCCTACTCGTTCGGCACGAACGTGGTGGTGAGCCGCAACCGGACGATCGATGCCCTCTTCCGGGACGCCGCGGAGAGCGGTGAACTCCACCTCTTCGAGGAGTCTGCCGACCGCGTGGCTGACTCGCAGGCGGGCGGTTTCCGGCACCGGAGGGAAGGCCTCGCGGTTCGCCTGGCGGATGATCTCGAGGCAGGGCTCTCCGTGCCTCGGAAGCGAGTGGTGCCGTCGACGTCTGCCGTCTCGGAGCGGCGGGCTGCTCTCATACGCCAGAGGCGGAAGATGGCCCATGAGAGTCATGCGGTCTTCAATCAGGCACTCGAGACGGATGATCTTTCCCTTTACCTCCGGCACTACCTGCGAGAAGCAGCGCGGTATCGGCGAATCGAGCTGAAGGTGCATCAGAGGATCGTGCAGAGACTGAAACGCGCCGCACGACGGACAGTGAACTACCTGCAGAAATGGACGAGCAAGTGACGTCGGATTCCCTCCTAGTCGAGAACCACGGTTCGCCTGCACAGGCGGGTCTGATCGCCCACTTCAGCCGGGACAATTACGGCAACCATCTCGTGAACTATGCGGCGAAGACGGTGCTGGAAGAGTGTGGATACACGGTCGACGTCCTGGTTCCGAGAGGGGAATCGGGCGAGAAGACGATCCTCTCGAAGATCAGGCGGCTTCCGAGGAAGCTCCGCCGGCTGGGCATCAGGGGAGCGCTCGATCGTGTCCGGGGCCGCATCGGGCGACTGGGCGCACGCCCGGACGCGACCGGCGACATCGACGTCATCGCACGTCGGCACGAGCTCTTTGACGCTTTCGCGCAGGAGCACCTGCAGCCAGTTCCTTTCGCTCGCGAACGTCGCACGGAGTTGACTCACAGCTACGCCAGGTTCGCCATCGGGAGCGACCAAATCTGGAACTTCGACTATGACGTCGACGGCACCAGCTTCGCTGATTTCGCGCCCGCGGGAAGCGCGGTGGTCCTCTCGCCCAGCGTCGGGCACGGGCAGATCCCGGACGAGTGGCGTGCCTCCTATCGGAGGTGGCTCGCGCGCTTCGATGAGGTAGGCATTCGCGAGGACGAATGGGTGGCCTCGCTCGGACAGTTCGAAGGGCAGCCGCGCTACACGCAGCTCCTCGATCCGACTCTTCTGCTCGACGCGCACCGTTGGTCGGAGATCGCTGCCGACCGCGATGAGACCACCGGACGAATGCTCGTCTATCACCTCGGTGCGCTGCCGAGCGAGGACGAAGCACTCATCGCCGAGCTCTCATCTGCTCACGACCTGCCCGTTGAGCGGCTCTCCGCGCACAACCCCGGGCCCCTTTGGGCGAGTAACGCATCGGACTTCATCGGGTTGATCCGCTCCGCTGACCTCATCGTCACGGACTCGTACCACGGCGCGATCTTCTCTTTCCTCTTCAACAGGCCCGTTGTGATCCTCGAGCGACGTGGATTCGCAGGAGCCATGAACACCCGTATCCGGACGCTGACATCGAGTCTGGGACTGGAGGATCGTCTCGCCAGCAGAATCGCCGCGTCCGACGCGCTCTCCTACGACTACACGGATGCCTTCGACCGGCTGGCGCAACGACGTGAGCAGTACAACGGGTATCTCGCCCGGCATGGCCTTGAGCGGCGCGTCGCGGGCGGGGGGAGCCGATGAGCGGCATCGTCGCGGGCATTGTCACGTTCGAACCGGACCTCGAGCGTCTGAGCCAAAATGTGAAGGCTGTCGCGAGCCAGGTATCGCATGTCTTCGTGTTCGACAACGGGTCCTCGAACATCACCGAGGTCGCGGCGTTGCTGGATACGATTCCCGGTGCCGAACTGCTCCGGTCCCCGAGCAACGTCGGAATCGCGGCAGCGCTCAACAGGCTTGCCGAAGCCGCCGAGGGCCGGCACGCTGACCGGATCGTCACCTTGGATCAGGACAGCGTGTGCTCGCCCGGAATGGTCGACGCACTTGACCGCCAGCTGGCCGGACGCGTCGGCATGTCCACCCCGTTCATCGTGGATCGCAACAAGATGAGTCTCGAAGCGCACGCCGCGATGAGCCTTCCGGAGATCGAGCGGTACCGGCAGCCCGCACGGCGGGGGGCCATCACCTCGGGTGCGCTTCTTCTTCTGCAGGCCTGGAGGGAAGCCGGCGGATTCGACGAACGGTTCTTCATCGACTACGTCGACTATGACTTCAATCAGCGCCTCATGGCGTCGGGATGGCAGATCGTGCGCGTCAACGCGGCGACGCTGTTGCATGAGGTCGGGAAAGCGTCGCCGACCTGGCTCTTCGTGCCGCGGCGTGGTATGTCCGGAGGGTGGCGTCTGGAGCGCTTCTACGCGTTCGGGCACAGCGCCGAGAGGTGCTACTTCAAGGCGCGCAACCGGATTCTCTTCACCCGCAAGCATGGAAGAGCATTGGGGATCACACACGAGGGCGTCTGGCAGCTCCCGCAGCAGATCGCACTGACTGTTCTCTTCGAGCGCGATCGTCTTGCCAAGCTGGCGAGCTTCATGCGCGGCGTCCGCGACGGCCTGGCGTTGAAGATGTGACGTCCGCTCAGCGGGAGAAGACCCACTCATACGGAAGCACTCCGTGCGCGTTCCAGACGAGAGTCTGGAAGACGAAACCGGTGAAGAAGGCCGCGCAGACGACGAACGTCACCGCGCGCCGATTGAACGATGAGCGAATCAGCGACAGTGCGAGCGGTACTGCGATCAACTGGATGGGCGCGAAGTAGTAGTTGAGGCGCGAGAAGAGATAGGCGATGACCAGCGTGGCGAGGAAGACCACCACGTTGACGATCGAGAGGTTGACGACGGCGTTCGTGTATCCGTCGCGCTCCTTCAAGCGGTGGGTCGTCACGATCACCAGTACGAATGCCGCGACCGTCGTGAAGATGGCGGTCGGGTGCACGGATCGTGTCACGCCGTAGTCGGACGTGAAGTACCACGCGTAGTTGGGTGCGAACTGCTCGACGAGGGTTTGAAGCAACTGTGGGGCCGCCAGCACCAGTCCGACGAGTAGTGCGATCAGCAGAACACGGTTCGCGCGATTCAGGCGGATGAGAAGGAGAGGGAGCGCAGCGAGCCAGATCAGTGCACTGCCGTGGAATGACGCGGCGAGCAGCGTCAGGAGCACGAAGCGAACGTACTTGTGGCGCAGGGCGTACTCAATGGTGTTGAGGAGGATCGCCACGGCGAGAGCCTGCTTCACTGCGTTGAAACTCTCCAGATAGAAGCCGCCGAACACGAAGATGAAAACGGAGATGGCCGGGCTGAGAGACATCCGCAGGAAGAAGCGGTAGTACAGGGCGAGCGTCAGAAAAGAGGTCGCGAGGAAGATCCCCTGGTAGTCGTCGGTGACGGTCGCGACCAGCCTGTTCAGAGCGAGATATCCAGGTTCCTGCTCAGGTGCCGCGCCGCCGCCTCGGATCTGCTCGAACAGAGGCGCATAGCGCGCCCAGTAGTCTGTGCCGATGCCGTAGCGGAATCCCGCCGGGATGAAAAGCAGCAGAAAGCTGACGGCGAGGGCGAGGAAGTTCTTGATCGAGCGTCGGTCGGTCAACAGTCGCCGCTCCAGCTGCGGAGACTCCCAAGAGATCGCGTGCAGTGGGCTCTTCTGGGCCACGCGGCCCCGGTAGAAGGCGATCGAGAGCGTGGCCAACAGCCCGCAGATGATGTAGATCATGTCTGGCTCATGCTCTCAGTAGTTGAAACGCCTTGCGGAGAAGGCCCTGCTTGAAGATCCGATGATGCACGACGATCCTGATGCGCTGCACCTTGTTGCGGGAGATCGAGGAAGCGTAGGCCTCGACGATGCTTCTCTTCTCAGAGGGCAGTTGCGCGCCGTGCGCTCGGATCAGCTCCGCTGCTTGGGTCCATGTCTGCGAGAGCGGCTGCGCTGACTTGCCGAACACCTTCCGGAGGATCAGCGCGAGGCTGCCTCGGTCGACGGCGCCCAGGGTGTTGGTTTCGTGCTGCCGATACTCGATGAGCGGATCTGGGACGAAACGGATGGCGCCTGTGGTGGAGGCGAGAAGAGCGAGCCACCAGTCGTGCATGATCACGTTCTCCGGCCGAGGAAGAGATTCCCGGTGGAGGCGGGCCAATGCCGCATTGAAGAGCATCGCGCATCCGGGGATGGAGTTCTCGACGAGGAGACCGGGGAACATCCGCTGATGAGGATCGACGCGCATCCGCCGCTGAAACGAGTCGGCGATCGTCGTGCGATCGTCGGCGACGACACGGAGATCCGAGTACGTGAGAACCGGCTGGTGGGGAGTCTCGGCTTCGACCGCCTGGCAGACCGTCAGCATCTGCGCGAGCTTGGCCGGATGCCACACGTCATCCTGGTCGCAGAGCGCGAAGTAGGGGGACGTGGCCTCCTGCGCGAGAAGCCGAAGGAAGTTCGACTTCGCAGACCGTGAGACGGCGGGTTCGAGAAGTGTCACCCGTGAGCTGTAGCGACGCGCGAACGACCGAACGATATCCAGGGTCTCGTCCACCGATCCGTCGTCGGATACGACGAGGCGCCAGTTCTCATGCGACTGCGCAGCGATCGACTCCAACTGCTCGGAGATGAATCGCGCCCCGTTGTAGGTGGCGAGAAGTACCGTGACCTCGTCCTCGTGCCCGTTGGCTGCCATCAGCTGGTCCGCATCACGTGGGCGAGTCGAGTGGTTCGCCGTACTGCCCGTACTGACCGTATCCGTAGGAGTCGGGGCCCTTGCTCGGCAGCATCGTGACGACGACACCGACGAGCGGACCGCCCGCGGTCTCGAGCGTGCGGACTGCAGCCTGCAGCTGCTGCTTCTTGGTCTTCCCGGAGGCGGCGACCATGATCGCGCCGCGCGTCTTCTTGGCGATCAGAGCCGCGTCCGTGACGAGAAGCAGCGGGGGAGCGTCGACGAGTACGTAGTCGAAGTGCTTCGAGAGCGACCCGAGCACGTGGTCCATCGCAGCCGAGCCCAGCAGCTCACTGGGGTTCGGCGGGACCGTGCCTGCCGGCAGCACGAAGAGCTTGCCGGTTCCCCACTTCTGCAGGGCGTCGGCGAGCTCCACCCGACCGACCAGCACATCCGTGAGGCCGATCGTGCCATCGATGTCCATGTACTGGGCGACGCGCGGGAGGCGCAGGTCGCCGTCGATCAGCGCGACGCGAGCGCCGAGCTGCGCGAGTGCGATGGCAAGGTTGGCGGTCGTGGTCGACTTTCCCTCGCCGGGGCCCGAACTTGTCACGACGAAGCTGCGAGGGCCCTCATCGACGTTCACGAACTGGAGGTTCGTCCGCAGTGTGCGGAAGGACTCCGAACGGGGCGAGCGCGGGTCGGCGTGCACGATGAGCGGACGCTTCTGCGCATCCGGATCGAAGGCGATGCCGCCGAGCATGGGGCGGTCCGTGACGTGCTCGATATCGCTGAGCGAGTGGATGCGTGTGTCGAGGACGGTCCTGAGGGCTGCTGCGCCTGCGCCCACAGCAAGGCCGAGCACCGCTCCCATCGCGATGAAAAGAGGAATGTTCGGGCTCGACGGCTTCGTCGGTACCTGCGCCGATTGGACGACACGTAGCTGCACCGCGCTCTCCGCGCCCTCGGTGCGAGGGGGTTCGAGCGTCGTCTCGACGGCTTCGATGAGGCTCTCCGCGACAGCATCCGCGATCCTCGCCGCCATTTTGGGATCGCCGTCGGTTGCGCTGATCGTCAGGATGACCGTGTTCAGCGCGCTCGTGGCGGAGACTCGGGATGCGAGCGCCGGGGCGGTCGTGTCGAGGCCGAGCTCATCGATCACAGGGTCGAGTACGAGACCGGTCGTCGCGACCTCGACGTAGCTCGTCACGACCTGGCGTGCGAAGGTCGTGCCCTGCACCAGGTCACCCGTCGCCGCGCCATCCGTGCGCACGGAGACGTAGATCTGCGTCGAGCTCTGGTACTTCGCGGGCGTCGTGAAGCCGATGGCGGCACCGGCTCCTGCGCCGACGATCAAGAGCACCAGCAGCAGAATCCAGTTGCGGTGCAGAATGCGGACGTAGTCGCGAAGTTCCATGAATGTCGTTTCGTATCTGTGGTGAATCTCGGTCAGCCCGCCGGCTGATCCGCATAGGTGTAGGCGTTGTCCGCCACACGGGGCGTGCGCATGGCGATGAGTCCGAGCACATTGCCGCCGATCTTCTCGAACGCTCCCAGGGCCGCTGCCAGCGCCGGGCGACGAGTCGAGCCCACTGCCGCGACGAGCAGCGCGCCATCTGCGAACCGAGAGACGACCGCGGCGTCGGTGACGGCGAGCACGGGAGGTGCGTCGATCAGGATCACGTCGAAGCTTGTGCGAAGGTCGTTCAGCGTCTGCTCCATCGTCGCCGAACCCAACAGCTCAGCGGGATTGGGGGGAAGCTGGCCGGAGGCGAGGACGAAGAGTCGGCCCGTGCCCCACTGCTGCAGAACGTCCGCGAGACCGGCTCTGCGGCGCAGCACGTCGGTGAGTCCGACGCTGCCCTCAAGGCCGAAGAGAGAGGCGATCGTCGGCGCGCGAAGATCAGCGTCGATCAGCACGACACGCTTGCCGGTCTCGGCGATCGCAAGTGCGAGGTTGGCGAAGGCCGTCGACTTGCCTTCACCCGGCGCGCAGCTCGAGACGACGAAGGTGCGGCAGCGCTGGCGATCATCCCCGCCGACGAAGTCGAGGTTCGTGCGCAGAGCGCGATACGCCTCCGAGTCCGCGCCGCGCGGTGAGACGGCGACGCTGAGGGCGCTGCCCTTCTCGATGAGGGTGTCGGGAATCGCGCCGAGCAGGGGAAGGCCTGTGGCCGACGTGGCCTCCTCGACCGTCTGAATGCGCGTGTCGAGGATCTGGCGCAGCAACGCCACGCCGATACCGACGGCGAGGCCGATCAGCGCGCCGAGAGCGATGTTGAACAGGGGCTTCGGTGCAGAGGGGACCGAGGGGGTGATGGCGGGCTGCAGCACCTCGATGCGCACCAGGCTGTCGTCTTCGCCCGACGTTCCCTCCAGTTCGTCCGCGACGATGGTCGCGAACTGCTGAGCGATCTCGTTGGCGATCTGCACGGTCAGCACGGGGTTTCGATCGGTGACCGTCACCTCGATGTTCTGCGTGTTCACAGGGTTGGACGCGGTGACGCGACCGGCGAGCGCGGCGGCGTCGGTGTCGATGCCGAGCGCATCCGCAACGGGCTCGAGAACGAGTTCCGTCCGGATGATCTGCGCGTAGCTGTTGGCGGCCTGGCGTGCGTAGTTGCTCGAGTTCGCCAAGTTCCAGGAGCCCCCGTCGCTGGGCGTCACTCCGACGAACAGCGTCGTGGACGCCTGATACCGCGGCGCGGTGTTGGCAGCGATCGTGAACCCCGCCGCTGCTCCGATCAGCAGGCACGAGAGGACGATGAGCCAGCTGCGCTTCAGAGCGCGCAGATAGTCGCTCAGTTCCATGCCCCTCCTGCCAGGAACGTCGTGCATCCCCGCTACGATGGGGCACTGCATACAATTCCGACCAACCCTACCTCAGGAGGTGCCGTGTCCTCGCTCGACAGTCTGTTCGCCGGTGATCAGGCGACACGGCTCGTCGAAGCGGCGCGAGCGGACGGCCGACTCGACGCGATGGTGGGGACGGCGGCACCGAGTTCCGCCCCCGTCGACCATGTCGTCGAGCGACAGCGGCTGCAGCAGCTGGTGGGCGCAGCGGGCGGAGTCGTCGCCGGCGCGGATCCCCGCGCGGTTGCCGCGCTTCCCGCGGCCGTCGAGACCCGAACCAAGGCGCGCTCGCGCTTCCTGCGTCGTCAACGTCGAGACTGGCTCGCCGTTGCCTCGGCGGCCGTGGCGATCGTCGCCATCGTCGGAGCGAGCTTCGTCGGGGTACGTGCGGCCGTGGCATCGACGCCGACGGATGATGCACGTACCCTACTGGAGTTCGGAGAGGAAGCACTCGCGAGTTCCGTCGCAGGAGTCAACACCGAACGGAAACGGGTCGAGGCCACCCGGGCCGACATGATGGCCGCCGCAGAGCTCTCGGCGGCGACCTTGGCCTCGTTGGCGGGAACGGCGGATGAGGCGCTGCGTCAGAGTGCGCTCGCTGCCCGCGATATCTACGTCGCCGAGGTGAACGCGATCAGTGTTCCGACGGAGGTCGCCCCGTTCGAGGCGAAGAATGCTGCTCCCGATGCATCGCTCGCTGAGATCGGCGCCGCGCTGGAAGCGGTCAACGCCCGTCAGGTGGAAGCGGATGCCGTGCATCAGGAGCTCCGAGACCTGCGCAAGGCCTTGGAGTCGAAATGCGATGCCTACCGTCTGACCGTCGCGCCCCTGGCTGATTCGATGATCGCGCTCGCCGCCGCATCTCTCGGCGAGAATGTCGAGGCGCTTCCCGAGTTCCGCGCAGCAGTGCAGAACGCGGTGGATGCCTTTGCGGCTGCTCGCACGACGGGGCGCGTCGGCTGGGCAGAGATGCAGCTGCTGGGCGCTGCCATTGTCGCGCTTCGCGCTGACGATGAGCGGGCCATCAGCGAGGCCGCCGAAGAGGACAGCAGCGGCTCGTGGACTCCGCCGGACGCCGGTGGAACGGCGACGCCAGGCCCAGGCGTGACCGAGCCTGGCTCCGGGGAGCAGGGCTCCGTCGACCCGGCCCCGGGCGAACCCGGTCCCACAGAGCCCGGTGTCACAGAACCTGCAGGTGGGGGCAACGCGGGCGCTTAGCGCTTGGTCCGTCCGTGTCGGAGGACACACAGGCGTAGCGCCCGCATTTGGACGCACGCCGGGAGTGTCGTAGACTAGCACCCTTGGTGCCCGACTGCTCGGGTGCCGCGAACGTGAGCCCTCCACTGGCGTGTTCTCATCTCTCAAGAGAGAACCACCCCGGAGTGGGATTCACGAACCTCTCCGTTCGACAAGAAAGCAGCACTATTGTGACGCGCACTTACACCCCGAAGGCCGGCCAGGTCCAGCGTGACTGGGTCGTCATCGACGCCACCGACATCGTTCTCGGTCGTCTGGCCTCGCAGGCGGCCATCCTCCTGCGTGGCAAGCACAAGGCCACCTTCGCCAACCACATCGACGCCGGTGACTTCGTCATCATCGTCAACGCTGAGAAGGTCGCACTGACCGGACAGAAGCTCCAGAAGAAGATGGCGTACCGCCACTCGGGTTACCCGGGCGGCCTCAAGGCTGTCTCGTACGCCGAGCTTCTCGAGAAGAACCCCGTCCGCGCAGTGGAGAAGGCCGTCCGCGGCATGCTCCCCAAGAACACGCTCGGCCGCGAGCAGCTCTCGAAGCTCAAGGTGTACGCAGGTGCAGAGCACCCGCACGCCGCGCAGCAGCCGAAGACGTTCACCCTCGACCAGGTCGCCCAGTAAGCGCCGCACAGACTGACTAAGGACAAACTCGTGGCGAACACCGACACTGACTTCCCCCAGAACTACTCCACCGAGACTCCTGAGACGGAGGCCGTCGAGACGGCTCCCCGTCCCGTGCTGAGCGTTCCCGGCGCAGCCGTGGGTCGTCGCAAGCAGGCTATTGCCCGCGTGCGCCTCATCCCCGGCTCGGGCACCATCACGGTCAACGGCCGCACGCTGGAGGACTACTTCCCGAACAAGCTGCACCAGCAGCTGATCAACGACCCGTTCACGGCGCTCAACCTCGTTGGTGCCTACGAC
Organism: Microbacterium sp. GW823-FHT02G05; assembly: GCF_058797175.1. Taxonomy (NCBI): domain Bacteria; kingdom Bacillati; phylum Actinomycetota; class Actinomycetes; order Micrococcales; family Microbacteriaceae; genus Microbacterium; species Microbacterium sp. GW823-FHT02G05. The sequence goes on from NZ_JBXAJK010000001.1 coordinate 1,415,994, forward strand.
GTCATCGCCCGTATCTCGGGCGGCGGCGACTCGGGCCAGGCCGGCGCTCTTCGTCTCGGCATCGCTCGTGCGCTGAACGAGATCGACGCGGAGAACAACCGTCCGACCCTGAAGAAGGCCGGCTTCCTCTCGCGCGACGCTCGCGTCAAGGAGCGCAAGAAGGCTGGTCTCAAGAAGGCCCGTAAGGCGCCTCAGTACTCGAAGCGTTAAGCACTCAGTTCCTTCATGGCACTGTTTGGCACAGACGGCGTGCGGGGGCTGGCTAACGGCCCCCTCACCGCTGATCTCGCGCTCACCCTGGCCCAGGCGACAGCTGTCGTCCTGGGCCAGGGGCGTATTGCGGAGGCTCGCAAGGCCTCGGGCAAGCGGCTCACGGCGGTTGTCGCTCGTGATCCGCGCATCTCCGGACACTTTCTGAGCGCCGCGGTCGAGGCCGGGCTCGCTTCGTCCGGTGTCGACGTTCTCGACGCCGGGACGCTGCCGACCCCTGCTGCGGCCTTCCTGATCGCCGATATCGACGCAGACTTCGGCGTGATGATCTCCGCGTCCCACAATCCGGCAGAGGACAACGGCATCAAGATCTTCGCTCGCGGCGGCGTGAAGCTTCCCGACGATGTCGAACAGCGCATCGAAGAAGCGATGGCAGGACCCAAACTCCAGCCGACCGGTGCCGAGGTCGGACGCGTCACGCGGTTCTCTGATGCAGAGGACCGCTACGCGATGCACCTCCTTGCCTCGCTACCGCACCGCCTCGACGGCATTCACGTCGTGCTGGACTGCGCGCATGGTGCGGCATCCGGTGTGTCGCCCGAGACATTCCGCAACGCGGGCGCCAAGGTGACGGTCATCGGCGCCGATCCCGATGGTCTCAACATCAATGATGGCGTGGGTTCCACGCATCTCGACAAACTTGCCGGTGAGGTCATCCGTGTGGGTGCGGATGTCGGAATCGCGCATGACGGCGACGCTGATCGCTGCCTCGCTGTCGACGCCGAAGGCAACGTCATCGATGGCGATCAGATCATGGCGATCCTCGCGGTCGCGATGAAAGAGCGCGGGAGCCTCAAGGACGACACTCTCGTCGCCACCGTCATGAGCAATCTCGGACTGCACATGGCGATGAAGGAGCATGGGATCGCGCTGCGCCAGACCGCGGTCGGCGACCGGTACGTTCTCGAAGAGATGAACGCCGGCGGTTTCGCACTGGGTGGCGAGCAGTCCGGCCACGTCATCATGAGCGAGTTCGCGACCACCGGTGACGGTGTGCTCACGGGCCTGCATCTCGTGGCCGAGATGGCGCGACAGAAGAAGTCGATCGCCGAGCTGGCTTCTGTGATGACCGTCTACCCGCAGGTTCTGATCAACGTCAAAGGCGTCGACAAAGACCGCGTCGCCGATGATGAGCACCTCCAGGCATCGGTTCGCGAGGTCGAGTCCGAGCTTGCCGACAGTGGCCGTGTGCTGCTGCGCAAGTCGGGCACGGAACCGCTCGTGCGCGTCATGGTGGAGGCCGCGGATGCGGACTCCGCGCACTCCTACGCTGAGCGTCTTGCCTCGGTGGTCAAGGAGCGCCTCAGCCTCTGAGCATCTGCAGCAGCATAGCGATGGGCCGTTCTAAGGAACGGCCCATCGCTGTATCGGCCAGAGGATCGCGACGACCTTGCCCACGACGTCGCCTCCGTGGGCCCAGCGCCAGCACGTCGGGTCAGCATCCGTCACCCCGCGGCACTGCGCGGCGGAGTCGGATGAGTTGCCACGGTTGTCGCCAAGGACGAGGTAGGAGTCCTCTGGCACGGTCACGCTGTCGAAGCAGCGCAGCGACCTGGGGTCCGTCGTGCAGTCGACGGAGCCCGCGATGAAGGGGAAGTCCTGGAAGACGTAGGGCTCGTCGATGGGAATCCCGTCGACGATGAGCGCTCCCTGAGCGGTGCAGCATTCGACAGTCTGACCTGGCCCTGCGATCACGCGCTTGACGAGGGTGTGCTGTCCGGAGGGGCCGAATCCGCTCACAGAGCCGAGCCAGCGTGCGAAGGCGATCACAGGATTCGCGTCCTGCGGGGCGTGCGCGCCCCAGGTCTCATCGGCGTCGAACACGATGATGTCCCCCGTGGTCGGGACCGCTCCGACATAGGCGAGTCGGTTGACCAGCACCCGGTCGCCGATCTCCAGTGTCTGCTCCATAGAGGCCGAGGGCACCCAATAGGGCTTCGCGATGAAGGAGAGCACGAGGCCCACGACCACGAACGCGAGAACGAGGTGGAACCAGGCGCTGCCGGTGACGCGTTGACGAACGGTGCGTGGGCGAGGCGGGGCAGACACCACATCAGTATGCACTGCTGCCCCGCCGTGGCTCAGAGAATGCCGGCCCCGATCGGGACGCTGACGCCCGGCGTCGTGAGCTGCGCGAACTGTGTGCCGTTCGAGAGGAAGGTCGCCGTCACGGAGAAGTTGACGAGGACGTCGATCGCGATGTTGATTCCGGATCGGCCCGTCACCGCCCAGCCGATCGAACCGAAGTCGACCGTTGCGCCCGAGGCGATGTCACCGAGCGCGAACGTCGTCGACGTGTCCTGTGCGTAGAGGTCTCCCAGGACGCCGTCATTCAGAATGCGAGGCGTGACAGTGGTGCTGCCCACGATTGCGGCACCGGGCAGTGTGCGCGGAGCGAAGCCTCGCAGGTAGACATTGCCGACACCCAGGTTCACGCTGATGCCTGTCGCCTGGGCGACATCGAAGCGTGCGGTGACGTTAGGCACGATGCCGGGGGTGTTTGTCACCCGTAGTTGCGTGGGTGCGGAGGGCAGGATGGTGGCGCTGACGACACCGCCATCGAGCAGCGTCAGAGTCAGCAGCTGTGACGCCCCGCCCACCCACTGCACGGTCGCCGAGTTCACGGAGGCCGCAGCCATCGGCGTCGCCGCTGCCACCGCGAGGACCGGCACGGACCAGGCGGCTCCCTTCACGAGAGTGCGGCGGGAGATGCCCGTCGTGGTTTCCGTCATTGTGAGCCCCTCTTCTCCTGTGCACACACAGGTCTTGCGCGAATAGTTCATTCGCGAGGAGCGACGCATTGTTCCGCATCCCCCAGGAGCGACCCCGCACTGCTCAAGCTAGGGAGCCGCCGTGAGGGGCACACCTGGAGGGCTGCGCATTCTGCGCGAAATGTGCGCAAGTTGCGCGGATAGTTTGTAAGGGGTGGGACCCCTTCCGGTGTCTAGGCCGGTTCGTGCCTGCGGCTCTCGCGCACAGCTCGGGGACTCTGGTGGTACACGGCTTCTGTTGCGCGTCGCAGACTCATCGACGTGGCGAATCCGGACTTCTCGGCGACCTGCTCCACGGACAGCGCATCGAAGCGGCTGTCCGAGAGCAGTGTGTGGGCAGCGCGCGCACGGGCCCGGCGCAGCTCGAGCGCGATCGAAGTGCCTGACTCCGCGAACACGGCCTGCAGCTGGCGCAGCGATGCGTGAACCCCGGCGGCGATGCGCGCGGGGGTCAGAGCAGGATCCGCGCACTCCTGCGAGATCAGTCCCAGTGCGCGGTCACGCAGCACATCGTGTGGGGTGCCCTGCGCCCACTCGGGGCCTGTGCGATCCAGCAACACGGCTCCCGCCATCTCCATGGCCAGCTGCTCGATGGCCGAGCTCTCCACGGCTGATCCGGGGGAACTGGCCTGCAGGACAGCGGCGACGAAGCGATGCATGGCGGTGTCGAGCATCCGCGTGCTCTTGAACACGCCCACGCTGTTCGGCACGAAAGGCACATAGGCCTCGACGGCGCGCAGCGGCAGCTTGGCGACCGTGACGCTCCACGCGCCTCGAATGCGGATGCGCCGTGAACGAACGGTGGGAACGACGATCAGCGGCGCATCGAGGGAGCGCCATGCCTCGCCCGGCGTGCGTGCGCTGATGATGCCGGATTCGACGAAGACGAAGGAGACTTCCGGTTCAGTTCCGCGCGGGGGCTGCATGGAGAATTCGCAGGAGTGCCCCCACAGGCGCCAGAGCCCGACGTGGCCGTACCGTTGACCCTCGATGTCTACACCGAGCGATCCCGGGACTCTGACCAGGTCAAGCTCCGCCAGGCGAGTCGCAATCCGAACCGAAGGCTCGCGATCACCACCCTCTGTCGTGCTCGCTGTGGGCGACTTTGCCCGCTTTCTGGCTACGACAATCTGCGTCACCATTGAAACCGACCCCCACGCCCTCATCGCGAAAGAACCCACTTCGCTGGGTAGGGTAGCAGTCATGTCGCAGAAGGTCACCGTCCAGGCGCTGGGCGCCCTCATCGAGATCGATGCAACGGCACGGACTGCGTCTTCCTTCGCCGCGATCACGGCGGCATGGGCGGAGGGCAGGACCCATCGCACCTCCGCTGACGCCACCGTGGCGATCACCGCTGAGCACGACGATGACGTCATGCTCTCGCAACTCTCGACAGAAGTGACACTCGCGGCTCTTGCGCACAGGAAGGGCGAACTGTGGATGCTGCACGCGGCCGGCCTCGCGGATGAACGAGGCCACACGATCGCTCTCGTCGCACCCTCGGGAACGGGTAAGACCACCGCAGCGCGGGCCCTCTCGGCGGAGCTCGCCTACGTGAGCGACGAGACCGTCGGCATTGATCCGCAGGGCGGCGTGGTCGCGTACCGCAAGCCACTGTCGATCATCGAGTCCGCGAGCGCCCCCAAGGCGCAGGTCTCCTCCGCGACGCTGCCGGGGGTGTCTTGGCGGCCGCCCGTGCTGCGCCTTTCCAAAGTGGCGGTGCTGGACAGAGACCCGAAGGGTCCCGAGCACCCTGAGGTGACTCCTCTGGCCCTCGCGGATGCCCTTGAGCTGCTCGGGCCGCAGACGAGCTATCTGTGCGACCTGCGCGGGGGACTCCGAGTAGTGGCCGCATTGCTCGAGGCGACAGGGGGAGCAGTTCGCATCCGGTATCGCGAGGCGGAGACGCTCTTGCCGGTCGTGCGGGATCTGTTGGGCGCCGAGCCGCCGCAGCTGCCACTGAATCCGGCACCGCGGGCTCTGAACGAGCCGCGGGAGAACTCCGGGGAAGACGGCGACTGTTACTTCCACGCACCGGTGGTAGACGAGCTCGCCCTGGACGACGGCAGGGTCGCAGTCCTGCGACGGGGCGCGTCAGGTGGGGAGCTCCGCGTCCTCGACGGGGTTGGCCCGGCGATCTGGCAGGCGACCGCCTCGGGCGGCCGGTTCGACGACATTCATGCGCACGTGATCGCCGTGCATGGTGAGCCAGAGGGCGTCGACACGCAGGCTGTCCTGCAGGAGGCGCTCGCCGCGCTGGTTCGCGACGGTGAACTCGAGCATGAACGTGCCTGGTGCCTCGCCGATGACGTCGCATGGGTCGAGGAGGAGACGCGCACGACGGCGCTCGCGCTCACGGGGGAGCAGCCCGTTGTGCTCGAAGGATCTTCCGACATCATCTGGCGGGTCCTCAGCGCGGAGACGTCAATGGCGGAATCCGCACTCGTCCGACGGGTGGCGGAGCACTATGGCGAAGACGCTGCAGCGATCCACGGGGACGTCGTCGAGTTCCTGACGACGATGAGTCGTCGAGGGCTGATCGGGCTCGCCTGAACGCCGACTACCTCGCCCGCGTGCGCCGCGACGTCGGCTGCGGCATTTCCGCGGACGTGGACGGCTCCTCGTTCGCCGCGTACGCTTCGTAGCTTCCGTAGTATTCCCGACCGTAGTACGCCGAGGCGGATCCCGTGCGGGGAACACGGTTCAAGACGATGCCGAGCACCCGTCCTGTCGAGCGGGTGATGTTCGCCACAGCGCGCTGGAGCATGTCGAACGTCGTCTTTCCCGAGGACGCGACGATGATCACTCCGTCCGCGGAACCTGCCAGCACCGCTGCATCCGTGACCGGCAGCACCGGCGGTGAGTCAAGAATCACGATGGCCGACTCGCTCAGCGTGCGTATGAAGTCGCGCATGCGGTGCGAGCCGAGGAGCTCGCTCGGGTTCGGGGGGATGCGTCCCGCGCCGATCACGGCGAGTGGAGTTTCTTTCTGCGGGCGGAAAGCGACGTCCTCCAGCTGCGCGCGTCCGGCGAGGATGTCGGTGAGGCCGGCATCCTTCGACATGCCGAAGATGTCGGCGACCACTGGCCGACGAAGATCACAGTCGATCAGGATGGCCCACTGACCTGCCGCGGCCAGGCTCGATGCGAGATTCACAGACACCGTCGACTTGCCGTCGCCGGGAACTGAACTCGTCACGACGATCACCCGCGGTGGTTTGTCGACGTCGATGAACTGCAGATTCGTGCGCAGCTCTCGCATCGCCTCCACGGTGTGGTGAGACACCCGCTCGGTGGATCCGAGCGAGAAGTCGATCACCTGGCGCTCGCCGGTGAGATTCTTCTCCAAGGGGAGCGTGCCGATCACGGAGACACCGGTCTCCCGCTCGATGTCACGCGGATGCCGGACGCGACGGTCAAGGATGTGGCGGAGGAAGGCGTAGCCGAGGCCGATTGCCAGACCGATCAGTGCGCCGAGTGCCACATTGAGTCGGGTGTTCGGCGACGAGGGCGAGGTGGGAAGGCGCGCGGAGTCGCCCACCGTGAGCGTGACGGCGCCCGGGGTGGATGCTGTGCCGCCCTCGAGCTTGGCGATCTCTGTGGCCATGCCGCGCATCCAGGCCTCCGCAAGGGCCTGAGCTGCCTCCGGGGTGCTGCCGCTTGCGGTGACCTTGAGCGCGGTGGTGTCGATGGGGTTCGAGACCGTGACGCGCGGTACCAATGACTCCGGCGACGCGTCGAGGCCCAGCTCGTCTATGGCATGCTCGGCGACAGCGCGCCATGAACCGAGGTTCAAATACGACTTCACCCGACTCTGCGCGAGCTGGTTTCCGATGAGGGCACTGCCGGTCGAGCCGTCACTGGATGTCGCCGTGACGATGCCCGTGGCATCCGCCGTGTAGACCTTGGGCTGCAGCAGGCTCCAGCCGAACGCCGCACCCGCCCCCAGCGCTGTCGCCAGAAGGATGACGATCCAGTGTGCGCGCATGATGCGCAAGTAGTCCCGAAGCTCCACGCGAATCCCCTCAGATGCGGCGCGAGAATCGCGCGATTCCTCTAAGCGAGCATAGGGCGTGCGACCGTTTGTAGACTTCAGACGCAACACGTGCGTCGGCGGGGGAGACGAGGAACGAATGGAAGTAGCGCGACTCGACGTCTCCGCATCCACCGCACTGGCCCATGCGCGGACCGCGCATCTCGGCAGAGTGAACGGCATTCGCGTCCTCTCGATCAAGGGTCCCGTCGCCGATCACTATCGGCTGCGGCCGCCCCGAGTCGCCTCTGATGCGGATGTCTGGGTTGAGCCCGAGCGTCACCGCGAGTTCTGTCTCCTCCTCGAGGCGGAAGGTTGGCATCAGCGCGCGCTCAGGGAGGAACCCTCTTTGATCGGGCTGCACTCGGTGACGTACATTCATGACGAGTGGGGATGCGACATCGACGTCCACCACGACTTTCCCGGATTCTTCGCCGCAGGAGGAGCCGCTTTCGAGCGGATCTGGCGCGATCGCAGAGAACTCGCCGTCGCCGGCACCACTGTCACGGCGCCGTCGCGCGCGGGCGCCAGCGTGATCGCGGCGCTGCACGGGCTTCGCAACGTGAACATCGACCGGCATCGGCACGAGTACGAGTCGGTCGTGAAGGCGCTCACCATTGCGGGTGATGAGGAACGGACCGAGTTCTACGCGGTGGCATGCGAAGGCGGCGCGACGTGGGTGCTTCGTGATCTTCTCGAACGGACGGGCATCGGCACCGTTCGAGACGGTGAGGGCACGGAGCACCAGCGGAAGCGATGGGACCTGCACCGGACGGTCGGGAGTCAGGGGATGGGCGTGACCTGGTGGGTGCATGCTCGATCGCTCCCGTGGCACGCACGACCCGCGTTCATCGCGCGAGCGGTGTGGGTGAGGCGGGCGGAGATCCCTCGAAACGACGCCGCGATCATTCCCACGCGCGCTGAGGCCTGGCGTTTCCAGACCGCTCGCTGGGCCCGCGGGGCGCGTGCCCTGACGCGTCATCTGCTACGTCCGCGCTGACCCCGTCGCCGAGCGCGCTCCTCAGCCGTCGAGGTGGAATGTCAGATTCGCATCATGGTCTCGCCAGTGCGGGGGATCCAGCGGCTACGGCGTCAGAGCGGCGCGCAGCACGCGCTCGACCTCGTCGAGTGCGGGAACGAGTTCGTCTGCGGACTGCTGATAGACCTCTGCGGAACGACGGTACGGGTCGATGACGTCGTCATTGCTCTGATCGGCCGGAGCCTTGCCGCGCTGGTCGGCGACGGCGCGAAGCACCGCCTGCACGCGGGCATGCGGGTCTGAGCCCGCAGCATCCGCCGCGGCGCGAGCCTCTTCGGTCGTCAGAGTCGAAGACAAGCGAGCGAACTCGCGCACCGGGAACGCCCGGCGCAGAAGGCTCGGCATCATCTGCACGGCGTGCGAGCGATGTTCGCGCGCCATCGTGATGACAAGATCGGACTCCGTGAGCAGCGGCTCCACCAGGTAGCGGGCGGCGTGTGCCGAGGCATCCGCCTCGGAAGCCCCCAACCGGAGGGCGAGTTCCTGCGCCTGCGCGGTCATGGCATGACCCACGAGGGCGTGCGTGCCGGCGCTGTGCACCCGCACGCCCAGATCGCGCAGACGCTCGCGCAGCAGCACCTCGGCCATGGGCGAGCGGCAGATGTTGCCCGTGCAGACGGTCAGAATCGTGATCGGGTTCGCCGGGGCATCCGCGGCGGTCGGCCGCGCGTCGGCGAGCGGGACGATGCCCTCGAAAGGCGCGCGCGTCGCCGGAATCGGCTCAGCGGACGCCATCTTCTCGCGCCATTCACGACGGCTCAGATTGGGCCGAGTGTCGTCAAGATCGTGACTCATGACTCCAGCGTAGAACGTCGGCGGTGTGTCATCGTCACGACGATCTGCCACAGCGCCCATCCGAGCGCAGCGCCCGCCGTGTTCGCGATCACGTCCGACAGCGTCGGGAATCTTGTCGGCAGCAGGAACTGCACGCATTCGATCAGCACGCTTGTCGCGCAGCCAGCGATCGTCACTCCCCACCAACGCAGGCGCGGGGCGGATGTCGAGAGCAGCAGCCCGAACGGAACGAACAGCGCGATGTTCGCCAGGAACTCCAGCGGTGCGTACGCCGCGTCGAACGAGACTCCGAACCCGGCGGAGATCCACTCCGCGATCGTCGCGATGATGCCCGTGACTCGCGACGCGTCCTCACCCGGAAGCCACACGATCAGCGCGAGTACGACGAGATATGGCACCAGCAGCACGCGCGCGGCGAGGCGCAGGCGTGTGTCGGTCAGCATCCCTCCACCATAGAACCGCTCAGCGCGCTGTCGCCCACTCCATCTGTTCGATGTAGCGCAGCAGCACACCCTCGCGGAGCGCCCACGGGGAGACCTCGAGCTCGTCCACGCGCAGCGCTGTCATCGCCGCGTGCAGAGCCACAGCGGCCGCGACGATCTGGAACGTGCGGTCGGGTGTGATGCCGGGCAGCTCCTGACGAGCGGACGCGGGGAGCCGGGCGAGTCGGGGGATCCAGGATCCGAGCTCGCCGCGGCGCAGCAGCATCCGCTCTCCGCCCTGCGCGCCCGGGAGCGGGGAGCCGGCCAACCGCGCGAGCGAGCGGATGGCCTTCGACGAGCCGACCACGCGATCCGGGCGGGGGAGCGTCGCGAAAGATGCTGCGACCGGGGCGAGAACCTCGTCGGCGTGCGCGCGCAGATGCTCGACCGCATCCTCGCCGGGCGGGTCGTTCGGCAGGAACTGCACCGTCAGCCGCCCTGCGCCGAGCGGGATGGATGCGGCGACATCGGGAACCTCCTCGGCGCCGGACGCGATCTCGAGCGACCCGCCGCCGATATCGAACAGCAGAATGCGACCGGCCGACCAGCCGAACCAGCGGCGCACCGCCAAGAACGTGTGCCGCGCCTCGGCCTCGCCCTCCAGTACCTGCAGGGGCTGGCCGAGGATCGCCTCCAGGCGAGCGATCACGGCGGGGCCGTTCGCCGCCTCGCGCACCGCACTCGTCGCCGTCGCCAGCAGCGCATCCACGCCCTCGGCGGTCGCAACGGCCTTCGCCTGCGCGACGGCAGCCTCCAGTGCCTGAACGCCCTCCTCGCTGATCGCGCCGGCCGGCGTCAGATAACGCATGAGCCGCACGATGGTGCGATCGCTCGTCGTCGCGAGCGGACGACCGCCAGGGTGCGCATCCGCCGCCAGCAGATGCACCGTGTTGGAACCAATGTCGAGAACTCCGAGTCGCACGTCACGAGAGTAGTCCTCCCGCGTCGGCGTCGAGTCCCGCATCAGTACCATTGAGGCTGTGACCGCCGATCAGAAGACGCCGCTCTCGCCGTACCGGCAGATCGACCGTGCAGAGTGGGCCCGCCTTGCGCAGGGCCTCGACCAGCCGCTCAGTGAGACAGAAGTCGTGGAGATCCGCGGCATCGGCGACCGCCTCGACGTGACCGAGGTGCGCGAGGTCTACCTTCCGCTCAGCCGTCTGCTCAGCCTGTACGCGACCTCGACGAAGCGTCTCGGCGCGGCGACCAGCACGTTCCTGCAGGAGGAGGACTCCACAACGCCGTTCGTCGTCGGCGTCGCAGGGTCGGTGGCGGTGGGCAAATCGACGATCGCCAGACTCCTGCGCGAGCTGATGAGTCGGTGGCCGGGAACGCCGCGCGTCGAACTCGTCACGACCGACGGCTTCCTCTACTCGAATGCCGAACTCGAGCGCCGCGGCCTCATGGACCGCAAGGGCTTCCCCGAGTCGTACGACCGCAGGGCGCTCATCGACTTCCTGACGGAGGTCAAGAGCGGCGCGGCCGAGGTGCGCGCACCTTTCTACTCGCACATCCGCTACGACATCGTGCCCGACGCGCACGTCGTCGTGCGGCGCCCCGACGTCGTGATCGTTGAGGGGCTCAACGTGCTGCAGCCCCCCGCCGCGCCGAACGACGTCGCCGTGAGCGACCTGTTCGACTTCTCGATCTTCGTCGATGCTGCTCCCGAGAACATCGAGCAGTGGTACGTCGATCGCTTCCTTGCATTGCGCAAGGGTGCGTTCTCCAATCCCTCGTCGTACTTCAACGTCTTCGCACACCTCACCGACGAGGAAGCCGTCACGACGGCTCTCGGCTATTGGAACGACATCAACATGCCCAACCTCGTCGAGAACGTCTGGCCGACGCGGCACAGGGCCTCACTCGTGCTGAACAAGGGCACTGATCACGCCGTCGAGAGCGTTCTGCTGCGTAAGCTCTAGGGCTCGCAGAAGGCGGATGCCGCGGCATCCCCTTTCTGCATCGCCACCAGCGGTTATGTTCGGCGTCTGTACAGAACAAATGTTCAGCACCTTCGCAAAAATCCGGCTCTACTCTGGGCGTTATGTGTGGAATCGTCGGATACGTGGGGCCGCGCCCCAGCCAGGAAATCCTGATCGCCGGACTCGCCCGACTGGAGTACCGCGGATACGACTCCGCAGGCATCGCAGTGATCGACGCCGACGGCGACCTCAACATGCGCAAGAAGGCCGGCAAGCTCAGCGTGCTGCGCGACTCGCTCGCTGAGCACGAGCTCGCCGACGGGACGACCGGCATCGGTCACACGCGCTGGGCGACCCACGGTGGGCCCACGGACGTCAACGCGCATCCGCATCTCGCCGACGATGACCGTCTCGCAGTCATTCACAACGGCATCATCGAGAACTTCTCCGCACTGCGCGCCGAGCTCGAAGCAGAGGGCGTGACGTTCCGCAGCGAGACAGACACCGAGGTTGCCGCTGCGCTGCTGGGACGCGAGTACCGCAAGACCGGCGATCTGCAGAGCGCGTTCCTCGCGGTCGTCAACCGCCTGGAAGGTGCGTTCACGCTGCTCGCCATGCACCAGGACCAGCCGGGGCTCGTGGTCGGCGCTCGCCGCAACTCCCCGCTCGTGATCGGCCTGGGCGAGGGGGAGAACTTCCTCGGATCCGACGTCGCCGCCTTCGTCGAGCACACGCGTCACGCGCTCGCGATCGGGCAGGACCAGATCGTCTCGATCACCCCGGATGCCGTCACCGTCACCGACTTCGAAGGCAATCCGGTCCAGCCGGAGCCGTTCGAGGTCTCGTGGGACGCGGCGGCGGCAGAGAAGGGCGGATGGCCGAGCTTCATGGCGAAGGAGGTCGCCGAAGAGCCCGAGGCCGTCGCGAACACGATCCGCGGTCGCGTGCATGACGGTGCCGTCGTCATCCCGGAACTCGACGGACTCGACGAGCTGTTCACCGGCATCAACCGCATAATCATCACTGCCTGCGGCACGGCGTCGTACGCGGGTCTCGTCGGAAAGTACGCGCTGGAGCACTGGGCGCGCATCCCCGTCGACGTCGAGCTCGCGCACGAGTTCCGCTACCGGGACCCGGTGATCGGCGCCGACACGCTCGTCGTGTCCATCAGCCAGTCGGGCGAGACGATGGACACGCTCATGGCGGTGAAGTACGCCCGCGAGCGCGGCGCCCGAACCCTGTCGATCTGCAACACCCAGGGCGCGACGATCCCGCGCGAGTCGGATGCCGTCGTCTACACGCATGCCGGACCCGAGGTCGCCGTGGCATCCACGAAAGCCTTCGTCGCCCAGATCACCGCGCTGCTTCTGCTGGGTCTGCACGTGGGACGTGTTCGCGGTTCGCTGGAGGACGGAGCGGCCTCGGTCGCTGAGCTCGAGGCGCTGCCCGCCAAGCTCGCACACGTCCTCGAGTCTGAGCAGGGCCACGTCGCCCAGCTCGCAGGCTGGATGGCCGACACCCGCTCCGTGCTGTTCCTCGGGCGTCACGTGGGCTACCCGATCGCGCTCGAGGGTGCGCTGAAGCTCAAGGAGATCTCGTACATCCACGCCGAAGGCTTCGCCGCCGGTGAGCTCAAGCACGGTCCGATCGCGCTGATCGAGCCGGGCCAGCCGGTGTTCGTGATCGTCCCGTCGCCGCGGCACTCGGCCCTCATCCACGCCAAGGTCGTCTCCAACATCCAGGAGATCCGCGCCCGCGGCGCCAGGGTCATCGTGGTCGCCGAAGAGGGAGATGCCGCCGTGCTCCCGTTCGCCGACGAGGTCATCCGCATCCCGCTCGCCGGGGCCTTCTTCGAGCCGATCCTCGCGGTCATCCCGCTGCAGATCTTCGCCATGGCGCTGGCCACGGCGAAGGGCCTGGATGTAGACCAGCCGCGCAACCTCGCCAAGTCCGTCACCGTCGAGTGACCCCGGGCACGGGGGCGGGAGATTCGGGCGCAGGCCGCCGTCGACGGCCGATGCGGCCGCCAGGCGTGAAATCTCCCGCCATCCGTACCCTTCATCCACGTCGGGCGCGGACGATCGCGGCGGTGATCGCCCCGACGACGGCGTCCCAATCGTGAACGATCTGCGCATAGTCGAACCGCAACGTCTCATAGCCTCGGCGTGAGGCTGCGGCATCGCGGACCAGGTCGCGGTGCCGCTTCGGCACGCCCTCATGGCTGGCCCGTCCGTCGGCCTCGATGATGAGGCATCCTTCGAGGAGCATGTCGACGCGGCCCACGCCCGCGATCTCGACCTGTGGCTGCACGATGATCCCGAGCAGGTGAAGGCGTAGCCGGAGAAGCGACTCGAGCCCGCTCTGCGCATCGCCCCGGGCGAAATCGACCAGCCACTGCGCATCGCGGGGAAGCGCAGCCCGGATGCGCTGGCGCGCAGACGCCGACAACAGCCTCAGGTTCCACGCGGACTCGAACGCGGCGAAGAAGAGCTCGGAACCGTGACAGGCGAACGCGTGCACAAGGGCGTCTTCGAGCGGCGCGATCCCGAGCAGGAGACGCCCGGGGCGGTAGTGCGGCACGCAGCGACATCCGGAATGCGCGTGCGTGCGATGCCCCGGCCCGAGCCACACGTGCACATGCTCGTCCTGAACATCCAGCACCCAGACGCAGTGCAGGCGCAGGGCGCGGGCACAGGTCACTGCACCGCCGTGGGCCGCGGCGATGACCACGTCCTCGTGAGCGTCGCGGGACGCGAAGACGCCGGGCCGAACGCGGACGATGGTGCGCTGATGGACAGCGGCGCTCAAGCGTTTGCGACTCCAGCCGTACGTCGCGAGTTCGGTTCCGCGCGCGATGCCGTCGCGGGCCGCGAGGATGGTTCTGAGCTGAGGCATCCGATCATCGTGCGTCCGGGTCGCGGCCGGCGGCTCGTCGATCCCGGAACCTGTGCACGGGACGAGAGAGACGCGTGCTGTGCAGAAGGCGTCGACGACATCTGCGGCCCCCACGCTTCGCCGCGCGACAGGACGGATGGCGGGAGCGGGCGCCTCAAACAGGGCTGAACCCATCCGTTTCTCCGGCCAGGCGGGGAATCTCCCGCCATCCGTGCCGGAGCGGTGAAGAGGACAGGATGAGAGCCACACCCGGTCCCGGCCCGGACCCGGCGACTAGGCTGGAACGGTGATCATCGGCACCGGCATCGATCTTGTGGACATCCCGCGGTTCGAACGCACGCTCGAGCGCACGCCGCGGTTGATGGAGCGCCTTTTCGCCCCGTCGGAGCGGATGCTGCGCCTGCCGTCTCTCGCCGCGCGCTACGCGGCCAAAGAGGCCCTCATCAAGGCTCTCGGCGGTTCGGACGGCGTGCACTGGACCGAGATCGAGATCGCCTCCGAGGCATCCGGCCGCCCGATCTTCGTGCTGTCCGGTTCCACGGAGGAGGTCGTGCGCGAGCGCGGGATCACCACCGTGCACCTGACTCTCACACATGATGCCGGAATGGCCGCCGCGTTCGTCGTCGCAGAAGGAGCACCGTGACCGATCTGTTCCGTGAGGCCGTGATCGACCTCGACGCCATCAGCGACAACGTCCGTCACCTGCGCCGACTCACCGGCGTCGACGTCATCGGCATCGTGAAGGCCAACGCCTACGGGCACGGCGACGCCGCGGTCGCCGTGGCAGCGCTCGCCGGCGGTGCCAACCGCCTCGGTA
Organism: Microbacterium sp. GW823-FHT02G05; assembly: GCF_058797175.1. Taxonomy (NCBI): domain Bacteria; kingdom Bacillati; phylum Actinomycetota; class Actinomycetes; order Micrococcales; family Microbacteriaceae; genus Microbacterium; species Microbacterium sp. GW823-FHT02G05. The sequence goes on from NZ_JBXAJK010000001.1 coordinate 1,431,018, forward strand.
CCGCGACGATCGATGAGGCGCTCGCGCTGCGGCGTCACGGCATCACCGCGCCGCTCATGGCATGGCTGCACGCGCCGGGGGAGGACTTCCACGCAGCCGCCGAGGCACGCATCGAGGTCGGCATCTCGTCCTTCGCTCAGATCGAGGCAGTGGGTCGCGCGGCGACAGTCGAACCCGTCGGCGTGCACCTCAAGCTCGACACCGGGCTCTCGCGCAGCGGCATCGCGCCCGCACAGTGGGAGCGGGTCTTCGCCGAGGCGGCGCGCCTGGAGCGCATCGGCCGCATCCGCATCATCGGCCTCTTCAGCCACCTGTCCAACACATCCGACGACGACGACCGGGCGGCGCTCGCCGAGTTCGAGCGCGGCGGCGCGCTTGCGGCGGCATCCGGCATCCACCCGGAGATCCGACACCTCGCCGCGACCGCCGCCGCGATCGCGTTGCCGAAGACGCGCCTCGACGCCGTCCGCATCGGGATCGGCCTGTACGGCCTCTCGCCGTTCGACGATCGCACCTCCAGCGACCTGGGCCTGCGCCCGGCGATGACACTGCGTGCCGCTGTCGCTGCCGTGCGTCGTGTGCCTGCAGGCACGGGCGTCTCCTACAACTACGTGCACCGCACCGCCGCCGAGACGACGCTCGCCCTCGTCCCGCTCGGCTATGCCGATGGTGTTCCGCGCCAGGCATCCGATCTCGGGCCCGTGATGATCAACGGACGACGCTTCCAGGTCGCCGGCCGCATCGCGATGGATCAGTTCGTGGTGGATGTCGGCGATCATCCGGTCGACGTCGGCGACGAGGTCGTGCTGTTCGGCGATCCGACGCTCGGCGTGCCTTCGGCCACGGAGTGGGCGGATGCCGCCGGCACGATCAACTACGAGATCGTGACCCGCATCGGCAATCGCGTGCCACGCCGGAGCGTCTCATGACCCTCGCCGGACGCCGGGAGATCGCGACGACCGACGGCATGGAGCGACTGGGACACGAGGTCGGCACGGCGCTCCGCGCGGGCGACGTCGTGATCCTCACGGGTCCACTCGGCGCAGGCAAGACGACGTTCACGCGCGGCCTGGCTGAGGCGCTCGGCGTGCGCGGGCCGGTGCAGAGCCCTACGTTCGTGATCGCTCGCACACACCCGTCTCTTGTGGGCGGGCCGGACCTCGTGCACATGGACGCGTACCGTCTCGGCTCCGCCGCAGAGGTCGACGACCTCGACATCGACGTCACGCGTTCTGTCGTGGTCGTCGAATGGGGACGCGGAATGGCGGAAGAGCTCGCCGACGAGTGGTGGGACATCGAGATCGAGCGCCCGATCGGCGCGCAGACGGATGCTCCGGACGAAGAGCTCGACGCAGATGCGCCGCGGATCGTCACGATCGAACGCCGCACCGCTTCACGCTGATCCGACGGCGTTTCCCTTGAGACACGCCCGACCGGTAGGATATCGGCCGACTACCCCGTCGCGTGCGCCTGCGTTCAGTGACAGCCCCGAGAGATGAGCTTTCGCCTACATGACTGATCCATCCGCACTATCGCAGACCGCCGTGATCATCGAAGACGACGCCGCCGTTCGAAGCCTGCTCGACGAAGTCTTCCGGTCGGCCGGATTCCGCACGGTCATGGCCGAAACCGGCACCGACGGCGTTGAGGCGGTCATCGCGCACCAGCCGACGATCACGACCCTCGACATCAACCTTCCTGGCATCGACGGCTTCGAAGTGGCCAGGCGCATCCGCAAGGTCAGCTCGACCTACATCATCATGCTGTCGGCGCTGGCGGAAGAGTCCGACATCGTGCTGGGACTCGCTTCGGGCGCCGACGACTACCTGACGAAGCCGTTCCGACCGCGAGAGCTGCGTGCCCGGATCGAGGCGCTGATGCGCCGCCCGCGCACCGAGCTCTCTGTTCCGGATGCTGCCGCTGCCGCCGTCGTTCCGGCGCGAAACCCCACCGTGTCTGTCGACCTGCCCGATCTCGAGGGGGCCGCCGTCTGGCGCCTGCACCGCGATCTCAGCCTGAACCTGGAGACGCACACGGTTCTCGTCGCGCAGAAGGAAGTCGATCTGACTCCCACCGAGTTCGGATTGCTGGCGACTCTTCTCGAGTCGAAGCGCCGCGTGCGCAGCAAGGCCGACCTCGCACTCGTACTGCGCGGCGAGGCGTTCGCGTCATCGTACTTCGTGGGCGAACCCGACAAGCGGGTCATCGAAGCGCACATGGCGAACCTGCGACGCAAGATCGGCGACAACACGGCGGATCCGCGGTACATCGAGACCGTCCGCGGGGTGGGCTATCGCCTCACCCCGCAGGTCGACGGTCGCTGACTACTCCTCGTCGATCAGCGCCCAGGGGGAGCGGTCGCGGTCGGTGATGCCGTCGCTGGGCAGATCTCCCTGCGTCCACCACTTCGCGCGGTAGCCCACGCCTTCGAACATCACTCGGGCGCCCTTCTCGAACGCCTGCGTCTCCGACCACTCGGGGTACGTCCCGGCGGGCAGTGTCGGCAGAGAGAACGGCTCATCATCCGGCATGACCGGGCCGACGAGCACCCAGGAGGTCTGATCGGCCGTCGCGATGGGGTCGTCGGGCTGTGGGCCGCCCGTCACCCACCACTTCGCTGAATACACGTAGCCGTGCCAGACGACGCGCACGCCCGCGGAGTACGACGTCTCCGGTGACCAGATCGGATACGGGCTCGTCGCGGGGTCGTCGGGCACGGGGGTGAACGGTGCGGGCGCAGGATCATCGCTTTCGAGCCGTTCGCCGTCGAACCCGTTGGCGAGCACGCCCGCGAATGATGTACCGGCCTGATCGACGCCACTGCACGCATCCGACACGACCGAGAGGTCGGGATAGTTCGTGCCGCACTGTCGATCGCGATTGAGTGACCACATCGAAAGGCGTGCGAGCTTCGCCTTGCGGGCGAAGGCGTTGAGCTCGCGCGCATCATCGATCGTGAAGACCTCGCTCGCGATGTCGTTCTGGCCGATCATGGGCGTCGCGCCGAGCACCGCCCAGGCGCCTTCGGCCGGGAGACCGATGCGCAGCTCCGCGTAGATATCCGCGAGCTGATCGTGCGTGGCTTCCAGAGCTTCGATCGAGATGTCGGCGAGCGATCGCCGATTGAGGTCGGTGCCGTAGTTCATCGTCATGACGTTGACGCCGGCGAGATCGACGCCGCCGCGCAGCAGCGTGCGCACGGCCTGCAGACCCTCGTCGGTGAGCCCATCGGTCGCGACCGGCAGCGTCACCCAGACATCCAGGCGCCCTCCCGCGGCCTCGCGCTGCTGCTGCAGTGCGGCGACAGCATCCGCGCGGCGCTCGGCCGCGACCGTGTCGGCCAGGTTCTCGCCCTCCAGATCGAGGTCGATCGTCGTGATGTCGTAGCGGTCCAGAACCGCCGAGTACGCCTTCATGAGGTCCGGAACCGACGCGCAGGCCGAGGCCAGTTCGGTATTGATCGCGCCACCGAAGGAGACCGCGACGTGCGTGCCGTCTCGGCGCATCTGGTCGACCCTGCGGTCAAGGTCGAGCTCGCTGCCTGCCTGCCGCAGGCCGTACGCGCCGCCCCAGGTCGGCACGCAGCTCATGTCGCTCTGGGCGACGATGAACGCGAGCACGACGGTGTCGGAAGCGTCGCTCGCGTTCGGCTGCTCCGAGACGGGCGCGGCGGTGACGTCGAAGTATCCGCCGAACCAGTGCGGTCCCGCACCCGCGGTCGTGATGGGTGCGGTGCGCGACAGCTGCCACGGGACGACGATCGCGGCACCCGTGACGGCGAGGACGACGGCCGCGCCGATGAGCACGCGCAGCGGCGACAGGCGCTTGCCGGGGTGACGGCCGGTACGGACACTCATGCGGACACGCTCACGTTCTCATCGCGGGTTTCGGTGACGGGGGAGGGACGGCGGAAGGAGGCGTCGTCGGCGCCCACCGCGGGCACGGTGTCGTACCGAGGGGTGGCCGATGCGGGCAGCACGCTGCGCGTCTCCGCGGCACGACGGATCTCGTCGACGCCGCGCGCACCGGGAGCCGGGTGGCCCTCGTGCAGCACTGTGCGCCAGTCGCGGACGGGCGCAGCATCCGCCTCTCCTGCTGCCGCGGCGTCGGCGTCCTCCACCCACATCCAGTCCGTGAGCCCGTACCAGGTGTCCACGAGTGCGGCGCGGATGCCGACGTTCGCCAGGAACGACCAGGTCGCCAGCGTCGCGTTGACGAGCGAGAAGGCGAGCGTTCCCCAGGATCCCTGCTGGAAGCTGATCCAGGCGACGAAGCCCGAGTACACGATGATCACGATCGGAGCGACGATGTACAGCAGCGGAGCGCTGGTGCGGTCCTTGACCTTCGGCGTGCGTGCGAAGGGGATCTTCATGCCGGTCAGACCCTGCTGGATCGACTTGAGGACTCCGGCCATGTTCACGGGCAGCAGGATCAGGTTGAAGCCGTAGATCCGCAGCACATCCGTGCGCTTGTAGCCGCAGTACTTCAGATCACTCGCCATCGCAAGGAAGTACGGCAGCGCGCCCAGCAGGATGAACGGGCTCACGAGCCGGTTGTCGTAGGGGTACACGAGCAGGAAGATCAGCCCCACGCTCGCCCAGGCGATCGAGGCCATGTAGTTCAGTCGCAGAGCGACTTCGCCGAGCGACAGCGGCGTGTAGGCGCGACGCTGTTCGCGCACGCGACGCCACATCTTCGGCATGATCAGCAGACCGCCGTTCGCCCAGCGTCGACGCTGCACGATGAGTGAGCCGAAGTCCGGCGGCGTCGCGCTGTAGCTCAGGCGCTCGGGGTAGTTGACGAGCTTCCAGCCGTGCACGGCGAGGTCGATGCTCGATTCGGTGTCTTCGATGACCGTGCGGTCCTGCACGTAGCGGCGGATCTCGAAGCCGTTGTCATTCTCGATCTCGAGAATGTCGTCGAGTGCCTCCATGCGGATGACGGCGTTCGCCCCGACCCAGAAGGTCGCGTTGTGATATGTCATGCCCTGATGCAGGATGTGCTGCACATCGGTGGTCGCACCAGCCAGCCGCTCGAGGCGGGTGGGCGCCCCGCGGAACGACGAGTAGGGCGTCTGCGTGACGGCGACGGTGGCGTTCTCAGGCTGCTCGAGGAAGTGCACGAGTCGCAGGCAGTAGTCGCGCAGCAGCAGCGAGTCGGCGTCGAGCGTCAGCACGAAGTCGGAGTAGGGGATGTCGAGATCGGCCCGCGCGCCACCGGGGGCCGGTCGCAGCATGATGCCCTTCTCCGTGTGCTCCTCGACGAAGCGCCCACCGAGAAGGCCGATGTACGAGTTCAGGTTCATCGCCTTGTTCGCCTCGTGCGACAGCGAGATGTACTTCTTGCGCTCGAAGCTCGCGATCTCGGCGGTGAAGATCCACACCAGGCGTCGCAGCAGCTCGTGCACGCGCTCGGCGGGGAGGGTCGAACCCTCGGCGATCGCAGTCCCCACTGCGATCGCCGAGGATTCGAGATCATCAGCCAGTCCGAGCAGAACCTCGTCGATGAAGAAGTCGTCGACGTGGTCCTCTCGCGGCACGCGGGCGGCAAATCTGTGCAGCCAGTCCACGGCATCGTGGTACGCGCCTTCCACGAGCAGGAGGCCGTTCGCGGCATCCCAGTCCTCTTCGAACTCCTCCAGCGTGGTCTGGAACAGCGCAGCAGGCTCGGCCATCTCGAGCGCGATCTCCTGTGCGATACCGCGGGTCTCCGCCATCCGCGCGATGGCGTTCTCGCCTTGCGGGTTCGGGTTGTCATCGATCAGGAGGACCACTCGCAGCGAGGGGTACTCCTGCAGCGCGGCAGACCAGAGCGTCTTGCGGATGACCGCCGGCTCCTCGGCGTACGACGGCACCAGGACGGTCAGCGGGCGATGCGCGTGCGCGAAATGCCGGTCGAGTTCGGCGCGGGGCGTGCGGTGGTGCGTGCGGAAGCGCTCGAACGCTCCCTGCCGTGCGACGAGGTACATGAGGGCCGAGAAGGTGAGGAACGTCACGACGATGACGTAGGAGGCTCCTTCGATCACTCTCCAGGGCGTGTCGAACTCGCCCGCGAAGAACAGCGTCACCACCACCGTGAGCACGTAGAGCATCCACATCGCCACGGTCACCCAGATCGCGACGCGACCGAGGATGAGCTTCGTGGTGGACGGGCGCTCGTGCACGGCAGGCAGCGGTGGCTTCGGGCGCTCAGCGCCCCACTGTCGACGGCGGCGCGGTGCGGGCGTCGTGTCGGGTACAGACGTCGTCTCGCTCATTGCTTTCCTCTTCCCCAGCGCCCGTACGGGGTAGTTTCGGGCGCCCCACAGTCAGGCTAGGGGGCGGTGCTGCGCAGAAAGCGGCCCTGCGGTCTTTCTTCGAGTAATCTTGCGGCTGCGTTGAGCATCGGATGTCGCGCAGCAGGGCATGCTCTTTTGTGAGGGATGCACGCGGACGCCGAGGGCTCAGGATCAGGTGGCGCGTGGGAGAGGACAGGCATGCGACGCAGCGCGTCTGTGTGGCGGTGGCAGCTCATGCTGGCCGCGAGCACCGTGCTCATCGTGGCGCTGATCGCCGCGTTCAGGCCAGAGATCTTCGGAACCCTGCCGTTCCTCTTCGGCATCTTCCTCATCACGGTGATCACGCTTGTGACGCTGGTGGTTCCCTGGCACCGCGTGCGCCCCGGCCTCATGCTCGTCGTCCCGTTCGCGGACATTCTGGCCGTGGGACTCGCCGCGTCGGCGAGTGATGTGCGCCTCAGTTTCCTCTGGGTCTTCCCGGTGACCTGGATCGCCAGCTACTACGCGATGCCGACCATCATCGCGGCGCTTGCTCTGATCAGTGTGTGCCTGGCTGCGCTCACGAACTCGAGCATCTCTCCGTCCGACATGCTGCTGCGCATCATCGTGACGGTGCTGTCGTTGGGCTTCCTCGCGACGACGATCCGCATCGGGACACAACAGGCGCGGGCAGCACGCCGCCTGCTGCTGAGCCAGTCTGAGCAGATGAACCGCATCGCGCAGCGCGCGGAGGCACATGAGCACCGGGTGACGCAGATCATCGATTCCCTGGATCTCGCGCTCGCGGCCGTGACCGCCGATGGTCGGATCGTGAAGACGAATGACGCCTACCGCCAGCTCTATCGCCGGGGCGAGAGCGATGGCGATCTGCCCTCGCGTGCTGTGGAGTACGACGATCGTCAGGGTGAGCCGCTGCCGCCAGAGTGCACCGCGGTGGCCCGCGCCGCACGGGGAGAGCACATGCAGGCCGAGCGCATGTGGCTCTTCGACACTGACGGCGAGTGGCGGGCGCTGCAGGTCTCCTCACAGCCCATAGCAACGGTCGAGGATCGGGCAGGTATCGCCCTCCTGATCATCGAGGACGTGACGGCTCTGCTGGAGGCGGCGCAGGAGCGGAAGGCGGTGGCGGCGATCGTCTCGCATGAGCTGCGCAACCCGCTCACGGCGATCATCGGTCATGTCGATCTGCTGCGGGATCGCGACGATCTGCCCGAGCGAGTGCAGGAGCAGCTGAGCATCGTCGCGAGCGCGGGCGACCGGATGGAGCGGCTTGTGGCGCGCGTGATGGAGGAGAGTCATCCGGACGCGGCCGTGCTGTCGGAACCCGTCGACCTGCGCCAGCTCGTCGACGCCTCGATCGCGTCCTTCCTGCCGATCGCGCAGTCACACCACCTCACCCTCACCGTGGAAGGCGCCCAGACCCTGATGCTCTACGGCGACGCCTTCCGCCTGCGCCAGGTGATCGACAATCTCATCAGCAACGCCGTCAAGTACACACCGCCCGGGGGACACGTCGTCGTCTGGCTCGGTGTCGCCCCTGATGGACAGATCGACTTGCAGATCGTCGATACCGGAATGGGAATGGCGGATGAAGACCTGGCGCGGGTGTTCCAGCCGTATTTCCGTGCGGAGGCCGCCGCAGCCACCGACATCCCGGGCACAGGTCTCGGGATGGGGGTCGTCGAGGAGATCGTCCATCAGCACGGCGGGACGATCGGGGTCGGCAGTGTTCTGGGTGCCGGAACGACCGTTGCGGTGCGCCTGCCCCGCAAGCCCCCGACAGAGGAGAGCCGATGAACGCAGAGACGATGAGCATCGCGCTCGACGTGAATCTCGCGGTGTCACTCGTGTCGCTCGTGACTCTGGCGACCGCATTCGTGATCGGACTCGCTCTCCTGCCACGCCCCAGCAAGGCCACCGTGATCTGGTCCGCGGCGTTCGTCATCGGAACGCTCGGCACATACTGTCTCGTGGCCGCGGGGCAGTTCGAGTCGCGTGCGCTGCGCGCGCTGTCGTCCGGCGTGATGATGACCTTCGTCCCGATCGTGTGGCTCGGACTGCGCGCGCACCTGGGAAAGCGGATGCCCTGGTTCAGCGTGATCGGCTACTCCCTGATCATGGTGGTGGCGTTGCCTCTGCTGGCAGGGCTGCCCGAGTTCTCGCTCGGATTCCGTCTCGCGTTTCTGGGATCCGGTATATTCGCGGGCTTCCTGGCGTATGACCTGATTCGGATGCGCGCCGTGCAGCGTGACATCCTGCTCCCGCTGACGTTCGCCGCCTGTGCTTATGTCCTGATTACGATTCTGGCCGCGATGGACGCGATCACCCAGTTCGCGGCGCCGCGCACAGATCCGCTTGCGGTGGTGCGCGACATCAACGGCGTGGGATCGCTCGTGGTGAGTCAGTGCGCTGCGCTCACGATTGTGCTGCTCGTGCGCACCCAGCGTCGTCGCAACAGGGGCGGCGCCGGAGCGGTCGTGAATCAGCTGACCGAGCGACTGGCGCGCGCCGAAGCGCTGAAGGAGTCCGCCTGGTCGCTCATCGACATCCGTCTCGACAATCGCGAAGACCTGCGGATCGCAGCCAAATCGCAGGGCTACGCGCACATTCTCGACACCTTCCATGAGCGCGTGCGCGCCGGGCTGCCGGCCAGCGCCGACGTGCAGCGCATCGATGAGGCGCGCGTGGTGGCACTGATCCCGGGATCTGAACAGGCGGTACGTCACCATCTGCGCATCCTGTTGACGAAGATCTCGGCTCCGGATGAGGGGCGGGATGCCGCCGCGATCTCCCGCGTCTCCGCGAGCATCGGCTGGGCATCGGTCGCGGAGGCGGGGTACGAGTACCAGGCACTGCTGGCGGCCGCGTCCCTCGGCGCCGCCGACGCGCAGGTGCTCGGCGGTGGACGCTGGGGCCGAGCCCGCGAGCTCGCGACTACCCTGGAAGGGTGATCCTCGCCGTCGACACCTCCCTCGGTACTGCCATCGCCGCCATCGACGGTGCCGGCGCGATCTGCGCGGAGCGTGCGGCGATCGATCCGCTCGGGCATGTCGAAGTCATCGGCGAGATGCTCGCCGAGACGCTGCAGGATGCGGGAGCGGAGCCGCTCACGAACGTCGTCGCAGGCATGGGGCCGGGGCCTTTCACCGGGTTGCGCATCGGCATCGCCGCGGCGCGCGCGGTCGCACTGGCGCGGGCGATCACGGTCGTCCCGGTGCCGAGCCACTTCGCGGCCGCGCTGACCGAGATCGAGGCGGATGCGACGGCAGGCCGTTTCGCGATCGTGACCGACGCGCGCCGGCGCGAGGTCGCCGTGACCGTCTTCGAAGGTCTTGATACCGACGGCGTCCCGCATGTCGTCGCCGACACGGTGCTTGTGCTGCGTGCCGACGCGGAGACGCACCTCGCGGGGATCCGCGCTGTCGAGGTCACCGCGCTCTCCGCGGCTGCCCTCGCGCGGGTCGGTCAGCGTGCGCTCGCCGCAGGGCGCGAGCTCGCAGACAGCGAACCGCTCTACCTGCGCCAGCCCGACGTCGCACAGCCACGCGCTCCGAAACGGGTCGGATCGTGATCCGCCCGGCCGGAGCGTCCGATCTCGACGCGATCATGCGGATCGAGACCGCCTCCTTCCCGACCGATGCCTGGAGCGCCGAGATGATGGCGGCCGAGCTCGTCTCCGAACACGGCCGCTACTTCGTCGATGACGAGTCCGGCGAGATCGTCGGATACGGGGGAGTGCGGGCACTGCGCGGATCCAGCGACGCCGACATCCAGACGATCGCTCTCGACGCCGCCCACCGCGGTTCCGGGCGTGGGCGCGCGCTCCTGCGCGCACTGCTCGGTGAGGCATCCGACCGCGGCGCGAGCGAGGTGTTCCTCGAAGTGCGCGCTGACAACCCCACGGCCGAGCGGCTCTACACCTCTGAAGGATTCGCGGAACTCGGCCGTCGGCCGCGCTACTACCAGCCCGACGATGTCGACGCGATCGTGATGCGTCTCGATCTACGCGTCTGGCGTGAACGCGACGCATCCGCGACATCCGATTCCGCGACCGAGGAGAGCACCGCATGACCACCGCCCCCCTGGTGCTCGGCATCGAGACGAGCTGCGACGAGACCGGTATCGGCATCGTCCGCGGCCGCACCCTGCTGTCGAACACGATCGCGTCCAGCATGGACGAGCATGCCCGCTATGGCGGCGTGGTCCCCGAGGTCGCCGCGCGAGCCCACCTCGAAGCGCTCCAGCCGTCGATCGCCCAGGCGCTCGCCGAGGCACAGGTGCGCCTGGAAGATCTCGACGCGATCGCGGTGACGAGCGGGCCCGGCCTCGCCGGGGCGCTCATGGTCGGCATCGGCGCCGCAAAGGGGCTCGCCGCCGCTCTCGACAAGCCGCTGTACGCGGTCAATCACCTCGTCGGACACATCGCCGCCGACATCCTCGCGGGAGACGCAGAATCTGCGCCTCTTGAGTATCCGACGATCGCGCTCCTCGTGAGCGGCGGGCACACCTCTCTGCTGCACGTACGCGACCTCACGACCGACGTCGAGATGCTCGGCGAGACGATGGACGACGCGGCCGGCGAGGCCTTCGACAAGGTTGCGCGCCTGCTCGGCCTGCCCTACCCCGGTGGGCCGGAGATCGACCGGGCGGCCGTAGGCGGCGACCCCCAGGCGATCCGCTTCCCGCGCGGACTCTCCCGGGCCTCCGACATGGCGAAGCACCGCTACGATTTCTCGTTCTCCGGTCTCAAGACCGCCGTCGCCCGCTGGGTCGAACAGCAGGAGGCGACGGGGGAGCCGGTGCCCGTCGCGGATGTCGCGGCGAGCTTCCGTGAGGCCGTCGTGGATGTGCTCGTGACGAAGGCGCTCGCAGCCTGCCGAGACCTCGGCGTTCCGCGCCTTCTGCTCGGCGGTGGCGTCATCGCGAACCGACGCCTGCGTGACGTCGCCTTGGAGCGGGCGGCAGAGGCCGGGGTGAGTGTGCGGATTCCCCCGCTGTCGCTGTGCACCGACAACGGAGCGATGATCGCAGGGCTCGCCGCAGAGCTCATCGCGTCGGGGCGTCGCCCGTCCACGCTCGCGTTCGGTGCCGACTCGACGCTGCCCGTCACTGAGATCCAGGTCGCGGAACGGGAGGTCGTCGATGTCGGATGACCGCGGCTACAGCCGCCTCCCCACCGCCCCGACGCCGGTCACGGTCGAGACGGGGCCCGACGCCGATCACATCGGATGGCAACCGGACGCGATCGTCGCGGGCGCCGCCGCAGGTTCCGGTGCGACGCCCGCTGTCGCATCCACCCCGCGGATCGGACCGTGGGCACTGTTGGCGGCCATTGTCGCGCTTGTGGCATCGTTCTTCGTAGGCTGGGGAATCCCGCTCGCGATCATTGCCATGGTCGCCTCGATCATCGCCCTGCGGCGACCGGTCGAGAACCGGGCACTCGCGATCTGGTCGCTTGTGCTCGCGGTGCTGGCCACGCTCTACAGCGCGGGCTGGCTGGTCTGGTACGCGTACGAGTTCAACATTCTGGGGTGATCATGTTCACCGAGGTCGAAGCAATGGAGCTTCGTGCCCTGCAGCATCGTGCCTATGGGCGCGGTGGTGCGCTCACCGACGCGGATGCCGCGCGCTTGCGCGAACTGGAGGCCCGCCGAATCGTCCCGACGCCTGAGCCCGGTTATGCAGAAGCGGAAACCGCCACGGCGCGCGGGGAGATCGCGGCGCGCGAGCGCGACGTTTCGAAGGACAGCGGCAACCTGCCCGCAGCCGGAGACGCGCCCGCGTCTGAGGATCTCTCCGACATCGCATCAGAGCCCTCGCACGCACCCGAGCCGTTCGCGGATCGCATCCGCCGACGCCTCGGCGACGGGCTGAAGGAGCTGAGCGCGAAGCCGTGGGCACGGCGTCCACGTGTGATCGTCGGTGCGCTGATCGGCGCACTGATGCTGGCGTTCGGGTTCGGTGTGGCCTTTCCTCGCACACCCGTCGTCGCGCTGCACGAGACGGCGGAACAGCAGGATCGGCGCGCGGCGATCGTCGCACAGTATGAGGACCTCGACGACGGCAGCCTCGCCCTCATCGCTGCGAAGGGCCTCGGAACGCTCTGGTACGCGACGTCGAGCGAGGAGCGGCTCCGGTGCGTGATCGTCGACAACAGCGATCTCATGCAGCAGCAGTGCCTGCGAGCGGGTGACGGATCCTCGGAGGCGCTGCAGGTCTTCCTGGATCCGGCCACTTCCGAGATCCCCGGCTACTTCGGTCAGATCGCCTTCTCGGCCGAGGGGCTGCCGATCGGTTCGCTGCAGGAGCTCACGGGCTTCACCCGCGTGAATGCCTCATTGCTCACGGAGGACGAGCAGCGCTTCTTCGACGGTCTGGTCGAGGAGGGGTATGCGCCCGGTGCGCAGATTCTCGGCTACCTGGACGATGAGCCTATCTGGCTCGCCTACTCCGGCGGAGGATCTCAGACCTGTCTGCTCTATGACGATCCGCTGAGTGAGCTGCAGGTGAGCTGCGATGAAGTCTCCGGTGTCATCACCGCCACGTCGGGAGACGGCGCGGCGGGGCCGGATGCGCGATTGCCGATCTCTTTCCGGACGGTCTCCGCGCAGACCGGGGAGTCCGTGCTGGTCGAGCTGTTCACGACGATCTACGGCGGTTCCTCGCTGACGATCACGCGGTCGGCGGATCATCCGCCGACCGCGTGGGGGCCGCGCATCGAGTGAGGCGCTATCTCGTGCGCTCGGGGTCCCGCGCCGGTGCGCCGAACCCGGAGCACCGACTCAGACCGCGACCCGCTCGCGGACGCCCTTCATCGCGATCGCGGTGATGACCGCGCCGGCGACCGCGACGATCGCCGCCCCGAGGAAGGCGGCAGAGTAGCCCTGGGTCAGTTCCGCGCGAGCGGGTTCCGCGCCCGCAATGCCGTAGGCGACCGCCGTGAGGATCGCCAGGCCGAGCGCGGAGCCGATCTGGTAGCTCGTGCTGACGAGCCCCGACGCCACTCCGGTCTCTGCGGCCGGGGCGGAGTTGATCGCGGTGCCCAGTGAGGGCACGAAGGCGAGCGACATGCCGAGCGCCGCCAGGAGTGAAGCAGGCAGGACGTCGACGCTGTAGCTGCCGTCCGGGCGCACGAAGGAGAGCCAGAACAGTCCGCCTGCCAACAGCACAAGGCCGCTGACGATCATCGACTTCGCGCCGAAACGCGCCTGCAGCCGCGGTGCCAGAGAGATCATCACGAGCACGACAAGGCCCGTCATGGGAAGGAGCGCTGCACCTGCGGCGAAGGCGCCGGCCCCCAGCACCTGCTGCAGGTAGAGGTTGAGGAAGAACCACATCGCGACCCAGGCGGCACCGAGGAGCAGCTGTGCGCTGTTCGCCGCGGCGAGTTGCGGTGCGCGAAGCAGACCGAGGCGCAGGAGCGGGTCGCTGCTGCGGGCCTGAATCACGAAGAAGACGACGAGCAGGATGACACCCGCGGCGAGCAGTCCGACCGTGGTGAGCGAGAACCAGCCGACCTCCGGCGCGTTGACGACGGCGTATACGAGGGCCGCGAGACCGATGGTCACAGTGATCGCGCCACTGAGGTTCACCGAGCCCCCTGTGCCCCGTGATCCCCGGGGAAGTGCGTTCGGGGTGAACGCGAGCACGAGCAGCGCAAGCGGCACCGTGATGTAGAACACCCAGGGCCAGCTCACGTACTCGGTCAGAACACCGCCGAGGAACACGCCGGCGGTGCCGCCAATGGGGGCGGCGGCTCCGTAGATCGCGAATGCCTTGGGCAGGTCGGATGTGCCGCCGAAGAGCATCATGAGAAGCGTGAGTGCGGCGGGTGCGATCAGCGCCGAACCTGCGCCCTGCACGGCGCGGCCGATGATCTCCATGGCGACGCCGTTCGCGGCTCCGGCCACGAGGGAGCCAACGATCAGGACGATCCAGCCGGTGACGAAGATCCTTCGTGCGCCGAAGACGTCAGAGAGGCGCCCGCCGAGCAGCAGCAGGCCACCGAACGCGACGACGTAGGCGTTGAAGACCCAGGACAGCGACTCCGGGGTGAAGCCCAGATCGCGCTGCATGTCGGGAAGGGCGACGCCGATGATCGACGTGTCCATGATGACGACGAACTGCGCAGTGGCGATGAGGGCCAGCCCGAGCCATCGTCGGGATGGGCGGATGGACGAAGGCGACGACATGAGAGTTCCTCCAGGTATCTGGTCGGGATGGGTGACCAGAGCAAGACTATACCTATAGGGGGTAGGGGTATTCAAAACATCGCAAACAAGTGCTGACGACCGTCCCGAGGAGTCGGAGTCGAGGGGTGGGAGCGGGTGCTAGGCGGTGCCGACGCGATCGGCGAGGATCGCGAGCCGCTTGCTGCCGACGCGCGCCAGGATCAGTGTGGCTGCCTTCGGACCCCGCAGTGTGAGCTTCTTCCGGAAGGCCGCGGGGTCGATGTCCACGCCGCGCTTCTTGATCTCCAGCGTTCCGATCTCGCCCGCCCGCAGTGCTGCGCTGATCGCCTTCGGGGTCACGGGCAGCACCTCGCGCACCCGGAACGACTGCACGAAGGGGCTCGTCAGCGCCGCATCCGACGTGAGGTAGGCGATGTGCTCGTCGAGCATCCCCGCCTCCAGCTGGCGAGCGACATCACCGATCAGCCGCGCGCGGATGACGGCGCCGTCCGGCTCGTGCAGGAACGCACCGAGCTCGCGCACCGGCGCGTCCTCGCTGTCCGCGGCGGCGGTCAGCTCGTGGGTGTGATCACCCCGTACGACCATCGCCGCGCGATGCACGCCGGGGCGCGCAAGCGCCCCCGACCACAGCACGAGCTCGACCACGCTGCCGTCGACACTCACCCACTGCGCTTCGCTCTCGGCGGGCAGCTGATCGCGGTCGTGCCCCGGTCCGAGCTTGATGCCGACGGGCATTCGCGTGGCGAGATCGAAGGCCCAGTCGAGGGAGGGGGAGTAGTCGGATGCAGCGACTCGACGCGTCTCGCTGTGTCCTGCCGTGCGCCGGGCGGGGTCCAGCCACACGGCGTCGATGCCGCTGAGGTCTGCGCTCTCAGCGGTGCCGTGCAGCACGGTCGCGTCGTCGCCGAAGGGGGCGAGGTTGAAGGCGGTGAGGGCGGCGGTGACCTCGTCGGCATCCACCGCTGTGACGCGGATCCCCGCGCCCGCGAAGGCCAGGGAGTCGCCGCCGATGCCGCAGCCGAGATCGGCGACGTGGGCGATGCTGGCTGCGCGCAGGCGCCCGGCGTGGCGTGCGGCGACGGCGAGACGCGTGGCCTGCTCGAGTCCTGCGCGGGTGAACAGCATCCGAGAGGCGAATTCGCCGAACTTCGCCCGTGCCTTCGCCCGGAGGTGCGCCTGCCCGACCACTGCGGCGACGACGTCGGGGCCGTGGCCCGCGGCACGCAGCGTCGAGACGGCCCGGGCGGCGGCGTCCGTCGTCTCCACCGTGCCGAGCGCATCCAGCAGGCGCAGGCCCTCGGGGGTGAGCAGGGCGGTGAGCTCAGACATTTCCACCGGATCAGCCTAGACCGGCAGGCGTGTGCGCCCATGGCGAAACGTTGGCACTCGCATTGCGTGAGTGCCAATGAAGCGCGTAAGGTGAGTGTTAGCACTCTCGGGTAGAGAGTGCGAATGACTTCCGATGTCTCTGTCATAGAAAGAGGTAGACCGTGTCGGTTTCCATCAAGCCGCTCGAGGACCGCATCGTCATCAAGCAGGTCGAGGCCGAGCAGACCACCGCGAGTGGCCTGGTCATCCCTGACACTGCCAAGGAGAAGCCCCAGGAGGGCGAGGTCGTGGCCGTGGGCCCCGGCCGCATCGACGACAACGGCAACCGTGTTCCGCTCGACGTCGCCGTTGGTGACCGCGTCCTGTACAGCAAGTACGGCGGCACCGAGGTGAAGTTCGGCGCCGACGAGTACCTCGTCCTCTCGGCACGCGACGTTCTGGCGGTCGTCGTCCGCTGACGACTGCTGCCGGCGAAGGGCTCGGATGCTACGGCATCCGGGCCCTTCGCCGTTTTTTCTCTACAGTTGTCAGATGACAACTGAGCTGCGCATCGGGTTCGCGTACACGGCAGCGGCGTACGTGCTGTGGGGATTCGTTCCGCTCTTCTTCGTCCTGCTCATCCCCACCGGCCCGTGGGAGATCGTCGCGATGCGCGTGCTGTTCTCGCTCGTGCTCTGCGTCCTCCTGCTGACCGTCACCCGCGGGTGGGCGGCGTTCCTCGCGATTCTGCGCGACCGCCGCCTGCGCTGGCTCACTCTTCTCGCGGGCGCGCTCATCTTCATCAACTGGCAGACCTACATCGTGGGCGTCGTCACCGATCGCGTTCTTGAGACCAGCCTCGGCTACTTCATGAACCCGATCCTCATCGTGCTCCTCGGTGTGATCGTGCTGCGCGAGCGCCTGCGGCCGCTGCAGTGGGTTGCCGTCGGTATCGCCGCCGTCGCGGTCGCAGTGACCGTGATCGGTTATGGAACGGTGCCGTGGATCGCCCTGCTGCTCGCCTTCTCGTTCGGCCTCTACGGACTCGTCAAGAAGAAGATCGGCCCCCGGGTGGATGCCGTCTCCGGTCTCACACTCGAGACCATGTGGCTCACGCCGGTCGCGATCATCGAACTCGTGATCGTCGCGATGACGACCGGCATCACCTTCGGAACGCTCGGATGGGGCCATGCCGCGCTGCTCGCCGCGACCGGCGTCGTGACCGCGGTGCCGCTGCTACTTTTCGCCGGGGGAGCGCGGCGGATTCCGCTGAGCATGGCCGGCATCCTGCAGTTCATCACGCCGATCATGATCTTCCTCATCGGCACGTTCCTTCTGCACGAGCCGATGCCGCCCGAGCGGTGGGCTGGCTTCATCCTGGTGTGGATCGCCGTGATGGTGTTCCTGCTCGATGTGCTCCTGAACAGCCGAAAAGGACGGCGGGCGGCACCGGTCGAACTCGTCTAGCAGAGCCCGGCGCACTCGGGGCAGATCGTTAACGCACCGAGACAATGCGTGAGCGTGGTTGTCATAGGGTGAGACCACCCGATAGTGGGCATCGTAAACAGTCCACGTTCATACACGCAAAGGAGCACCATGAACGCACTGAAGAACTCGCGCACCGCGAAGGTCTTCGCAGGCGTCGCGCTGATCGGCGCATCCGCCCTGGTGATTGCAGGCTGCAGCACACCCGGCACGGCGCCCGAGACCGGCGGTGGCGAGAAGCCTGCGACAGAGCTCGCACTCAAGCTCGGCTCGCTGCTCCCGCAGACCGGTTCGCTGTCCTTCCTCGGCCCGCCCATGGAGTCCGGTGTCGGTCTGGCCGTGCAGGAGATCAACGACGCCAAGGCCGGCGTCACGATCGAGATGCTCTCCGAAGACGAGGGCGACACCGACACGAAGGCGTACGAGACCTCGATCACCAAGCTGCAGAACGCCGGCGTCGCCGGCATCGTCGGTGCCGCGGCATCCGGTGTCTCCAAGCTGATCCTCGACGGAAACATCAACGCCGGCATCATCACTATCTCGCCGTCGAACACCTCGCCGGACTTCACGGCCTGGGACGACAACGGGCTGTACTTCCGCACCGCACCGAGCGACCTGCTTCAGGGTGAGGTGCTCGGCAACCTGATCGCCGAAGACGGCAAGAAGACGCTCGGCATCATCTACCAGAACGACGCATACGGCACCGGTCTGTTCGACGCGATCAAGACGACGTTCGAGAGCACGGGCGGCGAGGTCGTCGCAGACGCCTCGTTCAACGTCGGCGACGCACAGTTCGACGCGCAGGTCGCGACGATCACGGCCGCCAACCCGGACGCTGTGGCGATCGTCTCCTTCGACCAGTTCAAGACGATCGCACCGCTGCTGGTGAACGCCGGCATCACGGGCGACAAGTTCTACATGGTCGATGGCAACGTGTCGCAGTACGGCACCGACATCCCGGTCTCGCTCGAAGGCGCACAGGGCACCCGCCCCGGCCCGGAACTCGAGGACGACTTCACCGAGCGGCTCCAGGCTTTCTGGACCGGTGAGGGCAACGCCGAGGTCAAGGACTTCACCTACGCGGCAGAGGCCTACGACGCCGTCGTGCTGATGGCGCTGGCAGCGCTCGCCTCCGGCTCCACCGAAGGGCCGGAGATCGCCGCGAAGATGCAGGAAGTCTCCGGTGGCTCGGGTGACGGCACGCCGTGCACGAGCTTCGCCGACTGCGCGAAGATCATCAACGACGGTGGCGTCGCCGACTACGACGGCTACTCCGGCAAGGTCACCTTCGACGAGAACGGCGACCCGAAGGGTGCTGCGATCGGCATCTTCAAGTTCGGCGCCGACAACATGTACACCCGCGTGAACTGAGTTCCGCAACAGAAAGGCCCCGGATGCTCAGCATCCGGGGCCTTTCTCGTGGTGGTCTACTTCGCGACCAGCGTGGTCTCGAAGCTGTAGCGGTCGGGGCGGTAGCAGTGCAGGCCGAACTCGATCGCATGCCCTGAGCTGTCGAAGGCGATGCGCTCGACCGTGAGTACGGGGCCTCCTTCGTCGATGTCGAGCAGCTCGCTCTCGTCACCTTCGGCGCGGCGGGCACCGATCTTCTGCTTCGCGACGCGGATCGCCGCACCCCGACTCAGCATGATCTGGTACAGGCCGCGCTCTTCCAGCTGTGCGGTGGGAACGTCGGCGAACTCGATGGGCAGGTAGTTCTCCAGCACAGCGACGGGAGAACCGTCCATGCTGCGCTGGCGCCGGAGGTAGACGACGTCGGTGCCGCGCGGAACGCCGAGTGCGGTCGCGACATCCTCGGAGGCGGGGACGATCTCGCGCTGGAGCACTCTCGTGCCGGGTTCGTGGTTCGCGCTTTTGAGGTCTTCGTAGAGACTCGTGAGCTCGACCTGTCGGGTGACCTGCCCCTGCACGACCTGCGTGCCCACACCACGGCGCCGCACGAGCAGTCCCTTGTCGACGAGGTCCTGGATGGCTCGACGAACGGTTGGTCGGGAGAGTCCGAGTCGCTGTGCGATCGCGATCTCGTTCTCGAGGCGCGCGCCGGTCGGAATCGTGCCCGCGTGGATCGCCGATTCGAGGCGGCTGGAGATCTGGTAGTAGAGGGGGACGGGGCCCGTCCGATCGAGGTCGTAGAACAACTCGTCCGGCCAATAGGTCTCGTCGGCTGCCATCTCGTGTCCTCCGGTCGTCAGCCCCGAGGTGGGGCTATATGTGCCGACAACATTACCTGTACGAGCAAATGCCTCTTATGCCTTATGTGTTATTGTTAGGACATTAGCGAGGCTGATCGAGTCTCGTCGAAGAGAGAGCTGTGCACGGAGTATGACTGAGAAGAGCCAAGCCCCTGATGCCCTTGTGCTGGGGCGCCTCGGAGTGGACCTCTATCCCCTCCAGTCCGGCATCGGCCTCGAGGATGTCGAGACATTCGGAAAGTACCTCGGCGGCAGCGCGGCCAACGTCGCGGTTGCCGCAGCGCGCCACGGCAACGCCGCAGCGCTGGTCTCCCGGGTGGGGGATGACCCCTTCGGACGCTACCTCCTGCGCGAACTGGCACGGCTCGGCGTCGATGCCCGCCAGGTGACGACGGACCCGACGCTGAAGACGCCGATCACCTTCTGCGAGATCTACCCGCCCGACGACTTCCCGCTGTACTTCTACCGTGAGCCGAAGGCGCCCGATCTGAACCTGAGCGCGGCGCAGCTCGACCTGACCGCGGTCCGCGATGCCGGAGTTCTGTGGTTCACCGTCACGGGGCTGACGCAGGAGCCGAGCCGGGCCGTGCACCACGAGGCGCTTGCACTTCGCGCCGGACGCCGCCACACCGTGATCGACCTGGACTACCGCCCGATGTTCTGGGAGGACGCCGCTCAGGCGACGGAGCAGATCTCTGCCGTCCTGGGGCAGGTCACTGTCGCCGTCGGAAACCGCGAAGAGTGCGAGGTCGCCGTCGGCGAAACCGAACCGCACCGTGCGGCAGACGCGCTGCTTGAACGGGGCGTCGAACTCGCGATCGTGAAGCAGGGACCCAAGGGCGTTCTCGCGAAGACCCGGGAGGAGTCGGTCGAGGTGCCGCCGCACTTCGTCGATGTGGTCAATGGACTCGGGGCAGGCGATGCCTTCGGCGGCGCGCTCATCCACGGCCTGCTGCAGGGGTGGGATCTGCGTCGGATGCTGCGCTACGCCAACGTCGCCGGAGCGATCGTCGCGTCGCGACTGGAGTGCTCGACCGCCATGCCGACGCCCGCTGAGGTCGATGTGATCCTCGCAGAAGGAGCTTGAGATGCGAACGATTCCCGATCGCGCGGCCTTCGCCGCGCTGCGTGACCTGCGCGCCGAACTGCCCTCTGCCATCGGGCAGGCGCTCGCGAAGCGTCAGCGCCGTGACCTCCTGAAGGGGGATGGGCGGCTGTTCATCGTCGCCGCGGACCATCCGGCCCGTGGCGCCCTCGCGGTCGGCGACGACCCGAGTGCGATGGCGCACCGTGGTGACCTGCTCGAGCGTCTCGCGATCGCCCTGAGTCGTCCGGGCGTCGATGGCGTTCTCGGCACGCCCGACATCATCGATGACCTCGCGGTCATGGGGCTGCTCGATGACAAGATCGTGGTGGGCTCGATGAACCGCGGCGGGCTGCGCGGCGCGTCCTTCGAGATGGACGACCGCTTCACCGCCTACGACGTGCCCTCCATGGTCTCCGCGGGCATCGACTTCGCCAAGACGCTCATGCGCATCAACCTGAATGACGCGGCGACGGCGCGCACGCTCGAGCAGACCGCACGTGTGGTCACCGAGGCCGCGGCCGCGCAGCTTCCGATCATGCTCGAGCCGTTCATGAACGACTGGGTCGACGGGCGGGCCGTCAATGACCTCTCCACGGACGCCGTCATCCAGTCGGTCGCGATCGCCGCCGGGCTCGGGGGCAGCAGCGCCTACACCTGGATGAAGCTTCCCGTCGTCGCCGAGATGGAGCGGGTGATGGAAGCGACGACCATGCCGACCGTGCTCCTCGGTGGTGACGCAGACGGCGACCTCGACGGGGCATTCGCGTCCTGGCAGGGTGCGCTCGGCCTCCCGGGTGTCCGCGGACTGACCGTCGGTCGCACACTGCTGTATCCGCCGGGCGGCGACGTCGCCGCGGCGGTCGATGTCGCGGCATCCCTCGTCCACCCGAATCTCTGAGCAGCAAAGGAATCATCCGTGAGCAGCACTGACGTCACGAACATCGGCCACTGGATCGACGGCGCTGTCCGCCCCTCCGCGAGCGGCCGTACCGCCCCCGTCTACAACCCGGCCACCGGCGCGGTCATCGCGCAGGTGGGTCTCGCCGATCAGGCGGAGATCGACGAGGCGATCCGCTCGGCGCGTGCGGGGTTCGCCGTGTGGAGCAGCTATTCGATCGCGAAGCGACAGACCGTGCTCTTCGCATTCCGCGAGCTGCTCAATGGGCGCAAGCAGGAACTCGCCGAGATCATCACCCGTGAGCACGGCAAGGTCGTCTCCGACGCGATGGGAGAGATCCTGCGCGGTCAGGAGGTCGTCGAGCTGGCGACGGGCTTCCCACACCTCATCAAGGGCGGGTTCTCCGAGAACGCCTCGACCGGCATCGATGTCTACTCGATCAAGCAGCCGCTCGGCGTCGTGGGCATCATCAGCCCGTTCAACTTCCCCGCGATGGTTCCGATGTGGTTCTTCCCGATCGCGATCGCCGCGGGCAACGCCGTCATCCTCAAGCCCTCCGAGAAGGACCCTTCGGCGGCGCTCTGGCTGGCACAGCTCTGGTCGGAGGCAGGTCTGCCCGATGGCGTCTTCACCGTGCTCCAGGGCGACAAGCTGGCCGTCGACGGCCTGATCGAGAGCCCCGACGTGCAGTCGCTGTCCTTCGTCGGGTCGACCCCGATCGCACAGTACATCTACGAGAGCGCCTCGAAGCACGGCAAGCGCGTCCAGGCGTTCGGCGGTGCGAAGAACCACATGCTGGTGCTTCCGGATGCTGACCTCGACCTCGTCGCCGACCAGGCGGTCAACGCGGGCTACGGGGCCGCCGGTGAGCGTTGCATGGCGATCTCGGTCGTGCTCGCGGTCGAGCCCGTCGCGGACGAACTGATCACGAAGATCTCCGAGCGCATCGCGAAGCTCCGTGTCGGAAACGGTGCCGGCGGCGCGGACGGCGAGCCCGACCTCGGCCCGCTGATCTCGGGCGAGCACCGCGCGAAGGTCTCGAACTACGTCGACATCGCTGACGCCGACGGCGCACGCATCGTCGTGGACGGGCGTGGATTCTCGGTGGACGGACTGGAGGAAGGGTTCTTCTTCGGCCCGACGCTGATCGACGGCATCCCGACCACCTCCCGTGCGTACCGCGAGGAGATCTTCGGCCCGGTCCTCTCGATCGTTCGCGTGCAGAGCTTCCAGGAGGGGCTCGACCTCATCAACTCGGGTGAGTTCGGCAATGGCACCGCGATCTTCACGAACGACGGCGGGGCGGCGCGCCGCTTCCAGAACGAGGTCGAGGTCGGAATGATCGGCATCAACGTGCCGATTCCCGTTCCGGTCGCATATCACTCGTTCGGCGGATGGAAGGCCTCGCTCTTCGGCGACGCGAAGGCGTACGGTGTGCACGGGTTCGACTTCTTCACCCGAGAGAAGGCGGTCACGAGCCGCTGGCTCGATCCGGCCACTCATGGCGGGATCAACCTGGGCTTCCCCCAGAACGACTGATCGTGCGGGCGCGTCGGCGAAAGCCGGCGCGCCCCTTTTGACGCACGCGTGCACAAGGACGGAGCATGGAGACGATGCACGAACGCTGGTTCCACCGACGCGGAGACCTCGCCCGAGAGGGGTGGGAGACGATCGTCGACGACGCGACCCCCGGGTGGACGCACACCGGACTCCGTGTCGCCGCGCTGGACGACGGTGATGAGCTGACGTTGGAGGCGGGTGATGTGGAACGCATCGTCGTTCCGCTTGCCGGGTCGTTCCGCGTCGAGCACAGCCTCGACGGTGCATCCACGAGCACCGAGCTCCGTGGCCGCGGCTCGGTCTTCGATGGGCCGACGGATGTGCTCTACCTGGCCTCCGGCACGGCCGCGACGATCAGCGGACGCGGGCGCGTCGCCGTCGCCGCATCGCCGACGTCGGAGCGTCGCGCCAGCCGATACATCCCTGCCAGCGGCACACCTGTCGAGCTGCGCGGTGCGGGCGCATCCAGTCGACAGGTGCACAACTTCGGCACCCCCGACGCGTTGGACGCCGCGCGCCTCATCGTGTGCGAGGTCATCACCCCCGCGGGCAACTGGTCGTCGTACCCTCCGCACAAGCACGATGAGCAGGTCGACGGCCACGAGAGTGCGCTGGAGGAGATCTACTACTTCGAAGCAGCTCCCGCGCGCGGTGCCCCCAGCGAGGCGGATGCTGCGCCCTTCGGGATGTTCAGCACGTACTCGTCGCCGGCGGGCGCGATCGACATCAACGCGATGGTCCAGTCCGGCGATGTCGCGCTCGTGCCGTTCGGCTACCACGGGCCGGCGGTCGCCGCTCCCGGATACGACCTCTACTACCTCAACGTCATGGCGGGACCCGGTGCTGAACGCGCCTGGCTCATCAGCGACGATCCCCACCACGCCTGGGTACGCCAGACCTGGGCAGCAGAAGACATCGATCCGCGTCTGCCCTACGGGGTCGGTTCGCGCGAGGAAGGCGGCGTGCAATGACGAAGACGAAGCGGATGACGGTCAGCCAGGCCCTGATCGAGTTCCTCGCCAACCAGTGGACCGTCGACGGCGACATCCGAGAGCGCACGATCCCCGGAGTGTTCGGCATCTTCGGACACGGAAACGTGGCAGGTATCGGTCAGGCGCTCAAACAGTTCAACGTCGACCAGCCCACCCTCATGCCCTACTATCAGGCCCGCAATGAGCAGGCCATGGTGCACCAGTCGGTGGGCTATGCGCGGATGCATCGGCGTCGTGCGACGTTCGCCTCGGCAGCATCCGTCGGCCCCGGCGCCACGAACATGCTTACGGGGGCTGCCCTGGCAACCACCAACCGTCTGCCTGCGCTGCTGCTGCCGAGCGACACCTTCGCAACGCGCGTGGCAGATCCTGTGCTGCAGCAGTTGGAGCAGCCGTGGGACATCGGCCTCACCGTCAACGATGCGTTCCGCCCACTGTCGAGATTCTTCGACCGGGTACAGCGCCCAGAGCAGCTGTACTCGATTGCTCTCGCGGCGATGCGCGTGCTCACCGACCCCGCCGACACCGGCGCCGTCACGATCTCACTTCCTGAAGATGTGCAGGCGGAGACGATCGATGTGCCCCTGGCGTTCCTCGCAGAGCGTGAGTGGCACATCCGGCGTCCGCGTGCTGATCGCGACGAACTGGTGCGCGCCGCTGCCGCAATTCGCCAGGCGAAGCGACCCTTCATCGTCGCTGGTGGTGGGGTGCTCTACTCCAGCGCTGAAGAACAGCTGCGCGCCTTCGTCGAAGCGACCGGAATCCCCGTCGGCACGACGCAGGCCGGTGGCGGCTCGCTCGCGTGGGATCACCCGCAGTACCTCGGTGCGGTCGGTGCGACGGGTACCGCGGCGGCGAACCGCGTCGCGGCGGAGGCCGACCTCGTGATCGGCATCGGCACCCGCTACAGCGACTTCACGACCGCCTCGCGCACGGCGTTCCAGGATCCGGGTGCGCGGTTCGTCAACCTCAACGTCGCATCTTTCGATGCTTACAAGCACGGCACCGAGCTGCCCCTCGTCGCCGATGCCCGCGAAGCGCTGATCGAGCTGCAGCGAGACCTTGCCGGTCTCGTGGTCGCGCCGGAGTACGCGCGTCGCATCGAGGCGGAGAAGAAGGCCTGGGATGACGTCGTGGACACGGTCTTCTTGCCAGCCGGCGCTGACATGCCCGCAGAGCAAGAGCTGCTGAGTCAAACTCAGATCATCGGCGCCGTGCACGCGGCAAGCTCCCCGCAGGACGTCATCGTGCAGGCCGCGGGATCGCTGCCCGGCGACCTGCACAAGCTCTGGCGCGTGCGCGATCCGCTCGGATACCACGTCGAGTACGCGTTCTCGTGCATGGGCTACGAGATCGCCGGCGGTCTGGGAGTCAAGCGCGGTGCTCTCGCAGATGGCTCTGACCGTGACGTCATCGTCATGGTGGGTGACGGCTCGTACCTGATGCTGAGCTCCGAGCTCGCGACCGCCGTCGCCGAGAACCTGAAGATCATCGTCGTGCTCGTGCAGAACCACGGCTACGCATCGATCGGGCACCTCTCTGAGACTGTGGGGTCTGAGCGTTTCGGCACGAAGTATCGCGCCTACGATGAGACCGCGCGCAACTTCGAAGTCGGCGACACTCTGCCCGTCGACCTCGCGATGAACGCGCGCAGCTACGGCATGGACGTCATCGAGATCGCGCAGGGTGCCTCCGCGCTTCGCGATCTCGAGGCGGCAATGGCCGCAGCCAAGGCATCCGATCGCTCGACCTTCATCCACATCGAGAGTGACCCGCTGCTCTACTCGCCTGATGGTGAGGGGTGGTGGGATGTGCCGATCCCTGCGGAATCGACACTCGCTTCGACGCAGCAGGCGCGCGCCGCGTACGAGAAGCAGCGCCTGCAGCAGCGTCCGCTGCTCGGACCAGAAGCGAACTGAGAACACGACGAAGAAGGCGCCTCACCCGTAAGGGAGAGGCGCCTTCTTCGTCATCAGATGCGGGGCGCTACGAGCGTGTACCCCAGTGGCCAGACGACAGGCCTGCGTCAACAGAAGACCACGCAGCGAGTCGCTCGCGCACATCCTCGCTCTTCTCTGTGCGCAGAGCCTCTTCGAACGACTCAGCGAGAAGCTCAGAGATGACCACACGCGTGCCGCGCTCGGCGCTCAGAGCGGCCGCTTCGACCATGGCGAGGCTCGGGATGTTGTCGCGGACCTCGTTCTCGGGAGTGACACCTGTGCGCACGCTCTCGACGAACGACGCCAGCGAGCCCGAGATCGACTCATAGCCTTCGCCGAGCTCGACAGGCACCTCAGCCACGACGCTGACCTCGTGGTCGCCGTCCCAGAACGCTGAGCCCTTCTCGCCGTAGACGTTCCAGGTGCCGTTCCATGAGGTCTGCAGACCCGGAGTTGCGCGGCTGCCGGCATAGACATACCGCGCCCCGCCCGTGAGCTCGAAGATCGCGCTTGCCGAGGCGAAGCCCTTGAACCAGCTCCACGACGGGTTCCACGCGCTGCAGTCGACCGACACCGGCTCAAGCCCGGTGATGTAGCGCATCTGGTCGAAGTGGTGAATCGACATGTCGACCAGCAGCGGGTGCAGCATCTCTTCGCGGAAGCCGGGCTCGTGGTCTTCGTGGAAGAAGTCCGTCGTGATGGTGCCGAGGGCACCGAGCTCGCGGACCGCACCGCGCAGGGCGCTGAGGTGGTTGTAGTAGCGGCGGGACTGGCTCACCATGAGCAGGCCGCCCGTGACATCAGCCAGCGCAACCTGCTGAATCGCTGCGGGAAGTGTCTCTGCGAGCGGCTTCTCGCACAGCACGGGAAGGCCTGCGCGTAGAGCCGTCTCGTTCACAACGCGGTGTGCGCGCGGCACGGTCACGTTGATGACTGCGGCAGCACCCGACTTCTCGACGACGCCGAGCAGATCCGTGCCGAAGATCGCATCCGCGTTCGGGTCTTCTTGCGTTGCGCGTTCGGCGAGGGCGATGTCGAGGTCGACGACGCCGACCAGGCGTGCATGCGGCGATGTCGCAAGCATCCGCACCCACGAGCGGCCCATGGGGCCCGCGCCGACGACGACGACCGGAAGGCGGTCAGCAGCGATGTTCGTCATACTCGCGCTCACTGCCCGTCTTCGTTCTCGAGAGGCGGGGCAGGCTCGCGCGTGACCGGGTGCACGGGGCCGTCTGGCGTCCACTGCCAGCCGCGGTAGAAGTCGCCGGGCCGGTACATGCGCGTTGCGACATACGACTCGCGGGGGCGATCGGGACGCGCCCAGCCGGCGGCGTTGGCGAGCACGCGCTGGACGTCGGGGTGGTGGTAGACAGGGTAGTCCTGGTCGCCCGGGCTGAAGTAGAAGACGCGCCCGAACCCACGACGGTATGTGACGCCGCTGCGGAAGACCTCGCCGCCGGCGAAGCTGCTGATGAAGACCAGCTCGTCGGGCTCGGGGATGTCGAAGTACTCGCCGTACATCTCGTCCTCGGGAATGATGATCGGATGCGGAACGCCCTCGGCGAGGGGGTGGCGGGGGCTCACGTTCCAGACCAGTTCGCGTTCGCCCTGGTTGCGCCAGCGCAGGCTGCAGGTCGTGCCCATCAGACGCTTGAAGATCTTCGAGTGGTGACCCGAGTGCAGCACGACGATGCCCATGCCCTCGTTGACGTGGCGGGCGATGCGCTCGACGACCTCGTCGCTCACCTCGGCGTGGGCTTTATGGCCCCAGTAGTAGAGAACGTCGGTGCCCGCAAGCGCCTCTTCAGTGAGTCCGTGCTCGGGATCGTCCAGGGTGGCGGTGGTCACGGTGATGTCGGCACCGAGCAGCGTGCGCAGACCGCCGGCGATCGTCTCATGCATGCCGTCGGGATAGAGCGCCCGCACGTGAGGGTTCTCTTGCTCATGGCGGTTCTCGCCCCAGACGAGGGCGCGTATCGGAGTGCTGTTGTCCATGTTCATATGTTATGTCATTTAGTATGGTTCTGCTGAGGGATGCGCGAAACTTCTGCCCGACGGAGGTCTCGAGCACTCTCTGAGCAAATGACACGTCATTTTGACAAAGCGAAAATCATCGTCTTGACTGATTGCTGTTCGCATCAATGGAGAGGTAGCGAGAATGAAGGCAACGAGGTTCGTTCCGGCTGTGGCAGCCGGCGCGATGGCAGTCGTGCTGCTGGCAGGATGCAGCGCGACACCGCAGGCAGAGGACGGCGTCGTCCACCTGACATTTCGGCAGTTCGATCCCGCCGACCAGGTCGCAGGGCTGACGGACGCAGTCGCCGCGTGGAACGCGGAGAACCCGAAGATCCAGGTCGAACTGGAGACGATCACCCCCAACAACCCGCAGCAGTTCGCACGCGAGGCGAACTCCGGCTCCGGCCCCGACATCATCCACATGGCGATGGCCGACGTCGCCTTCCTCGCCCAGCCCAAGGTGCTGCAGCCGCTCGACGACGTCATGGCGGAAGACCCGCTCGACGGCGCTGACGAGTTGCTGGCCACCGAGATGACCGTGCTCGACGGCACCACCTGGGGCGTGCCGTGGACGGCCGACACGATGGCGCTCGTCTACCGTCCCGACGTCCTCGCCGACGCCGGGATCAAGGAGGTGCCGCAGAACTGGGCGGACTTCCAGAAGGCGGCCAAGACCATCACCGAGAAGAGCGACGGCGCCGTCAACGGCTTCTGCTTCCCGGCCGGTGCGCCCGAGACGAGCGCACAGTGGTTCGCGATCAACTACTACCTGTGGAACCACGACTCCTACCTTCTGGAGCAGAAGGGCGACACATGGCAGGTCGGCGTCACGCAGGACGACCTGGTCGACACGATCGACTACTTCAACGAGTTCTTCACGAGCGGCACCACGCCCGCCTCGATGATCTCGCTCAGTGAGTACGCCGACCCGGCGATCGCGACCGGCCTCGACACGGGCAGCTGCGCCATGGCGTACATGCCGCCGGTCGCCTTCCAGTCGATCCGCGACCAGGTCGACGCGGAACTGCTCACGGCACCCATGCCCGGCGGGCTCGAGCAGGGCTCCACGCACCTCGGCGGACGCGCGCTCGGCATCAACGCGAACTCCGAGCACCCGGAAGAGGCCTGGGCCTTCATCAAGTACCTGCTGAGTGCCGAGGTCTTCGAGACGTACTCGCAGTACCCGGCGTCCGCCAAGACGCTCGGCGAACTCGAGGTCGACCCGAGTGAGAGCGGATACATCGAGCAGCTGCCCTTCGCGGTTCCCTTCTCGAAGTACAACGGTGCTCCTGTCACGACGTCGTCCCTGAAGGAGCTCATCAACCAGCAGTTCTCGGCCGTGTACTCGGGTCAGTCCGACAGCGAGACCGCCGCGAAGACCATCATCGACACCATCAACCGAGGTCTGGACAACTAATGCCTGCGATGACGAAGCGCCGGGGCGAGCGTCTGCAACCGTACCTTCTGAGTGCTCCGGCGCTCGTCATCGTCGCGCTGCTGTTCCTCTTCCCCTCCATCTACAACGTCATTCTGGCGTTCCAGAAGCTCTCGCCCTACCAGGCGCCGGGCGACGGCGAATGGGTGGGGTTCAAGAACTTCCAGAACATCCTGAGCGACCCGCAGTTCGGTGCGGCCGCCTTCAACACGATCTTCTGGCTCACTCTTCTCACGGTCATCGCGCGCCTCATCTTCGGCCTCGCGTTCGCCGTCGCGCTGCACTCACCCGTGCTGCAGCGCTGGAAGCTGCGTGGAGTCGCACGCACGATGGCTCTCATCCCGTGGATGGTGCCGCCGGTCGTCGCCATCGCGGCCTGGAAGTGGATCCTCGACGGCAACTCGGGGGTGCTCAACCAGTTCCTCATCTCGATCGGGGTGCTCGACAGCGGAGTTCCGTTCCTCGCCCAGACCGACACGGTCTGGTGGGCGATCGCCACGATCATCGTGTGGCGCGAACTGCCCTTCGCGGTCATGGTGCTCCTCGCCGGCCTCCAGGCGATCCCGCAGGAGCAGTATGAGGCCGCCGCTCTGGACGGTGCCGGCAAGTGGCAGTCGTTCCTCAGCGTCACGCTTCCGAACCTCCGCCCCGTGCTCACGGTCGTGATCCTCGTGACCGTCATCGGCACGTTCAACAACTTCGTCTACGTGTGGCTCACGACCGCCGGTGGCCCCGGAACCTTCACGTCCGTTCTCGCCACGGAGCTCTACTCGACGGCGTTCTTCGCGAACGACCTCGGCGGCGCGGCAGCGATCGGACTCATCATGACGGCGATCATGGCGGTCTTCGCCGTGCTGTACATGCGCGCCACCACGAAGAAGGAAGACTCATGACCGACACCCGCGCCATGATCGTCGCGAAGAGCCCACGCATGCGCAGGCTTCGCGGTACTGACCAGCGGCGGGCATCCGACCTGCTGTTCATCGTGCCGCTGTTCGCGATCCTGCTGATGATCGTCTTCCCGGTGCTGTGGATGCTCTACAGCTCGCTGCGGCCGGCGAAGTCGATCGCCGGAGGTCTGAGCTGGGACACCCTCTTCGCCGACCTCAGCTTCGCCTCCTACGACCGCCTCTTCCAGGCCACGGGCTTCGAGCACTACCTCGTCAACAGCATCGTGATCTCGCTCATCGGAACGGCGATCACCGTCGTGGTGTCGTCGCTCGCCGGGTTCGCGCTCTCGCGCTACGCCTTCCGCGTGAAGAAGGCGGTCATGCTGACGCTCGTGGCCACGCAGCTGCTGCCGTTCGTCGTGCTGGTCACGCCCGTCTATCTCTTCTTCGGCGAGATCGGCCTGCTCAACAACTACGTCGGGATCGTGATCGTGTACGTCGCGATGACGCTGCCGCTGGCCGTGCTGCTGATGACCGGCTTCTTCAACGCGGTCCCACGCACGCTCGATGAGGCGGCGAAGGTCGACGGGGCGTCCACGCTGACCGTGATCGCACGGATCATCGCACCGCTGACCTGGCCGGGCATCGTGACGGTCGCCGTCACGTCGTTCATCGCGATGTGGGAGGAGTTCCTCTTCGCACAGGTATTCCTGACGAGCGATTCGCTCAAGACGGTGCAGGTCGGTCTCTCTGGCCTGTTCGGCGAGTATGGCACCGACTGGGGTGTCGTGATGGCCGCGTCCGTGATCGCTGCGGTGCCGACGATCGTCCTGTTCTCGCTGCTGCAGAAGCGCCTCGTCGCCGGCGTCGCCGCAGGCGCCGTCAAGGAGTGAGCGTGTCCCGACCCAACGTCGTCATCATCTATGCGGATGACCTCGGCTGGGGTGATGTCGGATGCTTTGGCGCCGATGACATCCAGACCCCTGCCATGGATGGGCTCGCCGCATCCGGGCTTCGTCTGACGCAGTGGTATGCGAACTCGCCGGTCTGCTCCCCATCCCGGGCCTCGCTGCTCACGGGCAGGCATCCGGCCCATGCCGGAATCGAGACGATCCTCGGCGGCAGCCGGAGTACGCCGGGGCTTCCGCTCCAGGCGACGATCGCCTCGGAGCTGCGCGATCGCGGGTACCGCACGGGCATGTTCGGCAAGTGGCATCTCGGGGCGGCGTCCGAGTACAGCCCGCTCAACTACGGCTTCGACGAGTTCTTCGGCTTCCGGGCCGGCTGTGTCGACTACTACTCGCACATCTACTACTGGGGCGCGCACAATCCTGTGCACGATCTCTGGGAGGGCGATGAGGAGGCGTGGCACAACGGCGAGTACCTGACCACGGTCTTCGGCGACCGTGTCTCGGAATTCATCGAGCGGAACGCGGAGCATCCGTTCTTCTGCTTCGTGCCGTTCAATGCGCCGCACTATCCGATGCATGCTCCGCAGGCGTACCTCGATCGCTACGCGCACCTTCCCGAGGAGCGCCGCACGATGGCGGCGATGGTGTCGGCGATGGATGATGCGATCGCGCAGATCATGGCGACGCTCGACCGTCTGGGACTGCGTGAGAACACCCTCGTGCTGGTCTCGTCCGACAACGGGCCCTCGGCCGAGAGCCGAAACTGGCTCAACGGCGAGGAGGTATCGTACGCGGGCGGGTCCACGGGAGGTCGTCGCGGCAGCAAGGGCTCCCTCTTCGAGGGGGGCATCCGCGTGCCCACGATCGTGTCCTGGCCTGCCGTACTGCCGAAGGGTGAGGACTTCACCGACGTCGGGCTCATGATGGATGTGCTGCCGACGATCCTCGACGCGGTCGACGGCGAAGGGCCAGTCTCCTCACCGACCGAGAATCTCCTTGACGGACGCTCGCGCCTGGGGGAGTGGACGACGCCGACGGATGCGACACCTGAGCAGGAGCCTGTCTTCTGGGCGTACGACGGGCAGTGGGTGGCGCGTCGCGGCGACCTCAAGCTGATCGTGAACGCTCGCGAGGGGATGGGGCCGCCCGTGGTGGTCGAACGCGCGTTGTACGATCTCGGCGTCGATCCGGGAGAGACCCGCGACATCTCGGCGGAGCGTCCCGATGCGCTCGCCCGCCTCGAAGATGACCTTGCGCTGTTCCGTCTCCGTCACGCGGAGTGGGTCAGCGTGAACCCCTCCCCGCCCGGCGTGTGACGACCGCATCCCGGGGCCATGCCGATGGTGCTCGGCGGCCCCGGGACGGCGGTGTCAGGCGGCGTCGGTCCCGAGCGTCCCGAGGTAGAGCCCGATGACCTTCGGATCGTTCAGCAGCTCACGCCCCGTGCCCTCGTACGCGTCCTTGCCCTGGTCGAGCACATAGCCCCGGTCGCAGATCTGCAGGCAGCGACGCGCGTTCTGCTCGACCATGATCGTGGTCACTCCGGCCTTGTTGATGTCGGAGACGCGGATGAAGGCATCGTCTTGGCGGACCGGCGAGAGCCCCGCGGACGGCTCGTCGAGCAGCAGCACCGAGGGATCCATCATGAGGGCGCGCGACATCGCGACCATCTGACGCTCACCGCCTGAGAGTGACCCGGCGCGCTGGCCGAGTCGTTTGCCGAGCTCCGCGAAGATGCCGGTCACGAACTCCAGGCGCTCGTTGTAGATCTTCGGGTTCTGGTAGAGCCCCATCTGCAGGTTCTCTGCGATCGTGAGCGACGGGAACACATTGTTCGTCTGCGGCACGAACGCCACCCCGCGCTTGACCAGCTTGTCGGCCTTGAGCCCGACGATGCTCTCACCGTTGAGGGTGATCTCGCCGGAGCGCACCTGGAGCATCCCGAAGATCGCCTTCAGCAGAGTCGACTTGCCGGCGCCGTTGGGGCCGATGATGCCGATGAGCTCACCCTGCCGGGCGATCAGGTTGGCGCCGTTGAGAATGTTGACCCCGGGCAGATACCCGGCGTGCACGTCGGTCAGCTCGACGACGATGTTGTCCTCGGTCACGAGCGCTCCTCCTCTGCGGATGCGTCCGCACCCAGCTCTTCGGCCGCCTCGGCCTCGATCACCTCGCGAATCCGCTCCGCGGCCCCCGGCTCCACGACCGTGATGCGTCCGGTGACAGCCCCGAGGTCGACATCCTGGTGCGCGCCCAGATAGGCGTCGATCACCGCGTGGTCTTCCATGACGGTCTCCGGCGGCCCCTCGGCGACGACGCGGCCCTCCGCCATGACGACGACCCAGTCGGCGATGTGCCGCACCATGTGCATGTCGTGCTCGACGAAGAGCACGGTCATGCCGAGTTCCTTGAGATCGAGGATGTGGTCGAGGAGAGACTGTGTGAGTGCCGGGTTGACGCCGGCCATCGGCTCATCCAGCATCACCAGCGTCGGATCGCTCATGAGCGCCCGCGCCATCTCCAGGAGCTTGCGCTGCCCGCCCGAGAGTGAGGCGGCGAAGTCCTTCTCCTTCGCGTCGAGCTTGAATCGGGCGAGGAGCTCCCGCGCCTTGGTCTCGATCTCGGTGTCCTGCGCCCGCCAGATGAACGGGAACAGGCTCGACCAGAACTTCTCTCCGCGCTGGTCGCGTGCGCCGAGCTTCATGTTCTCGAGCACGGTCAGCAGCGAGAGTGACTTGGTGAGCTGGAAAGTGCGCACCTGTCCCATGCGGGCGACCTTGAACGACGGGATGCCGGCGAGGTCATTG
The DNA here is from genome assembly GCF_058797175.1 of Microbacterium sp. GW823-FHT02G05. Lineage (NCBI taxonomy): Bacteria > Bacillati > Actinomycetota > Actinomycetes > Micrococcales > Microbacteriaceae > Microbacterium > Microbacterium sp. GW823-FHT02G05. The sequence goes on from NZ_JBXAJK010000001.1 coordinate 1,465,026, forward strand.
CCGTCGAAGGACCAGGTGCCGGTGTTCGGCTTGTCGAATCCGCAGAGCAGGTTGAACAGGGTTGTCTTGCCGGCACCATTGGGGCCGATGAGCGCCGTGATCGCGCCGCGGGGAATCTCCAGGTGATCGACATCGACGGCCGTGAGACCGCCGAATCGCCGGGTCACGGCGTCGACGACGAGGATGGGGTCGACCTTCGCGACGCCGGGCGCTGCCGGTCCCTTCGCGAGGCCGGTCGTCTTCGGACGGCGGATGCTTCCGGTGGGCGTGACGCCGACGGCTGCGGGTCCCGCGTCCGGGGTCAGTTCATTTGACAAAGGTCATCTCCCTCTTGTCTCCGAGGATGCCCTGCGGGCGGAAGATCACGAGCAGCATGAGCGCGATGCCCACGAGCACGAATCGGATGGTTCCCGCCTGCGCGTCGGACATCGGCAGCAGATCCGCCTTGGCAAGATCGGGCAGCAGGTTGCCGAGGAACGCGAACACGAGCCAGAAGATGATCGCGCCGAGCGTCGGACCGAAGACGGTCGCAGCGCCGCCAAGCAGCAGGATCGTCCAGAGGAAGAACGTGAGAGACGTCGAGTAGCTGCCCGGGACGACGGCCGATGGCAGGACGAAGACGATGCCGCCGAGGGCGCCGATCACGCCGCCGATGACGAGCGCCTGCATCTTGTAGCCGAAGACGTTCTTGCCGAGCGAGCGCACGGCGTCTTCGTCTTCGCGGATGCCCTTGAGGACGCGTCCCCAGGGGCTGCGCATGAGTGCCCAGACCACCAGGATCGCGACGGCGAGGACGAGCAGGCCGAAGACGCGGTTCCACAGATCGTTCTCGTTGTAGGTCCACGGGCCGAAGCCGTAGGTTCCCGGAGGGAAGGGGTTCGCGCCGCGGAATCCCGCATGGTACCCGGCGAGGCCGTCCGCCGAGTTGGTCCACTCGTCGAACAGCTGCGTCGTGAACAGCAGGCGCACGATCTCACCCGCGGCGATCGTCGCGATCGCGAGATAGTCGGCGCGCAGGCGCAGGGTCGGGATGCCGAGCAGCAGCGCGAACAGCGCGCCGCCCGCCATGCCGATGATCATGCCGAGCCACCAGGGCAGGCCGAATGAGAGAACCGAGATCGCGTAGCCGTAGCCGCCGATGGCCATGAAGGCCGCCATGCCGAAGTTCAGCAGACCTGCGTAGCCGAAGTGCACGGCGAGACCGGTTGCTGCGAGTGCGTAGGCGATCGTGACCGGGCTGAAGAGATAGCTTGCAGTGTTTCCGAAGATGCTTCCGAAGTCCATGGCGTCAGCCCAATCTCTCGCGGCGGCCGAGCAGACCCTGCGGCCGGATCAGCAGGATGATGATCAGGGCAGCCAGGGCGCTGGCGTACTTCAGGTCGGAGGGGATCCACAGCGTCGAGACCTCGACGGCGATGCCCACGATGAGCGATCCCAGCAGCGCGCCGAACGCGGTGCCGAGGCCGCCGAGGGTGATGGCGCAGAAGATCAGTAGCAGCATCTGCATGCCCATGTCCCACTTGACGCCCGGGCGGAAGTACGCCCAGAGGATGCCGGAGATCGCGGCGAGAACACCGGCGAGAATCCAGACGATGCGGATGACGCGGTCGACATCGATTCCGGATGCGGCCGCCAGCTGCGGGTTATCGGAGATCGCGCGGGTTGCCTTTCCGATCCGCGTGCGGGTCAGGAAGTAGGCCACGGCGAGGATCACGACGAGGCTGACAGCCATGCTGATCAGGTCGATGTACGAGAGCGAGATCGGGCCGAATCTGATGGGGGTCGGGCTTGCCCCCGGCAGCTGTGCCGTGCCTCCGCCGATGACGTACTGGAAGGCATACCGCAGAGCGAGCGAGAGGCCGATGCTGACGATCATGAGCTGGACAATGCCGAGTCCGCGGCGGCGCAGCGGCCGCCAGAGTCCGGCATCCAGAGCCCAGCCGAGCAGAGCGCCGCCGATGACGGCCCCGGCGATACCGGCCCAGAGCGGCAGCTGCCAGAACGAGGTGAACACCAGGGCGACGAGACCGCCCCAGGTCACCATCTCGGCGTGCGCGAAGTTCGACAGACGCGTCGTGCCGTAGATGAGGGCTGCGCCCATGGATGCCAGCGCGAGCAGGAGGCCGAAGTTCAGACCGTTCATCAGGCGTGACAGCAGCTGATCTACGAACGATTCCGTGACCCGTTCGCCTTCGCCGAGGAAGAGGTTGATGATCTTGGTTCCGGTCAGGCCGAACTCCGCCTCGAACGAGCCGGTCGTGCCGGACACGAGCGCGACGCCGTCGGGCAGCTGTGCTGCATCCACGATGACGCCTTCGGGCAGCGTCGTCTCGTCGATCGTGAGCGTGTACTTCTCCTGTTCCGGAACGTACAGTCGCCACTTTCCTTCGGGGTCGGTCTCGGTCTCTGCATCGAAGCCGTTTCCTTCGACACTGATCGTGACGCCTTCGACTGGCTTGTCATCGAACGTGATCGTTCCGGCGAAGTAGAAGTCGGTCACTTCCTGCTCGTCGGTTGCCGCCAGGGCGGCGGCGGGCGCCTGCAGCACGATGATCGCTGTTGCGATCAGTGCGCAGATCGCCGTGAGCAACCATCTTCGGGTGTGCCCGATGGTCGTTGTCCGTTGTCTCACGCATCCTCCACATTGAGTGCGTCGTGCCGGTGCCTCGTTGCGCCAGCGGACGACGGAATGAGCGTAACCCGCAGGCCCCGCGATCACCTATCAAGTTTCCAAATCCGTGACCTTCCGTCTGCAGTGCCGGTGACCAGCGTGACCGCCGGATGTTGTCCGCTGCCACACTCTGTCGGTTCGCAGCGGGACCCCTAGGATCGGAGATGGGAGAACGCTCCCATCTCGTGGGACGGGATGGGAGAAGGGGAACGGGTGGCGGTGACGCGCCATTCAGTGGGGAGGACGCCATGACTGGCGCGTGGAAATCGGTCGAGACTCCTTTGTCGAGACCGCATCTGAACGCGTGGATGGACGCGGGGGCGTCCGCCGACGTGATCATCGTGCAGGCGCCGGGGGGCTCCGGCAAGATCGCACTCATCGAGGATTGGCTTTCGCGACGGCCTCGCGGTGAGCGATCGATCTGGATCGAGATCGATGAAGAGGCGCGCAGCGCCGAAGGGCTGAGCGCCGCGCTGCACCGTGCACTTGCTGCGGAGAATCTCGCGGACGAGGCGAGCGATGGTGCCTGGACTGTCTCGCTGCCGACCGGAGTGCAGGTTCTGCGCGTCGTCGTCCAGCATGCCCACCTGCTGTCGCTCCGTGCGGAGGAGACGCTGTCTCGCTATGCAGGAGCCTTTCCCGACGTGCAGTTCATCATCGCCACCCGGCGCCGCGGGGGTATCGACTCCACCGTGCTCGATCACACCGCCGCACGCGCGATCGTCGAGATTCCGGTCGCTGCGTTCTCGGTCACTGCGGGCGAGGTCCAAGTGCTCGCTCGCGGCCTGGATGCTGAGGTGTCGGAGGCGCAGGCGCGACGCTTGCGCGATGCGACCGACGGGCACCTGCTCACCCTTCGTGTCGTGCTCCGGGATCTCTACGGCGGGGACTCGGCACCCGGATCGAAATGGCTCGACCTGGATGCCGTCGTCGCAACAGCCGAACGACTCGTCACCGACATGGTGCTTCCTCCGCTGTCCGAGCGCGAGCTGCGTGCGGCGATGCTCTTCGCGCATGCGCCCTTCACGGACGCCGCGCTCGCGCAGCGACTCTGGAGTGAGCCCGATGCGCGGGAGATGCTTGACTCGCTCATCGTGGCGGGGGTGGGGGATGTCGACGGCGAAGGGCACTTCTCGTTTCCCGGCTTCGTGCGTCGAGCCCTACTGCGCCGCGCAGACGCGGTTCTCCCACCAGAGGCTCGGCGCTCCGCACGGGTGTGCGCTGCAGATGCACTCGCGCGACGTGACGGCCACGAGGTCGCCGCGCTGAGACTCTATGTCGAGGCCAGGGCGACAGACCGGATCACTGCGCACTTCGCCGCTCAGTTCGAGGCGCTGCTGCGGCAGTCCCACGAGGTCGAGACGATCCTGATGATGCTGTCTGAGGAGGAGATCGCCCAAGACGGGGCCATCGGGATCGCCCTCGCGATCCTGCGTGAGCCGACGGAGCCGATCCCCTCTGCCGGGACTCTGCAGCGGGTGGCTACGGGCATCGCCGAGATCCGCGGCCGCGGACCTGCCCGAAACCGGCGCGAGGAGTTCTTCCGCGGGCTGGCGATCTTCGCCGGCCTTCGCGTCGTCCGTCGGCTCGACGAGGCGAACGAGGTGGGGGAGCACATCCTGCGTCTCTCGAGGACGATCGAGTGCGCAGCCAGAACGGAGACGGCGGAGGGGGTCAATCTCGGAGTCTTCCAGGTGGCCCAGTCGCGCATGCTCACTGGAGACTTCGAACAGGGGCTGCAGATACTCGATCTTCTGGAGGCAGATCCGCGTCGAGGCGAGCGGCGCCGGGGGCTGCGCGCCTTCGCCTATGCGGTTCGCGGCGAGAGCGAACGCGCCGCGAGCATTCTCGAGCAGACGAACGGATTCGATCGGGATCATCCCGTTCCGCCGCACCTGCCCTACGTGCTCGCCCAGGCGATCGTTCGCATCGAGCAGGGACATCCGCGCGACGCGCTCGGACTCCTGCGGGAGATCGAGACGCAGCTCTGGATCAACGAGCACTGGGCGTTCGCGCTGAGCACGCTTGCGCTCGCGCATCTTGCCGTCCAACCCCAGATCGGGTTGGACGACATCGAGCGGCTGCATATGCAGAATCACGGACGGCCGGCCAGTTCTGCGGCGATGTCCATGCTCGATGCCGCACGGGCCGATCTCGCGATCGCGTCGGGAGAGTACGCGCGTGCACGTGCCATCCTCGACGGCGACACGGGCTCCTCGACTCCGTTGCAGTTGGTGCGCGCACGCCTTGCGCTGCTCTCCGGCGGAGAAGATGCCCGTCAGAGTCTTCGTGATGTGCTTGCGGGTCCTCCGCTCTGGCCGCGCGCACGGGCGAACGCCCTTGTGCTCCTGGCCGTGCACGAGCATCGATTCGGCGCACCCGAGGCGGCCCAGCTGTCGCTGCGGCGCGCACACGCACTGGCAATGACGACCGGTATGCGCTCGCCATTCATGATGATTCCGGGGCCGGATCTCCACGCGATCGCGGAGTCGGTCGACATCGCCCTTCCTGACGCGACTCCCGATCCTTTCGGTGCGGTGCTCCTCCGCATCGACCTGACGGCTCGGGAGAGGATCGTGCTGCATGAGCTCGCGACGAGGGACCCGCTGGCGGTCATCGCGGCGCGGCAGCATCTCTCGATCAACACCATCAAGTCGCAGGCCGCGAGCGTCTACCGGAAGTTTCAGGTCGGGTCACGACATGAGGTCGTGTCGGCGGCACGACGGCAGGGGTATCTGCGCGAGGAGATGCTCTGAGGCAGAGCTCACCTCCTGCTGGCTGTCCCAGCGGGTGAGTCCACGGGTGAAATCGGGGATGAAGTCGATGCCGACTCGACCCGCAGCGCCCGCGTTCGGCGGAGTCTGGAAGTCAACTACCCGATTCCGGCGTTTCGTCGCGCTCTGTGGGAGCTCTACCCCAGCCGCTCCGTACAGGGCCGGCAAAGCGTCTCCGCTGGAGACCTCGATGTTTCTCACTCCTCGCGCCCATGCGCATGTCGGTGCGTGCCTCGTGTCGGCCGACGTGCACCGACCGGGAATGCTCCCCGCCGTTCGTGTGCGCGGCGGCACGGTCCGCCTCTGCATCGTGAGAAAGGGTGACCTGCGCATTCTGGTCGACGGCCAGCCGCAGGCGTTGAGGGCCGGGGACGGTCTCATCGCCGGCGGGCGCGCGGTCGTGCCGATGCGGACGAGCGGAGGCTGTGAGCTCGTGACGGTCACGGTGCCGCGCGCTGCACTGGGCGCGGATGATCTAGAGGAGACCGATGTGTCTCCTGTTCTGCGGCAGCAGTCGCTTCTTCCCGCGATCGCAGGCTTCGCCGCAACCCTCTTCCACGCTCCGGAGGCCCGCGGCCAGAGCGGACATCATTTCGAGCTTCTTCTGCGTGACATGCTCCGAGCAGTCCTCGTCGGAATGAACACGACCGGCCAGCTGCGGCCCATGCGCTCGCTCGTGAACAGGTCGATCTCCGCGATGTGGGAGGGTCATGCCGACCCCAGCCTCACGCCGGCGATGATCGCGGCCGTGGTCAACCTCTCGCTGCGCCAGCTCGAACGGGAGTTCCGCGCGGAGGGCAAGACCATTCGGGGTGAACTGCGGCGCGTCCGCGTCGAGTCCGCCACGGCGCTCCTCACCGATCCCCTGCTCGTCGCGAGCAGCATCGACCAGATCGCTCGTCAGGTGGGATTCAGCAACGGATCGAGCCTCGCGCGAGCGATGGCCGCGGAGCAGATGCCCTCACCCGCGCGCCTGCGCGCGGATCACTCAGCGGCCGGCAGACGTCAGGGGGTGGTGAGCAGGCCGGCACCGTCCGAAGTCATACCCCACGCGCCACCTCGCACACACCAAGCGACAGATTCCCGGCAACCGCGCTGAGGACGGTGCCGATTCGGCTCTCATAGTCGCCGGGGGAGGCGGGAGAGTCTCCCGGAAGTGAGGGGAAACCATGAACCAGAACGGAATGACTGCGAACCGAGAGGTCTCGCGGCGCACCGTCGTGAAGGCGGGCGCGTGGGCTGTGCCGGTGGTCGCCGCGGCGGTCGCGCTGCCGATGGCGGCTGCCTCCGGCGGGACGGTCGTGTGGCCGTCGGACCCGTCGGAGAACGGCTCCGAAGGCACGGTGAACTACACCAATGCCACCAATGAGCTCTCGGGTCGAGAAGAGGCCTACTACCTCGTCGAGGTCAGTGGCACCGGTACGGCGACGCTTCCGCCGCTGACCGCGACGTTCACGACGACAGGCGCGTGGACGCAGCCCGTGACCTTCGCGACCTCGAACGGAGGTTCCGCGCTCACTGTCGGGCAGACCCTGTCCGGACGCCAGTCGATCGTGCAGTGGACAGTCGTATCGATCACGGCGGACACCGTCGTGCTCGCGGCGGCGCCGCAGCCGATCCCGGCAGGGACCAGCCAGCGGCTGGCGACGCCTCGGCTCTGGGCCTACGGCAGCGGCGACACCGCGGTCGGCGGTCAGGCAGCCTTCGGAGTCGTGCTCTCCGGCGGCAGTGGCGCCGTGACCGGGTCGAACGGATCCACCGTTCCCGTCGTCTGACTCGCGGGCCGTCTTCGCGACCGCCGCCACGTCATCGTGGCGGCGGTTTCGCGTATCCGGGAATGAACAGTCAGCGACCGCGCTTACAATAGGCAAGCACGGGAGTTGATCCCGTTCCCAGGACGCAGACGTTCCCACGCGAGAGTGTGTTACCGCGCCGTCGGCGCGAGAGGAGCCCCCTATGGACCAGCCCGATCCCTTCGGATTCGTCGGCCTCACCTACGACGATGTGCTGCTCCTGCCCGGGCATACCGACGTCATCCCCAGCGAGGCCGACACCTCCTCGCGCGTGACGCGTCGCATCTCGGTCGCCACCCCGCTGCTCTCCAGCGCGATGGACACCGTGACCGAGGCTCGCATGGCGATCGCCATGGCCCGTGAGGGCGGCATCGGCATCCTGCACCGCAACCTGTCGATCGCCGACCAGGCCGCGCAGGTCGACCGCGTGAAGCGCAGCGAGTCGGGCATGATCACCGATCCCATCACGACCTCGCCGGACGCGACCGTCGACGAGGTCGACGCACTCTGCGCGCAGTATCGCATCTCCGGCCTCCCCGTCGTCGATTCCGACGGTCGCCTCGTCGGCATCATCACGAACCGCGACATGCGCTTCGTCTCCGGATTCGAGCGTCAGTCCACCTTCGTGAAGGACGTCATGACGAGCGAGAACCTCGTCACGGCGCCCGTCGGCGTCGCTGCGGGCGAGGTCATCGCGCTGTTCGCGAAGCACCGGGTCGAGAAGCTGCCGCTCATCGACGGTGACGGAAAGCTTGCCGGTCTCATCACGATCAAGGACTTCGATAAGAGCGAGAAGTACCCGCTGGCCACGAAGGACGAACAGGGGCGGCTTCGCGTCGGCGCGGCGATCGGCTTCTTCGGTGATGCGTGGGAGCGTGCCGAGGCACTGCGTGATGCGGGCGTCGACGTGCTCGTCGTCGACACGGCCAACGGCCAGTCGCAGGGAGTCATCGACCTCGTCAAGCGTCTCAAGGCCGACGAGTCGTTCGCGCACATCGATGTCATCGGTGGCAACGTCGCGACCCGTGAGGGTGCGCAGGCACTCGTTGACGCCGGTGTGGACGCGGTCAAGGTCGGCGTCGGTCCGGGCTCGATCTGCACGACGCGTGTCGTCGCGGGTGTCGGTGTGCCTCAGGTGACGGCGGTCTATGAAGCGTCTCTGGCTGCGCGCCCCGCGGGCGTTCCGGTCATCGCAGACGGTGGCCTGCAGTACTCGGGCGACATCGCGAAGGCCCTCGTCGCCGGCGCGGATGCGGTCATGCTCGGTTCGCTCCTGGCCGGAACCGACGAGTCGCCGGGTGAGATCGTCTTCCAGTCGGGCAAGCAGTTCAAGCAGTACCGCGGCATGGGCTCGCTCGGTGCGATGCAGACGCGAGGCAAGCAGACCTCGTACTCGAAGGACCGCTATTTCCAGGCCGACGTCCCCAGCGACGACAAGCTGATCCCCGAGGGCATCGAGGGCCAGGTGCCGTACCGCGGCCCGCTCGCCGCCGTCGCGTATCAGCTCGTCGGTGGTCTGCGCCAGTCGATGTTCTACGTCGGCGCGCGCACGATCGAAGAGCTCAAGCAGCGCGGCAAGTTCGTGCGGATCACGGCGGCCGGGCTCAAGGAGTCGCACCCGCACGACGTGCAGATCGTCGTCGAGGCGCCGAACTACAAGAAGTAGTCAAGGACACCGGAAGGGGCGGATGCTGATGCATCCGCCCCTTCCTTCTTTTCGCGCCCCAGCGTAGCGTGCGGGTATGTGCCGGAACATCCATACCCTTCATAATTTCGAGCCCGCAGCCTCCTCCGATGAAGTGCAGGCCGCGGCCCTGCAGTACGTGCGCAAGGTCGCCGGGACGACCAGGCCGTCGAAGGCGAATCAGGAGGCCTTCGATCGCGCCGTCGCGGAGATCGCGCATGCGACGCAGCATCTGCTGAACGATCTGGTCGCGGTGCGCCCTCCGAAGAACCGCGAAGAGGAAGCCGCGAAGGCGCGCGCCCGCGCTGTGGCGTCCGGGCGCTACGCCGCCTGAGAGCAGGTGCGCAGCGACGGCGCCGTCTCCTGCGAGACGAAACGACGCCGTATGCGCGGTGCGCTACTCGCAGGTGATGGTTGTTCCGTCGACGTCCCAGACGCCGGGACCCAGGTCGAGGCAGGTGCCGACCATCTCGACCGCTGCGCCGAGGATGGCCGTGCTGACGATGATCGTCACGATCCATCCGATGGTGCCGAGGACGCCGATGATGATGCCCGCGATCGCGAGGCCCTTGCTGGTCCCGCCCGCTTTGTTGATCTTGACGAGGGCGACGATACTGAGGATCGCTCCGAGCGGGGCGATGAGGAACGCCAGGACGAAACCGGCGATCGTGAGGCCGCGCGCGGGTTCGGCCGGGACCGTGGCGGGCGCGGGAACGGGGGCAGGAGTGGTGGGCGACGTCATCGCGATTCCTTCTTCTCTGGGGGTAGACAACGGAGCGTATCTGCCGGCCGAGGATGCGAAACCGCTTCTGTGCGCGGGTCGTGCGCGCTATGCGCGCACCGCGCGTGGATTGCGCGATGCGGCGACGAAAGCGCCCCGCCACCCGAAGGTGACGGGGCGCCTCGGGGCTGCTGCGATCACTCGCAGGTGTAGGTGACGCCATTCACGTCCCACACCCCAGGGCCGAGCTGGGAGCACATCTCGATCACGTTGCCGAGCAGTCCTGCGGCGAGCGTGACGGTGAGGATGATGCCGATGATCCACGCGATCGTCACAAGGATGCCGATGATCAGGCCCGCGATGGCGATGCCCTTGCTGCCGCCGCTCTTGTTGAGCTTCACGAGAGCGATGATGCTCAGGATGATGCCGACGGGAGCGACCAGGAACGCACAGATGAGTCCGGCGATGGCCAGTCCTCGACCCGGAACGGACGGCGCGGCCGCGTAGCCGGGAGCGGGCGGTGCAGCGGGATAGCCGGACGCCGGCGCACCCTGATAGCCGGGAGTGGGATCCGCAGGCGGATACCCGGGGGCAGGTGGTGTCGCGTATCCGGCGGGACCTGCGTAGCCGGGCGCAGCGGGATCGGCGCTCGGCGCATGCGGCACGGACGCGGCCTCCGGCGGAACAGGCGGTGCGGGCGGAACCTCGCCGACCGGGTCTGCGGGTCGTTCGGGGTTCTGCGGATCGTAGTTCGGTGGCAGGGACATGACGACTCCTTTTCAGAGGGGCAGTACCTGGAGGATAGGGGGCGAGCGGGTCGCGGGGAAACCCCCTGCGCGCACGACGGGGCGACACGCTGCATGACGGCATGTGACACGGGGATGACTTCACATGACGCGCGGGGCGCGGCGAGGCATCCGCTGTGGATAGGTTCGCGACATGACACAGCTTCTGGATCCGCCCACCGCCCTTCCGGCGATCTCCGACGACGAGCGCGCCGCACGCCTGAACGCCGCAGGCGCAGCCTGGAGCGAGCGCATCGCCGCGAGTCCGGCGAACGCGCAGCTGAAGACGCGGGTCTCCGGTCGCGCCGTCGGGTCCGTGGCGACCGAGATCCGCGCGGGCAAGCATCGCTTCCTCGTGGACGAGCCGGCCGGTCTCGCGGGCGACGACGCAGCGCCGAGCCCTGTCGAGTACGCGCTGGGCGCTCTCGTCTCCTGCCAGGTCGTCGTGTTCCGTCTCTACGCACAGGCGCTCGGTCTCACGATCGACGAGCTGGAGATCACCGCAGAGGGCGACCTCGACGTGCGCAAGATCTTCGGCATCGACGAATCGGTGCGCGCCGGGTTCCAAGGTGTGCGTGTGAGCGTCGAGATCACGGGGCCGAACACCCCGGAGGAGTACGAGAACCTGCGTCAGATCGTCGACGCGCACTGTCCGGTGCTCGACATCTTCGAGAATCCCGTTCCGACGACGGGCGCGCTGGTCTGAGACCTTCGGCTCGCCAGGATGTGCGTGCAGGCCACTCCGGCTGATAGCCTGGTCGGCTCGCCATTCGGCATCCGGCTACCGTGCGGGCGGAAGGATGGCCACGCACGTGGGGTACATCGATGTCTCTGGCGTCTCGCTGACGCTGCCTGATGGCAGACCGCTGCTCGATGAGGTCGACTTTCGCGTCGGCTCGGGGTCGACGAGCGCCCTGATCGGGCCGAACGGGGCAGGGAAGACGACGCTGCTGCGGATCATCCGGGGCGAGCAGCGCGCCGATGCCGGTGTCGTCACGATCGACGGCGGTCTCGGCGTGATGGATCAGTTCGTCGGGCACGGCGAGGCGGGGCGGACGGTGCAGGAGCTGCTCATCCGGGTTGCGCCGCGGCGCATCCGTGCGGCGGCGGACGCGCTGGAGGCGGCGGAGAACGCGCTGATCGAACGTGATGAGCACGACACGCAGATGGCCTACGCCGCGGCGATCAGCGAGTACGCGGATGCCGGCGGCTACGAGCACGAGACGATCTGGGATCAGTGCACGATCGCGGCTCTCGGCATCCCCTATGAGCGCGCGCGCTTTCGCGAGCTGGTGACGCTGTCCGGCGGGGAGCAGAAGCGCCTCGCCCTCGAGGCGCTGCTCCGGGGCCCTGATGAGGTGCTCCTGCTCGACGAGCCGGACAACTATCTCGATGTTCCTGCGAAGCGCTGGCTCGAGGAGCGGCTGCGGGAGACGCCCAAGACGGTGCTGCTGGTCTCGCACGACCGGGAGCTGCTGGATCGCGCGGTCGACCGGCTCGTCACACTCGAGCCGGGAGGCGCCGGGGCGACCGCGTGGGTGCACGGTGGCGGGTTCTCGACCTATGCGCAGGCGCGCAGCGAGCGGATGGATCGGCTGGACGAGCTCCGACGTCGCTGGGATGAGCAGCATGAGAAACTGCGCGTGCTGGTGGCGAATCTCAAGGTCAAGGCCTCGGCGAACGACGGCTTCGCGTCCCGCTACCAGGCGGCGCAGACGCGTCTGCGCAAGTTCGAGGAGGCGGGACCGCCGGAGGAGCGCCCTCCTGCGCAGGAGTTCGACATGCGGCTGCGGGGAGCGCGCACCGGCAAACGGGCCGTCATCGGGGAGGCTCTCGAGCTGACGGGGCTCATGCGCCCGTTCGACGCGGAGATCTGGTACGGCGACCGGGTCGCGGTGCTGGGATCCAACGGCTCCGGGAAGTCGCACTTCCTGCGGCTGCTCGCTCGCGGTGGAACCGACCCCGACCCCTCGCTGGGGCACATCACATCGACGGGGCAGCAGCTCAGCGCGGTCGCGCACTCCGGGCGCGCGGTGCTGGGCGCGCGAGTCGTGCCGGGACTGTTCGCCCAGACGCACGCGCACCCCGAGTTCGTCGGTCGCACGCTGCTGGAGATCCTCCACCGCGGGGATGAGCGGCGCGCCGGGATGCCTCGGGATGCCGCCAGCTCCGCGCTCGACCGCTACGGCCTCGTGCGTCAGGCGCAGCAGAGCTTCGACTCGCTCTCCGGTGGGCAGCAGGCGCGCTTCCAGGTTCTCCTGCTGGAACTCGCCGGAGCCACTCTGCTGCTGCTCGACGAGCCGACCGACAACCTCGATCTCGAGTCCGCCGAGGAGCTCGAGAAGGCGATCGCACGCTTCGACGGGACGGTGCTCGCGGTCACGCACGACCGCTGGTTCGCGCGCTCGTTCGATCGTTTCCTCGTCTTCGGCTCTGACGGGGCCGTGTATGAGTCGGATGAACCTGTGTGGGACGAGACCCGCGTCGTCCGGGCCCGCTGAGCAGGCCGGGTAGGCTGGAGGGGTGAGCATGGAAATCGAACTTGGCCGGGGCAAGCGCGCGCGTCGCGCATATACGTTCGACGACATTGCGGTGGTGCCGTCGCGGCGCACCCGCAACCCGGAAGATGTGTCGACCGCCTGGACGATCGACGCGTTCTCCTTCGACATCCCGGTTCTCGGCGCGCCGATGGACTCCGTCGTTAGCCCGCGCACGGCGATCATGCTCGGCCAGCTCGGCGGACTCGGCGTGCTCGACCTCGAGGGTCTGTGGACGCGTTACGAGAACCCGGAGCCGCTGCTGGAAGAGATCGCCGGCCTCCCCGAGGCGGAGGCGACGGTGCGGATGCAGCAGCTGTACTCCGAGCCCATCAAGGCCGAGCTCATCACGAAGCGTCTCGATGAGGTTCGCGCCGCCGGCGTCACGGTGGCAGGTTCGCTCACCCCGCAGCACACGCAGGAGTTCTACGACACCGTCGCGAGCGCGGGCGTCGACCTCTTCGTGATCCGCGGTACGACGGTCTCGGCAGAGCACGTTTCGAGCGCGGCAGCACCCCTCAACCTCAAGAAGTTCATCTACGACCTCGACGTTCCCGTCATCGTCGGCGGCGCAGCCACCTACACGGCGGCGCTGCACCTCATGCGCACGGGCGCGGCGGGCGTGCTCGTCGGCTTCGGCGGTGGCGCTGCCTCGACGACGCGTGCAACTCTCGGCATCCACGCTCCGATGGCGACGGCCGTCTCCGATGTCGCCGCTGCGCGCCGCGACTACCTGGACGAGTCGGGCGGACGGTACGTGCACGTGATCGCGGACGGCGGCGTCGGCACCTCCGGTGACATCGTCAAGGCGCTCGCCATGGGTGCCGACGCGGTCATGCTCGGTGTGGCTCTCGCCCGTGCGACGGATGCTCCGGGTCGCGGGTTCCACTGGGGTCCCGAAGCCCACCACCCGCAGCTTCCGCGCGGACGCCGCGTCGCGGTCGACGGTGTGGCAACCCTGGAGGAGATCCTCTACGGACCTGCTCCGGTCGCGGACGGCACGGCGAACCTCATCGGCGCGCTGCGCAAGTCGATGGCCACGACCGGGTACTCCGACCTGAAGGAGTTCCAGCGCGTCGAGGTCGTTCTCGCTCCGTACGAGCAGGTCTGACGGACTTCTGCTCGTGACGACCCCTTTGGCGTTTCCCCCGACGCTGCGTGAGGTGCTTTTCCGCGGCAAGTGGATTCGCATGCTGTTCCTCTGTCTGGTCGTTGCGGGCGTGTTCGCGTGGCTGGGACAGTGGCAGCTCGGCCAGGCGATCGACACCGATCCGCCGCCGGCGGGTGTGACCGAGACCCAGCGCCCGCTCGATGAGGTCGTGCAGCCAGGGGAGTACCTTCCCGAGCCCTACGTGGGGCACAAGGTCGAGACCCGCGGATCCTGGGTACCCGGCGATTTCGTGATCATCGCCTCGCGCTTCAATGACGGTGTCGAGGGCTACTGGGTGACCGGACAGCTGCGCCTCGCGGATGCGGCGGAGCCGACGTCTCTCGCTGTCGCGGCCGGGTGGGCCGCCGATCGGGCGGCGGCGGAAGCTGCTGTCGAGGAACTGGAGAGGTCAGCGGACGGGGCCGTCATCGAGGTTGCCGGACGCATCATCTCGGACGAAGGCGCCGTGGTCCCGCCGCGGGCCGAGCCGTTCCTGTTGACCCGGATGTCTCCCGCGGCGCTGTTGAGTCGCTGGAGCGACATCGACGGGCTTTCTGTGTACCGCCCGTATCTTGCGTCGACGACCGCGATGGGAGGCTTGGATGACATCGCGTCTCCCGCCCCCGCCGAAGGCTCGCCCATCAACTGGCTCAACGTCTTCTACGCGGCCGAGTGGGTCATCTTCGCCGGCTTCGCCTTCTATCTCTGGTACCGCCTGGCGCGGGACGAGTGGGAGCGGGAAGTCGAGGAGTTCGAAGAGCAGCAGGCGATCTGAGTTCGACCCCACGGGTGAGCATCTGTGCTGTGGGCGGAGGAACGCGGCGCAGTGGAGCGTCATCTCAACGTCGGCCTGGCGTCGTAGGTGACCCAGGTGGTTCGGGTGGCGAGGGTGTTGTAGAGGGTCTGGGCCTGGTGGTTGTCGTCCGCAGTCATCCACTGCACCCCGGCGCGCCCCTCTGCGGCGGCCATATCGGTGAGGCGCCCGATGAGTGCCCGCCCGACGCCGCGGCCACGGGCTGCGGGAACGGTGAAGAGGTCGTCCAGGAAGATGTGGCTGGTGCCGGTGTAGGGCGACGAGAAACGTCGGTGGTGAGCGAAGCCGAGAATCCGGCCGTCAGCCTCGGCCACGAGTGCTTTGCACTCGTGGGACGGATCCATGAACCAGCCCCAGGCGCGCGAGACGATGTCCTCGGATGGTTCGAGCATGTAGAAGTCGCGATAGGCGCGGAAGAGGACGCGCCACTGATCCTCGTCGGCAGGCGAGAGGAGGCGAACGGTCGGTGCGATCGTGGGAGTCATTGATGTGTCCTTCAGTCTTGAGAGGGGCAGAGCCGGTGCGACCGCATCGTGCGAAGTGACCTGTGGTGTGCGCCGACTCCTTGAAAAGGGAGGGAGATGCTCGTCTATGCGGCCACGACGGCCTCCTTTCCCGCGTCGGTCTGCCGGGGGCGTTTGCGGCGTGGGGCGAGCGCGAAGCAGACGGCGCTGCCCGCGAGGAGGCCCCAGAATGCCGCACCTACGCTGAGGATGGTGACTCCTGAGAGGGTCACCGCGAGGGTCGTGATCGCGGCGAGGCCCGTGCGGGTGTCACTGTGCATGGCGCCCGTGAGCGCCGTGAGCGTGGAACCCATCAGCGCGACGGCGGCAACGACAGCGACGGTTTCCGGAGGGATCGCCTGGAACCCCGCGACCAGCACTCCCCCGAAGGCGCCGACCACCAGGTAGGTGAGGCCACCCGAAAGACCAGCGACGTAGCGTTTGGTGCGGTCGATGTGGGATTCGGGGCCGAGAGCGATTGCGGCGGTGAGCGCGCCAAGGTTGATGCCGTGCGCGCCGAACGGTGCCAAGGCCGCCGACACTGCGGAGATCGTGCCCACGAGCAGTCGGTCATTCGGCTGGTAGCCCTGTGACTGCAGCAGGGCGAGGCCGGGCGCGTTCTGCGACGCCATCGTGACGATGAACAGCGGCAGCGCGACACTCACCAGCGCGGCAGGCGTGAAGACCGGCATCGTGAACACCGGGCCGCTCAGGGTGAGTGAGGGCGTGACCTCATGGAACGACGCGGTCGCCCAGGTCGTTGCAAGGCCCGCGGCGAGAGCTGCCAGCACCGCGAAGCGGTCGAAGAAGCGCTTGCCGAGAAAGAACGTGACCACGATGCTGCCCGCGATCAGCGGAGCGCTCACGAACGCTCCCACTGCGCTCACGACAAAGGGAAGCAGGATGCCAGCAAGCAGCGCCTGCAGCACCGGGCCGGGCACCTTGGAGAGCAGCAGCCCGAACCAGCCCGTGAATCCTGCGATAGCCGCAGCGACCGACGCCACGAGGAACGCGCCCACGGCCTCGGCGAACGAGAAGCCGCCCAGGGACGCGATGAGGAGCGCAGCGCCCGGCGTCGACCATGCCACGATGACGGGGATGCGGGTGAAGAGGCTGAGCGCGATGCTGCAGACGCCGTTGCCGATCGACAGCGCCCACACCCAGGAAGCAGTCTGGGCTTCGTCAAGACCCGCTGCTCGGGTCGCTTCCAGCACGAGTAAGAACGGCCCGGCGAAGTTGACGAGCGCCGAGAGGAATCCGGCGACCACGGCGGAGACCGAGACGTCCCGCATGATGACGGCGATACGGCTCATGCCCGCGCTGCCCGGTCGACGAGGGTGGCGCGGTACCGTAACGGACTTGCAAAGTTGTGAGTAACGTTATCTACTAGCCTCATGTCCAACGATAACAGAGCGTCGGAGATTGCGGCTCTGCTGCATCAGCGGATCAGCACGGCACCCGCTGGAGAGAAGCTGCCCGGGGTACGGGAACTGTCCAAGGCGTTTCAGGCGAGCGCCGCCACTGTCTCCGCTGCCCTCTCGGAACTCAGCGCCCTGGGCTTGGTGCGTGCGGAACCTGGCCGGGGCACGTTCGTTGCCGAGCGCGGGCGACGTTCCGAGCCGGATTTCGCATGGCAGTCGCAGGCCCTCGGCCCTGCCCGCGTGGACGCAGACCGTGCCTCACGCCTCGGCGGATACGGCACACCGGAGCACATCCCCCTCTCCTGGGGGTATCTTGCGCCAGAACTGCTCCCGATCGACGAACTGCACCGCATCGGCTCACGTGCAGCAAAGAGCAACCGGGCCTGGATGATGACCCCGCCCGCAGGGTCGCCAGAGCTGCGCCGTGTCCTTGCCGCCGACTATCGGGCTGACCCTGGCGATGTGCTCATCGTCTCCGGGGGTCAGCAGGGTCTCGTGTTCACGATGCGCACACTCGCCGAACCGGGCTCGACCGTGATCACCGAGAGTCCGAGCTACCCCGGAGCGATCCTCGCCGCGCAAAGCGCAGGTCTGACGATCGCGTCCGTGCCCGCCGACAGAGACGGAATCATCGTCGAGCGCCTCGCCCACGAACTCGAACGCACCCACGCCCGCGTGATCTATCTGCAACCCAGCTACGCGAACCCGACTGGTGCTGTGCTCAGCCCTGAACGCCGCACGCAGGTACTCGATCTCGCAGCCCGACATGGGGCATTCATCATCGAAGACGACTGGGCCAGGAACCTCGGCCTCGACGGACGCACACCGCTGCCGCTCATCACCGAAGACCCCAATGGTCACGTCGTCACCATCACCACACTCTCGAAGCCGGCCTCGCCAGGGCTCAGGCTCGGCGCGGTGATCGCTCGCGGCCCCGCAGGCGATCGGCTCCGCGCCTCCCGCGCCGCCGATGACCTCTGCGTCGCGCCGATGGTGCAAGAGATCGCCTTGAGCCTGCTGACCTCGAACGCCTGGCCACGGCACCTGAAACGCGTGCGCGCTGAACTCACCGATCGCCGCGACGTCCTCGCCGACGCGATCCGCGAGACCCTGCCGGGCATTCGCATTCAGAGCGTGCCGACCGGGGGCATCCACCTCTGGGCACGGCTGCCCCACGGTGCCGACACCAGGCAGATCAGCGCCGACGCTTACGCCGCCGGGGTCCTCGTCGGAGACGGACGACACTTCTTCGTCAACGAACCCCCGGCGCCGTTCCTCCGATTCTCCTACGGCGCAGCCTCCTCCGCCGAAATCTCCCAAGGCATCCGAAAACTCGCCCGCATCATCGCCTGACACATCATCCGAATCGTCTACTTCCTTCGCTCGCGCTTCACCCCGCTCTGCGGGGATGTGGCGCGTTGCGGTCAGGCGCCGCCTGCTTCACGCAGCCGTGGTCCTCGACCGTGGATGACCATCCGGTGACGAGTGCGTGAAGACCCATTGAGGTGACTCACAGGTTTTCGTAGGCTCGCATCGTGCGTGCGGTGAGGGGGACTCATATGGCCGCCGCATCCGACGGGCTTCACAAGGGCCCGACGGAAGCGTCAACCAGACCGAGGAGACTGTCGATGATGTCTGTCCCAGATGACGGTGCGCACCGCGCACTGTCTCCGTCCTGGCGGAAGGGGCGTCATGGCGCCCTCGCCTTCGCCACCACGATCGCCCTTGCTGCAGGAGCGTTCGCCGCGTCACCCGCCATCGCTGCCGAGACACCGCCACCCGCGGACCAGCAGACGACCACCCCGGCGCCGGAGACACCCGCTCCCGTCGCGACGGAGTCCCCGGCCCCGGACGAGTCCGCCGCGCCGGAAGAGAATCCGGATGCGACGGCGCCGACCTCACCTGCAACTGAAGTGCCGCCTGCGGAGACGGACACGCCCGCTCCGCCCGTCGAGCCCGCGCCCCTGTCCGCGCCGGCGACGCACTCCATCGCCGAGGTGCAGGGCACGACCGACGTCTCACCGCTTGTCGGTCAGAGTGTCACGGTCGAGGGCATCGTGACCGCTGACCACCGCACGGGTGGATACCGCGGCATCGTCATCCAGACGGCGGGCTCGGGCGGCGACGCGGACGCGACGCCGGGAGCATCCGACGGCATCTTCGTGTTCCTCGGCGCGCTCGCGCCGACCCTCGCGATCGGCGACCTCGTCTCGGTCACCGGCTCCGTGAGCGAGTACTTCGGGCAGACACAGATCAGCCCCGTCGCTGTCGAGGGCGTCTCCGTTCTCACCGCGGATGTGGGCGTCCCCGCCGTCACGCCTCTACCCACCACGGTGCAGGGTGCCGACCGGGAAGCGTACGAGAACATGTTCGTCGCGCCGACCGGGGACTACCTGCTCGCATCCAGCCACCAGCTCTACAACTTCGGCACGCTCTGGCTGAATGCCGGTGAGCTCAACGTCAAGAGCACCGAGCAGGTGCAGCCGGGAGACGATGCGGCGGCGATCACCGCTGCCAACCGCGCTTCCCGCATCCTGCTCGATGACGCGTGGTCACTTCAGATCTCCAACCGCAACCACCCCGGAGAGCAGCCCTACTTCACGGCCGAAACGGTCGTGCGCAATGGCGACCTCGTGGACTTCGGAAGCAACGGCTACGTCCTGCAGTGGGGCTTCGACGACTGGCGGCTCCAGCCGGTTGTTCCGATCGACGATGCCACCCCGTCCGCGCAGAAGGCCGGATTCTCGGCACGCAACACGCGCCCGGAGACCGCGCCCGCCGTCGGCGGTGACGTGCAGGTCGCAGCGTTCAACGTCTTCAACTACTTCACGACGCTCAAGAGCGACAACCCGGATGCCCGTGGTGCCGCGGACGCCGAGCAGTTCACGATTCAGAAGTCGAAGATCGTCACCGCGATCAACGGCCTCGACGCCGAGATCGTCGGCCTCATGGAGATCGAGAACTCGATCATCCTCGGCGGTACGGTCGATGAGGCGCTCGCGGACCTCGTCGCCGGGCTGAATGCGGATGCCGGCTCCGATGTCTGGGCCTACGTCCCGACGCCCGCGGCGCTGCAGGATGCGACGACGACCGACGCGATCACGAACGCGATCATCTACAAGAAGGACGCCGTGACACCGCAGGGTGACAGTGCGACCGTCACGGATGAGACCGTCTGGGGCAACGCCCGCGAGCCGATCGCCCAGGCCTTCGACATCGGCGGCCGCGTCGTCACCGTCGTCGCGAACCACTTCAAGTCCAAGTCGCCGCCGTCCGGCGCCGGTGCGGAGCCGGCCGACGGCCAGGGCTTCTTCAACGCCGACCGTGTAGCCCAGGCGCAGTCCGTCCTCGCGTTCACGCAGGAACTCGCCACCGCCAGCGGTTCCGAGGACATCCTGCTCGTCGGGGACTTCAACGCCTACAGCGAGGAAGATCCGATCGACGTCTTCACGGACGCCGGGTGGAGCGACCTCGTCGCAGACACGACCGACGGTCAGTACACCTACACCTTCGACGGTGAACTCGGCTCGCTCGATCACGTGATCGCCTCGCCGTCGCTGACATCGTCGATCACGGGCACGGGCGTGTGGACGATCAACTCTCCGGAGTGGAGCGACCGCGGCTACGCCTTCGGCGCGGCGGAGAGCGGGACGCCCTTCCGCTCCAGCGACCACGACCCGATCATCGTCGGCGTGAGCGCCACCGCCCCGCCGGTCAGCATCGACATCGTGACGATCAACGACTTCCACGGTCGGATCGAAGCGGACGGTGCCGCTGCCGGCGCTGCGGTGCTCGCGGGTGCCGTCCAGCAGTTCCGTGCGGCCAATCCGAACACTGTGTTCGCAGCGGCCGGTGACCTCATCGGCGCATCCACCTTCACCTCCTTCATCCAGGATGACAACCCGACGATCGACGCGCTCAACGCCGCCGGCCTCGACGTGAGCGCCGCGGGCAACCACGAGTTCGACCAGGGGTGGGCAGATCTGCGCGACCGCGTGCAGGATCGCGCCGACTGGGAGTACATCTCGGCCAACGTGTTCCTCACCGAGACCGGTGAGACCGCGCTGGCACCGTCGTGGGTCACCGAGCTCGACGGCGTCAAGGTGGGCTTCGTCGGAGCGGTGACTGAGGATCTCGACTCCCTCGTCTCCAAGGAGGGCATCGCCGACCTCGAGGTGCGCAGCATCGTCGACTCGGTCAACGCCACCGCCGATGACCTGCGTGATGGCGATCCCTCCAACGGCGAAGCGGATGTCGTGATCCTGCTCGTGCACGAAGGCGCTGCGAGCGTCGACGTCGCCAGCATCACGCCGACCTCTCCGCTCGGCGAGATCGTCTACGGGGTCGACGCCGACGTCGATGCGATCGTCTCCGCGCACACGCACCTCGCGTACAACCACGTCATCGACGGCCGCCCGGTCGTCTCGGCGGGGCAGTACGGCGAGAATGTGGGGCTGATGAACCTGCAGGTCGATCCGAACACCAAGGAGCTGCTCTCGATTGTCAACGAGATCAAGCCGCTCACCGAGAACCGGGTGCCGCTGTACCCGGCGGTTCCCGAGGTGCAGGCGATCGTCGACCTGGCGAAAGCCGAGGCCGACGTTCTCGGCGCCGTCTCGGTGGGGCAGATCACGGCCGACTTCAACCGGGCGCGACAGAGCGACGGCAAGACGGAGAACCGGGGTGGCGAGTCGACGATCGGCAACTTCGTCGCCGACGTTCAGAAGTGGTCCACGGGTGCGGACTTCGCACTCATGAACCCGGGCGGAATCCGCGCGAACCTCACCTACGCGTCCAGCGCGGCGGGGGATCCGGACGGCAACGTCACCTTCCGTGAAGCGGCGACCGTGCAGCCTTTCGCCAACACTCTGATGACCCTGCAGCTCACGGGCGCGCAGGTGAAGCAGGTGCTCGAGGAGCAGTGGCAGCCCGCCGGTGCGAGCCGGCCGTTCCTCAAGCTCGGTGTGTCCGAGGGCCTCGTGTACACGTACGACCCGAGCGCGGCTGCCGGGTCGCGGATCACCTCGATCACCCTGAACGGGACGCCCCTGGATGCGACAGCGAGCTACACGGTCGCGGCGAACTCGTTCCTCGCGGCCGGTGGAGACAACTTCTTCACCTTCGCGGAGGGACAGAACAAGGTCGACACGGGCAAGGTGGATCTCGCGTCGATGGTGGACTGGTTCGACGCGAACGGCACCGCGACTCCCGACCTCGCCCAGCGGGCGGTGGGAGTGACGCTGAGCCCACCCGACGCGGATGGCTACAGCGCGGGTGATGTCGTGACCGTCGCGCTCTCCTCGCTGGGCTTCAGCGCGGGGGAGCCGGTGCCGACGAGTGTCTCGCTGTCGCTGGACGGTGCGGAGCTGGCATCCGGGCCCATCGATGCGTCGATCGTCGACACGACCGATGAGAGTGGTCGGGCATCGCTGAGCTTCACGGTGCCTGCGGGCGTGTTCGGTGCGCAGCAGCTCACCGTCGCCGTCGCCGAGACCGGGACGAGCGCGCAGGTGCCGTTCCAGATCGCCGGTGAGGCCGAGTTCGCCGGAGCCATCGCGCTCGGCTCGACGAAGGTGGCCGCGGGCAAGACGCTTACGATCACCGGCGAGGGCTACGCTCCCGGCGAGACGGTGACGGTGCAGCTGCGGCCCAAGAAGGGCGCGGCGCTCACGGTCGGCGAGGTCACGGTCCAGGCGGATGGCACGTTCCAGACGGCGGTGACCGTGCCCAAGAAGGCGCAGCCCGGCAAGTACACCGTCGCGGTGTCACAGGCCGACGGCGACGAGGCGACTGCCACCGTCACCGTGAACCGCGGAGGCGGAGCATCCGTGATCCGCGACCTCATCGACTGGCTGTGGGACCTGATCTCCGGCTGGTTCTGAGGCGCGCACGCCTGAGCGCGGAGGCCGTCGGGACGCGATCCCGACGGCCTCCGTCGCGCCCTGGGAGGACAACAGGGACGCCTGCGCAGGGCGGCTAGACTGGAGCACATGCCCGAACCCAAAGTCGCCAGTTTTCCGGCGATCCGCGGCGCGCTGAAGTTCTATAAGATCGCCTCGATCATCACCGGCGTCATGCTGCTTCTGCTGGTCGCCGAGATGGTGCTCAAGTACACGCCGCTGCACCTCGAACTCTTCCTCGGCGGCAGCGGAGGATTCCTCTGGTTCGCCGAGGCCGTCGAAGGCCCTGACGGGCTCGAATCGACCGGCGACGGAATCAACCTCTCGCTGCTGATCCTCATCGCGCACGGCTGGTTCTACGTCGTGTACCTTTTCGCCTGCTTCCGCGTGTGGAGCCTCATGCGCTGGCCGTTCCTGCGCTTCCTTCTGCTCGCCCTCGGCGGTGTCGTCCCGCTGCTCTCCTTCTTCATGGAGGCCATCGTGGTGCGCGACGTGCAGGCCTATCTTGCCGAGCGCGAATCCGCCGAGGCATCCGCTTCTGACTCTGCAACCCCCGCTACGGAAGGTGCCCGGTGACCGATCACACCAACGCGAACTCGACCGCACAGCGCCCCGCGCTCGTCGTCGACTTCGGCGCACAGTACGCGCAGCTCATCGCTCGCCGCGTGCGTGAGGCCGGCGTCTACAGCGAGATCGTGCCGCACACGGCGACGGCCGAAGAGATCGCCGCCAAGAACCCGGTGGCGCTCATCCTCTCGGGCGGACCGTCGTCCGTGTACGAAGAGGGTGCTCCTCAGCTCGACCCGGCGGTCTTCGAGCTCGGCGTTCCGACGCTCGGCATCTGCTACGGATTCCAGGTCATGGCGCAGACGCTCGGCGGCGAGGTCGCCAACACCGGTCTGCGCGAGTACGGCGCGACCGACGCGACTCTTGCTGGCGAGGGCGGTTCGCTGCTGAGCGGGCAACCCGCAGAGCAGAACGTCTGGATGAGCCACGGCGACCAGGTCTCGCGCGCCCCCGAGGGCTTCGCGGTGCTGGCGTCGACCGGCGCGACCCCTGTGGCGGCCTTCGCCGACGAGGAGCGTCGCTTCTACGGCGTGCAGTGGCACCCCGAGGTCAAGCACTCCGACCACGGCCAGCAGGTCATCGAGAACTTCCTGCACAAGGGTGCGGGTCTCGCCGCCGACTGGAACAGCGACAACGTCATCGCCGAGCAGGTCGAGCGCATCCGCGCGCAGGTCGGCGACGCGCGCGTCATCTCGGCCCTGTCCGGCGGTGTCGACTCGGCGGTCTCCACGGCGCTCGTGCACAAGGCGATCGGCGACCAGCTCACGGCTGTCTTCGTCGACCACGGGCTCCTGCGCAAGGGCGAGCGCGAGCAGGTGCAGAAGGACTACGTCGAGTCCACCGGTGTGCGTCTGATCACCGTCGAGGCGGAGGACACGTTCCTCGGTCACCTCGCGGGCGTCACCGACCCCGAACAGAAGCGCAAGATCATCGGCCGCGAGTTCATCCGCGCATTCGAGCAGGTGCAGCGCGACCTCGTCGAAGAGGCGAAGGCCTCCGGTGGCGCGCCCATCAAGTTCCTCGTCCAGGGCACCCTGTACCCCGACGTCGTCGAGTCCGGCGGCGGTGCGGGCACCGCGAACATCAAGTCGCACCACAACGTGGGCGGGCTTCCCGACGACCTCGACTTCGAGCTCATCGAGCCGCTGCGCACCCTGTTCAAGGACGAGGTCCGCGCGATCGGCCGCGAGCTCGGCATCCCCGAGGCGATCGTCGGCCGTCAGCCGTTCCCGGGCCCCGGCCTCGGCATCCGCATCATCGGCGAGGTCACCCGCGACCGTCTCGACCTCCTTCGCGAGGCCGACGCGATCGCGCGGGAGGAGCTCACCAAGGCGGGCCTCGACCAGGAGATCTGGCAGTGCCCCGTGGTGCTTCTGGCAGACGTCCGTTCGGTGGGCGTGCAGGGCGACGGTCGTACGTACGGCCACCCGATCGTGCTGCGCCCGGTCTCGTCGGAAGACGCGATGACGGCCGACTGGTCGCGCCTGCCCTACGACGTCCTGTCGAAGATCTCCAACCGCATCACGAACGAGGTGCGCGATGTGAACCGTGTGGTTCTCGACGTCACGTCGAAGCCCCCGGGAACCATCGAGTGGGAGTGATCCTCACGAAAGGCGCGAACTTCGGTTCGCGCCTTTCGGCGTTTCCAGCCCCGGTGCGAGAGCCTGTCTGGCATGCTCGTCAGGCCCGAAAACGCTGGTGCTGCGTGCCGAAGGGCGTGATACCGGGTTTCGAATGAAACATGCTACGTTTCCTCGTAAACGAGCATTCTTAGCAGCGGAGTGACATTGTCGAGAACTTCATCCCCCTCCGCTGACCACCATGAGGATGCGCCACCCGCGCCGAATCCGGAGCAGCTGGCGCGAGAGAACATGCCCCTCGCCGTCTACCTGGCAGTGGAGAAGGCTCGCACGACCGATCTCCTCTCGCTCGATGACCTGCTGTCGGCTGCGCGACTCGGACTCGCGAAAGCCGCGATGACCTTCGACCCCAGCCGGGGCGTTCCGTTCGGGTCCTTCGCCCGCGGACCCATCAACTGGTCGATGCTCGACGAGCTTCGCGCGGCGGATCCGGCGGGGGAGTACAGCCGCACGAAGATCAGGCAGGTCAACGACGCCGCGGAGTCGTTCGCCCTGCTCACCGGGCGCACGCCGACGATCGCGGAGCTCGCGGCGGAGGCGAGGATGACCGTCGACGAGGTCAGCCGCATCCGCCGGCTCGACGACTTGGTGTCCAGCGCCATCAGCCTCGACGAGTACGTCGAAGCGGGGGAGGGCCACCACAGTGCGAATCTCACCGACAGCGTCATCCTCCCGGAGCATGCGGCCGAGCGTTCGGAGAATCGCACCATGCTCCTGAAGGCCATCGCGTCCCTCCCCGAGACGAGTCAGCGCATCATCCGGGGGATCTACCTGGAGGACCGCATGGTCAAGGATCTGGCGGAGGAGATGGGCGTCAGCCATGCGTACGTGTCCAAGC
The DNA here is from genome assembly GCF_058797175.1 of Microbacterium sp. GW823-FHT02G05. Lineage (NCBI taxonomy): Bacteria > Bacillati > Actinomycetota > Actinomycetes > Micrococcales > Microbacteriaceae > Microbacterium > Microbacterium sp. GW823-FHT02G05. The sequence continues at coordinate 1,490,824 of NZ_JBXAJK010000001.1, forward strand.
TGCGGCGCACGGCGCTCGCCCTGATGCGAGAGACCATGACCTCTGCAGGGAGCGCGCCGCAGGAGCTGCTGGCGACGTACTGACCCCGGCGCGCGAGGGGACAGCGTGCACTCGCGACCGACCCACGCAGGTCTGGTTGTCGAGCGACGCAAAAAAGTTCCGGATTCTGGTTACGCGGACGGTGTCGGGTCGCGAATGTCGGATATGCAGGCCCACGGATGGGCCCGCAGACAACCCCATAACCACGGAGGATTCTCATGGGAAACCAGATCGCAACCAACGTCGGTGCACTCAACGCGTACCGCAACCTCTCCGCCAACCAGAACGACGTGTCGAAGTCGCTGGAGAAGCTCTCGAGCGGTCTGCGCATCAACCGCGCTGCGGACGATGCTGCCGGCCTCGCCATCTCCGAGGGTCTGCGTTCGCAGGTCAACGGCCTGAACGTTGCAGCCCGCAACGCGCAGGACGGCATCTCGGTCATCCAGACCGCAGAAGGTGCCCTCACCGAGGTGCACTCGCTCCTGCAGCGTATGCGCGACCTGTCCGTCCAGGCTGGTAGCGACTCGAACAACGCGGCATCGCGTACGGCCATCCAGACCGAGATCGACGCGCTGGGCCTCGAGCTCACCCGTGTCGCTGCGTCGACGAACTTCAACGGCATCAAGCTCCTTGACGGTTCGAACGCCTCGCTCACCTTCCAGGTGGGTGCGGGCAACAATGCCGCACAGGACCAGATCGCCGTGGCGCTGACCAACGTCACGACCATCGCGACCGCAGCGTCCGCCATCGACGTTGAGACCGACGCCGCATCGCGCCTCGCAGCGATCGGCACGATCGACACGCAGATCGCGGCGATCTCGACCGCTCGCGCCGGCTACGGTGCAGCGCAGAACCGCTTCGAGTCGACCATCAACTCGCTGCAGGTCTCGGCAGAGAACCTCGCTGCCGCGAAGAGCCGCATCGCGGACACCGACATGGCCGCTGAGATGGTGCGCTACACCGCCTCGAACATCCTGCAGCAGGCCGGTACCGCCATGCTTGCTCAGGCCAACCAGTCGGGCCAGGGCGTTCTTCAGCTGCTCCGTTGAGCCCCCGCGCCTGAGGCGCACAGGACGCCCGGGCGAGGTCTTGCACCCCGCCCGGGCGTCTTCCCGTAGGACCGAACCGACGCACCGCAGAGAGGCACCCGAGCATGAAGATCGACGGCCTGGTATCCGGCTTGAACACGGCAGAGCTGATCGACTCGCTCATGAAGGTGAGCGCGATCCCGCAGACGCTGCTGAGCAACAAGATCACAGACCGCAACGCGGTGATCAGCAACCTCCAGTCCTTGAACACGTCGCTGCAGAGCCTGATGGACAAGGCCAAGACGGCCAGAGGTGCCGACTCGCTGGCCGCGTTCACGCCGCGCTCGTCCGCGGAGTCCGTCACCGTCACCGCGGGGTCCACGGCCACCGCCTTCTCGACCAGCATCGTCGTCGACGCCGTGGCCACGGCGCACTCCGTCGTCACCGCCGCCGCGGGAGCGGACGCGTGGGGTGGAACGTTCACGCTCGTCGCGGCCGACGGCACGATGAAGGAGATCACGCCCGCCGGCGGGCGCCCGCAGGACCTGGCGAAGGCGATCAACGCCGCCGGTGCCGGTGTGTCCGCGACCGTCGTCCCTGCGGGCGTGGACGCCTCCGGCGCGCCGCTCTCCCGACTGCAGCTCACCGCGACCGAGACGGGAGCGGCCGGCGCTTTCACCCTGCACAGTGGTGCGCCCGCCGATGTCACGGCAGGCACCTCCACGGATGTGACCGCCGCAGCCGGTGCCGCGCTGCTTCGCCAGGGTGCTGACGCTCAGATTCGCCTGTTCGCGGGGACCTCTGCCGAGCAGATACTCACCGGGGCGAGCAACACCTTCACGGTCGCGGACGGCATCGACGTCACCGTCTCCGAGGTCAGCGGGACCCCGGTCACGATCACCGTCATTCCGGATCCGAAGGCGCAGACCGCGGTGGCCCAGGAGTTCACTGCGATCATCTCGAAGATCCTCGCGGGCATCGACAAGGGCTCCAAGGCCACCGTCGGCGACACGGGACAGAAGACCACGCTGGGCGTCTTCACGGGCGACAGCACGGTGCGTGCGCTGCGTGGCGCACTGGCATCCGCAGTGCAGGCGCCCGTCGACGGAACGTCGCCGTCGACGATCGGCATCTCCTTCGACAAGTCCGGAGTGATGCAGTTCGACGCGGAGAAGTTCGCGGCCGCGATGGCGGAGGATCCGGACAAGACACAGGCGGTGTTCTCGCAGATCGCGGGACGCGTCGAGGACGTCGCGAAGCAGTACTCCGACAAGTACGACGGCCTGCTCACGACTCGCATCACAGGTCAGGAGACCGAGGTGCGCGACCTGAAGAAGCAGGTCGAGCGCTGGGACATCCGCCTGGAGCAGCGTCGCAGCGCGCTCGAGCGCACCTACTCGCAGCTTGAGGTGCAGCTGTCGTCGCTGCAGTCCCAATCCTCCTGGCTCAGCTCGCAGCTCGCCGGGCTCACGCCGAAGAACTGATCGACGCCTCCGGCATTTCCCTCTCGCCCGAACGACACGGAGATCACCCGATGAACGCTTCGCTGGAACGTGCAAAACAGCAGTACCTGGAACTGCAGGTCAGCTCGGCCTCGCCCGAGCGTCTGCTCACGATGCTTTACGACCGGCTGCTCGTCGACATCGACCGGGGGCACGCCGCACTCCAAGCGCAGGAATGGTCCGCAGCGTCCACCCACCTGACGCACGCCCAGCAGATCGTCGCGGAGCTCACCTCGTCTCTGACGGATGCCTGGGACGGCGCCGAGGGACTCCGCTCGCTGTACGTCTTCGTGAGCGGTCGGCTGATTCTGGCGAATGTGACGCGCAACAGCGAGGTGGCCGCGGAGTGCCGTGCGCTCGTCGCCCCGCTGCGGGACGCGTGGCACCAGGCCGCCGCCACGCTGGAGCGGGTACCCGTAGCCGCAGCATCTGCACAGGCGTGACCGCGGTGTCGGACAACCTCGCAGCGTGGCTGAAGCTGCTCGATCAGTTCGAGCGGGCGCTCGACGCCGCCGACGAGACGCTAGAGCCGCAGAGCTTCGACGAGCCGCCAGGGCCGATGCCCGAGGAGGTGCGCGAGCGCGCGGAGGACATCTTCGCTCGCCAGCAGTTGATGATCAACAGCGTCATCACCTCGCGGGCGAAGGTCGCACGGGAGCTCGCTGCGCTCCGACGTGTGGCGACGCCGAGCACGGACGCCCCTGTGTACCTCGACGTCGAAGGCTGACCGATCGGTTACGCCCGTCGCGCCTTGTCGCGATAGTCGTCAGTGAGCACGGATCGCTCGACTCCCGGCCACGGATCGGCCTGTCTCCCCACATCCGGAGTTCCCTGTGCTCGATTCCGTAACTGCGAATGCGCTGTCCGGCGCGCTCGACGGCCTCGCGCTGCGTCAGCGCGCGATCGCCGACAACATCGCGAACATCAACACCCCCGGCTATCAGGCCCAGCGAGTGATGTTCGAAGACGCCCTGCGCCGTGCCGTCGAGAGCGGTTCCGGTGTGGCACAGCCCACTGTCGAGCGCTCCCTCGAGCCGACGCGACTCAACGGCAACAACGTCAACCTCGACACCGAGACCCTCTCGAACATCGACACCGTGCTGCGGTTCCAGTTCGCCAGTCAAGCACTGAGCGGGCAGGCGGCCTCCATCACCAAGGCGATCGGTCAGGCCTCCGCATGACCTTCGACGCCATCGGCATCGCCGGCACAGGCCTGAACGTGCACCGCAAGTGGCTCGACGCCCTCAGCGACAACATCGCGAACGTGAACACGGCGACCCCCGCCGGCGGAGAGGCTTTCCGGGAGAAGCTCGTGACCGTGCAGGCGGGGACCCAGGGGCCGGGTGTCTTCGTCACCGGTGTCGTCGAGTCCGAAGCCGCAGCCAAGCTCGTCTACGACCCAGAGCACCCGTACGCCAATGAACAGGGATACGTGCAGTACCCGAACGTCGATCTGGGCGATCAGATGAGCATGCTCATCCTTGCGCAGCGGGGCTACGAGGCCAACGCCGCCGTCGTCGATCGCGCGAAGACCACCTACGAGGCCGCCCTGCAGATCGGACGCAACGGATGAGCCTGTCGGTCGACGGTGTCTCCGGGGTCAGCGGACTCGGAGCACTGAGCTTCGAGACCGCCGAGGTCGCCGGGGGCACCGGGAGTGCCGATCCGGCCACCGCAGGAGCATTCGCGTCGTCGCTCACCGGGGCGATGGAGAACCTTCAGCAGCTCCAGTCGACCTCGAACGAACTCGCCGTGAATGCGGTCACCGGTGACCTGCAGGACATCCATCAGGCGATGATCGCCTCGGCGCGGGCGTCGGTGACTCTCGACCTGGTCGTCGCCGTGCGCGACCGGGGAGTCGCGGCGTTCAACGACATCATGCGGATGCAGGCCTAAGCCATGCCCAAGATGCTCACCAGCTCGTTCGAGCGCACGAAGCAGATCGTCTCCGGCTTCTCGCTCGCCCAGCGGACGATCGCTCTGATCGGCGTCGCGCTGCTGGTCATGGGTGCCATCGCGCTCGGATCCTGGCTTGCGAAACCGCAGATGAGCCCGCTGTTCACCGGGCTGAGCGCAGCGGACGCCTCGGCGGTGGTGGAGCAGCTCAAGTCCGCCGGTGTCGGATACGAACTCACCGACGGCGGAGCCACGATCCTCGTCCCGGACGCGCAGGTCTACACGCAGCGCCTCGCGGCCGCCGCATCCGGTCTTCCGGGCGACAACCGGGCGGGCTACACGCTTCTGGATGAGATGGGCGTGACGGCCAGTGAGTTCCAGCAGTCGGTGACGTACAAGCGCGCGATCGAGGGGGAGCTCGCGAGTACGGTCAGCGCCATGAAGGGCATCAGCAGCGCCAGTGTGCAGCTGGCGATCCCCGAGGAGAGTGTCTTCGTCTCCGAGAAGCAGCATCCCACCGCATCCGTGTTCGTCAAGACGCAGAGCCGCGCGCTCGACAACGACCAGGTGCAGGCGATCGTCCACCTCGTCAGCGCGTCTGTGGCAGGCATGCGCCCCGAGGATGTCGCTGTCACCGACCACAACGGCAACGTCCTCTCCGCGGTGGGCGCAGGACTCACAGGGAGCGCCTCGACCCAGGCTTCCGAGCATGAGTCGAAGGTCGCGCTCGCCGTGAACAAGATGCTGGAGACCATCGTCGGCCCGGGCAATGCCACCGTCACGGTGTCGGCCAACGTCGCCAATTCGACATCGGAGCGCCTCGATGAGACGTACACCGCGCCGGACGGAGACCTCAGCGCGGCGGAGCAGATCAAGAGCGAGGTCTACACCGGCGGGCCCGGGGTCGGCACGGGCGTGCTCGGACCCGATAACATCGCCGTCCCCAACGGCGCGGAGGGGGCTGGGTCCTACGAGCTCGAAGAGACCTCGCGCAACAACGCCGTGAACAAGACCACCGAGAAGACCGTCACCCCCGCGGGCGAGGTCACCCGTCAGACCGTCAGCATCGCCCTGAACCGCGAAGCCGTCACCGGGGTCACCGCCGCGCAGATCGAGGCTCTCGTCGCGACCGCCGCGGGAATCGACACGGAACGCGGCGACACCGTCGCCGTCGAGTTCGTGTCGTTCAGCCAGACCGGTGCGCAGGCTGCGCAGACCGCGCTCGCCGCGGCGGAGGCGGAGCAGGCTGCGAAGCTGCAGCAGGAGCTGCTCCGCTCGGCGATCATCGGCGGTGCGATTCTGCTCGCCGCGATCGTCCTCGTCGTGTTCCTCGTGATGCGTCACCGCAAGAAGCACCGCGTCGCCTACACCGATGCCGGTCCGATCGAGTACCTGGCGACGTTGACGGAGACCGAGGAGGAGAAGCTGCGCGCGCTCAAGGGCCTGTCCAAGCCGCCGCTGGAAGCATCCGTCCCACCGAAGGTGCTGCCGCAGATCGGGCTGGACATCGAAGAGGAGCCAGAGGTGGATCAGGTGCTCGTCGAGCGTCGGCGTCGGGAGATCGACGAGATGGCCAAGAGCGACCCGCAGGTGATCGCGAGTGCACTGGCCAACATGATGGATGAGGCCAGGGCATGAGCCTGCTCGGCGGCGCGACCGCGGCGACCGCGGTTCGCGACGAGCAGTCGGAGCCCGCGCCCCCTGTGGCCCAGAGTCCCGCAGAGGCCGCGGCCCCCGCGATCTCCGGGCTCCGCAAGGCAGCGATCGTGCTCCTCAACCTCGATCGCGCGGCGAGCGTCGAGGTGCTCCGACACCTGGGCGAGGAGCGCGCGGAAGCTCTCGCTGCGGAACTGACGCAGCTGGGCGGTGTGGACGTCGCGACCACGGCGCGCGCGCTGGGCGAGTTCCGACGGATCGCAGCGGGCGGAGCCGTGCCCTCGCGAGGGGGACAGGATCTCGTGACCGGGCTGCTGGAGACCGCGTTCGGCCGCGAGAAGGCGGTCGGCATGGTCGGACGCGTGATGTCGCAGGGGAGCGTCTCGTTCGACTTCCTCAACGCGGCGGATCCCGGACAGCTCGCGACCGTCCTCGAGGGCGAGCTGCCGACGACCGTGGCCGTGGTGCTCGCGAACCTCCGAGCCGATCGCGCGGCGGCGGTCCTCGCCGAGCTGCAGGATCCGCTGCGCACCGATGTCGCCCAGGCGATCGCGACGATGGGAACGGCCACTCAAGAGGCCATCTCGATCGTCGCCGAGTCGCTGCGCTCACGCACCGGCGTCTTCGCGATGCGCGACATGCATGAGGCGATCGGAGGTGTGCAGCCGCTGGTGGAGATCATCAACCGCGCCGACACAGCTCTGGAGAAGGCGCTGCTGACCGGTCTGGAGGAGCGTGATCTCTTCCTCGCCGAAGATATCCGCAGCCGGATGGTCACGTTCGCCGACATCGTCCGGCTCGAGGATCGCGACGCACAGCTCGTGCTGCGAGGCATGGATCTGCGCATGCTCGCGATGGCGCTCAAGGGCGCCGATGAGCAGATCAGCGAAGTGATCGCGCGCAACATGACCGTCCGGAACCGGGAGAACCTCGAAGAGGAGACGCGCACGCTGGGACCTGTGCGGATGCGTCAGGTCGACGAAGCACGCACCGAAGTCGTGCGCATCATCCGCGAACTCGAGGCGTCCGAGCAGATCCACATCTCGCGCGAGGACGAGGACGAATTGATCGAGTAGAAACCACGATCGCGGCAGTGCGGCGAGGTTACGCGCCCGCTCCATGTCGCGATAGTCGGAAGAGAGCATGGATTGCTCGACATCGCGCCAAGGATCGGCGAGCCACTTACCTCTCAGGATGTGTCGTGCCCGATCCCGCTTTCACCCCGTTGGTGGTCCCTCGCGTCGGCGGGGCTCCCACGGACGCGCGCGGAGAAGCGGAGCGCGCACGTGTCAGAGGACATGCGGCTGGCTTCGCAGAGGGGCGCAGGATCGCTCTTGAAGAGCATCGCGCGCAGCACCTGATCGATCAGGAGCGCCTGCGCGCGCAGGAGGAGTCATCCCGCCGCAGTGTCGCCTCCGGGCTCGAGGCGCTTCGCGCCGCGGCAGAGGAGATCCACCGTCAGACAGAGGCGCTCACGGCCATGGCCGTGGACGAGATCGAACGTCTCGCCGTCGAACTCGCCGAGACGATCCTCGACGCGGAGTTGTCGGACCCCGCGCGATCGGCCGCGCATGCGCTGCGCCGCACCGTCGCCGAGGTCCCGATCGACCGATGGATCCGCGTCAGCCTGAACGAGCGGGATCTCTCCCAGCTCGCCGCGCACGAGTCGCGGCACCTCGACGGCATCGAGGTGGTCGCCGCGGGGCACGTCGACGCGGGCGGAGCGATCGTCGAGGTTCCGCACGGCGCGGTGGACACCCGGGTTTCGCGGGCCCTGGCCCGGGCGCGCAGCGCGCGTGCGGGCGTCGACGATGCCGAGGGGGCATCGGGATGAGTACGGCGACCTGGGAGCGTGTCCTGCGCGCGGCGGCACCGGAGCGCTCCGGAACGGTGAAGGCCGTCGTCGGACTCGGCGTGGAAGTGCTCGGTCTGGACGCCGCCGTCGGTGATCGCGTGCAGATCGAGACGGCCGGACAGCGCCCTGTGGACGCAGAGGTCGTCGCGGTCGACGGCGTCTCGGCACGGTGCATGCCGCTCGGCCCGGTTGATGGGATCACCGCACGGGCCCGTGTGCGTCACGGGGGCGCCGCTCTTCAGGTTCCGACAGGGGCGGCGCTGCTCGGGCGCGTCCTGGACGGGCTCGGCCGTCCGATCGACGGCAAGGGGCCCGTGGATCCGTCCGCGCTGTACGTCCCCTTGGACAACGAGGCGCCCAGCATCATGCAGCGTCAGCGGATCCAGACCCAGCTCGGCCTGGGCGTGCGTGTGCTCGACACGATGACTCCCGTTGGCACCGGTCAGCGTCTGGGGCTGTTCGCCGGATCGGGCGTCGGAAAGTCCTCCCTGATGTCGATGATCGCCCGCGGATCCACCGCTGACGTCATCGTCATCGCGCTCGTCGGGGAGCGCGGACGAGAGGTCCGAGAGTTCCTCGAGGATGACCTCGGCCCCGAGGGGCGTGCGCGGGCGGTCGTGGTCGTGGCCACCTCCGACCAGCCGGCGATGGCTCGGCTCCGGTCGGCGTTCGTCGCGACGCGGATCGCGGAGCAGTTCCGTGCCGACGGCAAGAACGTGGTGCTGATGATGGATTCGCTCACCCGCGTGGCAATGGCGCAGCGCGAGATCGGACTCTCCGCCGGTGAGCCTCCGGCGACGCGAGGCTATCCGCCGTCGACCTTCTCGGTGCTCGCCCGGCTGCTGGAGCGCGCGGGCACAGGAGAGATCGGATCCATCACGGGCCTCTACACGGTGCTGGTCGACGGAGACGATCACAACGAACCGATCGCCGACGCGGCTCGTGGGCTTCTCGATGGGCACGTCGTGCTGGATCGGGGACTCGCGGTGCGCGGTCATTTCCCCGCGGTGGACGTTCTGGGCTCGGTGTCGCGTGTCGTGTCCAAGATCACCACGCCGCAGCAGCGCAAAGACGCCGTGACGTTGCGCAGTGTGCTCGCCGCGAGACGCAGCGCCAACGACCTCATCGACATCGGTGCCTACCGGCCAGGCGCGAACCCCCTTGTGGACGCAGCCCTGACCCACGCGGGCAGTATCGACGGGTTCCTGACACAGGGCATGGACGACCGGGCGGACGCGGGGGACTCGTGGCGTCGCCTGGCCGCGCTCACCCACGACTTCGGAGGACTGATCTGATGGCATTCCCGCTGGCAGGACTGCTGCGCGTGCGCGGCACTCAGGAGCGCATCGCGGCCGAGCAGCTGTCGCTCGCGAGCGAACGGCACAGACAGGCGGAGGCAGCGGTGTTGACGGCGGAGGAATCGGTTGCGGCCATCGGCACCGAGATCCAAGACGGCGCAACGCTGCTGGCCATGGCCGCTGCGCGATCAGCCGGCGCCAGCATGCTCGCGGATCTGCGAGCCCTCACGGAACTGGCAGCAGCGGAGCAGGCGGAGGCCCAGACGACCCACGTCGCCGCACGTCGGGAGCTCAAGGGACTGGAGCGCCTGGAGTCCGCGCATCAGAGTGAGGCAGACAAGGCGGATCGGGACCGCGAGCAGAGCGCGCTCGACGAGATCGCCGTCGTCATGACGGTGCGCCGTGGAGGGCAGGACGCATGACGTCGATGACTCCGCTGCTCACGCTCATCACGCCGTCGTCCTCGCCCGCGGGATCGACAGCCGCCACGCCGACGGCAGAGGGCGACGATGTCTTCGGATTGGCTCTGCAGCAGGCCGAGGCACAGCTCCGCGACGTGACCGAGGCGGAGACCGCGCTGGTCCCCGCGGAGACCGAGTCGCACGGCGAGGTGCCGGGCGAGGCGGGGTCGGCCCCGTCAGGTGCCTCCCCGGCGGCACATCCGACAGTGCCGGTGCCAGTGCCGGTGCCGGTGTCGATGCCCGCCGACCCTCCGCAGTACGCGCAGACGCTCCCGGCCCTTCTCCGTGACCAGCCGCCCGTGTGGCAGCGGCCGACAGTTCCGGCTTCGGACGCGGTGTCGATGCCCCCCGAGGCCACGGCGCTGACGGAGACCCCGGACGCTGCCGTCGTCGTCGAGCGCGTCGTGGGTGCGCCAGCGGCGAGCGGTGTCGTCCCGGCGATGAACAGCCCCGTCTCGCGGGTCGCCGCGGCACCGGCTGCAGCGAGCGGCGTCGTCGAAGCGGAAGCCCCCGCCCCCGCACCGGTGGCGCGTACGGGCACCGATCCGGCGACGACCGTACGTGCCGAGCCTGACCCCGCATCGCCGCAGGCTCCGGGTGCGCGCCCATCGGCCGAGACCGCTGCCGACACCGACGTGCCGGCTGCGACGCACCGTGCCGTCACCGCGGTTGCGGCGCCGATCGCGGCCCCCGTGCCGGCTACGCCGGCCGCGGCGGATCTCGACACGGTCAGCGTCCTTCCGCGCACCGTCGCCGCGCAGGTCGCCCCCGCCCTCATGAGCATCGTGCAGCGTCCCGCGGGCACGCACCAGCTCACGATGACCATCAGCCCCGACACTCTCGGGCCCGTCACGATCCGTGCGCATATCGGTGCCGGCGGCGACGTGCGCGTGGAACTGCTCGGCGGCACCGAGTCGGGTCGCGAGGCTCTCCGCACGATCGTCGTCGACCTGCGCCGCGATCTCGCCGCCGTCATGCCCACCGCGCAGCTCAGCCTGAGCTCCACAGCGACGAGCGACCTCGGCGCGAACGACCGCGGGGGGCAGCCCGGTGCCCCCGGCGCCGACAGCGGCGCACGCGGCGAAGATCGTCCCTCCGAGCGCGGACGCACAGGGGAGGCCTTCACCGAGACTCCGGAGCCCCTCCGCAGCACCCTGACCATGAACCCGATCGGTGCCGCATCCGGTGCCGGTCTCGACACCTTCGCCTGAGAGGGGCATCACCTATGCCTGTTGCACCTGTGACCCAGACGCCACCGCCCACGTCCATCCATACCGGGACCACCACAGACCCGAGCGCACGCAAGCAGACGCTCGATGGTGAGGTCTTCCTCCGCCTGCTGGTGACGCAGCTGACCAACCAGGATCCCTCGAGCCCCATGGACACGAACGCGATGATCTCGCAGACGACCGAGCTGGCGATGATGGAGCAGATCACGGCGCTCACGAACACGAGCAGCGAGGCATTCGCGCTCAACATGCGTCAGGCAGCCACGGCCATCATCGGCCATGAGGTCTCGTACAAGGGACCCGACGGCGTCACGATCACAGGGGTCGCCACGAAGGTCTCCTTCGACGGGCCGATCCCGCTCGTCACCGTCGGCGGCAAGTCCGTCTCGCTGGACGCGCTCACCGCCATCACCTCCACCACGCCCACGGCCGACGCGCCGGCCGCCTGATCACCGACCTTCCCAGAAAGAGAACCGCACATGCTCCGTTCGCTCTACTCCGGAATCTCCGGTCTCCGTTCGCACCAGACCATGCTCGATGTCACGGGCAACAACATCGCCAACGTCAACACCGCAGGCTTCAAGGGCTCCTCGGTCCTGTTCCAGGATTCGCTCTCGCAGATCATCGGCAACCCCGGAATCCCCGCGGACCAGGTCGGCGGACGCAACCCCTCGCAGGTGGGTCTCGGCGTGCAGGTCGGCGCCGTGCGCACCAACTTCGCCCAGGGCGCCCCGCAGTCCACGGGCCGCGGCGGTGATCTGATGATCGCCGGTGACGGCTTCTTCGCGGTCCGCGCCGGCGGCGAGACGCTGTACACCCGTGCGGGTGGCTTCACCTTCGACGCACGCGGTCAGATGGTCACCGCCGACGGCGCGATCGTGCAGGGGTGGACGGCCCAGGACGGCGTCGTCGACAGCGGGCAGATCCCCGGTAACATCACGCTGCCGCTGGATGCGGTCTCCGCGGCCCGGGAGACGACGAGCGCTGCGGTCACCGGCAACCTCCCGTCGACGGCGGCGGTGGGCGATGAGCTCATCCGCGATGTCACCGTGTACGACGCGCAGGGGGCGGCCACGACGCTCAGCCTCGTCTTCACGCGCACCGCGACGGGCTGGAACGTGGCCGAGCCGAACAGCGGCGCCACCGGCTCGCTCAGCTTCACCGACGGCAAGCAGGCGGCTCCCGGGTTGACTCTCACCGCCGGGAGCATGTCGATCGACCTCACCGCCGTCACCGGCTACGCGGACCTCAGCACGGTGGCGATCACCGAGCAGGACGGCACCGCCGCAGGAACGCTCAAGTCGTACGCCGTGACCAGCGACGGATCGATCGTCGGCACCTTCAGCAACGGCCAGACCGAGACCCTCGGCAAGGTCGCGATGGCCACCTTCGCCAACCCGGAGGGACTCGAGAAGGCCGGTGGCACCGCCTACCGCATCTCCGTGAACTCGGGCACGCCCCAGTACGGCGAGGCAGGTCAGGCCGGATTCGGCAGCCTGGTCTCGGGTGCGCTCGAGATGAGCAACGTCGACCTCTCTCAGGAGTTCACCAACCTGATCGTCGCGCAGCGGGGTTTCCAGGCGAACGCGCGCATCATCACCACGAGCGATGAGGTGCTGCAGGAGCTCACCAACCTCAAGCGCTGACGCCCATCCGTCACCGGCGCCCCCGACGCCTGACCGCGCCCGTCCTGGTTACCCAGGACGGGCCGGGTCGCGATAGTCGGAAGCGACACCCCTACCCACTTCCGGAGTTCCCTCGATGATCATCGTCACCCGCCTCGACCACACCCGGTTCGCGGTCAACCCCGACCTCATCGAGCGCGTGCACGAGGCACCCGACACCACGCTGCATGTGGTCGGCGGACGGGTCTACGTCATTCAGGAGTCCCTGCCCGCGCTGATCGACCTCATCGTCGAGTACCGTGCGCGCGTCCTCGCGAGCGCACAGACGCTTGCGCAGCAGCAGTCGGAGGCGTGAGCATGGATCCCGCATTCCTCATCGGCATCGTCATCGCCTTCGGTGCCCTGGTCGCGATGATCAACCTGGAGGGCGCGAGCATCACCGCGCTGCTCCTGCCTGCCCCGATGATCCTGGTCCTCGGATCGACCATCGGCGTCGGCATCGCAAGCCACACGATGCGAGACACGATCACCGCCGTCACGAGCCTCGGCCGCATGGTCCGGGGGCCGAAGACGACGCCGGCGGCCGTGATCCCCTTCCTCGTCGGCTACGCGGAACGCGCCCGCGCAGAGGGCCTCCTGTCGCTGGAGCAGGAGCTGGATGATGCGCCCGACGCCTTCACGCGCAATGCCCTCCAGGCTCTCGCCGACGGTGCAGACGCCGAAGACATGCGCATGGTGATGGAGGACGAGCTGTCCGCGGTCGCCACCCGCAACCGCGTCGCCTCGAAGTTCTTCTCCTCCCTCGGCGGCTACGCGCCGACCATCGGCATCGTGGGCACCGTCGTCTCTCTGACGCACGTCCTCGAGAAGCTGGACGAACCCGACCACCTCGGACCGATGATCGCCGCCGCGTTCGTCGCGACCCTGTGGGGCCTGCTGTCCGCGAACTTCATCTGGAACCCCATCGCGGGTCGACTCGGCCGCATCGGCGCAGTGGAGATCGAACGCATGACCCTCGTCATCGAGGGGACGCTCGCGATCCACTCGGGCAACCCTCCGCACCTCGTGCAGGAGCGGCTGGAGGCGCTGTGCAGCCAGAAGCCGAAGCAGAGGAAGCAGAAGGCGCCTGTCGTCGAGGACGAGCAGTGACCGCAGTCCGCCGGGGCAGGCGTGCCCTCGATGACGACGGCCACGACGAGCCCGACGAGCGATGGGCGGTGTCCTACGCCGACATGGTCACGGTGCTCATGTGTCTGTTCATCGTGATGTTCGCGGTGTCGACCATCGACAAGGGCAAGTTCGAGCAGCTCGCCAACAGCCTCGCCGCGGGCTTCGGGCAGGAGGACACCGGCAAGGGAGCCGATACGACCGAAGGGCTCGTGATCCCCCCGGAGATGGTGGACGAGAACGGTGTCGAGGACCTCACGGGACGGGCCGCCGCCGAGTACGAGTCGCTCGAAGAGCTGCGCGACCAGATGTATAACGCACTGGCCGCGCAGGGTCTCCAGGACACCGTGGCGTTCGTGATCGACGAGCGCGGCCTGAAAGTCGGGCTGGTGGGCGCGGAGACGTTCTTCGAAAACAACAGCACGGACCTCACTCCCAAAGCGGATGCCGTGCTCAACGCCATCGGCGATGTCCTCGTCGGCGTCGACAACGAAGTCAGTGTGGAGGGCCATGCCGACCACCGTGTCGCCGCGACGCCCTTCGCGACGAACTGGGAGCTGTCCGGCGGGCGGGCGACGCAGGTGGCGCGCTTTCTCGTCGAGCATGAGGGCGTCGCCGGACCCCGGGTGCGAGCGACGAGCTTCTCCGACACCCGACCTGTCGTCCAGGGCGACACGATCGAAGCGCTCGCGAGCAACAGACGCGTCGACATCGTCGTCGAATCCAATGAGGAGGAGCGCGTGCGCGCGCTCATCCCCGCGTTGTCCGGCGCCCCTGTGAAGGGCTGACCCGTGACCGCCACGTACCAGGAGGCCGACATGATCGCATCGAGCGTGCTCGACGACCCCGCGAAGCGTTATCCCGCGTATGACTTCAGCCGTCCCGCGCAACTGGGGCGCGACAGCACCCGCCATCTCGAGGCGGCTTTCGAGGCGTTCGCCCGGCTCTGGTCCTCGCAGCTGACCGCCAAGGTGCGTGTCCGCACGCACATCACGCTCGAGAGCGTGGCCCTCACCTCCCACGAGGAGTATGCGCAGACGCTTCCGTCGACCACGGCGATGATCGCCGGCTCCTTCGCCGACCGTGACGAGCCCTGTGTGATCCAGTTCGGCCTCGACAGTGCGCTGCTCTGGGTGGTGCAGATGATGGGGGGCAAGAGCACGACTCTTCCGGAGTCGCGCACCTTCACCCCGATCGAGCACGCACTGGTGCGCCACCTGATGGATGAGACGCTGGAGCACCTCTCGTCCAGCCTCGGCACTCTGCTGCCGGGAGACTGCGTCTTCGCCGGGGTGCACTACAACCCGCAGTACATGCAGGTCATCTCGGCGGCGGCCCCGGTCGTCGTCGCCCGCTACGCGATGCGTCTGGGCGAGATCGACACGGTCGCCACCGTGATGCTCCCCGTGTCTGCGATCGTGGATCGTCTGGCCGAGACGAGCGGCGACACGGGCGCCGCGCACAGCGCTGAGCAGACACTGGAACAGCTGCGTGCCACACCGCTCGACATCACGCTGCGCCTCGCTCCGCTGACGATCGGCGCCGGAGAGATCCTTGAGCTCGCACCCGGGGATCTGCTGCGCCTCCCGCATTCCGAGACCACACCGTTCGAACTCATGGCGGGTTCCGCCCCCATCGCGCGAGCGACCGCGGGGGCGCGCGGATCGCGCCTCACCTGCCAGATCACCAGCATCCATGAGGAGACCACCCGATGAGCACCTTCCAGGAGACCGCAATCGCCGCTGCCATCGCCGGCAAGCTGCCCTTCAGCGTTCCGGTGATCCCCAGCGCCTCCACCGACCCGAGCGCCATCGGAACGGCCGTCGCCGTCACCTTCACCGGCACGCCCGGGGCGCGTCTGGCGATCCAGATCGCCGACCCCGACGCTCTCGCAGACGGGTCCGCGGAGGCGATCCTCGCGGATCGACTGCACCCGATCTTCGAAGCTGCGGTGGTCGTGCTCGGCGCCGGAGCTCTCAGCGAGGCTGAAGAGGTTGACGCCGCGGAGTTCTTCACGGCGTCCGGCACGCAGATCTTCGACATCGTCGCTGAGGACGGCACCGTCATGGCCCGTGCGGCCGTTCGCATCGATGATGAGCGTCGTCGCAGCGGATCGTCGGGCCCGATGCGTTTGAACCGCATCGCCGGCGTCGAGATGGAGCTGGTCGTGGAGATCGGCCGCACGCGGATGCCCGTGCGTGACGTGCTCACACTGGAGCCGGGCCGCGTCGTCGAACTCGACCGCGCCGCCGGATCCCCGGCCGACATCGTGCTCAACGGTCGCCTCATCGGCCACGGCACGGTGGTTGTCGCGGACGGCGATTTTGCGATCCGGGTCGAGCGCATCCTCGACGGCGCGCAGGACATCTGAACCATGGACGAGATCCTGGTCGTCGTCCGGGTCGTCGTCTCGCTGGCGGCGGTGCTCGGTCTCATGCTGTGGCTGGGACGACGGCTGCAGAAGGGGCAGAACACGCGGAACAACCCGCTCGCCGGTCTGGTGCCTGCGAAGCTCGCGGATCGTTTCGCGCCCTCCGGGCCGGCGCGCCCGCGGACGCGAGCGCAGGCAGCAGAGAAGATCAGGGTCGTCGCCCGCACAGGGCTCGGCGGCCGTGCGCAGTTGGTCGTCGCGGAGTTCAGCGGCGTTCGTTACGTTCTGGGCGTCACCGAACGGGGTGTCAACGTCGTGGACACCCTGGAGGCTCCCGCGGAGATCTCGGCAGAGCTGCCCGCGGAGACCATCGTGACCGCCACCGGGGACGTCGTGGGGGAGCGTCGCGCCGCCCGCCTCGCCCGATTCGAAGGCATAGCCGCCGCTACCCGACAGTAGCCCCTCCGGGAGGGTGTGCAACGGACCTGCGCCGTCACGGTTACGGAACACGCCCCTCATCGCGATAGTCGTCTCTGAGCACGGATTGCTCGCACCCTCGGCTACGGATCGGCCACGTCACCCTATCCCGGAGTGCCGCTTTGCCCTCATCCGTGCCCGCCGCCGCTGCTGTTGCGCTCACGCGCCGGCGCCTGTGGTCACTGACGGCGATCGCCCTGGGAATCGTCGCGGTGTCCGCGCTGACGTCCGCCGGCGGTGCCTACGCCGCCGAGCCGCTGGCCGTGCCGGACGGAGAAGGCGTCACGATCAACGGGGTCAACGGGACACCCTCCGACAGCATCCTCACGGTGCTCGGGATCACGGTGCTCAGCGTCGCCCCGGCGCTGCTGCTGATGATGTCGAGCTTCACGAAGATCTTCGTCGTCCTGGCGCTGACCCGCAACGCACTCTCGCTGCCGTCGATCCCTCCGAATCAGGTCCTCGCCGGTCTCAGTCTGTTCCTGACGCTGTTCATCATGTGGCCGGTGCTCGTGGACGTGAACCAGATCGCCGTGACTCCGTTCACCGCGGGGCAGATCGATTTCGGTCGCGCCTTCGATCTTGCTCAAGCCCCGCTCAAGGAGTGGATGCTCGGCTTCACCCGCGAAGAGGACATCGCGCTCATGTACCGCGCGGCGCAGATGGAGAACCCCGCGGATGCCTCGAGCATCGAGCTGTACACGCTCGTGCCGGCCTTCATGCTCAGCGAACTGCGCGCGGCGTTCCTCATCGGCTTCATGATCTTCGTGCCGTTCCTCGTCATCGACCTCGTGGTGGCCAGCGCCCTCATGTCGATGGGAATGATGATGCTCCCGCCGGTGATGATCTCCCTCCCGTTCAAGATCCTGCTGTTCCTGCTCGTCGACGGGTGGGGGCTGGTCGTCACGGCGCTCGTACAGTCCTACGGAGGTGCCCGATGACACCGGAGGCCGTCATGGACATCGGTCAGTCGGCGCTGATCCTCGCCGCGAAGCTCTGCGCGCCACTGCTGATCACCGCGCTCGTCGTCGGATTCGCGATCTCGCTGCTGCAATCGATCACGCAGGTGCAGGAGATGACGATGTCGTTCGTCCCGAAGCTGATCGCCGTGGGCATCGCGCTTCTGGTCTGCGGTCACTGGATGATCTCGGAGACGGTGACCTTCACGCACGAGATGTTCGAGCTGATCCCGCGCCTGCTGAACGGCGGCTGATGTTCATCCCGATCGATTTCCTCTGGCTGGAGGCCACAGCCCTGGCCTGTGCGCGGATCACCGCGTTCCTCGTCATCGCGCCGCCGTTCAACCATTCGACGATCCCCACGCGGATCAAGGCGATGCTCGGCGTCGCCCTCGCCCTTGCCGTCTCGCCGACCGTCAGCGTCGGCTACACGCAGTTGGACACCGGAGCCTTCATCCTGGCGCTGATCGGCCAGGTGATCACGGGAGCGCTGCTGGGCTTTCTCGTGATGGCGCTGTTCAGCGCCATCCAGGGCGCAGGTCACCTCATCGACACGTTCGGTGGCTTCCAGATGGCGCAGGCGTTCGACCCGGGAATGGCGATCAACGGAGCGCAGTTCACCCGCCTGTTCCAGATGACGGCGATTCTGCTGCTCTTCGCCTCCGACGGATACCAGCTCGTGCTGGGAGGGATGTTCCGCTCCTTCGACGCCGTGCCGGTCAGCGGAATGATCGACCTCACGAAGCCCGCCGATGCGCTTCTGGGGGCGGCGGGGCAGATGATGCTCAGCGCCGTCCAGATCGCGGGACCCCTGCTCATCGTGCTCTTCCTCGCGGACGTGGGCCTCGGCCTCATCACCCGCGTCGCACCCGCCCTCAACGCGTTCGCCATGGGCTTCCCGATCAAGATCGGCCTGACCCTGCTCCTGGCCGGCTTGGTATACGCCGCGTTGCCAGGAATCGTCGGCGCGCTCGCAGAAGACGCGGCTCGACTGCTCATGGGGGTGGTCTCATGAGCGGAACCGACAGCGGGGAGCGTACCGAGAAGGCGACCGCCCAACGGCTCCAGGAAGCGCGGAAGAAGGGGCAGATCGGACGCAGCCAGGACTTCACGGCCTGGGTCTGCATCGCCGCGGCCGCCATCATGACGCCGCTGACGATCGCGAATGCGAGCCAGGTGCTCACCGGCCAGGTTCTCGACGTCGCCGCGGTCGCGAAGAACCCCACCCCGGGGAGCGTGATCGACGCCCTCAGCGCGGCGATCTCCTCCATCGGAGGCATCCTGCTGCCGTTTCTGGCGGTGGTCCTCCTGGCGACGACCGCGACCGCGGTGGCGCAGGGCGGGATCCACCTGCGCAACGTTCCGCTGCGGGGAGAGCAGTTCAACATCGTCGCGGGGCTGATGCGCGTCTTCGGAAAGCAGGCGCTCTGGGAGGGCGTCAAGGCACTGCTGAAGACGCTCGCGATCGGCGCAGCCCTCTGGATCGTCGTGTCCAACCTCGTCCCGGTGCTGATGGCGAGCGGCAGCCACAACATCTCCTGGCTGCTCGAGCAGGCCGGAGGCGGTGTCGCGGCACTTCTCCAGGTGGCCGTGGTCGTCGGCATCCTCCTCGCCGCAGCAGACGTCGCCGTCGTGATGAAGCGCAACCGCAAGCACACGCACATGACGAAGCAGGAGGCGAAGGACGAGCACAAGAAAAGCGAGGGCGATCCGCTCGTGCGCTCCCAACGGCGCTCCCGACAGCTCGCTCTGAGCCGCAATCGCATGATCGCGGCGGTCGGCGACAGCGACGTGGTGCTCGTGAACCCGACGCATGTCGCCGTCGCGCTGCGCTATGAACCGGGCAAGTCCGCCCCGCGCGTCATGGCGAAGGGTGCGGGGATCGTGGCACAGAAGATCCGAGAGCGTGCGGAAGAGGCGGGCGTGCCGATGGTGCGCGACATCCCGCTGGCCAGAGCCCTGCACTCCGCCTGCGAGGTGGGGCGGGAGATCCCGGAAGAGCTCTACACGGCCGTCGCGCAGGTGCTCGCTTTCATCGAGCACCTCAAGCGTCGCGGATCGGCACGAGGGACCCACACGATGAACACCGCGGGCGTTCCCCGGACCTGAGATGAGCACATGCGAATGAAGATGAGAAGGCGAGACGGATCGTGAGACAGCTCCTGTTGAAGGCTGCGGTGCCGGTGGGCGTCGTGGGCATCATCCTTCTGCTCATCGTGCCGATTCCGGCGGGGCTGCTGGACGTGCTCATCGTCCTCAACATCGCCTTCGCGCTGCTGATCCTGCTGACCGCGATGTTCGTCAAGCGGCCGTTGGACTTCTCGGTGTTCCCGAGCCTCCTGCTCGTGGCGACGCTGTTCCGGCTCGGGCTGAACGTCGCATCGACCCGACTCGTCCTGAGTGAGGCGCATGCCGGTCAGGTGATCCAGGCGTTCGGGCAGATCACGATCAGTGGCTCGCTGGTGATCGGCGCCGTGATCTTCCTGATCCTCACGGTCATCCAGTTCGTCGTCGTGACCAAGGGTGCGGAGCGCGTGGCGGAGGTCGGCGCACGATTCACGCTCGACGCGATGCCGGGCAAGCAGATGGCGATCGACGCCGACCTCAACGCGGGCCTCATCACGGAGGAGGAGGCGCGCAAGCGTCGCGCGGACGTCTCGGCTGAGGCCGACTTCTACGGCGCGATGGACGGTGCGTCGAAGTTCGTCAAGGGCGACGCGATCGCCGGCATCGTGATCGTGGTGATCAACTTCGTCGGCGGCATCATCATCGGCATGGTGCAGCACGGCATGGAGGCCGATGAGGCGCTCTCCACCTACAGCATCCTGACGATCGGCGACGGGCTCGTCACACAGATCCCGGCGCTGCTCATGGCGGTCGCCACGGGCATGATCGTCACGCGCGAGAACGCGGAATCGGAGATGGGGCAGTCGGCGAGCCGCCAGCTGATGCAGTCTCGCAACGCCCTGCTGATCACCGGTCTGGCTGCCGTCTCGATGGGGTTCATCCCCGGAATGCCGATCCTGCCGTTCCTCCTCATCGGCGCCGCTCTTCTGTTCGCGGCGTCCCGGGTCACGGCGAACGCGGCCAGAGAGTCCGAAGACAAGCTGGACGCCGAGATCCGATCCAGCGAATCCGCGGCCGAGGGGCCGGAGGAGCTGATGGATCGGATGCGGGTGCACGCGCTCGAGATCTCGCTCGCGCCCGACATCGTCGACCTGGCCGCAGGGGGATCCGGCGACCTGCTCACACGGGTCAAGTCCCTGCGCCGCAAACTCGCGATCGAGATCGGCTTCCTCATGCCGCCCGTGCGCACGCGCGACAACATCGACCTCCCGTCCGAGAGCTACGCGATCCTCATCGCCGGCGTAGAGGTCGGCAGGGGGACGGTTCCCCGTGGTCACCTGCTGGCGATCGGCACAGGGCTCGAGCACCTTCCCGGCAGCTCGGTCACGGATCCGGTCTTCGGGCTGGAGGGCAAGTGGATCCCCGTGGAGATGTCGCATGCGGCCGACCTTGCCGGCGCCGCCGTGATCGACCGCGCCAGCGTGATCATCACCCATCTCTCCGACATCGTGCAGGCCCACGCCGACCGGCTGCTCTCACTGGAGGATGTGCGCCAGCTCACCGAGCACCTGAAGCAGACGCATCCGACCGTCGTCGAGGAGCTCACCCCGGCGACGATGAGTCTCGGCGCCATCCAGCGCGTGCTCGCCGGTCTGCTCGCCGAGCGCATCCCTATCAACGATCTGGCGCGCATCTACGAGGCGCTGGCGCTGCGGGCGAAGACGTCGACGGAGACCGCGGCGCTGATCGATGCTGCGCGCGCTGTGCTCGGACCGGCGATCTCCGCGCGCTTCGCCCGAGACGGGCGTCTGCGCGTCGTCATGTTCGACCCCGGGCTCGAGCAGCAGCTGCTGGAGGGCATGCGGGTATCTGACGGCGCGGCGCAGATCGTCCTCGCTCCCGACACGACTCTGCAGCTCCTGGAGAGCGTGCGCACGACGATCAGCACGCTGGACCACACCGGCACTGACCCCGTCCTGGTCTGCGCCCCCTCCATCCGCCAGGCCGTGCGCAAACTGATCGGCGCTCAGGCCGGGGGGATCGCCGTGCTGTCCTACGAGGAGGCCGCCGCCGGCGGGCACGCCACGGATGTGGTGGGCGTCGTGCGGCTCGTCCAGTCGGCTCTGCCCAGCGCCTGAGCGGAGTCACGCGCCTCAGGCCGCATGGGTAGACTCCTGAGCGGGAAGCGCGCAGACGCGCACACAGCCATGGAAGGCGGACGAACACATGCTTGTGCTCACTCGACGTGTGAATGAGAGCATCAAGATCGGCGAGGACATCACGGTGACCGTGCTGGCCGCCGGACCCGGTGGGGTCCGAATCGGGATCGATGCACCTCGCGACCGGCGGATCAACCGGGCGGAGATCATTCAGGCGGTCGTCGATGCGAACCGCGAAGCAGTGCATTCGTCCTCTGACGACGTGGCGCAGGACGTTCTTCGCAGCGTTCTCGCGCGGCCTAATCGATAGAAGCATTTCTGTCAATGGGGACTAATCCCCGGAAAACCGAGTTACTGGCGTACCGAATACCGCGATAGTCAACTACGGCGGGGATTTCTTACTGAACTGGGACGGATGAGGTGACCACCGTGGCCGCTCATGAACTGAGCATGCAACTGATGCGAGAGCGCGAGATGCTCGAGCTGCTGCTCTTCAAGCTCGATGTGCAGCAGATGCTTGTCGCAACCGGGCGAAACCGCTGGGTGCAGCACGCAGCGAACGAGGTCGAGCGCGTCCTCGCAGCGATGCCCGCCACCGCGATCACGCGTGACACCCTTGTCGTCGCAGTCGCCGACGAGTGGGGTGTGCCAGAGGCGACCTCGCTGCGAGAACTCATCGACGCGGCACCGACCGACGCGTGGCGAGAGATCTTCACCGGTCACCTTGAGGCACTCCTCGCCCTGGCCGCGGAGATCACCGAGATGAAGGCGATCAATGAGCAGCGCCTGCGCACAGCGCTCCGGGTCGTCCAAGAGACCATCGCCGCCCTGGACAACTCCACCGGTGAGTACGACCCGTCGGGAGAAGTGATCCGCCCCAGCGGATCTCACATCCTCGACACGCGAGCGTGAGGTAACTGTGTCTTCTTTCGCGGGAATCCGTCTCGCCCAGTCGGGCCTCACGGCGGCAAAGGCCGGGATGAACGTCACCGGTCAGAACATCGCCAACCAGACGACCCCCGGCTACACGCGCCAGCGCATCGAGCAGAGTCCTCTGTTCGCGACGGGGCCGGGCGTCGGCTCCGGCGTGAATGTCACCGGGATCAGCCGACTCGGTGACGCCGTCCTCGACGCACGTGTGCGAGATGCACTGGGCTCCTCCGGCTTCTGGGCCGCCCGCGCGACCTCTGCTCTGCAGGCCGAGGCGGTGATGGCCGAGCCGACGAAGGATGGCCTCGCCGCGAACATGGATCGCTTCTGGGCAGGATGGTCCGACCTCGCGAACGCGCCGGAGCCCGCCGCGGCGCAGGTCGTCCTCACGAATGCCGAGGTGCTCATCGGGCAGATCGCGGCAGGATATGAGTCGATCGCCGGTCAGTGGTCCGCGCTTCGGGGTCAGGTTGACCGGCAGGTCGCCGACGTCAACGCGATGGCGGGTGAGGTCGCCGCGTTGAACGGCGAGATCCGCACTGCCCTGCAGTCCGGTCGCAGCGCGAACGAGCTCATCGACCAGCGCAACGTCCTCGCGCAGCAGCTGTCTTCGGCGATCGGTGCCAAGGGCACGGTCGAAACCGACGGCACGCTGACCATGCGTGTGGATGGCAACCCGCTCGTCGCCGGCGACATCGCGAGAAGGTTGACCGCTGAGGGGGTGACCAACATCGCCGACGGCGGTCGGATCACGATCTCCTGGGCGGATCGCCCCGGGGTTCCCGTCGCCGTCACCGGCGGCTCCATCGGCGGTGCCATCAGCGCGCTCGCCCCGGCCGCCGACGGCGGCACGCTGGCGCGGGTGGCCGATGCCTACAACCGGACGGCGACCGAACTGGCGGCCGCCGTCAACGCGGTCCACGCCACGGGCGTCACATCGACCGGTGTCGCAGGTGGCGCGTTCTTCGCACTGAACGGCTCGGGCCCTGCAGCCCTCGGTCTGAGCGTCGTGCCGACGTCGCTGGACGAGCTGGCGCTGGCGGCTCCGGGTGCCGGTGCCCTGGACACGTCGATCGCAGACAAGATCGCGACGATCGGCAAGTCCGACACCGGGCCCAGCAAGACCTGGTCGAGTTTCGTGACCGGGTTCGCGGTGTCGGTGGGCGGCGACGCGCAGCGCGCCGATTCGGCCGACGCGGGCGCGATCGCAGCGGTCACCGCGCAGCAGTCGAACGCCTCCGTGGACGGCGACGAGGAGACGATCAACCTCCTGACGTACCAGACCGCCTATCAGGCGGCGGCGCGAGTGCTCACCGCGATGGATGAAGCGCTGGACGTTCTGATCAACCGCACCGGCCTCGTGGGTCGCTAGGCATTCGGAGAGAGATCATGATCGGACGAGTCACAAGCACCACGATGGCGGAGCAGACGCTGCGCACCCTGCAGTCGAACCTTGCGGAACGCGACCGACTGCAGAACCAGGCCACGTCGCAGCGCGCGTTCAGCAGGCCCAGCGAAGATCCGACCGGCACCGCCACGGCGCTGGGCGTGCACGGTGAGCAGGCCCGCACGGCGCAGTACGCGCGCAACATCAGCGACGGCCTGGCCTGGGTGACGACCGTCGACACCGCACTGGGCGCGAGCGTCGAACTGCTCAACCGCGCACGGGACCTCGTCGCGCAGGGGGCGAACTCCGGTGCGATGAGCATGCCGGCGCGAGAGGCGATCGCCGCCGAGCTTGAGAGCATCGCCACCGAGCTGCTGTCCCAGGCCAACACGACGGTGCTGGGTCGCAGCGTCTTCGCCGGAACCAGTGATGCCGGACGCGCCTTCGAGGCGGGGACCTTCACGTTCAACGGTGCCGCCGGGAGCGGCGTGCAGCGTCGCATCAGCGACACCGACACCGTTCGGGTGGACAGCGATGGCGCGCAGGTCTTCGGCGAGGGCGCGAACAGCGTGTTCGCGCTCCTGGCCGACATCGCGGGTGAGCTTCGCGGCGGGCAGGAGGTCGGTGTGCGTCTGGGGGACATCGACGACCGGCTCACCTCCATGATCGCGGCACGCGGCACGACCGGTGCGCGCCAGGCCCAGATCGAACGGGCCTCCGCGCAGAATCTCTCGGTGTCGATCGATCTCGAAGCGCAGCGCACCGAGGTCGAGAATGTCGACAGTTTCGAGGTGCTCGTGCAGCTCCAGTCCGCGGAGCTCGTGTACCAGTCCGCCCTGCAGGTCACCGCGCGGAGCCTGCAGACCAATCTGATGGAGTTCCTGCGATGACCGTCGCCCTGAACGTCGCGTTCGTCGCCTCCCCTCCGGGACTGAGTCCGTATACGGCATTCACCCTCGATCCGATCGAGGGTGCCGACGGCCTCTACGCCCTGCGCTCGCAGGAGCAGGATGACGTGCGTCTCTACGTGCTCGACCAGACCGGGGGGCGTTCCGGCTATGCGCCGCACGTGGGCGGGGCGGTCCGTGCCGAGATCGGCGCGGAAGATCCTGCGGATGTTCGTCTCTTCGTGGTCGTGAACCCGACGGAGAGCGGCGTCTTCGTCAACCTTCGCGCTCCGATCATCATGCACCGTGAGAGCGGGAGGGCGTCGCAGATCATCCTGGAAGACGAGAGCTACTCCTTCCGGGAGCCGCTGACAGCATGACGTCGGCCGGGGCTTGAGGGCCCCGGGGGTCGGCTTTCCGCGGTCGTAACATCTGCGAGCGAAGAACCCGTATCCTCTCAAGAACGCGGGGCAGAGCACTGATGCTTAGGCCCGCCGGCCTCATGCGACCCGACATGGCGGCCAGTGTCGCTGTTGCGTGTCCGAGGGAGCTTCTCGGGTGCGGACACCATGGATGGTGAATCATGAGCACGACGATCGAACCTCGCGAGAAGAAGACCTCGGAGTCTCGCATCAGCAGGACCGAGTTCGTCCAGCGGGCTGCGCTGCGGGCGAAGCTCCCGGTCCGCACCATACAGGCGGCGTACGACGCCCTGACCGAGGAGATCATCGACCTCGTCAAGGAGAAGAACCGGGTCACGCTCACGGGCTTCGGGCGCTTCTACCAGCAGCCCCACAAGGGGCATCTGGCGCAGGCCAGCCCGGGGGAGAAGGGCAGTTCGACCACCCGGGTTCCCGACTATGTCGTCCTCAAGTTCTCGGCGACGCGCGATGCCAACAGAAGGCTGTCGATGACGGCCGAGGAGGAGGCGGCGGAACTGCTTCAGAAACGCCGCCCCGCGCAGGGAGAGACGGCTGCGGCACGAGGTCGGGAGGACTGAGGAACGGCGTCGCTCTGATTCGCCACACCGGGCATGCGACCCTTGCTCCGGCGCTCGCCGCACTGCTAACCTGAGTGTGCGCTGAGAGCGATGGCCGCAGGAAGCGCACGTGGGTGGTTTGGGGGAATCGCTCGCTGGGGATTTGTGTACAAATCGAAGGGACCAGCGATGCAGACCTCCACGCGAGATCAGTGGATCATCGACAGCATTCCGCTTGTGGGATACCTGGCCCGCACGGTCTCTGGTGCGGTGTGGTCCGCACATCGTGAGGCGCTGACGACGGCAGGCGCGCTCGCGCTGGTCGATGCGGCGGACTCCTTCGATCCCGCACACGACGCCTCCTTCTCAACGCTCGCGCAGTCGCGCATTCTCGCTGCCTTCGCCACCGTCGCGCGGGATGCGGAAGTCGCATCACTTGAATTCCGGATGCCCACGGCCGCGACGTCGGGGGCTGCTGATGTCCTCGCCGCGACGCTGGGACGGCCGCTGACGGTCGCCGAGGTGGCGATGGTTCTGGGCGTCGACGCGGTGGCCCTCCGCGAGCCTACGGATGACTCCGGCCGCGTCACCGTCTCGTTCGAGGACGATGCGGCGCGACAACTCCTTGTCAGCGGCATGATGTCACCGGAGGTGGCTGCGGAACTGGATGCCGCAGAAGCGCGGCTTCGCGGCGCTCTCGATGCTCTTCCCGAGCGGCTGGCACACGTCGTGCGGGGCCTCTACTTCGAGGGCCGCACGCCGGCGAGCCTCGCGGAGGAGCGGGGCGTGGCAATCGTGGACGTGCTGCAGGAGCGCGCACGGGCATTGCGGCTCCTCCGCGGCACGGTGACGGCGTGTTCGGATGACGCCGCGGTGGTGCAGTTCGAAGAAGATGTGACGCACGCCGCGCCTGCCAAAGAGGCGCACTACAGTCAGATCGCTCAGCGCGGTCGGGACCTGGCGCAGTCGCTGTTCCCGCAGCGCTCGCCGGCATAGCGACATATCCGCAGCCTTGTTGCTCAGGCGAGGTGCTTGAGCGCCTCTCGGCGCGAGAGCGGGGAGAGATTCGGATGCTGCGCGACGAACGTGCGCACCCATGCGGGATCGGTCTTGGCGTACTCTCGCAGCGACCAGCCGATCGCCTTGCGGAGGAAGAACTCGCTGTCGCGGATGTTCGCCTCGATGGCATCCGTCAGCAGGGCCCTGTCCGTGCGGGACTTTCGTCCGAGCTGCGAGATGATCGCCGCGCGTCGCATCCAGAAGTCAGCGTCATCCGCCCAGATCCGCATCTCCACAGCCATCACGTCGGGGTGAGCGTCGAGAAGCTCCGCCAGTCGGTGCGCTGCCTCATCGACGTGATCCCACCAGGCTCCCGTGCGGATCATCTCCTCGTGCACCGGCAGCAGGTCGAGGTCTCCGCGCACTGAACGCGCTGCCAGAAGGGCCTGCGCGGCGTAGCGCTCCTCTCGATGCGTGGCCGTGCGCCACAGTGACAGGGCGGCGCCGCGAAGCACCTGCGCATCCGCGCACCCCTTGGCGCAGGTGCGGGTGATCGCCCGCACCTCCGGGACGCGCACACCGAGGAACGGCATCGTCGACTTCATGTAGGCCTGCTGGCCGGGTGCGAGCTCAGGATCGGCGGCCGCGCGCAGCGCGTCGCGGATGTCGGCCGCGAGAGCGGCGCCGGGATCGTGACTCACGGGGAGATTCTAGGGTGCGGCGGCGGACGGATCACATACATCGTCAGGATGACCGAACTCCGTCCCTCGCCCGATGACCGCAGGAGGTGGCGGTTCCTACCGTGGAGAGCATGCGTGTTTCGTCTCTCTCCCTCGATCGCTCACTCCCGCTGTTCATTGCGGCGGCTCTTGCCGTGATCGTCCTCCTCGTCCCGGTTCCGGGAAGCCTCAGCGTCATCGGAACGCAGTGGCTCGCCTCGCTCGGCGCGACCGTGCCGCACGTCGAGCTCGTGTCAGAGGTCGTGCTGGTGCTGCTGGCTCTCGCAACGGTGACGAGCGTGACGTTGGCGTGGTTTCGGGATCCCGTGCGTCGGCCCTCGCTCGTGGCGGGCGTGGGTGGAGTGGGGGTCGCCTACGCCGCGAGCGAGGCGCTGAAAATGCTCTTCACGCAGCCCCGTCCGTGCACTCGCTGGCCGATCGCTGCGGAATGCCCGCCCGCCGGAGACTGGTCGCTTCCGTCCAATCACGCGACTCTGGCCTTCGCCGCCGCGGTGGTGATCGCCCTTGCATCCGGGAGGGGGTGGATGTCCTGGACTGCAGCGGTGCTGGCGGTCCTCGTCGCGCTCGGACGCGTGGCCCAGGGCGTGCACTACCTGCACGATGTTGCCGCAGGCGCGCTCCTCGGGCTCGTGGCCACAGCGGGCGTCGCGCTCGCCGTCGATCAGCTGCGCGCGCGGTCGCCGCGGCCGACGATGAGCCCGTAGATCAGCAGGACCACGATCGCGCCGCCGATGGCGAGCAGCCAGGTGGACAGATCCCAGAACTCCTCGAGTCCGACACCGAAGATCATGCTGCCGAGCCACCCTCCGAGCAGCGCGCCGACGACGCCCAGCAGCAGTGTGATCAGCCAGCCGCCGCCCTGTTTGCCGGGCAGGATGAGCTTGGCGATGGCTCCGGCGATCAGGCCGAGCAGAAGAAAAGCGAGGAAACCCATGTGTGCGCTCCTTGATGTCGTGAGCCCGGGATGCGGGGCTTCGAGACGTCCATTCTCGGGACCGTGGGAGCGAGCGACAAGACCCTTGCGCGGCGACCGAAACGTGCGCTAACGGAAAAGGCCACCCCGTCGCCGGGGTGGCCTTTTCGAAAAGCGTCAGATCACTCGCTGCCGCGAACGATCGCGATGATGCGCAGGATCTCGACGTACAGCCACACGACCGTGACCATGATGCCGAAGGCGCCCATCCAGCCGTACTTGCGGGGTGCGCCGTTGCGCACGCCCTGCTGGATCTGGTCGAAGTCCATGACCAGCGAGTACGCGGCCATGAAGACGACCAGCACACCGATGATGAGACCGAGCGGGATGCCGAAGATCTCCTGGCTGAGAAGGCCGAACGCCTGGCCGGCCGGCAGGACACCCGTCCACATGAGGACGAGGTTGACGAGGGAGAAGACCAGGTAGCCGATCATCGCGATCATGACGATCTTCGTCATCTTCTTCGACGCACGGATCTTGCCGCTCGCGAACAGCGCCAGGGTGACACCGACGACCGAGAGGGTCGCGAGCGTCGCCTGCATGACGATGCCGGGCCACATGACCTCGAAGAACGCCGAGATCGCACCGACGAACAGGCCCTCAAGCGCGGCGTAGGCGAAGATGAGCGCGGGGCGCACCTTCTTGCGCGAGGTGAAGGTGATGACCATGGCGAGCACGAAGCCGCCGAGCGCGCCGATCATCCACGGCAGCATGGACGCGCCGCGCGCGGGGTCGAGCTGCAGGCCGCCGAGGGTCCACACCCATCCGACAGCGGCAGTGACGAGCAGGATCGCGAACAGACCGGCGGTCTTCCACACCGTGTCTTCGACCGTCATGCGGTCGGTCTCGAGAGCGCCTGCGGACGGAGCGGCATACATGCCGTCGAGCTGCGCGTTCAGTGCAGCATCCACCGTCTGGTGCGACGCGGATGCGGCCTGGGTCTGAGCGCCGTAGCCCTGCTGCGACGCGGTGCCGGGGTAGGTCGCGACATTGCGCGGATCCTGGAACGCCGGGTTGTTGAAAGCGGGGTTGTTGAGTGCCATGGCCTCATACTCCAAAGTGATCGCAACGGTTGCGGTGACACCAGACTAGCGGCGCAACCCTTTGAATGGGGTGTTCTACGCTGAGAGCGTGCCTCGCAGATCTCCGCTCGTCATCGGTCATCGCGGTGCTCCGGGATATCGGCCGGAGCACAGTCGGTCCTCGTACGAGCTGGCGCTGGCCATGGGGGTCGATGCTGTCGAGCCAGATGTCGTGGCCACGCGCGACGGAGTGCTGGTCGTACGGCACGAGAACGAGATATCCGGCACCACTGACATCGTCGAACACCCCGAGTTCGCCGACCGCCGCACGACGAAGAAGATCGACGGCGTCTCGCTGACGGGCTGGTTCACCGAGGACTTCACCTGGGACGAACTGTCGGTGCTGCGCTGCCGCGAGCGGCTGCCCGAGATCCGGCCGGCGAGTGCCTCTTTCGATGACACTCAGCCGATGCTGCGTCTCACCGACCTGCTCGACCTGGTGCGCGAGGGGTCGCTCGCCCACGGACGAGAGATCGGCGTCGTCCTGGAGATCAAGCACGCCACCTACTTCGCGAGCATCGGCCTCGATCTCGCACCCCTGATCGAGCGCGATCTGCGTACTGCAGGTTGGGCCGACGGCGAGTATCCGCTCACGATCGAGGCATTCGAATCGACCGTGCTCGCAGACCTTCGCGCCCGCAGCATCCCGGCCAGCTACATCTATCTGATCGAATCCACCGGCAAGCCCTTCGACCAGGTGGCGCAGCACGGACGCGCCGCCCTCACATACGCGGCGACCGTGTCGCCGCGCGGACTGGATGCGCTGGTCGGCGTCGTCGACGGCATCAGCGTGAGCAAGCGGATGCTGCTGAAGCGCGGACGAGCGCTGGTCGACGACGCGCACGCCCGGGGGTTGCGTGTCTTCACATGGACGGCCCGACCCGAGAACGCGTTCCTCACCGGCGAATTTCGAGCTCTCGGCGGAAAAGGGGCCTTCGGTGACTACGAAAGCGAGTGGGAGGCGATCGCGCGGACCGGCATCGACGGCGTGTTCGTGGATCACCCGGATCTCGGAGTGACGTTCTTCCGCGAATGATCCGCAGTGGTCAACGCGATGCCACCTGCATGTGGTTAGGTGTGGGGCATGCCGTCAATCTCTGCGCAGGGAGTCAGCCGCGCCTTCGGGAGCGTCCAGGCCGTTCGTGACGCGAGCTTCGTTGCGAACGAGGGCCGGATCACGGGGCTGATCGGACCCAACGGGGCGGGCAAGACGACGCTGCTGCTCATGCTGGCGTCGCTCCTCGCCCCCGATACCGGATCGATTCGGATCGGCGATGTCGACCCGATGGAGGACCCCTCCGCCGCGCGCGGACTCATCGGCTGGATGCCCGACGCTCTCGGGGCCTGGCCCTCGCTGACGGCGCGTGAGACGCTCGTGACAACCGGACGCCTGCACGATCTGAGCCGAGAAGAGGCTCGGGCGCGTGCCGCCGAGCTCATCGCTCTCGTCGGACTCGACGAACTCGCCGATCGCCCTGCCCGCGTGCTCTCACGCGGGCAGAAGCAGAAGCTCGGTCTGGCGCGCGCCCTTGTGGCGCGTCCTCAGGTGCTCCTGCTCGACGAGCCCGCCTCGGGCCTGGACCCGATGGCCCGGGTGCAGCTGCGTGTGCTGCTGCGTCAGCTGGCGGATGAGGGCTGCACGATCCTCGTGTCCAGCCACGTCCTCAGCGAGCTGGAGGAGCTCGTCGACGACGCGGTCTTCCTCGTCGCGGGAAGCGTCGTGGATGCCGAGGCATCCGCAGTCCGTGCCCGCGAGTGGCGGGTTCGCGCCGCCGGCGAATCGCTCACCGCGGAACAGGTCTCTCTTGTGCTGACGACGACGGTCTCCCGCATTCGCCTGGATCGGGGCGCTGTGCTTGTCACGCTCCCCGGCGAGCGGGAGGCGGCGGATGCGCTGCGCGCGCTCGTCGCCGCCGGACTTCCGGTCGTCGAATTCGCGCCCGCGCAGGGCGAACTCGAAGACCGATTCCTCACTCTGGGCGGAGGTGCCGCATGAGCATGCAGCGCGTGCTGACGATCGTCCGACTGGAGCTGACGCAGCGTCTGCGGAGCGTGGCGTGGTACGTGCTCCTCGGCGTCTTCGCGGTGGTACTGGTCGGGGTCACGGTGTTGTCCCTGATGATCTTCTCCGGGGTGGACGAGCCGGGCGCTGGTGTCTACTCGGTGGTCGTCAACATCGTGCTGCTGCTGGTCGTTCTGATCTCGCCGACTCTCAGCGGCAACGCCATCAACGGCGACCGTGAGAACGCGACGCTCGCCGCCGTACAGGTGACGCGGGCGACGACCGGTGAGATCGTCTTCGGCAAACTGCTGGCCGCGGTCGTCACGGGCTCAGCGTTCCTCGTCGTGGCGATCCCCTTCCTGATCTTCGCCATGCTCACCGGCGGAGTCTCTCCGCTGACAGGCTTCGTCTCCGTGCTTGTGCTGCTGGCCGAGATCGTCGTGGTCGCGGCGATCGGCGTCGGGTTCAGCGGCGTGCTCGCACGCGGCCTGTTCTCCGTCGCCGCGACGTACCTCGTCGTCGCCGCCTTCGTGCTCGGCACCCTCATCGCGTTCGGTCTCGGGGGTGTGGCCTTCCGTTCCGAGGTCACCTCGCACTCGCGGCCTTACACCGAAAGCGGTCCGGACTGCGAACGCTGGGAGACCTACACGTATGACGCGCCGCGTTTCGACCGGGTGTGGTGGGTGCTCGCGGCGAACCCGTTCATCGTGCTGGCGGATGCGACGCCCGTGGAGTTCTCGCGCGACGGCTATCCGGTCGACCTGTTCGGCCAGATCAAGCTCGGCGTACGTGCAGCGCAGCAGGCGCCCGAGCTTGAGGTTCGCTGGGATGACTGCGAGAACACCTGGCGAGAGGAGCCCTGGAAGACGCCCCAGGAGGTCATCGAGGGCAGTGCGCCGAGCTGGTTCGTCGGACTCGCCCTGCAGGGTGTCGTGGCGGGGCTGCTGTTGTTCGGCGCGGTGCGGCGCACCGACACCCCCGCGAAGCGCCTCCCGCCGGGGACGCGCATCGCCTGATCCGGTCTAACGGGCGAACGCGCCCGTGCGCGTCGACACGATCTCCTTGCCCAGGGGCATGAGCGAGATCGGCACCATCTTGAAGTCGGCGATGCCCATCGGGATGCCGATGATCGTGATGCACAGGGCGACGCCCGAGATGATGTGTCCGATGGCGAGCCACCATCCGGCGAGGATCACCCAGATGACGTTGCCGAGGAACGAGCCCACACCGGCCGTGGGCTTGGACACGATCTGACGTCCGAAGGGCCAGATGGCGTACCCCGCGATCCGGAACGAGGCGATCGCCCAGGGGATCGTGATGATCGGGATGCACAGCAGGATGCCCGCGAGCACGTATCCGAGGAACAGCACGAAGCCGGCAAGGATGAGCCAGATGATGTTCAGGATGGTGCGCATGCTCGCATCCTCTCACCCCCTGGCTGACAGAGCGCCGTTCGTTCCCGAGTCAGTCCGCAGGGGCAGCGGGCCACATCAGACGCAGGACGCTGACGACGTCGTCGGGGTGCGCCCCGGCTGTCGTGGCTTCTTCGATGAGGGCGCGGATACGCCGGGTCACGGTCTCCGGGAGGACGCCTGCGGACTCCGCGACGCGTGTTCCGGCCGCGGTGCGGGTGACGACGAAACCCTCGGCCTCCAGCTGCTTGTAGGCTTTCGCGACTGTTCCGGTGGCGACCCCCAGGTCGGCAGCGGTCTGCCGCACCGTCGGCAGGCGCTCACCCGCGCCGAGCTGCCCCGAGAGGATGAGGCCGCGCAGCTGCTGGTGAATGTCGTTCGTCGTGCTGCCCTCATCGGGGACGCGCAGGGGAGTGGGCGCGCTCATCTGTCCGCCCCGATCAGGGTGGCGGCAGGGGTGGTGTCCGGCGAGGCGGTCCCGGGACGCTTCGCACCTGAGGCGACGAGGAGCAGCAACGTGAATCCGGCGATCTCCAGAACAGGCGCCAGCGAGCCCGCCGTGGATGCGAGACCGGCGTAGCGCCAGATGACCTCGTAGGGCGCGCCGTCGTTGACACCCATGATGGTCAGCTGCGTCGTGGCTCCGGCGTCCGCGATGAGCCGCCATGCTCCGCCCAGGGCGAGCAGGGTTCCGGCGATCACGATGCGGACGGCATCTCGGGCGATGTGAGACCGTGCGCTGCGTTCGCTCGCGACGGACTCCGGACGGAGGTAAGGGCGCACCGCGTTGGCGCGCAGGAGCGCCCAGGCGGCGATCACCAGAGTGAGCGTGCACGCGAGAACGGGCGCACCGTATGCCCAGCCGTAGAACAGTGGGCGCAGGGGGTCGACCTCTGCCTCGTTCGGCACGGGAACGATGAGCAACGCGGAGCGGCCTTGGTCGTCGGTGGAGGAGGCGAGTCCTGCGGCGACCGTCGTACTGATCAAAAGCAGCACGGTCAGCGCGGCGACGGGGAGCCCGAAGCGCGGGCCGAAACTCGCCCAGGTGCGCCGGACCACAGGCAGGACCGGGATCTGTGATGGCGTCGTTCCGCGGACACGGATCACGACGAGGGTGACGAGGAGTGCGAGCGCCGCCGCTGCAAGGGGTGTTGCGTACTGCCACCAGGCGATGACGTCGACGAGCGGCAGCACGTACCCGCTCAGGATGTTCTGGGTGGCGAAGACAAGGATCACGGCGAGTGCACTGAGTGCGAGGGCGCGGTTCTCTGGCGCGTGGCGGGTGCGCACAGCGTCGTCGATGGTGCGGTCGTCTTCCGTGTTCCGGCGGCGACGGGGCCGGTGCGGAGCAAAGGAGAGAACGCAAGCGGCGATCACGATGGCGATGAGCAGCGATCCCAGGGGGAAGGCGAAGGGGAGAAGGAGAAGGTCTGTGATGCTGATCGACGCGAGGGGCATGGCGGCTCCGTTCCGGTTGTGTCATATGTATAGCACAACTTGTATTTCGTACGCGATACAAGTTGCACGCGAGTTCTCCACGAGGTACCAGTGTCCGAGGCCCCGCCTACACTGGAAGGGCAATGACTGACAACGTTCTCCTCGTGCCCCCGGCGGGCGAGCCCACGCCCGACGCAGACCTTCTCGCAGGGCTCAATCCGCAGCAGCTCGAGGCGGTGACCCATCGCGGTCAGGCGCTGCTGATCGTTGCCGGTGCCGGCTCCGGCAAGACGAGTGTTCTCACGCGCCGGATCGCCCTGCTGTTGCGGCGACGCGAAGCCTGGCCGAGTCAGATCCTCGCGATCACCTTCACCAACAAGGCGGCGGGCGAGATGCGCGAGCGCGTCGGCCAGCTCGTCGGCGACGCGTCCCGAGGGATGTGGATCTCCACGTTCCACTCCGCATGCGTGCGCATCCTCCGCAACGAGGCGCAGCAGTTCGGTTTCACCAAGGCGTTCACGATCTACGACTCGGGTGACTCCCGCGCGCTCATCAAGCGCCTCGTCAAGGAGTTCCAGGCAGACTCCTACGGCTTCACGCCCTCGGCCGTGCAGTCGAAGATCTCCAAGCACAAGAACGAGCTGCTGGATGCCGAGGGCTTCGCCCGTCAGGCGAACCTCGCCGATCCCGCAGAACGTGTGTTCTCCGAGGTCTTCCAGGCGTATCAGCGTGAGCTGCAGAAGGCCAACGCCTTCGACTTCGACGACCTCATCGGGCAGACCGTCTTCCTCTTCCGCGCGTTCCCGCACATCGCCGACGTGTACCGTCGCCGGTTCCGTCACATCCTCGTCGACGAGTATCAAGACACCAACCATGCCCAGTACGCGCTGATCCACGAGCTCACCCGCCCCGTCGCGGGGAACTCCGAGCCGTATTCCGCCGGCGGCATGATGATCTTCGAGCCCGAGTCCGCCCCTGAACTCGAAGGCGCGTCCCTCACCGTCGTGGGCGACTCCGACCAGTCGATCTATGCGTTCCGCGGTGCCGACATCCGCAACATCAGCGAGTTCGAACGCGATTTCCCCGGCGCCAAGGTCGTGCTGCTCGAGCAGAACTACCGTTCCTCGCAGAACATCCTCACGGCGGCGAACGCCGTCATCAGCAACAACTTCGACCGCAAAGAGAAGAAGCTCTGGAGCGACCGCGGTGATGGCGACAAGATCGTCGGCTTCACCGGCTACTCGCAGCACGACGAGGCGCAGTTCGTCGCAGACGAGATCGAAGCGATCCACCGTGCCGGCACGCCCTACTCCGAGATGGCGGTCTTCTACCGCACGAACTCGCAGTCGCGTGCGTTGGAAGAGATCTTCATCCGCTCGGCCGTCCCGTACAAGATCATGGGCGGCACGAAGTTCTATGAGCGCGCCGAGATCAAAGATGCGCTCGCGTACCTCGTGGCGGTCGCCAACCCCGCCGATTCGATGGCGCTGCGCCGCATCCTCAACAAGCCGCGCCGGGGCATCGGCGACGTGACCGAGACAGCCATCGCACGCTTCGCGGATGACCACGGCATCACCTTCCGTGAGGCGCTGTCGCGTCCGGCCGAGCTCGGGGTCGGCCCCAAGCTGCAGGCCGCCATCGCGCAGCTCGACGAGACACTCACGGCCGCATCCGTGCTCATGCTCCCGCCCAGCGGCGAGCTCGCACCGCCCACTGCGGTTGCCGAAGGGCTCACGCTTCTGCTGACGCAGAGCGGCTACTTCGAGTCGCTGCGCGCGAGCCGTGACCCGCAAGACGAGGCCCGTCTCGAGAACCTCGACGAGCTCGTCGCCGTCGCGCGCGAGTTCGCACGCAACAACCCTGAGGGCACCGTCATCGACTTCCTCACCGAGGTGGCGCTCGTCTCCGATGCCGACGACCTCGACGACTCATCCGGGTCGGTGTCGCTCATGACGATGCACACCGCCAAGGGACTCGAGTACGACGCCGTCTTCGTCACGGGTGTCGAGGAAGACCTCATCCCGCACCGTATCTCTGCGGGCGAACCGGGCGGCCCGCAGGAAGAGCGGCGCCTCTTCTATGTCGGCATCACCCGAGCGCGCAAGCGTCTGCACCTCTCGCTGGCGATGACGCGCGCCCAGTTCGGAGAGATCTCCGCCGCGATGCCCAGCCGCTTCCTCCAGGAGATCCCGGCCCACATCATCGACTGGCGGCAGTCGCCGGGCGACGTCAACTCCCGCGGTGGAACACAGTCGAGAGCCCTCAACGGGCGCCGACCCGGGCGTGGCTACGGCGGTTCCGGTAGCGGGTTCGGCGGCTCGGGGAACGACCGTTTCGCGCCCCGGGAGCTCCCCAAGAACTCGTTGAAGCCACTGTCGACCTCGATGGATCGGTTCCCGAACCGCGTGCCCGCCAAGGTGCGTGACAATGGCGATCTCGAACTCGCGGCCGGCGATCGTATTCGTCACGACGACTTCGGCGAGGGCCGCGTGGATGCCGTGACCGGCGAGGGTGCCAAGCGCATCGCCCACGTGCGATTCGACACGGCGGGGCTGAAGAAGCTGCTCATCAAGATCGCGCCGATCCAGAAGCTGTAGCCATACGGCGCATCGCTTTCCCCGCGGCGGATAGGCTGACGGCATGGCTCTTTTCTCGCGTCGCTCCAAGTCCGACAACGCTGCGTCCGAGGCGGACACTGCGGAGAGCGCGACGACGGAGACATCCGTCTCCGGGGCGCCCGAATCGGTGACGGCGGAAGAGCCCGGGAACCCGGACGTGCCCAACGTCTCCATCTCCATGGAGACGTTCCGAGGAGTGGGGGCGGCATCGACGCCGGCGCCCGCCCCGCAGGCGCCCCCGGTGCGACCTGCCACGCCCACGCTGCCCCTCGCTCCCGCCGACCCCCCGGCGCAGACCGAGACGGTTCCGGGCATGAAAGACAACGTGCTGCTGCGCGAGGCGCTCGCCGAGCTCGGCGAGGCGCCCACCAACGAGCAGCTCCTCGGCGTGCTTCGTCAGACTCTCCAGGGGCACCTCTACTTGCGTGTGCAGGGCGACGCCCAAGAGCAGATCAACGCCGGTCAGCCGCTCGCGATCGCCGTCGCCCGCGAGGGCGAGAACCAGTTCATGCTGGCCTACAGCTCGGCGGGGGCAGTGAAGGCCTCGGTGCTGCTCGAGAGTGACCCGACGGCCACATCCGCGGTGGCACAGCCCGTGCACGCCGCGTTCTCGCAGCTTCTCGCGGGCCCGTTCGCGGGTGTCGTGTTCGACACCGCGTCGGCCCCGCATCGCGCGGTCTTCCCGCGTGAGCTGATCGAGAAAGCGATGAATCAGGCAGACCCTGGTTTCGCGCTCAAGACGCAGCTCGCGACACCGCGCGACGCATCCTCTGAGGCGCGTGTCGGCGAAGAACTCGCGACAGCTCGACTCTGGGTTGCGGTTGCGACGGGGCAGGAAGAAGGGCAGTTCGGCATCGCCGAAGCGCAGACGGCCGATGGCTCACGCCTGCTGCAGCTGTTCTCGCACCCCCTGGAGATCATCGCTCTCGGGCGAGGAGAGCAGCCGATGCCCTTCACCGCCGAGCAGCTGGGAACGGTTCTCGCCCAGCACGCCGAAATCGATGGCGTCCTGATCGACGCGGCGGGCCCCACGATCGCGGTGCGCCGCGCTGCTCTCGGCGCGGTCATCGCGCTCGCGAAGCCCCAGGAGGATGGCGCGGCGGAGCCCGCAGCCGAATAGCGTCACCGTGCGCAACGAGGGGTGAGCGGAGGCATCCGCCCATCCCTCGTTTCGCATGACCTCGATGATCGGCTCTCGGCGTCTTCGTCCGACCTCGGTGGGGCCGGAAATATCGCCCTTGCCACCGGCGGGTGCGGCAGTCCAGGATGTAGGCACCAGCGCGACGCGGCGCACCGGAAAGCGACGTTCTTGCGCACCATCCAGTTCATTGAGGGGAACGAGATGTCTAAGAACAACAATCGCCGCAAGGTGCTGGCCGTGCTCGCGGGCGGGCTTGTCCTCGGCGTCGGCGCTGCGGTGACGCTTGCCGCCTGGAACGACTCCGAGTTCGCTACCGGAACCTTCACCGCCGGCAGCTTCGACCTCGAAGGCTCCATCACCAGCGGGACCACCGGCTTCGCCAACCACAACACGGCGGGCACCGCTCAGGCGCTGTCGTTCACGCTGCCCTCGGGTGTCGTGAACAACATGTCTCCCGGCCAGACCGTGTACGCCCCGTTCTGGGTGCGGTTGGCGGCGAACACGACGAGCGATGCCACGGTGACTCCCGCGTCCGTCGCCGCGGGCACTGGCGGCAACGAAGCGAACATGTCGTACTCCATCTCCGTCATCGGCGTCGCGGAGACGTGCGATCAGAGTTCAGCCGCGGCCGGCACGACCATTGCGACAGGAGCCACGCTCTCGGCGCTGACCGATGCCGCCTCCAGTGTGCTTCTGAAGGGGTCGCCGACGACGGTGGCTGGCACTGCGATCCAGATGTGCTTTGCCGTCACGGCGGGAAACCAGGCGTCGCTGGTGCAGGGCGCCTCGGCGACAGCCACCTGGCGATTCGAAGCGACCTCGACGAACTGATCTCATGCACACCCGCAGA
The DNA here is from genome assembly GCF_058797175.1 of Microbacterium sp. GW823-FHT02G05. Classification (NCBI taxonomy): domain Bacteria; kingdom Bacillati; phylum Actinomycetota; class Actinomycetes; order Micrococcales; family Microbacteriaceae; genus Microbacterium; species Microbacterium sp. GW823-FHT02G05. Next base: position 1,530,050 of record NZ_JBXAJK010000001.1, read on the forward strand.
GCCGTGCGGGAGAAGAGGCAACAACGCTCCCGCCGCGTGAGAGCAGTGCTTGCCGGAGGCCTGGTCTTCGGTGTCGGCGCTGCCGCGACGCTCGCATCCTGGACCGATCAGGAAGTCGCGACGGCGACCATCACGGCAGGGACCTTCGCGATCGAATCGCGCACGAACCTCGGGGCTTTCGAGGATTCGCCGCACACCCCCGCGCTGACGCTGCCCCTCGGGGCGACGGGACTGTATCCGGGGGAGAAGCGCGCCGCGTGGATCCAGATCCAGAACAAGGGGTCGGTGCCCGGCACCGTCAGTCTCAGCGGGGTGACCGTGGTCGGCGCCGATAACGTGAGCGCGCCGACAGGCAACAGCGTGAACCTGCAGAACGTGCTGAAGGTGGGAGTGGCGGTGACGACCACCACCAATGGGGGTGTCGCCCCCACCTGCACGACGACGACGCCGACGACATCCGTCGCCACGGGAGCGAACGTCGTTCCCGCTCCGGTGGCGACGGGCTCGCTGTCGGCGAATCGCGGCAACATCGTCTCCTTCTGCGTTGTCGTCGAATTTCCGGCGACCGCGGGAAACAACACGCAGGGCGGCGATGTGCGACCCACCTGGACCTTCACGGCGACCACGCCGACGACCTGACGAGGAGGCGAGATGATGCGGATGCTGCGCGCTGTGGGGCGCGGGATGCGAGAAGCTCTCCTCACTCTGGCTGCCGCGGGTGGTGTGGTCTGCATCGTCCTGGTCGTGTTGGCCTTCACCGGCGGGTTCTCGCTCATGATGTTCAAGACCGGATCGATGGCGCCGACGATCCCGGCGGGGTCTGTCGCACTCGTGCAGGAGATCTCGGCGGCGCAGATCGCGGTCGGCGACATCGTGACCGTCGCCCGCGAGGACGAGCTCCCTGTCACACACCGGGTCACGAGCGTCGCATCTGCCGATGATCGTGACGCGCGCGTGATCACCATGCGCGGTGACGCAAACGACGTCGACGATCCCGCGGCGTACGTCGTCACAGATGTGCGCATCGTGCGCGGGTCCCTCCCGCACCTGGCGAACGTCGTCGTCTGGCTCGCTCAACCCCTCGTGCTCGGCTGCATCACGCTCGGAGCGGCGCTCCTGGTCGGGTGGGCGTTCTGGCCACGTTCCCGAAGAGAGGAGTCGGATGCTGCGGCATCCGATCTCCCGGCCGATGAGGTGCTCGCCGATGATGCGCTCGCCAGAGACGGGCGGGTGCCCGTGGGTGCGGCTCTGCGGAGGGATCGTCGGACATGAGGCGTCTCCGGTGGGCGAGTGCGGCGCTGGCGATGATGATCGCCGTGATCGCGGGCGCGCCGGCGGCGCACGCCGATCCGTCGACACAGATCGTGCAGGGGCAATACGTGCGTCTGGTCTCGGTCGCCGACTGGGATGCTGCGCAGAATCTGCGCCCGGGAGCATCAGTGCGGTGGGATGTCGCGGTGAGCGCGGACGCTCCGGAGGCGGGGACGCTCACGGTCGGGGTGAGTGCGCGCGGTGACGCGTCGCTGCGCATTCATGCCGCTCTGTGCATGAATCCGTGGGAGGGCGATTCGTGCCCGGGTGGGGCGCGCACGCTCGTCGAGAATTGGAGTGTTCCGCGAGATGGGGCCCTGATGCCGCTGGCCGAGTTCGATGCCGCTCTCGAAGGGCACCTCCGCCTGCAGGTCGCCCTCGACCAGGGGTCTGCGGGAAGCAGTGAGCTGCGGGTGCACGGGCAGGGCGCAGGCGACACCGTCAGCGTCGGCCCCGGTGACGATCTCGCCACGACGGGGATGTCGCCGTTCGTGGTGGTGCTGTTCGGGCTGAGCGCAGCGCTGCTCCTGCTCGGCGGTGTACTGGCATTGACCTCCCGCCCGCGAGACGCTGTCCGGAGCGGGCGATGAGGCGGCGGGTGGCCGCGGCCACCGCGGGGCTGTCGATCCTTCTCGCGGGGGCACTGCTGCCCGGCGTGCAGCCGACGACGGCCTCGTTCGTCGACGACGAGTATGCAACGACCGCGATCTCCACGATCACGTTGGCACCTCCGCAGAGCATCTCGGTCATCAACTGCACGGGTCTTCTCGGTACCGGCATCGGTGCCGGGGTCACGATCGAGTGGCAGTTTCCCGCGGGTGCGCCGTACACAGGTTTCACACCCGCCGCGAACGTGCAGTGGGCGTTCAACAGTGCGGGGGACAACTGGCAGGCGGTGGCGACGCAGGCGCAGGGCAACGGGCGCTATCGCACCACGTTCAACACGGGCATCATCAGCGGGCTGCTGAGCCTTCTTCTCGGTGGGGAGATGACCTTCCAGTCACGGACGGTGCTCGGCAACTGGGTCTCGGGGAGCAGCGCGAAGGTGAAGTACACCGCCCCCGTCCTCGGAAGCCCCAGCTGCCAGATCGTGCCCTGAGTCAGTCCATCAGTGCGAGCGCGCGGAACGCATCTCGCTCACGCAGCTCCTCGCGGCGGCTGGCAGGAGCAGGAGAGACGCGAGCCGGCGCGGTGCGCCCCGTCGTGCGCTGGTAGAGCTCATCGATCAGAGAGGTGGCGAGCCCGACGAGTTTGGCGATCTCTGCATCGTCGCGGTCGATCCACGTGCAGCGAGGTTCATCATCGACGGGAACGAAATCGTCGTGTTGTTCCCACACCACCAGGGTGCGCTCGGCCCCCAGCACGTGCTGCTGCCACCACACCTGGCGGAGGTAGGTGCGCGGCACGGAACGCCAGGCCTTGTTCGTCGTCTTGATCTCGGCGAGCACGATGCGACCCTCGGCGTCCACCGCGATGCCGTCGGGGGTGGCGAGATGACGATGCTCGATCTCGGCGCGGAACAGCGCAGAGGACGGGAGGATGCCGTGGGTCGCGGCGACCCAGGCCGCGATCTCCGGCTCTCGGCGGCGGCCGTGGTCGGTGTAGGCGTTCCCCGTGAAGCGGGCGCCACCGCCGAGCTTCACCTCCGCCGCGCGGGCGATCGAAGCGGGGCTGGTGAGGTTCGCGACATCCGTCGCAGTGATCCCGCGCGAGCGTGCCCGAAGCCAGGCGACCCGGTCGCGGGAGTCCGCGACGATTCGGGCTTCAAGTTCGGGGGTCACCTCTCGAGGCTACCCCCGGGCGCGCACGCCTGCGTCCGCACACGCCGTGCCGCGCGGGCGTGCTCCGACACGCCCTCGACGGGAGAGCGTGTCCTCGGCGATCCGGGGCAGGGGGAGTGAGGCCTCCTCGATTTGGGCGGCGGATGCCGGTGGGGTACAGTTGTCGATAACCGAAGACCGCCGGTCATCGTGTTGCGTGAAAACGCAGCATGATCGAAGCACTGCTCTCGCAGGGGCCCGCGCAGGACACGAACGAATCCCAGTTCTCTGGATGTAGCTCCGTGCGCTTGCGCCGGAGCTTTTTTTCTTGCCGCAGCGCCGGATCCGGAAGGTCGAGGTCGATGCTCCTCTCACCAGGAGCATCCCGTACCCACCAAGGAGTGACCATGGCGCAGAAGGATGCATCGGTTGCCGAGCTCACGAAGAACTTCGAGAACTCGAACGCCGTCCTGCTGACCGAGTACCGCGGTCTGACGGTTGCCCAGCTCAAGGAGCTGCGCAACAACCTTCGTCAGGACGCGAACTACGCCGTGGTGAAGAACACGCTGACCAAGATTGCTGCGAACAACGCAGGAATCACGTCGCTGGACGACGACCTCAAGGGTCCGTCGGCTGTGGCGTTCGTGCACGGTGACTTCGTCACCGCTGCAAAGGCTCTGCGTGACTTCGCCAAGGCCAACCCGCTTCTCGTGATCAAGGGTGGCGTCTTCGAGGGTGCTGCCCTCAACGCTGACGAGGTCAACAAGTACGCCTCGCTGGAGAGCCGTGAGGTTCTGCTGGCAAAGGCCGCGGGCATGATGAAGGCGACGATGGGCAAGGCTGCGGCCACCGTCGACGCGCTTCGCGAAAAGCTGGAGACCGCCGAGGCCGCGTAAGCGACCAGCGATTTCCTCTCTACAAACCACATCAATAGGAGATACATCATGGCGAAGCTCACCACTGAGGAGCTGCTTGAGCAGTTTGCTGGCCTGACGCTCATCGAGCTCAGCGAGTTCGTGAAGGCGTTCGAGGAGAAGTTCGACGTCACCGCTGCTGCCCCCGTCGCCGTTGCCGGCGCTGCTGGTGGCGCTGGCGCTGCTGAGGCTGAGGAAGAGAAGGACTCCTTCGACGTCATCCTCGAGTCGGCTGGCGACAAGAAGATCCAGGTCATCAAGACGGTCCGCGAGCTCACCTCGCTCGGCCTCGGCGAGGCCAAGGCTGTCGTCGACGGTGCACCCAAGGCTGTGCTCGAGGGCGCAAACAAGGAGACCGCCGAGAAGGCCAAGGCTGCTCTCGAAGAGGCTGGCGCAACGGTTACCCTCAAGTAATCTCGCGTTTTCACGCTTCGCGAAGGCCCCGGGTTCTCCCGGGGCCTTCGTGCGTTCAAGGGGAGATTCGGCCGCGGGGTGCTGTCGAATTCCGCACCACGAGAGCGGATGCCTCCACCCGGTGTTCGAGCGGTGCATCCGCGTTCTGCATCCGCTCCTGCAGCAATCGCACCGCCGTGCGGCCCTGTTCCCTCGGATGCTGCCGCATTGTCGTCAGCCCGAACATCTCCGCGTACTGGTGATCGTCGATGCCCACGACGCTCAGTTCGCCGGGGATCGAGATCGCCATCCGCCGCGCCGCGATCATCGCGCCCACCGCCGTCTCGTCACACACGGCAAGGAGTGCCGTGGGGCGCGTGCGCCTGTTGCCCAGCAGGTCCCCGGCTGCGGCGTAGCCTCCAGGTACGGAGGACTCGGCGGGGACGATGCGCGCCGCATCCTCAAGGCCTGCCTCTGCCATGGCATCGAGGTAGCCGCGGATGCGCAGCGCGTCGCCGAACCCTGCCTGCTGGGGGTCTGCGGGGCCGCCGAGGAACGCGATGTCGGTGTGACCGAGGTCGATCAGATGCTCCGTCGCGACGTGAGCGGTGAGGCGATCATCGAGCATGATCGAGCTCGCTCCCTCGCTGTGCGGGCCGATCGTGACGATGGGGCGCCGGGCCTTCAGCAGCCTCTCGATCTCGTGGGCCTCCGGCTCGATACCGACGGCTATGACACCGTCGAAGCGTCGCCGTGAGATGGCGTGGTCGAGCATGCGCGCCCGGCCTTCGCTGCCGTCGGCGCCGTTGTAGAGCATGAGGTCGAATCCGCCCGTGAGGAGCTCCTCCTGCACGCCGTCGAGGAGCTCGGCGAAGTACCAGCGGTCTGCACGGGGCAGGATCACGGCCACGGTCTGCGTGCGTCCCGTCGCCAGGCTCGCCGCGCCCGGGTGAGCGACGAATCCGAGTTCCTTCGCGGCACGGGTGACACGGGCGCGCGTCTCGGCGGAGACGTATCCGGAGTCGTTGAGTGCGCGACTGGCCGTCGACTTCGAGACGCCGGCGCGCGCGGCGACATCGGCGAGTGTGGACATGATCGACTCCGGGGTGGGGCCGCTGCGATGCGGATCGGGATCAGCCTAGCGCGGGCGCGAGAAAAGAGGGAACCGGTTCCATCTTGTATCCGCGAGAGCGCTTCCATAATGTTCGAGAAGCGGCAAGAAGGTTGTGAGCTTGTGACCCGACAGCCATTGTGCCGCGGAGGAGATCAACAGTAGGTTGGCCTGGAATCGGTTCCCGACGCGGTGATGCAGTGGGATGCGCCGCGTCGCGAACGTGAACTCGAAGAGGAGAAGTCATGGCACTGACACAGCGTTACCGGCGACTCGCGCCGCTCGCACTTGTGGGCGCAGTGGGAATCGCTCTGGCGGGATGTGGGGCGCCCGGCGCGCCCAGCGGTGGGGGAGAGACCGGTGGCGGCGGCGGCGACAGCACCGTGACGATCTACGGCACCATCGTCGACGCAGAAGCAGAACTTCTGCAGCAGTCGTGGGCGGACTGGGCCGAGTCCGAGGGCATCACCATCAAGTACGAGGGTTCCCAGGACTTCGAGACGCAGCTCGGAACGCGCGCGCAGGGCGGCAACCCGCCTGACATCGCGATCTTCCCGCAGCCGGGACTCTTCGCGGACTTCGCGTCTCGCGACTTCCTCAAGCCTGCGCCCGCGGACGTCGAGAAGAACGCTAACGAGTACTGGACCAAGGACTGGGTCAACTACGGCACGGTCGACGGCACCTTCTACGGCGCTCCGCTCATGGCCAACGTCAAGGGCTGGATCTGGTACTCCCCGGCGAAGTTCGCCGAGTGGGGTGTTGAGATCCCCAAGACGCTCGACGAGCTCACCACGCTGACCGAGACGATCGCCTCGACGACGGGCGCTCCGGCCTGGTGTGCCGGATTCGAATCCGGCACGGCGACCGGCTGGCCGGGCACCGACTGGATCGAGGACTACGTGCTCCGTGACAGCGGCGCCGAGGTCTACGACCAGTGGGTCACGAACGAGGTCAAGTTCACCGACCCCGAGATCAAGGGCGCTTTCGACAAGGTCGGTGCGATCCTGCTCAACCCGGCCTACGTCAACGCCGGTTTCGGTGACGTGCGCTCGATCAACTCGACTGCCTTCGGTGATGTCGCCCCCGCGCTGGCATCCGGCTCGTGCGCGCTGACGCACCAGGCATCGTTCCTCTCGGGCTTCTTCCCGGAGGGCACCAACGTCGCGGAAGACGGCGACGTCTGGGCCTTCATGCTTCCGGGTAAGACCGAGTCCGACTCGGCTGTCACCGGCGGTGGTGAGATCGTCGGCGGATTCAGCGACGACGAGGCCACGCAGAAGGTCCTTGCCTACCTGTCGAGCCCCGAGTGGGCGAACAGCCGCGTCAGCCTCGGCGGCGTCACCTCCGCGAACAACGGGCTGGACCCGGAGAGCGCGAAGGACCCGATCCTTCAGGAGACCATCAAGATCCTGCAGGACCCCGACACCACGTTCCGCTTCGACGCATCTGACCTGATGCCGGGTGCCGTCGGCGCCGGAACGTTCTGGAAGGGCATGGTCGCGTGGGTCAACGGCACCGCGACGGATGAGGTGCTCACGCAGATCGAGTCCGGCTGGCCGGCCGGATGATCTGAGGAAAGCGGGTCGCCCCTCACCGGGCGGCCCGCTTTTCCCACCCGGCAGCGCCGCCCGGTGGGTGACCACGCACACCCCGAGAAGGGACTGAAGTGACCCAGTTCTTCCAGTGGATCGGCACGATGCATCCGATCCTTCAGGCGCTCATCGTCGTGCTCGCGTTCGCGGCCGTCGTCGCGCTCATCCTGTTCTTCGTCGACATCGCGCCCCGCAAGGGCACCATGTACACCGTGATCCGGCTGGCGATGTGCCTGCTCATTCCGCTCGCGGTCATGCTGCTCTTCAACTCGTACTACTGGGCCATGGGAGTCGCGGTCGTCGTCGGCGGCATCTTCTTCCTGCTCGATCTTCGAGCCAGGGAGGGACGCGGATATCTGATCCAGCTCGTCGCCTTCATGGCACCGGCGATGCTCCTGCTACTCATCGGACTCGTGCTGCCGTCGATCCAGACGATCTTCGCCTCGTTCATGAACTCCTCGGGCAAGAGCTTCGTCGGCCTCGCGAACTATGCCTGGATCTTCGGTCAGCCCGACGGCATCCGTGTCGTCGTGAACACGATCATCTGGGTGCTGGTCGTGCCGACGGTCTCGACGGTCGTCGGTCTCGCCTACGCCGTGTTCATCGACAAGACCCGCGGCGAGAAGATCTACAAGGTGCTCGTCTTCATGCCGATGGCGATCTCGTTCGTCGGCGCCGGCATCATCTGGCGGTTCATGTACGAGTATCGCGCGAAGCAGTACGACCAGATCGGCCTGCTCAACCAGATCGTCGTCTGGTTCGGCGGCGAGCCGCAGCAGTGGCTGCTCAACCCGCCGTGGAACACCTTCTTCCTCATCGTCGTGCTGATCTGGGTGCAGACCGGTTTCGCGATGGTCATCCTGTCGGCATCGATCAAGGGCGTCCCCGTCGAACTGCTGGAGGCCGCGGAGCTCGACGGCGCCAACGCGTGGCAGCGGTTCATCTCGGTGACGGTGCCCGCCATCCGCCCCGCGCTCATCGTGGTGCTCACGACGATCTCGATCGCCTCGCTGAAGGTCTTCGACATCGTGCGCACCATGACCGCCGGAAACTACGAGACCAGCGTGCTCGCCAACGAGATGTACACGCAGTTCACCAAGTTCGAGGCGGGGCGCAGCGCTGCGCTCGCCGTGATCCTCTTCCTCCTGGTGCTGCCGATCGTGATCTACAACGCGCGCCAGATCCAGAAGCAGCGGAGCATCCGATGACTGACACCGTGAGCACCCACTCGTCCTCCACCCGCGCCATCACGACAGGCGGGAAGCTGGATGCGTCGGCGGCACGCGCTCGCCGCAAGCTGTCCCGGCCCTGGGCATCCGCCGCATCCATCGTCATTGCCGTGCTGTGGACGATCCCGACACTCGGACTGTTCATCTCGTCGTTCCGTCCGCGCGATCAGATCATCTCCAGCGGATGGTGGGAATTCTTCCTCAACCCCGAGGTGACGGGGGAGAACTACGTCGACGTGCTGCAGTCGGGCACGACGCAGCTGACCATGCTCGAGTCGTTCGTCAACTCGATCGCGATCACGATCCCCGCCACCGTCGTTCCGCTCATGATCGCGTCGATGGCGGCCTACGCCTTCGCATGGATCGACTTCAAGGGACGCAACGCGCTGTTCATCTTCGTCTTCGCGCTGCAGATCGTGCCGATCCAGATGGCCCTGGTGCCGCTGCTGAGCACGTTCTCCCGCGGGCTGAATCTCTTCGGCCTGCAGGTGACACTGCCGCTGGGTGCCTCCGACGGCTACGCACAGGTGTGGTTCGCGCACTCGATGTTCGCACTGCCGCTGGCGATCTACCTGCTGCACAACTTCATGTCGGAGATCCCGGGCGAGGTCATCGAGGCCGCACGCGTCGACGGAGCATCCCGCGGACAGATCTTCTTCCGCATCGTGCTGCCGCTGACGATGCCCGCGATCGCCTCGGTCGCGATCTTCCAGTTCCTCTGGGTGTGGAACGACCTGCTGGTGGCCCTCGTGTTCGCCGACGGAGCCGCGGCTCCGATCACGAAGCTCCTGGCCGAGATCACGGGCACGCGGGGCAATGACTGGTACCTGCTGACGGCGGGTGCCTTCGTGTCGATCATCGTTCCGCTGATCGTGTTCTTCTCGCTGCAGAGGTACTTCGTCCGCGGCCTCCTGGCGGGGTCGACGAAGGGCTGAGTCTCGCATCGCCCGTAGACTGGACGAATCCTCACGCACCGGCGTTGGCCGAGGCGTGAGGATTCGCTTTTGAGGAAGGATCCGCGTGCCCGACGCCACCCACCCGAACACATCTGCGTCCACGGGGGCGATCCGCACGCTCGGATCCAACCCGGTGACCGCGCCCATCATGCTGCACCCGGGAGATTCGATCACGCTCCGCCGCCGCGTGATCTACATCGTGCTGCTCGGGGCGCTGACGGCACTCGGGCCGTTCACGATCGACCTGTACCTGCCGGCTTTCCCCGTGCTCGAGGCGGATTTCCAGACGACGGCCGCCGCCATCCAGCTGACGCTGACCGGAACGATGATCGGCTTTGCTGTCGGACAGCTCGTCGTGGGACCGCTGAGTGACAAGGTCGGGCGCAGAGTTCCCCTCATCGCTGTCACAGCGCTGCACGTTCTCGCGAGCGCTGCGGCTGCGTTCGCTCCCGACCTCGGCCTGTTGAGTGCGGCGCGCGTGTTCATGGGCATCGGCGCGGCGGCGGGCGGCGTCGTCGCGATGGCGATCGTGCGTGATCTGTTCGGCGGGCGACGCCTGGTGATCATGCTGTCCCGGCTCGCGCTGGTCTCCGGTGTCGCGCCCGTGATCGCACCTCTCATCGGGTCGATGCTGCTGACGGTCATGCCGTGGCGGGGGATCTTCGTCGTGCTCGCCGCCTACGGTGCGGTGATGCTCGTCGCGGCCATCATCCTGATTCCCGAGACGCTGCCCAAGGAGCGTCGCCACGACCGCGGATCCACGACGGTGCTGCAGCGCTACCGCAGCGTCTTCTCCGACCGTGTTTTCATCGGCGTGCTCATCATCGGTGGCATGACCTTCTCGGGCCTGTTCTCCTACCTTTCGGCGTCTCCGTTCCTGTTCCAGCAGACGCACGGCCTGGACGCCCAGCAGTACGGGGTGCTGTTCGCGGTCAACTCGCTCGGCGTCGTCGTCGGCGTGCAGGTGGCGTCGCGACTCGCCGCGCGCTTCGGACCGCAGTGGGTGCTCGCCTTCTCGACCGCAGTGCTGCTCCTGGCAGGGGCAGCGATCATCGTCACGGACCAGCTCGGTCTCGGCCTTTGGGGCACCGTGGTTCCGCTGTTCGTCTTCATGACGGCGTGCGGCTTCACGTTCCCGAACGTGCAGGTTCTCGCGCTCGATCGGCACGGCAAGGCCGCAGGGACCGCCGCATCCATCCTCGGCGCGGTGAACTTCGGTGTCGCCGGCCTCATCACCCCGATCGTGGGCTGGGTGTCGCGCGACGCAGGTATCACGGCGACGACGATGGCGGCGGTGATGGTCGGCTGCGCGGTGATCGGAGCGCTCGCGCTGTGGCTGATCGTGCGTCCGCGCACCGTGGGGATGCTCGCTCCCTGACGTTCGCCGGGTCGCGCACGGTGGGTGAGGACGGATCCTGCGACTCGTCCCGGCACAATGGGGGGATGACTCGACGCCTCGCCCTCTCCCTTGCCGCGGGCGCCGCCGCGGCTGCCCTGCTGCTGGGGCTGCTCGTGGTCCTGCTGCCGACGGCGGGGATCGCCGCCATCGACCAGGGGTGGAATCAGCTCATGGGTGGCCTGCGCCAGCCCTGGCTGTTGAGCTTCGCCTACGCCATGAACATCATCGGCGGAGGGTGGGTCGCGATCTTCCTCGTTCCGCTCACCATGGCGGCCCTGCTGTGGGCACTGCGCGGGTGGCGCACCGCCGTGTTCGCTCTGATCTCCTTCGCGGCGAGTGCCCTGCTGGTGCAGGTGCTCAAGCACCTGTTCGCCCGGGCGCGGCCCGATGACATGCTCGTGTCCTCCGACTTCGGATCCTTCCCGTCGGGCCACGCGGCGAACGCGGCCACGCTGGCGATGGTGCTCTGGATCGTCTTCCCCCGGATGTGGGCGGTGATCGCGGGGGTCGCCTGGGTTGTCCTGATGGCCCTCTCGCGGACCCTGCTGAGCGTGCACTGGCTCAGCGACACGATGGCAGGTACGCTCCTCGGCGCGGGCGCTGCGCTTCTCGTCGCCGTCGCCTGCGCACCATGGGTGCGCCTGGCGGCGTTCGACACGCTCGCGCGCTCTAGTGTGGACAGCAGCATCCCCTCGACTTCTCAGGAGTTCTCTGTGCCCCGCATCCGCCCCTACCAGCCTGCTGATCGCGACGCCCTCTACGAGGTGTGCGTGCGCACCGCCGACGCCGGCGGTGATGCGACGGGCATCTTCACCGATGACGCGCTGTGGGGCGACATCTTCGCGGTTCCCTACGCCGAACGCCACCCGGACCTGTCCTGGGTCGTGGAGGGCGAGGACGGCCGTGTGATCGGGTACCTGGTGGCCACTGACGACACGAACGCCTTCGAGAGCTGGTTCCGCGACGAGTGGTGGCCGACGAAGGCCGCCCAGTACCCGCTGTCCGGCGAGGCCGAACCCACCCGCCAGGACCGCATCATCTCCTATGCGGCGGGGCGCGCGCCGGGCAAGGAGCCGAACGCGGGGGAGTACCCGGCGCACCTGCATATCGACCTGCTGCCCGAGACGCAGGGCCACGGTCTCGGCCGCACCCTCATGCAGACGCTTTTCGTCGAGCTGGAGCGCCGCGGTGTGCCCGCTCTGCACCTGGGGATGGACCCCGCGAACACCGGCGCTGCAGCGTTCTACACGAAGCTCGGCTTCGAGACGCTTCCTGCCCCGGAAGGCGCGATGACGCTCGGCATCCGCTTCTGACGAAACGAGTAAGGGCCCCGCAGATGCGGGGCCCTTACTCGTTCTGGCGGTGACGGAGGGATTCGAACCCTCGGTTGCTTGCACAACACACGCTTTCCAAGCGTGCTCCTTCGGCCGCTCGGACACGTCACCAGGAAACAACCTCACCATCGTACCTGACCGCGGGAGGGGTTCGAGACCGCGGAGGGCCTCCCGCCTCTAGAGTGGGCGTGTGGGCAGGGAAAAGACGACGCAGAAGCGCGGGGGAGCGCAGCGCCGATGGGCGATGCAGATGCAGCAGCCGCTCCCTCCGACGACGGTCGGCGATCGCGTGTTCTTCCTGATCGGGACGGGAGCCGCGATCTGGCTTGCCGTGATCATCGCGCTCCAGGGCGTGCGTTCATGGTGGGCACTGCTGCTCCTTGTGCCGGTGTGGGCGATCATGGCGTACCTCGCGCTGCCGCGCTTGCACCGCATGCTCTCCGACCTCTATGTGCCCGACTACTTCTTCGGGCGCACTCGCACCGCGGACGGTCTGCTCGGCGACCCGGTCAATCTCGGCGTGGACGGCTCGGCCGCGCAGCTGGATGCCGTCATGACCTCCGCGGGTTGGCATCGTGCGGATGAGATCACCGCGGCCTCCACCTGGGGCATCATCGTCTCCACGCTGACCCGGCGCAGCTATCCGACGGCACCGGTCTCGCCGCTCATGCTCTTCGGTCGGCGGCATGACGTCGCCTATCAGCAGGAGGTCGAGGGCAATCCGAAGCAGCGTCACCATGTGCGCTTCTGGCACTGCCCGCCGGGCTGGCTGCTCCCGGGCGGCGCGAAGACCGACTGGCTGGGCGCCGGCACCTACGACACGGATGTGGGCCTGTCGTTCTTCACGTTGCAGGTCACGCACCGGATCGACGAGAACACCGACATCGAACGCGACTACGTCGTGTCCTCCGCCCGTGCGGCCGACCCTGCCGTCGAGGTGCGGGTGCTGCGCGACTTCACGACCGGATACCACTCCCGCAACGGCGGAGGCGACCGTTTCATCACCGACGGCAACCTCCCCGTCATCGACGTCTCCGCTGTGACGGTTCCGCCGCTCGTGGAGCAGGTTCCCGAGGCGACGGTGCGCCCCGAGGTTCCGACGCGTCCCGAGTCGGTGCGCGAGCGGGCCCGCGAGGCGGCGGCATCCGCGGAGCAGATCGCGCAGCGCGTGCCGCTGTCGATCGTCGCGGGCGTCGCTTTCGTCCTCCTCTCCGGTCTGATCGAGCTGGCGGTCTCCCTCGCCGTCGACGACATCTGGGGACTGCTGGGCTCCACCTCCGAAGACAACAGGATCGTCGCCGCGAGCGTGCTCGTCATCAGCGGGCTCATCACCCTCGCTCAGATCATCACCTGCGTCTTCGTGCTGCGCGGTGGACGGCGCTCGCGCGCACTTCTGATGGTGCTGTTGAGTCTCGGCATTCTCGTCACGGCGATGGACTACATCGACGGTCAGGCGGTGCTCGCGCTCAACCTGACATTGCTCACGGCCTCACTGGACTGCATCGCGCTGCTCGCGCTGTCGAGCGAGTCCGCGAGCCTGTGGTCGCACCGCAGGCGCCGCTCGCGGGAAGCGCCCATCCCGGCGTCCTAGGATTTCAGGGTGAGTACCCCCAAGATCGTCCTGTTCTACGCCTTCACTCCGCTCGCCGACCCCGAGGCGATCCGTCTCTGGCAGCGCGACCTGGGTGAGGCGCTGAACCTGCGCGGTCGGGTGCTGCTGTCGAAAGACGGAATCAACGGAACCCTCGGCGGCGATCTGCTCGCGCTGAAGAAGTGGTTGCGCTCTTTCCGCTCCTACGCGCCGTTCAAGGACGCCGACATCAAGTGGAGCGAAGGCACGGGATTGGACGCCACGGGGCACAGCCTCGACTTCCCGAAGCTCAGCGTCAAGGTGCGCGACGAGATCGTCTCCTTCGGTGCGCCGGGCGAACTCCGAGTGGATGAGCAGGGCGTGGTCGGAGGCGGCGAGCGTCTGAGTCCTGAACAGCTGCACGACCTCATGGATGCGCGCGGCGACGAGGTCGTCTTCTTCGACGGACGCAATGCGCTCGAGGCACAGATCGGCCGCTTCAAGAACGCGATCGTTCCCGACACCGAGACCACGCGGGACTTCGTGCAGCTGCTCGATTCCGGTGTCTACGACGATCTCAAGGGCAAGCCGGTCGTCACCTACTGCACCGGCGGCATCCGATGCGAGGTGCTTTCGAGCCTGATGACGGCGCGCGGCTTCGGTGAGGTCTACCAGCTCGAAGGCGGCATCGTCCGCTACGGCGAGAAGTATGGCGACAGCGGTCTCTGGGAGGGCTCGCTGTACGTGTTCGACAAGCGCGGTTCCGTTGATTTCAGTGCGGATGCGGCGGTGATCGGCGAGTGCGCGGGATGCGGCACGGCCACCAAGCGCACCGCGAATTGCCCTGACCTGTCGTGTCGGCACCAGTTCGTCGTCTGCGAGAGCTGCGACAGCGTGCCGTGCGCGGAGCACCACGCGGCCTGACAGCCTTCCGCGTGCACGCCGACGACCGATATTCTCGTCGCTATGGGCACCTCTGACACCACGTCTGCTGACTCCGCGCGCCTCGGCACCCCGCGAGGGCGACGGATCCTGCGCAGCACCGCCGCTGCGGTCCTCATCACACTCGGTGTTGTCCTGGCGCCCGTCGCGCTCACCGCGACCACGGCACAGACGATCCTGCGCGACTCGGATCGCTTCGTCGAGACCTTCGCACCGCTCGCAGAGAATCCCGCTGTGCAGAAAGAGGTGACTGCCCAGGTCGCGACCGCGATCGACGACGCGATCGACACGCAGACGCTGGCCCACGAACTGATCGGCGGACTGCAGACGCTCGATATGCCCTCTGTCGTCTCCGGGCGTCTCGCTCTGCTGGAGGCGCCGCTCGCCGCGGGCATGCAGTCCCTCGTCCACGACGTCGTGGAGCGATTCGTCTCGTCGCCCGCGTTCGCAGAGACCTGGCGAGGAGCCCTGCGCGTCGCGCACACCGGCATCAACGCCACGATCGCCGGCGCCGACGGGGCCGTGCTCGTCGTGGATGGGTCGACGGTCGCCGTCGACCTTGCGCCGATCATCACCGCTGTACGCGGCGAGCTGGTCGACCGGGGCATCACACTGGCCAGCGCGATCCCTGAGGGCGTCGGTCCGCAGATCGCCGTCGCTGAGGTCGAGGGACTCACCCAGGTGCGGATGATCGTCGTCGGCCTCGACATCGCCAACGCCTGGCTTCCCGTCCTGGTCGCGGTTCTCCTCGTCGCCGGCATCCTGCTCGCGATGAGCTGGCGTCGTGCGATCTTCGGCACCGGAGTCGCCCTGCTCGCGGTCGGTCTCGTGCTCGGGGCCGGGCTCGGCATCGGGCGGATGTTCGCGACCGGTGTCGCCGCGATCTCCGCGGATGCGGTCGGTGCTCTCTTCGATGCCGCCGCGCACCAGGTCTCTGCGGGAGTGGCTGCTCTGACCACCCTCGGCGCGCTCATGGCGCTTGCCGCGTGGTGGGCGGGTCCGAGCCGCCCTGCGCGCGCACTGCGCGTGGGCGTCACAGACACCGTGGCGCGTCTGCCGCTGCCCTCGTCGTTCCGCCCGATCGGCGCCGCCGTCCGCGGCGCAACCCCGGTGCTGGCGGGAGTTCTGGTTGCCGCGATGGCGGTGGTTCTGACCCTGGTGCGCCCCTTCACGCCGGAGCTCGTGCTGACGACAGGTGCTGTCGCGCTGCTGCTGGTCGTGGTCGCGGTCGTGCTGCGCGCGCAGAAGGAACCCGAGGTCGCCGCTACGCCAGCGCCGGTGCCGTAGCTCGACGACCGAGCAGCGAACGCGGGGCCACCATCGCAAGCACGCGATCGCGCCCGCTGACACTCCTCAGCAGATCGTGTCTGACGGTGTGCAGCGCCCGCGCCAGATCAGGGCCCTCATGCGGCGGGTACCCGTACCGTGCGAACCGTGTGCGCTCGACAGCGAGCACAAGTTCGTCGATCGATGCAGCATCCACCGCCCGTGCGGCGTGCAGCGCGGCACCCCGCGCCCGGGGCGTATCCGCCGCGGACGCCGGAAGGCCCAGATCGACGAGCGTGTCGTGGACCTCGGCCCATGCTGCTTCGGGGTCTCCGCGGTGAGCGCGCGCAATGCGCACACGACGACGCACGAGCCGCACGAGGCCCGGAACCACGCCGGCGATCAGAACGCCCAGCACGGTGAGCAGGACGGGCAGCGGGTTGAGGGTGCGCAGCGGTGTGGCGGCTCCACCAGCGGCATCCGCATCCCGGCGATCCACGTCGCTGTCCGCGCCCGGTGCCGCGGAGGGGGCAGTGGTCGCCGTCGGTGCGTCCGGCGACACCGTGTTTCCGCTCGTCGCCGCGGGAGAGAAGCGCGTCGGCACGCCCAGCGTCGCTGTCGGCTCGAACGGCACCCAACCGATCCCGTCGAAGTACACCTCGGGCCAGGAATGCAACTGGTCGCTGGAGACGACGTAGATGGGCTTGCCGTCCTGCTTCTCCTCGCTCTCACGGCCCGGCAGGTAGCCGACGACGATGCGTGTCGGCATGTCGAGCGCGCGGGCCATGAGGGCGAACGCCCCGGCGAAATGGATACAGTAGCCCGTGCGCTCCTCCAG
Source organism: Microbacterium sp. GW823-FHT02G05 (assembly GCF_058797175.1). Classification (NCBI taxonomy): domain Bacteria; kingdom Bacillati; phylum Actinomycetota; class Actinomycetes; order Micrococcales; family Microbacteriaceae; genus Microbacterium; species Microbacterium sp. GW823-FHT02G05. The sequence goes on from NZ_JBXAJK010000001.1 coordinate 1,546,665, forward strand.
GAATCGGGCGACAGCTTCGACCCCGGTGCCGTCGAAGTCCTCCTCGACAGGTGTCTCCAGCGAGTAGCGGAACCCCGCCCGAAACCAGGTCTGCAGCGCGGCCAGCCGGTCGTAGTCGTTGTCGGCGTTGCCCGAGACCTCGGCGGCCAGCTGCGCGACGATCGGAGGCAGGTCTTCAGGTAGCGCGTGCAGAAGCGCGTTTGCGGCCTCCTGCTCGGGAGTCGTCGGGGCGGGCAGCGCTGCGTTGGCCGCACGCACCTGCTCCAGGGTGGGAGAGACATCGAGCGCATCGACGGTGTAGGTCTGTCCCGCGGCGTCGGCGCCGTGCGTCATGACCGTGCGATTCGACGGCATGATGCGCCAGACGCCGTCGAGGCCGCGGATGTCGGTGGCCGGGTAGGGCACCGGCAGCCAGGTGCTCGAGATGCCGGTGACACGCACGGAGCTGCGCTGGGTCGTCGTCGCGACCTCCTCGCTCCACTGCGGCGCCCCGAATCCCGTGCGCAGCGCGACACTGTCGGTCTGGTCGGGATGCCACACCTCGCCGTCGAAGCTGGAGAGCGTCGCCACGCGCAGATACGGCGCGCGCGTGGCATCCGTCACGAGCGTGAGTGCGGGTGCCGGCGCCGGGCGGCGGAGGTCTTCGCCGAGCCGCAGCGACGGATTCAGCGACATCGTGCCGCCGAAGCTGAGCCCGGTCGCCGAAACCGGCAGCGCCGGGGCGACCAGCAGCGTGCCGACGATCGTCGCCGCGCCGACCATCGCGGTCACGCGGGCGCGAGGGCGTGGAGCGGGGGCATCGCTCACAGCGGGCGCGGTCCCGGCTGCGAGCCGTTCATCGATGCGCAGGCGCAGAAGCGCCAGGATCAGGATGCTGAGCAGGACGAACCAGAAGAGATTCACATCGCCCGGCACGATGATCGACGGCAGTGCCCCGACCACGGCGACGCAGAGCCCGGCGAGCAGCGGGATCCGCGCGACGATGATGAGCAGATCGAGGGCGATCAGAAGGATGCCCACCGCAAGGGCCAGAGAGAAGGCCAGCGCCGGGGTGGATTCGAGCGGTGCGGCCCCGTTTCGTACCTCCAGGCCCGCCGCGGTGAGCACCCCGAGCGCCCGGCTCACGACGGCCGGGCTCGGGAGGACGCCGAGCCATGCGTCGTCTCGGAAGTTCAGAAGGGTCAGCGAGCCCACCAGCATCACGATCTGCGCGATCAGCGGCAGCAGGATCCGCCCGCGCCGACTCGCGACGAGGCGCCGGACGAGGAATCCTGTCGCCGCGATCAGCAGGGCGACGGTCGTGGCTTGGTTGCTCCACCGGCCGGCGGAGATCACCGATGTGAGGGGCCAGACGGCCAGAGCGACGCTCGCCAGGGTCAGCAGAGCAGCGCCGAACGTTCCGAGCGTCGGGCGCCCTGCCGTCGTCGCCCAGGCGCTCTGGGGCCGGGTGGTCGCTTCAGCGGACACGACGTGCCTCCGCGGAAGAGGGCACGGCGGGCGGTGCGGCGGACGTCGCATCCGCCCAGGCTCCGGCGATGTCGTCGCCGAGCGTCACGACCCGCCAGCCTTGGGCGGATGCGGCGCGTGCGGCATCGCCGTCGACGGAGGCCATCATGAGGACGGGCAGCACTGCGCCGCCGTGCGCCCACTGCGGCGCTTCGGCGGCCGTGATCGTGCCGGTGAGGACGACCAGGGGGCCGAGCAGATGGCCGGAGGCGGCCGCGTGCAGCGGCACGTGCACGTCGGTCCCGCGCGGATGCACCGAGGCGAGGGTGACGAGCAGCCCGTCGCGGTCGTCTTCGCCGCCGCGAAGCTCTCCCAGGAGGACGCCGCCGGGGTCCATGATGTCCACGCTGTAGCCGTGCTGGGCCAGATGGATCGCGATCGACGCGCACGCCGACACAGCGTTCTCGAAGTCCGCGTCGGAGCGCCAGTGCGCCCCGGTGCGGTCGAGCACGACGATGGCGTCCGGGTGGGACTCCTGCTCTTCCTGTCGCACCATGAGCGTGCCGCGGTGCGCGGTCGCGCGCCAGTGGATCCGGCGCATGCTGTCGCCCGGAACGTAGCGTCGCGGCGAGAGGTTGTCGGCGCCCTGACCGACGCGGTTCGAGGAATGCTGTGCGGAACCACTCGCCACGCCGCTCTGCGCCGCCGACGAAGGCAGGGTCAGTACCGCGGGGACGACCGTGACCGGATACGTCTCACCGAAGTCCTGCATCCGTCGCACCAGACCGAAGGGATCGGTCGTCGACAGGCTCAGCGGCCCGATCGCCCAGATACCGCGGCGCACCCCGCGGATCGGGTACGAGAACGTGAGGGGCTCACTACCGGAGAGAGGGGCGGGAAGCCCGGACAGCAGTCGTGGCGGGAAAAGCCCTTCGGCCTCGCCGGCGACGGCGTCGGGGAGCGCATCGGACCAGGTGCCGTTCGGCACCCCCAGCAGCGAGCGGAACGCGAAGCGCACGATCACGCGGGAGTCTTCGCCGACCGTGAGGAGATCGCTCGTGACCGTTCGGCGCACGCCGCCCGTGCGTCGCGGGGCGCGCACAGCGATCGCCGCGATCACGACGAGCAGGACCAGCAGCAGGCCGAGATAGAGGAACAGCGGAGTGCCGAGGACGTTCGCGGCGATCATGCACACGCCGCCGGAGAGGAGCGCAGCGAGGCCGCGACCGGTGAGAGGACGCCGCTTCATCGTGTTCCCCCTACGCGCGGGGCGCGACCGGAACGGGGGTGCGCTCGATGATGTGGGTGATCGCCGCGTCGATCGGGCGGGCGCCGGCGCGGTGCGCACCGCGCGCCGGGATCAGACGGTGTGCGAAGACGGCGGGCAGAAGCGCGGTGAGGTCGTCAGGAATGACATAGTCCCGGCCGTCGAGCGCCGCCGAGACCTTGGCCGCGCGCACGAGCTGCAGCGTCGCGCGAGGGCTCGCGCCCAGGTGCAGGTTCGCGTCGGTGCGGGTCGCCTGCGCGAGCGCGACGGCGTACTGTTCGATCACGGGGGCGACATGCACCGCCCGCGCCCAAGCGATGAGCGCCTGAACATCGGCGGCCTTCAGTACGGGGCGGATCCGCTCGAGCGGGTTGATCGTGTCACGTTGACGCAGCATGAGGGCTTCGGCGGCGGCATCCGGATACCCCATCGAGATCCGCATCATGAAACGGTCGCGCTGCGCCTCGGGGAGCGCATAGGTGCCCTCCATCTCGAACGGGTTCTGCGTCGCCACGACGAGGAAGGGCTCGGGAAGGTAATGGGTCTCACCGTCGACGGTGACCTGACCCTCTTCCATCGCCTCCAGCAACGCGGACTGCGTCTTCGGAGACGAGCGGTTGATCTCGTCCGCGATCACGAGGTTCGCGAAGATCGCCCCGCGCTTGAACTCGAACTCACGCGCCACGGGGTTGAAGACGGAGACCCCGGTGACATCTCCCGGCAGCAGGTCGGGGGTGAACTGGATGCGCCGGACGGACGCGTCGATGCTCGCCGCGAGTGCCCGAGCGAGCATGGTCTTTCCCACGCCCGGCACGTCCTCGATGAGCAGATGCCCCTCGGCGAGAAGGCACACCAGCGCGCTGCGCAGCGCGTCGGCCTTGCCGTCGATCACCTCGGCGATCGAGGCGAGAATGGCGCCGGTCTGCGCCGCGAAGACTTCCGCGTTCATCGCGGTCTGGGGTGCGTACCCGGTCGACGCCGTCATCGAGGGGGTGGCTTCCATGCGTTCCCTTTCATGTCCTCCGCAGCGGGACGGAGGGCTGAGCGCCGATGCAGGACCTGCGCGGTTGTTGTGATCCTAACGCGCGCAGAGGGTCATGCGGCCGCGGATTCCCACAGAGCGATGACCCGCGGAACGGACGGGCGCGGAGGCGGCGCGGGGGCGCTGTGCGCGAGCACTCTCCGAACCCGGGTAGACTGGTGCACGGCTCTCCGCGTGGCGACACCCAGGCCAATTCCCCCAGGACGGAAACGTAGCAAGGGTAACCGGGCTCTGTCGGGTGCGCGGAGGGTCTTTTCTTTTCAGCTTCCTCTGGGATCCTCCTGCCAGGATCAAGCTGTGAGCACCTCCACGACCGCCCCGCGCACCTCTGCGCTGGGGCGTTTTGCGTCCCCGGTGCTCCTGCTCGCGCTGATGTGGGCCGTGCAGTTCGTCGACGCCATCCTCCCGATCAGCTTCACCGGGTTCGGTCTGCGTGCCTGGGACACGAGCGCGCTGGGCGGAGTGCTGCTCGCGCCCCTGCTGCATGCCAGCTGGGCGCACCTCATGGCGAACTCGCTCCCGTTCCTGGTGCTGGGGAGCCTCGTCGCCGTCGAGGGCGCACGCCGGTTCTGGATGGTTACGCTCGTCGTGGTGCTCGTCGGCGGTGCCGGAACTTGGCTGTTCAGCGCACCGGGAAGCGTGACGGTCGGAGCATCCGGCCTCGTGTTCGGCTACTTCGGATACGTCGTCCTGCGCGTCTTCGCGCCCGGCCGCGTTGCGCACCGCGTGCTGTACGCCGTGATCGGCCTCATCGTCATCGGCCTGTACGGCGCCTCGATGCTCGCCGGGATCATCGGGGTGAGCTCGGGCATCTCCTGGCAGGCACATCTGTTCGGAGCTGTCGGCGGAGGGGTCGCGGTGCTGCTCGCGCGCCGTCGGCCCGGAGCATCCGCATGAAGAAGAGGAAGAAGAAACCGGCCGCGAAGCGCCGTCTGACCGCGAAGCAGCGTGCCGCACTCCAGGAGCGCCGACGCACGCAGCGCCTCATCGTGATCGCAGCCGGCGTTCTCACGACCTCTGTGGGGCTGGCCGTGCTCCTGCCGACCGCCGTCGCGCAGGCGCCGCAGCCGGTCTGCATCCACGACGCCGAGACTCTTCCGGTGACGGGGGTCGCCGGCTGGTCGGGGAAGCAGCTCGCCAATGCGGCGACGATCGTGCTGACCGCGCAGTCACTGGGCTTCGGACGCGACGGACAGATCATCGGGGTCATGACCGCGATGGGCGAGAGCAGCCTGCGCAACATCGACTACGGCGACTGGGAGACGCGCGGATTCACGAACCCAGACGGCACCCGCACCACGAGCATCGGTCTCTTCCAGCAACAGGACTGGTGGGGCAGCGTCGATGCGCGGATGGACCCGGCGACCGCTGCATCCCTTTTCTACGCACGCCTCGGCGGACTCGAGGGATGGCAGCAGATGGAGCCCTCCCACGCGATCCACCGCGTCCAGGTCAACACCGATCGCGACTACTACGCGCAGTATCGCGAAGACGCGACCGCGGTTGTCGACGCGCTCGCCGGTGCCTGCTGACAGGCGCTGCATCGAACACCCCCGGCCTAAGCTGGAGGGGTGGCACAGAGCATCTACATCACCTCTGCTGAGGGTCATACCGGCAAATCGACGATCGCTCTGGGAGTGCTCGACGCTCTGATGCGCGCGACGCCGCGTGTCGGCGTGTTCCGGCCCATCGCGCGTTCCACCGAGGAGCGCGACCACGTCCTCGAGCTGCTGCTCGCCCACGACGGGGTGCCCCTGGAGTACGACGAGTGCATCGGCGTCACCTACGACGACGTGCGCGATCACCCCGAGCATGCGCTCGCGACGATCGTCGCTCGCTTCAAGGCGATCGAGGCGCAGTGCGACGCCGTCGTGATCGTCGGCAGCGACTACACCGATGTCGCCAGCCCCGCCGAGTTCGGATTCAACGCCCGCATCGCGGCGAACCTCGGCGCCCCCGTCCTGCTCGTCCTCAGCGGCCGTGACCAGCAGCGGCAGGCGGAACAGCTCGGCACGACCACCGCGCGCACCGCCGCGCAGGTCGGACAGAGCGCATCGCTCAGCCTCGCCGAGCTCACTGCCGAACGCGCAGAGCTGTTCGCCGTGATCGTCAACCGCGCTGACCCCGAGCGCCTCGACGACATCGTGCATGCGGTGCACGCCGCGCAGAGCACCGAGACGCCCGTGTGGGTCATCCCGGAGGACCGCACGCTCGTGGCGCCGTCGGTGCGGGGGATCCTCGCCGCGGTCGACGGGCGTCTGATCAAGGGCGACCAGGAACTGCTGACGCGCGAGGCTCTCAGCGTCGTGGTGGCCGGGATGTCGATGGTCAACGTGCTGCCGCGTCTCACCGAGGACTCGGTCGTGGTGATTCCGGCCGACCGCACCGAGGTCCTGCTCGCCACGCTCCTCGCCGACGCATCCGGCACTTTCCCGCGCGTCGTCGGCGTCATCCTCAACGGGCCCTTCGAACTGCCGGAGCCCATCACGCGCCTGCTCGACGGGCTCTCCTCGACCGTGCCGATCATCGCGACGGACCTCGGCACCTTCGATACCGCGATCCGCGTCATGTCCGCCCGCGGACGCCTCGCCGCAGACTCCCGCGCTCGCTACGACCGCGCCCTCGCGCTCTTCCAGGCGCACGTCGACGTGCCCGAGCTGACCACGCAGGTCGGTCTTGCCGAGGCGAGCGTCGTGACCCCCCTCATGTTCGAGTACGACCTCATCGAGCGTGCTCGCCAGGATCGCAAGCGCATCGTCCTGCCCGAGGGAGGAGACGACCGCATCCTGCGCGCCGCGGCGACTCTGCTCGCTCGGGGCGTCGCCGATCTCACGATCCTCGGCGACGACACCGAGATCCGCTCCCGCGCGACGGAGCTCGGCATCGATCTCTCTGCGGCGCAGGTCCTCAGCCCCACCGACCCGGTGCTCGTCGAGCGCTTCGCCGCCGAGTACGCGCGCCTGCGGGCGCACAAGGGCATCACGCTCGCGCAGGCGGCCGACACCGTGACCGACGTGTCGTACTTCGGAACGATGATGGTGCACCTGGGTCTCGCCGACGGCATGGTCTCCGGTGCCGCGCACACGACGGCGCACACCATCCGCCCCTCCTTCGAGATCATCAAGACGAAGCCCGGGGTCAACGTCGTCTCCAGCGTCTTCCTCATGGCGCTCGCCGATCGGGTGCTCGTCTACGGCGACTGCGCGGTGATCCCCGACCCGACCAGCGAGCAGCTCGCCGACATCGCGATCTCCTCAGCCGCGACGGCGAAGCAGTTCGGCATCGATCCGCGCGTCGCGATGCTGTCGTACTCGACGGGCGAGTCCGGATCCGGCGCTGACGTCGACAAGGTGCGCGCGGCGACCGCGCTCGTGCGCGAGCGCAGCCCGGAGCTGCTCGTCGAGGGCCCCATCCAGTACGACGCCGCGGCCGATGTGGCCGTGGCCCGAGCGAAGCTTCCGGACTCCGCCGTGGCGGGCCGCGCGACGGTCTTCGTCTTCCCTGACCTCAACACCGGCAACAACACGTACAAGGCAGTGCAGCGCTCGGCGGGTGCACTCGCCATCGGGCCCGTGCTGCAGGGCCTCAACAAGCCGATCAACGACCTCTCGCGCGGAGCGCTCGTCGAGGACATCGTCAACACCGTCGCCATCACGGCGATCCAGGCGCAGGAGGCCTGAGCGTGAGCCACATTCTCGTCATCAACAGCGGCTCCTCGTCTCTGAAGTACAGCCTGTACGACATGACCTCCGAGACGGAGATCGGTCACGGCCTGATCGAGCGCATCGGCGGTGCCAAGGGGCAGATCTCGCACAGCACACTGGTCGCCGCGGATACTGCGGGGCACGGCGTCGAACAAACGGTGAAGAGCGACCGCCCGATCACCGATCACGCCGAGGCGTTCGGCGTGATGCTGGAACAGTTCGATGCACACGGCCCCTCGCTGGAGACGCATGCTCCGGTCGGCGTCGGTCACCGCGTCGTCCACGGCGGTGCCCGCTTCTTCGCCCCCACGCTCGTCGATGAGCGCGTCGAGCGCGAGATCGGTGAACTCGCGGTGCTGGCACCGCTCCACAACCCGGCGAACCTGGCGGGCATCATCGCGGCCCGGGCGATCTTCGACACCGTGCCGCATGTCACGGTGTTCGACACGGCCTTCCACCAGACGCTCCCACCGGCGGCGTACACGTACGCGATCGACGCGGAACTTGCCGCGGAGCATCGGGTGCGCCGCTACGGCTTCCACGGCACGAGCCACCAGCATGTCTCCGCGGCGACCGCGGAGTTCCTCGGCCGCGACATCGCCGACCTGCGTCAGATCGTCTTCCACCTCGGAAACGGCGCCTCGGTCACGGCGATCGACGGTGGTCGCTCGGTCGACACTTCGATGGGACTCACGCCCCTCGAAGGACTCGTCATGGGAACGCGCTCGGGTGATCTCGACCCCGCGGCCCTTCTGCATCTCGCCCGCACGGCGGGCTACACGATCGACGACCTCGACGTCCTGCTGAACACGCGCAGCGGGCTCAAGGGGCTGACCGGGCACGCCGACATGCGCGACATCCTGCAGGGGCTGGAGACCGGCGACGAGACCGCGCAGCTCGCCTTCGACGTGTACGTGCACCGGCTGCGGGCCTACCTCGGCGCGTACCTCGTCCAGCTCGGCGGGGTGGATGTCATCGCGTTCACCGCGGGCGTCGGCGAGAACGCGGTGCGTGTGCGTGCGGAAGCGCTCGCGACCCTCGGATTCCTCGGCGTCGAAGTCGATCCGGAGCGCAACGCCTCACCGGGTCGGGGCACACGTCGGATCTCCTCCGACGCGTCCACCGTCGAGGTCCTCGTCGTTCCGACCGACGAGGAGCTGGAGATCGCCCGGCAGACGTACTCGCTCGTCTGAACCGGTCCCTTGGTGCGGCATCCGCCCAGGGCCATCCGGGTTCTGCGTACTACGCTGGCACCATGGCACGCAGAGGTGCCGACCACTCGAACCCTCCGGGAGGCCCGCGTGTCTGATCTTCTGCCCGATATCCGCAGCGCCCGTGGCGTGCTCTTCGATCTCGACGGGGTGCTGACCCCCACCGCCGAGGTGCATATGCGCGCCTGGCAGTCCGTGTTCGACGGGGTTTTCGCGCAGTGGGGGATCACCCCGGCCTACACGGATGACGACTACTTCGACTACGTCGACGGCAAGAAGCGCTACGACGGGGTCGCCAGCCTGCTGCACAGCCGTAATGTCGAGGTTCCCTGGGGGCAGATCGACGACCCGCCGTCCGCCGACACCATCTGCGGCATCGGAAACCGCAAGAACGCCGCCTTCACCGCGGCCCTGCGGCGGGACGGGATCGCGCCCTATCCGGGGTCGCTCGCACTCGTGCAGCAGCTGCACGCGGTCGGGGTTCCGCTCGCGGTCGTGTCGAGCTCGAAGAACGCCGCGGATGTTCTCGCGGCGGCCGGACTCACCGAGTACTTCCCGCTCGTCGTCGACGGTCTCGTCGCCGAGCGCGAGCATCTCGCCTCCAAGCCCGCACCCGATGTGTTCCGCGTCGCCGCCGAACGCCTCGGCGTGCCCGCCGCGGAGGCCGTGGCCATCGAGGATGCCACCTCCGGCGTCGCGTCCGCCGCGGCCGCCGGCTACGGACTCGTGATCGGCGTGGACCGCGGCGCCGGAGCATCCGCCCTGCGCGAATCCGGAGCATCCGTCGTGATCACCGACCTCGCCGACCTGCTGCACTGACCCGCCCGCACCGACCATTCTGGAGTCTTGATGTTCGACCGCGACCTGTTCCCCGTCGACCCGTGGCGCCTCATCGAGACGCGATATCCCGCAGAGAAGTCCGGCGTCGCCGAGACGCTGTTCACCGTCGGAAACGGCTACCTGGGCCTCCGGGGCAACCACATCGAGGGGCGCGCCGCGCACGAGCACGGCACCTTCATCAACGGCTTCCACGAGACCTGGCCGATCCGGCACGCCGAGCAGGCGTTCGGATTCGCGGAGGTCGGCCAGACGATCGTCAACGCCCCGGATGCCAAGGTGATGCGCGTCTACGTCGATGACGAGCCGCTCTCCTTCGACGAGGCCGATGTGCGCGAGTACTCGCGGGTTCTCGACTTCCGCACCGGTGTGCTGAGCCGCGATGTGCTGTGGGTCACGCCCTCCGGCAAGCGGGTGCGGATGCGCGATGAGCGCTTCGTGTCGTTCAGCGAGCGGCACCTCGCGGTGCTGCGGCTCGAGATCACGGTCGAGAACGCGGATGCCCCGGTCACGATCAGCTCGCAGATCATCAACCGTCAGGACGGCGAAGACGTCTACGGCGGGGCCCCGGGGCCCGCGGCCGGATTCGACCCACGGCGCACCGAGCGCATCGCCGAACGGGTGCTGCAGCCGGTCGAGTACTGGCAGTCCGACCTGCGCTCGGCGCTGTCCTTCCGCACGACGGAGTCCGGGATGACACTCGCCGTCGTCGCCGACCACGTCATGGTCACCGACAACGACTACTCGGCGCGGCGACTCGTCGAGCCCGACATCGCGAAGAACGTGTTCCGCGTGCAGGCGAAGGCCGGTGTGCCCATCCAGCTCACCAAGCTCGTGAGCTATCACTCGTCGCGCGGTGCCCCCGCACGCGAACTCGTCGACCGCGCCCGCCGCAGCCTCGACCGTGTGCTCGTCGAGGGTGTCGACGCGCAGTTCGAGGCGCAGATCGACTGGCTGGAGGCGTTCTGGGAGCGATCGGACGTGCGCATCGTCGGACACGACGATCTGCAGCAGGCGACACGCTGGTGTCTGCTCCAGCTCGCGCAGGCCGCGGCGCGCGCGGACGGGGCCGGCGTCTCCGCGAAGGGCGTCTCCGGTTCGGGCTACAGCGGGCACTACTTCTGGGACACCGAGATCTACGTGCTGCCGTTCCTGTCGTACACGTCGCCGCTGTGGGCGCGCAACGCACTGCGTGCGCGCGTGCTCATGCTTCCTGCCGCCCGCCGCCGCGCCGCGATGCTGAACGAGGCGGGTGCCCTGTTCCCGTGGCGCACGATCAACGGCGAGGAGGCCTCCGCGTACTACGCCGCGGGCACCGCGCAGTACCACATCAACGCCGACGTCAGCTTCGCTCTCGGAAAGTATGTGCGCGCGACAGGCGATGAGGAGTTCATGCGTCGCGAGGGCGTCGACATCGCCGTCGAGACCGCGCGGATGTGGGCGACCCTGGGCTTCTGGCGCGCCGGCGGGGGAGTGGAGACGTTCCACATCCACGGTGTCACCGGCCCCGACGAGTACACGACGGTCGTCAACGACAATCTCTTCACGAACGTGATGGCGCGGTACAACCTGCGCTTCGCGGCCCGGGTCGTGACCGAGCTGCAGGAGGAGTGCCCGGAGGACTACGCCGCGATGGTGGAGCGTCTCGCCCTGGGCGAGGATGAGGCAGACGGATGGGAGCGCGCCGCCGAGGCGATGTACATCCCGTTCAGCCCGGCTCTCGGCATCCACCCGCAGGATGCGCTCTTCCTCGAGCGCGAGGTGTGGGATCTGGAGAGCACTCCGCCCGAGAAGCGACCTCTGCTCCTGCATTACCACCCGCTCGTGATCTACCGTTTCCAGGTGCTCAAGCAGGCGGATGTCGTGCTTGCGCTGTTCCTCCAGGGCAACCACTTCACTGAGGCCGAGAAGCTCGCCGACTTCGAGTACTACGACCCGCTGACCACCGGCGACTCGACGCTGTCGGCGGTGGTGCAGTCGATCCTCGCCGCTGAGGTCGGGTACCAGGATCTGGCGAGGACGTACTTCGAGGAATCGCTGTTCGTCGATCTCGGAGACCTTCATCACAATGCCGCCGACGGTGTGCACGTCGCGTCGGCGGGTGGCGTGTGGACGGCCCTCGTGAGCGGGTTCGGCGGTATGCGCGACCATCGTGGCGAGCTCAGCTTCGACCCGCGCCTCCCCGCAGACTGGCCGGAACTGGCGTTCCCGTTGCAGTGGCGGGGCTCGCAGCTGGCCGTGAACATCACCCGCGCGCAGATTCGCGTCGAGGTGATCGAGGGGGATGCCGTCGCGTTCACGGTGCGCGGTGTCGCACACACGGCTGCCGTGGGGGCTCCCGCGGAGGTGCCGCTGTCGCACCAGGGGCCGCTGATCCCCGGACGCCCGCGGATCGCGGACTTCGCGGATGCGCGCCGCGACGACGGGACTCTCATGTCGGCCTCGGTGCCGGTGACCACGACATCGCTGCCGATTCTGGGAGAGTTCTAGGGGCGCCGCTCGCTCCGCCGGGGCTGGTATGCGTCCGGCGGAGCGGATGTCCGGGGCACGCCGTAGGCTTAGCGGGTGACCACAGCCCTTTACCGTCGATACCGGCCCGAGAACTTCGCCGAGATGATCGGGCAGTCTCAGGTCACCGATCCGCTCATGACGGCGCTGCGCAGCGATCGCGTGGGGCACGCGTACCTGTTCTCCGGTCCGCGCGGATGCGGCAAGACGACCTCGGCCCGGATTCTCGCGCGTTGCCTGAACTGCGCAGAAGGGCCGACTGACACCCCGTGCGGCGTCTGCCCGAGCTGTGTCGAGCTGTCCCGCGCCGGCGGCGGCTCGCTCGACGTCGTCGAGATCGACGCGGCCAGCCACAACGGCGTCGATGACGCGCGTGATCTGCGCGAGCGTGCGACCTTCGCACCGAGTCGTGACCGCTTCAAGATCTTCATCCTCGATGAGGCGCACATGGTCACGCCGCAGGGCTTCAACGCCCTGCTCAAGCTCGTCGAAGAGCCGCCTGCGCACGTCAAGTTCATCTTCGCGACGACCGAGCCCGACAAGGTGCTTGGCACAATCCGCTCGCGTACGCACCACTACCCGTTCCGGCTGGTTCCGCCGGCAGCGATGCTCGAGTACGTCGAGAAGCTGTGCCGAGAAGAGGGCGTCTCGGTCGAACCCGGTGTCCTGCCGCTCGTGGTGCGCGCCGGTGGCGGATCGCCCCGCGACACCCTGTCGCTGCTCGACCAGCTGATCGCCGGTTCCGAGGGCGACTCGGTCGGCTACGCCCGCGCGGTCGCACTGCTCGGCTATACGCACGGTGCCCTCCTCGATGAGATCGTCGACGCTCTCGCGTCGAACGACGCCACCATCGCGTTCCCCGCGGTGGATCGCGTCGTGCAGACCGGGCAGGATCCACGGCGGTTCGTCGACGACCTGCTCGAGCGGCTGCGCGATCTCATCGTGATCGCCGCGGTGGGCGACGGCGCATCCGCCGTGCTGCGCGGCGTTTCGGAAGAAGACCTCGCCAAGATGCGCGATCAGGCGGCGGTCTTCGGGGCGTCGCGGCTCTCGCGGACGGCCGACCTCGTGAGCACCGCGCTCGACGACATGAGCGGCGCCACCTCGCCGCGCCTGCACCTCGAACTGCTCGTCGCGCGTGTGCTCGCCGGGGGGCAGGATGAACCCGAGGGGCAGACAGCACCGACGCAGAGCGCAGCCTCGATGCGCGATGCCCGCGCCGCCGCGATGGCCACGATCGGGTCCGGGCCCGCGGCTCCGGCAGCACCTGCTGCGGCAGCTGCGCCGCGGGCATCCGAGGCCCCCGCGGCCGCTGCAGCCCCGGTGACGCCTACGACGACGGAGGTCCCCGCAGCGTCCTCGCCTGCGGAGGCGCCCGCCTCCGCTCTCGATCAGGTTTCCGCATCCGCGCCGGAGGCACCCGCACCCGAGAGCTCCGCGGCCGCGGTCCCTGCTCCGGAACCGTCCGGGCCTGCAGCCGATGCGCCCGAGACGCCCGCGCCGGAGTCTGCCGTGACGACGCCTGCTCCGGTCTCCGACGCCTCGGGGCCGGTGGACTTCGAGCGTGTTCGCGGCGCCTGGCCAAGAATCCTCACGCGTCTGCAGGCGATCAACAGCTCGTCGTGGATCGTCGTCACGGCGGTGCAGCCTCTCGGCTTCGACACCGCCAGCGAGGTGCTCACCGTCGGCTTCCCGTCGCAGTCCGACGTCGGACGCTTCCGCGGTGCGACGCCCGGCGACGGGCCTTCCGATCACCTGCGCACCGCGATCTCCGAGGAACTCGGTGTGCGCGTCAAGTTCAAGCCCGCACCACTTCCGCCGGCCGGTGCCGAGGGAACGAGCCGACCGGCTCCCGCGCAGCGTCCGTCGAACGGTCCGGCACGCAGCGTGTCTGACAACGCCGCCCCCGTGACGGAATGGGTCGTCGCGTCGATCCCGCGCGGCGAGAGCGCGCCTGCCGAGGCGCCCGGGGCAGAACCCGCGTCGCCCACAGCCTCGACGTCGCCCGCGGTTCCGGCCCCGAACGTGGCGGCGCCCGCACCGGTCCGCGAGGCACAGCCCGTCACCGCACCGGTCCGCGAGGCGCAGCCGGATGTCGAGACGATGCCCGCCTCCGGCTGGTACGAGCCGTCGAGTGACTACGACGACATGCCGCCTCCGCCCGAGGACGAGCCTCCGTACGATCCAGGGCCACCCGCAGAGCACGCCCCGCGCCAGAGCAGCGGGGCGCAGGGCTCATCCGTTGCGCCCGCATCCGCGCCGGCATCTACGCCCGCTGCGCCGCGTGACGCGGCCGGGCCCGCGTCTCGTCCCACCGTGACATCCCGACCTATCGGGGGTGGGGTGCAGCGCTACGGTGAAGCGGTCGTCCGGCAGGTGCTCGGGGCGTCCTTCGTGCGCGAAGAGCCCTTTGATCCCCCGACGAGGTTCAACTGATGTACGACGGCATTGTTCAAGAGCTGATCGACGAGTTCGGTCGTCTGCCGGGCATCGGCCCGAAATCCGCGCAGCGGATCACCTTCCACATCCTGCAGACGCCGAGCTTCGATGTCGCACGTCTCGCGGAACTCCTCGGCGAGATCCGTGAGCGGGTGCGCTTCTGCGAGGTCTGTGGCAACGTCGCGGAGCAGGAACGCTGCGCGATCTGCCGCGATCCCCGTCGCAACCCGGCGCTCATCTGCGTCGTCGAAGACGCGAAAGACGTCTCGGCGATCGAGCGCACGCGCGAGTTCCGTGGGCTTTATCACGTCCTCGGCGGCGCCATCAGTCCGATCGCGGGCGTCGGTCCTGACGATCTGCGCATCACGCAGCTCATGACCCGCCTCGCTGACGGCACCGTGCAAGAGGTCATCATCGCCACGAACCCGAACCTCGAGGGTGAGGCGACCGCGAGCTACCTCAGCCGTCTGCTCACGACGATGCAGATCACGGTCTCGCGGCTCGCCTCCGGTCTTCCGGTCGGGGGCGATCTCGAGTACGCCGACGAGGTCACGCTCGGTCGCGCCTTCGAAGGCCGGCGCGTCCTGTGAACCAGAGCGGTGGTTTCACCCGCCGCGGGTGGCTGCTGTTCGCCGCGATGGCGCTGATCTGGGGCGTCCCGTACCTGTTCATCAGCATCGCCGTCGAAACGTACTCTCCGCCCGCCGTCGTGGCTGGGCGCACCCTCATCGCCGCCCTGCTGCTGCTGCCGTTCGCGATCCGCAGCGGCGCGCTCAAGGCCGCCTGGAAGCTCTGGCCGTGGGTGCTCGCCTTCGGGCTCGTCGAGATGGCGGGGCCTTTCCTCCTGCTGGGGCACGCAGAGCAGACGCTGCCTTCGGGGCTCACAGGCCTTCTGGTGGCGACCGTGCCGCTCGTCGCCGCGGTCATCGCTCTGCTGGGCGGAGACAGGGGAGTGCTGCGCCCCGCGCGCATCATCGGCCTGTTCGTCGGCATCGTAGGGGTGGGGATCGTCGTCGCCGGCCCCAGCCTGTTCGGCCACGGTCAGCTCGACCTTCTCGCGATCGGCGAGGTGCTGCTGGTCGCCGTCCTCTACGCGATCGCGCCTTTCATCGTCGCGCGCAAGCTGTCGTCCGTGCCCTCGCTCGGAACGATCACGCTCTCGCTCCTGGCGATCGGGCTCCTGTACCTGCCGATCGCGCTGGTCGTTCCGTCGGCACCGCCGACGCTCGAATCGACGGTCGCCCTCGTCATCCTCGGCGTGCTGTGCACGGCCGTCGCATTCCTGGCGTTCTTCGCCCTCATCCGCGAAGTAGGGCCCGTGCGTGCGCCGCTGTTCACGTACGTCAACCCGGTCGTCGCGATCGTCCTGGGTGCGCTGATCCTCGCGGAGCCGCTCACACCGGGGCTCCTCATCGGCTTCCCGCTCATCATCCTCGGATGCTGGTTCGCCGGAACAGGCGGGCGGCTGCGCCCGGTCGCCGCGGAGGCTGTGCCCACCGATACGAGTGCGATCGCCGAGTGCGCTGATCCCGAGGCCGAGCCGTCCGCGCCGACGCAACGCGCCGACGCGGAGTAGACCCGCTCAGCTCGCGATGGCCGCGCGGGCGTCGCGGCGCAGTGCCGCGTTGAGGTTCAGCAGGAGCAGCACGAAGCCGGCGCCGATCAGGATGTGCCCGAGGCCGGCGATCCCCGAGATCATCCCCGAGCCCTCCAGGCCCTTCACCTGAAGGATGCCATGCCACACGAGCAGTGCCGTCGTGAGCACGACGCCGAGGTTGTAGATCCAGAAGAACCAGCGCAACAGGCGACTTGTCGACAGGCGGAAGACCTTCTCCAGAATCAGCACGATCAGCAGCACGAGCATGCCGAGGGTCAGGATGTGCGTGTGCGCGAGGCCGAGCTGACCTGCGAAACCCTCCGGGTACCCGTTTGCCTTCGTGAACTCACGGTAGAACAGGCCCGCGGCGAGGCCGAGCACGGCGTAGACAGCGGTCGTGCCGAGCAGGATGCGCAGTGTGCGGTGATGGGTGGCAGTGTTTTCCGTCATACGTCGAGCTTCCGTGCGTCGCGGTGATGTGACATCCATCGAAGGATCGATCTCCGTACGTGGCAGCGATGGCGGCGACGCGCGAGGATGAGAACATGGACGCGCACGCCTCGCTGGGTTCGGCACGACAGCGGATGCTCCGCGGTGCCCGATTCGCGCTGCATGTGATCACCGTCGTGTTGGCGTTCGTCGGCACGATCCGTGCGATCGATGCCGGTGCCGAGATTGTCGTCGCCTCGATCGCCGCAGCACTCTTCCTCGGCTGGTACGCCACAGGTGCCGCGCTGCTGCAGGGAGCCGTGGCCCGCTGGTGGCTGTTCGCTCTTGCGGCTCTGTGGGCCGGTCTGCTCGCGATCTCCGCCGAGTACGTCTGGCTGGCGTTTCCCCTGCTGCTGCTGGCGGGGCACGTGCTGCAGGCGGGTTGGTCGGTGGTCTTCGCGATCCTCGTTCTCGCTGCGGCGATCACGGCGCCGCTCCTGCACCACGGCCAGACGTCGTTCGCGCACATCGTCGGCCCGGTCGTCGGCGGTGGATTCGCGCTCGCGATCTCGCTCGGCTATGACACGCTGCTGCGCGACGCGGCGGAACGCGAACGCCTCATCGCCTCTCTGGTGCGCGCGCAGCACGAGACGGCGGAGCTGCAGGATGAGCTTCTGCGGACGCAGCGCGAGGCGGGCGCGAGTCGCGAGCGGACACGTCTCGCGCGTGACCTGCACGACACGATCGCGCAGGAGCTCAGTTCGATCTCCCTTCTCGCGCGTACGGGCGAGATCGTGCGGATGCCGCAGATCGACGCTCTGGCGCAGAAGTCGTTGACCGAGCTGCGCCGCATCGTCGCGGCTCTCGACCCGACGGAGTTGGAGGGCTCTGCTCTCGCCGGGGCCCTGGAGCGGATGTTGGCGGAGGCACACGCCCACAGCGGCATCCAGACGAGTCTCGAGGTCGATCTGTCGCCGCGGGCTCTGCCCACAGCGGTCGAGGTCACCCTTCTTCGCGTCGCTCAGTCGGCATTGGCGAATGTGCGCCAGCACGCGGCGGCGACCACCGTCGCCGTCCGACTTCACGAGAGTGAGGGAAGCATCGGGCTGGACATCGTCGACGACGGCGCGGGCTTCGATCCCGATGCCGGCGAGCAGCCGCGTGCAGAGCGCACGTCGTACGGCCTCGCGGCGATGCGCGCGCGAGTGCGGGAGCACGGCGGTGAGTTGCACGTGGAGAGCGCGGTGGGCGAAGGCACGCGGCTTCGGGTGCGCATCCCCCTTCCTGGCGCCGACGCATTCGGTGTCGGAGGCGTCGCATGAGCATCCGTCTCCTCCTCATCGACGACCACCCCATCGTGCGCGCGGGATTGCGCGCCGTCGT
The DNA here is from genome assembly GCF_058797175.1 of Microbacterium sp. GW823-FHT02G05. NCBI lineage: Bacteria > Bacillati > Actinomycetota > Actinomycetes > Micrococcales > Microbacteriaceae > Microbacterium > Microbacterium sp. GW823-FHT02G05. Next base: position 1,564,528 of record NZ_JBXAJK010000001.1, read on the forward strand.
CGAAGGGCGCGGCTTCACGGTCGCGGGCGAGGCTGCGACGGGCGAGGAGGGGGTCGCCGCGGCATCCGAGCTTCGTCCTGATGTCGTGCTGTGCGACCTGCGCTTGGGGGAGGGGATCGACGGGGTCGCCGCGACCGCCGCGCTGCGCGCACTGCCGGATCCGCCCGCCGTGCTGATCCTCACGACCTTCGACCACGACGCGCAGATCGTGCGCGCGCTGGAAGCCGGTGCCGCCGGATACCTGCTCAAAGACGTCGACACCGATACGATCGCGCGAGCGATCCGCGATGCGGCCGCGGGCGGACTGGTCTTCACTCCGGAGGGGGACCAGCGGCTTCTGGCCGCGCTCCGCGCTCCCCGTGTCGCTCTCACCGCGCGCGAGCTCGAGGTGCTCGGCCAGGTCGCCGCGGGCGCGAGCAACAAGGAGATCGCGGCGGCGCTGTTCATCACAGAAGCCACGGTCAAGACCCATGTGGTGCACCTGCTGCAGAAGCTCGGAGTCGACAGTCGCACGGGTGCCGTGAGCGAGGCGCGGCGACGCGGCCTGCTCTGAGCAGGACGGGGCTCCGTCACATGTCCGTTTCGGCATACGGCCCGCTTCTAGAATGTGAGGGGCTGTATCGCCCACCATCCCCCAGGAGTGTTTCGTGGCTCTCATCGTGCAGAAGTACGGCGGCTCGTCCGTCGCCGACGCAGAAGGCATCAAGCGCGTCGCCAAGCGCATCGTCGACACCCGTCGTGCTGGTCATGACGTCGTCGTCGCCGTGAGCGCCATGGGCGACACCACCGACGAGCTGCTCGACCTTGCGGCCGAGGTCGCCCCGATCCCCGCGCCGCGCGAACTCGACATGCTGCTCTCCAGCGGAGAGCGCATCTCGATGGCGCTGCTGGCCATGGCGATCCACTCCATGGGCTTCGACGCGCGCTCCTTCACCGGTCCTCAGGCCGGAATGCGCACCGACAGCCGACACGGTGCGGCTCGCATCGTCGAAGTCACCCCGACCCGTCTGCGCGAGGCGCTCGACGAGGGAGCCATCGTCATCGTCGCCGGATTCCAGGGGCTCAACGACGACACGCAAGACATCACGACCCTGGGCCGCGGCGGTTCTGACACAACCGCCGTCGCGCTCGCCGCCGCGCTCGAGGCGGATGTCTGTGAGATCTACAGCGACGTCGACGGTATCTTCACGGCCGACCCGCGCGTCGTGCCTCTTGCGCACAAGCTGGGATCGATCGGCGCAGAAGAGATGCTCGAGCTCGCGGCCAACGGTGCGAAGGTCCTCTACATCCGCGCGGTCGAGTACGCACGCCGTCATGGCGTCCTCATTCACGCTCGTTCGACGTTCTCGTCGAACGAGGGCACCTACGTTCTGGGCGAGGGGCAGAAGTCCCCCCGCGAATCCGAGGGAGAAGACATGGAAGAGCCGATCGTCGCCGGAGTCGCGACCGACCTCAGCCAGGCCAAGGTCACGGTCACGGGCGTTCCGGATGTTCCGGGCAAGGCCGCCGAGATCTTCAAGATCGTGTCGAAATCGGGCGCGAACGTCGACATGATCGTGCAGAACGTGTCGGCCGCCGGCACCGCACGCACCGACATCTCCTTCACCCTGCCGAAGTCGGATGCTGCCGCCGCGCTGCGCGCGCTGTCCGCCGAGCAGGAAGAGGTCGGTTTCGAGGGGCTGCTGCACGACGACCAGATCGGCAAGCTGTCGGTCGTCGGTGCGGGCATGCGCACTCACTCGGGTGTCTCCGCGACCCTCTTCGAGGCGCTGAGCTCGACCGGTATCAACATCGAGATGATCTCGACGTCTGAGATCCGCATCTCGGTCGTGCTGCGCGGTGACGACCTCGCTCACGCCGCCCGCGTCGTGCACACCGCCTACGGTCTCGACGGCGACGTCGAGGCGATCGTCGCCGCGGGCACCGGCCGCTGACCCACCGGGGAGGGGCGGCTTCGACGCGAAGCATCCCGCCCCTCTCGTGAGCCGCTAGACTCACGGAAACCCTGACATCGGCGACAGGCGCGGCATCCGCACCCGGCCGCCGTGCCTTGCGCCTCGCACGCCTCCCGCCTCCGCGGGAGTTTGAAGCCAAGGAACCCCAATGACCCGCATCTCTGACTCTGGACTCTCCGTCGCCATCGTCGGCGCCACCGGCCAGGTTGGCACCGTCATGCGCCAGATTCTCGCGGAGCGGTCTTTCCCGATTCGCGAGCTGCGCCTGTTCGCCTCCGCGCGCTCTGCCGGTTCCGAGATCGATTACGCCGGTGTCTCCGTCATCGTCGAGGACGTCGAGACCGCGGATGCCTCGGGCATCGACATCGCGCTGTTCTCGGCCGGTGCCACGGCCAGCCGTGCCTACGCCGAGCGTTTCGCCGCCGCGGGCGCGGTCGTGGTCGACAACTCCAGCGCATGGCGCATGCACCCGGAAGTTCCGCTGGTCGTCAGCGAGGTCAATCCCGAGGCGATCGACGACGCCCCCAAGGGCATCATCGCCAACCCGAACTGCACCACCATGGCGGCGATGCCCGTCATCAAGGCGCTGCACGCCGAGGCCGGCGTCGAGCGCCTCATCGTCAGCACCTACCAGGCCGTGAGCGGCTCGGGCATCTCCGGCGCAGAAGAGCTTCTCGGGCAGGTGCGGGCCGTGCTGGAGCAGGGCGACACCCTGCGACTCGTGCACGACGGCGAATCGGTCGACTTCCCCGCGCCGAACAACTACGTCGCTCCCATCGCCTTCGATGTGATCCCGCAGGCGGGTTCGGTCGTCGATGACGGCGAGAACGAGACCGACGAAGAGAAGAAGCTCCGCAACGAGAGCCGCAAGATCCTGGGCCTGCCCGACCTCCGCGTCGCAGGCACCTGCGTGCGCGTTCCTGTCTTCACGGGCCATTCGCTCTCCATCCACGCGGAGTTCGCGAACGACATCACCCCCGACCGGGCGCGCGAGGTGCTGGCAGCTGCTCCGGGCGTCGAGCTGCGTGAGGTCCCGACCCCGCTGCACGCCGCGGGCAAGAACCCCAGCTTCGTCGGGCGCATCCGCCAGGACCAGTCCGCGCCCGAGAACAAGGGCCTCGTCCTGTTCATCAGCAACGACAACCTGCGCAAGGGCGCAGCGCTCAACGCTGTGCAGGTGGCCGAGCTCGTCGCCGAGCGCATCGCCGTCGCATCCTGAGCCGAGGGGCCTGGGGTGGTGGTCTGCGGCCACCGGGAGGCGAACTAGACTGTTCAGGTGACTGAAACCGTCGACGTCGTCCTCATCGGTGGTGGCATCATGAGCGCCACCCTGGGTACCCTTCTGCACGAACTCCAGCCCGACTGGAAGATCGTCGCCTTCGAGCGACTCTCCGATGTCGCGCAGGAGAGCTCGAACCCGTGGAACAACGCAGGGACGGGCCACGCGGCCCTCTGCGAGCTCAACTACATGCCCGACACCGGGGGCGACGACATCGACCCCGCGAAGGCCGTCGGCATCAACGAGCAGTTCCAGCTGAGCCGTCAGCTGTGGTCGACGCTGGTCGAACGCGGTGTTCTCGACGAGCCCTCGACGTTCATCAACGCCACCCCGCACATGACCTTCGTGCAGGGCGAGAAAGACGTCGACTACCTGCGTCGCCGCTACGAGGTGCTCAAGAAGCAGCCCCTCTTCGCCGGCATCGAGTACAGCGAAGACTCGCGTGTGATCAACCAGTGGGCGCCGCTGCTCATGCAGAAGCGCCTCAAGGGCAAGAAGTTCGCCGCGACCCGCGTGCCCGCCGGCACCGACGTCGACTTCGGCGCGCTCACGCACCAGCTCTTCGACCACCTGCAGAAGAACGGCACCACGGTCTACAAGAACCGGGAGATTCGCTCGCTGAAGCAGCAGAAGGACGGCACCTGGCGTCTGAAGTACCGCGACACGATCGGCAGCACGCCGGGCGAGATCAAGGCCCGTTTCGTGTTCGTCGGAGCGGGCGGCTGGGCGCTCAAGATGCTGCAGCGCTCGGGGATCCCCGAGATCAAGGGCTACGGCGTCTTCCCCATCGGCGGGCAGTTCCTGAAGACCACGAACCCGAAGATCGTCGCGCAGCACAAGGCGAAGGTGTACTCGCAGGCATCCGTCGGCGCACCGCCCATGTCGGTGCCGCACCTCGACGCACGCGTCGTCGACGGTGAATCGTCCCTGCTGTTCGGCCCGTTCGCGACCTTCAGCCCGAAGTTCCTCAAGCAGGGTTCGCTGCTCGACATCGTCACCCAGGTGCGTCCGCACAACCTGTGGCCCATGCTGCGCGTGGCCTTCGCGAACCCGGATCTCATCACGTACCTCGTCGGCGAGCTGATGAAGAACCACCACAAGAAGGTCGACAGCCTGCGCACTTTCATGCCGACCGCGAAGGACGAGGACTGGACGCTCATCCAGGCCGGCCAGCGTGCGCAGGTCATGAAGAAGGACGCGAAGAAGGGTGGCGTCCTCCAGTTCGGCACCGAGGTCATCACCGCGAAGGACGGAACGATCGCCGGTCTTCTCGGCGCGTCCCCGGGTGCCTCGACGGCTGTGCCGATCATGCTCGACGTTCTGCAGCGCTGCTTCCCTGAGCAGTACAAGGGCTGGGAGTCGGCGATCGAGGACCTCATCCCGACCTACGGCACGAAGCTGAACACCGATCCTGCAGCCGCGCAGACGTCGATGGCGGCCACTGCGGGCGTTCTCGGGATCTCGGAGTAGCTCGTCACCGTGGCGAAGCTCTACTTCCGCTACGGGGCGATGAACTCCGGCAAGTCCACGGCGCTCCTGCAGGCCGCGTACAACTACGAAGAACGCGGCCAGCGGGTGCTGCTGGCGAAGCCGGAGATCGACACCAAGGGTGCCGGCCAGATCGAGAGTCGTCTCGGGATGACGCGTGAGGTGGACTTCCTCATCGCGCCAGGTGCATCCGTGCGGGAGCTGTTCCAGCAGGAGCGCCTGTGCGCGCGGCAGGAAGAGGCAGATGCGCTGCTTCCGGAGAGCCCCCGTGATATCGCGTGCCTGCTCGTCGACGAGGCGCAGTTCCTCTCCGCCGAGCAGATCGATGACCTGTTCCGCATCGCCGTGGTCGACGGCATCCCGGTGATGGCCTACGGCATCCGCAACGACTTCCTGACCCACGCCTTCCCCGGCTCTGCCCGGCTTTTGGCGATCGCACACTCCCTGGAGGAGCTCAAGACGATCTGCCGCTGCGGACGCAAGGCGGTGTTCAATGGCAGACGGATCGACGACCGCTTCGTCTTCGACGGTGATCAGGTCGCCATCGACGGCGGCGGAGACGAGCACGTCGTCACGTACGAGTCACTCTGCGGCAACTGCTATCTCGCGGAATCCGGCGGGCGTCTGGGCTGAGGCGGCGTCAGCCCCGCGGGGCGGCAATGCGCCGATGGTCCTCAGACGGCTTCAGAGGTTCGGAGAGCGAGCAGCAGCGCGTCCAGGTGGTCGGCGGTGTCTTCCCAGCCTTCGACGGCGACAGAGGGCACTCCCATGGCCTTGACAGGATAGTCGTTGCCGCCTTCGTCGAGTCGATCACCGTAGAAGAGCATGTCGGCGAGCGCGATCCCGGTGCGCTGTGCGAGCTCAGCCATGCCATAGGCCTTGTCTATGCCCGCGCGGGTGATGTCGATCGACGTGGAGCCGCCGGCGCGCACCTCGAGGTCGGGCACACGGGGGGCGACGGCGTCACGCAGCGCGATGCGCTTGGAGCCATCCGGATCCCAGGCCTTCTTTGCGTCGTGGGGTGCACGCTGGCCGAGAGCTGAGAATGTGATCTGTGAGCCGCGGTCTTCGAGGATCGGGCCCCAGGTCTCGGTCTCCCAGATATCGAGACGCTGCGCTTCCTCTTCCAGTGCGGCGAGCGCCGCGGTCTTCTGCGCCGCGGAGAGGTCATGGGCGTAGACGAGCGCGAACTCTACGCCGTCGTGGTGCAGGTACCGGGTGCCGCAGGTGGGCATGAGGTGGATGCGTGCCAAGAGCCCCGCATCAGCGTCGCCGAGCCGAGAGATCACCTGGCTGCGAAACTGCTCCTCGTTGCCGCCGGAGATGATCGCGACCTCGACGGTCTCTGCGAGTGCGAGCAGCTGTCGTGCGATGCGGTCGTCGATCGGGCTCTTCGAGGGGGCGAGTGTGTCGTCGAGGTCGAAGGCGACCAGGCGCGGCGTCGTCATGATCCTCCAGCGTAGTGCGCGGCGATGCGAGGCGACCGAGAACCCCGGAGGTCGCCCGGATATGGAGAGAGGGACCGCACCGAAGTGGGTCCCTCTCTGTTGTCGGGATGACAGGATTTGAACCTGCGACCTCTTCGTCCCGAACGAAGCGCGCTACCAAGCTGCGCCACATCCCGCGACAACCGTTCAAGTCTATAGCGAAATTCGCACAGCACCCAATCGGCGTGTCACCCGCGCGCGGTGAGCGTCAGCAGCGTCGCCTCGGGGCGGCATGCGAATCGCACGGGGGCGTAGATCGAGTGGCCGCAGCCCGCGCTCACGTTCAGGGGAACGCGGATACCGTGGTGCTCCCAGGTGCTCAGGCCCTTCGCCTGCTTCAGGGGAATGTCGCAGTTGGCGACAAGTGCCCCGAAGCCGGGTAGGCACACCTGGCCGCCGTGCGTGTGCCCGCCGAAGATCGCATCGGCGCCGAGGGTCACGAACTCGTTCAGAACGCGCTGGTAGGGAGCGTGGGTGACGCCGAGCACGACGGTGTCGTCGGTATGCGCGCCGAGAGCGGCGATGCGGTCGGGGAGAACTCCCAGCTCGTCCCAGCCTCGGTGGGGATCATTCACCCCGAAGAGGTCCACGCGCAGGTCGCCGAGCGTGAGGCTCGTCGCGGCGTTGTTGATGTTGTGCCACCCCAGGCCGTCGGTGAAGAACTGGTCCATCGCAGACGAGTCCAGTGGCTCGGCGCTGCGGTGCTTCTTCGACGGGCCACGGAAGTAGTTCAGCGGGTTGCGAGGGCTCGGTGCGTGCAGATCGTTGGATCCGTGCACGAAGACACCGGGGATGCCGGCGAACGGCGCGAACGCCCTGCGGATGCCCGCGAGTCCTTCGACGTGACCGATGTTGTCACCGGTGTTGATGATTAGATCGGGCTGCAGTGCGGCGAGGGACGAGAGCCACTGCTGCTTGCGATGCTGCCAGGGCGCCATATGGACGTCTGAGAGGTGCAGGATGCGCAGCGGTGCGCTGCCGCGGGGGAGGGCCGCTGCCGTCACTTCACGCACGGTGAACAGGTATCGCTCGATGCCGATGCCCCAGATCGCGGCCGCCGCGCCAGCGGCCCCCACCGCGCCGAGCGCGATGAGGGCCGGGTGTGCAGCTCTGTTCTTCGTCAACAGTCCTGCTTCTTGTAGTTGAGCGTGATCGCTGTACTCTTTGACGTCATCGTTCCGGCGGGTGGATTCGAACTCGTCACCGAGCCATCAGGGCCGCCGCTGCCTTCGGTGCATTGACCGAGCGATACGTTGGTGAACCCGGCGGCCTGGAGTTTCGCCACTGCATCCGCGGGTTTGTCGCCCGCGACGTTCGGGACCTTCGCGCCCTGGCCGTTGCTGGGCGAGATCGTCACCGTGGTGCCACCCGCGACCTGACCGGCCCCGGGGTCCTGGGCGGCGATCGTGCCCGGCGCGAGTTCGCTGTCGATCGGCTCGCCCACGTTGACGCTGAACCCAGCGTTCTCGAGGGTCTGCACAGCAGCATCCTGCGCCATGCCGACGACGTTCGGGAGATCGGTGAGGACACGGCGCACGAGGTTGCTCGCCGGACCCGGGAACGCGTTGCCGCCGTAGATGGCGTTCGCTGCGCCCTGCAACGCGGGTGTCAGGTAATGACGAGTGCTCGTGAGATTCACGCCATTCGCGCTGAAGTCGTACAGATCGACCAGGTCGAGGCTGTTGCCGACCCAGACGGCGGTTGCCGTCTCGGTGCTGGCCGTGATCATCGTCGTCTGGTCGTCATTGTGCGTACCGGTCTTGCCGATCAGCGGCACCGAGTCGTCCGTCTGTGAAGCTGTACCGGTACCGCGGGTCATGACCTGCTCGAGCGCGTACGCCGCAGTGTTCGCGACCTCCGGCGTGAGCACAGCCGTGCACGAAGGCGGCGGCACGGGGATCTCGGTGCCGTCCTGGCCGACGATGCGGTCGATCGCGCGGGGGACACAGTAGGTGCCGCCGTTGCCGATCGTGCCGATGGCGGACGCCATCTGGATCGGGGCGATGGCCTTGGAACCGAGCACGTCGAAGGGCACGTTCTGGTCAGTGACCTTGCCCATGTCGCCCAGGTGGACGCCCATCCGATCGGCCACCTTGTTGATGTCGCAGAGGTCGAGGCGCTCCGCCATGGCGAAGTATCCGCTGTTCAGCGATGCTGTGGTGAACGAGAGCGGAGTGCCGTTGCCGCCGCGCTGACCGCCGGCGTTGCCGACGATCTCCGTGCCGAAGGGCACGGGCGAGTCGCCGCATTTCATCTTGTTGAAGAGGCGGTTCGTACCGTTGAGGGTCTCGTTGAGCGAGTTTCCCTTCTCCAGCCAGTCGATGAGTGTGAAGATCTTGTACGTCGAGCCGACGGGGAACCCGATCGAACCGCCGTGGTCGTAGTCGGCTCCGTACACCAGACCGGAGTACCCGGGCTGGCCTTCCAGTTCCGCCTCCTCGGTGAAGGTCGTGTTCTGGGTGATCGCGAGGATGCGTCCGGTCTTGGACTCGATCGTGACGCCGGCGGCGCCGAAGTGCATCCCCTCAATCGCCGCCGGGGCGTACTCTGCCATCGCAGCATTGCCTGCGTCCTGGATCGGCGCGCTGAGCGAGGTGTAGATGTCGAGTCCGCCTCGGAGGAGGTTGTCGCGGCGCTCCTCGGGGGTGGCTCCGAAGGCAGGGTCGCTCTCGAGAGTGGCCTTCACGTACTGGCAGAAGTAGGCATTGCGCTCTGCCGCCGCACATCCGGATGACGGGGGGACGATGTTCGGTGTGATCGGCTCCGCGTAGGAGGCGTCGTACTGCTCCTGGTTGATCTTCCCGTCGATCAGGAGGCGCTCAAGCACGTAGTTGCGGCGCGTGAGCGTCTCGGCATAGCCGTCTGCCTCGGAGTTGTAGAGGGAGTCGGTCTTGCTGTCGTACATCGAGCCCTCGGGCTGATCGATGCGATACGAGTTCGGGTTCTGCACCATTCCGGCGAGGATCGCGGCCTGGCTGATGCTGAGAGTGGCGGCCGTCGCCCCGAAGTAGCGCTGCGCTGCGGCTTCGATGCCGTAGGTCGTGCCGCCGAAGTTGGCGAGGTTCAGATATCCGAGAAGGATGTCGTTCTTGGAGTACTCCTTCTCGATCTGCAGGGCGAAGCGCATCTCCTGCAGCTTTCGCTGGATGCCCTTCGAGCCGCTGGACGCCGAAGCCTCCAGCCAGCACTGCTCAAGCTTCTCGCTGCGATCGGGGTCGCCGAGATCGATGTCGCGCTCACAGTCCTGCAGCAGCACGTTCTTGACGTACTGCTGGCTGATGGAGGAGCCACCGCGCGTGGAGGTTCCGCGCAGGTTGTCGATGAGCGCCTTCGTCGTACCCAGCAGGTCGACGCCGCCGTGCTTGTAGAAGTTCTTGTCTTCACTCGAGAGGACGGCGTCGAACATGATCGGCGCGACCTGGTCGAAGGTGACCGGGATGCGGTTCTGATCGAAGAACCGCGCCAGCTGCACGGGGTTCCCATCGGTGCCCGTGTAGTAGATCGTCGTCGGTTCCATCGGACGGTCGACCTTGAGATTCGAGGGCAGGTCTTCGAAGAGACCGATCGCGTTCGAGGCTGTGGCGCCGGTGACAGCGATGGCGGGGGTCACCGTGGCAGTGACGAGCACGCCGGCGACGACGCTCAGACCGACAAGTCCAGCGAGTCCGCCGAGCACACCTTTAGCCGTGCGGGTGGGATGAGGCATACGCTAGATCGTAGGGGAGTTCCCTGAAAAGCGCCTTTGACGACTGCGAGATGTGCGGTCATCCGGCCCGAGAAAATCGGAGAACCATGACGACGTGGGAGTACTTCACCACACCGCTGCTGATTCACAACACCACCGCGATCCTCAACAACTGGGGCAAGCAGGGCTGGGAGCTGGTGCAGGTCATCACCGGCCCTGAGGGTGGGCTTGTGGCGTACTTCAAGCGCCCCGTGATGCAGGATGCCACCGCCAACCCGGGTCTCGCGGCCGCCGCAGAGGCCGCGCGTCAGTTCGAGGGCGGTGCCGCATGAGCGTCTCCGCACGCCTCGATGAACTCGGTATCGAGCTCCCTGCCGTCGCCGCACCGGTCGCCGCATATGTGGCTGCGCGTGTCCATGGCGACCTTGTCTACACCTCAGGGCAGCTGCCCTTCACGGATGGCGCCCTGCCCGCGACCGGCAAGGTCGGCGCTGAGGTCTCCGCGGATGATGCGAAGGCCTACGCGCGCACCTGCGCGCTGAACGCGATCGCCGCAGCGGCATCCGTCGCGGGCGGCGTCGACAAGCTCAGCGGCGTCCTGCGGGTCGGCGGCTTCGTCGCATCCGTTCCCTCCTTCACAGGCCAGCCGGGCGTCATCAACGGTGCCAGTGAGGTGCTCGCCGAGATCTTCGGCGACGCGGGGCGCCACGCCCGTGCCGCGGTCGGAGTGCCCGTGCTGCCGCTCGACAGCCCCGTCGAGGTCGAGGTGACCTTCACGCTCGCCTGAGCCTCTCGTATGCACGAAGACGCCGCCCCGGTCAGCCGGGGCGGCGTCTTCGTGCATAAGGGCTACTTGACCTGTGCCGAGATGATGCTCATGACGGCCGTGTCGGCGAGCGTCGTCGTGTCGCCGACCTCGCGACCCTCCGCGACATCGCGTAGCAGGCGTCGCATGATCTTGCCCGAGCGGGTCTTGGGCAGCTCGCCCACGATGTACACGTCACGAGGACGTGCGATCGGGCCGATCTGCTCTCCGACCCAGAGGCGCAGCTGCTGTGCGAGGCCCTCGGGGGTGTGCTCGGCGAGGTAGCTCTCCTTGAGGATCACGAACGCCACGACCGCCTGACCCGTGGTCTCATCCGACGCACCGACGACCGCCGCCTCTGCGGTTGCCTCGTGCGCCACGAGGGAGGACTCGATCTCTGCAGTGGACAGGCGGTGGCCCGAGACGTTCATGACGTCGTCGACGCGGCCGAGGAGCCAGAGGTCGCCGTCTTCGTCATGGCGCGCGCCGTCGCCGGCGAAGTAGTAGCCCTGCGCTTCGAACTTCTCCCAGTACGTCTCCTTGAAGCGCTCCGGGTCGCCCCAGATACCGCGGAGCATGCTCGGCCACGGTTCGGTGACGACGAGCAGGCCGCCGCTCTCGTCGCGGATCGGCGTGCCGGATTCGTCCACCACGTCGATCGAGATGCCGGGGAGCGCCACCTGCGCGGATCCGGGCTTCGTGTTCGTGATGCCCGGCAGCGGGGAGACCATGATCGCACCGGTCTCGGTCTGCCACCACGTGTCGACGATCGGCGTCTTGTCGCCGCCGATGACCTCGCGGTACCACATCCACGCCTCGGGGTTGATGGGCTCGCCCACAGAGCCGAGCAGACGCAGGGAGGAGAGGTCGAACTGCTGCGGAACACTGCGCCCGATCTTCATGAACGAGCGGATCGCCGTCGGTGCCGTGTAGAAGATCGAGACGCCGTAACGCTCGATGATCTCCCACCAGCGGCCGGGGTGCGGCGAGTCCGGGGTGCCTTCGAACAGCACCTGCGTGGCGCCGTTCGCGAGGGGGCCGTACGTGACATACGAGTGTCCGGTGATCCAGCCGATGTCGGCGGTGCACCAGAAGACATCGGTCTCGGGCTTCAGGTCGAACACGTTCTTGTGCGTGTACGCGGCCTGGGTGAGGTATCCGCCGGACGTGTGGAGGATGCCCTTCGGCTTTCCGGTCGTGCCCGAGGTGTAGAGGATGAAGAGGGGGTTCTCCGCGGGGAAGGCCTCAGCGGTGTGCTCTGCGGATGCGGCAGGAACCACATCGTGCCACCACACATCACGCCCTTCTGCCCAGTCGACCTCGTTCTCCGTGCGACGCACCACAAGCACGTGCTCGACGGTCTTCTGCTCGCCGTCGCCACGGTCCGCGAGTGCCTGGTCGACCGCGGGCTTGAGCGGCGACACGCGACCCTTGCGGAAGCCTCCGTCGGCCGTGATCACGACCTTGGCGCCGGCGTCGTCGATGCGCGAGCGCAGACTGTCGGCGCTGAAGCCGCCGAAGACGACAGAGTGGATCGCGCCGATGCGTGCCACGGCGAGCATGGAGGCGACGGCCTCGGGGATCATCGGCAGGTAGATCGCGACGCGGTCGCCCTGGCCGACGCCCATCTCGGTGAGGACATTGGCGACGCGCTTGACCTCGGCGGTGAGCTCGGCGTAGGTGATGCGGCGCTGATCGCCCGGCTCTCCCTCGAAGAAGAGCGCGACGCGGTCGCCGTTGCCGGCTTCGACGTGACGGTCGAGGCAGTTGTACGCGACGTTGAGCTCGCCGTCGTCGAACCACTTCGCGAACGGCGGCGTCGACCAGTCGAGTACCTGGGTGAAGGGCGTGTGCCAGTGCAGCAGATCGCGGGACTGATCGGCCCAGAATCCTTCGCGGTCAGCCGCTGCGCGCTCGTAGATGGCGGGCTGTGCGACGGCCTGTGCAGCGAACTCAGCGGACGGGGGGAAGTGACGGGATTCGTCCAGCAGGTGATCGATCTGGCTGCTCATACGAGGACGCGCTCCTTTGCGACGGGTATTTCGGGTCGCCACAAGACGGCGACATCGAGAATCTAGTGGTGGGGCCGACGCGCGCATACTGTCGAAAGTTGGTAGTCCGATGCTGAGTTGCGTCCGCAGTTCGGATGCGTACACTCTCGGTCAGCCGATTTCTTCACAGACGGCATGACGCCGCGGTCCCTCCCTTCCGCGGCGTGAGGGCGGCATCCCATTCCCCCCGTGGGGTGCCGCCCGTTCCTCTCTCCGCGTGTCGAGTTGTGCACAGGCGTGACTAGAGCGCTGTTGTCCACCGAGCATGCATCGCGGCGTCGGGCGCTGTCGCAACCTTTCTAGCGTCGAGGCATGCCTGAGCCCTTCGTCATCACGCCGCGCACTTCTGCCGCGTCACGGCCTGCCGGCGCGCCCGACGCGACCACGGCGGAGACGGCCGGTGAGCTGTTCGTGGCGACGGGTACCGGCCAGCATCGAGAGCGGTCGGATGCGGCGCTGCCGCAGCATCCGCTGTTCATCCGACATCCCCTTCTGGCGGACGCCTGGAGCGATGAGCAGGTGACCGATCTCTTCGTCAACGGCAGCACCGGAATGTTCGTCGACCGCGGCGCTGGTCCCGAGCGCGTCGAGCGCTGGTCGGCGGCCGAACGCGAGGTGCGGGAGATCGCCGTGGAGCTCGTCGGTCTCGGGGGACGGCACCTTGACGATCAGGCACCCTGCGTCGATGTGCGGTTGGGAGCAGGTGTCCGTGTGCATGCGGTTCTCGCCCCGGTCGCGACCTCCGGCACCGCGGTGTCGGTGCGCATCCCACGCGTGCGGGCGGGCGACCTGGAGGGGCTTCAGGCCCGGGGACTGTGCGACGACCGACAGCGGTCATGGATCGCGCGCATGGTCGCAGCCCGGCGAAACATCCTGATCACGGGAGGAACCGGCAGCGGCAAGACGACCCTGTTGTCGGCGCTGCTGACGGCGGTGCCGCCGGGGGAGCGGATCGTGACGATCGAGGACGTCGCCGAACTGCATCCGCTGCATCCGCATCACGTGTCGCTGGAGGCGCGCCAGCCCAATCTCGAAGGAGCCGGAGGGATCTCGGTCGCGCGCCTGGTGCGCGAGTCGTTGCGGATGCGTCCCGATCGCCTCGTCGTGGGGGAGTGTCGAGGAGAAGAGGTCCGTGATCTGCTGACCGCGCTGAACACCGGCCATGATGGTGGCGCAGGCACCCTGCATGCCAGCAGCCTCGCCGACGTCCCCGCTCGTCTGGAAGCGCTGGGTGCGCTTGCGGGAATGGATGCGCCCGCACTCGCGCGGCAGTCTGTCAGCGCGTTCGACGTCGTACTGCACCTCGCGCGAGACCGCGACGGCATGCGCCGGCTGCAGGACGTGGGGCGGCTGCGGCTCGCGGACGACCGGCTCGCAATCGAATCCGTGCGGCCCTGGGACGAGTCGCGGTCTGAGGGAACCGGCACATGGTGAGCCTGGTCCGGCGATCGCCCCCGCCCGCATCCGCACGACCGGAGCTTGTGCGCACACTCGCTGTGCTCTTGCAGGCGGGCGCCCGGCCCGTCGTCGCGTGGCGACATGTGGCCGAGGGCGGCGATTCCGACGCGCAGGCGGTCGTCGCCGCGAGTGAGAGGGGGCAGGCGCTGCCGGACGCGATTCGTGCGCGAGGCGTGGGGTGGGCTGAGGTCTCGGCCGCCTGGGGGATCGCGGCGACGGTCGGCGCTCCGCTCGGAGACGTGCTGCGCGGCATCGCCGACGCCCTGCAGGACGCGGAGGCGACCTCGGATGATGTGCGCATCGCGCTCGCGGAACCGGCGAGCACCGCCCGTTTGATGCTCTGGCTGCCGCTCGTCGGTGTGCTCCTCGGTATCGCGCTCGGCTTCGACACGCTGGTCGTACTCACGACCTCGCCGCTCGGCGTCGCCTGTCTCGTCGGAGGAGTGCTGCTGACGGCGCTCGCGCGCATCTGGACATCCGCGCTCGTTCGTCGCGCGCAGCCGGCTCCCGGCATCCCGGGGATGGACGCCGAACTGCTCGCCGTCGCGCTCACAGGAGGCGCGTCAATCGCCCGGGCGCGTCAGCTCGTCGCGGACGAGCAGCTCGGCGACGCCGCGGACGGTGTCGGATGCGAGCGAGTCCTGCGGCTGTCGCAGGCGGCCGGCGTTCCTGCCGTCGAACTCCTCCGGGCGCATGCGTCCGAGAGTCGTCGCTCCGCCCGCGTGCAGGGCAGAGTCGCCGCCGCGCGACTCGGGTCGCGACTTCTCCTTCCTCTCGGCGCGTGCACGCTGCCTGCCTTCCTCCTGCTGGGTGTCGCACCGCTCATCCTGAGCGTCTTCCTGTCGACGCCTCTCCCGCTGGGGCCCTGACCGGGGCCCTCCCACAAAGAAAAGGAACCACCATGCTCATCTCTCGACTCGCCCGGGCCTCCCGCTCTACCGCACTCCCACCGCTTCCGCCGCTGACCCGCGGCCGCGCCGTTGACCTCTTCACCGACGACACGGGCGCGGCGACGGCCGAGTACGCCGTGGCCACGATGGCGGCGGTCGCGTTCGCCGGCCTTCTGGTCGTCATCATGAGGTCGGATGAGGTCCGCGGCATCCTCACCGATCTCGTCCGCCGCGCACTCACGGTCTCGTGACGTGAGGGGTCGAGATCTCTCCCGGCGCCTGCGAGGCGATCGGGGCGCCGCGACCGCGGAACTCGCCGTCGCGCTTCCCGTGGTCGTGCTGACGCTGCTGCTCGGCGGCGGTGCACTCGCCGCGGGAACACGCCAGGTCGCGCTGCAAGATGCGGTTGCTGATGCGGCGCGTCTGCTGGCCCGCGGGGAGGGGGATGCGGTGGCGTCGCTCACCGTGCATCGCGCGGTCACCGGCGCGCAGACGAGCGTCGGACGGCACGACGGTCTCGTCTGCGTCTCGGCGGAGGCTGTCGTGCCGATCGCCGGAGCTCTCACTCTCCCGATCCGAACCTCCAGCTGCGCACTCGACGGCGGGCTGTAGCGCTGTGGCGAGCGTGACCCTCACCGTCGGGGCGGCGGCCACAGCGGCAACCCTTGCGATCGCCGCCGCTCTGATCGGCGGCGCCGCGACCGCATCCCAGCGTCTGGCGAGCGGGGCGGACGCCGCCGCACTCGCGGCCGCCGACGTCGCATCCGGCGCCGTGGCCTCCGCGGGCAGCCCTTGCGAGGTCGCGGCCACGGTGGCCGCCGCATCCGGAGCGCGCCTCGATGACTGTCGGTTTGAGGGCTTCGTGGCGATCGTGCAGGTCTCCTCGGCGTACGCTGGAATCACTGCCGTCGCCCGATCCCGAGCTGGACCACCCGAGGTCGCCGCGGACGACGGATAACCTCCGCATGGGAATCCCTCCCGAATGTGGTGTGTATGGTGTGCTTCGAAGAAAGGACGCACCCGTGGCGCAAGGCAAGAAGCTGGTCATCGTCGAGTCCCCGACCAAGATGAAGTCGATTCAGGGGTACCTCGGCGACGGCTATGAGGTGCTCAGCTCGGTCGGTCACATCCGTGACCTCGCCGACAAGAAAGACATCCCGGCCGCCGACAAAGCCGCCTACGGCAAGTACTCGATCGACGTTGAGAATGACTTCGACCCGTACTACGTCGTCAGCGACCGCAAGACCAAGACCGTCGCTGAGCTCAAGCGCGCGCTGAAGACGGCCGACGAGGTCTTGCTCGCCACCGATGAAGATCGCGAAGGCGAAGCCATCGCGTGGCATCTTCTCGAGACGCTCAAGCCGAAGGTCCCGGTCAAGCGCATGGTGTTCCACGAGATCACCAAGGACGCCATCCAGGCGGCCATCGGCAACACCCGCGAGCTCGACGTCGCTCTCGTCGACGCGCAGGAGACCCGGCGCATCCTCGACCGCCTCTACGGGTGGGACGTCTCGCCCGTGCTCTGGTACAAGGTCAAGACCGGTCTGTCGGCGGGGCGCGTGCAGTCGGCCGCGACGCGCATGATCGTCGAGCGCGAGCGCGAGCGCATGGCGTTCGTCTCCGCCGAGTACTGGGACGTCGAAGCTGCCGCATCCAGCAGCGGATTCACCGTCCGCCTGGTGCGCGTGGACGGCGGCCAGCTCGCCCGAGGCACCGACTTCGACGACACCGGAAAGCTGAAGAAGGCCGTCGTCATCCTGGATGAGCGCAAGGCCACAGCGCTCGCCACGGCGGTCGACGCCGCCGGTACGGGTGAGGTCACCAAGGTCGAGGCGAAGCCCGGCAAGCGCAGCCCCTATGCCCCCTTCACGACCTCCACGATGCAGCAGGAGGCCGGACGCAAGCTCTCCATGAGCGCGAAGCAGGCGATGAGCGTCGCCCAGCGTCTGTACGAAAAGGGTTACATCACCTATATGCGTACGGACTCGATCTCGCTGAGCACCCAGGCCGTCCAGGCGGCACGCTCGCAGGCCGTCGCACTGTACGGCGACCAGGCGGTGCCGCTCAACCCGCGTGTCTACACCTCGAAGACGAAGAACGCGCAGGAGGCGCATGAGGCCATCCGCCCCTCGGGTGAGGAGTTCCGCACCCCGGCATCCGTCGCGAACGAACTCGACCGTGAAGAGCAGCGCCTCTACGACCTGATCTGGAAGCGCACCGTCGCCAGCCAGATGTCCGACGCGAAGTACGAGACGACGACCGTCACGATCGCCGTCGACGCCGCCGGACAGAAGGCCGAGTTCACCGCATCCGGCACCGTCTACACCTTCAAGGGATTCCTCGAGGCGTACGAAGAGGGCCGCGACGAGAAGCGCAGCGATGCGGATGCTGCTGAGAACCAGTCGCTTCCCGCTGTCGCTGTCGGCGACGCCCTCTCGATGAAGGACGCCGTCGCGAAGGGGCACAAGACCACCCCGAAGCCGCGCTTCACCGAAGCATCCCTCGTCAAGGCCCTCGAAGAGCACGGCATCGGACGCCCGTCGACCTTCGCGAGCATCATCGGCACCGTGATCGACCGTGGCTATGCGACCAAGCGCGGTCAGGCGCTCGTTCCGA
The DNA here is from genome assembly GCF_058797175.1 of Microbacterium sp. GW823-FHT02G05. NCBI lineage: Bacteria > Bacillati > Actinomycetota > Actinomycetes > Micrococcales > Microbacteriaceae > Microbacterium > Microbacterium sp. GW823-FHT02G05. The sequence continues at coordinate 1,582,242 of NZ_JBXAJK010000001.1, forward strand.
CCTGGCTCGCGTTCAGCGTCGTGCGTCTGCTCGAGCAGCACTTCGCCGAACTGATCGACTACGACTTCACCGCCGCACTCGAGGACGACCTCGATGCGATCGCCCGTGGCGAGCAGAACCGTGTCGAATGGCTGCGCTCCTTCTACTACGGGTCCGAGGCGCAGGTGGGTCTGCGTCAGGTCGTCGACAACCTCGGCGAGATCGACGCGCGTGCGTTGAACTCCACACCGATCACCGACACGGCGACCCTCCGCTTCGGCAAGTACGGTCCCTACCTGGAGGTTGCGGACCCCGCGAACCCCGAGGCGAAGCCGCGCATCGTCAACGTTCCCGAAGACCTCGCGCCGGACGAGCTCACCGCCGCGAAGGCGCAGGAGCTCATCGACGCGCCCGTCGCGGGAGATCGTGTCCTGGGCGAGAACCCCGCCAACGGCAAGATCATCGTCGTCAAGGACGGTCGATTCGGCCCGTACGTGCAGGAGAACGAGCCCGAGGCTGAGGTCGTCGACGAGGCGACGGGCGAGGTGCTTCCGGCGGATGAGAAGCCGAAGAAGAAGGGCGCGAAGAAGGATGCGGCGCCCAAGCCACGCACCGGATCCCTGTTCCGCTCCATGTCGGTCGACACGATCGACCTCGAGACCGCGCTTCGGCTGCTCGACCTGCCGCGCGTCGTCGGCACGGACCCCGAGAGCGGGGACGAGATCACGGCGCAGAACGGCCGCTTCGGCCCGTATCTGAAGAAGGGCACCGACTCGCGTTCGCTGGAGAACGAGCAGCAGATCTTCGACATCACCCTTGAACAGGCGCTCGAGATCTACGCGCAGCCGAAGTACGGTGCCCGCAAGGCATCGAGCGCGCTCGTCGAGTTCGAAGCCGACCCCGAGAGCGGCAAACCGATTCGCATCCGCGACGGGCGTTTCGGCCCGTACGTGACCGACGGCGTCACGAACGTGACGATCCCGAAGGCCGAGAAGCCGGAAGACATCACCTTCGAACGTGCCGTGCAGATGCTCGCCGACAAGCGGGCGAAGGGTCCGGCTCCCAAGCGCGGTGCCAAGAAGGCACCGGCCAAGAAGGCTCCCGCGAAGAAGCCCGCTGCCAAGAAGGCTCCCGCGAAGAAGGCGACTGCGAAGACCGACGACGAGAAGGCTGCGGCTCGCTCGGCGGCGGCGAAGAAGGCCGCGGCGACACGTGCGGCGAACGCGGCGAAGAAGGCTGCCGAGGCGAGTTCGTGACATCCGGTCTCTGGATCACTCTCGAAGGCGGCGATGGTTCGGGCAAGACCACCCAGGCGGAGCTGCTCACGGAGCGGCTGCGCGCTGACGGTCGGACGGTGGTGCGCACCCGCGAACCCGGTGGCTCCGAGGTCGGCCAGCTGATCCGCGACATCGTGCTGCACCACCGCGGTGATATCGCCCCGCGCGCGGAGGCGCTGCTGTACGCGGCGGACCGCGCGCACCATGTCGCGACGGTGGTGCGCCCCGCACTCGCGCGCGGCGAGGTCGTGCTGCAGGATCGCTATCTCGATTCGTCCGTCGCCTACCAGGGGGCCGGACGCGTGCTGGACGCCACGGAGGTGCGCGAACTGTCACTGTGGGCTGCCGAGGGTGCGCTGCCCGACCTGACCGTGCTGCTGGATCTGGATCCGACGACGGCGCGGGAGCGCCTGGACTCTGCAGACAAGCCGTTCGACCGACTTGAGGCCGAGCGAGAGGAGTTCCACGCGCGCGTGCGCGGTGCCTACCTCGAGCTCGCAGCGGCGGAGCCCGCACGTTTTCTCGTGGTGGATGCGGCGCGGCCGCCAGCGGCGATCGCCGAGCGCATCCACGAACGCGTCGCCGCACTCGTGCAGACGCACGAACTGCGCTGAGAGGTCGGGTCCCTCGTCCGTTCGAGGTGATGTCCGGCACCCCGACTAGGCTGAAAGCATGCCAGACGCCGCGACCGCCCCGTTTCCGTGGACGGACGTCTGGGGACAGGACGCCGCAGTCGAGATCCTTCGGGGGGCCGCATCCGACCCCGCATCGCTCTCGCATGCCTGGCTGATCACCGGGCCGCCCGGATCCGGCCGGTCGACCCTCGCCTACGCGTTCGCGGCAGCGCTGATCGCTCGCGATGCCGGCGATGAGGCGACCATGCGCCAGGTGCTCGCCCGGACGCATCCGGATGTCACGGCGCTGCGCACTGACAAGGTGATCATCACGATCGCCGAGGCGCGCGCGCTGGTGGAACGCTCCTACTTCTCGCCGTCGGCGGGGCGCTATCGGGTGATCGTCGTGGAAGACGCCGACCGCATGGTCGAGCGCACATCGAACGTTCTGCTGAAGGCCCTCGAAGAGCCGCCGGAGCGCACGGTCTGGATTCTCTGCGCGCCGAGCGAGGCCGACCTGCTGCCGACCATCCGCTCACGCGTGCGGTCACTGCGCCTGCGCGAGCCCGACGTGGAAGACGTCGCACGTCTGATCGCGCATCGCACCGGCGTCGACGATGCCACCGCAGAGCAGGCGGCGCGGCACGCGCAGCGACACATCGGCATGGCTCAGCGTCTGGCGACCGATGAGGCGGCACGACGACGTCGCGACACGACGCTGCGCGCCGTTCTGCGCGTACGCGGTGTGGGTGATGCGGTGACCGTGGCCGGCGAGATCGTCCAGGCTGCGACCGAAGACGCCAAGGCGCTGACCGTCGAGCGCGATGCAGCCGAGCGCGCCGCGCTGCTGCGCACGGTGGGGTTGGCCGAGGGCCAAGCGGTGCCGCAGGCGCTGCGCACGCAGTTCTCGGCGCTCGAGGACGACCAGAAGAAGCGGGCGACGCGAAGCCTGCGCGACGGCATCGACCGCGTCCTCACTGACCTGCAGTCCCTGTTCCGCGATGTCGTGATGCTGCAGTACGGGCGCGGAGAAGAATTGATCAACCGAGAACTCGCTGACGATCTGCGCGCGCTCGCCGCTGCGTGGGATGTGCCCCGTACGCTGAGAGTTCTTGACCATCTGGCCGAGACACGGGAGTCGTTGGAACGCAACGTCGCCCCGACCCTTGCCCTCGAGAGCTTGCTCGTCACCGTGACGAGCGGGAGGACACCGTGAAGACTCGTATGCGTCGCGTGATCGCGGCCGTGGCCGGAGTGGCTGTGGCATCCCTCACCCTTTCCGGATGCTTGTACGCGATGATCCCGGAGAGCGGCGCGCCGCTTCCCGAGCGCACGACTGAACCCGACACGTCCGGCGTCTCGCCCGACCTTCTTCCGTTCTACTCCCAGACTCTCGAATGGCAGCCCTGCGGGATGGGCATGGAGTGCACCGACGTCGCCGCTCCGCTCGACTGGGAGAATCCGGCCGTCGGAGAGATCTCGCTCTCCGTCGTCCGGTCGCAGGCGACCAACACTCCGCTCGGCTCGCTCCTCACCAACCCCGGCGGCCCGGGTGCGAGCGGTGTCGAGCTGATCCGCGACAGCCTGAGCTTCGCCGTCGGCACCGCCCTCATCGAGAACTACGACGTCATCGGCTTCGACCCGCGTGGTGTCGGAGAGTCGACCGCCGTGACCTGCTTCGATGCGGCCGCGATGGACGACTTCCTCTACAGCCTGCCCAGCGCTCCCCGGGGAACGCCCGAGTGGGAGGCGGAAGGCGAGGCGCAGGCGGCCGAGTTCGCCGCGGCCTGCGAGGCGAACAGCGGCGGGATCCTCCCGTACATCACGACTGTCAACTCGGCGCGTGACATGGATCTGCTGCGCGGAGTGCTCGGAGACAAGAAGCTCAACTACCTCGGATACTCGTACGGCACGTTCCTCGGCGCGACCTATGCCGAGCTGTACCCGGATCGCGTCGGACACCTCGTGCTCGACGGCGCCATCGACCCGTCGATCCCGGGTCGCGACGTCGGCACGACGCAGGCACTCGGGTTCGAGTCCGCGCTTCGCGCCTACATGCAGGACTGCATCGACACCCGCGGCTGCCCGTTCAGCGGCACGGTCGACGAGGCGATGGCAGACCTCAGTGCGCTTCTCGCGAGCGTCGACGCGGTGCCGCTGAAGAACGGAGACGGCCGGATGCTCGGCGCGGACTCCCTCATGACGGGGATCATCGCGGCGCTCTACGCGCAGGACAGCTGGCCCTACCTGACCGATGCGCTCGCCGGTGCCCTGCAGGGGGATCCGTCGACGGCGTTCTTCCTCGCAGACTTCTACAACGGCCGCGAGGGCGGACGCTACCTCGACAACTCGACGGAGGCGTTCACGGCGTACAACTGCATGGACTACCCGCTCGAAGTGGACGAGGCCGCCGACGAAGCAGCGCGGGCCAAGGTGCGAGAGGGCGCGCCCACGATCGCCCCCTACTGGGAGGGCGTCGACGTGTGTGCGTCGTGGACGTACCCGGCGACGGGCACCCGCTCCGCCCTCACGGCGGAAGGCTCCGGCCCGATCCTCGTGATCGGCACGACCAACGACCCCGCGACGCCTTACGAGTGGTCTGTCGCGATGGCAGAGCAGCTCGACGGCGGTGTCCTCATCACCCGTGTGGGTGAGGGGCACACCGGCTACAACAAGGGCAACATGTGCGTGGATGACGCGGTCGAAGCGTTCTTCCTCGACGACGTCGTGCCTGAGAACGGCCTCCGCTGCGAGTGAGTCGCGCTCGATTCGCGGTGGACGCTCAATCAATGTAATATCGTTTCTCGTGCCACTGATGTGGCACAGGCCGCTTTAGCTCAGTCGGCAGAGCGTTTCACTCGTAATGAAAAGGTCGTCAGTTCGATTCTGACAAGCGGCTCCACCAAACCCCCGGAAATCCTCGTGATTCCGGGGGTTTCGCCGTAAATGTCGGATGCACCCGCAAACATAGAGATTGCAGGCGCATGTGTGCACCTATGTGTGCACCGGCTCGACAGGAGGAAATGCCATGCCGAAGAAGCGTGGTCACGGCGAAGGCGGACTGTACGAACTCAAGGGGCGCGGACTCTGGCGTGGAGTGATCTACGTGGGCTACCACGCTGACGGTCGTCGCAAGCAGAAGTCCGTCACCGCGAAGACGAAGACCGCGGCGCGCGCGAAGCTCGACGCGTTGAAGTCGGAGATCGCCGAGTACGGTACACCGCTCGACAAGGCGATGACCGTTGAGCAGTGGGCGGACCACTGGTTGCGCACCGTCTGCGAGCCGAACATGAAGCCATCCACACTCGCCGGCTACGAATCCGCGGTCAACAAGTGGATTCTCCCGAAGCTCCGGCGCAAGAAGGTGGCGATGTTGAAGCCATCCGACGTGCGCGAGGTCACCCACGCTGTGACCGAGGCAGGGCGATCGCTCGCGTCCGCTCAGAAGGTCTACGCCGTGCTGTCGTCGATGCTCGAATCCGCGCGGCTCGATGGCGTGTGTGCCCGCAACGTCACGACGAACGTCACGCCACCAGGAACGAGCGACCAGGTGGATCGCGCAGCCTTCCCGACTGAGATGGCCCTTCGCATCCTGCAGGTCGCGCTACGCCGCCCGGACGGGGTGCGCTGGTGGTTCGCAATCCTCACAGGCATGAGACAGGGAGAGAGGTTGGGCGCGACGATCGACAGCATCGACGTCGACAACCACGAGTTCACGGTGCAGTGGTCGCTCTCCGAAGTTCGGTTCCAGCACGGGTGCGACGAGCCCTGCGGCAAGAAGCGCGCTGGAGCATGCCCGCAGCGCTCGCTCCGCGTCCCCCCGAAACTGGTGCACAAGCCGCTCGACGGGCGCCTGTGCATTGTTCGACCCAAGTCGGGGAAGCCTCGCACATTCCCTCTCATCAAGGCGCTCGAGATCATGCTCACCCAGTACCTCGAGTCGAACACTGCACCGAACCCCCACAACCTCATCTGGCGCAACAGCGACGGCTCACCCATCACTGCCGAGCAAGACCAGGCCGAATGGCGCTCCGTGCTGCTCGAAGCGGGCGTCATCACGCCGGAGCAAGCCCTGCCACCGCGGGAACGCCCGGAAGGCACCGAGGATACGCCGACGACCCACTTCGCACGCCACACGACCGCCACGGTGCTGATGGAGTTGGGCGTCGATGCGAAGGTCATCGGCGAGATCGTCGGCCATGTTGCTACCCGCACTACACGCGGCTACCAGCACGTCAGCAGCTCGGCCGCACGTCATGCGCTGGAAGCGATCGGCGACCATTTTCAGATCCCGGATGTCTAGAGAGAAACCGCCCTGCGCTCCCCAGCGCAGGGCGGTTTTTTGTTTAGGCGTGCGCCATGTGCGCCCACTGCCCCAGGCCCATTCGCGCCCGGGCATACGTGGCGTTCGTCAGACGGGTGAGGCAGTAGAACTCGTACGCGAAGATGCAGTCGACGGAAACGCCGAACTCTTCCGCGAGCCAGTGCTGATCGGAGTTCAGATGCTCCAGCCTCGCGTACTCCGCGGGGTCGATCAGAAGCTCAGCGGCGTACTTGTCAGCCTGTCGTTCGGCTCGGTCGTATGCCCGTGAACCGTGGCAGGCGTGCCCGTAGAAGGCGTGCCCGATCTCATGCGCCAGAATCCAGCGTCGCTGCGCGCGCGTCATCCCCAACCGTACGACGATGCGGTGGAACATTGGCGAGTAGTAGCCGAGCAGGTCGGGGTCATCGTCGATATGCGCGAAGTGAACGCTCGCGCCCAACGTTGCGGCGTGGCGAATGAGATCGCGCATATGACTCCTACTCAGCGTGTTCGACGTCTGCTTCGTTCCGGCCGCGCTTCGCGGCAAGGGCGTGGTCTGCCTGGCGAAGCGCTTTCTCCTCTTCGCGCGACAAGACAGGCACATCATCGTCGTAGCCGCCGACATTCGAATCGATCGCGAGCTCTCCGGTGAGGGCTTCGCCGGCCGTCTCGTTCTCTAGACGGCGCACAATCTCGCGGGCCAGCTCGAGGTCTGTGAACGTTGTGAGGCCGACGCTTGCGCCAAGGCGCTCGGCTTCCTGCTCTGTGATGAAGCCGACCTCGACGAACGCGTCGGCAAGGTCAAGGTCGAACGCGCGGCAGATCGCGACGACAACCTCGACGGTGAGCGTTGTGCGCCCGGTCAACTGTCGGTTGAGTGTCGTGGAGTCCACGTCCAGCTCCTGCGCGATGGCGCGTGCGCTCTTGCCTGTCACTCGCCGGAAGTAGTCGCTCACATTCGTTCCCATGCGGACAGTTTGATGCATTTCTGCATCATCGTCAAGTCGCATCATCCCGAAATGACGCGAAATCGATGTGCACTTCTGCTCTAGTGGTGCAGATTTGCCCCAAAGTGTCCTTCCCCTGTGGCATAGTTGCTTCAACACGAGGCAGAAACGCCACACCGAAGGAGAGAGATGACAGCCGCAATTCGACTCAAGCCCGGTCTCATCGATCGGCTTCGCGAGACCCGCGGACTCCCCTCAGAGGAAGCGGTCGCGCGGCTGATCGGTACTGACCGGACGACCCTCCGCCGCATCGATCGCGGGGCGCAGCCATCAGGCGGTTTCATCGCGAGCTTCTGCGACGCGTTCGGCCTGGGGATGGGAGAGGCTTTCGAGATCTACAGCCTCGAGCCGCTGGCGAGCGAACGGGGCGCGGCATGAGCGCGGGCGTCGTCCAGCGAATCGAGTTCGCCCCCAGACTCTTCACCCGCGAACTCACCGCCTTCTACCTTTCGAAGTCACTCCGTGAAGTGGACGAGCTTCGCGCGAAAGGCGAGTTGATCCCTTCCGGAGACGGCAAGCGCGTCCTCTTCAAGAAGGAAGAGCTCGACCGCTACGTCGACAGCCTGCCGGAGCGGCCGTGATCGCGCTCGAGGTAGCGCAGTTCGCACTCACCCTCGGCGCCGGCTACGGCATCTACCGCTTCGCGTGCTGGTTCGACGCCGTTCAAGAGCGTCGACAGAACCGCTAAGCGACACCCTTCGCAACCCCGTCACGACATGGGGTCTAGCGACGCTTTTGCCTCCCGCCAGGGGGAGCGCGCCCGTTCGAGTCGGGGCGAAAGCACTCACCGGGATACGTCCCGGACGAACACGCACCACTGACAACTCCACAGCAGACCAATCCCGCACAGGGATACGAGGGGCCAGTCGCAACCACGATGCTGCGACCCCTCACACTTTCGACGGGAAGGCCGTGGTGGCCGAGTGACGTCGGGAAGGACGACTGTGTGGGGGAGATAGCGCACCCAAGGCAAAGCCGAGAACGTGCGCTCGAGCGGAGAAGGCGCTATGTCGCGCCGAAGGGTCCGCCGCAGGCACGTGTGACGCGAACGCCGAACACCCGGGATGCCCGGATGCCTGCCAGGGAATCCATCGAAGGGAAGCCCAAAGACATTCCGACCGGCGACGAGTTATCGCCGGAGCCCGCGCGTGCGCTCACAGATCGGCGCGCGGGCACGCAGAACCACTGCGCAGAGAAGGGGGCGTCATGGCGCTCGCACTCATCGGCATCACAGCGACCGCAGCCCTCGTGGGCGGCATCGCCGTGCTCGTCATCATCACCATCGCCGCAGCAAACCGGAAGCTCCGGAAAGCGCAGCGAGAGAACGAAGGGAAGCAGTAACCGAATGTTCCTGTTCATCGTGTCGCTCATCGCGGCACTCGTCCTGTTCATCGCGATCCTCGTCGCGATCTTCGCCCGGGATGCCCGCGTCCCGGCCATCATCACCGCGATCATCACGTTCATCGTCGGCGGCATCTGCTTGTTCTTCTCCATGTTCTACGCCAACGGCGTGGGTGAGGCGAAGGTGCAGGTCAACTCGATCGACCGGACTGTCGTCGGCACCATCGAGGAGCCGGGGAGCGGTTTCCGTGCACCGTGGGTCGACTTCGTCGAGTTCGACCTGTTCTCCCAGGAGCTCGTCTACGCGGGCAAGAGCGGCGACGCCCCTTCCTACTCGGGCGGCTCTGTCAACGGCGCTGAGGTGACCGTCGCGGTGGGCGGTTCGTCGGGCGGCTCCACTCAGGGCAACGTCGACATCTCCGTGACGTACAGCCTCGACGCCGGCGCGGTCGCCGACATCTACGGCGACTACCGCAGTCAGGAACGCTTCACGAAGCAGGTCATCGAGAAGACCATCCTCTCGGCGATCCGCTCCGTTCCGTCGCAGTATTCGGCGACCGAGTTCCGCGGCTCCAAGCGTGCTGAGGCCGCAGAGAAGATTGCCGAGGCTCTCACCGAGAAGCTCAAGCCGCTTGGCGTGGAGGTCGACTTCGTCAACATCCAGGACGTCCGCTACCCCGAAGAGGTCGAAGCGGCGCTCAAGGATGTCGAGGTCGCGAACCAGAAGCAGCAGAAGGCCGAGGCAGAACTGCGTGCGGCGACGACTGCGGCACAGCAGAAGGTCGTCGAAGCGCAGGCTGAGGCTGACGCGAATGCAGTGCTCGCCGCGTCTCTCACGGAACCGGTGCTCCAGCAGCGGTATCTCGACACGCTCGCGCAGCTCGGGAAGGGCGGAAACCTCGTCGTCGTCCCCGAGGGCTTCAACGGCCTGGTGAACGTCACCAAGTAGCAAGCGGCGGATTCCTGCCGTATCGAAGGGAAGAACGGCCCGGGCGTGTGAAACCGCCCGGGCCTCCCACATCATCGCCCCCGCGTCCGAGAGGTCAGGGAGTGCGCGCTTGCGAGTAGCGCCGGGGGCACTGGGTTCGGGTTCTGAGCGTGAGCGGGATGGAGATCCTGCCCCTCCCGAATGCCCAACGGGGCCGGTGCACCACCACCGGCCCCTCTTCCAACCATCAGCCCCAGGCATCACGCCCTGGGGCTTTGTCGTTTCCGAAGGAGCCAGGAGTGGAACGTAGAACAGTCCTCAAGGCCGGGGCGTGGGCGGTGCCTGTGATCGCCGCGGCGGTCGCGGTCCCCGCGCAGGCGGCATCGACTGCAGCGCAGCAGGTCGTCCTCACGAACAAGACCGCAGGCCAAGGCGGCAAGCCCAACACGATCTTCGTCAACTACAAGGTGAAGGCCACCGACGGGCGCACAGGCGTCGTGACCGTGCTGGTCAACGGCGAACGCGACGGTCAGGCGGTGTTCGAAGACCGCCGCGAGTGGGCGCAGCTCACCCATCGAGGTGACACGACCGCGCTCATCGAGCTCGAGTTCCCCGGCGTCACCAAGGGTGCACCCGTGACAGTGACGGTCATCGTCACATGCGACGGCGTCTACCAGGACGGCTACGTGAAGACCGTGACGACGCCGAGCTGGTGGACCTGATGGGCTCGGAGTTCTTCAAGCACCCTGCGAAGCGCCTCGACAAGGAGTTCCGTGCGATGGGCGCACGCCGCAAGCGTGAGTCGAGCGGGGCGACGGCGTACATCTTCCCCGACGGTGGGCAACTGCTCGTCCTGCGGAACATCGGCCCTGCACGCGCACGAATCATGCTCAACAGCGCCCAGCAGCGGTACGGCCCCGTCCGCGATCCGCTCGGCCGGACCGAGAAGCGGTCGGGCGCGCCGACGATCGACTTCGACCGCCTGCAGGCGTCGAGGCATGCCCTCGAACGGCTGACACTCATGCAGGGACAAGCCGACCTCACCTATCCCGAACTGCTCCACGCGCTGCGGATTCCCGAGCGCGTGCTGTGGTCACCAGATCACGGCGCATGGCTGTGGGTCGGCGCCCGCGTCGCGATCGCGATGTCGTTCACGCCCGAGGGCGTCGCAGTGATCCGCACCCTGCTCTGGACGACGCGTGAGCTGTGGGACAAGAACCCGCGGCCGGAGGTGCGCCGATGAGCAGCCGAACGAACCCCGCCGCGAAAGACCCCTGCCCGCACTGTCGCGGGTGGGGCTTCTACCGCGTCTCGCACGACCCCGACGAAATCGCCGACTGCGTCCCCTGCCGGGGGAGCGGCGAACGACGAAAGGAACCTCCCGTGACCATCAAAGGACTGTCCCACTCTGGCGACCCGCTGACCAGCGGACTCGCCGTGATCCAGCTCGACCCCGACGGGCGCGCCTCGCTCAAAGACGCGCTGCTGCTGATGCTCGGGGAGAGGCCGATGACAGCCGACGAGCTCACGTCGGCGTACGTATCGCGCGCCGAGACGAACCAGTGGCCGATCTACGTCGACCACCACAACGTGAAGCGTCGCCTGTCGGAGCTGCACACGAAGCACCATGTGATCCGCGAGTCGGGGGAGACCCGCCCGTCCCGGATGGGGCGCGCCTCGACCGTCTGGACGCTGTCGGTGCCGCTCGACGAAGCACGCGTGATCGTGAGGGCGTCATGAAGCCGACTCTCACCCGTCGCACCTTTCGTGAGCGTCCGGTTCAGCGCGGTTTCGTCGGGCCGAACTCGCCCGTTCAGCCGGCCGTCGGCGACAGGTTCCTCAGCGTCGTCGCCGGCAAGGTGCAGATCTCTGTCGGGCACGCGTCGCGCATCGCCCGTATCACTCACGACGTCGACGTGACCATGTACGTCCTCGCCGACAACACCATCATCACCGCACCTGCGGGTGCCCGAATCACCTGGGAGCAGGCATGAACCCTGTCGACATCATCCTCTGGTCGCTCGCTGCCGTCGCCGTGGCGCTGGCGATCGCGATCATCATGGTGATCGCCATCATCGTCGCCGACGCGGTGCGCGCGCAGAAGGCGAGGGTCGGCGAAACGCACATCGTGATCAACAACCCCGCGACCGGAGGGAAGAACGATGACCGATGACCCGATCTCCGAAGAGCCGATGGAGTGGACGGAAGAGCGCATGAACCGCACTCAGGTCGTCGCGCTCGGCGTCATCATCCTCTGCCTTCTCGCGATCATCTTCATGGTCGCCTACTACCTCGCCGGAGGTGCCTGGTGACGTTCACAGCAAGCAACGGCGGAACAGTCGACGTGTTCGCGTCGGGACGTATGACCGTCACCGACCGCACACGTGTGGAAATCAGCGAGAACGTCACCCGCACTTCACGTACGACGCACATCGACGCTGAAATGGTTCCAACTCTGCGCGAGTTCTTCCAGGCTGAGCGTGACAAAGAACTCGGACGGTGGCGGTGGCCTAAGAACCCCGACTACGTGGTTTACCGGTCTGCTGACGGTTCAGCCGTCGTCATGGACGAGTCGGGTGTTTCGAAGAGCAACGACCGGATCTACAGGAAGTGGCTCGATGACCCCGTGGGGTCGCTTGGTTGGGGGGAGCACGCGGCTCGCGCGTTCTTCGAGGCTCACCCGGAGCGGAAGCCGTGGCGTGACGCAAAGGCGGGGGAAGCCTGGCTGCTGACGCTCGAGCACGGTGAAGTCTCGCCGCAGGTGGTGGACGCGTACAGGAAGTTCATGCCGTGGGGGGTCTCCACGGAGAGCGACGGCAACCAGCGAGGCACGATCGTCGACGCCCGTCGTATCTGGCCGGAGGCGTCATGACCCGCACCTACCGGGTGACGAAGACCCGCCAAGCGAAGCCGAAGGTCACCCTCTACGAGAACGGGCAGGTCATGCTCGCCCGACCCGTGTCCACCGACTCTGCAGGACACACTCTCGGCCACGCATGGGCAGCGACCGCACCAACCAACGAAGGAGCCACCAAGTGACCGACACAGCGTACGAGGGTCTCGTCCACGGACTCGACGAGACCCTCTACCACTCACTGCCCGGGCTGAGTTCGACCGGCGCGAAGAAGATCCTCAAGTCGCCCGCGCACTTCCACCACTACATCAACCACCCGCAGCCGCCGAAGGCGGCGTTTGATGTCGGGTCGGCGGTGCACTCGAAGGTGCTCGGCGTCGGCGCGCAGGTCACCGTCTACCCCGACGGCACAGGGGACGAGACCTTTGTGTTCGAGGACGAGGAACTCACGACGGTGCTCGGGACGAACGGGGCGGCGAGCACGAAGGCGGCGAAGGCCTTCGAAGCGTCGGCGCGCGCGTCCGGCCTGATCCCTTTGAAGCGCGACAAGTTCGAAGAGATCAACGCGATCGCCGCGTCCGTGCTGGCGAATCCCATCGCCCGGAAGCTGTTCGAGGTGGGCGACCCGGAGGTGTCGATGTTCTGCGACGACCCTGAAACCGGTGTGCCGCTGCGCGGACGGCTCGACTGGCTCGGACGTCGCATCGGCGACTTGAAGACCACCTCTGACGAGGCGTCGGAGGAGGAGTTCGGGAAGGACGCCTTCAACCTCGGCTACGACATCCAGTTCGCGCACTACGAGCACATCTACCACGTCATCACAGGCGACACGCTCCCGTATCTGTGGGTCGTCGTCGAGACGAAGGCTCCCTACCTCACCAACGTCCACGTGCTCGGCAATGACGAGATCCTCATGGCGCGGCGACGAGCACGGGAAGCTCGCGAACGGTACGCGCGCGCCCTCGAGACGAACGAATGGCCCGGGTATCGAAACCGTGGCGGCGGGGCCATCGGCATCCTCCGCGCTCCGGCGTGGAACGTCAACCAGTTCATCGACGAGTACGAAGCAGGGGCGGCATGACCTCGTCCCGCGAGCGGCAACCGTCACCCCATCGGAAAGAGAGCAGCACAGTGTCCACCGACGACATCACCATCCCCGAAGACCCCCGCGAGTCCCGGCTGCAGCGACCCGCGCGGGCTCCGCGTCCGGAGCACACCGACGACGCGACCACTGCCGCCGACCGGATCGAAGCGTTCTGGCAGCGCTACCCGAACGGGAGCATCCTCACCGAAGTGGAGGAACGCGAGGTCGTCCTTGAAGGGCACGACCCGTACTCGGTGTTCACCGTGCGTGCCTACATCCGGAGGGACAGCGGATCGGAGCGCCCAGACGCTGTCGCCCACGCCACGCGTGGCGAGAACGACCCCGACGAGGTGACCGCCCAGTTCCCGCAGGAGACCGCCGAGACGTCTGCGGTCTCGCGGGCGCTTCGCTACGTCGGCATCCTCACTGGGGTGGCGCCTGCGCCCCAGCCGGAGCCCGCACCCGCTGAGCGCGCGTACCGCGTCAAGTCGGAGCATCCGGTCGCGGCAGCTCGCGCCGCCGCCAAGCTGTCGCAGCGCACCCTCGCCGCGCGCATGCGAGAGCACGGCATCGAATGGTCGCAGAGCATCGTCAGCAAGACCGAATCGGGGCACCGCGAACTGACGGCCGACGAAGCACGAACGCTCGATGTGATCCTCGATACGCGGCTTGCCAACAGCCTCACCGTGGTCGAAGCGTGACCGTGCGCCCCTTCATCTGGCAGGGGCGCTTGACCGGACGCTGGTTCGTCGATGTGGGGAAGCGCGACAGCACGCCCATCGGCTCACCTTGGGGCTATGCCATCTGGCGTGAAGCGCGCGACGTCGCACTCGGCGCGATCCCCTCCGAACCGTCATGAGTCACTTCACCCCGAAAACTCGGTGGCTCATCATCCGCCGAGACTCCGACGACAACGACAACCCCGTCTGCCAATGGTGCGGCGGGGTTGTCCGCGTCGAGTGGGGCGAATACTCGCTCCAACATCGCCGCGCGCGCGGCATGGGTGGCTCGAAGCTCAAGGACACCGGGAGCACCCAGAACGGTGTGCTCGTGCACGGCTCCGCGACCACCGGATGCCACCACTACATCGAGTCCCACCCGGACGAAGCCGCTGAGCGCGGCTTCCGCATCCGTCAGGGACAGAACCCACTCACCGTGCCGCTCATCGACGCGAACGGCACCACATGGTGGCTGCGCGCCGACGGCACCCGCACCACCACGCCACCACACTGACCCGGGGATGCCCGGGAGAACGGGCATCCCATGCCAACCATCCACATGACCCGAGGCATCCCCGCATCTGGAAAGAGCACCTTCGCGAAGAGATGGGTCGCGGAGTCGCCCGCCGACAGGGTGCGCATCAACCGCGATGACATCCGCCGCATGATCACCGGCACCAGCAGCACAAAGCTCGGATTCGAGATGGAGCGCTTCGTCTCCAAGATCGAGAAGCAGGCAGCGCTCGCCGCATTGCGCACCGGACGCGACGTCATCATCGATGCGACGAACCTGCGCGCACGCTACGTGCGACCGTGGCTCAGCCTCGGATACGACGTCGTCTTCCACGACTTCCCGGTCAGCCTCGACCTCGCTCTCGCCCGGAACGAAGCGCGCGGTGGGCACGTGCCCGAGCACGTGATCCTCGACATGCACGCTCGCCTCACCCGAAACGGCAAGCTCCCCGCGCCTCCCGAACCAGCCCATCAGAGCATCGCCGGAGCGCCGGATGCCTATGTGCCGGACGAGTCGCTCCAGACAGCGATCATCGTCGACATCGACGGCACTCTCGCCCACATGGACGGGGAGCGTGGGCCATTCGAGTGGGACAAAGTCGGCGGCGACCGCCTCGACCGCCCCGTCGCCGAGCTCATTCATCGGATGAGCAAGGTGCACCGCGTCATCCTCGTGTCCGGGCGCGACGCGTCCTGCCGTTTCGAGACGCAGGACTGGTTGCGCGAGCACGGAGTGCAGCACGACCGCCTCTACATGCGCGCCGAAGGCGACAACCGGCCCGACACCGCCGTGAAGGTCGAGATCTTCGACACCCACATCCGCCACCACTACAACGTCCTCTTCGCCGTCGACGACCGGAACACGGTCGTCGCGCAGTGGCGAGCAATGGGCATCAAGTGCCTGCAGGCACAGGAGGGAGCATTCTGATGCTCATCGACGACATCATCGACATGGACGCGGTTGCCGCCGAGATCGAGGCTGGCTACGTCGCCGAGCGCACGCACCCGGAGTTCCCGGAGCTGCGCATCCTGAACTACACCGAACGGTGCCAGTTCGACCGCCACTGGAACGACGTCACCCGTCTCACTCGCGGGCTGATCTACAACGCCGACACCCGCAAGCTGCTCGCCCGCCCGTTCCCGAAGTTCCACAACTACGGAGAGCCGGAAGTCGGCGCGATCGACCTCGACGCCCCGATCTTCGGCGCATGGGACAAGATGGATGGCTCGCTCGGCATCCAGTACATGCGCCCCGACGGGAAAGCCGCGATCGCCACTCGCGGGTCGTTCAGCAGCGACCAAGCGATTCACGCGACCAAGCTCCTGCACGCATCCGAGTATGCGATCCCATCCGGCTCGTTCACGTGGCTCTGGGAGATCATCTACCCTGACAACCGAATCGTCGTCGACTACGGCGCGCGTGACGAGCTCGTCTACCTCGGTGCGATCCACCGAGCCACGGGACGGTTCTTCCCGCTGACTTCGACCATTCCTGCGGGCTTCGCCTACGCCGCGCCTTTCTCCGCGTCGACATTCCGGGAAACGCTCGACCTCCCGTCGCGACCTGGAGCCGAAGGTCTCGTCGTTTGGCTCGATCCCGACCGTGCGGTGAAGATCAAGCAGGCCGACTACGTCGCCCTGCACCGGATCGTCTCGAACCTCACGGTCAAGGAGGTTTGGCGTCAGCTCCGGGCTGGCACGTTCAACGAGTTCGTCGTCGCGCTGCCTGATGAGTTCCACACATGGGCGATGGAGACGGCAGAGCCGATCGTTGCGAGCCACGAATGGACGGTGCGCGGCGCGCAGGCATGGCTCACAGCGATCCTCGCGCGAGGCCTGCCGACACGGAAGGCGCAGGCGCTCTTCATCGCTCGAGAGGTTCTGCCAGAGACCCGCGGCCTCGTGTTCTCCCTCCTTGATGGGAAGGACATCACGGACGCAGCGTGGCGAATGGTCGAACCGAAGTCCGCGGCACCGGAATCGGAATGAGCGCCGTCCATCAGGTCGGCGACACGTGGCGGTGCTTCACGGCGATCCGCGCCGGACGCTACAGCGGCGGGTATGGCACCTACTACACGGGTATGCGTTGGCGGTGCGACGAGTGCGGCACGAGCTACTACGGCGACGAACCACACCGGTACATGGCCGAGCACGCCGACAAAGGCCATTCCCCGTGCAAGCGGTGCGGAGTCGTCCTCCTCAACAGGAAGGACGGCACGCCCCGCGAGCACGCCCACAACCGATGCCGCGGCAAGACGCCGGGGCACAAGATCGAGCGGGAGTTCGTGAAGAACATGACCCGCAGAGAGGTGGCGTGATGCCCTTCGAACTTGCCTCAGACGACGCGGCGCCGAAGCTCACTGAGCGCCATATGCTCGACCGGCTGAACGTGCGCTACGGCACTGTCAATGCCAACGGTTTCCGCTACGCGCGCGCCGAGCACGTCCGCGTTACAGCAGGGTTCGACGCCCGACGCACCTGCGACTATATGGCACTCGACCTGTGGCCAGGTGGCTACGGCCCGAATCGTACGGGGCCAATGCTCCACGGTCACGAAGTAAAGGTGTCCCGAGCCGACTGGCTCACGGAACTCCGCGACCCGGAGAAGGCCGAAGCGTTCCGGCGCTTCTGCGACTACTGGTGGCTCGTCGTGGCCAAGCGAGAGATCGTAAGAGTCGGCGAGCTCCCGGACGGCTGGGGGCTGATCGTCGCGGCTGGCAGCTCGGCGCGCGTCGCCGTCCGCGCTGCACGGAACAACACAGTCGAGCCGATGAACCGAGATCTGCAGGCGACCTTCGCGCGTGCTGTCACGAAGACGACGATACGACTGTCACATCACGGACGCGACCCGGCGATCGAGCACGCCGCACGTCGCATGAACCTGCTCGAGATACGAGAGTAGAAGTGCCTTGGTTCAAGGTTGATGACGCGCTCGCGATGCATCCGAAGGCGTTCATGGCGGGAAACGCTGCGCTCGGCCTGTGGGTGCGTGCGGGCTCGTGGGCGATGCAGCACCTCACCGACGGGCACATTCCGTCTGGTGTGGTCGCGGCGCTCGGCGGCACGTGGGATGACACTGCGGCTCTGCTGAACGCCGGCCTCTGGCACCAAGCAGAGGGAGGTTTCCAGTTCCATGACTGGGCGGAGTATCAGCCAACGCGGGCGCAGATCGAGGCCGAGCGGGCGAAGACGAAGGAACGGGTCGAGAAGCACCGTGCGAACAAGCGAAGTAGCGACGTTGGTAACGCCGTTACAGCGCCCGACGTACAGGTGCCCCAGTCCCAGTCCCAGTCCCGTCCCCTGACTCCTACTTACGTTACAGAGAGTCAGTCACTAGATAACCGTGCGCGCGACGCGACGGACGAACTGTCACAGGTTCAAAAGCAGATGGCGGCGCAGCGCGGGCTCTCGCCCGAACGCATCCGCGAGAAGGTGCACGCCCAACTCGGCATCACCCTCACCCTCGTCGACGCGCTCGCCGTCGGCATGCACGTCTGCTCGAAGACGAAGGAGTGGCCGCGCACGCCGACACCGTACGTGCTCAGTTCGATCAGCAGAAACCCCGCGGAGATCGAGAAACACATCTACGACTCAGGTCTCGCCTGAGTCCCACCCATTCAAAGCCACGCCCCGATCGTCGGGAGCGTGGCCATCGTCGTTGAAGGAAGGCACCCATGCCATGAGGCAAGAAGACCGGCGACTCGCCCAAGTCCTCGAAGCGCACGTGCGACGGCACAAGCGAGCTGTCGCACGTGCAGACGCCGTGCTCATCGACGCACTTCAAGAGGCCGGGTTCCCCCAAATCCACAGCGCCCGCGCCGCCTACGCGCGCCTCGACGCCCAACGCCGGCTCCCCGGCCTCACCCAGATCCAGATCGACGCCGTCATCGACTACGAGACAGCGCAGAAAGTCCGAGAATGACCTCCACCATCCTTCACGACCCGACGTTCCCTCACGGTGCGCCCGACGGCTACCAGCAGGGATGCCACAGCTCCCAGTGCCCCGCGCCCGTCACCTGCCGTGACGTCCAGACCCGCTACCGTGGCGACTTCGAGTTTCGCCGACGCATCGACGCGGGTGAAACCGCCGCCTCCATCGTCGCCGTCGAGGCGCAGCGCGCCGCAAACACGAAGCGCGCGGAGGCGACCGCGGCGCGCGCAGCACGACTCGCTGTGAAGAAGACGAAGGCCAAGCCCACGCAGCCGCCGAAGCCGCGCACGTGGTTCCCGTACGACACGCTCCGAACGCTGCACGCGGAAGGGCTGACGGACAAGGAAATCATGGCGCGGATGGGTAAGTCCCGACAGAGCGTCGGCGACGCACGCCGAAATCTCGGCCTCCCCGCGAACACCAAGCGCTCCTCCCGCATCACGGAACAGTATCCGGCGCTGCACGCGGAAGGCCTCACCGACCAGCAGATCGCAGAACGACTCGGTGCACACCCGCAGTACATCAACAGGGTGCGCCGCGACCTCGGCCTGAAACCCAACCCAGTTCCGCGCCCCACCCAGACTCCCGCGATCCTCGCGCTGAGTGCCACAGGCGCATCGCCGGAAGCGATCGCCGCCGAACTCGGCCTGACCACGAAGTACGTGGAACGCACAGTCCGAGCCGCGAGCAAGACAGAAGCCCCCGTCGAGACGGGGGCTTCTTCATTCCAGGAGGCGGCGTGAGCCTGCACTACGAAGATCAAGGGCTGCGCCTGTTCCACGGTTCGAACAAGGACGTCCTGCCGACGCTCCCCGACGCATCGTACGACTCCATCATTACCGACCCGCCCTACGAGCTCGGTTTCATGGGCAAGGGGTGGGACTCCACCGGCATCGCCTACGACGTCGACGTGTGGCGTGAGTGCTTCCGTGTGCTGAAACCGGGCGGGTATCTGCTCGCGTTCGGCGGCACCCGCACATGGCACCGCATCGCCGTCGCCATCGAGGACGCCGGGTTCGAGATCCGTGACTCCATCGCATGGATGTATGGGTCTGGGTTTCCGAAGTCGATGAACGTCAGTGCGCAGATCGACAAGACGCTCGGCCGAGAGCGGGAGGTGGTCGGCGTCGCCGCAGACTTCGCGCGGGACGGATCAAGACGGAAGATCGACGGCACCCACACGAGGCCTCACGCCGAGCAAGGAGGCCATGGCTACGGCGATCGTTGGTCAGCGCCCATCACTGCACCGTCCTCGGACGAAGCGAAAGCGTGGGAGGGCTGGGGCACAGCGCTCAAGCCCGCCTTCGAGCCCGTCGTCGTCGCACGGAAGCCGCTCGCCGGCACTGTCGCGGCGAATGTGCTCGCCTACGGCACCGGAGCGATCAACGTCGACGCATGTCGCGTGGGCTGGGGTGCTGACGGCGACAAGTCCTCGGCGCGTAAGGCAAAGGGATACTCGGAGGCGGCGAAGAAGGCCGTTGGTCGCGTGGCGGCTTCGGAGAACGCGTCAGGGTTCGCAGGTGAGGTAGTCGGCACCGATTCGTCGGGGGGAAGGTTCCCGTCGAACGTGCTGCTCGATGAGTCGCAGGCCGCTGCGCTGGACGCCCAGACGGGTGTGCTGACGAGCGGGAAGATGCTCGCGGGTACTCGGCCGAAGGGCGAGCGGAAGACGTACGGACAGGACGCCGCAGGAGGGTACGAGACGATACGTGACACCCCGGGTGACTCGGGTGGAGCGTCGAGGTTCTTCCCGACGTTCCGGTATGAGGCGAAAGCCCCTGGTTCGGAACGCCCCGAGGTTGATGGTGTCGCGCACGCGACGGTGAAGCCGCTCGAGCTGATGCGGTGGCTCGTCCGGCTCGTCACCCGCCCGGGTGGGCGCGTGCTTGACCTGTTCGCGGGCTCCGGCACGACGGGGGAGGCCGCGCTGCTTGAGGGCATGGAGGTCGACCTGGTCGAGCTCGAAGCTGACCACCTGCCGCTGATCCTGCAGCGGGTGCGGAAACCACTACAGCCGCCGATGTTCGGCGGTTGGGAAGGAAGTGCATCGTGACGCCGTCACTCGTCGCGCTCGATTCGCCACATCAGTCGATGACCAATGCGTTCATCGCAGGGCACCAGACGTCGAAGTTCAAGGGCTACACGCACCCCACGGTGCCGTGGAACGGGCTCACGGTCACCGATCTGTTCTGCGGTGCGGGCGGTTCATCTTCCGGCCTCGTCGAGGCGGGGTACAAGGTCGTGATCGCGGCGAATCACTGGGCGCTCGCTATCGAGTCGCACCAGATCAACCACCCGGACACGGAGCACTCGCAGGCCGACATCAGTCAGGTGGACCCGCGGTACTTCCCGAAGACGCATGTGCTGTGGGGGTCGCCGGAGTGCACGAACCACTCGATCGCGAAGGGCGTCAAGCGGCAGCGGCAGCAGGACCTCGCGCTGTTCGAGATGGACGGCACGCGTCCTCTGCCTGATGAGGCGGCGAACCGGTCACGGGCGACGATGTGGGACATCCCGCGGTTCGCTGAGCACCACCGGTACATGGCGATCATCTTGGAGAACGTTGTCGACGCGTACCGGTGGGATCAGTTCCCGGCGTGGCAGCTGGCGATGGAGAAGCTCGGCTACCGGATGCAGATCGTGTGGCTGAACAGCATGCACGCGCAGATCGGTGGGCTCCCGGCCCCGCAGTCACGGGACCGCATGTACATCGTGATGTGGCGCGAGGATCTCGTGTCGAAGAAGCACCGCGGCCCGAACATCGGGAAGTGGACGCGCCCGATGGCGTTGTGCTTGGAGCACGGCGAGATCCAGGCTGTGCAGGCGTTCAAGAAGGCGGAGCAGTGGGGCCGATACCGTGCGCAGTACCTCTACCGGTGCCCGGAGTGCTTCCAGGTCGTCGAGCCGGGATGGTTGCCGGCGTCGAGCATCATCGACTGGTCCCTGCCCGCGCAGCGCATCGGCGATCGCACGAAGCCTCTCGCGGAGAAGACCCGCGAGCGCATCCGTCGCGGCATGGAACGTCACTGGGCGCCGATCATCGCGAAGGCTGCGGGGAACACGTACGACGGCGTGAACACGGGCTCGAACTACCTGCGGGTGTCGGACCTTGATTCGCCCGCTCCCGTGCAGACGGGCACCGCTGAGCATGGGCTGGCGTTGCCGCCCGCGTTCCTCGCGCAGTTCCGTGAGCGCGCGCGCACGCAGACGCTCGATGGTGCGTTGCCGACGGTTGTCGCGGACGGCGCGAACCACGCGCTGATCGTGCGCGGCGAGGGCAACACCGTGCCGGCTAAACCCGCGTCGGAGGCACTCGGCGCGCTCACCGCGTCGGGCTCGATGTTCGTCGCGCAACCGCTGATCGTGAACAACGTGAGCGGTGCGGATGCGTCGCGGTCGGAGCCAGTGTCGCGGGTTCTCCCGTCGATCGTGGCGGGCGGCACACACGCGTCGCTGCTGATCCCCGTCGAAGGGCGTGAGGGGAAGTCCGCGGCCTCCGTCGATGACCCGATGCGCACGCAGTCGACGCGCAACGAGACTGGCTTGCTGATCCCGCTGCGCAATCACGGTGTCGCAAAGCCGAGCACGCACCCGATCGACACGGTGAGCGCGGAGGGTAACCACCACGCCCTGGTCCTGGCTGATCTGGAAGAGCAACGGCAAGCGGCAATGAAGTGGCACCGCGAAGGTGACTTCGATGGGCGCTGGGTCGACACAGCGGAGTCCAGGCGGATCGACGCGCTGATCATGCGGAACAACCAGGGCGGCGCGGAGATGTCCACGCCGATCGCTGAGCCGATCCGCACGCTCACCACCGGCGGACACCAGTCGCTCATCGAACCGGGTATGCCGATCAGTCTCGACGTCGAGGACGCCGGATTCCGGATGCTCGAGCCGCACGAGATTCAGGCAGGCATGGGCTTCGCCCGCGACTACCTGCTGCTCGGATCGAAGCGGGACAAGGTCAAGCAGGCAGGGAATGCGGTCACGCCGCCCGCCGCGCGCGACCTCGGTCACGCGGTCGCCGAGTTCCTCCTGGCGGTGCTGGCATGATCCTCGGCGTCGACTTTTCACTCCGATCGACTGGCCTCGCCGTCCTGTGCGACGACGGAACGACAGACACATGCACGATCACCGCACCGAAGGACGACGGCACCGTCAAGTCGGTTGTCGAACGACTCACGTCGATCGCCGACCAGATCGAAGCATGGGCGGATCTCGGCGCCGACGACACCATCGTCTTCGAAGGTGTCCTCCACCACGCCCCGGGCGCACGTCGCGACGTGATCGCCGCGGGGTGGTGGTGGGTCGCAGGTCGGCTCGCGCCGCTCGTCGACGACCCGGTGATCGTCGTCCCGCCAAAGACCCGAGCGAAGTACGCGACGGGCAACGGGAACGCGGGGAAGCAGGCGGTGCTCGAGCAGGTCACCGCCCGCTACCCACAGTTCGCGATCGACGGGAGCGACGACATCGCTGATGCCGTCGCTCTCGTCGCGATCGGCGCACGAATGGCCGGCCGACCAATCGACCCGACCCTGCCCGAAACGAACCTGTCCGCACTGCGGACCGTGAAAGGAAAACCATGAGCGACGACACTGTCCGCGCGACCGTGTACCTGCAGGTGCAGCCTGAGTACAAGCGATGGATGAGCGACCACTCGAAGCCCGAGTCGATCGACGGAGCGAAGGTCATCCGTTCGACTCAGAAGCGCTCTGCGGCGCCTGAGCCGGGGACTGTCGAGGTGAAGCTCACGATCGAGCTTCCGAAGAGCGCGTTCACGCCGCTCGCGCCCGAGGCGATTGTCGTGATCCCCGAGACGCTGACCCAGCCGCACCCCGTCGTCGTCGAGGCCGAGGACGCGAACGAGGTGAGTAACTGATGGCCGGCGAAACCGTCATCACCGTGGTGGGAAACCTCACGGCCGACCCCGAACTGCGTTACACGCAGAACGGGCTGCCGGTGGCGAACTTCACCATCGCATCGACGCCTCGGAACTTTGACCGTGCGGCGAACGAGTGGAAGGACGGCGAAGCGCTGTTCCTCCGCGCATCCGTGTGGCGCGAGTTCGCCGAGCACGTCGCCGGGAGTCTGACGAAGGGCATGCGGGTCATCGCGACCGGGCGTCTGCGTCAGCGTTCCTACCAGGACCGCGAGGGCAACCAGCGCACGGCGATCGAGCTGGAGGTCGACGAGATCGGCCCTTCGCTCAGGTATGCGACAGCGCAGGTCACGCGGGCGGCGTCTCGGAATGGTCAGCCTGCCGCGCAGGCGCAGTCGCACGACGACGGCGCGTGGTCGACCCGCCAACCAGGCGCCGCCGAAGAACCGTGGTCGACGCCTGGTTCGTTCGGCGACGATACGCCGTTCTGATGGGCGTCTATCGGAAAGAAGTGCTGACCATCGAATCAGGCACGACGCCTCTGCAGATCATCGATGCGATGCAGGAGATCCCGATCGGCGCGGCTCTCGTGAGTGTCGAGTTTGAAGACCCCGTCATGTTTCGGGACGGCTCGCGCGCCACGTTCGTTTTCGAGCGGCCAATTCAAAGCGACTAGGTCGCGTTTCGCCAACGGGGCGGTTCCCATCAGGGGAGCCGCCCCGTGCTGTACCCAGGAGGGCTTCAACATGACCGGTGACCGGTTCTGCATCACTGTCGACAGGGAATGGTGGGAGGGCGTGCCGCGCGCGGATCGTCCCGCCCCGTGCCACCGCCGCGGCATCCGCGACGGAGTCCGCGTCCCCACGGCGCACTACGCGTCCTGCGACGAGAACAGCGAATGCCGCGGGTGCGTCCCCCGCGGCGCGGTCCACGGCACGATGCTCTGCGGCGTCTGCCTGTGGAAGTTCAAGGACGCACTCGGACGCCTCGGGTGGCTGATCGCCCACCTGCGAAGCATCGAACGTGCAGGGGCAGCCGTGGGGGAGCGGGTGCACACATCGATGGACATGTCGATCCTCCTCCCGGACTCGTGGGATGCCGCCGACGAGCTCATGGTCGCGCTCGGCGCACCGAAGTTCCGTGCGACGGACTCGATCGACGACGCGATCGCGAAGGCCCACGGCGTTGTCGCCTCATGGGAGGCCGACCTCGACGCCCGCCTCAACACTGCCGAAGGGGCATCCCAGGCCGTCGTCACCGTCCGCCGCATGCAGCGCGCGCTCGCCCGCTATAAGGACGCAGAGGTGGAACGCCGGCCGATCCCGGAGGTGCTCTGCCCGAAGTGTCGGAAGCGCGAGCTCTACCGACACGCGCCCCTGCAGTACCTCGACGACATCTACGTGATGTGCAACGCCGACGGGTGCGACTACCGGCTGTCGTGGTTCAGCGAAGGCCCGCCAGGGGTGAACGGTGAACCGAACCCCGACCATCCCGACTACGTCCGCGGGTGGGTCGACATCTACGCCCCGATCTTCGAGGGCATCCAGAAGGACATGGCGCGTCGAGAGCGCGAGAAGGCGAGGACAGCATGACCAGCAAGCGTGAAGAACTGATCAAGGCCGTCAAGCGGCTTGAGGTGCTACTCGACGAGGGTGAACGCTGTCTATGCGCGACGCCGGGCGGCGAGGCGTTCGCGGATCTTCGGACGGTGCTCGACTCATTCGAGCAGGCTCTCACCCCAACCGACGACGAGCGGAAGATCGCTGCGCAGGTGATGCTCCCGGTGTTCGATCAACTGGCGGTTTCGGTGCACCACGAAGGTCCGTACTCGGAGGCAGAGTCAGCGCTTGAAGCCGCTGATCTTCTGATCGCCGCTGGCTTCCGCCGTCCCGTACAGGGCGACGAAGAAGAACGCGTGGCGCGTGATCTGATTCGGCGGGCAGTGGGCGGAGTGCTCTTCAACGCTTCGAACTTCCCCGAGAAGGTGCAGGTCGCCATCCTCGGCCAGAACATGGGGCCACTGAACGAGAAGATCACCGATGCAGTGTCTGCCGCTCTCCGCCGCCCCGTACAGGGCGAACCGACCGACGCGGCGATCCGGTCGGCAATCGAAGTGCTCATGAGCGAGCTGACTGCCTGGCGGAAACACACGGGCGACACGGCTCTCGCCAACTTGCTCGGACGTGCCGCGTCGGTAATGGGACGTTCCCAGGTGCAACTCGAAGCGATGACCGCCGAGAAGGCGAATCCGGTGCGCGGAGGAGACCATCGCGTGGGCTGACGAGGCGACCGAAAACCGGCGACTGCTCGGGCCGGAGCCACAGGGCGAACCGTCCGACGCGCAGGTGCTCGCCGCGCTGAACGGCTTCTACCCGCACGCCACGACCTCGCATCTGAGCGACTGGTCCGTGCCCAATCGCGAGGCCCTGCGTGCCGCTCTGCGTGCTGCTGCCGTCGTCACCGAACAGGGAGAGAACCGTGGCTAAGGACAAGGAACCAAAAGCGACTCGTTACGACCGTGAGGTGCGGAGAGTCGCATTCCGAACCGAGAACGACTACCGAGACGTGAACTTGGGGCATCTGCGTCAGGTTGTCGCCGCCGCAGAGGGCATGGGTGATGACGCAGAGGTGACCGTCGAGAAGCTGCACAAGCACTACTCGCGCGTAGATGAGTGGCGAGTGAGAGTCGTCCGCGTGACGGAAGAGCTTGTCGCGCCACCCGCCGCCACCGCGGGAGAGAACCGAAAGGAGCAGAACCGATGAGCACCGACAAGCGGATGAAGGCCGTGCAGCCTTACCCGAACGTCTGTCTTCTCGCGTGCACTATCTGCGGCGTCCTGGTCTGGGACTTCGACGCGCACTACGCCCACGCACACCAGGACTGCGGTCATCCGAACCACGGCGCGAACGATCACGACTGCACGCCGTTTCTCGTTGCCGCAAGTCAGAACCGAGAGGAGCAGAACCGATGAGCGAGATCGCCGAGTTGCGGGATCTGCAGCGTGAGTACATCGCGAAGCGGAACCACTGCTACGTACTCATCCGCCAACAGGACAACGACCTGGGCAACTGCATGCCGAGCGCGTCCACGATTCGTGCGTGTCGGGAGCGCGAAAGCCGCCTGCGTGCTGATGCGGACGGATGGCAGAAGCGGATCGATGCGATCCAGAAGAAGCTCGACGAAGCGATCGGAGTCGATGATGTCTGAGCGCACGCCGAAGCTGAGCACCATTCGCCACGCGTGGGCGAAGGCGCACCCATTTCCCCTGACCACCGATGTCGAGGAACGCTACGCCGAGTTCGATCGCTGGCTGGCCGCTCATGATGCCGAGGTGCGTGCTGCCGCCCTGGCTGAACAGGGCGATCGAGCCGCTGGTGACGGATGCTCTGAGGCGACTTCGCCGTCCACCGCTCCGGTACGTGGTCCTGGAGCGAACGCTCGTGGAGGCGGCATGAGTGCCGCTGACCGTTCCGCCCGCCAATCCACCCATGACAACACCACCCGCCCCGAAAGGGTCGAGGCCGTCACCCGCGACCTGTGGGCAGACGTCGAACACTACACAGACACCCAGGAGGACGCCGATGCCTGAACGCATCCAACTCTCACGCAAGAAGGGATGGCGGAAGCCAGAGAACACGGTCGTCGTCGCCCGCCCGTCGAAATGGGGAAACCCGTTCGTGATCGGCGGGTTGGCGCGCTTCACGACCATGCACGGAACCTTCGCTGGCCGTATCCCAGATCGTGAGACTACGGTGAAGTTCTTCCGGGAGTGGTTCCTGTACTCCGACTCGGAGAACGGGCGCGCCGCACGCGACAACGCGCGCCGCGAACTCGCTGGGAAGAACCTCGCCTGCTGGTGTCCATCCGATCAGCCATGCCACGCAGACGTGCTGCTGGAGATCGCCAACCAGGAAAGCGCTCGATCGGTGATCGGCCCTGATTGCCGTGAGGGGAAGCACCCAGCGTGCGACGGGCGCGCATGGGACGACAAAGCCGACGACATCACCAACTGCACCTGCCCATGCCACAAGGAGCACACATGACGAAGGAGCGACGCCACGCCGGCCGCGCGATCCGCAAAGCGCGACGAGAACAACGTGAAGCGATCGCCGCCATCGCGGCGATGGACTTCACGGGACTCTTCAACGCGATGGCGGAAGCGTTTGCGAACGCCGCCCGCGTGGTCGTCGACGCGATCACGCAGATGGCTCAGGCCATTGCCGAATACGAAGCCCAGCAGTACCGCATGGCCCACCGGGCACTCACCACAGGAAAGGAACCCACATGAGCGCCGACGTGCTCGAAGACACCGATAGCACAACCACGACCACGACCAGCGACGGCGATCATGACAGGTTCAGTCACTACGTCCGCAAGACGGCGATCCTCGACGCGCAGGTGAACGGCGTCCCGGCGCGGGCGCTTTGCGGCAAGATCTGGACGCCGAACTCCGACCCGGAGAAGTACGGCGTCTGCCCTACCTGCAAAGAGATCTACGAAGACGACCAGAGGTTCCTCGACAATGACGCCTGACCGCCAATCCGACTTCATCCGTTCCGACGAGATCGCCGACATGCTCGTCCCCATCGAGAACCTTCCAGCGCTGTTCGATGTGGGGGAGCGGACGATCCGCAACTGGATCAAGGTCGACAGTATCGACCTCCATACCTACCCGCCATCGCAATTCGGTCACCCGCACGGCAAAGCCGTCCGATTCGGCGACTTGCCTACCGACGGGCCGACGACACGCTGGAAACGCAAGAGCGATTCCGGTCGCTCTGATAGTGTGTAACTAGGTTCGAGAACCCATAACCCCTGGCAACGCCGGGGGTTTTCTTGTGCCCAAATCCGCGGCCCCAGCCCCAGGCTTGCAGCCGCAACATCCCGCCGAATGAAGACGATCCAGTCTCCGAGCACGTCAGCCGACCTCAGTCCTGGCAAGCCTCGTCGAGCCGATCGCTATCGGCGGGCACAACTGAACACGCTCGAGCCGCGTCATGGCGAGGCGAGCACTTCAACACCCCTTCGGTCAGCCGTTGGCGAGCTGAGAGACCCGACCGCGCGAAACTCCGAGGATCGCCGCCGAGTCGGTGACAGAGAAGCCAGCATCCCGAAGGTTGCGCACAACAGCGCGCGACTGTGCTGCAGCGGCAGTCGAAGCCTCAGCAGCCTTCTCGGTCGCAACGCGCGCCGCCGTCACCACGTCATTGAGCGCCCCGATGTCGGGAACAACGTTGATCACCCAGGCGTCGTGATCGACGCCAGGGGCTTCCGTGTCGAGGTAGTCGCGCACCTGCTGTGCCGCCTTGTCGAGCGTGGAAACCTGGGTAGCGACCTCGTCGCCGATCCAGAGCTCCCACCCCTGCTCCCACTTGCGAGCTGTGACGGTGAGTTCCATGTCAGTCCTCCTTCGATGCTTCGATGGTCTTTAGTGCCTTGCGGACGAGGCCGGGGGAGATATCGCGCGTCTGCGTGATCGTCACCCGGTGGCGTCCCTTCAACCACACTTCGTGATCGCCCTTGCCCTGTCGGGAAACGAATCCCGCTTCCTTGAGCAGAGCGGCGAGTGCGGTATGTCTCATCGGCTTGACCATGACTCTAGTTTAGCCCCCCTAAACTGTCAATGTCAAGCCCCCCTAAACACTGATGTTGGGAGAGGGTCGTGAGCGCTGACACCCCATCTGCCCAGTACATCTGCGAAGGGTGCGGCGACGCCTACCCCAGCATCCGTGCCGCGCTGCTCTGCGAAGACGAAGACATCGCCGCAGACCGCGCCGCGCGCCGGCGCTAGCGCTCGGAGGTGCAAATTGGCATGGTCGTCGTCGAACCGCAAGGCGCAACTTCCGGCTGACTGGCCGCAACGTGCAAGCTTCGTCCTCGACCGCGACGGGCGTCGATGTCAGCACATCCGCTACGACACCGGCCGCAAGTGTGGCGCGTATGCGAACCAGTGCGATCACCGCGACCAGTCGCGCTCATGGGATCATTCGCCGGAGAACCTGCAGGCGCTCTGCGAGTATCACCACAAGGTGAAGAGCTCAGCGGAAGGCGGCGAAGCGGCCGCGAAAGCCGCCGCACGCCGGAAGGCTGCAAAGAAACGCCGACACCCCGGTCTGCTCCCGTAGCTGCAACTATGCGTCGGCCTTCGGAGCAAGATCGGTGCGCGCGCCCCGCCCTGGACGATTCGCCTTCCACGCGTCGATCGACGCCTTCGACCATCCGCCGACCGCGCCAATGCGGACATCGGGCTCAGGAAGCCGCCCGTCAGCCGCATAGTTGCGGATCGTCTGCGCCGAGAGCCCCACATAGGCGGCGATCTCCGAAGCGCCCATGTACTCAACCGTCATGGTGCAATCTTCCCACGCCGCAGTAGAATCACTCATGCTGCAATTCCCTTCGGTATTCAGCAACGCCCCGGCTCGGGTTTCACCCTGCATCGCAGGTCGAGCCGGGGCATCTTCGTTCGTCACCACGTCTGCAATTCCCCGCCGTCGGCGACGTCGAACATCGCAACCTGCCCCGGCATGACCGAGAGCGCCGCACGCCGCGGCCACGCAATACCTTCGAGCGGTTGCAACTTCCGCTCATACACGACAGGTGCAGGGCGCGGCGTCAACAGCGGACGCAACCGTGCTGCAACACGCGCCGTCATCGCAGGTGCAACTACCGGCACCGCCTGGCGCCTCACAACTCCACCTCGAACCGTGCAAGAAGCTCGGCCGGCGTCGCCGGGGCGATCGCTTCCGCCGCCGACTCAGCGTCGTTCGCATCGAGCCACGCACGCACGACAGTCGATGCAACTTCTCCGCATCCCGCCGAGTGCAACACGATCGCGAGCGGTGCAACTTCCGCCCACGCCATCGCCGCGTACATGTCCTCCGCGAACTCGGTGTGCTTCCACACGGACGCGAGCGCCCCGACGGCCTCGAACAGATCCGGCAGGGCTTCGCCTTCCACCGCCACCGCGTAGGCCTCTTTCATCTTCCCCATGACGCAACTTCCCTTCGATTCATCCCGCCGTTTCACAAGCGGGATAGGTGCAATTCACCCGTGCGCGTTCAGGTCATGAGCCTGACGCCGGCCTACGCCGGTACGCGCTGCAACTAGATCAGTACGCCCCACACGTCCGCTTCGACCGGCGCAACTTCCGCCGCCCACTCGTCGAATGGTGCAACATCCGGGACGGGTGCCAGCTCCGCAGCGGACACGATCGTGTGCACCTGCTGCCGTGACAGGCCGACCGCCTGAGCGATAGCAACCTTCGTCGCGCCCTTCTGGGATGCCGCGACGATCAGCGCGTCACGCTCTGCAATGAGGCGTCGCAGGGTTGCAAGTTCCCCTAGTGCGAAGTCTGCCGACTCGCGCCATTCGACGGCGTCGCGCTCATCCTTCGACCGCTCACGCCACTCGGAGAACGTGACCCGCTCAGTACCTTCGTACTCTTCGACCCACTGTCGGAACTCGGTTGTCACAAGCCCGCGCACGACGTGCCACGCGCCCGTGAATGCCGCCTGTTCCGACGACGTGCCGCGCGCCGCGCAGCGTGCAAGATAGCGCGCCGCCTTCGGCGTATTCGCGAAGATGTAAGTTACGCCGTCGGTATGCGCATAGAACCGCTCGCATTCCCCTGCAACATACGTTGCCCATGCGTCGAACTCGACGCCCCGCACGCTCACAGCGCACCGCCGTTCGCCTCAACGACGACCGGCGCAAGCATGTACGCCTGACCGTCGATCCACACGGCCGGAACGCCGCCAACCTCACCGGCTGCAAAGTCATCCGTCATCGGGTAATCGTCGCGCTCGGGTGCGTCGTCCCATTCGGAGCGACGCACGATGATCGAACGGCGCTCAACAGTCGCGCCCGCGTCGCGTGCAATATCACCCGCATACTCAGTGAGCGTGTCGCCGTCGAGCGTCGCACTGTACGGCGTGAATCCGTCTTCCCATTCAAATACTCGCATGACCTGTTCCCTTCGATTGCTCCACTGTTTCACCCGTGGAGGTTGTCCCGCGCTCCCGTCGTGATCGGGTGCCGCCTACGCGGTGCGCGGGTGTGCGAGTTACTCGCCGTGCATCTTTGCGGTCCAGTACTCGCCCCAGTGCGCGAGATAGCCCGTGCCATTCTCGGTGTCTCCGCCGCTCTGCTCGAACGCCTCGAATTGATCCGATCCGGGATAGCGTCGCTCCAACTCGTTCTCGATCACGTTCGAGCGCTCCGCGTTGAGCTTGGTTTCCGGGTCGATGTAGAACGCACCGTCATCCGTGAGTGTCTGGTGCTCCGCAATCAGGTCCGACGTGGACATGGTCGCGATACGTGCCCTGTATCGCTCAGAGAAGGCGAGCGACAGCCCGAGCGCGACCGCGCGCTCGTCCTCGGTGCGCTGCTTGCGCTCGGGGAGCTCTGCGTGCAATGCCTCGATCTGAGCCTCACTGAGGTTGTCGTCCAGCACTCGGGCGCGTACCACCTGCGCGGCATCGTAATAGGACATGGTTAGCGCTCCCCACGAATCGCGGCGATAGCCTCACGCGGGTACGCATAGGCGACGCCCAGCGCGTCCAGTGTTGCCCGCATCGTTTCCTGCATGACATTGAGCGTCTGGAACGCCTCACGCGCCGTCCCGCCGATGATGCCGAATGCGCGGGTGCCAGGGAATGACGAGCGGTTAGAACCGCCCGCGGGGATGATGTGCAGGTAGTGACCGCTTGCCGACTTGTCGATGCTGAGGCGGTCGCCTGTCTTCGTGATTCCTGCCGCCTCTGAGTAGGCGTGGAGGATAGCCGCCTGTACGGCGATGTCTGCGCGGGTGATTCGTTCGCTCATGGTGTGTTCCCTTCGGTGTGGGTCGGGGTTTCACTTCCGACACTCATAACCATAGGTACATCTGTACTCAATGTCAAGTGGTGTGACCATGACGGCGTGTCGCCACGACAGCACGCCACTGTCAACCCACACGACACACACCACACGTCACACCGCGCCCGACACCCGCCGAACGTCAAGTGACTTGACGCCCAATGCACACACAGGGGCACCCACCCCCTACCCCCGTCTTCTCCCGGCCCGCAAGCGTTCTGCCTCTCGCGGTGCGCGCGGGTCTGGGGGGTCATAATCCGGCCCCGATTGCGCCCGAAGGAGTCCGATGGCCGTCTACCCGCATCCCCGTCACCCGAGGGTGCTCGTCGCGTACACGTGGTTGGGGTCGCGGATGCCGACGCCTCGATGGTTCGACGACGAGGACTGGTCGTTCCAGCAACGTCATCCGCGGCTTGGGCGCAAGCTCTTCATGGCGTGGGCGCGGTGTCGAGGGTGTGGAGTCGTTCGACTTCGACTGTGGGGGAGAGCATGAGCGATACTCCGCTTGAGCGGCTGGGGGCCGCGATCAATGCGTTCATGGAAGAGACCGAGTCGTTTCCTCCGAGCGCGATGATGACGGGCTGGGTGGTCGTGGCGACGCACTCGCGGGTGCAGTCGGACGATCCCGCAGCGCTTCCGCTCGTGTCCGGCGCGCAGTACGCGATCGGCCCGACCACGTCGACTGTGGAGGCGGCGGGAATGGCGCGCTTCCTTGACGTCGTCGTGGAGCGCGCCACGTGGGGCATGCTTAACGGCAGCTCTGACGACGACGAGTAGTTGTCGTACGCGATCGAAGTCCAACGGTTGGACACCTGACTTCCAATCAGGAGGCTGCGGGTTCGAATCCCGTCGATCGCTCGAGGTGGAGGTTCCGAGTCGGTACAAGGGCATGTCCTGTTGCGCGACTAGGTACGTCGAATGGTCACCGGTCAGGGAGGCATCCCCGGACAGACGTTCGCTTGCTTGGAACCTAAGAACGAGGCGTCGCTACACGCCTACTCCACCCATTCCCGGGTAGCTCAGTGGCAGAGCGGCCGACTGTTGATCGGATGCGCGCAGGTTCGAACCCTGCCCCGGGAGCTTCATCATCACCGTCTGCGGCCGATTCGGCGCGCGGCTTCCGTTTCGGGAGAGGGCACACATGGCTGGCAAGGGTCCGGCGCCGAGTGAACGGCGCTCACGCGGTCGGGACACTCCGACGCGCGACATCATCAAGTCCGACGGCAAGCTTGGCGGCTTCCCTCTCCCGGACGACGTCCTGCCGCTGATTCCTGAGAAGGATCGCGACCCGGACTACTGGGAGGGCGAGGACCAGCGCGAGGAATGGCACCCGCAGACTGTGCGGTGGTGGCAGAACTGGCGTGAATCTCCGCAGGCAGCGAAGATGCTCACCGCGCCGGACTGGGACTACCTGCTCGACACGGCGCTCTTGCATCACCAGATGTGGATGAGCGGCGGGAAGAACTCGGAGCGCGCCGCGGAGATCCGCATCCGTGTGAACTCCTTCGGCGCGACTGTCGCCGATCGCCTGCGTCTGCGTCTCGAGGTCGAAGTTCCCGAGGACTACCCGGTGGGCAACGCTGCGAGCTCGAATGTGACCAGCATCGACGACCGTCGGCGACGAATCGCGGGGGAGTGACCGATGCCCCGGCGTCTGATTCGCAGCCCGGGGCACGACAGGAACCGCTCGCTCGGGTGGGTCGCGACGTGGTGGATCGAGACGTTTGTCGTCCACGGTCGCGGTGGCGCTCAGGGCATGCCGATCAAGTACGGCGACGAGTACACCGGCTTCATCGTCGACTGCTACGCGCACGACAAGGCCGGGAAGCGCTACTACAACTCGGCGTTCTTCTCCCGACCGAAGGGCACCGACAAGTCGGGGCTCGCTGCGGCGCTTGTGCTGTTCGAGGCGTTCGGCCCTGCCCGGTTCGCCGGGTGGGCGAAGGGTGGCGAAACCTACGAGTTCCTCGGGCGTACGTACACGTACGTCAAGGGTGAGCCGATGGGTAAGCCGGTTCGATCGCCGGTCGTCAAGATCATGGCGACCGAAGAGGGTCAGACCGGCAACGTCTACGACAATGTCTACTACAACCTCACGAACGAGGACGCCCCGCTCTACGCGCTGAAAGCGGTCTACGGCGTGGACGCCGGCAAGACGCGCGTGCTGATCCCGCACAACGGCGGGACGATCACCCCGTCAACGGCTGGTGCCGCGTCGAAGGACGGCGGGCTCGAAACGTTCGCGGTGTTTGACGAGACCCACCTGTACGAGACGGACACGCTGCGGTCCATGTACGACACCGTCGTCCGAAACCTGTCGAAGCGACGCAAGGAAGGCACGTGGTTCATCGAGACCACGACGATGTACGAGCCTGGCGCCGAGTCGGTTGCTGAGGACACGTACTTCCTCGCGGACCAGATCGAAGACAAGAAGGCGCGCCGGCCGCGTCTGCTGTTCGATCACCGCTGGGCGAATGTCGAGTCCCTCGACAAGATCAAGGTGCCCGATCCGACGAAGCGCGGCGGCATGCGGCTCGAGACCGAGAAGGAGTACATCGAGCGGCTCACCGAAGCGTTCCTGGAGTCCTTCGGTGATGCGATCGCGTGGAACGACGTCGACGGCATGCTCGATGACCTGTTCGACCCGCGCCGCTCCGAGGAAGACACCATCCGGTATTTCTTCAACGCGGTCGTCGCGGGCAAGAACGCGTGGTTGAAGCTCGCGGACTGGTCGAAGATCGGCCTGCAGGCGTTGCTCGCCGAGGCGAAGGCGAACGGCGAGAAGCTCGGCTTCCGCCCGCCGATGCGGGGCGACAAGATCGCGCTCGGGTTCGACGGCTCGCTGAACTCCGACGCGACAGTGCTCATCGCCTGCCGCATCGACGACGGCTACGTCTTCCCAATCGGCATCTGGGAAGCGCCCGACTCGAAGGAAGCGAAGCACTGGCAGGTCGACCACCAAGAGGTCGAAGCCGTGCTCGACGCGACGTTCAAGAAGTTCAAGGTCGTCGCGTTCCTCGCTGACCCGCCGCACTGGCGTGACTACGTCGACCGCTGGGAGACGAAGTACGGGCCGGAGCTGGTCGTCAAGGCGACGGACGTGAAGCCGATCTCGTTCGAGACCTCGCGTCACACCGAGATGGCAAAGCTCGTCGAGCGCACGGAGACGGCGATCAAGTCGGGCGAGCTCCGACACGGCAACCACCGTGTGCTGAGCCGTCACGTAATGAACGCCCACCGCTGGAAGCGCTCTGCCGGCGACGTCATCGGCAAGGACCGCAAGGGGTCACTCAAGAAGATGGACGCCGCGATGGGCATGTGCCTCGCGGTCGAGGGGCGCGCCCGATACAAGAAGCAGTTCAAGAAGCGGACGGGTACGGCTCGCCGGGTTCGATGATGCAGGAAAGAGGTGGAAAGTGCTGCTTGACACCCACATTCCAGGCTCAGATGACTGGTGGCTTATGCGCCTTGCGCGGCAGCTCGGAAGCGGGCTGCCGCGCATGGAGAAGCTGCGGTCATACCGCGACGGCGACGCCCTGCTTCCCACTGACACGTGGGATCAGGCGATCAGCCAGCAGTACCTCCGGTTCATGCGTCGCTCGCGCCTGCACGTTGCCGAGACGCTGCGCGACGCACGCACGGATCGTCAGGAGGTCGTCGCGTTCCGCACTGCGGCTCCTGGAGATGCGAACGGCGACCTTGCCGCGCAGGCGATCTGGGATCGGTCACGCATGGACGTGCAGTCGGTGTCGCAGTTCAACGACGTCGGCGACTACGGACGCGCGTACATCATCACGACGCAGAACGCCGAGCGCAAGGCGATGTGGCACGTCGCGAACGAGTGGACGACGATCAGCGAACAGGACTCCCGCTACCCGTGGATCACCCTCGCCGCAATCGAGGTCGGCTACAACGCCCTGCTCGGCACGGAAGAGATCACCCTGTACCGTCCCGGCTACTTCCGGATCGCCTACCGAGTGACAGCCGTTCCGACGCTCCCGAACGACGGCAGCGAATGGTCGATCACGTCCGACTGGACGTGGGCTGGCCCGCCCGTCGCGACAGGCAACGTCACCGAATCGCTGGTCACGAAGCACTCGACGCCGGACGGTTTCGGCATCTATGAGAAGCACCTGGACTCGCTCGATCGCATCAACGAGATCACCCTCAACGGCCTGACGCTCATCGTCATGCAGTCGTTCCGGCAGCGCGCCGTGATGGCTGACCTGGACGACGTCTACCCCGAGGATCACCCGAAGGCCGGCCAGGTCGTCGACTACGACGAGGTCTTCCGCACCGGCCCAGCGGCGCTGTGGACGCTTCCGGCGTCGGCGAAGATGTGGGAGTCGTCCGCAACCGACGTCCGACCCATCTACGAGGCGCGCAAGGACGAGCTGAAAGACCTCTGCACGATCACGCGCACGCCGCTCAGCATCTTCGACTCGTCGTCGGCAAACCAGTCCGCCCTCGGGTCACAGATCTCGCATCAGCCGCTCATCAATGCGGTCAACCGCATGAACCGAATCGCCGCCGCATCATTCGCACAGGCGATGTCGACGTCGTTCCTCATCGAGGGTGAGTCGGCACGCGCGGAGTACACCGGCATCGAGGTCGAGTTCGCGAAGGTCAACCCGGCAACGCTCGCCGAGAAGGCCGAAGCGGCACCGAAGTTCAAGTCGGGTGGTGCGACGCAGGCATGGATCGACGCGGAGGTGTTCGAGATGTCGCCTGAACAGCGCCGCGCTGCGGCAAGCGATCGCGCCGAGGAGGCGTTCACGCTCGCTCTCAGCGGAGCTGCGACGCCGTCGCAGGCGTTGACAGCCACAGGCGGCGATGGTGGCGACTGACGACGAGAAGTACACGCTGCTTGTCGACACGTACGCGCGGGAGCACGCATCGATCGTGGAAGCCCTCGTTCGGGCACTGTTGCAGCTCTGGCTCCCGTTCTCATGGTGGGGGCGACCCGACATGGTGAACGCCGCCGCGGCGGCATCCGCTGTGCACGTCGACGCCGCCACGCGCCGCGCACGCCGCCTGTCGCGGGCGTTCATGATCCGGCAACTTGAGCTGCTGCAGGCGATGCCTGAAACGCTCCCGCCGATCATCGACACCTACGAACGTGGCGGTACGCCGATCATCGAGGTCTACAAGCGGCCAGCACGCCAACTCGAACACCGCATCCGCGAGGACCGCAAGAAGGTCGAACGCGAGACGGGGGAGACCCCGCCCTGGCCGGAGCGGGTATCGGACGAACAGTGGAAGAGCTTCACAGACCGACTCACCTCGGTCGTAGAAGACGACCTTGCCGCTACTGCGAGAGACGAAGCGCAGAAGGTGCTCTGGTCCGCACCGAAGGTCGTCGGGTATCGACGGGTGATCCACCCGGAGTTCTCGAAGACCGGAACCTGTGGGCTCTGCGTCGTCGCGTCGTCGCGGTTCTACACGAAGTCCGAGCTCATGCCGCTGCACGACAAGTGCAAGTGCACGATCTCACCGATCACCGCGAAGCAGGATCTCGGCCTGCGCCTCAACCGTGAAGACCTCGACGCGCTCTACAAGGCCGCAGGCAGCAACTATGCCGAAGACCTCAAGCGCATCAAGGTTCAGATTCGTGAGCATGGCGAGCTCGGTCCCATCCTGACCGAGCGTGGCGGCGCGTTCCGCGACGTCCGCGAAGTGAACCGACAGTCGAAACGCCAGAAGTTCACTCCGTTCGAGCGGATGAACGACGAGGCGCGACAGAAGATGTGGCGCGCCCACCTCGCAACATCGACCCGCAGCATCGACATCCTCCTTGACGCGAAGGCCCGAAACACCAACCTCGTCGACATGACGGGCAGCGGTCGGGCCGTGCCGGTCAAAGACATCGACAAGGCGATCGAGTGGCACCGGCTACTCATCGCCCGCGCCGAAGCCAACTTGGCGTGACCACCTTCCCGCTACGGCGGGTCCGCACGTCCTGATTCGGGGCGCGCATTCCACTTCCGATTCGGAGGCTCATCCACCATGTCCGCACACAAGCCCACCCGCGTGCTCGGCCCCCAGTTCGCTCCGTACTGGCACCGGCCCCAGTTCCGCTACATCGACCCGGTCCCTGGTGCCGAGGCAGGCACGCCGCCAGCTTCGGACGAGGTGGAGTTCCTGCCAGCCGACGACCAGCTCTCCGACGAGGAGTTCCTCGCCAAGCGGGGTTTCCCGCGTGGCGTCAAGCGGGACGACCTGCCGGTGGAGCAGCAGCTCACATCGCTTCGGTACGAGGCGCGCAAGTGGCAGTACCTCCGCGACATCGACAAGCGCACGGTGACGCAGTACGCGCAGCTCGGCACCGTGGAAGAGCTGCAGACCGCCAAGGACGCGGCCGAACAGGCACGCCTTGACGCTCTCGGCGACAACGAACGAGCCATCGAAGAGGCGAAGAACGCTGGTCGCGCCGAGGGCATCGCCCAGAGCAAGAACCAGAACCTCGACATTGCCGTGAAGGGCATGCTCATCGCGCTCACCAGGGGTGCAGACGAGTCCTTCGACGACGCGACCTCCCGTGTGGATGGTCTCGTCGAGTTCGCCGACATGACGAAGTTCATCGGCGGCAACGGAGAACTGGACGCCGCAAAGGTCCAGACGTTCGCACAGTCCATCGGTTCGGCGGGCGGCAACGATCCTGGCTCGCAGTCGTCCTGGGGCGCGCAGTACCAGCGCGCCCATGAAGGACGCATCCCGCCTGCGCCTGGCGCGACCGGTTCGGTCGCGGCGGCACAGCAGGCGGCACGCGAGCGCCTCAACAAGAAGAACGCCTGAAAGGAAGGCTCATCATGACCGATTTCTCGATCACCAAGAGCGCAACCGGCGTGAAGCAGGACACCCGTTGGCGCATCTCTGCCCACGGTGAAGACTCTGCTCGCCCCGGCCAGCTCGACATCTCCACCCTGACCGCCGCTCACAAGGTTGACGGTCGTGCCCCGTCCGGCCTTGCGCTCGGTCAGATCACCGCGTCGAAGCTGTACGGCCCGTACGACGTCGACGCCACCGATGGTCGCCAGACCCTCGCCGGCTTCCTCAACGACAACGAGGGTGTCGAAGTTCCCGCAGGCTCCAAGCCGACGATCGCCGTGTTCAAGCACGGCATCGTCAAGCCCTCGGTCCTGCCCGTCGCAGCACAGCGCGCCGCCGTCCTCACGGCCACCGCTTCGTGCTCCATCACCTACGTGGAGGACTGACCTATGGCGTTCACCAAGAACCACCGCACCCCCGTCCAGCTCACCGGCACCGCGCGCGCCGCGTTCGAACTGCACGTCGAGGCGTTCGAGACGGCTGATCTGCTCCCGATCGAGGCGTCGCCGACGCTTCACTACTCGGTGAACATCGGCCAGTCTGTGCTCCCCGCGGCCGCGTCGTTCCGTGCGTTCAACACCGAGTCCGAGGTCGGCACGCTCGACGCCGGGCAGACCGCGTCGGGCAAGCTCCCCCCGATCTCGATCCGCATCCCGGTCGACGAGCACCAGGAGCTCGTCATGGCCGGCATGGAAGACGCGATCGGCGCGGCATTCGACAAGCGCGCCGAGCGCACCGCGCAGGCCGTCGGCTCGCGCTTCGTGCTCGCGCAGGTCGAGGCGATCGTCGACGGCAAGGTCACGATCAAGGAGCGCCAGATGGACTTCGTCGTCGACTTCGGTCGGAAGGCGAGCCACAGCGCAACCGCCGGCACCCTCTGGGGCGCTGTGGGAGCCGACCCGCTCGCGGACCTCGAGGGCCTGCGTGCTGCGATGGACAAGGGGATCTCGTCGATCCTCCTGTCGCGCACGATCATGTCAGTGCTCCAGGCGAACCCGGAGATCATCAAGCTCGTCGTTGGGCGCGGTTCCGACCTGCCCTCGCGGGTCAGCGAAGATGACGTGCGCTCCGTGCTCCGCTCGTGGGGCTTCGGCGAGGTGCGCGTCAACGAGCAGACGATCGTCAACCGTCAGGGCGTGGAGCAGAAGCTGTTCCCGGCCGACAAGGTCATCCTGCTCTCCGGCTCCCAGTTCGGCAACACGCTGCTCGGCGTCACGGCCGAGTCGATGTCGTCGGAGAACGGCATCAGCCGCGCAGAGGCCGCGGGTCTCTTCTCGGGCGCGACGCACACGCACGACCCGGAGGGCTTCAACGTCCTCGTGTCGGCGATCGGCCTGCCCGTGCTCCAGGCGCCGGACAACACGGCGTCCCTCAAGGTCGCGTAGCGACTCACGCCAACGCGGGGCGGTTCCCTTCCGGGGAGCCGCCCCGCTCTGCATCGAAGAGAAGGTCTGCCATGAGCAAGAAGAACATCCTCACGGGACACGTCTCCCGCGTCATCAACGGTGTCCCCGTCGTCCTCGGCCCGGGCGACCCCGCCCCCGACTGGGTCACGAACCCTGCACTTCTCACGCCAGCGGGCAAGGGCGAGACCGAGGTCACGGCGAACACTCCCACTCCCGCACCGCCCACGAAGAGCGTCGAGGACGCCGCTGACAGCGGCGCTGCTGATGGCCTCGATGTGCTCAAGATCAAGGAACTGCGCGACGTCGCCGAGAATGCCGGCATCGCGAAGTCGGGATCGAAGCAGGAACTCATCGACCGCATCCGCGCGAAGCGCACCGCCGATGCCCCGGAGACCAACACGCACCCCGACGGCGACGGCGACCGCGATCAGATGCTCGCAAAGGCAGCCGAGCTCGGCATCGAAGACGCCGACGAGCTCACCGACGCCGAACTGCAGGCCGCACTCGAGAACGAGGAGTGACCAGATGGCGACGCTCCCCGAAGTGACTCACGACGAGATCCCGACCTACTCGCGCGTCGACGTCTCGGACTTCGACCCCAACTACCTTGACGGGAAGTTGGGCGAAGTCGTCGATCAGATCAAGAGCCGCTGGGGGAGCGTCGTCGCCTCACGCCTCGCATCCGGCATCCTCACTGAGCGGCTCTTCAAAGCCGTCGTCGTCCGTGTCGCCGCACGAGAGTTCGGCAACGAAGACGGATTCAAGTCCGAGAGCGAAGGGCAGTACAGCTACGAGCGAAACGCGCTCGTAGCGTCCGGCTACCTCTGGTTCTCGGACATCGACGAGCGCGACCTGACCGGCCGCGTCGCGCCGAAACGCGCAGGGCGCGCCGGCACCGCCACCGTGCGACGACAGCCCGGGTGGCCGTAATGTCGCTGCTTCGGCGCAAAGCGCCCCACACCGTCAAGGTGCAGAACCGGGCCATGCAGCGCAACGAGCGTGGACAGCAGGCATTCGAACCCGTCGGGCCGCTCGTCGACGTCCGGTGCATGGTTGAGCCCGTGCGCGACTGGTCGCAGGCCGAAGAAGCGCAGACGCTCGGCCTGCAGGTCATCGACCTCATGGTCATTCGCTCCGCACTCTGGCCAGGCGACATCCACTCGCACGTTCTCTGGAACGGCAACTGGTACGAGACGGTCGGTGCTCCACAGCACCACTCCGTCTCGAAGCGCACCGGCCACTACCGGGTGACGATCAAGTGGCTCCGGAAGGAGGCGTGACGGTGTCTGATGTCTACGTTCGCGAGGACGCGCGACTGGTCGCGGCGATCATCGCCGGGAATCATCCTGAAATGGACCGTGCCGCTGCGCGAGTCCACCGCTCGGTTCGCTCGGTAGCGGTCGGCCACCGGTTGACAGGCAGCTTCATTGACGGGCTGACGGTACAGACCGTACCGGGCGAGATTGGTGTCGGTCGACGGGTGAGCGACCGTGTGATCAGCTCCACCGACCCGGGAACGCTGTCGATCGAGTACGGGCACTTCGTCCGCTACAAGAACGCGCGACGCGTGCGATGGATTCCCGGACAGCACCCGATGGCCCGCGGCATGGCGGCGGTGCATTGATGGGCCGATTCGAAGTCGACCTGCTTGACGCGGACATGCTCTTCCAGAAGCTCCTCCGCGCGGCATCTGCTCCCGAGGTCACAATCGTCGGTGACCTCGACACTGGCTCATACGCCGAGATCCCGATCCTCACCCACTACTCATCCATCGCGCAGCATCCGAGCGGCAACGGCCTGTGGGTCGTCACGCTCACCGGCACCGTGATCGCCGAGACCGCCGACGCATTCGATATCGCTCGCGCCATGTACAAGACCGTCTGGTCGTGGGACTCGCCGCTCGAGGGGATCGTCCCCGGCGTCGGCGCCGTCGAGAGCGTCGAAGACATCAGTGCTCCCTCCCGCGTCGGCGGCGAAGCGCAGATGGAAGCGAAGACGGTCGTCCAATACACCGGCTCATGGAGCATCACGGCCCGCAACCACTAACCACCCTGGGCTCGCCACGGCGAGTTGGTCTGCACACCAACCAGGAGGCAATCGTGTCTGTTGACAAGACCAAGCTCGTTATCCCCGGCCACGGAACCGTGTTCAAGGCTCCGAAGGGCACCAAGCCGCCGCTCGACCCGATGACGGCGTTCTCGCTCACCGCAGAGAACGTCGCCGCCGCGGGCTCGGGTGGCGCGAAGTGGCTGAACCTCGGCCACACATCCAAGCAGAACACCATCGCGTTCACGAAGGAGGGCGGCGACAAGGAGTCTCTTGACTCGTTCCTCGCCGACGGCGTTCGCACGTCGACCAGTTCGACGCAGTGGGGCGTGAACGTCGCCGCTCTGCAGATCGACCCGACGACTCTCGACCTCGCCTTCCAGGGTGCGTTCGACCCCGCCACGGGCGGCTACACCGTCGCGGGTTCGTCCTCGACCGAGGTCGCGCTGTTCCTGTACTTCCAGGACACCACGGGCTCGCTCGGCTTCTGGATTCCGAACGTCGACACGTCCATCGGTGACGCTCCGACTGTCGACACCGCGAACTTCTTCGAGCTCCCGCTGTCTGGTTCCATCCTCTCCGCAGACGCGTCGGTCATCCCGCCCGTCAACGGGCGCGCTGGTATCTACCAGATCTTCTCGTCCGCGCTCTCGCTCGGCACGTGGACGGGTACGACCGACTACGCCGCGGGCAACCTCGTCGCGCTCCCGGGCGGCGAGATCCTCGAAGCCACCACGGCCGGCAAGTCGGGAGCATCCGCACCCACCGCCCCCGCGGTCGGCGCGACGGTCACCGACGCCACCGTCACCTGGCGCCGCATCCAGTAGTCCCAAGCCACCCCCGAGGGCGCATCATGTGCAGACCCGCCCTCGGGGGTCTTTCTCGTACCCGGTCTGCGCGCTGAAAGGTCTGCCATGACTACTTCCCCGAAGGTTCCCCAGGACCGCAAGCCGAAGGCTCCCAAGCCCTCCGAGATCATCGACGAGCAGGCGGAACGCGCCGCGCTTTACGAAGAGCTGCTGGGCGACATGCCTGCGCTGCTCCCGGTCCACCGGTTCCGCATTTCCCACCGCAACGACTTCAACAACCTCATGCTTGACGCGGCCAAGTCTGGCGCGTTCGACGGCAATGACGGTCCACTCGAGTACGACATGAGCAAGCCGGACGACATCGAGCGATTCCAGGCGCTGCAGCAGTTCGTTGCGTCGATCGACCTGTGGGCTGAGCGCATCGCCGAGAACCCCGACGACTACGCCGTCTGGGCGGAGGGCAAGAAGGAAGAGCACTTCATGGCGCTCTTCACCCACTACCGGGACGCACTGGGGGAATCCTCCGGCTCCGAGAACTGATCGACGAACTCGACACTCTCGGGGCGCTCCGCGCCGACCTCGCGCAGTTCTACGGGCTGAACATCGATGACGTGTGGGCGGGCACCCTGTCCGCCCACCACGTCATCGCACTCACCGAACATCTCAACCTCAACCCGCACTCGCGCG
Source organism: Microbacterium sp. GW823-FHT02G05 (assembly GCF_058797175.1). Classification (NCBI taxonomy): domain Bacteria; kingdom Bacillati; phylum Actinomycetota; class Actinomycetes; order Micrococcales; family Microbacteriaceae; genus Microbacterium; species Microbacterium sp. GW823-FHT02G05. The sequence goes on from NZ_JBXAJK010000001.1 coordinate 1,626,304, forward strand.
TCTTCGCCGAGCGCGGGGGTACACCGGAACTCCAAGGCTGGGACGCCTCGACGGTCATCGCCGCACGCACCCACAACCTCATCGCATCCCTCATTCAAGGGCTGTCCGGTGCGGAGCATCCCGAGATGTTCATCGACTACCCGGGCGCACCAGTCGAACCGGTCGAGATCCGGCCGGCCACACTCGCGGAGCTCACACCCGCCAAGTTCGACCGATTCATGTTTGGGGGTGATCCGGGATGACCTTCAACCCTGGACGCAACATCGGCCGGCTCTCGATCCGAGTCGTTCCCGACACCACGAAGTTCCGCAAGGAACTCGTGAAGAAGCTCGAGACGATCGGGCGCACGACGAAGATGACCGTCAACGTGAACAAGGCGAAGCTCGACAACGCCGCGATCCGTGAAGACATTCGTCGACAGATGAGCGGCATCGATCTCGCGGCAGTCCACGCCACGGTGAAGGCCTCGGTCAAGCTCGACGAGCGTTCGAAGGAAATCGCGAATTTCAAGCCGACCCTCGATGCCATCGCTATCGAGCGGATGCGCCGCGACATGAAGAAGATGCTCTCGAGCATCGAACCGACTCTCGAGCCCACCCTTGACGACCGTATGCTCCGTCGGCAGATGGATGTCCTGGCTGCGGCATTCGACAAGGTCTCAGGCCGACTTGAGAACGAGATCCTTTCTCCGGTCGAAGCCGAGAAGCTGCGGCATCGCCTCTCTGAGATCAACGACCAGATCGACAAGGTAGCAAAAGACCGCCAGTCACGCATCGACGCGAACGCGTTCACTGCGGTCGCGTCGCGTCAGCTTTCCTATGCTGCGCGGGATCGGATCGTCAACCTCTTCGTAAAGGTGAGCAAGACGTCTGTTGCGTCGGCGCTCACGACCCTGTCCGCCTTGTCTGGCGCTCGTCTGTCGTGGAAGTGGATCGACTCCCTGGCCGAGTCGATGAAGAACCTTGACCGCGCGCTTCCGAGCATCGTCGGATGGACCTCTGGCATCACGTCGATGATCGCGGCCGTCTTCTCGGCGACGTCGGGACTTGTCGGCATCGGGCAGGGGCTCGTGTCGATCACGCCGGCGTTCCTCGTCCTCCCCGGTCTGCTCTTGAACGCACTCGGCTCGGCCACTGCTCTGATCGTTGCGCTGCGCAACGCAGGGACAGAGCTCGCCCCACTCAAGAGCGACATGCAGGAGCTCGGCGACATCATCAACGAGACGTTCTGGGGGCGCGCGCGACAGCCGATCCTCGACCTCGTCACGGGGCTGATGCCGCAACTGCGGAACTCGTTCCGCGACATCTCTGCGGGCATCGGCGACTTCACGGCGGCGCTGTCGAACGCGTTCGCCGTTGAGCTGTCCGGTGGGCGCATGGAGTCGATCTTCAAGGGCATCGCCGACGGATGGCGCATCCTCGCGACGGGCGCTCCGGCGTTCGCAGGAGCGATGACCTCACTGTCTCAGATCGCCGCGACGTACACGCCACGCCTCGCGTCGTGGTTCGTGCGCCAGGCCGACACGTTCGACAACTGGCTCAACGCGATCTCCAACGACGGGCGCCTCGGCGAGTGGATGGAATCTGCCATCGACTCGATGTACGACCTTTGGGATGCCACGACTGGCATCGCGGGCATCTTCGAGGGGCTCTGGAAGGCTGCGGAAGCCGCTGGCTCGCAGGGACTCGACGGATTCGCGAAGACCATGCAGTCCTGGGAGGGCACCGTCAAGGGAGCCGACTTCCAGCGCGGCATGACGGCTGTGTTCCGCGGGTCGAACACCGCCATGAGCTCGTTCGGCGATGCGTTCAAGGCCATCGGGCGGCTTGTGTCAGACCTCGACAAGACCACGGAGCGATTCATCGGTTCGGCCGGGAAGTTCCTTGGCGGTCTGATCGAAGCATCCGCAAACGCCCTCAACTCGCCTGTGTTCTCGCGGGGCGTCGATGATTTCTCGCTTGGGCTGCTCCGCGCCCTTGAAGGGATCAAGCCGAGTCTGCAACCGATCGCCGACACCTTCGGCAACTTCCTCGGGCTGCTGGGCGACCTCGCCGGGACGCTGTTGCCGACGGCGGCGAACGTGCTCGCTGAGCTCGCCCCGGCGTTCGATGCGCTCGCCGCCGCGATCCGCCCGATCCTGCCCGACCTCGCTGCCGGAGTGGGGCGGTTCGCCGAAACCGTGGGACCCGCCCTCAAGAGCTTCGTCGAAACGGCCATGCCTACCATTGGCGATCTGCTCGTCGTCGCGTCAGAGCTCCTGGCTGAGATAGCGCCCGCCCTGCGGGAAATCGTCATCATGCTTGGCGAGCTCATCCGCGGTCTGGGTGACGTACTCGGGCTCGACCGAGAGGCGATGGTTCGTAAGGGGGAGTTCGATCGTTCTGGGCTGGCCCCGGACCCAGCGGACTACGCCAATCCGTACGAGTACATCAAGGACTACCAGGCCGCGGCGCAGAAGTGGATGGATGACAACCGGCTCATCGTCTCCTCCGAGTTCGAGCCGCCCGACGGCGCTTCCGCAAAGGCTATCGCTGAGGGGTACGTGGAGCGACTGCGTACGACCTTCGAGAACGAGGGACAAAGCGCCGCGCACGCACTGTGGGCGAAGATCAACGCGGCTGGAATGCGACCTGAGGTGCGCGATGAGCTCACTCGTCAGCTCGGCGGGTGGGCGAAGCAGATCATCCCACCAGAAGGGTACGTCGCTCCGATCATTCCGAAGGTGCAGCTCAAGCCTGGCATCGAGAACGATCTCAAGTCGGAAGCAGATCGCGTCACCAACGCGCTTCGCACGTCGTTCGAGTCTGGTGGGATCACTGCGGCTCAGGCTTTGTGGGACAAGGTGGCCGCTCCGCTCCCATCAGAACTGCGATCTCAGATTCTCTGGGATGTGCAGCAGCTTGGGATCGACATCGAGGCCGGTGCCGGTGGCGCAGGCGGCGGGTTCTCGCGGGGGCTCGCCAACGGCATGACGATCGCGTACCCAGCGCTCGACCAGGCCGTTGCAGGTGCGAGGGACACAGTCACATCCGCACTGTCAGACGTGAGAACGTGGCTTGGCCCAGGTGGCGCGGCGGCTGTCGAAGGATTCGCCGAAGGCGCGATTTCGGCGTGGGGCACGGTCTCTGCGTGGTTCGCGACGACCTTCCCAGGGGTAGCCACGGCCTTCACGGATGCGATCTCCTGGCTGAGAGGCCCGGGCACTCAGACCATCGCCGGGTTCCATGGCGGACTCGCTGATGGCTGGGGGGCGGTCACTGAATGGCTCGGTGGAATCCGAACCGCTGTGACGTCGGCGTTGGGCGACGCAGGGGGCTGGCTATGGAGTTCCGGGCGCTCGGTCGTCCAAGGATTCATTGGCGGGCTCAACTCCATGTGGAGCAACCTAAGGAATGCGGCGAGCAACATCATGAGCGTCGTAGCCGACTTCTTCCCGCACTCGCCCGCTAAGCGCGGCCCATTTAGCGGCGCTGGGTGGACACGAGTCGAGACATCCGGTGCCGCCCTTGGCGAACAGTTCACGGACGGCTTGCGTCGGTCCATGTCGTCGTCAATGCCGAACGCAATGCGAGCCGGCCAGGTCCGTGCCTCGATGGTTGGCCCGGTCCCCATGGCCGGTCTGTCCGGGGGGTCAGGGCGCGCTCAGGGAGCATCCGGGTCAGGTGCAGGCCGAGCGGTCGTTCTCAACATCCACAACCCCACGGTCCGGGACTTGAAGAATGAGGCGCGAGAAGCCGCAGACATGGCGGGGGTGATGCTCGGATGATCGTCAACGGTGTCTCCCTGGACAACTCCGAGATGGGATGGGTATTCCGGGCCGGGTCAGTCCCGTACTCGTCGTTCGAGGCGAATCTCTCACAGATCAACCTCGAGGGGCGAGACGGGGTTGTCCCGATGCCCTCCGCTTTCGGGGCGCCACTGTGGTCGTTGACCGTGAACACTCCACCGTCGGGGTGGGAAGCGCTGCAGGCGTTGTTCCTCACCCCGACGCTGGTGCTCACAGACGTCAACGCACCAGGCCGACAAGCAATCGGCCGTTTGGCGAGCTCGTCCGTGGATCGCGTCTTTGATCGAAATGAGTGGATCGACGTAACGTTCTTCGTTCAGATCCCAGGAGGGTACTGGCGTGACAAGGTCGCATCTGTGGCCTCCGCGCCTCTCACCTCGGCGTCGGTCAGCCTCACGATCGCGCCTGGCGGGTCGGCGCCGATCAGCGACGCTGTCGTGCGAGTGCGAGGAAGCGCCACAGGACTGCGCGTTCAGGACGCAGGCGGCTCATGGGTAGCCCTTCCTGACGTCGACGCTGGGCAGTGGGTGCGCTTCGAGTCCGCAAGTGGACGGTGCTTCGCGACAACTACGGAAACGTGGGTCGGTGGCGCCGAAATCTCCGGTCAGGTCGATTTCGGTGGCCCGCGAAACCGGTTCGAAATCACTCCGGTGATGCAGTCCGATAGTCCTGCGGTGCGTTCATCCCGCTTGACCATCACATCGGCGACGCGCTCATCTGCGCTCATTGAAGTCAGCTCTCGCGCCGCCTACGCGCGCTGAGCGCACCGGGTCGGGGTCGCCTGCAATGGCGACCCCGACCGCGAAGGAGGACATGAATGTTCGACGTCCGAGTACGCCTTGCAGAGCCCAACGGAACGCGCGGACGCTCGATCTCCACGAGTAGCGTGTCCGTCGCCACGACCGAGTCGGGCACCCCGCGCATCGAATTTGCGCTCTCGGAACTGACCGAAGGGCACCTCCCCGTGCCGTTCACGGTGGGCATCGAGTACTCCGTCGGCGACCGGTACGTTTCGCCGCGCGACAACCTCTTCTGGGTCACCGAACGCGACGAGGACGACGCCGACCCCACGCAGACCGTGAAGTTCACCGGCCTCGGACTCGTCCCTGACCTCATGGCTGATATGCATGTGCAGTCCAGCTGGGAGACGATCGAGGGTCAGCGTCGCTGGCCGAACGCGACGCCCGGGCACCTGCTCAAAGTTCTTCTCGACGAGGCAAAACACAACGGGTGGGGGACGTACGTAAGCTACGACTTCACGGCGACTCACGACTCGTTCGGCACGCCGTGGCCAGAACGCCAAGACTGGGCATACAACCTGATGACGCCCATGACGCAGGTGCTGCAGGGGCTATCCCAGCAGGGCTTCGTCGAATGGTGGACCGAAGGTACGAAGCTTCGTGTCGTCGTTGCGGGGACAGGCGTCGACCGCAGTGACGGCGTCGTCTTCGGTGGGCCGGGGTTCGAACGCGTGCCGCACAAAACAACCGCGCAGGACGTCTTCTCGAACATCACCATTCGCCTTTCCGGGAACGCGCGATGGGCTTGGCTCATCAACGAGGGAGTCGACCTTACCCACGGACGGCGATGGGCGACCATGACGCAGTCCGACGTCGAGAGCGTCGAAGAAGCAACACGACGCGCTCAGCCAGTGATGACCGAAGGCAAGGCGCCGAAGCAAGAACTCGGCTACGACTGGACGACGGGCTGGACGCCCGTCCCCTACATGGCGGCGCTACTTCCAGCGCCGTGGTCCGACTTCAACATCGGCGACCTCGTCACAGCGATCACGCGACGCGCTCGACTGACGCTCCGAGTTATCGGCCTCGTGGTGGAAAAGCATGATGGCGTCGTATCTGCACGCGCAGTCGTCGGCGACAAGTTGCTCTCTCAGCAACTCAAGCTGGCGAAGCGCGCATCCGCCGCCGTCATGGGGCAGATCATCTCGGGTAGCGGCGATGCCTTCCCGGCCACGCGTGATCCGGCCGGCGACAAGCCACAACTCCCGACTGGACTGCACGCGACGGATGCCCCGTACTGGAAGCAGGACGGCTCTGCGGCGTCGAAGGTCACCCTGGGGTGGAATGCGGTTGCGCAGTCCACCGACGGCACGGCCGCGGACGTCGCGCTCTATGAGGTGTGGTCGCGGGTGTCGCCGGCCGAGTCGGCGATGTTCGTTCAGACGGATGCGCTGTCGACGGTCACTGACCTGTGGGAGCCGGAAGTCACGCGCCTGGTGAAGGTGCGGGCGCAGTCCCGTGGCGGGGTGTGGTCGGAGTTCTCCGAGGAGATCGCGGTCACCCCAGGCACGCCGGCGTCGATCGTGCCGAAATCACCTGTGGGCCTCTCGGTGACGTCCAACGTTGCCGCGTTCCGGCCTGATGGGTCGGCGGTCGCGACGGTCGCGTTCACGTGGGCTGCGGTCACGCAGTCGACAGATGACGTGCCGGTGTCGATCGTCGCCTACGAGGTGTGGGAGGGCACTGCGACTGATCCGGGAGTGACGTTACTCGCCACGAGCACGCCGGGTGCGTCGCAGCAGTGGGATTCCGGAGCGGTGCGGCACCTGCGGGTGCGGGCTCAGTCGGACATGGGTGTGTGGTCGGACTTCTCTGACCCCTGCGAGATCGATCCGGCGACGCCTGACGTGATCTCGGGGGTGCCTACGAAGCCTGTGCTGGCCACGGGCAACGGAGTCGTCGCGTATGCGTGGGGCGGCATGCTGACCACGGGCGCCCCCGGTATCGCTCTCAACGGTGTGATCACCGAATGGGGGCTCGCTGCTACGGGGCCGTGGACACCCGTGGGCGGGATGATGCCCGCCATCGGTGGCGGCGGTGTCGTGCAGGGGCTTGCGGGTCAGGAGATCTGGGTTCGCTACCGCACCGTCGACAAGCTCGGCCGAGTGGGTGCCCCGTCGGAGGCTGCCTCGATCGTCGTCGCCGCGGTTACTGCGGGTGACATCGACCAGGCGATCATCGACGCGATCGCCCAGGCGCAAGCCGACGCGGAAGCAGCGCAGTCAACCGCGGACGGGAAGATCACCATCTCCCCGGATGCTCCGACTGTCGAGAACGGTGCGGGCAAGCCTGTCGGCGCTCTCTGGTTCCGTCGCACGGCAGGCGGGCTGTTCAACGCACAGTGGGAGTGGACCGGGGCGGCGTGGGCTTCGCGGACGATCGACAACGCGGTGATCGCGAACCTCGACGCCGCGAAGATCAACGCCGGCATCCTGAACGCGGCACGTATCGGCGCGAACAGCGTCGGCGCTGAGAAGCTCATGGTCGCCGACATGGCGAACATGGCCACCCTCAACGAGCAGGTGCCGGGGACTGTTGTCTACGCGAACTGGACGTCGACGATCGTGGATGGCTGGTCCGCACGGTCAGCCATCACGGATCAGTACTTCATGTTCCGTCGTCAGCACGGCCCCCTCCCGTTCAAGACCGGCGACCGCATCCGGGTCACCTTCGATGCATACGCCGACACTGCGGGTTCCGCCGAGCTCCGACTGTGGACCTACGGGAACGCATCCCTAAGCCAGGCGTTCCCGGGGGCGATCGCGCTCACCACGACCCCGCAGGGGTTCGAGCGTGAAGTCACGGTCACGATCGACACCACGGGCAAGACGACGTTCCTGCTCGGCCTCCACGGAACCGGCGTGCAGGGCAAGGACGTCCGGGTGCGGAACGTTCGCGGCTACCGCATGGGTGCCGGAGAGCTCATCGTCGATGGCGGCGTGAAGGCCGTGAAGCTGGACGCTCAAGAGATCTGGGCGAACAGTGCGTGGGTCGACCAGGCCACGGTGAACGTTCTGAAAGCGGGCGTGGTGCAGGCAGACATGCTCGCACCGAACGTCGGCGAGGTGCTCAACCTCAGCGCCAACGGTGCCGTGCAGACGATCATCAACACGCAGAGCTCGCAGAGCACGCAGATCACAGCGGCACAGTCCGCGGCCAACCAGGCGGCACAGACGGCTCAGCAGGCCGCGCAGGACGCGGCGACCGCGAACGCGGGTGTCAGCACTGTGCAGGGCCAGGTCGGCACGCTGCAGGGCCAGCAGGCCTCTACGGCGGGCGAGGTCGCGACGATCCAGACCTGGTTCCGGGTCGACGCCGAGGGCGGTCACATGGGCCGCTCTGACAGTTCCTTCCAGTCGCACATCAAGCCCGACCGGTTCGAGATCACCCAAGACGGTGTTCCGCGCGCATGGCTGGAAGCGAACCGTCTCGTCGCACCGGAGTTCGTCGGCATGACCGTTGTCCTCTCCAACCACAAGCTCGAGCAGTTCGGAACCGGAACGGTGGTGAGGCGACTTGGCTAGTGTCAGCAGCGGATTCCCGAACCGGTACTACCGCATTCGTGCGGAGACGTGGATCGATTCACAGAACACAGCCACGAACAAGTCGGGGCTGATGTTCGCCGTGTGGGTCGACGTCACCTCGGGTGCCGGCCAATCGCACGACGGGTCCGGCACGTCGTCGTGGGAGTTCTGGGCGGACGGCGCGATCCGCGGCCAGGGGTCGGGGCTGAGCTTCGACTTCCAGGGCGCGGGGCCGTGGAAGATCGGCGATGGCTACTACGAGGTCGACCACACCGCGGATGGGACGAAGACCATCGGCCTGGCAGTCGTCGGCCGGTACGCGATCCTCGGCAACACCCAGGGCAACGGCGAGATGGTGCTGCCACCGATCGCCCGCGCATCCGTGGCGACGTTCACGGGCGGCGCGAGCCTGACCGCTGACGCCGCCGTGACCGTGCAGACGAACCGCGCGGTCGGGACGTGGACGCACGACATCACCTGGCACTTCGGCTCCGCGACCGGAAGCGTCGGCTCGGCTGTTGGAGCGTCGGTGTCGTGGACGCCGCCGCTGTCGATGCTCGAGCAGATCCCGAACGGCACCTCCGGCAGCGGGTTCATCCGCGTGGTGACGAAGAACGGCACGGCCGTCATCGGCACCCGAGACACCCCCTTCACGCTGAACGCCGGCGCCGGGATTGTCCCGACGATCCCGAACATCACCGCGTCCGACGACAACGCCACCGTGGCGAGCGTCGTCGGCACATACGTGCAGGGGCTGTCCGCGATCCGCGCGACCGTGAACGCCCAGGGCGTGCACGGCTCGACGATCACGCAGCGCTCGTTCTCCGTCGACGGCATGACCGCCCCAAGCGGTGGAGCCATCGCCTTGAACACGTCGGGCACACGGCAGGTCACCGCCGAGGCGACCGACTCGCGCGGCCGCAAGGGCGTGTTCTCCGCGAACATCAACGTCCTCGCCTACGCACCACCTTTGGTGACCGCGGCGACCGTGAAGCGCTGCACCGCAGCGGGCGTGCTCGACGAGAACGGCACCAGCCTGCGCGTCGACCTGACCGCGGCCGTGCAGTCGCTCATCAACGGCACCCAACGCAACACGATGACGATCCGCGCATTCACCCGACCCCGCGGCGGGTCGGCATGGACAGCACGCAACGTCATCAACCACGGGTCGCTCACCTACGGCAGCTACTTCGTGATTTCCGGTGGCGCGAACTACCCCATCAACGGGTCGTTCGAAGTGCGCGTCGAGGTGGCAGACAAGTTCGTCACCGCGCTCGCGCTCGTCGACGTCGCCACCTCCGAGGTGTACATGCACTGGGCGGCGCAGGGCGTCGGCATCGGCAAATATTGGGAACGCGGCGGGCTCGACGTCCTCGGCACCGTCTACGCCGAAGGGCTCCAACTGCTCGCCGGGGCGACCGACGCGGAAACGGCGCTAGGCCTGATCCGCACACGAGCCGTCACGCCCGCGTCGCTCGCTGCCCGTGTGGCGACGGAGACGCGGACAGGACTCGCAGCGATCGCCACCCAGGCGCAAGTGAACACGGGCACGGATGACGCCACGTTCATCACGCCGAAGAAGCTCGCAGCGTTCGACGGCGTATGGACGAACCTCACGATGTCCACCGGCTACACCACCGCTCTCGACGGCATCACCACCGCGGTGAAGGTCGTCGGGAAGACCGCATGGCTACGGATCTCGATCGGCGCATCCATCCCCACGGGGCTGTCCTTCATCACGACCGCTCTCCCAGCGTCGATGCGCCCGGCCGCAGGCCTCGGCATCGTCCGAGCACCCGTCGCTCTGACGAACGATTTCACCGGCTGGTTGAGCATCTACCCGATCGGGCACGCCAACGCAGGGCAACTTGCAATCCAGAACGGCACAGGCGCCGCGCGCGCGTGGGCCTCCGCCGTCATCTCATACCCACTGGCATAGGGAGTTCTCGATGAACGCAACCGCACAGCAAGCGCTCGAAACGGCGCTCGCGAACGACACAGCCGCGCTCGCCCAGCACGAGCAGCGCCGTCAGGAGATGGCCGTCGACCTCGCCGGGGTGGATGCCGCGATCGTCGTCCTGCAGGACCGGTGCGCCGACCTGCAGGCGGCGCTCGCGGCTCTCACCCCAGCGGAGGTGACGCCCTGATGTCCTACAAGAACGGTCGATGGCCGCTCGACATGTTCGTGCACCTGGGCGGCACGCACTACCTCCCACCGGGCACCGCGGCGCGGTGGCGGTGGCTGCAGCAGCTCGCATGGGAGAAGTACGGGGTCTGGCTTCTCATCACCTCTGGGTGGGACGCCTACCGGCCCTACGACATCCAGGTCGCCTACAAGCAGGAGTTCGGCCGGTGGGCTGCAGCTCCCGGGTTCTCCTCCCACGGCGGGGACTTCGAGGGTCGCGTCGCGTTCGCGATCGACGTCTCCAACTGGGGGCTTCTCGGATGGGCGCGGTTCGCCGCCCTGTGCCGTCTCGCCGGTTTCGCCGTCGGAGTCATCGACGACGAAGAGTGGCACATCATCGACTTCAACGACCCCTGGACCGTGCCCGACGGCGCGAACATCATCCCGCCCACCAACCAGAACACCACCCGTCGCACCATTCAGGAGGACGACATGCGTCAGATTCAGATCGGGACGACGATCTTCTCGATCGCCCCCGGATACATCAAGGCAGAAACCAGCGGTGAGGCCGCATCCATCACCCGTGCGGTGATCGGCCAGCCCGACCCCGTCGACGCGAACGCACAGCCCGGGGGCATCAACAAGCCCGACGCTGTGTGCAACTCCTACGGCATCCCGTGGGAGAAGGTCGAGATGGTCCGCGAGGGCCGCGGCTACGACCTGCAGGGCCGGCTCGGCAAGGGCACCATCTGGTCGCTGCAGCACGACATCCTGCACGCCATCCGCAACGGCGGCGCCCCGGGCAGCACTGGCGACAGCCTGACAGCGTCCGAGGTCGCCGACGAGTTCGCAAAGCGCCTGGCCAGCTGATGCCGCCCGAATCCGACTACTCCCTGCCCGAGGTAGTGCGCCTGCTCACATCGCTCACGGGCGACGTGCAGAACCTCCGCACCGACGTGCACAACCTCGGCACACAGTTCGTCACCCGCGGGGAGTTCGAAGCGTGGCGCACCGCCTACGACCGGGAGCTGAAAGAGCACAAGCAGTCGACCGCCCCGGTGCGGACATCCCCGTGGACGATCGCCGGGTTCGCTGTCTCCGCGATCGTCGGCCTGGGCTCCCTACTCGGCCTCACCATCACCCTTATCAACGTCCTCCCGTAAGGAGCACCATGAAGGCCCTGTTCGATTCTCTCGTCCGCACCTACGTCCCCTGGCTCGTCGGCGTGATCGTCGGATGGCTCGTCTCGCTCGGCGTGCCGCTCGATCCCGAGGTGGAGGTGTCGCTGACGCTCGTGCTCGTCACGGCGGCCGCGTTCCTTTACTACTTCCTCGCCCGCGTGTTCGAGCTCTACGTCTCCCCGAAGCTCGGATGGCTCGTCGGCCTCCCGAAGCAGCCGCTCTACGACAAGCAGGCTGTACAGGACGACGCGCTCGCTCGGCTCTCGACCCTCGATCCTGACGAGGCGAACACCGACGTTCAGGCCGCGACGACCCGCGCCGAACTGCGCCGCACGCGACGCTGACATGACGATGCCCCTCACCTCTTCGGAGGTGAGGGGCATTTCATCGTTTGTGGGTCAGTGAGCCCGGACGGACAGCATCCGCCATCCGACCGGCACCTGCGCCTCGAGCGCGGCCATGTCGGCGGCATCGATCTCGCGCTCGCTGTCGACGCGCCGATAGGTCGCAGTCGTCTCGATCGACGTTGAGCCCTTGATCATCCGGGCGGGCGCGGATGCGATGTGGAAACCGGGCGGGGTGTTTGCGGCGATCTGCTGCTGCAGGTGTTCGAGCGACTCCCCGGTGAGCTCGACGGTGACGGATTCGACGGGGCGGATCACAGCAGAGAGCATCGTTCCAGCCTAGGACTGATCCTGGCGACGCGAGGCCACGGGGAGACCGGTGGCAGGGTCGAGGCCGTGTCCCCGCGCGCGCATCCGCGCCTCGGCGGCGAGCTCTTCCATGCACCAGGCTTTCGCGGCCTCCAAGCCGTCGTGGACGGACAGCACGGGGCGGGGAGTGAGTGGGTTCCAGAGCTCGACGCGGTGCATGACGTGCGTCTCGCGAGTGCCCTTGTGCACGAGTGGTCCTTCGACGATGAGCCAGCGGGCGGTGACCACGGAGTCGAGGACGAGCCAGGATGATGCGCTGAGCCGGACCACGTGGATCAGGGCGGGGTCGTTCGGCATGCGGTGAGACTACGCCTCGCCTCAGACACGATCTACCCCAACGCGAGCTCGTCGCTATGATCGCGACCATGACCGACACTCATGAAGAGCCGGAAGCAACAACCGCACCGGTTCGCATTCCATCCACCGCGGCATCGCTTCACATTCATGCCCTCGCCACGGCCGCGGCGGCGCTGACGCTCGCGTTCATCGCGTCGCCCACGATGGCACCGTTCGCCCAGGCTCTCGCGGTCGCCTGTGGCGTCTACTCGATCGCAGCGCTGGTTCGACGCGGCGCACGGTCGATCGAACAGATCCTTGCGGTCGTAGCCCTGATCGCAGGCATCGTCGCATTCGCGCAGGCGGGCATCGTCACGGACGCCGCGAACCTCTGGCAGACCTTCCGCTCCTGAAACTCGATGTGTGCACCTGTGTGTGCATGGATCGGCTGGGGGCGGGATACACTGTTGAAAACTCAAGGGTTTGGGGAGTGCGAACTGGCTTCACCGTTTCACTCGTAATGAAAAGGTCGTCAGTTCGATTCTGACAAGCGGCTCCACAAGCCCCGTGATGTGAGAACATCACGGGGCTTTCTCGTTCCGGAGAAGCGTAGGCTCGAAGCATGAGCAGAGCACTCCTGATCATCGACGTGCAGAACGATTTCACCGAGGGTGGGGCGCTGGCCGTTGCTGGCGGCGACGCCGTGGCATCCGGAATCACCGCATTCCTCTCGGCCCACGCGGCGGACTACGCGCTCGTGCTGGCGTCGAGGGACTGGCACGACGCCGACAACGACAACGACGGGCATTTCGCGGCGGGTGAGCCGAACTACGTCGACTCCTGGCCGGTGCACTGCGTGGCCGACACGCCCGGAGCCGCCTACGATCCGCTGTTCGAGACGACGGCCGTGACGCACCATGTGCGCAAGGGTCAGGGGGCGAACGGGTATTCGCTGTTCGAGGGCGCCACCGACGATGGTGCACAGCCCGGCGTCGTGCTGACGCAGGCGGGAATCCTCGACGTGGATGTCGTCGGGATCGCCACTGACTACTGCGTGCGAGTGTCTTCACTTGACGCGATCTCCCATGGCCTGCGGGTGCGGGTGCTCACGGATCTCATCGCAGGAGTGGATGCGGACGCCAGCGAAGCCGCACTGGCGGAGCTCGCGCACGCCGGAGCGAAGCTCGCCACCTCTGAGCGCGGCGCATGAGTCGCAGTGCCCTGCTGCTGCGCGCCGTGAACGTGAGTGGACGCAACCGTGTGCCGATGGCGGAGCTTCGTGCCCTGCTCGCGGAGCGCACCGAACTGGAGGACATCGCGACCTACATCGCCAGCGGCAACATCGTGTGCGAAACACCGCCGGACGTGACGGCGGTGTGCGCGACAGTGCGTGCGCTGATCGCCGAGAGCTTCGACGTCGATACCCCGGTCATCGCCCGTTCGCACCGCGAGATCGAGCGGATGCTGCAGCGCAATCCCTACGTGCACTCCGACATCGCCGAGAAGCTGCTGCATGTCATGGTGCTCGAGGGAACCCCGAAGCCGGGCGCGCTCGATCTCCTGCGGGAGAGACTCGTCCCGGGCGAAGAAGTGGAACTCGTGGGGGATGATCTCTGGATTCACTACTCCGCGGACGGCGTGCATGCGACCAAGCTCACGAAGTCCGTGCTGGATCGTGCGCTGGGCGTGTCCGGGACGGCACGCAATCTCCGGACAATGACGAAGCTCGCGGAACTCACCGCGTGACGCCGCGCAGCGGGCTCAGCGGGTCGATGCGAGCGTACGACGCACAGCATCGACGGTGCGCTGCGCCTGGGTCGCATCCGTCCTCCAGTTGCTGACGGAGAAGCGCACGACGGTGCGTCCCGCCCACTGCGAGGTCATCGCGAGCACCTCTCCCTCCTCCCACAGCGCCGCGCTCAGCCGCGCAGTCGCCTCGTCGCTCTCGAGGGCGATGCACACCTGTGTGAACACGACCTCGTTGAGTACCTCGATGCCCGGGAGCTCCGCGAGACCCTCGGCGATGATGCCCGCGGAAGCCGCGAGTCTGTCGATCAGAGCGATCACGCCCTCGCGGCCGAGCGCGCGCAGCACCGCCCAGGTCGGCACCCCGCGTGCGCGCCGGGAGAGCTCGGGAGCTTTCTCATGCGGGTCAGCGCCCACCATGGTCGCCTGCAGATAGCTCGCGTGCATGCCGAGCGCGCGGTGCATCGCGGCCGGGTCGCGCACGATCGCGATCCCGCAGTCGTAGGGGACGTTGAGGGTCTTGTGCGCGTCGGTCGACCAGGAGTCCGCGCTCTCGAAGCCCGCCGTGAGATGCCGAAGCGAGGGGGAGGCCGCCGCCCAGAGCCCGAAGGCGCCGTCGATGTGCACCCAGGCGGATGCGGCGTGCGCGACGGCGATCGCCGCGGTGAAGTCGTCGTAGGCACCGGAGTGGATGTTGCCGGCCTGGAGTGCGACGATCGCCGGCCCTTCACCGGCATCGAGCACATGGCGGAGGGCATTCACGTCGATGCGACCCTGGCCGTCGGCGGGGACGACCAGCGGACGCCCGAGACCCAGATAGCGGGCGGCGAGGTCCATCGTCGCGTGCCGTTCCTCCCCGGCGATGTAGCGGACCCGAGGCGCGCCGGAGAGCCCGTCGGCCTCGACATCCCACCCCACCGCGGCCAGCACCTCGTTGCGGGCGGCGGCAAGGCAGGAGAACTGGGCCATCGTCGCCCCTGTTGTGAAACCGACCTCGCACTCGGCGGGAAGGCTGAGCAGATCGAGGAGCCATTCCCCGGCGAGTTCCTCTGCGGCGACCGCTCCGGGGGTGATCGCACGCAGCCCTGCGTTCTGATCCCAGGCGGACACCAGCCAGTCGGCAGCCAGCGCCACCGGCTGCGTGCCTCCGATCACCCATCCGTAGAAGCGCGGCGAGCCGATCGCGATGAGCCCCGGCTCGACGTTCTCGACGAGATGCTCCAGCACAGCGGCATCCGCTGTGCCCTGCATCGGCAGCTCGCGTCCCAGTCGGTTCTTGATGTCATCGGGGGAGGCGCGCGGCGGAATCGGTCGTTCGTCGACCCCGGCGAGCCACGCGAGGGCGTGTCGGCGTGCGAGCGTGAGTGCGCTCTCGTAGATCTCGGCGTTCGGCTCTTCCCTGACCATGGCACACCTGATTCCGCGCGCGACGCGCACATCTCAGATTGTCCGCTTCGTGAGCGGTGAGGTCAACGCCCGGTGCAGGCGGACAGCTCAGCGTGAGGGGGAAGACTGGTGGGCCCGGAGGGGCTCGAACCCTCGACCCGCGGATTAAAAGTCCGATGCTCTGCCAACTGAGCTACAGGCCCTACCTCTCTAGTCTATGGGGTCGCAAAGGGGCCGCCGACGAGGTGAATCGTCGACGGCCCCTTTGCCCGCTCGCCCCGAAGCCCCAGCCGAGCGCGGCGCATTGAGTGGTGCTTACTGCGCAGGAGGCATGAGCACCGAGTCGATCAGGTAGACGACGGCGTTCGCGGTCTGCACGCCACCGCAGATCACCGTGGCATCGTTCACCATCCAGTTGTCACCGCTGCCGGTGACCTCGAGCTCGGCCCCCTGAACGGTCTTGTGCATGCCCGCGATGTCGGCCGGTTCGATCTGGCCGGGAACGACGTGGTAGGTCAGGATCGATGTCAGCGTCGCGGAATCCGTCTTGAGAGCCTCGATGGTTGCGGGATCGATCTTGCCGAAGGCCTCATCGACCGGGGCGAAGACGGTGAACTCGTCGCCGTTGAGCGTGTCGACAAGGTTGACGTCGGGATTGAGCTGACCGCTCACCGCGGCCACGAGCGTCGTCAGCAGCGGGTTGTTGGACGCGGCGACAGCGACAGGGTCCTGCGACATGCCCTGAATCGAGCCGGCGCCGTCAGGCACCTGGTCGGCGTAGGCGGAACATCCGGGGCCGACCAGGTTCGCCGCCGGATCCATCATGTCCGGTTCGGATGCTGTCGTCTCCGGCGCCTTCGGCGGGGTGGTCGTCGTCTCTGCGGTGCCTCCGCCGCCCATCGTGCACGCCGACAGCGCGAATGCGCTCGCCAGTGTCAGCGTGAGGACTGCGGTGGCCTTCTTCGTGGTGCGGAACATCTCAACCTCCGGGAATCGGTGTCACGGTTTTCCGTGGCGTTGACAGGTGTTCGGCGCGCAACGGAGAACGGATTGGATGAATTTCTCTCCCATCCGAAGCGCGGCCTGCGCCGAAGAACTCGCAACAGAAGCGAGGACACCATGGATCTCATCGTCATCGGCCTGCTGGGCGGCCTCATCACAGGAATCTCGCCGTGCATCCTTCCGGTGCTGCCGGTCATCTTCCTCACTGCGGGCGCGCAGTCCGCCCGGTTCGAGGGCGGCGAGGGTGTCGTTCCCGCGCGGCGCAGCCGCCCGTATCTGGTGATCGCAGGCCTTGTGCTGAGCTTCACGCTCGTCACGCTGGTGGGCTCGGTGGTGCTGGGACTGCTGAACCTGCCGCAGGACATCATCCGGTGGGCAGGAATCGTCGTGCTCCTCGTGATCGGCATCAGCCTGCTGATCCCGCGATTCGAGCAGCTATTGGAGAAGCCGTTCCAGTGGCTTCCGCGTAAGGAAGTCGCCAACAGGGGCAACGGCTTCGGCGTGGGGCTCGCGCTGGGCGCGGTCTTCGTCCCCTGCGCAGGCCCCGTGCTGGCCGCGATCATCGTCGCCGGAGCGACGGGGCAAATCGGTGCCGGAACGGTGCTGCTCACGGTGTCGTTCGCGGTAGGAGTGGCTGTTCCACTGCTCGTGTTCGCCCTGGCGGGGCGGAGCGTGGTGGAGCGCATCCGTGCCTTTCGTGCGCGTGAGCGCGGGCTGCGCATCGCTGCGGGCATCGCGATGATCGCGCTTGCGGTGGGACTGGTGTTCAACGTTCCGCAGGCGCTTCAGCGTCTCCTGCCCGACTACACGGCAGGACTTCAGACGGAACTCACCGAGAGCGACCAGGCGGAGCGGGCGCTGGGACTCGGCGGTCTGGTCACCGACGAGAATCGCGAACTGGAGAACTGCACGAACGGCGCGACCGTTCTGGAGTCGTGCGGGACGGCGCCCCAGATCCGCGGCATCGACGCCTGGCTCAACACCCCGGACGGTGCAGCGGTCACACTCGAAGATCTGCGGGGGAAGGTCGTACTGATCGACTTCTGGGCGTACTCGTGCATCAACTGCCAGCGCTCCATTCCGCACGTCGTCGCCTGGGATGAGGCCTATCGCGATGCCGGGCTGCAGGTGGTCGGCATCCACTCGCCCGAGTATGCGTTCGAGAAGGACGCGAGCAACGTCGCCGCGGGTGCCCGCGACTTCGGCATCGAGTATCCCGTCGCGCTGGACAACTCGCTCGCCACCTGGACCGCGTACCGCAACAGGTACTGGCCCGCGCACTACCTGATCGATGCGGAGGGCACCGTGCGGCACATCTCGTTCGGTGAGGGCAATTACGCGGCGACGGAGAGCATGATCCGCGAACTGCTGAAGGATGCCAACCCCGGCGTCGATCTTCCCCCGGCCACCGAGGTCGCGGATGAGACGCCGGATCTCGGTTCGACGACCAGGGAGACATTCCTCGGCTCGTCCAAGGACGTCAATTACGGAGGAACGGATGCCTACCGTGCGGGGGAGCGCGACTTCGCGCTGCCCGAGGACCAGCCGGAGGACACCTTCGCGCTCGACGGGCGTTGGCAGGTGGAGACGCAGTACGCGACACCGCAGGAGGACTCCGCGCGCATTCGACTCAACTACCACGCGGCGGAGGTGCGCATCGTCGTCTCCGGTTCCGGATCGCTCGTGCTCCGCGCCGACGGCGAATCGCCGCGCACGATCACGGTGGATGGCACCCCGCGCTCCTACAGCCTCCTCGACGCCGCTGAAGTGGGGGCAGGATCTCTCACTGTCGAGGTGACCCCCGGTGTCAACGTCTACTCGTTCACCTTCGGTTGAGCGTGTCGCAGGTGAAGGCGCATACGGGAGAGCGGGGATGAGGCATGCTGGAGGCGATGGTCATCGACGGTATCGATACAGCGGAGGACGGCAGCGCGGGCGACCTCGCGGCCGAACTCCTCGCTCGTGTGGCTTCCGGTGACCAGGACGCGTTCGCAGAGCTCTATGATCTGCTCTCGGCGCGTGTCTTCGGACTCATCCTCCGCATCGTCGTGAACCGGGCGCAGAGTGAAGAGGTGCTGCAGGAGGTCTTCTTCGAGATCTGGCAATCCGCTGCGCGCTTCGCTCCGAACAAGGGGCAAGGACGATCATGGATCCTCACGATCGCCCACCGCCGGGCGGTCGACCGGGTTCGCGCCTCGCAGTCCAGCAGCGACCGGGACGTGCGGGTGGGGATACGGGACATCGAGGTCGCCCACGATTCGGTCGCAGAGCAGGTGCAGCTGTCGATCGAGGGAGAACGAGTCGGTCGCGCACTGACCCAGCTGCCCGAGGCGCAGCGCGAGGCGATCGTCCTCGCCTACTACGGCGGATACAGTCAGAGCGAGATCTCCGTGCTGACGGGGACTCCACTGGGCACGATCAAGACGAGAATGCGCGATGGGATGTCGCGCCTGAGAACCGCAATGGGGGTGACCGCATGATCGATCTGAACAGGAACTCCGCCGAGTTCGCAGAGTTCGAGGAGCTTTCCGCAGGGCACGCCGTGCGGGCGCTCTCGGCGACGGAGGAGCAACGGTTCACCGAGCTGCGCGCAGCGCATCCGGAATGGGAAGCAACCGCCCGCGCGGATGCCATTGTCGCCGCACAGCTGGGCGAGGCCGTCGTGCCTGTCGATCCGCCGGCGGCCATCCGTGCGCAGCTGCTCGCTCAGATCGCCGGCTCCCCGCAGGTGCCCTCGCAGGCGGATGGCGCGCCAGCCGAGGGCATCCAGACCGGTGGCGCGGTCTCGACGACTGCACCCCTCTCCGCGGATGCTGCCGCAGCCCCGCAACAGGCGCACCGGGGTCGTTCGCGTCGAGGGCGCCTCTTCGCGCTCGCTGCGAGCCTCGTGCTCCTGGGGGGCATCGCGCTGGGCGCCGTCACACTCACGCAGTATCTGACACGGCCCGCGGCGGTCGTGGCGCTCGATGAGGTGCGGGCGGCTCCGGATGCGCAGAGCGCGAGCGTCGATGCGGCCGGGGTGGCTGCCACCGCCTACTGGTCGGCCGAGAAGCAGAAGGCCGTGCTGGTGGCAGAAGACCTTCAGCCCTTGAGCGCGCAGCAGTCCTACGAGCTCTGGTTCGTCCGCGAGGGTGTGCCGATCTCGGCGGGTGTCTTCGAGGTGGAATCCGGTACGACGACCGCCCTGCTCGACGGCGATATGCACAGCGGTGACGTCATCGCCGTCACGGTCGAGGTCGCCGGCGGCTCGCCTACAGGGCAGCCCACAAGCGATCCGGTGATCGCGATTCCGACCGCCTAGCTGGGTGCGCGCGGGACGGCGTAGCCTGGAGGGATGCCTGAGCCCTTTCCGCGCCCCGTCCGCCTGCCACCGGTGTCGTTCGACCGTGTGATCGGCGCGCATGATCCGGCGGAGGAGACGCGGATCGCGCACGCCACGGCGTCCGGGCTGCTCGCACGTGTGCGCGCGGACGACAGCGGTGTGAGCGCGGAGCGTCTCATCGCCTTCACCGCAGAGCATGGCATCGACGAGATCGCGGAGCTCTGGTCGAAAGCCCCGGCGCGTTCGCTGCCGGGTGCGCTCTGGGAGTTGTATCTCCTGCAGCTCGCCATCCACACGGATGCCCCAACCGCGGCGTTCCTCTATGAGCGCGGTCGCTCCGAACTGGCGACGGCGGACGCGGCGATCGCGGGTGCCCCGGCCCCGGCGAGCCCCGAAGAGCTCGTCGTGCTGATCGACGCGATCCTGCGCGGAGTGTTCCGCGGGGACTTCGCCGTCGCACTTGAGCGAGCAGCCGCCTTCTGCCGTGTGCAGGCATCGGGCGCGACGCACGCGGCAGATGACTACGAGCTCACCGAGCCGACCCGGGCGAGTGAACTCACCGCGCGCGCACTGCGCCTGTCCACCTACGCGGAAGACCTCGCTCAGTCTGCGGTGCTCTGGCGGCGCGGCGCACTGGTCTGAGGTCTTCGGGCATGAGAAAGCCGGGCCGCAAAAACGCCTCTCGGCGGAAGGCCGCTCGCAGCGGCGAAAAATGGAGCCCGGGGTTATGCGGCCCGGCACATCAAGTGTAACGCGTCGACGCCGGGCCTATTCCCGTGCGCCCTATGCTGTGGACATGGCCCAGCGCTTCGCCCTTCTGATCACCCCGGTCGCCGCGGATGACACTCGCGCCGACTACGCCGATACGTTCCGCGCGATCGATGTGACCGCCCCGGCGCTCAGCGTCGGCGAGCTCAGCACGCAGCGTGGCGACGGCGTCTTCGAGTCGATCGGCGTGATCGACGGTCATCCGAACGAGGTCGAGGCGCATGTCCAGCGGTTGGCGCACTCTGCGGCGCTCTGCGACCTGCCGGCCCCGAACCTCCCACAGTGGCGCGAGGCGATCGCCGCTGCGGCGACCCACGCACCCGCCGGCGAAGCCGTCATCAAGCTCATCCTCAGCCGCGGCGTCGAGCACGGTCCCGCGCCGACCGCGTGGGCGACGGTCTCGCCGGCTGCGGACAACAGCGTCGTGCGCGAGAAAGGCGTGCGTGTTGTCACGCTGGACCGTGGATACGATCTCGAGGCGGGCGAGCGGGCGCCGTGGCTGCTCCTCGGAGCCAAGACGCTGTCGTATGCCGTGAACATGGCGGCGCTGCGTGAGGCGCGACGACGGGGTGCGGACGACGCGATCTTCGTCACCCGCGACGGCTTCGTGCTGGAAGCGCCGACGGCGTCGCTCGTCATCCGTACGAACGGTCGCTTCCTCACACCGTCGCCGTCGGGGGGCATCCTGCACGGCACCACGCAGCTGAGTGCCTACGAGTTCCTCACGGCCCGCGGGAACGAGGCCGACTACGCGACGCTGCGTTTGGAAGACCTGCAGTCCGCGGATGCAGCGTGGCTGCTGTCCAGCATCCGCCTTGCCGCTCCGATCACCGCGGTCGACGATGTCGAGATCCCCATGGATGCCGCGCTGACGCGTGAGCTCAACGCGTTCCTGCTGTCGCCGCGCTGAGCGTTCCTTCCGGCGGGAGTTCCGTGCGGGGCACGGCGTGGCGGTGTGCGACACGCGTGATGCGGTGCACTCCGTCCGCAGGGCGACACACCCCGTGCGGTTCTGGCGCATGCGGAGTTGAGGCGGTGCGGAGTCAGTGTGACGGACGCAGGTGAGAACCAGCCCTGATCTTGGCCAGGATCGCCGCCTCGGCCCGTGGCCAATCGTGCACGATCAGCGCATAGTCGAATCGGAGCGTCTCGTACCCGCGTTCGGCGGCGGCCGCATCGCGGCGCAGATCCTTGTGCCGAAACGATCTGCCGTCGTGATTCTCGCGGCCGTCGGTCTCGATGATGAGTCGATCGCCGACCAGGATGTCGGCCTCTCCGACGTCGTCGATGAGGACCTGGGTGCGCACGGTGATTCCGAGCTTGTGCAGGCGCAGTCGCACGAGTGATTCGAGCCCGCTGTCGGCGTCCGAACGGGCGAAGGCGATGAGCCACTTCAACGCAGGGGGGATTCTTCGCCGTAGCCAGTTCACACGGCCTGGCGGGAGCAGGTTCTGACGCAGTGCGGATTCCAACGCGGCGAAGAACACCTCTTCCCCTGCGCAATGGGCAATCTGCAGCAGCACGTTTGCGATAGGGGGCAAGCATTCGAGCTCGACGACACCGGCGTCCCAATGGATGACACACTGATCATCGACCTGGGCCTGATGCCCGGCACCGCCCAGCCAGACGTGGAGTGCACCCGCGTGCAGCATCCACAGGCCATGCAACCGACCTGCAACGGTGCACGCGGGGGACCCGCCGTGGGCGGCGGCATGCAGAAAAGCTTGGTCGGTATCGGTCGTGGCGTAGACGCCCCTGCGCACCCTGCGAATGCGGCCTTCACGTGCGGCACGGGAGATCTCACGGGCCGTGATTCCGGCGGCGCGCAGCTGCGTGGTGCGCGCGATCGGACCGATCCGCGCGAGAGCGGCATCCGCAGTGCTGAAGGTCACCCGTCGAGAGTGTCGACTTCGTGCGGGGCACGGCGGTGGCGGGAACGCGATTGTGCAGAAGGCGCGCCGCGGTGGCATCCGTGCAGGAATCGGATCAGCGTGTCGTCGTGCGGGAGCCCTGACGACTGTGCGGCGTGTCGATTCCGACACGCCGCACATCAGGGCAGAGCTCCCGCAGGAGCGAACCCGCCGTTATCCGAAACGGCCGGAGACGTAGTCTTCCGTGGCCTGCACGGACGGCGTCGTGAAGATCGTCGCGGTGTCGTCGTACTCGATGAGCTTTCCGGGCTTGCCGGTGCCGGCGATGTTGAAAAACGCCGTCTTGTCGCTCACACGCGACGCCTGCTGCATGTTGTGGGTCACGATCACGATCGTGTACTCGTTCTTGAGCTCGGCGATCAGCTCTTCGATCGCGTAGGTCGAGATCGGGTCGAGGGCCGAGCAGGGCTCGTCCATGAGGAGCACCTGCGGCTCGACGGCGATCGCACGGGCGATGCACAGACGCTGCTGCTGGCCACCGGAGAGACCCGAGCCGGGACGGTCCAGGCGATCTTTGACCTCGTTCCAGAGGTTCGCGCCGCGCAGCGAGCGCTCGACGAGGTCGTCGGCGTCGGACTTCGCCATGCGCGTGTTGTTGAGGCGCACACCGGCGAGCACGTTCTCACGGATCGACATCGTGGGGAACGGGTTCGGCCGCTGGAACACCATGCCGATCTGGCGGCGCACGAGCACGGGGTCGACGCCGGGACCGTAGAGGTCGTCGCCGTCGAGCAGGACCTTGCCCTCGACGCGGGCGCCCGGGATGACCTCGTGCATGCGGTTCAGCGTGCGCAGGAATGTCGACTTGCCGCAGCCCGACGGGCCGATGAACGCGGTGACGCTGCGCGGTTCGATGTCGAGGGCGACACCCTCGACGGCCAGGAAGTCGCCGTAGTAGACGTTGAGGTCATTGACTTCGATGCTCTTGGACAATTCGGGTTCCTCAGATCTGTGAGTCGAGAGAAGTGGGCGCTCAGCGGCTCGTGGCCGGAGCGAAGAACTTGGCGATGAGGCGGGCGACGAGGTTCAGCAGCATCACGATGAGGATGAGCACGAGCGCTGCCGCCCAGGCGCGGTTGACGTACGCCTCGGCCGGGAGGCCCTGGTTCATGTACTGCGTGTAGACGAACACCGGGAGCGTCATCATGCGGCCGTCGGTGAGGTTGTAGTTCATCGACGCGGTGAATCCGGCGGTGATGAGCAGCGGAGCGGTCTCGCCGATCACGCGGGCGATGGCCAGCATGATGCCGGTGGTGATTCCCGCGATCGAGGTGGGGAGCACGACCTTGAGGATCGTCAGCCACTTCGGCACACCCAGCGCGTAGGACGCCTCGCGGAGTTCGTTGGGCACGAGGCGCAGCATCTCTTCGCTGGAGCGCACCACGACCGGGATCATCAGCACGGCGAGCGACAGAGCGCCCATGATGCCCATGCGGACGCCGGGGCCGAGCAGCAGAGCGAACAGCGCGTAGATGAAGAGACCCGCGACGATTGAGGGGATGCCGGTCATGACGTCCACGAGGAACGTGATGCCGCGTGCGAGCGGACCGCGACCGTATTCGATCAGGTAGATCGCGGTGAACAGGCCGATCGGGATCGAGATGACCGCGGCGGCCAGGGTGATGAGGACCGTGCCCATGATGGCGTGCAGAGCGCCACCGCCCTCGCCGACCACGTTGCGCATAGAACTGCTGAAGAACTCGGCCGTCAGACCCGCGACACCGTTGGAGATGACCGTGAAGCCGACGGAGATCAGCGGCACGAGCGCGATCGCGAAGGCGGAGGTCACCAGGCCCGTGACCAGGCGGTCGGTGGCCTTGCGGCGTCCCTCGACGACACCGGAGATGACCGTGATGAGCACAAGGTAGAGCAGAACGCCGATGACGGTCGCGCCCACGACGTTCGGGCCTTCGCCGGCGGTCGCCCCCAGCAGGGTGAAGACCGCGAAGGAGATCGCGAGCGACAGGCCGAGCAGTGCCCAGGGAGACCACTCGGGGAGGCGTCCGCTGGTGAGGCGCGTCGGCGGCGAGAGCACGACGGCCGACGGAGTAGGGGTGAGGTCGGTGAGAGTCATGTCAGTTCGCTCCCGAGAAGTCCTTGCGACGGTTCACGATCATGCGCGCGATGGCGTTGACCAGGAATGTCACGACGAAGAGGATGAGGCCGGTCGCGATCAGCACGTTGACGTTGACGCCGTAGGCCTCGGGGAACGTCTGCGCGATGTTGGCCGGGATCGTGTTGGGGTTCTCAGCGGTGAACAGGCGGAAGTTGATGCCGCCGGAGGCCGACAGCACCATCGCGACGGCCATGGTCTCGCCGAGGGCGCGGCCGAGGCCGAGCATGGCGGCCGAGACGATGCCGCCGCGGGCGAAGGGCAGAACTGCCATGCGGATCATCTCCCAGCGCGTGGCACCGAGGGCGAGAGCGGCTTCTTCGTGCAGACCAGGAGTCTGCAGGAAGATCTCGCGGCAGATGGCGGTCATGATGGGCAGCACCATCACGGCGAGGACGATGGCGGCGGTGAAGATCGTGCGGCCGGTGCCCGAGACGGGGCCGGCGAAGAGCGGGAACCAGCCGGCGTTCTCGACGAGCCAGGAGTATGCGGGCTGGACGGCGGGTGCGAGCACGCCGATGCCCCACAGGCCGAAGACGACCGAGGGGACGGCCGCGAGCAGATCGACGACGTAGCCGAGCGACTGCGAGAGCTTGCGGGGCGCATAGTGCGAGATGAAGAGCGCGACGGCGACCGAGAGCGGCACGGCCATCAGGAGCGCGAGTGCCGCGGCCCAGACGGTGCCGAAGGCAAGGGGGGCGACGTAGTCCCAGAAGTTCCCGTCACGAAGGACGCTGGCGTCCTCGCCGGTCGCGGTCATGCCCGGGATCGACTGGACGACGAGGAAGACGGCGACCGCTGCGAGGGTGACGAGGATCATCGAGCCCGCGAAGAGCGCGGAGCCGGAGAACCAGCGATCGCCGGCGCGCTGCTTCGCCTTGGCGGGGGCCGGGGCCGTGGTTGTCATCTCGGGGCTTTCCCTCATTCAGGTCGGGTGGAGCGGGAGGGTGGTGGTGGGCTCGACAAGATGCCGTCGAGCCCACCGGGTGGCTTACTTCGCCGAGATCAGGTCGATCGCGGTCTGTGCCTTGGTGCGGATCGTGTCCGAGATCGGTGCGCTGCCGGCGGCGGCTGCGGCGGCTTCCTGGCCCTCGGTGCTGATCGCGGTGGTGAAGAAGCCCTTCACGAGGTCAGCCTGGGCTGCGTCGGCGTAGGTCTCGCACGCGATGAGGTAGCTCACCAGGACGATCGGGTACACGCCGGCCTCGGCAGAGGTGCGGTCGAGCTTGACGGCGAGGTCTCCCTCACCGCGACCCTCCTCGAGCGGCGATGCGTCGACGATGGCCGCTGCGGCCTCGGGGGAGTACGGGACGAACTCGTCGCCGACCTTGATCGAAACGGTGCCGAGCGAACCGGCGCGCGAGGCGTCGGCGTAGCCGATCGTGCCGGCGCCACCCTCGACGGCCTGCACGACACCCGAGGTGCCCTGCGCGGACTCGCCCGAGGCGATGGGCCACTCTTCGACGGAACCGTGGGTCCAGACGTCTCCCGCGGCAGCCGCGAGGTAGTCGGTGAAGTTGCCCGTGGTGCCCGACTTGTCGGCGCGGTGGACGGGGTTGATGGCGAGGTCAGGGAGCTTCGCGTCGGGGTTCTCCGCCACGATGGCCGGGTCGTTCCACTTGGTGATCGTGCCGGCGAAGATGCCTGCGACGGTCGCCGCGTCAAGGTTGAGCGATTCGACGCCCTCGACGTTGAAGATGATCGCGATCGGCGAGATGTAGGCGGGGACCTCGACGATGCCCGAATCTGCCGCGCAGCCCTCGAACGTCAGCTCGTCCAGCTCAGAGGTCTTGAAGGCGCGGTCGGAACCGGCGAAGGCGAAGGCACCTGCGGCGAAGGATTCGCGGCCCGTGCCGGATCCGGCCGGGTCGTAGTCGACGGTCACATCGGGGTTCGCCGTCTGGAAGGACTTCGTCCACGCGGCCACGGCGACTTCCTGCGAGGAAGCGCCACCACCGACGAGGTTGCCGGAAAGCGTGGGGCCCTCGGGGGCGGTGCTGCCCTCGGGGGCTGCCTCGTTCGCGGCACAGCCGGCGAGTGCGAGAGCGGCCACCGCGCCGATGGCGGTGATGCGAGCAATGCGAGAGATCTTCACTGTGGATCCGTTCGATTCAGTGGATGGGTTAGGCCCGGTGCAGGGCACTCACTGACGTTAGAAGCGTGTGTTAACCAGAGTGATCCCCCCGGGTAAACGGAAGGTGAACGGCAGGCGGCGAAGCAGAGACGCCCCGCGGATTCACGCGTTGGGCGCGTGCGTCTCGATCGAGATGATTCCGGATCCGGGGTTCGTC
The DNA here is from genome assembly GCF_058797175.1 of Microbacterium sp. GW823-FHT02G05. NCBI lineage: Bacteria > Bacillati > Actinomycetota > Actinomycetes > Micrococcales > Microbacteriaceae > Microbacterium > Microbacterium sp. GW823-FHT02G05. The sequence goes on from NZ_JBXAJK010000001.1 coordinate 1,653,269, forward strand.
GCCGACAGATGCACGACGCTGAACGCTCCGACGGGGAGATCCGCGGCGCTGCTCAGATACGAACCCTGCAGCGTGCCGGTGGCGAGGGCGATCTCTCGAAGGATGTCGGGGAGGACCGGGCCGTGACTGCAGACGACCGCGGCCTTGCCGGATCGGATGCGCTTGCCGATGACCGCGCGGACATCGGATGTGCCGTCTTCCCAGGCATCCTGACTGAGGAGCGCTGTCTGCCGGGGCGTGCGCGAGAGCCCGCGGGCGAGAGGCGCGACGGTCTCCACACAGCGGACGGCGTCACTGGTGACGATCCGTCGCGTGCCGAAGGAACGGAGCGCGCCGACGATGTTCTGGGCCTGTGCCTGCCCGCGGGGCGTCAGCGGACGCGAGGCATCCGCGCCGTCCCACTCCGAGCGCGCAACCGCCTTCGCATGACGCAGCGCGATGATCGGGAAGGTGTGCAGGATGCCATCGGCGATGAGTCGTTCGAACTCGTCGAGGATCTCGACATCGACGGGGTAGCTGAGCCGGGCACGTGCCTTCTTGAGGCTGACCCACTCGATCGCGGCGATCTCGCGGTTCGGCACGAACGCCGACTGCCGGATCGCCTGATCGGTCGCCTCGGCCGACCAGTAGTGCACGACCTTCGTCTTGCGATTGGTCATCTGGTAGCGCGAGACGCCGACCGGAACGCCGAGGATGACGCGGATCCCGGTCTCCTCGAAGATCTCTCGCGCTGCGGTCTGCGCGAGCATCTCGCCGGGGTCGACCTTGCCTTTGGGGAGGGTGACGTCGCGGTACTTGGTGCGGTGGATCAGCAGCAGCCGCAGCTTGCCGTCGATGAGCCGCCAGACCACCCCGCCTGCGGCGTAGACCGCAGATTCGCTCATCGCACCGACCGCGTCCGACGACGCCGCTGGATCTGCGACATCGTGCGGTTCTGCAGATCGGCGAGTGGCTTGCCGGTGGCGCTGACCGTGTGACGTTCCCACACGCCGCCTGCGCCGAGTCGCCAGGCGAGCGTGTTCTCATCGAATGCGCCGTCGAAGAAGGACAGCAGCTCTTCGACGTGGGCGGGCGCGGAGACCCGGACGAGTGCCTCGATCCGGCGGTCGAGGTTGCGGTGCATCATGTCGGCGCTGCCGATGTACACCTGTGGGTCGCCGTCGTTGTCGAACGCGAAGATGCGTGAGTGCTCGAGGTAGCGGCCGACGATGCTGCGCACCGTGATGTTGTCGGTCACACCGGGGAGGTCGGTGCGCAGGCTGCAGATGCCGCGCACCCAGACGTCCACGCGCACGCCCGCTTCGCTGGCGCGGTAGAGCGCGTCGATGATCTGCTCGTCGACCATCGAGTTGACCTTGATGCGGATGTGGGCGGGTTTGCCGGCGATGGCGTGCGCCCGCTCGCGGTCGATCAGGCGCAGGAGGCCCTTGCGCAGGTGCAGCGGCGCGACGAGAAGCCGCTTGAACTTCTTCTCGATCGCGTAGCCGCTGAGCTCGTTGAACAGCCGGGTGAGGTCTTTTCCGACCTGCGGGTCGGCGGTGAAGAGCCCGAGGTCCTCGTACACGCGGCTCGTCTTCGGGTTGTAGTTGCCCGTCCCGACGTGCGAGTAGTGGCGCAGCATCCCGTCTTCCTGACGGATGACGAGTGCGAGCTTGCAGTGCGTCTTCAGCCCGACAAGGCCGTAGACGACGTGCACGCCCGCCTTCTCGAGCTTGCGCGCCCAGACGATGTTGTTGGCCTCGTCGAATCGGGCCTTGACCTCTACGAGTGCGAGGACCTGCTTGCCGGCCTCTGCCGCGTCGATGAGCGCCTGCACGATGGGGCTGTCGCCGGAGGTGCGGTAGAGCGTCTGCTTGATGGCGAGCACGTGCGGGTCGCGTGCGGCCTGCTCGAGGAACGCCTGCACGCTCGTCGTGAACGACTCGTACGGGTGGTGCACGAGCACATCCGCCTTGCGCAGCGCGCGGAAGATGTCGCCGCGCTCGCGGCCGTCGCCGGGCTGGAACGCGACCGCTGTCGTGGGGACATGCGGGGGATAGTGCAGGTCGGGACGGTCGATGCGCGCGATGTCGAAGAGGCCGCCGAGGTCGAGCGGGCCGGGGAGGCGATAGACCTCCTGATTGGTGATGTCGAGCTCCTTGATCAGCAGATCGAGGGTGACGTCATCCATGTCATCGGTGATCTCGAGGCGGATCGGCGGACCGAAGCGCCGACGCAGGAGCTCGGCCTCAAGAGCCTGGATCAGGTTCTCGCTCTCGTCCTCTTCGATCTCGACGTCCTCGTTCCGGGTGAGGCGGAAGGCGTGGTGATCGAGCACCTCCATGCCGGGGAAGAGGTCGCCGAGGTGATTGGCGATGAGCTCTTCCAGGCGGATGAAGCGCAGCCCGCCATCACTGCCCGGCACCTGCACGAAGCGGGGGAGCATGGGGGGAACCTTGAGACGCGCGAACTCCTGGCGGCCGGTGCGTGCGTTGCGAATGCGAATCGCGAGGTTGAGCGAGAGACCGGAGATGTAGGGGAACGGATGCGCCGGGTCGACCGCGAGCGGCATGAGTACCGGGAACACCTGCAACTGGAAGTACTCGGTCAGCGTCTCGCGTTCGTCGTCGGCGAGCTCGTTCCACTCGCAGACCTGGATTCCGGCATCGACGAGGGCCGGGCGGACGAGGTCGGTCCATGCTGCCGCGTGGCGGAGCTGGAGCTGGTGCGCCTCTGCCGAGATGTCGGCGAGGGCGTCGGCCGGTGCGCGACCGACGTTCGTCGGCACCGCGAGCCCCGTGATGATGCGGCGCTTGAGCCCCGCGACGCGCACCATGAAGAACTCGTCAAGGTTGCTCGCGAAGATGGCGAGGAAGTTGGCGCGCTCGAGCACCGGGATCGTCGGGTCCTCGCCGAGTTCGAGCACCCGCTGGTTGAACGCGAGCCAGCTCAGCTCACGGTCGAGGTAGCGGTTCTCCGGCAGATCCGAATCCGGTGCCTCGAAAGCCACATCGAAGTCGTCATCCTCAGCGTCGCCGAGGCCGGAATCTGCGAGTGCGGGATCCATCATGTGATTCATCATGGCACCCGTCGGTGACGCGCGAGTGAACTCGGTCGCGTTGCGTCGGTCGCGCGCGGCTCAGTCGGAAGCCCGCGCCGTGGCATGACTGTCATCGTCGTAGACATTGAAGCGGTAGCCGACGTTGCGCACCGTGCCGATGACCTGCTCATGGTCGCCGAGCTTGGCTCGCAGGCGGCGCACATGCACGTCGACCGTGCGCGTGCCGCCGAAGTAGTCGTAGCCCCAGACCTCGCTGAGTAGCTGCTCGCGCGTGAACACGCGAGAGGGATGCGTGGCGAGGAAGTGCAGCAGCTGGAACTCTTTGTAGGTCAGATCGAGCGCGCGGCCGTGGAGCTTCGCCGAGTAGGACTGCTCATCGATCGTGATTCCGGATGCCTGGACGCGCACGGGCTCGTCGTCCGTGGCGACTTCGCGGGAGAGAGCGAGGCGGATGCGGGCATCCACCTCTGCGGGGCCTGCGGTGTCGAGGATCATGTCGTCGATTCCCCAGTCGCCGTTCACCGCGCTCATGCCGCCCTCGGTCACGACCAGGAGCAGCGGTGCACGATGGCCCGTGGTGCGGATGAGCGTGCAGAGCGACTTCGCGGCGACGAGCGCCGTGCGGGCATCCACGATGACGAGGTCGGCATCCGGTGCCGTGACGAGTTCTGCGGGCTGCGCCGGAATGGTGCGGACCTGGTGGCTCAGGAGTTCGAGCGCGGGCAGGACACTCTCCGTGGTCGGAGATGATGTCAACACCAGCAGGAGAGCCAAGCGAGTCCTTTCGTGCGCCCCATGATAGCGCCGGCATGCCCACGGCCTCGCGCCATGAGTCACAATGGACACATGTCTGAACCGGCTCTCGCTCCGCGCAACGCCCTCGGCGGCATGGCGATCGTCTGGGTCGTGGGTGCTGTTGCGGCTGTCGCGATCGGGCTCTTCGTCCCGGAGGCCCTCGTCATGCCCTGGATGGTGATCGCCTTCGGCGGGTGTCTGCTGCTGTCGTTCGGCGTGCAGCTCGTCTACGGACGCACGCAGGGCTTCATCGTCCGCGTGGCGGGCAGCGCGCTCGGGGCTCTGCTTCTCATGGGGCTGTCCTCGGTGGGTTTCGCGCTCGCGACGATCCTGCACGTCTGAAACCTGCGATCGGCACGTCGCAGGCGCGGGAAAGCGCGGTAGAGTGGCCGTATGGACCTCGTCGCGCTCGAACTCTTCTTCGTTGGCCTGCTCGGCCTCGCCGGCCTCGCCATCGCCTTCGTCTCGGGCGCTGTGCTCGTCAACCTCTTCCGCGGCCAGCGCTGACCGGAGGATCGGCATGATCGACCTTCCGACCGATCTGCCCGCCGATCTCGCTCCTCTCTCGTGGCTCCTCGGTGTCTGGGAGGGCACGGGTGTCATCGAGTACGAGGCGGGCGGACACCATTTCACGGGTGAGTTCACGCACCGCGTGAGCTTCAGCCATGACGGTGGTCCCTTCTTGAACTACGCGGCGACCGCGTGGATGGCCGCCGAGGAGGGCGAGGCATCCATTCCGCTGGTCGCCGAGTCCGGCTTCTGGCGTCTCAGCCGCCCCGCGCTGCCGACCGATCCCGGTCCTGCGCTGCTTCCGCCGATCGGCACCGCCCCCGTGCGCACGGTGCACGATGTGGAAGAGCTGCGCAGCGAGCGCGGGGGGTTCCCGATCGAGGTCTCTATCGCGCATTCCGATGGCGGGCTCGAACTGTACCTCGGCGAGGTCAACGGACCGCGCATCGACATCGCCTCCGATGCGATCGTGCGCGCCGCGAGCGCCAAGGTCTACGGGGCAGCCAGCCGCATGTACGGTCTCGTCGACGGTCACCTGCTGTGGGCGTGGGACATTGCGGCGCTCGGCACCGAGATGCGCTCGCACGCCTCGGCGCGCCTGGCCCGGATGCCCTGATGTCCGCCTTCTCGCACATTCCCGGCGCGGTTCTCGATGACGATGTGGTGAGCCACTTCGGCGACCCGACGCGCGAACAACGCGCCCTTGATCGCGGTACGGCCCTGTCCCCACTCGGTGATCGGACGGTCGTCGAGGTTGAAGGTGCGGACCGCCTGACGTGGCTTGACTCGATCACGTCGCAATCGCTGCTTCGTCTGCAGCCCGGCGAGAGCACCGAGCTTCTCGTGCTGGATCCGCAGGGGCGCGTCGAGCACGCGGCCGGCGTCGTCGACGACGGTGTGAGCACCTGGCTGATCGCGGATGCGGGGGATGCCCCTGCACTGGCCGCGTGGCTGACGCGAATGGTGTTCCGCGCACGTGCGGTCGTGACGGTGCGCGACGACCTGAGCGCTGTCGGCGTCATCGCCGGCGGCGTGGCGGACGAGCTCGCGGTGGGCGCGGCCATCACCCCGCACGAGGTGCCTCTGGTGTGGAGCGACCCCTGGAGCACCGTGCAGCCGGGTGGTCACCAGTACCACCTCGGTGAGGATCATCCCGGTGCGGAGTATGCCTGGCGGATCGCGATCGTCGACGCAGACGCCACCGCGGCGCTGGTCGCGCGCGTCGATGCGCGCGAGGATGCCACGTGGGCGGGCACTCTCGCCGCCGAAGCGCTGCGTGTGGCCGCCTGGCGTCCGCGCTGGGCGCGTGAAGTCGATGACCGTTCGATCCCGCATGAGACGGATTGGATCCGCAGCGCCGTGCACCTGTCGAAGGGGTGCTACCGCGGGCAGGAGACAGTCGCGAAGGTGCACAATCTCGGGCACCCGCCGCGTCGGCTGACCGCGTTGCACCTCGACGGCAGCGACAGCATCTTCCCCGCGCCCGGTGACGTCGTGATCGCAGGGGACGACGAGGTCGGGCACATCACCTCGGTCGCCCGGCACTACGAGCTCGGGCCGATCGCGCTTGCGATCCTCAGCCGGCGTGCACCTGCCGATGCCCTCGTCGTGCGCACCGCAGACGGCGACGTCGCGGCCTCGCAGGAGATCATCGTGCCCGCAGAGGCGGGCGCGACCGCGAACGTTCCGCGTCTGACGCGTCTTTCGCGACGCCCCACCGCACCCGACCCGCGCGACGTTTGACGTCAGGGGAGCGGAGCCACCGCTTCCCACGGAACGGTGAGTTCGCCGAGACGCCAGCGCGTGCGCCCGCCGAGGATCGGCCAGCCCTGTGCGCGCAGCGCGGTCACGACCGCCAGGTAGCGCTGCACCGGCCCGAAGGTGCCGACGCCGGCGGCGCGATTCCACTCGCGGTCGAGGTCGCCCAGCAGCGCATGCACGCGCTCGCCGGGCACATTGCGATGGATCAGCGCCTTCGGCAGCCGTTCGGCGACGACGCTCGGCTGCTCCAGCCCGCGCAGACGCAGGGAGATCGTGAAACGCTGCGGCGCCGCATCCGCCCCCACATCCACCCAGCTGGACACCCGACCGATCTCATCACAGGTGCCCTCGATCAGCAGCCCGTCTGGTGCGAGACGCGAGGCCATCTGGGCCCACGCACCCGGAACCTCCGCCTCGTCGTACTGCCGGAGCACATTCATCGCGCGGATGATCGCCGGGCGCCGTCCGGCGGGCGCGGGCACCTCGAAACCGCCCCGGGCGAAGGACACCGGAAGATCCTGCGGAAACGGCCGTCCGCCGGTGCGGATCTCGGCCAACTGCTCACGGGCGACGCGCACGCGGTCCGGATCGAGCTCCAGCCCGAGCACCTCCGCGTCCGGACGCACGCGCACAAGCCGCGCGGCGAGCTCGAACGCGGTCACGCCGCTCGCTCCGTAGCCGAGATCCACGACGAGAGGATCAGCGGCGCGGCGGAAGGCCCCCGAGGCGGCGATCCACCGGTCATTGCGGCGGAGCCGATTCGTGCCCGTCGTCCCCCGGGTGGGGTGACCGAGAGGGGAGGGCGCCATTGCTCCATTCTTCCGCACGGCGCCCGGACGGATCGTCACGGGAGCATCGCTGCCAGCGGCCGTCGATAAGCTGGAGGCATGACTTCTCCGCGTACTCTCATTCTGCTCCGCCACGGCCGCAGCGAATGGAACGAGCTCAACCTGTTCACCGGCTGGGTCGACGTCCGCCTCAACGAGCAGGGCCGTGCCGAGGCCCAGCGCGGCGGTGAACTGCTGGCCGAGTCGGGCATCCTGCCCGACGTGCTGCACACCTCCATGCTGAGCCGCGCGATCCAGACCGCGAACATCGCGCTCGACGCGGCCGACCGCCTGTGGATCCCGGTGACCCGCAGCTGGCGCCTCAACGAGCGTCACTACGGTGCGCTGCAGGGCAAGGACAAGGCGCAGACTCTCGAAGAGTTCGGCCCCGAGCAGTTCCAGCTGTGGCGCCGCTCGTTCGACGTTCCGCCGCCCCCGCTCGACGACGACAGCGAGTTCAGCCAGGTGAACGACCCGCGCTACGTCGGCATCGACGGCGAGGTGCCCCGCACCGAGTCGCTGTCGATCGTCATCGATCGTCTGCTGCCGTACTGGAACGACGCGATCGTCCCCGATCTCGAGGCGGGCAAGACCGTCCTCGTCACGGCGCACGGCAACTCGCTGCGCGGTCTCGTCAAGCACCTCGAGAACATCAGCGATGAAGACATCGCCGAGCTCAACATCCCGACCGGCATCCCGCTGGTCTACGAGCTCGACGAGAACAACGTGCCGCTCGCCCCGGGTCGCTACCTCGACCCGGAGGCCGCAGCCGCCGGTGCCGCCGCGGTCGCCTCACAGGGCAAAAAGTAGTCGGCTAGACGGCCGAACAGACGAAGGGGCGGATGCTGCAGCATCCGCCCCTTCGTCATCTCTCGCCTCACAGCGCGAGAGATGACGCGTCCTACGCCTGGTCCTTGGTGATCGCGATGTCGATGGCGTCCGTGTCGGCGGCCCAGTCGCCGGTCGCGAGGTAGACGACCTTCTTGGCGACGGACACCGCGTGGTCGGCGAAGCGCTCGTGGTAACGGCTGGCGAGAGTCGCATCGACGGTCGCGGTTGCCTCGCCGCGCCAGTTCTCGCTCAGCACCTTCTCGAAGACGCGGGCGTGCAGCTCGTCGACGGCGTCATCCGCGTTGCGGATCTGGTCGGCGAGGCGCAGGTCCTGTGTGCGCAGCAGCTCGGACAGCGTGCGCGCGATCTCGACGTCACGCTCGCCCATGCTGACGAACGTGCTCTTCAGGCCCTTCGGAATCGCGCGCTCCGGGAAGCGGTAGCGAGCGAGCTGTGCGATGTGCTCGGCCATGTCGCCCATGCGCTCCAGCGACGCGCTGACACGCAGCGCGGTGACGACGATGCGCAGGTCGCGAGCAACCGGCTGCTGACGGGCGAGGATCTCGATGGCGATCTCGTCGAGCTCGAGAGCGCGCTCGTCGATGTGAGCGTCGTCGGCGATGACCTCCTCGGCCAGCGCGACGTCGCTCGTCGCGAAGGCGCGGGTGGCCTTGTCGATCGCGACGGCGATGAGGTCGGCGATCTCGACAAGGCGGGACTGCACGTCCTCGAGGGACTGATGGAAGACCTGGCGCATGGTGACGAACCTTTCTCGTCTAACGCCTCGCACATGCGCGAGACGCGGCGGATGAGCGGCACTCGACCGCACTCAGCGATTCTGTGCGCCGAAGGTTAACGGATGGTGCCGTGCACGTGAATACTAGGCCTCGACCTGCCTGATCCCGGGGCTACCCGCCGTTCATGTGCCGTTTCGACGCCTACGCTGGAGGCATGAACACCACGCAGCTGGCGCTGCTCGCCCTGATTCTCGGGGTGGCGATCGGGGCAGGGGTCACGGCGATCATCGTGGCCGCGTTGCGCGCCCGCGCACAGGCGCTCGTCCAGACGAGCTCGGAGCTGCCGGACGGCCTCGCCGCCGTGCTCTCCGGAATGGATGACGCCGCGTGCGCTGTGGATTCCTCCGGACTCGTGGTTGCGACATCCGCGGCGGCGTCGCATTTCGGGATCGTCTCGGGAACCACCCTCGAGAACCCCGACCTGCGCGCGCTCATCCGCGCGGTCCGCACCACCGGCTCGACCGACTCGCAGACGCTCCGGCTCGCCCGCGGCGGCATCAGCGTGGACTCGCGTCTCGTGTCCGCCCGGGCCAGCACACTCGGGCCGCGTCTCAGCCTTCTGATCGTGCGGGATGTCACGGAGCAGGAGCGTCTGGACCAGATGCGCAATGACTTCGTCGCGAACACGAGCCATGAGCTCAAGACGCCCGTGGGCGCGGTCACGCTGCTCGCTGAGGCGATCGAGATGGCCGCGGACGATCCCGCTCAGGTGCGCCAGTTCGCCTCCCGCATCACCGCGGAGGCCGGACGCCTGAACCAGCTCACCGGGCGCATCATGAGCCTGTCTCGGCTGCAGGCCGCCGACGGGCTCGGCGAGTTCGGTCCCGTCGCGCTCGACGAGGTCATCGCCGCCTCCGTCGAGGCGCATTTCGTGCAGGCCGATGGTGCGGGCGTCGAACTCTCCCGGGGCGGTGACCGCGGTGTGTGGGTACGCGGAGACGCGCAGATCCTCACCGAGGCGGTCGGCAACCTCATCACGAACGCGATCGCCTATTCGCCGCGCGGTTCCCGTGTCGGCGTCGGCGTCCGCTCCGACGGCGACATCGTCGAGATCGCTGTCACCGATCAGGGCATCGGCATCGCCGAGAGCGATCAGGAGCGCATCTTCGAGCGCTTCTACCGTGCCGATGAGGCGCGATCGCGCAGGACCGGTGGAACCGGGCTCGGGCTGTCGATCGTGAAGCACGCCACGCAGCGACACGGCGGCGAGGTGCGCGTGTGGTCGCGCGCCGGCCGCGGCTCCACCTTCACGATGCGGCTGCCTCAGGTCGACGCACCCGCGGCCGATCCGCATGACAAGAAGAAGCACAAGCGGAAACGACGCGACGAGCGCAAGACCGCCAAGGACGCGAATCGCACTGGATCCGCCCGCTCGAACAAGAAGAAGTCCCACCCCTCTAACGGAGATCAAGAATGACGCGCATCCTCCTCGTAGAAGACGAACCCGACCTCGCCGATCCGCTTGCATACCTGCTGCGCCGAGAAGGCTACGACGTCGAGATCGCAGAGGACGGGCCGTCCGCGATCGCCGCCTTCCGTGACAACGGCGCGGATGTCGTGCTGCTCGACCTCATGCTCCCGGGCGTTCCCGGCACCGAGGTGTGCCGCCAGATCCGCACCACCTCGAACGTGCCGATCATCATGCTCACAGCGAAGGACACCGAGGTCGACATCGTGGTCGGTCTCGAATTGGGTGCGGATGACTACATCACCAAGCCGTACTCGTCGCGTGAGCTGCTGGCGCGGATGCGCGCTGTGCTGCGCCGCGTCGTGCAGGCGGATGACGAGGTCGACGAGCGTGTGCTGGAGGCCGGCCGTGTCACTCTCGACATCGACCGTCACACCGTCGCCGTGGACCGCGAGGTCATCAACATGCCTCTCAAGGAGTTCGAGCTTCTTGAGGTGCTCATGCGCAACGCGGGGCGTGTGCTCACGCGTGGTCAGCTCATCGACCGCGTGTGGGGGAGTGACTACTTCGGCGACACCAAAACGCTCGATGTCCACATCAAGCGCATCCGGTCGCGCATCGAGCAGAGCCCGAGTGAGCCCGTCATGCTCGTGACCGTGCGCGGGCTCGGCTACCGGTTCGAGGGCTGAGCGCTCGCGTCAACCGATGGTGAGGGTGGCGAGAACGGCGAGATGATCGCTGGTGCCGGCGCGCAGCGTGTCGGAGCTGGCAACGGCGAAGCCTCGCTGGAACACGTGGTCGATGCGCACGACGGGGAACGTGGCGGGCCAGGTGAATCCGGTGCCGCCGTCTGTCGACCGTGCCCGAGTGAGCTCTGCGGACAGCGGCAGCAGCGCCGGGTCTGTCGTGGCGGCGTTGAAATCGCCGAGAGCGATCACTCGTGGAGCGTCGTCGTCGGCGATCGTTGTGGCCAGTTCTGCGAGCATCTCGTCTCGGGCGTCCTGCGCTCCGGGGCGCACCGACGCCGCGTGCACCAGGTAGACGGCGGTATCGCCCGCCGGTGCCTGCACAGTGACTCGCAGGGCGCGGTTCCAGCCCAGTCCGAGGTCGAGCGGCTCGCCGTCGGTGAGGGGAAGCGTGCTCCATATACCCACGGTGCCGACCGCGTAGGAGTAGGGGTATGACTCTGCGAGGACATCGGCGGCGGCGGTGCGGCTCTCCGCATCGAGCTCGGTGAGGGTCACGACATCTGGATGCTGCGCCATGAGGTCCTGCGCCGACGCGGCACCGCCGCCCGACTGCGCGCGCACGTTCTGGCTCGCGATCGAGATCGACGTCGTGCCGGGAGCGCTGGCGAACGCGGGCATCGCCGGAGCCGCGGCGATCAGGAACACGACGACGGCCGCGGATGCCGCGATCGCCGCGCGACGCACGAGGAGGAGGGTGGCGAGGGTCACGGCGATCGCGATGACGCCGAGTCCAGGCAGGAGCACGGCAACGGCCGTGCCGACGGGCCCGGGAATCCACCCGCAGAGCATGAGTGCGGCGAGGGCGAGATTGACACCGACCAGCACGCGCGCACCGCGGCGGCGCTTCTGGCGAATCGCAGGCGTCGACATAACTCTCCTCTCAGGCGGGTTTCATCATGGCGCACGGCAGCTGTGCGTCACCCGAGGCTCCGGACACATCGACGAAGGGCCCGTGCACAGTGCACGGGCCCTTCGTCGTGAAGTCTGGTGTTACTCGCTCGGAACGAGGTCGGCGTACTGCGCGAGCGATCCGTCGAGCACGGGAACCTGCACGAGCTGTCCCTCGGCGTCGCCGGTCTGGAAGTAGACCGCGACCGTCGAGCCGGGCATGACATCGAGGCCCTCGAGCAGCAGCGGCTCTGCGCTGGCGCCGAGGCTGACCGGGTTGCCGGGCTTGACCTTGACGGTCGCGGGTGCGAGGCCTTCGACCTCGATCGTGATGCTGGCCGTCTCCTGGGTGTCGTTGACGAGAGCCGCGACGAAGTTGCCGAGGGTGCCGTCTTCGCTGGCCACGATGAGTGCGTTGCGCACGAGCACGGGGCCGTCACCGGGAACGTTGACGCCGTCCGATGCCGAGTACTGGATCTGAGTCGCCACAGGCGAGATCATGGAGCAGCCGGTTGCGCCGACGATGACGGCAGCGCTGATGGCGAGAGACGCTACAAGGCGCGATTTCACGGGTCCTCCTGAGGTGCGGCGTGACAGTCCTCGACCATTCTAGGCCTTCCGCAGAGCCCGACTGTGTTGCACCTCCGCGCGATGTGCTCGGCAAACCCTAGTGCATGCCCGCTGTGGTATCCTGGAGATTGCCGAAAGGACACGACTTTATGCTTTTTGAGGTTGGCGAAACAGTCGTCTACCCGCACCACGGGGCCGCCACGATCATCGAGGTCAAAGACCGCGTGATCAAGGGTGAGACGAAGAAGTACCTGAAGCTCAATGTCACCCAGGGTGACCTGATCATTGAGGTTCCCGCCGAGAATGTTGATCTCGTCGGTGTCCGCGATGTCATCGGCCAGGAGGGTCTCGACCGCGTGTTCGAGGTTCTGCGCGCCCCCTTCACCGAAGAGCCGACCAACTGGTCGCGTCGGTACAAGGCGAACCTGGAGAAGCTTGCTTCGGGTGACGTCATCAAGGTGAGCGAGGTCGTCCGCGACCTCTGGCGCCGTGATCAGGATCGCGGTCTCTCCGCGGGTGAGAAGCGCATGCTGGCGAAGGCTCGTCAGATTCTGACGTCCGAGCTCGCTCTCGCCGAGAAGACCGACGAAGAGAAGGCCGGAGCGCTTCTCGACGAGGTGCTCGCTTCCTGAGCGACGACACGATTCACGAAAGAGGCGGATGCTCCGGCATCCGCCTCTTTCGTGTTGTGGGCACGAGCCGCGACCGCGGGTAACGTGAGAGCGTGACTCTCCTCGCTGTGCCGCAGACCGCGATCATCATCGTTGCCGGAGGCTCCGGCACTCGCCTCGGTGCTGGAGTACCCAAGGCCTTCGTCGGTATCGATCAGCGCAGCATCCTGCGGCACGCCCTCGACGGCGTCTTCGCCGCCGAGACGGCGCAGGTGATCATCGTCGCGCCCGCCGGATACGAGGGCGAGGCGGAGGCGGAGGCGCAGACGGCCGCCGGGGATCGGATGCCCCTGGTCCGCGTCGTCACAGGAGGCGCCACACGGCACGATTCCGTCGCGGCAGGGCTTGCGGAGGTGTGGGCGGACATCACGACCGTTCTCGTGCATGATGCTGCGCGCGCGCTCACGCCACCGGAGCTGATCAACGCCGTCGCCGCCGCGGTGACACCCGACTCCGGGGTGATTCCCGCGCTCGCCGTGATCGACACGCTCAAGCGGGTAGAAGCTGACAGCGTGACCGCGGCGGTGGACCGCTCAGTGCTGGTCGCCGCACAGACGCCGCAGGGGTTCCCGCGGGCGCTTCTCGTCGCTGCGTTCGCCGCGGCCGAGCCGGGCGTCGAGTACACCGACGACGCGCAGCTCTTCGCCGCGTCCGGCTACCCGGTGCGTCGTATCGAGGGCTCCGAGAGGGCCTTCAAGATCACGACGCCGGCTGATCTGGAGCGCGCGCGGATGCTCTTGGCCCCGCGTGTTCCGGCTGCGGCAATTCCTCGGGTGGGCATCGGCACCGATGTGCACGCCTTCGGCGGCGAAGGCTCGCTGTGGCTGGCGGGGCTGGAATGGCCGGGGGAGACGCCGCTGTCCGGGCACTCCGACGGTGACGCCGTGGCGCACGCGATCGTGGATGCGCTTCTCGGCGCGGCGGGGCTCGGTGACATCGGTCAGCACTTCGGCACGGCGCATCCGGAGTTCGCCGGCGCGCACGCCGATGTCTTCCTGCGGCGCACGCGCGAGCTGCTGCACGAGGCCGGCTTCACGATCGGCAACGTCTCGGTGCAGTTCCAGGCGAATCGCCCTCGTTTCAGTGCCCGTCGGGCCGAAGCCGAAGCCGTGCTCTCGGCCGCGCTCGGTGGCGCACCCGTGGCTGTCGGGGCGACCACGACGGACGGGCTCGGCTTCCCGGGGCGCAGCGAAGGCATCTCCGTGACCGCGGTTGCCGTCGTTTTTCCGATCTGATCTGGGTCGCGCGCGACACGCTCAGGGGAAGCGGCGGCGGGCAAAGTAAGCTTGAGCGGTGACTCTCCGCCTCTACGACACCCGCGCGCAGCAACTGCGCGACTTCGTGCCTCTCGATCCCGAGAACGCCACGATGTACGTGTGTGGACCCACGGTGCAGTCCGGCCCGCATATCGGGCATGTGCGCGCGGCGCTCAGCTTCGACATCCTGCGCCGCTGGCTCACGCACCGGCACGGTCGCGTGACCTTCGTGCGCAACGTCACCGACATCGACGACAAGGTGCTGGCGAACGCCACCGATACCGAGCCATGGTGGGCGCTTGCCTACCGCATGGAGCGGGAGTTCACTGCTGCGTACGCTGCCGTCGGAATCCTCGCCCCGACGTACGAACCACGGGCCACGGCCTCGATTCCGCAGATGCAGGAGCTCATCACGCAGCTCATCGAGCGCGGGCACGCCTACCCGGCCGCGGACGGCTCGGGCGATGTCTACTTCGACGTGCGCTCGTGGAGCGCCTATGGCTCGCTCACTCGACAGTCGGTCGACGCGATGGAAGCGGCAGAAGACGCGGATCCCCGCGGCAAGCGCAGCCCCCAGGACTTCGCGCTGTGGAAGGGTGCCAAGGCCGGCGAGCCCGCGGACGCGACCTGGCAGTCGCCGTGGGGTGCGGGTCGTCCGGGCTGGCACATCGAGTGCTCGGCCATGGCCAAGCGCTACCTCGGTGCAGAGTTCGACATCCACGGGGGCGGCCTCGATCTTCGCTTCCCGCACCACGAGAACGAGCTGGCCCAGTCCACCGCCGCAGGCGACGGCTTTGCACAGTACTGGATGCACAACGGTCTTGTGACCGTGGGCGGACAGAAGATGTCGAAGTCTCTCGGAAACTTCACGCTCGCCGCCGATGTGCTCGCCGAACATGACCCGCTTGTCGTTCGCTACGCGCTTGCCGCCGCCCACTACCGCTCCAGCCTCGATCTCACCGAAGGGTCTTGGCAGGAGGCAGAGGCGGCGCTCGGTCGCATCCGCTCGTTCCTGGAGCGCGTCGCCCGCGCTGCCGGTGCCAGTGCGGGCGACGGCTCGGTTCCGGATGCGTTCGCGGCGGCGATGGATGACGACCTGGGCGTCCCGCAGGCACTCGCCGTCGTCCACGAGACCGTGCGCGCCGGCAACTCGGCACTCGACGCCGGAGACAGTGCGACAGCCCTCGGACACGCGGTGTCGGTGTCGCGCATGCTCGGCGTGCTCGGACTCGACCCCGCCGCCCCCGAATGGGCGCACGCACAGGGAGGCGCCGAAGCATCCGCTCTCGACGTCCTCGTGCAGACCATGATCACCCAGCGCGCCCAGGCGCGCGCAGACAAAGACTGGGCCGCAGCGGATCGCATCCGCGATGCGATCGCCGCAGCGGGCATCGTGCTCGAAGACGGCCCCGACGGAACACATTGGAGCATTGATGGCTAAGTTCGGAAACCCCTCTGCGGGCAAGAAGAAGAAGGGCCCTTCGAAGGGCACGGGCGGCCTCGGCCGCAAGGCGCTGGAGGGTCGCGGCCCGACCCCGAAGGCTGAGGATCGCGCCTGGCACCCGGCAGGCAAGCGCAAGGCTGCGGCCGAGCGTTTCGCGGCAGCCGGTGGAAAGGGCAAGCCCGGTCAGCGTCCGCAGTCGGGCAGCAACCCGAATCGTCAGGTGCGCGCGAAGGATGCGGCTGCTGACATCGAGACCGTCACCGGACGCAACTCTGTGCTCGAAGCACTGCGCACGAAGATCCCCGCGACGGCGTTGTACGTCGCGCAGCGCGTCGAGATGGACGACCGTGTCAAGGAGATGCTCTCGATCGCCACCAACCGGGGTATTCCGGTCATGGAGGTCACGCGCCAGGAGCTTGACCGCATGGCGGGCTTCGACGGCGTGCACCAGGGTGTTGCCATCAAGGTGCCGCCCTACGAGTACGCCCACCCGCAGGACCTGCTCGAGAAGGTCATCGACCGCGGCCAGGTTCCGCTGTTCGTCGCACTCGACGGCATCACCGATCCGCGCAACCTCGGCGCGATCATCCGCTCGACGGCAGCCTTCGGCGGACACGGCATCATCCTGCCGCAGCGTCGCTCCGCCGGCGTCAACTCCGCCGCATGGAAGACCAGCGCCGGCGCTGCTGCGCGTCTGCCTGTCGCTCTCGCCCCGAACCTGACGACCACGCTGAAGGAGTTCAAGAAGCAGGGCGTCTTCGTGCTCGGGCTCGACGGTGACGGTGATGTCTCCCTTCCGGCGCTCGAACTCGCTGACCGCCCCGTCGTGATCGTCGTCGGCTCCGAGGGCAAGGGTCTCTCGCGCTTGGTCACCGAGACCTGCGACCAGATCGTCTCGATCCCGATCTCCACCGCGACCGAGTCGCTCAACGCCGGTATCGCGACCTCCGTCGCGCTGTACCAGGTCGCGACGACGCGGGCGGCGAAGTAAGACACGGAAACGTTGTGAGAACGCCGCGGTCGGCTCGGGAATACCCGATTCGACCGCGGCGTTTCGCTTGATATTGCGCCCGATCGGAAGGACACCACATGGCTCGCATCGTCGTCATCGGAGGAACCGGCTATGCCGGAGGACACATCGTCGCAGAGGCGGTGCGGCGGGGGCATGAGGTCGTGGCGTTCTCCCGCTCTGTCCCTGAGGCTCCGGTGGAAGGGACGAGCTACGTGCAGGGTTCGGTGCTCGACGCTGAAGCCGTACGTCAGGTCGTCGATGGTGCGGATGCTGTCATCTCGTCGCTCTCTCCTCGGGGAGACATGAGCGACCTGGCTGTCGACGCCCTCGGCGGAGTCGCCGCAGCGCTCACCGGCACGTCGGCTCGACTGGGCGTCGTGGGCGGTGCGGGCGGAAGCCTCACCGCACCAGGCGGCCCGCGTCTGTTCGATCTCGACTTCCCCGAGGAGTACAAGCACGAGGCGCAGGCCGGAATCGACGCACTGGCTCTGCTTGAGGCATCCGACCCGTCGCTGGACTGGTTCTTCGTGCACCCCGCTGAGGTCTTCGGTCCGTGGGTCGAGGGCGAGCGCACCGGGCACTACCGCCGTGGTGACGATGGCGTGGTGATCCGCGACGCAGACGGCACCTCCACGATCTCCGGCGCCGACTTCGCGATGGCGATCGTCGACGAGATCGAGCGCCCCGCGCACCACCGTGCGCGTTTCACCGTCGGCTACTGAGCTCCGTTCAGACCAGATCGCGCCAGTCGACCGCATCCGCGTCGTCGTCGAGATCGATCATCCCGGTGATCACAGGCAGAGACATCGTCTCGGTCGGCGGTCCCATGATCGTCGCCTCATCTCGACGGTGGCGCAGTACCTGATCGATGTATGACGTGAGCACCTCAGCCAGCGCCACGGAGCGCCCCTGCGCCTGCGAGAGGTACCAGCGGTGCTCCAGCACCTGGTGGAACACCTCCGCCGGTTCGAGCTTCGCCCGCAGATCGTAGGGAATCGCGCGAACAACCGGCTCGAAGACTCGCGTCAGCCACTCGTGCGCGTACATCTCCTCGTCGACCCAGTCCTTGGTGGAACGGGCGCGGAACTCGTCGAGATCGTTCAGCAGGCGGCGCGCCTGGTTCTCCTCGACATCGAGACCTGTGAGGCGGATGAGGCGTCGCTGGTGGTGCCCCGCGTCGACGACCTTCGGCTGGATCTGTACGCGCGTGCCATCCGCCGTCGTCTGAATCGACATCTCGCCGATGTCGAAGCCGAGCGCGTTGAGCTTTTCGACGCGCTCGGTGATGCGCCAGGTCTCACCCGCGGCGAAGGACTCATGCGCGGTGAGTGCCGCCCACAGCGAGTGGTACGAGGAGACGATGCCATCGGCGATCGCGACGGCGTCCACGCCGTGCTCCAGCCGACCGCCCGCGGCCAGGTCCATGATCTCCCCGGCGATGTTCGTGCGGGCGACGTCCAGGTCGTGCAGGCGCTGTCCGTCGGTGAGTCCGCTCTCATGCAGCTCGCCCGTCTCCGCGTCGACGAGGTACGCGGCGAATGCACCGGCGTCGCGACGGAAGAGGGCATTCGACAGGGAGACGTCGCCCCAGAAGAACCCGACGTTGTGCAGGCGCACGAGCAGGAGTGCGAGGGCATCGACGAGGCGGGTGGCGGTGTCCGGGCGCAGCACCTGAGTGAACAGGGCGCGATACGGCATTGAGAAGCGCAGGTGCGTGGTCACGAGAGCTGCAGGCAGGGGAGTGCCGGAGGCATCCGCGCGACCGGCGATCACCGCGACCCGCTCCACACACGGCACCGCAAGGCGCGCGAGATTGCCGAGCATCTCGTACTCGCGCCGGGCCATCTCCTCCGTCGTCTCCTTGACGGCCACGACGCGACCCGACAGATCCGCGAATCGGACGAGGTGCCGGGACAGGCCCTTCGGAAGCGACACGATGGTCTGGGAGGGCCACTTGGCCAGTGGCGTCGACCACGGCAGCGCCAGCAGTCCGGGATCGACCGTGCTCGCCGTGATGCTCAACGACTTCTGCATCCGAGACCTCTCGTTCTCGCGGACGAAAAGAGCGCGGCACGGGAGACCGAGGTCTGCCCGTGCCGCGCTCTGTGAAAGTTACGCCGAAACGATCGGCGCGGCGTTCAGGCGGCTGCCGGACTCGATGTCGAACGCGTGCACGTGACCCGGGTTCGCAGCCAGCGTGACCGTCTCGCCCGCGTTCGGGTGGTTGCGGCCATCAACGCGCGCGACGATCTCGGTGCGCTTGCCCGCGACCTCGGCGTGACCGTAGAGGTAGCCGTCTGCACCGAGTTCCTCGACGAGGTCGACCGTGACAGACAGGCCCTTGCCGTCGGCGGGGCCGACCGTGATGTCTTCCGGACGCACGCCGATCGTGACCTGGCTGCCGTTCGCGCGACCCGCGGTGTCGCGGTCAAGCGGGACGACCTCCGAGCCGAACTGCACGCCGCCATCGACGAGGTCGGTCGCGAACAGGTTCATCGCGGGCGAGCCGATGAAGCCGGCGACGAAGACGTTCTCGGGCTTCTCGTACAGGTCGCGCGGGGTGCCGACCTGCTGCAGCAGACCGTCCTTGAGCACAGCGATGCGGTCACCCATGGTGAGAGCCTCGGTCTGGTCGTGCGTGACGTAGACCGTGGTGACGCCCAGGCGGCGCTGGAGCGACGCGATCTGCGTACGGGTCTGGACACGGAGCTTCGCGTCGAGGTTCGACAGCGGCTCGTCCATGAGGAACACCTGGGGCTGACGCACGATCGCGCGACCCATGGCGACACGCTGACGCTGACCACCCGAGAGGGCCTTCGGCTTGCGGGTCAGGTAGTCCTCGAGGTCGAGGAGCTTCGCGGCCTCGAGCACGCGAGCGGCGCGCTCGTCCTTGTTGACGCCGGCGATCTTCAGGGCGAAGCCCATGTTCTCGGCGACCGTCATGTGCGGGTACAGGGCGTAGTTCTGGAAGACCATGGCGATGTCGCGGTCCTTCGGCGGAACGTCCGTGACGTCGCGGTCGCCGATGAGGATGCGTCCGGCGTTGACCTCTTCGAGGCCGGCGAGCATACGCAGCGAGGTGGACTTACCGCAGCCGGAGGGGCCGACCAGGACGAGGAACTCGCCGTCGCCCACTTCGAGGTTCAGCTTGTCGACAGCCGGGCGGGTGCCGCCGGGGTACAGGCGGGTTGCGTCGTCAAAAGTGACAGATGCCATGGCATTTCTCCTTCACCGGCGGTACGTGCCGGGCGATCCTTCGTGATGGAAGCGGCGGTGCGATCCGCCGTGGCCCGTCTTTGGGCCAGATTCAGTATGGCATGACCGGCCGTGTCTGGGAATTTCTCAGCCTGTCTCGTTAACATCGATCTATTGCTTCGCGCAATCCACTGGGGGAAACCCATCCCCGCAAACTCTCAAGAGGAACGATGTCGAGCGACGAGACGCCGAACGTCCCCACCACCCGCAATTCGCGCGAGGCGGTCCGGGAAAAGGCCCAGCAGGTGCATGCCCAGCAGTCCAGAGCCCGCGTCATCCGACGCTCGGTGCTCGGGATCGTGGCGGTTCTCGTTGTCGGTGGCATCACAGCCGGAGTCGTGTGGGCCGTCAGCTCCTCGGCGTCCAAGCCCGAGCTCACACCCTCGAACATGAAGGACGACGGCGTTGTGCTTCGTGCGGTCAGCGCGGAAGACACGGGTGAGATTCCGGCGACGCCGACCCCGGATGACGCGACTGCCACGCCCGCTCCCACGGCGTTGCCGACGGTGGCCGCGGGTGCGGTCGACATCCATGTCTATGTGGACTACCTCTCGCCGGGTGCCGGCCAGTTCGAGCGCGCCAACGCGCGCCAGCTGGCGAGCTGGATCGACCAGGGCGCGGCGACCGTCGCGTATCACCCTGTCGCTCTCCTGACTGCCAACTCCAGCGGTACCAAGTACTCGCTGCGTGCGGCTGCGGCATCGGCCTGCGTGGCCTCGCTGTCGAATGACAAGTTCGCCGCGTACAACCACGAGCTGCTGCTCAGCCAGCCGGAGCTCGACACCGCTGGAAAGAGCGATGAAGAGCTGGCGGACATCGCGGTCGCCGTAGGCGTGGAACGACCGAAGGACGTGCGTGCCTGCATCCAGGGCAAGGATTTCGCCTCCTGGGCGAAGGACGCCACGGCCCGCGCCCTCGAGGGGCCTCTGCCCGGATCCAAGGATCTCGTTCTGAACGGCGCCCCGACGATCGTCGTGAACGGCCGCGCATACGTGGGCGCGCTCGACGACCCGGCGGAGTTCTCGCAGTTCGTCCAGGACATCGCCAGCGATGCGTACTTCTCCACGCCCACGCCGACGCCCACGCCGAGTCCGACCGAGACTGTTCCGGCGAGCTGAATCTGCCCCGTAGACTGGGGGCGACCCCGCACCGTCATCGGAGCGGACGGTCTCGCCGACTTGGCGCAATTGGTAGCGCACCGTACTTGTAATACGGGGGTTGCAGGTTCAAGTCCTGTAGTCGGCACACATCAGGAATCTCCCTCGTTCTCTGCGAAGAGCGAGGGAGTTTCTCGTCAGAACAGAGTGTGATTCTGCTGTTGCGGTCGCTGCGGCTGCACTTCGATGCGCGATGCCACGCCGGCGGATGCCCCGGCAGCGGCGCTGATCAGCTCGGCCGCAGGTGCATCGCTGGAGAGCCACTCCTCGGCGAAGCCCGCGGGGATGAGCAGGGGCATCCGATCATGAATCTCGCGCACACGGTCTCTGGCGTCTTCCATCACGATGCTGAAGCAGGTGACCTCGAGCCCGTCTGCGGTGCGCCCCGGGCGCGCGACGGCGGCGAGGCCGAGCATCTCGTCGCCGGGGAGTGCGAAGTGCTGCCAGATGCGCGAGGGCTTCTGCATCTCGCGCCAGTACGACGCGGGGACGATCGCGCGCTCGGGAAGGCCGCCGCGCGCCGATGCCAGTCGCTCGGAGCGCGTGTTGATGGAGGCGAATCCCGCGGGTACTCCGTTCACGAGATACCCCCACCAGCCGAGTTCCCAGCGATCTGAGCCGCGGATGATCGGATTCAGGTTGCGGAGGTTCTTGCCTGTGGGGAGAAGGACCTCGCCCGCGTTCTCGCGAGACCAGGCGCGCAGACCCTCGAGCATGTTCGCCTCGAGGGCAGCGCGGTACTCATCGTCGTTGTAGCGGGGGTCCAGCCCATAGCTCGCGCACATGACGTCAGAGTACGCGCGGCCGCCGACATCCGACAGGACATGCGGCGACCAGCGGTACCCTTGGACGAGTGACCGAGAACTCCGCCGCCCGCATGCCCACGATCATCGCGGTCGGCAGTGCGGTGTCGATCGGCGTGATGACGGCCATCCAGGCGCGGATCAACGGCGTCCTGGGCGTCACGCTCGACGACGGGATCCTCGCCGGTTTCGTCTCCTTCAGTGTCGGCCTGATCGCGCTCTTCGTTCTTGTGCCCCTCATGCCGCGTGCGCGACGCGGAGTCGTCACGCTGTGGAACGGGTTGCGCAACCGGGCCATCCCGTTCTGGATGCTCCTTGGCGGCGCCTGCGGCGCGCTCACCGTCTCGACGCAGGGGCTGGTCGCCGGAGCCCTCGGTGTCGCGCTCTTCACCGTCGGCGTGGTTGCCGGTCAGACCCTGCACGGCCTCGTGCTCGATCGCATCGGCTTTGGGCCGGCCGGTGTCGTCGCGGTGACACCTGGTCGCGTCATCGGCGGGGCTCTCGTGCTCGTCGCAGTGGGGATCTCGCTCGGTGGTGACGTGCTCTCGCAGGCGCCGCTGTGGATGCTGCTGCTGCCGTTCGTCGCTGGCGTCGGCATCGCCTGGCAGTCCGCCGCGAACGGGCGTCTGGCGCAGCGGGTGCAGTCCCCGATCGTGGCGACCTTCGCCAGTTTCTTCGGCGGTGCGATTCTGCTCGCGGTCGCCGCGATCGTGAACATCGCCGTCACGGGGCCGCCCGCGCCGTTCCCGACCGAGCCGTGGCTGTACGTCGGGGGCCTGATCGGTGTCGTGTACATCCTGCTCGGCACGTTCATCGTCGCCAGGATCGGTGTGCTCCTGCTGGGGCTCGGCTCCGTGCTCGGTCAGCTGCTGACGTCCGCGATCATCGACCTCATCTGGCCCGCGGCGGCAGGTCCCGCCGTATGGCAGATCATCACGATGGTGCTCGTCGGGCTCGCGGCCGTGTTTGCGGCGATGCCCCGTCGTCGCCGCGGTTAGGACTTCTTCTTCGCCTTCTTCGGCTTGTCCTTCTTGTTCTTCTTGTCCTTCTTCGCGGGCGCCTCGACGGGCGCAGCATCCGCGTCCTTCTTCGGCTTCGGCGCGGGCATTCGCGACATCAGCTCGCGGGCTTTGATCTCTTTGCGTCGCCCGGGCTTGCCCGCGGGCTTTCCGCCCACGTACAGCCAGCCGAGCAGCTGCTCGTTCTTGCCGAGACCGTGCGCCTTCGCGACAGCTCGCGAGCGGGTGTAGTGGCCTGTGCGCCAGATGACGCCCCAGCCGGCCTCGTCAAGCAGCAGGCTGAGCATATGGGCGACGCCGGATGCGACAGCCTCCTGCTCCCACATCGGAACCTTCTCGCTGGGGCGATAGCTGGCGACCACCGCGATCAGCAGGGGTGCGCGCAGGGGCTTGCTCGAGGGGGACTTGTCGCCCTGCGCTTTCGCGATCGCCGCGCCCAGGACGAGGCGATCGTCACCGCGCAGCTCGATCAGACGCCACGGGCGCAGCGAGGAATGATCCGCGACGCGACCGGCCGCAGCGACCAGGGTGACGAGATCCTCGTGCGAGGGGGCGACATCGGTGACTTTGGATCGGGACTGGCGTGCGCGGATCGCGTCGAGTGCGGTCACGACTCGGGAGCGGCGTCGGGCTGGAAGTTCAGCGCAACCGAGTTCATGCAGTAGCGGTCGCCTGTGGGCGTGCCGAAACCGTCGGGGAAGACGTGGCCGAGGTGTGAACCGCACGCGGCGCAGCGCACTTCGGTGCGCACCATGCCGAGGGTCGTGTCCTCGATGAGCTCGACGGCCTCCGGGCGAATCGACTCGTAGAAGCTCGGCCAGCCGCATCCGGAATCGAACTTCGTGCCACTGCGGAACAGCTCCGCGCCACACGCGCCGCAGGCGTAGAGGCCTGCACGTTCTTCGTCGAGAAGTGCGCCGGTCCAGGGGCGCTCGGTCGCGGCCTGGCGCAGGACGGCGTAGCTGGACTCGTCCAACTCGGCGCGCCATTCGCTATCGGTCTTGTTCACGCGGTACGACATGGATCCTCCTGTGTTGCATCTATTCTCAACCCATTTCGGCCGGGCGGGGGCATGCGGATGCCACGCGAGCGCGCCTGCGTGGATGCGAGCCCTGCCCGCCGTAGCCTGGAGGTATGACGGAGGAGCTGAGCGAGCGCGAGCGCGAGATCCTCATGATGGAGGCGCGCTGGCCGCAGCACAGCGGGGCGAAGGAGCAGGCGATTCGCGTCGAGCTGGAGCTTGCGCCCGCCCGCTACTATCAGCTGCTCGCGCGACTGATCCTCACCGAGCGTGCCCTCGCTCACGACCCGATGCTCGTTCGTCGCCTGCGCCGACGCGAGGAGCAGAGCGTCGAGCGGCGCGTCGCCCGAAGTGCGGGCTACCGCGGCTGAGAGTCTGATCGTCACGCGCACAGGTCGGTGCGGATAGCATCGAGGGGTGCCAGCACCCGTAATTCGTGATCGATTCGATGATGTCCCGCGTACGCAGGGACGCGTAGGAGCGCACCGCGCCGAGAACCCCGGCATGAACGGCGCTGTCGTCCTGCTGTGGTCGGCGGTCGCCGTCCTCGTCCTCGTCGTCGCCGGAATCTTCGGAGCGATGATCGTCATGGGCAAGGTATCGCTGTTTCCGCAGGCGGTCGAGACCGTGGCGCCGCAGCCGAAGGAGACCGGCGTCGTCGATACGACGTACTCCGTCTTGGTGCTGAATGCGACCACGACGCCGAACCTGGCAGCGACGACTCGCGACACGATCGTGAATGCCGGATGGCCCGCGGCCGCGGTCATCGCGGGAGACGCGAACGCCCAGGACTTCGCGACGACGACGATCTACTACGTCGCCGATGCAGACCGCCCTGCGGCGCTCGGACTTGCCGAGGTCCTCGGGGGAGTGCCGGTTGCGCAGAGTGATGTCCATGCGGGTGATGTCGCCGAGGGCGGCAAGCAGCTGACGGTCGTGATCGGACTGGATCGGGCGCCCGAGGCACCCGCGGACGCTCCGGAAGACGCGCCGGAGGACGCGCCGGAGGACGCCCCGGCGGAGTAGTCCCGTCCCGTTTCGCCAGGAGCGGAGTTGGCTTGCACTCGGTAGGGTCGAGTGCCAGAATGGCATTAGCACTCGCTATCAGTGAGTGCTAAATCCTCAACTTCCACGTCCAGGAGGGACGACAAGACTCATGGCAAAGATCATCGCTTTCGATGAGGAGGCCCGTCGCGGCCTCGAGCGCGGCCTGAACATTCTGGCTGACGCTGTCAAGGTGACGCTCGGCCCGCGTGGCCGCAACGTCGTTCTCGAGAAGAAGTGGGGCGCCCCCACGATCACGAACGACGGTGTTTCGATCGCCAAGGAGATCGAGCTCGACGACCCGTACGAGAAGATCGGTGCGGAGCTCGTCAAGGAGGTCGCGAAGAAGACCGATGACGTCGCCGGTGACGGTACGACCACGGCGACCGTTCTCGCTCAGGCGCTCGTGCGCGAAGGACTGCGTAACGTTGCAGCCGGCGCCGACCCCATCTCGATCAAGCGCGGAATCGAGAAGGCTGTCGCCGCCATCACGGCCGAGCTCCTCGCCAGCGCGAAGGAGATCGAGTCGAAGGAGCAGATCGCCGCGACCGCATCGATCTCCGCGGCAGACGCCGCGATCGGCGAGCTCATCGCCGAGGCGATTGACAAGGTCGGTAAGGAAGGCGTCGTCACCGTCGAGGAGTCGCAGACCTTCGGCACCGAGCTCGAGCTCACCGAGGGCATGCGCTTCGACAAGGGCTACCTGAACCCCTACTTCGTCACCGACCCCGAGCGTCAGGAAGCGGTCTTCGAAGACCCGTACATCCTGATCGCAAACCAGAAGATCTCCAACATCAAGGACCTTCTGCCTGTCGTCGACAAGGTGATCCAGGACGGCAAGGAGCTCGTCATCATCGCGGAGGACGTCGAGGGCGAAGCTCTCGCGACGCTCGTGCTCAACAAGCTCAAGGGCATCTTCAAGTCGGCTGCCGTCAAGGCTCCCGGCTTCGGCGACCGTCGCAAGGCGCAGCTGCAGGACATCGCGATCCTCACGGGTGGCCAGGTCATCACCGAAGAGGTCGGCCTCAAGCTCGAGAACGCCACGCTCGACCTGCTCGGTCGTGCACGCAAGGTCATCATCACCAAGGACGAGACCACCATCGTCGAGGGCGCCGGTGACGCCGACCAGATCGAGGGTCGTGTGACCCAGATCCGCCGCGAGATCGACAACACCGACAGCGACTACGACCGCGAGAAGCTCCAGGAGCGCCTCGCGAAGCTCGCCGGTGGCGTCGCCGTCATCAAGGCGGGCGCGGCCACCGAGGTCGAGCTCAAGGAGCGCAAGCACCGCATCGAGGACGCCGTCCGCAACGCGAAGGCAGCAGTTGAAGAGGGCATCGTCCCCGGCGGTGGCGTCGCGCTCATCCAGTCGGGCACCAAGGCGCTGGACGCGCTGGAGCTCACGGGTGACGAGGCCACGGGCGCGAACATCGTTCGCGTTGCCATCGAGGCTCCGCTCAAGCAGATCGCGCTGAACGCCGGTCTCGAGCCGGGTGTCGTCGCACACAAGGTGGCATCGCTTCCCGCCGGCCACGGCCTCAACGCGGCCACGGGCGAGTACGGCGACCTCTTCGCACAGGGCATCATCGACCCGGCGAAGGTCACGCGTTCGGCTCTGCAGAACGCGGCGTCGATTGCTGCGCTGTTCCTGACGACCGAGGTCGTCGTCGCCGACAAGCCCGAGAAGGCCGCCGCTCCGATGGGCGACCCGACGGGTGGCATGGACTTCTGAGTCTGAAGAGACCCACGGTCTGAACACGAGAAGGGCCCCGGCACTGCGCCGGGGCCCTTCTCCGTTCGCGCGGCGAGCGCCGCACCATTCGTCAGCGGAAGAGACCCGCGGAGTACTGGTCGGCATCGGCATACTGCGTGGCCGCATTCGCCATCGCCACGCTGATCGAGGCGAGCGCCTGCTCCAGGTGCGCCTGCGCGCCTCGCCACTCTTCGACGCACGCCTGGAAGGCGTTGGCGGCGGTTCCGGTCCAGGAACTCTGCAGCTGTGTGAGCTGCGCCATCATGGCGGTGGATTCGGCCTGCATCCGGTCGGAGGTGCCTCGCACCGAGTTGGTGGTGGCGATGACGGCATCGGTGTCGACGGTGAAGACGGTCATGAGTGCTCCTTTCGCGAGTACCTCGACGCTACGGATGTCATTCTGCGGCGCCCGTGGTGCGCACGGCAGTCGTGCAGAGTCTCCACGGAACGCGTGCTGTGCAGGAAACGGATCGCCGTCAGCGGGTGAGCGGTGCCAGCGGCTGGGTGTCTTCGTAGAGATGGCTCGCCGTCGCGAGCGGTGCCAGCGGGAACGAGACCCGGAAGGTCGCACCTCCGCCGGGGGTCTCATCGACCTGCACGGAGCCGTTCAGGGCGTGCACGATCGATGCGACGATCGCCAGGCCCAGACCCGAGCCGCCCGTCTCGCGGGCTCGGGAGTTGTCCGCACGCCAGAAGCGCTGGAAGATCTGCTCACGAATCTGCTCCGGGATGCCCTCGCCGTGGTCGACGACCGAGACCCAGCCGATGCCAGCGCGACGGTCCGCGCCGAGAACGATCTCGATCGGCGACTCCTCGGGAGAGAACCGGCGGGCATTGCCGAGCAGGTTCGCGATCACCTGACGCACCTTGTTCTCCTCGCCGAGGATGATCGGCGGCGTCAGCACCGGCACGACCTCAGCCTCCGAGAAGTCGATCGTCGGAACGGCGGGAGCCTCACGTGGACGACGCAGGAGACGGCCGAGCGCATTGCCGGGGCGCCCACGCGGCGGGATGGGGCCGGCGGGGCGCTCCGGGCTCAGCACGGGGTCTGAGGGCGGCGGAGGCGCGGTGTCGGCTGTCGTGTCGATCACCGTCACGATGCGTCCGGGCGAGGCGGCCCGGACATCGAGGGCCGCATCATTGGCCAGCGGCCGCAGATCGAGCGGAGCGATCGTGAGGGGACGCTGTTCGTCGAGACGCGCGAGTGCCAGGAGGTCTTCGACGAGGACGCCCATTCGCACGGCCTCCTTCTCGATGCGCTCCATCGCTCGGGCCGTGTCCTCCTCACCGCGAATCGCGCCCATCCGGTACAGCTCCGCATAGCCGCGCACGCTCACGAGCGGGGTGCGCAGTTCGTGACTGGCGTCGCCGATGAATCGGCGCATGTGCTGCACTGTCCGCTCGCGTTGCGCGATCGAGCGATCCAGCCTGTCGAGCATCGTGTTGATCGCGGCGTTGAGGCGCCCCACCTCCGTTGTGGGTTCGAGGTCGGTCAGGCGCTGGCTGAAGTCACCCGCTGCGATCGACATCGCGGTGGATTCGACCTGACCCAGACGGCGGAATGTGAGCGTCACCAGCCCGCGAGTGAGTAGAGCCGCCACAAGGATCGTGATGAGTGCGATCGTCGTGAACACCCCGAAGTAGGTGCCGATGATGTGGTCGACCTCGGTCAGCGACATCGCGGACATCTGCGTGTACGTGACATTCGAGCCCAGTGTCTCCCGAACTGCCACTGCCGCGCGGAACTCGGTCCCGTCCGTGCCCTCGAGCACATGGATCTTGCCGCGTTCGGCATCGACGCTCGCCTGCGCGAGCGTGTACGTCGTCGGGAAGATCGGCGATTCGGCGCCCGCGGGCCCGCCGGCGGTCGCCCTGAGCACTCCCTGCGCGTCGTAGATGGCGACGAAGTCGTCAGCGAACCGCGGTGCGTTCGGAGACGCCGTGGCGGTGAGGCCGCCAGCGCCGTCGCCTTCGATCGTGAAGAAGCGCTCCGCGCGATCACCGGCGGCGATCGACGCGACCTGCGTCTCCACGTTGTTGATGAGAGACGAGCGCAGGATCGGCACGGTGCCGATTCCCGTGACGATCAGCCCAAGGGCGAGAACAGCGACCGTGACGCCGGTGACCTTCGCACGGAGGCTGATGCGCCGCCACCAGCGGGTGACGGCATCGGGCTGAGAGGACATGCTCAGGCTGACTTGCCCACCTTGAGCATGTAGCCGAAGCCGCGCTTGGTCTGGATGACCGGCTCTTCCGTGTGCGGGTCGATCTTGCGACGGAGGTAGGAGATGTAGCTCTCGACGATGCCGGCGTCACCGTTGAAGTCGTACTCCCAGACGTGGTCGAGGATCTGCGCCTTCGAAAGCACCCGGTTCGGGTTCAGCATCAGATAGCGAAGCAGCTTGAATTCCGTCGGGCTCAGCTCGATCGACGTCGACCCGACCTGCACGTCGTGCGTGTCCTGATCCATGGAGAGCTCACCTGCGCGGATCATCGACTCTTCGTCGGCCTGCATCGTGCGACGAAGAATCGCCTGTGCGCGCGCGACGATCTCGTCGAGGCTGAACGGCTTGGTGACGTAGTCGTCGCCGCCGGCGTTGAGGCCCTCGATCTTGTCTTCTGTGTCGTCCTTCGCGGTGAGGAACAGGATGGGGGCGGTGAAGCCCGCGCCCCGGAGACGCTTGGTCACGCTGAAGCCGTTCATGTCGGGCAGCATGACATCGAGGATGATGAGGTCGGGTTCTTCTTCGAGGACGGCCGAGATCGTGGCCGCGCCGTTGCCGACCGTCTTCACCGTGAATCCGGCAAAGCTCAGGCCCGTGGAGAGCAGGTCGCGGATGTTGGGCTCGTCGTCGACGACCAGGATGCGCGCTTCAGTCATGACCCCATTATGGTGACTTCCGCCCTGTAACGGCTGAACTCTGTGTGACGTTGCGCGAATCCATCACTTCCGGAGGGGCGTGCCGGGGCGATGAGGGCGAGTCGACACGCCCGTGGGAGTAGCATCCAGCGCATGGATGACGACATCGGCTCCTCGGCATGCTGGTTGTCGCACGTGTGCCCCGAGTGCGGCGCGATGCTCGATGACCGCACCAGCCCGTGCTGGCGGTGCGGGATGAAGCCGGGCGTGGAGGCTACACCGAGATGAGCTCGTCGGCGTCCATGATCGTGTAGCTGTAGCCCTGCTCCGCGAGGAAGCGCTGTCGGTTCTGCGCGTAGTCCTGGTCGACCGTGTCGCGTGCGATGAGCGTGTAGAAGCTCGCGGTGTGCCCGGACTGCTTGGGTCGCAGGAGTCGTCCCAGTCGCTGAGCCTCCTCCTGTCGGGAACCGAAGGAACCCGACACCTGGATGGCGACGGATGCCTCGGGGAGGTCGATCGAGAAGTTCGCGACCTTCGACACCACGAGCAGTTCGATCTCGCCGTCACGGAACTGCTGGTACAGCTCTTCTCGTTCGTCGACGGGCGTCGCGCCGGTGATCTGCGGTGCGTTCAGAGCTTCGGACAGCGCGTCGAGCTGGTCGAGGTACTGGCCGATCACGAGCACCCGCTCGCCGGGGTGCTTGGCGATGAGATCGCGCACAGCTCCGATCTTCTGCGGGGCGGATGCGGCGAGGCGATAGCGCTCGTCGTCGGTCGCGGCCGCATACTCCATGCGCGCGTCCGGCGGCAGGTCCACGCGCACCTCGAAGCAGGCGGCGGGAGAGATGTACCCCTGTGCCTCGATCTGCTTCCAGGGGGCGTCGAAGCGCTTCGGTCCGATGAGGCTGAAGACGTCGCCCTCGCGGCCGTCTTCACGCACGAGCGTGGCGGTGAGGCCGACGCGGCGACGCGCCTGCAGGTCTGCCGTGAGCTTGAAGACGGGCGCGGGCAGCAGGTGCACCTCGTCGTACACGATGAGACCCCAGTCGAGCGCGTCCAGGAGCGCCAGGTGCGCATAGGCGCCCTTCCGCTTGGCGGTGAGGATCTGGTAGGTCGCGATCGTGACAGGCTTGACCTCTTTCGCCTGGCCGGAGTACTCGCCGATCTCCTCGGGGGTGAGTGAGGTGCGCTTGAGGAGTTCGTCGCGCCACTGGCGGGCAGACACGGTGTTCGTGACGAGGATCAGCGTCGTCGTCTTCGTGGCAGCCATGGCGCCCGCACCGACGATGGTCTTGCCGGCACCACAGGGGAGCACGACGACACCAGAGCCGTCCTTGGCGAACGCCTCGACGGCCTGGCGCTGGTACGGGCGCATCTCCCAGCCGGACTCGGCCAGGTCGATGTCGTGCGGCGTGCCGGGGGTGTAGCCGGCGAGGTCCTCCGCGGGCCAGCCGATCTTCAGCAGCTCCTGCTTGATCTGGCCGCGCGCCCACGCGTCGATGACGTAGGTCTCGGGGCTCGGGTGGCCGATGAGCAACGGCGAGATGCGCTTGTTGTGTGCGACCTGCGTCAGCACCGCCGGGTCGGACGAGCGCAGGATGAGCGTTCCCTCGTCGTCGCGTTCGATCACGAGCCGGCCATAGCGGTCGACGGTCTCGCGGATGTCCATTGAGACGCTCGGCGGCACGGGGAACCGGGACCAGCGATCCAGGGTGTCGAGCATGTCGTCCGCCGTGTGGCCTGCCGCTCGCGCGTTCCACAGACCGAGGCGAGTGACGCGGTAGGTGTGGATGTGCTCGGGTGCCCGTTCGAGCTCGGCGAAGATCGCCAGCTCGTGGCGTGCGGACTCCGCGTCCGCGTGTGCCACTTCGAGCAGCACGGTGCGGTCGCTCTGGACGATCAGGGGGCCATCAGACATAGCCCACCATTCTACGTGCCTCCGTCGGGGAAGGCGTCAGTCTTCCGCAGGTCGTGTGGATCGGATGCTGCGCACCGGCAGTGTGCGCTCGACGTCGGCTGCGCGGTCACGGCCTCGCAGGCGACCGCCGCCGAGGCCGGTGACTTCGAGCGTGAGCTCGCGCGTGGTCCCGTCCGGCATGCCGACTTCGACGATGAGTGCTGCGCGGCGTCGCACGGCGTTCTCGAGCTCGCGATCGAGCCAGGCCGCATCCGCATCCGCACCCTGTGCGGCCCGCAGCCGCGCGATGAGCTCTGCGAAGCGCTCATCGGGGCCGGGTGAGTCGGGGGAAGGTGTCTCGGTGACCCGCGTGCGCAGTGCGCGCGTGTCGTTTCCTTCGGCGTCGACCGCGGATGCCGGATAGCGCGCGTCGGTCAGCGCCCAGAAGACCGTGTCGCGCCCGACCTTGGTCGTGAGGTGATCGTCTTCGCGGACGAGTCCGAGCGGCCGCAGGCTCTGATCGACGCCCATCGTGTCGATGAGGTGCGGATCGGAGCTCGCGACCGTGGTGCGCCCCGTGTCGGGATCCGTGGCCACGCGGATGAGCCCGTGGCGCTGCGCGGATTGCGCGACCAGGTAGCGCAGCGGCTGCGGGACGCCGGTGAGCGAGATCTGACCCAGGAACGCCAGCACGCTCTCTTCGGTCTCGCCCTCGGCGAAGGCGAGTGTCAGAGACTCGGCGGTGAAGCGGTACGACGAGGCCTGTGTCGCCGACTCGCGGTGCGCGAGGCGGCGCAGGCGGAGGTCCATTGCCGGAACCAGCGGCCCCGGAGCGATCGCCGTCAGATCGTTCTGCAGGAAGATGCGATCGACCTCGACGGGAAGCAGCGTCCGCAGGGCGTCCACGTCGGCGGTTCCTGAGAGGCGCAGGGGCCGTGCCCACGCGGGCTCGCCTGACGCGGTCGTCAGACCGAGGAGAGCGGCGCGATGCTCGAGCTCGGCGCTGATCGCAGGCCAGTCCGGATCCCACGGATGGGCATTGGCCCACAGAGAGGGGGCGATCCATCCGCCGCTCGACGTGCGAAGGGCGGGAGCGAGGCGCGTGCGGAAGCTCTCGGCGAGAGCGGCCCATCGTTCGATGCCGGGCAGGCGAAGCCATCTGTCACCTCGAGCGGTGAGGTTCAGCGTGCGGTCAGAGGCGTGCAGCAGACCCGCGTCAAGCGCGAAGGAGATGAGCGCATCCAGATCGGCCGTATCGTCCAGGATGCTCCGCTCCGCGAGCCGCCTGCGCTCCGTCGCGCTGAGTGCGCCGGTGCTGAGCAGGGCAAGTGGTGTCTCTGCGGCCGTGAGCAGGACATCGGCGAGAGCGAGGACCACCGT
This sequence comes from Microbacterium sp. GW823-FHT02G05, assembly GCF_058797175.1. Classification (NCBI taxonomy): domain Bacteria; kingdom Bacillati; phylum Actinomycetota; class Actinomycetes; order Micrococcales; family Microbacteriaceae; genus Microbacterium; species Microbacterium sp. GW823-FHT02G05. Next base: position 1,686,017 of record NZ_JBXAJK010000001.1, read on the forward strand.
GAAGGCGCGCTCGGCGGCACGGGCGGCATCGATGTCGGTCGACGACTTCACCGTATGCTCCGCAGCCGCGGCGGGCTCGAGCTGGCGGGTCGCGAGAGCGTCGGCGACCTCGGGGTAGGGAGTGCCGTCGCTGCGCAGGAGGGCTGTGTCTGCGAGAAGGTCGTCTGCGTCGGCCCGTGAGTCTGGGGTGGTCTGTGAGAATGACGACTCAAGCAGCGCCTGTGCCTCCGCGCGGGTCAGACGGGGGAGGAACCGCTCGATCGAGGCGGGTTCCAGCAGAGACTCCGCCGCATCGAAGAAATCATGCCACGAGACCTGCGTCGAGATACCGCGACGGGCGAAGAGCACGGCGAGGGCATCATCGCTCTGCGCGGCAAGCCAGTCGGCCAGGGGGCGCGCGTGCGTGCTCATGGAGTGACGTGCTCGACGGGCTCCGTCAGGAGCGTCGCGCCGCGCGTCCTCTCCGGACGAAGCTCGTGATGAGGAGAGTCAGGATCATGACCATGGCCAGCGGGAGGCCCCAGAGCGGGATGGCCCCGACGAGCGGCCACATGCCGACGGAGAAGTCCTCCTGGGACATTCCCATCGCGGAGGCGATGATGATCGTGAAGAAGCAGAGCACAGCCGCCGTGGCAAGGCCCAGTGCCGTCACAGCCAGGAATCGGTCGAGCCGACGGATCGGAACCTCAGGGGAGTTCTTCGGGGCGCTCATCCCTCCCAGCCTAGTCGCTCCCCGGGCGGTAGGCTGGATACGCGCATGCCCGGCATCCGCACTCTGTTTTCCACCTCGGCCCTCGGGTCGATTGCACATCCAGCGAGGTTCTCCATGCCCACCGGCAAGGTCAGGTTCTACGACGACGAGAAGGGGTTCGGCTTCATCGCCTCCGATGAAGGCCAGGACGTCTTCCTGCACGCCTCTGCCCTCCCCGCCGGCGCCACTGTCAAGCAGGGCGCTCGGGTGGAATTCGGCGTCGCCGACGGCAAACGCGGACTCCAGGCGCTGTCCGTGCGCGTGCTGGACGCTCCGCCGAGCCTCGCGAAGGCGAAGCGCAAGTCCGCCGATGATATGGCGATCATCATCGAAGATCTCGTGAAGCTCCTCGACACGATCGGCGGCGACATGCGCCGCGGCCGCTACCCCTCGTCGAGTCAGGGACACAAGATCGCAGCCGTGCTGCGGAAGGTTGCTGATGACCTCGACGCCTGACGCCGACGAGCGTCTGATCAACGCGCGTGATCTCGCGCTCGCAGCGCTGCACGAGATCACGCCCGCGACGACGGTGGGGCCGCCCGCGGGCTACCTCCTCGAGGACGACGGCTCGGTGTCGCTGCGGTTCGAGAACCGACTGCCCGGTTATCCCGGTTGGTTCTGGACCGTCACTGTCGCGCGCGTCGAGGGAGAAGAGCCGACGGTTCTCGAAGCGGAGCTGCTGCCCGGTGACGGCGCACTGGTCGCGCCCGAGTGGGTGCCGTGGGCGGAGCGACTCGCCGAGTACCGCGCCCACGCCGCCGAGCTTGCCGCACAGGCCAAGGCGGCTGAAGCCGATGGCGAGTCCGATGACGACTCGGATGACGATGAGGCCGACCTCGATGACGTCGACCTGGGTGACGAGGACTTCCTCGAAGATCACGACGAGCGTCAGCTGCACGCCGGTGACGTCGACGGAGTCGATATCGATGAGCTCGATGACGACTCGGATGACGACGACTCGGATGACGACGACCGCGACGCGGACGAAGAAGAATGACAGCACGAAGGCGGCTTCACTGCACAGAAGCCGCCTTCGGAGAGAACTGCCCCGCACGGATCACCGTGCGGGGCAGTTCTGTGTTCAGGACCCGCTGTTCTCGATCACGTAGTCGAGGGAGCGGATGAGCTGGCGCACATCGTCGGGCTCGACCGAGACGAACGTGGCGATCCGCAGCTGATTGCGGCCGAGCTTGCGGTACGGCTCGGTGTCGACGATGCCGTTGGCGCGCAGCGTCGCGGCGATCGCGGCAGCATCCACCGAATCGTCGAAGTCGATCGTGACGACGACCTGCGAGCGGTGCGTGGGATCCGCGACGAAAGGCGTCGCGATCGATGAAGCCTCAGCCCAGTCGTAGAGCGCCTGCGAGGACTCTGCTGTGCGCGATGCCGCCCAGGAGAGTCCGCCGTTGTCGTTGATCCACTGCAGCTGGCTGTCGAGCAGGTGCAGGGTCGTGAGGGCGGGCGTGTTCAGCGTCTGGTTGAGCCGTGAGTTGTCGAGCGCCTGCTTCAGGCTGAGGAACTCGGGGATGTAGCGGTCGCTCGCGGCGATGCGCTCGATGCGCTCGATCGCGGCGGGGGAGACGGCCGCGAACCACAGCCCGCCGTCCGAGCCGAGGTTCTTCTGGGGGGCGAAGTAGTAGACGTCCGTCTCGGTGGCGTCGAAGTCGATGCCACCGGCGGCGCTGGTCGCGTCGATCACCGTCAGTGCGCCATCCGCGGCCACGCGGCGGATGGGAGCTGCGACACCGGTGGAGGTCTCGTTGTGCGGCCACGCGTACACGTCGACGCCCTCGACGACCTCGGCATCGATCAGGGAGCCGGGCTCGGCGGAGCGCACATCCGGCGCCGTCAGCCACGGGGCAGCAGCCGCCTTCGCGAACTTGCCGCCGAACTCTCCGAAGACGAGGTTCTGGCTGCGCTGCTCGATCAGCCCGAAGGATGCCGCATCCCAGAACGCCGTCGAGCCGCCGTTACCGAGCACGACCTCATAGCCGTCGGGAAGCTGAAACAGCGACGAGAACCCCTCGCGCACGCTTCCCACCAGGTTCTTCACCGGCGCCTGCCGGTGGGACGTGCCCAGCAGGGACAAGCCCACGGCAGCCAGGGCTTCGACCTGCGCCGGGCGCACCTTCGAAGGACCGCAGCCGAAACGGCCGTCGACGGGCAGAAGTTCGCGGGGAATCTCGATCGCCATGGGTTGATTCTAGGGGAGCGCGACGGGCCGTTCCGCCGCGCGCGCCTCCGGAGGCGACACAGAATGTAGGCTTGCCTAAGCCCGTGACTAGGAGAACGCGATGACCGATCTGATCGACACCACGGAGATGTACCTCCGCACCATCCTCGAGCTCGAGGAGGAGAACATCATTCCGCTGCGCGCGCGGATCTCCGAGCGACTCGGCCACTCGGGGCCCACGGTCTCGCAGACGGTGGGCCGCATGGAGCGCGACGGACTCGTCGTCGTATCCGAGGATCGCACGCTGGAGCTGACGGATGCCGGTCGCCGCAAGGCCGTCGACGTCATGCGCAAGCACCGTCTCGCCGAACGCCTGCTCTCTGACGTCATCGGCCTCGACTGGGCGTTCGTGCACGAAGAGGCCTGCCGCTGGGAGCACGTCATGAGTGAGCAGGTGGAACTGCGCCTCATCGAGCTGCTCGGCCACCCCACGGAGTCGCCGTACGGCAACCCGATCCCCGGTCTCGACCAGCTGGGCAGCGCCACCGCCCGCACGTTCGATGAGGGTGTCGTCGGTCTCGTGGTGAAGCTCAAGGACGCGGACGGACCCATCGAGGGGACTGTTCGACGCCTCGCCGAGCCTGCGCAGGTCGATCCCGAACTGCTGCAGCAGCTGCGCGAGGCCGGCGTCGTTCCCGGTGCCCACGGCTCATACCGCTTCAGCGAGGGCTACGTGCTGATCGAGATGGACGGCCAGGACGAGGGCCTCGAACTTCCCGTTGAGCTCGCTTCGCACATCTTCCTCGTGGCGATTCCCGACGCCCAATAATCCGCGCAATTCCGCGGATTTTCGGTGTTCTGCGCGGATTGTCAGGTTCTGAGGGTGACATAAACGTTATCTTCCGGTAACGTCAAACCGTCATCAGCGAGAAGCCAGTTGATGATCACCGTGATGGTTGCCTCACCGGCTCGTCATCATTACGGAGACCAACGCACATCGTGCCCGAAGATCACGCGTGCCCAGAGAAACGAGTGACGAGCCTGCGCCACCCGAGCGCTGAGGTGCTGGAGGACCAGCTTTGGCTGTAGAGATCGCAACGCCCGAGAACGACGACAACCCGAATATCGAGAACACGCAGAACCACGGAGTCACCCGTCGGGGTCGCGCCAAGGGCGTGGCCATCCTGCGTGAGACGAAGACGTCGCGTCCGAGCGGTCGTTCGCTGGTCAAGCCCTTGCGCTCGATCGCGATCTTCGGTGCCGTCGGCGCTCTCGTCACGGCCATCGCCCTGCCGGCCTTCGCGGCCAGCAAGCCGAGCGATGCCGCTCCCGCAACACTGCAGCAGCTCGCGGCCGAGGACGCCCAGTCCATCGTCGTCGCTTCCGAGGCCACGGCCGCTCCCCTCGACATGGGCACGTTCAGCGCCACCACCCCAGAAGAGATCGAGAAGGCGAAGGCAGAAGCGGCCGCAGCCGCCCGTGCGGCCGCCGTGGCCAGCTCCGGCGGAGCCTCTCTTGCCGGCATCGATCTGTCGATGGTCGCTCCCGGCTCGGGTGAGGTCCGGTACCCGCTCGCTCAGGGATCCTTCACGTCCGGAGAGGGCCCGGGCTCGGGCCGCGGACACCAGGGCTGGGACATGCTCGCCCCGACCGGAACCCCGATGTTCGCTGCCGCTTCCGGCGTCGTTCGCGTGTCGAGCGAGGGCTACTACGGCTACGGTGTCGCGATCGTGATCGACCACGTCATCGGCGGACAGTCGGTCTCGACGCTCTACGGTCACATGGACTACGGCAGCCGCCTTGTCAACGCCGGAGAGACCGTCTCCGCGGGTCAGCTCATCGGAGTCGTCGGCAACACCGGCAACTCCTATGGTTCGCACCTGCACTTCGAGGTGCACATCGGCGACGGCATCGTCGACCCGGCTTCCTGGCTCGCCGCCAACGCCGGCTGATCCTCCCGGTTTAGGCGGACACGTTCATCTCAGATTCATCCATCTCCCACGAGGATGAGCTAGCCTGATTCCGTCGTCGTCAGGACGGAGGAAGCTGATGGAGCGAATACCGGGCATCCGAACCACGGATGCACTCGGACACTTCGCTCTGCAGCATTGCATGCAGGACTTTCACGGTGTCACCGTGCAGAAAGGCGCTGTCTTAGAGACAGCGCCTTTTTTCGTCCCTGCACGTCCCTCCGCGCTGCGCGGCGGCAGAGAAGTCGAGAGTGCCGGGAAGCCGTCCCGGCGGATCGAAGGGATGCAGGATGCGCACACTCGTGCTCAACGCGGGCTATGAGCCCCTCGCGATCGTGTCGTTCAAGCGCGCGCTCGTTCTCGTCATGAATGAGAAGGCGTCGGTGATCGAAAGCGTCATCGGCGATCCGGTCTGGACCACACGCGCGGTGTACGAGCGTCCCGCGGTGATTCTCCTGACCCGCTACGTGCGCATTCCGCAGGCGAGACGGGTCCCGGTGACGCGACGAGGGGTGCTGCGGCGCGACAATCACCGATGTGGGTACTGCGCGAAGCCGGCATCGACCATCGATCATGTGCTGCCGCGCTCGCGCGGTGGGCAGGACTCCTGGGAGAATCTGGTCGCCTGCTGCCTTCGGTGCAACAACACCAAGAGCGACAGGACGCCCCAGGAGATGGGGTGGGAGCTGCGGATGGCACCACGTGCCCCGCACGGCGCCGCCTGGACGGTGCGCGGTACCGAGCGCGGTGACCCGCAGTGGGCACCGTACCTGGGGCTCGCAGCCTAGGGGCATTCTGGCCGGAAGGCCGATGCTCGGGTCGTGCCGTCCGTCCAAAGGATGACAGGCGAATGGTCCCGTAGGGGGAAGCGCGTCAGGCGGGGTGCCGGAAACACTGGAAGGGTCCCTCTTCCCGTCAGTTGACCGCAAAGGCCCCCATGACGTCTCTCACCCGTGCCAGCGTGAAGAATCGCCTTCTCGTCGCGCTCCTCACCGCCGCCGTCGCTCTCTTCGGACTGATCTCGATGGGAGCCCTCAAACAAGAGCTCATGCCATCGATGACGGTGCCGATGGCGGCTGTGTCGTTCACCTCCGACGGGCTGAGTTCCGCGGAGATGTCGCGCAGCGTGACCGAGCCCGCGGAGAAGGCGCTCATGACGGTCCCCGGAGTGAAGAACGTCACCTCGACGACGAGCGCGGGAAGCAGCCTGATCCAGGTCGAATGGGCGTTCGGCAAGGACGACGAGGAGACCCTGCGCACACTGCGAAGCACAGTCGACGCGTTGAAGCCGGTGCTGCCGACCGGCAGCGAATCGCAGGTCCTCTCGGGAGGAATGGACGGCATGCCCGCGATGGTGGTCAGCGTCGCGAGCACGAAGGACGACCCGGCGTTCGGCGAGACGATCCAGACCACGGTCGTGCCAGCGCTGCAGGGCGTGGCCGGCGTGCAGCGCGTCGAGGTCGCGGGTCGCGACGAACAGCGGATCGTGATCGCGCTGCGTGCCGCGGATGTCTCCCGCCTCAAGGTGGAGCCGGCGGGGATTCCCGCCGCGCTGCAGGCCTTCGGGGCCACAGCCTCGGCTGGCGAGGTCGCCGGCGCGGATGGCAAGGTGTCGGTGACGGTCGGGCAGGGTCTGGCCTCCGTGGAAGACATCCAGGCGCTGCCGATCGCTACCGCGGACGGCGTCGTGGCAATGGCGGATTTCGCCGATGTCGTCCTTGAGACGGTTCCGCAGGGGAGCCTGTCGCGTGTCAACGGCAAGAGCGCGCTCACGCTGCAGATCCTGCCCGCACAGGGAGCGAACGTCGTCGACATCTCGCACGGTGTCAACGCGGAGCTGGATCGACTCGCGCCGACGCTGCGTGCTGACTTCGTGACGGTGTTCGATCAGGCCCCGTACATCGAGCAGTCGATCAAGGACCTCTCGGTGGAGGGCGGGCTCGGCCTCATCTGCGCCGTGCTGGTGATTCTCGCGTTCCTGGGTTCGTGGCGTTCGACGATCATCGCGGCCGTGTCGATTCCGCTCTCGCTGCTGATCACGCTGATCGGGCTGCTGTGGAGCGGCAACACGCTCAATGTGCTCACGCTCGGCGCACTCACGATCGCGATCGGGCGCGTCGTGGACGACTCGATCGTGGTGATCGAGAACATCACGCGCCGCCGCGGCAGCGGGCCACTCACGATCGAGGGCGTCGTCGCATCCGTGCGCCAGGTCGCCGGAGCGATCACGGCGTCCACTCTCACGACCGTCGCGGTCTTCGCGCCCATCGCACTCGTCTCGGGGATCACCGGTCAGCTCTTCCGGCCGTTCGCCATCACCGTGACGATCGCACTGCTGGCGTCTCTGCTCGTCGCTCTCACCGTGGTGCCCGTCCTCGCGTACTGGTTCCTCCGCAACCGCCCGGCGCACGGCGCGGCGGGCGAGGACGCTGCGGCATCCGCTGAGCACGAGGACGACCTCGCTGAGATCCACACGCGACCGGATCGTCTGCAGGGGGCGTTGATGCCTGCGCTCGCGGCGACGCGACGCCATCCGGTCATCACCGTGGCAGCGGCGAGCGTGATCCTCGTCGCCACACTCGGCATGAGTTCCCTTCTCCGCACTGACTTCCTCGGCTCGTCCGGGGCTGAGACCCTGCAGTTGGTGCAGACGCCGCCGACGGACGCGAAGGCGGATCCGCTGGAGGTCGTCGAGCCGGTCGAGCGGGCGCTTGCGGAGGTGAAGGGTGTGCGCGATGTGATCACCGCCATCCCTGTCGCCAAGTCCGGTGAGCGTATGAACATCACCTACGACGTGATGCTGGCCAAGGGCGCGACGGCCGAGCAGGTCCGCGGCGATGTCGACAAGGCACTGAAGGGCGTGAAGAATGCGGGCGACGTGCAGGTCGTCACACAGGACTCCTTCGCCGCCGGTGGGGCGATGACCCTCCAGATCCGCGGCAATGACGCGGATGCGCTCGCCGAGGCGAGCGACCAGCTGCAGAAGCGCCTCGCGGATGCGGACGGCGTGCAGTCGGTTCGCAGCGATGCCAAGGGGGAGCAGACGGTCGTGCGGGTGCAGCTCGACAAGATGCTGGCGGCTCGCCTCGGCTTCGATCCGGGCAGCATCGCACGGACGATCCACGCCGCGCTCGAAGGCCAGACCGTGGGACAGATCGTCCTCGATGGGCGCGAGCACGCGATCCTCGTCCGCACGCCAGGCATGGAGAACACCGCAGACGCGTTGAGCACGCTCATGCTGCCGGTGACACCGCAGCAGACCGCGGAGGCGCGAAAGGTCGCACAGGACCAGCTGACGGCAAAGGCAGAGGCGGAGATGGCGCAGGCGCGCAGCAAAGCCGAATCGCAGCTGAACTCGCAGATCTCGGATGCCGCCGACCAGCGCGCCCAGCTGGTGAGCCAGTCTCAGGAGCTGAACGCGCAGTTGCAGGCGCTTGCGGCCGCTCCGATCGTGCCGGCCCCGTATGACGACCTGGACGAGGAGGCCGTGGCGCGCGCGCACCAGGAGCGCGCGGAGCAACTGGCGGCCCTGCAGGGGGCGATCGCGGGAATGCAGGACGGGATCGCGGGCATCGACACGCAGATGTCGAGCCTGCGTGATGCGCAGCGCGAGGCATCCGATGCCGCCGCGGCACAGGACGCCGCCACGCAGGAGCAGCGCGCGGCGATGGACATCACTGGCGCACCGATCCCGCTTTCGGCGATCGCCACGGTGACGGAGGAGAAGACCGCGCCCACGATCACGCGGGCCAACGGAGAGCGGCAGGTCGAGCTCACGATCGAACCGAAGAAGGGGGCGTTCGACGCTGCGGATGCCGCAATGCAGGACGCGATCGCGGAGGCCGAGCTTCCCGCGGGAGTCAGCTTCGTCGTCGGTGGCGTCGGCGCTGATCAGGATGAGGCGTTCGCTCAGCTGGGACTCGCGATGCTCGCCGCCATCCTCCTCGTGCTGCTCGTGATGGTGGCGACGTTCCGCAGTTTCCGCGGCCCGCTGGTGCTGCTGATCTCGATCCCGTTCGCCGCCACGGGCGCGTTGCTCGGTCTGCTTCTGACCGATACTGCACTGGGCCTTCCGGCAATGATCGGTCTGCTCATGCTGATCGGCATCGTGGTCACGAACGCGATCGTGCTCATGGATCTCGTGGGACGCCTGCGCGCGGCCGGAGCCACACTGGACGAGGCGATCGAGCACGGCACGCGTCTGCGCCTGCGCCCGATCCTCATGACGGCGGCCGCGACGATCTTCGCGCTCGTGCCCATGGCCCTGGGGCTCACCGGTGGTGGGGTGTTCATCTCCAAGCCGCTTGCCATCGTGGTGATCGGCGGGCTCATCTCGTCGACGCTCCTGACGCTCATCCTCGTGCCGATTCTGTACGGATTCGTTGAGCGACGCCATGACCGCGCCGTCGAGCGCCGTCGGGCGCGACGAGAAGCACGGCAGGTGCGGGCGCAACACGACAGCGAGGGACAGATGGAGGAACTGCTCGAGGCGTAGCGGTACCGGTGGTGCCCTCGACAGGATTCGAACCTGCGACCTGCCCTTTAGGAGAGGGCTGCTCTATCCTGCTGAGCTACGAGGGCATTGCGTCCGCATGAAACGACGAGGGCGCCCCGCCAGTCTAATCGACCGGTGCGGGGCGCCCTCGTCGCGTCGAGTCAGTGCGCTGCGGCGTACGCGGCCGTGATGTCGGCGGGAATGCGGCCTCGCTCTGAGACCTTGTAGCCGTTGTCGAGCGCCCACGCGCGGATCGCGGCGATCTCGTTGTTGCGCGGAGCGCGCTTCGCGGGAGTGGATGCTGCGCGTGCCGCCGCACGCGGTGCCCGGCGACCTGCCGAGATGTAGGGCTTCAGTGCATCGCGCAATGCCTGTGCATTGGCGTCGGTCACATCGATCTCATAAGCGGTGCCGTCGAGCGAGAAATGTACCGTTTCTCCTTCTCCGGCCTCAAGAACGGTCCCGTCGATATCGTCGACGAGCTGGTGAATGATTTTGCGTGCCATTCGGCAACAATACGTCCCGCAATTCGCGGCGCGCAACGCGACGCACGGTGAATATCGTGCGCATCGGACAATGCTGTTTTCGTCAGCTACCCGAACAATTGGTTCAGGGGAGGAGTCCGCGTCTGCGTGCACCCGCCACGGCGGCATGACGGGTGGAAGCCCCGAGCTTTGTCATCGCTGTTCCCAGATAGGCCTTCACCGTTCCTTCGCGAAGGCTCAGTTCTGCGGCGATTTCCGCATTTGTCAGGCCGAGTGCGGCGCAGGCGAGAACGTCGATTTCACGCGGAGAGAGATGGATTGTCGTCATCGGCTGCGTGGTCACCGATTCGGTATCGCCGGAGAGGGAGAGCAGGCGATTCTCCAGAGATGCGAGACGCTCTCTCAACCGCGCATCTTTCAGTGCGGCCGAAATACTGCGCAATTCAGCGTAGCTCTCGCGCAGTTCTTCGCGCTGCACGGGAGTCAGCGCGGGAGGAGTGGTGTCGGGCGCCGGCAGTGTGCGCATTCTCCGCTCGACTTCTTCGCGGACGCGGATCTCCGAAGCGAGGAGTTCTGCGACCTGCACGGCGGGGGCTGTGCTGAGATCGCCCACCGGTGTTTCGGCCCACGCTCCCGCGTAGAGGACGCCGCGGGAGCGCCCGCCGACGATGACCGGGATGGCCAGTAATGTGCGCAGTCCCTCGCCGAGGACGAATCCGTCGTAGTCGTGCGTGATGAGCTGGGAGCTGCCGTAGTCATGGGTCATTCGGGGGCGTAGCTCGGTCATCGCGCGGCCGCCGAGTCCGCGCTGTGGCTGTACGCGCAGACCCTCGAGGCTTCGGGTGCGGTTGCCGATGATGGCTGTGACGGCGACGGAGTTGCCGTCGAGCAGCCCGCCGAAGGCCACGGGAAAGCGGGTACGGCGAGCAAGCTCGCGTACTGCGTATGACAACAGCTGCGCGTCGGTGCCCATCGACTCCATGGGATACATCGACTACCTACTTTCGGGAGTGTTGACCCGCTCCCCGGATTCGTAGCGTCGACGCTACCACTCGGATGCGAACGATGCACCGGGTGACTTTCCGACCATGTGGCAAGGAGGCCCCATGACCGAAACGACCGGAGAACCTGTGGCAGCGGGGATCGACTATGTGGGCGTGGAGGAGTCGCCCCAGTTCCAGAAACTGAAGCGGAATCAACGCTCGTTCATCTTCCCGCTCGCGGCGATCTTCCTCATCTGGTACTTCGCCTACGTGCTGCTCGCGGCATTCGCGCCGGAGTTCATGGCGCAGCGCGTGTGGGGCGATGTGACCATGGGCCTGCTGTTGGGGCTGGGGCAGTTCGTGACCACATTCGGCATCACGATGGGCTACGTCGCGTTCGCGAATCGCACACTCGACCCGCAGGCGCGTGCGATTCGCGAAGAGCTTGAAGCACAGGAGATCCGCGCATGATGGTCTCCTCGGCTGCCGGAGGGACGCTCATGGAGAGCAACCCCGTCCTGAATATCTCGGTGTTCCTCGCCTTCGTCGCGGTGACGCTCTTCATCGTGATCCGCGCGAGCCGCAACAACAAGACGGCCGCGGACTACTACGCGGCCGGTCGCTCGTTCACCGGCCCGCAGAACGGTTTCGCGATCGCGGGAGACTACCTGTCGGCCGCATCCTTCCTCGGGATCTGTGGAGCGATCGCCGTGAACGGATATGACGGATTCCTCTACTCGATCGGCTTTCTCGTCGCGTGGCTGGTCGCGCTACTGCTGGTCGCGGAGCTCATGCGCAACACCGGCAAGTTCACGATGGCAGATGTGCTGTCGTTCCGTCTGAAGCAGCGTCCGGTGCGCATGGCCGCGGCGATCACGACGCTCGCGGTCTGCTTCTTCTATCTGCTCGCACAGATGGCCGGTGCCGGCGGACTCGTGTCGCTGCTGCTGGGCATCGATGACAAGCTGGGCCAGTCGCTCGTCATCGCCGTCGTCGGCGTGCTGATGATCCTGTACGTGCTGATCGGTGGCATGAAGGGCACCACCTGGGTGCAGATCGTGAAGGCGTTCCTGCTGATCGGCGGCGCGGCGGCGATGACGATCTGGGTTCTGGCGCTCAACGGATTCAACCTGAACACGCTGCTGGAGAGTGCCGTGGCGGCGTCGGTGTCCGATCCGAAGGATGCCATCCTCGCCCCGGGCCTGAAGTACGGTGCCAATCCCTGGGACTTCATCTCCCTCGGACTCGCCCTCGTGCTCGGCACCGCGGGTCTGCCGCACGTGCTGATGCGCTTCTATACGGTCCCGACTGCGAAGGAGGCGCGTCGCTCGGTCGTCTGGGCGATCTGGCTGATCGGCATCTTCTACCTGTTCACGCTGGTGCTGGGCTACGGCGCCGGCGCACTCGTCGGTCCTGACGTGATCGCAGCAGCACCCGGCGGCGTGAACTCCGCCGCGCCACTGCTCGCGCTGTATCTCGGCGGACCCGTACTCATGGGATTCATCTCGGCGGTGGCGTTCGCGACGATCCTCGCGGTCGTCGCCGGTCTCACGATCACAGCGGCGGCATCGTTCGCGCACGACATCTACGCCAACGTGGTGAAGAAGGGCAAGAACGGCGACGGTGTCTCCGATTCAGACGGCGAAGTCAAGGTCGCTCGCCGTACGGTCATCGTGATCGGTGTGCTGGCGATCCTCGGTGGCATCGGTGCGCAGGGTCAGAACATCGCGTTCCTCGTGGCGCTCGCGTTCGCCATCGCGGCGTCTGCGAACCTGCCGACGATCGTGTTCTCGCTGTTCTGGCGGCGATTCACGACGCGCGGCGCGGTGTGGAGCATGTACGGCGGTCTGACAGCGGCGGTCGTGCTCATCATCCTCTCGCCGGTCTTCTCGGGATCGCCGACGTCGACGCTGCCGAATGTCGATTTCGCGATCTGGCCGCTGGAGAACCCGGGTATCCTCTCGATTCCGCTCGGTTTCTTCCTCGGATGGCTCGGATCCGTCACCGACAAGACCGTCGAGAGCCGCACTCTTGCCGCTGAGATGGAGGTGCGCTCGCTCACCGGCTTCGGTGCAGAGAAGGCCGTCGAGCACTGACGACCGTGTGAGTACGCCCGGTGAGCCCCGACCGAGACGTCGGGGCTCACCGCTGCGAGGCCGGAATGCCGCGCTGGCGCGCAGAGTCGGCCTCAAGGTCGAGAAGGTAGCGCTTGCGCTCGGGGTGCGCACCGTAGTGACCGGGGGTGCCGTCACTGCGCACGACCCGGTGCACGGGAACCACGATCGAGAAGGGGGTCAACCTGCAGGCGGTGCCGACAGCGCGGGCGGCTCCCGGGCTGCCGGCGAGGACGGCGACTTCGCCGTAGCTCGCGGTCTCCGCCCAGGGGATCTCACAGACCTCTTGGAGGGCACGCCTCGTAAAGCCGTCGGTGAGGGACCAGTCGAGCGGGATCTCGTCGTCGAATCGCACCGGCTCGCCATCGAAGTAGGCGTCGAGGAGATCGTTCAATGCCGCCGCATCGCCCGGTGCCGCGACCGGAGCGGAACGCAGCGCGCGACTGGCGCCGTCGAGGAGCCACGTCGCCGGGAAGTCGGATTCGGGAAGGTCGAAGCGAACGAGTCCGGCATCGGAGAACACGGCCAGCGCGTCGCCGAAGGGCGTCGGTGCGAAGTCGTAGCGAAATGTCATGGATCCATCCTGCGTCGGCGCCGCACAGGTGGCGCGGTTGTCCGCGCACCCGGGGAGAAGTCGAGAGAACGCCTCATCGGTGCAGAAAACGGCACGAATCGGGTGAAACTCGCTCACCTTACCGGAAGTCCGGGCAAGTCGCGCATACTCTCTAGATGTGTGGCGACGTGACGGAAAGACCGCTGAAGCGGTAGAGGCAGAGTCCTTGACGACGCCAGCCGACGTCGAGATCGTGGAGGTGCCCGCTCCGCGCAGCGTGCATGCGGCTGCGGCCGAGCGACGTCGTCTGCGTGCGGAGGCGAAGGAGCTGGGAGGATCCTCGCCGCTCATCAGCTACGTCGACACGGCGGAGGCGGGGATCGACATCTCCCGTGCGCACCCGGGCAGCCTGCCGCAGTTCATCACCGGCCGTTCGACGCTCCTCTCCAATCTCTTCCGCGATGAGGTCGGTCTGCGTACGGCCCGCCTGGCCGCTGAGCGGATCACCGCGAAGAACACCGAGCTGCGCACGGTGCGGGGCATCGAAGCCGTGCACCTCGCCGTCGGTCTCGCTGCGTGGAAGCTCGGTGGCCGCTCGTATGCGGCACCGGTGCTCCTGCGACCGCTGGCGATTCGACGGCACCACTCCGACTTCGAGCTGAAACTGCACAGCGGCTTCTTCGTGAACCCCGAGCTCGTGCGTATCGCAAGTGAGCACTTCGGCATCACGATCGATCCGGATGCGCTCGCTGCGCTCGCGTACGACGGCGGCATCTTCAAGCCGCAGCCGGCGATCGACCAGCTTCGTGCCGCGACCGAGTCCATCGACACCTTCTCGGTGCAGCCGCGGATCGTCGTCTCGACCTTCGCGGACGTGGGGGCGGCGATGGCACGGGACGCGCACGATCTCGACCACACGCTTCTGAACGCCCTGGCCGGCCACGCCGCCGACCGTGAGGCGGTCACGGCGCCGCGGAAGACACCGACGATCATCAGTCCGGACGATCGCGCACCGGCATCCGACAACCTGCTGCTGGACGCGGACGACGAGCAGGAGGCCGTCCTCGCCAAGATCGCCGCCGGTCACTCTCTGACGATCGCCACACTGCCTGGCACCGGTGGCACGCAGACCGTGATCAATGCGGCCGGCGAGCTCGTCCGCGCGGGCAAGCGCGTGCTGATCGTCTCGGCTCGCCGTTCAACCCTCGATGGCGTCCGGCATCGGCTCAGCGGCATCGGTCTCGACGGCTTCGCTGTCTCGCCGACGACAGTGCGTCGTGACCTGGTGCGCGCGATCGGCCGCAACGAGAAGGCGAAGGCCCCCAAGCTCGCGGAGATCGACGAGGCGCTCGTCCGTCTGCGCACGGTTCTGCGTGACTATCGCAGTGCGCTGGTCGACCGCGATCCGCAGCTCAAGGCGTCCGTCCTCGACGCCACCCGAGTGCTCACCCGTCTGGCGTCGTTGGAGACGCCGCCCACGACCACCGCGCGCCTCGACCGGCAGGCGCTCGCACGGCTTGCCGGCGACCGCACCCGCGCCGCGGAGGCGCTCGCGCTCGCCGCACGCCTTGGCGAGTTCCGCTTCGGACCGGATGACTCGCCCTGGTACGGGGTCACCTTCTCTTCGACGGATGCGGCGCGCGCCGCGCACGCGCTCGCCGAGCGTCTCCACGGCACGAGCGTGCCGACACTGCTGGAGCGCGGATACGAGATGGTCGCGCAGACGCACATGCGACCGTTCTCGACCATCAGTGAGCTGGGCGACTATCTGCGGCTTCTGCAGGGCATCCGTGATTCGCTGGACCGTTTCAGCCCCACCGTCTTCGAGCGCCCTCTCGGGGAGCTCATCCAGGCGCACGGGTCCCGCCGGGACGCCCCGAACATGACGGGCGCGAACAGGCGTCGTCTGCGTCGCCTCGCGAAGGAGTACGTCCGCCCCGGTGCGCACGTCAGTGACATGCATGAGGCGCTGACGCGTCTGCAGATGCAGCGCACGCAGTGGCAGCGTCTCGTCAACGCCGGTGTGGCCCCTGAGGTGCCCCTGGGGCTGGCCGATGTGCAGGTGGCATGGCAGCACGTGGAGGCGCAGCTCGCCGAACTTGATGCCGCGCTCGGACGGCGTGAGCCTCTCGCGACGCTTCCCGTTGCGCGCCTCGTCCGCACGCTCGCCGGGCTCGCGGCGAAATCAGATGTGTTCGACAACCTCGTCGAGCGCGCGCAGATCCGCGATGAGCTCGCCGGGCTTGGCCTGGAGCCGCTGCTCGTCGACCTGTCGGTGCGGCATGTCGCAGAAGACCGTGTCGGCGAAGAGCTGGAGTTCGCCTGGTGGCAGTCGCTCCTCGAGCTCTCGCTGCAGCAGAACCGCGCACTGCTCGGTGCGAACACGGCGGTCGTCGATCGGCTGGAGAAGGATTTCCGCCTCGTCGACGACGCCCACACGGCCGAATCCGGACCTCTGCTCGCCTGGCAGCTCGCGGGGCAGTGGCGCATCGGAATCGTCGACGAGAAGC
The DNA here is from genome assembly GCF_058797175.1 of Microbacterium sp. GW823-FHT02G05. Lineage (NCBI taxonomy): Bacteria > Bacillati > Actinomycetota > Actinomycetes > Micrococcales > Microbacteriaceae > Microbacterium > Microbacterium sp. GW823-FHT02G05. Next base: position 1,702,051 of record NZ_JBXAJK010000001.1, read on the forward strand.
AGGAAGCGGCGAACCTTCGGCGCGCGCTGACCGAGGGCAACGCCTCGACAGCAGAGATCGTCAGCGCCGCCCCCACCCTCATGCGTGCGCTGGCACCGGTCTGGATCTCCTCGCCGTACCACGTCGTCGACATCCCCGACAGTGTCGAGTTCGACACGGTGCTGCTGGTCGATGCCGCAGCGATCAACCTCGCTGAGGCGACGCCGGCGATCCGTCGTGCCCGCCAGGTCGTCGCGATCGGGGACCCGGTCACGCAGCGGCCCACCCCGTTCGAGGTCGCGACCGTCGCGTCTCCGGAGTGGGAGAGCGAGTCGGCCTTCGACACCGTCTCGGCATTCGAGCGTCTTGCGGAGCTCCTTCCGATCGTCACGCTGACTCGCAGCTATCGCGCCGGTGGCGAAGATCTCGCAGAGCTCATCAACGACGCGTTCTACGGCGGCGAGATCGTCTCGCTGCCCTGGGCAGGCTCGTACCTCGGGCGCGGCAGCCTGACCGTCGACTACGTCGAGGGCGGCACCGGCACTCCCGACCCCGTCTCGGGTGCCGTGGAGAGCCCGGATGCCGAGGTCGCCCGCGTCGTCACGCTTGTCGTCGAGCACGCCGTGCACCGCCCGAACGAGTCGCTCATGGTGATCACCGCGAGTCGCCGGCACTCGGAGCGCGTTCTCGCCGCCGTCACCGAAGCCTTCGCCGGTCGGGCGGACGTCGCAGATTTCGTGGGCCGCGATACGCCCGAGGCGTTCGCCGTCCTGACGCTCGAGGAGTCGGTGGCGGAGAGTCGCGACCGCGTCGTGTTCTCGCTGGGATTCGGTCTCACGAAGCACGGTCGCGTGCTGAGCGACTTCGGTGACCTCTCAACGCCGGACGGAGAACGTCTGCTCACCGTCGGAATGACGCGCGCCCGCCGCTCGATGGTCATCGTCTCGTCGATTCGCCCCTCGTCGTTCGACGATGGCCGGCTCTCGCACGGGGCGGCCACGCTGATGTCGATCCTCGGGGGACTCGCCGCACGGGCCCGCGAGGCACGTCTGGAAGATCTCGCCGATCCGCTCACTCTCGCTCTCGCCCGCGAACTGCGTCGCCTCGGCGCGTCCGTCGACGTCGACTACCGGGGCCTGCTCCCACTGGTCGCCCAGCACAAGGGCAAGGCGGTCGTGATCGAGGCGGATCCTGAGTCGCGTGGCGAATCGCTGCGTGAGTCGCTGCGTCTGCGTCCGCAGGTGCTGCGCCGACTCGGCTGGCACTACATCCGTGTGCACGCCTTCGACCTGTACAGCGATCCGGCCTCGGTCGCGCGTCGGATCGCCGAGGTCCTCGGCATCTCCGCGTCCGCGCCTCCTGCCGAGACAGACACGCAGCCGATCGCGACGGTGCCGTCGAACGATGACTGAGTCCGAGCCGCGTCAGCGGATCGTGCGTGTCGCAGGCTCTCGTCGAGCGAAGCTGACCTCTGTCGCCGGCTCGGAGCCCGAACCGGCCGTTCCTCGTGAGAACGATGAAGCGGCTGTGTCCTCCGTCGATGCGAAGGACACAGCCGCTTCCGGGCCGAACGATGCGCGTCTGCGCAGTGAGGTTCCGCCCCACTACTGAGGCGCGCCGCGCGGGACGCGCTTAGCTGCGGGCCTGGTTCTTCTCGAGCAGGTCGCGGATCTGGATGAGCAGCTCCTGCTCGCTTGGGACGACCTCTTCGTCTTCGACGCCGGCCGCGATCTTGGCGGCACGGTGCTCCTTCCACTTGTTCATGGGAAGAACGAAGACGAAGTAGACCACGAGCGCGACCGCGAGGAAGCTGATGATCGCGGAGATCAGGTCGCCCAGTGGGAAGGTGACGGGATCGCCGTAGATGTTGGTGATCGTGGGGCCGAACTTGCCCGCCTCATCCGCCTGGAAGAAGAGCGCGACGAGCGGGTTGATGATGCTGGCGACGACCGCGTTCACGATGGCCGTGAATGCACCGCCGATGACCACGGCCACGGCCAGGTCGATGACGTTGCCCTGGGCGATGAACTCCTTGAAACCCTTGAACACGGGTCCTCCTTTGACGTCGAACCTCAGGAAGTCGAGGTGCCGGTCGAGGCAGGCGCCGGGCTGGCGCTGCTCTTCGACTCAGACTTCGATGATGCCGAAGCGACGCCCGAATTGCCACCAGTGCCACGCGAATCGGTGCGATAGAAGCCGGAGCCGTTGAAGGTCACGCCGATGGATCCGTACTCTTTGCGCAGCGCGCCACGGCACTCGGGGCACTCTGTGAGTGCGGCGTCGGAGAAGCTCTGGACGGCGTCGAAGCGGTGCTGGCATGCAGTGCAGCGGTAGGCATAGGTGGGCATGGTGATTCTCTGCGTTCTGTGCGGGGTGAGTCAGCGCGCGGATGCCGCGAGCGTGAGTGTTCGGGTGGGAGTGACGACGCCCGTGACGGGCTGGTCGTGGAGATCGGCGGGGACGCCGGGCAGGAACTCGGTGTCGTAGATGACCGCATACACCGGGGGAGTGCGCTCCATCGATCCGAGGGTCTTGTCGAAGTAGCCGCGTCCCCAGCCCAGGCGCATCCCGGCCTCGTCGACGGCTGCGGCGGGAATGATCATGAGATCGACATCGCCGACCGCGATCGGCCCGAGCACCTCCCCGGTCGGCTCGTCGAGACCGTAGGCGCCGACGATCGTGTCGTCGATGCTGCCGGCGACGGCCCAGTCGAGCAGTCCGTCGGCGCGGGTGATCGGCAACAGCACGCGGATGCCGCGGGCGATCGCGGTCGTGAGGAAATCACGGGTTCCGGGCTCGGTCATCATCGACAGGTAGCAGGAGATCGACTGCGCGCCGTGTGCGCTGATCAGCGCATCGAGCTGCGCGGCGATACCGACGGAGGCCGACTCGCGCTGCGAATCGGAGAGCAGCTGTCGGCGCTCGCGAATCTCCGCGCGGAGCGCACGCTTCTCATTGTCGATGTCGTCGGACATGCCAATGAGTCTACGTCGGGCCCACGGGCTAGGCTGAGCGCCATGGGTTCACACAAGATCAAGGCCGTCATCCCCGCCGCAGGGCTCGGAACGCGGTTCCTCCCGGCGACGAAGGCGATGCCGAAAGAGATGCTCCCCGTCGTCGATAAGCCGGCCATCCAGTATGTGGTGGAAGAGGTCGTCGAAGCGGGTATCGACGACATCCTTGTGATCATCGGGCGCAACAAGAACGCGATCTCCGACCACTTCGACTCCGTGCCGGAGCTCGAGGTCAAGCTGCAGCAGAAGGGCGACACCGGTCGTCTGGAGCGCGTCATGAAGTCCAGCGACCTCGCCGACATCCACTTCGTCCGCCAGGGCGAGCCGAAGGGACTCGGCCACGCCGTGCTGCGCGCCCGCACCCACGTCGGTGACAGCTCCTTCGCTGTTCTCCTCGGTGACGACCTGATCGACGAGCGCGACCCGCTGCTGACCACCATGCTCGACAAGCACGTCGAGACCGGAGCGACGATCATCGCGCTCATGGAGGTCGATCCCTCCAGCATCCACCTCTACGGTGCGGCCGCGGTGGAAGCCACGGGTACCGACGACTTCGTCCGTGTGACCGGGCTCGTCGAGAAGCCCGCCGCCGAAGAGGCACCCTCGAACCTCGCCGTCATCGGACGCTACGTGCTTCCCCCCGCCGTCTTCGACATCCTCGAGCGCACAGAACCGGGCAAGGGCGGGGAGATTCAGCTGACGGACGCCCTGCAAGAGCTGGCCGCCGATCCGGCGGGCCCCGGCGTCTATGGCGTGATCTTCCGCGGACGCCGATACGACACCGGAGACCGCGTCGACTACATCAAGGCGATCGTGCAGCTGGCATCCGACCGAGACGACCTCGGCGAAGACCTCCGCCCCTGGCTGAAGGAGTTCGCTCAGACTCTCTGAGAGCCGGAGCGGAGAAAGGCCCACCGTGGACGCTCTTGCACCTCGCCAGCATGGCGCGATCAGCATCCGCCTCGTGCGCACGCGTGACGCGCGGGTGCTGCAGCAGGAGCTGCTGTCGAACCGCGCCTGGCTGCACCGGTGGGAGGCGACCCTTCCGGGAGCCCAGGTGGGTTTCGACATGCGAGTCAGCATCCGCCGTCTCCTGCAGCAGTACCGTGACGGTGGCGGGTATCCCTTCGTCATGGAGTATGAAGGCGAGGTCGCCGGGCAGCTCAACATCTGGGGCGTCGCGCGGGGTTCGTTGTGCTCCGCGACGATCGGCTACTGGGTCAGCGAGCGCTTCGCCGGCCGGGGGATCACCCCGACAGCGGTCGCGTTGGCGACGGATCTGGCCTTCACCGAGCTGGACCTGCACCGGATGGAGATCTGCATTCGTCCCGAGAACGCCGCGAGCGTGCGAGTCGTGCAGAAGCTCGGCTTCCGCTATGAGGGTGTGCGTCGGCGATACATCCACATCGATGGTGACTGGCGGGATCACCTTGCCTTCGCGCTCGTGAAGGAAGATGTGCCGCAGGGTGTGCTCGCCCGCTGGCTGGCCGGGCAGGTGCCGGCGGATGCTTCCGCCGTTCCGCCCGCGGATCTGCCGCGCTGAGCGCGACACGCGAGGCGCCTGTTGGCAGACGAGGGGTGTTGTCCCATACCGTGGACGTATGGATGGGCCAGTGCTGAGTGGGGGCGTGATCGTCCTCGTCGCTGTGCTCCTCTGGGTGCTGTACTTTCTGCCCTCGTGGCGAGGTCGGCACCAGTTCGAGGCGGCAGAGCGCAATGCGGTGCGCCTGAACCGTGCCCTGCGTGTCCTCGCGGAGACCAGCGAGACTCCGGAGGAGGTTCGCCTGGAGCTCACCGCCCGCACGGCCCTCGCGCAGCAGCGTCTGGCGAAGCGCGTTCAGTCCGAACGTGAAGCCGCCGAGCTCGAGAAGCTGCGTCAAGAGCTCGCTGCGACGCGGGCCGATCCGGCAGTACGACAGGCTCGGGCGCGCCGTCACACGCGGATGACCGCGACCGTCTTCCTTGTGCTGGGGTTGACGGCGGTCGGACTCGGTATCTGGCAGCTCGTCGTTGCCGGAGCATCCGTTGCGCTCTGGGTGGGCGCGGGCGTCACGGTGCTCAGCGCCGTGGTCTTGCAGCGGATGGCATCTGTGGCGTCGAAGATCGCGCGTCGCGCGCATCAGGAGACGGCAGCACCGCCCGTCGCCGTCGAGCGGGTCGCGCCGCCGCTGCACGATCAGGGGCGCCCGGAATGGACGCCTCGCTCGTTGCCGCAGCCCATGGTCTCCGTGGCGGGATCGCGCGCGCAGGCCGCACGTGCTGCCATCGAAGCACGTGAGGCTGCCGTGCGCGCGGCGCGTGCCGAGGAACTCCAGCGTCGCGCGGCCGAGATGGCCCCGCAGGCGCCTGCAGTGCTGGCTCCCGCGGCAGAAGCGACCTCGCCGTACGCGACGATGGGCTTCGTCGACGACGAAGAGATCGAAGCGCACGTGCGCCAGCTGCTCGAGCGTCGCGTCGCAGGGTGATGGGCGTGATAACCTAACTGAGGTTCACGGGCCTATGGCGCAGTTGGTAGCGCGCCTCGTTCGCATCGAGGAGGTCAGGGGTTCGAATCCCCTTAGGTCCACACTGTGTTGAGACAGTGAAAGAAGCCCCGCATTCGTGCGGGGCTTCTTTTCTTCCGCGGAGCACCTTCGGGCCGAGCTTCCAGACCCGTCTGGGGGCTCGCCGTCTGGGGAACTCGGCTATGGTCAGGTGCCATGAGCGTGCGTGGGTGGCGGATCATCGTCGGCGGTGTGGCGCTTCTGGTCGCAGCGCTCATCATCTGGGTAGACCTCGCGACCGATGTCTGGCAGAAGTACGTCGTCATCTCCGGGCTCGCCGGCGGACTGGTCACTTTCACGTTCACGGCGTTGATCGTGGATCGCTTCATCGCGAGGGCGGCCCATGAACGATGGGAGCCGGTGACACGTCTGGCGCTGGGTGACTTCCGTCGCCGTCTGAGTGATCCGCACGAGGAGCGGCGTGAGCGTCGGCTTCCGGATCCGCGGCGCGACCGCGCTGCGCTGCGTGCGTTGCGAGAGGCGTCGGAACGCGAGCGGGATCGGCTGATCGGAGCATTGGCGCGCTGGTCGTCCTTCCTGTCGTCGAGCGCGGATGTCGAGGACATCATGGATTCGATCGCCCTCGTGGCGACGGAGCTGGATCGCGTGGACGCGGAGGCCCGGATGCTCGCGCAGCCGGATGCCTCCGAAGACGGGTGGGCTCGGCTCTCTTCGGCGATCGAGGAGTATCACCGCACCGCTGAGGGACTGATCGCGCACATCGATGCGGCGCTCGCGCGGATCGAGAGGGTCGCCGTCCGCTGATCTCCGCTGTCGGAGGACGCGGAATATACCGATCCCGGCTGGACGGTGCCGACGGTGTGATCTATCATCAATGGAATCGATTCCAGGAATCGATTCCATTCTTGAATTGCTGATTCACTTTCGATGAGGAGAACCATGAACAGCACGGCAATATCGGCACCCGCGGAACAAAGCTCCGCCCGCACCGCTCGCACAGCGGTCGCCGCGAGCACGATCGGCTCGATTCTCGAGTACTACGACTTCTTCGTGTACGGGACGCTGTCGGCGCTCGTGTTCGGTCAGCTCTTCTTCCCCTCCGACAACGCCGCCATCTCGACGCTGCTGTCGCTGGCCAGCTTCGCGGTCGGCTTCGTCGCGCGCCCACTCGGCGGCATCCTGCTCGGGCACTTCGGCGACCGCATCGGACGCAAGCCGCTGCTGCTTTTCACGTTCCTGCTCACCGGCGTCGTCACGGTCCTCATCGGACTGCTGCCGACATATGCACAGATCGGCCTCGCCGCTCCGCTGCTGCTGGTCTTCCTGCGCATTCTGCAGGGGATCGGCATCGGCGGCGAATGGGGTGGCGCAGCGCTGCTCGCTGTCGAGCACGCGCCGGCCCACAAGAAGGGCCTCTACGGAAGCCTGGTTCAGGCCGGCGCGCCGGTCGGTGTGATCCTCTCGTCGGGAAGTGTGGCGCTTCTCACCGCGACGCTCACTCAGGAGCAGCTGCTCAGCTGGGGCTGGCGCATCCCGTTCCTCGCGAGCGCTCTGCTGCTGCTCGTCGGCCTCTTCCTGCGCTTCAAGGTCGCAGAATCCCCGGAGTTCGACATGATCAAGAAGACCGGCACCAAGGTCAAGCAGCCGGTCTGGCAGGCGATCCGCACGTACCCCAAGCAGATCGTCACCGCCATCCTCATCCACATGAGCGACACGACGCTCGGTCTCATCCAGGGTGTTTTCATCCTGGGCTACGCGTCGGGCGTGCTCGGCATGAACCCCACCATCGTGCTGCTGGCCAACATCTTCTCCTCCGTCATGAACCTCATCACCACGCCGCTCGCCGGCATGCTGGGTGATCGCATCGGTCAGAAGCGCGTCGTGATGATGGGTCTGGTGGGGCTCGCGCTCTGGGCGTTCCCCATGTTCCTGCTGATCGGCACGGAGACCGTCGTCGGTCTGTTCATCGCCATGGGTGTCGGCGGCATCCTGGTCGGCTGGCTGTTCTCGGGCCAGGCGACGCTGTTCGCCGCGTTCTTCCCCGCAGAGGTGCGCTACTCGGGCATGTCGCTCGGCTTCCAGATCGGCACGGTCTTCGGTGGTGGTTTCGGCCCCCTGATCGCGCAGGCGCTCACAGGTGCCACCGACGGCGCCACCTGGTCGGTGTCGCTCTACATGCTGGTCATCGCGATCGCCGCGCTGATCGCCACGAGCACCGTCAAGATGCAGCCCCGCGCGGCGCGCACGACGATCGGAGCGGATGCCGCATGAGCGCGTTCACCCCGCCCTTCGAAGGCACCGTCCGCACCACGGTCGCCGAGTCGACGCCGTGGTGGCCCTCCACGAACGGCACGAAGAAGCCCAACGTCGTCATGGTCATCCTCGACGACACCGGCTGGAGCGATCTCGGATGCTACGGCTCAGAGATCCACACGCCCACCCTGGATGGCCTGGCGCAAGGCGGCGTACGCTTCACCCGCTTCCACGTGACGCCGTTGTGCTCACCCACCCGTGCGGCACTGCTCAGCGGTCGGAACCACCACTCGATCGGCATGCGCTTCCTCGCCGACACCGACACCGGCTTCCCGAACTCCCGCGGGAGCATCCGCGACGACGTGCGCCTGCTGCCGCAGATCCTCGGGGAGAACGGCTATGCGTCGTACCTCGTGGGCAAGTGGCACCTCGCACCTCTGCACGAGATCACTCCTGCGGGCCCGCACCACAACTGGCCGCTCGCCCGCGGATTCGACCGCTACTACGGTTTCCTCGACGGGTGTGTCGACCAGTATGAGCCCGAGCTCTACGCGGACAATCACGCGATTCCGGTGCCGCAGCGTGAGGGATACCACCTCAGCGAGGACCTCGCCGACCAGGCGATCCGCCTCGTCACCGATCACACGACGTTCCGCCCCGATGCGCCGTTCTTCCTGCAGTTCGCGACGGGCGCTACACACGCACCGTTCCAAGCGCCGCGTGAGTATATCGACAAGTACGTCGAGGTCTTCACGAAGGGCTGGGACCAGACGCGTATCGATCGCCTCCAGCGGCAGATCGACATGGGTATCGTTCCCGAAGGCACGAACCTGGCCGAGCGCAACGACGGCGTCCTGCCCTGGGATGAACTGGATGACGAGCAGAAGCACGTCTACACATACCTCCAGGCGGCGTTCGCCGGATTCCTGGAGCACGCGGATGCGCAGCTCGGACGTGTGCTCGCCGCGCTCGACGAGCTCGGCGTCGCCGACGACACGATCGTGCTGGTGCTCTCAGACAACGGCGCAAGCCGCGAAGGCGGCCCCACCGGCGATGTCGACACGAACGCCCCCTACAGCGGAGTGCGCCGCGCGCCCGCAGAGCAGATTCCGCTGCTCGACGAGCTGGGCTCGCTCACCGGGGGTGCGCACTACCCGGAGGGCTGGGCGATGGCGGGCAACACCCCCTTCCGCCACTACAAGCAGTTCGTCGACCTCGGTGGTGTGCGCTCGCCGCTCATCGTCTCCTGGCCGAGAGCGGGCGAAGCCATGCGCGGCGTGCGGGAGCAGTTCGTGCACGCCGTCGACGTCACCCCCACGCTGCTGGAGATGCTCGGCGTGGCACCGGAGCGCGGTGTCGACGGCGAGAGCGTCGCGGCAGGGATGACCGACCCGACTGCTGTCGCCGGTCGCGAGACGCAGTACTGGGAGACGCTCGGGCACCGGGCGATCTGGAACGACGGCTGGAAGGCGGTGACCGCGCACGTGGCCGGGGTGCCCTACGAGGCGGATGCCTGGCGCCTGTACGACACGCGGTCAGACTTCTCCGAGTCGCGGGACGTCGCGGCGGAGCATCCCGAGCGACTGCAGATGCTGCAGCAGCTGTGGTGGCGCGAAGCAGGTCGTAACGATGTCTTCCCACTGGACGACCGTCCTCTGCGCGAACTGATCGAGGAGCGCGGTCCCATCGGGCTGTTCGCGCAGACGCACATCACGCTGCGCCCCGGGCAGTCTCACGTCCCGTATCCGAGCGCGATCACCGGATCCAACCGGAACATCGACGTCACCGCGCACGTCTCGCCTCTCGCCCGCTCTGTGAACGGCACGCTGCTCTCCAGCGGAAACGCGCAGGGGGGTTACCTGTTCTCGCTGCAGGACGGCGCCCTGTGCTTCGAGCACGGACATCTCGGTGAAACCGTGCTCGTGCGCGCCGAGCTTCCCGAGTCACCGGTGTCGGAGCTCGCCTTCCGACTTCGCACCGAGGATGACGGCTCCGTGACGGTGCAGCTCTTCATCGACGGTGCGGCCGTCGGCGACGCACGGATCCCGCGGTACTCGAGCCACCTCTCCTTCTGGGGACTCGATGTCGCACACATCCCCAACAGCACGTTCAGCTCGCGTGTGGCAGCGCCGTTCGCTCTGCCCGCGCGCATCCTGGACCGGATCGACATGATCGTGCATCCGGCGGCCGACGATGCCGCCGAGTACGCGGAGGTTCTCCTTGCCAGCGAATAGCATCCCCGTCATCCTCGACGTCGACACCGGGATCGACGACGCCCTCGCTCTGTTGCTCGCGGTGCGGCACCCGGCACTCGAGGTGCGGGCCGTCACCTGCGTCGGCGGCAACGTGCCGCTCGCGCAGGTCGTGGACAACACCCTGGGCGTGCTCGCGCTCGCAGGTGGGAAGGACATCCCCGTCGCCGCCGGGATGAGCGCGCCGCTCATCGAACCCGCCCGCGACGCCAGCTACGTTCATGGCGAGAACGGTATCGCCGATCTCCGGCTTCCCGCGCACTCGATGAGTCCCGTGCCCGTGCATGCAGTAGAACTTCTGCGCCGTACGCTCATGGACGCCGATGAGCCTCTGACCATCATCGCGCTCGCTCCGCTGACCAACATCGCCGTGTTGCTGCGGATGCACCCCGAGGTGATGAACAAGATCGAGCGCATCCTGTTCATGGGAGGGGCCGTGGGAGCGGGCAACGCGACGGCCGCGGCCGAGTTCAACATCTGGCACGATCCCGAGGCGGCCGACATCGTCGTGCGCAGCGGAGTGCCGACCACGATGTACGGGCTCGAGCCCTTCTATCGGGTGTGCTGCGACGCCGAGACGATCGCCTCGTTCGACGGTGCATCGGACCCGGTGGGTGCGACGGTGGGAGCGCTGCTTCGGCACCTGGCGCAGGTCACGGAAGACGAGGCGCGTATCGTGCATCCCTTCGGCGCCGCGATCGGCGATGCCGGCGCTGTGTGCGCCGTCATCGACCCCGCGGGTGTCACGGTGCGGCGTGCCCCTGTGTCCGTGGCCCTGCACGATGTGCAGACACGCGGGCAGACGGTCGTGGATCTCCGCTCCGGGCTCGGAGCGGGCGGCGAGGTCACGAAGGACGCACGGGGCAACATCGACGTAGTGCTCGAGGTGGACGGCGACCGCTACGCACGGCTGTTCCTCGACACGGTGCGATGATGGGGCGCGTCATCGTTGTCGGCTCGCTCAACATCGACACGGTTCTGCGGGTCGCCCGACACCCCCGGCCGGGCGAGACGGTGCATGCGCTCGGTGCCCAGAGTGTCCCGGGCGGCAAAGGCGGAAACCAGGCCGCTGCTGCGGCGGATGCCGGCGCGGAGACGCTCTTCATCGGCGCGGTCGGCGACGACGGCGCGCGCTACCTGCGGCACCTTCAGGCCGGCGGCGTGGACGTCTCTGGCGTCCAGCGGTGCACGGACATCGGCACAGGGGCGGCATCGGTCGTCGTCGACGATCGCGGCGAGAACTCGATCATCGTCGTCGAGGGTGCCAACGGGCGGGTGAGGGCAGCGCAGATCGACGCCCTCGACCTGCGCGAGGGCGACGTGGTCTCGCTGCAGTTCGAGCTGCCGGACGCGGTGAACGCGGAAGTCGCAGCGCGAGCCTCCCGTTGTGGCGCCACGGTGCTGATCAACCCTTCGCCCTGGCGCGAGTCGCGTGCGGATGTGCTCGCACTCGCAGATGTCGTGATCGTCAATGAGATCGAAGCCGAGCAGCTCGGCGATGTCGTCTCCGCGGGTGCGCTCTGCATCACTGCGGGGGGAGCTGGGGCGCGATGGGGTGACCTGAGCGCCGCAGCTCCTCGTATCGAACCGGTCGACACGACGGGGGCGGGGGATCGCTTCGCCGGCACGCTGGCGGCGATGCTCGCACGCGGGCGCACGCGGCAGGATGCCTTGGAGTACGCCGTCGCCGCGGCGAGTGAGGCCTGCCTGCGTCACGGTGCCCAGCAATGGCGTTCAGTATGATCGCACCGTGAGCAAGCCTTCCGAGAGCGCGACGATCCTCGATGTGGCGCGACGCGCGGGAGTCTCGCGGACGACGGTCTCCCGTGTGCTCAACGAGCCCGATCGAGTCTCGCCCGACACGTTGAAGCGTGTGCAGGACGCGGCGGAGGCGTTGAACTACGCGCCGAACAGCTTTGCACGGGGTCTGCGCAGCGGCCGCACTGGCGTCATCGCGCTCCTCGTCGGTGACATCTCGCAGCCATTCCACGGCAGTCTCGCCCAGGCGGTTGCGGCAGCCGCAGAGGAGCGCGGGCTCGGAGTGATGCTCTACGACCTCGGGCACAGCACAGCGCGGCTGGAGTCGGTGCTGCGCAAGCTGCCGCGACAGGGGGTGGATGGCCTGATCATCGCGACCGCAGATGACATCTCGACCGCGGCTGTGGCAGACGCGGTGGCGGATGCGCGCGCTCAGGGGCTTGCCGTGGTCACGGGCGTCGAGCAGTTCGGCGTCGAGGGCATTGCCTTCGTCCGCACAGAGCACGCAGAGGCCCCCCGCCTGGCCCTCGAGAAGCTGGCCGCCGCGGGTGCGCAGCATCCGGTGCTGCTGCTTGGCGACCGGCATGGTCCGATCGGTCGGCAGCTTGTCCTCGGGGCGGGGGAGGCCACCGTCATCGACGCGGGGTACTCCTTCTCGCACGCGGCCGAAGCGGTGCGCGCTCTCGGACCTGAACATGATGCGCTCGTCGTCACGACGATTCCGATGGCGCTCGGGGCCATGTCGGCCCTCGCTGCGATCGGTCGGCAGCTACCGGTCATCGTCTGCGAAGAGGTGCCGTTGGCGGCCCATGTCACGCCAGCCTTCTCTACGTCCGCGGTGCCTCCGGAGGAGACGGGGCGCGAGATGGTGCGGCTCATGGCAGCGCTGCTGGACGGCACGCAGGTCGAACCGCGTGTTCTCCGTCCGGTGTACACCGGACGAGACTCCTTCCCCATTTAGTTAGGTAAGGCTGCCCTAACTGTGCCATGCTGGTGGCATGGTCAGAGATCGCACCCATTTCCTGCTCGTCGGCGACGAGGGTGACATCGCCATGATCCACACGATCCTGCGCCGCCTGCCGGTCGACGCCTACGGGCAGGTCTACATCGAGGTCGACGAAACGAGGCCTCTTCCGTCGCTGGCCATGCCGGAAGGCATGACGCTCACCTGGCTGCGGCGTGATTCGCGAATGCGCCGAGATGGGAGTGCTCACGATCATGGGGCACTGGCCGCGGGAGCCATCGATGTCTGGCTGCAGGAGTGGATGCCGGATGCCGACGCCGCCGAAGATCCATACGTGATCTGGATCGGATGCACGGCGAGCGGCCGTGTGGACCTGCTCTATCGCGACCTGCGTGCGCGACTGCCGATGCTGCACGTCCATCATCCGCACTACGACAGTCCCCGCTGACGACCGGGCGCGCGGAACGACACGTCCGAGCGTTGTCCTGCGGCACCCGATCCGATGCTGCGCTCCAGCTCTCGGGCCCGCTCCTTCATCTCCGTGACGATCTCCGCCACATCGCGGCTGTCTGTCGACGTGTCACCGGGAGTCTCCCAGGTCACGGCGATCGCGGCGACGGGCCACCCGGTGTGGTCGTGCACGGCGACCCCGACGGAGGAGAAGCCGTCGGTGACCTCACCGTCTTCGGAAGCGTGTCCCGCTGTACGCACGGCACGCAGCAGCTCCCGCAGCTCTGAGGGGCGCGTGGGGCCGCGTCCCGTGCGCACGGTGAACGCAGAAGCATCCGGATACAGTGCGCGCACCTGCGGGCGGGGAAGCACGGCGAGCATCGCGCGGCCCGTCGCCGTCAGGTGCGCGGGCAGGCGCACGCCGACGTCGGTGACCAGCGCTGCGCGGCGCATCGCGCGCTCCTCGACGATGTAGAGCACGTCCCGGCCACTCATGACGGCGAGGTGCGCGCTCTCGCCCAGTCGGTCGGCGAGGGTTGCGAGAAGCGGCCGACCCAGGCGTGCGAGGGGCTCTTGCCGTGCGTAACCGCCGGCCAGTTCGAACGCCGCCGTGCCCAGTCCCCACCGCCGCTCCTGCGCGAGATGCACGACGAAACCGTGCGCCTCGAGCGTCGCGAGGAGGTGATAGACGGTCGAGCGCGGGATGTCGAGTTCTCGGGCGAGCGTCGACGCGGCGACGGGGCCGGGGCGGCGCGCGAGATGGCGCAGGATGCGGAGGGTCTGATCCGCTGCCGGCACCTGCGGGCGACCCGGCCCACCCTCATCGCTGTTGTCTGGGATCACAGACACAGAATGCCATGGATGCCTGTTGGCGGGAAAGCCGCCACGGTGGAATGAAGCCATGACCGAAGTTGCTCCCGTTCTCGTCGGCGCCGCGCCGCTGCATCCCGCCGCCGTCGTCGCCGTCGCTCGCCACAACGCCCCTGTCTCGCTCGACGCCGACGCCCTCGCGCGCGTCGTTCAGGCGCGCGCCGTGATCGAGTCGCTCGCGGTCGACCCCGTGCCGCACTACGGCGTCTCGACCGGATTCGGCGCGCTCGCGACCACCTTCATCGCCCCGGAGCGTCGTCACCAGCTGCAGGCGAGCCTGATCCGCTCGCATGCCGCAGGCACAGGTGCCGAAGTCGAGACCGAGGTCGTGCGCGCGCTCCAGCTGCTGCGGTTGCAGACCCTCGCCTCCGGGCACACGGGAGTGCGCCCGCTCGTCGTCGAGACCTACGCGGCCATGCTCAATGCGGGAATCACGCCGGTCGTGCGCGAGTACGGCTCACTCGGCTGCTCGGGAGACCTTGCCCCGCTCGCACACATCGCACTCGCCGCGATGGGCGAGGGTGACGTGCGCGATGCGTCCGGCGCTCTCATCCCGGCATCCGCCGCGCTCGCCGCCGCAGGCATCGAACCTCTTGTGCTGCTCGAAAAGGAGGGACTCGCGCTCATCAACGGCACCGACGGCATGCTCGGGATGCTCGTGCTGGCGCTGCATGATCTGGAGATGCTGCTGACGACGGCCGACCTGGCGGCGGCGATGTCGATCGAGAGCCAGCTCGGCACGGACGCCGTCTTCGCCGCCGACCTCATGGCGCTGCGCCCGCAGAGCGGGCAGGGGGAGAGCGCTGCGAACCTGCGCGCCTTCCTCGGCACGTCACCGATGGTCGCCAGCCACAAGGGGCCGGAGGATGGTCGGGTGCAGGACGCCTACTCGCTGCGCTGCTCGCCGCAGGTGCACGGCGCCGCCCGCGACACGATGGCGCACTCCGCGATGATCGCCGGTCGCGAGCTCGCCTCGGTCATCGACAATCCGGTGGTCACGAGTGACGGTCGCGTGCAGTCGAACGGCAACTTCCACGGAGCGCCCGTCGCGGCGGTTCTCGACTTCCTCGCGATCTCGGTCGCCGACGTGGCATCCGTCTCGGAGCGCCGCACCGACCGCGCCATGGACCCGGCCCGCAACCACGGACTGCCGCCGTTCCTCGCGCATGAGATCGGCGTCGACTCGGGCCTCATGATCGCCCAGTACGCCGCCGCCGGGATCGTCTCCGAGCTCAAGCGGCTCGCGGCTCCCGCGTCCGTCGACTCGATCCCCTCTTCCGCCATGCAGGAGGACCACGTGTCGATGGGATGGGCCGCTGCGCGCAAGCTGCGCCGTGCGATCGACGGCCTCGGCCGCGTGCTGGCCATCGAGATCCTCACCGGAGCTCGCGCCCTCGACCTGCGCGCCCCGCTCGTCGCCGGGCCCGCCACGGGTGCCGTGCGCGACCTCGTGCGCACCGTCGCCGAGGGCCCCGGGCCCGACCGCTTCCTCTCGCCGGAGATGGAAGCCGTCACCGAACTCGTTCTGTCGGGCGCCGTCGCCCGCGTTGCAAAGGAGCACATCCATGGTTGAGAAGACGACGCTGCCTGAGAACGTCGATCGCCGCAGCATCCGCGCCGCCCGCGGCCCTGAGCGCACCGCGAAGAGCTGGGGTGCCGAGGCCGCCAAGCGGATGCTCATGAACAACCTCGACGCCGAGGTCGCCGAGCACCCTGAGGACCTCGTCGTGTACGGCGGCACGGGACGCGCGGCGCGCAGCTGGGAGGCGTACGACGCGATCGTGCGGACGCTTGACGAGCTCGAACCCGACGAGACGCTGCTCGTGCAGTCGGGCAAGCCCGTCGGCGTCTTCCGCACGCACGAGTGGGCGCCGCGGGTGCTGATCGCGAACTCGAACCTCGTGGGCGACTGGGCGAGCTGGCCGGAGTTCCGCAGGCTCGAGGAGCTTGGACTCATGATGTACGGCCAGATGACCGCGGGCTCGTGGATCTATATCGGCACGCAGGGCATTCTGCAGGGCACCTACGAGACCTTCGCGGCCGTCGCCCGGTCGCTGGGACGAGAGTCGCTGCGCGGCACCCTCACGCTCACCGGCGGCGCCGGAGGGATGGGCGGCGCCCAGCCGCTCGCGGTGACGATGAACGACGGCGCCGTGCTGATCGTCGACGTCGACGAGACCCGCCTCGCCCGCCGCGTCGATCACGGCTACCTCGACGAGTACACGACCTCGCTCGATGAGGCGGTGGCGCGGGTTCTTGCAGCCAAGGATGCCGGGGAGGCGCTCTCGATGGGCGTCGTCGGCAATGCGGCCGAAGTGTTCCCCGAGCTCCTGCGACGGGGCGTCCCGATCGACATCGTGACCGATCAGACCAGCGCCCACGATCCGCTCGCCTACCTGCCGATCGGCATCTCGGTCGCCGACTGGAAGGCGGAAGCCGAGCGCGACCCGGAGGAGTTCACCCGTCGCTCGCGGGAATCCATGGCAGCGCACGTCGCGGCGATGGTCGCCTTCCAGGATGGGGGAGCGGCGGTCTTCGACTACGGCAACTCGATCCGTGCGGAGGCGAAGCTCGGCGGCTTCGACCGGGCTTTCGAGTTCCCCGGTTTCGTGCCGGCGTACATCCGCCCCCAGTTCGAAGAGGGCCGTGGGCCGTTCCGCTGGGCGGCGCTGTCTGGGGACCCCGAAGACATCTACAGGACCGACCGCGCGATCGCGGAGCTCTTCCCCGAGGACGCCGCTTTGCACCGGTGGCTGGCGAAGGCCGGCGAGAAGGTGCACTTCGAGGGCCTGCCTGCCCGCATCTGCTGGCTCGGCTACAAGGAACGCCACCTTGCGGGGCTGAGGTTCAACGAGATGGTCGCCTCGGGAGAACTCAAGGCGCCGATCGTGATCGGCCGCGATCACCTCGATTCGGGATCAGTCGCATCCCCGTACCGGGAGACGGAGGCGATGAAGGACGGCTCCGACGCGATCGCCGACTGGCCGTTGCTCAACGCGCTGCTCAACACGGCGTCGGGTGCGTCGTGGGTGTCGCTGCACCACGGCGGTGGTGTCGGCATCGGGCGCTCGATCCACGCGGGTCAGGTGACCGTGGCGGATGGCACAGCGCTCGCCGCAGAGAAGCTGGAACGGGTGCTCACGAACGATCCGGGCACCGGCGTCATGCGCCACGTGGATGCCGGCTACGAGCACGCGCGCGACATCGCCCGCGAGCGCGGTCTGAAGGTGCCGATGCTATGAGCGTCCTCCTCACGAACATCGGCGAGCTGACGACGAACGTCGCGACCGGCGACGACCTGCTCGGCACGCTGCACGACGCCGCGGTGCTGATCGACGGCGAGCGGATCGCCTGGGTGGGTTCGGCATCGGAGGCCCCCACGGCCAATGAGGTCGTGGATGCCGTGGGCAGAGCCGTCATTCCCGGGTTTGTGGACAGTCACAGTCACATCGTGTTCGGTGGCGATCGTGCCGCCGAGTTCGAAGCGCGCATGGCGGGGCAGAAGTATGCCGCGGGCGGCATCCGCTCGACCGTCGCCGCGACGCGCGCCGCGAGCGATGACGAACTGCGTGCGCGCCTCCACGGCTTCCTCGCAGAGATGCGGGCGCAGGGCACGACGACGGTCGAGATCAAGAGCGGGTACGGGCTCGATGTCGAGACGGAGGAGCGTCTCGTGCGACTCGCCGCCGAGGTCACTCCCGAGGTCACGTACCTCGGAGCACACGTCGTGCCCGCCGAGTACGCTGACCGCGCGGACGAGTATGTCGACCTCGTCACGGGACCCATGCTCGATGCCTGTGCCCCGCACGCCAAGTGGATCGACGTGTTCTGCGAGACCGGCGCTTTCACCGTGCCGCAGTCACGTCGTGTTCTCGAAGCGGGCATGGCCCGCGGACTCGTGCCCCGCGTGCACGCCAGCCAGCTCGGACCCGGCGAAGGCGTGCAGCTCGCGGTCGAGCTGGGCGCGGCATCGATCGATCACGGCACGTACCTCACCGATGTGGATGTCGCCGCGCTCGCCGCTTCCGACACGGTGCTCACCCTGCTGCCCGGCGTCGAGTTCTCGACGCGCCAGCCGTATCCCGATGCGCGACGACTGATCGATGCGGGCGTCACCGTCGCGATCGCCTGCGATACGAACCCCGGATCGAGCTTCACCTCGTCGATGCCCTTCTGCATCGCGGTCGCCGTGCGCGACATGGGCATGACGCCGTCCGAAGCCGTCTGGGCGGCGACGGCGGGCGGCGCGCGAGCCCTGCGACGCGACGGCATCGGTGTGATCGCTGCGGGGATGCGAGCGGACCTCGCGATGCTGGAGGCGCCCAGTCGTGTGCATCTCGCCTATCGTCCCGGGGTGCCGCTCGTCGCGAAGGTCTGGAAAGACGGCGTCTCCTCGCACGGCGCCGCCGCAGGAGGTGCCGCATGAGTCTGTCGCGTGACGTGCTCTGGCCGCGCGCGGGTGGCTGGCCCGTGCATACGCCGGGAGAGCGGGCGGATGCTGTGCTGCTGGGCGTTCCCACCTGGCGTTCGTCGCTCTCGCCGACCGGCGCGCATGCAACGCCCACGGCGATCCGCGAGGCGCTGCCGCGCTACAGCGCGACGCTCATGGGCCCGCCGGCCATCGATCTGAATGAGGCTCTGCGCGTCACGGATGCGGGTGACATCGCCGACCCGGACGGGGAGGACGGGATCGCCGTGACCGCTGACAGGGTGCGGTCTCTCGCGCACGACGCAGGCCTCGTGATCGCCCTCGGCGGCGACAACTCGCTGACCTACCCGGTGGCACGGGGAGCCGGTGCATCCGGTCTCATCACGATCGATGCGCATTTCGATCTGCGCGACGGCGTCTCCAACGGATCACCCGTGCGCCGCCTCGTGCAGGACGCTCCGGACGGCGAGCGGATCGATCCGACGCGGATCGTGCAGATCGGTATCGCTGACTTCGCGAACTCGGCTGCGTACGCGCGGCGCGCCGCGGACTGGGGCATCCGCGTCATCACGCTCGACGAACTGCGTCGCCGCGGCGTCACGGATGTCGTTGCCGAGGCCGTCGAGATCGCCGGGGCGGGCGTCGACGCACGGGTGCACCTCGACATCGATGTGGATGCGGCCGACCGTGCTGTCGCGCCGGGCTGCCCGGCGAGCGTGCCGGGTGGACTGCAGGCATGGGAGCTGCGTGCGCTCGTGCGGGCGATCGCCGAGGATCAGCGGATCGTGAGCGCTGACATCGCCGAGGTCGATGCCACTGCCGATGCCGACGACGCACGCACCGTGCGCCTCGCAGCCCTGTGCGTGCTCGAACTGCTGGCGGGCCTCGCCCGGCGGTGACTCCTCGTCCCGGGCGCGGAGCCCGGGGCACCGTGCTCATCGACGTTGCACCGTGCTGATTAGCATGGGGTGATGACGACGCTTGTGTGGTTTCGCGACGACCTGCGGATCACGGACCATGCCGCGTTGCACGCGGCCGCCGAAAGCGGCGACGACATCGTGGCCCTCTTCGTCTTGGAGGACGAATCCGCGCACGTGCGTGCCCTCGGAGGTGCCGCGGCGTGGTGGCTGCACCACTCTCTCACCGCACTGCGCGCAGCGCTTGCCGAGCACGATGTGCCGCTCATCTTGCGGCGAGGGGCGGCAGAGCAGGTCGTGCCCGCGGTCGTGCGTGAGAGCGGTGCATCGCGCGTGCTCTGGAACCGCCGTTACGGACAGGCACGCCACCATGACGCCGCGCTCAAGATCGCCTTGCGAGAGACCGGCTGCGACGTCGGCTCGTTCTCCGGCGATGTGCTGTTCGAGCCGTGGACCATCGCCACCCAGGACGGCGGCGCCTACAAGGTCTACTCCGCCTTCTGGCGTGCCTGCACGGCTGCTCCCGCTCCGGCGCTCCCGCTTCCTGCGCCTTCCGTCCTCGTCGCGGCGTCCACGCAGCCTCGCAGCGAGAGCCTCGACTCCTGGGAGCTGCTGCCGGCCGCGCCGGACTGGGCAGGAGGACTCGCCGAACGGTGGACACCGGGCGAGGTATCCGCGCAGCGCACTCTCGAGGAGTTCCTCGAAGAACGTCTGGCCCACTACGGCGAGCGGGACTACCCGGCCGAACAGAACTGCTCCGAGCTTTCCCCTCACCTGCGCTGGGGAGAGATCAGCCCCCGCACCGTCTGGCACCAGACGCTGCGGGCCACGGGAGATGTGGGACTGTTCCTGTCTGAGTTGGGCTGGCGCGAGTTTGCGAAGCACACCGCCTTCCACCTCGGACCCCTGCACCGTGATCACATCAACCACCGCTTCGACGGTTTCCCCTGGCGTGCGGACGGCGACGACGCTCTCGCCGCCTGGCAGCAGGGGCGGACCGGTTTCGGGCTGGTCGATGCCGGAATGCGCGAGCTCTGGCAGACCGGGGTGATGCACAACCGGGTGCGCATGGTCACTGCATCATTCCTCACCAAGAATCTGCTGCTCGACTGGCGCATCGGGGAGGCCTGGTTCTGGGACACGCTCGTTGACGCGGACGAGGCGAGCAACCCCTTCAACTGGCAGTGGGTCGCAGGATGCGGCGCGGATGCTGCTCCGTACTTCCGCGTCTTCAACCCCGAACTCCAGCAGAAGAAGTTCGACCCCGATGGGCGCTATGTCGCGCTGTGGGCACCGGACAGTGCCATGCTGCCGCCGATCGTCGACCTGAGAGCGACCAGGGCGCGGGCGCTGGACGCGTACCACTCGCTGCCTCGGTAGCCGTCTCAGACCGGGATGATCGCATGGGCGACGGCGAAGATCGCCAGCCCCGCCAGCGCGCCGACGACAGTGCCGTTGAGGCGGATGTACTGCAGGTCGCGGCCGACCATGAGCTCGATCTTCTCTGTGGTCTCGGCCGGGTCCCAGCGCTCGACGGTGTCGGTGATGATCGAGGCGATGTCGTGGCGGTAGCGGTCGACGAGGAAGACCGCCGCATCGGACACCCAGGTGTCGACGCGCGTCTGCAACGCGGCATCCGTCGTCAGTCTCTCGCCGATCTCTTGGAGCGCCTGACGCGCTCGCCGGCGCAGACCGCTCTCAGGGGCTGCGAGAGCCGCGAGCAGCCCTGCCTTGGCGGTGTTCCAGGCTTCCGCGGCGAGAGCGCCGACGCGAGGGCTGTCGAAGAGTGCGGCTTTCGCGTTCTCGAGCCTCGCGCGCGTGGCGGCGTCGTGCTGCAGGTTGTCCGCGAGGCGCGCCAGATACCCGTCGAGGGCCCTGCGGGCGGGATGGTGCGGATCGGCCTGCACCGCCTGGACGAACTTCACGGCCTCGTGATAGACGGTGTCGTCGACGAAGCGGTGCGCCAGCTTCGGCACCCATCCTGGTAGCCGTCGCGACACGAGCCCGGTGAAGGCGGTCGCATTGGCGTCGAGCCAGTGGGCGATCGAGTCGACCGCGAGGTCCACGGCACCGTGGTGGGCGTCCGCGTCGACGATCGTCCGGAGCCACGCGCCCGCGGGAGGCCCCCACTCCGGGGTGAGCAGGTGCTCCCGCGCGAGGTCGGAGATGAGATCCCGCACCTCATCGTCGCTGAGTGCGTGCAGCACGGCGGTGGCGATCGTCGCGCCTTCGGCAGCGACCCGCTCCGCGTGCTTCTCCTCCCGCAGCCACTCGCCGGCACGACGCGCGATGTCGGTCTGCGCGAGCTTCGTGCGTACGACATCGGATGCGAGGAAGTTCGTCTCAACGAACTCGCCGAGGCTGCGTCCGATCTCATCCTTGCGGGTGGGGATGATGGCCGTGTGCGGAATCGGGAGCCCCAGCGGGCGCCGAAACAGCGCGGTGACGGCGAACCAGTCCGCGAGGGCGCCGACCATGCCGCCTTCGGCTGCGGCGCGCACGTACCCGAGCCACGGATGCTGGCCCTGCAGCCAGAATGCGACGACGAACACGCCCGCCATGACGAGCAGCGCCCCCAGGGCGACGGCCTTCATCCGGCGCAGCGCGCGCAGGCGCTCCTGATCGGCGGGAGAGAGCAGTGCCAGAGGAGTGCGCGGCATGCGGCTATCCTCCCACGCTCGTTCTCGGCATTCCTGCTGCCAGGGGGAGTAGCCTCAAGTGGTGATCGAAGACATCAAGAAGCGTGCTCTGCACCGGACGAGCATCCTCGAAGGCCAGCTGCGTGGAATCACGCGCATGATCGAGGGCGAGGAGTACTGCATGGACATCATCACGCAGACCCGCGCGATCCAGAAGTCACTCGAGTCCCTCAACCGCCTGCTGCTGGAGAATCACCTTCGTACGCACGTGACGCACATGATCGAGGCCGGCGGAGACACCCGCGACCAAGCGGTCGCCGAACTCATGAAGGCGTTCGACTTCCAGGGCAAGTAGCCGCGACTCAGTCCTCGATCGGTCCCAGCAGGGCGCTCGCGACGGTGGAGTGCGCCGACTCCGGGTCGGAGGGATGGAACGCGCCCGCCAGCACATCGCGGTAGATCCGCGACAGCTCGTGCGCAGAGAAGTACGAGCTTCCGCCGGCGACGAGCATCGCCTCATCGGCCACCTGCTTGGCCATCATCGTGGCACGGTGCTTGAGTCCGGCGAGCTGCGGGAACCAGCGCGCGCCGTGATCGACGAGCTCGTCGACATCGCGCGCGAGTGCGGCGATCTGCGGGGGCAGGGCATCGACGGCGAGGCCCATCTCCGCGATCCGCCAGCGGATGTCGGGGTCCTGCGCGTAGGTCTTGCCGGTCTTCTTCGATCGGCGCTTCTGCGCGGTCTCGACCGCCAGCTCCAGCGCACGCTGCGCGATACCGGTGTACACCGAGGCGAGCAGGATCTCGAACACCGAGAAGATTCCGAAGATGATCGGATCGGGGGTGGGACCCGGATCGATGCGGCGCACGATGCGGTCGGCGGGGGCGACCGCGCCGTTGAGGCGCGTCGTGCGGCTCTGCGTGCCGCGCATGCCGAGGGTGTCCCAGTCGTCGCCGGTCACCACCGCGTCGGTGCGGTCGATGAAGCCGAACACGAGCTTCGGGGCATCCGAGCTCGTGGTGTCGAGGCCGTGCAGGCCCAGGCGCGTCCAGACGGGCGCCAGCGAGGTGAAGATCTTCAGGCCCGTGAATGCGTAGGAGCCGTCTGCCTGCGGCACAGCCTCCGTGTCGCTGCCGAAGAGCACGAGATCGTTGCCGCCCTCGCTGATCCCGAATGCGAAGACCTCGCCGGCGACTGCGCCGTCCTGTATGAACTCCATCCCGGGGACACCCCGATCGGAGAAGACCTTGGCGACGCCCGTCCACACGAGGTGCATGTTGATCGCCAGCGCCGTGGCGGGGGCGGCGCCTGCGAGGCGCTGCTGGAGGATCGCCGCCTGGGCGAGGCTCAGCCCCGCGCCGCCGCGTTCGGTCGGCACGAGGATGCGAAGGTAGCCCGCGTCGCGCAGTTCATCGAGGTCCTGCTGCGGAAACGTGTTCTCGCGGTCGTGGATCGGCGCGCGCTCGCGGATCCGGGCGAGCAGATCGTCCGGAAGGAAGGAAGTGGGATCGAACGGGGCAGGGGCAGCGACCGAAGCGGACATGCCCCCAGCCTATGACCGTCAGCGCAGGGGAGGCAGGTCGTGCGGCACGACCAGAACCCGCGCGGCGGCGGCGTGGCCGGCGGAGAGGCGCTCGGCGTAGGAGAGATCCTGCAGCGTCGCAGTGAGGAAACCCGATGCGAACGCGTCACCGGCGCCGACGGGCTCCACGACCTCGACCGTGGGGGCCGGAACGAACACCGGCGCCTCCGCACCGACGAACGCCGTCGCGCCCACATCGCCGTCCTTGACGATGAGGACCGCGCAGTCGGGAAGATGGCGGCGGATGTCTTCTGCTGTCGCGGTGCCCCAGAGGCGCTCGGCCTCGTCGCGGCCGACGAAGGTGAGGTCGGCGGCGTTGGCGTAGCGCGCGAGTGCGGATGCCGCCTCGTCCAGAGACCACAGTGCGCGGCGGTCGTTCACGTCGAAGGAGACGAGAGCGCCGGCGGCGCGAGCATCCGCGAAGAGCTGATCTGTCATCTCGGCGCAGGACACCGACAGCGCCGGAGTGATGCCCGTCGTGTGCACGATGCGCACGCCTGCGAGCTGCGCGGACGAGAGGAAGCCGCCGGTCATCCGCGACGCAGCGGAGCCCCGGCGGTAGTAGTAGACATCAGAGCTCTCGGCACCCGGATCCTTGAGCATGACACCGGTCGGAGCGTCGGAATCGCGCTCCGCCCACGCCTCGACGCCGCGCGCCTCCAACTCGGACAGCACGCGCGTGCCGAGCGGGTCATCGCCCAGACGAGACGCCCACACCGCACGGTATCCGTTCGCAGCGACCTGCGCGGCGACGTTCGATTCTGCTCCCGCCAGGCCGACCGTCGCCGTGTGCGCGCTCGAGAGCGGGGCATCGGTGGGGGTGATGAGTGCCATGCACTCGCCAACGCAGATCAGATCGGGGGCAGGAACGGAAGCAGGCGACGACGTCATGATGAAGGAAGGATGACCGGTTCTGTATCGGGGATCGGACTGGGATCCCGATCGCGAAGATCGGGGAAGGCCCGCACGAAGACTATCGAAACCAGGAGCCCCACGGCGGCGAAGAGCGTTGCGGCGAGATATGCGCCCTGCGCACCGCCGGTCTGGTCGATGAGGAACCCGGCGGTCGCGGATCCGGCTGCCGCCCCGATGAGCTGTCCGGTGCCCACCCAGCCGAAGGCCTCGGCCGACTCGCTGAACTTCACGCTCGCCGTGGTGATGGCGAAGAGGACGGCGAGAGCGGGGGCCACGCCGAGACCGGCGAGCAGCAGCGATCCACCCAGCCAGAACACGTTGAGGGAGATCATCGTGAGCGCGAGGCCGACCGTCACGATCGCGAAGCGGCGGGCCATCGCCCAGGGCCCGATCGGCACGCGGCCGCTGGCCAGACCACCGGCCAGACTGCCGACGGAGAACACGGCCAGGACGAGGCCCGCCTCCAGTCCGCCGTGGTCGAAGGTCGCGACGACGCCGACCTCGACCGAGGCGCAGGCGCCGATCAGGAGAAACCCGATGACGGTCGCCAGCATGACCGGCGGCTTGAGGACGACAGCCCCGAAGCCCCGTCGGCTGCGGGGGATGCGCACACGACCGACCTCGCGGGAGAGGATGAACCACGCGCCTCCCAGCACCTGGATCGTCGCGACGAGGAGCAGACCCTGCACGGTTCCCACCTGCGTGGACACGAAGGTGATGACGACCGGGGCGACGATCCAGATGATCTCCTGCAGCGATGCATCCAGAGAGAAGAGAGGTGTGAGCTGCGAGGAGTTGACCATCTTCGGATAGATGGTGCGCACCGCCGCCTGCACGGGCGGAGTGGAGAGCCCCGCGATGAGCCCGAGGGCCATGTACCCGGCGAGGTGGAGCGGGGCGAGTGCGAGAGCCGTGACGGCGAGCACGCAGACGAGCAGGGTGAGCGTGAGGACTCGACGCATGCCCCACCGACCCATCCAGCGGCTCGTCACGGGGCCGGCGACCGCCTGACCCACGCTGGTCGCGGCGAGGACCAGACCCGCCGCGCCGTAAGAGCCCGTCGTGTGCTCGACGTGCAGCAGGATCGCCAGACTTGCCATCCCGCTGGGGAATCGGGCGGTCAGCTGTGCGGCGATGATGCGCCCCACTCCGGGGGTGCGCAGGAGTTCGCGATATCCGGATGCGGCCACCTGACAACGGTACTCGCAGCGACACGCCCACGACACGCCGAACCACGGATTCCACACCCTGAGGAATGTCCGAAGTCGGCTGTAGCGTCCGATCTGTGGATGGATCCGAATGCCGTCGTTCCGAGGCGCGGGAATCCGCGCTTCGCGACCTCCTTCGGGGTGGTGTCGGCTGTGGATGAAACCGTGGAGAACCTGTGGGGGAACCCGTGGAAAGCGGTGGAAAACTACAGAGATGTAACTACTACCCCTTGTGGTCGCCCCTAATGTCCGTCCCTATATGTAGTATTGAAGTCCTGGTGGGGGGCCTGCCGGGAAACATCAGGTTCAAGGGAAGAAGAGGCGCAATTATGTCGATTACCGTCTACACGAAGCCGTCCTGCGTCCAGTGCAACGCGACCTACCGCGCGCTTGACGCGAAGGGCATCGAGTACGACATTCTCGACCTGTCGGAAGACCCGGCAGCGCTCGAGCAGGTCAAGGCTCTCGGCTACCTGCAGGCACCCGTCGTCATCACCGACGAGGACCACTGGTCGGGCTTCCGTCCCGACAAGATCGACGAGCTCGCATCGCGGCTCGCATAGTCTGCCGGCGGGTGTGCGATGAGTGCGGTCACGACCGCCGTTCCCCTGCTCGTCTACTTCTCGAGCATCTCGGGTAATACCGCGCGCTTCATCGAGAAGCTCGGCCTCCGCGCCGAACGTATTCCGCTGTACCGCACCGACGAAGAGCTCCTCATCGAGGAGCCTTTCGTTCTCGTCACCCCGACATACGGCGGGGGACTGGGGCGAAACGTCGAGACGGGAGCTGTACCCAAGCAGGTCATCCGGTTCCTCAACGATGAGCGCAACCGCCGACACATCCGGGGAGTCATCTCCACCGGAAACACCAACTTCGGCGACTCCTTCTGTCTCGCCGGAGAGATCATCAGCCGCAAGTGCCACGTGCCTCACTTGTATCGGCTTGAAGTATTCGGCACACAGGAAGACGTCGATCGCGTAGGCGACGGATTGGAACGATGGTGGAATCGACAGTGACAGACCCGGTGGCGTTCAAGATCAACCCCAACTATGAGGGTCTGGACTACCACGCCCTCAACGCGATGCTGAACCTGTACGACGCGAACGGACAGATCCAGTTCGACGCCGACCGTCGTGCCGCGCGGGAGTACTTCCTGCAGCACGTCAACCAGAACACCGTGTTCTTCCACTCGCTCAAGGAGCGGCTCGACTACCTCGTTGAGAAGGAGTACTACGAGGGTGCAGTGCTGGAGCAGTACTCGTTCGAGTTCATCCAGAAGCTCAACGACCTCGCCTACTCGAAGAAGTTCCGCTTCGAGACCTTCCTCGGCGCGTTCAAGTACTACACGAGCTACACGCTGAAGACGTTCGACGGCAAGCGCTACCTCGAGCGCTTCGAAGACCGCGTCGTCATGACCGCCCTCGGTCTCGCCGCGGGTGACGAGCAGCTCGCCATCAACCTGGTCGAAGAGATCATCTCCGGTCGCTTCCAGCCGGCGACGCCGACGTTCCTCAACTCCGGCAAGGCGCAGCGCGGTGAGCTCGTCAGCTGCTTCCTGCTGCGCATCGAAGACAACATGGAGTCGATCTCGCGCGGCATCAACTCCTCGCTGCAGCTGTCCAAGCGTGGCGGCGGCGTGGCGCTGCTGCTCTCGAACATCCGCGAGGCGGGTGCGCCGATCAAGCAGATCGAGAACCAGTCGTCGGGGATCATCCCCGTCATGAAGCTCCTCGAAGACAGCTTCAGCTACGCCAACCAGCTCGGCGCACGTCAGGGTGCAGGGGCCGTGTACCTCTCGGCGCACCACCCGGACATCATGAAGTTCCTCGACACCAAGCGTGAGAACGCGGACGAGAAGATCCGCATCAAGACGCTCTCGCTGGGCGTCGTCGTTCCCGACATCACGTTCGAGCTCGCCAAGAAGGGCGAGGACATGTACCTGTTCTCGCCGTACGACGTCGAGAAGGTCTACGGCGTGCCCTTCGGCGACATCTCGGTGACCGAGAAGTACCACGAGATGGTCGACGATGCGCGCATCAAAAAGACCAAGATCAACGCGCGCGAGTTCTTCCAGACGCTTGCCGAGATCCAGTTCGAGTCGGGCTACCCGTACATCATGTTCGAGGACACGGTGAACAAGGCGAACCCGATCAAGGGCCGCATCAACATGTCCAACCTCTGCAGTGAGATCCTGCAGGTGAACACTCCGACGACGTACAACACCGACCTGTCCTACGACCAGATCGGCAAGGACATCTCGTGCAACCTCGGTTCGATGAACATCGCCCTGGCGATGGACGCGCAGAACCTCGGCGCCACGGTCGAGACCGCGATCCGCGGCCTGACCGCGGTCAGCAATCAGAGCCACATCAGCTCGGTGCGCTCGATCGAGGATGGCAACGACCGCACGCACGCGATCGGTCTCGGCCAGATGAACCTGCACGGCTACCTCGCTCGCGAGCGTGTGTTCTACGGTTCGGAAGAGGGCCTGGACTTCACGAACATCTACTTCTACACGGTGCTGTTCCACGCGCTGCGCGCCTCGAACAAGATCGCCATCGAGCGTGGCGTCGCATTCGAGGGCTTCGAGGACTCGACCTACGCGTCGGGGGAGTTCTTCGACAAGTACACCGAACGGGCATGGGTTCCCGAGACCGAGAAGGTCAAGGAGCTCTTCGCGGGGCACCACATCCCGACCCAGCAGGACTGGGAAGAGCTGAAGGCGTCGATCCAGAAGCACGGCATCTACAACCAGAACCTGCAGGCGGTGCCGCCGACCGGCTCGATCTCGTACATCAACAACTCGACGTCGTCGATCCACCCGATCGCATCGAAGATCGAGATCCGCAAGGAAGGCAAGCTCGGTCGCGTCTACTACCCGGCGCCGTTCATGACGAACGACAACCTGGAGTACTACCAGGACGCGTACGAGATCGGCTACGAGAAGGTCATCGACACGTATGCCGCCGCGACGCAGCACGTCGACCAGGGTCTGTCGCTGACGCTGTTCTTCAAGGACACAGCCACGACGCGCGACATCAACAAGGCGCAGATCTACGCATGGCGCAAGGGCATCAAGACGATCTACTACATCCGTCTGCGCCAGCTCGCCCTTGAGGGCACCGACATGACCGAGTGCGTCAGCTGCATGCTGTGATCGCCGCTCACTGATTGATTCAAGGAACAAACGATGACTCCTACCCCGAAGCTGCCGCTGATCGATCACGTGCAGGCGATCAACTGGAACCGCATCCAGGACGACAAGGACCTTGAGGTCTGGAACCGTCTGGTGAACAACTTCTGGCTGCCCGAGAAGGTGCCGCTGTCGAACGACATCCAGTCGTGGCAGACGCTCACCGAAGACGAGAAGCTCATGACGATGCGCGTCTTCACCGGGCTCACCCTGCTCGACACCATTCAGGGCACGGTCGGTGCGGTATCGCTGATTCCGGATGCGGTCACCCCGCACGAGGAGGCCGTTCTCACGAACATCGCCTTCATGGAGTCGGTGCACGCGAAGAGCTACTCGTCGATCTTCTCGACGTTGTGCTCGACGAAGGAGATCGACGAGGCGTTCCGCTGGTCGGTAGAGAACCCGTATCTGCAGAAGAAGGCGCAGATCATCGTCGACTACTACCGTGGCGACGACCCGCTCAAGCGCAAGGTCGCCTCGACCCTGCTGGAGTCGTTCCTGTTCTACTCGGGCTTCTATCTGCCGATCTACTGGTCGTCGAAGGCGAAGCTCACGAACACGGCCGACCTCATCCGCCTCATCATCCGTGACGAGGCCGTGCACGGCTACTACATCGGGTACAAGTTCCAGCGTGCGCTGGAGAACGAGACCGAAGAGCGTCGCCAGGAGCTGAAGGACTACACCTTCAACCTGCTGTTCGAGCTCTACGACAACGAGGTGCAGTACACGCAGGACCTCTACGACGGCGTTGGGCTGACCGAGGACGTCAAGAAGTTCCTGCACTACAACGCCAACAAGGCGCTCATGAACCTCGGCTACGAGGCGATGTTCCCCTCGACGGTCACGAACGTGAACCCGGCGATCCTGTCGGCGCTCTCGCCGAACGCAGACGAGAACCACGATTTCTTCTCCGGGTCGGGCTCGTCGTACGTCATCGGCAAGGCCGAGGCCACGGAAGACGACGACTGGGACTTCTGAGTCCAGATGTGCGGCGTCACACATTGTGGCGCCACACCACGTTGAAGTTGGCACACATCACAGGAGTTGGCGCAGATTCCGTAGTTGGCGCAAGAAACCATTGAGAGTGGGGTGCAGGGTCCTATGCCCAACAAGCCGCACCCCACTCCCAGGGATCTCACCACCTCATGGCCAGACGAACCCTCTTCGGATCCCGCAGGCGAGGCAGCGCGCCGTTTCGTGGTGAACCTCCGTGCAGCGATGGGGGAGTCGAGCATCCGGAGCGTAGCTGCGCGTGCGGGAGTTGAAGAGGCTTCTCTGCGAAGAGTTCTTTCCGGTGCAGCATGGCCTCACCTGCGAACGATGGTGTTGTTGGAAGAGTCTCTCGGCGTGCGGCTGTACACAGCGCAAGAACGGCATTTGGGATGCCGAGAAGCATGGTTCACGGCGGATGAAGTCTGATCCGGGGTGAGGCGCCCTGGACCAGATCCGCGCCGATCCTCAGGCGATCATCCAGATGTTGGGGGACGAAGGTCAATGGGAGGTCCCCGGGCCCGGCGTAACACCGTCCCAAGACGATCTCTATGCGACCGCGCACTGGGTAGCGATACGCGAAGAAATACGCCAGCAGGCGAACGAGGCCGGCGTGGTGTTCGGCTTCGGCGGCGACCAGCATATGCAGTGCGAGGCCGTTGCCCCGTGACCTCGACCAATCGCAAGAAGCGGCTGTTGACCACGACGCTGCGCGATTCGAATGCGGACCTGCTGCGATTCCTGCACCGACGAGTCGGCACGGACGATGCTCCGGATCTCTTCGGCGAGACTCTCCTGATCGCGTGGCGACGGGTCGAGGACCTGCCGGACGACGCGACCGAAGCCAGAATGTGGCTGTTCGGTCTCGCGCGAGGGACGCTGTTGAATCACTCGCGGGGTCGGCGCCTCTTGGCTCTCGCCGACAAGGTGCGCCATCAAGACCTTGGCGACCGCAGGCAGGGCTGGCTCTCAACGCTCCGGAGCTTCCGGGTAGTTCGATGTCGTCTTCTCGACGCCAGCTGAGATTTTCTCCCCGGAGTGGCGTGCGCCCGCTTAGTCAACGTGCCGGATGAGCGCAGCCGTGGATCCTTGTCGTCATCGTTCTGCCGCGTCGCGGATTTCTTGGAGTGCGGGTGTCTGCATGGTGAGTGTTCGCATGTCGAGGATTGCGAGGCTGCCTTGCTGCATGTCCTTGCCGAGGCTCGCGACTCGTCGTCCATCGTCTGCGATGCCTCCTCCGGGTACATGTATGTGCCCGTGTAGGAGGAGCTCGGGGCGGGTGCTATCCCAAACCTCGGCGACGCGGGCGCGCGAGGCCGCAGATTCTTTCAGTGCGTCAGCCGGGAGACGCATCGGGTTGGTTCGCAATGCCTCCCGTACTGCGCGGACGGGAGTGCGGGCGGGGGAGTCGTGAGTGAGCATGAGGTCAGCAGGCCCGCCTGCGATGGCCTCGGAGACCTGCTCGTCGGTGATGTCTTCATCCGGCCACCAGTTCACACCGCCCGCTCTCCGGGACTTGTCGATCGATGTTGCACCGCTCAGGGAGAGTGCGCTGCGTCCGCCGATGCGTAGGCGCGCCGGCCGGGATAGCAACCAGGTGGTGTTGGAGACGCGTACGGCAGTGTCACCCAGGATCGGTGTGATCTGTCCCCATGGCTCGTGGTTTCCGAGGGTGACGTAGATTGCTGTGATGCCCGACCCGGCGAATGCTTCGTCTATGGCAGCGGGGTCCATCCACCAATCGCCAAGTTGGAGGATTGTCGTCACGTCGGGGGCAAGCACCGGCAGCGCCCGGCCAAGCAGGCGAACCCAGGCCTCGTTGCCGTGCCAGTCGCCACATACGGCGACCCGCTGATCTGGAAGGTCGATGCTGCTGGCGTGCTCGAGAGCTCTCACGTCTCTATCCGATCCATACATTCACTAGACACCGGGCTGCAGCATCCTGCAAGAGCAAATACGGGTCGCATACTCGTCATGACCAACGAGCACCCGCCACCCGCGCAGGGCCGGCGCGCATGTCACACGCTGACGAGCGGTGCCCAGACCAGTCAGATCTTTGCTCACGGCATGACGACGGTCGAGCCTCCTCCGCTAGATCCGCTCAGCGAGGACGAGCTCGGACCTGAGGCAACAGTCGCCGACTTCTGGCGGTTCGCACTCCCGGACATAGTGACGAACAACGTCTGCGGCCGGCTAGCGGAGTACGTCGTGTGCGATCTATCGGTGTCGAGCGCCCGGTACGCGTGGAGTGGAACGTGTTCGACGTATTCTGGCGTCGTGACATCCGATTCGAGGTCACGTCCCGACGTGGGCGCAGCGTTGCCCATCCATACTTACGCTCACAGGCCTGCGCGGCGGTGTATTGGGCCCGTCAACGAACGACTACTGTTGCCGCAGCTCAGGCTCGCCCTGGCGTAACGCGCATAGGGGGAGTTGCGAGCGCTTCGCTTTCCTCGTCTATACTGGTGAGGCAACGAACACACATCGTCGCAACACAACTAAAGTCGTCAGCCCTCAGAGGGCTTGACATACCTCAGGTGAGTTGACCTGGTCGAAAGCGAAGTTGGCCAGTATCCGCTCATCGAATGCCGGTAACCGCTAGTACACGGGGTCCTGCATTCGCGAACCTACGGGGACCTCCAGTGCTTCGGCTGCGGAGGTGGGGTCACTGCCGTGAAATTCGTGGACGACATCATGGTTTTGGGATAGCCTTCACCGGTTGGTGAGGGCTATCGCCATATCCGAAGGAGATACCTTGATGGCGGAGTCCACCCCGACGTTGCCCGACGTGTTCGATGCGCTCAGTCGCGTGGCAACCGAATACACCGAGCGCGGTGCAGTGCTGTACGGCGCATACGCGAAGAAGTACCTGGGTGAAGTCTTCCCCGGCTTCAATGAGCGCACCTTCGGGTTCAAGAAGTTCGTGCATCTTTTGAGCGAAGGGGACAGCGAAGGGCGC
Organism: Microbacterium sp. GW823-FHT02G05; assembly: GCF_058797175.1. NCBI lineage: Bacteria > Bacillati > Actinomycetota > Actinomycetes > Micrococcales > Microbacteriaceae > Microbacterium > Microbacterium sp. GW823-FHT02G05. The sequence goes on from NZ_JBXAJK010000001.1 coordinate 1,734,928, forward strand.
TTCCGGCTGGAACTTGTCGACGGTCACCCTCGCCTGCACGGCCTTCAATCGTTTGGGCCAGAGATGCCTCCGCGCTCGCGCTTGAAAGCCGACTTGTGGTCCACCATGCTGACGTGGGACACCGGTGTCCGGCAGTGGGACCGGCGGCGAGGGCGTGCCGTGTTTGTGCCGTCCGGTGAGGACGGTGCGCCCCTGTGGGAAAGCGAGCCAGACAGCTTCGTGGCCATCGCGCCCGTGACGATGAATGACCAACTGTCGTGGATGCGTGAATTCGCGCAGGAGCAGAACGAAGACAAGCGAGTACAGCTTGTCGAGTCCTTGGACGACCCGAACCCTGGTGCTTTCAAGCGTGCGCTCACCCGTCTCCGTCTTCAGGGGGCGTGGACTGTTCGTCTGCAGCAGAAGGTCGCCGAGCACGCATCATCATGGGCGGTGGGAAACTCGGTTCCCGTGTCAGAGATCATCGACACGCGTCCGCGCGAACAAGCAGCAAAGCGACCCTCCGACAGTCCACCTATCGAACCGCCGCGGCAGAACGGGGGCGTCGAGGCTGAGCTGCGGGAGAAATTGCACCGGGTCATCGACCAGATGAGTCTCGCGGAGCTCGCCGCGCTGCCCATCCCCGCCGGCTACTTCGTCGCCCGCTGAACGGGGATGCCCAGGCAGACCGCGCAACCGATCCGCGACGCACTGACATTCCTCAGCACGCGCGACATCTCGGATATCGACCCCGAGTTCGTCGAATCGTGGCAGGGGGAGCGAACGTCGCGGGCGCTGCTTCATGCAGCCCTCCAGCGCCATTCCGACTTCACCTTCGTCGAGTCGCTGTCGATTCAGCTCGAGAGCGCGCTCGGCGTCGAAGGCATTAACCAAACTCTCGCCGCTCGCCTCGTTGCTGATGTGCTCGCGGCGCCCTCGTTCAGTGTGAAGAAGACTGACGGCGCACTCGAGCATGTCCGTCAGGCTGTGATCTTCGGTCGAGACGATAGCAACGAGCTCCCCCTGGAGCTGCTGGTAAAGCTCGACACATGGATCCTGCCGCGACACACCCCGGAAGGGGGGCGCGTCCCGGTGCCGGCGAGTGTTCAGAAAAGCAGCATCGCGGTGACTGTCCTGGATATGGACGGCGATGCGCAGCTCGGGGAAGTGATGCGTACTTACCTGAGCTGGCTAAACGAGTTCCCACTTCCGACGCGCGCTTCTCGAGATCTCGAATTCTCCGTCGTGTTTCTGGGTGCTCCAGCGGGGCTTGGGGCCCTCGACGTGCCCGACCAATGGCGGCAGCAGCTCTCGAACCTCGCAGCGGCCTTCGGGGTCGCGGCGGCCTTCCACCACGGTCCGAGTTTCACTGGCGCGGTCGGCGACAAGGTCCGGCAAGTGATCCGGTTCGATCCGTGGAAAGGTGAGGCACCCGTCACATCCGAGGGGGATAAGCTCTCTGCCACCACTATCGATGTCCGCCACCTTCCTTTCGACGACGTATATCAACTCGTTGCGGTCGCCCTCGCCTCCCACGTGGTGGAGGAAGAGACGTCCGCCTTCGAACGTCGTGACCTCAACGTGGGGCAGGAGATCTTCCACCGCAAGGTTGGAAGCAACCGAAGGTACGACAACTTCGATGCCGGAGCACCTACGCCGTGCACACATGGGCGTTCATCCTTCGTGCGCTGGTCCGGCCCGAAAGCGACGAAAGGGATGGAGCACCGGTACTCGAACTTTGTTCCCGCCTGGCTCCACCACTGCAAGAAGTATCCAAACTGCGGCGTCTACGCCGTCTTCCATCCTGGCGCTACCGAAGACGCCGAAGCAGAAGCTTGAACTCGGATCGAGACGACTTCCCACGGTAGAGATCCCAGCGATGCTCAATGTTGGTGCCAACCTGGCACGCCGCCGCTGCAACCTTCGTCTCGAAGTCTTTCCTACTCCAGCCCGAGTTCAGCGAGCGACCGGAACGCATCGATAGAGCTCGCGTAGTCAGCGATGCGCACGTGCCACGCGTCCCAGCGGTCAGTCGTCGTGAAACGACTGAAAACACTCTCAGTCGGGACCAACAGACCGTCGTAGAAGCGCAGCTGGCAGACGGCGACTACATCTACGACAAGGGCGTTCGCAGTATCGTGTTTGCGCGGTTCAAAGACCCGGTGCTCCTGACGCGGTACTACCGGTTCCTGGGCGTCTTCGAGATCTCAGACATCGAGACGACGGAGAAGAAGGGAGTGACGTACTCGCGGGTCGCGTGCCAGATCGATCTAGCGTCCATTCCCTGAACCACGCACATCACGAGAGGGTGAACAGATGGCTTCCTTGTGTGTGTTCTGTGGTTCGGATGCTCCGCTCACCTTGGAGCACGTCTTCGGTCAATGGCTGAGTCGCATCGGTCTCCCGATGGGAACGGCCCTACACGCCGCGGGACAGCTAAATCAACTCGGCCGGAGCATGGGCGTTCGTGCACCGTTCAGCCAGACCGTCAAGTGCTTCTGTGCGGCGTGCAACAACGGGTGGATGAGTAAGCTGGAGGCCCACGTACAACGCATCCTCACTCCCTCCATCCTCGATAAGCCCGGACGCATCGAGGCGAGTGACCTGCAGGCTGTCGCGACGTGGGCGCACAAGACTGCCTTGGTATCGATGCTCGTATCGAGCCAGGATGAGCGCGACCGGGGGCATGGCGTCCCGGCGGTTGAGTACCGGGCGCTGTTCGACGCGCAGGAGCCGCTGCCGGACTCCAGCTTCTGGATCGGGCGCACGGACATTCCCGGGTGGGGAGTGCGGGTGACCCCGGTTGTCGTGCACATCGGCGGCAACCCCATCACGGACGTTCCGCAAGGGTATGCGATGACGGTCACCGTCGGTGCCCTTGTCTTGTACGGAATCCGATTCATGTCCCCGGCGCTGTCGGTGGATGTTGAGACCAACTTCGACCTCGCCCGCCTGTGGCCGGCAGAGGGAAGTGTCGAATGGCCGACCGGCCGGACTGTGACGCGAGAGAGCTACATGGAGTTGGCGAACGCGCGTTCGCTGCGCTCCGACCATCCCCTGGTGAGTGTGCGTCCGCTCGCCTCGGCGGTCGACCTCCCCCAAAACGACCTGCGTGCAGACCAGGTGCAGCTTCCGCTGATGTGCGGTAGACACCACACCCAGTACCCAGCAGAAATCGTCCGGAAGCGCACCGCGGCCGCTTCTATTGGTTCACTGTGGCGTGCGAGTGCCCGATGGCGTACCTCATCGAGACGCACGAAACGGGAGTGCGTTGCATCGCCGCCGCGGAAGCCGCAGAAATCGACGAACAGTTCACGGTGCTGCCTGGCCTCGAGCGAACGCTCGCATCGATCTTGCGTGTAAAGACGAGGATGCTGTGACCGTGTAGACGCGGGGTGGAGCAGGTGAAGTGCAGGCACGTACACGGGATTCATGTCACAGTCACGGGGAAGCGCCGCGCATGGACGGGTGAGTCGTCGACCGCCGGCCCATCATTTCGTTTTCCGGGACGTGCCCCATGCCATCCTCTGCCTGCCATCCGTTCGATGTCGGCGACCTCCTCGTCTCTTGTTGGGGCGTCCCGCAGACGATCGTCGACTTCTACCAGGTGACCCGCGCATCCCCGAAGACAGTCGTCATCCGACGCATCGATGCTCGCATCGTCGAGATAGTTGGTCCCAACGGAGCCATCGTCGAGGCGATCCCCGATGCGTTTCGAGGCGAGGAGCAACGCCGCCGACCCCGCGGCGAAGCGGGGGAGTGGGTGGTGGGCGTGGAAAGCTGGGAGCGAGCGACGCGATGGGATGGTTCGTCGATGCGGACGGTCCGGTACGCGTGAGACGACGAACCACCTAGGCGCGTCGTGAGCGTCGGTGGAGTATCCAACTCTATGGAGCGACGCCTCCGACGTGACCACGAGGAAGAAAGCAACGCGTTCCTCGACCTTCGCGACCTGACGTTGAGGACCCTGAGCCCTCGCAGTTGTGGAGTGTGTGAAGCGACTCAGGCGATGCGGTTGCGATGCACTTGCCTGCTGACTCGAGGCTCAAACCCTATCTACTCATTTCCAGTGGCTGCTTTCCAGCGGCTGCGCTCTGTTTCGAGTTTCCCGACGTGCGCGACACACACGAACCACAGAACAGTCATGGTCCACGCTACGGAACGAAGACCGTATTCAACGTGGCGCGGGACCCGGAGCTGTCAAGTGGTGTGTCCACACCGTAGTCTCGGAGCATGCTTGAGTATGTGCCCGCAGTCACTGGTGCCGCGCGCGGAGTGAAGCCGGCTGTTGAACTGTCCCGACGGGCTCTGCAACGGTTGCGACTGTTCGGAACCTTCCCTATCCGATGGCTTGAACTCGATGGACGTAAAGGGCTCACTGCCGCTGACGTCACCGATCTTGAGGAGTTCCTCGACCAGCGGGAATCGCGTGCGCTGCTCAGTGTGCTCGCCCTCACGATGCTCACGCCCTCTTCTGATGTGCGGAAAGAGTCGCTGGAAACGGTGCAGGAGTTCTTCATGAACGCTGCCCAACAGTGGTGGTCGGCGCGGTCTAGCCGATGGTATGACCGTCGTACGGCGGTATGGGATGCCCTCACCCACATTTACGACAAGGCGACGCCCGCCGGCAAAGAACTCGGAGACGCAGCCTCGGAATTCGAGGACTTCCTTCAAACCTCTCTTGGACGTGCGGTCGCTCGCGATGACGGTGGCCCGACGCCGTCTCGCTATGTGGAACGCTTAGCTGGACTCGGCGCTGATGTCGACCGCGTTGTCGACGCGCTGTCGCTCACGGAGCGGATCAAGACGGCACTGGCGAACGCCCCCGCGCCTCCGATCATCACTTATCGGAGCATGGACCGCCAAGCGACGTTTGGCGAACTCTATGTCAGTCGCACGCTAATCAACAAGGCGACGGACGAGCGAGTTGACGGATCGCAACTGGGAGAGCGCGGAGCACCATATCGCGCGGTGGTGCATGGTGCGCCGGGTGCAGGGAAGAGCACGTTCGTGCGAAATCTACTGCAGGAACTCAATGGGGATCCGGGGAGTCAGCCGGCGGTACTGCTGACCGCACGAAACTACTTTCCAGGCGCACAGGACCTATCCATCGTCGAGTATCTGCACGCCGACCTTCGCGCGTCGTCGAGCGTCGAGGTCCCTCGGCAGGGCATCAGCGACGCACTTACGCTTGGTCTGATGGTGGTCATATTCGATGGGCTCGATGAGATTACTGACATCACCCAGCGCGTGGAGATGGTGCACAGGATTACCATGTTCGCCGCGGAGTTCCCGGCTACGCCCATCCTGGTGACCTCGCGCTCCATCGGATACGAGCGCGCTCCGCTACCGCGGGCTGTATTCAACACCCTCACGTTGGACGAGTACAGCCCAGAGCAGTCCAGTGAGTACATTCAAAAGTGGTTCGCCTATATCCAACGTCCCGAGCTTGCTCCGCACTTCCAGAACGAATCGGAGTCGGTAGCTGACCTGCGCAAGAATCCGCTGCTTTTGTCGCTGCTGTGCATTCTTTACCGTGAGCGAGGGTCGATCCCCATCCGGCGGCGGGACATCTACGGTGACTGTGCAGACCTGCTGTTCCACAAGTGGGACTCGCATCGCCATATCGGGCAGCCGGAAGAGCTCCACAAGAACGGTGACCGGATCATGCAGGAGCTGGCACGCTGGGTGTACAACTCTCAGGCGGCACAGAACGGCCTGTCCGAGTCGGTCATCACGAAAACCATCGGTCAGTATCTCCGTGATGCGACAGGTGTTGAAGACGGAGAAGCGCGCCGACGCGCCGGGGAGTTCCTGGAATTTTGTGCCGATCGAGCCTGGTTGCTCGGGTCGACAGGGACCGACCACGGGGAGCGGATGTTCGAGTTCACTCATCGAACGTTCTTCGAATACTTCACCGCAGAAGCCCTCGCCCGCACGAGCATGGATCCCGATCAGATCGCGAAGATTCTCGTCGACGCACACAATCGCGACGCGACGACCGTGCTCCCCGAGCTCTTGCTCCAGGCAGTCGATGACAAGGTAGATCGAGGAGCTGCGAACACCTTCAAGGTCGTGTGCGAGCGCACCCGCGACGAAGTCCTCATTATGCAGCTGATGGAGGGGGTGCCACTTCCGGCTACTGCGAGAGCGAAAGGATTCGACAGGATCCTTGAGCTGTGGCAACAATCGCGAAACATCCCGCGTGGGTCGTTCCTGACGCTGCTGACTCTGCATAGCGATGCCCGTGACCAGTTCATCCGCGAGTATCTCATCGCCGGAAACCCGCTCGCTCGCAGCCTCTTCCTAGGGGCATGGGTTTCCCTTGACGTATTCGACCAGATCGGTGCCCATACGGAACCGTGGAAGACGGCCGTTGCCGTCCTGGTCGCCGAGCACCAGCCGAGCCACGGCGCCTGGTACGAAGGCGCTGTGGCTGCGTGGCGGTGGAGGCACCATGCAGTCGCGATGCCTGTCTCCAAGGCTGTCCTCTACACGTCGGAGGGGGCCTCGGGGCGATGCCCTGGAACGCTTTGGTTCGGGCTTGAGCTCGCCGCCGAGTCGAAAGGTCAGACCCAAGACGACGACCTTGAGAGCCTGTTCAAGGGCACAGTCATACGTGCTCGGTCACGACAGACTCCTTTGAATCCAGCGGTCTCTCGCGAGTTCGCCGAACTAGCGCTGCGGCGTGTTGAATACCTCGGTGTGCCGAACGGGCGGGTGCTCAGCGGAGATGCCTTGTGGTCCTACCTGTATGCGATGGGAATTCTCTACGAGACGACTGAGGGCGACTCGGAGGCGCAGGACCGGCTGACAGAGGAGCTACCGATTCTGGCGCGCGATCTGTGGCAGCACCGGACCGCATCTCTCAAAGCGGGAAAACGTCCGACCGCTCCACGGTCCATCGAGCATGTCCCGAGGTGGCTGCGCGACTGGAGCATAGGGCGGCACTCATTCACCTACTACGGCTGACCGTCGAGTCTTCAAGTCGACACGAGGGACAACGCCGTCGTCCCTGCAGCGTGGCGGAGGAGTTGGTGGTGTGTGTCGAACGCTGGGAGCCGTTGACGCCCAGCGGTCGGTTCGCCGACGGTCCGGTACACGCGATGCGACGATTCACGTCGGCGCATCGCGAGATCCAGCGGGACGACCAACCGGTTGGTGGGACGACGGGGCAAATACTGTGCCACCTTCTGTGACGCACTAGGGCTGGCGCTTGGACCGGCGACCTCAGGTGGGACTTGCGCCAAGTGCGACGAATCAGTGCCAAGAGTGTCGACGCTGCACACCAGATCAAGGCCAAAAACGAAACAAGCCCCTGCGGTGCTGATGCGAATCCTCGCTCAGCGCCGCAGGGGCTTCTTCGTGTGCGCGCACCGCGCGCATGCGAAGGCGTGTGCGTGCACGGTGCCAAACTGGCCGACGCCTGCGTCATGCGGCGCTGTCGTGGCCACCTTCTGCAGTTGCGGTCTCGTTCGGCGTGGCGAAGATCGATGCGACCGGCGGGATCCAGAGCGCCGAGGCGATGGCTGCGGAGACGACGACCGAGATGATCGCCCATACGTCCCACGCATCTCCGGCGAGGATGCCGATGATGCCGAGCAGGGCGAGGATCGTGGCGTAGATCGTGATCAGCACCCGCGTCGGACGGCTGCCTCGGAGCACCCCACCGGAGACAGCCACCACGAAGAGGCCGAAGAGGGTGATGCCCGCTCCGACGAGAGAGAGCGCGACCACTTCAGCGTCGTCCGCACCGGAGTATCGGTCGAGGAGGAGCAGCACCCCGAGCAGACTCGTGAGAAGGCCGTGCGCGAGCACCACGAGAGCCACGATCCGTGCCACCGTGGTCGCGACCAGCGAGCTGCGCGGTCGCCGTCCCCTTGGGGCTGTTGTGTCGCTGGTCACGGCGGGTGTTGCGGCGATCCGGCGCAACACCCGTCTGTGAACGAGGCGCACTAGCTCGATCCCACAGAGCATCAGGATCGCGATGGCGGCAACGAGCGTCGCGGCGTCGGGGCCGGGGTCGACCAGCGCGAAGAACTGCGTCGACAGGGGAAGAGTGAAGACCCCGATCAGCGCGAGGAACATCGCCCCGACCACAACGATCTTCACGGCGCTGAGCGGCCTCGCCAGCACGCTGAGCACCCAGATGCCGACGACGGCGAGAATGATCGTCGCCCCCGTGCGCAGCTGCTCCTGACTGATCCCCAGATCGCGTGCGGCAAGGGTGTACGCCGTGATCCCGACCGCCACGATGATGCCCGCGGGAATGGCGAAGCTCAGCGACCGTCGGAGGAACCCGGGGACATAGCGCTGCGCGTTCGGCAGGAGCGCGAGGAAGAAGGCCGGGATCCCGATCGTGAGCCCGTCGGTGATGGAGAGCTGGCGCGGCAGGAACGGGAACTCAAGCAGGAGCACACCGAAGAGCAGCGCGAGCCCGGTGGCGTACACGGTCTTCGTGAGGAACAACATCGACACTCGTTCGATGTTGGCGATCACCTGACGCCCCTCGGCCACGACATCGGGGAGGTGTGAGAACTGACCGTCGAGCAGCACGAGTCGTGCGACGGCTTTCGTCGCCGGCGAGCCCGAGTTCATCGCGATCCCGATGTCGGCCGACTTGATCGCGAGCGCATCGTTCACCCCGTCGCCTGTCATTGCGACGGTGTGGCCGGACTGTTGCAGCGCCGAGACCATCAGCTTCTTCTGCTCGGGCGTGACCCGGCCGAAAACGGTGTGCTCGTCGAGCACGCGGGCGAGCTCGACGAGATCCTCGGGCAGTTCACGGGCATCGAACCCGTCCGCGGCGTCGAGCCCGACCTCCCGAGCGATCGCAGCAACGGTCCGGGGGTTGTCGCCGGAGATGATCCGCACCCCCACGCCCTGCCGTCGGAAGTACTCGAGGGTGCGGGCGGCGTCCGGGCGCACCTGCTCGCGAAAGGTCAGAACCGTGACCGGGCTCAGATCCGCGGGCAGACGCTCAGCCTCGGCATCCCGTTCTTCGAGCGACGCGGGCGCGTAGGCGAGGACGAGCGTCCTGCGACCGGTTTCGGCCAGACGGATGACCTCCGCGCCGAGGGGTGTCGTCACGGAGGTGGCCAGGTCGCCGAACACCATCTCCGGGGCGCCCAGGACCCAAGTGCCCGAACGCTCGACGAAGGAGACGGCGCTCCACTTTCGCGCGGACGAGAAGGGAATGTACTGGGCGGGTGTATGCGAGGCGGTATCGCGACCGAACCGCGACCGCAGGGCCCGTGCGGTCGCGTTGGCGTCCGGAGCGCTGCCGTACCACCCCAGTGCGTCCTCCCACCCGTCCACGGGGGTCGAGAGAGGATGCGCGTCGTCGAAGACGATCTCGCCGAGTGTGAGCGTCCCCGTCTTGTCGAGACAGATGATGTCGACGCGGGCGAGGCCCTCCACCGCCGGTAGCTCATTCACCAGGACCTGCTGTCGGGCGAGCTTGGCAGCTCCGACCGCGAACGCGATGCTGGTCATCAGCACCAGGCCCAGCGGCACCATCGCCGTCAAGGCGGCGATCGTGTTGACGACGGCCTGCACCCATGCTCCGGTGGTGAACGCCGCCTCGTACCCTCCGGCCACGATCACCTGTGCGTTGAAGACCAGCAAGCCGATCGGGCCGATGCCCCAGCTCACCCATTTCAGCACCCGGTTGACGGACGAGCGCAGTTCGCTGGCGACGAGGGAGAACTTGCGTGCCTCACCCGCGAAGCGGTTGGCGTAGGAGTCCGCGCCGACGCGCGACACCCGAGCCACCCCCTCACCGCCGACGACGATCGACCCCGAGAGTGCGAGCTCTCCCGACCTCTTGTCGACCGGATCGGATTCTCCGGTCAGCATCGACTCGTCGATCTGAAGCCCCCGAGAGGAGCTCACCTCCGCGTCCGCGGGCACCTGGTCGCCCGCTCGGAGGATGAGGATGTCGTCGAGCACGACATCGTTCGGCGGCACCTCGATCTCGGTGCCGTCCCTGCGCACGCGCGCGGGCGCAGCGCTCAGCAGCGCCAGTCTGTCCAGAGCGGCCTTGGCGCGGAACTCTTGGATGCATCCGATGATCGCGTTTCCGAAGGCTGCGAAACCGAAGAGCGCGTCCTGCCACCGCCCGACGAGGAACAAGATGAAGAAGCAGGCGAAGACGATGCCGTTGAACAACGTGAAGACGTTGGAGCGGACGATGTTCCACGCGCTGCGGCTGGTGTCGGCGTCGTAGGCGTTCGTCTCGCCGCGGGCGATGCGATCGGCGACATCCGCGGCCGTCAGACCTGCGTCGGGGCTCGTCACGACAGGGGCGCTCATGCGCTCAATGTAGCGTGGGCCGCGACACCGGCGCAGCAGCCGCCGCCGATGAGATCAGTGGGCGCTCACGGGGCCGTTTGCTTGCGCGTTCGTCGAACGCGGCCTAGCTTGTTCACATTCGAGCAGACGGCGTGGAACCGATTTGGCTTGATCGGACCCTCGCTGTCGGCGCACATGCGGAACAAGGAGACGACATGACCAGCGATGATTCCTTCAGCCCGGCTGCCCCTCTTTTCACAAGGCCGACGGAGGCAACGGGCGCACCGCGCCACGTGATTCCCGCCACAGAGACGCTTCCCGCCACGGCGAAGCAGATCGTCGAGGACGAGACGATGCTCGACGGCAATGCGCGGCTGAATCTCGCGACTTTCGTCAGCACCTGGATGGACGACGAAGCGCGACAGGTCTACGAGGCATCGTTCGACAAGAACATGATCGACAAGGACGAGTATCCGCAGACGGCCGCGATTGAAGACAACTGCTGGCGCATGCTGGCGAATCTCTGGAACGCTCCGGATGCCGCGCACAGCATCGGCACCTCCACGATCGGCTCATCCGAGGCGTGCATGCTCGGTGGTCTCGCTTTCAAGCGGCGCTGGCAGCAGGCCAGACGTGCGGAAGGCAAGGACACCTCCTCGCCGAACCTCGTGATGTCCTCAGCCGTGCAGGTGTGCTGGGAGAAGTTCTGCAACTACTTCGACGTCGAACCGCGCTACGTGCCGATCAGCGAGGAGCACAAGACGCTCGACGGGCACGACCTGGCGAAGTACGTCGACGAGAACACGATCGGCGTCGTCGCGATCATGGGCGTGACCTACACGGGTATGTACGAGCCGGTCGCGGAGATCGCCGCAGCCCTCGACGAGATCCAGCGGACGACGGGCCTTGACATCCCCATCCACGTCGACGGCGCCTCGGGTGCGATGATCGCGCCCTTCCTGCAGCCGGACCTGGTCTGGGACTTCCGGTTGGACCGCGTTCACTCGATCAGCACCTCCGGCCACAAGTACGGACTGGTGTATCCGGGATTGGGCTGGGTGATCTGGCGGGACGCGAAGTGGCTGCCGGAGGATCTGGTGTTCAAGGTCAGCTATCTGGGCGGAGAGATGCCCACGTTCGCTCTGAACTTCTCGCGCCCGGGCGCGCAGGTCGTGCTGCAGTACTACCTGTTCCTCCGGCTCGGCTTCGAGGGCTACCGTGCCGTGCAGCAGGAATCTCAGGATGTCGCGAAGTTCCTGTCCGCGGGCATCGCGAAGCTCGACGCCTTCGAACTGTGGAACGACGGCAGCGACATCCCCGTCTTCGCGTGGCGGCTCAAAGAGGGGCACACGAACAACTGGACCCTCTACGACCTGCAGGACCGACTGCGGATGCGCGGCTGGCTGATCCCGGCGTACCCGATGCCCGCTGATCTCGAGCAGATCACTGTGCAGCGCATCGTCGTCCGCAACGGGCTCAGCATGGATCTGGCCCAGTCGCTGCTCCAGGAGATCGAGAACGAGGTCGCCTATCTCGACAATCTCACCTCGCCCATGCCCCGTGAAGCATCCCACGCGGCATTCCACCACTGAGGCGTGCCGACATGTCCACTTCGAAGACACCGGCTCCTCGCACCCCGTCCGGTACGTCCGGGGCGGTCTCGAATCACCCTCTTGCGCCGCGTTCCACCGTGACGAGCTTCCTCGGCGTCGGCCAGCTCGCCCTGCTCACCCTGGTCGTCGTCGCCAGTCTGCGGTCGCTTCCGGCGATGGCCGTCTTCGGCCTGGGAAGCGTGACGCTGTACATCATCCCGGCGATCCTGTTCCTCATCCCCACGGCTCTCGTGGCGGCCGAGCTGGCCACCGGCTGGAAGGGCGGTGTGTACATCTGGATCAGAGAGGCGATGGGCAACCGCTGGGGCTTCACCGCCGTATGGCTGCAGTGGATCCAGAACGTCGTCTGGTACCCGACGCAGCTCGCGTTCATCGCCGGCGCGCTCGCGTTCGTCGTGCTCGATCCCTCCCTGTCGAGCTCCGGATTCTTCACCGCAGTGGTGATTCTCGTTCTCTACTGGGGCTCTACGCTGATCGCGCTGCGCGGAGGGAACCTCTTCGCGAAGCTCGGCTCCTGGGGTGGCATCCTCGGAACCTTGCTGCCCGCTGCTCTGCTGATCGTCTTCGGCGCGATCTGGGTGTTCAGCGGTGAGAAGACGCAGGTGCCGCTCACTCCGGAGGCGGTGATTCCGCCGTTCACCGGCATCGCGTCGATCGTGCTCATCGTGTCGAACTTCCTCGCCTACGCCGGCATGGAGGTCAACGCTGTGCATGTGAATCAGATGAAGGATCCGGGGCGCGGGTTCCCGCGTTCGATCTTCCTTTCCGCCATCCTCATCCTGCTCGTGTTCATCCTGCCGACGATTGCGATCGCCGTGGCGGTGCCGCAGAAGGAGCTCGGCTTGACCAATGGCATCATGCTCGCGTTCCAGGCGTACTTCGGACACTGGGGTGTCGGTCAGTGGGCGACGGCGGTGGTGTCGGCGCTGATCGCCGCCGGTGCGCTGGCCTCAGTGATCACCTGGATCGTCGGTCCGTCGAAGGGCGTGCTCGCTGCAGCGGAGACGGGGCTGCTGCCGCGCTGGCTGCAGAAGAAGAACAAGGCCGGCGTGCAGTCCGGGATCCTGATGCTGCAGGGGACGATCGTCACGGTGCTGGCCGCGATCTTCATCATCGTCCCGAACGTCAGCGCCGCCTTCGTCGCGCTGATCGACATGTCCGCCGCGCTGTATCTCATCATGTACATGATGATGTTCGCCTCAGCGGTCATTCTGCGGCGGACGCAGGGGGGAGTGAAGCGCGCATATCGCGTGCCAGCCCTCGGGCTGGTGGCGGGCGTCGGGTTCTTCGCAAGCGCGACGGCCTTCGTGTTCGCTTTCATCCCCCCGCAGGGCTTCACGGCCTTCCCACCCGCGCTCTACCCGTGGATCGTCGCGGCGGTGATCGTGGTTCTCGGAGGCCCACCGCTTCTCTTCTACGCATTGAGGAAACCCTCGTGGGACACTCGCAGCGATGCAGAGAAGGCTGCGCATGGCACACACGACGAGGACACCACCTCCACGGCCTGAGATCTCCGGGAGCAGATCACATCGGGCACGGATTGTCGGGTGTGCGCGCTGGCGCGAGGACAGACTCGATCTCGAAGGGGGACACCATGATCTCTGAGCTCAACGGACTCATCGACGAAGTCGAGGTGCGCCTGGCTGAGGATCTTGATGTGCCTGTTCTTGCTCGTCGCCTCGGCACGACGGAGTATCACCTGCGACGGATGTTCTCGTCGCTCGTGGGGATGCCGCTGTCCGAGTACGTGCGGCGGCGTCGGATGACGGTTGCGGCCGCCGATGTCCTGGCGGACGTGCCGCTGCTCGACGTCGCCGTCCGCTACGGGTATGGCTCGACGGAGGCGCTCAACAGGGCGTTTCGTGCGGTGCACGGCATCAGCCCCGCAGAGCTGCGTCAGCACGGTGGCCCCCTTCGCTCTCAACCGCAGCTCAGGCTCCGCCTGACGATCGAAGGACACTCCACCATGGACTCTCGCATCACTGACCACCCGCCGTTCCGCCTCGTCGGCCATGCCGCACAGGTGCCGCTCATCCACCGAGGGGCCAACCCGCATATCCAGGCGCACATCGCATCGCTTCCCCTGGCGGAGCATGAGCGGCTCAAGAAGCTCGGCGACAGCGAGCCGGCAGGCCTCCTGCAGGTGAGCGCCGACGTCGACCCCGACTACGCCGAGGGCAGCACGCTCACCTACCTGCACGGCGTCGCCATCGATCGCGCCACAGCGGTTCCGGATGACCTCGACGTCATCGACGTACCGGCCGGATCCTGGGTCGTGTTCCGCTCATCGGGCCCGTACCCGGAGGCGTTGCAGGAAACCTATGCGGCATCGGTCGCGGACTGGTTCCCTTCGAACCCCTGGCGTCTGCGCGAGGGGCCGTCGATCGTCGCGGTCATCGACCGCGCTGAGGACTTCCGCACCGCGACGACGGAACTCTGGATGCCGATCGAGCGTCAGGCCTGAGACGCCGAAGCGGTCGGGGCGGAACTGCCGTTCCGACCCGGCCGCTCTTCATGTCAGCGCTTCGCCTCAGTCGTTCCACGACCAGACGTCGTCGCCACGCAGTGTGGCGTCGGCGCCGCCGTCGACGTAGATCGTCTGACCGGCCATGTGCGTGTTCTCGACGCTCGTGAGCCAGATCAGAAGAGTTGCGATCGACTCAGCGGGCTGGTGGTAGTTGAGCGGCATCGGCACGTGGGCGTCAACGAGCGCCAGGCCCTCGGGGTTGTTGAGCAGTTCCTGCGTCATCGGCGTGATGACGGTGCCGGGGGCGACGGCGTTGAGGGGGATGCTCGCGCCGGCCCAGTTCTCGGTGATCGACTCACGGCGCACCCATCGTGAGATGGCGCGCTTCGACGAGGGGTATGCGGCGCGAGCCGCACGGGGATCCTGCGCGATAAGGTCTTCCGCCACGGCCAGCGTCGCCGCTTCGTCGCCGGAGAGCGCCGCCTCGACCAGACGTGCGGAGTTCGGCTGCAGCGAGGCCATCGACGACACGACGGCTGCGCGCGGAGCATCCGATGCGCGCAGCGCCGGAAGCAGGCCCTCGAGCACCTCAGTGACGCCGAAGTAGTTGACCGACATCGTGAGCGGCTTCGGCGCGGAGATGCCGGCGCAGGCGATGACGCCGTCGATGACCCCACCCGACGCCTCGATCGCCTGCGCGACCGCCGCGGCTCGGCCCTCGGCCGTGGAGAGGTCGGCTTCGATGTCGGCATCGCGCAGGTCGATGCCGATGGTTCGCTCGCCGCGCTCCTGCAGAAGACGCACGGTGGTGGCGCCGATTCCCGAGGCGGCTCCGGTGACGACGTAGGTGCGGGTCATTGTGATCCCCTTCGGTGCAACAGTGTGTGCACCGAGCCTACGCTCGTGATCTGGTTGCCAGCCGTGCCTCAAGGCCTGCCTTCACTGCCGGCCATTCGGGTTCGATGATCGAGTACTCGACACTGTCGCGCAGTGCGCCGTTGCGGTACCGGCTCACCGCGCGCATGACGCCGTCCTGCTTCGCGCCGAGGCGTTCGATCGCCGCACGGGACTGCTGGTTCACCCACTGCGTCGTGAGTCCGACACGGAAGACCCCCAGCGTCTCGAAAGCGTGGCGAAGGAGCAGCAGCTTCGATTCCGCGTTCGTTCCGGTGCCGTGCGCGGAAGGTCGGTTCCACGTGTAGCCGATGTGCAGCCGCGGCACCGTCTCCTCGATGTCGTAGTACGAGGTCATCCCGATGATGCGGCCAGCGGCGTCGAAGGTCGTGAAGGGGATCATCTCGCCCTTCTCCAAAAGGCCCAGGCGGCGCTCGATCTCGCTCTCCAGGCCGTCGGCCGTCGGGACAGAGGTGTACCAGGAGCGCGCGCGCAGATCGCCTTCGCCGGAGGCCTCGAGCAGACCGTCGTGGTGCGCGCGCTCCAGCGGGCGAAGCTCGACGAGCGAGCCGGTCAGAGTCAGCGGGGCGGGCGGGGTGCGAAAGGTCATGCGCACATTCAACAGGAGCAGCGCGGGTATCGTGAAACAGGTGAAGACTGTGCCTTTCGCCGGAGCATCCGCCGCTGCCCTGATCGCGGGAATGATGCGGATTCCCGACAAGTCGGATGCCGAGATCCGTGAGCTCTACGACACGGCGCGCGGAGCCGGAATCGACTTCTTCGATCACGCCGACATCTACGGCGGACAGATGCACCTGTGCGAAGAGCGCTTCGGCGCAGCGCTGCGCCTGAGCGCGGCCGAGCGCGCCGAGGTCATGATCCAGACCAAGTGCGGCATCGTGCCGGCGCAGGGCATGTTCGACTTCTCCTACGCGCACATCGTGCGTCAGGTCGAGGACTCGCTGCGCGCTCTGCAGACGGATTACGTCGACGTTCTCCTGCTGCACCGGCCCGATGCCCTCGTCGAACCCGACGAGGTCGCGCGCGCCTTCGATGAGCTCGAAGCAGCCGGAAAGGTGCGCGCCTTCGGCGTCTCGAACCACACGCCGCGCCAGATCGACCTGTTGAAGACGGCCGTGCGCCAGCCGATCGTCACGAACCAGCTCCAGCTGTCCATCACGCACGCCCCGATCATCGCCCAGCCGCTGGCGGCGAACATGGAGGGGCTGGCGCAGAGCGCAGTGCTCGACGGCGGTGGCATCGTCGAGTACTGCCGCATCAACGGGATCACGATCCAGGCGTGGTCGCCGTTCCAGGCCGGATTCTTCACGGGGGTGTTCCTCGACAACCCGGAGTACCCCGAACTCAACGAGGTGATCGCCCGCCTTGCCGCGTCGTACGGCGTGACGCCCACAGGCATCGCGACGGCCTGGATCACCCGCCACCCGGCGAAGATGCAGGTCGTGCTCGGGACGACCACACCGCAGCGCATCGTGGATGCTGCGGCGGGCGCCGGCATCGAACTCACCCGCGCGGAGTGGTACGAACTCTTCCGTGCGGCCGGACACCTGCTTCCCTAGGCTGAAATCATGTACATTCTGCTCTCGCTGCTGATGCTCGCCCTCATGGTCGGGGCGATCATCGACATCATGCGTCGTGACGACAGCGAGGTGAAATTTCTGCCGAAGATCGCATGGGTGCTCATCGCCGTTCTGATCCCGTTGGGCGGGCTGCTCTGGTTCGTGCTCGGACGCGAATACAACGGATCCGGGGTCGCGCTGCCGCGGATGCCCCGGCGAGAGCGCGCGCCCAGGAAGCCGCAGACACCGTCTGCGCCGGCGCGGCCCACCGACACCCGCTCGACGGAACAGCAGATCGCGGATCTCGATCGTGAGATCGAGGAGTGGCGCCTGCGCGCGGAGATCGAGAAGCGTCGCCGCGAGGGCGGCGAGAGCGACCCGGTCTAGGCGCGGGCGAAAGCGTCGCGCAGGGCGGGCTCCAGCTCGGGGTAGCGGAACGAGAACCCGGCAGACAGCAGGGTCTCCGGAAGCACCCAGCGGCTCTTGAGGATGAGCTCTGTCTCGGTGCGGATGCCGATGGCGCCGAGCTCGAGCATCCATCGCGGCATCGGCGGACCGAACGGCACGCCCAGCACGTTGCGCACGGTCGCCATGAAGGTGCGGTTGTCGACGGGGTGAGGTGCCGCGGCGTTGATCGGCCCGTGCAGCCAGGGCGTCGCCTCGAAGAAGTCGAGCATGCGGGCGACGTCGTCGATGTGCACCCAGCTGAAACGCTGGGCGCCGCGGGGAGCGCCGAAGTCGTGCGCTGTTCCGGCGGCACGCCGTGCGGCGCTGACGGGCCATCGTCCGTCGTGCTGAGCGCCGCCCATGCCGAGGCGGGCGAGAGTGCGCAGGGGGCCGAGTACGCCGCCGTCACCGAGCACGATCGCCGTGCGCAGCGCTATGCGTCGTGTGGCGGGCAAGGGCGCCGCGAAGAGTTCGCGCTCCCAGCTCTTGGCCACCTCGACGGAGAAGCCCGTGCCGAGTTCGCCCGTCGATTCCGTCATCGGGCGGTCTTCTGCATGGCGATAGATCGTCGCCGTGGAGGAGTTCACCCAGAGAGCGGGCGGAGCGGATGCTGCGGCGATCGCCGTGCCGAGTGCTGAGGTCGTCTCCTCACGGGAGCGGAAGATCTCCGCCCGGTTCTCGGCGGTGTAGCGGCAGTTCACGCTCTTGCCGGCCAGTCCCACCACGAGGCTCGCGCCGTCGACGGCCTCCGCGATGCCGACGGAGTCATCCCAGCTGAGGTCGGCGCCACGGCGAGAGATCGTCACGACCTCGCGACCTGCAGAACGATAGCGTTCTTGCAGCACCCCACCCATGAACCCGGTCGATCCGCCCAGCACGACACGTCCGTCGGTCATCCGTTCTCCTTCTCGATGCGGTAGTCGAACCAGCCCTCGTACTCGTACACGCGCCCGATGAGCGGCGCGTCGACCGTGAGGCTCACGTGCTGTTGCGCTCGCTCGTCGTCGAAGCGCTCCACGAGGCGGACCGTCGGGGAGAGGAGTCGCGGGAGGCGCGCACGCAGGCGCCCCCATCGCACTCCGACCCGAACGCTTGTGAGCAGCAGTGCGCCGTCGTGGACGTCGACATCGAAGGATGCTGCGATGGTGCCGGGTTCGCCGAGCTCGTCGACGATGCGTCCGTAGGGGCCCAGGGCGACGGCATCCTGCATGATCCAGGTGCCGGAGGGACGGTGGAACTCGCGCTCGGCGATCGCGCGGAACGCGATGGTGCGGTTCAGGACACGGAAGGGGACGTCGTGCTCCCATCCGGCGAAGAGCACGCCGCGCTTCTCGAGAGGGCGCAGAAACGGCCACAGCCACCGGCGGGGTGTGCCGGCGCGAGTGAACACGCCCTCGCCGACGCCGACATGGCCCGTGGGAATCGGAGAGAAGTACAGCCGGAGACGGGGATGCAGGGCGGCTTCGCGCGCCGCGATCGCCCGCCGATACGGGGATTGCGGGATCGCGGTCACCTCACGAGCGTATCGTCACCGGTCGGCGTGCGCGGCGACGTAGGCGTCGACCCGGGCAGGGGAGAGGATCTCGTTCGCCACCATGATCGCCGCCCCGAACACGGCGGCGCGCTCGCCGCCCTGCGACTGCACGATCGCGAGATGCTGTGTGGCCAGCGGGATCGAACGCCGGTAGACGACCTCGCGCACCCCGGCGAGCAGATGCTCTCCTGCGCGCGCGATGCTGCCGCCGATCACGATGGTCGATGGATTGAGCATGTTCACCATGGTCGCGAGGACTTCACCGACGTCGCGTCCGGCCTGGCGCGTCGCGGTGATCGCCGCCTGGTCTCCGGCGCGCACGAGATCGATGACATCCGCGCTGCGATGGGTGTCGTAGCCCTGATCCCGCAGGACTGCGGCGATCGCCGGCCCGCTCGCGAGAGCTTCGAGGTCGCGGTCATCGGCCGGGTCGCGCCCGGAGTCCTGCCGATAGGGAACGTGGACGTGGCCCATGTCGCCGGCCGAGCCCTGCGCGCCGCGCTGCAGCTGTCCGCCCGCGATGATGCCCGCACCGATACCGGTGGAGACCTTCACGAAGAGGAGGTCATCGACGTCCGACCAGCGCAGTGCGTGCTCGCCGAGAGCCAGGATGTTCACATCGTTGTCGACGAGGACGGGAACGGCATGCGTGCGCTGCACATAGGACGGCACGTCGAAGCGGTCCCAGCCGGGCATGATCGGCGGGTTCGTCGGCCGCCCCGTGGAGTGCTCGACAGGGCCAGGGACGCCGACGCCCACCCCGAGCAGCGGTCGCTGCGGCGTGATCAGGTCGGCGAGCAGCTCTGCCCCGTCAGCGAGGATCGAGTCGAGAACGCGTTCGGGACCGTCGGCGATGTCGATCGCGCGGGTGCGCGCGTCGAGGATGCGCCCGGAGAGGTCGGCGACAGCGGCGGTGCCGTGGGTTGCGCCCAGGTCGAGGGCGAGGACGACGCCGGCCTCGGTGTTGAATGCGATGCGTGCGGGAGGGCGTCCGCCCGTGGACACGGCTTCGCCCGCGGGGTGCAGCAGCCCTGAGGCCACGAGAGCGTCGATGCGCAGAGCGACGGTGGAGCGTGCAAGCCCGGTCATCGCGGCGAGCTCGGCTTTCGTGCGTGCCTGTCCGTCGCGGAGGATCTGGAAGATCTCACCGGCGCCGGAATTGGCGAGAGTCGTCGCAGTCATTCGGTCAGTAAACCACACCCCTTATGGGGAGCATCTGTCTTCTTCTGATTGTCGTCAAAATACTTTTGACAAAGAACTAGCAAAAGTTGTCGAAGTTGTGTCAGAATCATCGACATGACAACGGACGTCACAGACACCGGCGTCGGAACGATCCGATCCGGCATCCTTGGTGGGGGCTTCATGGCCCGCGTGCACCGCGCAGCGGTGCGCAACGCGGGCGGCGAGGTCACCTCGCTCGCCACCTCCTCCCTCTCCAGCGCGGAGCGCGTTGCGCGCAGCCTCGGAGTGGAGCGCGCGCAGAGCACGCCCGAGCTGCTGGCAGATCCCGGCATCGATCTCGTCCACGTCTGCACGCCGAATGCCACACACGCGCAACTGGCGCTCGCGGCCATCGCGGCGGGCAAGCACGTCGTCTGCGAGAAGCCACTGGCAACAACCCCTGCGGATGCCGACCTCCTTGTCGAAGCCGCCGCGCGCGAGGGCGTCGTCGGAGCCGTCCCCTTCGTCTACCGGTATCACCCCATGGTCAGAGAGGCGCGAGCCCGCGTCCTGGCGGGACAGGCCGGCGCGCTGCTCTCGCTGGACTGCGGATACCTGCAGGACTGGATGCTGCACGAGAGCGATGACGACTGGCGCGTGCAGAGCGCCACGGCCGGAGACTCTCGGGCTTTCGCGGACATCGGTTCGCACCTCTGCGACCTCATCGAGTTCGTGACCGGTGAGCGCATCATCCGCCTCACCGCTCGCACGCGCCGCGTTTTCCAGGACCGGGGTGGGAACACCGTCGACACGGAAGACATCGCAGCCGTTCTCGTGGAGATGGAGAGCGGCGCGCTCGGCAGCCTCCTCGTGTCGCAGATGGCACCGGGTCGCAAGAACGCGCTGACACTGGAGATCCACGGCAGCCGCGAGACCCTTCGCTTCGAGCAGGAGCGACCCGAAGAGCTCTGGCTCGGCGGACGTGAGAGCTCGGCGCTGCTGCTGCGCGACCCCGCGACGGCGAGCGCCGACTCCGCCCGACTGCAGACCCTGCCCGCGGGGCATGCGATGGGCTACCAGGACGCCTTCAACGGCTTCATGGCCGACGTGCACGCTGCGATCGCCGGCGCTGAGCCCGAGGGGTTGCCCACCTTCGCGGACGGACGCCGTGCGGCGATCATCACGGATCTCGTGCTGCAGTCGGCGTCGACGAACTCGTGGATCGAGGTGCCCGCATGAACGCGCAGATCGGCGAGGTCGTCCTTCGCACCCGGGGCGTCGGCAAGTCGTTCTTCGGCGTCCGTGTGCTCTCCGACATCGACCTCGAGGTGCGGCGCGGTGAGGTGCACGGCCTTGTCGGGGAGAACGGCGCGGGCAAATCCACCCTCATGAAGATCATCGCCGGCGTGCAGCCCGCGAATGAGGGAGTGGTCGAGTACCGCGGCGAACCGGTGCGGTACTCACATCCGCGTCAGGCCATGGATGCCGGCATCGTGACGGTCTTCCAGGAGTTCACCCTCCTGCCGGAGCGGACGGTCGCACAGAACGTCTACCTCGGGCGAGAGCCCCGACGCGGCGGATTCCTCGATCAGAAGGGCATGGTGCAGCGCACCCGCGCGCTTCTGGAGGATCTCGGTGTCTCGTTCATCGATCCGACGGCAAGGGTCGGGTCGCTGACGGTCGCCGAGCAGCAGATCGTCGAGATCGTCAAGGCGCTGTCCTTCGACGCGCAGGTGATCTCGATGGACGAGCCGACCGCTGCGCTGAGCGACAACGAGGTCGAGCTGCTCTACGCGATCATCCGACGGCTCACCGCTCGAGGCGTCGCTGTCATCTACGTCTCCCACCGTCTCAAGGAGATCTTCGACCTCTGCGATCGCATCACGATCCTGAAGGATGGCGCCCACGTCTCCACGGACGCCGCCGCCGACCTCACCACCGACGAACTCGTACGCCGCATGGTCGGCCGCTCGATCCAGTCATTCTTCCCCGACCCGATTCCGGGCACAGAGCGGGGCGCTGCGCGACTCGAGCTCGACGGTGGCGGCAACGACTACATCGACGGTGTGGACCTCGCTCTGCACGCGGGAGAGATCGTCGGTCTCGCGGGGCTGCAGGGATCAGGGCGCACGGAACTTCTCGAAGCCCTCTTCGGCGTGCACGGCTTCACCCGTGGCAGCGTTCGACTGGATGGCGCGCCGGTGCGCATCACCAGCCCACGGAAGGCGATCAAGGCGGGTCTCGCCCTGGTCACCGAAGACCGGAAGGCGCAGGGACTCGCCCTCGGACAGTCCGTCCTCGACAACGCGCTGCTCGTCGTGCGCGGTGTCTTCGCAGGACGCACAGCGAGCGCACGACGCGAGGTCCCCGGCATCCTGAGCACGCTCGAAGTCAGCTCGCGCAGCTCTGACCGCGAGGTGCGCTTCCTCTCCGGAGGCAACCAGCAGAAGGTCGTGCTGACCAAGTGGCTGCTCACGTCTCCGCAGATCGTGCTCTTCGATGAGCCCACGCGCGGCATCGACGTCGGAGCCAAGTACGCGGTCTACGCGCTCATGCGGCAGCTCGCCGCCGATGGGTGCGCGGTGCTCATGGTCTCCAGCGAACTGCCGGAGGTCATCGGCATGAGCGACCGCATCCTCGTGATGCGGGACGGACGCCTGGCCGGCGAGCTTCCGGCCGGCGCGGAGGAGCACGAGATCCTCGGAGCCGCCACGGGTGCCACATCGCACACGCACACGGAAGGGGACGCGCGATGAAGCGCATCCGGATCGACTCGACGCTCATCGTCTTGGGCATTCTCGTGCTGACACTCATCGTGGGAGCAGTCCTCGTCGCAAGTGTCGGGCGCAACTTCTTCAGCGATGGCAACATCCGCGACATCCTCACCGGGATGAGCGTGCTGGGCCTCGTCGCGATCGGACAGACGTTCGTGATCCTCGGGGCCTCGCTGGATCTCTCGGTCACGTATGTGATCAGCCTCGCGAGCCTGCTCGCCGCGACGATCATGAACGGGCAGGCGGCGAACATCCCGCTGGCTGTCGCGATCACGCTGCTCGTCTGCGCCGGCATCGGGCTTGCCAACGGGCTCATCGTGACCGTGCTCAAAGTCAACGGCTTCATCACGACTCTCGGCGCCGGCCTCATCCTGCAGGGCATCCTGAACACGAACTTCCAGGGCTCGGCCGGAAGCATCCCGTGGGAGTTCCAGCTCATCGGCGCCACCGGCGTCGGGCCGATCCCGGTCTCGACGATCATCATGCTCGCTCTCGCGGCGATCATGTGGTTCCTGCTCAACCGCACCCGCACCGGCGCGCATCTCTTCGCCGTCGGAGGGGATCCGGAGACGGCTCGCCTGTCGGGTGTGCGCACCCGCCCCCCGCTGATCGCCGCGCACGTGCTCAGCTCGCTGTTCGCCGGCCTCGCCGGGCTCCTGCTGGCCAGCCGCCTCGGTGTGGGGACACCGACGGTGGGGCAGCAGGGCGGCTACGACCTGCTCTCGATCGCTGCGGTCGTCCTCGGCGGCACCCTGTTGCTCGGCGGCCGAGGTTCGATCTGGGGCTCGATCGGGGGCGTGGCGATCCTCGCGGTCGTCGACAGCGTCATGAGTGTCATGCAGGTCAACCCCTTCCTCAAGGACGTCGTCCGCGGCGTCGTGATCGTCGCCGCGGTGGCCGTCTACAGTCGCCGGACCATCAGCCGCCGCAGGGCGCGCTTCGGAGCCGCCGTCCCGGCATCCGCTCCCGAAGCCAGCCCCGACACCGCAGGAGCCCGCTCATGAACATCGTGCGCACACTCATCAGCCCCCGTGGCGCGGTCTTCCTCCTGCTCGCGGTGCTGCTCGTCGCGGTCATGATCCTGAACCCGAACTTCGCGGATGCGGGGCAGCTCATGCGCTTCATCCAGCGTGTCGCCCCGGTCGCGATCGTCGCGATCGGCCAGTTCTTCGTCATCGTGTCCGGGGAGTTCGACCTCTCGCAGGGCTCGCTCATCACCGCACAGGTGATCATCGCCGGCAACGTCGTGGGCCAAGACGATTCCCGCACGGTTCCGGTGCTGATCCTGATGATCGTCTTCGGACTCGTGATCGGGCTCATCAACGGCCTCCTCGTGACGCTGCTCAAGGTGCCGTCCTTCATCGTCACCCTCGGCATGATGCTCGCCCTCCTTGGCGCTGTCATGTGGTGGACCGGCGGAGCGGCCACGGGCAACCCCGCCGACAGCTTCCGCGAGATCGGACGCGGCGGCATCCGCAACGTGCCGGTGCTGGAGTTCGTGCCGTGGGCAGCGATCATCCTCGCCGTCTGGCTCGCACTGGCGATCTGGATCACCCGTCGTCCGCTCGGCAAGCTGCTCATGGCCACGGGAGACAATGCCCGCGCCGTCGACTTCGCCGGCGCACGCCGGGCACGTGTGACGATCAGCGCGTTCATGATCTCCTCGGTCTCGGCCACGGTCTCCGCCGTGCTGCTGGTCGGCTATGCGGGCGTGCATCCCTCAGTCGGACGCGGATACGAGTTCGTAGCGATCACCGCCGTCGTCCTCGGTGGGGTCGTGCTCGGCGGCGGACGCGGTTGGGTCGTCGCCGCTGTCGCGGGAGCCTTCGCACTGGAGGCGCTGTTCATGCTCCTCAACATCGCCGGCGTTCCGTCGACCCTTCGCCCCGCGGTCCAGGGCGTCATCATCATCGCGGCCGTCGCCTACTCGGCTGTCGCTCTGCGCAGCCGTCGCGGCCGCGCCCCCACTTCACCCGAACAGGGAACTGCTTCACCCGACCAGGGGAAGGAGCCCGACGCGTCGCCCGACGCCATGGCTCGTACGTCTGCATCACCTGCCCTCGCCGCCGAGGGTTCCACAGAAACCAGAGGAGACTAGCAATGCGACGATCAGTGAAGATCGCCACCGCCGGGGTGGCCCTCTTCGGCCTCATCGCGCTCGCCGGGTGCACGACTGACCCGAGTGTGGCGCCGCCCACGACCGAGGAGTCCGAGGCGCCGGCCGAGACGAGCGAATGGTTCGACCAGGCGCTCTTCGACAAACAGGACGCAGAGCGTGGGGTGACCCCTCAGGGTCCCGCCGACGAGCCGTACCTGCAGCACATCAACGCCGAGATGGTCGACACCAGTGGCTTCGCCAGTGCCGGTGCCAAGAAGGCCTGCTTCGCGAACGCATCGATCTCGAACCCGTGGCGTCAGACGGGCTGGATCACGATGAACCAGCAGCTCAAGGTCCTGCAGGAGTCGGGCGCCATCAGCGAGATGGAGACCCGCGACGCGCAGGACTCCGATGACACGCAGATCGCCGACATCGACTACTTCATCGCCGAGGGCAATTGCGACGTGTTCCTCATCTCGCCGAACTCCACAGCGGCGATGACTCCCGCTGTCGAGCGTGCGTGTGCGACCGGCAAGCCTGTCGTCGTGTTCGACCGCGGTGTGAACACGGACTGTCAGGTCACGTTCATCCACCCGATCGGAGGCTTCGCATGGGGCATCGACACGGCGGAGTTCCTCATTGACAACCTCAAGGAAGGCGACAAGGTCGTGGCCCTGCGCATCCTTCCGGGTGTCGATGTCCTCGAGCACCGCTGGGCCGGCGCGAAGAAGCTGTTCGACGAGGCCGGCATCGAGGCCGTCGACTACTTCACGGGCGCTGACCCTGCTGAGATCAAGAGCATCATCAGCGATGAGCTCGCCAAGGGCGAGGTGAAGGGCATCTGGATGGATGCCGGTGACGGTGCTGTCGCGGCGATCGAGGCGTTCGAGGACGCAGGGGCCGACTACCCGGTCATGACCGGTGAAGACGAGATGAGCTTCCTGCGCAAGTGGAAGGACACCGGCCTCACGGGTCTGGCTCCTGTGTACTCCAACTTCCAGTGGCGCACGCCGCTGCTGGCCGCGCAGATGATCTTCGCGGGCCAGGAGGTTCCGAAGGAGTGGGTGCTCCCGCAGAAGCCGATCACCAAGGGTGAGCTCGACACGTACCTCGCGGCGAACGAGGGCATGCCCGACGGACACTACGCGAAGTTCGGCGGCGAGAACCTGCCGGGCTACCCGGAGGTCTGGCAGAAGCGCCAGATTCCGTAAATCGACACTCGCTCTCACCCTTCCGTCTCGCTCGCGCGGGATGGGAGGGTGAGAGCGTCACAATGCAAGGGGGCAGGATGCTGCGCACGATCGCCGTCAACACATGGGTGTGGACATCGCCGTTGACCGACGAGAACCTGCCGCCGATCGCGGAGAAGGCCGCCGCGCTGGGGTACTCCGCGCTCGAGCTGCCGTTGGAGAATGTCGGGGACTGGGATGCGGAGCGAACGCGTGCCGTCCTCGACGGCCTTGGCCTCGCCGCTGCCGTGGTGGGGGCGATGGGACCAGGGCGCTCCCTCCTCGCGCAGGCAGGCGATGTCGCGGCGACGCAGGACTACCTTCGCGCCTGCACGGATGCGGCTGTCACACTGGGTGCCACGGTGGTGGCCGGCCCGTTCTATGCGCCCACGGGTGTGACCTGGCGCATGGACGACGCCGCGCGTGCAGCGGCCGTGCACGAGCTGCAGGTCAATCTGAGTCCGGTCGCGGAGCACGCGGCCGCCGCCGGAGTGACACTCGCCGTCGAGCCGCTGAACCGCTATGAGACGAGCCTCATCAACACAGTGGATCAGGCGCTCGATGCGCTCGGACCGCTGCTCGGCCACGGTGTCGGCCTCGCGCTGGACACCTACCACCTCAACATCGAGGAGAAGCGCCCGGACGACGCGATTCGCAGAGCGGCCGCGGCGATCGCCCATGTGCAGGTGTGTGGCAGCGATCGCGGTGCCGTGGGCGACGATCACACGGACTGGCCGGCGATCCTCCGCGCGCTCGACGACGTCGGGTACGCGAGCATGCTGGGACTGGAGAGCTTCACCGGCGAGAACGCCACGATCGCGGTCGCAGCGTCCGTCTGGCGTCCGCTCGCACCCTCACAGGACGAACTCGCGGCACGCACGATCCGTGCGCTCCGCGCCTTCGGAACCGCTCGCTGAGCACGAAACCCAAGGGAGATCACCATGAGCACGCACCCCGTCACCCTGTTCACGGGCCAGTGGGCCGACCTGCCCCTCGAAGAGGTCGCGCGCCTGGCGGCGTCGTGGGGATACGACGGCCTGGAGGTCGCGGCATCCGGAGACCACCTCGACCTGCGCCGCGCAGACGAGGACGACGAGTACCTCGCCTCCCGCAAGGAGATCCTGGATCGTCACGGACTGAAGATCTTCGCGATCTCGAACCACCTCGCAGGGCAGGCGGTCTGCGATGCGCCGATCGACTTCCGTCATCAGGCGATCCTGCGCGACTACGTCTGGGGAGACGGAGACGCCGAGGGCGTGCGTCAGCGTGCCGCGGACGACATGATGCGCGCCGCGCGCGTGGCCCGGAAGCTCGACATCGATACGGTCGTGGGATTCACGGGGTCGTCTGTCTGGCCCTACGTCGCGATGTTCCCGCCCGTGCCGGCCGACGTCATCGAGGCGGGCTTCGATGACTTTGCCGCGCGGTGGAACCCGATCCTCGATGTCTTCGACGGGGAGGGCGTGCGCTTCGCGCATGAGGTGCACCCCGGCGAGATCGCCTACGACTACTGGACCAGCGTGCGCGCGCTCGAGGCGATCGACCACCGCAGGGCTTTCGGGTTCAACTGGGACCCCTCACACATGATGTGGCAGAACATCGACCCCGTCGGATTCATCTGGGATTTCAAGGACCGGATCTACCACGTCGACTGCAAGGACACCCGGATGCGCCCGCAGAACGGCCGCGCGGGAGTGCTGGGCTCGCATCTGCCCTGGGGCGATCCGCGCCGGGGTTGGGACTTCGTCTCGACAGGGCACGGTGACGTGCCCTGGGAGGATTCCTTCCGGGCGCTGGAGGCCATCGGCTACTCGGGTCCGATCTCCATCGAGTGGGAAGACGCCGGAATGGACCGCCTGCACGGCGCTGCCGAGGCGGTCGACTTCGTCCGCTCGCTCCTGTGGCCTCTGCCCACTGCCTCCTTCGACGCGGCGTTCAGTAACCAATAGGTGCCAGGCGGCTCAGACCTCCCGCAGCCTCACTAGACGCTCGTGTCCGGTCTCTTCGAGCTCGGCGATATCGTCGCGCGACTTCAGGAAATCGGAGAACGAGCGGTAGCCGAGTGCCTTCTCGCTGAATGACGGGTCCATGCGGCGAATCTGCGTCTTCACAGCGGAGCTGTGCAACCACTCGTCGGCATCGCTCTTGTCGTGACCGAGGCGCAGCGCGCGCTCGAGCGTCTTCGTCGCCTGCTCCTGATCCGTCAGCGCGGGCGCTTCCGACGCCGCAGCCTTCTCGGCCCTGGTCTTGGCACGCAACTGCGGCTTGGCCTTGGCTGCTTTCTCCGCCTTCGTGGGTTCGGGGGGCTCGACGCCCGGGAGTGAGTCGTAGGCTTCGAACTCGTCGCACGCGGCTGCCAGGGACTTCGCGGTGGAACCGGCCACCCCGACCCCGATGACGTAGCGGCCGAGGCGCTTGCAGCGCTGCGCGAGCGGCACGTAGTCGGAGTCGCCCGCGACGATCACGACATGCGTCAGATCGGGAAGGCGGAACATGTCCTCGACCGTGTCGACGGCGAGGCGGATGTCGGCGCCGTTCTTCGCGTATGCGGCGGCCGGGAACAGCTGCACCAGATCGACGGCACGGGCCACGAGCTGCGACCGGTAGACGGCGTTCACCGGTGATGACCAGTCGGCGTAGGCGCGGGTCAGCACGAGCGTGCCGAACGACGAGGCGTAGTCGATGATCGCGCCCACGTCGATCGTGGCGCGGGACACACGCTCGGCGACCTCCGCGTCGTTCGGGTCGTCGGCGATCCGCTGACGGTCCTTGCCGTAGGCGTTGCGCCCGTGCACACGGTCGTACCAGGAGATGACGATGTTGTCGAAGTCCAGGTACACCGCGACGCGAGCAGACTGCGAATCGTTCATACTGCTATTCCTTCGGATAGGAGACGCCGATTTGTGTGCGGATCTCGTCGAGGCATCCCATGATGGCGACGCTTTCGGCGATCGGCAAGCGGTCGCTGTCGAGGGTACCGTCTGCGACGAAGCGCTCGGCGGCCGCCGCCTGCATCTGCATGCCGCGGCCTGCTGTTCCGGCGTCGTATGTCTCGAGCACGGTGCCGTCGGTCGCGATGACGGTGAAGGAGGTCGGGGCGTACCAGACGCGATCGATCTCGATCCGCGCCTCGGCGCCGATGATCGTGGCGGTGTTGCGTCCCGCAGCGCGTGAAGAGGACAAGGTCGTGGAGACCGCGCCGCCCGCATGGGTCATGACGGTTGCGACCTCGGTGTCGGCGCCGGTTTCGCCGAGACGGCCCACCGCACGGATGGAGGTCGGCGCACCCAGGATGTCCCACACGAAGGAGACGGGGTAGATGCCGAGGTCGAGGAGTGCTCCGCCGCCCAGCTCGAGCGCATTGAGGCGATGCGACGGGTCGATGGGCAGGGACTGCGTGTGATCCGCGGTCACGGCGCGGATCTCGCCCAGGGTGCCTGCGGCGATGATCTCGTGCACGCGGGCGATGTGCGGCAGGTAGCGAGTCCACATCGCCTCCATCACGAGCAGCCCGCGTTCCCGCCCCAGCTCCTGGAGTTCCTTCGCCTCTGCCTGATTGAGCGTGAACGCCTTCTCGACCAGCACGTGCTTTCCGGAGGTGAGCGCGAGGCGTGCGCCGTCGACGTGCATCGGATGCGGCGTCGAGATGTAGATGATGTCGACATCGCTGTCGGCGACGAGATCCTCGTAGCTGCCGTGGGCGTGCGCCGGATCGATGCCGAATTGCGCAGCGAAAGCATCCGCAGACTCCTGCGTCCGGGAGCCGACCGCCACGAGGTCGTGGCCGGCGGTGCGCAGATCAGTGGCGAAGGCGGTGGCGATGCCACCGGTGGCGAGGATGCCCCAGCGAAGTCCAGTCATGACTCCAGCGTAGGGGTTGAGACAATGGTGCTCATGAGCTTCATGCCGTTGACGACGCCCCTCATCTCCGTCGACCACCTGCGCACCATGATCGACGCGAACGTTCCGCTGCGTCTGTTGGACGTGCGCTACCGCCTGGGGCACACGGACGGGCACGATCTCTACCGTGCCGGACACATTCCCGGGGCCGTCTACGTCGACCTCGACACCGAGCTCGCCGGACACGGTGAGCCGCAGGAGGGGCGACACCCGCTGCCGGCGCACGACGAGCTGCAGGCCGCAGCGCGCCGGTGGGGAATCTCCG
Source organism: Microbacterium sp. GW823-FHT02G05 (assembly GCF_058797175.1). Lineage (NCBI taxonomy): Bacteria > Bacillati > Actinomycetota > Actinomycetes > Micrococcales > Microbacteriaceae > Microbacterium > Microbacterium sp. GW823-FHT02G05. Next base: position 1,765,162 of record NZ_JBXAJK010000001.1, read on the forward strand.
CGGGCGACACGGTCATCGTCTACGACGATGCGCGGATGCTCCCCGCGAGCCGGGCCTGGTGGGCACTGCACCGGACCGGGGTCGATGTGCGCGTGCTCGATGGCGGTCTCGCCGCGTGGCGCGACGCTGGCGGTGAGATCGAGACCGGTGAGGCGCTGCCTGAACCGGGTGAGGTCACCCTGACCGAGCCCTCCGGTGACGATGTGATCGGCACTGACGAGGCCGCGCAGTGGCCGGGGCACGGGGTGCTCTTGGACGCGCGCGCGAGCGAGCGCTATCGCGGCGAGACCGAGCCGATTGACCCGATCGCCGGTCACATTCCCGGGGCTCGCAACCTGCCTATCGCGGACCTTCTGACATCAGACGGACACTTCCGCGATGCCGAAGAGATCACCGAGGCGTTCGAGGAGCGCGGTGTCGCTGAGCGCACGAGAGTGGCGGCCTACTGCGGTTCGGGCGTGACCGCCGCCCAGCTGGCGCTCGCCGGAGCGATCATCGGACGCGACGTGAGCGTGTACGTCGGCTCCTGGAGCGCATGGTCGAACACGCCGGATGCGAAGATCGCGACAGGTGAGGACTCTTAGAGGCTTTCGATGACCTCGCGCAGGACATCGGGGTCGTACCAGGCGATGTCGCCGCCGGCGAGGGCGTGATAGCGCTCGTGGCCCTTGCCGAGAACCACCACGGTGTCTTCGGGGCGGGCCATGCGCACAGCAGCGGCCATCGCCTCGCGGCGGTCTCCGATCTCGATGATCTCTGCCGCCGATGAGCGTGCGCCGTCGATGATCATGGCGCGGATCTCAGCCGGATCGTCGTCGTAGGGGTTGTCGTCCGTGACGACGAGTACATCGGCGAACATCGCGGCGAATCGCCCCATCATGCGTCGCTTGGACGTGTCGCGGTTGCCGTTCGCGCCCAGCACGGCGATGAGCCGTCCCTCGGGTGACGTGGTGCGGATCGCACGCAGCGCCGCGTTGATCGCCTCCGGCTTGTGCGCCGAGTCGACGATCGCCGTGAACGCCTGACCGAAGTCGAAACGCTGCAGGCGTCCCTCGACGCTCGGAAGCGCCGCGATGCCCTCGACAAGCGATTCGAGGGGCTGACCGATCTCGGCAAGGCCCGCGACCGCGGCGAGGATGTTGTTGACGTTGAAAGCGCCGGTGAGCTGCGTCGTGAAACGGACGCGCTCGCCACGCGGCGAGACGACGACGAAGGAGGAGCCGTCGGGGCGCAGCTTGATCTGCTCGGCGCGCCAGTCGGCGTCGTTTCCGGCAGTGGACACCGTGCGCACGGGCACTGTGGCCTGCTCGGCCATGACCCGACCCCAGTGCGAGTCGACGTCGACGATGCCGAGGCCGGAGCGCTCGGGCGTCAGCAGGATGGCCTTCGCGGCGAAGTAGTCGGCCTGCGTGGGGTGGTAGTCGCGGTGATCGTGGCCCAGGTTGAGGAAGAGCCCAACGTCGAAGGTGAAGCCCTCCACGCGTCCGAGCATGAGCGCGTGACTGGAGGCCTCGACGGCGACCGTGCCGAGGCCCTGCTCGCGCATGACGGCGAAGAGCGCCTGCAGTTCCGGGGCCTCAGGGGTCGTGAGCTTCGGGGGGAAGAAGTCGTCGCCGACGGTCGTGCCGATCGAGCCGATCGTGCCGGAGCGCTGCATGCCCATCGCGGCCGCGACGTAGAACGCTGTCGTCGTCTTGCCCTGCGTGCCGGTGATGCCGACCGTCTGGAGGGCGGAGGCGGGGTCACGGTACAGCTGTGCGGACGCGGGGCCGACTGCACGCCGCGGATCGCCGACTACGAGGGCGGGCACGTCTGCGGGGAGCAGGGCCGCACCCGCCGCATCCGTGAGCACGGCGCTCGCGCCGGCTTGGCGTGCCTTCTCTGCGAACCGTGCGCCGTGCGCGTTCTCTCCTTGCACGGCGACGAAGAGGTCACCGGGCCGCACATCGTCGGTCGCCATCGCGATACCGGTGAAAGCGGCTTCGGGGTGCGGGGGAGTCTGCGTCGGCCGCGCCTCTGCCGCCTCTGCGCGGAGGCGCTCAACGACGTCGCCGAGAGTTGATCGGAAGATCTCGGTCGGTCGGGCGTCGAGGCGCGGCGTGGGGTACTGCGAAGCGGAAGGCATAGCAGCCCAAGTCTACGTGGACTACCTCGCAGATCCGACGGGTACCGGCACCAGCGCGAGGGCGTTCTCGAAGTCGGCGATGATGTCGTCGACGTCTTCGATGCCGATCGAGATGCGGATCGTGGTCGCGGAGATCCCCGCGCCCGCACGCTGCTCGGCGTTGAGGTGGGAGTGCGTCATCGATGCCGGGTGCGCGACCATCGAGCGTGCGTCGCCGATGTTGGCGATGAGGCGCACGACGCGAAGCGCGTCGATCACGCGCTCGATCTGGTCCTGGTCGGCCTGCTCGTCGCCTGTGGAGACGAGGTCGATCGAGAACACCGATGGCACGCCCCGCGGCAGGTAGCGCTGCGCGAGCGGGTGCCAGCGGTTGTCGTCCAGGCCGGGGTGGTGCACCGCCGTGACCGCCGGATGCTGCTGCAGCCGCTGTGCGACTGCGAGCGCCGATGCGCTCTGGCGAGACACCCGCAGGTCGAGGGTCTCGATGCCCTGGAGGATCTGCCAGGCGTTGAACGGAGACAGGGAAGGGCCGAGATCGTGCACGTACTTCGACTTGACGAGAGCAGCGAAGGCGAAGCCCTGGCCGAACCGCTCCCACAGCACGAGCTCGCCGAAGCGCGCATAGGCGGCGGTGAACTGCGGCCAGCGCTCAGGGTTGCGGCCGAAGTCGAAGCTGCCCTGGTCAATAGCGACACCGCCCAGGGAAGTGCCATGCCCGCTGAGGAACTTCGTGGCCGAGTGCACGACGAAGTCGGCGCCGTGCTCGCCGGGGCGGATCAGGTACGGAGTGCCGACGGTGTTGTCGATCACGAGGGGGATGTCGGCCGCGTGCGCGATGTCGGCGACGGCGCGGATGTCGAGCACCTGAGCGATCGGGTTCGCGACCGACTCGGCGAAGAACGCGCGGGTGCGCGGGGTGATGGCCGTACGCCAGGCGTCGAGGTCGTCCTGGTCGACGAAGGTGACGTCGATGCCGAAGTCGACGAAGGTCTCCTGCAGCAGGTCGACGGAACCGCCGTACAGCTGCGTGGCTGCGACGATGTGCCCCTGCTGCCCGGCGAGTGCGAGCAGCGTGACGGCGACCGCGGCCTGACCGGAGGCGACAGCGACTGCTGAGACGCCACCCTCAAGGGCGGTGACGCGATCTTCCAGCACCTGCTGCGTGGGGCTGGCATTACGGCTGTACAGGTTGCCTGAGCGGCGCAGCGCGAACAGGTCTCGCGCCTCGCTGAGGGAGGAGAACTCGTAGGCGGCGGTCTGGTAGATCGGCGGCACGGCGCTGTTCTGCGGCAGCCCTGAGACGTAGCCGCCCTGCACCTGGCGGGTGGCGAAGTTCAGAGGCGAACAGTCAGAGGAGTCGTGCGCGGCGGTCATGCCTCCATCATCCGGCCAGCGGCGGATTGTCGGTCGGCATGTGTCGCTCTGTTGCGACGCGGGAATACGCGTCAGGGACGCAGAACGATCTTGCCCGGCGTGTTCGCTTCGACCAGGCGGTGCGCGTCGGCGGCATCCGCGAGCGGCAGCTCGGGGCCGAGTTCGACCGAGAACTTGCCGTCGGCGATCAGCGCGAGCGCACGTGGGAGAGCGTCAGCGCGCAGCTGCTCCTCTTCGTCTGTCAGAGGGTGCGGGCTGCCGCCGCTGAACGCGCGGATGCCGAAGTCGGCTGCATCAGGACCGCGCACGATCGTGGCGATGCGGTCGCGGTCGGCGACCAGCGCGAGCGAGGCGGCAATCGCCTCATCCGTACCCGCCGCGTCGACGGCGACCGTGAACGGAGCGGGCGCGGCGTCGCGCAGCCGCTGCTCGAGGCCATCGCCGTAGGTGACGGGGATCGCGCCAAGCGTGCGCAGGCGCTCGTGGCGCGCGAGGCTCGCCGTTGCGACGACGGTCACGCCCTCTGCCACGGCGAACTGGATGAGAGCCTGTCCGACGGCGCCGGAGCCCGCGTGCACGAGGAGCACATCATCGGGCTGCACGTTCAGCGAGCGCAGCACCTGGTAGGCGGTACCGGCGGGGATGCCGAGCGAAGCGCCCAGCGCGTCGCTCACGCCGGCGGGCAGCAGCGCCACATCGCGAACGCCGACCGCGAGTGCGCTCGCGTAGCTGCCGAAGGCGTCGCGCACGGCGACCCGGTCGCCGACGGCGAAGCCGGTCACCCCCTCGCCGAGCGCGGTGATGACGCCCGCGGCGTCGAGCCCGAGGCGGTGCGGCTCATCGCTGGGCGGGAGCGGCCGCACGCCGCTGCGCACCTTCACGTCGCGCGGGTTGACCCCCACGGCGGTCAACTGCACGACGACCTCGCCGGGACCTGCGGTGGGATCGGGGATCTCGACCAGACGCAGAACCTCCGGCGGACCGACATGCGTGAAGACGATTGCGTGAGCCATGCCTCCAGGCTAGCTGCGCGCGAGCGACCAGGGGTCAGCGGCCGGCCAGCACCTTCTGGATGCGCTGCGGCGACACCGGCTGTGCGGTGCCGAGACGCTGGGCGAACAGGCTCACCCGGTATTCCTCCAAGAGCCAGCGCACCTCGACCAGCGCGGGTGGAGCATCTTGAGGGAGCGGAATCGTTCCGCCGGCGTCGGCGAACACCTGCGCCATGCGCTCGAACTCGCTCATGCGACTGCGGTCCTTGCCGGGGGCATCGGCGACGCCCTTGAGTCGCTCCTTCATGCCCTCCAGGTAGCGGGGCAGATGGGCGAGTCGTGTGACCCCCGTCGCGGACACGAAGCCGGGATGAATGAGCCCTGCGAGCTGTGTGCGGATGTCATTCAGGGGGCCGAGGAGCGACAGCGAGTTCTGCGACTTGATGCCGCGCTCGACGTCGCGCACGGTCGTGAGCACGCGCGCCACAAGGGAGACGGTCGCGAAGAGCTGATCCACGAGGCCCGCCGAGACGACATCGCGGACGCGCGCGAACTCGGCCTCCGTGCGGATGACGCCGCCCGGCACCTCGCTCTCGACGATTCCGCGGATGACAGCGGCACGGCAGTCCTCGATCAGCGCTGCCGCGGAGGGGTAGGGAGAGGCGGCGAGGGCGAGCTTCTCCGCAGAGGTCAAGTGTCCCTGGATGTAAGTGGCAGGCGAGGGGATCGCGAGCAGCAGCAGGCGCAGCACGCCGTCGCGGGTGGCTGCCGCGGCCGCATCCGCCGTGGCCTCGACCCGCACGGCGACCGTCTTGCCCTGATCTACCACGGCGGGGTAGCCGCGCACGACGCCGCCGGCGACCTTCGTATCGAGGACTTCGGGGAGATCGCCGAAGGTCCAGCTCGTCAGGCCGTCCTGTTCGATCGGGCCGCGCGCAGATGCGGCGGCGACGCGTTCTGCGGGTGCGGGTCCTCGTCCTGGCTTCTCTGGACGGGCGATCGAGCGCGCCACCGAGGCGCGGGAGCGGTCGGAGAGTTCCTGCTGAAGGGCTGCGAGATCGCGATGGGAGCCTACGATACGGCCGCGCTCATCGACCGCGCGGAAGTTCATCTGCAGGTGGCCGGGGACGCGCTCCCCGTCGAAGTCGGAGGCGGTGACCTTCTGATTCGCGAGCGGCTGGATGAGGCGGGCCAGGGCGTCGCGCAGCGAGCGCTCGGGGATGCCGCCATGCGACTCCGGGCCGCTGCCGGTGAGTTCCGCGCCGAACTTGTCCGCCCAGTCTGCGGCGGGAACGACGTGCCGGCGGATGGCCTTGGGCAGGGCGCGCAGAAGCCCCGTGATGAGTTCCGCGCGGAGACCGGGCACCTGCCAGTCGAATCCGGTGTCCTGGATCTGCTGCAGCAGGGGGAGGGGGATCACGACGCTCACGCCGTCGTCGGGCGCCCCCGGTTCGAATCGGTATGCGAGGCCGAGCACCTGGTCGCCCTGCGTCCAGCGCGTCGGGAAGTCGTTCTGGTCGGCGCGACCGTCGCGATCGATCAGGTCGTCTTCGCGCATGACGAGGAGCTTGGGCGTGCGCTCCAGAGACTCACGCCACCACTTCTCAAAAGAGCGCACGTCGAACACTTCGGACGGCACGCGCTCATCGTAGAAGCGGAACACGGCCTCATCGCCCGCGAGGATGTCGCGGCGGCGCTCCCGCTCTTCGAGCTTCTCCAGGCGACGGCGCAGTTCGGTGTTGCTGCGCCAGAACGCCGAGACGCGCTTGTCGATGCGGCTCGGATCCCATTCGCCTTCGACGAGAGCATGACGCAGGAACATCTCGCGGGAGGCCGCCCGGTCGATCCGGGCGAACTGCACGCGACGACGCGGGATGATCTCCAGCCCGAAGAGCGTCACCTTCTCGTAGGCGACGGCAGCGCCGGCATCCTTCGACCAGTGCGGCTCAGAGATCTGACGCTTGGCGAGATCGCCCGCGAGCGGCTCTGCCCAGGCCGGATCGATCTGGGCGACCGTGCGCGCGAAGGTGCGGGACGTCTCGACGATCTCCGCGGCGATCACCGTACGCGGGGCCTTCTTGCGCAGGGCGGACCCGGGGAAGATCGAGAAGCGGATGCCCCGCGCGCCGCGGTACTCGGCGGCGCGACGCTGCGCGTTCGTGACCTTCGCGCCCGTCTTGGTCTCGCGCTCGTCGAGGATGCCGATCTGCGAGAGGAGACCTGCGAGCAGAGCGCGGTGAATCGCGTCGGGATCGGGCTCACCGGCGGCATCCGGAGCCTGCAGCTTGGCGCCCGACAGCAGCGAGCGCAGCTGGCGGTGCACATCGAACCACTCGCGCACACGCACGTAGTTGAGGTACTCGGCGCGGCAGAGCCGGCGGAAGGCGCTCGATCCGAGCTCGCGCTGCTTCTCGCGCAGGTAGTTCCACAGGGCGAGCAGCGAAAGAAAGTCGCTCGTCGGGTCGGCGAAGCGCGCGTGCTGCCGGTCGGCGTCCTCGCGACGCTCTTCGGGGCGCTCGCGCACATCCTGAATCGTGAGGCCGGCGACGATCGCGAGCACATCGCGCGTCACGACCGTGCCGCCGGGTGTCGAAGGACGACCCGCTTCGATGAGCATGCGGGCGAAGCGCGGGTCGATCGGCATACGGGCGATATCGCGGCCGATGCGCGTGAGTCGGGTGCCGTCGACGGCGCCGATCTCGGTCAGCAGGTCGAACGCCGCCTTCACGCCGCGGGAATCCGGCGGGGTGAGGAACGGGAAAGCGGCGAGGTCGCCGAAGCCGAGCGACAGCATCTGCAGCGTCACGGATGCCAAGGAGGTGCGCAGGATCTCCGGCTCGGTGAACTCCGGACGCTTCTCGAAGTCCTCCTCGCTGTAGAGGCGGATCGCGATGCCGGGGCTCGTGCGGCCCGCACGCCCGGAGCGCTGGTTCGCCGAGGCCTGCGAGATGGCCTCGATCGGCAGACGCTGCACCTTCGAGCGCGTGCTGTAGCGCGAGATGCGGGCGGTTCCGGTGTCGATGACGTAGCGGATGCCCGGCACGGTGAGGCTCGTCTCGGCGACGTTGGTCGCGAGGATCACGCGACGGCGGATGCCGGCGACGCGACTGGTCTCGAAGACGCGATGCTGCTCGGCGGATGACAGTCGGCCGTAGAGCGGGAGCACCTCGGTGGGGGAGGTGTCCCTCGCGTAGGCGCCGCGAATCGCGTCGGCGGCGTCCTTGATCTCGGCCTCGCCGGGGAAGAACACCAGCACATCGCCGCGTTCATCTCGATCGAGTTCGCGCAGCGCCGCGACGACGGCCGACACTTCGTCGGCGGGGTCAGCGGCGGCATCCTCGTCGTCCTCATCGACCAGCGGGCGGTAGCGGATCTCGACGGGGTAGGTGCGGCCGGAGACCTCGATGATGGGCGCCGGGGTGTCGTTCGCCGGCGCGAAGTGCTTTGCGAAGCTCTCCGGGTCGATCGTCGCCGAGGTGATGATGATCTTGAGATCCGGGCGTTCCGGGAGGATGCGGGCCAGATATCCGAGCAGGAAGTCCACGTTGAGTGAGCGCTCGTGGGCCTCGTCGATGATGATCGTGTCGTAGCGGCGCAGCAGACGATCGCGGTGGATCTCGTTGAGAAGGATGCCGTCGGTCATCAACGCGATCGCCGTGGCATCCGACACCTGATCGGTGAAGCGCACCTTGTAGCCGACGAGCCCTCCGAGCTCGACGCCCAGCTCTTCCGCGACGCGCTCGGCGATCGTGCGCGCGGCGAGTCGGCGTGGCTGCGTGTGTGCGATCTTCTCGCGACCGAGTTCGAGGCAGATCTTCGGCAGCTGCGTGGTCTTGCCCGACCCCGTGGCGCCCGCGACGATCACGACCTGGTGATCGCGGATGGCGTCGGCGATCTCCTCCCGCGCCGCGCTGACGGGCAGCTCGGGCGGATACGTGATCACAGGGAGGGCGGAAGACATAGCCCTCCATCGTATGACGCCCGGGCGCGGCGGGCATACCGATCGTAGGATCGGCCTGTGACGACCCTCAGCCCCGCGCCCAGCCCGGCATCCCTTACTCTCTGGCAGCGCCCGGCACACTGGTGGCGCACATTCGGACGCCCCCCGCGGCTCATGGGACTGGATGTCGCGCGTGGCCTCGCGATCCTCGGGATGGTGGGCGCTCACATCGGTGGCGTCGGCGACCTGGTGATCTTCGATGTGAGCACCTGGGCGGGCATCGTGCACGGGCGCCCCTCGATCCTCTTCGCCGTGCTGGCGGGCGTGTCCATCGCGCTCATGACCGGTCGCACGCAGCCTCCGTCCGTCGACGCGCTGCCGCGCATTCGCCTGCAGCTCGTCGGTCGCGGCGCGGTCGTCTTTCTGATCGGGCTGTTCCTGGAGCTTCTGCACTCGCCGGTCGCGGTCATCCTCACTCTCTACGGTCTGCTCTACGTCGTGGCGATCCCGTTTCTGCGGTGGCGCATCCGCAGTCTGCTTCTCCTGGCGGGCGCGCTCGCGCTCTTCGGACCCGCCCTGCTGGCCGGTCTGCAGGCGCTCATGCTGGTGCCGACGGGGCCCGGGCTCGGTCTCACCCTCTACGGGATGTACCCGCTCACCGTCTGGGCGACGCTGATGTTCGCAGGGCTCGCCCTGGGGCGGATGCCGCTGGGACGAGCGCGCGTCCAGGTCGGATGCCTGGTCTCAGGTGCACTGCTCGCGATTGTCGGGGGCCTGCTCGGCGCGTGGGGCCACGGGTCGGCATCGCAGTTCGGTTGGGTGAGCGAGCCCTCTGGCATCACGACGACCTGGGAGGACTACGGCGAACGCCTGTCATCGCTGGATCCGTGGGGGATGGTGGTCGCCGCGATCACGGCGGATGCTCCGCATTCGGCGGGTACCGCAGAGATCATCGGCTCCGGGGGATTCGCGATTCTCGTCATCGGGGTCTGCCTTCTGATCAGCGGACCGCTGCGGTGGACCCTGCTCCCGCTCGCCGCGCTCGGGTCTATGCCGCTGACGGCCTACACCGCGCACGTCATCGCGATCGTGGTGGTCGGCAGCCCCGGCGGGTTCCCCGTCGATCCGGCGTTCTGGGGAGCGACGACGGTGGCTCTGCTGATCGGGGCGACGGCATGGTCGATGTTCGTCGGGCGAGGTCCTCTCGAACGTCTTACCGGGGCGGCAGCGCGAGCCATGGCGGGACGAAGTCATTGACAGTGCAAAGTACTTTGCGCTACAAAGTGGATATGAACCTGCATCAGAACCAGCAAGAGGCGGACGACTCGGCGCGTGACCTGGCGCAGATGCTCGACCTCGCCGAAGCTCAGCAGCGCGTCGTCGCCGGTCGGATGGGCGCCTTCGTGCCCGTCATCCTGCTCTCGTGGGGCGTCGCGTGGCTGGCGGGGTTTCTCGTGCTCTGGTCGATCGACCGCCCGGTCGGCTTCTCTCTGCCGATTGCCATCGCGGCTCCTCTTGTGATCGGGCTGTTCCTGGCGGCGGGCGCGGTCTCGACCGTGCTCGGCATGCGGATGGGGCGCGGAGTTCGCGCTGGTCGGACCTCGACGTTCACCGGGATCGTCTACGGCCAGGCGTGGTGGGTGGGCAGCATCGCGATCTGGCTGCTCGGCACGGCGCTGGTCCAGAACGGGATGGATGCGGCGCTGCTGAGCATCTACTTCCCCTCGGCGTACGTGTTCTTCGTGGGGGTCATGTACGGCATGGGTGGGATCATCTGGAAGTCGTCGGCGATGGTGATCCTCGGCGGCTGGTCGGTCGTGGTCAGCGCAGTGGCTCCCTTCTTCGGCGCCCCGACGAACCACCTGGTCTTCGCGATCGCCGGAGGTGGCGGGTTCCTCGTGGCGAGTCTGGTGAGCTTCCTCTGGCTCCGTGGCGCACTGGCGCGGACGGGCCATGCGCGCTGATGACCGAGCTCGATCCCGTCATCCACGCCGCGGCTCGGCTCCGCATCACGGCCGCGCTGGCGACGCTTCCCGCGGATGACAGCGTGACGTTCCCTCGCCTGCAAGAGTTGCTCGACATGACGGCAGGCAACCTGTCGACGCATCTGCGGAAGCTCGAGGATGCGTCGTACGTGCGTGTGGAGAAGTCGCACCGGGGGCTGAAACCGGTGACCTATGTGGCGCTCACCCCGCGAGGGCGAGGTGCTTTCGATGACTACACCGCAACGCTGCGCAAGCTCATAGGCTGATGTCATGACGATTCCTACGGTTGAACTCAATGACGGTCACCTCATCCCTCAGCTGGGCTACGGAGTCTTCAAGGTTCCGGCCGCAGACGCCGAACGTGCTGTGAGCGACGCGCTGGAGGTGGGTTACCGTCACATCGACACGGCGGCGATCTACGGCAACGAAGAGGGTGTGGGCGCAGCCATCGCGAAGAGCGGCATCGCGCGCGATGAGCTGTTCATCACGACGAAGCTGTGGAACGACCGTCACGACGGCGACGACCCGCATGCGGCGATCGCAGAGAGTCTTGAGAAGCTGGGACTCGAGCAGGTCGACCTCTACCTCGTGCACTGGCCGACGCCCGCCAACGACAACTACCTCAACGCCTGGCGGAAGCTCATCGAAATCCGTGACGCAGGCCAGGCTCGCAGCATCGGCGTCTCGAACTTCCTCGTGCCGCACCTGGAGCGCATCATCACCGAGACGGGCGTGACCCCGGCCGTCAACCAGATCGAGCTGCACCCGGCATACGCCCAGCACGAGACGGTCGAGTACGCGACGTCGCGGGGCATCCGCATCGAGTCGTGGGGTCCGCTCGGGCAAGGCAAATACGACCTGTTCTCGGTCCCTGCTGTCGCCGATGCCGCCGAGGCCACGGGCAAGACGGCCGCACAGGTCGTCCTGCGCTGGCACCTGCAGAAGGGCTTCATCGTCTTCCCGAAGTCTGTGCGCATCGAGCGTCTGCGCGAGAACCTCGACGTCTTCGACTTCGCTCTCAGCGACGCGCAGATGGCGGCGATCGATGAGATCGACCCGGGTGACGGCTCGGGTCGTGTCGGCACGCACCCGAACGATCTGAACTAGTGCGAGAGAGGTAGGGGCATGACGAACCGGCTCGCTGACACGCTCAGCCCCTACCTGCGCGCGCACGCCGACAACCCCGTCGACTGGTACCCGTGGGGTGAGGAGGCGTTCGCCGAAGCGCAGCGCCGCGACGTGCCGCTGCTCATCTCGATCGGCTACTCGACGTGCCACTGGTGTCATGTGATGGCGCGCGAGTCGTTCGCGGACCCCGTGACGGCGGCGGCCATCAACGCGGGCTTCGTCGCGGTGAAGGTCGATCGCGAGGAGCATCCTGATGTCGACAGTGCCTTCATGGCCGCCGCATCCGCTTTCACACAGAACCTCGGCTGGCCGCTGACGGTCTTCGCGACACCCGCAGGACGTGCGTTCTATGCGGGCACCTACTGGCCGCCGGTCGCGCGGGCGCCGCTTCCCGCGTTCAGCGACGTGCTCGCGGCGGTGCGTGAGGCGTGGACGGTACGACGAGAGGCGGCGGAGGAGTCCGCGGACGCCGTCGCTGACGTGCTGCGTTCGGCCGCTGCATCCGCCCCCAGCGACCTGCCGACTCCGGCGCAGCTCGCCGATGCCGCACGAGCCATCGCGGCCCGTGAGGACCCGCAGTTCGGCGGTTTCGGCGGCGCGCCGAAGTTCCCCGTCGCGACGACCCTGCGCTTTCTGCAGGCGCCGTTGATCCGACGGGAGGCTCCGGATGCTGCGGCGAGTGCCGCACGTGCGCTCGCCGCGATGGCCTCGTCCGAGCTGCGCGATGAGATCGACGGCGGCTTCTTCCGGTACGCGACGCAGCGCGATTGGAGCGTTCCGCACTACGAGCGGATGCTGATCGACAACGCGCAGCTGCTCGATGTGGCCCGTGACGAGGGTGATGCGCCCACCGCGCGCGGTATCGCCTCGTTCCTGCTCGCCGTGCTGCCGCGCGCAGAAGGAGGCTTCGGCGCCGCACAGGATTCGGAGTCGTGGATCGACGGAGAGCGCAGCGAAGGTGGCTACTACGCCCGCGGAGCCGCAGCCCGGGCGCTGCTCGAGGCGCCCGCGGTCGACGGCAAGGTCATCACCGGCTGGAACGGCTTGGCGATCGCCGCACTCGCGCGCGCGGGTGGTGCGTTCGGGGAGCTCGCCTGGATCACTGCGGCGGTCGCCGCCGCGCAGGCCGTGTTGCGCGACAACACCGTGGACGGAGCGCTCGTGCGAGCCTCCCTCGACGGCCATGCTGCCGACGCCCCTGCCACGCCCGCCGATCACGGTCAGTTCGCTGAAGCGCTCTTCGAACTGGCCGTCGCCACCGGAGATGCACAGTGGGCGGTGACGGCGCGCACGCTCTTGGATGAGGCGCTCGCGCTCGCTGCTGTCGGCGCCGAGGAGATGTCGCTCGTCGTCGACCCGGTGCTGAACGCACAGGGGATCGTCGCCTCGCCCGACGTCAGCGACGGCGACCTGCCCTCAGGGGTGTCCTCGCTCGCCTCTGCGGCGCTGGCAGCTTGGCGGTTGGGGGCGGGGGAGCGCTACCGCGATGCATCCGCCCACCTCGTGCGCCAGCACGCGGATGCCGCGCAGAAGCAGCCTTTCGCGCATGGCGCACTTCTGCGCATCGCGGCGGCGCTCGTCGATCCGCCGCGGCAGATCGTGGTGGTGACGGACCACCCGAATGCGCCACTCGCCCAGGCCGCCCGCGACGCCGATGCTGACGTCGTGGCGATCGTCTCGCCTGCGCAGGCGCGTGCCTTCGCGGATGCCGGATTCGAGCTCTTCGACGACAAGGACGCTCGCGCGGGCCTCGCGTATGACTGCCGCGCGTTCGTCTGCCGGCTGCCCGTCGGCGACCCCGGGCAGCTGCACCCTTCGCGGGAGGGAAGCATCACATGAGTGAGGTGCCGACGACCACGACAACGGCGCCGGGGTTGCACGCAGGACTCACACGTCGACAGATCTCGATGATGGGTCTCGGCGGAGCGATCGGTGCCGGGCTCTTCGTCGGATCAGGGCAGGCGATCGGCATCGCCGGCCCCGCGGTGCTCGTGTCGTACCTGGTAGCGGGCGGAATCGTCGTGCTCGTCATGGCGATGCTCGCCGAGATGGTGGCGGCGAACCCCAGCTCGGGCGCCTTCAGCTCGTACGCGCAGAAAGCGATGGGACGCAGTGCCGGCAGCGCGGTCGGCTGGCTCTACTGGCTGCAGCTCATCGTGGTGATCGCCGCCGAGGCGACCGGGGCCGCGCTCATCACTGAGGAATGGGTGCCGATCGTGCCCGCATGGGTATGGGTGCTGATCTTCATCACGGTCTTCACAGCGGTCAACCTCTTCGGCGTGCGCAATTACGGCCGCTTCGAGTTCTGGTTCGCGGCGATCAAGGTCGCCGCGATCATCGCGTTCCTCGTGATCGGGGTGTGCGCCATTCTCGGGCTGTTCCCCGGCGTGCCCGCCACGGGCATCAGCAACCTCTTCGACAACGGCGGCTTCGCGCCGAACGGCATCGACGGCATTGCCGCAGCCCTCCTGATCGTCGCCTTCGCGTTCGGCGGCACCGAGGTCGTCGCGATCGCGGCCGCGGAATCCGACGACCCCGCCCGCAACATCCGTCGCATCGTGCGCGAAGTGCTCGTGCGCATCATGATCTTCTACGTCGGTTCGATCTTCGTGATCGTGGCTGTACTGCCATGGAACGATGAAGACGTGCAGGAGGGGCCGTTCTCGGCCGTGCTCGCGACGCTCGGCCTGCCGGGAGTAGACCTGGTCATGTCGCTCATCGTGATCGTCGCACTGCTCTCGGCCATGAACGCCAACATCTACGGGGCCTCGCGCATGGCCTTCTCGCTCGGTGAGCGTCGGCTCGCACCGCAGGTCATCACCCGCACGAGCGTCAGAGGTGTGCCCTTCGTCGCGGTGCTCTCCTCGGTGTCGTTCGGTTTCGTCGCGGTCGCACTCAACTGGGCCTTCCCCGACCTCGTGATGCCCATCCTGCTGAACATCGTCGGGTCGACCGTGCTTGTCATCTGGGCGGCGACGGCGATCTCGCAGCTGATCCTGCGCCGGAGGGCCGACCGCGCCGGCACGCCGATGCCGATGCGCATGTGGGGCTTCCCCTGGCTGTCGTGGCTGTGCCTCGTGCTCCTTGCGGGGATGTTTGCTCTCTCGTTCACGAACGCCGTCGCGGGCACGCAACTGCTGCTCACTCTCGGCCTCACCGCCGCGCTGCTGCTGATTGCGCGGCTCACGCGGGGTGCGGCGCGCTGAGCGTCAGCGTCCGCGTGAGGAGCCGCCGTTGCGCGGATGCTGCGCGGCCGTGCGTTCGTTGCCGCGACGGTAGTTTCCCGTGAGCCTCGCCATGAGAAGTTGCGCATCCTCCGTCTCGACGCGGATGAGGAAATCCGCAGCCCGGGTTCCGCGCAGTGTCGCCGCGGGACGCCCGTGATGCAGGAGGACGACGTCCTCGCCGCGCGTCTCGTAGGTGAAACCAGCGGGCCCGCCCATCACACCCACCCCGGCAGCCAGTTGTGAATGAGCCAGAAGTCGTAGGGAACGGTCATGCCGACCCACGACGGGTAGAAGAACACGGACACCGCGAGGATGACGCCGACGACGACCGCGACGACGCGCTGCCCGGATTGTCTGCGCGAGAGCGGAGCATCCGCGCGCCCTGCGATCTCGCGCAGTGCCAGCACGAGCGCCAGCACCAGGAACGGGACCATGGCCACCGTGTAGAACTGGAACACCGTGCGATTCGGGATGAGCAGCCACGGAATCCACGTCGCTGCGAGTCCGACCAGGGGGATCGCGTACGTCCACGGCATCGGGCGCCGCTCGATGAGGCCGAGGGCGAACCGGTACAGCAGCCAGACCGCCGCGGCGACACCCAGGTACCACAGCACCGGGTTCGGCACGGTCGAGATCACGGCGATGCAGTGGTCAGAACCGAAGCAGGTCTCGTCGCCGCCGACCCAGACGGCCGTGGGCCGCAGCAGGAGCGGCCATTCCCATGCCGCGCTCGCGTAGGGGTGGCCGCTGGAGAGGCCGGAGTGGAAGCCGAGGATCGACTCGTGGTACTTCCACAGCGCCACCAGGGGATTGTCGGAGGCGGCGCGGTCGTAGCCGCCGGCTGTGACGAACCATCCGGTCCATGAAGCGAGATAGGTGAGGAGCGCAGCGGGCACCAGCAGCAGGAACGAGACAGGACCCTGTCGGAAGGCGGCATCCGTCGGCCACAGCAGCACCCCGGCGCGGCGGCGTGCGAGTGCATCGGTCACGACCAGGTACAGCCCGAGCGCCGCGAGCGCATAGAGTCCTGACCATTTCACTGCCGCGGCTGCGCCGAGTGCGATGCCGGCCGCCACGACCCACGGTCTGCGCCACAGCACGCGCCCCCACATCGGGAGCGGGCCGTCGTCGGTCACGCCGTGCGTCGCAGGGTTCTCCAGCAGCGGCATCGTGCGCCGGCGGTCGAGGAGGATGAACCAGAACCCGAGCAGGATGAAGAAGGTGAGTGTCGCGTCGAGCAGCGCGATGCGGCTCATGACGATGCTGAGTCCGTCGACGGCGAGGAAGATTGCGGCCAGGGCCGCGAGCGTCGTCGAGCGCGTGAGGGTGCGCGTCACGAGGTACAGCAGGAGCACCGTCGCTGTGCCGACGAGCGCGGTCGTGAGGCGCCATCCGACGCTCGATCCGGGGCCCAGCAGCCCCATGCCGAGGGCGATGATCCACTTGCCGAGCGGCGGGTGCACGACGAAGCTGCCGGTGGCTGTCAGCGCGCTCGTGTCGCCGTCGGCGAACATCTCGTTCGCGCCGGAGCCCCAGGTTCCCTCGTAGCCGAGCGTCCACAGCGACCACGCGTCTTTGACGTAGTAGGTCTCGTCGAAGGCGAGTGTGCCCGGGTGCCCCAGATTCGTCAGGCGCAGGACGCCCGCGAACACCGTCAGCAGCAGCGGAATCAGCCAGGAGGCTGCACGCGAGCGGCGGATGCTGTCGCGCAGTCGCTCCGCAGCGGTCGAACGCTGCTCGACAGGCGGTAACAGGGGCGCGGTCACCGCACCAGCCTATGCTGGGCGGGTGATCATCCTCGCGGCGACCCCGATCGGAAACCTTGGCGATGCGTCGAAGCGCCTCATCGAGGTGCTGGAGAACGCCGAGGTGATCGCGGCCGAGGACACCCGCACGACCCAGCGCCTGCTGCAGGCGCTGCACATCGAGAACCGTCCGCGTCTGATCGCGCTGCATGACCACAACGAGAAGCAGAAGGCCGCAGAGCTCGCCGCCCTCGCGCTCGACAGCGACCTTGTGGTGCTGAGCGACGCGGGAATGCCGACTGTGAGCGACCCTGGGTATGGGCTCGTCGCGGAGGCTGTCGCGCAGGGTGTGACGGTGACCGCGATCCCCGGCCCGAGCGCCGTTCTGACGGCCCTCGCGATCTCGGGCCTGCCCACAGACCGCTTCTCCTTCGAAGGCTTCCTTCCTCGTAAACCGGGCGAGCGGCGTTCGACGTTGCGAGCACTCGCGTCCGAGCAGCGCACGATGGTGTTCTTCGAATCCCCCTCGCGTCTCGTCAGCACCCTGGCCGACATGGGCGCTGCCTTCGGCGAAGATCGCCGCATCGCCGTATGCCGCGAACTGACCAAGTTCTACGAAGAGGTACGTCGCGGCACCTCCGCGGAGCTCGTCGCCTGGGCTGAGGGCGGCGTCAAGGGCGAGATCGTCGTCGTCGTCGAGGGGGCGACCGCACGCGATGTCTCCGCGGAGGACGCGCTCAGCCAGGTGCAGGCGCTCGTCGCGGACGGCATGCGGTTGAAGGAGGCAGCCGCAGAGGTGGCTGCACAGACCGGGCACTCCTCGCGTGAGCTGTACCAGGCGGCGCTCGCGGCGCGATGAGTCTCGACGCGAACGAGCGCACCGTCGAGAGCGCCTACGAGGCGCGGGCTGCCGAGTACGTCGATGTCCTGGGCGACATCTCGCAGATGGCCGACGCAGACCGTGCGCTGATCGCCGACTGGCGGGCGATGACGACGGGGCCGCTGGTGGATGCCGGCTGCGGCCCCGGACACTGGACGCAGTACCTCCGGGAGATGACGCCCGCCGGAACGGACCCGAGCGTGCTCGGCGTCGATCTCTCGGCGCAGTTCATCGCACACGCCAGGAGTCGCTATCCGGATCCGACGTTCTGGCAGGGAACGATCGCACGGCTGCCCTGCGAAGACGGCGCGCTCGGTGGCATTCTTGCCTGGTACTCCCTGATTCATGTACCGCCTGTGGAGGTGCCGCAGATCCTGCGCGAGTTCGCTAGGGTCATCCGCCCGGGTGGGAGCGCCCTCCTGGGATTCTTCGACGGCCCCTCCCGCGAGCGGTTCGCGCACGCGGTCGCTCCGGCATACTTCTGGGCTCCCGGCGACCTCGCCGGAGTGCTGAGCGACGCAGGATTCGCCTGCGACCCGCCGCTGCGCCGCGCCCGCGAAGACGGAGAGGCCAGCGCGCGTCCGCACGCCTCGTTGGTCGCACGACGCGGATGATTCTGCTGGGGACATCCGCTCCGCGTCACTCGGCAGCCCGCGTCACCGCTTCAGCCTAGAATCGAAGCCATGCCCGCAGGCGAATCTTTCTACATCACCACTCCGATCTACTACCCGTCGGATGTGCCGCACATCGGCCACGGCTACACGACCGTGGCCGTCGACACCCTTGCCCGCTGGCACCGCCAGGCGGGTGACCCGACGTGGATGCTCACGGGCACCGACGAGCACGGTCAGAAGATGCTCCGCGCGGCCGCGGCGAACAACGTCACGCCGCAGGAATGGGTCGACAAGCTCGTCACCGAGGCGTGGTTCCCGCTGCTGAAGACGCTCGACGTCGCGAACGACGACTTCATCCGCACGACGCAGGAGCGTCACGAAGAGCGTGTGAAGAAGTTCGTGCAGGCGATCTACGACCGCGGCTACATCTACGCCGGCGAGTACGAGGCGCTCTACTGCGTGGGCTGTGAGGAGTTCAAGCCCGACAGCGAGATCGTCGACGGCACCGGTCCCTTCGAGGGGCTGAAGGTCTGCGCGATCCACTCGAAGCCGCTGGAGCTGCTGCAGGAGAAGAACTACTTCTTCAAGCTCAGCGAGTTCCAGGACCGTCTGCTCGAGCTCTACCGTGATGAGCCGGATTTCGTGCGCCCTGAGTCGGCGCGCAACGAGGTCATCTCGTTCGTCAAGCAGGGACTGAAAGACCTCTCGATCTCGCGCTCGGCCTTCGACTGGGGCATCGAGGTTCCCTGGGACGACGCGCACGTCATCTATGTGTGGGTCGACGCTCTGCTGAACTACGCGACGGCGGTCGGCTACGGCGACGACACCGACGAGTTCGACAGCCGCTGGCCCGCGTACCACGTGGTCGGTAAAGACATCCTGCGCTTCCACGCCGTCATCTGGCCGGCGATGCTCATGGCTGCGGGCGTCGACGTGCCCAAGGGCGTCTTCGCGCACGGCTGGCTGCTCGTCGGTGGCGAGAAGATGTCGAAGTCGAAGCTCACCGGCATCGCGCCGACCGAGATCACGGATGTCTTCGGCTCGGATGCGTACCGCTACTACTTCCTGTCGGCAATCGCCTTCGGTCAGGACGGCTCGTTCTCCTGGGAAGACCTCGCGGCCCGCTACCAGGCAGAGCTCGCGAACGGCTTCGGTAACCTCGCCTCGCGCACCGTCGCGATGATCGAGCGCTACTTCGACGGCGTGGTGCCCACGGCATCCGAGTACACGGAGCAGGACCTCGAGATCCAGCGCATCGTCGCGAAGGCGGCATCGCAGGCGGATGCTGCCATGGAGCGCTTCCGCATCGACGAGGCCATCGAGTCGATCTGGACGATCGTCGATGCGCTCAACGGCTACATCACCGAGAACGAGCCGTGGGCTCTTGCGAAGGATGAGTCGCAGCGCGACCGTCTCTCGACAGTGCTGTACACCTGTGCTGACGGCCTGCGCGCGCTCACGGTGCTGCTGTCGCCGGTGATGCCGCAGTCGACGGCCACGCTCTGGGCTGCTCTTGGTGCGGCGGACTCGCTGGGTGCGCTGGACGCGCAGCCACTGCGTGAGGCCGGTGCCTGGGGCGTTCTTCCCGCGGGGGCGAAGGTCAGCACGCTGGCACCGCTGTTCCCGCGCGTGGAGACCTCGGCCTGATCCGAGCGGCACGATGACCCAGCATCCCGAGACCTACGTGCGCGAGCGCGCGACGGAGGGGCGCAAGAACCTGCTCTATCCGTCGGCGCCCGCGCCGCTCGCGGTTCCGGTCTACGACAACCACGCCCATCTGGAGATCACGGACGGCGACGACCCGCTGACGCTCGCCGAGCAGCTCGACCGTGCGCAGGAGGTCGGTGTGATCGGCGTCGTACAGGCCTCCGGTGACCTGGCGTCCTCGCGCTGGGCGGTCGCCGCGGCCGAGAGCGACCCGCGCGTGCTCGCGGCCGTCGCGATCCACCCGAACGACGCCCCGACGTACGCAGCGGCCGGTCTTCTCGATGACGCGATCACTGAGATCGATGAGCTCGCCGGACGCCCGCGCACACGTGCGATCGGCGAGACCGGGCTGGACTTCTTCCGCACCGGGCCCGAGGGACGTGAGGCCCAGTTCGTCTCCTTCGAGGCACACATCGCACTGGCGAAGAAGCACGGCATCGCGATGCAGATCCACGACCGCGACGCGCATGACGACGTTCTCGAGACCCTCGTTCGCGTGGGTGCGCCCGAGCGCACCGTGTTCCACTGCTTCTCGGGTGATGAGGCGATGGCGCGGATCGCCGCGGACGCGGGCTACTACCTGTCGTTCGCTGGCAACGTGACCTTCAAGAACGCGCAGAATCTTCGTGATGCACTGGCGGTCACGCCGCTCGATCGCATCCTTGTCGAGACGGACGCACCGTTCCTCACGCCGGTGCCGCTGCGCGGGCGTCCGAACGCGCCCTACCTCATCCCGATCACGCTGCGCTTCATGGCAGAAATGCTCGGCATCGACGTCGACGAACTCGCGGCGCAGGTCGCCGCGAACACGCTGCGCGTCTACGGCTCGTTCGACGACTGAACCTCAGCCGTCTCGTCGAGTACTGGCTTCGCGCTCACGATCTGCGAGATCGGACGCCACACGAGCACGAGGGTCAGCGCAGCACCGGCGAAGGCGAACCACCAGGGTGCCGTCAGTCCCCAGGTCTCCGCGATCACACCGCCGAGTGCCTGCCCGATGACCATGCCGCCGAAGACGCCCACCATGTTGACCGAGGCGACACGGCCCTGCAGTTCGGCGGGCACGAGCCGCTGCCGCACGGTCGTCGAGATCGTGCCCCACACGAACGCGTAGGCGCCGAAGAAGAACATGATCACGAGCGCGACCCAGCCGATCGAGGTGAGCGCGAAGGCGAGGTGCATGAGCACCTCCATCGTGAGCACGATGCGCATGAGTGCGGCGAAGGAGATGTGGCGTTCCAGCCAGCCGAAGCTGAACGTCGCGAGCAGTCCACCGGCAGCGGATGCCGTCGTCAGCATGCCGTAGCCGACAGCGCCGAGGTCCAGATGCTCGGTCGCGTACAGCACGAGCACACCCCAGGGGGCTGCCCAGGTGATGTTGAACGCGAGGATGATGATCACGAGCATGCGCACGGGTGGATTGCGCCACAGCCATCGGATGCCCTCGGCGATGTCGGTGTGCACGGCCGTCCGCTCGCCCGTCTCGCCCCGCGGCGGAATGGGGGTGCGCGCCATTCGTGAGATCAGCACGACGGCGAGGCTGACACAGACGATCTCCAGCAGGAAGGGCCAGGCCGTGCCTGCCGCGAACAGGAACGCGCCCAGCGGGGGACCGGCGAACTGGTTCGCGACGAGGTAGCCGGCCTGCAGGCGTGCGTTTCCCGTGCCGAGATCCGCCGGCTGCACGATCATCGGCAGCAGTGTGCTTCCGGCGGTGTCGACGAAGACCTCGGCGGTGCCGTAGAGGAAGGCCACCGCGAGCACGATGCCGATGTTCGCCGTTCCCGTCACGAGGAACACGCAGAGGGCGGCGAGCACGACGGCGCGGGCGGCATTGGCGAACATCACCAGTCGGCGTCGATCGAAGCGGTCGGCGATCGCGCCCGCATGCAGTCCCAACAGCAACCAGGGCAGGAACTGCAGGATGGCTCCGGATGCCACCAGGATCGGCGACGAGGTCATCGACGCGATCAGCAGCGGTGCGGCAGCGAGGGCGACGCCGTCGCCGACGTTGCTCGTCCAGGAAGAGGCGAGGAGCCAGCGGAAATCACGACCCATGCGGCGGGGCGCGATGAGTTCACCAGGGGAGGGCACCCGAAGATCCTACGGAGATTAGGGAAGAATGGGGGGATGACCGTGACCCTGCTCGGCGCCACCGAGATCCGCCGTCTTGCCGCTGAGCTCGACGTGACCCCGACCAAGAAGCTCGGCCAGAACTTCGTCGTCGACGCGAACACGGTGCGCAAGATCGTGCACGCCGCCGCCGTGCAGCCGGGGGAGCGGGTGGTCGAGGTCGGTCCCGGGCTCGGTTCGCTGACGCTCGCGATCCTCGAGGCTGGGGCATCCGTCACGGCGGTCGAGATCGACCATCGCCTGGCTGCGCGTCTGCCGCAGACCGCCGCCGAGCACGGGGTGCCGGACGGTGCGCTGACCGTGGTGGATGCCGATGCCCTGCGCGTGACAGAGCTGCCGGGCGAGCCGACGGTGCTCGTCGCGAACCTTCCGTACAACGTGTCGGTGCCGGTGCTCCTGCACTTCCTCGAGAACTTCACCTATCTGCAGCGCGGAGTCGTCATGGTGCAGGCCGAGGTCGCTGAGCGCCTCGCCGCGAAGCCGCACTCCAAGATCTACGGCACCCCCAGCGTGAAGGCCGCCTGGTACGGCGAGTGGAAGCTCTGCGGCACGGTCTCACGCCAGGTGTTCTGGCCGGTGCCGAACGTCGACAGTCTGCTCGTGGGGTTCGATCGCGCAGCGAACGTGCGCGGTTCCGAGGAGGAGCGCGTGGCGACGTTCGCGATCGTGGATGCCGCGTTCAACCAGCGCCGCAAGATGCTGCGCCAGGCCCTGTCTGGCCTGTTCGGCAGCTCGGCGGCGGCATCGGAGATCCTCACCAAGGCCGGCGTCGCTCCGACCGCGCGCGGCGAAGATCTCACGGTTGACGACTACCACCGCATCGCGCTCGCGGCCGCTAGCCTGGACGAGTGACCGCACCCCGCTTCAAGCCCCACGTCCCCGAGATCCACCGGCCGTACGCGGCTGCCGCGGATCGCTACCAGCGCTTCGAGTATCGCCAGGTCGGAGCATCCGGACTCTACCTGCCGCCGATCTCGCTCGGACTCTGGTGGAACTTCGGCGACAACATCCCGCTCGACAACCAGCGGGCGCTGCTGCGGCACGCCTTCGACATCGGCATCACGCACTTCGATCTCGCCAACAACTACGGCCCGCCCTACGGCTCGGCCGAGAAGAACTTCGGGCGGATCTTCGCGGAAGACCTGCGTCCCTACCGCGATGAGCTCATCATCTCGTCGAAGGCGGGATGGGACATGTGGCCGGGGCCGTACGGCGACCTCGGCTCGCGCAAGTACATCCTGGCGAGCGCGGAGCAGTCCCTGACGCGCATGGGTCTCGACCATGTCGACATCTTCTACTCGCACCGTGTCGACCCGGTCACCCCCATCGAAGAGACGATCGGCGCACTCGACACCCTCGTGCGGCAGGGCAAGGCCCTGTACGTGGGTATCTCGTCGTACAGCGCGGAGCGCTCGGCTGAGGCCGCGAAGGTCGCCCGTGAGCTGGGAACGCCCCTCGTGATCCACCAGCCCTCGTACTCGATCCTCAATCGCTGGGTCGAAGACGGCCTCACGGATCAGCTGCGCGGCGACGGGATGGGAGCCATCGCCTTCACTCCGCTCGCGCAGGGCCTGCTCACCGGCAAGTACCTGGGCGACGGCACGGCACAGCGCGCGCAGAAGCGCGGTTCGCTGCCGGATGCTCCTGTGTCGGAGGAGGGTCTGGCGATCCTCCGTCAACTCAACGACATCGCCGCCTCCCGCGGCCAGTCGCTCGCACAACTCGCGATCCAGTGGGTGCTGCGTGACCCGGTGGTCGCCTCGGCACTGATCGGCGCATCGCGGGTCGAGCAGCTGGATGAGAACGTCGCCGCCGTCACCGCGGCGCCGCTGACGGCGGAAGAGGTCGAGCAGATCGACGCGATCGCCGGTTCCATCGACGTCAACCTCTGGGCTGTGTCATCGGAGCTGTGAGCGCACGATGAGTTCTGCGTCCGCTCCGGCGTCGGTGCACGTGCGCGCCCCGGGAAAGATCAATGTCTTCCTCGCGGTCGGCGATGTGCACGACGACGGCTATCACTCGCTCGCGACGGTCTTTCAGGCGGTATCGCTCTACGAGGATGTCATCGCGACCGCGTCGCCGGACTTCACGGTGAGCGTCAGCGGACCCGACGTTGATCCGGCGACCGTGCCCTTGGATGATCGCAACCTCGCGGTGCGCGCGGCCAAGATCCTCGCCATGGCGACCGGATATCCGGGCGGTGTGCATCTCGAGATTCGCAAGAGCGTTCCCGTGGCGGGTGGGATGGGCGGGGGATCCGCGGATGCTGCCGCTGCCCTCGTCGCATGCGATGCGCTCTGGGGGACAGGCTTGTCTTCGCAGCGGATGCACGAACTTGCCGCCCGCCTCGGTGCGGACGTGCCGTTCGCGCTGCACGGTGGCACCGCTGTCGGCACGGGGCGGGGCGATCGCCTCACCCCGGCGCTCGCCCCGGGACGCTTCGACTGGGTGCTGGTGCTGAGTGATCAGGGGCTGTCGACGCCGCAGATCTACCGTCAGCTCGATGAATACCGTCTCGAGCACGGTGCGCTCGCGGATGATCCGCCGGAGTCTCTGGATGTCCCACCCGCCGTGCTGCAGGCCCTGCGATCCGGTGACCCCCGCGCGCTCGCGGAGGTCGTGTTCAATGACCTGCAGGTGGCGGCGCTGCAGGACCGCCCGGACCTGGAGCGTGTGCTCGCCGCAGGAGCGGACGCCGGCGCGCTGGCGGGACTCGTCTCGGGATCCGGCCCGACGATCGCGCTGCTGTGCGCGTCGGCGGATGATGCGCGGCGTGTGCAGGATGAGTGCGAAGAGCGCGGCCTGCGGGCGCTGCGTGTGCACAGCGCCGTGCCGGGTGCGCGCATCGTCCACTGAACAGCCGCGGACGAAGCGCGAGGCGATTTCTCCTACGACTGTGCCCAGCAATCTGCCGTAGCCTGGATCAGACATGGCACATCTTCTCGGGGCCGAAGGCCTCCACCTTGAGTACCCCACGAAAGTCGTCTTCGATTCGATCACGGTCGGCGTCGAAGAGGGCGATCGCATCGGCATCGTCGGTCGCAATGGCGACGGCAAGTCCAGCCTGCTGGCGATGCTCGCAGGCCGCAAGGAGCCCGATGGCGGTCGGGTCACGGTGCGCAGCGGTACCACGATCGGCGTGCTCGACCAGGCAGACACCCTCGACGACTCACTCACGGTCGGCACGGCCGTCGTCGGCGATGCCGAGGAGTACGAGTGGGCGGGCGATGCCCGCATCCGCGACATCATCAGCGGGCTGCTCGATGGCCTCGACTGGAACGCCCCCGTCACCGCGCTCAGCGGTGGGCAGCGCCGACGCGTCGCGCTCGCCAAGCTCCTCACGGGGGACTGGGACATCATCGCGCTCGATGAGCCCACCAACCACCTCGACGTCGAAGCGGTCACGTGGCTCGCGGGGCACCTCAAGAAGCGCTGGTCGCCGAACGCGGGCGCGCTCATGGTCGTCACCCACGACCGGTGGTTCCTCGACGAGATCTGCACCGAGACGTGGGAGGTACACGACCGCATCGTCGAGCCCTTCGAAGGCGGCTACGCGGCGTACATCCTGCAACGCGTCGAGCGCGATCGCATGGCAGCGGCGACCGAAGCGAAGCGTCAGAATCTTGCCCGTAAGGAGCTTGCCTGGTTGCGGCGCGGCGCACCCGCGCGTACGGCGAAGCCGAAGTTCCGCATCGATGCGGCAAACGCGCTCATCGCGGATGTTCCGGAGATCCGCGATCCTGTGTCGTTGCAGTCGCTGGCGGTGTCGCGCCTGGGCAAGGACGTCGTCGACATTCTCGATGTGAGCGTCACGTACCCCGCCACCGATGTGGGGCCGGAGCGAGAGGTCCTGCGCGACGTGGAATGGCGCATCGCGCCGGGCGAGCGTACGGGCGTCCTCGGCGTCAACGGCGCGGGAAAGTCGACCCTTCTCGGCCTCGTCTCGGGCACGGTGCAGCCGACCACGGGTCGGGTGAAGCACGGCAAGACGGTGAAGGTGCGCACGCTCACTCAACAGCTGGATGAACTGGTCGAGTTCTGGAATGATCCCGTCCGGGTGGTGATCTCGGGCCTGCGCACCTCCTACACGATGGGCACAGGATCGAAGGCGCAGGACCTGACGCCCGGCCAGCTGCTGGAGCGGCTCGGGTTCTCGTCCGCGCAGCTCTCGACGCCGGTGAAGGACCTCTCGGGTGGTCAGCAGCGCCGCCTGCAGCTTCTGCTCGTGCTGCTCGACCAGCCCAACGTGCTAATCCTCGACGAGCCGACGAACGACATGGACACCGACATGCTCGCGGCGATCGAGGACCTCCTCGACACGTGGCCGGGCACCCTCCTCGTCGTCAGCCACGACCGGTACTTCCTTGAGCGGGTCACCGACCAGCAGTACGCCGTCATGGGCGGTCGTCTTCGGCACCTGCCCGGAGGTGTCGATGAGTATCTGCGGCTTCGGCAGCATGAGATGGATGCTCCCGCCCCGACTCCTGCGAAGACGAGTACTCCCACGACTCCCCGGCTGGAGGGCGCAGAGCTGCGGGCAGCCCAGAAGGAGATCTCGGCCTTGGAGCGGCGGATCCAGAAGCTCACGCAGCAGATCGACGCCGCCAAGCACGCCCTCGTCGAACACGATCAGTCCGACTACACGGGCCTCGGTGAGAAGATGACCAAGATCGGCGCGCTCGAGGCAGAGGTCGAAGAGAGCGAGCTGCGCTGGTTCGAGCTCACTGAGCAGGTCGGCTGACAACGGGCGGAGTTGATTCCGTCCCGGCCCTGCGGAGGGCTGTGACGCTCTGTGACGACTCGATTCGGATGACATCGAGTGTCCTGAATAACGTTACGGAGTCCCCCAAGAGAGGAACCCGAATCCATGTCCCGCCGCCGCACCACCTCCGTCATCGCCGCACTCGCGGCGGTGCCCCTGTTTTTCAGCCTCGCCGCCTGCGCCACCCCTGCGGCCGATGCCGGCTCTTCCGCATCGACCGCAGATGAGGTCGTCAAGATCGGCGTCGTCGGCAAGTCCGACCCGCAGTGGCCCGCGTTCATCGACGCGGCCGCAGCCGAGGGCATCACCGTCGAGATCGTCGACTTCGGCTCCTATGAGCAGCCGAACCCGGCCCTGACCGCAGGCGACCTCGACCTCAACCAGTTCCAGCACATCGTCTACCTCGCGGGGTACAACGTCGCCGCCGGCGAAGACCTGACGGTCATCGGCTCGACGGCCATCTACCCGCTCGGCCTGTACTCAAAGAAGTACGAAGACGTGAAGAGCATCCCCGCAGGCGAGACCGTTGCGGTTCCGGATGACGCGTCCAACCAGGCTCGTGCGCTGCTCGTGCTGCAGTCGGCAGGACTCATCGAGCTCAAGAGCGGCGGCACTGCGTTCTCTGACCTGAATGATGTCGACACCGACAAGTCCAAGGTGCAGGTGACGGCGCTGGAGGCGGCGCTGATCCCCACGGCGCTTCCCGATGTCGCCGCGGCGATCATCAACAACGACTTCGTCCAGGACGCCGGTCTCACGTTCGAGGACGCGATCGCACAGGATGACCCGAACGACCCGAACGCGCTTCCGTACGTGAACATCTTCGCGGCGCGGGCTGATGACGCCGACAACGCCACGTACAAGAAGCTCGTTGAGATCTTCCAGACGAACGACGACGTGCGCAAGGGCCTCGCCGAGGCATCCGGCTTCACAGGTCTCTCGCTGCAGGTTCCGGTCGCCGACCTCAACGCCTCACTCAAGAAGGTCGAAGCAGACACCAAGGCACACAAGGGCTGAGTCCCTCTCAGCCAAGTACGAGAGAATCGGGCGGTGTCTTTTCTGGCACCGCCCGATTCCCCTTTTCTCTTCATCGGAGCACCCGCATGTCCATCGTGACTCTCACGAATGTGTCGAAGACCTACCCGCCCACCCAGAAGGGCGGCGCCGAGGTGACCGCCGTCGATGATGTCTCGCTCGAGATCGAACGCGGCGATGTCTTCGGCATCATCGGCTACTCCGGCGCCGGCAAATCCACGCTCGTCCGCCTGATCAACGCGCTGGAGCCCGCATCCGCAGGGACGATCGAAGTCGACGGCACCGACATCACCACGCTTTCCGAGAAGCAGTTGCGTGCGGTGCGCGGCGGCATCGGCATGATCTTCCAGCAGTTCAATCTCTTTTCCGCGAAGACCGTGCGCGCGAACATCGCCTACCCGCTGAAGCTCGCGGGGTGGTCGAAGGCCGACATCGATGCCCGCGTTGATGAGCTGCTGACGTTCGTCGGTCTGAACGACAAGGCGCGCGCGTACCCCGAGCAGCTCTCGGGCGGGCAGAAGCAGCGCGTCGGCATCGCCCGCGCTCTCGCGACGCGGCCGGCGATCCTGCTGGCCGACGAGGCCACGAGTGCACTCGACCCCCAGACCACGCACGAGGTGCTGGATCTGCTGAAGCGCGTCAATGCCGAGCAGAACGTCACGATCGTGATCATCACGCACGAGATGGACGTCATCCAGACGATCGCGACGAAGGTCGCTGTCATGGAGAACGGGCGCGTCATCGAGCAGGGCGACGTGTTCGAGGTCTTCTCCGCTCCGCAGAACCCGGCGTCGCAGCGTTTCGTCGCGACCGTCGTCAAGGGCATTCCCTCTCCGGCGGAGAGTGCGGCGCTGCGTGAGCGTCACGAGGGTCGACTCGTCACGTTCTCATTCCGCGACGGTGACTCCTCGCAGGCGCAGGTCTTCGTCGATCTCGCCGACGCCGGACTCGACTTCGAGCTCGTCTACGGCGGCATCAACGACATCCGCGGCCGCGCGTTCGGTCATCTGACGCTGGCGATTCGCGGATCGGATGCGGCGATCGACGCGGCGCTCGTGAAGATCGGTGCCGCTGTCGAAGTCACGGAGATCGAGCGAGAGGGGGCACGCTGATGGATCGTCTGATCGAACTCGGCCCTGAATTCTGGAAGGCAGCGCTCGAGACGCTGTACATGACCACTTACGCGCTCGTGCTGGGTGGGGTTCTGGGAACGCTCATCGGTCTCGGGCTGTACACGACGCGGGTGGGCGGTCTGCTCGCGAATCGGTTCGCGAATGGGCTTCTCAGCTTCGTCGTGAACTTCTTCCGACCGATTCCGTTCGTGATCTTTCTCGCGGTGCTGATGCCGTTCACACGCGCGGTGATCGGCACCGGCATCGGCGTGAACGCCGGAGCCTTCGCGATCGGTATCGCCGCAGCATTCGCGATCGGCCGTATCGTCGAGCAGCACCTGGTGTCGGTGTCGCCCGGTGTGATCGAGGCGGCGCGGGCGATGGGCGCGGGCCCACTGCGCATCCTCTTCACGGTCGTCGTGCCAGAGGCGCTCGGACCGTTGATTCTCGGCTACACGTTCGTCATCGTCGCGCTGATCGACATGACAGCGATGGCCGGTGCCATCGGCGGCGGTGGCCTCGGCGCGTTCGCGCTGGTCTACGGTCACCGCCAGTTCGAGCCGGTGGTCATGTGGGCAGCGATCATCCTGATCGTTGTGTTCGTGCAGATCGTCCAGACGCTCGGCACCCGTCTCGCCCGAAAGGCGATGCGTCGCTGAGTGTCGTCTACGACGTTTCGCCGTCCGGCGCATCCTGCAGGGTGCGTCGGGTGCGGAACGAGCGCGGCTCGCCACTCAGCGGGTCGACGAAGCGCAGTTCTCGCGCGAGCAGCTGCAGAGGACGGTCGTAGTCGTCCGGCGTCTCGTCGAGGAGATCGGGGTAGAAGGCATCGTTGCGGATGCCCGCGCCGAGCGCGGCGAGATGCACGCGGAGCTGGTGCATCTTTCCGCTGTGCGGGCGCAGCAGGGTATGCAGCACCCGGTCATCGTGCCCCAGGAGCTCGATGAGCGTCTCCGCGTTCGGATCACGCTCGTCATCGACGTTCACGCGCACCGTGCCACGTAGCTTCTTGATGTGGTTGCGGTAGATGAGGGGGAACTCACGGCCCGCGAGCATCGGCGCCTCCGGATCCCACCCCGCGGGAAGATCGGAGACGGCCTCGTACACCTTCTCGACCTGACGGTTCTCGAACAGCAGCTGGTACGGGCCGCGACTGGCCGGACGTGCCGAGAAGAGCAGGAGTCCCGCCGTCGCCCGATCGAGCCGGTGGATCGGCGCGATATCCGGATTGTCGAGCCGATTGCGCAGCCGCACGAGCGCCGAGTTCTGCAGGTAGCGACCCCCGGGCGTCGTCGGGAGGAAGTGCGGCTTGTCGAGGACGATCAGGTCGTCGTCGATGTGCAGGATCTCCTCGACTACAGGCAGCGGCGTCTCCACCGGAGGTTCCCGGTAGTACCAGACGAACTCCTCCGCCCCCAGCGGAGTGTCGCGCGCGAGCGCGGCACCCGTGATCGAGACGATCTCGCCGCGGTCGAAGCGCTCGCGCAGCACATCGGGGTCGAGGTGGAAGAAGCGCTCGACCATGTAGTCGGCGATCGTCGCCCAGGGGCCTGTGCGCGGCACGTGCAGGCGGGTGGCCCCGACGCCGTCGCGCACGGGGAGCGGGGAGCGCATGGCCATCAGCGTGCCGCCATCATGAGTCGAAGCTCAGGCTGAGCTTGCGCAGTAGCGCAGCGAGCCGTTCGCGGTCTCCGCGGGGGAGTGCGGCGAGCAGCTCGGCCTCGGCATCGACCAGGCGAGTGATCGCGGCATCCACCCGGATGCGCCCGTCATCGCTGAGTGTGACCAGCACGCTGCGCCCGTCGGCCGGATCGGCTTCGCGCTTGACCAGTCGGCGGCCCACGAGACGGTCGATCCGGTTGGTCATCGTGCCGCTGGACACGAGTGTCTGCTGCAGCAGCTGCTTGGGGGAGAGCTGGAAAGGGGCGCCTGCGCGACGGAGAGCGGACAGGACATCCCACTCCCAGGACTCCAGGTCGCTGCGCCGGAAGACCTCGCGACGTGCGCGGTCGAGGTGGCGGGAGAGGCGATCGACACGGGAGAGCACTTCCAGGGGCGAGAAATCCAGGTCGGGGCGCTGGGTGACCCACGCCGCGACGATGCGGTCGACTTCGTCGCTAGAGCTCATGAGGCCATTATCGCGGTCTCTCGATGGCGTCGCTGTCCGCGAGGAGTGCGCGTGGCGTGGCAGACTTATCAGGCGGCCTGCGCGCCGCGGTCCGCCGTGGTGTAATGGCAGCACGACAGCCTTTGGAGCTGTGAGGTCTAGGTTCGAGTCCTGGCGGCGGAGCATGACTGGGAACACTCTCGCAATCGTCATCCTCGCTGCAGGCCAGGGAACGCGCATGAAGTCGCGCCTCCCCAAGGTGCTGCATCCCATCGGCGGTCGCCCGCTCGTCGGTCACGTGCTGACCACCGCGGGGCGCCTGGGCGCCGATCACATCGAGGTGGTGGTCCGACATGAGCGCGACACGGTCGTCGCGACGCTGAGCGAGGCCTACCCCGACGCGGTCTTCGTCGACCAGGACGAGATCCCCGGCACCGGACGCGCTGTCCAGGTCGCCCTCGACGCCCTTCCCGACGACTTCGACGGCGACGTGCTCGTGCTCTCCGGCGACGTGCCGCTGCTCGATGCCGACACTCTGCAGGCATTGCTCGACGGCCACCGTGCGGCATCCGCCGCCGCCACCGTCCTGACCGCGCGCGTCCCCGACCCCAGCGGCTACGGCCGCATCATCCGCGACGACAGCGGCGCCGTCCTGCGCATCGTCGAGCAGAAGGATGCGTCGGCCGAAGAGGCCGCGATCGACGAGATCAACTCCGGCGTGTACGTGTTCCGTGCGAACCCGCTGCGCACCTTCCTCGCGCGGGTCGACCAGAACAACGCGCAGGGCGAGATGTACCTGACGGATGTCATCGGTCTGCTGCGTGCCGCGAAGGAAGCGGTCGCCGCGGAGGTCACCGCCGATGCCGTGGCCACCTTCGGCATCAACGACCGCGTGCAGCTCGCCGAGGTCGGTCGAGAGCTCAACGCCCGCATCGTGCGCCGCTGGCAGCGCGAGGGCGTCACCGTCATCGACCCCGCGACCACGTGGATCGACGACGATGCGACGCTTTCTCCCGACGTCACGATCCTGCCCAACACACACATCCTGCGGGCCACGACGATCGGCGAGGGCGCCATCGTGGGTCCTGACACCTCACTCGTCGACTGCGAGGTCGGCGAGGGGGCGATCGTCCGTCGCACGGATGCGACGCTCGCCGTCATCGGCGCGGGTGCGACCGTCGGCCCGTTCTCGTTCCTGCGCCCCGGCACGGTTCTCGGTGCCAAGGGCAAGATCGGCGCGTTCGTCGAGACGAAGAACTCGACCATCGGCGAGGGCAGCAAGGTGCCGCACCTGTCGTACATCGGGGATGCGAACATCGGCACGGGCGTCAATCTCGGCGCCGGCGCGATCACCGCGAACTACGACGACATCACCAAGCACCGCACCGAGATCGGCGACGAGGTGCACACCGGGTCGCACAACGTGTTCGTGGCTCCCGTTAGACTGGGCGCAGGCGCGAAAACCGGGGCAGGAGCGGTCATCCGCAAGGATGTGCCCGCCGGTGCCCTGGCTCTGAGTGTCGCCCCCCAGCGCAATGTCGATGGATGGGTCGAGAAGAACAGGGCAGGCACGGAAGCTGCGAACGCGGCAACCCGAGCACGATCGGCGGAGTAACCAGACCATGGGTCAGAAGAAGAAGAAGACCGATCTCGATCGGGCGAAGAGCGTCGCTCCGAGTCTCGTCGCGAAGACCAAGAAGCGACTCGTCGTCGCGGGCGGGCGCTCACACCCCGAGCTCGCGAAAGCCGTCGCTGCGGCACTCGGCACGGAACTCGCTCCCACTGAGCACCGCACCTTCGCCTCGGGTGAGATCTACTCGCGGTTCGATGTGTCGATCCGCGGGTGCGACCTCTTCCTGATCCAGTCCTTCGGTGAGCCCGTCAACGAGTGGCTCATGGAGACGCTGATCATGATCGACGCCGCAAAGCGCGCGTCGGCCAAGCGCATCACCGTCGTGGCCCCCTACTACCCGTACTCGCGTCAGGACAAGAAGGGCCGCGGCCGTGAGCCGATCAGCGCCCGCCTCGTCGCCGACCTGCTCAAGACGGCCGGCGCCGATCGTGTCATGAGCGTCGACCTGCACGCCGCGCAGATTCAGGGCTTCTTCGACGGGCCCGTGGACCACCTTTTCGCGAAGCCCGTGCTCCTGGACTACTTCGAGCGCACGCTCAGTGAAGAAGACCGCGAGACGCTGACGATCGTCTCGCCCGACATGGGTCGTGTGCGCGTCGCCGACACCTGGTCCGACAGCCTGGGTGCACCGCTCGCGATCATCCACAAGCGTCGCGATCCCAAGGTCGCCAACCAGGTCACCGTGCATGAGATCGTCGGCACCGTCGACGGTCGCACCTGCCTCCTCGTCGACGACATGATCGACACGGGCGGCACGATCGTCAAGGCCGCGCAGGCTCTCAAGGCGAACGGCGCACGCAAGGTCATCGTGGCGGCGACGCACGCGATCTTCAGCGACCCGGCCGCGGTGCGTCTGCAGGACGAGGCCGTCGACGAGGTCGTCGTCACCGACACCGTCCCTCTGGCCGCAGACCGCAACTTCCCGGGCCTCGTGATTCTCCCGATCGCACCGCTGCTGGCCCGCGCGATCCACGAGGTCTTCGAGGATGGCTCGGTGACGAGCATGTTCGGCGGCGAAGCGTAACCTCTCGCCACATCACAGCGCGTCCACAGTCGTGGCGCGTAGCGTCAGCGCGTGCGCGGAAGCATCCACGCAGAGGACGCCACGGCTGTGGCATCCGTTCTCACCGAGCAGGAGGAACGCATGATCCGTACACCCCTGACCCCGTCTCGCACCCCCGCGTTGCGGATGGCAGCGGCCCTCATCGGGGTCGCCGGTGCCACCGCCCTGGCCGGATGCGCGGCTCCCGCGTCGCCCGATGCGGGCGCAGACGCCAGTGCTCCCGCATCGACCGACAGCGCGAGCGGCTCCTACAAGGACGGCACGTACACGGCCGAGGGAACCTATCGCACGCCCGAGGGCATGCCCGAGACCATCTCCGTGACTTTGACCCTTGCCGATGGCGCCGTCGAGGGCGTCGAGGTGACGGGCGACCCGCAGGCGCGTGAGACCGTGCAGTACCAGGGGCAGTTCATCGACGGGATCGCGGCCGTCGTGACGGGCGTGCCGATCGATGAGCTGAAGGTCGATCGCGTTGCAGGGTCGTCGCTCACGAGTGGCGGCTTCAATCAGGCCGTCGAGGAGATCAAGGCGCAGGCCGCGGAGTAAGCGCCATGCCCGTCTGGCCGTTCGAGGCGATTGGCACGCACTGGGAGATCGAGACCGACGAGGTGCTCAGCCCGCAGCTGCGCGCGAGCGTTCGTGAGGAGATCACCGGGTTCGACCGGGGGTGGTCACGTTTTCGCGCTGATTCGCAGGTGTCGGCGCTCGCTGTGGCCGGCGGCGAGATCGCGGCACCGCCAGACGCCGTGCGGCTGCTCGACATTTACCGTGCGCTGTCGCACGCCACCGGAGGCGCGGTGAATCCGCTCATCGGCGACAGCCTGGCAGCGCTGGGGTACGACGCGGCGGTATCGCTGCGAGCGGATGCGCCGCGCGCGGCGCCGTCGGACTGGGAGCAGCGGCTGCGGTGGTCGGAGCAGTCTCTCTCGCTGGACGGGCCCGGAACGATCGATGTCGGCGCCATCGGAAAAGGTCGTCTCGTCGACCGGGTTCTCGCCGCGCTCGCGCCCGTGGAAGGACGCGTGATCGTCGACGCGAGCGGCGACCTCGCGACGCGCGGAGCGCCGGTGCGGGTCGCCTTGGAGCATCCCTATGATCCGAGGTCGGCGATCGGAGTCGTGACGATACAGGATGCGGCGCTCTGCGCATCCGCGATCAATCGGCGCGCCTGGGGAGACGGTCTGCACCATGTGCTCGACGGCCGCACGGGACAGCCGGTGCGCACCTGGGCGGCGACCTGGGCGATGGCCCCCGACGCGATGACGGCGGATGCGATCGCGACGGCGCTGTTCTTCGAGGGCGGCCCGGATCTCGCCGCGCGCTGGGGTGTGTCCTGGGTGCGCATGGGCACGGATGGACGAGTGGAGCAGTCTTCGGATGGCGTCGCCACGCTGTTCCTTGCCGACACGGCGCACGGACGGAGAGAGGGCCAGTCGTGATCACATCGCTCATCGCTGTGCGACAGCGGGTTCTTGCGCTTCTTGGGATGCTGTCGATGTACCGGACGGTGCTGCTCGCACTCCTCGCGCTCGCGGTGATCGCCCTCGTGCTGTCGTTCACGGGGCTCGTCGGGGTGAATCCCTTAGCGCTCCTGTCGTCCCTCCTGGTGCTGGCTGCGGCGGTCGCGGTCGTGGATGCGATCTGCCAGCGCGTGGTGCGCCGGGCCTGGCGGGTGGAATCGTCCCTCATCACCGCGCTCATCCTCCTGTTCGTGCTGCAACCCGGGACGTCCCCCGCCGAACTCGGCTCCCTCGCGGTGGCTGGTGCCGTCGCTGCACTGTCGAAGTACGTGATCGCCTGGCGCGGACGTCACTTCCTCAATCCGGCGGCGGTGGGGGCGACCGTCGTGACCGTGGCGGGCATCGGCACCTTCTCGTCGTGGTGGGTGGGCACACCGGCGCTCGTCGCGCCCGTGGTGCTTCTCGGACTCATCGTGCTGTGGCGCACCGAACGCGTTCGCATCGTCGCGCTCTTCGTCGCCGTCGCCGTCGCCACGGCTCTCGTGCGTGATGTCACGATCTCCGCGCAGTTCGGCCTGACCTTCTCCGCGGGAGAATCTCTCACGCTCTCACTGCTGCAATCCCCGGTGCTGTTCCTCGGCGCCTTCATGCTCTCTGAACCGCTGACCCTGCCGCCTCGCCGTCGGCAGCAGTTCACGGTCGCGACCGTCGTGGGTGTGCTCGTGGGGTGGCCCGTCCTCGTGGGTAGTTTCGTGACTCTCGGGCAGGAGCGCGCACTGCTCATCGGCAACCTGCTTGCGTTCGCCCTGGCACTGCGCGGAGGACTGCGTCTCACGCTCGCCGGGCGTCGGCTCGTCACTCCCACGGTGCACGAGCTGACCTTCGAGGTGGAAGGACGTCCGCGAGTCATCGCCGGACAGTATCTGGAGCTCGAGGTCCCGCATGCGCGGCCCGACGTCCGGGGTACACGCCGCGAGTTCAGCATTCTCTCCGCCCCGAGCGATCTTCCGGAGCTTCGCGTGGCGTACCGAGACGGCACGCAGCAGCATCCGTCCAGCTACAAGCGCGCGCTGCGGCAGGTCGGGGTGGGGCAGACGCTGCGCGCGACGGGCGTCTGGGGTGATTTCGTGCTTCCTCGGGGCGAAGCGCCGGTCCTTCTGGTCGCCGCCGGGATCGGCGTCACTCCCTTCGTGTCCCAGCTGCGGGAGCTTCAGGCGCAGGGCGGCGACCGCGACATCGTCCTCGTGTACGTCACCGCAGAGTCCGCCGAGCTGGCGTTCCGCGACGAGCTCGAGCGCTGCGGCGTCCGCGTCATCGCATTCACGCGCGACGAGCCGCCGGCGCTGTCGGCGAACTGGATGTGGGCCGGAGGAGCACGTCTCGACGGCACTCAGCTCGCGCGGCTGGTGCCCGACCTGGCCGAGAGGCACGTGCTCCTTTCCGGTCCGCCGCGGCTGATCGCCGACCTCTCGCCGGCGCTTCGGACCGCGCGCAGCGTGCGAACCGACGCCTTCGCCGGCTACTGATCCGCCGCGGGGTGCGGGGTCGCCTCCGCGTCTGACGTCTCCACCGGGGCAAGCGGCAGCCGCACCGTGAAGGTCGTGTCGCCCGGCTCGCTGTCGACCCGGATGGTGCCGCTGTGGCCCTCCACGATCGCCTTGACGATCGCAAGCCCGAGACCGCTGCCGCCGGTCTGCCGCGCGCGGGAGACATCGCCGCGCGCGAAGCGGGCGAACAGCTCCTCGCGGTGCTCCGGGGCGATTCCCGGCCCGTCATCGTGCACGCGCAGCACGGCCGTGTTCCTGTCTCTTTCCAGACGGAGAGTGACCTGCGTGCCCGCCGGGGTATGCGTGCGTGCGTTCGCCAGGAGATTCACGATCACCTGGCTCAGGCGGCCGGAGTCACCCGTCACGATGACGGGTTCGTCGGGCAGCTCGATGTTCCAGGAATGATCGGGCGCCGTGGGTCGGGCATCCGCGACTGCTTCGACGGCCAGTCGGGACAGGTCGACGGCGCTGTGCACGAGTTCGCGTCCCTCATCCAGACGCGCGAGCAGCAGCAGGTCCTCGACGAGGCGTGTCATGCGTAGCGACTGCGCCTGGATGCGCTCCAGCGCCGTGTGGGTCGTCTCGGGGAGAGTCGTGTCGCGCAGCGAGAGCTCGGAGTAGCCGCGGATCGACGTCAGCGGGGTGCGCAACTCGTGGCTTGCGTCGGCGACGAAGCGCCGCATCCGCTCTTCGTTCTTCTGCCGCGCCGCCAGCGAGGCGTCGACGTGGTCGAGGAGCTTGTTGAGCGCGGCGCCCACGAGTCCTGTCTCGGTGCGCGGATCGGCTTCCGTGGGGGGAACGCGCTCCTGGATCTGCACGGCACCGCGGTCCAGCGGCTGGTTCGCGACACGAGTGGCGGTCGCCGCCACCGCGCGCAGCGGACGCAGGCCGAGACGGATCGTGATCGCTGTCGTGAGCGCGAGCAGGATGAGTCCGCCGAAGGTCGTGAGCGCGATTGTCGTGAACAGGGCGCCGATGTTGCGCTGGATCTGCTCGCGAGGAAGACCCACGATGATGTTCACATCGCCGCCGAGCAGCTGCGTCGTCTGCAGCACGTCGTGGGTCACCTGGTAGGAGCCGAGTGAGCTGATCGCCGTGGTTCCGCGGTTCTCGGTGATCGCGAGGCCCGCCTGCTGCATCTGCTGGGTCGTGAGCTCTGTCGTCGTGCCGTCGTCGCCGACGACGGCACCGGTGGCGGTGCGGTCGGGCGCGATGAGGATGAGCAGAATGCCCGGGGGGACTGAGCGCCCGATCAGCAGATTCGTCGCGGTCGGCACGGTGTGCGAGAGCAGCGCTTGCTCGGTCGTGATCTGCGCGACGCGGTCGCGGTTCGTGAGCAGCTGCTGGCGCAGGCCCTCTTCCAGGGTTTGGCCGAGCGTCGCGCTCGTGATGATCGCGATGATCACGACGATCAGCGAGACGAAGCCGATGACGGCGGCCATGAGTCGCGCCTGCAGCGTCAGCGGGCGACGCGGCGAGGGCGCGGTGAAGACGGCGGCGGGTGGGGGAGAAGCGCTCACGGTACTCAGCTGTCGGCGGATGCTACTGCGGCGACTTGATCATGTAGCCGACGCCTCGGACGGTGTGGATCAGCGGCGTGCGTCCGGCGTCGATCTTCTTGCGGAGGTACGAGATGTACAGCTCGACGACGCTGGAGCGACCGCCGAAGTCGTAGCTCCAGACACGATCGAGGATCTGCGCCTTCGACAGCACGCGGCGCTCGTTGCGCATGAGGTAGCGGAGGAGTTCGAACTCCGTCGCGGTGAGCTCGATCTCGGTGCCGTCGCGCAGCACTTCGTGGCTGTCCTCGTTGAGGCTGAGATCGCCGACCTGCAGAATCGCGTCGGCGCCGTCGGATGCCGCACCGCCGCTTCGTCGGATCACCGCACGCAGACGGGCGACGACCTCTTCGAGGCTGAAAGGCTTGGTGACATAGTCATCGCCGCCCGCGGTGAGACCGGCGATGCGGTCGCCGACGGCGTCCTTCGCCGTGAGGAAGAGCACGGGAACGAGGTTGCCCGCCTCGCGCAGTCGCTTGAGGACGCCGAGTCCGTCGAGGTCGGGCATCATGACGTCGAGAACGAGTGCGTCCGGCCCGAATTCGCGCACGACCTGCAGCGCCTCGGTGCCCGACGCCGCGGTACGCACCTCCCAGCCCTCCATGCGCAGAGCCATGGCGAGCAGGTCGGTCAGCATCGGTTCGTCGTCGACGGCGAGGATGCGCAGCGGGGAACCATCCGGACGGCGAAGCTCAGGAGCAGGCAGATCGTTCATGCTTCTATTGTCCTCGCTCGCCTATGAGTTTCCTATGAGAGCTTTCGGGATCGTCACTACGCGAGAAACCACCCCCTGCCCGAGACGCACGTGCTGACGTGGTTTCTCGCGCGGGAAGTGGTTTCTCGGCAGGGGAGAGCGACCGCGGGGCTTTAGCTCGGGTAGACGATCGGGGCCGCGTGCACGCGGGCGCAGGCATCCGTGAGAACGCCGAGCAGGTCCCCGTCCGCTGCGCTGAACGACTTTCCATCGATCGCGAGCGGAGCACCGAACACCACGACCGGGGCGCCGATCGCGGGGCATCCGGCGGCCTGCTCGATCGAGAGTCCGCCGACGGCCTGCACCGGCACGGTCGTCGCCGCGACGATGCCCGGAAGGTCGGTCAGCGGCGTGAGACCCAGGTGCGGGTTGGCGTTGCGGTGGTCGTAGCCGATGTGGTGGATGACCATGCCGACCCCGAGCGCCTCCAGCCGTGCGCATTCGGCGACGCGATCCGCGGCACCCAGATCGTCACCCATCACGAGCATGCCGAAGCGGTCTCCCGCCTCGATGACCGCGGCGATCGTGGCGTCGTGCGCCTGACCCATCACGATCACGGCGTCGGCGCCGGCGTCGCCCATCATCTCGGCTTCGAGGTAGCCGCCGTCCATCGTCTTCAGGTCGACGATGATCGGCTTGTCCGGGAACTCCTTGCGCAGCGCGCGCACCGCGTGCAAGCCCTCGGCCAGCACGAGTGGCGTACCCACCTCGATCCAGTCCGCACCCGCCTCGACCGCGATCGCGGCCGTGCGCAGCGCTTCGGTGTTGTTGGTGAGATCGAGAGAGATCTGCACGAGCGGGCGAGTGAGGGATTCGCGTGTGATTCCACGGATCGACGTCGACATGCGGTTCAGGCCTTTCGTGTGGGGTGTACGACATTGCGCAGCGATTCGCCGTGCAGATGAGCAGAGAGGTTGTGAGCGATCAGATCGGCCGCGCCCAGGGGGCGGCCGCCCGCGGCGTGCGGCGTGAGGATCAGGTTGGGCAGGTCCCAGAGTGCGGAGTCCACGGGCAGCGGCTCGACGGCCGTCACGTCGAGCGCCGCGCCGCCGATCCGGTTGTCGCGCAGCGCATCGATGAGCGCGCCTTCGTCGATCGTCGTGCCGCGGCCGACGTTGATGACCCAGGCGTGACGGGGGAGTGCCGCGAGCAGTTCCGCGCTCATCGCACCATCGGTCGCGGCAGACGCCGGCAGGATCATGATCACGACGTCGGTCTCGGGGAAGAGCGCGGGGAGCTCCGCCGAGGTGACGACGGAGACATCGCCTTCGACGCGGGGCGTGGTGCCGACGCCGGTGACCTGCGCCCCGAGGGCCGCGAGGTGAGGGGCGAGGGTCGAGCCGATGCTGCCGTAGCCCCAGATCACCACACGCGCACCGCGCAGCGTCGAGAACACCCCGGGGCTCGGCTCCGGCTGGATGCCACCGATCTCCTCCGCCCAGCGGTGGCCGATCTGCGCGCGCCCGAGGGTGTGCAGACGGCGTGCGGCCGCGAGGGTCAGTGCGAGCGCGTGCTCGGCGACGGGGGCATCGTGCAGTGAACGGCCGCTCGTGATGACGATGTCGTCGCGGAAGCCTGCGGCCAGGGCCGCGTCGCTGCCCGCCGAGAGCAGCTGCACCCACTGCAGCTGCGGAAGGTTCGCGACCGCATCCTGGAGCAGCGATGCTCCCGCGCCCCAGACGACCAGCGCCTCAGCGTCGCGGTGCTCTGCCGGAATCGGCGCGGTCGGGTCGAAATGCACGACCTCGACTCCATCGAGGGTGGTCTCGAAAGCGATCAGGTTCGGGACGAGCAGCTTCATCGGATGTCTCCTTCGGGGAACGGCACCTCGGACGCGACGCCGAGGAGGGTGAGCTCTTCGATTGTCGCCGCAGGCAGGTCGATGCCGTTGCTCAGGCGCGCGGCCTTCGTGCGCTCCTCGGGTTCGCCGGGCACCAGGACCTGGCTGTTCCCCGGCGCGGGGGCGATGGCGTGCGCGTCGGCCGCGAGGCCATCCATGCGCTGCGTGAACTGCCCGAACGGAAGGAACCGCTCGACGTCGAGTGCGAGCATCCAGTGGCCGACGTCCTGCGGGCGGGAGAAGTCGGAGTACATGTTTCCGATTCCGGAGGCGATGGCAGCGTCCGAGAGCACACCGCCCAGCACTTCGGTCAGATAGGCGAGACCGTAGCCCTTGGGGCCGCCCGCGGGCAGCAGCGCCTTCACGGCGTGCGGGTCGGTGGTCGGGCGGCCCTCGGCGTCGACTCCCCAGTCTGCGGGAATGGGTTTACCTGCCGCCTGAGCCACCATCACGCGCCCCATCGCGCTCGTGCTGGTTGCCATGTCGAGGCTGATCGGGTCGCCGCCGGTGGGCGCGGCGAACGCGAACGGGTTGGTGCCGAGGAAGGCATCTCGTCCGCCGAAGGGGACGACAGCCGGCTCGGAGTTCGAGACGACGATGCCGATCTTGCCCTGCGCAGCCAGTGCGCGGGCGTAGTAGCCGGCTGTGCCGAAGTGCGTGCTGCCGTGGATGACGGCGCTCGCGACGCCGAGTTCGCCGCTCGCCTCGACGAGGGCTGCGACGGCCGCGCGCGCGGCGAGCTGCCCGGGAGCGCCGGCGGCGTCCACGCGGATGACACCGCCCTCGCGGGTCACGACCGGCCGTGCGGTGGGAACGACGAGTCCGGCGTCGATGCGCGCGTGGTAGGCCGGCAGCCGGATCACGCCGTGCGAATCGACTCCCCGGAGGTTCGCGTCCACAAGTGTGTCGGCGATGTAGGCCGCGTCGTCGTCGCTGTAGCCCCACGAGGTGAGAAGCCTCGCGGCCCAGGACTGGAGCGCTGTGCTGTCGAGCGTCATGTCGATTCCCTTTCGCATCGTTGCGTGGTGTGCGGGTGCGTCGTGCAGATGCACTCTCGCATAATAATCTTATTCGTAATACTTTTATACCTGACCCCCGAAAATCAGAGCGAGGAATCAATGAGGATCAGCGTTTTCCCCAAGGGCGATCTCACCGCCTTGGCGGTCGACCGCACCATGACGGTGTTCGACTGGATAGAGAAGGCCCGTGTGCTCCCGGCCGAAGGCCTGGAGCTGTACAGCGGAATGTTCTGGCAGACCGACGATGACTACATCGACCAGGTCGGCGAGCATCTCGAGGCCGCCGGGTTCGAGATGCCGATGCTGTGCGTCTCGCCCGACTTCACCAACCCGGATCCCGAGGTGCGCAAGGCAGAGTTCGATCGCGAGATCGAGATGATGCGCATCACGGCCCGGCTGGGTGGTCGGGGTGCGAGCACCCGCGTGCTCTCGGGGCAGAAGCATCCCGAGGTCTCCCGCGGGCAGGGTGTCGAGTGGGTCGTCGATGCGATCACCCGACTGCTCCCGATCGCGCGGGAACTGGGCGTCACGCTCGGACTGGAGAATCACTACAAGGACGGCTTCTGGCGGTATCCCGAGTTCGCGCAGAAGTCGGATGTCTTCCTGGAGATCCTCGACGCGATCGACGATCGCGCAAGCTTCGGTGTGCAGTTCGACCCCTCGAACGCGATCGTTGCCGGTGATGACTCCGCGGACTTCCTCGAGCAGGTCATCGACCGTGTCGTCACGATGCAGGCATCCGACCGCTCACTTGCTCCGGGAGCATCGCTCGACGACCTGCGCCAGAGTGACGGCACGCTCGGCTATTCGCCCGCGCTCCAGCATGGCGTGATCGGCCAGGGGCTCAATGACTACGATCGCATCTTCCGCACCCTCGCCGACGCCGGCTATGACGGCTGGATCAGTATCGAGGACGGCGTCAACGGCATGGGCGAGATGGCCGAGTCGGTCGAGTTCCTCCGCGAGGCGCGCGAGACGTACTTCGGCGGCTCCACCGCGGTGCGCGTGCGCACCCACGAGGCGGCGCTCGCCGCCGCAGGACTCCCGAGCATCGCTCGGGGCGAGATCGAGGAGGTCGCACGATGAAGGCCCTGGTGAAGTTCGGGATGAACGACGGCGACGTCGAGGTACGCGATGTGCCGGAGCCGGAGCTGCTGCCGGGCACGGTGCTCGTCGCCGCGCGCGCCGTCGGCGTGTGCGGCTCCGACATCCACATGTGGCGCAACGGTCAGAGCTGGGAGGTCGCGCTGCCGGTCATTCTCGGGCATGAGACCGCCGGTGTCATCGCCGCTGTCGCGGACGACGTGACCGGCTGGCAGGTCGGCGATCGCGTCGTCTGTGAGACGGCCGCCTCGATCTGCGGCACCTGTGCGCTGTGCCGCACGGGCCGCTACAACCTCTGCCCGCACCGTCAGGGGTACGGGGCGATCCGCGATGGTGCCTTCGGCGAGCTGCTGTGCGCCGAACCGCGCGTGCTGCACCGGATTCCCGAGAACGTGACCTTCGAGCAGGCCGCGATGACCGAGCCCTTCGCCGTCGCCTACAACGCTCTCGTAGAGCGTGCCACGGTCACCCCCGGCGACATCGTCGTGATTCAGGGTGCAGGGGCGATCGGCGCCCTGGCGCTGCAGATCGCGCGCCTGCGCGGTGCCGGCACCACGATCGTGCTGGGCACCCCCGTGGATGAGCATCGTCTCGCGAAGCTGCGCGAGCTCGGCGCGGACTACACGATCGACGTCACGAAGGAAGATCCCGCGGAGCTGCTCACGACGCTCGGCGACGGGTTCGGCGCCGACGTGGTCGTGGACGCCACGGGCGTGAGCATCGCCCTGAAGCAGAGCCTCGAGCTCGTTCGCCCCTTCGGATCCATCGTCAAGGTCGGCTGGGGGCCGCAGCCGCTGAACTTCAGCCTCGACCCGCTCGTGGCGAAGGCGGCGACGCTCTACGGTTCCTTCTCGCACACGTGGACGACCTGGGAGCGTGTGCTGTCGCTGTTCTCCATGGGTGCGCTGGAGACCGAGAAGGTGCTCGGCGGGGTCTACGAGCTCGCCGACTGGAAGCGCGCGTTCGAAGACATGGAGTCCGGGCGCAACATCAAGTCCGTCATGGTGATGCCGGGCTGATCAACGAGAGAGGGCGGATGCTGCGCAGCATCC
Source organism: Microbacterium sp. GW823-FHT02G05 (assembly GCF_058797175.1). NCBI lineage: Bacteria > Bacillati > Actinomycetota > Actinomycetes > Micrococcales > Microbacteriaceae > Microbacterium > Microbacterium sp. GW823-FHT02G05. The sequence goes on from NZ_JBXAJK010000001.1 coordinate 1,809,059, forward strand.
GCCCTCTCTGATCTCGGCGATCACACGCCGTAGCGTGCGCTGACCTCTTCGAACTCCTCCAGAGTGCGCTGGACGAGCGTGAGCGCCATCTCCTGCGCGCTGTTCACATCGCGCGCGACGAGCGCCTCCGCGAGGCGGATGTGATTCGCCACCGATTCGGCGGTGATGTCGTGCATGCCGGGTCGCGTGTCGTGTCCACGGGCATCGAGGGTCGCGCCGATCGTGTCGGCCAGTTGGGCCATCACCGCGTTGTCGGTGCCTTCCAGAAGCAGGCGGTGAAAGCCTGCGTCCATCTCGAAGAACTTGCGCGCATCATGGTCGAGGAAGGCCTGCTGCATGATCTGAGCACGCTCGAGGATCTCCGCAGCGCTCTCGGCCGAGATACGCTGCGCCGCGAGCCCCGCGGCGGCGTGCTCGATGCCGAGGCGGAGTTCAAGCAGCTGCTTCATCTGCAACGCATAGGTGGGGCCCTGCCCGCGCCACTTCACGACATAGGGGTTCAGGAGGTCCCAAGAGGTCTGGGGAAGCACGCGCGTGCCTACCTGAGGGCGCGCTTCGACGAGCCCCATGGAGCTCAGCGTGCGGATACCCTCGCGCACGACGCTGCGTGAGACGCCGAGGCGGTCGCACAGCTGGTCGGCGTAGACGATGGTGCCCGGCTCGATGACGCCGTCGATGATCTCCTGCCCCAGCACATCGACCACGTGGGCATACAGCCCGCTTCCGATGCGCGCGCGGTAGCGCGCACTGCTGGTATCCGCCACTCGGGCGCCCCCGTTCATCTGCCGTCGGCCGCGAAATCGTACTCGCCTTCAGCTGCGGCTGCTTCATAGGCGAGTCGGGGAACCTGTGTCGCCAGTTTTCCCCCGCTGATGTCGATGAGTGTACCGGTGATGTAGCCGGCGAGGTCGGAGGCGAGGAAGCAGATCAGGCTCGAGATATCCGACTTGCTGCCCCACTTGCGAAGGCTCAGAGTGTCGAGAAGTCGGGACTGCTCCGGCTGGGGGAGCTCATCGAAGTGATTGAGCGACGTCGGAACCATTCCGGGGGCATAGGCGTTCGCCGTGATGTTCCACGGGCCCACTTCCCCGGCGAGGGCGCGCGTGAAGTGCGCGACAGCGATCTTCGAGGAGGCGTAGGCCGCGCTTCCGTAGATCGGAACGAAGGCCGCGAAGGATGCGGCGTTGATGATGCGGCCAGCGCGCTGCCGCTTCATGATCGGGAGCACAGCGCGACACATCAGGAACGTGCCCTTGAGGTTGACGTCGTGCGCGAAGTCCCAGGTCTTCTCGTCCAGACCGTCGATCGGGCCGTTTCCTGCCACTCCTGCATTGTTGACGAGAATGTCGATACGGCCGTACTGCTCTTCGACGGCGGCGATCACCTCGGCGATCTGCGCGCTGTCGCGGATGTCGCAGACGAACTCGCGGTGCGCGGCTCCTGTGGCATCCAGCTCTGCACCGATCGTGGCGAGATCGTCAGCATTGACGTCGATCGACACGGTGGTGACACCTTCTCGGGAGAGCGTCGTGACGATCTCATGGCCGATACCCTTGCCGACGCCTGTGACGACGGCGACCTTTCCTGCGATGTCGATGTGCACCGGGGAATCCTTTCTGATCCTCGCACTTGCGTTACAAGTATGATTTATTAGAATAATGGCACCTTCGGCACCCGACGCCAAGGTTCTTCATCACATCGCGCACCGAAGCGCAGACACAGAGAAGGAGATGCGAAGATGCATCGAGCTGTATTCAGGACCGCCGCCGTCGCGGCAGCGGGAATCCTTGCGGTAGGTACTCTTGCGGCCTGTGCTCCCGGTGGCGACGCCGGCAGCGGCGGAGAGGGTGAAGGCGGCGGCACCGTTCGCGTGACACTGGCGAACCACGTGTGGACCGACATCATCAAGTCGAAGATCCCCGAGTTCGAGAAGGAGACCGGGATCAAGGTCGAGCTCACCCAGCTCGGCGAGGACCAGCTCTCCGACCAGTACAACGTGAAGCTGAACGCGGGTACCGACGAACTCGACGTCATGATGTACCGCCCGCTCCAGGAGGGCAAGCTCTTCGCCCAGAACGGCTACATGGCCGACCTCACGGATCTCGTCAAGGATGACGCCGACTGGGACTGGAGCGACTTCCAGTCCGGTCCCGTCGAGACGACGACCTACGAAGGTGCCGTCGTCGGCGTGCCGCTCATCACGGAGTCTCAGGTTCTCTACTACCGCACCGACCTGCTGGAGGCGGCAGGACTCGAGGTCCCCACGACGCTCGACGAGCTCGCGGCGGCAGCCAAGACCATCTCCGAGGCGAACCCCGGTGTCGCAGGCTTCGTGGCCCGCACGGCGCGCTCGGCGGCGGTCACGCAGTTCTCGAGCTTCCTCTACAGCTTCGGCGGTGACTTCATGGACGACGGCAAGGCCAGCGTCGACACCCCAGAAGCCGTCGAGGCCTACGAGTACTACGGCGGTCTGCTCAACCAGTACGGTCCGGCAAACGTCAGCACCGACATGAGCTGGCCCGAGGCCGCGGCGATCTTCGCCCAGGGCCAGGCAGCGTTCTACACCGACGCGAGCAGCCTCTACCAGAACCTCGCGCTGGAAGAGAACTCGACCGTCTTCGACAAGCTCGGCTACGCCGCCTTCCCGGCAGGACCCGCAGGCTCCAAGCCGTACGCGATCCCGTCGTGGGGCCTCGCGATCAACGAGGGATCGAGCAACCAGGCGAACGCCTGGGCGTTCATCAAGTGGGCGACCAGCTTCGACAGCGTTCTCGCCGTGCAGGAAGAGGGCGTGCCCGGAGCGCGTACCTCTGTGTGGGCGGACCCGAAGGGCACCGCGAGCTTCCCGCCCGCGCTGGCGGATGCCATCGCAGAGAACGCGAAGAACGGTGTCGGCTACGACCGCCCGCTCGTCGTGAACGTCTCCGAGGCGCGCGAGATCGTGGGCGACCCGATCGTCGTCGGCATCACCGGAGGCGACGTCCCCGGAGCAGCGAAGAGCGCGCAGGAGAAGTTCGGCGCCTTCCTCGAAGACGAGAACTAAGCACCTAGATTCATCCACCACCGGCGGGGGCGGCGACGCCCGCCCCCGCCGGTACCAACAAAGGAGACGCCGGTGAGCAGTGCCGCACGCCGTGACCTCGGAACCTGGGGACGCTATTCCCGTTGGGTCAACAAGCACCGCAAATGGGTCTTTGCCGCGCCCGCGATGATCTTCATCGCGTTGCTTCTGATCTTCCCCCTCGTCTGGACGCTCTACCTGAGCTTCACCAACTCGAAGGGGTCAGTGAGGGCTCCCTTCGACTTCATCGGATTCGAGAACTACGCCAAGGTCCTCACCGACACCGAGCGCTTCTGGCCGGCCGTCGGACGCACCGTCTACTTCACCGGCGGCGCGCTGCTGTTCGAGGTCATCCTCGGCATCGCGATCGCCCTCATGCTGTGGAAGCCCTTCCGCGGTGAGAAGCTCGTGCGCGTCGCCATCCTGCTCCCTCTCGTCGCGACGCCTGTCGCGATCGGCATGATGTGGCGCTTGATCTTCGAACCCAACATCGGCTTCGCCAACGAGATGCTCTCGTGGTTCGGCATTCCCGCGCAGCCCTGGCTGAGCAGTCCGGACACCGCGCTGAGCACACTGATCTTCGTCGACGTCTGGCAATGGACGCCGATGGTGACGCTGATCATCCTCGCGGGTCTGACCGCGCTTCCCGAGGAGCCGGATGAGGCCGCCCGTGTCGACGGAGCGAACTGGTGGCAGCGTCTCTGGTACGTGACGCTCCCGCTGCTCGCGCCGACGATCATCGCTGCGGTGATCCTCCGCGGCATCGATGCGCTGAAGACCTTCGACATCCTCTACGCGACCAAGGGCAAGGGCGGAGGGTCCTTCCACGAGGTGGAGACGCTCAACACCTATGCCTACGGTCTGAGCTTCGACTACAACCGCTACGGCCAGGCGTCGACGGTTCTCATCCTCTTCTTCCTGATGATCATCGGACTCATCTGGATCCTCTCCCTGCGTAAGAAGGCGTTGAACAAATGAGCGCTACGACTCTCCTCGTGCTCCCCGAAGCGCGACGCAAGAAGTTCCCCCTGCCGTCGTTCGGACGCTTCCTCGGTCTTGCCCTGGTCGTGTTCGCCCTGGTCGCGCCGCTCGTGTGGATGGTGCTGGCGAGCTTCAAGACGAACGTCGACATCTACGATCCGTCGAAGTTCTTCAGCTTCGTCCCGACCCTCGCGAACTACGCGACCGTCTTCGGGCAGGCGAACTACGCCGCCTACATCTGGAACTCGTTCTTCGTCGCGTTCGTCGCGACCGTGCTCTCGCTCGTGCTCGCGGTTCCCGCGGCGTACAGCATGAGCCGGTTCGTCATGGGCAAGTCGGCGATGGTCGTGCTGCTGGCCCGCATCATCCCCGGTGTCAGCCTGCTCGTGCCCTGGTACTTCGTGTTCTCCCAGATGCGGCTGGTCGGCTCTTACACGATCCTCATCATGTCGATGATGTTCGTCTCGCTGCCGCTGATCCTGTACATCATGATGTCGTACTTCGACTCGATGCCGGAGGAGCTGGAAGAGGCCGCACAGGTCGACGGTCTCACCCCGATCGGCGCGTTCCTGCGCATCACGCTCCCGCTGTCGATGCCCGGTGTCGCAACCGCGGGCATCCTGTCGTTCATCTTCGCGTGGAACAACTTCATGTTCGCGCTCGTGCTGTCCGGATCGAGCACCAAGACGCTTCCTGTCGCGATCTTCGACTTCGTCGGCTACGCGAGCATCGACTGGGGTGGGCTGATGGCTGCCGCTGTCATCGTGACGCTCCCGATCATGCTGATCGCGCTGTTCACGCAGAAGTACATCGTCTCTGGCCTCACCGCCGGCGCCACGAAGGGCTGAGCGATGACACACACGGCCGCGCACGACGGCGGCCCGAGCCCTGTCGCGCCCACGCGCCCCGTGGCCATCGTCGTGATGGGCACACAGGGCGTGGGCAAGACGACGATCGGCACTCTGCTCGCAAGTCGGCTGGGGGTGCCGTTCATCGACGGCGACCGGCTGCACCCTGCGCGCAACGTCGAGAGGATGGCATCGGGGCAGCCATTGAGCGATGAGGATCGCGCGCCGTGGCTGCACATCGTCGGCGAGGCGCTGGCTGAGCATCAGAGCAGCGGGGGAGTCGTGATCGCCTGTTCCGCGCTCAAACGCAGCTACCGTGATGTCCTGCGTGCGCACGTTGCCACCGCGTACGTCGTCGAACCATGGGGGCCCATCGAGCTCGTGCAGGACCGCGTGCGAGACCGCACGCACGAGTACATGCCTCCGGAGCTTCTGGCCTCGCAGTATGAGACGCTCGAGCCGCTCGCCGATGATGAGCGCGGCATCCGCGTCAACGTGGAACCCACGCCCGAGCGGATCGTCGAGACCGTTCTCGAGCACTATCAGCGCGACTGCGCGAACCAGGAGCAGCCATGACCACCGCAGATGAGATCACCCGCGTCGAATCGTTTCCCGTCGCGCCGCGCTGGCTGTTCGTACGCATCGAGACGCGCGAGGGCCTGGTCGGCTGGGGCGAGGGCTCGCTGGAGGGCTACGCCGATGTCGTGCGTGCTGCGGTCGACCAGTTCGCCGAGTATCTCCTCGGCAAGGACCCTTCCCGCATCGAAGACCACTGGCAGGTGCTCACCAAGGGACAGTTCTACCGCGGCGGTGCGGTGCTCGCGAGCGCGGTCTCGGGTGTAGACCAGGCCCTCTGGGACATCGCGGGCAAGCGCCTGGGCGTCCCCGTGCATGAGCTGCTCGGCGGGGCCGTACGCGACCGGATCCGCGCCTACGGCTGGGTCGGCGGAGACGACCCCTCAGAGGTCGCCGATCACATCGCCGCACAGATGGCCGTGGGGCTCACCGCGGTCAAGATGAACGCCTCGGGCAAGATGAGTCGCAACGGCTCGGTCGCCGAGCTCGACGGTGTGGTCGCCCGTGTCGCGAGCGCGCGAGAGGTCCTCGGCCCGGATCGCGACGTCGCCGTCGATCTGCACGGACGCTTCACGCTGGCGACCGCGCGCAGAGTCGCGGGACTGCTCGAGCCGCTGCATCCGTTCTTCATGGAGGAACCGGTCGTTCCGGAGAACTCACACGTGATCGGGCATCTGGTGGATGCCACGACGATCCCGATCGCGACGGGGGAGCGGCTGTACTCCCGCCAGGAGTTCCTGCCCGTGCTGAACGCCGGGATCGCGATCGCCCAGCCGGATCTCTCGCACGCGGGAGGAATCTCCGAGGTCCGTCGTATCGCCTCGCTCGCCGACACGTTCGATGTGCAGCTCGCCCCACACTGCCCGCTCGGGCCGCTCGCCCTTGCCGCCTGTCTGCAAGTGGGCCTCTCGACGCCGAACTACCTGATCCAGGAGCAGTCGATCGGCATTCACTACAACAAGGGCGCGGAGGTGCTCGACTACGTCGCCGACACCGCGCCGTTCGCGTTCGTCGACGGCGGGTTCGAGCGCCTGACCGGCCCCGGTCTGGGCATCGAGATCGACGAGTCGGCCGTGCGGGCAGCATCCGCAGGCTGGGAGCGGTGGCAGAACCCCATCTGGCGCCACGCCGACGGATCGGTGGCAGAGTGGTGACCGTGGACAACGCAGCGCTGCGCGACCGGATCGCCGAGACGCGACTGGTCGCGATCATCCGCGGCACGGACGTCGATCAGACCGTCCAGACCGCGCTCACGCTGATCGGCGCCGGTGTGACGACGTTGGAGATCACGCTGACGCTGGCCGAGGCTGAGCAGGCGATCGCGCAGGTGGTTCAGGATGCTCCCGCCGGTGCGCTCATCGGTGCCGGAACCGTGCTCAGCGAGAGCGACGTCGACCGCTCGATCACCGCCGGTGCACAGTTCATCGTCACCCCCACGCTGACGGCGTCGGTGGCCTACGCCGTACGCTCCGGCATCGGGGTGCTGCCGGGAGTCTTCACCCCGACGGAGGTGCAGCAGGGCATGGACAGCGGCGTCGCCGCGGTGAAACTCTTCCCTGCGGCCTCCCTCGGTCCCGGATTCCTCCGCGCCGTGCGCGATCCCTTCCCGGACGCCCGGATCATTCCGGTCGGGGGAGTGGGCCTCGAGACGATTCCGTCGTACCTCGCCGCGGGTGCGTTCGGCGTCGGGATCGGCGGGCCGCTCGTCGGCGATGCGGCCCAGCCCGGCGGCGACCTGAACGCGCTCGCCGTGCGTGCCGCGGATTTCGTCGCGGCGACGGCAGCGGGGAAGCGCTGAAGAGGGCGCTCTTTCGGATGTCGGTGACGGCGTCTAATGTGCACGCATGGGTGAATCCACACAGGCAACCGGAGACAATCGCACGACCGAAGTAATCCGCGCCGCGACGGTGCAGGACGTGACGGACGCCGTGGTCCGCGCCGCGGCAGAAGCCGTTCCTCTCGTCGTCGTCGGCGGTGGGCACAGCGTGTGGGCGCGCACAGAGGTCGGCGGTATGCGGCTCGAGCTCGCGGACCTCGCCGACGTGCAGGTCGATGGCACGATCGTCCGCGTCGGCGGTGGCGCGACCTGGGGCCAGGTCGCCGCGGAGCTCGCCGGTCACGGTCTCGCGATCAGCTCGGGCGACACGTCCACCGTGGGTGTCGGAGGTCTGACCACCGGCGGCGGCATCGGCTGGATGGTCCGGATGTGGGGCCTTGCCGCCGACCAGCTCATCGGCGCGCAGGTCGTCACCGCGTCGGGCGAGGTCGTCGAGACCTCTGCGCTGCACGAACCGGAGCTGTTCTGGGCACTGCGCGGGGGCGGAGGCAACTTCGGTGTCGTCACTCGCTTCGATTTCCAGGCTCATCCGCTGCGCGGCATCGCCTTCGCCGAAGGCGTGATCGACGGCGACGCTGCGGAAGTCCTGCGTGCGACGCGAGACCTGATGAAGGGCGCGCCGCGGCAGTTGACGATCACGTACATGGATGTGCCGCCGATGGACCCGAGCGCTCCGGCCGGGGCGCGTCTGAGCGCGGTGTGGGCGGAACCCGAACCGGAGCGGCTGCGGGCGGCCCTCGCGCCCGTCGCCGAGCTCTCCGGCGTCGCGGTCGAGATCACCACGCCTGCATACCGCGACATCCTGATGGAGATGCCCGCACCCGACGCCGAGTCTGCGCCTCCGGGTTTCATCGGCGGCAACGGTCTCTTCCGCGAGCTTGACGACACCCTCATCGACCAGTTGGTCGCGTTTCGTCAGGCTCACCCCGCATCCGTCGTGTTCCTGCGCTCACTCGGCGGTGCGTTCGCGGATGTGGCGCAGGACGACAGTGCGTTTCCCGCGCGAGACGCGAACTGGTTCGTTCTGGCAGGGGGGTTCGACATTCCCGGACTCATCGACGACGCTGAGCGCGCAGCGCTTGCCCGAGAGTGGGCTGCGATCGCCGCCGGCCGCCGCGCCCAGTACGCGAACTTCGCCGATCAGGAACGCCACGAAGACGTGCCCACGCTGTACGACGGTGGGGCGCTCACTCAGCTGCGTGCGCTCAAGCGGACGTGGGACCCGAAGAACGTCTTCCGACGCAATCACAACATCGACGCGTGACGCAGAACGGGCCGGAGACGCTGTGGTCTCCGGCCCGTTCTCACCCTGACGTGAACGTCAGTGCGTGTCTTCTGCCTCGATCTCGGTGCGGTCGCCCGACCACAGCGTGTGGAAGGTGCCTTCCTTGTCGATGCGCTTGTACGTGTGCGCGCCGAAGAAGTCGCGCTGGCCCTGCACGAGGGCGGCCGGCAGGCGGTCGGCCCGGATGCCGTCGTAGTACGAGAGCGACGACGAGAACGCCGGCGCCGGGATGCCCGCCTGCGCTGCGGCGATGACGACACGGCGCCATGCGGCCTGGCCGCGACCCAGAGCCTCGGCGAAGTACGGTGCCGTCAGCAGTGCCGGGAGCTCGGGAGCGGCGGCGTAGGCGTCGGCGATGCGGTTGAGGAACTGGGCGCGGATGATGCATCCCGCGCGCCAGATCTTCGAGACAGCGCCCAGGTCGATCTGCCAGTCGTACTCGGCAGCCCCCGCGCGGATCTCGTCGAAGCCCTGCGAGTAGGCGACGATCTTCGAGGCGTACAGCGCCTGGCGGACGTCTTCGATGAAGGCGTCCTCGTCGGCGACGGTGAAAGCCTCGTCGGGGCCGGGAAGCGCCGCGGCGGCCGCGCGCTGCTCAGGGTGCGACGACAGCGAGCGTGCGAAGGTCGCCTCGGCGATGCCGGAGACCGGGACGCCCAGCGACAGCGCGGTCTGGACGGTCCATGCGCCCGTGCCCTTGGCGCCGGCCTGGTCGACGATGACGTCGACGAGCGGCTTGCCGGTCTCGGCGTCGATCTGGCGCAGCACCTCGGCGGTGATCTCGATCAGGTACGACTCGAGTTCGCCGCGGTTCCACTCGGCGAAGATCTCGGCGATCTCGGCGGGCGACTTGCCCGTGCCGCGACGGATGAGGTCGTAGGCCTCTGCGATGAGCTGCATGTCGGCGTACTCGATGCCGTTGTGCACCATCTTCACGAAGTGGCCGGCGCCGTCGTGGCCGACGTGCGTAACGCAGGGCTCGCCCTCGGCGACCGCGGCGATGGACTTCAGGATCGGGCCGAGAGTGACCCACGACTCGTCGGATCCGCCGGGCATGATCGACGGGCCGAGCAGTGCGCCTTCCTCGCCACCGGAGATGCCGGCGCCGACGAAGTTGATACCGGTCTCGCGCACAGCCTTCTCGCGACGGATCGTGTCGGGGAAGTAGGCGTTGCCGCCGTCGACGATGATGTCGCCCGGCTCGAAGACCTCCATGAGCGATTCGATGACGGCGTCGGTCGGACGGCCGGCCTTGACCATGATGATCGCGGTGCGCGGCTTCTGCAGCGAGGCCGCGAACTCTTCGTAGGTCTTCGCCGGAATGAAGCCCGCCTCAGGGTGCTCGGTGACCAGCGTCTCGGTCTTCTCGTAGCTGCGGTTGAACACGGCGACCGTGTTGCCCTCGCGGCTGGCGAGGTTGCGGGCGAGGTTCGAGCCCATCACTGCGAGTCCGACGACTCCGATATTTGCCGTGCCGGCAGAGGACATAGAAGCACCTTCCGTATGCGGGGGAAGCCCGCAACGTCACGAGCGTGATCGCGGGTTCTTCCAGCGTAGTCGGATGCTGTCGCCCGAGGGCGCGCTGTTACCGCATGTGCATGCGGCGATTCGATCAGTCCTTGCGGTAGCCCGAGCGGCCCATGGAGAAGAGCGCGGCGGTTGCGAGAACCGTGGCGCAGACGGTCATGGCACCGATCAGCCAGAAGAGGGCATGGGAAAGGAAGGCGGCGTCAAGCATGTCCTTCATGCTAGCGGCTTTCAGGTACCATGGAGGAGTTCCTCGGCGAGGGATGCTGCGCGTGCGCACGCATCCGTTATCGACGCGGCGAAGCAAGCCCGGTGGCTTTCCTCACGCGTCTGCGTTCGAGAAGACAGATTCCAGACCACCGCGCGACGCCTTCGCCGCGCGTCCTAGAGGAGAACATCATGACTGAAGACACCAAGGTCGTCGCCGAGGTCCGCACCAGCTTCGGCAAGGGCTTCGCCCGCCGCCTTCGCGCTGCAGGCAAGATCCCCGCCGTGATCTACGGCCACGGCACCGAGCCCGTGCACGTGTCGCTGCCCGGCCACCAGGTCTCGCTGATCATCCGTCGCGCCAACGCGCTGCTCGACCTCGACATCGAGGGCGCCTCGCAGCTCGCGCTCGTCAAGGACGTGCAGAAGGACCCGGTGCTGCAGATCATCGAGCACATCGACCTGCTGGTCGTCAAGAAGGGCGAGAAGGTCATCGTCGAGGTTCCGCTCGTCGTGACCGGCGAGCCGTTCGGCAACAACATCGTCACGGTCGAGGTCGCAACGATCAAGGTCGAGGCAGAGGCCACGCACATCCCGCAGAGCATCGAGGTCACCGTCGAGGGCAAGGAAGACGGCACGCACATCACTGCGGGCGACGTCGTTCTGCCGAAGGGCGTCTCGCTCGCTGAAGAGCCCGACGTGCTGCTCATCGCGGTCGTCGCTCCTGCCGCGGAAGAGCCGGCAGAAGAGGCTGAGGAAGCCGCTGCCGAGTAATCACTCGCTTCGCAGAAGGGGGTGCGACGAAAGTCGCGCCCCCTTCGTCGTTCCGGAAGGATGGGGTCATGGTGCAGACGTGGCTGGTGGTCGGCCTGGGAAACCCAGGACCGCGGTACGAGGCGACCCGGCACAACGTCGGTCAGCTCGTGGTCGACGAGCTCGCTTCTCGGCGCGGTGAGCGCTTCCGCGAGCACAAGGGCGGCGCCCGGGTCGTCGAGACCTGGGAGCGGCCGGGCGGCGACAAGATCGTGCTCGTGAAGCCGAACACGTTCATGAACGTCTCGGGCACCCCGGTTGCGGCCCTGAGTCGCTTCTACTCGGTTCCCCCGGAGCGCATCGTGCTCGTCCACGACGAGCTCGACATCCCTTTCGACACGATCAAGCTCAAGGTCGGCGGCGGGCACGGCGGGCACAACGGCATCCGCGATGTCGCTCAGGCTCTCACCACCGCCGACTTCCCGCGTGTGCGTGTCGGAATCGGACGCCCTCCCGGTCGTCAGGATCCCGCCGACTGGGTGCTCTCACCCTTCGGCGGTGACGAGCGCGCCAACCTGCCGATCCTGGTCTCGGATGCGGCGGATGCCGTGGAGCAGCTCATCGGCGAGGGACTCGTCGCCGCACAGCAGAAGCATCACGTGCCCCGCGCCTGAGCGCAGCGCCCCCGATCAGCTTCCGGCGATCGCCGCGCCCGCGAAGAATCCGATCCAGACGATCATGGAGTAGATCACGGGGCCGAGCACCGCGAGGATGATCGCGCCGATCCCCATGCCGCGTCCGCGCCGCTTCACGGTCGCGACGATGCCCTGCACGAGCGCCCAGATGCCCAGCACTGTTCCGGCCCAGAACGAGATCTCCAGCCACAGGACGTACTCGCGCACGGGCGAGAGGAACGAGAGCACGTTCGCCGTGTTCGCCGACATCAGCGTCTCGGGCGTCAGTGCGTTGCGACCGATCTCGAGGGCAGCGTACGCGCCGACGAAGGACGTGCCGACGGCTGCGATGAGCGCGATGATCAACGCGACCATGCCGAGCGTCCGTGTCCGGGCGCCTTCCGCTGCCGCCGGGGCAGGGTAGCCCTGCGCGTATCCGCCGACGGGCGCGGCGTAGGCGCCGTTCGGCGCGGCATATCCCGTGGACGCCGGGTAGCCGGCCGAGTGCGCGGCGCCGGACTGCGGCGCAGCGGGCGCGCCGTAACCGGGAACGGCGTAGCCGGGAGCCCCGTACCCAGGCGCCGCAGGCTGTGCGGACGTCGGAAGCGCGGGGGCGAGAGGTGCGGAGCTGCCGGGAACGGCGGGTGAGCCCGGGAAGTTCGCGGGAGGGGGCGGAGTCGCTGACCAGTGCGGCGCCGGCGCAGCGACGGGATCGGGCGCGGAAGCTGCGGGAGCGGGAGCCGCGGGCGGGGCCGCGGGAGGGTCAAACGTCAGCTCGATCGGCGGCGCCGGCGGCACAGGGGGAGTCTGCGGAACGGGCTGCTGGGGGTCGGTCACCTCCCCATCCTAGAGGCGCGACCGCCGGATGTCGGGGGTGCGCCGTAGACTCGTTCGGTGACTGTGCAGGGGATTGTTCGCGCCTTGGAAGAGGCATCGCCGTTTCGTGATGCGCTGAGCTGGGCGCAGACCGACGCCGAGCTGATCGCCGCCGACGGCATGGATGCTCCGCTGCTCGCGGGCCTGCTTCAGCGCAGTGCCGACTCCGGGAAGCCCGCTGCGCTCCTCGTCGTCGTCCCCACCGGTCGGCGCGCTGAGACGCTGGCGAGTGCCCTCGTCTCTTATGTTCCGGACGCCGAGGTGCTGACGTTCCCGGCGTGGGAGACGCTGCCGCACGAGCGCCTGAGCCCCAGTCCCGACACCGTGGGGCGACGCCTGGACGTGCTGGGGCGCATGACCGAGTGGGACGGCACGCATCCGCTCATCGTGGTGGCGTCCGTGCGTGCGGCGCTGCAACCGCTCGCCCCGGATCTCGGCGGAATCTCCCCGCTCGTGCTGGGCAAGGGCGCCCGCGGTCTCGAGCTCGATGAGGTCGCTCGCACGCTCGTCGAGCGCGCGTACTCGCGCGTCGACATGGTCTCCCGTCGCGGCGAGTTCGCCGTGCGCGGCGGCATCCTCGACGTGTTCCCGCCGACCGCCGAGCATCCGGCGCGAGTCGAGTTCTTCGGCGACGAGGTCGACGAGATCCGCTTCTTCTCGGTCGCCGACCAGCGCTCACTGCCGGGCGAGGTCACAGAGGTGTCGCTTCCCGCGAGCCGCGAGCTGCTTCTGACGCCCGCCGTGCGCGAGAAGGCAGCGTCGCTCGTCGCGGTCTTCCCGGGGATCGCCGCGATGCTGCAGAAGATGGCAGAGGGCATCCCGGTCGAGGGCATGGAGTCGCTGCTGCCGGCGGTCGCCGGCCCGCTCGTGCCGCTCGCCGACTATCTGCCCGTCGGATCCGCCACGGCGCTGGTCGACCCCGAGCGCGCGAGCGCGCGCGCGACGAGCCTGGGCGAGACCAACCGCGAGTTCCTGGAGGCGGCATGGAGCGCTGCGACGGCCGGGGCATCCGCACCTGTCGACCTCGGCGCCGGAGATTTCCTCTCGGTCGGTGAGTTCCGCACGGCCGTGCACGACCGAGACGGCGTCTGGTGGCGGCTGAGCGCCTTCGATCCCGGTTCCGAGAGTGAACATCTCGATGCCGGATCCGACGGACAGACCGCCGTGCCGATCCCGTCGTTCCACGGCAATGTCGATGGCGCCATCGAGTTCGTCTCCGCACGGGTCAGCGATGGCTGGCGAGTCGTGCTCGTCGCCGCCGGCGCAGGACTCATCGACCGTGCGCGCGATGTGCTGTCCGACCGGGGGGTCGCGGCACGAATCGTCCCCGATCTCGCCGAGGTTCCCGACGCGGGAGTGGCGACGCTCGTGGTAGGCAGCATCGAGGCCGGATTCCAGGTTCCCGAGGCCAAGCTCGCGGTACTCACCGAGAACGAGTTCTATGGGCGCACGATCGGCGGCGACCAGCGTGTGGTCAAGAAGCTCGCCTCGCGCCGCAAGAACGTCGTCGACCCGATGCAGCTCAAGCCCGGCGACTTCGTCGTGCACGCCACGCACGGCATCGCCCGCTTCGTCGAGATGACTCAGCGCGAGGTGTCCACCGGAGGGCGCAACGCCGTCAAGACGACCCGGGACTACCTGGTTCTCGAGTACGCGCCGTCGAAGCGCGGTTATCCGGGCGACAAGCTCTTCGTGCCGACCGACCAGCTCGACCTGCTGTCGAAGTACGTCGGTGGCGAAGCGCCCACGCTGTCGAAGATGGGCGGCAGCGACTGGGCGGCGGCCAAGGGCAAGGCGCGCAAGGCGGTGCGCGACATCGCTGTCGAGCTCGTCAAGCTGTACTCGGCCCGGATGAGCGCGAAGGGTCACGCCTTCGGGCCCGACACTCCCTGGCAGCGCGAGCTGGAAGAGGCGTTTCCGTTCGCGGAGACCCACGACCAGCTGCAGACGATCGACGAGATCAAGGCCGACATGGAGCGACCGATTCCCATGGACCGTCTGCTCTCGGGCGACGTCGGCTTCGGCAAGACCGAAGTCGCGGTGCGGGCCGCGTTCAAGGCGATCCAGGACGGCAAGCAGGTCGCCATGCTCGTGCCGACGACGCTGCTCGTGAAGCAGCACCTCGAGACCTTCACCGAGCGCTTCGCCGGCTTCCCGGTCAAGGTGCGACCACTGTCGCGCTTCCAGACCGACAAAGAGGCGCGCCTCGTGCTGCAGGGCCTGCTCGACGGCACGGTCGACATGGTCATCGGAACACATCGCATCCTCACCGACCAGGTCATCTTCAAAGATCTGGGACTCATGATCATCGACGAGGAGCAGCGATTCGGCGTCGAGCACAAGGACGCCCTGAAGAAGATGAAGACGAACGTCGACATCCTGGCGATGAGCGCGACACCCATCCCACGCACGCTCGAGATGGCCGTCACCGGGATCCGGGAGATGTCGACGCTGGCGACGCCGCCGGAAGACCGGCACCCGATCCTCTCGTTCGTCGGTCCTCGCAACGACAAACAGGTCGCCGCGGCGATCCGCCGGGAGATCCTCCGCGAAGGACAGGTCTTCTACGTGCACAACCGGGTGCAGTCGATTCAGCGGGTCGCCGCGCAGCTCGCTGAGCTCGTTCCCGAGGCGCGCATCGCCGTCGCCCACGGACAGATGGGGGAGCATCAGCTCGAGCAGGTCGTCGACGACTTCTGGGAGCGCAAGTTCGACGTGCTCGTCTCGACGACGATCATCGAGACCGGTCTCGACATCTCGAACGCGAACACCATCATCATCGATCGGGCCGACCGCTACGGCCTGTCGCAGCTGCACCAGCTGCGCGGGCGTGTCGGACGAGGGCGTGAGCGCGCCTACGCGTACTTCCTCTACGACGAGCTCAAGCCGCTCTCCGAGACCGCAGCCGACCGCCTTCAGACCATCGCCGTCAACAACGAGCTCGGATCGGGCATGCAGGTGGCGCTGAAAGACCTTGAGATCCGCGGTGCCGGCAACATGCTCGGCGCCGAGCAGGCCGGACACATCGCGGGTGTCGGCTTCGACCTGTACCTGCGGATGATCGGAGAGGCGGTGTCGACCTTCCGCGGGGAAGAGACCGAGACCGGCGCCGAGCTGCGACTGGAGCTGCCGATCGACGCGCGCATCCCGGATGCCTACATCGACAGTGAGCGTCTGCGTCTGGAGGCTTACCAGAAGCTGTCCTCGGCGTCCACGGCGACCGCAGCGGACGACGCGATCGGTCTGGTGATCGATGAACTGACCGACCGCTATGGAACGCCCCCGCCGGAGGTCGAAGGACTCGTCGCCGTGGCGCGTCTCCGTCGCCGCGCCGCGCGCGCCGGAATCAGCGATGTCGTCGTGATGGGCTCGAACCTGCGCATCGCACCGGCACATCTCGCTGACTCGATGCAGGTGCGTCTGCGCCGCCTGTACCCGACCGCGAAGCTCATGAGCGGAGGCGATGCGCTCGTCGTCCCGATTCCGCGTCCCGGCGATGAGGCGATGAACGACGAGCAGCTCCTCGACTGGGTCGGACAGCTGCTCACAGCCCTGTTCCCCGAACCGGTCGCGGCGAGCAGCTGATCCGTCCGGGGTGTGCACAGGTGCCGCTGGTACCGTCGGCGCATGAGCCTCGACCGTACGATGGAGCGTCCCGGTGCTCGTATCCGCTATCGCGTGGGCGAGGGCGATGGCCGCGCCGTGGTGTTCACCCACGGCGCGGGGATGGACCACACGAGTTTCACGGCGCTCGCCGAGCGGGTGCAGGAGGCCGGATTCCGCCCCGTGCTCTGGGACCAGCGCGGCCACGGGGAATCCACCCTCGACGAGCACGTGCGTTTTCGAGCCGCTGACACGCTCGCCGACCTCGGTGCGCTGCTGGAGGAGCTGAACCTCGCTCGACCGATCCTCGTCGGACACTCACTGGGCGGCAACCTGTCGCAGGCGTTCGTGCGGGCCGAGCCCGACCGCGTCGCAGCCCTCATCGTGATCGGCGCGACGTGGAACGCCGGGCCGCTGACCTCCGTCGAGCGGGTGGCGCTGCGACTGGCGGCCCCCGCGCTCGCTCTCATTCCTGCACGACGTCTTCCTGGGCTCATGGCGCGCGCATCGGCGGTGACGCCGGACGCCATCGCCGCCACCGAGGCCGTCTTCGCTCGCATGCCGAAGGCGCGCTTCCTCGACGTCTGGCGGGCGACCGTGTCGTTCGTCGACCCCGACGACAGCTACCGCACTCCCGTCCCGCTTGCGCTCATGCACGGAGCGGAGGACCGCACCGGGAACATCGTCTCCGCGATGCGGCGCTGGGCTCTCGTCGAGGGGATTGTCGCCTATGTGATCGAGGATGCAGGGCATCTGCCGATGCTGGATGCGCCGGATGAGACCGCGCACGACCTGCTCGAGATCGTCTCGCTGCTTCCGGACACCGCCCCCCACTAGAGCAGCGAGAATCCTCCATCGCTGGTGAGGGTCTGTCCGACGATCCAGGATGCGGCGTCGGTGCACAGCCAGGCGATGAGCTGCGCGGGGTCCTCGGGCTTCCCGAACCGGCCGAACGGCGTCTTCTCCAGGTACTCCGGAATCCAGCTGAGATCGCGATCCGTCGTTGCGGGATCCAGATACCCGGTGTCGACGGGGCCGGGGTTCACGGTGTTGAGGACCAGTCCGACCTCCAGCAGCTCGGCGGCGACCGTGCGCGTGACGCCCGCCAGGGCGGCTTTGCTCGTCGCGTACGCCACTTCTCCGCGCATCGGCCCGTCGGCCTGCCCGGACGTCATCCAGATCACCCTTCCGGTCGGCGCGGCGAAGGGCTGACCTCCGGTGTTGCGGTCGCCCGGGCGTGCGGGCTCCTGCGAGGTCGTCTGCTGCTCCGCTCGGCGGCGCCGCGCGAGCGCCCCCGTCAGCAGGAGTGTCGCACGGGCGTTCGTCTGCCAGTGGGCGTCGAAGGCGTCGGTGGTCAGATCGAAGATGCTGCCGTCGCCGCCGCTCATCGCCTGGTTGCACACGAGGATGTCGAGGCGACCGGTCAGCGCGGTGGCCGCGTCCACGAGGTCGTCGATGGCGGCGGGATCACGCAGATCGGCGTTCCTGTCGCTCATCCGCGCTCCCGGCGCGAGGGCCTCGCGAACACCGTTGCGCACGGAGTCGAGGTCATCGCCGCCCCAGGGCTGATCGACGTCATGGGCGCGGAAGTGGTGGAGGAACACGTTCGCACCGAGGTCGGCGAGCGCGAGTGCGATGCCGTATCCGACTCCGGCGCGGCGGGAGACGCCGGTGATGAGCGCGGTCTGTCCGAGAAGAGGAAGGTGCATGGAGTTGTCTTTCGTTCGAGAGCGCACGCGAGAAAGCCGCGTGCGCGGGAGAGAAGCGGGAACGAAGTCAACGGCATTGCATGACGGCGAGCCTAGCAGCGCGCTACGGTGGGCGCATGATCTACGAGCACCTCGGGGCTCGGCCCCGCATCGACGACACTGCAGTCATCGCTCCTACGGCCGTCATCTCCGGCGACGTGCAGATCGGCCCGGGATGTCAGGTCCTGCACGGGGCCGTGATCACCGCGGAGGGCGGGCCGATCACGCTGGGTGCCCACGTCATCGTGATGGAGAACGCGCTCATCCGCGCGACCGCAGCCGATGCCGTCCACATCGGACCCCACTGCCTGGTCGGCACTCTTGCGAGCATCGCGGGAGCCACGGTCGGTGAGGAGGTGTTCTTCGCCTCGGGCGCGCGTGTGTTCAATGGCGCACGGGTGGGGGACCGCTGCGAGGTGCGGGTCAACGCGATCGTGCACCGACGCGCGGTCCTGCCGGAAGGAACCGTGGTCCCGATCGGCTGGGTCGCCGTGGGGGATCCGGTACAGCTCCTGTCTCCGGATCGCGCGGAGGAGATCGCCGCGGCACAGCCGGAACTCGACTTCCCCGGGTACGTGTTCGGCGTCGACCGCGACACACCGGATCTCATGGTGCAGCTGACCGAGCGCTACGGGCAGTCGTTGGCGCGGCACGTCGACGACCGTTCCGTCTGAGCCAGAAACGACCGAAGGCCTCATCCCTGCGGGGAGAGGCCTTCGGTATGACGCGGATACTCAGATGACGCCCTGGGCGAGCATCGCGGTCGCGACACGTTCGAAGCCGGCGCTGTTGGCACCGACGACGTAGTCGCCGGGGGCGCCGTAGCGCTCAGCAGCGCGGAACGAGGCGTCGTGCACGTCGGCCATGATGTCGCGCAGCTTCTGCTCGCTGTCGGCGAAGCCCCAGCGCTGACGCGAGGCGTTCTGGCTCATCTCGAGCGCGGAGGTCGCGACGCCACCGGCGTTCGCCGCCTTGCCCGGGGCGAACAGCACCTCGGACTGCTGGAAGGCTTCGACGGCCTCGGGCACACAGGGCATGTTCGCGCCCTCGGCGACAGCGCGCACGCCGTTGGCGATGAGGATGCGGGCGGATGCCTCGCTGAGCTCGTTCTGAGTGGCGGAGGGGATGGCGATGTCGACCGGTGTCTCCCAGACGTTGCCGCCCTCGACGAAGCGCGCACCGGGACGACGCTTCGCGTACTCGACGATGCGGCCGCGCTCGACCTCCTTGATCTGGCGCAGCAGGCTCAGGTCGATACCGGCGTCGTCGACAATGTAGCCGGAGGAATCGGAGGCGGTGATCGCCTTGGCACCCAGCTGCGTGGCCTTCTCGATCGCGTAGATCGCGACGTTGCCCGATCCCGAGACTGCGACGCGCTTGCCCTCGAGGGACTCGCCGTGCACCGCGAGCATCTCCTGCACGAAGAAGACCGCGCCGTAGCCGGTGGCCTCGGTGCGCACCTGCGCACCGCCCCAGCCGATGCCCTTGCCGGTCAGGATGCCGGACTCGTGGCGGTTGGTGATCTTGCGGTACATGCCGAACAGGTAGCCGATCTCGCGGCCGCCGACGCCGATGTCACCCGCGGGGACGTCGGTGTGCTCGCCGATGTGGCGGTACAGCTCGCCCATGAACGACTGGCAGAAACGCATGACCTCGGCCTCGCTGCGCCCGTGCGGGTCGAAGTCCGAGCCGCCCTTGCCGCCGCCGATTCCCTGGCCGGTGAGCGCGTTCTTGAAGATCTGCTCGAAGCCGAGGAACTTGATGATCGACAGGTTCACCGAGGGGTGGAAACGCAGTCCGCCCTTGTACGGGCCGAGCACCGAGGAGAACTGGATGCGGTAGCCGCGATTCACCTGCAGGCGGCCGGCATCGTCGATCCATGGCACGCGGAACATGATCTGGCGCTCGGGCTCGACGAGGCGCTCGAGAACGCCGTTCTCGACGAACTCAGGGTGCTTCGTCAGCACGGGGGCGATCGAGTGGAGCACCTCGTGAACGGCCTGGTGGAACTCGGGCTCGTGAGGGCTGCGGGCCTGCACGGTGTCGAAGATGGGCTGAACGGAATCAGCGAGAGGGTGGAATTCAGGTGCAAGCGTTGCGGTCTCGGTCACGCGGGGGAAGCTTTCTAGACGAAGAGACGAGGAGCGCGGTCGATCGTGTCACGCGCGAGGGCGCCGGATACGGCGAGGAGATTTCACTTTACCGTGTCAGGCGTGGGACGTTGACACACAGATGCCCGAGGCTGTAATGCCCCGGGCATCTGTGCGTGTCATCCTGTGTTCTGCAGGCCCGCGGCAACGCCGCTGACCGACAGCAGCAGAAGTCGCTGCAGCTCCGGATCCTGCGGGGCGTTCTCCGGGGTGTCGCGCAGTGCACGCAGCGCACGCAGCTGGAGCAGGGAGAGCGCGTCGACGTACGGGCTGCGCATCTTGACGGCGCGCTGGAGCACGCGCTTGTTCGCGAGCAGCTCGTCACCGCCGGTCAGGCGGATCACCCATTCCCGGGTGAGCTCCAGCTCGTCGAGGACGAGCTGCGCCAACTCCGGACGATCGCCGAGCTCGAGGTAACGGCGTGCGATGCGCGTGTCTGTCTTGGCAAGACTCATCGCGACGTTGTCGATCATCGTCCGCAGCAGCGGCCAGTCGCGGTATGCGGTCTGCAGGAGCGCGGCATCGCCGACGGCCTCGAGCGCGGAGCCCAGGCCGAACCAACCGGCGAGGTTGATGCGCGCCTGTGTCCAGGCGAACACCCACGGAATGGCGCGGAGGTCTTCCAGAGACTCGACGGAGAGGCCTCGGCGGGCAGGGCGCGATCCCAGCGCGAGCAGACCGATCTCCTCCAGCGGGGTGACCGTGGCGAACCAGGGGGCGAAGCCCTCGGCCTTCACGAGCGAGAAGAAGCGCTCACGGGAGGCGGCATCCATCACCGACGCCACCTCGGAGAAGCGATCCGCGGCCTCGCTCGTGCGCTTCTCGACGCTCGGCGACGACGCCAGAAGCGTCGCAGCCGCGACCTGGTCGATGTGGCGCATCGCGATCGCGGGCTCGCCATAGCGGGCGAAGATCGTCTCACCCTGCTCGGTCAGCTTGAAGCGGCCATCGACGGAGTGCGGCGGCTGAGCGAGGATCGCCGAGTTGGCGGGGCCGCCACCGCGTCCGAGCGCACCACCACGGCCATGGAAGAGCGTGAGCTCGATGCCCGACTCCTTCGCCCAGCCGGCGATGAGCGCCTGCGCTTCGTAGAGCGCGAGGGTTGCGGCGACCGGTCCGACGTCCTTCGACGAGTCGGAGTAGCCGAGCATGACCTCCATGCGGCGACCGGTCTGCGCGAGACGCGCGGAGACCTCAGGGTGCGTGATGACCTCGGCGAGGATGCCGGGGGCCGCCTGCAGGTCGGCAAAGGTCTCGAAGAGCGGGACGACATCGAGGACGGGCCCGTCACCGTCGGGGAAGGCGAAGCGCGCGAGACGGTGCACGTTCGCGAGGTCGTCTGCGGACTGCGTGAACGACACCACGTAGCGTCCGGCGGAGCGCGGACCGTACGTGTTCTGGATGTGCGCAACAGCGCGGAAGACCTCGAGGACCTCCTGCGTCTGCGCGCTGATCTCGCCCCCGGCCTGCAGCTCGGCGAGCGCGGTGCGGTGCACCTGGGAGTGCTGGCGCACTTCGAGCTCGGTGAGGTGGAAGCCGTACGTCTCGACCTGCCAGATGAGGTGCTGCACGCCGCCGAAGGCGTGACGGCGCGCGCCCGCGGCCTGAAGCGAGTCCTGCACGGCGCGCAGATCGGCGAGCAGTTCGTCGGGGACTCGGTAGCCGCGTGCCCGATCGCCGAGGCGGGTCGCCGTGACGCGGCCCGCGATGAGCAGCATGACCCGGCGGTGCGGCTCTTCGGGGGAGCGCTTGGCGATCTCTTCCGCCGTCTCGGGATCGGCTGCATGCAGCTGGTCCCAGAGTGCCTCGACCGCGGCGGAGGGCGGGGTGCCCTCGGCGTCCAGCGTCAGCGTTCGTCCGATGCGGGCGATCGCGCTCTCAAGCCCACGCAGGACGTGATCGGACGCGATGGCCGCGGCCTCGCGTGTGACGTCTGCCGTGACGAACGGGTTGCCGTCGCGGTCGCCACCGACCCACGATCCGACGCGCACGAAGGCGGGTGCGATCGGGGCGGAGTTGCCGGAGTCGGACCCGCGCAGCGCATCGTCGATGCGGCGGTACACGTGCGGCACCGTCGTGAAGAGCGTCTCGTCGAACACGGACATGACCGTGCGCACCTCGTCGGTGGGCGCGGGCTTCTCCGCACGCAGAGGGGCGGTGCGCCAGAGGGTGTCGACTTCTTCCAGCATCCGGCGCTGCGCGCGCTGCTGTTCGGCACCGCCCTCGCTTGCGACGTCGTGCTGGGTCAGGAGATCCGCCAGACGGCGGATGCTGCTGGAGACCGCGCGACGGCGGGCCTCGGTCGGGTGCGCGGTGAACACCGGGTGGAAGCGCAGCGCGCCCAGGCGCCGCTGCGCCTCTTCGGAGCCGACCTCGCCGACGAGCTGCGCGAACGCGGTCGCGACGGTGTCATTGGCGTCGGGGCGGCCCGGCTGACCCGCCCGATCGCGGAGCACGCGCACGCGCTGGTGCTCTTCCGCGAGGTTCACGAGGTGGAAGTAGGCGGTGAAGGCGCGAGCGACCTCGTCGGCGCGCTGCACCGAGAAGGATTCGGCGATCTCGGTGGCGCGGGCGAAGGCTTCGGCGGAGTCATCGTCGTACGCCTGGATCGTGGCGATGCGCAGTCGCTCCACATCGTCGAAGAGGCCGTCGCTACCGCATTCGCGCAGAACCTGGCCGAGCAGAGCTCCCAGCATCCGCACGTCGGCGCGCATGGCATCCGGAATCTCGCGGCCGGCCTCGAATCGCCCAATGAGACGGATTGCTTCAGTGTTCGTGGGTTCGGGGGTCACGTTTCGAGCGTAGCCGGGTCGACAGTGTGCTCCCGCACGGTTACGGCCTGCGACGGGGAGGTGCATCGCGATCCGGATCCGGAGGCCCCGCCAGCGGCGCAACGTACGATGGAAACGATGAGTACTTCGCGCAATCCTCTTCGTTCTCAGCAATTTCCGGCGATTCTTCTGCTGGTCGCAGCGGGGGTGGGTCTCCTTCTCGCCAACACCCCGGCCCACGACGGCATCGCCGGACTCTTCGATGCGCATATCGCGGTCCCCGGCACGATGCTCGACCTGTCGGTCGCGCACTGGGTGTCGGACGGACTGCTCGCGATCTTCTTCTTCGTCGTCGCACTCGAGCTGCAGTACGAACTCACGCGCGGCGACCTCAACAGCGTGCGCAAGGCTCTGCAGCCGGCGATCGCGGCGGCCGGTGGCATCCTGATCCCGGTCGTCGTCTACCTGATGATCGCAGGGGGCGCGGATACGAGCAGCGGCTGGCCGATCCCGACCGCCACAGATATCGCGTTCGCGCTCGGCGTGCTCGCGGTGTTCGGGCGCGGGCTGCCCTCGGCGGTGCGCGTGTTCCTGCTGGCGCTCGCGATCCTCGACGACATCGTCGGCATCATCTTCATCGCGGTCCTGTTCGCGAACGACCTCGACTTCGTGATGTTCCTCCTCGGCGTGGTCGCCGTGGCGGTCTTCGCCGTGCTGAGCCGGATGCTCCGCGGCAGCGCCCGCATTCCCGTGGCCATCGCGATGGTGCTGGTCGGCCTCGTGGCCTGGGGTCTCGTGGCCTCGTCGGGCGTGCACGCGACGATCGCAGGTGTGATGCTCGGCCTCGTCATGGCGCCGAAACCCGCAGACCAGACACGGCACGTCCTCGAGCCGTGGGTCAACGGGATCGTGCTGCCGATCTTCGCGTTCGTCGCCGCCTTCGTCGTGATCCCACAGGTGTCGCCGACAGAGCTCTCCCCGGCCTTCTGGGCTATCGTGGTCGCCCTGCCGGTGGGCAAGATCCTGGGCATCTCGCTGTTCGGCTGGATCGCGATGCGCATCCGCCCGAAGGGGGCTGCCCCTGCACTGCCCTTCGTGGACATCCTGGCGGCGGGCGCCCTGGGCGGCATCGGCTTCACTGTGTCGCTGCTGCTGGCGAACCTGGCCTTCGCAGATGATGCGGTCATCCGAGACCAGGCCATCCTCGGCGTTCTCCTCGGATCGCTCATCTCGCTGGTGCTCGCGGCGGTCATCGTGTCGGCCCGGGCTCGCGGCTACCGCAGGGCGATGGCGATCGCATGAGCCCGGACGGACGGCGCGACGCCGAGGAGTCCGGTCCCCTGCAGGACGCGGCTGAGACGATGCGCGCCGTCCGCGAACGCTGCGTGTGGTCGCAGCGGATCACACATCGGGATCTCGTGCCCTATCTGATCGAGGAATCACACGAACTCATCGACGCCATCGAGAACGGCGACCGCATCGAGATGCGCGAGGAGCTCGGTGACCTGCTCTGGCAGGTGCTCTTCCACGCCGCCGTGGCTGCGGAGGACGAGGACGACCCGTTCACGATCGACGACGTCGCCCGCACCCTGAGCGAGAAGATGGTGCGACGGCATCCCCATGTGTTCGGTGATGCCGTCGCCCGCACGCCGGAAGAGGTGCTCGTGCACTGGAACGCGGCGAAGGCCGCGGAGAAGCGCGAGCGTCGGAGCGCCCTCGACGGCATTCCCCGGGGGATGCCCGCACTCGCGCGGGCGCAGAAGGTGCTCGGCCGTGTGACGCGTCCGACCGTTCAGCCCAGTGATTCGCCGCGGGCGATCACGTCCGAAGCCGACCTCGGGGACGCGCTTCTCGCGCTCGTCGCTCAGGCCCGCGCGCAGGGCTGGGATGCGGAGCGCGCACTGCGTGAGCGCCTCGCGACTCTCGAAGCCGAGGTTCGCGCCGCGGAGGCCGCGGGCGACTGACGGCGCAGGCCCACGGTGCAGACCTGGGAAGATAGTGCTGTGGCTACCGTGAACCCTCCCCGTGGAATGCGCGACATCCTTCCCGCCGACAAGGCGCGGCGAGAGCGCGTGCTGGCGATCATCCGCGAGCGCTATCGTGCGCACGGATTCGACGAGATCGAGACTCCGGCCCTGGAGGAGTACTCCCGGCTGCACGCGGGCATCGGCGGCGACAACGAGAAGCTCGCCTTCAACGTCCTGCGCCGCGGCCTGGACGCGGAGGCGATCCGCGCGGGTGCCGACGACCCGGCGGCTCTGGCCGATCTGGGCCTGCGCTACGACCTGACGGTGCCCCTCGCGCGCTACTACGCGAGCAACCGCGGACAGCTCCCTGGCGTCTTCCGTGCCGTTCAGATCGGCCCGGTGTGGCGCGCCGAGCGCCCACAGAAGGGGCGCTACCGCCAGTTCATGCAGTGCGACATCGACATCATGGGCGATGATTCCGCACGCGCCGAGGCAGAGCTGATCGCAGCCTCGCTGGACGCGATCGACGCACTCGGGCTCGAGGGCGCGACCGTCCGCATCAACGACCGGCGCGCCCTGGACTGGATGCTCGACACCTTCGGGTTCGCTCCGGACGAGCGCGCGGGAGTCCTCATCACGATCGACAAACTCGACAAGATCGGTCCGGACGGCGTCGCGGCGGAGCTGCGTGAACGCGGTGCTGCCGCATCCGCCGTCGATGCCTTCGAAGCGTTCCTGCGACGTCCGCAGACGCTCGAGTACAACCCGTTCGGCGAGCGTCAGATTCGCAAGGGACTGCCCGAGAACGCGCCCGATGAGATCGTCGCGCACCTCGTCGGGATCGGCGAGGCCGTTGCCGCCTCTCGCGAACCGGCGCCGGGGATCGACCCTGTTCCGCTCGTCTTCGATCCGTTCCTCGTGCGCGGAATGGGCTACTACACGGGCACGATCTTCGAGCTCGCGCACCCGTCGGTCGACTACTCGCTCGGCGGTGGCGGTCGCTACGACGGCATGATCGGCCGCTTCCTCGGCCAGCAGGTGCCCGCCGTCGGCTTCTCGATCGGATTCGAGCGCATCGTCGATCTGGTGGCAGAGCAGCAGGATGCCACGGTCAACGCCGTCGTGCTCGTGCATGATGCGGATGTTCCCGTGGTCGAGCTGCTTGCGCACAAGAAGGCTCTGATCGACGCGGGCGCGCGGGTGCGTCTGGAGCGTCGCACGAAGAACTTCAAGGCACTTCTCGAGCGCGCGCAGGGCGACGGTTACACGGCGTTCGCGGCGGTGCGTGCCGGCGATGTCCCGGGAGCGCTCGAGGTCAAGCCGCTGGGCTGACCCCGAGCGCCACGGCGATCACGTGAAGGACGCCGCCCACTCCTCGACGCGGCGGGCGCTCTCTTCATCGGAGATGTCTTCGATGCGGGTCATGATCGACCACCGCACACCGAACGGGTCGCGAACACTCGCGAAACGGTCACCCGAGACGAATGTCGACGGCGCTTCGCGTACCTGGGCACCTGCGGCGACCGCCGCCTCGTACACGGCGTCGACGTCGGGGACGTAGATCCCGATCGAGTAGCAGTCGTCCTCGCCGGCGGGCGGGGCGACGAGGTGGTACTCGGGGTTGGGTTCGCCGATCTGCATCCCTCCGAACGGGAACACCACATCGGCGTGCACGATCATGCCGCCCATCTCGGTCACGCCCTGCACGCTCGCACCGAAGACGTCGCGGTAGAACTCCAGCGCACCGCGCGCGTCGGGGATCGCGAGGAAGGGGGTGAGGGTGCTGGATCGCAGCGGACGGCCATTGTCTGTGTAGGTTCCTGTGGTCATGGGTCCACGCTAGAAAAGGCCCAGCGACGTCTGCTTGGAAATCTGCGACATCCTCGGCGCCCGCTCTCTACCCTGGGGGAATGGTCGATCAGGAACGCGGTGTGCTCTACCCCGCGCAGATGCCGCGGTTTCATCGGGTCTCTGCCCCGGAGGCGGCGTCGGAACTCATCTCCTGGCTGTGGATCCCGGAGTGGGACCTTCCTGAGGGCGTCACCTCGCGGCAGGAGGTCGTCGCCTTTCCTGCGTTGAATCTCGTCGTGATGGCAGAGGGGATCGTGCTGGCCGGCGCGACGACCAGGAGGAGCCATCGCGATCTGCACGGGTCCGGATGGGCGGTGGGTGCGCTGCTCACTCCGGCGGCCGCAGCGGCGCTGAGCGATGCGCCCGCGGAGCTGGTCGATCGGGAGATTTCGGTGGATGCCGAAGGGTTGCGGGCTGACGTGACGGCGGCCATGTCCGTCGGTGGCGCCGAAGGGCGAACGCGTGCGGCGCAGGAGGTGTCGGCGTGGCTCGTCTCGCGCGTCGGGGAGGTGAGCGAATCCGCGCGTCAGGCGAACCGCATGGCGGCGCTGCTGATGACGGATGCCACGGTGCTGCGCGCAGATGACGCCGCGGCCCGCCTCGCGGTGTCGCTGCGCACGCTGCAGCGCATGGCACACCGGTACGTCGGTGTTCCTCCTCTTGCGATGATCCGGCGCCGCCGACTGCAGGAGGCGGCGCAGCGGCTGCGCGACGATCCCGGTGCGGATCTATCTGGTCTCGCGGCCGAGCTCGGCTATGCAGATCACGCCCACCTGAGCCACGACTTCCGAGCGGTCCTCGGGCTGACGCCGAGCGACTACCGTGGCCGGGTCTCGGACTGATCCCTGCGGACGCGCAGCCGCAGCATCCGGTATGCGACGCCGGCGAGCACCACGCCTGTTCCCGCCAGCGAGGCCTCGATGGGCAGCGTGCTCACGAGGAGGATGCAGGCCAGAGCACCGACGACCTGCAGCGCACGCGGGTACCTGCGCGCTTCCGCGCCCTGGCGGAAGGCTGCGACATTGGCGATCAGGTAGTAGAGCAGCACTCCGAAGGAGGAGAAGGCGATCGCCCCGCGCAGGTCGGCGAGCAAGACGATGCCGATCACGAGCACGCCGATCGCGATCTCCGCGCGCCGTGGCACCTTCCAGCGCTCATCGATGCGCGCGAAGAACCGGGGGATGTCGTTCTCGCGTGCCATAGCGAGACTCGTCCGGCCGATCCCGGTGAGCAGTGCCAGAAGGGCTCCGAGCGAGGCGGCCGCGGCGGCCACTCGGACGACGGGCGTCGCAGCGGACCAGCCTGCCGCCGCGAGCACGTCGACGAGCGGCGCCGCGGATTTCAACACCGATGCGCCGAGCGTGAGCACGACGGCGGCACCGACGAGGACGTAGACGACGACTGCGCCTGCGAGCGCGAGGATGATCGCCCGCGGGATCGTGCGCGCCGGATCGGCGACCTCTTCTCCCATCGTCGCGATGCGCGCATAGCCGGCGAAGGCGAAGAAGAGCAGACCCGCTCCCTGCAGGATGCCGTAGGCGGTCGCGTCGGGGAGTGGCAAAGGAGATGTGCCCGTCGCGACAGCGGTTCCGCCGGCCGCGACGACGACCGCGAGGCCAAGGAGCGAGATGAGGACCAGGATGCGTGTGAGCAGGGCTGTGCGAGTGACGCCGAAGCAGTTCACGGTCGTGAGCGCCGCCACGGCGACGACGGCGACGGGAAGCTGCCACCCGTCCGGAGCCGCATAGGCGGCGAAGGTCATCGCCATCGCCGCGCAGCTGGCGATCTTGCCGACCACGAAGCACCAGCCAGCGATGAAGCCCGACCAGGGGCCGATCTCGGCCCGCGCGTACGCATAAGTGCCGCCGGCCACCGGGTGCACGGCGGCGAGCTGCGCCGATGAGGTCGCGTTCGCGAACGCGACGAAGGCCGCGACGGCGAGGGCGACGAGGATGCCAGAGCCTGCAGCGCCGAGGGCAGGCGCCCAGACGGCGAAGACCCCGGCCCCGATCATGGATCCGAGCCCGATGGCTGTGGCATCGCGCAGGCGGAGAACGCGAGCAAGGGGCATCCGATCAGGATCCCACTCGCGGGTGAACGGCGGGTGACGGATGCGTCGCGTCAGCCGCGCGCAGCCGTGACGCGCTTCTTCTCGCGGATGTAGACCTCGCGCCGCACCTTCGCGACGACATCGCCGTCGCGGTCGGTGATAACCGTCTCGAACCATTCGCGCACCGGCGCTCCGGCATGCGCGCGATCACGGATCTCCTGCGCCTTCGCCGCCGACACCTCGAACTCGGCGGTCAGCACGCCGCGGCCCGGTTTCAAGAACTCGATCTCGCCCTTCGTGTCCCAGACGACGTAGTTGCGCCCGAGCTGGTGCATCACGAGCATGAAGAAGTAGGGATCTGTCATCGCGGACATAGAGCCGCCGAACGCCGTCTTGACGTAGTTGCGCGTGAAGGCGTTGACGTGCAGCTCCACGGTCGCGTGCGTCCAGTCGTCGCTGAAACGGCGCACGCGGATGCCGCTGAAGAGGTTGGGAATCCACAGGCTCATGCCGATCGCGAGGCGGCGGGGTGTGATGCGCATGACAGCATCCTCCGCCGTCGGCTGGGGCTCTTCCGCATCGTTGGTAGGACTGCTATAAATGTTCTAGTTGAACTAGAACTAGCCAAGGTGATGCAGGATGCTCCTGACGATGGGCGCCCAGAGTGATCGACCACTCTTCGAGCAGGTCGCCGCCTCCGTGCGCGCTGCGATCGCCGCAGGTCGGGTGCGGCCCGGCGAACGTCTGCCACCCGCGCGCGAACTGGCGGCCGGTCTCGGCGTCAACCTGCATACGGTGCTGCATGCCTTTCAAGAGCTGCGCGACGAGGGACTGATCGAGGTGCGTCGCGGGAGAGGGGCGATCGTGACGGCTGCCGCCGCCTCACTCGCCGACCTGCACGCCGACGTTGAGGCTCTCGTCGCACGCGCTCGACGCCTGGGGATCACGCCCGACACCCTCGCCGCATTGATCAAGGAGACATCCGCATGACGCACGACCAGCGCCGCGCCCGCACCGCCGCTCTCTGGGTGGGGGTGATCGTGCCCTTGACGATCCTTGCGCTCGCCGCCGTCGTGGTTCTGGTGTGGCTCCCGGAGGTGCCCAACCCTTCGGCGATCCACTGGGGCACCGACGGCGCGGACGGCTTCGGTCCGCCCTGGATGAACCTCGGCCCCCTGCTCATCGGTGCCGCACTCGTCATCGTCTTCGCCATCATGGGCCATTTCGCCGAACGGCTTCCGCAGCATCAGGAAGGACCGGCGACGCTGTTGCCCCGTTCCCAGGACCCGTCGTTCACAGCGCGATTCCTCGCCGCGACGAGCCTGGGCCTCGCCAGCATGATGGCTCTGCTGACGCTCGTGATCGTCGGCTCGCAGCGCGGACTCGAGGATGCGCAGGACGCGCCGGACATCGGTGTGGCGGTGCTGGTCGCCTTCGCGGTGCTGGTGGGCGTCACCGCCCTCGGCTGGTTCCTGCAGCCCGCGAGTCCGAAGCCGGAACCGCGCAGCGGTCCTGGTGCGGCGCCGCTTCCCCTGGCGGATGGCGCCAGCGCCGCATGGTTCGGATCCGCCACGCTGTCGCGCAGCGGAATCATCACGCTCGGTGTGTTGCTCTTCATCACCCTCGCCCTCGGCGTCGGCCTCGTCGCCGTCGATGCCGCGGCAGGGTGGATCCTGGTCGCCACGGCAGTCGTGCTGATCCTCCTGATGCTCGCGACCTCCGTCTTCCACGTCCGCGCCGACAGTGCGGGGCTTCACGTCCGAGGTGCTCTCGGCTGGCCTCGCTACGAGATCCCGGCCGGTGAGATCGCCTCGGTGCGGGCTGTTGCCGTCAATCCCTTCGCCGAATTCGGCGGATGGGGAATCCGCTGGGGTGTCGACGGACGGTTCGGCGTCGTCCTGCGCACCGGCGAAGGAATCGAAGTGACGCGCAGCAACGGAAAGATCATGGTCGTCACGGTCGATGACGCCACTACCTGTGCGGCTGTGCTGAGCACCGCCGCATCCGCTCGAAAGGACGACGCATGACCTCCTCGCCCGCTCACTCTCTTCGGAAGGTCCCGTGGGGCGCGGTCGCGCTCTTCGTTGTGACCGCCTGCGCGCTCGCTTGGCTCGTCGCACTGCCCCTCTGGCTGGGCGAGGGGCTGGCGGCACCCATCGCGCCGCTGCTGCTGCCTCTCATGATGTGGACCCCCGCGGTCGCAACTCTGATCGTGATGCTCGCACTGCGCGTTCCCGCGAAGGGGGAGCGGGCGCGGTTCCTGGGGCTGTGGCCCCTGCGCCCCGCCAAGCGCGTCGTCTGGCTCATCGTCGCCGGATGGCTCGCACCTGTCGTGCTGATCGTGCTCATCGTGGCGGCATCCGCACTGCTCGGGCTGGCTCAGCCGGACTTCACCTTCGCGGCATACGCTGCGCTTCTCGAATCTGCGACACCGGCGGGCGCCCCACTCCCGCCCGTTGAAGCGCTGGTCGTCGCACAGCTGGCCATGGTTCCCCTCGGCGCTCTCATCAACAGCGTTGCCGCATTCGGCGAGGAGATCGGGTGGCGCGGCTGGCTGCTGCCAGCGCTCCGTCCCCTCGGCACCTGGCCGGCGCTCGTTCTGAGCGGCGCGATCTGGGGGCTGTGGCATGCGCCGATCATCCTGCTCGGCTACAACTTCGGCCGTACCGACATCACGGGAGTGCTGTTCATGATGGGCGGATGCGTCGCCTGGGGCGTCTTCTTCGGATGGCTGCGCCTGCGTTCGGGCTCGGTCTGGCCGGCGGTCGTCGGGCACGGTGCACTCAACGCCGCGGCCGGGCTCATCCTGCTGCTGCAACCCATCGGAACCCCGTTCGACCTGGCGATCGTCGGACCGCTGGGCGTTGTCAGCTGGGGCGTCCTCGCCGTCGTCGCGCTCGTCCTCGCACTCACCGGTCAGTTCCGCACGCAGCCCGCGCTCGCTCCGCGTCGCGAGCGCGTGGTGGCGCCGCCTGCCGCAGAGACACCAGCGCCGTGATGCTCCGTCGGCCCCTTGACGGCGATGCGCCCAGCGACTTGGCTGAGGAGCATGGCGCAACCGACACCGCAGAACTGGGCAGCGGCCGATGAACTGCTCGCTGACCTCCTCGTAGGGCACGATCCGGCGCTGGAGGCGACGCTCGCGGCGCAGCATGCCGCGGGACTCCCGGCGATCGAGGTTGCCCCCGTCTCCGGCAAGCTGCTGCACCTCCTCGCGCGCCTCGGAGGTGCACGCCGAGTGCTCGAGATCGGAACGCTCGGGGGCTACTCCACGATCTGGCTCGCCCGCGCCGTCGGTGAGGCCGGCCGTGTGGTCACGATCGAGGCCGAGGCACAGAATGCCGCCGTGGCGCGCGCGAACATCGATGCCGCGGGGGTGGGAGAGCGCGTCGACATCCGCATCGGCCGCGGTGCTGAGGTCCTGCCGACCCTCGTGCCGGGCTTCGATCTGATCTTCATCGACGCCGACAAGGAGTCGAATACGCTCTACCTCGACTGGGCCGCAAAGCTCGGACATCCGGGGGCACTGGTCGTCCTCGACAACATCGGCCGTGACGGGGAGATCCTCCGCGCCGACAGCACCGACTCCAAGGTGCAGGGCACTCTCGCGGGCCTGCGGATGCTGGGGGAGGACCCGCGATTCGACGCCACAGCCCTGCAGACCGTCGGCCTGAAGGGCTGGGACGGCGTCGCACTCGCCCTGCTCGCCTGAGCGCATCCGCGCACACGGCTAGACTGACCACGGATCGACGTCGCTCCACCACACCCTTCCCCCTGAGCAAGGAGCACATACGTGGCACAGATCGAGGCTGTAGGCGCTCGCGAGATTCTCGACTCGCGCGGTAACCCGACCGTCGAGGTGGAGGTGCTTCTCGATGACGGTATCGTGCAGCGCGCCGCCGTTCCCTCCGGTGCGTCCACCGGCGCGTTCGAGGCATACGAGCTTCGCGACGGCGACAAGAGCCGTTACGGCGGCAAGGGTGTCCTGAAGGCCGTCGAGGCCGTCATCGACGAGCTCGGCCCGGCGATCGAGGGCATGGAAGCCAGCGAACAGCGCGTCATCGACGAGATCCTCATCGAGGTCGACGGCACCAGCAACAAGGGCCGCGTCGGCGCCAACGCGATCCTCGGCGTGAGCCTCGCCGTCGCCAAGGCGGCCGCAGACTCCTCCGACCTCCCGCTCTTCCGCTACCTCGGCGGTCCGAACGCGCACCTGCTGCCCGTTCCGCTCTTCAACGTCATCAACGGCGGCGAGCACGCCGACAACGGCATCGACATGCAGGAGTTCTTCCTCGCTCCGATCGGCGCAGAGACCTACGCAGAGTCGCTCCGCTGGGGCGTGGAGACGTACCACGTGCTCCGCAGTGAGCTGAAGGCCGCCGGCTACGCCACGGGCCTCGGCGACGAGGGTGGCTTCGCGCCCGACCTGCCCAGCAACCGCGAGGGTCTCGAGTTCCTCATCAAGGCGATCGAGAAGGCCGGTTTCACCCCGGGCAAGGACATCGCGCTCGGCCTCGACGTCGCTGCGACCGAGTTCTTCAAGGACGGCGTCTACCGCCTCGACAACAAGGACTGGACCGGCCCCGAGCTGATCGAGTACTACGTCGGCCTCGTCAACGACTTCCCGATCGTCACGATCGAGGACGCACTCGCTGAGGACGACTGGGACAACTGGAGCCTCCTCACCGACGCCCTCGGCAAGAAGGTGCAGCTCGTCGGCGACGACCTGTTCGTTACCAACCCGCAGCGCCTCGCCGACGGCATCAAGCGCGGCGTCGCGAACTCGCTGCTCGTCAAGGTCAACCAGATCGGGACGCTCACCGAGACGTTCGACGCCGTCAGCCTCGCGCAGCGCTCGGGCTACACGGCGATGCTCTCGCACCGTTCGGGTGAGACCGAAGACACGATGATCGCCGACCTCGCCGTCGCCACCAACGCGGGTCAGATCAAGACGGGTGCGCCTGCTCGCAGCGAGCGTGTCGCGAAGTACAATCAGCTTCTGCGCATCGAAGAAGAGCTGGGCGACGCGGCGGTCTTCGCCGGCGCTTCGGCCTTCCCGCGTTTCTCCGCCTGAGGCGAGACGAACGCGCGAACGCACTGAGCACTGAACGGAGGGGGAGCCATGTCACGACGACCGGCTCCCCCTTCGTCGTCTCCGCGCACGACGGGTCGCACAGCGGACAGAGCTCGACCCGAGACCGGCACGATCGACGTCCGCGGCTGGGTCAGCGGCATCCGTCTCTCGACCTTCATGGTCATCATGCTCTCGCTGGTCGTCCTCGGCGCCTGGGTGCTGGTGCCCACCCTCGGCACGTACATCGAGCAGCGGCAGAAGATCGCCGCACTGGAGCAGGCCGTCCACGTCAGTGAAGAGCGCATCGCCGAACTCAAGGCCGAACGTGATCGCTGGAACGACCCGGCGTACATCACGACGCAGGCGCGGGAGCGCCTCTACTACGTCAAGCCGGGCGAGATCGTGTATCTCGTCGACAACGACCTCGACCCCGATGCGCTGCCTCGCGAGCAGGAGCCGGTGAGCGGCGAGCTGAAAGAGCGCGAGGCGGATTGGATGCCGCAGATCCTGCGCACGCTCGCCGCATCGGGCCTCGCGCAGACCGTCACCGGGCCCGAGACCGAGACGCCCGCTCCGTGATCGACCGCTCGCGGTCGTGCTTTCTGAGTCATCTCTGAGAATCGTTCAGCACCCCTCCCGTACCCTGGAGGGGTGACCACGCCTCCTTTCGCTCCGCCCACCGCCCAGGAGATCGCCGTCGTCTCGGCGCAACTGGGACGTGAAGCCCGGGGCGTGGTGGGAATCGCCGCGCGCTGCGTCTGCGGCAACCCGACGGTCGTCGCGACGACGCCGCGGCTTCCGGACGGCACACCGTTCCCCACCTTCTACTATCTGACCCACCCGGCCGCGACGTCCGCGATGTCGACACTGGAAGCGACCCAGGTCATGCCGGAGTTGGCCGCGCTGCTGGAGGACGACGAAGAGATCGCGGCCGCCTACCGACGTGCGCACGAGGCTTTCCTCGCCGATCGTGCGCCCTTCGGCGAGGTGCCCGAGATCGCCGGTGTCTCTTCCGGGGGCATGCCCACCCGGGTCAAGTGCCTGCATGCACTCGCAGGTCACGCTCTCGCGGCAGGTCCCGGTGTCAATCCCATCGGCGATGAGGCGCTCCGCCGCTCACGCTGGAGTCCCGAGCGCTGCGAATGCGTCACACCAGGCGCGGCCCTTGCGGGCGCAGAGACCACGACCACGGGCTGAGCCGGCCGCACTGCCGCAGCGCGCATCGAAGAGCGAGGGGGAGGCATGAGAGCACGACGACTGCATACGCGGGTCTTCGCCGCGCTCGGCGTGCTCACCGTCTCGTTCACGCTGTTCGCCGCGACACCCAGCCCCGCACCGACGATCCCGGATAAGCCGAGCGACCCGACCCGTGCACAGGAGTACTGGCTCGACGGCGCGCGCATCCGCGAGGCGTGGAAGACGACCCGCGGCGCCGGAGTGACGATCGCGGTCATCGACACGGGGATCGCCCGGGGCCCGGCGGCTTTCGCAGGCGCGGTCACGGACGGGACGGATGTCTCGGGCAACGGCTCCGCGGACGGTCGGACGCCACTCGGGCCTATCGACAGCGACCACGGGTCGCGGGTGGCGTCTCTCGCTGCCGGCCGCGGTGCGCCGGATGGCACCGGCATGATCGGTGTCGCTCCGGAGGCCAATCTGCTCTCGATCTCGCTCGGGTTCGGTGCCTCGGCCACCGTGCCCTTCACCACGCAGGTGGCCGAGGCGATCATCTGGGCTGTCGACAACGGTGCCGATGTGATCAACCTCTCGTTCACGATGAACACGCTCGGCTGGGATCCCAGCTGGGACAAGGCGTTCCTGCATGCGTTCGAGAACGACGTGGTCGTGGTCGTCGCCGCCGGAAACCGCGGGAGCGGTACGACCGTGGTCGGGGCGCCCGCGACGATCCCG
Source organism: Microbacterium sp. GW823-FHT02G05 (assembly GCF_058797175.1). Classification (NCBI taxonomy): domain Bacteria; kingdom Bacillati; phylum Actinomycetota; class Actinomycetes; order Micrococcales; family Microbacteriaceae; genus Microbacterium; species Microbacterium sp. GW823-FHT02G05. The sequence goes on from NZ_JBXAJK010000001.1 coordinate 1,844,809, forward strand.
GGTGTGCTCACCGTGGGTGGCGTCGACCAGCACGGCACCGCGAGCCAGTCGGCGTCGACGCAGGGCATCACGATCGCCGTATCTGCCCCCAGCGAAGGACTGCTGGGTGTGACGGCGGCGGGCACCGTCGAACGCTGGAACGGGACCAGTGGCGCCGCACCCATCGTTTCCGGCATCGTGGCACTCGTGCGTGCCGCGCACCCCGACATGGACGCCGCGAACGTCATAAACCGGGTCATATCGACGGCGCGTCCCGCGCCTGCCGCGACCAGCGTGCCCGATCCGCTGTACGGGTTCGGCCTCGTCGACGCGGCTGCGGCTGTCAGTGCCGAGGTTTCGACGGTGGAGGAGAATCCGCTGGGAAGCCTCGCGGAATGGGTGCATCTGCATCGTCGCGCCCCCTCGGAGCCGATTCCCGTGCCGACGTCCGCACCCGTCGCTCTGCCGCCCGTTCCGCAGGCGGACCAGCCGACGAAAGCCGACAGCCCGCTCATTCCCACCGTCGAGACATTGACATATGGCACACTTCCGCTCTTGGCACTCACCGCGGCTGGTATTCTTGTAGCGCTTGGCGTCACTGCAGCTGCCCGGCGCATCCGATTGGCGCGCGATCGACGCACGTCTGCCCAATGACGACGAGGAGTTGTCCCCCTGTGCCCAAGATTCTGATTGTCGGTGGCGGCTACGCGGGCTTCTACACGGCTTGGAAGCTCGAGAAGCACCTTCGCAAGGGTGAAGCGGAAGTCACGATGGTTGACCCGCTCCCGTACATGACCTACCAGCCCTTCCTTCCTGAGGTGGCCGCAGGGTCTATCGAGGCTCGCCACGCGGTCGTCGCACACCGTCGTCACCTCAAGCGCACCAACGTCATCACGGCGAAGGTCACCGGCATCGATCACGCCAACAAGGTGGCGACGATCACCCCTGAGCTCGGCGAGCCGTACGAGTTCGCGTACGACCAGATCGTCGTGACCGCCGGCGCTGTTTCCCGCACCTTCCCGATCCCGGGCATTGCAGACAACGCGATCGGCCTCAAGACGATCGAAGAGGCCGTCGCCGTGCGTGACCGTCTCATGTCGAACTTCGACCGCGCAGCGTCCCTGCCGGCCGGACCCGAGCGTGACCGCCTGCTGACGGTCGTCGTCGTCGGTGGCGGTTTCGCGGGCATCGAGGCGTTCGCCGAGCTGCGCTCGCTCGCCTCGGCACTCGTGTCGAAGTACCCGCAGCTGAGCTTCGATGACACGCACTTCCACCTCATCGAGGCGATGGGGCGCATCATGCCCGAGGTGTCGCTGCCGACGAGCGAGTGGGTTCTCAAGGACCTCGCCAAGCGCGGCGCATTCGTGCACCTCGACACGCAGGTCACCGGAGCAGTCGACGGCAACGTCGAGCTGTCGACCGGCGAGGTCATTCCCACCGATCTCATCGTGTGGACCGCCGGTGTCATGGCGAACCCGACGGTCGTCCGTGGTGGCGACCTTCCCGTGGAAGAGCGCGGTCGCATCGCGACGCGCGCAGACCTGCGCGTCGGTACCGCTGAGGCTCCCGTCGAGGGCGCATGGGCCGCGGGTGACATCTCGGCTGTTCCCGACCTCACGGGTGGTGGCGTCGGCGGCTACTGCGTTCCGAACGCACAGCACGCGGTGCGTCAGGCCAAGCTCCTGGCGAAGAACCTCGTCGCCGTCCTCCGCGGTGAGGAGCCGAAGGAGTACTTCCACAAGAACCTCGGTGCTGTCGCAGGCCTCGGTCTCTACAACGGTGTCTTCCAGTCCGGCAAGATCGCGCTCAAGGGCTTCGTCGCCTGGATCGCGCACCGCGGCTACCACGGCCTCGCCATGCCGTCGTGGGAGCGCAAGTTCCGCGTGCTGTGGGGCTGGTGGAACAACCTGTGGCTCGGCCGCGACCTCGTGAACCTGCAGACCGTGCAGAACCCGCGCTATGTCTTCGAGGAGTTCGCTGCGCGCCCGCGTCCGGCCGTCACCACCGAGACCGTGAAGACGGTCGAGGCGAAGCCTGTTGAGAAGGCTGCCGCTCCGGTCGCCGACAAGGCGACGAAGAAGCCCGCCGCCAAGGCCGCTGCGGCCAAGCCCGCGACGGCCAAGGCCGCCGCTGCGAAGCCCGCGGCCGCGAAGGCTCCGGCTGCGAAGAAGCCTGCGGCCAAGAAGGTCGCTGCGAAGTAGCATCCGCTGATGGTGTGAAGGGCTCGTACTCCTCGGAGTGCGAGCCCTTCATCGTCACAGTGCCCCCACTGGGACTCGAACCCAGACTGAAGCGATTTTAAGTCGCCTGCCTCTGCCATTGGGCTATGGGGGCGCACCGGCTAGCCTATCGAGCGATTCGACGGCATCAGGCCGTAGGGTGGGGGAGTGCTCGACCTCACCGCCGACCAGAGCCACACCGATCACGGCCGCTCCGGTGCCCCACGTCCTGACCGACATGCCTGGGACGATCCTGCCCGCTGGTGGCCTCGTCTCACAGCCGCCACGGGGCATCTGCCCGCGCCCGTGGCGGTCATCGATCTTGATGCCCTGCGCTTCAACGCCATGGACATGGTCGTGCGCTCAGGCGGTCTGCCACTGCGGGTGGCGACGAAGTCTGTGCGCGTGCGCAGCGTCATCGACGCGGTGCTGCGCGTTCCCGGATATCAGGGGCTGCTCTGCTTCACTCTGGATGAGGCGCTCTGGCTGTCGGAGTGGCACGACGACATCGTGCTCGGCTATCCGACGGCCGATCGCGCGGGTCTCGCCCGACTCGTGGCGGATGAGCAGGCAGCGAGCCGGATCACGCTGATGATCGACAGCCTGGAGCAGCTGGATTTCATCGACGAGGTCGCGCCCCCGCAGCAACGACCGCGACTGCGCGTGGCGATCGACGCGGATGCGTCATGGCGTTCCGCCGCACTCGGTCACATCGGCGTCTACCGCTCGCCTCTGCATTCGGTTGCGGACGTGGCGGCTTTCGCGCGGAAACTCACAGAGCGTGAGGGCTTCCAACTCGTGGGCGTCCAGATGTACGAGGCGCAGATCGCCGGTCAGGGCGACCAGACCGGAGCATCCGATGCGCTCATCCGTTTCGTGCAGGCGCGCTCGAAGGATGAACTGCGCGAGCGTCGTGCCGGGATCGTGGAGGCGCTGACTGCGCTCGTACCGCTGGAGTTCATCAACGGCGGAGGCACCGGATCGCTCGAGTACACCGGCGCCGACGAGGTGCTGACCGAGGCGAGCGCGGGCAGTGGGCTCCTCGCCGGTCACCTCTTCGACGGATATCGTTCGTTCCAGCCGGCCCCGGCGGCGGCGTTCGCCTTCGATGTCGCGCGACGACCGGCATCCGACATCGCGACCGTGCTGGGAGGCGGTTGGATCGCGTCCGGACCTGCCCAGACATCACGTCAGCCGATGCCCGTGTGGCCAGCAGGGCTGCGCACGATGCCGCGGGAAGCGGCCGGAGAGGTGCAGACACCGCTGCAGGGAGCATCGGCTGCGGACCTGAGGGTGGGAGATCGGACCTGGTGGCGGCATGCCAAGAGCGGAGAACCCGCCGAGCGGATCACGCACTACCACCTGATCGACGGTTCGGAGATCGTCGATGAGCTGTTGACGTATCGCGGTGAGGGAAAGGCGTTTCTATGACGCAGATCGGCGGAACCTGGCAGAACTGGGGCCGCTCGGCGTCGGTGCGCCCGCAGCGGGTGGAGCGTCCCCGCAGCCCTGAGGGCGTCCAGCGTGCCGTGGTGGCGGCAGCCGCGCATGGCCTTCGGATCAAGGCGGTCGGCGCAGGGCACAGCTTCACCGGGATCGCGGTCGCACCCGACGTGCTGCTGGAGCTCGACGAACTGCAGGGGCTGTCGCGGGTCGATGAGCAACGCGGACGTGTGACGCTCCTCGCCGGAACGCGCTTGCATCGCATCCCCACGTTGCTCGCACCGTACGGTCTGGCGATGGAGAATCTCGGCGACATCGACCGGCAGTCGATCGCCGGGGCGATCTCGACCGGCACACACGGCACCGGGGCCGGGTTCGGTGGCATCTCGACACAGGTCGTCGGGGCGACACTCATCACGGCGGCGGGCGACTTTCTCACGATCGATGAGACCCAGAACGCCGAGTTGCTGCCGGCGGTGGCGCTCGGGCTCGGAGCGCTCGGGATCCTGGTCGACGTCACGCTGCAGTGCGTCCCCGCGTTCGTCATGCATGCGATCGATCAGCCGGCGCCGCTCGACGACGTGCTCGCAACGCTGAACGATCGTGTGGCGGCGTCTGATCATTTCGAGTTCTACTGGTTCCCGCACACCGACGTCGCCCTGACCAAGCGTCAGGACCGGCTCCCGGAATCCGCTGTTCGCGCTCCGCTCCCGGTCGTCGGCAAGTGGGTGGATGAGACGTTGCTGTCCAACGGCATCTACCGCGCAGTCTGCGCGGCAGGGGTGGTGGTCCCCGCCATCACGCCTGCGTTCAGCCGCCTTGCGGTGAAGCTCACAGGAGACCGCGAGTACACCGACCATTCGCATCGGGTGTTCACGCAGCACAGGAACGTCCGGTTCCGCGAGATGGAGTACGCGCTGCCGGTGGAGAACGTCGTTGCCGCGTTTCGTGCGGTGCAGACCCTCGTCCGGAAGCGCGGGTGGAAAATCGAATTCCCGATCGAAGTGCGTTTCGCGAAGAGCGACGACATCTGGTTGTCGACGGCCCACGGCCGCGAGAGTGCATACATTGCCGTGCACCGCTACTGGCGGCACGACCCCCGGTCCTACTTCGATGCCGTCGAGCAGGTCATGCTCGAGCACGGTGGACGTCCGCACTGGGGCAAGCTGCATTCGATCGGCGCTTCTGAGCTCCGCGATCGCTACCCGCGCTTCGACGATTTCGTCGCCCTGCGCGATCGGATGGACCCGGAGCGCCGCTTCGGAAACCGCTATCTCACTCGCGTCCTGGGCGAGTAGCGGGCGGACACTGCAACTTCGCAGACGCCATGCAGGGTGTCCGCATAGGATGAAGCAACTGAGGTGAAAGGGGGGTCGCCCCACATGGAGGCGCTCATTCCGGTAGTCGTCGTCGTCGGCGTTTTGGTAGTTTTGGTCGCCGCGCTCGGAATCTACCTGTGGTCGACGTACAACGCACTCGTCCAGCTCAACGTGCGCGTTGACGAAGCATGGAGCGGCATCACGGTGCAGCTGAAGCGCCGTGCCGACCTGATCCCCAACCTCATCGACACCGTCAAGGGCTATGCGGCTCATGAGAAGGCTGTGTTCGAGAACGTCACCCGTGCGCGAGCAGAGACGCTCAATGCTGCGGGCCCCGCCGAGGCGGGCGTTGCTGAGGGGCACCTTCAGCAGGCGATGCGCAGCCTCTTCGCGGTCGCCGAGGCCTATCCGCAGCTCCAGGCGAGCCAGAACTTCCTGCAGCTGCAGCACGCGCTCGTCGACACAGAAGACAAGATCCAGGCTTCGCGTCGGTTCTACAACGGTGGCGTGCGCGAGCTCAACACCAAGATCAAGGTGTTCCCGAACAACCTGTTCGCGCGACGTCTCGGCTTCACCGAGCGCGAGTTCTTCGAGGTCGCCGACGCGGCGGCCATCGCAGAGCCGCCTCGCGTGCAGTTCTGAGCGAGGTCTTCACGTTCACGCGCCCCGTGGCTTTGGCCGCGGGGCGCGTTGCTGTCTCAGGAAGGGCGCGCTGCGGCACGCGGATGCTCGTGCCGGGTGAAGGATCCGAAATGCGCGGTGTGGCCGTCCAGAATGCGGGCGAGATCGTCTGCAGCATCGCCCCAGCGTGACACCGACACATGCTCCAGCTGCTGCCAGCGTGCGGCGGTGAGCAGCTCGGCAGCGATCGCGGGCGCGTCCGCGGCGGGCTTCGCGCTCGGCTCCCACCACGCAGACTGCACCTGCAGCGTCGAGGTCGCGCGATCCGCCTTCAGATCGACGCGGGCGACAATGCGGTCGCCGACGAGAACCGGAAGCGAGTAGTAGCCGTAGCGTCGCAGATGGGCGGGAACGTAGATCTCGATGCGGTAGTCGAGTCCGTAGAGCCGCAGCGCCCGCTCTCGGAACCACACGACGGGGTCGAACGGCGAGAGAACGCTCGCTGCATCGATGCGTCGCGGCAGGGCCGCGTCTCTGTGGCGCCAGGCGGGAAGTGGGCGTCCGCCCTTCTCCCACCCGCGAACGACGGTCGGTATGAGCAGTCCCTCGTCGGTGAGATCGCGCAGCGCCTGCTGCACGAGCGGACGGTCTTTGACGCGGTAGTAGTCGGCGAGGTCACTCTGGGTGGCCACGCCCAGGGAGCGCGCGGCACGTTGAACCAGCTCGCGGATCGCGTCGGCGCGGGCCACGGGTGGAGCCTGCGCCGCTGATGGGATCACATCCTCCGCGAGCGCGTAGCGACGTTCGAAACCCTGTCGTCCGGCGATCGCCACCTCGCCGATGCGCCAGAGGTGCTCGAGCGCATGCTTGACCTCATCCCAGTCCCACCAGGGACCGCGGTTCTTCGGGGCGTCTCCGCGGATGTCGACCGGCCGCGAGGGGCCGCGCGCAGCCAGTTCATCGCGCACCCACGCGAGGGTGCGTGCATTGTCGCCTTCGAGCCATGTGTGGCCGTAGCGCCGCCGATAGTCCTGCATGCGGAAGTCCCAGAGCGCCCAGTCTGCAACGGGAACGAACGTCGCCTCATGTGCGAGGTACTCGACGTAGCGCCCTCCGCCGGACAGGAACGTGCGATCGAGCAGCGAAGGATCGTATGCACCCAGCCGGGCATAGAGCGGCATGTAGTGCGCGCGTGCGAAGACATTGACCGAGTCGATCTGCAGGACACCGAGCCGATGCATCGCGGTGTGCAGGTGCCGTGCCTGGGGTGCGGTAGGACGGCGGCGGGAGAATCCCTGGGCGCCCAGGGCCATGCGCCGCGCCTCTGCGGCTGAGAGAGAATCCGTCACGTCGTCAGCGTATCGGCCACCTCGGACACCGCCCCGCCGAAGACGGATGAAATGTCGCCCACCTCGCGCCCTAAACTGAGGTGATGACAGAAGAGAATCGTCCTCGCGTGCGTGATCTCTTCCGCATGCGCACCGTCTCCGGCGAAGTCGAGCAGTCGCTTCCTTCGGGGCTTCGCATCGCCACGGCCTATGCCTGGCGGCTCCTGATCATCGCCGCCGCGATCGGCGTCGTCATCTGGCTGGTGATCCAGCTCAAGTATCTGGTGATTCCGCTCCTGATCGGACTGCTCATCGCAGCACTGCTGTGGCCTGCATTCGAGGCGCTGCAACGTCGGCGCGTGCCCAAGTGGCTTGCGATCGTGATCGTGGTGGTGGGAACCATCGCCATCGTCGCCGGGCTCCTCTGGCTCGTGATCTGGCAGATCGTGCAGCAGGCAGACGACGTGCGCACGCGCACCGTGCAGGCGCTCGATGAGTTCCAGAACTTCCTCGTCACGGGGCCGCTCCAGCTCTCCGCAGAAGAGATCCAGGGGTACATCGAGCAGGGGCTGGCGCTTCTCCAAGAACAGGCGCAGCTGCTGTGGAGCGGGGCCCTTGCGATCGGCTCTACCTTCGGACACGTCGTCACCGGCGGCCTGCTGGCTCTGTTCATCCTGCTCTGCATCCTCGCAGATGGTGCCGGAATCTGGCGGTGGACGGTACGCCTCTTCCCCCGCGATGCGCGCCCCGCGATCGATTCCGCGGCACGCAACGGCTGGCGCACGGTCGTGAACTACGCGCGCACGCAGATGCTCGTCGCCACGATCGATGCGGTCGGCATCGGCCTGGGCGCGTTCCTTCTCGGAGTCCCGCTGGCGATCCCCGTCGCCGTTCTCGTCTTCCTCGGCTCCTTCGTGCCCATCGTCGGTGCCGTGCTCACCGGAACGCTCGCCGTGTTCCTCGCGCTCGTCTACAACGGACCATGGATCGCCCTGTGGATGCTCGTTGTCGTCCTCGGCGTTCAGCAGCTCGAGGGCCACGTCCTGCAGCCCATCCTCATGGGTTCGGCCGTGAAGGTGCACCCGCTCGCCGTCGTCCTCGTCGTCGCCGGCGGTGCGATGATCGCCGGTATTCCCGGCGCGCTGTTCGCCGTGCCCCTCGCCGCGTTCGTCAATGTCGTCGCCGTCACCCTAAGCAGTGGTGCCTGGCGTACCGGAGCCCCACCGCCTGGGGATCTCATCTGGAGCACCGTGCCGCGCACGAGAAAGGACGCTCGTTGACCACTGTCACCCCCGCCGCCGATACCCAGACTCCGGATGCGTTCATGATTCCCACGCTCGCCGAGATCGAAGAGGCAGCGAAAGGCCTTGCTCCCGTCATCTCGCACACCCCGGTGCTCCCCTCGCGAACCCTCAGCGATGCGCTGGGGTCGCCCGTGCTGCTGAAGATGGAGAACCTGCAGCGCACCGGATCGTTCAAGGTGCGCGGAGCCACGCATCGCCTCTCGCGTCTGACCGCCGAAGAGCGTGCGCGTGGAGTCGTCACGGCGTCCGCGGGCAACCATGCACAGGGCGTCGCGCTCGCGGCGCAGATGCTCGGCATCCCTGCCACGATCTTCATGCCGCTGGGCGTGCCTGTGCCCAAGCTGCTCGCGACGCGGGGTTACGGGGCAGAGGTCGTCCTCGAGGGCGAGACCGTCTCCACGTCGCTGCGGCTGGCCGACGAGTTCGCCGAGCGCACGGGCGCCGTGGTCATCCACCCCTTCGACCACCGTGATGTGGTCGTCGGCCAGGCCACTCTGGGACTGGAGCTGCTCGAAGACGCTCCCGAGACCGACACGATCATCATGGGCATCGGCGGCGGCGGGCTCATCGCCGGCGTCGCCTCCGCGGCCAAGGCCGCCGCGGCCCGCGCCGGACGGACGGTGCGCGTGATCGGCGTGCAGGCGGAGAACGCTGCTGCGATGCCGCCGTCGCTGGCCGCAGGACACCCCGTCGAGATCGAGACGCACCCGACGATCGCGGACGGCATTCTCGTGGCGCGGCCAGGAGCAGTGCCCTTCGAGATCATTCAGGAACTCGTCGACGAGGTCGTCACCGTCACGGACGATGACATCGCCCGCGCGATCCTCGTTCTGCTGGAGCAGTCGAAGGTCGTCGTGGAACCGGCTGGAGCCGTGGGCGCTGCGGCGATCCTCGCGGGGAAGATCAAGGACGCCGGCACCACGATGGTGGTGCTGTCCGGCGGGAACATCGATCCGCTGCTGCTGCAGCGTGTGGTCTCGCACGGGCTCGCGGCATCCGGTCGCTACCTGACGATCCGCATCCCGCTGCCTGATCGGCCCGGTCAGCTCTCGCGGGTGTCCGAGCTCGTCGCGACAGCCGGCGCGAACGTGATGGAGGTCATGCACACGCGTCACGGACAGGGCCTGCAGATCAGCGAGGTCATCCTGCAGCTCAGTATCGAAACGCGCGGCGCAGAGCACTCGGAGCTTACGCTCGAGACCCTGCGCCGCGCGGGATACAACCCGATCGTCGTACCCGACTGAGTAGACCTGACGCGGGCTGGGTACGGACTCAGCCCGCGTAGGTGTCGACCTTCAGCACCTCGACGGCGATCGAACGGCCGTTGGGCGCCTCGTAGGCGGTCTTGTCTCCGACCTTGAGGCCCATGATCGCGGTGCCGAGCGGACTCGCTTCGCTGTAGACATCGAGATCATCGCCGGCGGCGATCTCGCGGCTGCCGAGGAGGAACGTCTCTTCGCCACCGGCGACGATCGCCGTGACGACCGTTCCGGGCTCGACGATGCCGCGGCTCTCGGGAGCCTCGCCCACCTTCGCCGTCTTCAGCAGGTGCTCCAGCGTGCGGATGCGCGCCTCCTGCTTGCCCTGCTCGTCTTTCGCGGCATGATAGCCGCCGTTCTCCTTGAGGTCGCCCTCTTCACGGGCAGCCTCGATGCGCTTGGCGATCTCATCGCGACCGGTCGTCGAAAGCATCTCCAACTCGCTGGCGAGTCGGTCGTACGCTTCCTGCGTAAGGAAGGGAACCTGGGCGTCGTTGGACACGGCGCAACTCCTTCATTCGTGGCCCCGCAGGCAGATGCGCGGGGATATGCCAAGACGCCCCGGAGTGTTCCGGGGCGTCGGGTTTCACGATGATCCTAAGCGACCCAGCAGGTGTTCACCAAACCCGTCGTCGCCTCGGCGACGGTGGGGATTCGCTCGGTGAAGGCGCGGGCGCGCGACTCGGAGGGGGAGTACTCGACGATGCGCCAGCCGACGATGCCGAACTCCTCGTCGAGGGCCTCCAGGGCGCAGTAGACGGGGCGGTCGTGCGGGGCGACGATCTGGAAGTCGATCGTGACACTGTGCTCATCGGCGACATGGAAACCGAGATCGGTGATGTCGACGGCGTCGATGGAGCTGCGTACTGTGATCCACCCGCCGATGACGATGGCGATGACGGCGAGAAGCCCGCCGATCACCCAGGGGAGGCGTCCTCGGCGGACGCGACCGTATCGCTCGTCGAGGTGCTGGCTGGTCGTCACGAACACTCGTTCCAATCGTTAGGCTGGTACTTCTAGGCTAAGTGCTTCGCGCACGGAAGGCGGACACATGATCGACGCGCTCGTGCGTGCAGTGACCTCGACCCCCACTCCGACGCCCACGGTCGATCCCGACCTGGTGACGCCGGGTCCGATCGGCTTCGCAGCGATCGTGATCGTGCTGATCGCGGTCATCCTCCTGATCGCCGACATGCAGCGCCGTATCCGTCGCGTGCGCTATCGCGAAGAGGTGCGCGCCGAACTGGATGCGGAAGAGGCAGCCGCGGCCGAGGGAGCAGAGCCGCCGGCGAAGCCCGTGGATCCCGAGGCGCCGGAGGCGTCCGACTCCTCACGCTGACCGAGACGGCGGCGCGAGGCGTCAGCCTGGGAGACCGAGTGACGGCGAGAGCGGCGCGAGGGCGATGAGCAGGCATGCCGTCCAGTGGCAGAGGAATGCCAGGACGGTGCACACGTGGAAGATCTCGTGGAAGCCGAATCGACCCGGCCACGGATTGGGCTTCTTGACGGCGTAGACGACGGCCCCCGCCGTGTAGAGCAGACCTCCCACACAGACCAGCACCATCATCGCCACATTCGCGATGACGAGATCGACCATGTACATGACCGCAGCCCAGCCGAGCAGCAGGTACAAGGCGACATAGAGCCAGCGCGGGGCGTTGATCCAGAAGACGCGGAAGAGGATCCCGAGCAGGGCGCCTCCCCAGACCAGGAACAGCAGGAGCGTGCCCTTCTCCGGAGGGAGTGCGAGCACAGCGATCGGCGTGTACGTGCCGGCGATCAGCAGCAGGATGTTCGCGTGATCGATCCGCTTCAGGATGACCTTGACCCTCGGCCGCCAGTCGAAACGGTGGTACAGGGCGGAGTTTCCGAAGAGGAGAAGCGACGAGGCCATGAAGACGGCCGATGCCCATTTGGCCGGTGCGCCCTGAGCCAGGACGATCAGCACGGTGCCCGCCGCGATCGCGACCGGGAAGGTCCCGGCGTGGATCCACCCCCGCCACGTCGGTCTGATCTCGACGTGCGCATCGTCCGCTGCCTCATCGAGCAGCGGCAGCTGGGGAACGTCGGGGACCGGGGGATCGTGTCGTCGGGTCACGTTGCACACTCTATGTCGGCGCGCATGCCGCGCACGGTACATATCCAGGCATGCGCGCGGTAGCGTGGGACCGTGAATGCGCGTGTGGATGAGGGGCGCGGGCCTCTCTATCGGCTGTACAGCCGACGGCTCCGTCGCCGACTCGATCCCGCGACGATGCCACGACACGTTGCCATGATGATCGATGGCAACAGACGCTGGGCGCGCCAGCTGGGACTCGCGACGGCCGCACATGGTCATCGCGCCGGTGCGGCGAAGATGCGAGAGTTCCTCGAGTGGTGCGACGATCTCGGCATCCCCGTCGTGTCGCTGTATCTGCTCTCCAGTGACAACGTCACCAAACGTGACAGCCAGGAGATCGAAGATCTCATCGAGATCATCGCAGAGCTCGCCGACTCGCTGTCGCATGCGCGCAATTGGCGGGTCAAGCACGTCGGACGCACCGACCTGCTGCCACCACCCCTTGCGCGCGTGCTCGCGGAGGCGGAGGAGCGCACTCGCGACAATACGGGGCTGCATGTGAACCTGGCCGTGGGATACGGCGGGCGTGCAGAGATCGTCGACGCGGTGCGCAGCATCATCGCGCAGCACGAGGCCTCCGGCGGCAGGTTGGAAGATCTCGCGGCCCACCTGACACCCGAGATGATCGGGGAGCACCTCTACACCGGTGGGCAGCCCGATCCGGATCTCGTCATCCGCACGAGCGGCGAGCAGCGGCTGAGTGACTTCCTGCTCTGGCAGAGTGCACACAGCGAGTTCTACTTCGTGGAGGCGCTGGGCCCCGACCTGCGCGAGGTCGACTTCCTCCGGGCGATCCGTGACTACGCCGACCGCGACCGCCGTTTCGGACGGTAGATCTCCGCACCCCTCGGCGGCGGCTCTGCGTCTCGCTTCCGTGGGAGAATTGCAGGATGAGCGCTCTCGAGGAGTACCGGTCGACCTTCGGCGAGGAGTACGGGTACCTGAACTGGGCGGCATACGGTCTGCTCTCTCCGGCGATCACGGCAGAAGCCGTCGCCGACGCTGAACTTCTCGGGAGCCCGCGTCCCGCGTCGCACACGCTCGTGCATGACCGCGTCCCCGAGGCGCGCGAGCTGCTCGCCGAGATGCTCGACGTGTCCGCCGACACGGTGACGCTGCAGCCGTCCGCCACGTACGGCCTCATGCATGCACTGTACGGGCTGTCCGGTGTGGTGCTGGCCGCATCCTCGGAGTTCCCCAGCATCACGGTCACGCTTGAGCGCGCGGCCGCGTTCGGCAAAGCACGGGCGCGGTGGATGGACTTCGATGACGACGACCCGCACGCGGGCTTCGTGACACCGGATGCTGTCGCCGCGGCCCTCGACGACGATGTGACGGCGCTTGTCGTGAGCCATGTCGACTTCCGCACCGGATATCGCACGGACCTGTCCGCCCTGCGTGAGGTCCTCGGCCCGGATCGTCTGCTGATCGTCGACGCCGTGCAGTCCTTCGGCGTGATCGAGGCGGACTACGCCGCGGCGGACGTCATCGTCGGCCACGGCTACAAGTGGCTGCGGGCAGGTCGGGGAACAGGCTTCGCCACGTTCTCTGCCCGAGCCCGAGAGCGCATCACGCCTGTGCTGTCGGGCTTCGGCGGCGTCGACGGGGGTCTGCCCCTGGACATGCTCCCTGCACCGTCGCCGAGTGCGAACGCCTACACCGTGGCGAGCCCCGACCAGCTGGCAGTGGCCCGCCTCGCGATGGGCCTCACGACGGCCCGCGATGCCGGTGTCGCGGCGATCGAAGCGGCCCTCATGGAGCGTACCGACCGCCTGTTCGAGATCGCGGACTCCTACGGGATCGCGGTGCAGACGCCCCGCGCGCACGAGCAGCGCGCAGGCATCGTCAACTTCCTGCCGGAGAACCCGGCGCAGCTCGCGGCAAGCCTCGCGAATGCCGGCGTCCGAGCGACGGCCCGCGGCGTCAGCATCCGAGTCTCGGCCCACGTCGGCACGAGCGATGACACGCTCGCGCAGCTCGACGAGGCCATCGGCTCTGCCGGATACGAGAAGTTCACCTCCGAGTAACAGATTCGCCGCGTGTCGATCCGAATACGGACCGGGTGCGCGCCGTACCTTCATGGCATCGGGCACGGTGCCCGATCGGGTCGGCCTTCTGGATCGCGACTCGTGGCCCTGGCCGATTCGCCTAACACCGGGAAAACCCGGGTCGGGAGAGGGTCGTGGCCGCACACACCGCACAACAGGACACTCGTTCAGCACCGCACAGCGCCCGTCGCACGGGCACCGCGGACACCTCCGATCAGCGCCTTCGCACCTACGTGCTCGACACGTCCGTGCTGCTGTCGGATCCGCGGGCGTTCTTCCGCTTCGCAGAGCACTCGATCGTGGTTCCGGTCGTCGTGATCAGCGAGCTCGAGAGCAAGCGGCACGATCCGGAGATCGGCTACTTCGCCCGTCAGGCGCTGCGTCACCTCGACGAGCTGCGCGTCGAGCACGGGCGCCTCGACTTCCCGGTGCCGGTCGGGGACGGCGGCACGCTGCGGGTGGAGCTGGCGAACACGGATGCCTCGGTGCTTCCGAGCGGCATCCGCCTGAACGACAACGACAGCCGCATTCTCGCTGTCGCCATGCACCTGTCCCAGGACGGGCAGGACGTGACCATCGTCTCCAAGGACCTGCCGATGCGGGTCAAGGCGGCATCGTTGGGTCTCATCGCCGAGGAGTACCTCGCGGAGCAGGCCGTCGACTCCGGCTGGAGTGGCATCGCGCCGCTGCCGCTGTCGGGCGACGAGATGAGCGACCTCTACGAAAGCGAAGTCGGGGTGAGTGAGGCCGCGCGCGGCCTGCCGGTGAACACGGGCCTCATCATCCACTCGGAGCGCGGATCGGCGCTCGGTCGCGTGGTCGGCGACGGCGAATTCGCGCTGGTGCGCGGTGACCGTGAGGTCTTCGGCCTGCACGGACGCTCAGCGGAGCAGCGGATCGCCATCGACCTTCTGCTCGATCCGGAGGTCGGCATCGTCTCGCTCGGCGGTCGCGCGGGCACCGGCAAGTCCGCGCTCGCCCTCTGCGCCGGATTGGAGGCCGTTCTCGAACGGCAGCAGCAGCGCAAGATCATCGTCTTCCGTCCTCTGTTCGCCGTCGGTGGGCAGGAACTCGGCTACCTCCCGGGCGACCAGGGCGAGAAGATGGGGCCGTGGGGTCAGGCGGTCTTCGACACACTGGGCTCCGTCGTCTCCGGCAACGTGCTCGAAGAGGTCGTCGCGCGCGGCATGCTCGAGGTTCTGCCGCTGACGCACATCCGTGGACGCTCCCTTCACGACGCCTTCGTGATCGTGGATGAGGCGCAGTCGCTCGAACGCAACGTGCTGCTGACGGTGCTGAGCCGCATGGGCCAGAACTCGCGTGTCGTGCTGACTCACGATGTCGGGCAGCGGGACAACCTGCGCGTCGGCCGGCACGACGGAATCGCCTCGGTCATCGAGACGCTGAAGGGTCACGCGCTCTTCGGCCATGTCACGCTGACCCGCTCCGAGCGGTCGGCGATCGCGGCCCTCGTCACGGAACTGCTGGAGGGCGGCGAACTCAGCTGAGGCCGGCAAAGAAAGAGGGCGGATGCCTCGGAGATCGTCTCTCCGAGGCATCCGCCCTCTCTGCTTCTCGGGGTCAGCCCGGGTGCGTCATCGACAGCAGGTCGAGCTTCTCGTCGAGCTGCTCGAGGGTGAGCTCGCCGCGCTCGACGTAGCCCAGGGCGATCACTGCGTCGCGCACAGTGATGCCTTCGGCGACCGAGTACTTCGCGATCTTCGCCGCTGCCTCGTAGCCGATGAGCTTGTTGAGAGGGGTGACGATCGAGGGCGACATGCCTGCGAAGGCGGCCGCACGTTCGAGGTTGGCCTCGAGGCCGTCGATGGTCTTGTCTGCGAGGACGCGCGAGGCGTTCGCGAGCAGGCGGATGGACTCAAGCAGTGCGGTGCCCATGACGGGGATCGCGACGTTGAGCTCGAAGGATCCGGATGCTCCGGCCCACGCGACCGTCGCGTCGTTGCCGATGACACGTGCGCACACCATGAGCACGGCCTCGGGGACGACCGGGTTGACCTTGCCCGGCATGATCGAGGAGCCCGGCTGCAGGTCGGGGATGTGCAGTTCGCCGAGACCGGTGTTGGGGCCCGAGCCCATCCAGCGCAGGTCGTTGTTGATCTTGGTCAGCGAGACGGCGATCGTGCGCAGCGCGCCGGATGCCTCGACGAGACCGTCGCGGTTGGCCTGTGCCTCGAAGTGGTCCTTCGCCTCGGTGATCGGCAGCTCGGTCTCGGCGGCGAGCAGCGCGATGACCTTCTGCGGGAAGCCGAGCGGGGTGTTGATGCCGGTGCCGACGGCGGTGCCGCCGAGCGGGACCTCCGCGACACGGGGGAGAGCCGACTGCACACGCTCGATGCCGAGACGGACCTGACGGGCATAGCCGCCGAACTCCTGGCCGAGGGTGACGGGGGTGGCGTCCATGAGGTGCGTACGGCCCGACTTCACGGCCGTCTTCCAGAGCTCCGCCTTCGCCTCGAGCGCGACCGCGAGGTGGTCGAGTGAGGGGATGAGCGTGTCGATGAGCGACTGCGTCACCGCGATGTGCACCGAGGTCGGGAAGACGTCGTTCGACGACTGCGATGCGTTGACGTGGTCGTTCGGGTGCACGGGGGCGCCCAGGCGACGGGTCGCGAGGGTGGCGAGCACCTCGTTCATGTTCATGTTCGAGGACGTGCCCGAACCCGTCTGGTACGTGTCGACCGGGAACTCACCGTCGTGGATGCCCGTGGCGACCTCGTCCGCCGCGCCGGCGATGGCGTCCGCGATGGCGCCGTCGAGCGTGCCGAGCTCCTTGTTCGCGAGAGCAGCCGCCTTCTTGATCCGTGCCAGGGCTGCGATCTGCGTCGACTCCAGCCCGGTTCCCGAGATCGGGAAGTTCTCCACGGCACGCTGCGTCTGCGCGCTGTAGAGCGCGTTCACGGGAACGCGCACCTCGCCCATCGTGTCGTGCTCAATGCGGTACTCGGTGTCGGTCATTCCGATCCCTTCTTCGTGTCGGGGGTGTTCCCCTCCGAGTCGATGCCGACCGTGACGACGGGCACCGCGGTGCCCTCGGCCAGACGATAGTTCGCGCCGACGATGCCCAGGCGGCCTTCGGCGACGGCGTTGCTGATGAGTTCAGAGGACTGCAGCAGGTCGTGCACCGTGTTGCGCAGGTGCTCCGCGCCGACGAGTTCGGCGTCGATCTCGTCGACCGTGGTGCCACCGGTCTCGGCAAGGACCTTGCGGGCCGCCGGGACGATCGGGGCGACGAGCTTCCAGATGTGCGGCGGAAGGGGAGCGGCGTCGATCGCCGTCCCGTCGATCGCTGCCTTCACCGCACCGCAGGAGTCGTGGGCGAGAACGACGATGAGCGGAACCTCCAGGACTGCGACCGCGTACTCCAGGCTCGCGACGATCGACTCGCCGATGACCTGGCCGGCGTTCCGGACGACGAAGAGATCACCGAGCCCGAGATCGAAGATGATCTCGGCGGCGAGGCGCGAATCCGAGCAGCCGAAAAGTGTGGCGACCGGGTGCTGCGCGGCAGCCAGCGTGCGGCGGCGGGCGACATCCTGGTTCGGGTGCATCGGGGAGTCGGCGACGAAACGTCGGTTGCCCTCCTGCATCTGGGTCCAAGCGGCCGTGGGGCTGAGCGGGTGCGTCATGGGGTCTCCGAGAGGGCGCGAATCTGCGCGGTGAGGGTTGCGGCAAGCTCCGCCGTCGAATCGGCGGAACGCGAACCGTAGAGGAGCACGTAGTCAGGACCGGCCTGCGTGCCGATCGCGTAGGTGACATTGGCCTGGCCGCGGTCGCCGATGGGGTACACGTCCCAGGTGAGTCCGTCGATGGTGATCGTGTCCTTCGCGGCGATGCCGTTCAGACGCTGCGGCGCCCACGAGGAGTCGGAGTCAAAGGCCTGCGCAATGCGGATGAACCCGGACTCGTTCTCGGCGGACGGGGCGAGCGTGATATCCCAGACAGCAGGTGATCCGCCTTCGAGCTCGGCCTTGTTCACACGCCAGAAGTCGCCGAGGTCGGGGACGATCGCGGGGCTCCCCACAGTGGATTCGACGTTCGCCGCGATCGCGGACACATCGATCTCAGGAGCGGCGACGCGTTCGCCGCGCGGCACCATCAGCACGATGATCAGCACCATGCCGAGGGTCACGAGGATCGCGGCGAGCAGGCTGCGGATCGTTTGACTGGAGCGGTACGCCTTGGTCGCGGCTGCCTTGCGGTCGGCGGTCTCCTGAGGCGTCTCGGGGCGACCGAGCTCGGCGACGATCGGTGCTGACTTCGGGGTGCGGCTCATGAGGAGCTCACCGCCGAATCGCGGGCGGCGTCAAGGCGGCGCTTCGCGCCCAGGAGCCACTGTTCGCAGCGCTCAGCGAGTGCTTCGCCGCGTTCCCACAGGGCGAGAGACTGCTCGAGCGTGGGTGCGCCCTGCTCGAGCTCGGCGACGACGCGAACGAGTTCGTCGCGCGCCTGCTCGAAGGAAAGAGCGGATGCGTCGGAAGGGGTGCTCGCCGGAACGGCAGCGCCCGGCACGGATTCATCGCTCGGCACGGTCACACCAGCTATCTTACCGGCGGCCATCGACATCGCCGCCGCCCGCTTCCGCGGTGAGGTCCCCCTCGGACGTGGCGCGGAACGAACCATGTTCGACCGTCACGGTGACGGCGGTACCCGCGGGAGCATCCGCCGAATCGCGCAGGATCGCGCCATCCGCGCGCTGCGCGATCGCATACCCCCGAGCCAGCGTCGCCGCGGGGGAGAGAGCGCGCAGCGATGCGCGCAGCTCGGCCGTGCGACGACTGCCGCCTTCGATCACACGGGTCAGCGCATCGCGGCTCCGGGCCGACAGCAGGAAGATCTCCTGTGCGCGCTGCTCGATGATCGGCTCCGGCGAGCGCAGCACCGGCCGGGAGCGCAGCTGGTCCAGCTGGGCGATGTCGTGCGCGATCCGCTGCGACAGACGAGTCGTCGCGCGTGAGCGCAGCTGGGCGATCAGGGCGCGTTGCTCGCCGACATCCGGCACCACGCGTTTCGCGGCATCTGTGGGCGTTGATGCCCGCAGGTCGGCGACGTCATCGAGCAGCGGGTGGTCGTTCTCGTGTCCGATCGCGCTCACGATCGGGGTGGATGCCGCCGCGACGGCACGCACGAGCCGTTCATCGCTGAACCCCAGGAGGGTCTGCGGGTCGCCGCCGCCGCGGGCGATGATGATGACGTCGACGTCAGGGTCTGCGTCGAGCTTCGCGAGCGCGGCGAGCGTCTCCGGGACGCAGCGGTCGCCCTGGACCGCGGCGTACTCGGTGCGGAAGCGCACCTGAGGCCAGCGCAGTTCGGAATTGCGATGGACGTCTTTCTCGGCGTCGGACTTCTCGCCCGTGATGAGCCCGATGACGTGGGGGAGGAAGGGCAGTGGCCGCTTGCGGGCTGGGTCGAACAGTCCCTCGCGCCGCAGGTCGGCGCGCAGCTTCTCCAGGCGCTCCAGCTGATCGCCGAGTCCGACGTGCTTCATCGCGGAGACGGTGAAGCTGAAATCGCCGGCCTTGACGAAGTAGTCGGCCTTGACCGCCGCGACGACGTGGTCGCCGATTCCGAGGTCGGAGGGGATACGCCCGCGGACGCTCGACCAGACGCGGATCGAGATCGTGGCATCCGATTGCGTGTCTTTCAGCCGGGCGAAGACGGCGCCGGCGCGCACGTTCCAGGACGTGATCTCGCCCTCGACCCACACCGTGTTCCATCGGCTCACGAAGTCGCGGATCGTGCCGTTGAGGCGGGCGACCGACGTCGGTGCCTCCGCGGTGGAATCACGGGGCGCGACGGAATCTGCCGGCGGAGCCTCGCCTGCGATCGATTCGGGTTCGAAAGTCGTCACCGCGCGAGCCTTTCTGCTGATCTGCCGGGGATGGATGCTGCGCGCGGACTCCGCCTCTGTACAGGTGGGCGCAGATACACTCGAAGAGTGACTTCTACAGCTG
The DNA here is from genome assembly GCF_058797175.1 of Microbacterium sp. GW823-FHT02G05. NCBI lineage: Bacteria > Bacillati > Actinomycetota > Actinomycetes > Micrococcales > Microbacteriaceae > Microbacterium > Microbacterium sp. GW823-FHT02G05. The sequence continues at coordinate 1,864,420 of NZ_JBXAJK010000001.1, forward strand.
TTTCGCTTCCTCTCCCGCGCGTTCCTCGTGTTCGAGGAGCGGCGGCACCGAAGCGCCTTCAGGATAACCCGGTGGTCGGACAGAAGCGGGTGCTGCTGGCAGCCCCCCGTGGCTACTGCGCGGGTGTCGACCGCGCAGTCGTCGCCGTCGAGAAGGCTCTCCAGCGCTATGGCGCTCCGGTCTACGTGCGTAAGCAGATCGTGCACAACATCCACGTCGTCACCGAGCTCGAAGCGCAGGGTGCGATCTTCGTCGAGGAGGTCGACGAGGTTCCCGAGGGTGCCCACGTGGTCTTCAGCGCGCACGGCGTCTCACCTGCCGTCGTCAGCGCGGCAGCAGATCGCGGCCTGCACGCGATCGATGCGACCTGCCCGCTCGTCACGAAGGTGCACCGAGAGGCGGTCCGCTTCGCCCGCGATGACTTCGAGATCCTGCTGATCGGACACGAGGGGCATGAAGAGGTCGAGGGCACTGCCGGCGAGGCTCCGGATCACGTCACGATCGTGAATTCGCCCGACGAGGCCGACACCGTCCAGGTGAAGGACCCGTCGAAGGTCGTTTGGCTGTCGCAGACGACGCTGTCGGTGGACGAGACGATGGAGACCGTGAACCGCCTGCGCGAGCGGTTCCCTGATCTGCAGAATCCGCCGTCCGACGACATCTGCTACGCCACGCAGAACCGTCAGGTCGCCATCAAGAAGGTCGCAGTCGACGCGGACCTGGTGATCGTCGTCGGCTCGGCCAACTCCTCGAACAGCGTGCGTCTGGTCGAAGTGGCGCTGGAGTACGGAGCGAAAGCGGCCTATCGTGTGGACTATGCGGAGGAGATCCAGCAGGACTGGCTCGACGGCGTGGCCACGGTGGGCGTGACCAGCGGCGCCTCGGTGCCCGAGGTGCTCGTCGAAGAGGTGTTGGAGGCCCTGGCCGGTGCCGGCTATGGCGATGTCTCCGAAGTGCGCACCGCCGAGGAGGACCTGATCTTCTCCCTTCCCAAGGAACTGCGTCAGAACCAGGCCGGAGACGATCGACCACTGGGTGGGCGGATCACCCGGTGAGCGCGCGCGAGACGGAGGCCGCGACCCTGATCGGGTCAGTACAGCGTGCGCTCCGTCTCGTGGAAATCGTCGCGAACTCGGCACGGCCGATTCCCGTCAAGGCTCTCGCCACGGCGACGTCCTTGACTCCCGGCACCACCTACAACCTCACCCGCACCCTCATCCATGAGGGGTACCTGCAGGCGCAGCCCGACGGGCTCATCCTCGGACCGCGCTTTCCGAGCCTGTACGAGGGGCGGGACACGCGCGGGGTCTTTCTCGCGCGGGTGAGGGCCGCGCTCAACATCATCACGGATGAGATCGGCGCGACCGCGTACCTGTCGCGCTTCGACGACGGTGAGGTGCATCTGATCGACGTCGTCGATGCTGCGCACGACCCCCGTGTGGAGTTCTGGGTGGGCATGGAAGACAGTGCGCATGCGACGGCTCTCGGCAAGCAGATCCTCTCCGTGGTGCCGGAAGGCGAGCGTCTGGACTATCTGTCGCGGCATCCGCTCGCCGAGCTCACCCCGCGTACCGTGAGCGATCGCCGACTCCTGCTTGCGCAACTCGACCACTCGAAGGACTGGGTCGTGGAGCAGGGCGAGTACTCCATCGGCACCACCTGTCTCGCAGTTCCGGTCATCGCGCCTGGTATCACCGCGTCGCTGGCCATCTCTCTACGTGAAGACCGCCGACCGGTGGACCCCGAGATCATCGCGAAGCTGCAGGCGGTCGCGCGGACCCTGGCGTTCGAGCTGGGTGCCACACAGCTGTAGGGCGCGCCGGTGTTCACTATCTGAATTAACGCCCTCCCCATCTTTGGTCGGAGCCGATATCTTTAGAGTGGCGGTTGGTATACCATCGCCGAGACACACAGCGCAGGCGTCCCCAGCGTCAGCGCTCCCGCCCCGAGGCGTCCCCAACCCTCGGGGCATCATCGTGTCGGCGCGGGCTTCTGGGCGGCCGCACAGCGCTCTCTCGCTACGATGAGCCGGTGTCTGATTCCCGACCGCAGTACGGCGAGTACGCAACCCCTGAAGAGCAGAGCCGGCGTGCAGGGCGGGACCTCGCGCCCGCGGCGCCCGAGGTCGTTCAGCCGCCGGTTCCGCATGCGGTGGCACCTTCGTCGTCGCAGGTGTCGGCACCACGCAGGCGTCCGTTCGACCGGTTGCTGACGATCATGCTCCTCGCCTACGGGCTGGTGACGGTGATCATGTCTGCGATCTCCTATCTCGACGTCGCGAGCGTCATGAACGAGAGCATGCGGATGCTCGGCATCGACGGCGAGTTCACGAACTACGCGCAGGGCAAGATCTGGGGTGTTGTGGCCGGAGTCGTGCTGATCGTTGGATGGATGCTCACCGCCGCGGTGTCGGTGATGCGTCTGCGTAGTGGTCGCCTCACCTGGTGGGTGCCGGTTGCCGGCGCTGTCGTCTTCACACTGCTCGCCGCCGCCGCGCTGACGGTGCCGATGTTCGGCGACCCCGCGTTCGCGGACTATCTCTCGCGCGCTGCGGGAAGCTGACAGACACGCCAAGGTAGCGCGGGGGACCACGGGTAGCCTCGAAGGATGCCAGCCGAACATGTCGCCTTCCATGTCGTTTACGTCTCGATCGAATCTGCCGCAGGCGATGCCACCGCGACAGCCGCGAGAATCCTGCGCGACGAGCGCGTTCTCGCGGGCGTGCGTGCCGCCGACGGCGCCAATGCACTGGCGCTGATCCCCGTCACGGAAGACGGCACCGTGATCGCGCTGGACGCTGAGGACCGTCTGCGCTTCGACCTGTCAGACAGGCGCCTGCGCGAGGCCTTCGCAGCGGAAGGGATCGTCCTCCGTCTGGGCGTGGACGCGCGGGCCGACGAGCCCGGCGACGGAGGGCCGCTGTCTCCGGATCCGAGCGACAACTTTGACGATTTCGCAAGCACGGAGCATGTTCCTGCGCACCCTCTGGGGGAACCTGAACCGGTCCGCGTCGCCGAGTTCTCACGCCGCAGCGCCTGGGCGGCGCGGATCACGGCGCAACTCATCGGCGTCCCTGTGCACTACCGCGAGTCCGGCACCTGGTCGCTCTATCGGTATGCCACGGACCGCGCGCACATGGCACTCTCGGGCAGCCGCGCGGACGGCGCGATCATCGAGCTCAATGTTCCGCAGCGCGGGACGATGCAGTACGACGAAGCGTGGGTCGAGGTGACTTCTCCTGCCTCACCTACGGCGATGTTCTGGCCGAACAGTCAGCGCCTCACGCGTCCCGTGCTTGATATGTCGACGATCGAGGTGCCCGAGAGTGCTGAGCTCTACCGGCGCATGCTCGTCGAAGCCGACGGCACTCAGGACGAGCTCGCTGGCCTCGGAAGCGCCGTGGGCGTGGATCGGGATGCGGCGCTGCGCGCCTGCACTCCCGAGGCGATCGGCGGTGTGCAGGGCGATGTGGAGCGGCTGCGCAACTTCCTCACGGCCTTCGGCGTCCCTTCCGAGCTCATCGATGCGGCGCTCGCCGAGGAACCCGGGGGAGAGGTCTTCACCGGCCGTGGGTGGGGACAGGCGATCGGGGGCCTCCTGCTGAGCGGCTGGAGCGAGACTGTGCCGCTCACCCGCAGACAGCGTCCCCTCGTTCGCGCCGCACGTTGGGTGCGCCAGCGGCCACTCCTGGGAGCAGCGATCAGCACGAGCGAGCTCGCCGGTGGTGTCGCGCTGACGCGATCGCGCTCGAAGGTGGCTCGAGGGTTCGGCGTGGTGCTTGTGATCGATGCGCTCATCGACCTTGTCATCTGGGCGGCGCGCATGCGACGCCGCTGAGTCTGTATCGCGTCGTTCTGCACGAAAGAAGACGGATGCCCCGCTCCTGAGCTCAGGAGCGGGGCATCCGTCTTCGTGGTGAGCGAACTCAGCTCTTGGACTGGCCGTACGAGCCCAGCTGCTTCGTCGACTCGACGATGCGAGCGGCCATCGCGGTCTCGGCGACCTTGCCCCAGGCGCGGGGGTCGTAGAGCTTCTTGTTGCCGACCTCGCCGTCGACCTTCAGGACGCCGTCGTAGTTCTTGAACATGTAGTCGGCGATCGCACGCGTGTAGGCGTACTGCGTGTCGGTGTCGATGTTCATCTTGATGACACCGTTCGCGACGGCGAGAGCGATCTCTTCGTCAGTCGAACCCGAACCGCCGTGGAAGACGAGGTCAAGGGGCTTCGGGCCGGTGCCGTACTTCGCGGCGACCTCTGCCTGGATCTCGCCCAGGAGCTCCGGGCGCAGCTTGACGCCACCGGGCTTGTAGACGCCGTGCACGTTGCCGAAGGTGAGAGCGGCGATGTAGCGGCCCTGCTCGCCGAGGCCCAGAGCCTGAACGGCCTGGTCGACGTCAGCGAAGGTCGTGTACAGGGCGTCGTTCGAACCCTCGTGCGCAACGCCGTCTTCCTCGCCGCCGACGACACCGATCTCGACCTCGAGGATCGCGTTGATGTTCTTCATGCGGGGGAGCAGCGTCTGCGCGATCTCGATGTTCTCAGCGAGGGGAACGGCCGAGCCATCCCACATGTGCGACTGGAAGATCGGGTTGCGGCCCGCCTTGACCTCTTCCTCGGAGGCGGCGATGAGCGGCTCGACGAAGCCAGCCAGCGCGTCCTTCGGGCAGTGGTCGGTGTGCAGGGCCACCGTGATGGGGTAGTTCTTGGCGACCTCGGTCGCGTAGCGCGCGAAGGCGAGAGCGCCGGTTGCGCGCGCCTTGACGGTGTGGCCGGCGAAGTAGTCGGCGCCACCGGTCGTGACCTGGATGATGCCGTCGGATCCGGCCTCGGTCAGTCCCTGGAGGACGGAGTTGATCGTCTGCGAGCTGGAGACGTTGAACGCGGGGTAGGCGAAACCGCCGGCCTTCGCGCGGTCGAGCATCTCTGCGTACTGATCCGGGGTTGCAACGGGCATGGAATCTCCTGTGCTGAGAAGCGGGGGTCAACCCCCACTCTACCGGCGCAGAATTGCGGGTTTCACGGGGTTGATCGCAAGGAGGCGGGGCAAGATCTTCGCGCCTGGCAAGAATCGCGATTCCTTCGTCGATTGTGAGCGGAAAACGTCCGGTCTCTGCGCATGAGTCGCCTAGTCTGGCGGCATGGTGAGTCTGACGGCCGATCTGAGCCCCCTGCGTCCTGACCGTAATCTCGCGCTCGAACTCGTGCGCGCGACGGAGGCCGCGGCCATCCGCGCCGTTCCCTTCATCGGTCGCGGCGCCAAGGAGGCCGCAGATGGCGCTGCCGTCGACGCGATGCGTGCTTTCCTCGGCACCGTGGACTTCGACGGCCAGGTCGTGATCGGCGAGGGCGAGAAGGACGACGCTCCCATGCTCTTCAACGGCGAGAAGGTCGGCACCGGGCGAGGCCCCGCGTGCGACATCGCGGTGGATCCGATCGACGGCACGTCGCTGACGGCCGCGGGCCGACAGAATGCCCTTTCTGTGATTGCGGTCTCGGACCGTGGCACGATGCTCGACGCATCCAGCGTCTTCTACATGGACAAGCTGGTCACCGGCCCCGCCGGTGTCGGTGTGGTCGACATCCGTCTGCCGATCGGTGAGAACATCCGCCGTCTTGCTGCAGCACTGGAGAAGCCGGTCGACGAGATCGTCGTCTCGGTGCTCAATCGTCCGCGCCACGAGCAGCTGATCCAGGAGATTCGGGATGCCGGTGCCGGAACCCGTCTGATGTCCGATGGTGATGTCGCCGGCGGGATCAACGCGGCGCGCCATGGCGCTCGCACCGACATGTGCGTGGGGATCGGCGGCAGCCCGGAGGGCATCGTGACGGCCTGTGCGATCAAGGCGCTGGGCGGGCACATCCAGGGCCGTCTCTGGCCTCGCGATGATGATGAGCGCCAGCGGGGGATCGACGCGGGGCTCGATCTGGACAAGGTCTACGAGGCCGATGACCTCGTCCGCGGGAACAACACCATCTTCGTGGCGACGGGTGTCACCGACGGTCAGCTCGTCGCGGGTGTGCGCCGCGAGAACGGATACGTCTACACCGAGAGCGTGGTGCTGCGCGGTGCATCGGGAACTCTTCGTCGTGTGAACTCGGAGCACCTCGTCTCGAAGTGGCTCTGAGCGGCGCCGGCGGGCTCGTTTCGTTACGGAGTCGGAATTCCGATCCGCAGGCTTCAGGACCTATTCAGCCGCGTCCCTGGCACAATGGAACGGATCTATCACGACAGTGATGCCCGCCCAGGGGTGTCGCGAGAGGGGTGCGCGGAATGGCTTCGGAGAACATCTACCGTCAGACCAACATCAGCGACACCGGTACCGTCACGGTGATCGAGATGGACGCCGCCCGCCGCACCGATGTGCTGTTCCGCGTGCGCCGTGATGAGGGGCACGAGGTCAACGCCTGGTGGCTGATCGGCGCCTTCGTCGCGTTCTCGTCGGCGGTCGTGATGCTGCTGAGCTTCATGCCGGGTGGTGCCTGAGGCCTGAGAAGTCGTCGTTGCGCTCTGCTCGGCGACGTGCTGTTCTCTGCTCAGCGACTCAGCGTCACACCTCGCGGGCTTCGGTGACCTCCGCGTCATCCAGGCGCAGGCGCACATCGCCGATCTCGGCGTGGAGATCGTAGAGGTCGTCGCTCTCGATGGCGTCGAGAACCTCGACATCGCGGAGTCTGCGTTCGACGGCGCGCGTGCGACGGCCTGCTTCTGAGACGGTGTTCTGCGCGGTCTGCAGCTGCTTCCCGAGCTTCTCCCACACCTGCCCGTATTTCTGGAACTCCACCTTCGCCGCGCTCAGGACCTTCCAGACCTCACTGCTGCGCTTCTCGATCGCGAGCGTCCGGAAACCCATCTGGAGGCTGTTCAGCAGCGTCATCAGCACGGAGGGGCCGGCGACGGTGATGTGGAACTCGTTCTGCAGCCGGCTCGTGAGCCCGGGGCGCCGCACGACCTCGGCGAAGAGGCCCTCGGTCGGCAGATACATGATGGCGAAGTCGGTGCTGTAGGGCGGTTCGACGTACTTGTCAGCGATGAGTTTTGCCTGCGCCAGGATCACACGTTCGATGTTCTTGCTCTGGACGTCGATCTCGTTCTTGTCGCCGCGCTCCTGCGCCTCCAGCAGGCGCTCGTAGTCCTCCTGGGGGAACTTCGAGTCGATCGGGAGCCAGACCGGCTGGTCGTCGTCGCGCCCGGGGAGGCGGATCGCGAACTCCACGCGCTCCGACGAACTCGGGCGCACCGCCACGTTCTCGGCATACTGCTCGGGCGAGAGCATGTCTTCCAGCTGCCGGGAGAGCTGCACCTCGCCCCAGCTGCCGCGATTCTTCACGTTCGTGAGCACACGCTTGAGCCCGCCGACGTCAGAGGCGAGCGTCTGCATCTCGCCGAGCCCCTTCTGCACCTGCTCAAGGCGGTCGCTGACCAGGGCGAAGGACTCTCCCAGACGCTTCTCAAGGGTGCCTTGCAGCTTCTCATCGACGGTCTCGCGCATCTTCTCGAGCTTGGCCTCATTGCCGTTGCGCATCTTCTCGAGTTCGTCGCGCAGCAGGGTCTGCATCTCGCTGTGCCGAACGGCGTTCGTCTCGGTGAGCGCGTGGATGCGTTCGAGCATCCCGGTGAGCGCGTGGGACAGTGACTCCTGCAGCGCGCGCTGCTCTTCCCGCCGGGCGACGCGGTCGCGCTCCTGTGACTCGGCCTGCACCTGCGCCTGACCCATGACGCGCTGGTCGAGCAGGCTCTGCCCCGTCATGATGGTCTCTTTCAGCTCCATGCGCTGCGCACTCAGCTCTGCCCGCGTCTCCGCGCCGAGGGAGTCCCCTCCGGCGGTCGTGCCGGCGGAGACCTGGCGGCGCAAAGCGATCACGAGAACGAGCACCACGATCAGCAGGATCACCGTGGTGATCCCCAGCAGGGTCGTCAGCGTTTCCATGGAGCCTCCTTCAGTCGGCGGGAATCGCGCTGTGGCCTGAGCGTAGCGGGGGCCACAGACATCGCCGGGAGGGCGCCGACGGACTCAGCGCGCGGCGTACTCGTCGAGGATCGCGCGCATGCTCGCAAGGCCGAACTGATCGGCGGTCGCGGCTGCCGTGTGCATGCCCGCGTTCTGGTCGGCGCCTGCGTCCAGCAGCATCCGCAGGAGCTCTTCGTTACGCCGGAAGACCGCGCAGGTCACGGCCGTCTGACCGTTGGCGTTGACGATGTCGAGCGCGGCGCCACGGTGGATCAGGTCGGCAACGGTGGCGGTCTGCTCCGCGTAGGTGGCGACGATCAGCATGGTGTCGCCCCGCGGGTTCTGCACATCGATCGGCACGCCCGCGTCGATCATCTCGCCCAGCGGTTCTGTGCGACCCTGGCGGGCGAGGTCGAAGGTGCCCTCGATGACCTCAAGAGAGAGTGCGGAGTCGTCAGCGAGGCTCGTCATGATTCCATTGTGGCGCGTGCAGCCGGAGATGCGAGCTCAGGCGACGGCTTTTCGAACCTCGTCAACGGGCGAACCGGTGACGGTGATACGGAGCATCTGCGCGAGCTCATAGATGTCTGTTGCGTCGAGGCGAGCCGCGGCGTCGATGGCGATCTGCGCGCAGGCGCGCGCATCCGCCAGCGCATCGTGATGCGCGAAATCGCCGAAGCCAGCCGCAGCGGCCGCAACCGGCAGACGATAAGAGTCCAGCGAATAGGTCTTTCGCGCCACCTGCAGGGTGCACAGGGAGCGATAGGGCGGAAGGGTGTCGCCGGTGACCTCCGACGCGGTGCGCAGCACCTTCATATCGAAGCTCGCGTTGTGAGCGACGAGGACGTCGGCGCCTGCGAAGGCGCAGAGCCGATCGAGCTGCTCACTCCAGGTCGGGGCATCGGCGACCTGGTGGGGTTCGATGCCGTGGATGCGTACGTTCCACTCCTGGAACTCGTCGTGCCCCGCGGGTGGGCGGATGAGCCATCCGGCCGACGCCACCACCTGGCCGCCACGAACGCGAACGAGGCCGACGGAGCACGCAGATGCGGGGGAGGAGTTCGCCGTCTCGAAGTCAATAGCGGTGAAGTCCAGGGGCACGTACCTACCTTCTCTCGCGCTCTCCTGACCGGCGCGCAGGCACGCCGTAGGCTGGTCCCATGACTGATGAGCGCGCAACGTCCTTCGGTTCCCAGGCCCGCAGCTACGAGGCGGGCCGGCCGGAGTATCCGTTCGCGGCGGTGGCGTGGATGCTCGAGACGCTGCCGGCAGGCGCGAGCCGCGTCGCCGATGTCGGTGCGGGAACGGGGAAGCTGACGCGTGCACTCGTCGGCGCCCCGAGCGCGGAGATCGTGGCGATCGATCCCGATCCCGCGATGCTTGAGAGCCTCCGCCTCAACGTGCCCGGTGTGCCCACCTTCATCGGAACCGCGGAGCAGCTGCCGTTGCCGGATGCCTCTCTGGACGCGGTCGTGCTCGGACAGGCGTGGCACTGGGTCGAGCCGGTCGCAGGGTCTCGCGAGGTCGGCAGAGTCGTGCGTCCCGGTGGGACGCTCGGGCTGATCTGGAACATCCGCGACGAGAGCGTCGAGTGGGTGACCCGCCTCACCGAGATCATGCATGCCAGCAGTGCGGAGGAGACCCTCGCCGATGGTGGTCCGGCGGTGCATGCGCCGTTCGGCCCGCTGGAAGAGAGCGAATGGCCATGGACGCGCACGATGACCCGTGCGCAGCTGCACAGCATGGCCACCTCTCGGAGCTATGTGATCACGGCCTCGGAAGAAGAGCGCACGCGGATTCGGCGAGAGATGAACGCGCTGTTCGACGATCTCGGAATCGACGCGGAGGGCACGATCGAGCTGCCCTATGTGACTCGGGCGTTCCGCGCGACGCGTCTCTGAGGGCGCGGCGGACCCGGCCTGGCGAGCGGAGAGCCGTTGATCGGGCGGCATCCGCGTAGACTTGCACCCCGTGGCTCTTACTATCGGAATCGTCGGCCTGCCCAACGTCGGCAAGTCCACCCTTTTCAACGCTCTGACCAAGAACAACGTGCTCGCGGCGAACTACCCGTTCGCGACGATCGAGCCGAACGTCGGGGTCGTGAACCTGCCCGACGAGCGACTGAAGACGCTCGCCGAGATCTTCGGCAGCGAGCGCATCCTCCCGGCGTCCGTGTCGTTCGTCGACATCGCGGGCATCGTGCGTGGCGCGAGCGAGGGGGAGGGCCTGGGCAACCAGTTCCTTGCCAACATCCGTGAGGCCGATGCGATCGCGCAGGTCGTGCGCGGCTTCGTCGACGACGATGTCGTGCACGTGGATGGTGCGGTCAACCCGAAGAACGACCTCGAGACGATCAACGCCGAGTTGATGCTCGCTGACCTGCAGACCATCGAGAAGGCGCTTCCGCGCTACGAGAAGGAGGTCAAGCGCAAGACTCTCGACCCCTCCGTGCTCGAGGCTGCGACCGCAGCTAAGGATGCACTTGAGCGTGGCGAGCTGCTTTCGCAGACCGGTCTCGATCTGGCGCCGATCCGCGAGCTGGGCCTCCTTACCGCGAAGCCCTACATCTACGTGTTCAACGTGGACGAGTCGGTGCTGACGGATGCTTCGCGCAAGGCCGAGCTGGAGGCGCTGGTCGCACCCGCCCAGGCGGTCTTCCTCGATGCGAAGATCGAGTCCGAGCTGATCGACCTCGACCCCGAAGACGCCGCCGAGCTCCTCGAGGCGACGGGGCAGACCGAGTCCGGTCTTGACCAGCTGGCACGCATCGGCTTCGCGACCCTCGGCCTGCAGACCTACCTCACCGCCGGACCCAAAGAGTCGCGCGCATGGACCATCCCGCAGGGCGCCAAGGCTCCGCAGGCCGCGGGCGTCATCCACACGGACTTCGAGAAGGGCTTCATCAAGGCGGAGGTCATCTCGTTCGCAGACCTCGTCGAGACCGGCTCCGTCGTCGAAGCTCGCGCCAAGGGCAAGGCCCGCCTCGAAGGCAAGGACTACGTCATGCAGGACGGCGATGTCGTGGAGTTCCGCTTCAACGTCTGAGCGTTCTGCGGTTCACCGACTCCTAGCGTCTGTACTCTCTTCGCAAGTGATCTTTGCGAACGGAGCGCATGTACGAGGAACGTCACCCCGACTCGCGTGTGCTGGAGTGTGTCTGGCAGGCGCGGGCGACGCGAGATGAGCGCTACCTCGTCCCGGCGGTCGAGTACTGGGATCTGTGGTTCGCCCGCGAGCCGGATGGGGAGACTCTCGCCGGCCTGACGGGCCCAACCCTGGGACACCGTTGGATCCGCTCGACGGTCGGTGAACACAGCTGGGGAATCCAGCTGAAGGCTCACATGGTCCTGCCCGGAGTGAGCAAGGAGCTCCTGCGAGGCGGGGAGCAGCGCCTCGTTGTCGAGGACGGGCACGTCACGTTGGGGCAGCATGTCGTGCCGTTCCCAGAGTTCGAGGATCTCGAGAGCTTCGCACATCGTCTCCTGGAGCTTGACGTGCTGCGCGACGACGACGACGTCCGCGGATGCTCTCCGGCGATGACGCGGGCTACTCGGAGAGGCACCGTCAGCGCCGGGTGCGGGCCGTGACAGGGCTCACGCGCAAGCAGATCGAGCAGCTGTCGCGAGCGCGTGCAGCGTTCAGCCTGCTGCTGCAGGGCGTGCCGCCGACCGAATGCGCTGCGCGCTGCGGGTTCGCGGACCAGGCTCACCTGACGCGTTCGCTGCGCGCTTTCCACGGACAGACGCCCGCCCAGGTGCTGTCGGGCCGATGATGGCGGAATTGTTCAAGACGGTGACGTTCGCTCAGTGATGAACTGAGGACATCGCACCCTTACCGAGTATTGGAGCAAACGATGTCCGCACCCGCCGTCCCAGCCGCCCCCGAGGGCTACGCAACCGTCAATCCGTTTATCATCACGACCGGCGCCGATGAGTTGACCCGGTTTGTGATCGAGGTCTTCGATGGTGAGGAGCGCGCAGAGGCCCGCACGATCGATGAGGACGGACTGCTGCTGCAGGCCGAGGTGCGCGTCGGCACGACCACCATCATGCTCGCCGAGCGCAAGCCGGACTGGCCGTTCACGCCAAGCCTGCTCCAGGTGTACGTCGATGACCTCGACGTGGTGCTCGAGCGCGCCCTTGCACGCGGGGCACGCCTGGTCACGAAGCCCACAGACTTCTTCGGCACGCAGTTCGCCCGGGTGCAGGATTCGAGCGCGAACCTCTGGTGGATCTGGCAACACCGTGATGCGGCCTGGGACGCCGATGACGAGGAGAGCGAGTGGACGGCAGAGGGCGTCGATCAGGGATGGGGTGAGGTCTCGCCTGAGCTCGCTTACATCCACGACACGTTGCTCGAGGCGATGACCGCACTGCGCGACCCCAGAGCCTGAGCAGCGCGTCGTCGACAAGTGCGGGGGAGAAGTAGGGGGCCGTCGAAGCAGCGACCGCTTCAACGTCTGAGCGGTGTCGGGCAGGAGCCTAGAGTGGAATCGTGACCCGCACTCCCGAAGAACCCGCATCCGTTCCCGTCGAACTTCCTCTTGAGAAGCGGCTGGCGGTGGCCGTCGAGCGCTACGGCGAGGCGAACGTTGTCGAGCGTGCGCTCTCCCTGCTCGCGGGAAACTACGAGGGCGAGGACTTCCTGCTCTTCGTCGGCGGCGAGCACGCGCAGGGCATCCTGGACGGCGCGCCGGTGCTCTACTGGCCCGAGCTCTGGGGTGCGCGTGCGCTTCTCTACGTCTGGGACGAATCGGCAGCCCCGGCCATCATCGAGACGTTGAGTAACCCTGCATGGCGTGTCCGAGAGATGGGAGCCCGCGTGGCCGCTGCTCGCGAGCTGCCCGCGGCATCCGCTCTCGCCGGACTGCTCGGAGACCAGGTTCCCCGCGTGCGCGCGGCCGCGGCACGAGCGCTGGGCGCTCTCGGCACCGCCGATGAGATGGCCAGCATTCGCCGGCTGCTGAAAGACCCGGAGATTGAGGTACGCCGCGCCGCGCAGCAGAGCCTCGATGCTCTTCGTGGGCGCTTCCCGAAGCCCTGAGCGCTACTCTTGGCCTGGTCGCCTGCGCCCGAGCTTGATCTCGGATCGCTGACGCTTTCCCTCAAGTCGTCGACGTTGCGACCCCTTCGTCGGACGCGTCGCGCGTCGCGTGATCGGCGGCACGACCGCGTCGCGGAGCAGATCGGCGAGGCGCTGTCTAGCCGCCGCTCTGTTCTGTCGTTGCGAGCGCTGCTCCGCGGCACTGATGGTGATCACCGTGCCGGAGAGTCTCGTCGCCAGGCGGTCGACGGCTCTTGCACGCTGCGTCTCGGTGAGCGCCGTGGTCGTCGCCAGATCGAGGCTGAGCTGCACGCGCGAATCGGTGGTGTTGACGCCCTGCCCGCCGGGCCCGGATGCATGGGAGAACCGTTCGACCAGCTCGCTCGCGGGCACGGTGAAGCCATGCGGCGCCCCAGGGCCCGGAGGTACATGCAGGTCTGGCATGTGTTCAGTCTGCCGCAGTGGGCACGCTCGTCGCGGAGCAGTCGGGTTGTGCCGCGACTGACAGGATAGAAGAATGACCGCAACGCTCGTCGCCAAGGGCCTGGCTGGGGGCTACGGCCACCGCACCCTCTTCGATTCCCTTGATCTGACGGTCGCTCCCGGTGACGTCGTTGGAGTCGTGGGAGCGAACGGTGCGGGCAAGTCGACGCTGCTCCGCCTGCTTGCCGGCATCGACGAGCCCCAGGCAGGCACGATCTCGTTGGCCCCCACAGACGCATTCGTCGGCTGGCTTCCGCAGGAGCACGAGCGCGTCGAAGGTGAGACGGTCGTCGAGTACATCGCGCGTCGCACCGGGTGCGCGCAGGCGACGAGCGACATGGATGCCGCGGCAGCCGCGCTGGGGGATCCTTCGCTGTCGAAGGTCCCGGGCGCAGATCCGGCCGACATATATTCCGCGGCCCTCGAGCGCTGGCTAGCAAGTGGCGCCGCAGACCTTGATGAGCGCGTTCCCGCGGTGCTTGCTGACCTCGGACTCGAGGTCGAGGGTGCAGCACTGATGACGTCGCTTTCGGGTGGGCAGACGGCCCGCGTCGGTCTCGCAGCGCTCCTGCTCTCACGCTTCGACATCGTGCTGCTCGATGAGCCGACGAACGACCTCGATCTCGACGGTCTCGAGCGTCTCGAATCCTTTGTGCGGGGCCTCCGCGGCGGTGTCGTGCTGGTCAGTCATGATCGCGAGTTCCTCGCACGCTGCGTGACCCGCGTGCTCGAACTCGATCTGGCGCAGAACTCCAACCGTGTGTACGGCGGTGGCTACGACGCCTATCTCGAGGAGCGCGCGACCCGGCGTCGCCAGCAACGCGAGAAGTATGACGAGTTCGCCGACAAGAAGGCCGATCTCGTCGCACGTGCGAGAACGCAGCGCGAGTGGTCGAGTCAGGGCGTGCGCAACGCCATGCGGAAGGCACCCGACAACGACAAGATCAAACGCAAGGCATCCGCGGAATCCAGCGAGAAGCAGGCACAGAAGGTGCGCCAGATGGAGAGCCGCATCGCACGTCTTGAAGAGGTCGAAGAACCGCGCAAAGAGTGGCAGCTCGAGTTCGCGATCGGTTCTGCGCCGCGCTCGAGCTCGGTTGTCTCCACGCTCAGCTCCGCCGTCTTCCGGCAAGGCAACTTCACGCTTGGGCCGGTGTCGCTGCAGGTGAATGCGGGGGAGCGCATCGGCATCACGGGGCCGAACGGGGCGGGTAAGTCGACGCTGCTGCGGGCGCTGCTGGGCACGCAGCATCCCGATGAGGGAAGCGCCAGCCTCGGTGCCAGCGTGCAGATCGGAGAAATCGATCAGGCGCGCTCGCTGCTGGTCGGCTCCACGTCTCTCGCCGACACATTCGAGGCGATCGTTGGCGACATGACCTCGGGCGACGTGCGCACACTGCTGGCGAAATTCGGCCTCAAAGCCGACCATGTCGGTCGGCCGGTCGAAGAGCTCTCGCCGGGGGAGCGCACGCGCGCCGGCCTCGCTCTGCTGCAGGCACGCGGCATCAACCTGCTGGTGCTCGACGAACCGACGAACCACCTCGATCTGCCTGCGATCGAGCAGCTCGAGCAGGCGCTGGAATCGTACGAGGGAACGCTGCTGCTCGTGACACACGACCGGCGGATGCTCGCTGCCGTGCAGACAGATCGCCACTGGCGCGTGAACGCCGGGAAGGTTTCGGAGCTGTAGTCGTGTCAGACCCTGTGGAGTTCATTCGCTCTGCCGCCCTCGGGACGCGGATGACGGTGCGTACCCGCATCGAGGGTGGGTACACCGACGCCGTCGGCTACCTGCGTGAGCGCGACGACCAGCACTGTCTGATCGAGACACGTCGCGGCCTGGTGACGATCGCGTTGGCGGACGTGCACCTCGCGAAAGAGGTGCCGCCTCCGCCGCCACGGCGCGCCCCACGCGCTATGCCACGATAGGGGAGTGGCTGTTCATCTCCTCACCGGCGCAGGGTCCGGAATCGGTGCTCTTGTCGCGAAACGCTTGCACGCACGGGGCGACGAGCTTGTGCTTCTTGCCCGGGATGCGGGTCGCGCCCGTTCGCTGGCAGAGCAGTTTCCGGGCGCGCAGACCCTTGTCGGAGACCTCTCCGAGCCGGGGCGCCTCTCGTGGGCGCTCTCGCACCAGAGCCTTCCCGCACGGCTTGACAGCCTCGTGCATGTCGCAGGGATCGTCGATCTGGGAGCAGTCGCGGATACGCCGGTGAACTTCTGGGAGTCTCAGCTCGCCGTGAACCTCGTCGGGCCGGCGGAACTCACCCGTCTCCTGCTGCCCCAGCTGCGTCTCACGCGCGGGCAGGTGCTGTTCGTCAACTCCGGTGCCGGGTTGCGCACCTCAGCAGGATGGTCCGCGTACGCGGCATCCAAGCACGGTCTGCGCGCGCTGGCTGATGGGCTGCGCGCAGAGGAGGCCGAGCACGGCATCCGCGTCGGCACGATCTATCCGAGCCGCACCGCCACTCCCATGCAGGAGCGCGTGTTCCAGCAAGAAGGTCGCGAGTACACCACAGCAGGATTGATTGATCCGGATGTCGCCGCGACCACGATCCTGGCGATGCTCGATCTCCCGCGCGGCGCGCAGCTGACGGATGTGACATTGCGCGCAGAGTGAGCGTGCCCGTCTTCGTTCGCGGGGCGCGATCTAGCGCAGGCGCATCCCCGTGGTCGGAGCAGTGTCTACGAACCCGAGCTGTTCGTACAGTCGGCGACCAGGGGGATCCGCAAGGAGCGTGATGTACGGGTCCGCCGGTGCGGTGTCATGGATCCGTGCGATGAGGGTGTCCATCACAGCCCGACCGAGTCCCATCCGCTGATGGTCCGGATGCGTCGCGATGTCGGCGATGTGGAAGTACCACCCTCCGTCCCCGATCACGCGGCCCATCGCGACGACCTGGGCGGTGGAGCGTTCGCGGATGTGGCAGAAAAACCAGGTGCCGGCGATCGCGGCAGCTCCCTGTTCAACCGTCTTGGGTGAGAGTCCTGCACTCGTGCGCAGCGCGACATAGGCATCCACGGGCGGTGCGTCGTGGATCATTTCGTACCGGTCGGCGAGAGTCATGGAGAACATTGTTCCAGCCGTGCAGACGATGCGTCCCCTTCCGGCCGCGCACCGAGCGCTCGCGTGTCCGACCCCCGCCCTACGATGAAGGCAACTCATCCTCAGGAGGTTCACCCGTGGCTCACCCTCAGCATCATGCCCTCAGCTACGTCGAGTTCGGCGTGGACGATCTGGCCGCGACGCAGGCCTTCTACGAAGCCGCGTTCGGCTGGAAGTTCAATGACTACGGCCCGACATACCGAGGGATCCAGGCTCCCGACGGCGTAGGCGAGGTCGGCGGCTTGGATGCCGGTGCGCAGCCCGGTCAGGGGCCGCTGGTCCTGCTCTTCTCGACGGATCTGGATGCCACTGTCGACGCGGTTCGCACCGCAGGGGGAGTCATCGTCGCCGGGCCCTACGAGTTCCCTGGCGGCCGACGCTTCGAGTTCGAAGACCCGAGCGGCAATCGACTGGGCGTCTTCGCAGAGGCGTGACGACCCACATCCCTCACCCGTCGTGGCGGGCTGTCTCCAGGTCTGCCAGTGACCGTGCTCGCGCCCGTTCACGTTCCATGACGGCGACGGCGACGCACAGGAGTACGGCGGTGCCGGCGACAGTGAACACGGGTGCGATGGCGCACAGCAGGACTCCTACTGCGCAGACGAGGAAGATCGCGGATGCTGCGCCCGACACCTGCCCGCGCAGCAGCACAGCCCAGGCCATGACCATGTAGACCGCCACGGGGATCGTGAAGGCCAGGGACGCCGTCGCGACGGTGAGACGCTCAGCCTCTCCGGTAAGCAGGTCGAGTTCGACCTCGATTCCCGCAGATACAGCGCCGATCGCCGCGAAGATGAGGTAGTGCGCGTATCCGAAGGCGAAGCCGCGGGAGTTGCGCGTGAGGCGTTCGCCCTGCGCCCGGGAGAAGTAGACCCACCACAGTGCGGCGGCCGTCACGATGCCGGCGACGGCGAGACCGATCAGGCCGTCGACACGGGCTTCGCCGTTGCGTGCGCCGATGATCGAGTTGGCAGAGGCGAGCAGGCTTTCGCCGAGCAGGATGAGCGTGAACAGACTGAATCGTTCCGCGATGTGGTGCGGATGCCATGGTGTGCGCCGCGCGTGCTCCGCCCACAGCGGTACGAGCAACTCCAAGGCCACCATGATCCAGAAGGTCCAGAATTGTACGGGGGCGTCGAGCAGCAGGCGGGCCAGCCACAGCACCTGCACGATCGCGATCCCGGCGGCGTATCGCAGCGCGATGGACCTGTTCTCGGGGTCGGACAGCGCGAGCCGCAGCCACTGTGTCATGAGGGCCAGTCGCATGATGACGTAGCCCCAGGTCACGGTCGTCCAGTCGCCCTCCGTCATCGCATCGTGGACCCCTGCCGCCAGTACGAGCACGCCGGCCATCTGCGCGATGGTCGTCACGCGATACAGCCAGTCATCCGTGTCGAACGCCGAGGCGAACCAGGTGAAGTTCATCCAGGCCCACCAGATCGCGAAGAACACCATCGCGTACGACAGCGTCGTCTCGGCGGCGTGCCCCTCCGCGATGCCGTGGTGCAGACTCTGCGAGGCCTGCGAGACCGCGACCACGAAGACGAGGTCGAAGAACAGCTCCAGGGGGCTTGCGACGCGGTGCGATTGGCGCGGGTCCCGCCCCGACATGCGGATCAGGCCGATGCGGTGCAGCAAGTCTGTGGTCATGGCGTCCTCACGCAAGCGTCTGGGTCAGGGAACGGATGCTGCGCGTCATGCGCACACGCCCGAGTGCGCCGTTCACGATGGGCATGAACGGCTGCACATGCCCGCACTCGACGTCGCCGATGAGCGGCACACCGAGTCCGCCGAGTGCATCGAGAATGGCCTCGCGCTGGGTCATGTACTCGGTGTCGGGAGCGCGAGTCCGCCCGATGAGGACGGCGTTCGCGCGGTCGAAGAAGCCGGCGAGCCGCATTCCATGCAAGGCGCGGCACGTGGTGAGCGCATCCTTGCTCGACGCCTCGACGTACACGATGAGCCCCTCGGGGGCATGCCCTTCCACGAACGACGGCACATCGCCATAGGGGGTTCCTGCGACGTTGCACAGGGTGTCGATGCATCCGCCGATCAGCCGGCCCGTCACATCCACGTCGTGGGTGCCGCCATCGAACCGTGTCCACGTTCCCTCGGTGTCCAGGGTCATCTCCTCGACGTCGGGGTGGGTCAGATAGTTGTCCCAGCCGACGGCCCGGAATCGCCCCGGAGGCGTCTGTGTGAAGCTCCCGCCCTCCGGCAGCGCCGTGATGTCCTCCCAGCCGAGGAGGCCGTCGGGCACACGGTAGGGGGTGTCCATCAGATTGTTGCCGTGCACCGTGGCGACGCCGGTCAGGAGGGTGAACGGCGTCAGCAGTGTGGAGATGTCGGAGAATCCGACGAACCACGTGGGCTCTGCCGCGATTATGACCTCCCAGTCCAGGAGTGGAAGGAGGTCGATTGCCGTCACTCCACCCCACGGCGGGACGACGGCACGGATGCCCGGATTCGTCAGGAACATCTGGAGTTCGCGGGCGCGTTCGGGCGCCGGTGCACTCACATGGCGCGTGCCATCCATGCAGGAACCGACGACGACGTCGAATCCGCGGTCGCGAAGCCCGGCGATCGCGAACTCCAGCCGTGCGCGTTCGGTATCCGTCACCCCACTGGAGGGCGAGGTGACGGCGATCGTGTCACCCGGAGCAAGCGGTGCGGGATAGCGGATGGGCACGGAACTCCTCTCAGGACGCAGACGTCGGTGCGGTGGCGGGCTTCTGAAGTGCGGTGAGGTCGTGAACCTCGTCCACGGGACATCCGGGAACCGACGCGATCGCGCGGAGCGGAACGTGCTCCGCCAGGCGCAGCGGGGAGGCGATGATCCCGCCGCCCCAGAAGACCACGCTGGCCACTCCCCAGGGCATCACCTCGTCGCAGACGACGCGCCCCGCGGCGTCGAGCACCAGCATCCGCTGTCCGTGCTCTCCGGGGTACGGGCTCGTCGCGCCGACCGTCATCCCGTCTCGCTCATCGAGAACGCGGCTGACGCCTTCCCGTGCGGATGCGGCATCGACGAGCCGCGCGGACGCGGACACGCGGCGCCGACGCCCCACGGGCTCCCATGCCGGCAGCGATACGAGGATGTCGGTGGCCTTGGCGTCGTTGCCGACGGCCACGACGTCGTCCGAAACGCGCTGCATCGACGTGTTGTGTCTGCCGATCTTCGCGGTGAGCTTTCGCGTGACCGTGAGCAGCGCGAGATCGACCTCGAACAGACCGAAGTCGGTGAGGAGGAGAGCGCGGCTCCCCGGGAGTGACAGGGCGTCACGGAGCATCCCGCGGACGCCCGTGAGGATGCGCCAGCTGCCATCGGTGAGACGGAGAACACCGACGCGCACGGCCGCGATGCCATCGACCCACGACGTCAGGAGAAGGTCGCCCTCGAGAAGCAGAGTCGTCGTGCTGTAACCGTCCGGATTCTCCCCGCGTGCCGGAACGGGAAGATCGAAGGCCTGACTGGACATGACGTCATCTTAGAGCCGCGGATGCGAGCCCCCGGCTGCTCGCTAGCATGTCGGTCATGGGACTCTCGAGTGTCGTCACCTATGACGGTCTTCCGGCGTCGTCCGGCGGCGCCCACGCGCTTCGCACGAAGAAGCCTGCTGACGCATGGTCCTCGATCGGGAGGTTTGTCGATGCGTGCCTGGTGCCGCTGTCCGATCGCGTGACACTGCGCCTCTGGGCGGGCGGCCCCACAGAAGCGACAGGACACCTCATGGACTTCGCATCGTCCCAGCTGGGCGGGCCCTCTCGACGCGACCGCACACGGACCGAATGGAATGTGCGCCCCGAAGCATTCGATGCCGTGCTCAGCGCACTCACCGAGATCGGCGCAGCTGGCGTCACCGCGCACGGACATTCCCTTGCCGCGCTCGTGCGCACGGTCGAAGGACGCCTGATCGACCCTCGTACCGGCGCGGCCTACGCGAACATCGCCCCCGAGGCTTTCGACGATTTCGCCGTGGACGACTACGGCCGTCGCCTCGGACGGTCCGGCACCCGCGCATCGATCGGAACGGCCGGATCCTCTCTGTCTCTCTGGGTCAATCTCCCCGACACGGATGAGGAACTCGCACGCGCCGCAGGACATCTGCAAAAACACCTTCCGTTCCGACTCTCAACGAAGCACTGGCGCCGCTGGCAGCGGACCAGGGACGGCCAGAGCTACCGCTCAGCCAAGATCACGTCGCCCCTTGCGACGTAGTTCCGCTGTCGTGCCGTCCGCGGCTTGTCGACCGCGGAGGCGCCTGCGGCGAGCCGATCGATGTGGGTTAGCCTTGATCGCAGTGAGGTGACTTCGGCGATGGCGACGAAGACGCGCCGGATGACGCCAGAGGAAGGCAGACGACACATGACGCAGCATCGCATCTTCGAGACCGAAGGCCGCGCCATCCCCTACATCGAAGAGGGATCGGGACCGATCGGGCTCGTGCTCATCGCGTCGGAGTCGCTTGAGCGCGACGGCCTCGGGACCGTCACGCACTACCTCGATGAAGAAGCAGGCTTCCGCGTCGTGCGCGTGGGTCAGAGCGCCGATCGCTCCGCTGTCGCCGACCGCATCGCCGACGTCGAGGCGGTCATCGATCACCTCGGATTCGCAACGACCTGGATCGGCGGCTACGGCGCAGGCGGAACGATCGCCCGTGAGTACGCGAACACCCACACCGAGCGTCTGAACGGTCTGCTCCTGCTCGGCGTCGAAGACGTCGAGATCCCGCTCGCGCCGATGATCCCCGTGCTGATCGTGCAGGCCACCGAAGACGCCACAGCTCCCTTCGCGAACGGCGAGAAGCTGCAGGCCACGGCGCCCGATCGTGCCAGCATCAAGACGGTCGAGGGCGCTGATCACCTGTTCCCGGTGACGCATCCGATCGAGACCGCTGTCATCATCGAGGAATACCTGGACTGGGACTGACGCCTCAGACGGCTTCTTCGCGCAGTCGCGGTTCGATGCGGTGCTGGGGGCGGAGCCCTGCCTTGTCTGCGTAAAACTCGCGAATGCGGTCCATGTCCGCAGGGATGTCACCGGTGAGCTCGATCGTGGGGCCGAGTCCCGTCGTCATGGTGGTGCGATCGACGTATCCGAGAGTGACCGGCATGCCCGTCTCCCGGGCAATGCGATAGAAGCCGCTCTTCCAGTGCGTGTGGCCCTTGCGAGTCCCGTCGGGGGTCACGACCAGACCGAAGGTCTCGCCTGCGCGCACACGCGCCACGACATCGCCAACGACGCGGCTGGGGTCGGATCGATCGACCGGGATGCCCCCGAGGCGACGCATGATCGGTCCGCGCCATCCGGTGAACAGGCTGCTCTTGCCGAGCCAGCGCACATCGATCCCGAGGCGCCAGGCGATCGCGAGCATGAGGACGAAATCCCAGTTGGATGTATGCGGAGCACCGATCAGAACGGTCGGAAGAGTGGGCGCTGCCTCCGTCTTCAGAGTCCAGCGGCTGAGCGCCCAATACATCCGGGCCAGAGTACGGCGAAGCATCCGTCCACGCTAGGACAACCCGTATGCAGGGTGCGGCATGCGTCGATCGGGGGAGGAGCGGATGCGGCCTGGTCTCAGTTCGCAGCCGCCCGGATGTACTCCGTGACCTTCTTCTCGGTCTCGGGCGTCCACGCCAGCAGCGCGAAGGAGGTCACCCACATGTCTCCCTCGTCGAGGTGCGCGGCCTCTTCGAAACCGAGGGTCGCATACCGGGACTCGTACTTCGACGCGGCCTTGAAGAAGACCACGACCTTCCCCGCCGCATCCGTGTAGGCCGGGAACCCGTACCAGGTCTTCGGCATCAGGTGGGCTGCGACGTCGGCCACCACGCGGTGGATGCCCTCCGCGAGCTCACGGTCATTCGGCGGCATCGCGTCGATCGCCTCGCGGATGGCCTTCTCGCCGGCTTCGCGGTTCTTTCCGGCCTTCTGCTCGGCGCGCAACTCGGCGGCGCGCTGTTTGACCGCCTCGCGCTCCTGCGCGGAAAGCCCTTCGCTCTTCTCAGCCATGTGTGCTCCTTCGGTCAGGGATCAGCGGCGGCGCGGCAGGTCGATCGGACCGGTCACGGAGAGCTCATCCTCCCAGACTTCGATCCCCTTCACATCCGGCATCCGCGCCTTCGTGAACACCGGATCCAGACCTGCGCGGCGCTGCTCGGTGTAGTCCTTGAGCAGACGGAACGCGACACCCGAGAGCAGCGCGATCGCGATGAGGTTCACCAGCGCCATGATGCCCATGGCGCCGTCGGCGAAGTTCCAGACGACATCAGCCGAGACCACCGACCCGACGAAGACGGCGAGGATCGCCAGCACGCGGTACGACAGCAGCGCGGCCGGGCGCCGCGTGATGAACTCGATGTTCGACTGTCCGTAGTAGTAGTTGCCGAGGATCGAGCTGAACGCCAGCAGGAAGATGATCACGCTCAAGAGGACGTTCGACCATTCGCCCAGGGCGCTGACCATCGCGCCCTGCGTGAGCGAGATGCCCCGCTCCGCATTCGCGAGATCGGGCACCGAGACCAGCACGATGAATGCAGTGATCGAGCACACCAGGAACGTGTCGAAGTAGACGCCGAGGGTCTGCACGAGGCCCTGCTTGACGGGGTGCGTGACCGCGGCGCTCGCACCGGCGTTCGGAGCCGACCCGAGACCGGCCTCATTCGAGAACATGCCGCGCTTGACGCCGGTGAGGATGATGTAGCCGAGAGCCGCGCCGACGATCTCGTTCGGGCCGAACGCCTGGGTGAAGATCGCCCCGAAGACCTCGGGCAGACGCTCGATGTGGATGGCGACGATCACGAGCCCGACCAGCAGATACAGCAGCGCCATGAGCGGCACGAGCATCTGGGTCACCGACGCGATGCGGCGCACGCCGCCGAAGATGACGGCGGCCATCAGCACGGCGAGCACGCCGCCCACGACCCAGGGCAGCCAACTGAGCTCCATGCCGCCGAAGCTGCCGGCGAGCGTCGCCTTAATCGTGTTGGCCTGCAGCGAGCTGAACGCGACGGGGAAGCAGACGATGAGGATCACCGCGAACAGCACGCCCATCCACCGGGCGCCGAGACCACGCTGCATGTAGTACGCGGGACCGCCACGGAAGCCGTCGGCATCCCTCGTCTTGTACAGCTGCGCGAGCGAGGACTCGATGAACGACGACGCACCACCGATGAAGGCCATGAGCCACATCCAGAACACCGCTCCCGGGCCGCCGATGGCGATCGCGGTACCGACACCCGCGATGTTGCCCACGCCGACACGTGACGCCGCCGAGATCGTGAACGCCTGGAACGCCGACACGGACTGCGGCGTGCCGTCGGCGGTGCGCGGTGTCTTGTCGGTGAGAGTCCGGAGCATCTCCGGGATCAGACGGAACTGCACGACGCCCGAGCGCACGGTGAAGTACAGTCCCAGCGCGACCACGACGGGGAGCACCGCCCACGTCCAGAGATTGTCGCCCCAGGTCAGCAGCCACTCATTCACAGCATCCATAGCCGTCAGTATCGCGGCACATCCGCGCCTCGAACCAGAGGCGCGCCCCTGGCAAAGTCAACCCCCTCGTCTCGCACCTGTCTCCGACGTAGCGTCGTGCATGGCGCAGATCAGGCGTCGAGACCGAATCGGCAGGACAGAGAACGAGGAGAGCAACGATGGCAAAGACCACCCGTCGACAGAACGCAGAACACGGTTTCACCGCATCCGGAGACCTCGCCACGGCACTCCAGCGGGTGCTGGTCGACCTGCTCGACCTCGCCATGCAGGGCAAGCAGGCGCATTGGAACGTCGTCGGACGGAACTTCCGGGACATGCATCGCCAGCTCGACGAGATCATCGACGCCGCTCGCGGTTTCAGCGACACGGTCGCAGAGCGCATGCGAGCGATCCACGCGGTTCCCGACGGCCGCACCGCGACCGTCGCCGAGGCCTCGAGCCTGCCGGCGTTCCCGGAGGGGGAGGTATCGACGGACGATGTCGTCGACCTGATCACGGAGCGCCTGGAGGCGGCCGTGCAGACCATGCGCGACGTGCACGACGGGGTCGATGAGGAGGATCCCACGTCGGCGGACATCCTCCACGCCGTGATCGAGAGCCTCGAGCAGTTCGCCTGGATGGTGTCCGCGGAGAAGCGCACCCCGGCCAAGACCACGGCGCGCGCGAAGTCGGCGTCTAAAGGCTGACAACGCACGCGAGACAACAAGGAACGCCGCGGCCCCCTCGGGGACCGCGGCGTTCCTGTCTCCGTTCAGACGGTCTGCGCGAGGACGGCGAAAGACACCGCGCCCTCATCGTCGACCGCTGCATCGAGGACCTTGTCAGAGAGAGCGACGGCCGCCTGCTCCTCCAGGAAGATACGTGCGCCGGACGCCTCGACAATGGCATCGGCGGCCTCCGGCGCGGAGGCGACGTCGACGGCGAATCGTGCTGCGCCGTCTGCTCCCGGTTCATCCGTCGTGTGGATCCGCAGTCCTGCCTCAGAGGCGCTGCTGCGTCGGCTGACGAGCGTCGTGACGATCGCGGTGGCGTTGTCGGTCAGAGTGAGCATGCTGCTGTCCTTCCGGTTGCGTGAGCGATGCGGATGCATCGCCTGCATTCCACGGTTGTCGAGGCCGAGAGCTCTCACAACCCGCACGCGCCCATTCGGAGGGCTTTCACACGAAGCCCGTATCGCCCGTGCAAGAATCCGCGCGCGTCCGCACGCGGGCGGGCATCGCGGGCTACCATTCGGGGCATGAAGCACCCCGAGCGCAGGCAGGTCCGGTGGCGGGCAAGTGCGTCGGCACTGGGTGGAGTCGTCGTCGGGATCACGGCCGGATCCGTCTGGGGAATCGCCGCTGGAATCCTCGCCGGCTGGGGAACGCTGGCCGTGGTCAACGTCGTCTGGGTTCTCCTCGAGGTCTGGCACATGGATGCGGCCCAGACACGCGACCATGCGACGGCGGAGGACCCTGGCCGCCGCACAGCGAGACTGATCGCCACGATCGGAAGCGCCGTCAGCCTCGCGGCCGTCGTGGTGGTGGTCGTGCAGGCGCGCAACGCGCACGGGATCGACGCGCTCGCGCTCGCGGGAATCGCGATCCTCAGCGTCGTGTCCTCCTGGGCGCTCATCCAGGTCGACTACATGCTGCGGTACGCGCACCTCTTCTACCAGGACGATGCCCGAGGGATCGACTTCGCCCAGCAGGAAGACCCGGAGTACACCGACTTCGCCTACTTCTCGGTGGGCCTCGGCATGACCTATCAGGTGGCGGACACGACGGTGCGGTCGAACGCGATTCGTCGCGTCGTGATCGCGCAGACGCTTCTTGCCTACCTCTTCGGGGCCGTCATTCTCGCGACGATCATCAATCTCATCTCCACGCTGGGCTGACGTCTCTAGTCGTCGGAGTCGCGTGTGCGCCGGTGTCGGACCACCATCGGCACGACCAGCCACAGGATGAGGACGAGCAGGGACGACGCCACGAGAGTGATGAGTGCCGCCGTACGGTGCATCGTGAAGTCGATGATCAGCGTGGTCACGCCCACGCTCAGCGCACCGATCACGAGCAGATCGACCCGAACGATCAGCGCCGCATGCCGCACCAGAACGGGTTTCAGCTGCTTGCCGAACAGTGCGCGGTGCAGTCCCACCGGCGCAAGGGCGAGGACCGTCGCGAGCGCGGCCAGCAGCACCAGGATGACGTAGAGGCCCACCTGCGCGGCATCGAGCTCTGTGAATCGGGGCTGGAACGCGACGGCGAGCAGGAATCCCGTCAGGATCTGCGTACCTGTCTGCATCACGCGGAGCTCCTGCAGGAGCTCCTCCCAGTTGCGGTCGGCGCGCTCGATTGCCGTCTCCTGACGCCCGTCATCGCGATCGTCGTGCCTGTGTTCGTCCGGCTCCGAGGTCATGCCCCTCATCTTGCCAGCGCGGGGCGCGTCCCACGAGCAGAATCTGTGCCTTGGCCCATGTGCGGAGGATCGGCGTAGCATGGGGGAATGACCACGCCGACCCCTCCCGCATCCGCACCCCTCACGACTCCGCTTCAGGCGCCGCCGGGGTCGCTCAACCTGCTGCCGGTCGATGAGACGGCAGGCGGATGCTGCGGCGGAGGCGCCTGCAGCACGGGACTCTGAGCCACGACGACAAGAACCCCCGCACACGGATGTGCGGGGGTTCTTTCGTGTGTGCAGTCAGTGACCGTGGCCGGCCGGCGCCTCGTCGGGGTTGTCGGCGGGCTTGCGGATGAAGAACGCGCCTACGATCGTGATCGTCGCGATGATCGCACCGAGCACGAAGGCCAGACGCGAACCGTGCGCCACGGCCTCCGGGACGTGGCTGCCGCCGCCGGCGTTCACCGCGACCGTGAACACGGCCATCATCACGGCGATGCCCGCGGCACCGGCCACCTGCTGCACCGTGCCGATCACCGCGCTGCCGTAGGAGTAGAACTTCGGCTGCAGCGAGGCCAGCGCTGCCGTGAACAGCGGCGTGAACGACAGCGCGAGTCCGACGGAGAGCGCGGTCTGCGCCACGACGACGAGCCAGAGAGGCGTCGCCTCGGTGAACGACGTGAACAGCCACAGCATGCTCGCCGCCATGATCGCACCGGGAACCAGGAGGATCCGCGTACCGTGCAGGTCGTAGATCCGGCCGATGAGCGGACCGAGCAGACCCATGGCCAGGGCGCCCGGGAGGGCGACGAGTCCTGCGTCCATCGCGGGCAGGCCCATGGCGTTCTGCAGGAACAGCGGCACGACCGTGATCGATCCGAAGAAGGCGAGGGCCAGCAGGAACATCTGCGCCATCGACAGCGTGAAGTCGCGCGAGCGGAACACGCGCAGGTCGAGCAGCGCGTCATCCTTCTTCTGCAGCACGACCTGGCGCCACAGGAACAGAGCGAGACCCACGACTCCGACGCCCAGAGCGATCAACAGCGGGGCAGGGGAGACGGCGGTGCCCGCGAGCGCGCCGATCTGGCTGAGGCCGAAGACGAGACCTCCGAAGCCGAGAGCCGACAGCAGGATCGAGAGCACATCGATCGGAGCATCCATCGTCTCGCCGACGTTCGTCAGCCAGCGCCATCCGATGAAGAGTGCGACGAGCGCGATCGGGAGCACGATGAAGAAGATCGAGCGCCAACCGAGGTGGTCGAGCAGGAAGCCGGACAGCGTCGGGCCGATCGCCGGGGCGAGCGACATCACGATGCTGACCCGGCCCATCATGCGACCGCGCGCCGCGGGCGGCACGAGGTTCATGATGGTCGTCATCAGCAGCGGCATCATCATCGCGGTGCCCGCCGCCTGCACGACGCGTGCGACGAGGAGCATCTCGAAGCCGAAGGCGAGTGCCGCCATCAGCGTTCCCGCCGAGAACAGCGCCAGCGCGGCGAGGAAGATCTGCCGCGTCGTGAAGCGGCGCAGCAGGAATCCGGTGATGGGAATCACGACGGCCATCGTCAGCATGAAGGCGCTCGTGACCCACTGCGCGGCAAGTGGGGAGATCTCGAGGTCGTCCATGAGGTGCGGGATCGCGATGCCCATGGTCGTCTCGTTCAGGATCGCGACGAAGGCCGCGGTCAGAAGCACCCAGATCACGCGCATGTCGCGACGCGGGATCAGAGTCTTGGCCTCCTCAACGGAGGAGATCACGGGGGTCGCCCCGGTGTCGACAGCAGACAAGGATTCCTCCGGGAGAAAGTGGTGGGATGGTGCACGAATGTGCGAAGACTTTCGAGGATAACGGCTCCGGGCGACATTTCATTCCGTCCTGAGCGAACCGCGTCGAGACGTCCGACGGCCTGGCTACGCTGAAGGAATGAGCATGCATGGCGGCGCGGGCGGACGCGGCGGAGGATTCCGCGGGGTCGACGAGGCGGCGCAGAAGCGAGAGAACGCCGCGGCGCCCGTGATCGAGAGACTCGGCGCACGGGTCGTCGCGCTGTTCCGTCCCTACCTCGGACGCATCGTCATCACCGGTCTGCTCGTCATCTTCGGCGCAGCGATCGCCGTGATTCCGCCGTTGCTCGTCCAGCGCATCTTCGACGACGCGCTCTTTCCCCTCGAAGGCGGTGCGCCGCAGCTCAACCTGCTGGTGATGCTCGTCTCCGTGATGATCGGGCTCTTCCTCCTCTCGGCCGGACTCGGCGTCGCGCAGACGTGGTTCACCTCGACCGTCGGAAACAGCGTCACGGGTGACCTCCGCGTGCGTCTGTTCGAGCATCTACAGGCCATGGAGCTCGGGTTCTTCACCCGCACGAAGACCGGCGTCATCCAATCCCGGCTGCAGAATGACGTGGGCGGCGTCGCCGGTGTGCTCACGAACACCGTGACCAGCATTCTCGGCAACGTGGTCACCGTGATCGCCTCGCTCGTGGCGATGATCCTGATCGACTGGCGCCTCACCCTGATCGCCGTCGTCCTGATGCCCTTCCTCGTGCTCGTGCAGCGAAAGGTAGGGCAGGTGCGCGCGCGCATCGCGGGGGAGACCCAGGAATCGCTGTCCGAGCTCAGCTCGATCACGCAGGAGACACTGAGCGTCTCGGGGATGCTGCTGTCGAAGTCGTTCAACCGGCAACGCACCGAGTCATCCCGCTACCAGCGCGAGAACCGCAATCAGGTCGTGCTGCAGGTGCGCCGAGCGATGAGCGGGCAAGGGTTCTTCGCCGTCGTCCAGGTGATCATGGCGAGTGTTCCTGCTGTCATCTACCTCGTCTCCGGCTACTTGATCACGGGCGGCAGCGATGCCATCACCGCCGGAACGATCGTCGCCTTCACGACGGTGCAGGCGCGTCTGCTGCAGCCGCTTATGGGCCTCATGCGCGTCGCGCTCGACCTTCAGACGTCCAAGGCGCTGTTCGCGCGAATCTTCGAGTACCTCGACATGGTTCCGCAGATTCAGGATACCCCGGGTGCGATCACTGTCGCCGAGGCTCCGGGGCCGCGAGGGCGCGTTGAATTCCGTGATGTGGTGTTCCGCTACCCGGATGCGATGGCGGACTCGCGCCCGACGCTGCAGGGAGTGTCGTTCGTCGCCGAGCCCGGGCAGCACGTAGCGTTCGTGGGCCCGTCGGGTGCGGGGAAGACCACGATCCTGTACCTCGCCCCGCGCCTGTATGAGGCGCATGACGGGCAGGTCCTGTTCGGCGGCGCGGACGTGCGTGCGCTGACTCAGGCGTCGATCATCGACGACGTGGGCATCGTCTCGCAGGAGACGTACCTCTTCCATGCGACGATCCGCGAGAACCTGCTGTATGCGAAGCCTGATGCGACCGAGGACGAGCTGATCGCCGCGTGCACGGCGGCGAACATCCACCACATCATCGCGGGCTTCGAGCACGGCTACGACACCGTGGTCGGTGAGCGCGGGTACCGACTCTCGGGTGGCGAGAAGCAGCGCATCGCGATCGCACGGGTGCTACTGAAGGATCCGCCCGTGCTTCTGCTCGACGAAGCGACCTCGGCCCTGGACACGGTCTCCGAGCGCGTGGTGCAGGAAGCACTCGACGAGGCGGCGCGAGGACGCACGACGCTGTCGATCGCGCACCGCCTGTCGACGGTCATGGCCGCCGATGTCATCCACGTGCTGGAGGCGGGACGCATCGTCGAATCGGGGACCCACCGTGAACTCATCGCGCGGGGTGGGCTCTACTCCGATCTCGCGGCGCAGCAGCTGGCGGCGTCGCATGTGCTGCAGGACGAGGAGCGGATCGCCGCCGAGAGCGACTGAGGCGCGTCACCATGTGAGAGCGTCCGCCAGGTTCGGATCCGGTCGGGCGTCCGCGAACTCAGGAAGCGTCCGCGTCCGGGCGAGGAAATCCTGCAAGAGCGCGGAGTACTCCGCGTCCGGATGCGTGGCCGCGATCTCGAGCAGCGGCGGAGCATCCATCGCAAGGATCAGGCTGAGACGTGCGCGCACGGCGTCTGCCGCACCGGCATCCCGCAGCACCTCGATCCCACCCCAGAGGGCGGTGAGATAGTCACGCAGGACCGGCACCTGGTTCTTGCCTTGAGAGAGGGAAGATCCGTCGGCCCGCAAACGCCAGTGCACGAGCACATCCGGGATCACATCGAACGCCCGCGCCTGCGTGTACATCAGTTGCGCGACGACCTGGTCCTCATAGGCGACTCCGGTGGGAAACCGCAGGTCTTGCCAGAACTCGGTCCGGCTGACCTTCGACCAGGCGACGATGTTCGCCGACGCATCCGGATGCTGCATCAGCGTCGTGGCGCGACGCTCGGGTGCGGTCGCGGCGGCCGTCCACGGCTGCACGCGGCCGGGGTGGTAGGCGATGCCGTCCCACCGCGAGCGCACGTAGGCACCGGCGACGAAGTCGCTGCCAGTCTCGCGGAGCGTGTGCGTCGTGCGTGCGATGGCGTCGCGGGTCAGCTCATCGTCCGCATCCAGAAACCCGAGGAACGGGGTGTTGACGTGTTCGAGTGCGAGGTTGCGTGCCGCACCCAGCCCGCGGGATTCACGTTGAGACAGCAGAGTGAAACGGGGATCCCGCACAGCGGCCTCGGCGAAGATCTCGCCGGTGGTGTCGACGGACCCGTCGTCGACGAGGATCGCGCGCCAACGCGGCTCGGTCTGCGCCCGCAGAGAGTCGAGAGCGGCAGGGGCGAAGGGGGCGATGTCGCGACCGGGCACGATCATCGTGACGATCGGGGCAGAATCGGGCACGTTTCGAGTGTAGGCGGCTGCAGCGGTCGTCAGCCGACGGCGGCGACGGATTCCGCCACGAGCCACGCAAGCTGCGCAGGGGCGTCGGGGGAGAGCTGCTCTCGCCCGAATGTGAAGCGCAGCGACGTGTGTGCGACTTCGGGAGCGATGCCGATGGCCAGCAGAACGGGGGAGGGCTCATCGCTGCCGGCGGCGCACGCCGAGCCGCTGGAGGAGACGACGCCGCGGCGCTCGAGCTCCAGCAGGACGGACTCTCCGCTGGTTCCTGCGATCGTGAAGCTCGCCGTGGCGGGCAGGCGATGCACGGGATCGCCGGTGAGCCGGGCGGTGGGAACGAGACGCAGCACCTCGGTGATGAAGGTGTGGGTCGCTGCACGGACCCGATCGGAGACATCCTCTCGCTCGCTCTCCGCGAGCTCCAGGGCGGTGGCGAGACCCACAGCGCCTGCGACGTTCTCTGTGCCGGAGCGACGTCCGCGCTCCTGGCCGCCGCCGTGCAGCAACGGCTCCAGCGGCACACGTCCGCGCACGATGAGTGCGCCGATGCCCTGGGGGGCGCCGAGCTTGTGCCCGGCGATCGAGATCGCGTCCGCACCGATCCCGGCGAGCGGCAGCCAGCCGGCGGACTGGACGGCGTCCAGATGGAGCGGAATGCGATTCTCCTGGGCGATCGTGGCCAGGGCTGTGGCGTCCTGCACGGTGCCGATCTCGTTGTTCGCGTGCGCGAGCGAGATGAGTGCGGTGTCCTCTCGCAGCGCGGCGCGGAGCGCCTCCGGTT
Organism: Microbacterium sp. GW823-FHT02G05; assembly: GCF_058797175.1. Lineage (NCBI taxonomy): Bacteria > Bacillati > Actinomycetota > Actinomycetes > Micrococcales > Microbacteriaceae > Microbacterium > Microbacterium sp. GW823-FHT02G05. Next base: position 1,896,442 of record NZ_JBXAJK010000001.1, read on the forward strand.
CGACACGACCATGTGCGCCGAGCGGAAGGAGCGTGATCTCGACGCCGTGGAAACGGCGTAGATACGACGCCGATGCCCGCAGCGATTCGTGCTCGATCGCTGTCGTGATGAGGTGCCGACGCCCGGATTCGAGCGCTGCCAGTACGATCCCCTTCATCGCGAGGTTGTTGGCCTCGGTGCCGCCCGAGGTGAAGACCACATCGCTCGCGCGCATCCCGAGGACCCGCGCGACGCGCGTCCTGGCATCGGAGAGGACCGCCGCCGCCGCCTCGCCCACGGTGTGATGGCTGGAGGGGTTGCCCACCGGACCCGTGAGGTGCGGCGCCATCGCGGCGAGCACCTCCGGGCGCAGAGGTGAGCTCGCGGCATGGTCGAGATAGAGCACGTCAGTCGATCCGGATGTCCAGACCGAGGTCGAGTGACCGGGCCGAGTGTGTGAGTGCTCCGACCGAGATCACCTGCACACCGGTCTCAGCGATCGCCCGCACGGTGTCCAGGTTCACGCCGCCGGATGCCTCCGCTGTCGCCCGTTCGCCGATCAACGCGACGCCCGCGCGCAGGTCGTCGAGCGTGAAGTTGTCCAGCAGCACGGTGTGCGCGCCTCCAGCGAGGACATCCGGGATCTGGTCGAGTCGATCGACTTCGATCACGATGTGCGTGGTGTGCGGAAGCTGCGTGAAGGCCGTGCGCAGCGCCTGCGCGAGGTCGTCTCCGGTCCGTCGGATCACGGCGAGATGGTTGTCTTTCGCCATGACGGCGTCCGACAGCGTTGTGCGGTGATTGCTGCCTCCGCCGCTGCGCACCGCGTGGCGTTCGAATGCGCGGAGCCCCGGCGTCGTCTTGCGAGTGTCGGCGATGCGCACGCCCGTACCTTCGACCGCAGCGACGTAGGCGGCCGTCAGGGTTGCGATTCCACTCATCCGCTGGGCGAAGTTGAGCCCGATGCGTTCCGCCGTGAGCACGCTGCGCGCGGAGCCTGTGACCGTTGCGAGCACATCACCGGCGACGAAGGTGTCGCCATCGGCGAAATGCAGATCGACCGCGACATCCGGATCCGTCAGCGTGAAGGCGGCTGCGAACACCTCGCCGCCGCTGAAGACGCCGGGCTCTCGGGCGACGAGGTCGGCGACGGCCTGCGTCTCGGCCGGGATCAGTGCCGTGCTGGTGACATCGCCCCACGGGGCGTCTTCCTCCAGCGCGGCAGTGACGACGCGGGTGAGGGTGGCGGCGGTGAGCATCAGAGTCCGATCAGTGCAGGAGCGGGAGCGATATGGTGAGCGCCCACCGAAGAGGTACGGGTGAGTGCGGCGGATGCGGTTGCTTCCGCGACGAGGAGGAGATTGGCGTCTTCGTGGGCGGCGACCGTCGTCGGCCGCGGCATCGTCTTCCGCCAGTTGGCGATCATCGCTCGCGCGTGTGTCATGCCCTCGACGGTGCGGAGGAGTCCCACGTGATCCCACATCAGCTGCTGGAGAGCCGCGCGCGTGAACGGCGGGGCATCGACGAAGTCGTGCACTGCGGGAGCATCCACGGTCGCCAGTTGCGGGAGCGCGGCGGGGGTGTCGAGAGCGGCGGCGGCCCGTGCACCGAACACGGCGCCCTCCAATAGGGAGTTCGATGCGAGGCGGTTGGCGCCGTGCACGCCCGTTCGGGCTGCTTCGCCGACGGCGAAGAGCCCCGGGATGCTCGTACGGCCGTCGAGATCTGTGGCGATGCCGCCCATCAGGTAGTGCGCAGCGGGTGTCACGGGGATCGGCTCGCGAGCCCAGTCGAATCCTCGCTCGCGGGTGACGCGGTCGATCGTCGGAAAGCGCCGCGCGAGCGTCGTCGCGATCGTGTCCGGCGTGCCCAGCACAGTGGCATCCAAGCGCACGTCAGAGTGCTGTTCCGCCGCCTGTCGCGCGATCGCCCGGGCGACGACGTCGCGTGGTGCGAGTTCTCCGCCGGGATGAGCGTCGAAGGCGAAGCGTCGACCCTCATCGTCGATCAGAGTCGCGCCCTCACCGCGCACAGCCTCCGACACGAGGAACGGCACCCCAGGGCTGGCAAGAATCGTCGGGTGGAACTGCACGAACTCCAGATCTGTCACCGCCGCGCCGGCGCGCAGTGCCGCCGCGATCCCGTCGCCGGTGACATCGAGAGGGTTGGTGGTGCGTGCGAAGAGCTGACCGGCGCCGCCGGTCGCGATGATCACCGCATCGGCGAGAAGCTCCTGCTCACCGTCCGCCGTCAGGACGCGGATGCCGCGCACTTCGGTGGGTGCTTCGCCCAGGAGGAGATCGCAGAAGAAGGTGTGCTCGTGCACGACGATGTCGCTCGCCTGCACGGCTGCGACAAGAGCGCGCGAGATCGCGGCACCCGTGGCGTCGCCGCCCGCATGCACGATACGGGGAGAGGCGTGCGCCGCCTCATGTCCGCGCAGCAGAGCGCCGTCGGGGCCGCGGTCGAAGTCGACGCCGCGCTCGAACATCTCCGCGATGCGGGCGGTGCCTTCCTCGACGAGGACATCGACCGCGGCAGGGTCGCTGAGCCCCGCACCCGCCTGAATCGTGTCGGCCGCATGGGCTGCAGGCGAGTCGTCGGGGCCGTACCAGCCGGCGACGCCGCCCTGGGCGAGGGGGGTGCTTCCGCCGCCGAGGGCACCCTTGACGACGAGAGCGACCCGGTGTCCGCGCTCACGGGCGTGCAGTGCTGCGGTGAGTCCCGCGACGCCGGCGCCGACCACGATCATGTTCATGCGCGTGGTGCGGCATCCTGCGTCGCGACCGGTGGCTTCGCCGCCAGCATCCGCTCCAGTGCGACGCGCGCCGGATCGGCGACATCGACGCTCACCTGGATCCGGTTGGGAGTCCGCCCCGCGACGAGCTCTTCCAGCACCCATGCGAGATACCCCGGGTGGATCCGATACATCGTCGAACAGGGGCAGACGACCGGGTCGAGGCAGAAGATCTCGTGCTGGGGGTACTGCGCCGCCAGACGTCGGACCAGATTGATCTCGGTGCCGATCGCGAACGTGGTCGGCGTCGTCGCCGCATCGATTGCGCGACGGATGTAGTCGGTGGAGCCTGCCTCATCTGCCGCGTCCACGACCTCCATCGGGCACTCGGGGTGCACGATCACGCGCACACCCGGGTGCTCGGCGCGCGCCTGATCGATCTGCGCGACCGTGAAGCGGCGGTGCACCGAGCAGAAGCCGTGCCACAGGATGACTCGCGAGTCCGTCAGCGTCTCGGCGTCGTTGCCGCCGAAGGGACGGCGGGGGTTCCACATCGGCATCTGCTCGAGTGGCACGCCCATGGCCTTCGCTGTGTTGCGGCCCAGGTGCTGGTCCGGGAAGAACAGTACGCGACGTCCGCGCGCGAACGCCCATTCCAGGACGGTCTGGGCGTTGGAGGATGTGCACACGATGCCGCCGTTGCGCCCGACGAAGCCCTTGATCGCCGCCGAGGAGTTCATGTAGGTCACGGGGATGACGGGAAGCAGGCCGTCCGCGTCGACCTGGTCGAGGGGGCCGAGCACATCAGCGAGCTGCTCCCAGCACTCTTCGACCTGGTCGATGTCGGCCATGTCGGCCATGGAGCATCCCGCGGCGAGATTCGGCAGGATCACGGCCTGCTCGGGCTGTGAGAGAAGATCGGCGGTCTCAGCCATGAAGTGCACGCCGCAGAACACGATCGCCTCGGCGTCCGGATGCTCCTTCGCCGCGGTCGCGAGCTGGAACGAGTCGCCGACGTAGTCGGCGTGGCGCACGACCTCTTCCCGCTGATAGAAGTGACCGAGGATCACCAGACGGTCGCCGAGGGTCGCGCGCGCCGCCTCGATGCGCGCGTGCAGCTGCGCTTCGTCGGCTTCGCGGTACGCCTGCGGCAGCTCGCCCTGGCGTGGTGCCCCGGTCGGGATGACATCGCCCATCGACGAACCTGGACCGTAGCCGGGGCGGGTGTCGAAGTCCCACGGCCCCGCGGCCAGATCGGTCGAACAGGTCGCATCCGTGGACGCGCCGGCGACGATGGACTGGATCGCGTGGTCGACGGAAGGGTCACGCAGGGCAGGAGTGGTGAGCGTGCTCACGGTCATGGCGTCCTTGTTTCTTCGGGTGCGAGCGGGCCGCGGTCGGCGAGCTCGACGTCGGTGTTGTAGCGGTACAGGCGGGCGGGTCGGTGGCTTCCGGTGCGGAAGCGGTCGGTGGGGATGAGAGTGCCAGATGCTTCGACCTGGCGGCGGAAGTTCGCCGGATCCAGACGGCGCTGCAGGATCGCCTCGTAGGCGTCCCGAAGCTCAGCGAGGGTGAACTCCGGGGGCAGGAACCCATGGGCGACGCGGCTGTAGCCGACTTTGTTACGCAGACGCCACAGCGCGTAGTCGATGATCTGCGCGTGATCGAAGGCCAAGGGGGGCAGATCGGCGACCTCGAACCACTGCACGTTCTCCGGCGCATGACCTGCGGCGCGGTAGGCGGCGATCTGCCGGTCGACGGCATCAGAGGGGAGCAGTGCCCAGTAGACGACCGAGATCGCCCGTGTGGGGGAGCGGTCGACGGCACCGAAGGCGTAGAGCTGCTCCAGGTAGCTCGGCGCAAGGCCCGTGGTCTCCGCGAGCGTGCGGGATGCGGCTTCTTCCAGGCTCTCCCGTGCGCCGAGCCAGCCGCCGGGCAGAGCCCAGTCGCCGAGATGAGGCTCGCGCGTGCGCCGGACGAGAGGCAGCACGATGTGCGGTGCCTCCTCCTCGGACTCGCGACGCAGCGTCAGGGTGACAGCAGACACCGCGACGCGGATCGAATCCTCGTTCCTAGTTTTGGTCATTGCGACTCTAACCTCCGAGCATGATCTTATAGTCTCGGTGACTCGAACACTGCATTTCTTACGCTGCCGCCCCCTGTGTGGGCACCGGCGCGGGGGCTGAGTCCGAAACGTTATCTTCGCCGGGCGATGCGCGCTTGTATGCCGTTTGAGAATTTGTTAGGTTGCTGTCCTAACAAACCCCATCCGGGGTGCGTCCTCAATGGGGAGCAAGTCCCTCCTGCAGTGCAGCACCGAGAGGAAAGTAAGAGAATGAACCGAAACGGCAAGCGCATCGCGCTCACCGCTATCGCGGGAGCATCCGCTCTCGCAATGGGTCTGACCGGCTGTGCCCCGGCCGCCGGCGGCAACGGGGGCGAGGGTTCCAGCGACCGCGCTCTCCGCGTCTGGGCCGGAAGTAACACCCCGATCGAGACGAACTTCAACCCGTACGCACCGCTCCCGCTTCACGGCGCGCTCGGTCCGATCCTTGAGCCGCTGTTCTTCTTCAACAAGACGGCAGACACCGAACCCGTTGGTCTCATCGGTGAGTCCTACGAGTACAACGAAGACGGCACCGTCATCACGGTCAAGATCAAGGACGGCCTGAAGTGGTCGGACGGCAAGCCCCTCACGGCTGACGACGTCGTCTTCTCCTTCACGTACGAGGCGAACAACCCGAGCGGCAACGGCCTGGTCTCGGCTGAGGCCACCGACGACACCACCGTCGTCCTGACCTACCAGACGGCGCAGTACACCACTGAGTTCCAGCGCATGGGCTCCAGCTACATCCTGCCCGCGCACGTGTGGAGCGAGGTCGCCGACTACATGACCTTCACGAACGAGAACCCGGTTGGCTCGGGCCCCTACGTCGTGGAGAAGGTCACCAAGGAGTCCTACACGCTCGTCGCGAACGAGAACTACCGCGACGCGGCAGACCTCGGCGTCAAGAAGGTGCAGTACATCGCCGTCGACAACAACCAGACCGCGCAGGACCTCCTCGCCGCTGGCAAGCTCGACTGGGCCGGTATGTTCATCCCGAACCCCGAGTCGGTCACCGGCAACGGCAAGATCACGTGGATCAACACCCCGCAGGACCCGACCGTCCTCTACACCTGCTCCAACGCTGCCCTCGGCTGCGTCGGCGAGCAGACCGACGTCGCCGTGCGCCAGGCGCTGAACCTCGCGATCGACCGCGCCACGGTCAAGGAGAAGGCCTTCGTCGGCATGGCAGGCGAGATTTCCCCGACGTTCGCACTCGTTCCGCGTGACCAGAAGTGGATCGCCGACGACGCCAACGAGGTCAGCCCGCAGGAGGCCGACGCTTCCGGCGCTGGCGCCATCCTCGAGGCAGCCGGCTACACCAAGGATGCCGACGGCTTCTACGGCAAGGACGGCGTCGCCATCGAGCTCTCGCTGATCTCGCCGGACGGCTGGACCGACTACAACGACGCGGGCAAGCTCATCCAGGAGCAGGCAGCTGCGGCTGGCATCAAGGTCAACGCCTCGACCGTCCAGCAGCAGGAGTGGTCCGACGCTCGTCAGACCGGTCAGTACGAACTGATCATGGGTGGTGTCATCGGCACCTCCGTCGCTGACCCGTTCCAGATCTACCGCGACTGGTTCGGCGGCGAGATCGTGCAGTCGACGAGCCCGGTCGGCACCGAAGTTCCTGCAGGCCGCTGGAACTTCAGCCGCTACAGCAACCCCACGGTTGACGCTGCGGTCCAGGCCGCGACCAGCACCAACGACGAGGCGGAGAAGCAGGCTCTCTACGGCACGATCCAGACCGAGATCGTCCGCGACCTGCCGTACATCCCGCTCATCATCAACGCGACGCAGACCTTCATGAACACGAAGGACTTCACGGGCTGGCCGTCCGAGGACAACCTCTACGCCTTCCCGCCGTCCTGGGGTGCGATTGCGGCAGGATACATCCTGACGCAGCTCGAGCCGGCCAAGTAACTCCGCAGTACACGCAGTAACGAGCAGTAAGGCATGAAGACGTTGGAAGCAGGAAGAGTGAGAGTGACATGAAGTTCTATGCACGAAGGATCGGGTTCTACGCGGTAACGCTGTGGGCCACGATCTCCCTCAACTTCCTGCTTCCACGTCTCATGCCGGGCGACCCCGCCGACATCATGATCGCGAAGCTGCAGCGAGCTGGTGGCGAGGTCTCCGAGAACACCATTCGCAACATCAAGCTTCTCCTGGGATCAGACGACACCTCGCTCTGGGACCAGTACCTCGGCTATTGGGGGCGGATGTTCCAGGGCGACCTGGGCGTCTCCGTCACCCGGTATCCCACTCCGGTCACCGACCTGATTGCCGAAGCCCTTCCCTGGACGCTGATCCTGGTCGGCACGGCGACAATCATCTCGTTCATCCTCGGCGTCGGCCTCGGCGCCTGGGCCGGTTGGAAGCGTGGCACCTGGGTTGACCACATCATCCCGGCAACCACTGTGCTCCAGTCGATCCCTTACTTCTGGCTGGCACTCATCCTCGTCTCGGTGTTCGCCGTGGGCCTGGGCTGGTTCCCCATCTTCGGCGGCTACGACGTCTTCGAGTTCTCCGACGGCCCCGAGCTTTCCTGGGCCTTCATCGCCGATGCGAGTCGCCACGCCCTTCTTCCCGCGATCACGATCGTCGTGAGCTCCGTTGGCGGCTGGCTCTTCGGCATGCGCAACATGATGGTCTCGACGCTCGCCGAGGACTACATCACGACCGCAGAGGCGAAGGGTCTGCGCCCGCGCCGCATCCTCACGACATATGCAGCCCGCAACGCAGCGATTCCGTCGATCGCCGGCTTCTCGATCACGCTCGGCTTCGTCGTCGCGGGTTCCATCGTCATGGAGCAGGTGTTCACTTACCCCGGCGTGGGCAAGCTGATGTTCCAGGCCGTGACGAACAGCGACTACGCGCTCATGCAGGGCGTGTTCCTCGTGATCACGATCGCTGTGCTCGCCGCCAACTTCTTCATGGACCTCGTCTATGGCTTCATCGACCCGAGAGCACGCCAGAATGTCTGACATCAAGAGCAACGACACTGCTGAGAGCTCCGATTCCCTCACGGCCGAAGAGCTCACGACGTCCAACGTCATCCTCAAGGAAGCGCCCACGACCGGCGCTCCCAGCACTGTGGCCCTCGCCACCCAGCGCAAACCGCGACGCGGCTTCCGGGCCATGCTCCCGACGCTGTCGCCGAAACTGCTGATCGGAATGGTGCTCGTCGGCGCGATCGTGCTGTTCGCGATCATCGCGCCGTTGTTCACGCAGAACCCTCGCAACTCAAAGAATCCCGCGTTGGCAGAGCCGTCTGCCGAGCACTGGCTCGGCACGACCAAGCTCGGCTACGACGTGCTCGCGCAGCTGGCACACGGCGCACAGGGCTCGCTCAAGGTCGGTCTCATCGCCGGTGCGATCGCGATCGTCCTGTCGCTGATCTTCGGTGTGCTCGCCGGATATCTCGGCGGCTGGAAGGAAGACACGCTCGCGCTCGTCACGAACATCATGCTCGTGATCCCCGGTCTTCCCCTGGTCATGGTCATCGCGGCCTTCGCGCCGACCCGCAGCCTTGACCTCGTCTCCGTCGTCCTCGGTATCACCGGCTGGGCCGGTGCCGCGTACGTGCTCCGATTGCAGACACGATCGCTGCGCACCCGCGACTACGTCCTGGCGTCCCGCGTCGCCGGCGAGAAGTCGTGGCGCATCATCCTCGTCGAGATCATGCCGAACCTTCTGCCGCTGCTCGCGTCGCAGTTCCTGTTCGCCATCATCTTCGCGATCCTCGGCGAGGCGGGTCTGTCGTACCTCGGCCTCGGCCCGACGGACTCGATCACGTGGGGAACCATCCTCAACGACGCGCAGTCCGGTCAGGCCCTCGGACAGGGCGCCTGGTGGTGGTTTGTCCCGCCGGGAGTCCTGATCGCACTCCTGGGCTGTGGCCTCGCGTTGATCAACTTCGCGATCGACGAAATTATCAACCCCAAGCTGCGCAACGCCCCCGCGGCCGCGCGCAGCGTCCGCAAGGCCACGAAGGCTGGCCGCGGCGTGACGGGTGCAGAGGGCTCCGCCCACGCACCCGCCACCGCATCGCACTCGACCGGAGCCGACGCATGACCGCCGAACCCGTCCTCACCGCCCGTAACGTCTCCATCGAGTACGAGGTCGACCCGCCGGTCAAAGCCGTGCGCAACGTCACGCTGACGCTGAACCGCGGCGAGATCCTTGGCCTTGCCGGCGAATCCGGCTGCGGTAAGACGACGCTGGCATACGGCCTGAACCGTCTGCTCAAGGCTCCGGCGCTCATGACGAGCGGCGAGATCACCTTCCATGACCGCTCCGGCGCCGACATCGATATCGTCGGCCTGGAAAACGAGCAGCTGCGGGCCTTCCGCTGGGACAAGATCTCCATGGTGTTCCAGGGAGCCATGAACTCCCTCAACCCGGTGATCAGCGTCAAGGCGCAGATCTACGACATCTTCGACACGCACCGTCCCGGGATGTCGAAGCGGGAGAAGAAGGCTCGTGCCGAGGAGCTCCTGCAGCTGGTCGGTGTCGACCCGAACCGTCTGACGAGCTTCCCGCATGAGCTGTCCGGCGGCATGCGCCAGCGCATGATGATCGCCATGGCGCTCTCGCTCGACCCGCAGGTCATGATCATGGACGAGCCCACCACGGCGCTCGACGTGGTCGTCCAGCGTGGCATTATCCGCGAGATTATGCGACTGCGCGAGAAGCTCGGCTTCGCCGTGATCTTCATCACGCACGACCTCCCGATGCTGATCGAGATCAGCGACCGCATCGCGGTCATGCTGCAGGGACAGATCGTCGAGCAGGGCACGGCGGCAGAGATCTACCACACCCCCCAGCACGAGTACACGAAGCGCCTGCTCTCGAGCTTCCCGAGCCTCCGCGGTGAGCGCGGCGACTTCGTGCGCACGGGCAGCCAGGTCAGTCAGGAGCAGGTCCGATGAACGAGACGATCCCCGCAGCGACGCTCGAAGCGCGCAATCTCGTCAAGGACTTCAAGCTCCGCTCGGGACTGAAGACCTCGATCCTCCACGCCGTGAAGGATGTCTCGTTCACGCTGGAATCCGGCAAGACGATCGCCCTCGTCGGCGAGTCCGGCAGCGGTAAGTCCACGATCGCCCGCATGCTGATGAAGCTCGAGACGCCGACCTCGGGCAGCATCCTGCTCGACGGCGTCGAGACGCCCAACAGCGGCCGCGCGATCGCGAACTACCGCTCCGAAGTGCAGATGATCTTCCAGGACCCGTTCGCCTCGTTGAACCCGTTCCACACGATCATCCACCACCTCGAGCGCCCGTTGCGCCTGCACCACCCGGAGCTCTCGAAGAGCCAGGTGCGCGATCGTGCGCACGAGCTGCTCGAGCGTGTGCGCCTGAGCCCCGCCGACAACTACGCCGACCGTCGTCCGCACGAGCTGTCGGGCGGTCAGCGTCAGCGCGTGGCCATCGCCCGCGCGCTCGCTCCGGGTGCACGTTTCATCGTGGCCGACGAGCCCGTGTCGATGCTCGACGTGTCAATCCGTCTCGGCGTTCTGAACCTGCTGGCCGACCTGCAGCGTGAAGACAACCTGGGCGTGCTCTACATCACGCACGACCTGGCGACGGCCCGTCACTTCAGTGACGAGATCATGGTGCTCTACCGCGGCGACGTGGTCGAGCGTGGTCCGGCGGACGAGGTGATCCTCAACCCGCAGCACGAGTACACCAAGACACTGCTGAACGCGGCACCCGAGCCCGAGAACCTCGGCAAGCTGCGTGACGAGGTCCGCCGCGAACTGGCCGGCCTCTGAGTAATCGGTTCCCCCGACGAACGCCCGCGTGACCGCTTCGGTCCGCGGGCGTTCGTGTACCCCGCCGGACGCTAGACTGACTCCCGTCGAGTCTGTTCTGCATGCCCGACCACAATTGAAGACGGGCCGAATGACCCCCGCGGGAGAGCCCCGGCGAACGCAGCCGGGCACCGAAGGAGCAAGCCTCCCCGCCAATCTCTCAGGTACCGCGTACCGCGCGGGTCCGGCCACTCTGAAAAGCGATCGAGAGTTCTTGATCCGCCGACGGTGAAAGCTGCCTCTCCTCGAGGCGGCGAAACTCTCAGGCCCATGACAGAGGGGGAGTTCTCGGATGTCTCGCGACCGCGGGGCGTCCTTCCGACCGCACGGGAGAACTTTCATGTCCGATCCCCGCTACACCCCGCTCCGCGCGCAGCACGAAGCCCTTGGTGCGTCCTTCACCGACTTCGGCGGCTGGCAGATGCCGGTGCGATACACGTCAGATCTCGCCGAGCACCATGCCGTGCGTCAGGCTGCCGGGCTGTTCGACATCTCGCACATGGCCGAGTTCCTCATCGAGGGAGAGCAGTCCGCCGCGTTCCTCGACTACGCCCTCGCCGGACGCTTGTCCGCCCTGCCGATCGGCAAGGCGAAGTACTCGCTGCTGCTGGCGGAAGACGGCGGCATCATCGACGACGTGATCGTCTACCGTCTCGCGGACGAGCGTTTCCTGGTCATCGCGAACGCCGGCAACCGCGCACCGGCAGCGGAGGCGTTCTCAGCCCGCACATCCGACTTCTCCGTGAGCTTCGCCGACGCATCCGATGAGTACGCGCTGCTGGCCGTGCAGGGCCCGGCCTCCGAAGCGATCGTCGCCGCGATCGACGGAATCGAAGACCTCTCCACGCCCTGGACGGAGCAGAAGTACTACGCGTGGGCGGATGCCACTTTCCACGGGTCTCCGCTGCTGATCGCCCGCACCGGATACACCGGTGAGGACGGTTTCGAGCTCATGGTGCGCGCCGACGACGCACCCGCGCTCTGGGAATCGGTCATCGCTGCGGGCACCCCGCACGGTCTGGTGGCGGCCGGCCTCGCAGCCCGTGACACGCTGCGCCTGGAGGCGGGGATGCCGCTGTACGGTCACGAGCTGTCCCTCGACACGAAGCCCGCTCAGGCGGGCCTCGGTCGTGTGGTGGTCACAGACAAGGAGCGCTTCGTCGGACAGTCCGGTGTCGCCGTGGCATCCGATGCTCCCGTGCTCGTCGGACTCGTCGCCGAGGGCAAGCGTGCTGGCCGTGCCGGATACGCGGTCGTCGCCGAAGACAGCACGGTTCTCGGTGAGGTCACGAGCGGCGCTCTCAGCCCGACGCTCGGCCACCCGATCGCCATGGCCTACGTCGAGCCCGGCCATGCCGAGATCGGCACCCAGCTTTTCCTTGATGTGCGGGGCACCAAGATCCCCGCGACCGTATCCGCTCTGCCTTTCTACCGGAGGATGAAATGACCGATCTCAGCACCCTGTCCTACACCGAGGAACACGAATGGATCGCCGCGGAGGGGACGACCCTCACGATCGGGATCACCGACTACGCCGCAGAGAAGCTCGGTGACGTCGTCTTCGTGGAGCTCCCGGCCGTCGGCACCGCGGTCACCGCGGGCACCGTCGTCGGCGAGATCGAGTCGACGAAGTCGGTCGGCGAACTCTACGCTCCGGTCGATGGCACGATCGTCGAGATCAACGACGCCGTCGTCGACGACCCCTCGCTCGTCAACGCCGCACCCTTTGAGGGCGGCTGGCTGATCAAGGTCGAGGCGGCTGCGGGCGCGACCGACGGTCTGCTGAACCGCGACGCCTATGTCGCACTCACGGAGGCGTGAGAGTGACCGCATTCGCTGATCGCCACATCGGCACGACAGCCGCGGCGCAGTGGACGATGCTCAGCACGCTCGGCATCGAACGCGGAGACGGAAGCGAATCTTCCGTCGATGCGCTCATGCGCCGCGCTGTGCCGCAGTCCATCTGGCGTGACGCGGCCGCCACATCGACGCTTCCGGTCGCCGCCTCCGAGGCGGAGGCACTCGCCGAGTTGCGTGCGCTCGCGTCGCGCAACACCGTGAACCGTTCGATGATCGGCCTCGGCTACTACGGCACGCACACCCCGAGCGTGATCCAGCGCAACATCCTGGAGAACCCGTCCTGGTACACGGCCTATACCCCGTATCAGCCGGAGATCTCCCAGGGGCGTCTCGAGGCGCTCATCAACTTCCAGACGATGGTCGCTGAACTCACCGGACTCTCGACGGCGAACGCGTCGATGCTCGATGAGTCGACGGCAGCCGCTGAGGGGATGCTCCTGGCGCGTCGCGCATCCAAGGCCGCGTCGAACGTCTTCGCGGTCGATGCGGATGCGTTCCCGCAGACGAAGGCACTGCTCGCCACGCGCGCGGATGCCGTCGGCATCGCGCTTGTCGAGGTGGATCTCGCCGGGGGAGAGGTACTGCCCTCCGACCTCTTCGGCGTGTTCGTGCAGTACCCCGGTGCCTCGGGACGCGTGTGGGACCCCACAGCGGTGATCGATGCCGCCCATGTTGCGGGCGCTCAGGTCGTCGTCGCCGCCGATCTTCTCGCTCTCACGCTGGTCGCTTCTCCGGGTGCGCTCGGCGCAGACGTCGCAGTCGGGACGACCCAGCGCTTCGGCGTTCCGATGGGCTTCGGCGGCCCGCACGCCGGCTACATGGCTGTGCGCGCGGGTCTGGAGCGGCAGCTTCCGGGCCGTCTGGTCGGTGTCTCCCAGGACGCGGACGGACGCCCCGCCTACCGCCTCTCGCTGCAGACCCGTGAGCAGCACATCCGCCGTGAGAAGGCCACGTCGAACATCTGCACCGCTCAGGTGCTGCTGGCCGTCATGGCCTCGATGTACGCCGTCTATCACGGCCCCGAGGGACTGCGGAAGATCGCCTCCGAGACGGCTGCCAACGCCGCGCTGTTGCGCGACTGGCTCGTCGAGGCGGGGGCGGATGTCGCCCACGACGCGTTCTTCGACACCTTGACCGTTCGCGTGCCCGGCCGGGCCGCTGAGTACGCGCAGCAGGCACGAGACGGCTTCGGCATCCTGCTGCGGGTGGTGGATGCGGACACGATCGGCATCTCCGTCGATGAGACGACGACCACCACCGAGCTTCACCAGGTGGCGATGGTCTTCGGCGGCAAGCAGGAGCGTGTCTTCGGGTTCACCGACGGCGCCGCCAACGCACTGCCGACCGCTCTGGTGCGTGAGGACTCGTACCTGACGCACCCTGTCTTCCACGCGCATCGCAGTGAGACCGCGATGATGCGCTACATGAAGGCTCTCGCCGACCGCGATTACGCGCTGGACCGTGGCATGATTCCGCTCGGTTCGTGCACGATGAAGCTCAACGCGGCGACGGAGATGGCTGCGATCACGTGGCCGGAGTTCGCGGGCATCCATCCGTTCGCCCCCGCTGCGGACGTGGAGGGCTACCTCGAGCTGATCGATCAGCTCGAGGCCTGGCTCGCCGATGTCACCGGCTACGACGCGGTGTCCCTGCAGCCGAACGCCGGTTCGCAGGGTGAGCTCGCGGGGCTGCTCGCGATCCGCGGCTACCACCTCGCCAACGGCGATGAGCAGCGCACGGTGTGCCTGATCCCGTCGTCGGCGCACGGCACGAACGCGGCATCCGCGGTTCTCGCGGGAATGAAGGTCGTCGTGGTCGCCTGCGATGATCTCGGCAACGTGGATCTCGCCGACCTGCGCGCGAAGATCGCCACACACGCTGCCGAGCTCTCCGCGCTCATGATCACCTACCCGTCCACCCACGGCGTGTACGAGCATGACGTGCTCGACATCACGGCGGCGGTGCACGAGGCCGGAGGGCAGGTGTACATCGACGGTGCGAACCTCAATGCGCTGCTTGGCTACGCGCGCTTCGGTGACCTCGGCGGCGACGTTTCGCACCTCAACCTGCACAAGACCTTCGCGATCCCTCACGGCGGTGGCGGTCCGGGCGTAGGCCCGGTTGCCGCGAAGGCGCATCTCGCGCCGTTCCTGCCCTCGCACCCGCTCGCGCAGCGCGCGGAGCACGCGGGCGGATACACCTTCGAGGGTGGTGTGGTGTCGGCGGCTCCCTACGGGTCTGCGGGCATCCTCCCGATCTCCTGGGCGTACGTCCGGATGATGGGGGCAGACGGCCTGCGCAACGCGACGGCCGCAGCCGTGCTGTCGGCGAACTACATCGCCGCGCGGCTCGAGCCCCACTACCCGGTGCTCTACACGGGCGAGAACGGTCAGGTCGCGCACGAGTGCATCCTTGACCTGCGTCCGCTGAGGGATGCCACAGGCGTCACGGTCGATGACGTCGCCAAGCGACTGATCGACTATGGGTTCCACGCGCCGACCATGTCGTTCCCCGTCGCGGGGACGCTCATGGTCGAGCCGACCGAATCCGAGGACATCGGCGAGATCGACCGCTTCATCGACGCGATGATCGCGATCAAGCACGAGGCGGATGCTGTGGCATCCGGTCGCTGGCCAGCGGACGACAACCCGCTTGTGAACGCGCCGCACACGGCGGCGGCACTCCTGATCGGGGAGTGGGAGCACGCCTACGCGCGAGAGGACGCCGCCTACCCGGTGCGCAGCCTCGTGGCAGGAAAGTACTGGCCGCCGGTGCGTCGCATCGACCAGGCATACGGTGATCGCAACCTCGTCTGCGCGTGCCCGCCGATCGAGGCGTTCGCGTAACGACGAGACCCGCAGATACTGAGCGCTCTGCGCGGTGTCGACCCGTTTTCGGGAAGGCATCGCGCAGGGCGCCGTTCGGCGTTCCCACCCGCGGATGATCACCACTCAGTAACGGTTTATTCACCGAGTTGGAGATGGGCGGCGGCGCGGTTACCCTCAAGTATCCCTACGCGTTCAACGAAGAGCGTGCAGATTGCTATCTATCGTCCACAGGAGGACAAGTGAAGCGCAACAAGATCGCCCTTTCGGGTGTCGCGCTGCTCGCAGCGGGTACCCTCGCACTCGCGGGCTGCGCAGCAGGTGGTGGCGAGTCGGACGGCGGCGGAAACGCCGGCGGTGCGGCTGACCCCGATGCCATCATCACCACGAACGGCAGCGAGCCGGAAAACCCGCTCATCCCGACCAACACCAACGAGGTCGGCGGCGGAAAGATCCTCGACAGCATCTTCGCTGGTCTGATCTACTACGACGCAGATGGCGCTCCGGTCAACGACATGGCCGAAGAGATCATCACGGAAGACCCGCAGAACATCACGGTCAAGCTGAAGAAGGGCCAGAAGTTCACCGATGGTGAAGAGGTCACGGCTGACAACTTCATCAAGGCGTGGAACTACGGTGCACAGTCGGAGAACGCACAGCTCTCGGGCTACTTCTTCGAGGACATCGAGGGCTTCGTCGTCGATGCAGGCGACCCCGACAACCCGGATGACGACATCTTCGGCGCGCAGGGCGACATGGCCGGCCTCAAGCAGGTCGACGACTACACGTTCACCATCACGCTGAACAAGCCCGCGTCGGACTTCGCGCTCCGCCTCGGCTACTCGGCGTTCTACCCGCTGCCCGATGCCGCGTTCGAGGACATGGAAGCCTTCGGTCAGAACCCGATCGGCAACGGCCCGTACATGATCGACGGTGCCGACGCGTGGCAGCACGACGTGAAGATCGACCTCGTTCGCAACGACGACTACCAGGGCGACCGCAAGCCCGCCAACGGCGGTCTGACGATCAACTTCTACGCGACGCAGGAAGCTGCTTACGCAGACCTGCTCTCGAACGAGGTCGACGTCATCGACGCGATCCCGACGAACTCGCTCGCCGTGTTCACCGACGAGCTCGGTGACCGCGCTGTCAACCAGCCGGCAGCCGTGTTCCAGTCGTTCACGATCGGTCAGTTCCTCCCGCACTTCAGCGGCGAGGAGGGCGAGCTGCGTCGTCAGGCGATCTCGATGGCCATCAACCGCGAAGAGATCACCAAGACGATCTTCTCGGAGACCCGTACCCCCGCATCCGACTTCACCTCGCCGGTCATCGACGGCTGGTCGGACTCGGTTCCCGGCTCGGAGGTTCTCGACTTCAACGCCGAAGAGGCGAAGAAGCTGTGGGCTCAGGCTGACGCCATCGCACCGTGGGAGGGCGAGTTCAAGATCGCCTACAACGCCGACGGCGGACACGACGCCTGGGTCGACGCAGTGTCGAACCAGATCAAGAACACGCTGGGCATCGAGGCATCGGGCGACCCGTACCCGACCTTCCAGGACCTGCGTACCAAGGTCAACGACCGCACGATCACCACGGCTGCTCGCTCCGGCTGGCAGGCGGACTACCCGGGTCTGTACAACTTCCTGGGCCCGCTCTACGCAACCGGCGCAGGCTCGAACGACGGTGACTACACGAACCCCGAGTTCGACGCCGCGATCAAGGCCGGCATCAGCAACCCGGACGCTGCAGGTCAGCTCGAGGACTTCACGAAGGCTCAGGAGATCCTGTTCAACGATCTCCCCGCCATTCCGCTGTGGTACTCGAACGTGACCGGCGGTTTCAGCGAGAACGTCGACAACGTGAAGTTCGGCTGGAACTCCGTGCCGATCTTCTACGAGATCACGAAGGCCGCTAAGTAGGCCTGACCGAACTCACCTACGAGGCGGTGGCGAATCTCTCGTCACCGCCTCGTAGGCTGTACTCGTGTCTAACCTGCTAGCGGTCCCAACGAAGGGATAGCGGATGCTCGGCTATATCCTGAGACGTCTCCTGCAGGTGATCCCGGTGTTCTTCGGGGCCACCCTGCTCATTTACTTCCTCGTGTTCGCCATGCCTGGCGACCCGATCCTCGCCATGTTCGGCGATCGCACACCCAACCCGGCGGTCGTCAACCAACTGCGCGAGCAGTACCACCTGAATGACCCGTTCCTGGTGCAGTACTGGTACTACATCACCGGTGTGCTCCAGGGCGACCTCGGCACGACCTACTCGGGTCGTCCCGTGTCCTCGGTTCTCGCGGACACTCTCCCCGTCACCGGACGCCTCGCCGTCATGGCGATCGGCATCGAGTTCGTGCTCGCGATCATCATCGGCACGGTCTCCGCGTTGCGCAAGGGCAAGATCTTCGACAACGCGATGCTGATGATCGCTCTCGTCGCGATCGCGATCCCGATCTTCGTCGTGGCCTTCCTGGCCCAGTACTTCCTCGCGATCCAGTGGGGATGGTTCAAGCCGACTGTCGGCGCGAACAACGACTGGGGCGGACTCTGGCTCCCCGCGATCGTTCTGGGATTCAGCCTCTACGCGGTCAGCATGCGTCTGATGCGCAGCTCCGTCATCGACACGCTCAACCAGGACTGGGTGCGTACGGCCTACAGCAAGGGACTGTCGCGTAACCGCGTGATCCCCGTGCACGTGCTGCGCAACTCGCTGATCCCCGTGATCACCAACTCGGCCACCAACTTCGGTGTGCTGCTGGTCGGTGCGACGGTGACCGAGGGCATCTTCAACGTCCCCGGCGTCGGCAACACGCTCTTCGAGGCGATCCGACGTGGTGAGGGGCCGACGGTCGTGTCGTTCGTGACCGTCTTCGTCATCCTCTACGTGCTGGTGAACCTGCTCATCGACCTTCTCTACGGTCTGCTCGACCCAAGGATTCGCTATGTCTGATCCCACGACACAGAAGCACTACGTCGCCCCGGTGGAGACACAGTCCATCGCCGTCGATGCGGTTCGCGTCGCCGACAAGCCCAGCAACCTCTGGCGTGACGCATGGCGTGACCTGCGCCGCCGTCCGATGTTCTGGTTCTCGGTGGTCCTCGCCGTGTTCTTCCTCGTGATGGCCCTGTTCCCGACCTGGTTCACGCAGGTGCCGCCGAACGCGGACTGCCAGCTCTCGAACAGCAACGGCGGTCCGACGGACGGGCATCCGCTCGGTTTCACGTTCCAGGGCTGCGACATCTACGCGCGCATCGTCTGGGGCGCCCAGACCTCGCTGTCGGTCGGTCTGCTCGCGACCCTGATCTCGTCGGTCCTCGGCCTGATCATGGGTGCACTCGCGGGCTTCTACGGCGGATGGCTGGACTCGGTCCTGTCTCGCGTCGGCGACATCTTCTTCGCCATTCCGTACATCCTGGCCGCTGTGGTCGTGATGACGGTGCTTCGCGACCAGCGTTCCGTCTGGGTGCTGGCAGTGGCGATCGGTGGTTTCGCCTGGGCATCCACCGCCCGCGTGGTGCGAGCGGAGATCCTCCGAGTGCGGCAGGCAGACTTCGTCATGGCCTCACAATCGCTCGGGCTCTCGAAGTTCCGGACGCTGCTGTCGCACGTGATCCCGAACGCGATCGCACCGCTGCTGGTGGTCACGACGCTCGGACTCGCCGCGTCGATCGTCGCCGAGGCGACGCTCTCGTTCCTCGGTGTCGGTCTCGGCAGCACGACCATGTCGTGGGGCAATGACATCAGCCAGGCGCAGAACTCTCTGCGCGTGGCGCCGATGGCACTCATCTACCCGTCGATCGCTCTCACCCTCGCGGTGCTGGCGTTCGTGAGCCTGGGCGAGCTCATCCGAGACGCCCTCGACCCGAAGGCGAGGGCCCGCCGATGAGCGAGAACACGTCTACGCAGAACTCGACACCGCTGCTCAGCGTTCGCGACCTCACCATCGCGTTCCGCGGGCAGGACGGCATGCGCGAGGTTCTGCACGGAGTCAGCTTCGACATCTTCCCCGGCGAGACCGTCGCCATCGTGGGAGAGTCGGGATCCGGCAAGTCCACGACGGCCACCGCCATCGTGAATCTCCTTCCGGGTACCGGACAGGTCACCGGCGGCAGCATCACGCTCGAAGGGCGTGAGCTGACGACGCTGAGTCGTACGGCGATGGAAGCGGTGCGCGGCCGAGACATCGGCTTCGTCCCGCAGGACCCGATGTCGAACCTCAACCCGGTGTGGAGCGTCGGCTTCCAGGTGAAGGAGGCGATCCGCGCCAACGGCATCGCCCGCGGTCGTGAGGACGTCAAGGCACGCACGATCGAGGTGCTGCAGCAGGCTGGTCTTGCCGACGCCGAGCGTCGTCTGCACCAGTACCCCCATCAGTTCTCGGGCGGCATGCGTCAGCGTGCACTCATCGGCATCGGTCTCGCGGCGGACCCGAAGCTCCTGATCGCCGACGAGCCGACCTCGGCTCTCGACGTGACGGTGCAGCGGGTCATCCTCGACCACATGGCGTCGTTGACGCGTGACCGCGGCACCTCGGTGCTGCTCATCACGCACGATCTCGGGCTCGCTGCAGAGCGTGCCGAGAAGATCATCGTGATGAACAACGGCAACATCGTCGAAGCAGGTCCCAGCCGACAGATCCTGGAAGATCCGCAGCACCCGTACACGAAGCGTCTCGTCGCCGCCGCGCCGAGCATCGCCTCGAAGCGCATCCAGGCCGTCGTCGAAGACCGCGGTGTGGAGACGATGGATGCTCTCGCGGCGATCCCGCCGACCGTGCGGGTCGAGGGGCTCACCAAGGACTACAAGATCCGACAGGGCGGCTTCCGCAGCGAAGCATTCCGCGCCGTCGACAACGTGTCCTTCGAGATCCCGAAGGGCAAGACGCTGGCGCTGGTCGGCGAGTCGGGTTCGGGCAAGTCCACGGTCGCCAAGATGGTGCTCAAGCTCGAGGAGCCGACCGCCGGCACGATCGAGATCGACGGACGCGATGTCTCGCGACTCTCGGGTGCACAGGCGTTCGGTCTGCGTCGCCGCATGCAGCCGGTCTTCCAAGACCCGTACGGGTCGTTGGATCCGCTGCGCAACATCGGCAACACGATCGCGGAGCCGCTGCAGATCCACAACGTCGGAGACCGTAAGTCGCAGAACGCGCGCGTGCTCGAACTGCTCGACCAGGTCGCTCTGCCGCGTGTGCTCGCGACTCGCTACCCGAACGAGCTGTCCGGTGGTCAGCGTCAGCGCGTCGCGATCGCGCGTGCCCTGGCTCTGAAGCCCGACATCGTGGTGCTGGATGAGGCGGTATCCGCGCTCGACGTGCTGGTGCAGGATCAGATCCTGCAGCTGCTCGCCGATCTGCAGTCCGAGCTCGAGCTGACCTACCTCTTCATCACGCACGACCTCGCGGTCGTTCGGGTCTCCAGCGACCTGGTCTGCGTCATGGAGCAGGGAAAGATCGTCGAGCAGGGCACGGTCGACGAGATCTTCAGCAACCCGCAGCAGGAGTACACGGATCGTCTGCTGCAGGCGATCCCCGGTGCGTCGATCACCCTGGGTGGCGCCGCATCGTGACACCCAGCAGTTCCCCCGAGGGCGTACGGACATTCCGTTCGCCCTCGGGGCTTGTCATGATGATCGCATCCGGCGCGCTGGCCCTCTTCCTGCTGGGCGATGCCGTCGTACGCGCGAGCTGGAGCCAGATGATGCTCCTCGCGCCCTGGGTGCTTCTGGCGCTGTGGCTCGTCTACGAGCTCAGCTTCAGCTCCTTCGTGCGCATCGATGACTCCGGCGTCGTTGTTCAGAACATGCTTCGCCGTACGCAGTTCGGCTGGCGGCGCGTCCGCGACATTGACATGCGCTGGCAGCTCGAATTCGCCCTGGACGATGACCGGACGGTGACCGCCCTCGGCGGCCCGACCCGTGCACGTCCGCCGAGAACGACCCGGAGCGACCGCGAGGGTGGGGGAGTGCGCGTGCCTGCGGGCCTGCGCGACCTGACCGAGATCCGAGACCGCTGGGATGGGGCGCAGGGCGCAGATGTTGATGCGCCGATCCGGCGCACCTGGGACGCCCCCGCGCTCGTGGCGATCGGAGTGATCGCGGTCTGGGCTGCGGCATCTGTCGCCGTCGTGAACATCCGCTAGGCCAGTTCATAGCCTGCGTTGGCATGATCTGTGCATGCAGTGTCCCGCAGATGGTTCCACCCTGGTCATGAGCGAGCGCAGCGGCATCGAGATCGACTACTGTCCGCAGTGTCGTGGCGTGTGGCTGGACCGTGGTGAGCTCGACAAGATCATCGAGCGCTCGGTCTCCCCGCAGCCTCAGTCTCAGAGTGCCGGCCAGGATCGCTACGCGCCTCCCGCCTACGATCGTCGCGAAGAGCGACCACGGTACGAGGACCAGCGCTACGACGACCGTGGGTACGGCGGACAGAAGCGCAAGCGCGAGAGCTGGCTGAGCGAGCTCTTCGACTGACCCTGCGCGCGCGGACTCAGCCAGGAAGCCCGAAGAGTCCCGGCCACGTGGCGGCCGCCCACGGGTACCCGACGAAGACGGCTGCATCGATCAGGAAGTGCGCGACGAGGAAGGGCAGCAGCCTGCCGGTGCGGGCGAAGAGCCATCCGAAGAGCAACCCCATCGCCAAGTTGCCGAAGAAGGCGCCTGGCCCCTGATAGAGGTGGTAGCTCGCTCGGAGGATCGACGTCGCGATGATGATCGGCCAGATGCTCCAGCCCAAGGTGCGCAGTCGCGCGAACAGGTAGCCGAGGACGACGATCTCCTCTTGCAGTGAGGCCCGAGCGGCGGCGAGCAGGAGTACGGGAATCGTCCACCAGTGCTGGGCCTGCGCGCCGGGGTCGACCGCGACGAAGAGCTCCAGGCTGCGTCCGACCAGGTAGAAGGCGAGGCCCGGGATGCCGATGGCGAGCACAAGGCCCACTCCCGAGGCCGTGTCACGCCAGGGGTGGCGACCGTCCAGCCCGAGTGCGCCCAGGTGAGGGCGTTGCGGGTTCCAGAGCAGGAAGCAGACGAGCAGGATCGGCACGAGCGAGAAGCCGATACCCAGCAGCTGATACACGAGGTCGAACACCTCTCGATCGCTGCGCGCCGGGTTGAGGGTCGCGGTCTGCTGGCCCAGTGGTGTCTCGCTCGTGAGGCGGTACGCGAGCTGCACGATCGCATAGACCGCGGACTGGCCGAGTCCAAGCGCGAGGACGATGGCGATCTCCCACCACAGGCGGCGACGCGACGGAGCATCCGAAGAGGTGAGATTCACCCCTCGATCGTAGGCGCCAGCAGGGGTTCTCTGCCTCCGCTCAGCGAGAGCGAAAGCCGGGTGCGCTATTCTGGAACGTCGGCATCCCGGCGCTCCCACTCCACTTCTTAGGATTCCTGCATGGCGCACGCCCTCCGCACTGACCTCCGCAACGTCGCTATCGTCGCGCACGTCGACCACGGAAAGACCACGCTCGTCGACGCGATGCTTCGCCAGACCGGCTCGTTCGGCGAACACGCGCACGTCGAAGAACGCTCGATGGACTCGGGTGACCTGGAACGCGAAAAGGGCATCACGATCCTCGCGAAGAACACGGCGATCACCTACAAGGGTGAGCACGCCGGCGGCAAGGAGATCACGATCAACGTGATCGACACCCCCGGTCACGCCGACTTCGGTGGCGAGGTCGAGCGCGGCCTCTCCATGGTCGACGGTGTCGTGCTGCTCGTCGACGCCAGTGAGGGCCCGCTGCCGCAGACTCGCTTCGTGCTGCGCAAGGCACTCGAGGCCAAGCTTCCGGTGATCCTGCTGGTCAACAAGACCGACCGCACGGATGCTCGCATTCCCGAGGTCGAGGCCGAGGCGCAGGATCTCCTGCTGGGCCTTGCCTCCGACCTGGTCGACGACGTGCCCGACCTCGATGTCGACGCTCTGCTCGATGTTCCCGTGGTGTACGCCTCGGGCCGTGCGGGCGCAGCATCGCGCAACCGTCCGGAGAACGGCGCGCTGCCCGACAACGACAACCTCGAGCCGCTGTTCGAGGCGATCCTCGAGCACATCCCGGCCCCGGCCTACGACGATGAGGCACCGCTGCAGGCCTGGGTCACCAACCTCGACTCCAGCCCCTTCCTCGGACGTCTCGCACTCCTGCGCGTCTTCAACGGCACGCTGAAGAAGGGACAGACCGTCGCCTGGGTGCGCTCTGACGGCACGACGAGCAACGCCCGCATCACCGAGCTGCTGAAGACCCGTGCGCTGGAGCGCTACCCGGCCGAATCCGCAGGCCCCGGTGACATCGTCGCGATCGCAGGCTTCGAGAACATCACGATCGGCGAGACGATCGCCGACCCCGAGGATGTCCGTCCGCTTCCGGCGATCACGGTCGACGACCCCGCCATCTCGATGACGATCGGAACCAACACCTCGCCGCTCATGGGCAAGGTCAAGGGGCACAAGCTCACGGCCCGCATGGTCAAGGACCGCCTCGACAAGGAGCTCATCGGAAACGTCTCGCTCAAGGTCGTCGACATCGGACGCCCGGACGCCTGGGAGGTTCAGGGCCGTGGTGAGCTGGCGCTGGCGATCCTCGTCGAGAACATGCGTCGTGAGGGCTTCGAGCTCACGGTCGGCAAGCCCCAGGTCGTCACCAAGAAGGTCGACGGCAAGGTGCACGAGCCCTTCGAGCACCTGACGATCGACACCCCCGAGGAGCACCTCGGCGCGATCACGCAGCTTCTCGCGAACCGCAAGGGCCGCATGGAGAACATGACGAACCACGGCACCGGCTGGGTGCGTATGGAGTTCATCGTTCCCTCCCGTGGTCTCATCGGCTTCCGCAGTGAGTTCCTCACCACGACCCGTGGCACCGGCATCGCGAACGCGATCTCGCACGGCTACGAGCCGTGGGCGGGTTCGATCACGACGCGTCAGAACGGCTCGATCGTCGCCGACCGCCAGGGTGTCGTCACCCCGTTCGCGATGATCGCGCTGCAGGAGCGCATGTCGTTCTTCGTGCAGCCGACCGCCGAGGTGTACGAAGGTATGGTCATCGGCGAGAACTCGCGTGCCGACGACATGGACGTCAACATCACGAAGGAGAAGAAGCTCACCAACATGCGTGCGGCGAGCTCCGACAGCTTCGAGTCCATGACGCCGCCCCGCGTTCTTACCCTGGAAGAGAGCCTCGAGTTCGCGCGCGATGACGAATGCGTCGAGGTCACGCCGGAGGCCGTGCGCATCCGCAAGGTGAATCTCGACCAGAACACGCGTGCGCGTGAGGCGTCGCGTCTCAAGAAGCAGGGCTGAGCGCCTCAAGCCTCAGTGCTCAGAGGACCACGCCTGAGTCACGCATCGAAGACCCCCGCCGTCGCACACGCGATGGCGGGGGTCTTCCGCATGTGCGTGGGGCGAAGATAACGAACCTGTAACACATCTTCCTGGGGATGTGCGCGCCGATTCTCGGCGACTGGACGGGGAATGTCCAGGCCAGGGCAGGGATTCGCCCAGGGAGGCGGCGCAGGCTTGTTCTTCGTGCCCGGGTACTCGCTCCCGATGAGCAGCCCCAGCGCGGGTCCGGGCCGACGACGACCCGAAAGTCGAACCCATGCTTCATCTTCAGAACACGCGCGCCTCCCGGCGTGTGGCATCCGCAGCGTCAGCGCACTCAGCCCTGCGTCGTCCACTGATCGGCGTCGCCATCGGCGCCTCGCTGCTCGCCAGCGCCGCCGCGGGCATCGCGTTCGCGCCTGCCGCACTTGGCGCGGTCCCCTCGGAGGCGGCTCTCGCTCAGGCGGCCCAGGCTGTCGACCACGGAAAGGTCGCGCTGACCAACGCCCAGGCAATGAACAATGTCGTCGCGCAGTCGGCCGTGCAGCCGACCGCCGCCGCGATCGTCGCTGTGGGTGAGCTGCGTGACGACGTCCGTGCCCTCTCTGCGCCCGACGACATGTCTGGGCAGCGCCTCATCGAGTTGACCGAAGAGGTCGCTGAGGGCACCGCGGCCTTGCGCGGCCAGACGACCGCGCTTCGGGATGCACTCGGTGCGGCACGGGTGGCTCAGGCCGCCGAGGATGCGCGTGTGCAGGCAGAAGCCGCCCGCATCGCGGCGGAGGAGGCCGAGGCTGCGGCCCAGGCTCTCGCTGCGGCGAACACCCCGGAAGGTGCGAAGGCGACGGCGGCGGCTATGGCATCCGAGGTCTACGGCTGGGGATCCGGTGAGTTCTCGTGCCTGGAGTCGTTGTGGACGAAGGAATCCGGCTGGAACTATGAGGCCTACAACAATGACGGCGGAGCCACCGGCATCCCGCAGGCGCTCCCCGGAGACAAGATGGCAACCGCGGGTGCGGACTGGCAGACCAACGCGACGACGCAGATCGCGTGGGGTCTCGACTACATCCAGCGTGCGTATGGCTCCCCGTGCAGCGCGTGGGGTCACTCGCAGGCGGTGAACTGGTACTGACGCGGATCAGCGCAGTTCGCTGATCAGCACGGCACTTGTGCCGACCGCGTGTGACTCGAAGAGGTGCGGCGCGTCACCGGGGTACGACAGGTAGTCACCGGGGTGCAGGAGCACGGGAGCATCGGCGGGACCGATGAGCGCCTCCCCGCTCAACAGCACCACGTGCTCGGTCGTGCCGGCATGGTGGGGGAGTGAGCGTCGAGGCTCTCCGGGCTCTGCCTGGATCAGGTAGATGTCTCTGCGCGTGCCCGGTGCGGCTGCGGAGAGAAGTGTCGCGAGGTAGGGCGACGCAGTGGACGGGACGCCGGCGTGATCTCCGAGGCGGATGAGCCGTGGTGCCGTCGTTCGCTCTTCGACCAGCGTCGCGAAGGGAACGCCCAGTGCGTCGCCGATCGCCCACAGCGTCTCGACGCTGGGATTGCCTGAGCCGTTCTCGAGCTGCGAGATCGTCGCCTTGGAGACGTTCGCGCGACGGGCCAGCTCCGAGACGGAGAGGCCGAGCGTCTCGCGCTCGCGACGGAGCGCGCGTGCGATCCGGGCTTGAAGATCATCCATTCGTTCAGTATTCCAAACGAACGTTCACTTTGACAGCCGACTCGCAACCGTTCAGAATGGTGGACATACGTTCAGTCGAGTGAACGGCCGCGAGGGAGCGAGGCGAGTGGATGGATGACGCAGATCCGGCGACCCAGGTGCGCAACGCGCGTCGCGAAGCCGTCGGCGTCTCTCTCGCAACGAGCGCATACGGCATCTCCTATGGCGCACTTGCCGTCGCCGCCGGGCTCGATGTCTGGCAGACCTGTGTTCTCAGCCTCGTCATGTTCACGGGGGGATCGCAGTTCGCGTTCGTGGGGGTCTTCGCCGCGGGCGGCGTGGCGGCGCTGCCGTCGGCCGTGGCCTCCGCTGTCCTCCTCGGCGCGCGCAACATCGCCTACGGCATCCGGATGTCTCCGGTCATCGGATCAGGCTTCTGGCGGCGCCTGGGCGCCGCCCACTTCACGATCGACGAGAGCACCGCGGTCTCGCTGGCGCAGACCGATCGCCGAGCGCGGCTGATCGGGTTCTGGGTGACCGGGATCGGCATCTACATCGGGTGGAATCTCGCATCGCTGCTCGGAGGTCTGCTCGGCGACGTACTGGGTGACCCCAAGACCTGGGGGCTGGATGCCGCCGCTGCCGCCGCCTTCCTCGCACTCCTCTGGCCGCGCCTGCGCCAACGCCAGGCCATCGCGGTCGGTGTGGCGGCCGCATTCGTCGCCGCCGTACTCACGCCGTTCGTGATGCCCGGCCTTCCCGTGCTCATCGCCGCCGTCGTTGCCCTCCTCGTCGGGTGGTTCAACTGGTTCGACGGTTCGCGGACAGAGCGCGTGCGGGAGGTGCGCGCATGACCCTGTGGAATGCGATCCTGCTTGCCGCGATCGCCTGCCTGGCGCTCAAGGCCGTCGGCTATCTCGTGCCCCCGTCGGTGCTCGAAGCGCCGCGACCGGCACGCATCGCCGATCTGCTCACCGTCGCCCTGCTCGCGGCGCTGGTCGCAGTGCAGAGTCTGGCGAGCGGTCAGGAGATCATCGTCGACGCGCGCGTGCCCGCCGTGCTTGTCGCGGCGGGACTGCTCTGGATGCGCCAGTCGTTCCTCGTGGTCGTGTTCGCCGCGGCACTGGTGGCGGCGCTCCTGAGGCTGTTCGGCCTCGCCGCATAGAGTCGGCGCAGGGCGGTCGAAGCTACACTGGCAGGATGCCGACCTGGATCATCCGCACTCTCTCCTGGCTGGCCGCAGGCCTGGTCGGCGCCGTCTTCGGGGTTGCGGCGACTATTGCGCACAGTGCCACCTGGGGGCCGATTCCGGTCGGGATGATCCTCGGAACGATCGCCTGCGCCGGCATCCTGATCGCGATCCGTGCACTCACCGGCGACCGCTGGTCGGCGTTGGCTGCGGGAATCGGCATGCTGCTGCTTCTCATGATCATCTCAGGGCGGGGACCCGGAGGCTCCGTCGTCGTCCCGGATACCCTCTACGGGCGCATCTGGGGATACATCGTCGCGGGCGTCGTCATGCTGGTCGTGGCCTGGCCGGACCTTTCGCGGCTCCGTGCCCGTGACGAGAAGTAGACTGAACCCGTGACGTATGTGATTGCTCTTCCGTGCGTCGATGTGAAGGATCGCGCCTGCATCGACGAGTGCCCCGTGGACTGCATCTATGAGGGTGACCGGATGCTCTACATCCACCCCGACGAGTGCGTCGACTGCGGTGCCTGCGAACCGGTGTGCCCGGTCGAGGCCATCTACTACGAGGATGATCTTCCCGAGGAGTGGGCCGATTACTACAAGGCCAACGTCGAGTTCTTCGATGAGGTCGGCTCGCCCGGCGGTGCCGCCAAGGTCGGTGTGATCCACTCGGACCACCCCGTCGTGAGCGCGCTTCCTCCGCAGGCCGAGTAGTGTCCGTCGGAAACCTGCCGGATTTCCCCTGGGACTCCGTCGCACCGTACGCCGCCACCGCGCGCGCCCATGCCGACGGAATTGTCGACCTCTCGATCGGCTCGCCCGTCGACGAGACGCCGCCGCTGGTGCGTGCCGCGCTGGCCGCAGCGACCGATGCGCACGCCTACCCGCAGACGGTCGGCACGCCGGCTCTGCGCGCCGCCATCGTCGACTGGTTCGCCCGTCGTCGCGGAGTGACGCATCTCACCACTGATCAGGTCGTTCCCACCGTCGGCTCGAAAGAGCTCGTCGCCCTGCTGCCCATGCTGCTGGGTGTCGGCGCGGGCGACACTGTCGTCTATCCGCGCGTCGCGTACCCGACGTACGAGGTCGGAGCCCGACTTGTAGACGCCACACCGCTGGCGTCCGACGATCCCGCCGAATGGCCCGAGGGCACGCGCCTGATCTGGGTGAACTCGCCGGGCAACCCGGACGGCCGGGTATGGACGGCGGAACAGCTGGCTGCTGCCGTCGCGCGCGCCCGTGAACTGGGTGCGGTCATCGTGGGCGACGAATGCTATGCAGAGCTCGGCTGGGATGCTCCGTGGGACACCACGCCCATCCCGTCATTGCTCGACGCGCACGTGACCGGCGGAGACGACACGGGGGTGCTCGTCACCTACTCGCTCAGCAAGCAGTCGAACCTGGCAGGCTATCGGGCGGCGTTTCTCGCCGGGGACGAGGCGCTCATCGCCACCGTCACCACGGTGCGCAAGCACCTCGGGCTCATGGTTCCGTGGCCGGTGCAGCACGCGATGGTCGCCGCGCTCAGCGACGATGCGCACGTGCAGGTTCAGAAGGAGCGCTACCGTGAGCGGCGCGACATCCTGCTGCCGGCACTGCGTGAGGCCGGGTTCCGCGTCGATCAGTCGGAGGCGGGGCTCTACCTCTGGGTGACCGAGGGGCGCGATGCCTGGGAGACGATGCAGCGCCTCGCCGAGATCGGGATCCTTGCGGGACCGGGGCCCTTCTACGGCGCAGACGCTGTGCAGTATGTGCGACTGTCGCTCACGGCGACGACCCCCAGGGTGCATGCCGCCGCCGAGCGGCTGCGCCACAGCATGCGGAATCTGTAGAAGACCACAGTCGAACGTCGGTACCTCTTGGCGATTGTCACAGTAGGTCTCTGGGCGCACTAGGCTGTAGAGGCGATTTGGCATCGAGAGCCGTGGCATTCGCGTGCCATTACGAAGAATCGCCCTCGACGAACAACCTGCAAGGAGGTCCGCGTGAGTGCAGCGGGAGATCGGCCCACCACGGCGAAACTGACCATCGGTGAGACGACTGCTGAGTTCCCTGTTCTGCACGGGACCGCAGGCCACGACAGCATCGACTTCTCGACGCTGACCCGGCAGACGGGCCACACGGCCCTCGACTACGGGTTCGTGAACACGGCGTCGACGAAGTCGGCGATCACCTTCATCGACGGCGATCAGGGCGTCCTGCGCTATCGCGGCTATCCGATCGATCAGATCGCCAAGAACTGCACCTACCTCGAGGTGGCCTGGCTGCTCATCTACGGTGAGCTGCCCTCGGCGAGCGAGCTCGCTGACTTCGATGAGCGCATCCGTCGGCACACGCTTCTGCACGAAGACCTCAAGCACTTCTTCTCGGCGCTGCCGCACACCGCGCACCCGATGTCGGTGCTCTCCTCGGCTGTCGCGGCGCTCTCGACCTACTACGAGGGCCAGACCGATCCGAACAACCCCGAGCACATCGAGCTCAACATGATCCGCATGCTCGCGAAGCTGCCGGTCATCGCCGCCTACGCGCACAAGAAGAGCGTCGGCCAGGCCTTCCTGTACCCGGACAACTCGCTGAGCTTCGTCGACAACTTCCTGAAGCTCAACTTCGGCGTCCACAGCGAGGCCTACGAGGTCAACCCGGTCATGTCCAAGGCGCTTGAGCTTCTGCTCATCCTGCACGAAGACCACGAGCAGAACGCCTCGACCTCGACCGTGCGCCTCGTCGGCTCGACCGGGGCGAACCAGTTCGCATCGATCTCTGCCGGCATCCAGGCGCTGTCGGGCCCGCTGCACGGTGGCGCCAACGAAGCCGTCCTCACGATGCTCGCGCAGATCCGCGACTCGGGCGAGAGCATGCAGCGCTTCGTCGAGCGGGTGAAGAACAAGGAAGACGGCGTCAAGCTCATGGGCTTCGGACACCGTGTCTACAAGAACTACGATCCGCGGGCGAAGCTCGTCAAGGAGGCCGCCGACGAGGTGCTCGCCTCTCTCGGTGTCACCGACCCGCTGCTCGACCTCGCGAAGGAACTCGAAGAGATCGCCCTCGCGGACGACTACTTCCGTGAGCGTCGCCTGTACCCGAACGTCGACTTCTACACCGGTGTGATCTATAAGGCGATGGGCTTCCCGACGCGCATGTTCACGGTGCTCTTCGCGATCGGTCGTCTGCCGGGATGGCTGGCGCAATGGCGCGAACTGCAGCTGGACCCGCAGACCAAGATCGGCCGCCCGCAGCAGCTGTACACAGGCGCCGCAGAGCGTACCTTCCTCCGCCCCTGAGCGCATAAGAAAAGGCTGGCCGCCCCGTGAAGGGGCGGCCAGCCTTTTCTGTGCCGTGTTGTGTCAACTACGGGCGCTGTGCGCGGCGCGGCTGGCGCGCGGGACGCGCGGTCGCATCCGAGGCGCGTCGATTGTCACGCGGCTCGTGGCGGGATGCGGGGGCCTGACCGGTGTGCGCCTGCGCGGCACGCGTCTGCGTACCCTGCGTGGCAGCCGGACGCCCCTGCGAGGAGTGACGGGGTGCGGACGAGCGCTGACCGGCCTGAGGCTGGCCGCCCTGGCCGGAGCCACCGCGGCGGCGGCGCCCCTGGCCAGTGCCCTGTCCCTGTCCCTGAGGCGCCCCAGCCGGCTTCTTCTTGGCAGCGGGACGCGCCTGCTGCTGCACCGGAACCGGCTTGACGTAGGGCGCGTGCTCGCCGACGAGATCGACGACGGCAGCACTGTCGGCCGTGACCTGCTCGATGCCGACCGCGATCTGCGCCTTGCGCAGGAGGTCCTTCACATCGCGACGCTGTTCGGGCATGAGAATCGTGACGACCGTGCCGGAGGCACCGGCGCGCGCCGTGCGTCCCGAGCGGTGCAGGTACGCCTTGTGCTCCGCCGGCGGGTCGACGTGGACGACGAGTTCGACGTTGTCGACGTGCACGCCGCGGGCGGCGACGTCGGTCGCGACGAGCACACGCACGCCACCGTCGGCCGGGTCACCGGAGAAGGCCGCGAGGTTGCGCTCGCGTGCGTTCTGCGACAGGTTTCCGTGCAGATCCACGGCGGGGATGCCCGAGGACGTCAGCTGCTTCGCGAGCTTCTTCGCCTGGTGCTTGGTGCGGGTGAAGAGGATGCGGCGCCCGAGGCCCGACGCGAGCGTCTGCACGAGCTCCTTCTTGGCGTCGGCGTCGCGCACTTCGAGCACGCGGTGCTCCATGTCGGCTTCCGGCACGCTCGACTCGTCGACCTCGTGGCTGACGGCGTTCGTGAGGAACTTGCGTGCCAGGGTGTCGATGCCGTTGTCGAGTGTTGCGCTGAACAGCAGACGCTGACCGCCCGAAGGCGTGGCGTTGAGAATGCGCGTGACACCGGGCAGGAAGCCGAGGTCAGCCATGTGGTCGGCCTCGTCGAGTACGGAGACCTTCACCGCATCCAGTCGGACGACGCCCTGCTTCATGAGGTCTTCGAGGCGGCCGGGGCAGGCGACGATGATATCGACGCCGCGTCGCATCGCGTCTTCCTGGGGGCGCTGGCTGACGCCACCGAAGATCGTGGTCACGCGCAGGCCGGCGGCCTTCGCCAGCGGCTCAAGGGTCGCCGCGATCTGGGTGGCGAGTTCGCGCGTCGGCGCGAGCACCAGGCCGCGCGGGTGACCCGGGCGGGCAGAAGTGCCGGTGAGGCGCGCGACGAGCGGCAGTGAGAACGCGATGGTCTTGCCACTGCCGGTACGGCCACGGCCGAGCAGGTCGCGCCCGGCGAGGGAGTCGGGCAGGGTGTCGCGCTGGATGGGGAACGGCTCGGTCTTGCCCGAGGCGGTGAGGACGGCGGCCAGCGGTGCGGGCACGCCAAGGTCAGTGAAAGAGGTCATTGAGAATCTCCGTGCGCGCACGAACGAGGGCGCGCAGATAAGGGTGGGCGACGGCGCGGGATCGCGCATCGGTTCGCCGTTCGAGAAGGCAAGAGGCCTGAATCGAGAGGGGAGCCGGTGGCTCGTTCTCTCGTTGAGAATCCTGAATCTGACGACGCGGCTGCCCGGCTCTACGCACAGGCAACTAGTCGACTGTACCAGGAGTTCGCTGAGCGGATGCTACGCGTGCAGCGCCTCGTTCAGCGTGACACCGACGCCCGCACGACGCACGGCCTCGACCGCGCCGGTCAGCGAGTTTCGTCGATAGAGCAGCCCGTTCTCGCCAGAGAGGTCTGCGCCCTTCACGATCGGCAGCGCGCCCGTGGCATCCGGGGCCTCGTCGGCGCGGACGATCTTGCTGCCCGCGGTGACGTACAGCCCGGCTTCGACGACGCAGTCATCGCCGAGGGAGATGCCGATGCCCGCGTTCGCGCCGAGGAGGGTTCGGGCGCCGATGGCGACCCGATGCGAACCTCCGCCGGACAGCGTTCCCATGATGGAGGCGCCGCCGCCGATGTCACTGCCGTCACCCACGATCACGCCCTGCGAGATACGACCTTCCACCATGGAGGCGCCGAGGGTGCCGGCGTTGAAATTGACGAAACCCTCGTGCATGACGGTCGTGCCGGGGGAGAGGTAGGCGCCGAGACGCACGCGCGAGGCGTCGGCGATGCGCACCCCTTCGGGCAGTACGTAGTCGGTGAGCCGCGGGAACTTGTCGAGTCCCTGCACCTGG
The DNA here is from genome assembly GCF_058797175.1 of Microbacterium sp. GW823-FHT02G05. Taxonomy (NCBI): domain Bacteria; kingdom Bacillati; phylum Actinomycetota; class Actinomycetes; order Micrococcales; family Microbacteriaceae; genus Microbacterium; species Microbacterium sp. GW823-FHT02G05. Next base: position 1,929,567 of record NZ_JBXAJK010000001.1, read on the forward strand.
ATGCCGGCACGCTGCAGCGCCGGACGCACCAGCGCGGCATCCGACGGAAGCATCGGCCCCGCGGAGGTCCAGGCGACGTTCGGAAGGAAACCGAAGATGCCGTCGAGGTTGAGCTCGTTCGGGCGCACCAGCAGATGTGACAGGGCGTGCAGACGCAGGTAGACGTCGGCGGTGGATGCAGCGGGAGCGTCGAGGTCGATCTCGAGTTCGATCACCTGCAGTGTGACGCGGCGACGCTCGTCCGCGCCCGCGTCGGACTGCAGCTCAGCAGCGAAAGTGGCGTCCGCGGGGAGTGCACCTTGGCCGAGCGAGGGGAACCACGCGTCGAGGATCGTGCCATCGGAGGCGATCGTGGTGAGTCCTGTACCCCAAACGGTGCGCGCGTACGTCATTCCATCAAGGCTAGCGAACGCGAGAAGTCACACGCGCCCGTGTGTCGTCGCGCGTCGCAAGTAGGCTGATCGTATGGCGCTCGATCTTCGACTCTCCTCTCTCGACATCACGCGCGCGATCTGCGATGTGTACAGCGTGTCGGGCTCCGAGCAGCATCTGGCCGATCTCATCGAGGAGGCCCTCGGCGCCTATCCGCACCTGCGGGTGCTTCGTCACGGCAACACGATCGTGGCCCGGACCGAGCTCGGCCGCAGCCAGCGAGTCGTCATCGCAGGGCACATCGACACGGTCCCCGTGAACGCGAACCTCCCCACCCGAGACATCGAGATCGACGGCACGCCCTACCTGTGGGGACGCGGCACGGTCGATATGAAGGCCGGCGTCGGGGTGCAGCTCAAGCTCGCCGCAGAGCTCACAGACCCTCCGATCGACATCACCTGGATGTGGTACGACAACGAAGAGGTCGATGCATCCCTCAACGGACTCGCCCTGCTCGCCGCGCAGCATCCGGAGCTCTTCGTCGCCGACTTCGCGATCCTCGGCGAGCCGACGGATGGGCAGATCGAGGGCGGATGCAACGGCACGCTCCGGGCGAGCGTGCGCACGAGCGGAGTGCGTGCCCACAGTGCGCGGTCGTGGGTCGGCGAGAACGCGATCCACCGGGCAGCGCCCATCCTCATGCGCCTGGCCGAGTACCGAGCACGCGAGGTCGCGGTGGAGGGACTCGTCTACCGTGAGGGACTGAACGCCGTGGGCATCTCGGGTGGCATCGCAGGCAACGTGATCCCCGATTCCTGCGTCGTCGAGGTCAACTATCGCTTCGCCCCGGACAAGACAGCCGCGGAAGCGGCCGAGTACGTCCGCAAGGTCTTCGCCGGATTCACGGTCGACATCACGGATGCCGCGGATGGCGCGCGCCCAGGGCTCGATGCCCCGATCGCACAGCAGTTCCTCTCCGCGGTCGGTGGCACAGCGCATCCGAAGTACGGGTGGACGGATGTCGCCCGCTTCTCCGCACTCGGGATCCCCGCGGTCAACTACGGCCCCGGCGACCCGCATCTTGCGCACCACGACGAGGAGCGAGTATCGGTGGCGCAGATCCTCGCGGTCGAAGAAGGCCTGCGCGCCTGGTTGAGTGCGCGCTGACGCCGGCATGTCCGCCGCATCCGCGCCATCCTGGCTCTCCTCTGCCGCCCAGCGTGTTCGACGCCTGCCGGCGCCCCTCACGATCGCACTGATCTATCTGGCTGCCCGGACGATCACGACCGCCTTCCTCGCGGTCGCCGCTGTGCAGTCGACCTCGCTCTCGCGCTTCGGCGCAGGGGCGACCGTCGGAGATCTGTCTCTCGGCTGGGACGCGCAGTGGTACTGGCTGATCGCGGTCGCCGGTTATCCGAGTGAGCTGCCTCTGACCGATGCCGGAGAGGTGGCCGAGAACGCGTGGGCGTTCATGCCGGTGTATCCGATGCTCGCACGGGCGGTCGGACTTCCGCTCGGCAGCTGGGGCGCAGGGGCCGTCGTGGTGTCCTTCGTCGCCGGATACCTCGGATGCCTGGTCCTGCATCGTCTGCTCTCGCCGCGCATCGGGGGTGGGGCGGCGCTCGTCGCGGTGGTGTTCTTCGCCAACGGTCCGCTCGCGGCGCTGTTCCAGGTCGGCTACGCCGAGTCTCTTGCGATGCTGTTCCTGCTCCTTGCCCTGGATGCGGTGCTGCGGCGTCGCTACTTCTGGTTGTACCTGCTTGTTCCTGTGCTCGGGTTCACGCGGCCAGGGGTGCTCGCGTTCGCGCTGTTCCTCGGGCTGGTGCTGGTGTGGCGTTGGATGCGCCGACGCATCGACCCGCTGCCAGGAACCGAGATCGCGCACTTCTTCGCGCTCGGTGCGCTCGCGACGATCGTCGGATTCTCGTGGCAGATCGTCGCGGCGGTCGTGACGGGTGATCCGGGCGCCTACCTGGCGACCGAACTCGCCTGGCGGCGCAACTGGGGATCGAGCGGGGCTGCCGGCTTCATTCCGTTCGAGGGATGGGTCGATGCATCCGCCTTCTGGTTCACGTTCTGGGGGCTGCCCACGTTCCTCGGGCCCGTGGTGCTCGTGCTTCTCGTGGCGGGCGCGGCCGCGCTGCTGCTGTTCGACCGTCGTGTGCGCGCCCTGGGCGTCGAGGTGCGGCTGTGGAGTGCGAGCTACCTGCTCTACCTGCTGGCGGTGTTCTTCCCGCAGTCGAGCACGCTGCGACTGCTGTTCCCTCTCACGCCGCTCTGGGGGGCTGTGGCGATTCCGCGCTCCTGGTGGTATCGGGCGGGCGTGCTTGTGCTGTGTCTCGGAGCCCAAGCGGCCTGGATCTACAACATGTATGCGATGGGCGACACCTTCTGGAGAGTGCCTTGAGCGTCATCTGAGGGCGCGTGCGGGCGACAACGTCTTCAAAACCGATAAACTTGAGGTAACGACCACCGAGGAAAGGGAGCACCGCGATGGCAGCGATGAAGCCGAGGACCGGCGACGGACCCATGGAGGCCGTGAAGGAAGGACGACTCATCATCGTCCGTGTTCCGCTTGAGGGTGGCGGACGCTTGGTCGTCTCTGTAAACGACGCAGAGGCCAAGGAGTTGCACGGCGTGCTTGACGCCGTCGTCAACCCGGCCTGATATTACTTCGACGGTAAGAAGGGGTGAGAAGCGCTCAGCGCCTCTCACCCCTTCTGCGTAAGCAGCAGATGCTGCTCAGGCGTCCTCTGCGGCGATGCTGACCAGTGGATACCAGTGCCGCTCGCGCAGTGGCGAAGATCGGCCCTGGAGGGAGAGCCAGCTGCCGTCGATGAGTGGTGGATGCTCGGACTCCCAGATGCCGAAATGCGCCAACGGGCGAGGCCAGGGGTAGTCTGACCCGGCCGAATCGACGACGTTGCGCACCGCCCCCAGATACCGCGGCGTGGGGGCGGGGCCGATGACCGAATCCGCGAGCGTGGTGATCGACACCGCGCCGTCAGGATCATCGGCGACAGTCAGCAGCATGGGAAGGTCAAGCGCGTTCGAGTCGACGCGTGGTACGCAGAAGACGTCATCCCCGCGACGCAGGAGCAGTCTCACGACCGACATCGGCTTCGGCGGCTCCGTGCCCTGGATGACTTCGGCTCGGCCAAGCGACGGGAGCCATGGCGCGTTCAGCCGGGTGTGTACGACCCGGTGCTCAGACATCATCACACGAGGAAACGGGCACAGCTCAGACGTTCTCAGCTGCGATGCTCGTGAGCTGCAGAAGGCCCTCGCCAACCGTCGAGATCGCGGCGAGCACGGCTGCGGACTGCTGCGTCTCCTGGATGAGGGAGCGGTAGGCGACCGTGACCGCGTCGCGTTGCACAGGATCTGCGACGCGGCCGCCCGCGAGGACGCGAGGGACCAGCACAGTGCCGCCTGCGCGGACGAGACGCAGACCATGCTCGACATACTCGATGACGTTCTCGGGATCGGCGTCGACGAACACGATGTCGTATGCAGCCTCGTTCATGCGGGGCAGCACATCGGCGGCGCGTCCGGTGATGAACCTGGCGCGGGTGGCGGGGATCTTCGCGTCGTGGAAAGCGCTGCGGGCGGCGGCGAGGTGCTCGGGCTCATTGTCGATGGAGGTCAGCACGGCCTTGGGGGCACCGCGCATGAGCCAGAGACCGGAGACGCCGGCGCCGGTGCCGATCTCGAGGATCGCCCTGGCGTCGGTCGCGGCGGCGATGAGCGCGCTCTGCGCACCCACTCCTGCACTGATCGGGGCCGCGCCCAGCTCGACCGCGTGCGCGCGCGCACGAGCGATCGCATCGGGCTCGACGATGGCCTCGCGGATGTATCGCGCGTTGGCGTCGTGCTCGCTCACTGGTCCTCCGTTGGCCGGGTCTCGGGCACCGCGCGTCGACCGGGCGGTGTTTTCGCGGCCGCATCCAGCGTAAAGCGCGAACACCACCATCGCGCTCAGGCGCGACGGGTACGCTGAACACATGAACTTCAACGGGATCACGCTCGAGAAGCTCGTGCTGATCGCCGTGATCGCGGGGATCATCATCGGGCCGGAGAAACTGCCGGGCTACGCCGAGAAACTCGCGCAGATGGTGCGCAAGGGCGGCGAGATGCTCAAGGGCGCGCGCAGCCGCATGCGTGAAGAGATCGGCGCGGAGGCGGACGACCTCGACTGGCGAAAGCTCGATCCGCGTCAGTACGACCCCCGTCGCATCATCCGTGATGCTCTGCTCGACGACTCGCCCGCGCCGCGCCCGAGCGGCCAGAGCGCGATCGTCGAGCCGGCGAAGCCCGCGGCCCCCAGCGTTCTCGGGCGGGAGTTCTCTCGCGAGACACCCCCGCCGTTCGACCTCGAAGCGACCTGACCCGGCGCTGACCGCTTCAGACGCTCAGCGGAAGGGAGCGCCCGGACAGCCCGCGCCCCTGACGATCCAGGGACTCCGCGAGGGTGATGATCGCGTGCGCCGCGGGATCTGCGGGGGCGCTGAGGACGACGGGTGTGCCGGCGTCTCCGCCCGTGCGGAGTGCGGCACTGAGGGGAACGGATGCCAGGAGTGGAACGACCTCTCCGCCGGTCGACAGCGCCTCCGCGACGGCCGCGCCGCCGCCGGCGCCGAACAGGTCGAGCACGGTACCGTCGGGCAGTGTCATCGCCGCCATGTTCTCGACGACGCCGATGAGGCGCTGCCCGGTCTGACGGGCGACGAGCCCACTGCGGATCGCGACATCCGATGCCGCCTCCTGCGGGGTCGTGACGACGAGCACCTCGGCATGGGGGAGCAGCTGTCCGATCGAGATGGCGATGTCGCCCGTGCCGGGAGGCATGTCGATCAGCAGGACGTCAAGGTCGCCGAAGAAGACATCCGTGAGGAACTGCTGCACAGTGCGGTGCAACATCGGCCCGCGCCAGGCGACGACCGACTCGCCCTCGCGGAGGAACATGCCGATCGAGATGACCTTCACATCGTGTGCCACGGGCGGCAGCATGAGGTCGTCGATGCGGGTCGGATGCGGCGCGACGCCGTTCTCCATCAGCCCGAGAAGCCCCGGGATCGAGAAGCCGTGCACGTCGGCGTCGATGAGCCCGACGCGGCGGCCGCGCGCGGCGAGCGCGACAGCGAGGTTCGCGGTGAGGGACGACTTCCCGACGCCGCCCTTGCCGCTGCTCACGAGCATGACACGGGTCAGCGAGTCGGGGCCGAAGGGCATCGTGCGCGGCGCGCGTCCGGCTCGAAGCCGCTCGGTGAGGGCTTTGCGCTCCGCCGGAGTCATGACGCCCACCTGCACGTCGACGCCGGTGATGCCGGCCACGGATGCCGCGGCCGCACGGACATCGGATTCGATGCGCGTCGCGGCGGGGCATCCGACGATCGTCAACGCGATCCCGACGTGCGCGACACCTCCGATCACGGTGATGTCGCGCACCATGTCGAGCTCCGACAGGGGACGCCGCAACTCGGGGTCCACGACGGAGCCGACAGCCGCGCGAACTGCATCGACTGCCCCAGGAAGGGCGGTCATGCCGAGTTCTCGCGTTTCGTCGTGGGGGGGTCGTCCTCGTCCGATTGCAGCTCCGCGAGCAGGGCACGGAGCTCCTGGCGGAGGACATCGCGGGTCACGACCTGTGTGGTGCGATCTTCCAGCGCCATCCGGAGGGCGACGATCTCGCGAGCGAGGTACTCGGTGTCCGCGAGATTGCGCTCGGCGCGCTGTCGATCCTGTTCGATCTGGACGCGGTCGCGATCATCCTGACGGTTCTGCGCGAGCAGGATCAGTGGAGCGGCGTAGGAAGCCTGCAACGACAGCATGAGCGTGAGAGCGGTGAAGCCGAGAGCCGCGTCATCGAAGCGGATCCCCTCGGGCATGAGCGTGTTCCAGCCGATCCAGAGGATGCAGAACAGGCTCAGGATCACCAGGAACGCCGGTGTGCCCATGGCGCGGGCGACCCATTCGGTGAACCGGCCGAAGCGGTCACGAGACGGCTGCGGTGCGCGTGACTTCGCACCGTGGCGCGGGGCGTCGAGCCCGACGCGTGTGCCGCGGGCCATCACTGTGCACCTCGCGTCTTGGGCGAGTCTTCACTCGCATCCTGGGACCGCCAGTCATCGGGCAGCAGATAGTCGAGCACGTCGTCGATGCTGATCGCGCCGACCAGCCGGTGCGCCTGATCGACGACCGGGAGAGAGACCAGGTCGTAGCTGGCGAGGCGCCGGGCCACCTCTGCCGCCGACGCCGTGACCGACACGGGCTCGAGGGAGTCATCGACGATCGCGCCCAGACGCTCGTGCGGGGGATAACGCAGCATCCGCTGGAAGTGCACGACACCCAGCAGGCGACCCGTGGGCGTCTCGAACGGGGGAAGGGTGAGGAAGACCGCCGCGGCGAGGGCGGGGTGCAGCTCGTGGCGTCGGATCAGGGCGAGCGCCTCGGCGACCGTCGCGTCCGCCGACAGGATGATCGGCTCGGGAGTCATCAGACCGCCGGCCGTGTCGGGACCGTACCGCAGGAGCATCCGGACGTCTTCCGCCTCTTCCGGCTCCATGAGCTCGAGGAGGTGTTCGAGGCGACCCTGGGGAAGCTGCGCGAGCAGGTCTGCGGCGTCGTCGGGTTCCATCTGGTCGAGGATGTCGGCGGCACGCTCATCGCCCAGTCGATCCAGGATGTCCATCTGATCGTCTTCGGGCATCTCTTCCAGCGCGTCGGCGAGGCGCCCGTCAGGAAGCTCTTCTACGACCTCGATACGTCGCTGCTGTGGCAGATCGAGCAGCGTGTTGGCGAGGTCGGCGGGGCGCAGCTCGGAGAAGCTTGCGACGAGCTGCTCGGCGGACTGCGCTTCACCGGGAGCGTGCTGCTCAAGGACCTCGGACCAGGCGGCGAACGTCGTCGGCCCCTTCGCGAAGGGAGAGGCGCTCGTCTTCGGCTTGCGGAGGAAGAGCTGGCCGACCGCCCATTCACCGAGACGGTTCGGCTCGATCGCGATGTCCTCGATGACAGCGCTGCCACTGCCGTCGGTGAGGTCGACGCGGCGGCCGATGAGCTCGGCCATGACACGGACCTCGCCCGGACGCGGTTGGAACCGGCGCACGTTGATGAGGCCGGTCGTGATGACCTGGCCGGTGCTGATCGAGGTGACCCGGCCGATGGAGAGGAATACCTGGCGTCGCCCGGGAATCTCGCACACCAGGCCGATCACACGAGGCGCCGCGGTACTTCGATACACGACGACGACATCCCGGACCTTGCCGAGCCGGTCGCCGGCGGGGTCGAAGACGGCGCAGCCTGCCAGGCGCGCGACGAAAACCCGCTGAGTGCTCACTTGACCAGCGTAGCCCTGCCCTGCGGGGAGGCCTGGGAGGATGACAAGGTCCGCGTGGGACAATGACCGCATGAGCATGCTGAATCGTCCGGCCGCGAGTACCGAAATCGGCGAGACCGTCGCCACGATGACGGAATACGAGGCTGCCCAGAAGATGGTCTCAAAGCTGATCGCGGCAGAGGTTCCCGCCCGCGACATCGCGATCGTCGGCATCGGCGTCCGCACGGTCGAGCGCGTCACCGGACGACTCGGCTACGCGACGGCCGCACGTTCGGGTGCGATCAACGGCCTCCTGATCGGTCTGTTCCTCTCGGCGATCTTCGTGCTCGGAAACCCCGCCGCGACGATGGGCGCGTTTGTTGGTGTCCTGCTGGTCGGCGTCGCGGTGGGCATGCTGCTCAGCATCATCACGTTCACGATCGTGCGCCGTCGCCGCGACTTCGCCAGCGTCACGCAGCTCGCCGCCGACCACTACGACGTCACCGTGATGCCGGCGTCGCTGCACAAGGCGCGCACGGCGCTGGGACGCCACACCACGCCTCGCCCTGCCCCCGTGATCTCAGACGAGCCTCCGCGCTACGGTGAGCGGATCGACCCGGCGACGGCTGCGGCGGCAGCGCAGGCGAAGCCCGGTGCGGGAGTGCCGGATGTCCCTGCGGCCCCCGTGATCCCGCCGCGTCCGGAGGCTCCTCGCTACGGAGTGCGCGTGGAACCGAACGCCGCACCTGTTCTGGGCGAGCAGCCGCCGGCTGCGCCCGTTGCCGAAGAGGCATCCGCACCTGCGACAGCTGAGCCGACTTCGGAGTCGGCGGAATCCTCTGCTCCGGCAGCGCAAGAGCCGGAGACGGATTCCGACCGTCCCGCCGCGCCGGGACAGGCGTGAACGCACCCGCAGAGACCCACCTACGAATCGCAGTCGCCCTGCCTTCGGGCGACGCGACAGTCAGCGCCGCTTTCGGTGCCGCAGGTTCGGGCGCGCGCGGAACGATCGTGATCGCGCATGGCGCGGGCGCCGGAATGGATCATCCGTTCCTCACCGGCTTTGCCGACGCGATACGCGCCGAGGGCTTCTCGACGGTGCGGTTCAACTTCCCGTACCTGGAAGCCGGGCGGCGCATGCCTGGGCCCGCCGCCCATGCGACCGCCACCTGGCGTGCGGTGATGGACCGTGCGCCAGAGCTCGGTTCCGGGCCCTTGGTCGCATGCGGAAAGTCGTATGGCGGGCGGATGGCGTCGATGGCGGTCGCGGAGGGCATGGATGCTGACGCGCTGGTGTACCTCGGATACCCACTGCACGCGCCGGGAAAGCCGGAGAATCCGCGTGCCTCGCATCTTCCGGCGATCACCGTGCCACAGCTGTTCGTGGAGGGATCGAATGACCCGTTCATCCAACCCCTGGCACAGTTCGAAGACGTCGTCGCCGGGTGTCAGAATGCGCAGATCGCCTGGATCGACGGCGGCGGCCATGCCTTCGAGGTGAAGGGGCAGAGGCGCCCGGCGGAGGCGATCGGGGCGTCGCTCGCTCCGATTGTGGCAGCGTTCCTCGACGTCTGAGCGGCGGGCCCAGCCCTCGATCCGGACACGAAAGGAGCCTCCCGTCGGTCCACGCGGGTGAAAACAGACGGAAGGCTCCTTTGCGCGAGGGCTCAGCCTTGGATGCGCGCGATCCAGGCCTCGACTTCCGTGGAGGTCCGCGGGATGTCAGCCGAGAGGTTCACCGGACCGTCGGCGGTCATGAGGATGTCGTCCTCGATGCGCACGCCGATGCCGCGGTACTCCTCGGGGACCGTGAGATCGTCAATCTGGAAGTACAGGCCGGGCTCGATCGTGAAGACCATGCCCGGCTCCAGGATGCCGTCGTAGTACATCTCACGACGCGCCTGCGCGCAGTCATGCACGTCGATGCCGAGGTGGTGGCTGGTACCGTGCACCATGTAGCGGCGGTGCTGACCGCCCTTGTCGGCGTCCAGGGCCTCCTGCGCGGTGACGGGAAGAAGACCCCACTCGGCGGTGCGGCGCGCGATGACGTCCATCGCGGCCTCGTGGATCGTGCGGAACGGCACTCCGACGCGGGCGGCGGCGAAGGCGGCATCCGCAGCCTCGACGACCGTATCGTAGATGCGGCGCTGCACCTCACTGAACGTGCCGCTGACCGGTAGCGTGCGCGTGATGTCGGCGGTGTAGAGACTGTCGGCTTCTGCGCCTGCATCGATCAGGATCAGGTCGCCCGGCAGCACGGCGCCATCATTGCGCGTCCAGTGCAGGTAGCAGGCGTGCGGGCCGGATGCGGCGATCGTGTCGTAGCCCTCCCAGTTGCCGTCGCTGCGGGCACGCTGGTGGAAGACGCCTTCGACGATGCGCTCGCCACGAGGGTGCGCGATCGCCCGCGGCAGGTCACGGATGATGTCGTCGAAGCCGTTCGCCGTGATCTCCACAGCCCGGCGCATCTCGGCGATCTCGAACTCGTCCTTCACAAGACGGAGCTCGGAGACGACGCGAGTGAGCTCTTCGTGCTCGTCGACGACGAGATCGGCCTCACCTGCGCCGAACTCGTGGAGATGCGCGGTCGCGACACCGAGGTCGGCGGCGACGCCGCCGAGGGCGGGACGCGGGCCGATCCAGAACTCACCGATCGTGGCATCCGAGTAGAACTCCGCCGTCGTGCGGTCGGCACGCTCACGGAAGTACAGGGTGACGTCGTGACCACCGGTGTTCGGCTCGAAGACCAGCACGGAGTCCGGCTCGGAGTCCGCCTCCCAGCCGGTCAGATGGGCGAAGGCGGAGTGGGCACGGAACGGGTAGTCGGTGTCATTGCTGCGCTGCTTGAGCGACCCGGCCGGGATCACCAGGCGCTCGCCGGGGAATGCCGCGGAGACACGGGCACGGCGCGCTGCGGCGAACGAGGCCTGCGCCCGCGGTGCGGGCAAGGACTCGGGATGCTCCGCCCACCCGGTCGAGATGGTGTCGAGGAATCCGCGGGGGAACGGCTGCTTGCGGTTCGTCTTGGCGGCTTCGGCGGTGGCCTCAGTGTCGGTGGTGATCGTGTCACGCTCTGCGCTGCTCATTCCTCCAGTCTCTCACCGAACCCTGTGCAGACGTAGGCTGGCATCATCATGACTTCCCACTTCCGTCGCACGTCCGCCGCGCTCATGGCGGGCATCGACGTCGTTCTCGTGCTGATCTTCGCGACGATCGGGCGCGCCAGTCACGAGCGGGGTCTGTCGGCCCTGGGCATTCTCGAGACGGCCTGGCCGTTCCTTGTCGCGTGGGGAATCGGATGGCTCGCGCTGCGCGCGTGGCGCGCTCCGGACGCGGTGCTGCGCACCGGGGTTCCGCTGTGGATCATCACCGTCGCCGGAGGCATGCTGCTGCGCGCCGTCACCGGAGCCGGAACCGCGCTGCCGTTCGTCATCGTCGCCACTCTCACGCTGCTGATCCTGCTCGTCGGCTCACGTCTGGTCGCGACGCTCATCCGCAGCCGCCGCGCGGCGTCGACGCGCTAGCCCGCGGGCTCGTACTGCACGACGACCGCGCGATGGTCGCTGCGCGAATCGGCGCTGCTGAGCACGTGCGAACCGGTCGGGGTCCAGTTGGGCGTCGCCATGATGTGGTCGATCGGGGATCCTGCGAGGGCCGGGATGCTGGCGGGCCAGGTTCCCGAGAGGCCGTTGCCCGTGCGCGCCGCCGCGTCGCGACAGGCGCCCATGTCGCCGCCGTCGACGCCGAGGCCGCTCATGTGGTCGAGCGTCGCATTGAAGTCGCCGGCCAGGATCACATTGCCGCCGGGGCACTGGTCGGCCACCCACTGGAGATCACTGCGCCACTGGTCCATGTCGTCGGGACGCGGCGCGACCGCGTGCACCGCCACGACGGTCGGACCGTGACCGTCGATCGGCATGACCACCGCGCTCGGCACCGAGCCGGTGTTGCTCGTGCCATCCGTCGAGGAGGGGATCACGGAGTAGTCGCCCAGTTCCGGCGAGATGAGGATCGTCGTGAACCAGGACTGCGGGCCGTTGGTCACCTCGGGATTGAACTGGACATGGTGCACCCACATGGGCTGCCCCTGCTCGCGCATCATCAGCGCGATGCGCTCGCCGACCTCCTCCGAGGTCTCGGGCAGCGTGACGATGTCGGCGCCGTTGGAGACGATCTCCTGGGCGATGCGCTCGGCGGACACCGCTTCACCGGCGGTGTTCCAGGTCATGACGCGGATGCTGGCTTCGGTCGGCTCCGGCATCTCTCCGGGGCCGATGCCGCGCGTCACTCCGATCACGGCTGACGCGCCCCCGCCGAGAAGGGCGATGATCGCGATCGAGGCGGCGAACCCTCGCATCCGTCGGGAGATGCTCAGCAGCAGTGCCAGCACGAGAACGAGTGCGAATCCGACGACCAGCCAGCCGCGCACCGCGACGAGCTGGGCGAACGGGAAGCTCTGTTCCAGGCGGAAGAACTGCGGCCAGGTCACGATCGCCGTTGCGATCGCGAACAGCACGGTCAGCAGCACGCCCAGAAGTCGAAACACGCTTTCGAGCCTAGGGGAGCCGGCTGGGAAGGCTCTGGCGTGCGTCATTGACCCAGCTGGGAAACGCGGTGCGCGGATGCGACCGTGGGCGTCTCTTCGCTCGCTACGCTCGAAGGATGACCATGCACGCAGATTCGGCCGCCCCCCGCATCCGCGGACCGATCGATCTGCACCTGCACTCGAACCGCTCCGACGGCACCGAGACGCCCGCGGACGTCGTCCGCCAGGCGCACGCCCATGGTGTCCGCACGCTCGCGCTCACCGACCATGACACGACGGTCGGATGGGAAGAGGCGGCGCAGGAGGCGGCTGCTCTGGACATGACGTTCATCCCCGGCATGGAGATGTCTGCCCGCGACGGCTGGCGCAGCGTGCATGTCCTGGCGTACCTCTTCGACCCGACGCATCCCGAACTCGTCGCGGAGCTCGAGCGCGTTCGGGAAGATCGGGTCGGTCGTGCCGAGCGGATCGTCCGAAACATCGGGCGTGACTATCCGCTGCACTGGGACGACGTGCTCGAGCAGCGTCGGGGGGATGCCACGGTGGGGCGCCCGCACATCGCGGATGCTCTCGTCGCCCGAGGCATCGTCCGTGACCGTGTCGAGGCCTTCGACAGCATCCTGCACCCGCGTGCGGGGTACTTCGAGGGGCACTACGCGCCCGATCCGCTGCGCGTCGTCGAGCTGATCACCGCGGCCGGGGGAGTGTCGATCATCGCGCACCCCGCCACGGGTGAGCGTCAGCGCATGCCTGAGACGCTCATCGAGCGGCTCATCGAGGCGGGCCTCGCAGGCCTGGAACGCGACCACCGTGAGAACACCCGCGCCGGGCGTGAATGGCTGCAGAGCCTCATCGACCGACACGATCTGATCGTCACAGGCTCCAGTGACTACCACGGCGCGGGAAAGCCGAACCTTCCGGGCGAGAACCGCACAAGCGAAGACATGCTGGCGAGGCTCATCGCGCGGGCGCGCTGACACCTCGCTGGGACGAAGAAGGGGAGCGGATGCTGCGCAGCATTCGCTCCCCTTCTTCGTTGTGTACTCGGGTCAGGCACCCACGGGTGCTGCGCCGTCCGCGCCGCCACGGCGACGGCGGCGACGGCGACGCTGGGGTGCGGCATTGCCGTCGTGGTGCTCGCTGCCCTTGCCGTCATGAGTGCCGGCGCCGTCGTCGTCGCGGGCGGCGGCGGGCGCCGCATCCGCGTTCGTGGGTGCCTCAGCGCCCTCGGCAAAGGTCGAGCCGACCTTCTCCGCGGTGCGGCGGCGGCGGCGACGGCGCGTGCGCTCTTCGCCAGCACCCTCAGCGGCGGCATCCGCGGCACGAGCCGGACGGGGAGCCTTCGGGGCCTGCGCCTTCGGTGCGGTGACCAGACGGCCCTTCGTGCCAGCCGGGATGTTCAGATCGGTGTACAGGTGCGGGCTCGACGAGTAGGTCTCGGTCGGCTCGGGCTGACCGAACTCGAGAGCGCGGTTGATGAGCGCCCACTTGTGCAGGTCATCCCAGTCGACGAACGTGACCGCGATACCGGTGCGGCCGGCGCGGCCTGTGCGGCCGGCGCGGTGCAGGTACGTTTTCTCCTCGTCGGGGATCGTGTGGTTGATGACGTGGGTGACGTCATCGACGTCGATACCGCGGGCGGCGACGTCTGTCGCGACCAGAACGTCCTTCTTCCCGGCCTTGAACGCGGCCATCGAGCGCTCGCGCTGATCCTGGCCCATGTCGCCGTGCACGCCGCCGACGTTGAAGCCGCGGTCGCTGAGCTCGTCGACCAGGCGCTGTGCGGCGCGCTTCGTGCGTGTGAAGATCACGGTCTTGCCGCGCCCCTCCGCCTGCAGGATGCGCGCGATGACCTCGTCCTTGTCGAGGGAGTGCGCCCGGTAGATGAGGTGCTGGATGTTCGCCTGCGTCAGACCCTCGTCCGGGTCGTTCGCGCGGATGTGCACCGGGTTCGTCATGAATCGGCGAGCAAGCGCGACGATGGGGCCGGGCATCGTCGCCGAGAACAGCTGGGTGTGGCGCACAGCCGGCACCTTCTGGAAGATCTTCTCGATGTCGGCGAGGAAACCGAGGTCGAGCATCTTGTCGGCCTCGTCGAGCACGACCTCTGTCGCGTTCGAGAGGTCGAGCAGACGCTGACCCGCGAGATCGATCAGACGACCCGGGGTGCCGACGACGATTTGTGCGCCGGCCTTGAGCTGGTCGATCTGACCCTCGTAGGCCTTGCCGCCGTAAATCGCGACGACGCTCGTCGAGCGGCCCGAGGTCAGCAGGTCCATGTCTTCGTAAACCTGCACCGCGAGCTCACGGGTCGGAACGACGATGAGCGCCTTGACGCCAGGCTCCGGGTTCTGGCCGAGACGCTGCACGACGGGAATGCCGAAACCGAAGGTCTTGCCAGTGCCGGTCTTGGCCTGGCCGATGATGTCCTGGCCGGGCAGGCCCAGCGGGATGGTCTGTTCTTGAATGGGGAAGGCATCCACGATGCCCTTGGACGCGAGTGCGTCGACGATGTCTTGATCAATGCCGAGATCGGCGAAAGTCGTCACTATGGTTGCCTGTCCGGCGGCCGCGAAGCCGCCTCGATACGAATCCACGCCGTTTCGAAGCTCAGGCGCGGGGGCTCCGATCCGATGCCGGAGCAGGGCAATCCTACCCGAGCGCCACACGGCCGCACGGTAGGCTGATCGCGTGGTGAGGTGGTTCTGGCAGCGCGACAAGGCGCCCAAGCGTACTCTGGCGCTCCGATCGCGAGGCGATCTGGGGGATGCGACGCGCGTGGATTTCGCCGAGCTCGCCCCGGAACTCGACACGTTCCTCGGGCAGGCCGCGTATCTGCAGCTGGGCTATTTCGAGACGCTCACCCGCCTGATCCGCGGCACGCCGGAGCTCTCCGAGAAGGAAGCGCTGTCCCGCGCGGCGGGAGCGGCACTGACCAAGCATCGCGAGATCGTCGAGATCATCCGCAGTCGCGGCGACGACCCGACCCACATCATGCTGCCGTTCCGTGAGCAGCTCGATGCTTTCCGCCGCAAGACGATCGGCGTGCGCCCGCGCGAGACGCTGCTCGCTGTGTACATCACGGCGGGGATGCTCGACGACTTCTACCGCGCTGTGGCCTCCAGCTACGGTGACGTCGGTGCCCGTGTGGTCGAGATCCTCTCGGCGGACGACGAGACCCACGAGATCGTCGAGATCGTCCAGGCGACGATCACGAGCGACGAGGAATGGCGCTCGCTGCTGTCGATGTGGGCCCGCCGCCTCGTCGGCGACACGATCCTCGTCGCGCGCGCCGCGCTGCGACCGGGACCGCTGGCGATCGACGATGAGAAGCGCGTTGAGCCGGTATTCACCGAGCTCATGGGTGCGCACGCACGCCGCATGGATGCGATGGGACTCGCCGCGTAGAGGCGATCCGGTCTAGATGCCGAGTGCGCTGCGCTCTGTGGCGTCCGTCCGGCGTCGCTGTGCCGTGAGCAGCGCACCGGCGATCGCGCTGAGTGCCAGCCCGCCGCCGATCGACGCGAGCCACAGCCAGAAGTCGTCCTCCGCGACGCCTGCCCACTGCAGGCCGGTGTAGACGAGCGCTGCGGCGACGGTCGCGATCGCGGGCACCACCGCCACGCCCCGCAGTTCGCGATCGGGCAGCAGGAAGTGCACGGCGATGGCGAGGGCGCAGGCGGCGATGACCGCGAGAAGGATGAACATCGAGGTGTCAGCCGACGAAGCCGATGCGGCGGGATTCTTCGGTGCCCAGCTCGACGTAGCCGATGTTGGCGGTCGGAACGATGAAGGAGTTGCCCTTCACATCGGTGAAGCTGACGATGGGGGTGCTCTGCTCGAGGGCAGACGTGACGAGTCCGCGGATCTCGTCTGCTGCCGTGTGGGTCTCAAAGCTCAGTTCGCGGCCGGTGTTGATGATGCCGATGCGGATTTCCACGCGCCTACTCCTTGCAGATCAGTTGTGACGCCACTCTATCGCTGACCGTCGGCGGGCGAGCCGAGTGCGGCGGAGTCCGTGAACGCTGAGGGCGAACGGCCGGAGGGGCGCCCTGCGGCAATGTCGGTGTCCGCGACTACCGTGGAGTACGTGATCGTGGATGCCGCTCAGCGTCGTGTCACCGAGGCGCCAGTGACGTCCTCGGCAGTTGTCATCGGCGCACCCGGAACAGGAAAGACCGCGGCTCTGATCGAGCGCATCGTGCACCTGTTGGGCTCTTTCGGACTGGCACCCGAAGAAGTGCTGGCGCTCACTCCGAGCCGACAGGCCGCCACCGCGCTGCGCGACCGCATCGGCGTGCGCATCGAGCAGGCGACGCCGGGGGCGATGGCGCGTTCGCTCGGTTCGTTCGCGTTCCAAGTCGTGCGCGGAGCCGTCGTCCGCGAGGGCGCAGAGCCGCCCGCGCTGCTCACCGGCGCCGATCAGGACCGCATCATCGCGGACCTTCTCGCCGGTGACGCCGAAGACCAGCGCATCGCGTGGCCCGAGGCACTCAGCCCACCCGTACGGGCATCGCGCGGCTTCCGCTCCGAGCTGCGCGCCTTCCTCGCCGCGTGCACCGAGCTGGGGGCCGATGCGCACGAACTGCGGGCGCTCGACGATCCGGTGTGGACGGCCGCGGCAGATTTCATGACCGACTATCACGCCGTGCTCGCCGGACTCCGCGTCGATCACCGCGACGCGAGTGAACTGCTTGCTGAGGCCGCGGCGATTCTCCAGCGGGCGGATGCTGCCACGCTGGGCCCGCTTGCCCACCTGCGCGTCGTGCTCATCGATGATGCGCAAGAGCTCACGAGGGGCGGCATCGCGATCGTGCGCGCCCTGCGGTCGCGGGGCGTCGCCGTGCTGGCCTTCGGCGACCCCGACATCTCCTCCGGAGCGTTTCGCGGTGCGAGTGCCGAGCTGTTCGCCGAGCTCGCCGGTGCGCTGGGCGACGTGCTCGTACTGGATGCGCCGCATCGACAGAACGCCGCGCTCACGGCGCTCACCCGCACGATCACCCAGACGATCGGTGTCGCCGGTCGGGTCGATCATCGCCGCGCGCCGCTGCCGGTCGACGATGATGAGAATGCCGCGGTCACCACGTTCATCGCCCCTTCTCCGCATGAAGAATTCGACCGGATCGCAGGGTTCCTGCGGGACTGGCATCTGAACGCCGACATGCCCTGGGATCAGATGGCCGTGATCGCTCACGACACTCGTCAGATCACCATGCTCGAGACCGAACTCGCAGCACGAGAGATTCCCACGCGCGCGGCCGGCGTGCAGCGTCCCCTGGGCAGCGAGGGCGTCGTGCGTGACATCGTGGGCATCGTGCGGCTGGCCCTGATGCCGGCGGAGGAGCGCACGGCCCCGCTCTGGGAAGAGGCCCTGCTCACCCCGTTCGGGGGGATGGACGCGATCGGCCTTCGCCGTCTGCGGGCGCGTCTGCGCCACCTCGAGCTCGCCGACGGCGGGGCGACACCGGCGCGCGAGCTTCTGCGGCAGGCGATGGCCGCCCCCGCGCACTTCCTCCTCATCGACGCCCCCGAATCACGCGTCGCCGGCCGCTTCGCAGAGACGGTTCAGGCGCTCGCCGCGGGGGCTGCCGAGGGGGAGACGATCCACGATCTGCTCTGGCGGCTGTGGGACCGTGCGCGTGCGGTCGACGGCCGCAGCTTGCAGATCGCGTGGCGTGAGGCATCCCTCAAAGCCACCGGAGCCGAGACCGCGGCGGCACTCGATGCCCTCGTGTCCCTGTTCGATGCGGCGAAGCGCTTCGTGGAGCGCACGCCGAACGAGAAACCCGACGCCTTCGTACATGACATCCTCGACAGCGAGGTTCCCGAAGACTCGCTGTCCGCGCCCGATCGACCGGGCAGAGTGACCCTGCTGACGCCCGCGACGGCACTGGGCACCGAGTTCGACGGCGTGGTCGTGGCCGGAGTGCAGGACCGCATCTGGCCGAACGTGCGCCTGCGCGGGGGCATGCTCCAGACCTGGCGTCTCGCGGATGCGATCCTCGCTGCACGCGGTGGCGCGCCTGCCGAAGACCTGGGCGTCGTCGATCGACGCCGCGGGGCCTTGCACGATGAACTGCGCCTGTTCGTGCGGGCCGTGTCCCGTGCACGGTCGCGTCTGCTGATCACGGCGGTCGACGACGATGACCTCACCCCGAGCCCGTTCTTCGCCTTTCTGCCGCAGCCGGATCCGCCCGAGCGCCACGCCTCGGCGGAGCACCCGCTCACCCTGCGCGGCCTGGTGGCACGCTATCGGCGTGTGCTCACGGCGGTGCCCGCAGGCACGCCCGCGAACGATGCACTGCGGGCAGAGGCGGCAGCGCAGCTCGTCGTTCTCGTCCGGGAAGACGTGCCGGGTGCCGACCCTGAGGACTGGTATGGCGTCGCTGCCGCATCCACAAATGCGCCGCTGCGCGACCTCTCACGGTACAGCGCCCGGGTGTCGCCGTCGAAGCTGGAGTCCTTCGAGGAGTGCGGCCTGAACTGGGTCGTGTCCGCGCTCGGCGGAGACACCGTGCTGCCACCGACCGCGGGAATCGGCACGATCGTGCACGAGGCGATGGAGCGCGTTCCCGAGGGCGACCTCGCCGAGATGCAGCGCATCCTCGCCGAGCACTGGCCCGAGCTCGACTTCGAGACCGAGTGGATCGGCAACAAGGAGCGGCGTCGCGCCGACCTCTACATCGAACGGCTGCACGCGTATCTGCGCGCGGTCATCGACGACGGTGGCCGGGCGCTCGCGAGCGAGGTCGAGTTCCGATTCGCGGTCGACGTTCCCGACGACGAGCAGACGGATGCTGCGGCGGAAGCGCATCCGGTCGGCGAAGACGCATCGGGCCAGGCGATCGTGCACGGCTACATCGACCGCGTCGAGGTGTACCCGCGGGACGCTGGGGAGCATGCGAACGCCCGCGGACGCGGATGGGAGAAGATGTCGGTGCCGGGCGAGAGAGTAGTCGTGGTGGATCTGAAGACGGGCAAGCGCGACCCGGAGTCCGACGGGCTGGTGCGTGAGCATGCCCAGCTCGCGGCGTACCAGATCGCGGTGCAGCAGGGACTCGTCGACGGCGCGGCGCCCGAGGCGCTCGCCGGGGCGCGCCTCGCGATCGTCTCGAAGACACTCGCGAAGAGCGACTACCGGATCGCCCACCAGCACACGCTCGACGACGACGAACGCGCGCTCTTCCTGCGTCGCGTGGCCGACGCTGCCCGCGGCATGTCCGCTGCGAGCTTCACCGCGCAGGTCGAGGCGCACTGCGCCGATACGCAGGGTCACACGAAGGCGTGCCGTATCCACACCGTTCCTGCGGTGAGCGCATGAGCATGCTCGAGACGGTGCACGATCACATCGGCCTGACGCAGTGGCCGGGAACCCTGGCCCTGTCCGCGACCGATGTCGCTGCGGCCCTCTCACAGCCTTCGCCCACGCCGGCGCAGCAGCGGGTCATCGAGGCGCCTCCGGCACCGGCGCTTGTCGTCGCCGGGGCGGGAAGCGGCAAGACCGAGACGATGTCGGGGCGAGTCGTCTGGCTCGTCGCCAACGGTCATGTGCGCCGGGATGAGATCCTCGGCCTCACCTTCACCCGCAAGGCCGCAGGCGAACTGTCCGAGCGCATCGCCGCCCGGCTGAGAGTTATCGATGAGTTCGGGCATCGTGGGCTGCTCCCGCACCTGGCAGAGATCGTGGCCTCGGGTGCGTTGCGCCGGGTCGATGATGCGGCCCCCGGGCGGCAACGCGAACTCGTGCGCACGCACGTGCTCGACGAGCTGGCCGAAAGCTACGCGACGGGGTGGGACCCGACCGCACCGCGCACAGCGGAAGAGATTATGATCCGCCCCCGCGTGTCGACCTACAACGCGTTCGCCGACGGCATAGTCCGCGAGCACGCCGCGCGCATCGGGCGCGACCCCGATGTGGCGATGCTGAGCCAGGCGGCGTCCTGGATGCTGGCCCGCGATGTCGTGCTGCGCGCGGATCTGCCTGAGCTCGAAGAGATCGAGTACTCACTCGGCACCGTGATCGATGCGGTGCAGAAGCTCGCGGGCGAGGCGCTCGATCACCGTGTCGATCTCGACCGTGCCGTGGCGCTCGCCGCCGCGCAGGCTCGAGAGTTCGAGCCTTATCGCAGCAACGGCGATGTCGACAAGGCGAGTGCGAACCTCCTGAGCCTGTCGACACTGTCCCAGCTCGTGCGGTCGTACGTCGCAGAGAAGCAGCGCCGCGGCGTCTTGGACTTCGCCGATCAGGTCAGCGGTGCCTATGACATCGTCGAGTCCGCGCCCGACGTGCGTGCCGAACTGCGCGAGCAGCATCGCGTGGTGCTGCTCGACGAGTATCAGGACACCTCGGTCATCCAGACGCAGTTCCTGGCAGAGCTGTTCCGCGACTCCGCCGTCATGGCGGTCGGCGACCCCCACCAGTCGATCTACGGATGGCGCGGGGCGAGCGCCGACAACCTCTACGCCTTCTCCCGAGCCTTCTCGGCAGACGGCTCCGCGCAGACGTACAGCCTGATGACGAGCTGGCGCAACGACCGACGCATCCTCGACATCGCCAATCGTGTGCTGGAGCCGCTGCAACGGCCCGGGCTCGACGTGCCGCCGCTCGATCCGCGTCCGGGGGCCGATGAGGGGGCGGTGGATGTGCGCTTCGCCTTCACGGTGGACGACGAGGCCGACGAGGTGGCGGAGTGGTTCGCCGCGCGCCGTGAATCGCATGATGCTGTCCGCGCCGGGCGCCCGCACACCGGAGCGCTGCTGTTCCGCTCGAAGAAGCACATGCAGACCTTCGCGGCGGCGCTCGCCGCGCGCGGCATCCCGCATCGCATCCTCGGTCTCGGAGGCCTGCTCGCGACACCCGAGGTGGTCGACGTCGTCTCGACGTTGCGCGTCGTGCACGATCCGACCGCCGGTTCCGCGCTCATCCGCCTCCTCACCGGTCCGCGCTTTCGCATCGGCGTGGCCGACATGGCCGCGCTCTACGACCTCGGACGGACGCTCGCGACGCGCGACCCCGCCATGACGCCCCTGCCGGACGAATTGCTGGCGCGCGTGCGGTCCTCGCGCGGAGCGGATGAGGCCGTCTCCATCATCGATGCGGTGGATGTGGTCCGCGCGGTGCGCGACGACTACCGCCTGCTGGAGAACATCACCCCGGAGGGGCGTGCCCGGGTGCGCGCCGCGGGGGAGATGCTGGAACGGCTGCGGCGGGCGGCGTCGCAGCCGATCCCGGAGCTGCTGCGACTCATCGAGATCGAGCTGCGGCTGGACATCGAACTCGCCGTGAACGAGACACGAGGGCCGGCTCGCGTCGCCGCGACGCAGCTGCGGGCGTTCTCGGACGAGGTGCGCACATTCCTCGCCGCGGATGATCGTGGTTCGATCGGCAGTCTGCTGGCCTGGCTCGACAAGGCGGAGAGCAGCGACGAGCTCATGCCGCGCCCCGAGCCTCCCGAGCCCGGAGTCGTGCAGCTGCTGACGATTCACGGCTCGAAGGGACTGGAGTGGGACGCGGTCGCCGTCGTGCGTCTCGTCGCAGATGAGCTCCCCAGCCGCACCTCCGACACCGCGGGATGGTTCGGCTTCGGCGTCGTGCCGTTCGCGCTGCGCGGCGACCGCGACGCGCTGCCCCGGTTCGAGTGGGATCCTCATGCAGAGATGGGCGATGAGATCGACGAGGGCAGACGCCAGAAGCGCGCGCAGTCCTCGCTCTCGGGGGGCGCGACGAAGGCGAACCCGCAGGGCGGCGCGCTCAAGCGCTTCAAGGACGCCTACCGCGAGTACCAGCAGCAGGAGGAGCGTCGACTCGCGTACGTCGCGGTCACTCGCGCGCGCACGCACCTGCTGCTGAGCGGTGCCCACTGGGCGGGACAGAAGTCGCCGCGAGCGGCGAGCCCCTACCTGGAAGAGGCGCAGGAGGTGCTCGGTCTCGATCCGATTCCGGCGGTCGACAAAGACGAGAACCCCTATGACGGACCCGGTGCCACGCTGAGCTGGCCCCAGGATCCTCTCGGCGGGCGTCGCGGCGTCGTCATGGCCGCCGCAGAAGCGGTGCGCGCCGTAGCCTCCGCGTCGCGACCACTCGAGCCCACGGAAGAGATCGCCCGGCTCCTGCAGGAGCGTGCGGCCCGTCTACGCGGCGCTGATGTCCCGGCGCCGACACGCGTGCAGGCGTCGCGCTTCAAGGACTACATCACCGACTTCGAGGGCACGCTGTCGGCGATTGTTCGGCCCATGCCCGAGCGGCCGTACCGGCAGACTCGACTCGGGACCCTGTTCCACGCATGGGTCGAGCATCGCTCCGACCTGGTCGGCACGGGCACCCGCATCGACGAGGCGCTCTGGGACGTCGATGAAGAAGCACCCGACGATCAGGGAGTGTTCGCTGCCGATGCCTCGGCGGCCGATGCGGCCGACCTTGCCACGCTGCAGACGATTTTCGAGCGGAGCGAATGGGGCGCGCTGCGTCCCGAGGCCGTCGAGATCGAGATCAACTTCTCCCTCGGCGACGCCGGGCACATCGTGATCTGCAAACTCGATGCGGTCTACCGTCGCGCGGACCGAGGTGGGCGCATCGAGATCGTCGACTGGAAGACCGGGCGACCACCGGCGACGGCGAAGGAGCGCGAGGAGCGGATGCTGCAGCTTGCGCTGTATCGCCTCGCGTACCACCGCATGTACGGGGTGCCACTGGAAGACATCGACGTGGCGCTCTTCTATGTCGCGGACGATCTCGTGATCCGCGATGAGCGGGTCTACTCGGAGGAGGAATTGGTCCAGCGCTGGAACGCCGCGCGCGCGGCGCGCTGAGCGTCTTCTTCCTCGGCGGCCCGGTGCTGTTGCGCCTCAGTGTGTGCGGCGACGTCCTCGATGAGCATGGACGGTTCGGGCAGGTCGATGGCTCCGGTCGCCAGGTCGTCGTCCGCGGAGACATCCCTCGCGGAGGTGTCGTCTGCGGCCGCCTCCTCGACGTCGGGGTCCTCGGGGTCGAACAGGCGCGGCTGGGCGGCGGTCGTTGCGGTGTCGTCCGCACCATCCTCCGGCTCGGATGCGCCGACGCCGTAGCCGCGGGTGTCCGCGCCGTAGAACTCACCCGGGTCGTAGGCATCGGTGTGCATCGACGTGTCCGCCGCGGGTGCGGCGTGCGCGGGGACGCTGTCGAGAGCGCTCATCGCCTCATCGACGTCGCTCGTGCGTCTGGCACGGGGAAGCAGGTCTTCATCGCGGACACCGTCCGCGAGTGCGTCCAGAAGCGCTGCGGCGTCGTCCACGATGTCGGCACGGTGGGTCTTCGTGCCGTGCACGAGCCAGCGCGCGAACTCCAACTCGGCGAGCAGGCGCGCGCGGATCGGCAGCGCGGCGTCCGGGGATCGCAGGGCGCTGCGACCGTAGCCGAGGTGCACGGAATCAGCTGCGTCCGGGGCGGAGGAGAGCCACGCCAGATCGGCCGCCGGGTCGCCTATGGACAGTCCGTGCCATCCGATCACGCCGACGACCTGAGGGCCGACGAGCTCATCGTCCTCGAAGACGAAGGAGGCGGCATGCGCGGCACCGAGGACGACGGTCGACTCGAAATGCCACAGCTCGTCGGCCTCGACGGCTTCACGCCAGCGCACCGTGAGTCGCGCCGAGACGCGGCCCGTCGCGGCGGCGCGGTCGACGAGTTCGCGGACCTCCGCCCGCACCTCTGCGGGCGTGCGTTCGGACAGCCCTGCACCTCGGACGACCGAGGCGGGAAGCGCGTGCACGCCGGCGATCGCGGCACCGATCGCCTCGGCGGCGCCGCGGCCCGCCGGGATGTCGGCTTCGGCGACCTGGAAACCGCGGATCAGAGAGGTTACGAGCGCACGTGCCTCGCCGACACGCACCTCCCCGTGATACTCGGGCGCGTCGAAGGGAAGCATCTCGCGGGCGCCGGCGGTCAGCGCACGCAGCGCGAGGCTCTCCGCGGCGAGCTCGCCGGCGGTCTCCTCGTCGGTCGCGGCTCTCAGCACCACTTCGCGTCCGTCCGCGAGCGAGGCGACGGCGGAGTCGAATCGCGCGTCACCGTGCGCGGTGAGAGCGCGAGCCCCGACGACCTCGGCTCCAGGCATCGCCGCGGTGACGGCCGCGGCTAGAGTGAAAGGTGAGCGTGCCATGCCCCCAGGGTAGGCGCGTGGAAGGGCGCGATCGCCGACGCCACGCTGCGAGAGAGGGAGTCGATGACCGCAATGGCACCGATGATCGACCGGCTCGCCGCTCGACGCGCCGAGCCGAATCTGATTGATGAACTGCGCGCCGACGCCTCGGTGAAGGTGCTGATCGTGCGTCACGGTCAGGTTCCCGCCGGCGACGGACTCCGTTTCGCGACGACCGCCGAGACGGAGCACCTCGATGCGGAATGGGCCGCTCTCGCGGCACTCGCCGACGGCACGGTCGTGCTCCTCGCGGCGATCGCCGACGCCGATGACGACCCCTCAGCAGTCGACGATGCGCCACGCTGGGCGGGAGTGCGAGAACTCGCGCCCGGACTCAGCACCGAGCACAGTGAACTCCTCGTGACGGCCGCCGCCCTGGGCGCATGGTTGCGGGACTCGCCGTTCTGCGTCGGGTGCGGCACGCGCACGACAGTGCATCAGGCCGGCTGGGCACGCTCCTGCCCGCAGTGCGGACGCGAGCACTTTCCCCGCACCGATCCTGCGGTCATCGTGGCAGTGGAGAGCGCCGACCGTGAGCGCCTCCTCCTCGGTGCGAACGCCCAGTGGCACGGCGCCGTCTATTCGTGCTTCGCCGGATTCGTCGAAGCGGGGGAGTCGCTTGAATCGACCGTGCATCGTGAGATCCTCGAAGAGGCGGGTGTGCGCCTCCGTGACATCCGCTATCGGGCTTCACAGCCCTGGCCCTATCCGCGCTCGCTGATGCTCGGATTCCGGGCCATCGCCGTGGATGAGTCGACGGCACGCGGGGACGGCGAGGAGATCCTGGATGCCCGGTGGTTCACCCGCGCGGAGATCGGCACCGCACTCGCGGGCGACGCGGACTTCCGTCTGCCTGGCTCCGCCTCCATCGCCTCCCGACTGATCCGAGAATGGTACGAAGAACGAGCATGAGCGCGCTGGATGGACTGGACGAACGACAGCGCGAAGCAGCATCTGTGCTCCGCGGTCCCGTCGCCGTGCTCGCCGGTGCAGGGACGGGAAAGACCCGCGTCATCACGCATCGCATCGCCCACGGCGTGGAGACGGGTGCGTACACGCCGTCGCGCGTCATGGCTGTCACGTTCACGGCGAAGGCGGCAGGCGAACTGCGTGGCCGTCTGCGTCGACTCGGTGTGGAGGGCGTGGCCGCGCGGACCTTCCACGCGGCAGCGCTCTCGCAGCTCGGCTTTTTCTGGCCGACACTCGCCGGCGCCCCTGCTCCGGCGATCGTCGACAACAAGGTGCGACTGCTCGCCCAGGCTGTCGAAAGCCTGCGGATGCGTCCCGACACCGCGACGCTGCGTGACATCGCCTCTGAGATCGAGTGGCGCAAGGTGTCGATGCTGTCGATCGATGAGGCCGTCGGGCGGGGACGCGTCGTGGGCAAGCTCCCGCCGTCGACGCTCGCCGACATCATGCGCGCGTACGAGACGTTGAAGGACGAGCGCCGCCAGCTGGATTTCGAGGATGTCCTGCTGGCCTGCGCCGGGATGCTGGAGGCCGAGCCCCGAGTCGCCGCTGCCGTGCACGAGCAGTACCGGCACTTCACGGTGGATGAGTACCAGGATGTCTCGCCTCTGCAGAACAGGCTTCTGGAGCTGTGGCTCGGCGACCGCAAAGACATCTGCGTCGTGGGGGATGCGTCGCAGACGATCTATTCCTTCGCGGGGGCCGACCAGAAGTACCTGCTGGAGTTCGAGCGACGCTATCCGGATGCCACGGTCGTGCGTCTGGAGACGAACTACCGTTCTGCGGGTCCCGTGCTCGCGGCGGCGAACGCGCTGATGCGCGGGCGCTCCGGTGCGCTGGAACTCACGCCCGCTCGTGCTCACCCCGCGGCGGAGCCCCCGCTCGTCACCGCCTACGAGACCGAGACCGACGAGGCTGCGGGGATCGCTCGACGCGTCGCCGCGCGGATCGCAGAGGGCGAGTCTCCGCAGGACATCGCCGTCCTCTACCGTGCGAATGCGCAGTCCGCTGTGCTGTTGTCTGCGCTCGCTGCAGCCGGGGTCGCGACGACGACCCTCGGTGGCAAGCGCTTCTTCGATATGCCCGAGGTCCGTCAGGCGATCCTCGCGTTGCGCGGCGCGGCCGTTGCTCCGAACGATCTTGGTTTCCTGCCGACGGTGCGCGATGTGCTGCGCAGCCTCGGCTTCCGCGAGGATCCGCCCGAGGCCGGAGGGGCGCTGCGCGACGGGTGGGAAGCACGCCGCGCGCTGCTGCGCTTGGCGGAGGAAGCTCCGCAGGGTATGACTCTTCGCGTCTTCAGCGATCAGCTGCTCGCCCGCGCGAAGGACCAGCACGAGCCCACGCTGCAGACGGTGACGCTCTCGACGCTGCACGCGGCGAAGGGGTTGGAATGGCCGCACGTCTACCTCGCGGGGTGGGGCGAGGGTGCGCTGCCGATCTCGTACGCCAAGGGTTTCGACGCGATCGACGAGGAGCGTCGCCTCGCCTACGTCGGCATCACGCGAGCCGCGCGAACGCTGGAGCTGTCGTGGTCGCGCACGGCAGGACGAGGGGAGCGCGAACCGTCTCGCTTCCTGGGAGAGATCGGCAGTGGCATTCTTCGTGAAAGCGCACCGCGCGCGATTCGCGGTGGCCGTCGCTTCTGATGCGGATGCTGCGCGTCTCGGTGAGCTCGTCTGCCGCACCTTCTGCGGCGAAGAGCTCGGCCACGGCAGCGGCCGCGGCGACGATGTGACGCAGCGGAATCATCTCGGGGGCGCGTGACATCAACTGGGTGTGCACCGCGGCCCAGCCCGGCACCGTGTCGCGATCATGCCCATCACGGCATACAAGGCAGGGTGTGACTCCGGGACGCACCAGTGGCCCCGCCGTCACGCCGTTGCCGTCGAACGCAATGGGCAGGTGCGCCTGCTCGCTCTGCAGGAATGTCGCGGTGCGGGTGGCGACAGCGACGCCGTGGAACAGGATGAGCGCAACTGTGGGGGCATCGTCATTCGCGTCTGTGCGGATGCCTTCGTCGTCGAGTGCCTCGCAGAGCCGATAGGCGGTCGCGACATCGACGTCGTCGGCTGCCGTGACGCGCACGGACGGGGGCAGCGCGGGCTCTGCGGCGAGGACGGGCGTGAGCTCTGCGAGGAAGGTGCGTGCCGCCGCGCGGGGCGCTCCGTGCTCATGCGCCACTGCGTCGAAAGCGCGCCGGCGAACACCCGCACGGAGTGCGAGGACGATTCGGTCCATCCACGGTTCGGTGATCGTCAGCGTGACGATGGCATCCACGCCGAACTGCAGCGTCTCGCCGTCTTGCCAGAGCGGCGGATGTGCGGGGTCGAGGCGCAGCAGATCCATGCCCCGATTCTCGCGGGAGAGGCGTGCTGTCGGTTCTCCGTGGACGAATCCGTGGAGAACCGACAGTCACCCGGCGCCCGTGCAGAAGACGCGGACGAGCGGTGCTCAGACCGGGCGCTCGCCGCCCGTGGAATCGTCATCCGTGTCTGCGTCGGAGTCGCCGCTGGTGGCATCGTTCGGTGCGGCATCCGTCTCTCCTGACGGTGCGGAGAAGTCGTCGCCGTCGAGCAATCGCGCAAGCGCCTCGTCGAATTCGTCGGGCTGTGGCTGCTCGCCGCGTGCGTGCGCCTGCAGGCGCGCCACGAGTGCCTCGGGGTTGTCGATGTCTTCCGCGGTGGGCATGAGGTCGGGATAGTCCCAGAGTGCGTCGCGATCGGCGATGCCGACCGCGTCGGTGACCGCACGCCACATCGCGGACGCTTCGCGCAGACGGCGCGGACGCAGCTTGAGGCCGACGAGCGCCCCCAGGGCATCTTCGGCGGGGCCGCCCGCCGCACGACGGCGGCGTGCGGACTCGGCGATGCGCGCGCTCTCGGGCAGGCGAGCGGTCGCCTCGGTGGTGACCACATCGACCCATCCGTCGATCAGGGCGATGAGGTTCTCGAGGCGCTCGAGAGCCTCACGCTGGGCGTCGCTCTGCGCCGGCAGCAGCGCGCCCTCTTCGATCGCGGCGCGCAGTTCCTCGGGGTTGCTCGGGTCGAGGCGACCGGCCAGGTCTTCGAGAGCATCCACGTCGACGGTGACGCCCCGCGCGAAGTCGGTGATCTGGCTCATCACGTGCAGGTGCAGCCAGCGTGCGTGGCGATACAGCCGCGCGTAGGCGAGTTCGCGCGCGGCGAGATACAGGGCGATCTGGTCTTCGGGGATCTCGAGTCCCTCGCCGAACGTCGCGAGGTTCTGCGGGATCACGGCCGCCGTTCCCGGCGGCAGGACCGGGATGCCCACGTCGCCGCCGCTCACGACCTCCAGTGACAGGTTTCCGAGCACCTGACCGAACTGGGCCGCGAAGAGGGATCCGCCCAATCCGCGCATCAGGCGTCCTGCCCCCTGCACCATGCCCTTCATGTCGTCGGGCACCTGACTGTCGAGGGCAGTGGTCAGCGCGTCGGCGATGCTGGTCGAGACGGGGGAGGCGACCTCCTTCCACACGGGCAGCGTGCGTTCGACCCATTCGCCGCGGGTCATCACGCGCGCGGGCTCGGCGAGCTCGGAGATCGTCGTGGCTTCGCTCAGCCAGAGATTCGCGAGTCCGAAGGCATCCGCGACCGAGTGGCGGCTCCCATCGGTGATGCCCAATCCTTCGCGGTTGGCGATGTGCAGAGCGGCGCGCTGCGCAGCATCCCAGGGGTCGCCGTTGAAGGCCTTCTGGAACTGCTGCATGAATCCGGCCATCATCGCCGGGTCCAGACGCAGTCCTTCCAGGCCCTCCATGTTCTGCAGTGCGCTCAGGTCGAAATCGGCGCCGGATGCTTCGAACATGCGGCGCAGGAACTCTTGGAAGTCTTCGGGGTTCGGGTCGTTGTCTGCCATGGCGGGCCCTCTCAGCGCGTGTATAGCCGTGGGATCTACGCTAGTTGCAGGATTTCGATCACGCCCGTGAACTGCGGGCATCGCTGTACGCCGCTCGCGAACGAGCACAGGAGGACACCCGTGACGCAGCCGCGTACCGAAGCCAGTCGCACAAAGGTGGGACTCACCGCGCTCGCGATCGCACTCGTCGCCCTCGTGGCACTGACCTTCCTGCCGACTCCCTACGTGATCCAGAAGCCTGGGCCCGTCTACAACACTCTCGGCACGGCTCTGGACGCCGACGGCGAAGAGATCCCGCTCATCCAGATCGATGACGCGGAGACGTTTCCCACCGATGGCGCGCTCGACCTCACCACTGTCCAGGTCGTCGGGAGCCGGGAGCGCCCGGTGTCGTGGTTCGAGCTCGCGCTCGCCTGGGTCGATTCCTCCAAGGCCGTCGTCCCCATCGAGAGCGTCTTCCCGGAGGGCGTGACGCGCGAGCAGCGCGAACAGCGCAACTCCATGCTGATGATCGACTCCCAGCACGAGGCGACGGCCGCCGCCTTGCGCCAACTCGGCGAAGAGGTCCCGGCGACGATCTCCGTCGTCGAGGTGCTCGACGACGGAGCCTCTGCTGGGGTACTCGAGGCAGACGACCAGATCACCGAGATCGACGGCGTTGCGGTGTCCGACATGGATGCGCTGCGCGCGAAGATCCAGGAGGCCGAGGGCAAGGCGGTCACGCTCACCGTCGTTCGCGATGACGAGGAGCAGACCGTCACGGTCACGCCGCAGAAGCGTGAGGCGAACGGCACGACGACCTGGCTCATCGGGGTCACGCTCATCCTCGAGTACGAGTTCCCGATCGATGTGACGCTGCAGCTCAACAACGTCGGCGGTCCGAGCGCCGGGCTCATGTTCGCCCTCGGGATCATCGACGTCCTCACTCCGGGTGAGCTCAACGGCGGTGAGAAGGTCGCCGGCACCGGCACGATCAACGGTCTGGGCGACGTGGGGCCGATCGGCGGTATCCGTCAGAAGCTGTACGGTGCCCGTGACGCGGGTGCGACCTTCTTCTTCGCCCCGGAAGCCAACTGCGCCGAGGTCGTAGGGCATGTTCCGGATGGGCTTCAGGTCGTCAAGACCGCGACGCTGGATGATGCGCTGGACGCGCTGGAGGTCATCGCCGAGGGTGGTGACGTCGCCGACCTGCCGACCTGCGCGGCAACGGCGAAGTAGGTTCACTTTCGGCGGAAAAAGGACTCTGGAGAGCACAGCCTGCGCTCATATTCCTTCCCTAGGATGGAAAGGTGACCTCGACTTCAGAGCCGCAAGCGGCCACACCATCCCCTTCACGACGCATTCTGACTGTGGTCGTGACGATCATCGCGGCGCTCATCGCCGCGTTCTTCGCGTTCTCGTCGCTCTTCACGGACTTCCTCTGGTTCGACCAGCTGGGGTACACCGAGGTGCTGACCACGAAGTGGATCGCCACGGTGGTGATGTTCCTCGTGGGGTTCATCGGCATGGCCGTCCCGCTGTTCGTCACGATCCAGCTGGCCTACCGAATGCGCCCGGTGTACGTGCGCCTGAGCTCGCAGCTCGATCGCTACCAGGAGGTCATCGAACCCCTGCGTCGCTTGGCGATGTGGGGCATGCCGATCTTCTTCGGACTGTTCGCCGGTTTTGCCGCGGCGGGCTCCTGGGAGACCGTCTGGCTCTGGATCAACGGCGTCGCGACGTCGACCACCGACCCGCAGTTCGGCGTCGACACCGGCTTCTACCTCTTTGCGATGCCCTTCTACCAGGCGCTCGTCGGCTTCATCTCCGCCGTGCTGATCCTGTGTCTGCTGGTCACGGCACTCGTCTCGTACCTCTATGGTGCGGTGCGCATCGGTCAGGGAGAGCTGCGCATCTCGAAGTCCGCGCGCATCCAGCTCGCCATCATCGCCGGCCTCTACCTGCTGACACAGGCCGCAAGCCTCTGGCTTGACCGCTATGTCACGCTCGTCACACCGGAAGACCGGATCACGGGTGCCGCCTACACCGGCGCCAACGCGACGATCCCGGGTCTTGCGATCCTGTCGATCATCGCCGCGCTCGTCGCCGTGCTCTTCTTCGTCACCGCGATCATCGGCCGCTGGCGCTTCCCGCTCGTGGCAACAGGTCTGCTGCTGGTCGCATCCCTCGTCGTCGGAGTCGGCTACCCGTGGGCGGTCAACACCTTCCAGGTGAAGCCGAACCAGAACGCCTACCAGGCCGAGTTCTATCAGCGCAACATCGACGCGACCCACGACGCCTACGGCATCGGTGACCTGAATGTCACGCCCTTCAAGGCGCAGACCGATGCCGAGGCTGGCCAGCTGCGTGAAGACGCCGACACGACCGGATCCATTCGCATCCTCGACCCGATGATCGTGAGTCCCACGGTGCAGCAGCTCGAGCAGTACCGCGGCTACTACCAGTTCAACTCCGAACTCGACGTTGACCGCTACGAGATCGACGGCGAGATGCAGGACACCGTGGTCGCCGTCCGCGAGCTCGATGTCGATGAGCTCGGCGACGCCGGTAACTGGAACAACCGGGCTGCCGTGTACACGCACGGCTATGGACTGGTCGCTGCCGCCGGAAACCAGCGAACGATCGAGGGTGAGCCGGTCTTCCTGGAGCGGGGCATCCCCTCGGCGGGCTTCCTCACGGACGGGGAGAAGTTCGAGCCCCGCGTCTACTTCGGTGAGAAGTCTCCGGAGTACTCGATCGTGGGCGCCCCTGAGGGCACGGCTCCGGTCGAGATCGACTACCCGCGCGGCAAGGAGGGTGCGACCGACACGAAGACCACCTTCGAAGGCTCGGGCGGGCCGGCGATCGGCAACCTCTTCACGAAGGTGCTCTATGCGCTGAAGTTCCAGTCCGAGCAGATCCTGTTCTCGAACCTCGTCAACGAGGAGTCGCAGATCCTCTATGACCGCGACCCCAAGACGCGTGTGCAGAAGGTCGCGCCCTACCTGACCCTCGACAGCGATCCGTACCCGAGCGTCGTCGACGGCCGCATCGTATGGATCGTCGACGGCTACACGACGAGCTCGACGTACCCGTACTCGTCGAGTGTCGCCCTCTCGAGCGCGATCAGCGACGCGAACAATGCCGCGCCCAGTTTCGTGACCGATGAGATCAACTACATCCGCAACTCGGTCAAGGCGACCGTCGACGCGTACGACGGATCGGTCACGCTGTATGCCTGGGATGACGAAGACCCGCTGCTCCAGGCATGGTCGAACATCTACCCGACGACGATCGAGCCGATCAGCGAGATGTCGGGTGATCTCATGAGCCACGTGCGCTACCCGACCGACCTGTTCAAGGTGCAGCGGGCGATGCTCGGTGTGTACCACATCGATGACGCGCAGTCCTTCGCACAGCGCGACAACGCGTGGCAGACGCCGAACGACCCGCAGGCCGCCGACAACCTGCAGTCGCCGTACTACATGACGATGAAGATGCCGGGACAGGAGTCGCCGCGCTTCTCGATGTTCACGACGTTCATCCCGGCGTCTCAGGGTGAGAACTCCCGAGAGGTGCTCATGGGCTACCTCGCGGTGGATTCGGATGCAGGATCCACAGCGGGCAAGAAGGCGGATTCGTACGGCGAGCTGCGGATGCTCGAGATCGACGCCGACACCACAGTGCCGGGCCCCGGTCAGGTGCAGAACACGTTCGACACCGACCCGCAGGTCGCGCAGCAGCTCAACCTGCTCAAGCAGGGGCAGTCCGAGGTTCTTCCTGGCAACCTGCTCACGCTTCCCGTGGGGGGCGGTCTGCTCTACGTGCAGCCTGTCTACGTCGAGGCATCCAAGGGTACGAAGCTGCCCCGTCTGCAGAAGATCCTGGTGGCCTTCGGAGACCGGATCGCCTTCGCAGACACCCTGACCGAGGCGCTCGACGAGCTCTTCGGAGGCGACGCCGGTGCGACCGGTGGCGATGACAACGTCGAACCCGCCGAGCCGACCGATCCGGCGAATCCGACTCCCGAGGTGCCCGTGACCGCGGACGCCGCGATGAAGGCCGCGCTTGAGGACGCACGCACGGCGATGACGGCCCGTGATGCCGCGCTCAAGGCCGGCGACCTCGCGAAGTTCGCTGAGGAGGACAAGAAGCTCACGGACGCGATCAACAAGCTGCTGGAGCTGGATGCGGCCGCAACGCAGGAACCTGCGGCTGACGACGCGAAGTAGTCTCACCAGACAGATGGGCGCCTCCTCCGGGAGGCGCCCATCTGCGTCTCCGGGGGAGCGGCGTCGTGCTACTGTTTCGGTGTACCGCACGGGTGGCGGCCTTCCTTATCTGATCCTTCTTGATCCCTGTGGAGGCCAAACATGAATTCTGCTCCCCGCGCCCGCCTGTTCCGCCGCGATGATCGCGACCAGCTCGCCGACCTCGTGAACGCGCATCTCGCCGCTGTGATCCCTGGCGCACGCGTGTCGGTCAACACTGTGCTGAGTGCCCTCGAGCGTCAGCCGGAGGAGTATGTCGTCGACCCGTGGGTCACGGAGCGGGTCACGATCGTCGTCGAGGTGCGCGAGCGCATCGTCGCCGCCGCACACCTGCAGCGGTTCGCGGACGATCCTCGCGTGAGCGACGATTATCGGCGCGCAGGTCTCATCCAGTGGGCGCTGGCCTACCCCGGAGACCCCGGCGACGAGGAGAGTGCTGCGTCGGCGCTCGACGCGACGGGGATGCTGCTGCGGGCCTGCGACGCTCAGTTGCATGCCTGGGCTGTGACGGTCGCGTACGCCGACGGACAGCTTCCGTATCCCGGTGTCTACGGGGTTCCGGCGCAATGGCCGCACGTGCGTGATGCCTTCGCACGGGCAGGATTCGTGTGGGACGGAGCGCGGGAGAGCATCCTGCTCGCGACGCCTCAGACGCTGCCGGCCGTGTGTGGCGACTTTGCGGCGCGGAGCGCCCGCGTCGAGCGCACTCTCGGTGCCGCTGGCGCGCGATTCACGGCGTACCGCGAAGAGGATGTGCACGGCTTCGTCGAGCTCGATCTGACGGCCGGGCGCACCGAACGTTTCGGGACTGACCGAGCGGTCGCCGAGATCGCGGACTGGGACGCACCAGGGGCCGAGTTTCTCACCCGGATTCTCGTGGAGGTCCGGGAGTGGCTGGAACTCAGCGGCGTGCGGCACCTGCTTGCTGCGACCGACCCCGACGACGCGGAGGAGACGCGGATGCTGGAGGAGGCGGGCTTCCGTGAGGTGACGACCACCGCGCGCGGATGGCGTCGGGACCTGCGCTGATTCGGTGCATTGTCTGACCCGTGAAACCCGGGTCGGACAATGCAGAAGGCCCTGATCGGGATTTCTCCTGATCAGGGCCTTCTCTTGGTTGCGGGGACAGGATTTGAACCTGCGACCTCCGGGTTATGAGCCCGGCGAGCTACCGAACTGCTCCACCCCGCGTCACAAGAGATAGCCTAACACGGCCCTGGAGGGGTGGCGAATCGAGGGGCATGTGGGTGCGGCCCGGGCGCGTCGTGCGAGAGGATGAGGGCATGTCCGCTGCGCCTCTCGTCACCGTCGCCGTCTGCCAGTTCGCGCCCACCGCCGACCGGGAGAACAATCTTCTGCGCATCGCAGAGCAGACGCGCACGGCCGCGGCCCGAGGCGCTCAGCTCATCGTGTTCCCCGAATACGCCAGCTACTTCGCGGCCCCATTCGATGCCACACTGCGCGAGAACGCCGAAGAGCTGGACGGGCCCTTCGTACACGGCCTTCGTGCGATCGCCGGCGAGCACGATGTGACGATCGTCGCTGGCCTCGTCGAACGGAGCGGCGACGCCGCGCTCGTCCGCAACGCCCTGGTCGCGGTCGACGCCGTCGGCATCCGGGCGCGGTACCGCAAGCAGCACCTGTACGACGCCTTCGGCGCACGCGAGTCGGAGTGGCTGAGCGCGGGGGACATCGGCGCCCCCGAGACGTTCGAGTTCGGCGGCATCCGCTTCGGACTCATGACCTGCTACGACCTGCGCTTCCCGGAGGTGGGGCGCACCCTCGTCGACGCCGGGGCGGATGCACTGATCGTGCCGGCGGAGTGGGTCCGCGGTCCGCTCAAGGAGCACCACTGGATGACTCTTCTCGAAGCGCGGGCGATCGAGAACACCGCCTACGTGATCGCCGCAGACCATCCCGCACCGGTCGGTGTCGGGCACTCCGCGGTGATCGACCCGCAGGGGGTGCGCATCGCCGGGGTGGGCAGCGAAGAAGGCGTCGCCATCGCCGAACTCGATGTCGAGTTGATCGCGCGCACCCGAGAGATCAACCCGGTGCTGCGCGTGCGTCGCTATCGCGTCGTGCCCGCCGCGCAGAGCTCAGAGGGAGCCTAGGCGCTCGACGGCTTCCTCCAGCACCTCGCGCCTCTTGCAGGCGGCGAAGCGGACGAGCCCCGCATAGTCGTCCCGGTGCTCCGGGAGGACGAAGGCCGAGAGGGGGATGGCGACCACACCGGCGCGCTCGGGGAGTGCTCGACAGAAGGCCGCCGCGTCCGCACCGCCGAGCGCCGTGGCATCCGCCACCGTGAAGTAGCCGCCCTGCGGCGGGCTCACAGTGAAGCCCGCACCCCGGAGGCCGTGGCCGAGGAGCGCGTGCTTGTCGGCGAAGGCGGATGCTGCGCCGCGGAAGTAGTCCTCGCCGAGGCGCAGTCCCGCGGCGACGGCAGGCTGGAACGGGCTGCCGTTGACGTATGTGAGGAACTGCTTGACCGTGAGGACCGCGGTGATGAGCGCGGCGGGCCCGTGCACCCAGCCGATCTTCCAGCCCGTCACCGAGAAGGTCTTGCCCGCCGAGGAGATCGTGAGTGTGCGCTCGGCGGCACCCGGGAGCGTCGCGATCGGGACGTGCGCGCTGTCGAACGTCAGATGCTCGTACACCTCATCCGTCACGATGATCGCGTCGTGGCGGTCTGCGAGCCGGACGATCTCCTGTTGCACCTCCGCGCTGAACACGGTCCCTGTCGGGTTGTGCGGGTCGTTGACGAGGATGATGCGGGTGCGATCAGTGACAGCGGCGGCGAGCTCTGCAAGATCGGGTTGGAAATCCGGACGTCGCAGCGGAACGGTCCGCAGTCGCGCACCGGACAGCGCGATGATGGCCGCATAGGAGTCATAGAACGGCTCGAAGACAACGACCTCGTCGTCGGGGGAGTCGATCAGAGCGAGGAGCGTTGCCGCCAGCGCCTCGGTCGCACCGGCGGTGACGATGACCTCACGATCCGGATCGACGGAGAGGCCGTAGAAGCGCTGCTGGTGCTCACTGATCGCAGCGAGGAGATCCGGGATGCCACACCCGGGCGGATACTGATTCGCACCGCGTGCGATCGCTTCACGGGCGGCCTCCAGGACGACATCAGGACCGTCCTGATCGGGGAAGCCCTGACCCAGATTGATCGCACCGGTTCGGGCCGCGAGGGCCGACATCTCTGCGAAGATGGTGGGCGCCACCTCTCCGCTGGCGGACAGCAGACCTGCTCCTGCGGCGGTGCGGCGCCAGGCCCCGGACACAATTCCCATGTGGCTCAGGGTACTGGCATAGCGGAATCTCATCCCTGACATAAGAAACGCACAGGTCAGGGAGTCACTCTGAGAGGGCGTTGTTATGAAAGGGAGTACATCATGAACGACCAGAACCCTCGCCCCGAGATCCCGGAGTCGTCGGCCGCATCCGGCCACGACCTTCCCGCCACGTTCTCGTCCGATTCCACGCCCGCGACTCCCGCTCCGGTCGTCCCCGAGGCCCCGTCCGCGCCCGCAGCCAGCATCCCGGAGCGCCCCGCGCTTCCGACGGCGGTGCCGCAGGCGCCGACCTTCGCCGCCCCGGACGGTGCGACGCTGCCGCTCGGCGCCACCGCACCGGTCGCCCCGGGTGCCGCGTTCGGCGCCGCTGCTCAGATTCCGACCCCGATCGAATCCGCACCCTCGGCGCAGAAGAAGTCGCTCGGCGGAACAAAGGTCGCTGCCATCATCCTTGCCGCCGCCCTTGTCGGCGGTGCTGCGGGTGTCGGAGGCAGTGCACTGTACGCCGGGCTCAACGGCGGATCCTCCACCGGCCCGGTGGCAGGACCATCGACCGTGACGGTCAACAACCCCGACGAGGTCACGTCTGCCACGGCGATCGCCGCCAAGGCGCTGCCCTCGGTCGTGACGATCGAGGTCGCCGGCAGCTCGAGCGGCGGCAGCGGCTCGGGCGTCATCCTCGACGAGCAGGGGCACATCCTCACGAACGCCCATGTCGTCACCCTGGACGGGCAGGCGACAGAGCCGGCGATCCGCGTCACGACATCCGACGGGCGTCTGCTCGATGCTGAGGTCGTCGGGATCGACCCGCTGTACGACCTCGCGGTCATCAAGGTGTCGGATGCCTCCGGGCTCACCCCGATCGAGTTCGCGGACTCGTCCGAAGTCAACGTCGGCTCCGTCGCCGCTGCGGTGGGCGCGCCCCTCGGCCTTGCGAACTCGGTCACGACCGGCATCGTGAGTGCACTGAACCGCAGCATCTCAGTGCAGTCCTCGGCACTTCCCGAGGTGCAGGGCGCTCCGGACGGCGAAGACTCGCAGGGCGACCAGCCCTTCCAGTTCGACCTCCCGGGTGCGACACCTTCACAGGGTCAGCGCGAGTCCATCTCGATCTCGGTCATCCAGACGGATGCCGCGATCAACCCGGGCAACTCCGGCGGCGCGCTCGTCGACGGCGACGGACGCCTCATCGGCATCAACGTCGCGATCGCCACCGCGAGCGGCAGCTCGGATGCAGCCGGCTCCATCGGCGTCGGATTCGCCATTCCCTCGAACATCGCTCAACGCATCGCCGATGAGCTCATCGAGAACGGGGAAGCCACCCACGGCCTCCTCGGTGCGAGCGTCTCGCCGGCCAGTTCCGTCGAGGATGCGACGGTTCTCGGCGCCTACATCGCGAACGCGACGCCGGGCGGAGCAGCAGAGGCTGCAGGGCTCCGCGAGGGTGACATCGTCACCGCGTTCAACGGCACCCCGATCAGCAACGCGCGGGACCTCACCGCCCAGGTGCGCTCGGTCGCCGCGGGCGCCGAGGCGGAGGTCACCTTCGTTCGCGACGGCCGTACGCAGACCGCGACGGTCACACTCGGAGACCTGAACTCCCTGGCCGAATGACGAACGCGGGATGCCGCGCTCGCCGAGTGCGCTCCCACGGTCACGACGCCACCCCGCGATAGGCTCGCGGGGTGGCGTCGTTCTCTTTTCGCACAGGCAACGCGGGCAAGCTGCTGCGCCTGCCCCTCTTCGTCGCCGGGCGACTGGCCACCCTTCTGATTCCGCGCGGTCGCCGATGGGTCTTCGGCTGTGGCGCCGGCATCGGCGACGGCGCGCTCGCGCTCTGGCGGTACGCGCAGGCGGAGGGCCACGAGATGGTCTGGCTGACCGGTTCGGCCCGTGAAGAGGCGGATGCTGCCGCTCTGGGCATCCCGACGCTGCCGAAGCACAGTGTGCGGGGCTGGTGGGCGACCACCCGCGCGGGCGTCATCGTGATCACGCACGGCTTCGGTGATGTGAACCGCTACGCCATCTCCGGTGCCTTCGTCGTGCAGCTCTGGCACGGGATTCCCCTGAAACGTCTGGGGCTGGACTCACCCGTGACGGTGCAGAGTTCCTTCCTGTCGGGGTTCGCACCGCTGCGGTGGCTGCTGTCGGCGCTTTACCGGGGTGCGGCGCAGCGCATCCGCATCCTGCCCGCGGCATCGGACCGGTCTCGTGCCCGACTGGAGTCCGCCTTCGGGCTCGGCGTGCATCAGGTGCTGGTGACCGGGGAGCCGCGCGTCGACGTGCTGTCGGTGGGCGACGCACAGACGAGGCGGGCCGCTGCGATCACCCGGAGGGATGCGGCAGTCGGGGCGTTGCCCGAAAGCGCGCGCGTCGTCCTGTACGCCCCGACCTGGCGTGACGGTGCCGCGGACCCCGCCGTTCCCAGCCCCGCCGAGTGGGAGGCGATCGGCGAAGTCCTCGAGTCGCAGAACGCGGTTCTGCTCATCCGGTCGCACCCGATGGGGGAGGGCGATTACACGCCTCCGTCCGACATGCCGCGTGTCCGCATGCTCGGCGCATCCGTCGTCACCGATGTCACCCCGCTGCTCCCCGCCGTCGACCTGCTCATCACCGACTACTCCTCGCTCGCCTACGACGTCGGACTCCTCGCGATGCCCGTCATCTACTTCGCACCGGATGCGGAGGACTATGCGCGCCTGCGCGGCTTCTACGGACGCTACGCGGAGATCGCCGGCGATGATTTCGCACGGGACTGGGCCACGACCCTCGATCAGGTGCGACGCACCCTCGCCGACGAGGCCGCGTTCACCGAACGAGCCCAGGAATCCAGTACTCTGAGCGCCGAGATGCACGCGTTCCGCGATGGTGAGAACACCGCGCGGGTGTATCGGGCAATCCGCGCACGCGGGGTCCCCGCAGCGAAGGGTTCAGCATGATCAGCGTTCGGATCGACGAGCAGAAAGAGATGCTCGTCGTCGCGGGTGAGGGGGCCAAGCCGGCCGCCGCCGTCCTGCAAGGCGCGCGCGCCTGTGTCGAGGCCCGTCTCACCGGTGGGGGAACCACCTGGAAGGCGACCTTTCCTCTGCGGCTCGCCCGCTGGGGCGGTCAGGCGCTGCCGCTTCCCAGCGGTCACTACGCGCTTGTCGTCGACGGGCAGGATCTCTCCGCGCTGGCGTTGCCGATGACGCTGCTGCCGATTCTGCGGGCGGCGGTCACCGGGGCGGACGTCGAGATCGGCCCGCCGCTGGATCCGGTGCACAGCACGCCGGAAGGTCAGGCGACGCTTGAGGGCCGCTACGCCGCTCAGGCGGGCGGGACCGAGAACGCGGTGTTCTTCGAGAGCTTCTATGGCCGCAGCGCCGGATGCAACCCGGGAGCGATCGACCGGGAGCTCGCGGTGCGTGCTCCCGGCGTGACCCGCTACTGGAGTGTGACCGACCTCTCCGTGGCTGTTCCTGACGGCGCGATCGCGGTCGTCGAGGGATCGCCGGAGTGGTGGCGCGCCCGCGGCGCTGCGCGACTGCTGATCGTCAACGACTGGCTGCGTCGGCGCTTCGTGCGCAAGCAAGGGCAGCGCGTGATCCAGACCTGGCACGGCACACCTCTGAAGCGCCTCGCCCTGCACCGACCGGGCTTCGATCCGCGTCGCATGCTCGCTGTCTTCCGCGAGTCTCGCCGCTGGGATGTGCTGCTCGCGCAGAACCCCTACGCTGAGCGGGTGCTGCGCAAGGCGTACGCGTTCCTGAACCGCCCGATCTGGGTCGACGGATACCCGCGCAACGACGTGCTGACGACGGGCGATCCCTCGGCCGTCCGTGCGCGCCTCGGCATCGCGCCGGAGGAGACCGTGCTGCTGTACGCACCGACCTGGCGCGACGACCGCGCCGAGATGGTGGACTTCGTCGATCCGGAGTCTCTCGCCCAGCAGGCGGATGCGGTCGTACTCGTGCGCGGACACTCCCGCACGATCACGTACGGCCGGGATCAGTCCGGCGCCCGCGTGATCGACGTGACCGGATATCCGGACACGGCGGAGCTCATGCTCGCGGCCGATGCGCTCATCACGGACTATTCCTCGGTCATGTTCGACTTCAGTGTCACGGGAAAGCCCATGTACTTCCTCGTGCCGGATCTCGAGCACTATCGCGGCGAGCTGCGCGGGTTCTACTTCGATCTCGGCGAACGCGCCCCGGGGCCGCTCGTGCGGTCGCAGGCGGAGCTGCTTGCGGCGCTCCAGGATGCGGGGGCCATCGCGCGCTATGCGGAGCGCTACGTGTCCTGGCAGGAGCAGTTCAACGGTCGCGACGACGGTGCGGCATCCGCACGGGTGGTCTCCAGGATCCTCGACCTCGGTTTCGTCCAGGCCTGAGCGCGCCCGCTAGGGCAGCGGGGTGTTCTGTGTACCCAGGCGGGAGGCGTCCACGGTGTCACCCGCGCCGCGCACGACGCCGGTGAGGAATCCCAGGCCCCAGGCGAGGTGCATCGTGGGAAGAACCGCGAGTGTCCAGAGGCGCTCGCGGATGCTGCGCGGCGGATCCGACGGCTTCGCAGGCAGCAGCGCCATGACGATGACGAGCAGCGCGTAGGCGGCGAGCGGGAGGTAGACGGCGGACGCGATGAGCGAGGCGAGACCACTGAGCACACCGGTCAGCTGCAGAACGCCGACGACGAGTGCGAGTGCGACGTTGAGCGCTAGCGCAGGGGGCGCGAAGAACCGGATGCCGTTGCGTCGGCCGTACCGCCGAACGAGCTCGCCGCGCCAGGCGCCGGTCGCGCGGAACTGGCGCGCCAGGCGGATCCAGCTCTCACGAGGCCAGTACGTCACGGCGAGTTCGGGATCGAACCACACGAGGTTCCCCGCTTGGCGGATCCGAAGATTGAGTTCCCAGTCCTCGCCACGGCGCACACTCTCGTCGAACAGACCGACGGCATCCAGGACGTCACGACGCATGACGCCGAGGTAGGCGGACTCGGCCTCCCCCTCGCCCGCACCCACGTGGTACGCGCCGCCGCCCAGGCCCGCAGGGGAGTTGTAGGCGCGTGCGACCGCCGCCTGGAAAGGCGTGCGACCATCCGCGCGCATGATGCCGCCGACGTTCGCCGCGCCGGTGCGACGCAGCGTCGCGATCGCCCGACGCGCATAGCCGGGGGAGAGTTCGGAGTGCGCGTCGACGCGCACGATCGTGGGGTAGGAGCTCGCGCGGATGGCTGCATTGAGGCCGACCGGGATGTGCGCCGCCGGATTGTGCACGATCGACACACGCGGGTCGGCGGCGGCGATGCGTTCGGCCAACTCGGTCGTGCCGTCGGACGACGGACCGAGCGCGAGCACGAGCTCGGCCGGCTCATCGAGGTCCTGGGCGAGCACAGACGCGACGGCGTGCTCGAGATAGGCGCGCTCGTTGAGCACGGGCATCACGAAGGAGACACCGGGGGCAATGGCTGCTGTCTCGCGGGCGCGGTCTTTCGCTGTCACTGAACGATCATGTCACGGGTGACCCTCAGGGCGGCTGGGTAGGCTGGAGGGATGGGTGTTGTGTCAGATGCGCAGAAGTCGTATCGCCTGCTTCGTCGTGCGTTGGCCTCTCGATCCGCCGTGCAGAGTGTGCGCCGTACGCTCGCCGCACGGGAGCCGCACCCGCGCAAGCACTTCAAGATCGCGGTGTACTTCGCGGACGGCGCCGTGAACATGTATCAGATGCGTCAGTGGTACCGGCCCCTCGCCGAGCTGGCGAAGCGATGGCCGGTCGTCGTGATCTCCCGCGCCGCCACAGGTGCGCAGGCCATGCTCGGCGAAGACGCCCCGCCGGTGGCGTTCGCGCCGACGGTGCGTGACATGGAGCGCTTCATCGCGCAGCAGGACATCCGCATCGTGCTGTACGTGAATCAGAACACCCGCAACTTCCAGATGTTCCGCTACGGGCGCCGCTGGCACGTGTTCATCAACCACGGCGAGTCCGACAAGATGTACATGACCACCAATCAGTACAAGGCGTATGACTACGCCCTGGTGGCCGGCCAGGCTGCACGGGATCGCCTCTCCCGCGTGCTGTGGGACTACGACATCGATCGCCGCACGATCGAGATCGGCCGTCCGCAGGCCGACCACTACTCGGGCACGCTGCCGTACACGCCGGACGAGCGCACGGTCGTCCTGTATGCGCCCACCTGGGAGGGCGACCGCCCGTCGGCGCACTACGGTTCGATCGCGAGCCACGGCGAAGCC
The DNA here is from genome assembly GCF_058797175.1 of Microbacterium sp. GW823-FHT02G05. Lineage (NCBI taxonomy): Bacteria > Bacillati > Actinomycetota > Actinomycetes > Micrococcales > Microbacteriaceae > Microbacterium > Microbacterium sp. GW823-FHT02G05. Next base: position 1,972,602 of record NZ_JBXAJK010000001.1, read on the forward strand.
CTCGTCTCCGCGCTCCTCGCCACGGGCGAGCATCGCGTGGTCTACCGGCCGCACCCCCGCAGCGGCGTCGTCGACAGCGAGTACGGCGCCGCGAATCAGCGCATCATCGCCGCGATCGCCGCCGCGAACGCGGCAGATCCCGCCGCGCACCACGTCTTCGACGACGGTCCGGAGCTCGGCTGGCAGCTCGCTGCGGCGGATGTCGCGATCGTCGACATCTCTGCGATGGTCTACGACCGTCTCGCCGCGGGCAAGCCGCTGCTGATCACGCGACCTGTGGATGAGCGCGCCTCCGTCGACGAGAGCGGCTACCTGTCGTCGTGCGAGTGGCTGTTCGCCCACGCCGCACCGCAGATCGTCTCCGAGGTCGCGCGCGTGCAGGGCGACGAGGAGGCGACCGCACGCCTGCGGACCTGGGTGCAGCACTACTTCGGCGACACCACGCCGGGCGTCGCGACGGAGAAGTTCCATGCCGCGATCGAGACGCTCATGGAGCGCTGGGACGCCGAACACGAGCGGCACCTGCGCGACGTCGCCTCCGAGGACGAGAGTGACGACCAGGACGACGACGAGATGAGTCTCTGACCGCCGATCCGCTCTCCGCGCCGACGAGCCCCTCGGGCGGGGCGGTTGTTCAGCGCTCGATCGGCTCCCAGCGGCCGCCGTTCTGCCAGTAGGTCTCGATGTCTTCGAGCGGGCGTCCCTTGGTCTCGGGTGCGAGCGTGAACACGAAGGCGAATGCGGCGACGGCAAGGATGCCGAAGACGATGAAGGTGCCGCCGCCGCCCAGCTGGGTGAGCAGCGTGAGGAAGACCCCACCGACGATCACGTTCGCGATGAGGTTCGAGGTGAGCATGACACTCGCGCCGATCGAACGCAGATGCGCAGGCATCGCCTCGCCGGCGTAGACCCAGACGAGCGAGCCGAAGCCGAATGCGAAACCGGCCGTGAAGAGGACGAGCCCGGCGAAGCCCAGCGCGGTGAGCACGCCCGCGAACTCCCCGCCGCCGATGAAGAACACTGTGACGAGAAGGGCGTTTGCCAGGACCATGATCCCGATGCCGATCAGGAGCACCGGGCGCCGGCCCATCCGATCGATCACCAGCAGCGCGATGACGACGGCGATCAGGCTCGCGAACTGCACCAGCGCGGACAGGCCGAGCTTCACGGTGTCGTCGGTGAAGCCCATCGCCTCGAAGATGCGGGGGCTGTAGTACACGATCGCGTTGATGCCGGTGATCTGCACGAAGAATCCCAGGCCCACGACGAAGATCGTCGCGCGCAGGTACGGCCCGCGCACCAGATCACGCCAGCCGCCCTTTCGCCCCGTGCGGAAGCTCGCCGTGATCGTCTCCAATTCCTTGTCGACGTCGACGTTCGTGCCTTCGATGCGCTCGAGGGTGCGTCGCGCGTCTTCGGGACGCCCCTTCATGACGTACCAGCGCGCGGTGTCGGGCAGTCTCAGCAGCAGGAGCGTGACGATGATTCCGGGAATCGCCGCGAGCGCGAGCATCCATCGCCAGCTCTCGCTTGGTGCCAGTGCCATGGCGGCGAGGTAGCCGAGGATGATGCCGGAGACCGTTGCGACCTGGTACATGACCAGGAAGGCGCCGCGGGCATGCGTCGGAGCAGATTCGGCGACGAACACCGGCACGACTACCACCGACACGCCGATGGTGAGGCCGAGCAGGAAGCGCGCGATGATCAGAACGGCGAGCGAGGGCGCCAGACCGCAGAGCAGAGAGAAGAGCGTGAAGGTCACTGCGACGGCGACCATCGTGGGTTTGCGGCCGAAGCGGTTGGCGATCGTGCCGCCGGCCAGTGCTCCGAGGATCTCACCGACGACGACCGTCGTCGTCACGAGCTGCTGCTGCTCGACCGTGAGGGAGAACTCGGCGGCGATGTAGAGCATCGCACCGCCGATGTTCGAGGAATCGTAGCCGTAGATCACTCCGACGGTTGCTGCGGCGATGCCGACGATGATCGCCAGACGACTGGTCTTCGGGGAGGTGGTGAGATGCATGGGGACCTTCTGTGCGGGGAAGCATTGCGACTGTACACGTCGTGCGGAGGTTCGCACGACCTGCGCGACGCGCTCTCACCCGTTCGGGGGAGAAGGCTTCGTCACAACGCCATCTGGGATCACTGCTCCGACGGAGACGCGGTATCGGCCGATTCCACGGCAGCTGCGGCGTCTGTCTGCGGGCTGCGCCGTACGATGGCGGCGGCCTTGCGACCTGCCCAGCTGACGCCGCGCGCGGCGGTCCCCGCGGCTCCGGCGATCGCGGTTCCGGCGTAGGTGGCTCCGCGCAGCATCCGATTCTCCAGCCGCTCGGCCCCGGGCACCGGCTCGAGCTCAGCCGGAAGCATGACGGGCGGCACACCGAACGCCTTGCGAGAGTTGACCAGCACCCGACGGCCGAGGATGTTGTTGCCGGCGCCGCCGACCGCCGCGCCGACGCCGAAGGGCAGTGCCTTGCCGATGAAGGAGGCGCCGCCGCGTGCAGCGAACTGCTTGATGAACGCGCTCTTCAGGCGGTCCGCAAGGGGTCCGACCGCTGCGCGGGGGAGAGTCTTGGTGACGAGCTCGCCCCAGTAGGACGACCGGGTGCCCGTCTTTCCCGCGGCCTGGCCTGCGAGCTGCGCGACGAGATCGACGCCTTCTTTGCCGAGCATGAGCGTCATCACGAGCGCCCGTGCGCGGTCTGGGTTCTCGACCGTGATGCCGTGCACCTCCGCGATGGACTGCGCGAACAACGCCGTCGACTCCACGAAGCCCACGGTCTCCACGCCGGAGAGCGCGAGTGTGATGCCCGTAGAGATGCCCGGGATCACCGCGGTGGCTCCGACTGCTGCCCCACCTGTGGTCACGGCGGCCAGGTAGCGGCGTTCCAGGAGGCGGACGATCTCGCTCGTCGAGGCATCCGGATGGCGCAGACGGATGCTGCGGATGTGCGCGAGAACGAGCGGGCGCTGGATCGCCAGCACCCGGTCCAGGCCGCGCACCATGAGCGGGTGCTCTTTCGAGCCTTCAGGAGGCAGGCCCGTGTCCCACGGGCTGTCGTCCGGGAGCGAGTGAATCTTGTGCACCTTCGGGGCCATGCTCGAATCCTAAGCAGTGCAGCCGCGAAGACCCCGTGAGCAATCCGTGGCGCGTCCGGGAACGCAGAAGGGCCGTCCCCGCGGGGACGGCCCTTCTGTCTTGTCGAGCGAGGCTCAGACGAAGAGGTTGGCGCGCTCGAGGTCTTCAGCGAAGTCGACCTCGACGGCGTAGAGGTCGGAGATGTCCATGGGCTCGAGCAGCAGACCGTTCTCGGCGATCGCGAGCTCAAGACCCCGTTCGAAGTAGTCCTGGTCGTCGACGCGCTGCAGCTGACGCATGAACGCCTGCTTGTCGGCGGAGGAGATGTAGTTGATGCCCACAGCCTCGCCGATGCCGCCCTTGACGACCTTCGAGAGCTTGTCGATGAAGCCCTCGGCGGTGACGGTGTACTTGACCTCTTCGTCGCTGACCTTCGCGGTGTTGACAGTCACGAAGGACTGGTCGCGCTCGATGTAGGCGATCGCGCGGCCGAGGATGCGCGGATCGAAGACGACGTCGCCGTTCATCCACAGCACACCCGACTTGCCGGTGGCGGCGAGAGCGCGCAGCAGGCTCTTGGAGGTGTTGGTCTGGTCGTAGCGCTCGTTGTGCACGTAGTTGACGCGCGGGAACGCCTCGATGATGGTCTCGGCCCGGTAGCCGACCACCGTGGTGATGCGGGCGTCGGATCCGAAGGCGGCACGGATGTTGTCGTGCTGCTGCTGCATGATGCTGCGGCCGTCATTGAGCTCGGTCAGCGGCTTGGGGAGGGCGCGACCGAGGCGCGAGCCCATGCCAGCGGCGAGAATTACGGTCTGAAGAGTCACAGAAAAGCTCCTGTTAAGTGTGTTCACTGTCGATTTACCGACGAGACACTCCTTCGTGCCGGGATTCATGCTAGCGATCGTGCCTGGGAAGCCTCGGGAAAAGTGGCGGGCGTTGTCATTTCGTGATCGAGTCCACGGGCGTTGCTCAGGGAAGGATTCTCCGCAGATCGCGCGGAAACGGCGCAAACTGTGTCGTTCTTCGCGCGCGCCGAGGCCAATCACAGACGAGATTGATAGCGTGAGTGCGTGACTGCCGCCGCGACTGAAGATCACGGGGGTGCCCCGGGGGGCGCGCCCACCGCCTCGTCGTCGACGGATGCCGTTTCGGCGTCGTCGGCCACATCAACAGCTGTCCCTGCACAGGGCGCGAACAAGGGGAGCGGGCCGAAGAAACGCCCCGCCGCGAAGAAGACGCCGACGAGGTCCGCCGCTGCCAACGCCGCGAAGACGTCGACGACCGCGCGCCCGGCCTCCAAGACCACTGCCACCACCGGAAAAGCGGCCACACCGAGCACGGCCAAGGCCACCGCTGCCAAGAGCACGGCCGCGAAGACGGCTGCGGTGAAAGCCAGCGCAGCAAAGACCGCCGCCGCGAAATCGTCGGCCACGACCGCGGCGAAGAAGGCCACCGCCGCCAAAGTCCAGGCCGTCAAGGCCTCCGCGTCCGATGCGGATGCTGCGAAGAAGGCGGCCGCGCGTTCGGCTGCTGCGAAGAAGGCGGCGGCAACACGTGCCGCACGCGCACGCGAAGCGGCACGTGCGGCCGAGGCCGCTGCAGCGAAAGAGAGCAAGGCTGCGCTCGTGCGGGCCGAGACAGACTCCGTTGCTCCCGCGGAGGTGGCTGCTCGCACGGCCCTTACCGCGCCCGTTCCGACCGGCATCGAGGCGGACGCTCCCGAAGCTCATGGGGTCCCGATCGATACTGTCGAGACGGTTGCGCCGATCGAAGCCATCGAAACGGTAGAAGCTGACGTCGAGACGATCGACACCTCCGCTTCGGAGGACACTGCTGAGTCGGTCCTCGACGCCCCCGCAGACGAGGCCGACGCTCACGCCGTGTCCGAGACGCCGGACGAAACGGAACCTACGAGCGAGGATGCCCCCGCCGAGGATTCGACAGAAGAGGCATCCGCAACGACAATTCTCGCGGCGCCAGTCGTCGCCGACGTGGAAGGCAGCGGTGAGCACGCGCTGGAAGTGCGCGAGCTCAGCAAGTCCTATGGCGACACCCGCGCCGTCGAGGCCATCTCACTGAGCGTTCCTACCGGCGCCTTCTACGGCATCGTCGGGCCCAACGGTGCAGGCAAGACGACGACCCTGTCGATCGTGGCGGGGCTCCTGCGACCGGACTCCGGCACCGTCAAGATCGCGGGACTCGACCACTCCACCGGCGGAGCCAAGCGCATTCTCGGTGTGCTGCCCGATCGGCTGCGCACCTTCGACCGCCTGACGGGGCGTCAGCTGCTGCACTACTACGGACTCCTGCGTGGCCTCTCTGCCGACGTTGTCGAGAAGCGCACAGCGGATCTCGCCCGCGCGTTCGACCTCACCGGGGCGCTGGGGCGTGTCGTCTCCGACTACTCGGCGGGAATGACGAAGAAGATCATGCTCGCTGGCGCCATGATCCACTCTCCGCGGGTTCTCATCCTCGATGAGCCGTTCGAATCGGTGGACCCGGTGTCTTCGGGCATCATTCTCGACATCCTGCGTGCCTACGTCGCACACGGAGGCACGGTCGTCCTTTCCAGCCACGGCATGGATCTCGTCGAGCGCGTCTGCTCGCGGATCGCTGTGATCGTGGGCGGCAGGGTCCTCGCCGAAGGCACGGTAGACGAGGTGCGCGGTGAGCAGTCGCTCGAAGAGCGGTTCACGGAACTCACCCGCGGCGCCGGTGAGGTGGAGGGGCTCGAGTGGTTGCACACGTTCTCCGCCTGAGACTGGCGCTGATGTTCGGTGCCCTGCGCGGGGACCGGCGACGCGTGTTGCGTACGGTGATCGAGCTGATCGTGCTTCTGGCCGCCACCGCCGCCACCGTCGCAGCGGTGCTGAGCCTGCAGACAGCGACCTCGGGCACCGCCACCACGGTGATCATCGTGGGCGGCGCACTGTTCATGCTCGGCTTCTTCCTCGCGCCGATCCTCGCCGGCACGGTCGATCAGTTGGACCCGCGGCGCTTCGCCGTCTTCGGGCTCAGCCTGCGCCGTCTGCCCTGGGTTCTGGCGCTTGCGGCTCTGATCAGCGTGCCCACGCTCGCCCTGGCCGCTGTGATCGTCGCTGTCGGCATCGTGGCGAGTGCTTTCGGTGCGCCACTCGTACTGACCGTTCTCGGCGGCGTGCTGGCACTGATCACGGCGGTGCTCGCTGCGCGCATCGGGATGCTGCTGATCGCGCTCGCCCTTCCCGAGCGGCGTTCCCGTGAACTCACGGCCCTGTTCACTCTGGCGCTTGTCGTCGTGGCTGTCCCCGTCGGCGTCTTCGTCGCATCGATGAGCTGGAACGGTGATGTTCCACCGGCTCTGGAGACCGCGGCCTCCGTCCTCAGCTACACCCCATTCGGTGCGGCGTTCGCGCTGCCCTTCGCCGCGGTCGCTGCGGAGTGGGGCGCCATATGGGTCATCGGCGTGATCGCCGTCGTGACCGCCGGGCTTCTTGCGGCGCTGTGGGCGTGGCTGGTGCGTCGAGCACTCACGACGACGGGACGCCGTGCGGCATCGCGAGAACGTCCCGGCCTCGGATGGTTCGCGCTCCTGCCGTCGACGCCCTTCGGAGCGATCGCCGCGCGAAGCCTGGTGTACTGGCTGCGCGATCGTCGTTACCTCGTGAACGTGGCGATCGTCCCGATCGCGGGCGTTCTCTCGGCGGTTCCCCTCCTTGTCGCCGGTGTACCTCTCACGTATGCAGCGGCATTGCCCGTTGCCGTGATGGCGCTCTTCTTCGGCTGGTTGCCGCACAACGACATCGCGTATGACTCCACCGCGTTCTGGACGCACGTCGTGAGTGACGTGCGCGGCATCGCGGATCGTCTGGGGCGCCTCGTGCCGATCATCCTCATCTCCCTGCCGATCCTCGCCATCGCCGTCGCGCTCACTCTCGCCGTGATCGGCCGCTGGTCACTGCTGCCGGTGTTCATCGGGGTCACGATGAGCCTGCTTCTGTCCGGGTTCGGTCTCTCGAGCATCGCCTCTGTCGTGGCTCCCTACGCCGTCTCCCGGCCCGGCGACAGCCCGTTCCAGCAGCCGCAGCGCGCGACCTCTCGCGGAGCGTTCGGGCAGGCAGGTGCGCTCATCGGCGCTGTCGTGGTCTCTGCTCCCACGATCTGGCTCGCCTGGCTCGCGCTGAGCGATCCGATGGCCTCCGTGCAGGTGCCGCTGTGGGTGGGGCTGGGCACCGGGGTTCTGGTGCTGACGGTCGGCACTGTCATCGGTGCGCGGTTCTACGAACGTCGTGAAGAGCGCGTCATGGAGTTCATCGAGACGGTCTGACGCGGCCCATCCGCTGACGATCGCGGCTAGAATCGCCGCTATGAGTACTCCGCTGGATGCCCCTGACGCCGGAGGCGTGGCCACACTCGACCGTGACCTCGAACGCCTTCTCGAAGAAGAGCTGCAGGAGCCGGGAGACCACGAGCGCTTCTCGCACTACGTCAAGAAAGAGAAGATCCTCGAGTCGGCGTTGACGGGCAAGCCCGTACGTGCGCTGTGCGGCAAGAAGTGGACTCCGGGTCGCGACCCCGAGAAGTTCCCGGTCTGCCCGACCTGCAAAGAGATCTACGAGTCGCTGACGAAGTAGACGTCAGAGCGCGTCGACGTACACGGTCGGGATGGCCGGGTCCGACTTGCTGAGCGCGAGCGCGCGCACCGGCATCTCCTCGCGCACGCGCAGATGGTGGGCGCGAGCGGATTCGGTGCCCTGCGGGCCCTCGTACGAGGAATCGATCTCGCCGTTCTCGACGAGCGTCACCTGCAGAGGGCGACCTCCTGGGTGCTCCTCGGCGGTGTCGACCTCGTCGAAGCCGGAGGAGACGGCGATGGTCTCGGCGACGGCGACGCCGTTCTCGAGCGTGCGGAAGGCCGCCTTGCGTCCGCCCTGGGAGCCCTTGTCCTGCGAGGCCTTGGCGACACTGACCCAGCTCCCTGTGGCGTCCTGTCGGGCGACGAGCTTGTAGACCATGCTTGCGGTCGGATAGCCGGAGCCGGTGACGACGGATGTGCCGACGCCGTAGGCATCGACGGGGGAGGCTGCGAGGGCGGCGATCGCATACTCGTCGAGGTCGCTGGTCACGGTGATGCGGGTACCGGTCGCGCCGAGCTCATCGAGCTGGTCTCGCACGCTCGCGGCTACGAGCGGCAGATCGCCGGAGTCGATGCGCACGCCGCCGAGGCCGGTGCCGGCGACGCGGATCGCGGTCTCGACGCCGCGGCGGATGTCATAGGTGTCGATCAGCAGCGTGGTCGAGGTGCCCAGCGCATTGACTTGAGAGCGGAACGCGTCTTCTTCGCTGTCGTGGAGGAGCGTCCAGGAGTGCGCGGCGGTGCCCATCGTGGGGATGCCCCAACGGAGTCCCGCTTCCAGGTTGCTCGTCGCGCTGAAGCCGGCGATGTACGCGGCGCGCGCGGCGGCGACGGCCGATTCCTCCGCGGCGCGACGTGAGCCCATCTCGGCCAGCGGGCGCTCCCCGGAGGCGATGCTCATACGCGACGCGGCCGTCGCGACGGCGGAGTCGTGGTTGAGTACGCTGAGCGCGAGCGTCTCGAGGATGACCGCGTCGGCGAAGGTGCCCTCGACGGTGAGGATCGGCGATCCCGGGAAGTACAGCTCGCCCTCGCGGTAGCCGCGGATCGTTCCGGTGAAGCGGTAGTTCTCCAGATAGCGCAGCGCCTGATCATCGACGATCCGGTTGTCACGCAGGAAACGCAGCTCCTCCTCGCCGAAGTGGAAGTCCCGCAGCAGGGACAGCAGCCGACCGGTGCCGGCGACGACGCCGAAGCGACGGCCGCCGGAGAGCCGACGGGAGAACAGTTCGAAGACGCAGGGACGAGACCCTGTTCCATCTCGCAGAGCCGCATCCAGCATGGTGAGCTCGTACTGGTCGGTCTTGAAAGCGGTGGAACCGGTCATGCGTTCAGTGTAGTGAGAGCACGATTCCGCCGAGTCGCGGACCCAACCATCCGGCGACGCGACTAGGCTTTGAGATCATGAACGACGCGCCTATCGGCATCTTCGACTCTGGTGTCGGCGGGCTCACCGTGGCACGAGCGATCCGTGCACAGCTGCCGCGAGAGTCGTTCGTCTACATCGGCGACACGGCGCATTCGCCCTATGGCCCGAAACCGATCGCCGATGTGCGGCGCTACGCGCTCGAAGTGCTGGACACCCTCGTCGATCAAGGGGTGAAGATGCTCGTGATCGCATGCAATACGGCGTCCGCCGCGATGCTCCGCGATGCGCGTGAGCGCTACAGCGTCCCTGTTGTCGAGGTCATCGGCCCCGCGGTTCGTCGTGCGGTCTCGACGACGCGCAATGGCAGGATCGGTGTGATAGGCACCGCAGGGACGATCGCGTCGCGTGCCTATCAGGACATGCTCGAGGTCAACGAGAGGCTCGAGGTCTTCACGGCGGCGTGCCCGCGCTTCGTCGAGTTCGTCGAGGCCGGGATCACAGACAGCCCCGAAGTCCTGGCCGTCGCGGAGGAGTACTTGGCTCCGCTGCGCGAGGCCGGGGTCGACACCCTGGTGCTCGGATGCACGCACTATCCGTTCCTGCGCGGCGCGATCGGCTACGTCATGGGGGAGGGCGTCGCGCTGGTCTCCAGCGACGACGAGACCGCCGGCGACGTGTACCGCCAGCTCGTCCGCGGCGACCTGCTCGCGCCGCAGAACGCTCGACCGCGCTACACCTACGAAGCCACGGGCGCCTCCGCTGAGGATTTCACGGCGCTCGCCAACCGGCTGATGGGTCATGAGGTGCGCGACGTGCAGCTCGTGCAGACGGGCGTCATCACCCTTCCGGAAGAGTTCGCCGAGCTCGACCGCATCACCGACTGACCGACCACGCGCAGCATCCGCTCCGACGCGAACAGAGAAGAGAACCGCATGTCCGACATCGTCCGCGCCGACGGCCGCAGCACCGACCAGCTTCGTGAGATCACGATCGAGCGCGGCTGGAGCGCCCATGCCGAAGGCTCTGCGCTCATCAGCTTCGGCGGCACGAAGGTGCTGTGCACCGCGTCGTTCACCAACGGGGTGCCGCGCTGGTTGACCGGCAAGGGCAAGGGCTGGGTCACCGCTGAGTACGCGATGCTGCCTCGGGCGACGAACAGCCGCAACGACCGCGAGAGCATCAAGGGCCGCGTCGGCGGACGCACGCACGAGATATCCCGTCTCATCGGGCGCGCGCTGCGCGCGGTCGTCGACACGAAGGCGCTCGGCGAGAACACGATCGTGATCGACTGCGACGTGCTGCAGGCGGACGGCGGAACGCGCACGGCCGCGATCACCGGTGCGTATGTCGCCCTCGCCGATGCGATCGAGTGGGGCCGTACGAAGAAGTTCATCGGGCAGAAGTCCCAGGTGCTGATCGACTCCGTCGCCGCCGTCTCGGTGGGAATCATCGACGGTGAGCCGATGCTCGATCTCGCCTACGTCGAGGACGTGCGCGCCGAGACCGACATGAACGTCGTCGTCACCGGGCGCGGCCTCTTCGTCGAGGTGCAGGGCACCGCTGAGGGAGCGCCCTTCGACAAGCGCGAACTCGACGCGCTGCTGGACCTCGGCGTCGCTGGCTGCGCCGACCTGCGCACGCATCAGCTCGCGGCGCTCGACGCGGAGTGACGATGCAGATCGTCCTCGCCACGCACAATCCGCACAAGGTCGCCGAGTTCCACGGCATTGTGCGCGATACCCGTCCTGACCTGGAGGTCATCGGATACGACGGCCCCGAGCCGGTCGAGGACGGCATCACGTTCGCGCAGAACGCACTGATCAAGGCGCGCGCGGCCTCAGCCCACACAGGGCTCGCCGCTCTCGCAGACGATTCGGGCATCTGCGTCGATGTTCTCGGCGGGGCGCCCGGAATCTTCTCCGCGTACTGGGCAGGGCAGAAGAAGGATGCGATCGCCAACCTCGAACTGCTGCTCGACCAGCTGCACGACATCGCCGATCCGCACCGCACCGCGCACTTCCTGTCGACGATCGCGCTTGTCCTGCCGGACGGTCGCGAGTTCACCGTCGAGGGAGTCTGGCCGGGACGCCTTGCGCACGCGGCGTCAGGGAAGGGGGGATTCGGCTACGACCCGATCTTCATCCCGGACGAGCAGCCGACGGACGTGGAACGTTCCGTGGGGGAATTCACCGCGGAGGAGAAGCAGGCGCATTCACACCGCAGTCGTGCGTTCGAGGCACTCGGCCCCCTTCTCGCCCAGCTCTGAGCGCGCTCGCGCCAGCCGTCAGCGCGACGTCGGAATTCCCGACGTCGGCGTGCGGTCGGCGATAGTGTCAACGGCCTCCGCCGCTTCACGGACGCGGCGTCGAATGCGCAGCAGGCGCGCGACGACGAACCAGAGAAGCAGCGCTGCGATCACAGCGATCACCGCCTTCGACAGCACGCCGCTCCACTGCTCAAGCACCGGCGCGATCGCGGGGCCGAAGGCGAAGCCCAATCCGATCCAGATGCCGTTCCACACGCCGGATCCGAGGAACGTGTAGCCGGTGAACTTCAGCAGCGGCATCCGCTCGATGCCCGCCGGGATGGAGATGAACGAGCGAACCAGGGGCACGCAACGTCCGAAGAGCACGGCGAGCCCGCCCCAGCGGAGGAAGAACGCCTCCGCCTTGTCGAAGTCGTCCGTGTCCATGAGAGGGATGCGCCCGACGAGACGTCGCGTGCGATCCCGGCCCAGGGCGGCGCCGATCCCATACCAGGCCAGCGCGCCGAGTACGACGCCGAGGGTCGCGGCGAACCACGCACCCCAGAAGCTCATTCGCCCTTCGTAGGCGAGGAACCCGGCTCCGGGAAGCAGCGCTTCGGAGGGGATCGGGGGCACGAACGTCTCGATGAGCACGGCCACGCCGACGCCGATCTCGCCGAGGGACTGCATGAGCGAGAGCACCCAGCCGATGAATCCTTCGTACTGCGGGTCGGTCGTCATCGGCACTGTGAGCGCGCTGGTGATCATCGTCGGCGTCCTCCCTCGTCGACGCTCGTCGCGCCCTCTCCATGGTGCCACGGGGGTGCGGGAGAGACCTGGGTAACCTCTGGGGGTGTCGACGTGCGAGTGAGAACCGTTACCGTTCCCGACTAGGCCTTTTCGCCCGTGACGCCCGTGGATGCGGCCTAGCCTGGAGGCATGCACGATCACGCTCCCGCCGCCGGCGGCATCCGCTCGGCCAATCACCGACGCCTGCTGACGATCTCCCTGTCGCTCACCGCGACGGTCATGGTCGTGCAGATCGTCGGCGCGCTGCTCAGCGGGTCACTCGCCCTGCTCGCGGACGCCGCGCACATGTTCACGGATGCCTCGGCGCTCGTCATCGCACTCATCGCGAGCACGGTCGCCGCCCGCCCGGCCGACGACCGTCGCACCTTCGGCTATCAGCGGGCCGAGGTGTTCGGGGCGCTCATCAACGCCATCATCCTGATCCTCCTCGCCGGATGGGTCGCGATCGAGGGGGTGAGCCGCCTGATCAATCCGGGCGAAGTCGAGGTCGCCGGCACACTCATGCTCATCGTCGCGGCTGCCGGCCTCATCGCGAATGCGACGTCGATGTGGATCCTCAGTCGCGCGCAGAAGACGAGCATCAATGTGCGCGGCGCCTACCTGGAGGTCATGGGTGACCTGATCGGATCGGTCGGCGTGATCGTCGCCGCGGTCGTCATCATCGTCACGGGATGGATGCCGGCGGATGCGATCGCCTCGCTGTTCATCGCGGCGATGATCATCCCGCGGGCGATCAGCCTGCTGCGGGAGGTGTTCTCCGTCCTCGCGGAATCGGCCCCGAAGGGCACGGCCGTCAGCGAGATCCGCACGCACCTGCAGGGCTTCGACGGAGTCACGGGCGTGCATGATGTGCACGTGTGGCAGCTGACGCGCGGAGCGCCCGTTTTCACCGCACACGTCACGGTGGCACCCGAGGTGTTCTCCTCTGGTCGCTCCGGCGCGCTTCTCGCGGAGATGCAGGAGTGTCTCGCCGACCACTTCGACGTCGCCCACTCGACCTTCCAACTCGAACCCGACGACCACGCGGAGTGCGAGCCCTCGCACGCCTGATGATGCGGGCGACGCTCAACGTTCGACGATGATCTCGTCGATGCCCTTGTCGGGGCGCAGGCCTCGCCAGCGGGGATGCCGCAGGTGTCCACCGGGCGTCCAGTTCGCGAACTCCACCTCAGCGACGAGCACGGGATCGACCCACTGCGCGTCGGAGGCATCGAGCGACGGCACGCCGACGAGGCCGGGTTCCTCGGCTGCGAGCGGTGCGAGCCGCACGGCGAGGTCGCGCAGCATCCGATCGGTGAATCCGGTGCCCACGCGACCCACGTACCGCAGCCCTTCGGATTCGGGCACTCCGAGCAGCAGGGAGCCGATGCGCCCCGTGCGGTCTCCCTGCCCGGGGCGGATGCCCCCGATCACGACCTCCTGCGTGCGCGTGTGGGCGAGCTTCAGCCACGATCCGGAGCGCTCGCCGGGTCTGTAGCGAGACGAGGCGTCTTTCACGACGATCCCCTCGAGCCCGAGTTCGGCACTGAGATCCAATGCCGCGTCGACATCCTCGAACACCGGGGGAACGACGATACGGGCATCGGCATCCTCTGACACCCGTTCCAGGAGTTCTCTGCGATCGCGCAGCGGAAGAGCGGTGATGTCGTGTCCGTCGAGATGCATCAGATCGAAGAGGTGGTAGCGGATGGGGGTGCGCACGACCTCTCTTTCGATCTCGCGCGCCGAGGCGAGGTGCATGCGGTTCTGGAGCAGCGCGAAACTGGGGCGTCCCGTGGCATCCAGCGCGACGATCTCGCCGTCGACGATGGCCTCCTGCGCGCTGAGGTGAGGCGCGCCGTCCGCGGTCAGCTCTGGGTAGCGGTCCGTGATCTCGATGCCGCTGCGGGCGAAGAGCCGGAAGCGCCCGTGACGCCAGGTGCCGATCGCGCGAATGCCGTCCCACTTGATCTCTGCCCACCGTGACGGATGCGACGACGCGCCGGTGCCCGACGAGCCCAGTGACCGCGCGAGTCCCGATGTGCCCCGAGTGGCGAGCATCGGCCGCGGTGCGGTGAAGGGCCCCGCCGATGTGGCGTCCGGGTCGGTGACGGTCGGTGACGTCCACGGTCTCGGTGCGTCCCGCCGCGCGCTCGTGCGCGACGGCACCGGCGTGGGCGTCGGATCAGCGGGAACCTGGGCCACAGCGAAAGGGTCGATGCCCTGGGCGGCGCGGTCGAGGACCTCTTCAGCGGTGAGCTGGGCGAGATCCGGGTCGTCGAGTTCCTCCCAGGTGCGGGGAGCTGCGACCCAGGGGTGCGCGCGCCCCCGCAACGAGTAGGGGGTGATCGTCGTCTTCGCGCCGTTGTTCTGGCTCCAGTCGATGAACACCTTGCCCGGGCGCATGACCTTCGCCATCGTGCTCGTGACGAGGTCAGGATGGTCACTCTCGATCGCCTGTGCCAGGGCCTTCGCGACGGCCGAGACCTCATCGCTCGTCTGCTCTCCGGGCAGCGCGGCGTAGAGGTGGATTCCCTTGCTGCCGCTCGTGACGGGCACCGCATCCAGACCCATGCCGGTCAGAATGCCTCGGGCGAGGCGCGCCACCTCGGCGCACTGCGCGAGCGATGCCCCCGGGCCGGGGTCGAGGTCGAGCACCATCCGGTCGGGGCGCAGACGGGTGGCGTCGGCATCGAAGCGCCACTGAGGGGTGTGCAGTTCGATGCTCGCCACCTGGGCGAGCCAGGCGAGGGCTGCGACCTCCTCGATCACCGGATACTCCTTCGCGCCTCCGGAGTGCTCGATCGGGACGCGGCGGATCCAGTCGGGTGCCCCGCGTTCGAGCTGCTTCGTGAAGAACGAATCTCCCGGATGCTGCGCCGTCCCGACGCCCTCGACCCAGCGTTTGCGGGTGACGGGGCGACCGGCGAGCTGGGGGAGCAGGAGCGGCGCGATGCGCGTGTAGTAGCTGATCACGTCGCCCTTGGTGGTGCCCGCGTCGGGGTAGACGATCTTGTCGAGATTGGTCACGCGCAGGCGGCGGCCATCGATCTGCACGACCTGACCGTCCTTCGCCATGCCGTCAGAGTACACCGCGGGGACATCTCTGGTGGGAAGCGAGCCGCTGGTGTGTACTGGTGCCATGAGGACGATCTGGAAGGGCGCGCTCACCTTCGGCCTGGTCAACGTGCCTGTCAAGGTGTATTCGGCGACGGAAGACCATGATGTGCCGCTGCATCAGGTGCACGGTGAGGACGGCGGGCGCATCCGCTACCAGCGCACCTGCGAGGTGTGCGGGCAGGTGGTCCCCTTCGCCGACATCGACAGGGCCTACGTCGATGACGGGCAGACCATCGTGCTGACGAAGGATGACCTCGCGGCTCTTCCCGCGGAGCGCAGCCGCGAGATCGATGTCGTCGAGTTCGTCCCGAGCGACCAGGTCGATCTGCTGACCCTCGACAAGGCGTACTATCTCGAGCCGGACTCCTCGTCACCCAAGGCCTACGTTCTGCTGCGCCGCACGCTGGAGGCTACGGATCGCACGGCGATCGTGCGCTTCACCCTGCGGCAGAAGACGCGGCTCGCAGCACTGCGTGTGCGCGGCGACGTTCTCGTGCTGCAGACGCTGCTCTGGGCGGATGAAGTGCGCGAGCCCGCATTCCCGGCGCTGGACGAACCGGTGAAGATCTCGGACAAGGAGCTGGAGCTCTCGGCGAGTCTGGTCGAGAGCTTCTCCGGAGACTTTGACCCCGAGACGTTCGTCGACGAGTACCAGGCGGAGCTGCGCACCCTCATCGACGCGAAGATCGAGAAGGGCGAGGGGTTCGAGGTCTCGGAGACCTTCGCGGCGTCAGACGGTGCGGAGAAGGGCGGCGAAGTCATCGACCTGATGGAGGCGCTGCGGGCGAGCGTCGAACGCTCCCGCGCCGCGAGGGCGAAGGACGCCGGATAACGCAGAAGCGCGTGTCCGCCGGATCGGCAGACACGCGCTTCGAGTGCAGGGATGTCAGTGCTTACCGTCTCCGTCGAGGTCGGGTGCGCGGTCGAACACATCGCTGTCGAGGACGAGCTCCTCGGCCTCTGCGGCATCCGTGACGACATCTTCGCCGGCCGCTGCCGCCTTCTTCGCCTTGTGGCGCTCGACGAGGTAGTGCCACAGCGTGACGAGGGCGGTACCGCCCACGGCGATCAGGAGGATCACATCGATGTACTCGGTGACGAGGTCGCGGATCCACGGGATGTAGGCGATCAGGTAGCCGACCATCGTCAGGCCGAAGCCCCAGATCATCGCGCCGATGAAGTTGTACAGCGAGTAGCGGCGCCACGGCATGTGGCCGACACCGGCGGCGACAGGGGCGAAGGTGCGCACGATGGGGACGAAGCGCGCGAGGATGACCGTCAGCCCGCCGAAGCGCTCGAAGAACGCGTTCGTTCGTTCGACGTTCTTGCGACTGAACAGCCCGGATTCTTTGCGTTCGAAGACGGCAGGCCCGCCCTTGTGGCCGATGAGATAGCCGACCTCGCCGCCGACGAAGGCCGCGAGGGCGATGAGCAGCGACACCACCCAGATGTTGAGACCGAACACATCGTTGGTGTGCGTGAGAAGGCCCGCGATGATCAGCAGCGTGTCGCCGGGAAGCAGGAAGCCCACGAGGAGCCCCGTCTCGGCGAACACGATGAAGCACACGACCAGGAGCGCCCAGGGGCCCGCGCTGGAGATGATCAGCTGCGGGTCGAGCCAGGGGATGAGTGCTGCGTTATGCAAATGAGGTCCCGTCAGATGTGACTTTCGGCGGCCAATGAAGGGGATGCCGCAGCATCCGGAATCGACGGAGCCTGAGCCCGTCTTGTGCGGAAGGGGGGACTTGAACCCCCACGCCCGAAGGCACAGGAACCTAAATCCTGCGTGTCTACCAATTTCACCACTCCCGCGCGGTCGGTTCATTCTACTGATGCGCAGGCTCGTTCTGACGTGGGGTTATCCCGAAACCGCCCTGTGGATAACTTCTGCGGGCGTGTCGCCGTTCTTGCGACGATGCTTCGCGTGAATCAGCCCACCGCCGTCGTCGCCGAGCGCGTGCGCGCCCGTCTGCGAGCTGAGCGGCGCGATCCGTCTGTCGACCCCGATGAGGTTCGGCGCATCGCGCAGCTCGAGGTACGTCGGCACAACGACCTCGCGCTCGCCCGTGGCACGGCGACGATCGACGACGAGGCGGCCTGCGTGCGCGATATCCTCGCGGGAGTGAGCGGTTTCGGTGCGCTGCAGACGCTGTTGGATGATCCCGACATCGAAGAGATCTGGTTGAACGGTCCGGAGCGGGTGTTCATCGCGAAGGGCGGCACGACTCAGCGCGTGCCCGTGCAGCTGACCGACGCGCAGCTGCGTGATCTCGTCGAGCGGATGCTGCACACCAGCGGTCGCCGGGTTGACATCAGTCAGCCCTTCGTCGATGCGTCCTTGCCGGACGGCTCGCGTCTGCACGTCGCGATCGCGGATGTGGTCCGCGGCTCGTGGGCGGTGAACATCAGAAAGTTTCTGCCCCGGTTCCGCACGCTCGATTCGCTCGTGCGCCAGGGCGCCGTCACGCCGGACATCGCCGAGCTGCTCGGCCATGCGATGCGCGAAGGGCTCAGCGTCGTCGTCTCCGGCGCGACGCACGCCGGCAAGACGACACTGCTCGCAGCGCTCATCGGAGAGTGCCAGAACCAGCGCATCATCACGGTGGAGGAGACGTTCGAGCTCGCCGTCGACGCGCCTGATTTGGTCGCTCTGCAGGGCCGTCAGGCCAGCCTCGAAGGAACGGGCGAGATCACGCTGCGCCGCCTGGTGAAAGAGGCGCTGCGCATGCGCCCTGACCGCCTGGTGATCGGTGAGGTGCGCGACGCTGAGGCTCTCGACCTCGTGCTGGCGCTCAACACCGGCGTCCCCGGGGCTGCGACCGTTCACGCCAACTCGGCCGCCGACGCTCTCGAGAAGCTCGCGATGCTTCCGTTGCTTGCCGGGCGCAACATCGACAGGGCGTTCATCGCGCCGGCGCTCGCCGCGTCCGTCGACCTCGTCGTCCACTGCGCGCGGGATGCCGCTGGACGGAGGCGGATCGTCGAGGTGCGGGAGCCGCTCAGCGCTGACGCCGACGGGCGGATCCGCTCGCGGCTGATCTACCACGTCGACGAATCTCCGATGCCGGTCGACCCGTTCCTCGAGGTCGCCGGATGACTCTGCTTCTCGGAGCCCTGCTGGCCGCAGGACTGCTGCTCACGGCCTCGCCGTGGCTGTGGCCGCCGCGCGCGAGCGTGCCGAAGGGACCCCGCGACACTGTTCTGATCCGTCTGGTTCGCGAGGCTGGGTTCAGCGGCACTCCTCGAGTGGTCATTGCCGTGACGGTCGCGGGCGCGCTGGTGACGGCCTCCGTGCTGTGGTTGGCGACGGCATCGGCGCCGCTCGCGTTGGTGGGAGCAGTCGCCGCGGCGAGCGCTCCGATCGTCTATCTGCGCTCTCGTCGTCTCGCGCTCCTGCGCCTTCGTCGTGCGCTCTGGCCAGACATCTGCGACCTGCTCGTCGCCTCGATCCGTGTCGGCATGTCGCTTCCCGATTCGGTGAGCGCGCTGGCGGGTTCCGCACCCGCGCCGCTTCGGCCCGCGTTCGCACGCTTCGCCCGTGACTTGCACGCCACCGGGCGCTTCGACACGAGCGCCGAGAAGCTCAAAGAAGCGCTCGCTGATCCGGTCGCCGATCGGATCGTCGAGACGCTCCGCATGGCGCGCGAGGTCGGAGGCACAGAACTCACGACCGTGCTGCGCGCGCTCTCCGCGTCGGTGCGCGCGGAAGCGGCGCTGCGAGCCGAGGTGGAAGCCCGCCAATCCTGGATTCGCGGTGCGGCGGTGCTCGGTGCGGTCGCTCCCTGGGTGATCCTCGTCCTTCTGCTGCTGCGCCCCGAAGGAGCCAGCGCCTATGCGAGCGCCGAAGGTGTGCTCGTGATCCTCGCGGGGGCGGGGGTGTCCGTTCTCGCCTTCCGTCTCATGCTGCGCATCGGACGCCTTCCTGAGCAGCGACGGTGGTTTCGATGAATCCCACATCTGCGCTCGCCGTGTCGATCCTGCTCGGGGGTCTTCTCGGAGTCGGCGCCTTTCTGCTGCTGTCCGCGCTTCCTCGGTGGCGCGCGCTCCCGCTCGCTGTGCGCATTGCACCGCACCTGCGTGACGTCACCGGAGAGACCGAGCAGCCTCGGCTCTGGAGCGCCCGCATGCCCGCCTCTACGGGAGCACGATGGTCGGAGATCGCTCACCGTCTCCTGGGCGTGATCGGTGCGGGTGGTGGCACGGTCCCGCTGCGGCTCTCTCAAGCGGGCGTCGACCGCACGCTGGCCTCCTTTCGGGGCCGGCAACTCGGCTGGGCCGTCGTGGGCGTCGCCGTCGGGGCGATCGGCGCCATCGCGCTCGCCCTCGCCGGTCGGATGAGTCTGCCCGCCGTCCTGCTGCCCGTCGTCACCGGTGCTGTCGCGGGCGTGATCTACGACTATCTGCTCTCGATGCGCGCCAAAGCCCGCATCGCTCGTCTCGGCGAGGAGTTGCCGACCGTCCTGGAGTTCTTCGCCCTCTGCCTGTCGGCGGGCGAGACACCCCTCGACGCGCTGCGCCGGGTCGCCTCCACGGGATCAGGCGAACTGAGCCAGGAACTGCGACTCGTGGTGCTTGCCGTGCACACGGGGTCGGGCCTGGGTGAGGCGTTCGGCGAGAGCGCGCAGCGTCTGCAGATTCCCGCTTTCTCCCGGGTCGTCGATCAGCTGGTGGCTGCACTGGAGCGGGGTGCCCCGCTCGCCGCGGTGCTGCAGGCTCAGGCCACCGACGCCCGAGAGGAATCGAAGCGTGGGCTCATCGAGAGCGCGGGTCGCAAAGAGATCCTCATGCTCCTGCCGCTCGTGTTCCTGATCCTCCCGCTCAGCGTCATCTTCGCCGTCTTTCCCGGCATGTTCATCCTGCGACTCGGACTGTCCTGAGCCGCACCAGAAAGGAGTCTCATGAATGCCCTCTCCGTGCGCGCGATGCGCCGCCTGCATGCCATCCTCGATGAAGACCGCGGTGATGTCCCCGGCTGGGTTCTGATCACGTTGATGACCGCGGGCCTTGTGGTTCTCATCTGGGCGGTCGCCGGGCCGGCGCTGACCGCGATGTTCGAGGACGCGCTGAGTCGCGTGAGCGGCATGTCCTGAAGCGCGGACCGATGACGCAGAGTGAGCGGATGCGACGCGGGTGGCGGGCGCGGCGGATGCTGCGCGACGACGCGGGCTCGAGTCCGGTCGAGTTCGTTCTCGTCGGCACCCTGCTCACTGCTCTGACGCTCGCCGTGCTGCAGATCGCCGTGGCGGTGTACGTGCGAAACGTGCTGCACGACGCGGCAGTTGAGGGCGCGCACTACGCGGCCCTCGCCGACTCCACGCCCGCCGAGGGCATCGCCCGGACACAGGAGGCGATCACCCGAGCGGTGGGGGCGGCATACGCCGAGGACGTGACCGTGTCGAGCTCACGGGCGCTCGGAGCGCCCACGATCGAGATCCGCGTGCGCGCCATGCTGCCCGTGTTCGGGCTGCTGGGAGCTCCGCAGGGGCTGGAGGTGAACGGCCGTGCGCCGCTCGAATCCTTCGACGACTGAGCATCGCCACCTCTGGCGCGACGAGACCGGTTCTGCGGCGCTGGAGTTCATCACGGTCGGCGTGATCCTCCTGGTGCCCTTCATCTATCTCGTGATCGCCCTCGGAACCGTGCAACACCAGATGCTCGGTGCCGAAGCGGCCGCCCGCCACACGGCCCGGGCGATCAGCGCCGCAGCCGGACCCGCAGACGCCGAAGTCCGGGCAGAGCAGGCCATGGCGGCGACGCTGGCCGAGTACGACATGGCCGCAGTCGACGTCACTGTGGATCTGCGCTGCATCCCTGTAGGCGTCACATGCCCCTCTGCCGGGACGACGATCGCCATCCAGGTCAGTACGCGCGTGCAGATGCCCTTCGTCCCGCCGATCTTCGGGCTTGACCGGGTCACGAGCATCCCGATCGAAGCCTCCGCCGTGCAACGCGTCTCGCGAACCTGGAGGGACCGATGAGACGCGCACTCGCGCTGTTGCGTGAGGAGGAGGGCAGCACACTGCCGCTCATCCTCGGGTATCTGCTCCTGGCGATCGCGGTCACCCTGGTGTGCGTCTGCGCCACTGATCTGTACATCGCGCAGAAGCGGCTGGATTCCCTGGCGGATTCTGCGGCGCTCGCCGGTGCCGACGGGTTCGTGCTCTCGGTCGGCGCCGACGGTGCGCGCGCGGAGCTGACCGATGGTGGGGTGCGCGAGCAGGCCCTCGCGATCGTTGCGGTGATCGACAGGGACGCCGAGGTTCTCGCCGCGACGACGCCGGACGGCGTCTCCGCCCGGGTCAGTGTGCGGGCGGTGTGGAACCCGCCCGTGCTCAGTCCGTTCATTCCAGGCGGAGTCGAACTCATCTCCACCGCCACGAGTCGCACCGCGCTGCGCTGAGCGTGCACGTCATCTTCAGGAGCAACGGCGAGCTCAGCCCTAGGCTTCACGCATGACAATCGACTGGCGCGACGACCGCATTGGTGCAGCTCTCCGCGGCGAGAACCCCACCGTGCTCGGCGAGACAAAGGCAGGCTTCGCCGTCATCGGCGACACGCAGTTCCTTCCTGGATACAGCGTGCTGCTCTCGCGCACGCCCGGGCCGACAGTGCTCGCCGAGCTTCCGCGCCCCGAGCGTGTGCAGTTCCTCGCCGACACCGACCTCCTCGCGACCGCCGTCGAACGAGCCTGCCGTCGGGTGGGTGAGGGATTCACACGCATCAACATCGACATCCTCGGCAACAAAGACGCCTTCGTGCACGCGCACGTCTGGCCGCGGTTCGATTGGGAAGACGAGGTGCGCCGCCGCTACCCGGTATGGCTGTACGACGGTGCCAACTGGTCAGACCCCGCGCACGCCCTCGGCCCGCAGCACGACGAGTTGCGACAGGCCATCAGCGACGAGCTCGCGGCAGCGCAGGCAGAGTTCGCCGACTAGTCGCGCCCCGGAGGGCGCGGCGCGAAGCGCGGGATCCACCGGAGGAATCCGGCCGCGCCCAGCAGTCCGATCACGCCCATCGCTCCCGTCGCGACCATGATCGACGACGCGGCGGCGATGGCCGAGAACAGCAGGGGAGCGGTCGCCCCTCCGACATCCGTCAGCGTCCGCCACGACCCGAGAAAAGCGGCCGGGGCATCCTGCGGTGCGACATCCGCTCCGAGCGTCAGCAGGATGCCGCTGGAGAGCCCGTTGCCGACTCCCAGCACCGCCGCGAAGAGCCCGAACCACAGCACCGCCATGTCGCCGTCGTGCGTGAACGAGAGTGCGATGAATCCGCTCCCCATCAGGATTGTCGCCGGCAACGCTGCCCAGAGCCTGCCGAACCGGTCCATGACCTGCCCGCTCGCGTAGAAGAGCGCGAAGTCGATCGCGCCGGTCACACCCATGACGAGCGCGATCGTCGAGGCATCCAATCCGATCGAGACGCCCCAGATCGGCAGCGCCACCTGCCGCGCCGAACGGACGGCCGACAGTGCAGCAGCGGCGAGTCCGAGTCGGGAGAGCACCCCGCGGCTCTGCCACATCGTGCTGAAGACGCCGCGTCGGGCCTGCGACGGGATGGAACCCGTGACCGCCTCACCCGAGTCCTCCACGAGCTCGGGCCCGTTCGCAAGCGCCGCCTGCTCTTCCGGATCCGGCCCGAACAGAACCAGCAGGATCAGCACGACCAGGCACGCGCCGAAGAACCACAGCGTCGAGAACTCTGTCTGGAACGCCGACAGCAGCACAGCCGACACGAACGGTCCGACGAACATGCCGAGGCGGAACGATCCGCCCAGCAGCGACAGTGCTCGCGCGCGGAACTCCAGCGGCACCCGTGTCGTCATGAACGCGTGGCGGGCGAGCCCGAACGCCGACGCCGAAATGCCGATGACGAACACCGCGAGCGTGAAGAGCGGAAGCGACGGAGCCAGCGCGCACGCCACGGCGCCCAGGAGCGCGATGATGCCCGCGATGACCATCGTGTAGCGCTCACCGAGACGGGCCACCGCCCAGCCTGCCGGCAGGTTGCCGCAGAGCTGGCCGACGACGAGAGCGGATGCCACGAGCGCCGCCGTCGCGAGATCCGCGCCCATGTTCGCGGCGATGACCGGGATGAGCGGCAGCACGGCGCCCTCGCCCAGCGAGAACAGCACGGTCGGGAGATAGACCATGGGCCCGTACTGCCAGAGAACCGTCGACGCTCGCGTACGCATTGCCCCACGGTATCGCGCGGGATGGTGAGTCCACGGCTCGGGCGCGATAGTCTGGGCAGGTCATGCTCGAACTTGATCTCTCCGCCCAGATCGCGGACCTCCGTCAGACCTACAGCGATATCGCCGAGGTCGTCGACGTCGAGAAGCTCCGTGCCGATATCGCCCGTCTCAGTGAAGAGGCCGGTGCTCCCGACCTCTGGGACGACCCCGAAAGCGCGCAGAAGGTCACCAGCGCCCTCAGCCATCGGCAGGCCGAGCTGAAGCGCGTCCTCGAGGTCGGCCAGCGTCTCGATGACCTCGAGGTGCTCATCGAACTCGCCAATGAGATGGAAGACGAAGACTCCGCGGCCGAGGCGCGCGCCGAGCTCGACGCGTTGACGTCCGTCATCAACCAGCTTGAGGTGCAGACGCTGCTCGACGGCGAGTACGACGAGCGTTCCGCCATCATCACCATCCGCTCGGGTGCCGGCGGCGACGACGCCACCGACTTCGCCGAGATGCTCATGCGCATGTACCTGCGGTGGGCCGAGCAGCACGGCTACTCCGTCAAGGTCATGGACACGTCCTACGCCGAGGGTGCAGGAATCAAGTCCGCCACTTTCGAGGTCGACGCGCCCTATGCTTTCGGCACGCTCTCGGTCGAAGCGGGCACACACCGTCTCGCGCGCATCAGCCCCTTCGGATCGGCTGACAAGCGCCAGACATCCTTCGCGGCCGTCGAGGTGATCCCTCTCATGGAAGAGGCGACCGAGGTCGAGATCCCCGAGAACGACATCCGCGTCGATGTCTTCCGCTCGTCCGGTCCGGGCGGGCAGTCGGTCAACACGACTGACTCGGCCGTGCGCCTCACGCACCTTCCGACGGGCATCGTCGTGTCGATGCAGAACGAGAAGTCGCAGATCCAGAACCGCGCCGCCGCGATGCGCGTGCTGCAGACGCGCCTGCTGCTCCTGCAGAAGGAGGAAGAGGCAGCGAAGAAGAAGCAGCTCGCCGGCAACATCACCGCGAGCTGGGGCGATCAGATGCGCTCCTACTTCCTCTACGGCCAGCAGCTGGTGAAAGACCTGCGCACCGGTTTCGAATCGGGCAACCCGGCCAACGTCTTCGACGGCGACCTCGACGGATTCATCTCCGCGGGCATCCGCTGGCGCAAGCGCAAAGACGAGGACTGATCCACACGGCAGCGGATGCTGCCCAGGGGAGTGTCGCTCGCCGCAGGCGGGTGCCTGCCGCTTAGGCTCAAGACGCCATGATTCGGTTCGAAAACGTCACCAAGCGCTATCGCGGCACGAAGCGTCCCGCCCTCTCGGGCGTCGATTTCGAGGTGCAGCGAGGAGACTTCGTCTTCCTCGTCGGCACGTCGGGATCGGGGAAGTCCTCGTGTCTGCGGCTGATCCTCCGTGAAGAGATCCCGACGAGCGGCCGTGTGGCCGTGCTCGGCCGTGACCTTCGCACGCTCGCGAACCGCAAGGTGCCGTACTTCCGGCGCAACATCGGCTCGGTGTTCCAGGACTTCCGGCTGCTGCCGTCGAAGACGGTCTTCCAGAACGTGGCGTTCTCGCTGCAGGTCATCGGCGCCTCTCGCGGATTCATCCAGCAGGCCGTGCCGGAGGCGCTCGCACTCGTCGGTCTCGAAGGCAAGGAGAAGCGTCTTCCGCACGAGCTCTCCGGCGGTGAGCAGCAGCGCGTCGCGATCGCGCGAGCGATCGTGAATCGCCCGCAGGTTCTCCTCGCCGACGAGCCCACCGGAAACCTGGACCCGGCGACCTCGACAGACATCATGCAGCTGCTGGCGCGGATCAACGCCGGTGGCACGACCGTGCTCATGGCCACGCACGAGGCGGCGTTCGTCGACCAGATGCAGCGGCGCGTGATCGAGCTGCGTAACGGTGAGATGGTGCGTGACGAGGTCGGCGGCGGATACGGCGACACCTCGCACGTCCCGATCCTCACGCCGGAGGCGATTCGCGGTGCGGCCGCCTCTGCCGCACTCACCGCGGTTCTCGAGGTCCAGCGCGAGACCGCCGCGGCGATCTCGGGCGACAGTCTCGCCGCAGCCGCCGTGATCGCGGCCGCGATCGAGACATCCGATGCGGCAGCGCCCGCACCGGTGGCGCCTGCCGCCGAAGACAGTGTGCAAGCAGAGGCATCCGAGTCTGCGGAGCCCGCCGCAGACATCACCGCGACGGGGGCACAGCAGCCCATCGCGCTACCCGACGTCGACATCGCCGAGATCGGCGTCGCAGGTCGACTCGGACTCGAATCCAACGACGACGAGGAAGTGGGACCCACCTCATGAGGCTCGGTCTCATCCTCTCCGAGGCGCTGACCGGTCTTCGCCGCAACGCCTCCATGGTCATCTCCGTTGTCCTGGTGACCTTCATCTCGCTGACCTTCGTCGGCGCCGCGATCCTCATGCAGTCGCAGATCGGTGCGATGCGCGAGTACTGGGAAGGCCGCGCACAGATCGCGGTCTACATGTGCTCCGAGGTCTCACAGACCGAGACCTGCGTCGACGGCGTCGCCAATGAGGAGCAGCTTGCTTTCGTCGAGTCGGAACTCGCCAGTGACACGCTTGCACCGCTCATCGCGGATGTGCGCTTCGAGGACCGCGACGAGGCGTACCAGAAGACCGTCGACCTCGTCGGCGACGACTACGCGAGCGTCATCACGCCCGAGCAGATGAATGAGGTGTTCTGGGTCAACCTCAAGGATCAGACCCAGTCGACGGTCATTGTGGAGGCGTTTCAGGGGGTGAAGGGCGTTGAAGAGGTCAAGGACCAGCTCGAGTACCTCGATCCGCTCTTCTCTGCACTGACGATCGCGACCTACATCGCCGTCGGCATCGCCGGACTCATGCTGATCGCCGCCGTGCTGCTGATCGCCACCACCATCCGGCTCTCGGCCTACGCGCGCCGCAAGGAGATCGGCATCATGCGACTCGTCGGTGCGTCGAACCGATTCATCCAGACGCCGTTCGTGCTGGAAGGCGTGTTCGCGGCGGTCATCGGGTCGCTGCTCGCGAGCACCGCCGTGCTGCTGGGAGTGCACTTCGGGGTGCAGGAGTACCTGCGCGGTCGAGTCACATTCATCACGACGTGGGTCACGATGCAGGACGCGCTGCTCGTCGTGCCGATCATCGTGGGTATCGGAGTCGTGCTGGCTGCGCTGTCCGCCGGTTTCGCGATCCGCCGCTGGTTGCGCGCGTAGCATCCGCACCGCAGTTGCCGGCGGCGACCGCGGTGTTGTTAGACTGACAGGCTGCCGTGCGCCCGCATGGCTGCAGAGGAGAGCACTATGCCCAGGGAACGCGGGGAGAAGGTCATCGCGACCAATCGTCGCGCACGTCACGACTACAACATCGAGAAGTCGTACGAAGCGGGGCTCGTGCTGACCGGCACTGAGGTGAAGTCGCTGCGCCAGGGGCGCGCGAACCTCAGCGACGGCTACGCCTTCATCAAGGGCAACGAGGCCTTCCTCGACGCCGTGCACATCCCGGAATACTCCCAGGGGCACTGGACGAACCACTCGGCCAAGCGCATCCGCAAGCTCCTGCTGCACCGGGAAGAGATTGCGAAGCTGTCGCACGCGGTCTCCGCCGGCGGGTACACGCTCGTGCCGCTGCGCCTGTACTTCTCCGACGGGCGCGCCAAGGTCGAGATCGCACTTGCCAAGGGCAAGAAGGAGTACGACAAGCGTCAGACGCTGCGCGAACGGCAGGACAACCGGGAAGCAGAGCGCGCCATGCGTCTGCGCAACCGGATGGGCGAGTAGCCCTCGACCGTCAGATCTTCGGGGCGAACCCGAAGGCCTCGCCGAGGAAACGAAGCTCCGCCTCAGCGACGGTGATGATCGTCTCCGCCTGGCGGAAGCCGTGTCCTTCGCCCGGGAACAGCAGGTACTCATGGGGGATGCCACGCGCAGCCAGCGCGTCACGGATCGCCTCCGACTGTGACGGGGGAACCACCGCGTCATCCTCGCCCTGCAGCAGCAGAACGGGCACATCGATGCGCTCCGCGTGGGTGAGCGGCGAGCGTTCGATGTAGACGGCCTCGGCCTCGGGCAGCGGGCCCACAAGCGCGTCGATGTAGTGCGCCTCGAAGTCATGGGACTCGGCAACCAGCGCGCGCAGGTCTGCGACGCCGTATCGGCTGACGCCCGCGCCGAAGACGCCACCGCGCACGAGCGCTGACAGCACAGTCCAACCGCCCGCGGATCCGCCACGGATCGCGAGACGCGCGGGATCAGCTGCGCCGGATGCGGCAAGCCCGGCGGCCGCGGCGAGCACGTCATCGACGTCGACGACGCCCCACTGTCCATTGAGGCGTTCGCGATAGGCGCGGCCGTAGCCGGTCGAGCCCCCGTAGTTCACGTCCAGAACGCCGATGCCGCGACTGGTGAGGTAGGCGATCGCGGGGGAGGCTGCACCGGCGACATGCGCCGTCGGACCACCGTGCACGAGCACGACATAGGGAGGGCGCTCACCCTCGGGCGCCGTCGCCAGAGGATTCGTGGGCGGGTAGTCGAAGGCGTGCACAGGGCCGTGGGTCCCGTCGATCGTGAGAGGACGCGCGACCGGCACCCACGCCGGATCGAACGTTCCACCGCCACGCACCGAGGTGACCCGCCCATCCGCGGTGTCCACGAGCCAGAGACCAGCCGCGCTCGACGGGCCGGCGCCGGTGATGAGGACGCGTGTGCCCGACGCATCCTCCACGCTGAGTCCGGCATTCATCGGCACGGTGAGCGTGCGGGTCGCGCCGTCGGGCGTGATCACCACGACCTCATCAGTGCCGTTCGTGCGCAGCGCGACGATGCTGCCGTCGTCCAGTGGCTGGTACCACCGCTGTCCGAGAACCCAGAGACCACCGCCAGTATCCGCGTCTGCGGGAGAGACGGGGGTGGGCCCGGCCGTCACCGCGAGGCCGTCGAGCTCGAGGTGCTGGAGGTTCCAGCGGTCGGTGGGATCATCTGCATAGAGCAGAGAGGTGTCGGAGAGCCACTCGGGCTGCAGGGCCGCACGCGTCGGGGTCTGGGAGACAGCGTCGCCATCGATCTCCTGCACGCGCAGATGCGCGCTGTCCCAGGGCATCTGCCGCCCCGACCATTCGACGAACGCGACGCGTGTGCCGTCGGGCGAGAGCGTCGGGTGCGCCCAGAATGCGGTTCCCTCCACGAGCACGCGGATCTCCGAGGCATCCGCGCCAGCACGCCCGTCGGTGGGAATCTCGACGAGCGCGCGCAGATGTGGCTGCACCGTGAGGTCCTCACGCACCGCCAACAGTCGGCCCGACTGCACGCGTAGCCCACCGTGGCGTGGGCCGGCGGGGGTCAGCGGCTCCGGCGTGCCGCCCGGGGAGAGTCGATACACGCGTTGATCGGCTGCCTCGACGAAGAACAGCGTGCCCGTCGCATCCGCCGTCCACGCGCCGCCGCCGTACTCGTGCACCTTGGACCGAGCGCTCCAGGGTGCAGGGAGCAGGTCGACGGTTCCGGATGCCTCGCCGCGACGGATCGTCACCCGCCCACGCTCGGCCGGGACCGACTCGCCCCACCAGATGTCATCCCCGACGAAGCGCGCCCCGTCGATGCGGGAGCCGGCGACTGCGAGATCTGCTGCGGTGAACGGCGAATCCCAGGCACCGTACGGAGCGGTGTACGACAGAGCGGAACGGTCAAGCATTCTTCGAGCCTACGCGGGCTCCGCATTCCGGGGCTCGCGATCGGGCCTTGGAGCGGCCCCGGTGGTCGCCGCATCATCGAGGCCGGCGTGGGGTGCTCGCAACACCCCACGCAGATCTCAGACGGCGCGCAGGACCGCGACGATCTTGCCGAGGATGGTCGCTTCGTCGCCGAGGATCGGTTCGAATGCGGAGTTGCGGGGGAGCAGCCAGGTGTGACCGTCTCTGCGGCGGAATGTCTTGACGGTGGCTTCGCCATCGAGCATCGCGGCCACGATCTCACCGTTCTCCGCCGTGTGCTGTGCGCGCACGACGACCCAGTCGCCGTCACAGATCGCCGCGTCGATCATCGACTCGCCGGACACCTTGAGCATGAAGAGGTCTCCCTTGCCCACGAGCTGACGGGGAAGCGGGAAGATTTCTTCGACGTGCTGATCAGCCGTGATCGGCACGCCTGCGGCGATCTGGCCGACGAGGGGGACGAGCGCCGCATCGCCCACGGATGGCGCGGTGTCAGCCGGGTTCTCTCCGGCCGTGCCGGGGAGGTCGATGAGAACCTCCATCGCACGGGTCTTGCCCGGGTCGCGGCGCAGGTATCCACTCAGCTCGAGCTGTCCGAGCTGGTGCGTCACGCTCGAGAGCGACTTGAGGCCCACAGCGTCGCCGATCTCGCGCATGCTCGGCGGATAGCCGTTCACCGCGATCGATGTCTGGATCACCTCGAGGATCGCCAGCTGCTTGGCGCTGAGGTTCTTGCGGCGCCGAGTACGTGCGACCTCTGCGTCGGACGATGCGGTGTCGCTCATGGGTGCTCCTTCGTCGTGATTGTCGCGTCGTGGGATCGGATCCCTGATTCCGCCGGGGAAATGACCTCGCGGGCCGAATGTCTGAGGCCCGTGGTGGGCTGTGTTCATCGAAACCGTAGCCGATGTTCGGACGAAAACGGAATATCTGTTCGAGCGTGTCGAGCTGGTTTCGAAGAGTTTTCTCGAACAAACCTTGACACACGTTCGAAATCGAAGATATCTTCGGAACGTAGGTTCGCATTCGGCTCTCTCGGCCGAGAGCCGAATGCGAACACTGCGTCACACCTCTTCTAAGGAGCAGGCGACATGACCACCATGACCCTCACCCCGGCAACGCCCGTCCAGACGCGTCTGCGCATCACGGCGCGAGGTCGTCGGGTGCTGGCCGCTCTCATCGCGCTTCCGATCGCGATCGGGATCGCCGCAGCCGCTCTGAGCGGCGGCAGTGCGACGGCCTCTGCGGAGGCGAGCGGTGGGGTGTCCTTCGAGACGGTCACGGTGGTTCCCGGTGACACGCTGTGGTCGATCGCGACGACGATCGCGCCAGAGGCTGATCCTCGCGACGTGATCGATGAGATCCGCCGACTGAACCTTCTGCAGAGCGGCGCGCTCTCCGTCGGGCAAGAGCTCGCACTGCCCGCTGCGTACACGAAGTAGAAAGTGCCAGCATCCGTGGGCTGACACAGTGCGAAGCGGCCCATGGGCGCGGCCTACGATGGCAGGGTGACCGTTTCACTCGATGATCTCCCTCTTCGCGACGACCTTCGCGGTCTGCGCCCCTACGGCGCTCCGCAGGCGCCACTGCCTGTGGCGCTCAACGTCAACGAGAACACGCATCCGGTGCCTGAGGCGGTGGCGAGTGACATCCTCGACGACATCGCCGTCGCTCTGCGCGACGTGAATCGCTATCCGGATCGTGAGTTCACCACGCTCCGTGAAGGATTCGCCACGTACCTCGGACACAACCTGCAGGCAGAGAACATTTGGGCGGGCAACGGCTCGAACGAGGTTCTGCAGCACATTCTTCAGGCGTTCGCGGGCCCGGGGCGCACGGCCTTCGGATTCGGGCCGACGTACTCCATGTATCCGCTCCTCACGCAGGGAACCGGCGCGCGCTGGATCTCCGGCGTCAGGGACTCGGACTACTCGCTCACCGCAGAAGATGCCGCGGCGCAGGTGCGAGCGGCAGATGCCGACGTCATCATCCTCTGCGCGCCGAACAATCCGACGGGCACGCCCCTCGGTCTCGACGTCGTCGAAGCCGTGTACGAGGCGGCCCGCGGCATCGTGATCGTCGATGAGGCCTACCAGGAGTTCGCTCCGAGGGAATCACCTTCCGCACTGACACTGCTCCCTGGGCGCCCGCGCCTCGCGATCTCCCGGACGATGAGCAAGGCCTTCGCCTTCGCGGGTGCGCGGGTCGGGTACCTCGCGGCCGACCCGGCCTTCATCGACGCGTTGCGCCTCGTCCGTCTGCCGTATCACCTCAGCGCCCTGACGCAGGCGGCCGCGGTGGCCGCACTGCGGAACGCGCCGACGATGCTGTCGATGGTCGACGAGATCGTCGAGCAGCGTGATCGCATCTCCGCCACACTCGAAGCGCTGGGCTACACGCCACACGAGTCCTGGTCGAACTTCGTTCTCTTCGGGGGCGTGACCGATCCCGCAGCAACCTGGCGGGCGCTCTACGATCGCGGCGTTCTGATCCGCGATGTGGGCATCCCCGGACACCTCCGTGTCACGGCCGGGACCGAGGCCGAGACCACCGCATTCCTGGACGCTCTCGCCTCGATAGGATCAGCAGCATGACCGCTCGTACCGCCCGCCGCACCCGTTCCACCTCCGAGTCGACCGTGGAGCTCGAGCTCAACCTCGACGGCACCGGCGTCAGCGACATCCACACGACGGTTCCCTTCTTCGACCACATGCTCACCGCCTTCGCGAAGCACTCGCTGACCGACCTCACGGTTCGCGCGACGGGCGACACCCACATCGATGCTCACCACACGGTGGAAGACATCTCCATCGTGCTCGGCCAGGCGATTCGCGATGCGCTTGGCGACAAGGCAGGCATCTCTCGCTACGGCGACGCCCTCGTGCCGCTGGACGAGGCGCTCGCTCAGGCCGTCGTCGACATCTCGGGTCGCCCCTTCCTCGTGCACGAAGGTGAGCCCGCTGGCTTTGAGTTCCACCTGATCGGCGGTCACTTCACCGGATCGCTCGTGCGCCACGTCTTCGAGGCGATCACGCTCAATGCCGGTCTCACGGTGCACGTGCGCGTGATCGGCGGGCGCGATCCGCACCACATCGCCGAAGCCGAGTTCAAGGCGTTCGCGCGCGCATTCCGTCAGGCGAAGTCGATCGACCCACTGGTGCAGGGAATCCCCTCCACCAAGGGCGCGCTGTGAGCGAGCGTCCCAAGGTCGTCGTCTACGACTACGGCTCCGGCAACGTCCACTCGGCGGTCAAAGCTCTGATCGCGGCGGGTGCGGATGCGGAGCTCTCGAACGATCGCACGGCGGCGATGGAGGCCGACGGACTGCTCGTTCCGGGGGTCGGTGCGTTCGCGTCCGTGCGTGAGGCCCTTGCGGAGCATCGTGGCGAGGAGATCATCGGCCGACGCCTGGCGGGCGGACGCAAGGTGCTCGGAATCTGCGTCGGCATGCAGATCCTTTTCGAACACGGCGTCGAGCGCGGCGTGAACGTCGAGGGTCTCGGTGAATGGCCGGGTACGGTGACCGAGCTCGATGCGCCGGTACTGCCGCACATCGGTTGGAACACCGTCGAGCCAGGGGAGGGCAGCGTGCTCTTCCGCGGCATCGAGAACGAGCGTTTCTACTTCGTGCACTCGTATGCCGCCCAGCACTGGGAGCTCGACGTCATCCCGCCGTTCCCCGGCCCCGCACTGACCTGGACGACGTACGGTTCGCCGTTCCTCGCGGCCGTCGAGAACGGGCCTCTCTCGGCGACGCAGTTCCACCCGGAGAAGTCGGGGGATGCCGGCATTCAGCTGCTCCGCAACTGGATCGGCTCACTCTGACGCACAGGGGCCTTTTTTCGCTCGCGATGCGGGCGTACGCTGTGCCCTTGTGTCATCGTTTTGAAGCCCACGCGATAGCGGGCTACTCTCGGTTCTCGTGCCTCTCGGCGCGCCACCCCGACTTCCGCACCAGCGCGTGATGACCGCGCCGGGCGCTTTCTGATCAAAGGACGACATGAACGACTTCGCGTCAACCCCGGCCCTCACTCTGCTTCCGGCTGTCGATGTGGCCGGCGGCAAGGCCGTTCGCCTCACGCAGGGCGAGGCGGGCTCCGAGACGAGCTACGGAGATCCGATGGATGCCGCCGCAGAGTGGGCGGAGCAGGGCGCCGAGTGGATCCACCTCGTCGACCTGGACGCGGCGTTCGGCCGTGGCAGCAACACCGCCATCATCCGCAAGGTCATCAAGCAGTTCCGTGGGGTGAACGTCGAGCTGTCCGGTGGCATCCGCGACGACGCATCTTTGGAGGCGGCGCTGGACAGTGGCGCGGTGCGCATCAACCTCGGCACGGCGGCGCTGGAGAACCCCGAGTGGGCAGCAGATGTCATCGCACGCTATGGCGAGGCCATCGCCGTCGGTCTGGACGTGCGTGGGACCACGCTCGCCGCGCGCGGCTGGACGAAGGATGCCGGTGACCTCTGGACCGTCCTCGACCGGCTCGAGGATGCGGGGTGCAGTCGATACGTCGTCACCGACGTCACCAAGGACGGCACGCTGCGTGGCCCGAACCTCGAGCTTCTGCGCGAGATCGTGGGTCGCACCCCGAAGCCCGTCGTCGCTTCCGGCGGCATCGCGAACCTCGATGACATCGCCGCACTGCGTGAGCTCGTCCCGCTCGGCGTCGAGGGCGCGATTGTCGGTAAGGCGCTGTACGCGGGGGCCTTCACGCTCGCGGAAGCACTGGACGTCGCCGGAGACTGACTCCGCCATGACCAGTCACCACGACCATCACAGTCTCAACACCGGCGACTCCGCGGGCGTGCCCTGGGAGGGACGCCGCTTCGAGGAGAACACGAGGGCCGATGACGACGGCTCCGCCGACCCTGCACTGCTCGATGCGCTGATCCGTTTTCGCGCGGGGGAGGCGAGCGAGACCGAGGTCGTCGATGCGTTCCGTTCAGCGCGGGTACTCATCCCGCTGCTCGCGGAGAAGGGCGATGAGGGTGTTGGCCCGACCGGCTTGAAGGTCGACAAGACGCAGGAGCTCTCGATCGTCACGGTGTCTGCGCCCGACGGGCGTCGCGTGCAGCCCGTGTTCTCGTCTGTGGAGTCGATGTCCGCGTGGGATGCTCTCGCGCGTCCGATTCCGGTCGAGGCGCGCCGCGCGGCGCTGGCGGCGTCCGCGGAGCAGACCGACCTCATCGTGCTCGACCCAGGATCCGCGACGGAGTTCGTCGTGCGTCGCCCCGCCGTCTGGGCGGTCGCGCAGGAGCAGCCGTGGGAGCCGAGCCCGGTCTCGCCCGCCGTGTTCGCCGCGCTCCAGGAGAGTGTGGCCACCGAGATGTGGGTCATCGACGTCGCGGTGGTGCCCGGAGATCCGGATGCCCGTATGCACGGCCCAGAACTGATCGTGGTGCTGGAGCTCGTGGATGGACTGGAGCGGGAGCAGCTGGATGCCGTGCTGCAGCGTCTCGCGACCCGCTGGTCGGCGGATGACCGCATCGCGGTGCTCGTGGACTCGTTAACGGTCAAGCTCCGCCGCAGCATCTAGCCACGGCGGAGCTCTGAAGGCGTCGGGGATGGGCCGTCAGTTGACGGGACCGGTCCACTTCTCGCCGGGACCCTTGCCGATGGGGTCGGGAACGGTGGACGCCTCACGGAACGCCAGCTGCAGGGAGCGCAGCCCGTCACGAAGTGAACGAGCGTGCATGTCGCTGATCTCGGGAGCGCTGGCGGTGACCAGTCCGGCGAGAGCGTTGATGAGCTTGCGCGCTTCGTCGAGATCCATCTCCGCATCGGGGTCGTGGGCGAGGCCGACCTTTACAGCGGCAGCGCTCATGAGGTGAACGGCCGTGGTCGTGATGACCTCGACGGCGGGCACATCGGCGATGTCACGAGTTGCGGAGCTCGCTGCTTCTTCCTGACGCGCCCACTTCTCGTGGCGGTCGTCTGCGGACTCGTGCGCTGCCTGATTGGTCACTCTGCCTTGCTTTCTGTTAGACTTGTGCGGGCTCCGGGGCGTCATGCTCCGGACAGAAAGAGGATTCATTCCCACCCGCGCTTGCCGTTCCAGGCTACCGGGTCTTGCACTCCACCGGCGCGAGCCGGCAGAAAGGGTGCCAAGCCAGTGTCTGAAAGCTGGCGGGTGGGGCGATCCGATTTCGCCCGCAGTGTCTTCATCTAGGCATCGCGGTGGCCGAAACCCCTCACCTAAGGAGCACCGCATCAGCGATCCCCGTACCAATGAGCGCATCCGCGTCCCCGAGGTCCGCCTCGTCGGCCCCGCGGGTGAGCAGATCGGCGTCGTCCGCATCGAGGCCGCACTGCGCCTCGCGCAGGAAGCAGACCTCGACCTCGTCGAGGTTGCACCGAACTCCAAGCCGCCCGTGGTCAAGATCATGGACTACGGCAAGTTCAAGTACGAGGCTGCCCAGAAGGCGAAGGAAGCGCGTCGCAACCAGGCCAACACGATCCTCAAAGAGGTCCGCTTCCGCCTGAAGATCGAGGCGCACGACTACACGACCAAGCTCAAGCGCGCAGAGGGCTTCCTCCAGGCGGGCGACAAGGTCAAGGCCATGATTCTCTTCCGCGGTCGCGAGCAGTCGCGCCCGGAGCAGGGTGTGCGTCTGCTGCAGAAGTTCGCAGAAGACGTCGCCGAGTTCGGCACCGTCGAGTCCAACCCGACGATCGACGGCCGCAACATGGTCATGGTGGTCGCTCCGCTCAAGAACAAGTCCGAGGCGAAGGCCGAGCAGAACGCGGTGCGCGCAGCTGCGAAGAACGCCGCGCGCTCCGGTCAGAACGATGCAGCCCCCGAGGCCGCGTCGGCTGAAGACGCGGAGTGATCCGCCCCACAGACTCCCGCACCGCGGGTTGACAACGTCGCCTGAAGAGGCGCCACCACGAAGGAAGAGAAGATGCCGAAGCAGAAGACCCACTCGGGTGCCAAGAAGCGCTTCAAGATCACCGGCAGCGGCAAGCTGAAGAAGCAGCAGGCTGGCATGCGCCACAACCTCGAGCACAAGTCGAGCCGTCGCACGCGTCGTCTGAACCAGGACCAGGTTCTGTCCCCGGCAGACGCCAAGGTCGCAAAGAAGCTTCTCGGCCGCTGAAACGCGTCCGATCTTTTAGGAAGAGGAACAACACGTCATGGCAAGAGTCAAGCGGGCAGTAAACGCCCACAAGAAGCGTCGCGTCATTCTCGAGCGCGCTTCCGGTTACCGCGGTCAGCGTTCGCGTCTGTACCGTAAGGCCAAAGAGCAGGTCATCCACTCGCTGGTCTACGCGTACCGTGACCGTCGCAAGCGCAAGGGCGACTTCCGTCGTCTGTGGATCCAGCGCATCAACGCTGCGGCCCGTCAGAACGGCATCACGTACAACCGCTTCATCCAGGGCCTCGGCCTCGCGGGTGTCCAGGTCGACCGCCGCATGCTCGCAGAGCTCGCCGTGAACGAGCCCGCGACTTTCGCGTCGCTCGTCGCGACCGCGAAGAAGGCTCTTCCGGCCGACGTCAACGCACCGAAGTCAGCTGCGTAAGCGTCTCGCTCTTCCGAAGGGGCGCCCTCTCTTGAGAGGGCGCCCCTTCGTCGTCTCCGGTCGGCGCGCCTTGCGTGGCTCCCGAAGCGAGGTGGGCGGACTGCCTAAACTGGGGGAGTGCTGGAGAATCCTCGGTCCCCGCGTGTTCGCGCCGTTGCCAAGCTGACGAAGCGCGCTGCGCGCAGCGACACCGGTCTCTTCCTTCTGGAGGGGCCGCAGGCGGTTCGTGAAGCGCTGACGTATCGACCGGATGCGATCGTGGAGCTGTATGCGACGCCGCAGGGGTGGGAGAAGCATCCCGACATCCGCGATGCCGCGCAGGAGCACGGGGTGCGGGTCGACCTCGTCGCCGAGGACGTGCTGCGCGCGATGGCTGACACCGTCACGCCGCAGGGGCTGATCGCGGTGGCGCGTCAGACGCCGGCGTCTATGCGCGACATCTTCGCCGCGCGCCCGCAGCTGGTCGCGATCTGTGAAGAGGTGCGCGACCCCGGCAACCTGGGCACGATCATCCGGGCTGCGGATGCGGCGGGAGCGGATGCCATCGTGCTGACCGGTCGCACGGTCGATCCGTACAACCCGAAGGTGGTCCGTTCGACGACGGGATCCCTCTTCCACGTTCCTGTCTCCGTCGGAGGCGATCTCGCCGATGTCATCGAAGCGGCGCATCGCGCGGGAATGTCGGTCGTCGCGGCGGACGTCAAGGGTGACGATCTGCTCGCCGCCCGCGCGGAGGGGGCCCTGAGCGGTCCCACCGCGTGGCTGTTCGGCAACGAGGCCAGGGGGCTGGAGGACGCAGCCCTCACACTCGTCGATCGTGTGCTGAAGCTGCCGATCTACGGACGTGCGGAGTCGTTGAACCTCGCGACCGCGGCGAGCGTGTGCCTCTACGAGACAGCCTTCGCGCAGCGCGATCCCGCATCGAAATAGGTATCCCGGTATACCGTTCGGTTACATCTCGGTAACCTCGACGGGGCACTCTGGCGCGTTCTCTCCCGCCTCCATAGGTTGGGATGCATGGATGCACACAGTCGTGATTCCGCGCTCGTCGTCGTCGAGAACGTGCAAAAGCACTACGGCGACTTTCAAGCACTGACGAACATCAACCTCACGGTCGACAAGGGCGAGGTCGTCGTCGTCATCGGTCCCTCGGGCTCTGGCAAGTCCACTCTGTGCCGCACGATCAACCGCCTGGAGACCATCACCAGCGGAGCGATCCGCATCGACGGGCGAGAGCTTCCCGCCGAGGGACGCGGACTCGCCACCCTCCGTGCCGACGTCGGCATGGTCTTCCAGTCCTTCAACCTGTTCGCGCACCTCACGATCCTCGAGAACGTCACCCTCGGCCCGATCAAGGTGCGCGGAATGAAGAAGGCGGACGCAGAGAAGGAAGCAATGGCGCTCCTCGAGCGCGTCGGCGTCGCGCAGCAGGCCGCGAAGCTTCCCGCCCAGCTCTCCGGTGGCCAGCAGCAGCGCGTCGCGATCGCTCGCGCCCTCGCGATGCATCCGAAGGTCATGCTCTTCGACGAGCCGACCAGTGCGCTCGATCCGGAGATGATCAACGAAGTGCTCGACGTCATGGTCGGCCTCGCCAAGGAGGGCATGACGATGATCGTCGTGACTCACGAGATGGGCTTCGCCCGGAAGGCCGCGAACCGCGTCGTCTTCATGGCCGACGGTCAGATCGTCGAGGAGGCCACACCGGAAGAGTTCTTCACCAACCCGAAGAGCGCCCGCGCGAAGGATTTCCTCTCCAAACTTCTCACCCACTGAGCGCCCCCACCCAGGGTGCCCAGACGCAATGACCATCCTGAAGACCAAACGAAGGAGACGCACATGCGACGTACACGGACACTGGCAGGAATCGGGATCGCCGCAGCAGCGCTGCTCGCGCTGACCGCCTGCAACAGCGGATCGCCATCGGCGCCCGGAGGCGGCGATGCCACGGACGGTGGCGACACAGGGGGTGACACGGGCACCTGGTTCGAGGTCGCCACGGACGTCACGCTGGAGGGAAGTCCCACCTTCGATGCGATGAAGGAACGCGACGGCGTCGTCGTGGGCGTCAAGGAGGATCAGCCGAACCTCGGCTTCCTCGACGTGACGACGGGGGAGCGCACCGGCTTCGACATCGACATCGCCCGCTGGATCGCGGCATCCCTCGGCTTCAGCGAGGAGCAGATCGAGTTCAAGCCGATCGCCTCGGCGAACCGAGAGCAGGCGATCGTAAACGGCGACATCGACTACTACGTCGGAACCTACTCGATCAACGACAAGCGCAAGGAGCAGATCGACTTCGCGGGTCCCTACTTCATCACGGGGCAGGGACTGCTGGTCGCCGCTGATGCTCCGGAGGCCACCAAGCTCGAGGACTTCAACGGCAAGACCGTGTGCTCGGCGACGGGGTCGACGCCGATCCAGAACATCAAGGCGAACTTCCCTGAGATCAAGACGCAGGAGTACGACCTGTACTCGGCGTGTGTCGAGGACCTCCTCAACGGCAAGGTCGACGCGGTCACGACCGACCAGGCGATCCTGATCGGCTACGCCGCCCAGTACCCGGATGAGATCAAGGTCACCGGCGGGCTCTTCACGGAGGAGCGCTACGGTGTGGGCCTGCCGAAGGGTGATGACGCTCTGCGCGGATTCATCAACGACATGTTCACCGACGGCGGCGACATCTGGCAGGCGATCTTCGACAAGAACCTCGGTTCCTCGGGCATCAAGGTCAGCCAGCCGCAGGTCGACGCGTACTGACCGTCGTGGGGGTGACCGCTGATTCCAGCGGTCACCCCTGCTTCACCGCACGCCAACGCAGAAGGGGAGGGTGACGTGGACGTCATCTTCGGCAATCTCGACCTCTGGGGAGAGGCGATCGGCAACACGCTGCTCGTCTTCTTCGTCGGCGGTCTCATCGCCCTGGTGCTGGGGTTGATGGTGGGCGCGATGCGCGTCTCACCCGTGCCCATCGCCCGTGGGGTCGGCACGGTGTACGTCAACCTCGTCCGCAACACCCCCCTGACGCTGGTCTTCTTCTTCTTCGTGTTCGGATATCCCCAGCTGGGCCTTCCGGAGCTCTCGAACACGGTGCTCGGGATCCTGGCGATCGGGATCTACACGGCCACCTATGTGGCAGAGGTGCTGCGCGCGGGAATCAACACGGTGCCGGTCGGGCAGGCAGAAGCGGCTCGCGCGATCGGGTTGCCGTTCGGCCAGGTCATGACGCTCGTGATCCTGCCGCAGGCGTTCCGCTCGGTCGTTCCGCCGATGATGAGCGTGTTCATCGCGCTGCTGAAGAAC
Source organism: Microbacterium sp. GW823-FHT02G05 (assembly GCF_058797175.1). NCBI lineage: Bacteria > Bacillati > Actinomycetota > Actinomycetes > Micrococcales > Microbacteriaceae > Microbacterium > Microbacterium sp. GW823-FHT02G05. The sequence goes on from NZ_JBXAJK010000001.1 coordinate 2,012,546, forward strand.
ACCACGGTTGCCGCTGGATTCTCGATCGCCGAACTGGCCGCTCTGCGGGCAACCATCAATGATGCCGCCGACCGCCCCGGCAACCCGATGGAGGTTCTGCTCTGGGTCGCGGTCGTGTTCGTGATCCTGGTGCTGGGTCTGAGCGCCGTGCAGCGAACGCTCGAGAATCGATGGAGGATCGCGCGATGACTTCCGTGCTCTATGACGTCCCGGGTCCGAGGGCGATCGCCCGCAACCGCATCCTGGCGGTCCTGACCGTCCTCGTCGTGCTCGCGGCGATCGGCTTCATCGTGTATCGGATGGCCGTGACCGGTCAGTTCTCGCCGGAGAAGTGGTACGTCTTCACCTTCACCAACGTGTGGAACGGCATCCTGCGTGCCCTCGGTGCGACGCTTGCTGCCTTCGGGCTCGCGGCGGTGCTCAGCGTGGTGCTCGGTTTCGTCCTCGCGATCGGGCGCCTGTCGGATCATGCGTGGGTGCGTGTACCGGTGACGATCATCACGGAGCTGTTCCGCGCCGTGCCGGTGCTCGTGTTCATGATGCTCCTGTACTACGGTCTGCCCGTCCTCGGGATCAGGATGGATCCGTACTGGGCAGTTGTGCTCGCGCTCATGGCCTACAACGGCTCGGTGCTCGCCGAGGTTCTCCGCGCCGGCATCGAGGCCCTGCCGCGGGGACAGAAGGAGGCCGGCTACGCGATCGGTCTCCGCAAGAGCGGCGTCATGCGGTTGATCCTGTTCCCGCAGGCGGTGCGCGCGATGCTGCCGGTGATCGTGGCGCAGCTCGTCGTGACGATGAAGGACACCGCCCTCGGTTTCATCATCACCTACCCCGAACTGCTCTACTACGCGAAGCAGCTCACGGCCCAGCAGGGGCGGCCGATCCTGCAGTCGGCGTTCGTCATCGGCGGCATCTACATCGTGATGTGTCTGATCCTCGCAGGCATCGCGAAATGGGTCGAGGTGCGCACGCGGCACTCACCGAAGGTGCGCGGATTCACCCCAGTCGACACAGATGGCGACCCACGGATCCACGAGGGTTCCACGGTGACCGAGGTCATCGCGCTGCAGAAGGGCGGGGGCAAGTTCGACGGCACCAACACCGCCGGTGGAGGGCAGTGATCGCGGCGGGATCGGGCCGGGACCCCCGGTAGACTCGGTTCTCGTGTCGGATGCTCCAGAAATCACCCCAGAAGCGGTAGAAGCCGCCGTCGCCGCGGCGATCGCCGCGATCGATGCCGCTACCACGACGACCGAACTCAAGGCGGCACGTGCCGCCCACGTCGCGGAGGGCTCGCCGCTTGCGGTTCTCAACGCGTCGATGCGTCAGGTCGCGCCGGAACACAAGGCCGCGTTCGGCAAGCTCGTCGGCCAGGGCCGCGGTCAGGTGACGAAGGCGCTCGCGGCGAAGGAAGAGCAGCTCGCTGCGGCCGAGGTCGCCGAGAAGCTTGAGGCGGAGCGCATCGATATCACGGCTGTCGCATCGCGCACCCGTGTCGGCGCGCGGCATCCGCTTACCCTTCTGCAGGACCAGGTCAGCGAGATCTTCGTCGGCATGGGATGGGAGATCGCCGAGGGGCCAGAACTCGAGCACGAGTGGTTCAACTTCGACGCCCTGAACTTCGATGTCGACCATCCGGCGCGTCAGATGCAGGACACGTTCTTCGTCGACCCGGCCGATCGTCACCTCGTGATGCGCACGCACACGAGCCCGGTGCAGGTGCGCTCGATGCTCGACCGTGAGGTGCCGATCTACGTGCTGTGCCCCGGCCGTGTGTACCGCACCGACGAGTTCGACGCCACGCACCTCCCGGTCTTCACCCAGTTCGAGGGTCTCGTGATCGACAAGGGCATCACGATGGCGCACCTCAAGGGCACGCTCGACCACTTCGCGAAGCTGCTCTTCGGCCCGGAGGCGAAGACGCGCTTCCGCACCAACTACTTCCCGTTCACCGAGCCGTCCGCCGAGCTCGACCTGTGGCACCCGACCTTCAAGGGCGGCGCGCGCTGGATCGAGTGGGGCGGATGCGGAATGGTCAACCCGAACGTGCTGCGCGCGGCGGGCATCGATCCGGAGGTCTACAGCGGCTTCGCCTTCGGGATGGGCATCGAACGCGGACTCATGTTCCGCAGTGATGTGAAAGACATGCGCGACATGGCCGAGGGTGATGTGCGCTTCAGCGAGCAGTTCGGGATGGTGGTGTGATGCGCGTCCCGCTTTCGTGGTTGCGTGAGTACGTCGAGGTCGCAGCGGATGCGACGCCGGACGATGTTCTGGCGTCCTTCGTGTCGGTCGGTTTCGAAGAGGAGGACATCCACCGCTTCGAGATCGAGGGACCCGTCGTCGTCGGACAGGTCGTCTCCTTCGAGGAGGAGCCCCAGTCGAACGGCAAGACGATCCGCTGGTGCCAGGTCGACGTGGGCGAGGCGAACGGCGGCGTCCGTGGCATCGTCTGCGGCGCTTCGAACTTCGCCGTCGGCGACAAGGTCGTGGCGACCCTTCCCGGTGCGGTGTTGCCCGGTCCTTTCCCGATCGCGGCACGCAAGACGTACGGCCATGTGTCAGACGGCATGATGGCCTCGGCTCGCGAGCTGGGTCTCGGCGAGGAGCACAACGGCATCATCGTGCTCGCCGACCTCGGAATCGATGCGCCGGTCGGCACGGATGCGATCGCGCTCCTCGGTCTCGATGACGTCGCGGTCGAGGTCAACGTGACGCCGGACCGCGGCTACGCGTTCTCGCTTCGCGGCATCGCCCGCGAGTACTCGCACGCCACGGGCGCGGAGTTCCGTGACCCCGCCGCGCGTGACTTCGCGGAGCTGGCGCCGGGCGCGGGTTTCGCGATCGTCGTCGACGATCAGCGGCCGATCCGCGGACGCGTGGGTGCGAGCGAGTTCGTCGCGCGGGCCGTCCGCGGCGTCGACCCTTCTCGACCGACTCCGCCATGGATGGTCGCACGTCTGACGCTTGCGGGCATGCGCTCGCTCGGAGTGCTGATCGACATCACCAACTACGTGATGCTGGAGCTCGGCAACCCCGTGCACGGCTACGACCTCGACAAGCTCTCCGGTGGCATCACGGTGCGTCGGGCGGCCTCGGGCGAGAAGATCGAGACTCTGGACGGCCAGGTGCGCACCCTGCACGTCGAGGACCTTCTCATCACGGACGAGTCCGGACCGATCGGCATCGCCGGTGTCATGGGCGGTGCGACGACCGAGATGACCGAGACGACGCGCAACGTGCTCATCGAGGCGGCGACCTTCGACCCGACCACGATCGCCCGCTCGGCGCGCCGTCACAAGCTGCCCAGCGAGGCGTCGAAGCGCTTCGAGCGCGGCGTCGACCCGCTCATTCCGTTCGTGGCCGCACGGCGCGTCGCCGATCTCATGGTCGAGTTCGCAGGCGGAACCCTGGACGAGCTCGGCGGCGCCGTGTTCGCGGAGGTCTTCATCGAGGGCATCCACCTGGCCTCCGGCTTCGTCGCAGGGCTCATCGGCGTCGACTACACGGCTGACGAGATCGTCGGGGCGCTGGAGACGATCGGCGCCGAGGTCACGGAGGAAGACGGCACCGGCTGGCACGTCATTCCGCCGAGCTGGCGACCGGATCTCACCGACAAGTGGACGCTCGCAGAAGAGGTCGCGCGCATCCACGGCCTCGACCGGATTCCTTCGGTGCTGCCGACACCGTCGGGCGGGCGCGGACTCACGCTCCTCCAGCAGGGGCGCCGACGTGTCGCGGACGCTCTGGCCGCGGCAGGCTTCGTCGAGACGCCGGCCTTCCCGTTCACGACCGACACGAGCAACGACCTGCACGGTTCGGCATCAGGGGAGCACCTGCCCAGCATCCGCCTGGCCAACGCTCTCGACGGCCAGGCCCCGTTCCTCCGGCGTTCGCTGATTCCGGGACTGCTGACGACCGCGCACCGCAACATCTCGCGCGGCATGGTCGACCTGGCGATCTTCGAGACCGGCACCGTCTTCCTTCCGGAACCCGGTGTGCAGTACGGCACCGCTGAGGTGCCGCCGCTCGGCGCACGGCCGTCGGATGAGGTGCTCGCGCAGCTGAACGCCTCGATCCCGCCGCAGCACCGCCACGTCGCCGTGCTGTTGACCGGCAACATCACCCCGCGACAGCCGGGTCGTGCGGCCGAGGCCGCAGGCCTGGCCGATGCCCTCGACGCGGTGCGAGTGATCGCCACCGCAGCGGGTGTCGACATCGACGTCGTGCAGGGCGAGCGCGCGGCGCTCCACCCGGGACGCACCGGCGTGCTGAGCGTGCGCGGTGAGGAGATCGGCTACGTGGGCGAGCTGCACCCGACGGTCGCCGCGGATGCAGACCTCCCTGCCCGGGCCGTCGTGCTCGAGTTGGATCTCGATCGCGTGCTGACCCTCGCCGGTGAGCGTGTCGTCGTCGAATCGCTCTCGACGTATCCTGCGGCGACGCAGGATGTCTCGCTCGTTGTGCCCGCGACGGTGCCCGCGGCCGACGTTCGCGCTGCTCTCGTCGAGGGAGCCGGCGCGTTGCTGGAATCGGTGCGTCTGGTCGACGACTACCGCGGTGAGGGCGTGCCGGCGGACGCGAAGAGCCTGAGCTTCGCCCTGCGCTTCCGTGCATCGGATCGCACGCTCACGGCGGCAGAGGCGTCAGAGGCGAAGCTCGCCGGTGTCGCCGTCGCGGCCGAGCGCTTCGGCGCCACGCTGCGCGAGTAGGTCGCGGAAGAACTGTGGAAGGCGGGCAGCCCGAGAGGGGGGCGTGCCCGCCTTTCCCGTGCGCCCACAGCGAACCCGCTTCCCTTGTGGGGCGGATGCTGATGGCATGGCGTCATGACGGACGTTCTCATCCTCGGCGGAACCGGATGGCTGTCGGGTCGCGTCGCCGCGGGGTGGGTGACGGCGGGCGCAGCGGTGACGTGTCTGGCGCGGGGCGCACGTCCGGTACCCGCCGGTGCCACGCTCATGCAGGCCGATCGTGACGATCCGGATGCCTATGCGGGGGTCGCCGGGCGAGAGTGGGACGAGGTGGTCGACATCTCCTCGCAGGCGTCGCACGTGGCGGCTGCCGTGCAGGCTCTCGGTGAGCGGGCGGCGCATTGGACGTACGTGTCGAGTGCCTCGGTGTACAGCGATGACGAGACGATCGGGGCGGATGAGTCGGCTCCGAGACATGCGCCTGCGCGCCCCGGAGACGAGTATGAGTACGGTGCGCAGAAGGTCGCCGCGGAGGATGCCGTCGCAGCGCTCGGAGACCGGGCGCTGATCGTGCGCCCCGGCCTCGTCGTCGGCGCGGGGGATCCGAGCGACCGGTTCGGATACTGGTCGGCGGCTTTCTCGCGCGCCGGTGCTGGCCCGGTCCTGCAGCCGGAGACGGACGGGCGCCGCGCACAGTTGATCGATGTCGAGGATCTCGCCCGCTACATCGTGGATACTCGTCACTCCGGTGTGGTCAACGCGATGGGGGATGTCCTGCCGTTGGGGGGCCTTCTCGCTCGCATCCGGACGATCGCCGGCCACACGGGTGACATCGTGACGGCACCGGACGAATGGCTGGTCGCCCGCGACGTGCAGTACTGGATGGGCGCCCGCTCGCTTCCGCTGTGGCTGCCGGCGGACATGCCGGGGTTCATGGCGCGCTCGAACACGCGCTTCACGCAGACCGGCGGCGTGCTGTCGCCGCTGGAGGTGACGATCGACCGTGTGCGTGCGGACGAGGAGGCGCGCGGCATCGATCGTGAGCGCCGGGCTGGGCTGACACGCGTCGACGAGAGGGAGCTTCTGCAGCGGATAGACTGCCCGCAGTGACACGGGGTGCCGCGCCATCGCGGCTGAGAACAGACCCGTCGAACCTGATCTAGTTCGTGCTAGCGAAGGGATGTCGCAATGAGCGATCGTCTGCGTGTGCCATCATCCGTCTCTGCCGCCCGCACGGGCGCGCCGTTCATTCCGCGAGTGCTCAGCATCGCGGGCAGCGATCCGTCCGGTGGGGCCGGGATCCAGGCCGATCTGAAATCCATCTCTGCCAACGGCGGATTCGGGATGGCCGCGCTGACCGCCCTGACCGCCCAGAACACGCAGGGGGTGCGCGATGTGCATGTGCCTCCGGTGTCGTTCCTCCGTGCGCAGCTGGAGGCGCTCGCCGAAGACATCCAGATCGATGCGGTCAAGATCGGGATGCTCGCTAACGAGGACGTCATCGTCGAGGTGGCGCGCTGGCTGGTGGAGGTGCGCCCCGGGGTCGTCGTGATCGATCCGGTCATGGTCGCCACGAGTGGGGACCGCCTGCTGGACCCTGCGGCGGAGGATGCGTTGCGCAGACTGCTGCCACTCGCGCACCTGGTGACGCCGAACCTGCGCGAGCTCGCAGTGCTGACCGGCCGAGAGATCGGTGAGGAGTGGGATGCGGCGCTGGATGCGGCGGAGCAGCTGTCGCTCGATCTCGGCACCGCCGTGCTCGTCAAAGGCGGGCACCTTGCCGGCGCCCACACTCCCGATGCCCTGGTCGATGCTGCTCGTGCGCTCCGGCAGGAGTTTCCCGGGGCGCGCATCGACACCACGCACACGCACGGGACCGGATGCTCTCTGTCATCGGCGCTGGCCACGCGTCGCGCGTCCGGCGAGGACTGGCCGACCGCCGTGGCCTCCGCGCGTACGTGGCTGCGGGAGTCTCTGGAAGCGGCAGACGAGCTGCAGGTCGGGAGGGGAAGCGGACCCGTTCATCACTTTGCGGGCCTGTGGGCGCGGGGGAGCGTGATGACGCGCCCCCAGGCCGAGCAGCTGGCCTCCGACTGGTGGGAGATCATCCGACCGATTCGTGACGGCATCGACGAGCTGCCCTTCATCCGTGCACTCGCGGACGGCACGCTCGCGCACGCGCCGTTCGTGTTCTACCTCGCACAGGACGCGCTCTACCTCCGGGAGTACGCCCGCGTGCTCGCGGAGGCGGCGCGCCTGGCCCCGACATCTGAGGAGCAGGCGTTCTGGGCGGGATCCGCACAGGGCGCGATCGCCGGGGAACTTGAGCTGCACGCGTCCTGGCTCACCCCCGCGCAGGGCATCACTGCCGAGACATTCGCCGCCGCGCAGGCTCCGGCAACCACCGCCTACCTCGACCACCTCCGTGCCACCGCGTTCGACGGCGACTACGCCGTGCTGATCGCCGCACTCCTGCCCTGCTTCTGGCTGTACTCCGATCTGGGGGAGCGCCTGCACGCGGGGGCTTTCGGCGAGTACGCGCGCGATCCGGAGCATCCCTACGCTTCCTGGCTCGCGACCTATGCCGACCCCGCGTTTGCAGAGTCCACCCAGCAGGCGGTCGCCTTCGTCGGGCGGGCCGCAGGATCCGCGAGCCCTGAGGTGCGAGAGCGGATGCTGCGCGCGTTCACCGCCGCGTCGCAGCACGAGCTCGCCTTCTTCGCTGCACCGCTCCCCGTCGCACTGTGACGGCGAGATGACGGTGTGATTTGCGCAGGCCGGGCGCGGCGCGTTATCGTCGCGGCATGCGCTCGGCCTCTCACACCGCTTCGACACTCGTCTCGAGTGTCGCTGGTGCGCGCCGACGTCAGGGCGGACGCCGACTCTAGGCGACCCCTGCGCTCCTGCCTTCGGCGGGATGAGTGCCGGTGTCGCCGCCCCGGTCCCTCCAGCTCCGACCGTTAAGGTAGATACATGACGTATTCCGTCGCCGTCTCCGGCGCATCCGGCTATGCGGGTGGCGAGATTCTTCGCTTGCTCGCTGGCCACCCCGACATCGAGATCCGCACAGTGACCGCGCATTCCAATGCCGGCCAGCCGCTCATCGAGCACCAGCCGCACCTGCGTTCGCTCGCACATCTCACGCTGCAGGACACGACGCCCGCGATCCTCGCCGGTCACGACATCGTGTTCCTCGCGCTGCCGCACGGCCAGTCCGGCCAGTACACCGACGCGCTCGGCGACACTCCGCTCGTCATCGACGCAGGAGCCGATCATCGCCTCACCTCGCAGGACGCGTGGGACGCCTTCTACGGCGGCGCATTCCACGAACCCTGGTCCTACGGCGTTCCGGAGCTTCTCGTCGACGGGACCAAACAGCGCTCCCACCTTGTCGGGGCGCGGCGCATCGCCGCTCCCGGATGCAACGCCTCGACGGTGAGCCTCAGCCTTGCGCCGGGCGTCGCCGCCGGCGTCATCGATCCGTCCGACATCGTGGCGGTCCTCGCCGTGGGTCCCTCCGGAGCGGGCAAGAGCGCGAAGACGAACCTGCTCGCGAGCGAGATCCTCGGTTCCGCGAACCCCTACGCGGTCGGCGGCACCCACCGCCACATCCCCGAGATCCGGCAGGCGCTCGCTGCGGCATCCGGCGTCGCCGACGATCGCATCCGGATCTCCTTCACTCCGGTTCTCGTGCCGATGTCGCGCGGAATCCTCGCGACCGTCACGGCACCGATCGTCGAGGGAATGAGCGACGTGCAGATCCGCGCGGCGTGGCAGGACGCCTACGGCGATGAGGCCTTCGTGCAGCTGCTGCCCGAAGGGCACTTCCCGCGCACGGCTGACGTGCTCGGCGCGAACACGGCCCTGATGGGCCTCGCGATCGACCGTGCGGCGAACCGTGTCACGGTCGTCACCGCGGTCGACAACCTCGTCAAGGGCACCGCGGGCGCGGCCGTCCAATCCATGAACATCGCGTTGGGTCTTCCCGAGGGCACCGCGCTCAGCACGAACGGAGTAGCCCCGTGAGCGTCACCGCCCCGCAGGGATTCGAAGCGGCCGGAGTCGCCGCAGGCCTCAAATCGACCGGCAGGCCCGACGTCGCCGTCGTCGTGAATCGAGGACCGCGGAAGGTCGGTGCCGCCGTGTTCACGAGCAACCGCGCCAAGGCCAACCCGATCCTGTGGTCGCAGCAGGTCGTCGCCGATCGCGTCGTCGAGGCCGTCGTCCTGAACTCCGGGGGAGCGAACTGCTTCACCGGCGAGTTCGGTTTCCAGACGACGCATCAGACGGCGGAGAAGGCTGCGGAGCTGCTGGGCATCAGCGCCGGCGACGTCGTGGTCTGCTCCACCGGGCTGATCGGCGTCGGCGACGAGACGTTCCGCGCCAATGTGCTGGCCGGCGTCGAGGCCGGCATCGCGGCGCTCAGCGCGGACGGCGGACAGAGCGCGGCCGAGGCGATCATGACGACCGATTCCGTCTCCAAGACGGCCGTGGTGCAGGGCGACGGCTGGACGATCGGCGGCATGGCGAAGGGAGCGGGCATGCTCGCACCGGGGCTCGCCACGATGCTCGTCGTGATCACGACCGACGCCGACCTCGAGGCTTCCGAGGCGGATGCACTGTTGCGTCGCGCGACGGGCGTGACGTTCGATCGCCTCGATTCGGACGGCTGCATGTCGACGAACGACCAGGTCACCCTCCTCGCGAACGGCGCATCGGGTGTCCGTCCCGATCTCGACGAGTTCGCGGCAGCGCTCACCGGGCTGAGCCAGGAGCTGGCACAGAAGCTGCAGGGCGATGCCGAGGGCGCCAGCCATGACATCACGATCGAGGTCCGCGGCGCTGCGAGCGAAGAGGACGCTGTCGAGGTCGGCCGCTCCGTCGCTCGCAACAACCTCTTCAAGGCCGCCATCTTCGGCAACGACCCCAACTGGGGCCGGGTGCTCGCCGCGATCGGCACGACCCGTGCCGATTTCGACCCCTACAACGTCGATGTCTTCATGAACGGCGTGCGCGTCTGCACGGCAGGCGGGCCCGATCGCCCGCGCGAGGAGGTCGACCTGACCCCGCGCGCGACGCACCTCGTCATCGACCTGCTGGTCGGCGAGGCGACCGCCACGATCCTCACCAACGACCTCACACACGACTACGTTCACGAGAACAGCGCATACGCCTCATGACCGACATCCAGGACACTCCCGCCGGAGTCGCCGCCGAGAAGGCGACGACCCTCATCGAGTCGCTGCCGTGGCTGAAGAAGTTCCGCGACCAGATCGTCGTCGTCAAGTACGGCGGCAACGCGATGGTCTCGGACGAGCTTCAGGACGCGTTCGCGCAGGACATCGCCTACCTCCGCTACGTCGGAGTGCAGCCGGTCGTCGTGCACGGCGGCGGCCCGCAGATCTCGAACATGCTGGACCGCCTCGCGATCCCCAGTGAGTTCAAGGGTGGCTACCGTGTCACGAACACCGAGGCCATCAGCGTGGTGCGGATGGTGCTGACCGGACAGGTCAACCCGCAGCTGGTCGGCAAGATCAACTCGCACGGCCCGATCGCCACGGGGCTCAGCGGCGAGGACGCCGGCCTCTTCGGCGGACGCCGCCGCGGTGTCATCGTCGACGGCGAAGAGGTCGATCTCGGTCGCGTCGGCGACGTCGTGCAGGTCGACCCGACGCCGGTACTCGATCACCTGGCCGCGGGTCGCATCCCGGTCGTCTCGAGCATCGCACCCGACCTCGACAACCCCGGACAGTCGCTCAATGTGAATGCGGATGCGGCTGCCGCCGCGCTCGCGGTCGCGCTCGGTGCGGTGAAGCTCGTGATCCTGACGGACGTGCCCGGCCTCTATGCGGACTGGCCGAACCGTGACTCGCTCGTGTCGCATCTGACCTCCGAGGAGCTCACCGAGATGCTGCCGCGACTGGAGTCCGGCATGATCCCGAAGATGCGCGCCTGCCTGGACGCTGTCGAGCAGGGCGTCAACGCGGCGGCCATCATCGATGGGCGTGTACCGCACTCGGTGCTCGTGGAGCTGTTCACCAGCAAGGGAATCGGAACTGAAGTTGTTGCAGGAAAGGCAGTGAGATGAGCGGTTGGCAGGATGACGCGCAGCGCGACCTGATCAAGAATGTCGGCCCGCGGATGGAGCTGCTCACCCGCGGTGAAGGCGCCCACGTGTGGGACGGCGACGGACGTCGCTACCTGGACTTCCTCGCCGGTATCGCGGTGAACTCGCTCGGCCACGCGCACCCCGTTTTCGTCGAGGCGATCTCCCGCCAGGCGGCGACGCTGGTGCACATCTCGAACTACTTCGCGTCCCCGCCGCAGCTTGCGCTGGCTGCACGTCTCAAGCGCCTGGCTGGCACGGGCGAGGAGGGGCGGGTCTACTTCTCGAACTCGGGCGCCGAAGCCAACGAGGCCGCTTTCAAGCTCGCCCGTCTGCACGGCGGCGCGGCGCGGCCGCGCATCATCGCGCTCGACAATGCCTTCCACGGTCGCACGATGGGTTCCCTCGCGATGACCGCCAAGCTGGCGATGCGCGAGCCTTTCCTCCCGATGCCCGGTGGCGTCGAGCACATCCCGGCGACGATCGAGGCGCTCGAAGCCGCGATCGATGACACCGTGGCTGCTGTCATCGTCGAGCCGATTCAGGGCGAGGCGGGCGTCGTCGAACTCCCTGAGGGATACCTCGCCGCAGCACGCGCGCTGACCACGAAGCACGGCGCGTTGCTGATCATCGATGAGATCCAGACCGGCGCCGGACGCACCGGTGCGTGGTTCGGCTACCAGCACGAGGGCATCGTGCCCGACGCGATCACCCTGGCGAAGGGCATCGGCGGCGGGTTCCCGATCGGCGCGATCGTGACGTACGGGGCAGCCAGCCAGCTGTTCACTCCGGGAAGCCACGGTTCCACCTATGGGGGCAACCCGCTGGGTACGGCTGTGGCCGATGCTGTCCTCGGAGAGATCGAGAACGCGGGACTCGTCGAGAACGCCGCTCTTCGCGGCGCCCAGGTGCGGACGGCCATCGAGGAGATCGGATCCCCGCTCGTCGTCGGCGTGCGAGGCCGCGGTCTGCTGATCGGTGTCGCCCTTGCGTCACCGGTCGCCGGCGAGATCGTCGCTGCCGCACAGCGTCTCGGACTGATCGTCAATGCGGCGAACCCGTCGACGGTGCGAATCGCACCCCCGCTCAACATCGGTGACGCCGAGATCGCGGAATTCCGCACACTCTTCACTGCCGCACTCGCCGAGGTCGAGGCTTCCACGCCCGCCGCAGCATCATCCTCGACCGGCGCCACGGCTGCCGACTCCGGAAAGGTCCCCGCATGACGCGCCATCTCCTTCGCGACGACGATCTGACGTCGGCCGAGCAGACCGAGATCCTCGATCTGGCCCTCGAGCTGAAGAAGGATCGTTTCGCCAACAAGGCCCTCGCGGGTCCGCAGACGGTCGCCGTCATCTTCGATAAGTCTTCGACGCGTACCCGCGTGTCCTTTGCGGTGGGAATCGCGGATCTCGGCGGCTCGCCGCTGATCATCTCGACCGCGAGCAGCCAGCTCGGCGGCAAGGAGACTCCCTCCGACACCGCCCGGGTGCTCGAGCGTCAGGTCGCTGCGATCGTCTGGCGCACCTACGCGCAGTCGGGCCTGGAAGAGATGGCGGCGGGCACGCGCGTCCCCGTGATCAACGCGTTGTCGGATGACTTCCACCCGTGTCAGCTGCTGGCTGATCTGCTCACAATTCGCGAGCACAAGGGCGAGCTCAGAGGGCTCACGCTGTCGTTCTTCGGTGATGGCCGCAGTAACATGGCGCACTCCTATGTTCTGGCGGGCGTGACCGCCGGCATGCACGTGCGGGTCGCATCGCCCGTCGAGTATGCGCCGCGTGCCGACGTCGTGGCCGCCGCGCGGGCACGCGCAGCGGAGACCGGCGGATCCATCACGCTCCTCACCGACCCTCAGGAAGCGGCGGTCGGCGCGGATGTCGTCGTCACGGACACCTGGGTCTCGATGGGCAAGGAAGAAGAGAAGATCGCGCGCCTGCGCGACCTCGGCCGCTACAAGGTCACGACGGAGACGATGAGCCTCGCCGATCCGGAAGCGATCTTCATCCACTGCCTTCCCGCAGACCGCGGCTACGAGGTCGACACGGACGTGATCGACGGACCGCAGAGCGTCGTCTGGGATGAGGCCGAGAACCGTCTGCACGCGCAGAAGGCTCTTCTGGTGTGGCTGCTCGGGAAGCAGGACGAGAAGTGAGCGGCACCGGCGGAACGAACGAGGGCGCACTCTGGGGTGCGCGCTTTGCAGGCGGACCCGCACCCGAACTCGTCGAGCTCAGTCGATCCACGCACTTCGACTGGATTCTCGCGCCGTATGACATCGCAGGATCCCACGCGCACGCCAAGGCGCTCGCGGCCGCCGGCTACCTCGAACCCGAGGAAGAGCAGCGGATGCACGAGGGCCTTGACGCCGTCGCGCGTGCCGTGGCGGATGGCTCGCTGCGGCCGCAGCCGGGCGATGAGGATGTGCATGGAGCGCTGGAGGCAGCGCTCATTGCGGAGCTCGGTCCGGAACTCGGCGGACGCCTTCGCGCCGGTCGCAGTCGCAACGATCAGATCGCGACGCTCGTGCGCATGTACCTTCTCGATCACGCGCAGGTGATCGCGCGTGACATCCTGCGCCTCATCGATGCCCTCGTGGCCCAGGCGGAGGCGCACCCGGGTGCGATCCTTCCGGGACGCACGCACCTCCAGCACGCACAGCCCGTCTTGCTGGCGCATCATCTCCAGGCCCACGGGTGGCCGCTCGTGCGCGAGCTCGAGCGACTTGTCGACTGGCGTGCACGTGCGGTGGTCTCGCCGTACGGTGGGGGAGCGTTGGCGGGCTCCACGCTGGGCCTCGACCCGGAACTCGTCGCACGGGAACTCGGGCTGGATCGTCCGGCCGAGAACTCCCTCGACGGCACCTCGGCACGCGACGTCGTCGCGGAGTTCGCCTTCATCTCGGCGATGATCGGCGTCGACCTCTCGCGTCTGTCCGAGGAGATCATCCTCTGGAACACCCGCGAGTTCGGCTTCGTGACCCTCGACGACGGCTACTCGACGGGGTCGAGCATCATGCCGCAGAAGAAGAATCCCGACATCGCCGAGCTCGCGCGAGGCAAGTCGGGGCGTCTGATCGGCAACCTCTCCGGCCTTATGGCGACGCTCAAGGGGCTTCCGCTCGCGTATAACCGGGATCTGCAGGAAGACAAGGAACCGGTCTTCGACTCGGTGCAGACGCTTGAGGTCGTCCTGCCTGCGTTCACGGGCATGGTCGCGACGCTGCGCTTCGACACCGACCGCATGGCCGAGCTTGCACCGCAGGGATTTTCGCTCGCAACGGACGTTGCCGAGTGGCTCGTCAAGCAGCGCGTGCCGTTCCGGGATGCCCACGAGATCTCCGGCGCGCTCGTTCGCGCCTGTGAGGAAGCCGGAATCGGACTTGAGGACGCGTCGGATGAACTGCTCTCTCAGGTGTCGTCGCATCTCACTCCCGCCGTTCGAGAGGTTCTGAGCATCGAAGGCTCGGTGGCCTCCCGCACGGGAGCGGGTGGCACGGCACCGATTCGTGTCACGGAGCAGCGCGCCGGGCTGGTCGCTCGTGCACAGGCTGCCGCGCACGCGCTGGGGCTCTGACTCCGCACAGTTTCAGCAGCTCATTCACCCCGGCTCCCTGCACAGCGGAGGGACCGGGGTGAATAGCATCCGAACGTATGTCGACAACTCCTTGATTTCATGAAGTTGTATACCCTTCTCCGGTGAGACTGGGATCGCGGTACTCCTCCGCAATCCCAACCTCACGGAGATGAAAATGCCCCGGTTTCGACGTGCGCTCGGCGCGACCTCGACGACGCTGATCGCTGCAGGACTCGCAGTCGCTGCGCCCTCTGCAGCGCAGGCCGCCGAATACAAGGAACTGCCTGACGGAACGCACACCACCAAGACGCTGGTCATCGGGATCGATGGCGCAAGCTTCGACTTCATGGCGCCCGAGTCCATGCCGAACCTGACCTCCCTGCGCACCAACGGCATGACGGCTGTCAGCAACCTCTTCGCCAACCCGATGGCGGGCACGATCTCAGGCGCAGGATGGTCGACGATCGCGACGGGCGTCTGGCCCGACAAGCACAACGTCGTGGACAACAGCTTCGCCGACCCTCGCTATGACGAGTACCCCGACTACCTGACGCGGATCGAGGTCGCCGATCCGGCGGCGTCGAACCTTGTGGTGGGCACGTGGGGGCCCATCTCCCAGCAGGTGTTCGGGCCTGCGGTCGACCTGCGGGTCGCGGGTGGCAACGACGCGGGCACCACGCAGACGGTCGTCGACTACTTGAGCACGGGGAATCCCGACAACGTGTTCGTGCACCTCGACGAGGTGGATGGCGCAGGGCACTCCGTGGGCACCAACGGACCTGCCTACGCGGAAGCGCTGCAGCGTGCAGATGCGCAGATCGGCGAGATGCTCGCTGCGATCGAGGCCCGTGCGACGGCGGAGTCGGAGGACTGGCTCGTCGTCGTCACATCCGACCACGGCCACCGCCCGACCGGTGGGCATGGTGGGAACACCGCGGCGGAACGGCGCACCTTCGTGATCGCCGCGGGCGCAGGCATCCCGGCCGGTGTCGAACGCCATGACACCAAGCTGGTCGAGATCGCCCCGATGGTGCTGCAGGCGAATGGCATCTCGATCGACGGCGGTTGGGACCTTGACGGCCACACGATCGACACGCTCGTCGCTGACGACTTCGATGCGCTGCGACCGGTGCTGCGGACTCAGGTGGATGAGACCCGTCCGGGCGCGAGCACACTGGGCTGGACGAACGAGACACCGGAGGGGTGGAGCATCGACAACTCGCGGATGCCCGCGGGCGGTGTCACCGAGTGGAGTGGATGGAGCTTCGCGACGGATGAGTTCTGGACCGGGGTGGAAGCCGGCCAGATGCGTGAGACGAGTGTTCGCAACCGCGATGTGTTCGCGGTCGCGGACTCGGACGAGTGGGACGATCGCTCGCACGCTCCCGGTCCCTTCGACTCGACGCTGAACTCACCCGCCTGGGCTCTGAACGGTGCGGCGACCGCGACGCTGTCGTACGCGACGAACTACTTCATCGACGGACCGCAGACCGCCGACGTGCGTGTGAGCTTTGATGGTGGCGAGCCGCAGTCGCTCAAGACCTACAAGGTCGACACCAACCGCGTCGAGAATCTGAGCTTCGAGGTGCCGGCCGGTGCGACGACCGCGCAGGTCTCCTTCCACTACACCGGGCAGAACAGCGCGTTCTGGACGATCGACCAGGTGGTGCTCGTGCAGGAGGAGCCTCCCGCACCGATCGTTCCGGTCGCACCGACCGGCCTTTCGGTCCTCGCAGGGGATGGCTCGCTCCGCGCGAGCTGGCAGGCGTCGGTGAGCGAGGTCGACGTGACGGGATACACGGTGACGGCTGTACCCGTTGTCGACGTGAACGCTCGCGCGGAGTCGGCGACCTGCGCGACGACGGGGGAGACGACCTGCGAGATCGTCGGTCTCCGCAATGGAACTCCTTACTCGGTGACGGTTCGTGCACACGGCGCGGAAGGTGACTCCGTCGAGTCGGCAGCCTTCGGCCCCGTGACGCCGGTGGCCGTGGACCCGGAGACGCCGGGAACAGAGATCCCGGGTACCGGGACTCCCGGGGGAGAGGGCTCGGGTACGGGCCACTCCGCAGGGGCCGGCGGATCCGATGCGGGCAGCTTGGCGACGACGGGTGCGGATCCGCTTCCGCTGATCCTTCTCGGCAGCGGCGTCCTCGTCATCGGCGCACTTGCCACCGTCGTGGGCCTTCGTCGTCGGAGTGCGATGGACACCGTCGAGTAGAAGCGCGACTCGGCGGGGAGGGTTGCGAGCGGACCTTGCCGCATCACTCCACGTCGTGCACAGAAGAGGCGATGATCCGATCGGGGTCGTCGCCTCTTCGGCGGTGGGAGTCCCCAGCGCTCCTTTTGTCCTCACGCGCGTGCTTCCTGAGAGGCATGCGGCGACACGCCCGGCGGGGTGGGTTGATTTGTGGGTTGGTGGGGTTGCGCGTAAGTTATTACTTGTTCGCCCCACAGGGAAGCGGAAGGGCCGGAAGGCCTCACTCCCCTCATGCTGGCGGACAGCCCACCACACTTCGAAGCCT